>NZ_FNIC01000019.1 GCF_900103935.1 Nocardioides szechwanensis
GGCTCCCCTGACTCATGTGTGGGTTAGGAGGGTCGGCCGGGCAGGGCGGGTCGGTGGGGTCCGAGGGCGAGCATGGCCAAGGCGATGAGGGCCTCGGGGTTTTTGTAGCCGAACGCGATCCGGGTCAGGAGTCGGATCTTGGTGTTGACCGACTCGACGGGGCCGTTGGACATGTCATGTTCGATCGCGGCCAGGATCCGGGTGCGGTGTCTGGTGATGCGTTCGGCGAGTTCTGCCATGGGTGCGATGTCGCTGTGGCTGGCCTGGTCGATCCACTCGTCGAGGTAATCGGCTGCATCCTCGGGTCGCATCTTGAAGACCAGCCGGAGCCGCTCCTTGAACAGGTAGGCGGTGTGGAGCCGGGGATCGGCGATCGCGACCCAGGCGAGCTTGGCGTGTTGTTTCTCGGTGAGATTCTCGGGGTTCTTCCACAGCGCGAACCGGGCCCCCTTCAACGCGTTCGCGGTGTCACGTCCCGGGAGCCACTGGGCCTTGCGGGCCGGGCCAGACCTGGCGGGCGGATCGCGACGCGCGAGCTTGCGGGCGGCCCGCCAGGACTCCAGACGGACCTTGGTCAGCGCGTCGTTGGCCCACTGCACGACGTGGAAGGGGTCCGCACAGACCACCGCGTTCGGACACCGCTGGGCCACGACCTCGGCGATGTAGTCGGCCCCATCGGCCGAGACGTGGGTGAGCTGGGCGGCCCGGTCAGGGCCGAGGTCATCGAAGAAGCGCCGCAGCACGGCCTTGGTGCGGCCCTCACCGGCCCAGACCAGGTGGCCGGTGTCGTGATCGACCACGACGGTGAGGAACTTGTAGCCGCGTTTGTAGGAGATCTCATCGATCCCGATCCTCCGCAACCCCTCGAGCCGGTCACCGGTGTCGAGGTCGGCCCAGACCCGGGCCACGATCGCGCCCACGGTGCGCCACGCGACCCGCATCAGCTCGGTGACCGCCGACTTCGAGGTCCGCACCGTGAGCCAGGCGACCTGTTGGTCGAACTCGTGGGTGTGGCCCGACCCGTGGTGTGCCCAGGGCACGTGCGCGACCACCACGCCGTGGACCGGGCACTTCACCCGGGGCGCGTCGGCCTCGAGGAAAGCGGGCTTGGTGCCGTGGTCCAGGGTCCGCCACAGCCGCCGTCCACGTCCCTGGTCATAGCGCCGGGACCGACGCCGGCACCGACCGCAACGGTTCTTCTGACGCGCCATCGGTCGGACACTGACCACGACCCGGCCACCGTGACCCGGCTCGACTCGAACGTCCTCGATCGCGGTGTCTTCAAGTCCGAGCAGGGGTCGCCATAGGGTGAGCGCAGACACGCCGTTCTCCTTCGCCAGGTAACTGTTCCTCAACAGCTCAGAAACCTAGCCAGAGAACGGCGTGTCCTACGTCAACTGCTCAACCCCACCCACACATCCGTCACAAGAGCC
>NZ_FNIC01000014.1 GCF_900103935.1 Nocardioides szechwanensis
GACGCGCTACGACAAGCACGCAGTGATCTATCGAGGCGGGGTCGTCCTCGCCGCGATCATGCTCTGGCTCGCATGACTTCGGAGACGCGCCCTAGTCCTTCTTCTTCACGGTGATCGTCTCGTCGAGCAGACGGGTCGTGTGTCTGACAGTGCGGCGGGGAGCTCGCTGGGGCACACGAACCCCCAGATGAAACCCCTGAGAGGAACGTGGGGCGCTCAAGCTGGCGTCAGCTGAGCTTCTCCAGGATCAGCTCACGCACCCGTCCGGCGTCGGCCTGGCCCTTCATCTCCTTCATGACCGCGCCGATCAGGGCGCCGGCGGCGGCGACCTTGCCGTCGCGGATCTTGTCGGCGACGTCGGGGTTGGCCGCGATCGCGACGTCGACGGCCGCACCGAGGGCGCCGTCGTCGGAGACGACCGCGAGCCCGCGGGCCGCGACGATCTCCTCGGGGGTGCCCTCACCGGCGAGCAGGCCGTCGAAGACCTGGCGGGCCAGCTTGTCGTTGATCGTCTTGGCGTCGACGAGGGCCTGTACGGCGGCCACCTGCGCGGGGCTGACCCCGAGGTCGACGACGTCGACCCCCGCGTCGTTGGCCCGCCGGGCGAGCTCGGAGCTCCACCACTTGCGCGCCGCCTGCGGCGAGGCGCCGGCCGCGACCGTCTCCTCGATCGGGACCAGGACGCCGGACGCGACGACATCGCGCATCTCCAGGTCGGTGTAGCCCCAGTCGGCCTGCAGCCGGGCCCGGCGCTCGACCGGGTTCTCGGGCAGCGTGCCGCGCAGCTCGTCGACCCACTCCCGGCTGGGCGCGACCGGTACCAGGTCGGGCTCGGGGAAGTAGCGGTAGTCGTCGGCGTCGGACTTCGCGCGACCGCTGGTGGTGACCCCGGTGTCCTCGTGCCAGTGGCGGGTCTCCTGGAAGATCGCCTCCCCGGCGTTCAGCACCGCGGCGTGACGCTGCATCTCGTAGCGCACCGCGCGCTCGACGGAGCGGAACGAGTTGACGTTCTTGGTCTCCGTGCGGGTGCCGAGGCCACCGCTGCCCTTGGGTGCCAGGGACAGGTTGACGTCGGCGCGCAGGTTGCCCTGGTCCATGCGCGCCTCGGAGACGCCGAGGGCGAGGATCAGGTCGCGGAGCTGGCTGACGTAGGCGCGGGCCACGGCCGGCGCCTTCTCCCCCGCACCCATGATCGGCTTCGTGACGATCTCGATCAGCGGGATGCCAGCGCGGTTGTAGTCGACCAGCGAGTAGTCGGCGCCGTGGATCCGGCCGGTGGCGCCGCCGACGTGCAGCGACTTGCCGGTGTCCTCCTCCATGTGAGCGCGCTCGATCTCGACGCGGAAGTTCTCGCCGTCCACCTCCACGTCCATCCAGCCCTCGAAGCAGATCGGCTCGTCGTACTGCGACGTCTGGAAGTTCTTGGGCATGTCCGGGTAGAAGTAGTTCTTCCGCGCGAAACGGCACCACTCGGCGATCTCGCAGTTGAGCGCGAGCCCGATCCGGATCGCCGACTCGATGGCCTTGCCGTTGACCACCGGCATCGCGCCGGGCAGCCCCAGGCAGGTCGGGCAGACCTGGGTGTTGGGCTCCCCGCCGTAGACCGCCGGGCAGCCGCAGAACATCTTGGTGTTGGTGTTGAGCTCGACGTGGACCTCGAGGCCCAGGGCGGGGTCGTAGGCCGCCAGCACGTCGTCCCACGGGACCAGGACGTCGCTCATCGCGAGACTCCTTCAAGGGCAGGGGCGCGGTCGAGCAGGGGCCCGCCCCACGTGTCGGTGAGCAGCGTCTCGAGCGCGGCGCCGACGCGGTAGACCCGGTCGTCGGCCATCGTCGGGGCGAGGATCTGGATGCCGACCGGCAGCCCGTCCTCCTCGGCGAGACCACCGGGCACCGAGATGCCGGGGACGCCGGACAGGTTGGCCGGGATGGTCGCGAGGTCGTTGAGGTACATCGCGATCGGGTCGTCGAGCTTCTCCCCCAGCTTGAACGCCGTGGTCGGCGCCGTCGGGGAGATGAGCACGTCGGCCTTCGCGAACGCCGCGTCGAAGTCGCGAGAGATCAGCGTGCGCACCTTCTGGGCCTGGCCGTAGTAGGCGTCGTAGTAGCCGCTGGACAGGGCGTAGGTGCCGAGGATGATCCGGCGCTTGACCTCGTCACCGAACCCGGCGTCGCGGGTCGCGCGCATGACGTCCTCGGCGCTGGGGTCGATGATCCCCTCGGGCAGGACCCGCAGGCCGTAACGCATCGCGTCGAACTTCGCGAGGTTGCTCGACGCCTCGGCCGGCAGGATCAGGTAGTAGGTGGCCAGCGCGTGCACGAACGTCGGGCACGACACCTCCACGACCTCGGCGCCGTTGGCGACCATCAGGTCGACGGCCTCCTGGAAGCGCGCCTGGACGCCGTCCTGCCATCCCTCATTTTCTTGGCTATCCCCGCCGAGCTCCTTCACCACGCCGACGCGTACGCCGGTCAGGTCACCCGTCGCGCCCATTCGGACGGCGTCGGTCAGGTCGGGCACGGACTCGCGGATCGAGGTGGAGTCGAGCGGGTCGTGGCCGCCGATCAGCTCGTGCAGCAGCGCCGCGTCGAGCACGGTGCGGGTGACGGGGCCGACCTGGTCGAGGGAGTTGGCCAGAGCCACGAGGCCGTAGCGGGAGACCGAGCCGTAGGTCGGCTTCACGCCGACGGTGCCGGTGACCGCACCGGGCTGGCGGATCGAGCCGCCGGTGTCGGTGCCGAGCGCGAGCGGCGCCTCGAAGGCGGCCACGGCCGCGGCCGAGCCGCCGCCGGACCCGCCGGGGATCCGGTCGAGGTCCCACGGGTTGTGGGTGGGGCCGTAGGCGGAGTGCTCGGTGGAGGAGCCCATCGCGAACTCGTCCATGTTGGTCTTGCCGAGGATCGGCAGCCCGGCGGCACGAAGCCGCTTGACCACGGTGGCGTCGTACGGCGGAACCCAGCCCTCGAGGATCTTGGAGCCGCAGGTGGTCGGCAGCCCCTCGGTCGCGAGCACGTCCTTGACCGCGATCGGCACGCCGTCGAGCGCGCTGGCGGGCTTGCCCGCGGCGCGGCGGGCGTCGGACTCGGCGGCCTGCGCGAGCGCACCCTCCGCGTCGACGTGGAGGAACGCGTGGACGGCACCGTCGACCTCGCCGATCCGGTCGAGGTGGGCCTGGGTGATCTCGACCGAGGTCGTCTCGCCCGCGGCGAGCGCGTCGGCGAGCTGGGCGGCGGTCTTGCGGAGGAGGCTCACTGCTCGTCTCCCAGGATCCGCGGCACCGAGAAGCGCTGCTGCTCGGAGGCCGGGGCGCCGGCCAGCGCCTGCTCGGCGGTGAGGCCCGGCACCACGACGTCGTCGCGGAAGACGTTGGTCAGCGGCATCGGGTGCGAGGTCGGGGGTACGTCGTCGCCCGCGACGCCGCTGATCGAGGCCACCGACTCGAGGATGACCGACAGCTGCGGGGCGAGGTGGTCGAGCTCGGCGTCGTCGAGGTCGATCCGGGCGAGGACCGCCAGGTGCGCGACCTCGTCCCTGGAGATTTCAGGCATACGGTCAATCCTAGGGTTCGCTCCGCCTCCGGGCAGTCTCGGGGCACCGCCCAACCGAACCGTTCGCGGCCGCATCTTGCACTGTGAGGAGCAAGGGACGACCAAGGAGAGCCATCGATGTCACGGACACCGTCCGACTCGGAGTACACGGAGTTCGTCCACGCCACGTGGCCGGCGCTCTACCGCACGGCGTACCTCATGCTGGGCGACCGCGGCGAGGCCGAGGACCTCGTGCAGACCGCGCTCGCCAAGACCTACGCCGCGTGGCCCAAGGTCCGCAGCCTCGAGGCGGCACCGGCGTACGCCCGCAAGGTGCTGGTCAACACCGCGGCCTCGTGGTTCCGCAAGAAGTCGTGGCGCAACGAGCGGCCCACCGAGGACCTGCCCGAGCTCGCCCACGACTCGGACCCGAGCGACCGACCGGCCGTCATCTCGGCACTCGGCCTCCTGCCCCCGCGCCAGCGGGCGGTGGTCGTGCTGCGCTACTACGACGACCTGAGCGTCGCCGAGACCGCCCGCGCCCTCGGGATCACCGAGGGCACCGTCAAGAGCCAGACCTCCGAGGCGCTCGCCAAGCTGCGCGTGCAGCTCGGCGAGGCCGTCGTGCCGCAGACCCTGGGAGCCCGCCATGACTGAACGACTCAGCGCCCTGATGCAGCTCGAGGCCGACCGCCTCGACGTACCCCCACCGCCGGCCGGGCCGGTCCTCGCCCAGGGCCGCGCGCTGCGCCGCCGCCGGCGCCTCTCTGTCGTCGGCGCCGCGGCGAGCGTGCTTCTCGTCGTGGGCGGCGGCGCCGTCATCCTCGGCGGCGACGACCCTTCCCGGCCCACCCCGTCCACCGGAGTCGACGCAGCGGCCGACCCCGGAGTGACGTTCGCGCTCGGGTCGACCGTCTACTTCGACGACGCCACCCAGCAGGTGACCATCGACGACAAGGCGGTGAAGTCGCTCTACTACACCTCGGTCGGCGTGCTCGTGCGTCACGGCAACAACTCCTACAGCGACGGCGGCGGCCCGCAACGCTTCTCGCTGGTGCGTCCCGACGGGACCGTCTCCCCCGTGAGCGTCGAGACGGAGGAGACCGTGCACGCCACCGACCCCGAGCAGCCATACGTCGCCTACGCGCAGGACACCGGCGGCACGGTCGAGGTCGTCGTGCACGACGTCGACACCGACACCGAGGTCGCACGGGTGCCGGTGCCGGGCGCCGCGGCCAGCTTCCTGCCGGTCGCCATCTCGGGAGACAAGGTCTACCTCGGCGCCGAGGGCGACGACTTCGTGATCGACTGGAGCACCGGCGAGATCACCCAGCCGGGCATCGTCAGCGGCTACCCCGAGATCGCGGGCGGCCGGGTCTCGAACAGCGAGCAGGGCTCGGCCACCGTCGCCGACGCCGAGACCGGCGACGAGCTGCTGACGGTCTCGTTCCCGGACTACGGCTATCTGTCGCTCTCTCCCGACGGACGGTTCGCGACCCTCGAGATCGAGAGCATGGACGCCGGCACGGGCGAGTTCGAGGTCTACGACGTCGGCACCGGCTCGCACGTCACGGTCCAGGGCCAGGTCTACGACTTCGGGTGGACCGCCGGCGGCGAGCTGTTCCGGCTCACGCAGGACGGCTTCGACTCCTGCGACCCCGCGACCGGTGAGTGCACCAGCACCCCGCTGGAGCTGGACGGCCCGATCGCCGAGGCCCAGCTGGGCGGTCGGACCTACGAGTCGTAGGCGGTCCTCGAGGAAATTCATCGGTCGGGCTGTCGATTCCCTCGACCGGGCGGCGTCGAGATGGCGAGACTGTTCATTTCCGACAGGAGAAGCCCATGAAGTACGTGCTCATGTTCACCTCACAGCCCGAGCTCGACGCCGCCGTCGACCCCGACCGTGCGCAGGCGGTCTACAAGGAGGTCTACGAGTGGTTCGGCACCCATGCTGACGCCATCTCCGACTCCGGCGCCGAGCTGCACCCGGTCACCACCGCGACCACGGTCAGGCACGACGACGGCGGTCCGCTCGTCGTCGACGGGCCGTTCAACGAGGCGAAGGAGGTCATCGGTGGCTTCACCGTGGTCGACGTCGCCGACATGGACGCGGCGGTCGCGATCACCAAGACCTGGCCGATGCTCCAGCTGCCGGGGTGCTCGGTCGAGATCCGCCCGATGGTCGAGGACTACTCGCACATGGAGGGGTGAACCACCCCGCCGACCGGCTCCTCGCGCAGACCCTGCGCGAGGAGGCCGGTCCGCTGGTGGCCGGGCTGACCCGGCGCTTCGGCGACTTCGACCTCGCCGAGGAGGCCGTGCAGACCGCGGTGGTCGAGGCACTCACGACCTGGCGACGTGACGGCCCTCCCGAGCGCCCGGGTGCGTGGCTCCAGGTCGCGGCGAGCCGCAACGCGCTCGACGGCGTACGACGTGCCACGCGGCAGCGTGCCCTCGCCCACCGGGCCGACCGACCCTCCGAGAGCCGGTCCGGCACCGACGAACGCCTCGCGCTGCTCTTCGCCTGCTGCCACCCGGCGCTGGCGCCGGACGCCCGCCTGGCGCTGACGCTGCGCGCGGTGGTCGGCCTGACCACGCCCCAGATCGCGCGAGCCTTCCTCGTCAACGAGTCGACGCTGGCGCAGCGGATCGTGCGCGCCAAGCGCAAGATCGTCGCCACCAACATCGCCCTCACCGTCCCGGAGTCGGCCGAGCTCCGGGCCCGGCTGCGCGACGTGCTGGCGGTCGTCTACGTCATGTACAACGAGGGCTTCGTGTCGTCGACCGGCACCACCCAGGACCGCGACCTGGCCGCCGACGCGGTCTGGCTGGCCGAGGTCGTCGCGGCCAGCCTGCCCCACGAGGCCGAGGCCTGGGGCCTGGCCGCGCTGCTCACCATCCAGCACGCCCGGGCCGGCGCGCGCTTCGACGAGCACGGCGTACTGGTCCTGCTGCGCGACCAGGACCGCACCCGCTGGGACGCCGACGCCCTCGCCGCCGGCGAGGACCTGCTCGAGCGCGCCGCGGCGTTGCGTTCCCCCGGCCCCTACCAGCTACAGGCCGCGATCGCCGCCTGTCACGCGGCCAGCCCGTCGTGGGCGGCGACCGACTGGCTCCAGATCGTCACGCTGTACGACGTCCTGTGCGCGCACGACGCGTCGCCGGTCGTGCTGCTCAACCGGGCCGTCGCGCTGGCGCAGCTCGGCCCCGCCGAGGCGGAGCGGGCGCTGACCGAGGTCGACACGCTGGGCGCCGACCTGGCGTCGTACCACCTGTGGCACGCGACGCGCGCCGAGCTGCTCCGCGGGCTGGGGCGTCCCGAGGAGGCCGACGCCGCCAACCGGCGCGCGCTCGGGCTCACGGACAACGAGGCCGAGCGGCGGCTGCTCACCACCCGCCTGCACCGCTACCCGTTGTCGGACGGCTCCTGAGCCGGACCGTCGGCCAGCAGCTGCTTGAACCCGGCTTCGTCGAGGATCGGCACGCCGAGCTGCTCGGCCTTGTCGGCCTTGGAGCCGGCGCTCTCGCCGACCACGACGTAGTCGGTCTTCTTGGAGACCGAGCCGGACGCCTTGCCACCGCGGCTGAGGATCGCCTCCTTGGCGGAGTCGCGGCTGAAGTCGACCAGCGAGCCGGTCACCACGATCGTCAGGCCCTCGAGGGTGCGCGGCGTGGACTCGTCGCGCTCGTCCTCCATGGAGACCCCGGCGGCCTCCCACTTGTCGACGATGGCGACGTGCCAGTCGACGTCGAACCACTCGATGACCGCGCGGGCGATGGTCGGACCGACGCCCTCGGCCGCGGCGAGCCGCTCCTCGCTCGCCCCGCGGATGGCCGCCATGGAGCCGAACTCCTGGGCCAGGGCCCGGGCGGCGCTGGGCCCGACGTGGCGGATCGAGAGCGCCACCAGCACCCGCCAGAGCGGGACGTCCAGACGAGCGCCGAGGTTGTCGAGCAGCCGCTGACCGTTGGCGCTGAGCTGGGGCCCCTCCTCCCCCTTCTTGGGCGCGCGCGTGAACAGCGGGGCCCGCAGCAGCTGGTCGGCGGTGAGGTCGAAGAGGTCGCCCTCGTTGGTGATGGCCTCGGCGTCGAGCAGCGCGACCGCGGCCTCGTAGCCGAGCCCCTCGATGTCGAACGCGCTGCGCCCGGCGACGAAGAAGACCCGCTCGCGGACCTGGCCCGGGCACCGCTCGTGGTTGGGGCAGCGCAGGTCCTTGTCGCCCTCCTTCTGCTCGGCCAGGGTGGTGCCGCAGGCAGGGCACTCGGTCGGCATCACCCATTCGGCCAGCCCCTCGGGTCGCAGCGCGAGCACCGGCCCGAGGATCTCGGGGATCACGTCGCCGGCCTTGCGCAGGATGACCGTGTCGCCGGGGCGGACGTCCTTGCGCTTCACCTCGTGCGCGTTGTGGAGCGTGGCGTTCTCGACCGTGGAGCCGGCCACGAGCGTCGGCACCATCACGCCGTACGGCGTCACCCGACCGGTGCGACCGACGTTGACGCGGATGTCGAGGAGCTCGGCGTTGACCTCCTCGGGCGGGTACTTGAACGCGATCGCCCAGCGCGGCGCCCGGCTGGTCGAGCCCAGGCGGCGCTGGAGCGCGACGTCGTCGACCTTCACCACGACGCCGTCGATCTCGTAGGGGACGATCGTGTGGCGCCGCTCGCCGGCGTCGGCGATGTAGTCCTGGACCTTCTCCAGCGTCGGCAGCACCTTGACCGCCTCGGAGACCGGCAGGCCCCACTCGGCGAGCGCGGCGTAGGCCATCGACTGCGCGGTCGGCTCGAACCCCTCGCGGGCCCCGATGCCGTGACAGACCAGGCCGAGCGCGCGGGTGGCGGTGACCTTGGGGTCCTTCTGCCGCAGGGAGCCGGCCGCGGCGTTGCGCGGGTTGGCGAACATCGGCTTTCCGGCGTCGACCATGGAGGCGTTGAGCCGCTCGAAGGCGTCGCGCGGGAGGAAGACCTCGCCGCGCACCTCGACCAGGTCGGGGACGGGGTAGGTGTCGGACTGACGCAGTCGGTGGGGCACCGACTCGATGGTCTTGACGTTGGGCGTGACGTCCTCGCCGGTGCGGCCGTCGCCGCGGGTGAGCGCGCGCACCAGACGGCCCTTGTCGTAGAGCAGGTTGATCGCGAGGCCGTCGACCTTGAGCTCGCAGAGCAGGTCGGGCGACTCGATGCCGTCGCGGCCCAGGCGCGCGTGCCAGGCCGCCAGCTCGTCGTAGGAGAACGCGTTGTCGAGGCTCTCCATGCGCTGGAGGTGGTCGACGGCGGTGAACTCGGTCGAGACTGCTCCCCCGACCTTCTGCGTGGGCGAGTCGGGGGTGCGCAGCTCGGGGAACTCCTCCTCGAGCTCCTCCAGGCGGCGCATCCGCTGGTCGAAGTCGGCGTCGTCGAGCGTCGGGTCGTCGAGCACGTAGTAGCGCCAGCGGGCGTCCTCGACGAGCTCGACCAGCTGCTGGTGCTCGTCGCGGGCCTCCGGGGTCGCGGGCGTCGGCTGCTCTTCGCTCATGGGCACATCTTGCCGGGTCGCACCGACACCCTGACGCCGGAGTGGCGCAGGTGGGTCGGGGCCAATCTGTCACGCTGGCGGCTCCGAACCTCTCCCATGGAGGACACCCTGCCCACGCTGACCGCGCCCTCGCTGACCCGCCTGGACGCACCCGGCACCCCGCGCGGGCTGGTGCTGATGCTCCACGGCGGCAAGGCCCACAGCACCGTCCCCGTCGACGGGCGCAGCGCCTCGTGGCTCCGGCACGCGGCACTCCAGCGCGCGATCACCCCCAGCGCCCACGCGGCCGAGGTCAGCACCTGGCTGCTGCGCTACCGCGAGCGCGGCTGGAACGCCGGGTCGCCCGTCACCGACGCGCGCTGGGCGCTGGAGCAGGTACGCCGTGAGCTCGGCGACGTGCCCGTCGTACTGCTCGGGCACTCGATGGGTGGGCGCACCGCGGTGCACGTGGCCGCCGACCCAGCCGTCGTCGGCGTGGTCGCGCTCGCCCCGTGGTGGTCGGACGCCGACCCGGTGGGCACCCTGGCCGGCAAGCACGTCCGCGCCGCCCACGGCCGCACGGACCGGATCACGTCGTACCGGATGACCGACGCCTATGTCGCCCGCGCCGCCCGCGTCGCCGCGTCGGCCTCGCTCACCGACATGGGCCGGATCGGGCACTACCTGCTGCGCCGCTCCGGCACCTGGAACGCCTTCGCGCTCGACTCGTCGCTGGAGCTTCTCGAGGAGTTTGGCGTCCCGAAAGATTAATTGGTTTTGGGGGGAATGCCTCGGCGACCTACTCTGTTGGGGATGAAACGGAACTGTTTCGTTTCATCCGAGTAACGGGTAGGAGGCGTCGTGAACCAGGCCAGCACCCAGAGCACCACCCCCAGCACCCCCAGCACCGCCGACGCGACCTCGCACCGGCCGCGGATCGAGGGTGACCGCGAGCTGGAGATCCTCGACGCCACCCTCGACGCGTTGGCCGAGCTCGGCTACGACCGGCTCACGATGGACGCCGTCGCGACCCGGGCCCGAGCCTCCAAGGCGACGCTCTACCGCCGGTGGAACGACAAGACCAGCCTGGTGATCGACGCCCTGCTCTCGCAGAAGGGCCCGATCTCCGAGCCCGACACCGGCACCCTGCGGGGAGACCTGCTCGAGTCGTTCTGCGGCATGGGCGGGCTCACCGACGCCCACCAGATCGCGGTGTTCGCGAGCGTGCTGACCGCGATCAGCCGCGACGAGGACTTCGCGCTGGCCTTCCGGCGTGACTTCATCGCCCCGAAGGCCGCGGTCGGCCGACGGATCTTCGAACGGGCCCGGGAGCGCGGCGAGATCTGCGCCGACGTCGACCTCGACCTGTTCGCACCGGCGGTGCCCGGCATCATCCTGCACCGCCTCTTCCTCCTCGGGGAGGTACCCGACGCGGACGTCATCGCCCGCGTCATCGACCAGATCATCATGCCGGCAGCCACCTACGGCGCGCGGCCCACGACCACCACCCGCACGACGACGACCACGCCGACCTCAGCAGAGAAAGCAGACTCATGACCGACGTACAAGCCGCCGAGGGTCACGCCCCGGAGCCCGCGCAGCCGGACGAGAAGGAGCTCCACCTCGGGTGGGCTCTCGTGCTCATCTCCATCGCCCAGCTGATGGTCGTGCTCGACGGCACGATCACCAACATCGCCCTGCCCTACATCGGCAACGACCTCCACATCACCCAGGCCAACCTGGCCTGGATCGTCACCGGCTACGCGCTGGCCTTCGGTGGCCTGCTCCTGCTCGGTGGCCGGCTCGGTGACCTCTACGGACGGCGGCGGATCTTCGCCCTCGGCCTGACCGTGTTCGCGATCGCCTCGCTCATCGGCGGCTTCGCCCAGAACGAGACGATGCTGCTCGGCTCCCGCGCCCTCCAGGGCCTCGGCGCCGCACTCGCCGCTCCTGCGGCACTCGCGCTGATCACCACGACCTTCCCGGCCGGCCCCAAGCGCAACCGCGCCTTCGCCGTGTACGCCGCGATGTCCGGCGCCGGCGCAGCGGTCGGCCTGATCCTCGGTGGCTGGCTCACCGGCCTCAACCCGGAGATCTTCGGCACCGAGGTCGCCGGCTGGCGCTTCACGTTCCTGATCAACACCCCGATCGGTCTCGCAGCCGCGGCCCTCGCCCCGCGCTTCCTGCGCGAGTCGGAGTCGCACAAGGGCGAGCTGGACGTGCCCGGCGCCATCACCGGCACCTTCGGTCTGCTCGGCATCGTCTACGGCCTCACCCGCGCCGGCGACGAGCGCTACGGCTGGGGTGACACCTGGACGATCGCCAGCCTGGTGGCCGGTGTCGTCCTGCTGGTCGTCTTCGCGCTCATCGAGTCGCGCGTCGAGCACCCGCTCCTGCCGATCCGGATCTTCCAGAACCGCACCCGCGCCTCGAGCTTCCTGGCGATGATGCTGGCGCCCGCGGCGATGTTCTCGATGTTCTACTTCCTGAGCCTCTTCATCCAGCAGATCGTCGGCTACTCGCCGCTGCGGGCCGGCTTCGCGTTCCTGCCGTTCTCGTTCGGCATCGTGATCGGTGCGGGGCTGTCGTCCAACCTGGTCAACCGGGTCAACCCGCGCTACCTCGCGGGCGTCGGCACCCTGCTCGCGTCGTTCTCGCTGTTCATGTTCTCGAGGCTGTCGATCGACGACTCGACGTCAGGTGTCCTGGGGCAGCTGCTCGGTGGCGGCACGGCCGGCGAGGACGTCAACTACTGGGCGCACATCTTCCCCTACATCATCACGATGTCGGTGGGCATGGGCCTCGTCTTCGTCCCGCTGACCCTCACCGCGGTGCACCACCTGCGCGCCGAGGACTCCGGGATCGGCTCGGGCGTCCTCAACACGATGCAGCAGGTCGGTGGCGCGCTCGGTCTGGCCACGCTCAGCACGGTGTCGCTGCACTTCATCAACAACCGCACCGACACCGTCGTGGGTCCGCTGACGCAGGGCCTCACGCAGGCCAACGTCGACCCCAGCACCCCGGTGCCGGGGGCGGACATCAGCATCCTCCAGGCCGCGGTGTTCCAGTCGACGTTCACCGAGGGCGCGACCAACGCGTTCTTCGTGGGCGCGCTCTTGATGCTCGCTGCCTCGGTCGTCGTCTGGATCTTCCTGGACGTCAAGCACGAGGAGCTGGCCACGGACGGCCCCGAGGGCGTCCACGTCGGCTGACGCAACACTCCCGATGGAATGACGAAGTCATTTTCACGACCCGGTCACCCGTTGCGGGTGGCCGGGTCTCGTCGTCCTACGACAGGTTGCGGGCGCCGGCGGCGATCAGCCGCAGCGCCTGGGCGGTCCACGAGGGTGACGCACCGGCCAGCCCGCAGGTCGCCGTCAGGACCAGCGAGCCGCCGTTCGTCGTCGGGTCGAGACCGACCAGGTCGAGCCAGCGCATGACCCGCTCGGTGACCTCGGTCTCGGTGGGCGCCCGCTCCGGGTCGAGGGAGGGTACGACGCCGAGCGCGACGGTCTCGCCGGCGTCGAGCGCCTCGGCCAGGACGTCGTGGTCGTGCGCGGTCATCAGGTCCAGGTCGACCGACAGCCCACGGGCACCCGCGCCGCGCAGCAGCTGCCACGGCGTCTCGGGCGCGCAGGAGTGCACCCACGGCTCGGCGCCCTCGTCGGCGATCGCGCCCAGGACCCACTCCAGGTGCTCCGACGCCTCGGGCGGGTGGACGGTCCGGTGCCGGCCGAAGCCGGACGCGGTCGGGATGCGGGCCGCGAGGACCGCGGCCAGCGAAGGCTCGTCGACCTGCACGACGAGCCGGTCCACCGACGGCAGCCGGCGACGTAGGTCGCGGATGTGGTCGCGGACGCCTTCGGCGAGCGCCTGCGCGAGCTCCCGCCGGGCGCCGGAGTCGGAGAGCACCTTGTCGCCGCGGGGCTTCTCGACGGTCGCGGCCAGGGTCCACGGCCCGGCGACCTGGACCTTGAAGGTGCCGGCGTAGCCCTGGGCCTGCTCCTCGAGGGCGTCGAGGTCCTGGGCGAGCAGGCTGCGCGCGCGACGGTGGTCGATGCCGGGCGCGTCGGTGAGCCGCCAGCCGGCGGGCTGAAGGTCGGCGCCGAGGTCGGCCATCACGGCCAGCCCCCGGCCGGTCATGCCGGCCGGCGCCCCGCGTCCCGGGACCTCGGGCAGGTGGGCGAGGTCGGGCAGCTCACCGAGGACGGTGCGCAGCGCCTCGTCGTAGTCACGCTGGTCGTCGCCGGGCATCGACCCGACGCCGGTGGCCCAGGTCACGACGTCCCAGTCGAGGTGCTTGCGATGGTGGCCGAGCCCACGACCCGGCTGCCGTCGTAGATCACGGCCGCCTGCCCGGGGGCGATGCCGTACGCCGGGTCCAGCAGCTCGATCTCGACCGCACCGTCGCCGGTGGCCACGACCGCTCGGTGCTCACCGCCGTGGGCGCGCAGCTGGACGGTGCCTTCCAGGCGGCGAGGGACCGTGCCGCACCAGCGGGGCTTGATGGCGGACAGCCGGCTGACCGCGAGCCGCTCGTGCGGGCCGACGGTCACGGTGCCGGTGACCGGCTCGATGTCGAGCACGAAGCGCGGCTTGCCGTCGGCTGCGGGGGTGCCGATCCGCAGCCCCTTGCGCTGGCCGATGGTGAAGCCGTAGGTCCCGGTGTGGCGGCCCAGCTCCTCCCCCGTCGCGTCGTCGACGATCGCTCCCCCGTGGTTGGGTGCGCGATCCCCGAGCTTCTCGCGCAGCCAGCCGGCGTTGTCGCCGTCGGCCACGAAGCAGATGTCGTGGCTGTCGGGCTTGTCGGCGACCAGCAGCCCGCGAGCGGCGGCCTCCTGGCGGACGACGTCCTTGGTCGTGTCGCCCAGAGGGAACAACGAGTGGGCGAGCTGGTGCTGGTCGAGCACCCCGAGCACGTAGGACTGGTCCTTGCCGTGGTCGACGGCTCGGTGCATCTCGATCAGCCCGTCGGCGCCGGGGCGCAGCTGGGCGTAGTGGCCGGTCGCGACGGCGTCGAAGCCCAGCGCCAGCGCGCGGTCGAGCACCGCCGCGAACTTGATCTTCTCGTTGCACCGCAGGCACGGGTTGGGGGTGCGCCCGGCGGCGTACTCGTCCATGAAGTCCTCGACCACGTCCTCGTGGAAGCGCTCGCTGAGGTCCCAGACGTAGAACGGGATGCCGATGACGTCGGCCGCGCGGCGGGCGTCGTTGCTGTCCTCGATCGTGCAGCAGCCGCGGGCGCCGGAGCGGTAGGAGGCGGGGTTGCGCGACAGCGCGAGGTGGATGCCGGTGACGTCGTGGCCGGCCTCGGCGGCGCGGGCCGCGGCGACCGCCGAGTCGACGCCGCCGGACATGGCAGCGAGGACCCTTCGAGACGCTCGCTTCGCTCGCTCCTCAGGGACCGCCTTCATCGTGACGCTGCTCTGGCCCGTTCGACGCACGGACCGATTGCCTCGACCAGGGCCTGGACGTCGGCCTCGGTCGAGGTGTGGCCGAGGGAGAAGCGCAGCGAGCTGCGGGCCTCGTCGTCGGCGCGCCCCATCGCCAGCAGGACGTGCGACGGCTGCGGCACTCCGGCGGAGCAGGCCGAGCCGGTGGAGCACTCGATGCCGCGGGCGTCGAGCAGCATCAGCAGCGAGTCGCCCTCGCAGCCGGGGAAGCTGAGGTGGGCGTTGCCCGGGAGCCGGTGGGTCAGGTCACCGTTGACGACGGCGTCGGGCACCGCCGCCAGGACACCCGCGACCAGCCGGTCGCGCAGCGCCGAGACGCGGGTGGCGTGCTCGGCCTGGTGCTTGACGGCGAGCTCGACCGCGGCGGCGAAGCCCGCGATGGCCGGGGTGTCGATGGTGCCGCTGCGGATGTCGCGCTCCTGGCCGCCCCCGTGGACCAGCGCGGTGACCTCGAGCTCCCGTCGTACGACGAGCGCGCCGACGCCGTAGGGCCCGCCGAGCTTGTGGCCGGTCAGGGTGAGGGCGTCGACGCCCGAGGCCGCGAAGTCGATCGGGACGGTGCCGACGGCCTGGACCGCGTCGGTGTGGACCGGGATGCCATGGCTGCTCGCGAGCGCGACGACCTCGTCGATCGGCTGGACCGTGCCGACCTCGTTGTTGGCCCACATCACCGACAGCAGGGCGACGGTGTCGGGGTCCTGCTCGATGAGGGCCCGCAGGGCGTCGACGTCGACGCGGCCGTCACGGTCGACGGGGACCAGGTCGACGTGGGCGCCTTCGTCCTCGCCGAGCCAGAAGACCGGGTCGAGGACGGCGTGGTGCTCGATCGCGGTGACCAGGATGCGGGTGCGCCGCGGGTCGGCGGCCTGCCGGGCCCAGTAGATGCCCTTGAGCGCCAGGTTGTCGGCCTCGGTGCCGCCGGCGGTGAAGACGACCTCGCCGGGGCGGCAGTTGAGCGCCTGCGCGATGGTCTCGCGCGACTCCTCGACCACCCGGCGCGCGCGGCGCCCGGAGGCGTGCAGCGAGCTGGGGTTGCCGACGTCGAGCAGGTGGGCGGTGAGCGCCTCGACCGCCGCGGGCACCATCGGGGTGGTGGCGGCGTGGTCGAGGTAGACGACCGACTCGTGGGCGGAGTGACTCATGGCAGGCTCAAGCGTACGGCGCACCCTGTCGTGGCCCGCCATCAGAGCCGTCTCAGAGGCGTTCGAGCCACGGATGGCCGGGGTGGGCCAGCGCGACCGTCTCGCGGACCCAGGCCCGCTCGGGGTCGGTGAGCAGCGGCCAGGTGACGTCCAGGTCGGCGCGGTCCTTGGGCCGGTCGAGGCGCGCCTTCATCATCACCGTCACCTCCGGGCGGAGGTAGCGGACGCCGTCGGCGGCCGCCCAGGTGACCTCCTCGACCGGCGCGACGTGCGCGGGCCAGCGCTTGTTGGTCCACATCCCGTCGGTGTCCGGTGTCAGTGGGACGTCCAGGAACCACGGCGCTCCCGCATGCTCGCGCACCCACAGCTGGCCCTCGCGGCCGACGTCGGCGTGCTGGGGGGTGAAGGGGTGCATGCTCCCCGAGCCGACCACCCAGGGTGTGTAGCGCTCCCCCAGGAACTCTCGGAACGCCACCGCGTCGCAGGTGAGCATCGAGATGTCGAGGTCGTCGTGCTCGCGCTCGACGCCGGTGAACGCCTCGATGCTCCAGCCGCCGATCACCCACCACGGCCGGTCGAAGCCGGCCATGAACTCGGCGATGGTCGTCGGGTCGAGCGGCTCCCACTCGCCGTACCACCGGAAGAAGGTGTCGTCGTCCATCTCGGGTGCGGGCTGGGGCGCCAGAGGTGGGTCGAGCGGCTGGTCCTGGTTCATCGGGACACCACCGTAGCCAGGACGGCGCGGTGGTCGGCGCCGTCGATGTCGACGGTCTCGGTGGCTGCCACGACCCATCCGGTGGCCACCATGATGTGGTCGATCGCCACCGACGGCGGCAGCAGGCTGAGCAGCGGGAACCCGCCGTCGACCGGCCAGGTGGCCGCCAGCCCCTCGTTGGCGAGCTCGGCGGTGTCGCGGTAGCCGGCGTCGACGAGGGCGCGCAGGGGCGCGTGGTCGAGGGTGGCGTTGAGGTCACCGGCGATCAGGTCGACGCCGGGCTCCTGCGCCGCCGTCAGGATCATCCGGTGGTCCTTGCCCCAGTCGTGGAACAGCGTCGGCGGCGCAGGGTGCACCGCGAGCAGGTCGAGGTCGCCGGTGCGCACGCGAAGCCCGTCGAAGAGCGTGTCCAGGGTCTCGACGACCTCGATCGGCTCCCGCGAGAAGACCATGGTGCCCATCACCGTCTCGCCGGCTCGGCCCGCGCGGTAGGGGAAGACGTCCGCGAGCCCCACCGCCTCCATGTCCAGCACGGCGCGCTCGGTGACCTCGCTGACGACGAGTACGTCGACCCGCGCCGCGCTCGCCTCCTCGACCAGCTGGGCCGCGTCTCCTCGCCCGGCGAAGAGGTTCGACGTCAGGACGACGACCTCATCCCCGCTGGTGGGCGGCTCCGGGTCGGGACCGGTGACCAGCGGCGCGAACCACCAGCCGTGCAGCCCCAGCCCCGCGACCGCCATCACGAGCGGCACCGCGAGCAACCGCTGGCCGGCCACCCCGCGCAGCATCCCGCCCAGCAGCAGCACCAGCCCGACGGCGTACAACGGAAGCCCGAAGGGCGTGAACGCCTGCAGCTGGACCGCACGGGCCAGGTCAGGCTCCACCAGCCGTACGACGGTCAGCGCCGCCGCGGGCAGCAGGACCACCGTGAGCGCGCACCAGTAGGCAGCACGCGCGGGGGTCATGTCGCCAACCTACCGGCGCGCTAGAGCAGCACCAGGTCGTCGCGGTGGACGACCTCACGCTCGTAGGCGGCGCCGAGCTCGCGCTTGAGGTCGTGCGAGCTCCGGCCGAGCAGCTGCGGGACCTCGCCGGCGTCGAAGTTGACCAGCCCACGCGCGACGACGGCGCCGTCGGGGCCGGCGAGGTTGACCGGGTCGCCGGCGGTGAACGCGCCGATCACCCCGGTGACACCGGCGGCGAGGAGTGAGGCGCGGCGCTCGACGACGGCGCGGACGGCGCCGGGGTCCAGCAGCAGCGTGCCCTTCGGCTCGGTGGCGTGCGCCAGCCACAGCAGCCGGGTGGAGCGCCGCTTCCCGGTGGCGTGGAAGAGGGTGCCGACACGCTCCCCCGCCAGCGCGGCATCCGCCTGCTCGGCCGCGGCGAGCACGACGGGGATACCGGCACCGGTGGCGATACGGGCGGCCTCGAGCTTGGTCTGCATGCCGCCGCTGCCCAGACCCGCCGCCCCCGGGCTCCCGACGCGCACGTGAGCGAGGTCGGCGAACGACCGCACCTCGGGCACCAACGTGCTGCCCGGGTCACGCGGGTCGGCGGTGTAGAGGCCGTCGACGTCGGAGAGCAGCACCAGCAGGTCGGCGTGCACGAGGTGCGCGACGAGCGAGGCCAGGCGGTCGTTGTCGCCGAAGCGGATCTCGTTGGTGGCGACCGTGTCGTTCTCGTTGACGATCGGGAGCACGCCGAGCTCGAGCAGCTTGGCGAAGGTGGAGAACGCGTTGCGGTAGTGCGAGCGCCGGGTGACGTCGTCGAGGGTGAGCAGCACCTGCCCGGCCACGACGTCGTGGCGCGCGAGCTCCTCGGTGTAGCGGTGCACCAGCAGCCCCTGCCCCACCGACGCGGCCGCCTGCTGCGCGGCGAGCCCGCGGGGCCGCTTGCGCAGGCCCAACGGCGAGAGGCCGGCGGCGATGGCACCCGAGGACACCAGGACCACCTCGGCGCCACGACCGCGCGCGGCGGCGAGTACGTCGACCAGCCGGCTCACGGTGGCGGGGTCGATCCCGCCCGCGGTGGTCGTCAGCGACGACGACCCGACCTTGACCACGACCCGGCGCGCGCCGGTGACCTCGAGCCGCAGGCCGGCGGTCATGCGTCGGGGTCGCTCTCAGACCAGTCGGGGTCGTCGCGCGAGCCGATCGTGTAGGACTTCGGCCCGAACTTCTCCGGCTTGTCGAGGCGGCGCGCCACGTCGGCACGGGTCTCGGTCTCGCCGCGCTCGGGCATCGCCTCCTGGATCGCGCGCCGGCGACCGTGGGCGGGGCGCTTCTCCTCGAAGCGCTCGTCCTCGCCGCGTCGGGCGAGGTTCTCCGCGCCGGCGTCGATGCCGGGCTTGAAGTCGAAGACGACCGAGTTGTCGACGTGGCCGATGATGACGATGTCGCCCTCCTCGGCACCCATCCGCAGCAGCTTGGTCTCGACCCCGAGCCGGTTGAGCCGGTCGGCGAGGAAGCCCACGGCCTCGTCGTTGCTGAAGTCGGTCTGGCGCACCCAGCGCTCGGGCTTGGTGCCCTGGACCCGCCAGCCGTCGGGGGTCTCGGTGACGGTGAAGGAGTCGCTGTTGTCGGCGCTCGGCGGGCGCAGCACGATCCGCTGTGCCTCGGCCACCTCGCGCTCGGCACGAGCGGCCCGCACGATCTCGGCCATGGCGAACGTCAACTCGCGCATGCCCTCGCCGCTGGCGGCCGACACGGGGAAGACCCGCAGCCCGTGGGCGCGCAGGTCCTCGATCACGATGTCGCTCAGGTCGCGACCGTCGGGTACGTCGACCTTGTTGAGGGCGACCAGCCGGGGACGGTCCTCGAGACCGCCGTAGCGCGCGAGCTCGTTCTCCATGACCGCGAGGTCGTCGGCCGGGTTGCGCCCGGGCTCCATAGTCGCGGTGTCGACGACGTGGACCAGCGCCGCGCAGCGCTCGATGTGGCGCAGGAAGTCGTGGCCCAGGCCGCGGCCCTCGCTGGCACCCTCGATCAGGCCGGGTACGTCGGCGACCGTGAAGGTCGTCTCGCCGGCGGTGACGACGCCGAGGTTGGGCACCAGGGTCGTGAACGGGTAGTCGGCGATCTTGGGCCGGGCCCGCGAGATCGAGGCGATCAGGCTGGACTTGCCGGCGCTCGGGAAGCCGACCAGGCCGATGTCGGCCACGATCTTGAGCTCGAGGCGGATCTCGAGCTCGTCACCGGGCTCGCCGAGCAGGGCGAAGCCGGGCGCCTTGCGCTTGGAGCTGGCCAGCGCGGCGTTGCCGAGGCCACCGCGACCGCCCTGGGCGATCACCAGCTCGGTGCCGGGGCCGGTCAGGTCTGCCAGTACCTCACCGGCGGCGTCGGTGACGACGGTGCCGTCGGGCACGGGCAGCACCAGGTCGGAGCCATGGCCGCCGTTGCGGTGCGCACCGGCGCCGTGGCCGCCGGCCTCGGCGGTGCGCTTGGGGCTGTGGTGGTAGTCGATCAGGGTCGTGATGTCGGGGTCGACACGCAGGATGATGGACCCGCCGGGCCCGCCGTTGCCGCCGTCGGGGCCGCCGAGGGGCTTGAACTTCTCGCGGTGTACCGAGGCGACGCCGTTGCCGCCGCGACCCGCGCTCACGTGGAGCGACACCCGGTCGACGAAGGTGGGGACTGCCATGGTTTCACCGCCTGTCTGTTGTCTGTGCTGGTCGGAACTGGTCGGAAAATAGCGAAAGGGCGACCCCGAGATCAGGGACGCCCAAGCGCGGAAAGAAAGAACGAGCGAGCGTCAGGTCACTCGCCCGGGACGATGTTGACGACCTTGCGGCCGCGTTTGCGACCGAACTCCACCGCACCCGCGACCAGCGCGAAGAGGGTGTCGTCGCCGCCACGGCCGACGCCGCTGCCCGGGTGGAAGTGGGTGCCACGCTGGCGAACGATGATCTCGCCGGCGTTGACCTCCTGGCCGCCGAAGCGCTTCACGCCGAGGCGCTGGGAGTTTGAGTCGCGACCGTTCTTGGTGGACGCGGCGCCCTTCTTGTGTGCCATGTGTCAGTCCTTCGTGTGTCTCGAGCCAGGGCTCAGAGGGAGATGTCGGTGACCTTGACCTGGGTGTACTTCTGGCGGTGACCCTGGCGCTTCTTGTAGCCGGTCTTGTTCTTGTACTTCTGGATGATGATCTTGGGGCCCTTGGTGGCGCCGAGGACCTCGACGGTCACCGAGGCCTTGTCCAGGCCGGTCGCGGTGACGGTCTCGCCGTCGACGACGAGCACCACCGGAAGGGTCACCGACTCGCCGACGCCGGTCGTCACCTTGTCGATCTCGATGACGTCGCCAACGGCGACCTTCTGCTGGGTGGCGCCTGCGCGCACGATCGCGTACACCGCGGTCTCCTTCGTCGGTCTTGCTGAAACACGCTTGGGCTGCGGCACGCCTCGCCCACCCGGAGGTGGAGGGATACCGTGGAAGCTTTGGGACAGAGTGGGCACGCGTGAGCGCACCGAGGGTCAATACTACGGACGCGCCGCCCCCACCGCAAAACGTGAGCGGGCGGCGCTCCCGTCAACGCTTGCGCGAGCGCTTCTTCACCGGGACGTGCACGGTCGAGGCCGACGCGTCAGCGTCCGGCTCGTCCGTGCTGGGCTCGGTCGCCACGGTCGTCGAGGCCGCCGTTGCGGAGGCTGTACGGCGACCACGCGTGCGGGTCACGACCTTCGGCGGCTCGGTAGCGGCCGCGGCCGCCTCCGGCGCTTCGGGGGAAGCCTCGACGGGTGCGGCGGCCGGAACGACCACCACGGGGGCCGGCATCTCGGCCGGGGTCGTGCTGATCGTCGCCGTGGACCGCGTGGTACGTCGGGTCCGGGTGACGACCTTGGGCGCCTCCGGCTCGGCCGCCGGCGCCTCGGCCGCCGGCGCCTCGGGCTCGGGCTCGGCCTGGACCTCCGGCTCGGCCTGGCCCTCGGGCTGCGCGTCGAGCTCGGGCTCGGTCACGGACGTGGGCTCGACCTCGGTGAGTGGCTCGAAGGTCTCGTCGTCCTCCTCGGCCGGCGCGGCGTTCTCGGGCTTCGCCATGGCGGCGACGTCCTTCGGGGACGGCACGGCCTTGGGGGTGCTCGGGGACTGGTCGTCCTGACCCCGGCCCCGGCCACCGCCACCACCACCGCGGGAGCGACGACCGCCACCGGCGGAGCGCGGCGCGTCGTCGCTGGAGCGGGGTGCGACCGGCTGCTCGTGGATGACCACGCCGCGGCCTTGGCAGTGCTCGCAGTTCTCGCTGAAGGCCTCGAGGAGGCCAGTGCCGATCCGCTTGCGGGTCATCTGGACCAGGCCCAGCGAGGTCACCTCGGCGACCTGGTGGCGGGTGCGGTCGCGGCCGAGGCACTCGACCATGCGGCGCAGCACCAGGTCGCGGTTGGACTCGAGCACCATGTCGATGAAGTCGACGACGATGATGCCGCCGATGTCGCGCAGGCGGAGCTGGCGCACGATCTCCTCGGCGGCCTCGAGGTTGTTCTTGGTGACCGTCTCCTCGAGGTTGCCCCCGGAGCCGGTGAACTTGCCGGTGTTGACGTCCACGACGGTCATCGCCTCGGTGCGGTCGATGACCAGCGAGCCGCCGGAGGGCAGCCAGACCTTGCGGTCGAGACCCTTGGCGATCTGCTCGTCGACGCGGTAGGCGGCGAAGATGTCCTGGCCGTTGTCGCTCTCGTAGCGCTGCACCCGCTCCTGCAGGTCCGGAGCCACGTGGGCGACGTAGTCCTGCACGCTGGTCCAGGCGTCGTCGCCCTGGATGACCAGCTTCTTGAAGTCCTCGGTGAACAGGTCGCGCACGACCTTGAGGGTCAGGTCGGGCTCGCCGTAGAGCAGCTGCGGGGCCTGGCCCTTGGCCTTGCCGTCGATGTCCTCCCAGCGAGCCGTGAGGCGCTCGACGTCGCGAGTCAGCTCCTCCTCGCTGGCGCCCTCGGCGGCGGTGCGCACGATGACGCCCGCGGTGTCGGGGACGATCTCCTTGAGCAGGGTCTTGAGCCGGTTGCGCTCGGTGTCGGGGAGCTTGCGGGAGATGCCGCTGGTGGTGCCGTCGGGCACGTAGACCAGGAACCGGCCGGCCAGGCTGACCTGGCTGGTGAGGCGGGCACCCTTGTGGCCGATCGGGTCCTTGGTCACCTGGACCAGGATCGACTGGCCGGAGGTGAGCACCGACTCGATCTTGCGCGGCTGGCCATCCTTGTGGCCGAGCGCCGACCAGTTGACCTCGCCGGCGTAGAGCACCGCGTTGCGACCCTTGCCGATGTCGATGAACGCCGCCTCCATGGAGGGCAGGACGTTCTGGACTCGGCCGAGGTAGACGTTGCCGATCAGCGAGGTCTGCGACTCGCGGGCGACGTAGTGCTCGACGAGCACCTTGTCCTCGAGCACAGCGATCTGGGTGAGCTCCTCGCGCTGGCGGATGACCATGACCCGGTCGACCGACTCACGGCGGGCCAGGAACTCGGCCTCGCTGACGATCGGCGCCCGGCGGCGTCCGGCCTCGCGGCCCTCGCGGCGGCGCTGCTTCTTGGCCTCGAGCCGGGTCGAGCCCTGGATCGAGGTGATCTCGTCCTCGGCGTTGCGGGGGCGGCGGACGCGGGTGACGGTGTTGCTCGGGTCGTCGCCCGAGCCGTTGTCGTCGCCCTCGCGACGCCGGCGCCGGCGCCGGCGGGTGCCGCCCTCCTCGGAGGAGTCACCGTCGTCGTCCTTGGACGGCGCCTGGGACGACGAGGAGTCGGCGCTGGTGTCGTTGTCGTCGCTGGTGCTGTCGTCGCCGTCGCCCGGCTTGCGGCGGCGGCGGCCACCGCGGCGGCGCCGTCGGCGGGGACCGCCCTCGCCGTCGCGGTCGTCGTCGGAGTCGTCGTACTCCGCACCCTCGCCGGAGTCGGCCTGCTCGGTGCTCGGCTCGTTCTCGGCCGGCGCGGCGGATCCCGACGTGGCCTTCTTGGCGGTACGGCGGCGCGGCGTGCGCGCCGCGGGGGCGTCGGCGGCGGGCTCGTCGCCGCTCGCCGCGGGAGTCTGGGGTGCGTCGGTCGCCTCGGTCGCCTCGGGCGACTCGGGCGGCTTCGCGGCGGCGCGGCGGCTCCGGGTACGTGTCGTGACCGTGGTCTCGGGCGCCTTGAACAGCACCATCGGCGCGGACGGGTCGGAGGTGGCCGACCCAGACGACTCAGGCGCCTCGGGCGCCGCAGCAGCGGGCTCGGCGTCTGCCTTCTTGGCGGTCTTCTTGGCGGCGGCCCTCTTGGCCGGGGCCTTCTTCGCGGCCTTCTTCGCCGGCGGGTCGACCGGAGCGTCGACCGGTGCGTCGGCAGGCGCCTCGTCGGCAGGCGCGGCGGCCGCCTTCTTGGTGGCGGCCTTCTTGGCGGGGGCCTTCTTGGCCGCCGCCTTCTTCGCGGGTGCCCGCTTGGCTGCGGTCTTCTTCGCGGGGGCGTCGGGGATGTCCGGCGTCTGGGTGGTGTTGTCGTCGTCAGCCATGATGCTGCTCCTCACCCGGAGCGGCGCGCCGTCCGGGGGTGTAGGACGCCGCTGACCCGAGACCTCAGGATCGACGGCGCAAAGCCTTCGTGTGGCGGCGACACCCTCCGCAGGTGCGTCACTGGACGAGGGCTACGTCACCAACCGCGGTCGCAGGGCCACAGGCGTGAGTCGCTGTCACCGACTCTCACTGGCCGCGTCGCGGTCCGGCAACGACCTTCATCCACTGTGCCGACCCTAGGGATCAGGGACCGGCGAGAACGTCGTCGGGTCGAATCAGGCATCGGCACCTTTCACGTACCGACCACGGTCATCAACCAGGGCGAGTATCGCACAGCACGACGGGAACGGGTTATCGCCCAGACCTCAGCGCGTCGCCGATGGCTCCGGTCTCGGGGTCGAGCGGCCCCTGCGTGAGCCGGGTGAGCAGCGGCGACTCGGTCAGCACCAGGCCGGAGGTGCGGGCCAGCCCGGACAGCACGTCGTCGGGCCGGACCGCGGGCGTGCCGTGCCGGAGGACCAGGTCGAGACGGCTCCCCCGCTCGCCCTCCTCCACCGTGAGCGACAGCACCGCGGCGCGGCAGTCGAACTCCCGCAGGCCCTTCTTGGTCATCCGCTCGACCGTGATCGACTCAGCCCCCAGGAACGCGTCGACCGCCGTCCGGGCCGCCTCGAGGGGCAGCTCGAAGTCGACCTGCCAGCGGCTCGCCTCCAGCAGGTCGGCCAGCCCGCCACCGGGCGACTCGACCACCTCGACGATGTCGAGGCCGTCGGGGAGCGCCTCGGCCAGCGCGGCGTGGATCGCGGCCGGGTCGACCACCTCGGCGAGGGCGATCTCGAGGAACTCGGCCTCGCTGGCGGACCCGGTGGGCGCCGCGCCGGCGTAGGAGATGCGCGGGTGGGGGTTGAACCCGGAGGAGTAGGCCATCGGCACCCGGGCGCGGAAGATCGCGCGCTCGAAGGCGCGGCTGAAGTCGCGGTGGCTGGTGAAGCGGAGCCGGCCGCGCTTGGCGTAGCGGATCCGCAGCCGCTGCACCGGAGGCGCCTGCTGCTCGGGTTGTTCGCGGGCCACTAGCAGGCTCCTGTCAGCATCGGCCGTCTCCGCAGGTGTCGAAGACGTAGATCCCCAGGACGGAGATGAGCAGCACGCCGACCAGCGCCAGCAGCCCGATGACCGTCGCGACCAGACCGAGCCAAAAGCCGATGCTGGCGAGGTCCTGGCCACTGGACGCACCGTCGGACTCCGCGATCTCACGCTTGGCCATCCGGCCCAGCACCATCGCGGGGATGCCGGTGACGAACGAGCAGCCGGTCAGCGACACGATGCCCAGGACCAGCGCCGCGATCGCGTGGCCGTTGGCCGGCGGCGGCGGCCGGAAGCCCGGGTAGGGCGAGCCCAGCGGGGGCTGCTGGCTCATCGTGGCTCCTTCATCGCCGGGGAGGGATAGACGGTACTGACCCGCTGCCCGTCCAGCCATTCGGTGAGGCGGGCCGCCTCCGACTCCAGCGCGCGCTGCGCCTCGACCGGCACCGGGTCTACCGTGCGCACCTCCACGACACCGTCGGGGTCCTGGACCCAGCAACCGACGATCCGCCCGTCCCACCAGGCGGTGGTGCCGGCGTTGCCGTTGCGGTCGAAGAGGGCCGGGCCGTGCTCGCCGAGGTAGAACCCGCGCTCCTTCCACCCCATGACGGTGGGGTCGAGGACCGGCAGCAGGGCCGCCCAGGGCTCGACGGCGGCCTCCTCGTCGAGGTCGTCGGGCAGGACCCATCCGGTGCCCCCGCCGTCGAGCCCGACCTCGACCGCCGCGACGTCGGACAACGCCCGCGTGACCGCCCCCTTGGTGGAGCCGAGCCACCACTGGAGGTCGTCGGCGGTGCCGGGGGCGAACGTCGCCAGCCACCGGCGCACGAGCTCGGCGTACCCCTCGTGCGGGGTCAGCGGCTCGGGGACGTCGCCGAGCCAGCTCTCCATCAGTGCCCAGGTGTAGCGCGAGATCCGCCAGTGACCGGTGCTGTGGGCGCGCACGATCCGGCCCTCGACCCCGAGCTGCGTCAGGACCCGGGGTGCGATCGGCACGGTGCCGCCGTAGGACTTGTCGGGCGAGTAGGTCAGGTGGCCGGTCAGTGCGGGGACCCGCGCGCGCAGGTCGGCCGCGGACAGCTCCACGCCGCCCCCGAGGTGGGCGAGCGTCGCCGCCCGGGCTCGCTCGAGCCACGCCGCTCCGTCGTCCGCGAGCCCGCCCTCGACGGCCTCCTTGGCGAGCCGGGTGCCGAGCGCGGCCGCGACCCGGGCCGAGGCGCTCCCCCAGGCGGCCGGGAGGAGGTCACGGGGGAACACGAACAGCGTGCGCCGCATCGCGAGCTGCTTGACCAGCGTGCGGTCGTCGAAGAGCGCCCGGTCGACGCTGGCGACCGTCAGCCCGTCGACCCGGGCGAGCAGGGACAGGTAGACCGACGCCGGTTCGGTCGCGTGGAGCACCGTCATCGCCCGGGTGGCCGCCACGGGGTCGGCGAGCCGGTGGCTGGGCGCGACCGCGTGCCGCCGGGCCAGCCGGGCCCGCCGCTCGGTGTCCGGGATGTGCCGCATGCCGCCTATCCTGCCCGGGTCAGCAGACAGTCGATGCGTGGGACGGGGGCCGATGAACCGCTGGCTCCATGCCCTGTTCGCCGTGGCGGCGCTCGGGGTCGTCATCGCCCTGGTGGTGTTCTGGCCGAGCCCCCAGGGCCCCGGTCCGCAGCTGCCACCGTCGCCGCCGTCGGGGCTCCCGCCGCCGACCGGCCCCGCGCCCACCCCGACACCCACCGGGCCCGGCGGCACACCGAGCTGCCCAGACCCGGCCTCCGTGCGGCTGCGCGTCGTGACGTTCAACATCCACGGCGGCGTTGGTCCAGGCGACGACTACGACCTGGCCGGCATCGCCGCGGAGATCCGGGCCTGGGACGCCGACGTGGTGCTGCTCCAGGAGGTGCACCGCTACCGCGCCAAGTCCGGTCTCGACGACCAGCCGGCCGAGCTCAGCGAGATGCTGGGCATGGAGGTGGTCTTCGGTCACAACACCACCCGGCCGCCCGAGGCGGCGGGTGCGCCCCGCCGTCAGTCGGGTACGGCGATCCTCAGCCGGCAGCCGATCCTCAGCTGGTCCAACCAGATGCTGCCCAACCTGCCGGGGCTCCAGCAGCGGGGGCTGCTGCGCGCCACGATCCTGGTCGCGGGGCGCCGGGTGGACGTCCTCAACACCCATCTGCAGCACACGCGGGGGATCATCCGGGTGCTGCAGACCCGCGGGATCAGGCGACTGGTCGGCCGTTCGGGGCACCCGTTCCTGCTGGGCGGCGACTTCAACGCCGAGCCGGGCTCCCCGTCGATGCGGGTCCTCGACGGCGTCGTGACCGATCCGTGGCTCCAGGTCGGGGTCGGCGAGGGTCTCACCGTGCCACCGCGGGTGCCCAAGCGGCGCATCGACTACGTGCTCTACGGCTCCGGCGGCTGGGTGCCCGAGCAGGCGCAGGTCGTGAAGTCGGCCATCGCCGACCACCGCGCCGTACTGCTCGACTACGCCTTGCCCCGCTTGGCCTGCTGACGCGCCAGCCGGCTACGGCGACGCTCGTGCACCCGGGTGGCGAAGGCCGCCAGGGTCTCCACCGCGGCGGCCGCCACCTGGGCCTCGTCGAGCTCCGGCAGCGCGCGCGCCGCGTCCTCGCCGGGCAGGAGCAGCTCGGGATCGCCGTACAGGCGGTAGTCGCCGGCGCGGAGCGCCTCGAGCTGCACGTCCGCCAGCTCACGCACCCAGCCGAGGTGCTCGGGAGGCAGGGTGATCTTGGCGCTCGCCTCCCGGGCGAGCACCCCGCGGACGAGGATGTTGCGTACGGCCGGCACGTAGTCCTTCTCGTAGTCGGCCAGCCGCTCCCCCAGGCTCTCGTTGAGCCGACGCAGCACCTCCGCCTCGACGTAGCCGAACGACGCGTTGACGTGGTGGGTCGGCAGCGTGAGCCGGCTGGCGTCGAACCCCACCACCCCGCCGAAGAGGCGGAACACCCCGTCGGCGTCAGCCGACATCGGAGGTACGGCGATCACGTGCACGTTGCTCGGGTCGAGGCCGGCGCCCCAGCGCGCACAGATCCCGGAGATGTCCTGGCGCTGCCAGAAGTGCTGGGCCGCGGCGCCCTCGCGGCGGCGTACCTGGTCGAGGAAGGTGGGGTAGTCGGTCGTCAGCCGGTGCTTGAGGAACTGCTGCCACTCCGACGGGAGCTGCTTGGCCCAGTCGCGCGCGGTCACGACGACCCGCAGGTCGAGGTCGGCGGCGGCGGCGAGCTCGCGCATGAGGTCGATGCGGGGCTCGTCGAGCTCGCACAGGTCCTCGTTGCTGATCAGCAGCCGGTCACCGGGGGTGTCGCGCAGCCGCGGGGCGAGCTCGCGCAGGGCCTTGGCCCGGACCGGGCGGTCGAACCCGGAGCCCATGGTCCAGCCCAGTGGACGAAGCAGTCGGCGCACGTGGGCGGGCCGGCCGACGAACGGCAGGCCGACGCCGGAGCGGCGCAGGAAACGCTTGGAGGACCAGAGCCCCGCCTGGAGAGCGGAGGTTCCGGTCTTGCTCGCGCCGACGTGCACGAAGAGCGGGCGCGTGGTCACCGGCGCAGCATAGCCACGGCGCGCGGCGGCCGATCCTCCCAAGGTGCCCCCGAGGGGCTCAGTTCACCTCTAGGGTGTGCCCGTGAGTACACCCACTGACGGCCCCGGAGGCCAGCCCAACCCCTATGGCGAGCCCTCGGGCCAGCCCGCCAACCCCTACGGCGCGACGCCGACCCAGCCCACGGGAGGCGGCGGCTACGGCGGCGCCTACCCGGGCGGTCAGCCGGCGGAGCAGCCCCCGGGCAAGGGCCTGGCCATCGCGGCCCTGGTCCTCGCCTTCATCGCCTGCGTGATCCCCAACCTGATCTCGATGGTCCTCGCGATCATCGTCCTGGTGAAGAAGAAGGGCGGCAAGGGCCTCGCCATCGCCGCCATCATCATCAACGTGATCGTCCTGATCGCCTGGGCGGCGCTCGCCGCCGGTGGCGTGTGGCTCTTCAGCAACATCGTGACCGTCGAGAACGCCGAGAAGGGTCAGTGCGTCGAGACGACCACCGAGGACGACACGGTGTCGCTGCTCAAGAAGGACTGCGCCGAGGCCCACGACGCCGAGGTCATCGTCGTCGGCGACCTGACCGCTGACGAGCTGGCCACCTACGAGACCGACGTCGCGGCCGTGTGCGAGACCCGCCTCACCGACGACGGCGGCGACCCGGCCGAGCTCAAGGGCGACTCGTGGCAGCTCCTCACCGAGGAGATCCCGCCGTCCGAGGGCGACGCCTTCGTGTGCCTGATCGAGAACTCCGACGGCAGCAAGCTGCCCGCCAAGTAGTAGTCCTCACCCCACGCCTGCGTGGGAGCAATCACGTTGACCCGCCCGAAACTTTCGGCTCCCCTGACTCATGTGTGGGTTAGGAGGGTCGGCCGGGCAGGGCGGGTCGGTGGGGTCCGAGGGCGAGCATGGCCAAGGCGATGAGGGCCTCGGGGTTTTTGTAGCCGAACGCGATCCGGGTCAGGAGTCGGATCTTGGTGTTGACCGACTCGACGGGGCCGTTGGACATGTCATGTTCGATCGCGGCCAGGATCCGGGTGCGGTGTCTGGTGATGCGTTCGGCGAGTTCTGCCATGGGTGCGATGTCGCTGTGGCTGGCCTGGTCGATCCACTCGTCGAGGTAATCGGCTGCATCCTCGGGTCGCATCTTGAAGACCAGCCGGAGCCGCTCCTTGAACAGGTAGG
>NZ_FNIC01000017.1 GCF_900103935.1 Nocardioides szechwanensis
TTTCGGGTGGTTAGCATCACCGGGCTCGTCATGGGCGCTACTTTGCCGGTACGGGAATATCAACCCGTTGTCCATCGACTACGCCTGTCGGCCTCGCCTTAGGTCCCGACTTACCCAGGGCAGATTAGCTTGACCCTGGAACCCTTGATCATTCGGCGGAAGAGTTTCTCACTCTTCATTCGCTACTCATGCCTGCATTCTCACTCGTGTCGCGTCCACCACTGGATCACTCCGCGGCTTCACCCGCGACACGACGCTCCCCTACCCATCCACACGCCTGAACCAACACAACGAATGTGCGGCTTAGCTTAATATGTGAATGCCATAGCTTCGGCGGATGACTTGAGCCCCGCTACATTGTCGGCGCGGAATCACTTGACCAGTGAGCTATTACGCACTCTTTCAAGGGTGGCTGCTTCCAAGCCAACCTCCTGGTTGTCACTGCGACTCCACATCCTTTTCCACTTAGTCACCGCTTAGGGGCCTTAGCTGATGGTCTGGGCTGTTTCCCTCTCGACAATGGAGCTTATCCCCCACTGTCTCACTGCTGCGCTCTCACTTACCGGCATTCGGAGTTTGGCTAACGTCAGTAACCTTGTAGGGCCCATTAGCTATCCAGTGCTCTACCTCCGGCAAGAAACACGCAACGCTGCACCTAAATGCATTTCGGGGAGAACCAGCTATCACGAAGTTTGATTGGCCTTTCACCCCTATCCACAGGTCATCCCCTCAGTTTTCAACCTAAGTGGGTTCGGTCCTCCACGCGGTCTTACCCGCGCTTCAACCTGCCCATGGATAGATCACTTCGCTTCGGGTCTTGATCGTGCTACTGAGTCGCCCTATTCAGACTCGCTTTCGCTACGGCTACCCCACACGGGTTAACCTCGCAACACAACGCAAACTCGCAGGCTCATTCTTCAAAAGGCACGCCATCACAACCCCACAAGGGGACCGCTCTGACGGATTGTAGGCACATGGTTTCAGGTACTATTTCACTCCCCGCCAGGGGTACTTTTCACCTTTCCCTCACGGTACTTGTCCGCTATCGGTCATCAAGAAGTATTTAGGCTTAACGGGTGGTCCCGCCAGATTCACACGGAATTTCAGGAGTTCCGTGTTACTTGGGAAAACACTCGACAGATCCAGGCTTACACCTACGGGGCTATCACCCTCTACGGCGCCACTTTCCAATGGGCTTGAGCTTCACCAGGATTTTCTTACTGTCTCGTACACCGGCAGATGTACATGAATGCTCCCACGACCCCTCCTCCGCAACCCCTGCCGGGTATCACACGAAGAAGGTTTAGCCTCATCCGATTTCGCTCGCCACTACTCTCGGAATCACTTTTGTTTTCTCTTCCTATGGGTACTGAGATGTTTCACTTCCCCACGTTCCCTCCACACACCCTATTTCATTCAGGCGTGGGTAACTGGACATGACTCCAGCCAGGTTTCCCCATTCGGACACCCCCGGATCACAGCTCGGTTGCCAACTCCCCAGGGCTTATCGCAGGCTCCAACGTCCTTCATCGGCTCTTGATGCCAAGGCATCCACCATGTGCCCTTTACAGCTTGTCAACACAAACACTCAACAAAAACTACAAAGACACAACACACTACAAAAACAATCCACAACAAACACACACCCCCACCAGCCACCAACCCCACCAACTCACCCCGCCCAGCTCACAGAGCCAAACGAAATCGTC
>NZ_FNIC01000013.1 GCF_900103935.1 Nocardioides szechwanensis
CTAGGGCGTGTCTCCAATGTTGAGCGGGCTTCGGGCTTGATGCTGAGCGCATGACGCGGATGGCGGTGCTCAGCGATGCGATGTGGGACCAGATCGAGGCAGTTCTGCCGCCGGTGAAGGGCGCGATGGGCAGGCCGATGCGCGATCATCGCCTGCTCGTCGAAGGCGCGATCTACCGATACCGGACCGGTGTTGCCTGGCGCGATCTTCCTTCGGACTTCGGCCCGTGGCAGACCGTCTGGAAGCGTCACCATCGGTTCTCGACGGACGGCACGTGGGACAAGGTTCTGACTGCGTTGCAGATTCAGGCTGATGCGCGTGGGGAGATCGACTGGCGACTCTCTGTCGACTCGACCTCGGCGCGGGTTCATCAGCACGGCGCGACCGCTGCGAGGTCCCAGGGCGGGCCCAGTTCCCACACAGGGGGCAGGGTCGAATCACAAGGATCGGGCACCTCGCGCAGTCGAGCCTGAGGATCACGCGATCGGACGATCGCGGGGCGGGTTGACGACCAAGACCCACGCCCTGGTTGACGGCAACGGATTGCCGCTGGTTATCGCCCTCACTCCGGGACAGGCCAACGACTCCCCGGCCTTGCCGAAGCTCCTCGCTGAACTCCGCGTTCCCCGAGTCGGACCAGGCCGGCCACGGACTACACCTGCGGCGCTCCGCGCCGACAAGGCCTACTCCGCACGAGGCCACCGGGCCTACCTGCGCTCGCGGGGAATCGTCGCGGTGATCCCTGAACCTTCTGACCAGATCAGGCACCGTAAGAACAAGGGCTCGCGCGGCGGGCGACCTGTCGCTTTCAACGCCTCGGACTACAAGCAACGCAATGTCGTAGAGCGCGCGTTCAACCACATGAAGAACTGGCGCGGCCTCGCGACGCGCTACGACAAGCACGCAGTGATCTATCGAGGCGGGGTCGTCCTCGCCGCGATCATGCTCTGGCTCGCATGACTTCGGAGACGCGCCCTAGCTCAGGCTCCTCGTCTCAGGGCAGGACGTCTGCGACCACGTCGGCGAACAGCGGCAGCAGGGTCCGCGACCGGGTCGCGGTCAGGTGCTGCTGGTCGAAGAACGTGTAGATGCCGTCGCGGCGCCCGTAGCACCACGAGTCGTCGCAGATCTCCCCGTTGGGGTCGATGTAGCGGGCGTCGCCACCCAGCGGCCGCATCGCGTCGCGCACCCACGCGTCGGTCGCGGCCTCCTCCCGCAGCGCGTCCGCGCGCGGCAGCTTGCAGACGTACGGCGCGGCACACGGCGCGGGCTCGGGCACGCTCACCGTCTGCGCGATCACGTCGGTGTCGATCCCGGCCCGGCCGAGGGCCCGGAAGGCCTGGGGGGTGAACTCCTCGAAGAAGCCGGCCTGCTGCTGCTCGTACTCGTCGTAGTCGCCCGGGGTGGCGAGCACGTCGAGGTAGAAGCGCCAGTAGGCGCCGAGCACCACCTTGAGCGGCCGGCCCTCCCGGTCGAGACGCAGGACGTAGTCGAGCGCCGCGGTGGCGTTCTGCTCGCACTTGGTGCCTTCGCCCAGGGGCAGGCCGAGGTCCATCGGCGGGCAGCTGCCCATGACGAACCCGACCAGGTTGACCGGCAACTCGTCGACCGCGAGGCGCAGCACCGGGATGTGCTGCCAGGCGTGCGAGTCGCCCCACAGCACCACGGTGGGCCGGCTCTTCACGAACGCGGTGAGGAAGCAGGCGCCGGGCAGCTGCGGGATCTTCTCCTCGCGGCTCGCGCACTCCTGGGGCAGGCGCGGGTAGTCCAGCTCCGGCGGGACCGGCGGCAGGGTCATCGTCGGCGACGGGGTGGGCGGCACGGTTGCCGGGGTGGGGCTCGAGGAGCTGCTCGTGGGCGTGGTCGTGGGGTCGGCGGCACCCTTGGGATCACTGTCGGAGGCGCCCCCCGAGGAGCACGACGCGAGCGCCACGACCAGCACGGCGGCGAGCGCGACGGCGAGGAGGTGGGCGAGCCGGCTCGACCGGCTCAGGCGAGAAGACATGGGCGAATCGTGCCGTACTGCGTCAGACGCGGTGCAGGCGCCTGGCGGCCTCGGCGACGGACCCGCTCATCGACGGGTAGACGGTGAACGCCTGAGCGAGCTGGTCGGCGGTCAGCGACTCCGCCACGGCGATGGACACCGGGTGGATGAGCTCGCTGGCCCGGGGACCGACGATGACGCCACCGACGACGATGCCGGTGCCGGGCCGGCAGAACAGCTTGACGAAGCCGTCGTGGACGCCCTGCATCTTGGCCCGGGCGTTGCCCGAGAGGGGCAGCATCACGGCCTCCGCCTGGATCTCGCCGGCGTCGACGGCCTGCTGGCTCCAGCCCACGGTGGCGATCTCCGGGGCGGTGAAGACGTTGGAGGAGACCTTCTTGAGGTCGAGGGGGTGCACGGTGTCGCCGAGGAAGTGCCACATCGCGATCCGGCCCTGCATGGCCGCGACCGAGGCGAGCATGAGTACGCCGGTGCAGTCACCCGCCGCGTAGACCCCGCGGGCCGACGTACGCGAGACGCGGTCGACGTTGACGAAGCCGCCGTCCTTGAGGATCACGCCGGCCTCCTCGAGGCCGAGGTCGGTCGTGTTGGGCACCGAGCCGAGCGCCAAGATGCAGTGGGAGCCCTGGATGCTGCGGCCGTCGGTGAGGGTCACGGTGACGACGTCGCCGTCGCGGGTGACCGACTCCATGCGCGACTCGGACAGCAGCTTCATGCCGCGGCGCCGGGAGACCTCCTCGAGGACGTGCGAGGCGTCGGCGTCCTCGCCGGGCAGCACGCGGTCGCGCGACGACACCAGCGTCACGGAGATGCCGAGGGCGAGGTAGGCGCTGGCGAACTCGGCACCGGTCACCCCGGAGCCCACGACGATCAGCTCGGTCGGCATCTCGGTCAGGTCGTAGACCTGTTCCCAGGTGAGGATCCGCTCCCCGTCGGGCTGTGCGGTAGGCAGGACGCGCGGCGCGGCGCCGGTCGCGACCAGGATCGCGTCGGCCTCGAGCGTCTGGGCGCCGACGACGACCCGGTTGGGCCCGTCGAGGCGGCCGCGGCCCTGGATCACCTCGACACCCTCCTTGGCCAGGCGGCGGGCGATGTCGGCGGACTGGTCGGCCGCGAGCTGCATGACCCGCTCGTTGACCCGCGCCAGGTCGACCGAGATCGCGGCCGCGGGGTCGCCCTCGTGGTCGTGGAAGTTGACGCCCAGCTCCGCGGCGCCCGCGACGTCGGTCATCACCTCGGCGGTGGCGATCAGGGTCTTGCTCGGCACGCAGTCGGTGAGGACCGCCGACCCGCCGAGGCCGTCGGTGTCGACGACCGTGACCTGGGCGCCGAGCTGGGCGGCCACCAGGGCGGACTCGTAGCCACCGGGGCCGCCCCCGATGATGACGACCTTGTTGGACTCTGGTCCGCCGCTCATCTTGAGGTTCCTTTCATCTCACTGGGTCTCGTCACACCGGTCGCGACTTCGTCCCTCAGTTGCGCGGCTGCTCGACCTGGCCGGGACTCTTCTCGACCGCGACTTCGTCGCGGGCGAGAAGCCGGCTCAAAAGTTGATCATGTGGCCGGCGATGCCGTGGATGGCTTCCTTCACGGACTCACCGAGCGTCGGGTGGGCGAAGATGTTGCGGGCCACCTCGTCGGCGGTGAGGTCCCAGGTCTGGGCCAGGGTCAGCACCGGCAGCAGCTCGGTCACGTCGGGGCCGATCAGGTGGCCGCCGATGATCTCGTTGTGCTCGGCGTCGGCGACGATCTTGACGAAGCCGGCGGTGTCGCCGAGGCCCTGCGCCTTGCCGTTGGCCGAGAACGGGAACGTCGCCGTCTTGACGTCGTACCCCTTCTCCTGGGCCTGGGCCTCGGAGTAGCCGAACGACGCGATCTGCGGCTGGCAGTAGGTCGCCCGCGGGATCATGTCGAAGTTGATCTCCTGCGTCTCGGCGTCGGCGATCGTCTCGGCCGCGACGATGCCCATCGCCTCGGCGGCGTGGGCCAGCATCATCTTGCCGGTGACGTCGCCGATGGCGTAGACGCCGTCGACGTTGGTGCGGCCGCGTGCGTCGACCGCAATCGCGCCGCGCTCGGTGAGCTCGACCCCGGCCGCGTCCAGGCCGTAGCCCTCGACGCGGGGCGCGAAGCCGATGGCCTGGAGCACCTTGTCGGTCTCGAGGACCTCGGTGTTGCCGTCCTTGGAGACGGTGACCTTGACCTTGTCGCCGGAGTCGTCGATGCCCTCGACCTTGGTGCCGAGCAGCACCTTCACGCCGAGCTTCTTGTAGTGCTTCGCGAGCTCCTTGGACACGTCGGCGTCCTCGGTCGGCACCATCCGGTCGAGGAACTCCACGATCGTCACGTCGACGCCGAAGTTCTTCATCACGTAGGCGAACTCGACGCCGATCGCGCCGGAGCCGGCGATCACGATCGAGCCGGGAAGGTTCTCGTCGAGGATCTGCTCCTCGTAGGTCACGACCCGCTCGCTGAGCTCGGTGCCGGGCACGAGACGGGTCTTGGCGCCGGTCGCGATGATCAGGTTGTCGCAGGTGTACGCCCCAACATCGACAGTGTTGCCGTCCACTGTCTTTTTCACGTCCACCGCCTTCGGGCCGGTGAGCGTGCCCCAGCCGTCGATCTCGGTGATCTTGTTCTTCTTCATCAGGAAGTGGACGCCCTTGACGATGCCGGCGCTCACCTGGCGCGACCGCTTGTGGGTCGGCCCGTAGGACATCGTCGCGTCGCCCTCGATGCCGAACTTGTCCTTCTCGTGCGTGAGCACGTGGGCGAGCTCGGCGTTCTTCAGCAGCGCCTTGGAGGGGATGCAGCCGACGTTGAGACAGACACCTCCCCAGTACTTCTCCTCGATGACCGCCACGGACTTGCCGAGCTGGGCCGCGCGGATGGCGGCGACGTAGCCACCGGGGCCCGCGCCGAGGACGAGAACGTCGAAGTGAGTCACCCCGCCAGAGTAGTGCGGCGGCAGTTAACCTTCAGCCGTGACCCTGTACGCCGCCTACGGGACCAACCTGGACCCAGCACGCATGGGCGAGCGCTGCCCCCACTCCCCCATGCACACCACCGGCTGGCTCCAGGGCTGGCGGCTGACCTTCGGTGGCGAGGAGCACGGTTGGGACGGCTCCCTCTCCACGATCGTCGAGGACCCGATCGAGCAGGTCTTCGTCGCCGTCTACGACGTCACCGACCCCGACGAGTCCGAACTCGACGGCTGGGAGGCCGCCGACAGCGGCCTCTACCGCAAGACCAAGGTCCGGGTCTCCACCATGACCGGCGAGCTGACGGTCTGGACCTACGTGCTCGACGCCTACGAGGGCGGCCTGCCCTCCGCCTCCTACCTCGGCGTCCTCGCCTCCGCCGCCGAGTCCGCCGGCGCCCCCGACGACTACGTCGCCGCCATCCGCCGGCGCCCCTGTCGGTCCACCGGCCTCTGAGCCTTCCTTTCGACGGTGGTTGAGGTGCGAGGAGCGTCAGCGACGAGCCTCGAAGCCACCCCTGTCTGCGGGTGACTGGGGCCCGCTCGCTTAACGAACCGGGCCTCGCCGTCAAGGAGCGCAGACAGGGTCGTGTGCCTCACCGAGCGCGGGAGCGCACTCTCAGGCACACAACCCACCAAACCGAGCCGCAGAAGAGCCACGCCTTAGAGTGCTGCCGTGACTCCGACGACGCCTGAAGACCCCACCGACCGCTCGCCGTACGACCTGGCGGGCGAGGCGGCCACCAAGCTCGCCGAGCTCACCGGCGTCGCCCAGCACGACGTGGCCCTGGTGCTCGGGTCGGGCTGGCTGCCGGCGGTCGACGCGCTCGGCGAGGCGACGGCCGAGATCAACACGACCGACCTGCCCGGGTTCTCGGCGGCCGCGGTGGCCGGACACTCGGGCAAGATCCGCTCGATCCGGGCCGGCGAGCGCAACCTGCTCGTCTTCCTGAGCCGCACCCACTACTACGAGGGCAAGGGCGTCGCGGCGGTCGTGCACGGGGTGCGTACGGCGGCGGCCGCGGGCTGCAGGACGATCGTGCTGACCAACGGCTGCGGCGGTCTCAAGGAGACGTGGACGCCGGGCACCCCGGTGCTGATCAGCGACCACGTCAACCTCACCGGCCGCTCCCCCATCGTCGGCGCCAACTTCGTCGACCTCACCGACCTCTACTCCTCGCGGCTGCGCGCGATGTGCCGCGAGGTCGACGCCAGCCTCGACGAGGGCGTCTACGTCCAGTTCCCCGGCCCCCACTACGAGACCCCGGCCGAGATCGCCATGGTGCGCGCGATCGGTGGGCACCTCGTCGGCATGAGTACGACGCTCGAGGCGATCGCGGCCCGCGAGGCGGGCATGGAGGTGCTCGGGATCAGCCTGGTCACCAACCTGGCGGCCGGCATCACCGGCGAGCCGCTCAACCACGAGGAGGTCCTCGAGGCCGGCCGCGAGGCCGCGTCCCGGATGGGCGAGCTCCTGGGCCGGATCGTCCCGAGGATCTGATGCCCGGGAGCGCCGGCGGCGAGGAGACCCGCCAACGGCTGGTGGACGCCGCGGCCCGCGCGTTCGCCGAGAACGGCGTCCAGACGGCGTCGCTGCTGGAGGTCACCCGCCAGGCGGGCCAGCGCAACCGCGGTGCCGTGCACTACCACTTCGGCACCCGCGAGGGGCTGCTCGCGGCGGTGCTCGAGGAGCAGGTGGAGTTCCTCGCCCAGCGCGAGCGCGAGCTCCTCGCGGCCGCCCGAGGCCGTCCCGGCGACCTGGCCTCCGCGGTCGAGGCGTTCGTACGGCCGTCGGTCGAGCTGGCCGACCAGGGGTGGAAGGGCCGTTGCTACCTGATGATCCTGTGCGAGCTGGTCGAGGACGACCCCGACGCCACGCACCCCGACGTCCGCGACGCGCTCGAGCGGTCGGGCGGCTACGAGGCCTTCGAGCTGTTCGAGGAGCGGATGCCGGCGATGCCGGACCACCTGCGCGCCGAGCGGATGTCGCTGGCCACCTCGTTCATCCTGCGCGCCAGCGCCGACCGAGCGCGCGCGGCGGAGCGGGACGCCCCGAGCCGGCCGCAGCTGCCGGCCGAGGAGTTCATCACCAACCTGGTGTCGATGGCGGTGGGCATGGTCTCCGCCCCGGTGCCCGGGGCGGAGACCACCAGCGCTAGCGGGTGACCCGCAGCGCCAGCACCTTCGTGGCCGCGAGGTAGGTCGCAGAACCGGCGTACCGGAGGTTCACGTTCCACCGCCCGGCCACCAGCTCGGGCAGCGTCACGGTCGCGGCACCGTTGCGGAGCGGCTTGGTGAACGTCTTCTTCACCGCGCCGTTCCTCACGAGCTTGATGACGACCTTGCCGGTGGGCGTCGCGGCCGCCCCCTTGACCTTGATGGCGAGCTTGCCGGCCGTGCTGGTGGTCGGCTTCTTGACCCACGTGGCACTGACGGTCGCCTGGCTCCGCTGCTGCTCGAGGGCGCTCCAGTCGACCGTCACCGGGGTCTCGGTGTCCTGCGTGGTGTTGGAGTGAGCGTGTGCCTGCCAGGTGTAGACCGAGTAGTCGAGGCTTGGGTCGAGCTTGGCGGTCGGTGCGTGGAGCGCCGTGACGAACGAGCCGTCGGTGATCGCGTTCGCCGGCACCCAGGCCACCGCGGCGAAGAGCGCCATGTTCTCCTGCGAGGAGGTGTCGGGCAGCTCGCCCGACTCGGCCAGGCCGACGTAGACCCCGTCGTCGCCGGGGTTGGTGACGCCCGTGAAGTGCGCACCGGCCACCGACAGGTCCAGGCCGTTCGCGTACGACGCACCGGTGGTCGTCACGCCCACGGCCGGGGCGACCTGCGCGGTGAACGACGCGGGCGCCTTCTTGGCGTCCGAGCCGGAGCCACTGGCGTAGAAGTGCGCGCGGACACCGGAGGTGATCCCGCCGAGGAACGCCGGGTTGAAGGACTTGCCGTCGACCGGCTTGTCGGCGCCGATCCCGAGCGCGGCCGACTCGGGGCTGTTCGGCGCGAGCACGCCCGCCCAGTGCGGCGTGGCGCTCAGGCTCTGGAGGCCCGCGCCAGGGGTCCAGGTGCCGCTGTCGAACGTGGTCACGACCACCCGGGTGGGCGGCGTGCTCTCGGCCGGGCTGCCCATGCCCGCGGCGTTGGAGGCGGACACGACGGCAGTGATCTGGCCGTCACCGGACTCGTCGACCGTGACGATCGGGTCGGCGATCGTGACGGTGTAGTAGGTGACCGCCGCCATCGCGAAGGACCCGGCGACCGAGCCCTGGTAGGCGACGCTGGTGGTGCCGTCGCCGGCGTCGTAGGAGCCCACGCCTCCGGGGAAGGTGATGACGCCCTCCGCGCTCTCCTCGGCCCCGCCCGTGAGGACGTGCGTGGAGAGGTGGTCGTCGAACTGCTGCGAGATCTCCCAGGTCAGGACCGGCAAGGGCTCCGCGGCCTGGGCGGGTGCAGTCGCGACGGCGGCGAGACCGACCGCGGTGAGCGACGTGGCGACGAGCGTCGACAGGCCGCGCTTGAGGTGGTGCATGGGTGTTCCTTTCTCGGTGACGCCGTGGCGTCAGGGGGTCGTCCGGTCCGTGCGTGGACCGGAGGGGACGTTGAGGAGGGCGGCCGCTGCCAGGAGCAGCGCCGCGGCGGACCACCACAGCCAGGGGCGGTCGCCCGTGCTCGGCCCGGCGACCGGCCCGGACGTGAGCCGGACCTGCGTGACCGGCCGCGCGGCGGCGGTGGCCACAGCGGTCACGGGCACCTCGCCGGCGCCCGGTGGAGCGACGGGAGCGCTGGGCAGCGGAGCCTGTACGACGGGCGGGACGACTGTGGTCGGTGGCGCCTGGGTCGGCGGTGGCGTCGCCGTGGGCGGGTCGACGGGGTCCTGGGTGGACGGCGCCGTCGGGGTCGGCGGGGTCACGGTGCGCTCGGCGTCGTAGCTGACACCGAGCGGCAGGGCGACCTTGAACGGGTCGGTCGCGGCACCGCTGGAGTACCAGAACGCCGCGGTCCCCAGGACCCGCATGAAGTCGACGTAGGACTGCGGGAACGCGCCGCTGCTCGCCCCGTCCGTCTGCTGGGGTACGCCGGTCACGGCCACGCCGAGGTAGGCCGGCAACGACACGAAGCCGCGCGGGTCGTCGAGGTCGATCTGGGGCAGGTCGGCGACGGTGACCTGCCGGGGCGGCACCGGCTCCCACTGGGTCTGGTCCTCGACCGAGGACGCGAAGCCGCTGAGCGTCGCGGTCAGCCGGCCGCGGCCGTCGACAACGTCGAGCACAGGGTCGCTGAGGTAGAAGAACGACATCCCGGAGTAGTAGAGGACGGTCACGTCGCCGTCCCACTCGATGTGGGCGGTCCCCGCGGCCGGGTCGACGAGCCCTTCGCCGCCGGTGAACTCGAAGCGGTGGTTGCTGAACGTGCCGGCGGTGGGAGCACCCAGCGGCGTGCCGGCGCTGTCGGTGCCGAGCCCGGGCCAGGTGGCAGCGCGCCAGGCGGTGCCGTCCCACTTGCGCACCGACACCGCGCCGCTGCGCTGGCGCCAGTCCTGCTGCCGGATCGTGCGGCCGCCCTGGCCGGGGTCGGGCACCTTCCCGGCCGAGAAGAGGTTGAACGTGCCCGGCGCGAACGCTCGGTTGCTGGACTCGTTGTTGACGCCCCACGTCAGCACCGCGTCGTCGACCTCGACGCCGGTCGTCGGCTCGGCCGTCGGGGTGGGGGTTGGCGTGGGGGTGGGAGTCGGGGTGGGCGTCGGGGTGACCGACGGCGTCTCGGAGGGCGTATCCGACGGAGTCTCCGTGGGCGTCTCCGAGGGGGCGCTGGTGCTCGAGGTGGGCTCGCCGGCCGGTGCCCCGCTGTCGGCCCCGGCCGGGGTGACGACCAGTCCGGTAGCCGCGACGGCGGCGACGAGAGCGGCGGTTGCCAGCGCCGCCGACAGGCCCGCGCGCAACCGCTCAGGCAGCACGACGGCCTCCGCGGCGCAGGACCAGCAGTCGGACGACGACGACGAGCAGCACCAGGGCCGACCCGGCGAGGGCCAGTACGCCGGCCCGGTCGTCCGAGGCCCTGGCGGCAGCAGGCTCGGGCTCGGAGTCCCCCGCCGTGATCGCGAACCGCACCGACGGCGCGTCGGCGGTGCCGAACAGCCGCAGCTCGTGAGTGCCGCCCTCGACGTCCGCGGGCAGCGTGATCACGCCGCCCACGGTCCCGTCGCTGCCGACCACGAAGGGCCCGGCTCCCGCGACCCCGTCGTCGAGCACCGCGGACACCTGGGCACCGGCGGTCAGACCGGTCGCGCTGAACGCGAGCACGTGCCCGGCCTGCGCCGAGCCCCGGTCGACCTCGAGCGCCGGTGGGCCGCGGGGTGCCGCCGGCCCGGTCGTGACCGTCGTGCCCGAGGGGACGTCGATCGCGGGGGCGCCGGAGGGCACGTCGCCGGGCTCGGGCGTCTCCGACGGCGCCGAAGGGTCGGCGTAGAGGTCACCGACCGAGACCGGGGTGAACGACTCGTTGCGGGCGTTGGCGACCCCGTGGGCCCCGACGGTGATGACGCCGCAGGTGACCTGGCGGCAGTCGATCCGGCGCGAGCCCCCGTCGCGGTCGAAGGCCTGGAAGACGGCACCGGGGACGACCAGCGACGTGGACCAGGACCCGGACGCCGACATCGTGCCGCCGTTGGCCGACGACGCCGTGTCGGAGCCAGGGAACGCGACGAACCGCTGGAACCCCGCGTTGTCACGGGCCTCGCTGTCGGGCACGTAGAAGTAGTCCGCCCCGGTCGCCCCGCCCTGGCTCGGCCGCCACCCGCTCTGCACGGTGCCGAAGAAGACGTAGATCCCACCGTGTCCGCCGCGGATCGACTGGAAGCCGGAGCCGCTGAGCGTCAGCGTGGTGGCGTAGGCCGGGTCGATCCGGGCGTCGCCGCTGTCGTTGCCGACCGACACCCGTCCGTCGGCGTGGGCAGGGAACGTGGGCAGCAGCAGCGCCGCGAGCAGCGGCACCAGGGCGAGGGGGGTCAGGCGCGCATGCACGGGGCCTCCTGGCGCACGGGTACGACGACCAGGGACCCGGCGTGCTCGATCACGTCGACGGGGTGCTCGTAGACCTCGGACAACAGCTCCGAGGTGAGTACGACGGTCGGAGCGCCGTCGGCGCGTACCCGGCCCCGCGACAGCACGCAGACCCGGTCGGCATAGGCCGCCGCGAGCGAGAGGTCGTGGAGGACGACGACGACCGAGGCACCGTCGCGCGCGGCGTCGCGCGCCACCGACAGCAGTGCCTCCTGGTGCCGGATGTCCAGCGCCGCGGTGGGCTCGTCGAGCAGCACGATCGGGGTCTCCTGGGCGAGCACCCGGGCGAAGGACGTGCGGCCCTGCTCGCCACCGGAGAGGGTCGGGAAATGGCGCTGCGCCAGCCCGGCCACGTCGGCGCGCGCGAGCGAGTCGGCGACCACCCGGTCGTCGTCGTCCTCGCGGTCGGTGCGGTGCCACGGGGAGCGGCCCATGCGGACCACGTCCTCGACCCGGAAGCCGAAGGCCAGCCCCTGGTGCTGGAGCAGCACGGCCCGGCGCCGGGCCAGCGCCCGCGCGGAGTGCTCGGCCAGCGGCACGTCGTCGAGGGTGACCGTGCCGTGGGCGGGCTCGATGTCGCCGGACAACACGGCGAGCAGGGTCGACTTGCCGGCGCCGTTGGGCCCGACCAGCGCGACCACCTCGCCCTCGCCGACCGCGAGGTCGACCCCGTCGAGGATGCAGGCGCCGCCGAGCGTCACGCCGACGTCGTGGGCGACCAGGCTCATGCGGGGTCCCCGCGGCGTTGTTCGTCGGAGGAGCGAAGCGGGGGAGGCGAAGAACGCCGTGGGGTGCTCATGCCCAGCCCCCCGAGGTGCGGCGTGCGCGGCGCAGGAGCCAGAAGAAGAACGGGCCACCGACCAGCGAGGTCAGCATCCCGATCGGCAGGTCGGCGTAGGCGATGGCGGTGCGGGCCCAGAGGTCGGCCACCACGAGCAGCACCGCGCCGCCCAGGGCGCTCGCCGGCACCAGCAGCCGGTGCCCGGGGCCGGCGACCATCCGGATCAGGTGCGGCACCACGAGGCCGACGAACGCGATGATCCCGCAGAACGACACCGCGGCGGCGGTCAGCACCGCGACCACCACGATCGTGCCCAGCCGCAGCCGCTCGACGTCGACACCGACGTGGCGCGCGGCGCGGTCGCCGAGGGACAGCAGGTCGAGCTGGCGCGAGAGCAACAGTGCCGCCGCGATGCCGACACCCGCGAGCGGGGCGACGACACCGACGTACTCCCAGCGCGAGCCGTTGAGGCTGCCCAGGGTCCAGAACACGATCTCCTCGCGGGCCTGCTGGTCGCCGAGGAACATCAGGAACGCCAGCGCCGCGCTGGTCATCGCGTTGAGGGCGATGCCGGTGAGCACGAGCGTCACGACCTCGGTGCGGCCGCCGTCGCGGGACATGACGTAGACGAGCATCGTCGTGACCAGCCCACCGATGAACGCGCAGATCGCGATCGTCCAGGTGCCGGCGAAGTCGACGTCGAAGACGATGACCGACGCGGCGGCCACCGCGGCCCCGGACGACACCCCGACCACGCCGGGCTCGGCGAGCGGGTTGCCGAAGACGCCCTGCATGAGCGCTCCCGCCGTCGCGAGCGAGGCCCCGGCCAGGGCGGCCAGCGCCACCCGCGGGAAGCGGACCTGCCACAACGTGTCGTCACCACGAGGGTGGGTGGGCATGGGGCCCCAGTCGAGACCGATCCGGTGGAAGAACGAGCCGAGCACCTCGGCGGGCGCGATCGACAGCTGGCCGTGCCCGGCGCCGAGCACCAGGGCCACGACGAGCGCCAGGGTCAGGACGCCGAGCAGTCCGGCCCGCCCGGCGAAGCCGCGTACGACGGCCCGCCTGCGGCTGGGCGGCGCGGCGACGTCGTACGACGGGGCGGCGGTCACGACAGCGCCCCGGGTGCGTAGAGGGCGACGGCGAGAGCGTTGAGCACGCTGGCCGAGTCGGGGCCGAAGCCGAGGATCTCGGAGTCCGCCATGTCCACGAACCGGCGGTGCTCGCCGGCCGGGGTCTGCGCCAGGGCAGGCAGCCGCTCGAGCAGTCCGTCGACTCCGCCGACGGAGTCGAGCCCGCCGGTCATCATCAGCACCAGGTCGGGCTGGGCGGCGACGATCCCCTCGTCGGTGACGGGCTTCATCCCGCTCCAGCCGATCTCCTCAGCCACATCGTAGGCACCGAGCGCATCGATCAAGGAGTCGGCTCCGGACCCCTCACCGAACATGTAATACACGCCACTTTGGCCGCGGACGTAGAGGAAAACCGTGCGCAGCTGGTCCTGCACGTCGGACGGCGCGACGTCCGAGATCTGCTGCTGCACCTGGGCCAGCTCGGCGGTGGTGCGCTCGACCAGAGCCCGCCCGGCCTGGGGTACGCCGAGTGCTGCGGCGACCTGCCGGGTGAGGTCGTCCACGTTGTCGAGGCTGCGCTCGGAGTCGGTCACGACGACCGGGATGCCGGCGTCGCGCATCTGCAGGATGACGTCCCAGGGGCCGAGGGAGGTGTCGGTGAGGATCACCGTCGGGTCGAGGTCCAAGATCGCCTCGGCGGCCAGGTCGTGGCCGTTCTGGGTGACCAGCGGCAGGTCGGCGGCGTCGGGGAACTGGGTCGAGATGTCGCGGCCGACGACCGAGTCGCCGAGGCCGAGCTCGAAGACGGTGCGGGCGAGCGTGCCGTAGACGTCCAGCGCCAGGATCCGGCTGGTGTCGTTGATGGTGACCCTCGTGCCCTGCGCGTCCGAGAGCGTGACCGGCAGCTGGGGCCGGGCACCGCCGGCGACCGGGCGGACGTCGCAGCTGCCGAGCACGGGCGACGCGGGGCCGTCCCACGAACGCGGGTCGTCGAGGGCGTCGACCTCGGCGAGCACCGGCGCGGGGGTCCCGGCGCAGCCGCCGCCCTCGGGACCGTCGCTCCCCGCCTCCGAGGGCGACGAGAGGCCGCACCCGGCGGCCAGCAGGACCAGGACGACCAGGGAGACGAGGGCAGCCAGGCTCCGGGAGACGACGGGAGCCGCCGCATTCCCCCCCGGACGCTGCGGCCCCCTCTCGATCACAAAGGTTAGGCTACCATTAGTTAGGCAACCCTTCCTTTGGGTGGGGGCCAGGCCACCCTCGTCCTTCCAGGAGACCCGATGACCGTGCTCGACCCGCCCATCTCGACCCTCTCGGCCGCCATGCGCGAGGGCTCCAAGCTCGAGCACCAGGACGCCGAGGACTCCCTCTTCATGTCCGAGCTGCTCGGTGGGCGCGTCAACGAGACCGGCTACGCCGACTACCTGCTGCGGCTCCGCGGCATCTACGAGGCGATGGAGGAGACCGTCCGCCGGCACGCGGGCGACCCGGTCGTGGCCGCCGTCCACGACGAGGCCCTCGAGCGCCTCGGCGCCATCGACACCGACCTGGCCCACTGGGCGCCGGGACGCACGACCACTGTCGACTCCCCCGCCACCGCGGCCTACCGCGACCGGCTGCATGACGCCGGCGAGTGGGGCGGCCTGCTCGTCGCCCACCACTACACGCGCTACCTCGGCGACCTCTCCGGCGGCCAGGCGATCGGACGCATCCTCGACCGCACCTTCGGGCTCGACGGCGCCGGCATCGCGTTCTACGACTTCCCGGCCATCCCCAAGCCCAAGCCCTACAAGGACGCCTACCGCGCCCGCCTCGACGGGCTCGGCCTGAGCACGGGCGAGGTGCAGCGCGTCGTGGACGAGGTGAAGGTAGCCTTCCGGCTCAACCAGGCCCTCTTCACCGAGTTGGGACAGAACATAGATGGGTACCGTCGCTGACCTGAGGTCGCTCACCACCCCTGCTCCTCCTCCGGTCCCATTCTGGAACCACCGATGAGAGTGCTCGTCACCGGGGCCGCCGGCTCGATCGGTCAGGTCCTCGCCGTGGGTCTGGCCGACCGCGGACACACCGTGGTGGGGCTCGACCGGGTCCCCGGACCCGAGGGCACCGACGACGCCTGGCACGTCGCCGACTGCGCCGATCCCGACGCGGTGCTCGCGGTCTTCGCCGAGCAGCCGCTCGATGCCGTGGTCCACCTCGCGGGACATCCCGACGAGGCCTCGCTCCCCGACTCGCTGACCTCCCACGTCGTCACCACGGCCGCCCTGCTCGACGCCGCCGTCGCGCACGACGTACGCCGCTTCGTCTATGCGGGCTCCAACCACGCCGTCGGCCGCACCCCGCGCCCGGCCGACGCGTTGCTCGGGGTCGACGCCCGACCGCGGCCCGACACGTTCTACGGCGTCGGCAAGGTCGCCGCCGAGGCAGTCATGTCGCTCTACGCCGACCGCTACGGCATCGACGGCCTGTCGTGCCGGATCGGCTCGTTCCTGCCGCGGCCCGAGACCGTCCGCAACCTCAGCACCTGGCTCTCCCACGACGACTGCGTGCGGATGTTCGAGGCCTGCCTCACCACTCCGGCCCCCGGCTTCGCCGTGCTCTACGGCATCTCCGCCAACACCCGCGCCTGGTGGGACCTCCAGCCAGGCCGCGACCTCGGCTACGAGCCCCTGGACGACGCCGAGGAGTTCGCCGCCTCGATCGCGCCCGGGCCGGACGACGAGGCCGAGGCCGCCCACGTCGGTGGCCCCTTCGCCGGCGAGGCGTTCTACCGCCCGGCCCTCGACCTCGCATAGGGCGTGCGGTCCCGTACCGTCTCCCCAATGCCCCCCAGCGCCTCGCGACCTGCGCCGACCGCCCAGCAGCTGCTCGACCTTCAGGTGGCCTACCACCTGGAGCGGCTGGCGGGCGACCAGCTCGCCGCCACGGTGACCCGGCTGGCCGACGACCTGTTCACGGCCGCCGGACGGCACCAGGTCGAGGACCTCGTCGACCGCGAGGCGATCAAGGCCGTGGTCGGCCGGGCGCTCGCGACCGTGCCGGGCAGTGCCGCGGTGAGCGGCATCGTCGAGCTCGCCACGACGGTCGTGTACGACGGCCCGGACGAGCGCTACCGGCTCGGGGAGCTGATCGAGCGCGAGCGGGTCGAGGTGCTCCTCGACGAGCTGCTGGCGCTCAACCCCGTCCTCGAGCGCGGCCTCGAGCGACTGACCGACACCCCGCTGGTCGGCACCATGGCGTCGCGCTTCATGGGCCGCATCGTCGGCGAGGTGCTCCAGGCCAACAAGGCGGTCGCCGACAAGGTGCCGGGGCTGGGCTCGCTGATGTCGTTCGGGACCAACGCCGCGTCGAAGGTGATGGGCGCGGCCGACCGGCAGTTCGAGGGCCTGATCGGCGACACCGTCGGCAAGGGCGGGACCTTCGCCGTACGCCGCCTCAACCGCATCATCATCGAGACCCTCCAGGACCCCACGACCCGCGAGGCCGTGCTTCAGGTCTGGGACCTGGTCTCCGAGGCGCAGGTCGCCGGACTGAGCGACCACGTGACCCGCGACGAGATCACCGGCGTCATCGACGCCGTGCACGAGGTGGTCGTGACCACCGTCGGCACCGAGCACGCCGCCCGTCTCGGGGAGGCGATCGTCGACGGGTTCTTCGACCGGTTCGGCGGCTACACCCCGACCGAGCTGCTCAACGAGCTCGACCTCGCCCGCGACGACCTGGTCGCCGACCTGGTGCGGATCGCGCCCGGCGTCGTCGCCGCGCTGGAGGAGTCCGGCGACCTGGAGCGGCTGCTGCGCGACCAGCTCGAGCCGTTCTTCGCCTCGGCCGCGGTCCGGGACCTGCTCGACGCTTGACTTGGAGCGCACTCCAGGTCGGACACTGGGGCGCATGCCGCCCGTTCCCGGTCTGACCATCGCCGAGGCCGCCGCCCACACGGGGCTCTCGGCCGACACGCTGCGCTATTACGAGCGCGGTGAGCTCCTGCTGCAACCCGTCGGCCGATCCGCCACGGGTCACCGGCGCTACGCCGAGGGCGACCTGCGCTGGATCCAGATGGTGACCAGGCTTCGGGCCACCGGCATGCCGATCCGCGACGTACGCCGCTATGCCGCACTGGTGCGCGCCGGCGACGGCAACGAGACCGAGCGCCTCGAGCTGCTCCAGAGCCACCGACGCACGGTGCTCCAGCAGCTCGCCGAGGTGCAGGAGCACCTGGGGGCGATCGACGCCAAGATCGGCATCTACACCGACGCCGTGGAGCACCGGCTTGACCTGGAGCGCGCTCCAGGGGTTTGAGTGGGTGACATGACGATCTCACGACGCACCCTCGGCACCACCTCCCCGCTCGACGTCTCCGCCCTCGGCCTCGGCTGCATGGGCATGTCGGAGTTCTACGGACCCACCGACGACACCGTCGAGGCGGGAGGCATCGCGACCATCCACCGCGCGCTCGACCTGGGCGTGACCTTCCTGGACACCGCGGACATGTACGGCCCCTTCACCAACGAGCGGCTCGTCGGCAAGGCCCTCGCCGGCCGCCGCGACGAGGTCCAGCTGGCCACGAAGTTCGGCAACGAGCGCGGCGAGGACGGCAGCCGGCTCGGGATCAACGGGCGACCGGAGTACGTCCGGTCCGCGTGCGACGCCTCCCTCCAGCGGCTCGGCGTCGACCACCTCGACCTCTACTACCAGCACCGCGTCGACCAGAGCGTGCCGATCGAGGAGACCGTCGGCGCCATGAAGGAGCTGGTCGTGGCCGGCAAGGTGCGCCACCTCGGCCTGTCCGAGGCCTCGGCCGCCAACATCCGCCGGGCCCACGCCGTCCACCCGATCACGGCCCTCCAGACGGAGTACTCCCTGTTCACCCGCGACCTCGAGGACCAGATCCTCCCGACGATCCGCGAGCTCGGCATCGGCCTGGTCCCCTACTCCCCGCTGGGCCGCGGCCTGCTCACGGGCGCGATCACGTCGTCGGACACGCTGGCCGACGGCGACTCACGCCGCACCGGCTACTTCCCGCGCTTCCAGGGCGAGGCGCTCGACGCCAACCTCGCGCTCGTCGAGCGGGTCCGCGCGATCGCCGAGTCCAAGGGCTGCACCCCCGGCCAGCTGGCGCTGGCCTGGGTGCTCGCGCAGGGGGACGACGTCGTACCGATCCCGGGCACGAAGCGGGTGACCCACCTCGAGGAGAACGTCGGCGCCGCCGCCGTCACCCTGACCGAGGACGACCTGCGCTCGCTCGGTGCCGCGGTCCCGCGCGACGCGGTGGTGGGCGCGCGCTACGGCGACATGAGCCACATCGACTCCTGACGGCTCAGGTGACGGCTCAGGGCGCGGCGAGCCTCCGGCGCAGCCCGGCGACGCAGCTGGCCATCATCCGGTCGTGGTTCCAGCGCAGCAGCGGACCTCCGACGTACGACGCCAGAGCGAGCAGGCCCGACACGCTCACCGTCTGCTCGAACCGCATCAGGGTGCCGCCCTCGACGGGCTCGAGCCGCCAGCGCACGGTCCCGTCGAGGTCGCCGCTGACCTCCACCTCGAGCACCGGGCCGGTGCGGGACCGGGCGTGCAGCACCAGGTCGAGCGTGTAGGGCAGCGTCGAGCGGCACAGCACCCGCGCGTCGTCCGGCCCGAGGCTGACGACGGCGACGACCTGGGGCCACCAGTCGGGGTAGTGCTCGAGGTCGACCACCACGTCGCGGACGGCGTCGGGAGGTGCGGCGACGGTCCACTCGCCACCGAACTCGTGGACCGCCCTCACGGGATCGGCTCGAGATCGAGGCGCATGGCCAGGCGTTCGAGCGCCCGCGCGGCGGCCCGGCGCACGTCGGCGTGCTCGTCGTCCAGCCGCTCACGGACCACCTCGACGTGCTCGGTGTCGCCCACTGCGCCCAGCGCCCGCATCGCGTGGGTCCGGACCCGTGGGAGCTCGTGCGTGGCCAGCCGAGCGGCTCCGTCGCCCGCGCCACCGACCTCGTGACGGGCCGCGACCTTCAGGCACATCTCGGCCGGGCGCCAGTCGACGTCGCCGAGACCGGCCACGACGGCGTCCGAGGCCAGGTCGTCCCAGACATGCAGGAGCCCCCGGGCGCCCCAGGCGCGCACCCACAGGTCAGGCCACGTGTCCGGGTCGCGGGTGGCGTCGCCGTCGGCGAACGTGTGGCCCGTCAGGTAGGGCAGGACGAGCAGGTGCTCCCCGCGATCGGCTCCGCCGAGCAGGTCGGTGCAGACCGCGACGAACGGCGCTCCCCCGAGGTGTTCAACGAGCTCCCGCACCAGGACCGGGATGGGCGCCTCCAGGTCGCGCGGGGGCGGCAGACGGCTCACGGCGCTAACGCTACGGTGCGGCTATGACGTCCGACCTCACCTCGCTCCTCGACCGCGCCCGGGCCTGGGCCGCCGAGGACCCCGACGACGCGACCCGGGCCGAGCTCGAGCAGCTCGTCGCGCGAGTCGAGACCGGACCCGCCCCCGAGGACGTGGCAGACCTGGCAGACCGCTTCGACGGCACCCTGGAGTTCGGCACGGCCGGGCTGCGCGGCGCCCTCGGCGCCGGCCCCAACCGGATGAACCGGGTCGTCGTGCTGCGCGCCGCGGCCGGCCTCGCGGCGTACCTCCGTGAGCAGGGCACCGTGGGCCCCGTCGTGATCGGCTACGACGCCCGCCACAACTCCGACGTCTTCGCCCGCGACACGGCCGCGGTGATGACCGGCGCCGGGATGCCCGCCCGGCTGCTGCCACGGCCGCTGCCGACGCCGCTGCTGGCGTTCGCGATCCGCGAGCTCGGCTGCGTGGCCGGGGTGATGGTGACCGCGAGCCACAACCCGCCGCAGGACAACGGCTACAAGGTCTACCTCGGTGACGGTAGCCAGATCGTTCCGCCGGCCGATGCCGGGATCGCCGCCCACATCGCGGCCGTCGGCGCGCTCGCCGACATCCCGCGCGGGCCGGCCGGCAAGGTGCTCACCGAGGACATCATCGACCGCTACCTCGACACGGTCGCCGACCTCGCGGTCGACGGCCCGCGCGACCTCGACATCGTCTACACGCCGCTACACGGCGTCGGCGGCACGTCGGTGGTGCAGGTGCTCGAGACGGCCGGCTTCGGCCAGCCCCGCGTGGTCGCGCAGCAGGAGCAGCCCGACCCCGACTTCCCGACGGTCTCCTTCCCCAACCCCGAGGAGCCGGGGGCGATGGACCTCGCCATGGAGCTCGCCGCCCGCCACGGCGTCGACCTGGTCGTCGCCAACGACCCCGACGCCGACCGCTGCGCCGCGGCCGTCCCGAGCATCCACGGCTGGCGGATGCTGCGCGGCGACGAGGTCGGCGCGCTGCTCGCCCATCACCTTTTGCGCACCGGCAAGCAGGGCACCTACGCCACATCCATCGTGTCGTCCTCGCTGCTCGGCAAGATGGCGGCGGCCTCCGGCCAGCCCTACGCCGAGACGCTCACCGGCTTCAAGTGGATCGGCCGGGTCGAGGGTCTCGCGTTCGGCTACGAGGAGGCCCTGGGCTACTGCGTCGACCCCGAGCACGTGCGCGACAAGGACGGCGTCTCGGCGCTGCTGCTGCTCTGCGAGATCGCGGCGCTCGCCAAGGCCGAGGGCCGGGGTCTCCCCGACCTGCTCGACGACATCGCCCGCGAGTTCGGGTTGCACGCGACCGACCAGGTGTCGGTGCGCGTGCAGGACCTCGCCCAGATCGGTACGGCGATGGCGCGCCTGCGATCGACCCCGCCCACCGAGCTCGGCGGCCTCGCGGTGCTGGCTGTCGACGACCTGGCGCTGGGCTCCGCCACGCTCCCGCCCACCGAGGGGCTGCGCTACACGCTCGCCGAGGGCGCCCGGGTCATCGTGCGCCCGAGCGGCACCGAGCCCAAGATCAAGTGTTACCTCGAGGTGGTCGTGCCCGTGCAGCCCGACGACGGGGTCGAGGCCGCGCGGATCTCCGCCGCGGGGCGGCTCGACGCGCTGGGCGCCGGGATCAAGGCCGCCGCCGGCATCTGAGGGTCAGACGAGGATCGTGACCACGAGGGCGACGGTCAGCACCACCAGGGCGACGATCTCGGGCCAGGCCGGCTGACGTCGTACCTCCTGGGCGAGGGCGAGCTGCTCGGCCGAGCCGGCGCGGATGCCGCGGGCGGCCCGCTCGTCCTCCATCCGTTGGCGGATCCGCTGCTCGGCGAAGTCGGCGAAGTCGACGGTGGTCCGCGCGTCGGCGGGCTTGCTGCGCAGCCGGCCGGCCACCGCGCCCGAGCCGAACGCGGGACGCCCGCGCAGCTGACGGCGCGACTTGCCCAGCGCCGGGCACAGGAACCGCCTGTCACCGGCACGTACGGCGAGCAGCTGGCGCACCGCCAGCTCCTCGATCGCGGCCAGCGGGATCAGGTCGGTCCCGAGCATGTTGCGCAGCTCGAGGTGCTCGCCCACCAGGGACACCCGCGGGCGCAGCACCGCCGCCCACACCAGCACTCCCCCGAGGGCGGCGAACGCGATCACCCAGTCGGCGAACCCCAGGTCGGGGTCGGCCAGGCCGAAACCGACCACGCAGACGGCGAGCAGGAGCCCCACCACGCCCATCACACGACCGCTGGTCGGCGCGAACCGCTCCGGCTGCTCGTCGCTCACACTGTCTCCTCGTCGGTTGCTGCCTCGCTGCCCGCCAACCCTATGCTGGGGGGATGCCTCCAACCCCCGCCGCCGCGACCTCTCAGGGTCCGGCCTGGGACTTCTCCGACGTCACGCACTCGGATGCCTCCCTGCGCCGCTTCCTGCACGGACTTCCCGGGGTCGACCAGGTCGGCGCCGACGCGCGCGCCGCCTCCCTGGGCACCCGGTCGATCAAAACGACGGCCAAGGCCTACGCCCTCGACCTCGCCATTCGGATGGTCGACCTGACCACCCTCGAGGGCCAGGACACCCACGGCAAGGTCCGCGCGCTCGCCGCCAAGGCGATGCGCCCCGACCCCGCCGACCCGACCTGCCCCGCGACCGCCGCGGTCTGCGTCTACCCCGACATGGTGGCGACGGCCAAGGACGTCCTCGGCGACAGCGGTGTCAACGTCGCCGCCGTGGCCACGGCGTTCCCGAGCGGCCGCGCCGCGCTCGACATCAAGCTCGCTGACACGCGTGACGCGGTCGAGGCCGGCGCCGACGAGATCGACATGGTCATCGACCGGGGTGCGTTCCTCTCCGGGCGCTACCTCCAGGTCTTCGAGGAGATCGTCGCGGTCAAGGAGGCCTGCGCCCGACCGGATGGGCAGAGCGCACACCTCAAGGTGATCTTCGAGACCGGTGAGCTCCAGACCTACGACAACGTCCGCCGGGTCAGTTGGCTGGGCATGATGGCCGGCGCCCACTTCATCAAGACCTCCACCGGCAAGGTGCAGCCGGCAGCCACGCTGCCGGTGACGATGGTGATGCTCCAGGCGGTCCGCGACTTCCGCGAGGCCACCGGCCAGATGGTCGGCGTCAAGCCCGCCGGCGGCATCCGCACCAGCAAGGACGCCATCAAGTACCTCGTGGTGGTCAACGAGGTGGCCGGCCCCGACTGGCTCGACCCCGACTGGTTCCGCTTCGGAGCCTCCACGCTGCTCAACGAGCTCCTGATGCAGCGCACCAAGATGACGACCGGGCGCTACTCCGGTCCCGACTACTTCACGTTGGACTGATCCCATGACCTTCGAATACGCACCGGCCCCCGAGTCGCGGAGCATCGTCGACATCAAGGCGTCCTACGGCCTGTTCATCAACGGTGAGTTCGTCGACGGCCGGGGCACGTCGTTCAAGACCATCAGCCCCTCCACCGAGGAGGTGCTCTCCGAGATCGCCGAGGCCGACGAGGCCGACGTCGACCTGGCCGTCAAGGCCGCCCGCCGGGCCCACGCCCGCGTCTGGGGCCGGATGCCCGGTCGCGAGCGCGCCAAGTACCTCTACCGGATCGCCCGGATCATCCAGGAGCGCGGCCGCGAGCTCGCGGTGCTGGAGTCGATCGACAACGGCAAGCCGATCAAGGAGTCGCGCGACGTCGACGTACCCGTCGCCGCCGCCCACTTCTTCTACTACGCCGGCTGGGCCGACAAGCTCGAGTACGCCGGCTACGGCGACCGCTCCCTCGGGGTCGCCGCGCAGGTCATCCCCTGGAACTTCCCGCTGCTGATGCTGGCCTGGAAGATCGCGCCCGCGCTCGCCGCCGGCAACACGGTGGTGCTCAAGCCCGCCGAGACCACGCCGCTGACGGCGCTGCTGTTCGCGGAGATCTGCCAGCAGGCCGACCTGCCGCCGGGCGTCGTCAACATCATCACCGGCGCCGGCGCCACGGGGCAGGCCCTCGTGAGCCACACCGACGTCGACAAGGTCGCCTTCACCGGCTCGACCGAGGTCGGCAAGGCGATCGCGCGCGCGGTCGCCGGCACGGACAAGAAGGTCACCCTCGAGCTCGGCGGCAAGGCGGCCAACATCGTCTTCGACGACGCGCCGATCGACCAGGCGGTCGAGGGCATCGTCGACGGCATCTTCTTCAACCAGGGCCACGTGTGCTGCGCCGGCTCGCGTCTCCTCGTGCAGGAGTCGGTCGCCGACGACGTGCTCGAGCGGCTCAAGCGCCGGATGTCCACGCTGCGGATGGGCGACCCGCTCGACAAGAACACCGACATCGGCGCGATCAACTCCGGTGAGCAGCTCAAGCGCATCCGCGAGCTCTCCGAGGTCGGCGACGCCGAGGGCGCCGAGCGCTGGGAGGTCGCCTGCGACCTGCCCACCAAGGGCTTCTGGTTCCCGCCGACGCTGTTCACCGGCGTCACCCAGGCCCACCGCATCGCCCGCGAGGAGGTCTTCGGGCCGGTGCTGTCGGTGCTGACGTTCCGCACCCCGGCCGAGGCGGTCGAGAAGGCCAACAACACGCCGTACGGTCTCTCCGCCGGTGTGTGGACCGACAAGGGCTCGCTGATCCTGAAGATGGCCTCCCAGCTCCGCGCCGGCGTGGTCTGGGCCAACACGTTCAACAAGTTCGACCCGACCAGCCCCTTCGGTGGGTACAAGGAGTCGGGCTACGGCCGCGAGGGCGGCCGCCACGGCCTGGAGGGCTACCTACGAACACCCCACGAAAGCGCGCGATGAGCGCGCTTCGCGCGGCGGACGCACGCTTCCGCGGGGACCCCGTTCTTCACGTGAGGATGATCAAGTGAGCAGGATCGACGTCCGCAAGACCTACAAGCTGTTCATCGGCGGCGCCTTCCCGCGTTCGGAGTCGGGCTACTCCTACGCCGTCAACGACACGAAGGGGGCCTTCGTGGCCAATGCCGCCCTCGCCTCCCGCAAGGACGCCCGCGACTCGGTCGTGGCGGCCCGCAAGGCCTTCCCGGGCTGGGCCGGCAAGACCGCCTACAACCGCGCGCAGATCCTCTACCGGGTCGCCGAGGTCATGGAGGACCGCCGGCCGCAGTTCGTGCAGGCCGTCCGCCAGTCCGAGGGCCTGACCGCCGCGCGTGCCGAGAAGGTGCTCGACGAGGCGATCGACCGGCTGGTCTGGTACGCCGGGTGGGCCGACAAGCTCACCCAGGTGATCGGCAACGCCAACCCCGTCGCCGGGCCGTTCTTCAACCTCTCGACGCCCGAGCCCACCGGCGTGGTCGCGGTCCTCGCTCCGCAGGAGTCGTCGCTGCTCGGACTCGTCAGCGCGATCGCGCCCGTCATCGTCACCGGCAACACCGCGGTCGTCGTGTCGTCGTACGACCGTCCGCTCCCGGCGGTCACCTTCGCCGAGGTCCTCTCGACCTCCGATGTTCCCGGTGGTGTGGTCAACATCCTGACCGGCTCGGCCGCCACGATCGCCCCGTGGCTCGCCTCGCACATGGACGTCAACGCCATCGACCTGACTGGCATCGCCGGTGACACCGAGCTCGCCACGTCGCTCGAGGTCGCGGCCGCCGACAACCTCAAGCGCGTACGCCGTGCCCCCGCCGCCGAGCCCGACTGGAGCGTCGACCCGGGACTGGACGCGATGACCGCGTTCGTGGAGACCAAGACGGTCTGGCACCCGATCGGCAGCTGACGGGCGCATGGCCAAGCCCCGCGCCTCCACCGTCGCTCCTTCGATCGACTCCGTCGTCCACCCCGAGCTGACGTCCGGCACCCCGGACCAGCTCGTCACCGACGCCGACCTGCACGGCCTCTCGTTCACCGACCTCGACACACCTCAGCTCTCCCTCGGCGGCGCCACCGTCGACGGGTGCAGCTTCGTCCGCGTGGTGGCACGCGAGGCCGACTGGCGCTCCACCCGACTGCGCGAGACCACGTTCGACCGCCTCGACATCCCCATCGTCCGCGCCCCGCGTGGTGTCTGGCGCGACGTACACGTCTCCGGAGCCCGTCTGGGCTCGGTCGAGGCCTACGAGACGGAGTGGCACTCGGTGCACTTCGTCGGCTGCAAGCTGGGCTTCGTCAACCTGCGGGCCGCCGAGCTCCTCGACGTCGCCTTCACCGACTGCGTGATCGAGGAGCTCGACCTCCTCCAGACCAACGCCCGCCGGGTCAGCTTCCGCGGCACCCGGGTCTCCCGCCTCAACCTCCACCAGGGCAAGCGCGAGCACGTCGACCTCCGTGGCGCCGACTTCGAGGAGATCCACGGCCTCGACGGCCTCCGCGGCGTCACCATCAGCCCGGCTCAGCTCGACCTCCTCGCACCGCTCCTCGCCCGCGAGAAGGGCATCAAGGTCGAGGACGCCTGACCGGTGGGCGCCGGCCGGACCACCTCAGGGCAGAGTGATGACGTGGACGTCCCGGAGAGCACCTCGTCGGCCAGCTTGATGGGCTTCGACGGCTGGGACCGGTTCGAGCCGCTCACGGGCGGCCGAGGCGGCGCCAGGCTGGCGTGTAAGGACGGGCTCGCTACGTCGTGAAGGTCTACCCCTCCGACGACAGCTTCGCGGGGGCCCGCGAACGGGCGGCACTGCGTGCGCTCGCCGGCGCTGCCTTGCTGCAATGGGCGGAGGCACTCAGCCTCCTCCATGCTGCGGGCACGCCCGAGACCCGCGTGGCCTTCACGAAGGCGCTGGCCGAGCGCGCGCCCGGCCTCGGGCCCCGATCCCTGGCTGCCGACTTCGCGGTCGCCGCGGAGCGGTACGCCGGCGTGTTGGAGCAACTCGGCCTGCCACCGCACCAGGAGGCCCTGGAGGACCTGCGCACACTGCCGTCGAGGTTGGGCGACCCGCGCCAGGAGGTCTTGAGCCCGGCGGACACCTGCCCTGACAACAACGTGCTCGCCTCGGACCGCCTGCACCTGATCGACTTCGAGCACGCGGAGCTGCGTCACCGCGCCTGGGACGTCGCCTACCTCCGCGCACCCTGGCCCAGTTGCTGGTGCGCCTGGTTGCTCCCCGACGAAGTGGCGGAGGCCGCTGTCTCCAGGTACTGCCATCAGGCTGGGGGCGTCGCCGCCGACCCGAGCTTCGCCGCCGACCTGGAGCTGGCCACGCTCGGGTGGCAGGCGATGACTCCGGCCTGGTTCATCGCCGGCGCCCTGACCAACGACGACCGGGCCGCCGGCCCTGAGCGCCCAAGCCGCCGAGCCTTCGTGCTCCACCGCCTGACCGCCGTCGCCCGCAGCGACACACACCCCGCACTCGCGGCGATGGCCGCCGAGCTGCACTCCACGCTGCGTCACCCCTGGGGCGACGTACCGCTCGAGCTGGCGCCGGCGTTCCGCGGCACGGGCTCCTGAAGCGCTCGGGCGCCGAGACGTCGACTGGCAAGCGATTGGGCGCGCCGGTGACCCCGCCGATGGTCGGGGTGTGGGGCGGTCAGGGTCGTCGACGACCTGGGGCGTCGACCGGTTCGGTGCCGGTGTGGTCCCGGCGGAACAGGTGCCCGTGGGGGGTGTGCCAGAGGTAGGTGCCGCGGTCCAGGACGTCGTAGGTCCACCCGCCGTGCGTCTTCAAGCGATGGTGGGCTCGACAGAGCGGGGCTGTGTTGCAGGAACACGTGGATCCGCCCTCGCCGTACGGAACGGCGTGGTCGCAGTCGCACCGGGCCGCTGGTCTGGTGCACCACGGGAACACGCAGTGCAGGTCCACGAGAGCGTCTTGCTCGGCCAGCCGGGTCAGGGACCTCGTAGGCGGCGACATGGATGTGGTCGGCCAGGTCCTTCACGGGCTTCACGATGATCGTGGTGTGGGGGTTGCCGCACCACTCCCGGATCGTCTCGGCCAGGAGCGGGGTGCGGGTGTTGTCGCAGCGCCCGACGTTGGCCTCGGGGTTGGGATTGCCGAAGACGGTGTCGCCGTGGATGTGGAGCACGACCGGCCGGGCCCGGTCGTAGTCGAAGGTGGCCTGCCCTCTGGCGAGGTCACCAACCGCCATCGCGCGCCTCACGTCGAGGGACTCCTCGCAGCCGAGGTCGCGCAGCCCCGCGGCACGGGCGGAGAGGGCCGCGTCCAGGTCGAGGGCATCAGGCAGGTCCAGCGTCCCCGACACCGGCACCGTGCCGGCCGGGGACACCGCGTCCTTGTGGATGTCGAAGCACCGCCGGTCGGCGTCGTGACGCCGGGCCTTCTCGGCGGCGTCGGGGTCGAACCGCAGCTGGGCGGCGTCGATCTGGCGTTGGAGCTCGGCGTAGCCGATCTTGTGCGCGACGAACGCGACCCGTTGGTCCACGAACGCCGCCCCGGCTTCGGGGAGGCACATGGTGCGTTCCGCGATGAGCCGCGCCTTCCAGAACGCCAGATCACCCGACGCGACGCGCTCCCACAGACGCGGGAGCCGGTAGCGGACCTCGAGCGCGGCGCCGACGTACCGCTTCGCCGAGTCCGTCGAGACCCCGAGCGCAGTGCCGAGCTCCATCACCGCGAACTCCGAGACCCACGGCGCACCGTCGCCGGCCAGGGGGATGCCGTGGTCACCGAACGCGGCGGCGTCCTCGTCGTCGGTCTGATGCAGGACGCACCAGTCGAGGACGTCGTTGAGGATCGCGATCTCCGCCCGGTCGCGGACCGCGCGATGCTCGCGCAGCGACGTCAGCACCTGGGTGCTGTCGTCGGGTCCGGTCGGGCTGGTCATGAAGTCAAGTCAAGCAGGGGGCACCGACACTAAGAGGCCTCAGAACCCTGTATCCACAGGGGATCTGAGAATCTTCTGAGACTTTACCTTCGGGTTCGAGGAATGGCGGCGCCCTAGAACTCGACGGCGGTGTCGTCCACGGGGCCAGCACCCAGACCTTCCGCCCCAGTACTTGTTGCAGCACCTGCTCGACCACGCGCTCGTCCTTCAGGTGAGCAGGTCCTCCTGCGCCAGAATGAAAGCGACCTCATCGCGCGACGGCGGCAGCGTACGGAGGTCGCCGTCGTACCCAGCGAGAAAGAACGCCACGCACGGCAGTTCTCTGTCCGACATTGAACATGGCAAGACCCTAGACGGGGACGTGCGACCTCGGCAGGACCGCGCACAACGCGGCATTTGCGTGCGCTTCTGGAGGGCACCAACCTGCGGACTTGGCTCGGCGCCTAAGTGCGTAGCGTCCGAATGCCCAATGCGATTGCTACCAACAGAGCGCCGATGAATAGGGTTCCAAGCCCTACCCAACTAGGGATCGAGTCGGCGGGGCCCCAAGCCATCAGTGCCCCAAGGACCATGAGGGCCAGTCCCCCTCGCAACGCGCCGATGGGTGCGAACTTTGCCTCCGGAGATGCCATGCCGCCGACCATAACGGACAGTTGGAAGCGCCATCGCAGCGGCAGAAGCGTGCGTCTTCGAGCGCACGCTACGCGGCAGAAGCGTGCGTCTTCGAGCGCACGCTACGCGGCAGAAGCGTGCGTCTTCGAGCGCACGCTACGCGGCAGAAGCGTGCGTCTTCGAGCGCACGCTACGCGGCAGAAGCGTGCGTCTTCGAGCTCTCAGCACATGCCCTTCAAGGTCGTGCGCCACAGCGTGAACCCGCTCGGGAGCACGAACGGGCCCATCCCGCACACACCTGAGGGTGCGTGATGACCCCCAATACGTCCAAGACGCAGTTTTCTGGCTCGGCTACGACCACACTGCGGTCCATGAAGAACCTCCGACCGGCCGCGGCCGCCACCGTGCTCGCGCTCGTAGCCATGACCGGCTGCTCGTCCAGCACCGACTCGACGCCCGCCACCGACCCGAAGTCCAGCGCGAGCCCGACGACGACCCTCGTGGAGCCGGTGCTGACGAAGCCGAACCCCTCGGAGAAGCTGCTGTTCGTCGCCCGGTCACCCGAAGCCACCCTCGATCTCGACGAGAACGGCGAAGGAACGCTGATCTTGTCCTCGACGCCGACGATGACGTGGTTCGCTGACCGACCCAACCACGACGCTGGCACGACGACTACCGCCGACGCGTTGGCGGCCTTCGGGTGGAAGGCAGATGACGATGACCTCGGGGACGAGCCCCCGAACGCGGTGCTGACCGGCAACGAACTCACCGACGCCGTTGTGATCGAACTCCTCACGGCTGGCCTGGACGGCGATGCACTCATCTTCACCGTGAAGGCCGTCAACGACGTCCCCGCCGCGGAGCGCAACGTCGAGGTCACCCACGCCGACCTGTTCATCGACGACGTCAGGCCCACCATCATCGGCACGCCTGCCGCCTCCCAGTCAGGCATCGGCCTCTGCGGGCTTCACCCGATGGGCATCTTCTGGGTCAAGTGGGAATACCTGCTGATGCCAGACGGCACCCGAGGCGCCAACGTCTACGGGAAGAACACCTACAAGGACAACACCAACGGCTGGTATGTGTCGAAGTGGTGGTCGGGGACGCTGACCACGGCGACCCCGGAGTTGAAGCTCTTCAACAGCTACCTCGGTGACCTCAGTGACCCCGAACTGGACAAGCCCCGACTCGGCATGTGGAACGGGAGCGACAACAAGACCTTCCAGCTCGACCCCGAAAGCGGAAAGGTCACAGCGGGCGCCAACTGCAACGGCACCGACTACGGACTGCCCTTCGTCACAGGCACCCCTCCGTACTGATGCAACCCGGTCAGACCGGGTGCACGAGCGCGCCCGACCCGGACACATGGAGTGCATGAGCACCCAGACGCCCGCCTTGTCGTTCACTGCCACCGTCGAAGTCCAGTACGCCCGTGAGCTCCGCCTGAAGGGCAGCCTCTCCGACAACGAGATCCGCAGCGACTTCGTCCAGTCGATCTCCGACGAGCGCGTGCAGGTCGAGCGGGCCAAGGCCGCGATGACTCGTCGCAACTGGGAGCGGGACGCGATCGAGACAGCCGTTGGTGGCGTCGTGCGTGCCTTGCTCGCTGAAGGCGGAGAGCTTCGCTACGACGACGACGTGCACGAGTTCGCCATCGACGGCGGACCCATCCGCGACCTCGAAGGCGTCACCATCACCGTCAGCATCACGGACCTGGTCGCGACCTCCACGCTCACCGTCCCAGTCGCTGGCGGACGTCCGCGAGGACCGCACATCGGCATGACCGACCGCTTCGCGGCATAAGCGGACGAGGGCCTCCTACCTGCGAACTGCTCGGATCCGTATGCCGTCGCCGACTCGCTGCCTACCCTCTCGCCAGCCTTGGCAGTAGGTGAGGTCCGAACTGGGAACTCGGACCACGCCCTCGATGGTCGGGGTGATCCGCATGAGGATCTGCCGGTTTCCGCTCAATTCGAATTCGATAGGTTTGCCGCCGATCGGCTCAAGCGTCGCGCAGTGCTGATCGGCTCCCGCCGCATCCACGGACCCAATGCTTCCACCGCCGATCCGCTCGGGGATGCATACGAAATGCTCGATTTCCGCTCGCGCGCTGTTGCGCTCGATAACTGGCTCGGCGTCTTGGAGTGTGATCCATCCCGACTCCTGGCCGTATGTGACCCCGACGTAGATGGCCTTGCCAACCGGCCACGAGTTGGCGCTCTGGCCGATCCCGCCCTCCGCGTCGCGGAAGGCGTGGGGGTGACGCCATTCCCAGGCAAGCACACCGAGGGCCACCACGACACCCAGTGCCAGCGTGGCGGCAAGGACGATGCGCCAGTGGCGGACCAGCGTTCGCTGACGCGGCTTGGGCGACTGAGTATCACTGCCAGGTTCCGGGAGGGACGCGTTCACGGGCCCTCAACGCCCCGGCAGCGTGGGGGGTTACGAGAAGAGCGAAAGCGACTAGACATCCGCTCATCGGCATGAGCGTGCGTTTCGACCACCGACGCGCGAGCTCAGCCCACCCCCGCTGACATCTCCTGAGCCAACAGGGCGACCTCGCGCGCACTGCCGCCGGCGCGGTCGGGCGGGGCGGTGAGGATGAGGGTGACCACGGCGCGACCGTCGTCGGTGACGAAAGCGCTGGCGTTGCCGACGAGCTCGTCGACGGTCTCGACAGGCCCATCGCAGCCGCCCTCGGAGTCGCCCTTCACGCCACCCTCGGTGCCCGGGTGGAGTGCGGTGCAGGCGAGGTCGAGCATCGTCGAGGTGCGCTCGTCGGCGGCGCGGCCCTCCTCCTCGACGAGGGTGAGCACGGTGAGGGTCAGCCGGACGTCACCGGACGCACTGGCCGCCGCGCAGACCGTGAGCTCGTCGCGCTCGCCGGTGACCGTCTCTGGCGCCAGCACGCTGAGCCCCCAGCGGCCGGCCACGGCCGACAGGGTGCCCTCGCAGAAACCGGACGGGACGGTCACGGCCCCGCGCGGCGACGGGTCCGCGGTGGCCAGGCCGGCACCGACCACGGCGGCGGCGCCGACGGCGAAGCCGAGGCTGCCGACGAGCCACCCGGCCGCGGTCACCACACCACCTCGGCGGCCGCGACCAGCGATGACAGGCCCTCGTGCAGCCGGTCGACGCTGGTCAGGTCCAGCTGGAGCACCCGGATCTCGACCACGTGGTGCTCGGCGGTCAGCACGACCACCTGGGAGATGCCCTGGCCGGCGACCGGCGTACGCACGCAGGTCCCAGGAGGTGACGGCGGCAGCCATTCAGGGGACCGCTCGACGTCGGCGCTGTCGTCGGCCAACAGGCCGCAGGCGACCTCGAAGCTCTGTCGCGCCGCGACCGGCAGGTCGGCGGCCTTCCCGCCGGTGAGCAGCGGTCGGCGCGAGACCAGGATGTCGCGCGACCCCAGGATCACCTCGCACTCGTTGCGCCCGGTCAGCACCGGCTCCGCGACGATCCCGAGGCTCTCCATCGCCGAGGTCGGTACGGCGGTCGCGCACTGGCGCGCCGTCACGTCCTCGGTCAGGACGGCCGCCGTCAGGTCAGCTTCGTCGCGCTGTTCGACCAGGGCCATGGCCACCCCGGACGTCGCTGCCCCCAGTACGACGCCCACCCCCACGAGGGCGAACAGGTTCACCGCGCGATCGTCCCACACCCGGGCCCAACACACCCCGACAACGGTGCGGCAGACTGGGCGGATGCACGCGGAGGTGATCGTCCTCGCCGGCCCCTCGGGAGCCGGCAAGTCACGGCTCGCCGAACGGATGGGACTGCCCGTGCTGCGCCTCGACGACTTCTACAAGAGCGCCGGCGACCCGACGCTCCCCCTGATCACCACCGGCGCCAACGCCGGCCTGGTCGACTGGGACCACCCGGACTCCTGGCACCCCGACGACGCGACCGCCGCGGTCCGCGCCCTGTGCGAGACCGGGCAGGCCGAGGTGCCCATCTACGACATCGCCCACGACGGTCGGTGCGGCTGGCAGACCCTCCACCTCGACGGGCACGCGCTGTTCGTCGCGGAGGGCATCTTCGCGCAGGAGGTCGTGCCGCGCCTGCGTGACGAGGGCTGGCTGGCCGCGGCCTACTGCGTGCGCCAGCACCCCGCCGTCACGTTCTGGCGCCGCCTCAACCGCGACCTGCGCGAGCACCGCAAACCTCCACTCGTGCTCGTACGTCGGGGTCTCGCCCTGCTGCGTGCCCAGCGCCGCGTGGTCCAGCGCGCCGTCGACCTGGGCTGCCAACCCGTCTCCCCGCACGAGGCCTGGGAGCTGCTGCAACGGCTGGCGGCGGAGCGGGCACGCCCGTGACCGACCCGCTCGGCCTCCTGCGCGGCCTGCGTCAACCGGACCGTCGTAGCTGCGGCGCCAGCGTGGTCGTCGCCGCGCGGATGCTCGCCGACCCGTCCTATGCCGAGTCGATGACCCCCGACCGCTTCGCCGACGAGGCCCTGGTCACCCATCGCCGGGTGACCGCGCGCGACCTCGGCGGCCGGTTCCAGGTCCCGTGGCCGCGGGCGCTCGGCACCCCGCCGTGGGCGGTGGCCCGCGAGCTCGGCCCCCACCACGTCACCCGGCTCGCGTGGCCGGACCCCGGAGCGCGTTTCGACCGGACCCTCGCGACCGTCCGCGCCGGCCAGCCGGCCGCGCTCTACGTCGGCAACCGCTGGTGCCCGCGCCACGTCGTGCTGGCCGCGGCCGCTCCCGAGCCCGGCACCCTGCTGGTCTACGAGCCCGCGACCGGGCGGGTGCTGCCGGTCGACCGGCGCTCGGTCGTCGAGCACCGGATGAGCCTCGCCGGGTGGGACCGGCTGTGGTTCGTCGTCCACAGCCGATCGGGCTAGCGCGACTCCCCCAGCGCGGCGTAGCCGGGCTTGATCACCGAGTCGATGATGGCCAGCCGCTCGTCGAACGGTAGGAACGCCGACTTCATCGCGTTGATGGTGAACCACCGCAGGTCGGTCAGCGTGTAGCCGAACCCCTCGACCAGCTTGGCCATCTCGTCGGTCATGGAGGTCTGGCTCATCAGCCGGTTGTCGGTGTTGACCGTGACCCGGAACCGCAGGTCGGTGAGCAGCCCGATCGGGTGCTCGGCGACCGAGTCGGCCGCTCCGGTCTGCACGTTGGAGGAGGGGCACATCTCGAGCGGGATCCGCTTGTCGCGCACGTAGGACGCCAGGCCACCGAGCGTGACCGTGCCGTCGTCGGCCACCGTGATGTCGTCGATGATGCGTACGCCGTGGCCGAGCCGGTCGGCGCCGCACCACTGGATCGCCTGCCAGATCGACGGCAGCCCGAACGCCTCACCGGCGTGGATCGTGAAGTGGGAGTTCTCGCGTTGGAGGTACTCGAACGCGTCCAGGTGGCGGGTCGGCGGGTAGCCCGCCTCGGCGCCGGCGATGTCGAACCCGGCCACGCCCCGGTCGCGCCACGCGACCGCGAGGTGGGCGATCTCCATGGAGCGAGCCTGGTGCCGCATCGCGGTCAGCAGCTGGCGTACGACGATCCGTCCACCCGCCGCCTCGGTCGCCTCGTCGAAGCCCAGCTGGACCGCCGCGACGACCTCGTCGAGGGTCAGCCCCTGGGAGACGTGCTGCTCGGGGGCGTAGCGCACCTCGGCGTAGACGACCCCGTCGGCGGCCAGGTCCTCGACGCACTCGCGGGCCACCCGGGTCAGGGCGTCACCGGTCTGCATCACGGCGACCGTGTGGTCGAAGGTCTCGAGGTAGCGCACGAGCGACCGCGAGTCGGCCGCCTCGGCGAACCAGCGCCCGAGCGACTCCGCGTCCTGGACCGGCAGCTCGTGCCCGATCTCGCCGGCCAGCTCAATGATGGTGGCCGGCCGGAGCCCACCGTCGAGGTGGTCGTGCAGCAGGACCTTGGGAGCCTGCCGGATCTCGTCTCGCGTGGGGGCGATAAGTTCCGAAGGAGTGGCGCTCATCCCGCCATCCAACCACCAGGCTCAGGACCCCAGCCCGCAGGAGGCTCAAGCATGCGCGTGTTCACCAGCTTCGACGAGATCGGTGAGGCCGTCGGCGAGGAGCTCGGCACCAGCGACTGGGTGGCCATCGACCAGGAGCGGGTCAACACCTTCGCCGACGCGACCGGCGACCACCAGTGGATCCACGTCGACGAGGAGCGCGCGAAGGCCGGGCCGTTCGGCGGCACCATCGCCCATGGCTACCTGACCCTCTCGCTGATCCCGTGGCTCGGCAGCCAGGTCTTCTCGATCGAGACCCCGGGCGCGAAGCTCAACTACGGCCTCAACAAGGTACGTTTCCCCAACCCCGTGCTCGTCGGGCAACGCCTCCGGCTGACGGTCACCCTGGGCGACGTCGTCGACCTCCCGGCCGGCAAGCAGGTCTCGCTCAAGCACGTCATCGAGATCGAGGGCGCCGACAAGCCCGCCTGCGTGGCCGAGTCGATCGTGCTGCTGCTCAAGCCTTGATCCAGCGGTAGGCGGCGTCGCGAGCGTCACCAGACTGGCGTGATGGCAAGGCGCCGGCGCGACGGCGTCCTGGTTGTCCATCGAGCGTCGGTAACGCAGCCAGCGCGCCTGGATGGTGGCGCGTAGCAGCCGCATATCGTTGTATCCAGGCTTAGCTGATCCGGTCGATCACCAGCGGCGAGGCGGAGTACGACGCCGCGTCGCCGATGTCGTAGCCACCCTCGAGCGAGGCCAACGCACGGTCGAAGCGCTCGGGCTCGTCGGTGAGCAACGTGAACAGCGGCGCCCCCTCGGTGACGGTGTCACCGGGGCGGGCGTGCCAGACCACACCGGCTCCGGCCTGGACCGGGTCCTCCTTGCGGGCGCGCCCGGCACCGAGGCGCCACGCGGCCAGCCCGACCGCCATGGCGTCGAGCCGGGTCAGGGTGCCCGAGGTGGGAGCGGTCACGACGTGCGACTCGCGCGCGGTCGGCAACGTCGCGTCCGGGTCGCCGCCCTGGGCGCGGATCATCGCCTTCCAGGCGTCCATCGCGGACCCGTCGGCGAGCCGATCGGCGGGGTCGACGTCGTCGCGCCCGGCACCGGCGAGCATCTCGCGGGCCAGGGCGAGGGTCAGCTCGAGCACGTCCGCGGGGCCACCACCCGCCAGCACGTCCACCGACTCGGCGACCTCGATCGCGTTGCCCGCGGTGAGACCGAGCGGGGTGCTCATGTCGGTCAGCAGGGCGACGGTGTGGACGCCGGCGTCCTTGCCCAGCGCGACCATCACCTCGGCGAGCTCGCGCGCCTTGTCGAGGTCCTTCATGAAGGCACCGGTGCCAACCTTGACGTCCAGGACGAGGGCGCCGGTGCCCTCCGCGATCTTCTTGCTCATGATCGACGAGGCGATCAGCGGGATCGCCTCGACGGTGCCGGTGACGTCACGCAGCGCGTAGAGCTTCTTGTCGGCGGGCGCCAGGCCGTCGCCGGCGGCGCAGATGACAGCGCCCACGGACTCCAGCTGCGCGAACATCTCGTCGTTGGACAGCGCCGCCCGCCAGCCGGGGATCGACTCGAGCTTGTCGAGCGTGCCGCCGGTGTGGCCGAGGCCGCGTCCGGAGAGCTGGGGCACCGCCACACCGCACGCCGCGACCAGCGGCGCGAGCGGCAGCGTGATCTTGTCGCCGACGCCCCCCGTGGAGTGCTTGTCGGCGGTGGGCCGCGACAGGCTGGAGAAGTCCATCCGCTCACCTGACGCGATCATCGCGCCGGTCCAGCGGGCGATCTCGCGCCGGTTCATCCCGTTGAGCAGGATGGCCATCGCGAGCGACGACATCTGCTCGTCGGCGACGGCGCCGTGGGTGTAGGCGTCGATCACCCAGTCGATCTGGCTGTCGGAGAGCTCACCGCGCTCTCGCTTCGCGATGATCACCTCCACCGCGTCATGCTGCTCGGCGCCCATGTGCCCTCCCCTTCTCCACAGCACCCACGCTAGCGCCGGCCGGTCAGCCCAAGTCGGCGGGGCCGAACGCCTGCGGCAGCACGTCGGCCATCGTGCGCACGCCCTCGGGCGTCATCACCAGCAGCCCGGGCGCCGCGTGCTCCGAGAGCAGCTGGCGGCACCGGCCGCACGGCATGATCACGTCGCCGTCGCCGTTCACGCACACGAACCGCGTCAGCTTGCCGCCCCCGGTGGCCCAGAGCTGGGAGACCAACCCGCACTCGGCGCACAACGTCACGCCGTACGCGGCGTTCTCGACGTTGCAGCCGGTGACCAGGCGTCCGTCGTCGACGCGCGCCGCGGCACCCACCGAGTAGTGCGAGTACGGCGCGTAGGCATGCCTCATGACGTCCGTGGCCGCCGCCTGGAGCGCCGACCAGTCCTCGTCCACCTCGGTCATGCGTCCTCCTTGTTCAGTCGTGCGCGGAGGCTCACCCTGGCCCACCTGAGCACGTGTCCGCAAACACACCGCAAACGACTGACACCGCCCGGTTCGGGGAGGAAGGTCGCAAGTGGATAACGGTGCGGCAACTGCCCGCATATCAGTGCCCGATTCGATAACGTGCTCAGGCGCCCCGCACGTGGCGGTGCGCAGACTTGGAGGCAACAGTGAATAACTTGAGGAAGGCCGTTGTCGGCGGCATTGCTGCGCTTGCAGCGTCCACGGCGCTCACCGCGTGTGGCGACGCCCCGGACGACAAGTCGGGCGACGGCGGAGAGAAGACGACTGACTTCCTTCCCTGCATCGTCTCCGACGCAGGCGGGTTCGACGACAAGTCGTTCAACCAGCTCAGCTACGAAGGTGTCGAGCAGGCAGCCGACGAGCTGGGAGCCGAGTTCAAGGGCGTCGAGTCCCAGAGCGAGAACGACTACGGCCCCAACCTGGAGAGCCTGGTCGCCGAGGGCTGCGACGCCATCGTGACCGTCGGCTTCGCCCTGTCGGCAGCCACCGTCGAGTCGGCCAAGGCCAACCCCGACATCGAGTACATCCTCATCGATGACGCGGCCGACAACGACTTCGACGGCACCAAGGACGCGGACAACATCAAGCCGCTGCTCTACGACACCGCCCAGGCCGCGTTCCTCGCGGGCTACGCCGCGGCTGACTACACCACGACCGGTGTCGTCGGCACCTACGGCGGTATGCCGTTCCCGACCGTCACGATCTTCATGGACGGCTTCAAGCAGGGTGCGGAGTACTACGCCAGCGAGAAGGGCAAGGAGATCAAGGTCGTCGGCTACGAAGGCGGCGAGAAGGGTCTCTTCACCGGTGGCTTCGAGGCCAACGAGACCGCGACCACCACGGCCAAGGGCATCCTCGACCAGAACGCTGACGTGATCCTCCCGGTCGGCGGCCCGATCTACCAGGGTGCGCTCACCGCGATCGACGACTCGGGCAAGGACGTCGCCATGCTCGGCGTCGACGCCGACTTCTTCGAGACCGACCCGAACACCCAGGAAGTGGTGCTCACGTCGATCCTGAAGAACATGAAGGTCTCGACCTACGAGGCGATCCTGGCCGCAGGCAACGACGAGTTCGACGCCGAGGCCTACGTCGGCACCCTGGAGAACGACGGCGTCGGTATCGCCCCGTTCCACAACTTCGAGGGCAAGGTCTCGGAGTCGCTCCAGGCCGAGCTCGACGAGGTCAAGGCCGGCATCATCGACGGCTCGATCACGGTCACGTCGTACCTCAACCAGTGACACACCTCAGCCTCGGCTGAACAGAGGGGGGCCGGCACCTGCCGGCCCCCCTTCTGCTCTCGCTAGCCTGACCTCGTCACCGTCCACCAGCATCGAGGACCACGCATGACTCTCACCCTGCGCGACATCACCAAGCGGTTCGGCACCCTGGTCGCCAACGACCACATCTCGCTCACGGTCGAACCCGGTGAGATCCATTGCCTGCTCGGGGAGAACGGCGCCGGCAAGTCGACGCTGATGAACGTCCTCTACGGCCTCTACCCCGCCGACGAGGGCGAGATCCTGCTCGACGGCAAGGTCCAGCACTACTCCGGACCGGGCGACGCGATCGCCGCCGGCATCGGCATGGTCCACCAGCACTTCATGCTCATCCCCGTCTTCACGGTCGCCGAGAACGTCATGCTCGGTCACGAAGCCACCGGGTTCCTCGGAACCCTCGACCTCGACGCCGCCCGCCGCCGCGTCCGCGAGATCTCCGACCGGTTCGGGTTCGACGTCGACCCCGACGCGGTCGTCGAGCACCTCCCCGTCGGCGTCCAGCAGCGCGTCGAGATCATCAAGGCCCTGTCCCGCGACGCCAAGGTGCTCGTCTTCGACGAGCCCACCGCGGTGCTCACCCCGCAGGAGACAGACGACCTGATGAGCATCATGCGTCAGCTCAAGGAGGCCGGCACCGCGATCGTCTTCATCACCCACAAGCTGCGCGAGGTGCGCGAGGTCGCCGACCGGATCACCGTCATCCGCCGCGGCGCCGTCGTGGGTGAGGCCAGCCCCACCGCCACCAACGTCGAGCTCGCCGCCCTCATGGTCGGCCGTCCGGTCGAGCTGACCGTGCACAAGGAGCCGGCCAAGCCCGGCCCGGAGGCGATGGTCGTCCGCGACCTGACGGTGACCGACGCAGAGGGTCACGTCGTCGTCGACGGGATCAGCTTCACCATCGACACCGGCGAGATCCTCGGCGTCGCCGGCGTCCAGGGCAACGGCCAGACCGAGCTCACCGAGGCGATCCTCGGCCTGCAGGCCCACGTCACCGGCTCGGTGGTGCTCGACGGCACCGAGCTGGTCGGCCGCTCGGTCCGCCGGGTGCTCGACGCCGGAGTCGGCTTCATCCCCGAGGACCGTCAGGCCGACGGCCTGGTCTCCGGGATGACGATCGCCGAGAACCTCATGCTCAACCGCAGCCACGGCAAGCCGTTCGTGAGCGCCGGGTCGCTTCGCCTGAAGGACCTCGCGGAGTTCGCGCAGGAGAAGCTCGTCCAGTACGACGTCCGCGCGCAGAGTGTCGAGACCCTGGCCGGGCAGCTGTCCGGCGGCAACCAGCAGAAGGTCGTCGTCGCCCGTGAGCTCTCCCGCGACCTGCGCCTGCTCGTCGCGGCGCAGCCGACCCGAGGCGTCGACGTCGGGTCCATCGAGTTCATCCACAAGCAGATCGTCGCCGCCCGCGACACCGGCGTACCGGTGCTCCTGGTGTCGACCGAGCTCGACGAGATCGCCGCGCTGTCGGACCGGATCATGGTCCTCTACCGCGGCCGGATCGTCGGCATCGTCCCCTCTGACACCCCGCGCGACGTCCTCGGCCTGATGATGGCCGGCGAACGTCCGGAAGGAACCGCCGCGTGAGCACCGACCAGACGCCCACTGGGACCCCTGAGACCCCCGAGGCCCCCGAGAAGCAGGCGCCGCCGTCACCCAGTCGCTGGCACCAGGCGCTGCGCGAGATCGCCGCCGGCCAGGTGCTGGTCGCCCTGCTGTCGGTGCTGCTGGCCGTGATCGTCGGGTCGGTGCTGATCCTGCTCACCGACGAGAACGTCCGCGAGACCGCCAGCTATATCGGTGCCCGGCCCGGAGACTTCTTCCAGGCCGTCTGGGACGCCATCACGGGTGCCTACTCCGCGCTGGTCCGTGGCGCGATCTGGAACAACCGGGTCGACACCTTCGAGCAGCAGATCCGGCCGCTGACCGAGACGCTGAAGTTCGCCGCGCCGCTCATCACCGCCGGACTCGGCGTCGGGCTCGCGTTCCGCGCCGGCATGTTCAACATCGGTGGCCGTGGCCAGATGCTGCTGGCCGGCGCCGCCGCCGGCTGGGTCGGCGTGGGCGTCGACCTGCCCATGGCCATCCACCTGCCGCTGGCGATCGTCGCCGGCATGGCAATCGGGGCGCTCTGGGCGGGCCTGGCGGGTCTGCTGAAGGCCCGCACCGGCGCGCACGAGGTGATCGTCACGATCATGCTCAACTACGTCGGCTACTACCTCGTCTTCTTCGCGCTCACCAAGCAGGAGCTGCTTCAGGCGCCCGGCACCATCAACCCGAAGTCCGCGGCGATGCCCGAGTCGGTGGTGCTGCCGAAGATCCTGGGTGACAAGTTCAACCTCCACCTCGGCTTCCTGCTTGCCCTCGTCGCCGTGGCCTTCGTCTGGTGGCTGCTCAACCGCTCGGCGATGGGCTTCCGGTTGCGCGCCGTCGGCGAGAACCCCGACGCCGCACGCTCCTCGGGCATCGACGTCGGCCGCACCTACGTCGTCGTCATGCTGATCGCCGGCGCCCTCGTCGGGCTGGCCGGCGTCAACCAGGTGCTCGGCACGGTCACCAGCGGCGTTGCTGGTGACCTCGACGCCGGCATCGGCTTCGACGCGATCACCGTCGCCCTGCTGGGCCGGTCCCGACCCCTCGGCATCCTCGCCGCCGGGCTGCTGTTCGGCGCCTTCAAGGCCGGCGGCTTCGCCATGCAGGCCTCGCAGGGCATCCCGGTCGACATCGTCCTGATCGTCCAGTCCCTCATCGTGCTGTTCATCGCCGCTCCCCCGTTGGTGCGCGCCATGTTCCGGCTGCCCGCCAAGGAGGCCACGGCATGAACACCCCACTCGATTCTCCGCTCCCCCGCTGCGCTCCTCCGCAGACAATCGATCGGGGACCCCGATGACGATCACGCCCACCGTCCGTCCCGACGAGCCGCCCGTCACCGCGCTCGAGCCCACCGCGACCCCGCCGGGGCTCTGGAAGACTCCGGTGCTGTTCGGCGTGTTCGCCGTGCTGATCGCCCTGCTCCCGCTCCTCAAGACGCGCGCGGGCGACACCACCTTCCGGCTCGCGGCCGAGACCGACTTCGTCAAGCTGCCCGAGCTGAAGGCACCCTCGGACGCCATCACGTGGACGACGGTCGTGCTGATGCTGCTCGGCGCCGGCTACGCCGCCTGGTGCGCCCGCTCCGGCCGCCGCACCCCGCTCTGGCTGGTGGCGCTTTTCGGCGTCGCCGCCATGACCGGCTTCCTCGGCTGGGCGGCCGCCGACGAGACCATCTCGGTGATCTTCCTTCTCGGGGGCGCCCTCGCCCTGGCCGTACCGCTCGTCTTCGGCGCCCTCGGCGGGGTCCTCGGCGAGCGCGCGGGCGTGGTCAACATCGCGATCGACGGCCAGCTGCTCTTCGGCGCGTTCGGTGCCGCCCTGATCGGCTCGGTCACGGGCTCGCCCTGGGTCGCGCTCCTCGCCGCGATGTTCGCCGGCGCCCTGGTCGCGCTGGTGCTCGGCGTCTTCGCCATCACCTACTACGTCGACCAGGTCATCGTCGGCGTGGTGCTCAACGTGCTGGTCATCGGCATCACCAGCTTCATGTTCAGCCAGGTGCTCGCCCCCAACGCCGCCGCCCTCAACAGCCCGCCCCGCTTCGAGCGGATCCCGATCCCGCTGCTGGGCGAGATCCCGATCGTCGGCCCGATCCTGTTCCGCCAGACGATCCTGGTCTACCTGATGTACGTCGCCGTCGCGGTCATCAGCTGGGCGCTCTACCGCACCCGATGGGGCCTTCGGGTCCGGGCCGTCGGTGAGCACCCGATGGCCGCCGACACCGTCGGCATCAAGGTCAACCTGACCCGCTACCGCACCGTGCTGCTGGCCGGCCTGATCGCCGGCGCCGGAGGCGCGACGTACACGCTCGTGTCGGTCTCGCAGTTCAACCGCGAGCTGACCGGCGGTGCCGGCTACATCGCGCTCGCGGCCGTCATCTTCGGCAAGTGGGACCCACTCCGGGCGACCCTCGCGGCCTTGCTGTTCGGCTTCGCCCAGAACCTCCAGAACGTGCTGTCGGTGATCGGGTCGCCGGTGCCGAGCCAGTTCATGCTGATGCTGCCCTACGTCGTCACCATCTTCGCGGTGGCGGGGCTCGTCGGTCGGTCCCGACCACCGGAAGCCGACGGCATCCCCTACATCAAGGCTTAGGCCTGGGCGGGCGCGTCGCTCGCCTCGGTCGCCATCACGGCGATCGTGGCGAGCACCCGCGCGCCGATGGCGATCGCCCGCTCGTCGACCCTCAGGTCGCCCTGGTGCAGGTCGTACGTCGGTCCGCCCGGCAACCGCGTGCCCAGGCGGAGCATCGCGCCCGGCACCTGCTCGACGTACCAGCCGAAGTCCTCGCCACCGAGGCTCTGCGGGACCGTGGTCGACCCGTGGGTGCCGAGGACCGATCGCACCGCTGAGATCGCCAGCGCGTTGGCGGCCGGGTCGTTGACGACCGGCGGGACCCCCTGGAGGTAGTCGACGCTGGCGGAGACGCCGTAGGGGCGCACGATGTCGTGCACCGCCTCGCGGATGATCGGCTCGCACAGGGTCCAGGCCACGGCGTCGAGGATGCGCACCGTGCCCGCGACCTCGCCGCGGTCGGGGATGACGTTGGCGGCGGCGCCCGCGTGCACGGTGCCCCACACGACCGAAACCCCGGAGCGGGGGTCCATCCGCCGGCTGAGGACGGCGGGGAGCTCGTTGATCACCTTCGCCAGGGCGAAGGTCAGGTCGCCGGTCAGGTGCGGCCGGGACGTGTGGCCGCCGGTGCCCTCCAGGTGGACGACGATCTTGTCGGCGGCGCTGGTGAGTGCGCCACTGCGCAGCCCCACCCGGCCGACGTCGACGGCGGGGTCGCAGTGCAGGGCGAAGATCTGGGCCACGTCGTCGAGGGCGCCGGCGAGGATGAGCTGCCGGGCGCCACCGGGCATGACCTCCTCGGCCGGCTGGAACAGCAGGCGGACGCGGCCGGGGAGCCGCCCGGCCTCGTCCAGCGCCGCTAGGGCCAGGGCTGCGCCCATCAGGCAGGCCACGTGGACGTCGTGGCCGCAGGCGTGGGCGATGCCGGGCGTGGTCGAGGCCCACGGGTCCACCGTCAGGTCGGTGACCGGCAGGGCGTCGATGTCGGCGCGCAGCGCGATCACCCGGTCACCCTCACCGAGCTCGGCGATCAGGCCGGTGCCGGGCAGCCGGTCCACGCGCCAGCCGGCCAGGGCGAGCCGGTCGGCGACCACCTTGGTCGTGCGCACCTCGGTCCACGAGAGCTCGGGGTGCGCGTGGAGGTCGCGGCGCAGGTCGACGAGCTCGACGTCGTGCTTCTCGACGATGTCGGCGATCAGGGTGGAGAGGTCGTTGGCCATTGCTCGCAGGTTAGTTGACGCGACCCTGGTCGCGGCACCTGGCTCGGCCCTCAGACGTCGCCGTCGTAGGCGGCGAGGAGCCGGTCGGCGGCCACGGTGGCGGGCAGCTCGCCGGCCAGCACGGCGGCGCTGACCTGCTCGCGGATCGCCCGCACGCCGGGCGAGTGACGCAGCCGCTGGTCGAGCTCGTCGCGCACCAGCGACCACGTGAAGTCGAGCTGCTGGGCGGCGCGCTTGGCGGCCAGCCCCTCCTCGCCGAGGTGCGCCCGGTGGGCGAGCACCCACTCCCACAGGTCATCGACGCCGACGTCGGTGAGACCGGAGCAGGTCACCACGGGTGGCGCCCACTCGGCCTTGCCGCGCACCAGCCGCAGCGCCCCGGCCAGCTCACGGGCAGCGGTCCGGGCCTCCAGCTCCCGATCACCGTCGGCCTTGTTGACCGCGATCACGTCGGCGATCTCGAGGATGCCCTTCTTGATGCCCTGGAGCTGGTCACCCGTGCGGGCCAGCGTCAGGAACAGGAACGTGTCGACCATCCCCGCGACGGTGACCTCCGACTGCCCGACGCCGACCGTCTCGACCAGCACCACGTCGTACGACGCCGCCTCGAGCACCGCCATCGCCTGCACGGTGGCCCTGGCGACGCCGCCGAGGGTGCCGGCCGACGGTGAGGGCCGGATGAAGGCGTGGGGGTCGGCGGCCAGTCGGGACATGCGGGTCTTGTCGCCCAGCACCGAGCCGCCGGTGCGCACCGAGCTCGGGTCGACGGCGAGCACCCCGACGCGGTGCCCGGTCGCCGTGAGCCGGGTGCCGAGCGCCTCGATGAACGTGGACTTGCCGACGCCCGGGAGCCCGGAGATCCCGACCCGGACCGCGGCCGTCCGGGCGCCGTCGCCCGCCAGCTCGGTGAGCAGCTCGCGGGCCTGGAGCCGGTGCTCCCGGCGCGAGGACTCGACGAGCGTGATCGCCTGGGAGACCGACGCCCGTCGGCCCTCGCGGATCCCGGTGACCAGGGCCGAGACGTCAGGCACCGTGACCGAGCTGGTCCCGCAGCTTGGCGAGCAGGTCGAGGGCGGACTCCGCGATCACGGTGCCGGGCAGGAAGACCGCGGCGGCACCCATCTCCCGGAGCGTGGGCACGTCATCGGGCGGGATCACGCCACCGATGGTGACCATGATGTCGGGGCGTCCCTGCTCGGCCAGCGCGGCCTTGAGCGCCGGCAGCAGCGCGAGGTGGCCGGCCGCGAGCGACGAGACCCCCACGACGTGCACGTCGGCGTCGACGGCCTGCTGCGCGACCTCCTCGGGCGTCGAGAACAGCGGGCCCACGTCGACGTCGAAGCCCATGTCGGCGAACGCCGAGACGACCACCTTCTGTCCGCGGTCGTGGCCGTCCTGGCCCATCTTGGCGACCAGGATGCGAGGACGGCGTCCCTCGGCCTCCTCGAACTCCGCGGTCTCGTCGAGGACCCGCTGCACGAGGCTGCCGTCGCCCGACTCTTCCCTGAACACGCCGCTGATCGTACGGATCACGGCCTGGTGGCGGCCGTAGACCTTCTCGAGCGCGTCGGAGATCTCGCCGACGGTCGCCTTGGCCCGGGCCGCGTCGACCGCGAGGGCGAGGAGGTTGCCGGACAGGTCGTCGCTCTTCTCCGCCCCCCGCTCTGCCGAGCTGGTCAGTGCCTCGAGCGAACGGCGTACGTCGTCGTCGTTGCGCTCGGCGCGCAGCCGCTCGAGCTTGGCGATCTGCTGGCGGTAGACGTCGTCGTTGTCGACGCGCAGCACGTCGAGCTTGTCCTCGGCCGCGAGCCGGTAGGTGTTGATGCCGATGACCTTCTGCGCGCCGGAGTCGATCCGGGCCTGGGTGCGGGCGGCGGCCTCCTCGATGCGCATCTTGGGGATGCCCTGCTCGATGGCCTTCGCCATGCCGCCGGCGGCCTCGGCCTCCTGGATGTGGGCCCAGGCCCGCTCCGCGAGGTCGTGGGTGAGCCGCTCGACGTAGTAGCTGCCGGCCCAGGGGTCGATGGTGCCGGTCGTCCCGCTCTCCTGCTGGAGCAGCAGCTGGGTGTTGCGGGCGATCCGCGCCGAGAAGTCGGTCGGCAGCGCGATCGCCTCGTCCAGGGCGTTGGTGTGCAGCGACTGGGTGTGCCCCTGCGTGGCGGCCATGGCCTCGATGCAGGTGCGCCCCACGTTGTTGTAGACGTCCTGGGCGGTGAGCGACCAGCCGCTGGTCTGCGAGTGCGTGCGCAGGCTGAGCGACTTGGGGTTCTGCGGGTCGAAGTCGCGCACCAGCCGGGCCCACAGGGCGCGGGCCGCGCGCATCTTGGCGATCTCCATGTAGAAGTTCATGCCGATCGCCCAGAAGAACGACAGCCGCGGTGCGAACTGGTCGATCGTCATGCCCGTGTCGAGGCCGGCGCGGATGTACTCGACGCCGTCGGCGAGCGTGTAGGCCAGCTCGAGGTCAGCCGTCGCCCCGGCCTCCTGGATGTGGTAGCCGGAGATCGAGATCGAGTTGAACCGCGGCATCTTCGCCGAGGTGTAGCTGAAGATGTCGGAGATGATCCGCATCGACGGCGCCGGCGGGTAGATGTAGGTGTTGCGGACCATGAACTCCTTGAGGATGTCGTTCTGGATGGTCCCCGCGAGCTGCTCCGGCTTCACCCCCTGCTCCTCGGCCGCCGCGATGTAGAGCGCGAGCACCGGCAGGACGGCGCCGTTCATGGTCATCGACACCGACATCTCGTCGAGCGGGATGCCGTCGAACAGGGTCCGGGTGTCGTAGATCGAGTCGATCGCGACCCCGGCCATGCCGACGTCGCCGCGCACCCGGGGGTGGTCGGAGTCGTAGCCGCGGTGGGTCGCCAGGTCGAACGCGACGCTGAGCCCCTTCTGGCCGGCCGCGAGGTTGCGGCGGTAGAACGCGTTGGACTCCTCGGCGGTCGAGAACCCGGCGTACTGCCGGATCGTCCACGGCTGCGTGGTGTACATCGTCGGGTAGGGGCCTCGCAGGAACGGGCTCAGGCCGGGCATCGTGTCGAGCGCGTCGAGTCCCTCGAGGTGCTCGGGTCCGTAGACCGGGAGGATGTCGATCCCCTCCGGGCTGGTCCACGCCTCGCCACTCTCGCCGGTCGAGCCGGGCGACGAAGGAGCCCGTGTCGAGACCCCGTCACCGGTGAGCGACAACCCGGAGAAGCTCTTGGGAACACTCATGTCAGCTTCTCCCTTGTCCGGGTCAGGAAGTCCAAGGCGTCGACGCCCATCGCGCAGGAGTCGTCGACGCCGTCGACGGGCTTGCCCGCGATGATCACGTGCGTGGCGCCCGCCTCGCGCAGGGCGGCCGCGGCGGTGCTGCCCCACTCGGCGTAGGTCGGGTCGCTGCCGGCCAGGCACACGACCCGCTGACCGCCGTACGCCGCCACCAGGTCGTCGACGCCGGACGTCGCGCCGGCGACCTCGGTGGCGATCCCGCCGGCGGCGAAGAGGTTGGCGGCGAACGTGGCCCGAGCCGTGTGGGAGGCGATGGTGCCGAGCGTGGCGAGGAAGACCGGCGCCTTGGCCGGCTCGTCACGCAGGGCCTCGAAGCTGGCGCCGTAGCTGCGGACACCGTCGAACGCGCCGTCCGGCTGTCGCTCGGGCAGCACCTCGGCGAGGTTGGGGAACTCGGTGAGACCGGTGATCGGGCGCTTGCGCTTGGCGACCTCGGTCTCGCGGTGGTCGACGGTCTCGGCGATGCGCTGCTCGAGCGCCGCGAACCCGTCGTCCTCGAGCCGTCCGAGCTCGGCCCAACCGGCCAGCGCGAGGTCGTCGGTGAGCTTCTCGACGGCGTACGCGCCACCGGCGGGGTCGGCGACCTTGGCGACGTGCGACTCGGCCATCAGCAGCGCCGAGGTGTTGCGGGCGACCCGGCGGCCGAGCACCTCGGGACTTCCCAGCGGGGCGTCGAAGGGCAACACCGTCACGGAGTCGGCCCCACCCACGCCAGCGGCGAAGCCGGCGACGGTCGTGCGCAGCATGTTGACGTAGGGGTCGTACCGGCTCATCATCGGTCGGCTCGTCACCACGTGCTGGCGCTGCTCGATCGGCGCGCCTCCGCTCAGCTCGACCACCCGGGCCCACAGGCGCCGCGCGGCACGCAGCTTGGCGATGCTGAGGAACTGCTCGTCGGTGGCGGCGTAGCGGAACTCGAAGAGCCCCAGCGCCTCGTCGAGGTCGATGCCCGCGTCGGTGAGGCGTCGCAGGTAGGCGGCCGCGGTGGCCATCGACCAGCCCAGCTCCTGGACGTCGGACGCCCCGCGGTCATGGACACGGGTGGCGTCGACGACGACGCCGAGCACCCCGCGCTCGAGCGCGAGCCGGGCCACGTCGACCAGGTCGTCGTCAGTGCCGCCGAGGTTGGTGCCGGGCGCGGGGGTGGTGTCGCCCAGGACGTCGAGGAAGGCACGGGCGATCGCGGCCTGGGCACCGGACGGGGCCTCCAGGACGACCGGAGCCAGGTCGAGCAGCACGCCGTCGAGCAGGGTCGCGAGGTCGGTGTCGGCACCGACCTGCAGCCACAGCGACGTGACGCCGCCGTCCAGGTCGACGAGTGCGGTCTCGTTGAGCGCCTTGGCGTCGGTGCCGGCGAGGTGTGCGCGGATGTCCCAGTCGCCGGTGCGGGTGGGGCGTCCGCTGGTCTTCAGGTCGTCGAGAGCGGCGGCGGTGCCGAGCGGGGGGATCGTGATCCCGTCGAGCGTCTTGCGGCCGAGCTTGTCCCAGACCAGGGAGTCCGGGTCGTCCGCGGTGAGCCTGCGGGCCTTGCGGAGCACGGCAGCTGCGGCCGCCTCCCAGTCGGCGACGGCGGCCTGGTCTCCAGGGCCGGTCAGCTCGAGCGAGCCCGGTGTGGGCGCCAGCTCCTCGGGTTCGTCCAGGCCGCCGGCCACGGTGCCGGACGCACTCCCGTCAACACTCATGCTCGAACCATAGAAGTAGGCGGCTGGTGCCTACCAGCCGGTGTGACTTTAGTGATGGGCCGGTGGGACCTACGTCCTGGTTGGTCAGGATGCGTCGTGGCGGAGGTACTGCTCGATCGCGGTGGCCGCGAGGTCGTCTCGCGAGCGGCCGGTAGCAGCCGCTCGGCGGTCGAGCTCTGCGACCAGGCCCTCCGGGACGGAGACCTTCTCGACACCCTCCGGACCGGGGCCGAACTTGGCGAGCGCCGCGACGACGACGGTGCCCAGCACGTCGAGGATGGCGATCACGCCGACCGCGCGGGCCACGTAGTCCTCGTCGGGGGCACCACCCAGCACCAGCGCACTCAGGATGGCGGCGAGCAGTCCCGCCAGCACCAGCGTGAGTGCGAGCAGGACCCGGACCACGGGGCCCTTCCGGTGCGCGATCGCCAGCAGCAGACAGGCCTGCGCGAGCGTGCCGGCCACGATCGCCCCGACACCGAAGGCCTGGAAGACCGCCTCGTCGTTGGAGCGGAGCCGGTCCTCCGCCCAGATGAGCACCAGGGCGGTCCCGAGGGGGACCAGCACCGAGACCCCGCCGAGCACCCCGACCAGCTGGAACGACGTACCGGCGGTGCTGAGGTAGCAGAGCACCCCGATGCTGACGACCCCGACGGTGACCGTCGTGAGCAGGACCCGGACCTGGGTGTCCCCGAAGTCACCGCCGAGCAGCGCCAGCACCCCGAGGAGCGCGGCCACCGAGAACGACACGATCGTGACCGTGACGATCGCGCGGCGGACAGGGGCGTGCTGGGTGGGCTGGGTCGTGGCCATCCGGCATGGTGGCACGGCGGCGGCCTCCGCGATGCCTAGCCTGTGCGGGTGAAGGTGAAGGATCCGTCGGGGCAGACCTGGCGCGTGACCCGTCGCTGGGTCCCCTGGCGCCGCCGGCTCAAGGGCGTCCTGCCCAACATGCCCACGGGCGTGGGGAGCCTCGGCGACAACCCGATCAGCCTCGTGATCGGCATCATCTTCCTGATCATCGCGATCCCGTTCATCCTGCTCGCGATCGTCGCCGCCCTCGAGCTGCTGCTGCTCTTCCTGGTCATCCCGTTCGCCCTGCTGGCTCGCGCGCTGTTCGGGCAGCACTGGACGGTCGAGGCCCGCCGCGGCTTCCACATCTGGTACGACGAGCCGGCCGGCGACTGGCAGGCCAGCGGGATCCGCATCCACGCGCTCGCCGACCAGATCCGCCACGGCGACACTCCCCCGCAGACCGTCGGCGACGGCCCCGGCTGACGGGCGCTCTCCCTATGGAGTGACGAAGTCACTCCACGCGGCGGGAGTACGAGCGAAGCGAGTACTCCCTATGGAGTGACGAAGTCACTCCACGACCTCGGTGCGGCCCTCGTTGTCCTTCGTACGCAGCCCGATCTTGTTGCCGAGCCAGACCAGCGGGTCGTACTTGCGGTCGACGACGCGCTCCTTCATCGGGATGATCGCGTTGTCGGTGATCTTGATTCCCTCGGGACAGACCTCGGTGCAGCACTTGGTGATGTTGCACATCCCGAGGCCGGCGGCGCCCTGGGCGAGCTCGCGCCGGTCGTGGGTGTCGAGGGGGTGCATGTCGAGCTCGGCGTAGCGCAGGAAGAGGCGCGGGCCGGCGAAGGCGGGCTTGTTCTCCTCGTGGTCGCGTACGACGTGGCAGACGTTCTGGCAGAGGAAGCACTCGATGCACTTGCGGAACTCCTGGCCCCGCTCGACGTCGACCTGCGCCATCCGCCGCTTGTTGTCCTTGTCGCGTGGCGGCGGCGCGAACGACGGCAGCTCGCGCGCCTTCTCGTAGTTGAACGACACGTCGGTGACCAGGTCGCGGATCACCGGGAACGAGCGCATCGGCGTGACCGTGATGGTCTCGCCCTCGTCGAAGTCGGAGAGCCGGGTCATGCAGAGCAGCCGCGGCTTGCCGTTAATCTCGGCGCTGCACGAGCCGCACTTGCCGGCCTTGCAGTTCCAGCGGATCGCCAGGTCGCCGGCCTGGGTCGCCTGGACCCGGTGCAGTGCGTCGAGCACGACCTCGCCCTCGGACACCTCGACGGTGTAGTCGCCGAGGTCGCCGCCGGACTGGTCGCCACGCCACACCCGCATCTTCAGCTGGTAACCCATGGTCGTCCCCTCACTTGCTCTCGAAGTACTTCTTGAGCTCGTCCGGCATCTCCGGCAGCGGCTTCTCGGTGAGCTCCACGCCGGTGCCGTCGGCGTCGAGGTTGACCACGAGGTTCTTGGTGCCCCAGACGGCGTCCGGGCCGGGGAAGTCGTCGCGGGTGTGACCGCCGCGCGACTCCTCGCGCGCCAGCGCCGCCTTCGCGATGGACTCGCTGACGATCAGCATGTTGCGCAGGTCGAGCGCGAGATGCCACCCGGGGTTGTACTGGCGGTGGCCCTCGACCTTCATCGCGGCCGCGCGCTCCTTGAACGCCGCGATCTCGCGCAGCGACTGCTCGAGCTCGGGGGCGGTACGGATGATGCCGACCAGGTCGTTCATCGACTCCTGGAGGTCGGACTGGATGGAGTAGGGGTTCTCGCCGCCCTCGACCTCGAACGGCGCCAACGCGCTCACCTCGGCGGCCTTCACGTCGGCCTCGACGACCTTCGGCCGGTCGCTGCCGAGCGAGGTCGCGTACGCCGTGGCCGCCTCGCCGGCGCGCTTGCCGAAGACCAGCAGGTCGCCGAGCGAGTTGCCGCCCAGCCGGTTGGAGCCGTGCATGCCGCCGCTGCACTCGCCCACGGCGTAGAGCCCGGTGACGGCGCTCTGCTGGGTGTCGGCGTCGACCTCGACCCCACCCATGACGTAGTGGCAGGTCGGGCCGATCTCCATCGGCTCGGCGGTGATGTCGACGTCGGCGAGCTCCTTGAACTGGTGGTACATCGACGGCAGCCGCTTGCGGATGAACTCCGGCGAGCGCCGCGACGCGATGTCGAGGTAGATGCCGCCGTGGGGCGTGCCGCGGCCCGCCTTGATCTCGGAGTTGATCGCGCGGGCGACCTCGTCACGCGGCAGCAGCTCCGGTGGCCGGCGGTTGTTCTTCTTGTCGTCGTACCAGCGGTCGGCCTCCTCCACGGTGTCGGCCGTCTCGCTCTTGAAGAACTCCGGGATGTAGTCGAACATGAACCGCTTGCCCTCGGAGTTCTTCAGGATGCCGCCGTCGCCGCGCACCGACTCCGTGACCAGCAGCCCCTTGACCGAGGGCGGCCAGACCATGCCCGTCGGGTGGAACTGCACGAACTCCATGTTGATCAGCGAGGCGCCGGCCCGCATCGCGAGCGCGTGGCCGTCGCCGGTGTACTCCCACGAGTTGGAGGTCACCTTGAACGACTTGCCGATGCCGCCGGTCGCGAGGATGACGGTCGGGGTCTCGAACATCACGAACCGGCCGGTCTCACGCCAGTAGCCGAAGGCCCCCGAAACTTTGGACTCCCCGGCTCCCTTGTCCAGCATCAGGTCGGTGATCGTGCACTCCATGAACACGTCGATCCCGAGCGCCACCGCCCGCTGCTGAAGCGTGCGGATCATCTCGAGGCCGGTGCGGTCGCCGACGTGGGCGAGCCGGGCGTACTTGTGGCCGCCGAAGTCGCGCTGCGAGATCAGCCCGTCGTCGGTGCGGTCGAACAGCGCGCCCCAGTCCTCGAGCTCCATGACCCGCTCGGGCGCCTCCTGGGCGTGGAGCTGGGCCATCCGCCAGTTGTTGAGCATCTTCCCGCCACGCATGGTGTCGCGGAAGTGCACCTCCCAGTTGTCCTCCGGGTAGACGTTGCCCATGGAGGCCGCGATGCCGCCCTCGGCCATCACGGTGTGGGCCTTGCCCAGCAGGGACTTGCAGACGATCGCCGTACGCGCTCCGGCGTCCTGCGCCGCGATCGCCGCTCTCAGCCCGGCGCCGCCGGCGCCGACCACGACCACGTCGTACTGGTGGCGCTCCATGCCGCCCTCGGCGGACCCGGACATCTCGTTGCCCGTCATCGGGTGCCGGTCGTTGGGGGTGCTCAAAAGAATTTCACGTCCTCGATGGTGCCGGTGGCGAGCAGGTAAATGTAGAAGTCGACGATCGCCACCGAGAACAGGGAGTACCAGGCGTAGCGGCCGTGGTTGACGTTGAGCTTGGAGACCCAGGTCCAGAGCTTGTAGCGGACCGGGTGCTTGGAGAAGTGGCGTAGCCGGCCGCCGACGGTGTGGCGGCACGAGTGGCACGAGAGCGTGTAGAGCCAGATCAGGACCACGTTGATGAGCATCAGCAGCGTGCCGAGGCCCATGTGGCCCCACTCGTGGTCCTCGTTGCGGAAGGCCAGCACGACGTCGTACGTCAGGATCAGGCCGACCAGGATCGCGGCGTACCAGAAGTAGCGGTGGACGTTCTGGATCAGCAGCGGGAAGCGGGTCTCACCGGTGTACTTGGTCTTGGGCTCCGCGACGGCGCACGCCGGCGGCGAGAGCCAGAAGGCCCGGTAGTAGGCCTTGCGGTAGTAGTAGCAGGTCATCCGGAAGCCCAGTGGGAACACCAGGATGAGCAGCGCCGCGGACAGCGGCCACGCCTGGAACGGCTGCCCGAAGTCGGAGGCGCCCTCGACACAGTCGCCGAGGCAGGGCGAGTAGAAGGGCGAGAGATACGGCGATGCGTAGTAGTCGACGCCCATGAAGGCTCGCACCGTCGCGAAGACCACGAACCCCGAGAACACCACGAACGTGGCGAGCGGCGACAGCCACCATCGGTCCGGACGCAGAGTCTTCTCGTCGATCCGGGCCCTGGTTGGCCCGTGCACGCCAGTCGTCATGCCCACCTCCGTGGAGAGTCGGGCCCGAGTCTGCACAAAGCCCCGCCAATGTGAAAGGGGCCACACCGTCAGACCTCGGCCGACCTGACTACCTCGGCGAGCGCGTCACCGCCAGCCGAGGCCCGGGGCGAGGTCGCTCAGCACCGTCTCCAGGACGTGCGCGCAGTAGTCGACACCGAGCTGGTTGGGGATCGTGAGCAGCAGCGTGTCGGCGGCAGCGACCGCCTCGTCGCGGGCCAGCTCCTCCACCAGGCGGTCGGGCGTTCCGGCGTACGTCTTGCCGAACCGGGCCTTCCCGCCGTCCAGATAGCCGACCTGGTCACCGCCGCCGCCCTCGTGGCCGAAGTAGGCGCGGTCGAGGTCGCTGACCACGGGGAAGATGCTGCGGCTGACCGAGACCCGGGGCTCCCGGGTGTGGCCGGCGTCGGCCCACGCGGTGCGGAAGCGCTCGATCTGCTCGGCCTGGAGCTGGTGGAAGGGCACGCCCGTGTCCTCGCTCAGCAGCGTCGAGCTCATCAGGTTCATCCCCTGGTACGCCGTCCACTCGGCCGTCTGCCGGGTTCCGGCGCCCCACCAGATGCGCTCGCGCAGGCCCTCGGAGTGCGGCTCGATGCGCAGCAGGCCCGGCGGGTTGGGGAACATCGGGCGCGGGCTGGGTTCCGCGAAGCCCTTGCCCTCGAGCACCTCGAGCAGCACACGCGTGTGCTCGCGGGCCATGTCGGCGTGGTCCGTGCCTTCGGGGGGCACGTGGCCGAAGTAGCGGTAGCCGTCGACGACCTGCTCCGGTGACCCGCGGCTGATCCCGAGCTGGAGCCGGCCGTCCGAGATCAGGTCGGCCGCGCCGGCGTCCTCGGCCATGTAGAGCGGGTTCTCGTAGCGCATGTCGATCACGCCGGTCCCGATCTCGATCCGGCTGGTCCGGGCGCCGACCGCCGCGAGCAGCGGGAACGGCGAAGCCAGCTGCTGCGCGAAGTGGTGCACCCGGAAGTAGGCGCCGTCGGCCCCCAGCTCCTCGGCGGCGACCGCGAGGTCGATCGACTGGTGCAGCACGTCGGCGGCCGACCTGGCCTGGGAGTGCGGCGAGTCGGACCAGTGGCCGAACGACAGGAACCCGATCTTCTTCATGTCCAGCGCAACACTGGTTGAACCTTCAAACTTCCCCGTGCCAGACCAGGGACAGACCTGGGCCACTGTTCACCGGTCGGCCACCCGGGCGCAGCACCGTGGTCGCGCGGGCCACCCAGCCTGGGTGCATGCGGATCGCTCTCGTGACCGAGAAGTTCTATCCCGCCGTCGACGGCACCACGACCACGCTGAAGGCCGTGGCCGACCGCCTCGTCGACACCGGGCACTCGGTCCGGATCATCGCCCCGGCCCCCGGCCTGACCACCTACCGCGGCTGTGACGTGGTGAGGGTCCGCCCGCTGGAGCCGGTGGGCGCGCAGGTGCGCGCCGCGCTCGACGACTTCGCCCCGGACCTGGTCCACGTCACCTCGCCCGGCTCGCTCGGTCGCAAGGCGCTGAAGCACGCTCAGCGCACCGGACTCGCCTCGCTCGTGGTCGAGCAGTCGGCGGTCCTCGACCTGACCTCGGACTACTGGCGCGCCAAGGTGGCGGCCCGTGCCGACCGGGTCCTGGTCACCTCGTCCTGGATGGTGGACCGCGCCGCCGAGTTCGGCGTCGAGGCCGGCCTCTGGCGCCCCGGTGTCGACACCGCGGCGTTCACCCCTGCCCTGCGCGACGACTGGCTGCACTCCTCCTGGTCGCGCTCCCGCTCGCGCGACGTGCCGCTCGTGGTCGTCGGCTACGTCGGCAGCCTGCACAAGCGCCACGGCGTACGGCGGCTCGCGTCGCTGGCGTCCCTGCCCGGCATCCGGCCGGTCGTCATCGGCGACGGACCCCAGCGCGGGTGGCTCGAGGAGCGGCTGCCCGACGCCAAGTTCACCGGGACGCTCGCGACCGGGGACCTGACCGTGGCGCTGCCCACCCTCGACGTGCTGTTGCACCCCGGCGAGCACGAGACCTGCAGCCACGCGCTGCGCGAGGCCGCCGCCAGCGGCGTACCCGTCGTCGCACCCCGCTCGGGAGGTGCGACCGACGTGGTCCGCAACCTGGAGACGGGGCTCCTGCACGAGCCCGGCGACGCCGCCTTCCTGCGCGCCGTCGAGGCCGTCGCGGCCGATCGCCACCGCGGTCTGCTCGGCGCGCGCGGCCGCGAGCTCGCCCTGGAACGGTCCTGGAGCGACGCGGTCGACGAGCTGGTCTCGGTCATGTCGCAGGTAAAGAGCGCGTTTTCACCCATATGATGCCCGCGTGCGTGAGATCGCGCCTGGAGTTCAGCTCCTGGGGGGGCGCCCGCCCCACATGGTCAACTGTTACCTGGTCGGCGACGTCCTCGTCGACGCAGGCACCCCCGGCGCGCGCCGGCGCCTGCTGAGGGAGCTCTCGGGCCACCGCGTCAGCGCCCACGCCGTCACCCACGCCCACCCCGACCACTTCGGCTCCAGCCGCGCGGTCTGCGAGGCCATGGACCTGCCGCTGTGGTGCGGCGCCAAGGACGCCGAGGCGATCGAGACCGCCACCCCGGTGATCGGGCCGGGGATCGTGCCCAAGCTGCTGGCGAAGATGCCCAAGGTCCCGTCGTACGCCGTGTCGCGCGGCCTGGTCGAGGGAGACGAGGTCGCGGGGTTCGAGGTGCTCGACGTACCCGGCCACTCCCCCGGCCACATCGCCCTGTGGCGCGAGTCCGACCGGGTGCTGATCGCCGGCGACGTGTTCTTCCACTTCGGCCGGGTGAGCGCGCCCTGGTCGTTCCTGACCGCCGACGTGGCCGTCAACCGCGAGTCGATGCGCCGGCTGGCGTCGCTGCGCCCGGCGATCGCGCTGTTCGGCCACGGGCCGCCGCTGCGCGACCCCGACGTACTCGAACGAGTGGCCCAGTGATGGGCACAGCGGTGAGGCGCCCGTGAGCTCCGCCTCCGAGATCCTCGAGCGCGACAGCGAGCTGGTCCGGATCGCCGCGGCCCTCGACTCGGCCACCAAGGGGTCCGGGCGCGTCATCGTGATCGAGGGCGAGGCCGGGATCGGCAAGACGGCGCTGGTGCGCGAGACCCGTGAGCTGGCGCAGCAGCGGGGGTTCGGGCGGCTCCAGGCGACGGGCGACGAGACCGAGACCGCGATGGCGTGGGGCGTCGTGCGGCAGATGGTGGAGCGGTCCGTGTCGCGCTACAGCGGCGCCGTCCGCAGCGCGATCCTGGACGGTCCCGCGGGTGCTGCGCTGCAGGCGCTCGACGTGGCACCCGACAGCAACGCCGCCGACGCCGAGATCGCCCGCACGCTGCATGCCCTGTGGTGGGTGGCCATCGACCTGTCGTCGACGCGGCCGCTGTTGATCACCGTCGACGACGCACAGTGGGCCGACCAGCCGTCGCTGCGGTTCCTGGGCTACCTCGCGCGCCGGATCGCCGACCTGCCGATCGCGCTGGTCGTCGCGACCCGTCCGCCCTCGGGTGGCAGCGGACCACTGACCGAGCTCACGGTGTCGCCACAGGTCGAGCGGCTGCTGCCCGACCCGCTCTCCCCCGTGGCGGTCGCCGCCTTCCACACCCCCGACGGTGTGGTGCCGTGCCCCGAGGTCGTCGAGGCGATGCACGCCGCGTGCGGCGGCAACCCGTTCCTGACCGGGGCCCTGCTCGACGAGCTCAGCAGCGCCGGCCACAACGTCGGGCTGCTCTCGACCGCCCAGGCCATCGGCGGTCTGGGGCCGGCCACGATCTCGCGCGCCATGCTCAGCCGGCTCTCCCCCGACGCGCTCGCCCTGGCCGGAGCAGCGGCGGTGCTCGGCCTCGAGGCCAGCCCGTGGCTCGCCGCCCGAGTCGCGCCGGTCTCCGCCGAGGCGCTCCCCCACGCCGTGGAGTCCCTGGTGCGCGCCAACGTCCTGATCGGCGGGGTCGACGGCCTCACGTTCGTGCACCCCGTCATCCGCGAGGCGACGGTCGCGGCGCTCGGACCGCTCCAGACCTCCGCGATGCACGCCCGCGCCGTCCTCGAGCTGCATGCGCGCCAGGCCCCGGCCCGCCAGCTCGCTCCGCACCTGCTCGCCGCACCGGTCGGCACCCTGCCCGACGCGGCCGAGCTGTTGGCCCGGGCCGCCTCCGAGTCGTCCGCCGCCGGCGACCGGTCGGTCGCCGCCGCGTGCCTGGAGCGGGCACTCGTGGAGCGCCCGGGCGACGCGCTGCTCCGCGCCCGGCTGGGCCACACGCTGCTCCGGGCGGGACGACCTCACGAGGCCCGTGAGCACCTGCGCGCCTCGGTCGCGTCGGCCGGCAGCGACGGGGACGCCCAGCAGCGCGCCGAGCTGCAGTCGGCCGTCACCCAGGCCACCCTCGCCGTCGACGGCGCGGAGGTCGCGGTCGACGAGCTGGTCGAGGCGCTGGCGGCGTGGCCGCCGGTCGAGCAGGAGCCCGCACGGCTGCTGCTCGAGGCACGCCTCGGGGTGACCCGCTCCTTCGTCGCGGCGCAGCGCCGGGTCGCCGGCGAGCACCTCCAGCAGTTCGCCCACCTGGCCGGCGCCACCCCGCAGGAGCGCACGCTGCTCGCGCTCCTGGCCCAGCGCGGCCGCTACGAGGGGGCCTCCCACCTCGAGATCGCCGACCTGGCCCGCCGCGCGCTGTCCGAGGGCGCCCTGTTCGACGACGCCGCCCGCGGCGAGGGGCTCGTCGGCTGGGTGCTCGCGATGATGTCGCTGATCACCGCCGACGCTCTCCCGGAGGCCAGGACCGAGATCGACCGGGCGCTGACCCGGGTCGTCCGGGCCGGGTCGCCGCTCGACTTCGCCATGGTCGCCAACTGCGCGATGGTCGCCGCCTGGCGCACCGGTGACGTCGCGGCCACCGAGGCCGAGGCCGAGGCCGTCGTCGCCGCCATCCAGCACGAGCCCGAGGGCCCCGAGGTCCTCTCGCTTCGTGCCACCGCCGCCCACATGGGTGGCTACACCGCGCTCGAGCGCCGCGACCTCCCCGCCGCCCGGGCCTGGATTGACGACTTCGACGCGCAGGCCCGGGAGCTGCGCGTCATCCCGATGCTGTGGCTCCACGAGCTGCGCTCCCGGATCAGCCTCGCCGCGGACGACCCGCACGGCGCGCTCCAGCACCTCGACACCCTCCAGCGCGAGGCGCGGGAGGCCGACGTCGATCCCACCGCCCTGGCCTGGCGGCTGCCGGCCGCGGTCGCCTACTCACGGCTCGGCGACGACGAGCGGGCCCGCGCCACGCTCGACGACCACCTCGCCCTCGCGCGCCGCAGCGGAGCTCCGGGCGACCTCGGTGCCGCGATGCGGGTCGCGGCGCGATTCGAGCCCGACGCCGCGGTGCGGGAGGGGCTGCTCGCCGAGGCGACCGTCGTACTCGAGAACAGCCCGGACCGGCTCGAGCAGGCCAAGTCCCTGGTCGACCTCGCCGAGACGCAACGCGCCCTCAGGCGCCGCACCGAGTCCCGCGAGCTGCTCACCCGGGCCGCCGACCTCGCCCTGGCCTGCGGCGCCACGGCGCTGCAGACGCGGATCGCGGGAGCCCTTCAGGCACTGGGCGACCGACCGCGCCGCCTGATCGCCCCCGGTCCCGAGTCGCTCACCGCGAGCGAGCGGCGCGTGGCGTCGCTGGCCGTGTCCGGGCGCAGCAACCGCGACATCGCGCACGAGCTCTTCGTCTCGCCCAAGACGGTCGAGAACCACCTCGGGCGGGTCTACACCAAGCTCGGCATCGCCAACCGGCGCGAGCTCGCCGGGGCCCTCGGTTGACGTAAGGGCACCCTAACCGGGGCTATGTCACACCACCCGTGGTCATTACCCACGGGTACCAGCACTAAAGTGCGTTGCTGTGGCAATGACGACTCGACCAACCCTGGTAAAGGGCTCGCGCGCATCGCGCTCGACGATCGCGCTGAAGATGCTGATGGCCGTCAGCGGCGTCCTCTTCATCGGCTTCGTGCTGGCGCACATGTACGGCAACCTCAAGGCCTTCGGGGGGCACGACTCGTTCAACGAGTACGCCTACCACCTGCGGGTCATCGGCGAGCCGCTGCTGCCGCACGAGGGCTTCCTCTGGCTGTTTCGCATCGGCCTGCTCGCCGCCATCATCGTCCACGTGGGCTGCGCCGTGGCCCTGTGGCGCCGCGCCGGCAAGGCCCGCACCGTCAAGTACGTCGTGACGAAGAACAAGGCCTCGTCCGTCTCCTCGCGCACCATGCGCTGGGGCGGCCTGACGATCCTGGTCTTCATCATCTGGCACCTGCTCAACTTCACGATCGTCAAGGTCAACCCCAACACCGGCGACACCGGGTCCGCGGCCGGCGACCCCTACAACCTGCTGGTCGACACCTTCGACGTGTGGTGGATGACGGTGATCTACCTCGTCGCGCTGGTCGCGCTGGGGATGCACCTGCACCACGGGATCTGGAGCTCGGCCCAGACGCTCGGCCTCACCAACAACGACCGGGCCCGGCGCAACGCCAAGGCCATCGGCGCGATCCTCGCGATCGTCGTCGCCGGCGGCTTCTCGCTGGTCCCGATCTTCGTCCTCGCCGGCGTCATCACCAAGTAAGGAAGCTGCAGCGACGTGACTGACATGCCCGACACCACCAACACGTTCGACTCGTCCCACACGATGCACGTGGACGACGACTACGACGACGCGGCCGGCTACTACGTCGACGGCGACCCGATCGCCGACACCAAGGCGCCCCAGGGTCCCCTCGAGGAGCGCTGGGACACCCGGCAGTTCGAGGCCCGCATCGCCAACCCCGCCAACCGCCGCCGGCTCTCGGTGATCGTGGTCGGCACGGGTCTGGCCGGAGCGGCCGCCGCCGCCACGCTCGGCGAGGCCGGCTACGTCGTGAAGTCCTTCTGCTACCAGGACTCCCCGCGCCGTGCCCACTCGATCGCGGCCCAGGGCGGCATCAACGCGGCCAAGAACTACAAGGGCGACGGCGACTCCGTCTTCCGCCTCTTCTACGACACGATCAAGGGCGGCGATTACCGCGCTCGCGAGTCCAACGTCTACCGGCTCGCCCAGGTCAGCCGCAACATCATCGACCAGTGCGTCGCGCAGGGCGTCCCGTTCGCGCGTGAGTACGGCGGCCTCCTCGACAACCGCTCCTTCGGCGGCGTCCAGGTCTCCCGCACGTTCTACGCCCGCGGCCAGACCGGCCAGCAACTGCTGATCGGCGCCTACCAGGCCCTCGAGCGCCAGGTCGCCGCCGGCACGGTCAAGTGCTACTCGCGCCACGAGATGGTCGAGCTGATCGTCGTCGACGGACGGGCCCGCGGCATCATCGTGCGCGACCTGGTCACCGGCGAGATCGAGACCTACTTCGCCGATGTCGTCGTGCTCGCCAACGGCGGCTACGGCAACGTCTTCTTCCTCTCCACCAACGCCATGGGCTCCAACGTCACGGCGAGCTGGCGCGCCCACCGCAAGGGCGCCCTGATGGCCAACCCCTGCTACACGCAGATCCACCCGACCTGCATCCCGGTCTCCGGCTCCCACCAGTCCAAGCTCACGCTGATGAGCGAGTCGCTGCGCAACGACGGCCGGATCTGGGTGCCGAAGAAGAAGGCCGACTGCGAGAAGAACCCGCGCGACATCCCCGAGGAGGACCGCGACTACTACCTCGAGCGGATCTACCCGGCGTTCGGCAACCTGGTCCCCCGCGACATCGCGAGCCGCCAGGCCAAGAACATGTGCGACGAGGGCCGCGGCGTCGGCCCCGAGGTCGACGGCGTACGGCGTGGTGTCTACCTCGACTTCGCCGACGCGATGGAGCGCCTCGGCCACGACGCGATCGCGGAGAAGTACGGCAACCTCTTCGACATGTACGCCCGGATCACCGGCGAGGACCCCTACACGACCCCGATGCGCATCTACCCGGCCGTGCACTACGTCATGGGCGGCCTCTGGGTCGACTACGACCTGCAGTCGACGATCCCGGGGCTGTTCGTGACGGGCGAGGCCAACTTCTCCGACCACGGCGCCAACCGTCTCGGCGCCTCGGCGCTGATGCAGGGTCTGGCCGACGGCTACTTCGTGCTGCCCAACACGATCCGCGACTACCTCGCGGAGGGCCCGTTCGACAAGGTGGCCGAGGACGACCCCGCCGTGGTCGAGGCCCAGCAGTCGGTGCAGGCGCAGATCGACAAGTTCATGAACACCAACGGCACCCGCAGCGTGGACTCCTACCACCGCGAGCTCGGCAACATCATGTGGGAGTACTGCGGCATGGAGCGCACCGCCGACGGCCTGAAGAAGGCGATCGACCTGATCCGCTCGCTGCGTGACGACTTCTGGCGCAACGTGAAGGTGCTCGGCTCCGCCGAGACGATGAACCAGTCGCTCGAGCGGGCCGGACGCGTCGCCGACTTCTTCGAGCTCGGCGAGCTCATGTGCATCGACGCCCTCAACCGGCGCGAGTCCTGCGGCGGTCACTTCCGCGGCGAGTCGCAGACCGATGAGGGCGAGGCGCTGCGCCACGACGGCAAGTACGCCTACGTCGCGGCCTGGGAGTGGACCGGCCTCGATGAGAAGCCGGTGCTGCACAAGGAGAACCTCGAGTACGAGTTCGTCGAGATGAAGCAGCGCAGCTACAAGTGAGCCGGCCGACCTGCCTTCACCACCACCTGCCGCATCCCTGCGGCCGACCTTCGAGCGGAATCTGACACGTGAAACTCACCCTCAACATCTGGCGGCAGGCCGACAGCGCGTCGCCGGGCAAGATCCACAACTACGAGCTCGACGAAGTCTCGGAGGACATGTCCTTCCTCGAGATGCTCGACGTGCTCAACGAGGAGCTCAACGCGAAGGGTGAGGAGCCGATCGCGTTCGACTCCGACTGCCGCGAGGGCATCTGCGGCATGTGCGGCCTGATGATCAACGGTGAGGCCCACGGCCCCGAGGTCACCACCACCTGCCAGCTGCACATGCGCTCCTTCAAGGACGGCGACTCGATCACGGTCGAGCCCTGGCGCGCCGACGCCTTCCCCGTCGTGAAGGACCTCGTGGTCGACCGTGGCGCCCTCGACCGGATCATCGCGCAGGGCGGCTACATCTCGGTCAACACCGGCGCCGCCCCCGACGCCCACGCCACCCCGGTGCCCAAGGACAAGGCCGACCGCGCCTTCGAGGCGGCTGCCTGCATCGGCTGCGGCGCCTGCGTCGCCGCCTGCCCCAACGGCTCGGCCTCGCTGTTCCTCGGCGCCAAGATCACCCACCTCGGCGAGCTGCCGCAGGGCCAGGCCGAGCGCGACTCCCGCGTCGTCAACATGGTCGGCCAGCACGACCACGAGGGCTTCGGCGGCTGCACCAACATCGGCGAGTGCACCGCCGCCTGCCCCAAGGAGATCCCGCTCGACGTGATCTCCCGCCTCAACTGGGACCTCCACGCCGCCCTCCGCCACGGCAAGTAGGGCTTCACCCGCGACTCCACGTTGACCCGCCCGAAACTTTCGGGCGGGTCAACGGGTGGATTCAAGCGGTGGATGCAACACCGTGTGGATCGTGTGGCTGTGAGAGTAGTTCGTCGAGGGCCTCGGCCGGGGTCTTGAACCCAAGTCGTTTGCGGGGCCGGTTGTTGAGCTTCCTCGCGACGTGCTCGAGGTAGTCGGGGGCGTAGACCGAGAGGTCGGTGCCTTTGGGGAAGTACTGGCGCAACAGACCGTTGGTGTTCTCGTTGGTCCCGCGCTGCCAGGGCGAGTGGGGATCACAGAAGTAGATGTCGAGATCGGTCGCAGCGGCGATCTGGACGTGGTTGGCCATCTCGCTTCCCTGGTCCCAGGTCATGGTCTTGCGCAGGGTTTCTGGGAGCCGGCTCATCGCTTCGATCATCGCTTCAGCGACAGCGTCCGCGCCGTGATTCTCGGGTAGGTGGAGCAGGGCCACGAACCCGGTCGTCCTCTCGACCAGGGTCCCGATCGCAGACTTCGAGTACGCCCCCACG
>NZ_FNIC01000012.1 GCF_900103935.1 Nocardioides szechwanensis
GCCAGCAGCGTCGGCTTCAGCGACCAGACGAGCGTGGATCTTGTCCCAGGTTCCGTCCGTGCTGAACCGCTTGTGACGCTTCCAGATCGTCTGCCACGGCCCGAAGGACTCCGGCAGGTCCCGCCACGCCACCCCGGTCCGGAGCCGGTAGACGATGCCTTCGATCACCTGCCGGTGATCGCGGAACGGCCGTCCCCGCTGCCCGTCAGAGGAGGGCATCAGAGGCTCGACCCGAGCCCATTGAGCGTCAGTCAGCACAGCAGAACGCGACATGAGTCAACAATCCCGGACCGACCCCGCTGTCTTTAGGAGACACGCCCTAGTCGGGGCTGATGCACGGATAGGTGACATCTGATCTGTGGTGCCGAGAGGTGCCGCTGGAAGGATGTACACCGTGCCGAAGCCTACCCCAGAGAGTTCCGCGACGACGTCGTCCGTGTCACGAGAAACCGTGAGCCTGGCGTCCACCTGAAGCAGATCGCGGCCGACTTCGGCATCAGCGAGTCGTGCCTGAACGGGTGGCTTAAGTCCGCCGACGTCGAGGACGGCGCCAAGCCCGGCGCCACCGCCGAGCAGAACGCCGAGAACTGCGAACTTCGCAAGCGAGTGCGCCTCTTGGAGCAAGAGAACGAAGTCCTGCGCCGGGCAGCCGCCTATCTATCTCAGGCCAACCTGCCGGGAAAATGATGTACCCGCTCGTCCGCGAACTGGCCGCCAAGGATGCCCCACTGCGGGTGCCCGTGACGGTGACGTGCCGGGTCCTCAAGATCGCCCGCCAGCCCTACTACCGCTGGCTTGAGCTGCCGGTCACCGACGCCGACTATGAGGAGGCGTATCGCGCGCACGCGCTGTTCCTCGCGCACCAGGAGGATCCCGGGTTCGGCTACCGGCTTCTGGCCGACGAGGCCGCGCGCGAGCACGGGGAGCAGATGGCGGACCGGACCGCGTGGCGGATCTGTGCGGACAACGGCTGGTGGTGCGCCTTCGGCAAGCCCAGGCGCCGCAACGGGAAGCGGCCCGGCCCGGCGGTCCACGACGACCTCGTCGAGCGGATCGTCACCGCAGACGCCCCGAACCGGCTGTGGCTCACCGATATCTCGGAGCACTGGACGCGGGAGGGCAAGCTGTACATCTGCGCGGTCAAGGACGTGTACTCCAACCGGATCGTCGGCTACTCCATCGACTCCCGGATGAAGTCCCGCCTTGCCGTCACCGCGGTGAACAACGCCGTCGCAATGCGTCATGCCGCAGGCGACACCGTGGCCGGCTGCATCGTGCATTCGGACCGAGGATCGCAATTTGTCTCGCGGAAGCTCCGGCGCGCATTGGCCACTCACGGCCTGGTCGGATCGATGGGCCGCGTTGCCGCGGCCGGGGACAACGCCGCCATGGAGAGCTTCTTCAGCCTGCTTCAGAACAACGTCCTCGACCGCCAGACCTGGGCCACCCGCGAGGACCTCCGAATCGCAATGGTGACCTGGATCGAGCGGACCTATCACCGCCGCCGCAGGCAAGCCCGCCTCGGCCGATTGACCCCCATCGAGTTCGAGACCATCATGACCACGCCAGCGGCTCAGGCTGCGTGACCCAACCTGTCACCTGAGCGTGCATCAGCCCCATGAGTTACGCGGTGTGTGCCCTGCACATTTTGCCGCTGCAAGGCACCATCGAACGGCTACACACTGACCCGGATCCATTGTGACTTCGCCCGCTTCGTGTCAGGGTGATCCCTCACAGACAGCACCGATTCATTCCGGGACGGATCGACATCTGATGAAGTTCGCCACTAGGCACCCCTTGCGAGACCTCCACGACTCGCCCGCGTCGGGCGCCCCCTCAGGTATGCCGAAGACGGAGTCCCGGCCGGGACTCGGCGAAGGCGCATGAGTTGAACGGCAATGATGAGGCGCGGGACACGAGACTTCTACTCTTCGTTGTTGGCCTCGTTCTAGGCGTGCCGGCATTAGGCATGTCCTATTGGACCAGAAACGATTTCAACGAGCAGTTGGAGCATAGCGCGCTGTTCTGGACGTGTGTCCTTGTGGCGTCTGGTTCATTCCTCCTTGTTCTCGTGTCCGCCATTTCGTTCGCTGTGGCCCTAGGTAAACAGGATCGACCCGAGTCACGAGCAAAACCTCATTAGAACCTTCCACCAATTCAAGGGAACCAATATGCAACGGCGCATGTTACTCGGGGGACTGGCAAAGGTATTGATTTCTGGGGTGGCGTTCGCGTCGCTTGCCGTACTCGGCCAGCCGCCAGGTGGAGAGACTCTGAGAGAGTCGGCCGAGTCCGTGCCGGAAGAGCCAGCACCCGATCAGAGTGAGGCGGAGTCTGGACCACTGACGGAGGCCGAGCAGGTACTCGCAGAGGAGAAGCGGGCCGTGCTGGCGCAAGCACTCGTAGAGGATCGCTCAGATGAATGGCTGGAGGAGCAGGACCTCTATCTCGTGTCCGAGACCCCGCAATATGACCTCGTGGCAACGAACTCATCCAATATTGCGATCTATCGTCCCGACGTCTTCTATGACAGTGATTTACGGCGCTATTTCGTAATTGCTGAATACAGGTGGGACAGCATGGTCGGCGAAGACCTGTACAACTACTTCGATTCCAGTAGCAGCTGCGATGTGGACACGCCGTGCAACGTCGGAGGCAAGGACGGGTTCGCTTTGCGGTTCAGCCGCAACCTCGTGAATCGCCAAGCAGATGTCAATTTCTGTGGGCGTTCCGACATCACGCGGGACTGGGCGAACTTTGCTGGGTGCGCATCCCCTCCCCCAGACGCAAACAGTTCGGCGGGGGCCTCGTTCCTCCAGCAGGACAAGGTCTACAAGACTGTGGTAAAGCCGGACTATAACGTCTATAACGGGCAGATCATCATCGTCGTGGACCCGATCGCCTGCAATTCGACCGTGCAGATGTTCTCGAGGTATGGGCACACCTGGTCGTCGACGGGCATCAGCGCTATTGAAGTTGGCACCGCAGCCATCAACATCGTTTTCACAAAGACAGAGGACCGCTGGTCCGTGGCAAGTCAGAGTGGGACTTGGACGCGGAGCTGCTAGGGCGGCGTACACGCGTGGTCGTTCTTCGAGACAGTGCCAATGGGGAGCAGCAAGAGCAACGGCCGCTCAGCGAGACCCTCGGGCTCGCCTCCGCTTTGCGAGCAGTCGGGCACGTGTGGACGGCGCGGCGGAAAACGCTGCGCTTGTCTTCAGGATCTCGTTAGCTCGTCGAAGCTCACGGACCTCCCGCTCGAGCTCAGCCAGCCGCGTTGCGTCGTGAGTCGTGGTGCCCGGCCGGACGCCGCCATCGACCTCGGCTTGTCGGACCCAGTTGCGCAGGGTCTCTGGATGCATGCCGAGCTGGCCCGCCACTCGCGGGATCGCCCCGGACCTCGTTGCCGGGTCCTGTCTCAACTCGACCGCCATCCGGGTCGCGCGCTCACGCAACTCGTCGCCGTACTTCCTGGGTGCTGCCATGACTCGCATCCTCCATGGATTGAGAGCCTCCATCAGACCCGGGGCGATTCAGAGCCTGCCCGACTGGCTGCTTGATCGCGTTCAGCGTCGGGCGGTGGACGGGCGCATCGGGTTTGTCTTCGCGTCGCCCGCACACCTGGATGGTTCGCAAAAGTGGGATCAGTCCAACTCGTCCGCGGCAGTTCGGGGGGTGCTCGATGGTGTTGGAGTCGGATGGGCCATACCGCACACCTTCCGGCGTACGGTCGCGACGCTTCTGCACGAGGCTGGCGCACCTCTGGTCCGCATCGCTGACCAGCTCGGGCACGCAGACCCCGCCATGACCGCGAGGGTCTACCTCGGTCGTGACTTCTCGGGAGACAAGTCGGACCTCGCCCAACACCTCTGATCCATGGTGGGGACGTACGTGGGGAGTGGTAGAAGTATGCCGCTCCCGCAATGTTCGTTATTGCAGGTCAGGCTAGGTGTCACGCGCCCCCGGCAGGATTCGAACCTGCGACCGGCGGATTAGAAGGCCGCTGCTCTGTCCAGCTGAGCTACGGGGGCGGGACCGGAGCGCTGAACGCCGATCGCGGCAAGTATGCCCGAGGTGCCGCCCGGTCGAGGCGCTGGCTGACCAAGTCAGGATCCCTGACCTGGACCAGTCACAACGCCTCGACCTGGCCCGACGCGTCCGCTGAGCGCGTCGGGCGTCTTGATGCGCGCGTCAGTGGCGCGAAGCCACGCGCGCGCCGGTCGATCGCCTGCCGGTGACCGCGGACGCGACCATCACGAGGACCGCGGCGCAGGCGATCGAGACGAGCCACAGAGTCCAGTCGATCCCCGGGCTGCCGTCACCGCCGGCGGCGTTGTAGATGCCCAGGCCGATGAGTACGCCGCCGATGCCGCACAGGACCGTCAGCCAGATCGGGATGTTGTCCTTGTCGCCGGGGGCGACGAGCTTGCCGAGCAGGCCGATGATGATGCCCGCGATGACGATGCCGATGATCTCCATGGCGTCCTACCTCTTCTGCCCCAGTGACACTGTCGTGTGTCAGCGGCGAGCCGGTACCCGCTACCTCTGGTAACAAACCAGCGGCGGCCGGACTGTGTGGCGCAGTCAGCCGATCGCGTCGTTGAGCCGCTCGATGGCGGTCCCGGTGAGCGCGCCGATGACCGCCTCGCCCGGGGCGCCGAGGTCGATGACTCCGACCACGCTGAGGTTGTTGTCGATCCGGGACGCGACGAAGGCGAGGTCGTAGGAGTAGGTCTCGGTCGGGCCGGTCGAGACCTGGCCGGTGCCGGTGAGGCGCACCTGGTCGTCGACGTCGCCGATCTCGTCGCCGTCGTCGACGGTGACGGTGAGCGCCAGGTTGAAGCCGGTGGGGTCGGTGACGTTCACCTCGTCGCAGCTCTCGACGGCCGTACGGAACGCCTTCAGCGCGTCGGTGACCGTCGCGGTGTCGTCGAAGGACTTCACCCCGCTGAGGACGCTGCGCAGGACCCCGCCGGTCTCGGCGTTCCCCTCGGCGTCGAAGCTCACCTCTGCCTTGGTCCCGGCGTCGAGGTCGTCGATGCCGGACAGGCAGCCGAGGTCGGAGTCCTCGTCGTCCTCGGGCTGCGTGCTGTCCACGAAACCCTCGCCGACGTCGTCGAGCGTCAGCAGTGCGCCGTCGGCGAGCTCCTGGGTGAGCACCTGGGACGCAGGGTCCGGCTCGTTCTCGTCGTCCTCACTGTTTCCGCCACAGGCGGTCAGCGCGAGGCCGAGGGTCAAGGCGGCGGTCAGCAGGCGGGTACGACGGGTCAGGTACGGCGACATGGGAGGCAGTGTGGCAGTCACCGGAGGGGTCCGGGCTCAGCGGCCCTTGCCCTTGCCTTTGCCCTTTCCCTTCCCCTTGTCGGGCTTGCCGGTGTCGGTCGGGGCGACGTCCTCGTCGGTCGGTTCGTCGGAGGGTGACGCGGCCTCCTCGGCGGGGAGCGCGGCCAGCAGCGTCTCGGCGGCGGTGACGATCCGTTCGGCCAGGTCGGTCTCGATCGTCCCGGCCTCCTCGGCCGAGGTGGTGCTGGAGATGACGTTGTCGAGCGCGGTCCGCGCGGCGGGGTAGCGCTGCGCGGCGAGGGTCGAGTCGACCACGTCGAGGGCGCCGTCCGGTGCGTCCTCGACCGCGTCGACGGCGTCGTGCAGCTCCTGCAGCGGGGCCTGAAGGTCGGCCGCGACGCCCGCGGGGATGGTGGAGGTGGTGTCGGCGCCCTCGGTGCGGTCGCCGCTGTCGCCACCCGACGACACGATCGCCGCCACGATCAGCAGCACCAGGATCGCCCCGATGGCCGCTGCCGCGGCCCGCACGTGGGGCGGGACCTGCCGGACCCGGTCGACCAGCGAGTCGATCACCGACGGCCCACCGGTGGGTGTCACCGGCAGCCGTGGGGAGGTGAGGGAGTCGAGGTCGAGCACGGCCGTCGTACCGCCGCCGTCCAAGGTCCGCAGCTCACGGGCCACCGCCTCCGCGGTCGGACGCGCGGCGGGGTCGCGGGCGGTCATCGCGCCGACCAGCCGGCGCCAGGGCTCGGGCAGCGACTCGGGCAGGTCGGGGTCGCGGTTGAGGCGCGCCAGCGCCGACTCGGTGGGGCTGCCGGGGAAGGCGCGTTCGCCGCTGAGGATCTCGAGCAGTACCAGGCCGAGGGAGTAGACGTCGGCTGCCGGGGTGACCTCGTCGCCGCGGACCTGCTCGGGCGAGAGGTACGCCGCCGTGCCGATCGCGGTCCCGGTCCTGGTGTGGCGCACGGTGTCGCCGATGAGTCGCGCGATCCCGAAGTCGGCGAGCTTGACCCGACCGTTGTGGCCCAGCAGCACGTTGCCCGGCTTGACGTCGCGGTGAACGATGCCCTGGCCGTGGGCGTAGGCGAGCGCGTCGGCGAGCTGTGCCGCGATCTCGGCGACCTCGTCCGGGGCGAGCGGGCCGGCCTGGACGCGCTCGGAGAGCGTGGTTCCCTCCACCAGCTCCATCACGAGGAACGGCTGGTCGGTGGTCATGCCGGCGTCGAGCACCATCACCAGGTTGACGTGGCTCAGCCGGGCGAGGGTGCGCGCCTCGGAGGTGAAGCGGGCGCGGTCGGTCTCGGTGTCCGCGGTCTCGCGCAGCACCTTCACGGCGACCTCGCGATGCAGGACGCGGTCGGTGGCGCGGTAGACGTCGGCCATCCCACCGGTTCCGAGCCGGTCTCCGAGGTCGTAGCGGTCGGCGAGCACCCCAGACGATCTCACGTCAGGATCGCAGCGACCCCATCCACTCCTCGATATCGGTCGCCGAGCGGGGGAGTGACGCGGACAGGTTCCGCGAACCGTCGCTGGTGACCAGGATGTCGTCCTCGATCCGGATCCCGATACCGCGCAGCTCCTCGGGCACGAGCAGGTCGTCCTCCTGGAAGTAGAGGCCCGGCTCGACGGTCAGCACCATCCCGGCGGCGAGCGTGCCCTTCGCGTAGGACTCGGGGGAGGCCTGGCCGCAGTCGTGGACGTCCATGCCGAGCATGTGGCTGGTGCCGTGGAGCGTCCAGCGGGAGTAGACCTTCGACTCGGGGTCGAGCGCCTCCGCGGCCGACACGGGCAGGAGTCCCAGGCCCTCGAGCCCGTGGGCGAGGACCGTCATCGACGTGAGGTGGATGTCGGCGAACTCCACCCCGGGACGTACGGCGTCGATCCCGGCCTGCTGGGAGGCGTGCACGAGGTCGTAGAGGTCACGCTGGAGCGTGGTGAACGTGCCGTCAACGGGCAGCGTGCGGGTGACGTCGGCGGTGTAGAGGTTGTGGCCCTCGACCCCCATGTCGAGCAGCACCAGCTCGCCGGGCGTGATCGGCCCGGAGTTCTCGATCCAGTGCAACGTGGTGGCGTGCTTGCCGCCGCCGACGATGGAGTCGTAGCCGATGTCGTTGCCCATCGTGCGCGCCCGGCGGAAGAACGTGCCCTCGAGCCACCGCTCGCCGTACTTCAGTACGTTGTCCCACTCGCGCACAGAGTCTTCGAAGCCGAGCGTGGTGATGTCACACGCCTCCTGGAGCTCACCGACCTCCCACTCGTCCTTGACCAGCCGCATCTCGGAGATGACGCGGGCGAAGTCGGCGTCGAGGGAGGTGTCGGGGGCCACGAGGCCGTCGACGTGCGCGGAGACACCGCGGTGGACGCGGGTCTTCTGAGAGACCGACAGGGCGTCGGCGAGGGAGTCGATGTGGCGTACGTCGATGCCCAGCGACGTGGAGATCTCGCGCGCCGAGGGGCGCCGGCCGGCCCAGAGCTCGCCGTAGACCCGGTCGCGGAAGAACTCGTCGGTCTCGCGCGAGGAACGTGGCCGGGCGTAGAGCACGGCCTCGCCGTCCTGGAGCACGAGAACGGCGTCGCTGGTCTGGTTGCCGCAGAAGTAGGTGTGGGCGGTGTCGGACCGGAAGCGGTAGTCGGTGTCGTTGGCGCGCACCTTGTAGGTGCCCGACGGGAGCACCAGGCGCTCGCCCGGGAAGACCTCGGCCAGGCGCGCGCGGCGGGCGGCCGCGACCTGGGTGATCGGGTGCGGCGGGAGGTCGAGCTCCCGGTCGCCCCAGCCCTGACGCATGAAGGCTGAGTAGGCGGCGGGCACTGCCGGGTCGTGGGACTCGGTCTTGGGCTCGACGGATTCCGGGGTCGTCTGCTCGCTCACCCGGTTACTGTACGCCGCGAAGTCGGTCCGCCCGAGCCCTGACGTTAGGCTTCCACCTATGCCCGGTCCACGTCGCGACAGCGTTGCCTTCACAGTCGTGGTGACCGTGTTGGTGGGCCTTGGCGCGCTGTTGATGCTGGCGATTCTGACGCTGTCCGGGGCGCCCGCGATCACGCTCCTGGCCGCCGTCCTGGCGGCCGTCCCGGTCGGCCCGCTGGTGGCGTCTTACCTCTGGCTCGACCGTTACGAACCCGAGCCCAAGCGCCTGCTCGCCTTCGCCCTGCTGTGGGGTGCCTTCGTGGCTACCATCGCGGCGATCGTGGTGGGCGGCCTGGGCGGACTCGTCGTCGGCTTCACCGACAACCAGTCGCTGGCGATCGTCGCGCCCGTCACCGAGGAGGCGAGCAAGGGTGTCTTCCTCCTACTCCTGCTGTGGTGGCGCCGGGCCGAGCTCGACGGGATCCTCGACGGCATCGTCTACGCCGGGATGGTCGGCATCGGGTTCGCCTTCACCGAGAACATCCTCTACCTCGCCGCGGCCTACAACGGCACCGACGGCACCGGCCCCGGCGGCATCGCCGGGGTCACGACTCTGTTCGTCATCCGCTGCCTGCTCAGCCCCTTCGCGCACCCCCTCTTCACGACGTTCACCGGCATCGGGATCGGGATCGCGGTGACCACCCGCGTCCCCGCGTTGCGCTGGCTGGCGCCGATCGGCGGCTACTGCCTCGCCGTGATCGCCCATGGGCTGTGGAACGGCTCCACCATCTTCGGGCTGGGCAGCTTCGCCGCCGTCTACCTCGTCCTGATGCTCCCGGCCCTGATCGGCCTGGTGTGGCTGGGGGTCTGGACCCGCAGCTCCGAGCGCCGGATGCTCGCGGCCGCCCTCGACGACGCATCCCGCCGTGGGCTCATCCCGGCGACCGACATCGGCTGGGTGGTCGACCTGCGCGCTCGCCGCGCGGCCCGCGCCCACGCCAAGCTGTACGGCGGTCCCGCCGCCCACGAGGCGATGAAGGACTACCAGCAGGCGGCCGTCGAGCTGGGCTTCCTGCACCACCGCCTGCTGCGCGGGACGGCTCCCGCTGACTACCAGGCCCGCGGACAGGACTACCTTGCCCGAATCAACGCCGTGCGCCCGAGCATCGCGTTCCCCGGACAGGTGGTGCCGACGCGATGAGCGACACCAACAGCTCGATGCTGACCGCGCTGGTGCGCCTGCGCGGAGCGTTGCAGGACGCCGAGCTGCCACTGGACGCCCCCGGCATCGCCGAGCTGCGCATCGCCCGCAACGAGATGGTCGACCAGCTCGAGGACTACGTCATCCCGCGCCTGATGACCATCGACGCCCCGCTCCTCGCGGTCGTGGGCGGCTCGACCGGCGCCGGCAAGTCGACGCTGGTCAACTCCCTGGTCGGGCGCCGGGTGACCACTCCCGGCGTACTCCGCCCGACCACGCGCTCACCCGTCCTGGTGCACCACCCGGACGACGCCGAGTGGTTCGGCCAGGACCGGCTGCTGCCCGACCTCGAGCGGGTCAACCACTCCACCAACGACCCCGACGCCCTCCAGCTCGTCGCCGCGGAGTCGATCCCGGCCGGCCTGGCCATCCTCGACGCGCCCGACGTCGACTCGGTCGAGATCCGCAACCGGCAGCTCGCCGCCCAGCTGCTGGCCGCCGGTGACCTCTGGCTCTTCGTCACATCCGCCGCGCGCTACGCCGACCAGGTGCCGTGGGACTTCCTCAAGCGCGCCGCCGAGCGCTCGACCTCGGTCGCGATCGTGCTCGACCGCACCCCCGACGAGGCGGTCGAGACGGTGTCGACCCACCTCGCCCGGATGCTCGCCGCCCGCGGGCTCAAGGACTCACCCCTCTTCACCGTCACCGAGGGCAAGGTCGACGACGAGGGCCTGCTCCCGCCCGACCACGTGGCCGAGATCCGGGCCTGGCTCCACTCGCTGGCCGCCGACTCGGGCGCCCGCGGCGCGGTCGTGAAGCAGACCCTCGACGGCGCGATCCGCACCATCGCCCGCGGCACCCACGCCGTGGCCGACGCCGTGGCCGAGCAGGTCACCACCGCCGACCGGCTGCGCACCGACGCCGACCGCGCCTACGACGAGTCGATCGCCGCGATCATGGCGGCCTCCGCCGACGGGACGCTGCTCCGCGGTGAGGTGCTCGCCCGCTGGCAGGAGTTCGTCGGCACCGGCGAGCTCCTCAAGTCGCTGGAGACCAAGGTCGGCTGGCTGCGCGACCGCGTCGTCAACGCGGTCAAGGGCAAGCCGCAGCAGGCCGAGCGCGTGACCGTCGCCGTCGAGTCCGGTCTGGAGACGCTGATCCTCGAGCACGCGGAGGCCGCCGCCGAGCGCGCCGAGGCCTCGTGGCAGCAGCTCGCCGCCGGCCAGGGCCTGCTGGCCTCCGCCGACCAGGACCTCGGCCGCGCCTCGCGAGAGCTGCGCCGCAAGGCCGAGCGCGCCGTACGCGACTGGCAGGCCGACGTGCTCGAGATGGTCCGCACCGAGGGCGCCGACAAGCGCACCACCGCGCGCTTCCTGGCGTTCGGCGTCAACGGGCTGTCGGTGGCGCTCATGGTCGTCGTCTTCGCCCACACCGCCGGGGTCACCGGGGCCGAGGCCGGCATCGCCGGCGGCTCCGCCGTACTCGGCCAGAAGCTGCTCGAGGCCGTCTTCGGCGACCAGGCCGTGCGCGACCTGGCCGAGCGCGCCCGCCGCTCCCTGGAGAAGCGGCTCACGACGCTGTTCCAGGACGAGCGCCTCCGGTACGTCTCGCTGGTCGACGCGCTGCAGCTCAAGCCCGCCGTGCCCGACCAGCTGCGCGACGCGTCGCGTCGCATCGATGACCTCAGGTATGCCGAGTCGAAGCGAGAAGCCGAGTGACCTCCCTGCTCGAAGGAGCCAAGAAGCTGGTCACGAAGGGCACGGACATCGGTGCCCGGATCAGCGCCATGGAAGCCGCTGCCGCCGCCGCGCGCGGCCGGCTCGACGACGCCCTGGTCGACGAGGCTGCGGCCGTCTCCGACCGTGCCGCCAGCCGGCTGAGGCTGTCGGCCCAGCACACCGTGGTCGGCATCGCCGGCGCCACCGGGTCCGGCAAGTCCTCGACGTTCAACGCGCTGACCGGTCTCGAGCTCTCCGCCGTCGGTGTACGCCGTCCCACGACGTCGTGGGCCAGTGCCTGCGTCTGGGGGACCGACGGGGCCGACGAGCTGCTCCAGTGGCTCGGCATCCCGCCGCGGCACCAGACCACCCGCGACTCGATGCTCGACACCCGGCGCGAGGACACCGCCCTCAACGGCGTCGTCCTGCTCGACCTGCCCGACCACGACTCCACCGAGCTCAGCCACCACCTCGAGGTCGACCGGCTGGTGCAGCTGGTCGACATGCTGGTGTGGGTGCTCGACCCGCAGAAGTACGCCGACGCGGCGATCCACGACCGCTACCTCGCACCGCTCAAGACCCACGACGAGGTCATGGTGGTGGTGCTCAACCACATCGACACCGTGGCGGAGGACCGGCGCGATGCGATGGTGGCCGACGTACGCCGGCTCCTCGACCAGGACGGCCTGCACAAGGTCCCGATCATCCCGATCAGCGCCCGGCACGGCATCGGCCTGCCCGAGCTGCGTGAGGAGATCGTGCGGCGGGTGCGCGCCAAGCAGGCCACCCGGCAGCGGCTCGAGGCCGACCTGCGCGGCGTGGCCGACCGGATGCAGGAGGCCTCCGGGTCCGGCAAGACTCGTGCGCTCTCCGACGCCCGGGTCTCCGACCTCGAGGACGCCTTCGCCGAGGCGGCGGGCGTCCCCACGGTCGTCGACGCTGTCGAGCGCTCGACCCGGCTGCGCGCGGGGCGCGCCACCGGCTGGCCGGTCGTCGCCTGGTTCTCACGGCTCAAGCCCGACCCGTTGAAGCGCCTCCACCTCGACCTCGGCGACGCTGCCGAGAAGTTCTCCGGCCGATCGCGCACCTCGCTGCCCGAGACGACGCCGATCCAGCGGGCCCGGGTCGACACCGAGGTGCGCGCGCTCGCCGACGACGCCTCGGCCGGCCTCGGTCGGCCCTGGGCGGACGCCGTACGTCGGGCGTCGACATCGCGGATCACCGATCTCAGTGACCGGCTCGACAGTGCTGTCGGCGGCACCGACCTGGGCGTCGCCAAGATGCCCTGGTGGGCCGGCGCCGTGCGCGCGATCCAGTGGGTGCTGATCATCACCGCGCTGCTGGGCGGTGCGTGGCTGGCCGCGCTCGCGGTCATGGGCTACCTCAAGGTGCCCGAGCCGGCCACGCCCGACATCGGACCCCTGCCGCTGCCGACGCTGCTGCTGCTCGGGGGCGTCGCCCTGGGAGTGCTGCTGGCCCTGGTCTGCCGCTGGCTGGTCTCGGCTACGGCGCACCGCAAGGCCGCCGCCGCCGACCGGCGGCTGCGCGCTGCCGTCCACGAGGTGGCCGACGAGCTGGTCGTGCAGCCGGTGGCGGCTGAGCTGGCCGCCTACTCCGCCGTACGCACCCACCTCGCCACGACGCTCAAGTAGCCACGAGTCGTCCCCAGGGCGGCCGCTGGCGCGCCCGTCCACAGGGCACACCCCGATCGTCCGGGGTTGTCGGCGCCCCCGCGAAGCCTCGGTCGCGACAACACCCGCGACCGAAGGAGATCGACATGCCCAACGAGACGATGGTGACCCTGCAGGGGTGGCTCGGCGGCGACGTCCAGGTGCGCCAGGCCGGCGACTCGGTGGTCGCCAGCTTCCGGCTGGCGTGCACCCCGCGCCGGTTCCGGCGCAGCACCCAGGAGTGGGCCGACGGCCCCACCCAGTGGTACACCGTCAACGCCTGGCGCGCGCTCGGCGACCACTGCGCCCGCTCCCTGCGGCGCGCCGACCCCGTGGTCGTGCACGGCCGGCTCAACGCCCACACCTACGTCAACAAGGCCGGCCACGAGGTGACGGTCTTCGAGGTCGAGGCCGACGTCGTCGGCCACGACCTGACCCGGGGCGTCAGCCAGTTCACCAAGGCCGCTCGGCCGGCCGCCGAGTCCGCGCCGGAGCCGGCGCCGGAGGCCAGCAACGCGGCCTGACCGGACGCCCGAGGGGCAGGGGCGACGAGCCCCCGATCAGGGCCCGGCGGCGTTCTCCATCTAGGCTCGGGGACATGGCTGAGTATGTGTTCACCCTGCGCAACGTGCGTAAGGCCCATGGCGACAAGGTCGTCCTCGACAACGTGACGCTGTCGTTCCTGCACGGAGCGAAGATCGGAGTCGTCGGCCCCAACGGCACCGGCAAGTCGACCCTGCTCAAGATCATGGCCGGGCTCGAGCACGCCAACAACGGCGACGCGATCCTCGACCCTGGCGCCACGGTCGGCATGCTCCAGCAGGAGCCGCCCCTCACCGAGGGCAAGACTGTCCTCGAGAACGTCGAGGAGGCGGTCAGCGAGATCAAGGGCAAGATGGCCCGCCTCGACGAGCTCTACATGATGATGGGCGACCCCGACGCCGACCAGGACAAGGTCGCCACCGAGGCCGGCGACCTCCAGACCGAGCTCGACGCCGCCAACGTGTGGGACCTCGACAGCCGCCTCGACCAGGCCATGGACGCGCTGCGCTGCCCGCCGCCCGACGCGATCGTGGACCACCTCTCCGGTGGTGAGCGACGCCGGGTCGCGCTGTGCAAGCTGCTGCTCCAGCAGCCGTCCCTGCTGCTGCTCGACGAGCCCACCAACCACCTCGACGCCGAGTCCGTGCAGTGGCTCGAGGGCCACCTCAAGACCTACCCCGGTGCCGTCCTGGCGATCACACACGACCGCTACTTCCTCGACAACGTGGCCGAGTGGATCCTCGAGCTCGACCGTGGCTCGACCCACCCATACGAGGGCAACTACTCGACCTACCTCGAGACCAAGAAGGACCGGCTCAAGATCGAGGGCCAGAAGGACGCCAAGCGGGCCAAGATGCTCGAGCGCGAGCTCGAGTGGGTGCGCTCCAACGCCAAGGCCCGTCAGACCAAGAGCAGGTCGCGCCTCGCGCGCTACGAGGAGATGGCCGCCGAGGCTGACCGGATGCGCAAGATCGACACCTCCGAGATCAACATCCCGGCCGGTCCGCGACTGGGCGACATCGTGCTCGAGGCGAAGAAGCTCACCAAGGGCTTCGACGACCGGATCCTGATCGACGACCTGTCGTTCTCGCTGCCCCGGGCCGGCATCGTCGGCGTCATCGGCCCCAACGGCGTCGGCAAGACGACCCTGTTCCGGATGATCACCGACCAGGAGGAGCCTGACGGGGGCGACCTCACCGTCGGCCAGACCGTCAAGCTCTCCTACGTCGACCAGAGCCGTGGCGGCCTCGACCCCCAGAAGAACGTCTGGGAGGTCGTCTCCGACGGGCTGGACTTCATCAAGGTCGCCAACTTCGAGATGAACTCCCGCGCCTACGTCGCGTCGTTCGGCTTCAAGGGCCCCGACCAGCAGAAGAAGGCGGGGGTGCTCTCCGGTGGTGAGCGCAACCGCCTCAACCTCGCGCTCACGCTCAAGATGGGCGGCAACCTGCTGCTCCTCGACGAGCCCACCAACGACCTGGACGTGGAGACGCTCTCATCCCTCGAGGACGCCCTGCTCGACTACCCCGGCTGCGCCGTGGTCACCTCGCACGACCGGTGGTTCCTCGACCGGGTGGCGACCCACATCCTGGCGTGGGAGGGCGACGACGAGAACCCCGCCAAGTGGTTCTGGTTCGAGGGCAACTTCGACGCCTACGAGGAGAACAAGGTCGAGCGTCTCGGCGTGGAGGCGGCCCGCCCGCACCGCGTCACGCACCGCCGCCTCACCCGCGACTGACCCGTCAGCGCATTTCCATTTCCGGGTGGCCGGCGATCAGGTGGTCGGCCACCGCGTTCATGACCCGGCCGAGGGCCTCGAAGTCCTCTGGGGTCGCGAGGTCGACGATGTAGTCGCGTACGCCGTTGACGTGCGTGGGCGCGACGTTCTCCAGGAGCAGCCGGCCGCGCTCGGTCATGATCGCGACCACCCCTCGTCCGTCGTCGGGGGAGTCGGCGCGCTCCACCAGCTCGGCCTTCTCCATGCGCCGGATGGTGTGGGTGACCCGGCTCCGGCTGTGCGCCAGGGAGTCGGCGAGCTGGGCCATCCGCAGGTGACCGCCGCGCTCGGAGAGCCGCACCAGGATCTCGAACTCGACCAGGGAGAGGCCGTGGTGCCGGCGGAGGTCGTCGTCGAGACGGTCGAAGAGCAGCTGCGAGCCGAGGACCAGGCCTCGCCAGGACCGCTGCTGGCCCTCGTCGAGCCAATGCGTCTCGCGTGCCTCGCCGCCGATGTCTCCCATACTCAGAGTCTAGGAGTCTCGGCGGCGAGGGCCCGCGAACCGCGGCGGGTGTGACGAAGCAGTCTCTCCTAGAGCCGCTCGAGGATGAGCGCCATGCCCTGGCCGCCACCGACGCACATGGTGATCAGGCCGGTGGACTTGTCGTGCCAGTCCAGCGAGTTGAGCATGGTGTTCTGGAGGCGCGCACCGGTCATGCCGAACGGGTGGCCCACGGCGATCGCGCCGCCGTTGACGTTGAGCCGGTCGAGGTCGATGCCGAGGTCCTGGTAGGACGGGACGACCTGCGCCGCGAACGCCTCGTTGATCTCGACCAGGTCGATGTCGCCGATGCTCATGCCGGCGTACTTAAGGGCGTTCTTGGTCGCCTCGACCGGGCCCAGGCCCATGATCTCGGGGGACAGACCGCTGACACCGGTCGAGACGATCCGGGCCAGGGGGGTGAGACCGAGCTCGGCCGCCTTGGTGTCGGACATGATCACCACGGCGGCGGCGCCGTCGTTGAGGGCGCAACAGTTGCCGGCAGTGACGACGCCGTCGGGGCGGAAGACCGGCTTGAGGTCCTTGATGCCGTCGTAGGTGACACCGGCGCGGGGGCCGTCGTCAGCGCTGACGACCGTGCCGTCGGGGGTCGTCACCGGCGTGATCTCGCGGGCCCAGAAGCCGTCGTTGATCGCCTTCTCGGCGAGGTTCTGCGAACGTACGCCGAACTCGTCGAGCTCCTGGCGGGAGAGGCCGCGCAGCTTGGCGACGTTCTCCGCGGTCTGGCCCATGGCGATGTAGACGTCGGGCAGGAGGCCGTCCGCGCGCGGGTCGTTCCAGCCGACACCGCCCTCGGCGGTCTTCTCGGTGCGCGCCTTGGCGTCGTCGAACGCGTGGTTGTGGGTGTCGGGCCAGTGGTCGGAGGTGCCCTTGGCGAAGCGCGACACGGTCTCGACGCCCGCGGAGATGAAGATGTCGCCCTCGCCTGCCTTGATCGCGTGGAAGGCCATCCGGGTGGTCTGCACGGACGAGGCGCAGTAGCGCGTGGTCGTGGCGCCGGGGACGTTGTCCATGCCGTTGAGGACGTTGACCACGCGCGCCATGTTGTTGCCCGACTCTCCGCCGGGGAGGCCGCAGCCGAGGTAGAGGTCGTCGACGATGTTGGGGTCGAGGGCGGGGATCTTCTCCAGCGCCGTCTTGATGATCGTCGCCGCCAGGTCGTCGGGACGCAGGTCCTTGAGTGAGCCCTTGTTGGCGCGGCCGATGGGTGAACGCGCTACGGAAACGATGACTGCCTCGGGCATGGATGGTTCTCCGATCTCGGTGGGTGATGCGTGGGCCAGACTAGAACACGTCGCAGTAGCGGCTACTCGACGCCCAAGGGATGCATCGCCTGGTCGAGGGAGCGGGCGAGGTAGTCCTGCCGCTCGCCGTCGGGCTTGAGTAGCGCGGAGAGCAGGATCCCGTCGAAGGAGGCCATCAGTGCCTCGGCCCGGGCGTCGGCCTGGGCCATGCCGTGGCCCGCGAGGACGTCGGCGACCACCCGCAGCAGCCGGTCGCGGTTCTGGCGCAGCATCGCGGCCAGCTCGGGGTCGCGGGCGGCCTCCAGGGTGAGCTCGACCTTGGCCAGCACCAGGGTCCGGGCGTCGAGCCACCGGCCCAGCAGGGCGATGACGAGCTCGACCGCGCGAGGGTCCTCGGGTGTGCAGTCGGCCAGCTGCTCGATCAGTGCGTCGACGTCCTCGGCCATCTGCGAGGCGACGTACTCGGTGAGCGCGAGCTGCAGGGCGCGCCGGGTGCGGAAGTAGGCGGACGTGGTGCCCTCGGGGAGCCCGGCCGCGCGGTCGACGCTGCGGTGGGTCAGCCCGCGCAGCCCCTGGTCGTCGAGGACCTGGGTGGCCGCGTCGAGGATCGCGCGCCGGCGGGGGGTCAGCGAGGAGGGGGTCATCGGTCCTTCGGTCTCGACGGGGCTGAGGAGGAGGTGTCCCAGGACACGTTGCCACACCTTGTGTGCGGTTTTCTACGCATGTAGATTCTACATAGGTAGAACTACAGATGTAGAAAAGGATCTGACACCATGACTTTCGAACTCCTCTCCGCCCTCACCCCCTGGCTGGTCGGCTTCGCCGCCGTCGTCGTGATCGGCCTCGCTCTGGCGGTCGTTGGCGTCACCGACTTCGTCGCGAGCAACCGCAAGGTCCGGGTCGCGCGCCACGAGTCGATCCGTACCTACTACGGCCGCCTGACGCTCAGCCACTGATCCGACCTCCCGGAGCGCCCTACCGGGGCACTCTGGGAGCATCGAGGGGTGCGCCACGTATACGAGTGCCCCCTCCGGTGGGCAGACCTGGACCTCCAGGGACACGTCAACAACGTGGTCTACGTCGACTACCTCCAAGAGGCTCGGGTCGACCTGCTCCGCATCCACGCCCCGGCGGCTCGTCCCGACGACCTCGCCGAGGGCGTGGTGGTGGTGCGCCACGAGGTGACGTACCGCGCGTCGTTGCAGTTCCGGTTCCGGCCGGTGCGGATCGAGTGCTGGGTGACGGAGGTCCGGGCCGCGTCCTTCACCATGGCCTACGAGGTCTTCCACGACGACCCCGATGAGCCTGGCCAGCGCCGGGTCTACCTCCGGGCGACGACGGTGCTGACGCCGTACGTCTTCGCCGAGGAGCGCCCCCGCCGGATCGCCCCCGAGGAGCGCGCGATGCTCGCGCAGTTCCTCGAACCGGTGGACGACCCCGTCGACAGGGTCCGGCTCGCTGCGGTGCCGCAGGAGCACGCGGTCCACTACCCCGTGCACGTGCGGTTCTCCGACGTCGACGTCTACGGCCACGTCAACAACGTGAAGTACTTCGAGTACTTCCAGGAGGCGCGCATCCGGCTGCACGCGGGACTCTTCCGGGGCCTCGAGGGGATCGAGGACCTGCACCTGGTGGTCGCCCAGACCGACGTGGACTACCGGGTGCCGATCCTGTTCCGGCCCGAGCCGTACGACTGCTGGTCCCGGGTCGCGCGGGTGGGGGAGCGTTCGATGACCCTCGAGTCCGAGATCTGCGACGGTGACGTCGTCCTCTCGCGGGCCCGGGTGGTGATGGTGTTCGTCGACGTGCACACCGGCAGGGCGGTCGCGCCGGGACCTGCCTACCGCGAACGGTTGTTGACGGCGGCGGCGGCCGGCTCCGGCTGACCCGACCCCGCGGCGGCGCGCAGCCGGCGCAGCCCCCGGTGGTGGGCGACCCGGACCGCGACCGCGCTGATGTCGAGGGCCACGGCGGTGCTCGCCACGTCCAGGCCCACTCCGTCGATGCAGCCGACCACGTCGCGTTCGCGAGGTGGCAGCGCGGCCAGCGCCCGGCGTACCCAGTCGCGGCCGTCGACCTCGGGTGCGGGGCCGTCTGTCGGCAGCTCCGCCAGCTGGGTGATCCCGGGCTCGGTGCGGCGACGCCGGCTACGGCGACCCGTCGTGGTCGCCAGGTTGCGCGCGATCCCGAAGAGCCAGCCCGCGAACTGCTCGGAGCTGCCCTCGAAGTCGGCAACCCGCTGCGCGGCGACCAGCCAGGCCTCGCCGGCGATGTCCTCGGGGGAGACCGCGGCGTCGCCGGTGGGGCGGGTGCGTAGCCACACGACAAGACGCCCGGCGTGTGCTCGGTAGAGCTCACGCCAGGCTTCGGGGTCCCCACCCTTGGCCCGGGCGATCAGTTCGTCGTCGCGATCCACTCTGGTCCTAGTCGCTCCTGCCTTCCGACGGCCCCGTGCCCTTGTCCTGTCCCGAGTTCTGTCCTGAGCCTTGGCCCTGGCCTTGGCCCTGTCCTTGCCCCTGGCCTTGTCCTTGACCGTGACCCTGGCCCGGGTGCTCCGTGGGCCGGTTTCCCTGACCGGGGTGCTCCGTGGGCGGCTGTCCCTGCCCGTGTTCCTGGCCGTTCCCCTGACCCGGTCCGGCGGTTCCGAGTGCCTTGTCGTCCGGGGAAACGGAGGCATTGTCCGCCGGACCGGGGGTCTGGGGGGTCGGCGCGGGCGCCGGGGTGAAGGAGCCATCGGTGGAACCGGAGGAGCCCGACCTGGGGGTGCCGGGCTCCTCCGGGGTCGGAGGGGCGGAGGGGGTTGGCTTGTCGTGCGGCGCGGAGTCGCGCTCGGGGAGGCCCGGGACCGAGATGGTGCCGGTGGCCCAGGCGCCGCCGACGCTGACGCCGACCAGGCCCGCTGTAGCTAGAGCCACCCGCCACGGGGGGACACCAAGAGGACTAGGCGCAGCCTGTGAGGCGGCAGCGAGCGCGGCGAGCTGGTCGACCAGGTGGTCGTCCGGCTCGAGCGTCGGAGCATCCAGCCCTAGGTTGGCGTGGCGGGTGGCGGTCATGGGGGTTACCTGGTGAGGTGCGTCGGTGGGCAGGGGGCAGGTGGTCACCCCATACTTGTCGCGGGGACCCTCGGGCGTTACATCGCAGGCAGAACTTTTTTCTGCCCTCTCCCAAGGCCCGTGCCGGCCTACTCGAGGGCGTTGACCATGAACTGGGCGGCGTGGGTGACGTAGTCCCAGAACTTCGCGTCCTGCTCCGGGGTCAGCCCCACCGAGTCCAGCCCCTCGCGGAAGTGCGCGAGCCACCGGTCCTTGGCCTCCGGGGTGACCGCGAACGGCGCGTGACGCATCCGCAGCCGCGGGTGCCCACGCTGGTCGGAGTAGGTCGTGGGGCCGCCCCAGTACTGCACCAGGAAGAGCAGGAAGCGTTCCTCGGCCGGTCCGAGGTCCTCCTCCGGGTAGAGGGGTCGCAGCACCTCGTCGGTCGCCACGCCTTCGTAGAACTTCGCAACGATCCGCCGGAAGGTCTCGAAGCCACCGATCTCGTCGTAGAACGTCGTCACCGGTCCATTGTGCTGGGCACGACCCGGAGGCTCCGCATCGGCGTGCGAGACTCGGCTCGACCGCTTGGCATGACAGTGACAACGACAGGGGAGTGACCCGCAGATGGCAACGACTCGCTCGGCAACCACGCACTGGGAAGGCAGCCTCTTCGAGGGTGCCGGCAAGGTGACGCTGGAGTCCTCCGGCCTCGGCACCTACGACGTCTCGTGGCCCTCGCGCGCCGAGGAGGCCAACGGCAAGACCAGCCCCGAGGAGCTGATCGCGGCCGCCCACTCGTCCTGCTTCTCGATGGCGCTCTCCAACGGCCTCGCCAAGGCCGGCACCCCGCCGACCGCGCTGGACACCTCCGCGGAGGTCGAGTTCACGCCCGGCACCGGCATCACCGGCATCAAGCTCACGGTCCGCGGTGTCGTCGAGGGCATGAGCAGCGACGACTTCGTGGCCGCGGCCGAGGCGGCCAAGACCGGCTGCCCCGTCAGCCAGGCCCTCGCCGGTACGACGATCACGCTCGACGCCGCGCTGGCCTGACGCCCTGCTCCACCGGCTAGGACTGCTGGCCGGCTGGGGCTACTGCCGGTCGCCCTCCACCGCGTCGTCGGCGGGGGCGGCCGGCTCGGCGCGGTTCCAGATGACCCGCTGGGGGAGCGGGATCTCGATCCCCTCGTGGTCGAACCTTGCCTTGATCCGCTGCCGCATCTCGCGAGCGACCGCCCACTGCTCCAGCGGGGCGGTCTTGAGGGTGACCCGCACGAGGACGCCCTCGGGGCCGAGCTGCTCCACGCCCCAGACCTCGGGCTCCTCGATCACCAGCTGCTTGTAGTCCTCGTCCTCCCACAGGTCGTGGGCGACCTCCTGGAGCACGCGGCGCACGCGAGCGAGGTCCTCGCCGTAGCCGACGCTGATGTCGAGCACGGTGCGCGCCCAGTTCTGGCTCATGTTGCCCACCCGGACGATCTCGCCGTTGGGGACGTACCACACCGTTCCGTTGACGTCGCGCAGCCGGGTGACCCGCAGGCTCACCGCCTCGACGGTGCCGTCGGCCTCGCCGATGTCGATGACGTCACCGACGCCGTACTGGTCCTCGAGGATCATGAAGATCCCGGACAGGAAGTCCTTGACCAGCGATTGGGCGCCGAAGCCGAGCGCCAGTCCGAGGATCCCGGCGCTGGCGATGATCGGGGCGATGTTGACCCCCAGCTCGCTGAGGATCATCGTCCCGAACATCGCGACCAGGACGCCGGTGATGATGCTCTTGAGCAGGCTGCCGATCGTCTTGGCCCGCTGCACCCGCCGAGTCGAGGTCACCGGGTCCGAGGCTGCGGCGTGGCTGGCGCCGCGCCGCACCATGGAGAAGCGTCCGACCTTGTCGGGCAGCACGCCGGCCTCGGCCCGCCGTACGACGCGGTCGACCAGCCGGTGCAGGACCCACCTCAGGACGAGTCCCAACAGGAGCAGCCCGATGATCGCGAGAGGGGTCCCGATCAGCACGTCGGCGATGTCAGCGGCGGTGGTGCTGCCGGTCAGTCCGAAGGCGGCGTCACAGATCTGCTCTCCGGCCGCACAGGGGTCAGTGGTCTCGAGAGCGAACATGCGCTCATGCATAGCATCTCGGCGCGGAGTGATCGAACCGAGCCGATAGGCTAGGCACCGTGATCTCGAAGCTCCCGCCTGCCGCCCGCCGAAGTGTCGTAGTCCTCGTGACCGGCCTCACGCTGACCGGCCTGTCCCTGGTCCTCGCGACGCCGGCCGTGGCCGAGCCGTCCGAGGGCTGGCCCGACAACAACCCCGTCGACATGCTCCAGGCGCTCCTGGTCCTCGCCGGGATCCCGCTGCTGCTCTTCGTCGTGATCACCGTCGCGGTCTACGTGCCGGCCCTGGTCCGCGGCGAGCGGATCGCGCCGGGTGCTCCCGCCGTCGACAACCAGTGGCTGGGTGGGCCGCGCAAGAGCGCCGGCGAGCTGGCCGCCCCCGACACCGAGTCGTCCGAGGCCGGTGGTGCAAGTGGCCGCTGGTGATCCCTTCAGCAGCGCCGAGCGCTTCACGCTCGACGAGGCCATCCGCAAGGCCGAGCAGCTGTGCCGGGCGGAGATCTCGGTGTTCGTCGGCAAGGCGACCGGCGAGCCCCGCCGGTTCGCGACCAGCCTGCACAACTCCCTGGTCGCCCCTGCTCGCAGCGTCTTGATCATGGTCGACCCCGAGGCCCGTGCGCTCGAGGTCGTCACCGGTGGCTACGTGCGCCGCACCCTGACCGACGGGGAGGTCGAGCTCGCAGTCATCACCATGCAGAGCGCCTTCGCCGAGGGTGACCTGGTCGGCGGGCTGATCCGCGGCATCCACTTCATCGCCGACCACGCCCGGTCGCCGGAGACCCTGCACGCCGGGGAGTGACTTCGTTACTCGCTTTGGGAGTGACTTCGTCACTCCCTTGGGAGTACTCGCGGTCAGTCGACCGCGTCGCGGGCCTGGGCCGCCAGGGCGCGGGCGACGTCGGCGCGTCCCTCGCGGACGTAGCGCTTCGCCGCCGGGTTGGCCGGCGAGGACTCCAGCCACGCGTCGACCCGCTCGAGCAGCTCCGGGCTCGCGAGCTGGCGCGGGAAGATGAACTCCAGCGCCGTCGAGGCGCGCTGGGTGCCCAGTCGCTCCCAGATGTCGTCGGCCGCGGTGAGGTAGTGCTCGACGTACGGCGCGAGGACGTCGTCCTGCCCGGGTCGCTGGAACGACAGGATGATCGAGCGCTGCGTCTCGTTGGGGGTGTCGGTCTTGGTGATCGCCGCCTCCCAGGCCGTGGCCTTGGCCTCGGCGTCGGGACGGGCTGCCCGAGCGGCCGCGGCGTGCTCCTGACCGGAGATCGTGTGGTCGCGGCCGAGCTCCTCGTCGATGCGGTCGTCGCCGGCCACACCGGCCGCGGCCAGTGAGGTGAGCAGCACCCAGCGCAGGTCCTGGTCGACGGCGAGACCGTCGAAGGTCAGCGACCCGTCGAGGAGTGCCTCGAGGTCGGCGATCGCGGCGTCGCTGTGGGCGATGCCGGCGTAGGAGCGCGCGAAGGTGAGCTGGTGGTCGCTGCCCGGCTCGGCCGCGGCGAGCAGGTCGCGCAGGCCGCGCTCCCACTCGGCCCGCAGCTGCGGCCGGTTGGCCTTGGCCGAGAAGTGGTTGACCGCCTGGGCGGCGTACGTCGGGATCCGGCTGACGCCCCACGAGTCGGTCTCGGCGCCGATGTTGCGCAGCACGAGCGCCACGAAGTCGGAGGCGCGCATCTCGGCATCGCGGGTCATGTCCCACGCGGCGCCCCAGACCAGGGCCCGGGCGAGGGAGTCGTCGAGCTTGGACAAGCCGTTGACCACCGTGGCGAGCGAGCGCTGGTCGAGACGGATCTTGGCGTAGGTGAGGTCGCTGTCGTTGAGCAGCAGCAGGTCGGGCTGCTGCGCGCCGACCAGCTCGGGGATCTCGGTGAGCTCGCCCTCGACGTCGATCTCGACGTACTGGCGGCGCACGAGGCGGTCCTCCCCCTGAGAGTTGGGCACAGCGTCGTAGAGGCCGACGCCGATGCGGTGACGGCGCAGCGTCGGCCAGTCGGGGTGGGCGCACTGGCGTACGGCGAGCGAGGAGTAGCGGCCGTCGGCGTCGGTCTCGAACTCGGCTGTGAGGGTGTTGACGCCCGCGGTCTGGAGCCACTCCTGGGCCCAGCCCCCGAGCTCGCGGCCCGACGACTTCTCCAGCGCCGCCAGCAGGTCGGAGAACTCGGAGTTGCCGTAGGCGAAGTCCTTGAAGTACTGCTGCAGCCCGGCCTGGAAGTCCTCCAGGCCGACCCAGGCCACCAGCTGCTTGAGCACCGAGGCGCCCTTGGCGTAGGTGATCATGTCGAAGTTGACCTCGACCGCCTGGAGGTCGTGGTTGTCGGCCGCGATCGGGTGCGTGCTCGGCAGCTGGTCCTGGCGGTAGCCGGTCTGCTTACGGGCGTTGGCGAAGCCGGTCCAGGAGTCGGTGAACTCCGTGGCCTCGACCTCGGCGTGGTAGCAGGCCCACTCGGCGAAGGACTCGTTGAGCCACAGGTCGTCCCACCACTTCATGGTGACGAGGTCGCCGAACCACATGTGAGCCATCTCGTGCAGGATCACGCTGCACCGGAACTCGTAGAACGAGCGCGGCTGGCGGCTGCGGGGGAGGTACTCGTCGCGCAGCGTGATGCAGCCGGCGTTCTCCATCGCGCCCATGTTGTACTCCGGCACGTAGAGCTGGTCGTACTTGCCGAAGGGGTAGGGGAAGTCGAAGGCCTCCTCGAAGAACGCGAAGCCCTGCTCGGTGATCTTCACGAGCTCGTCGACGTCGAGGAACTCCACCAGTGACTGGCGGCAGTAGTGGCCGAGGGGGATCTCGCCGTGCTTGCCGACGTAGGTGTGCTGGACCTCGTGGTACTCGCCGGCGACCAGGGCGGTGATGTAGGTCGACATCCGCTTGGTCGGCTCGAAGCGCCAGATCGCCTTGCCCTCGTCGAGGGCCTCGGGGGCGGGGGAGGGCGAGTTGGAGACGACCTTCCAGCCCTCGGGAGCGGTGACGTTGAACGTGAACGTCGACTTGAGGTCGGGCTGCTCGAAGGTGGTGTAAACGCGGCGGGCGTCGGGGACCTCGAACTGGGAGTAGAGGTAGACCCGGCCGTCGGCGGGGTCGACGAAGCGGTGCAGGCCCTCGCCGGTGTGGCTGTAGGGAAGCTCGCAGAAGACCCGGAGCTCGTTGTCGGCCTCGAGGCCGTCGAGCGTGATCCGGGAGTCGCGGTAGACCTCGGACGGGTCGAGGGCGCGACCGTTGAGGGTGACCTCGTGGATCGTGGCGTCGACCAGGTCGGCGAACGTGGAGGCTCCGGGCTCCGAGCACGAGAACCGGATCACGGTCGTGCTCTCGAAGACCTTGTCGGACACGGTGAGGTCGAGGTCGATGGTGTAGGACTCGACGGCCAGGATCGCGGCGCGGGTGGCGGCCTCGTCCCGGGTCAGGTTGGTTCCAGGCATGCGACGCATCATGTCACTGGCAAATCCGCCGAGGCGAACCCACGGGGACTGGCGCACGCCCAGCATGTGGGACTGATGGGGTCGGTGAGACGCTTGGGACGAGAGTTACACGTGTGAAATTCTCGGCGACACGCTGACACGGTGCTTGACACCTGCGTAATCTCACGTCGTGACTCGGACCGGAAGGCTGCGCTGCGCTCTCGTGCTGAGCGGTCTGCTGGCGTCCCTGATGCCTCTCGCGGGCCCGGCCACGGCCGACGACGGCCGGGTCGACGCACCGTCGCTGAGCAAGTACGACGCGGTCGAGCAGCGCTCCACCGCCTACCTGTGCACCGGGTACGTCGCCTGCGCCGAGGCGGGCTACTCCCACGCGGGCTACCGCACCGCCGCGGACACGATGTGGTGGCGGATGTACACCGGCCACAACTGCACCAACTACGTGGCGTACCGCATGGTGAAGAGCGGGCTGCCCAACGACCGACCGTGGTCCGGAGGCGGCAACGCCAGCGAGTGGGGCCTGAAGATGGCCGGGATCACCGACGACGTCCCGATCGTCGGTGCCGTCGCCTGGTGGCGGGCGAACGCCCCCGGCACCGGCTCCAGCGGTCACGTGGCCTACGTCGAGGAGGTCATCTCCAGCACGGTGATCGTGATCTCCGAGGACAGCTGGAGCGGTGACTTCCACTGGCGCAAGATCCGCAAGGCCGACGGCCGGTGGCCCTCGGGTTTCGTCCACTTCAACGACCAGGTCATCACCAACGTCGCGGCCCCGGTCATCGAGGGCACACCCAAGGTCGGCGCGCCGCTGACGGCCGCACCCGGCACCTGGACCCCCGCCGGCAGCTACGCCTTCCAGTGGCTCGTGGACGGCGCCGTGATCCCCGGCGCCACGGCGGCTCAGTACGTCCCGACCGCGGCCCAGCGCGGCAAGCGCTTGACGCTGCAGGTCACCGCGACGAAGAAGGGCTACGCACCCGGCACCGCGCGCAAGGCCGCCCCCAGCGACGTCGTGGTCGGCGACTTCCGCAGCGCGGAGGCCCCCACGGTCAGCGGCGTCGCCGAGGTCGACCAGGTCCTCACCGCGACCCCCGGCTCCTGGGCGCCGACGCCCGAGAGCGCCAGCGTCCAGTGGTACGCCGACGGCGTGGCCATCCCCGGAGCCACCTCCTGGCAGCTGCGCCTCGGTCAGCCCCAGATCGACAAGCGGGTCACCGCTGCCGTCACCGTGCGGGCGACCGGCTACAAGCCCCGCAAGGTGAGCTCGCCGGAGACCGCTCCGGTCATCGCCGGCACCATCGCGATCACCTCGCCGTTCTCGGTCGACGGCCGCGTCCGCACGGGGGACACGCTCACCGTCACCCCGGGCTCGTTCGAGCCCGCTGACGCGACGGTCACCTACACCTGGCTACGGGACGGCGAGCCGATCCGCGGCGCCGCAGGCACGACGTACGTGCTGCGGCCGTGGGACGTGGGCTCGCGGATCACCGTGCGGGTCGACCTCGCACGCACCAGCTACCGCAGCACCTCCCAGGTCGCGAAGGCCCAGGGCCGAGTCCAGACCAAGCCCACGCTGAGGATCTCGTCGGCCAGCGCGTCGCGTCGCGCCGTGGTCATCGTGAGGGTGGGCGCCCCCGGCGTCTCGTCCCCGCGCGGGCTGGTCACCGTGTCGATCGGCGCGAAGAAGGTCACGGGCAAGGTCGTCGACGGCAGGTTCCGCGCCGTGGTCGAGGGGCTCAAGCCCGGCTGGCACAAGGTGCGGGTCCGCTACACGGGCACCAAGCTCGTGCTGCCCGCCGCCGGCTCCGACCGCGTATACGTCAAGCGCTAGCTCGCCTCACGGGTTCGAGGCCGTCGTGCCCGGACTTCTCCACCGACGCGGAGTCCAACTCCGGCAGCAGCCGATCCAGCCACTCTGGCAGCCACCAGTTCGCGTCGCCCAGAAGCTTCATGGTGGCCGGGACGAGCACCAGGCGTACGACGGTCGCGTCGAGGAGGATCGCCGTGGCCAGTCCCACTCCCATCATCTTCACCACCGGGTCACTGCCCAGGACGAAGCCCGAGAAGACCGCCACCATGATCAGCGCGGCCGCGGTGATGGTCCGCCCGGTGCCGGCGATCCCCGCGATGACCGCGCGGGTGTTGTCGCCGTGGCGGCGGTACTCCTCGCGTACCCGCGAGAGCAGGAACACCTCGTAGTCCATGGAGAGACCGAACAGGATCGCGAACATGAACAGCGGGATGAATGACACGATCGGCACCGTCGACTCCACGCCGATGAGGTCGGCCGCCCAGCCCCACTGGAAGACCATGACGAGCACGCCGTACGCTGCGCCGACGCTCAGCAGGTTGAGCACGACCGCCTTCAGCGGCACCAGTACCGACCGGAACAGCACCGTGAGCAAGAGGAACGACAGCAGCAGCACGGCCACCACGAAGCGCAGCATCCGCTCCTGCACCCGGTCACCGAGGTCGGCGAAGGTGGCGGTCTGGCCGCCGACATGGCCGGTCGCTGCGGTGCCGTCGAGCACCGTCGGGAAAACCTCGCTGCGCAGCCTCGCGACGGTCTCCTGGGTGGCAACGTCCTGGGGCGACGTGGTCGGCTGCGCCACCAGAGTCGCCACGCCTGCGGTGAGATCGATGGTCGGGTCGCCGACCGAGGTGATGCCCGGGTCGGCTGCCACCGCCGCGGCCAGCGGCGCCACGACGGACCCGTCCTGGGAGATGTCGACCGCGATCACCAGCGGCCCGTTGGCGCCAGGGCCGAACCCGTCGGCGATCAGGTCGTAGGCCCGGCGTTCGGTCCTCGACTCGGGCTTGGTCCCGTCGTCCGGGAACCCCAGGTTGAGCGAGAGAACGGGTGCGGCCAGGGCGATCATGAGGACGCCTCCTCCGACGAGGTACGCCGTCGCGTGGCGGGTCACGTGAGCGCCCCACCGGTACCAGCCGGTGCTCGGCCGATGCGGCGTGCGCCGGCGTCCGTTGATCCGGTGCCCCGCCAGTCCGAGAAGTGCCGGCAGCAACGTGACCGAAGCCAGCACCATCACGAGCACCATCGCGGAGATGGCGACCCCACCACCGGTCACGAACGGGATCCCCGCGACGAGCAAACCGAGGATCGCCACGACGACCGTGCCGCCGGCGAAGATCACCGCCTGTCCTGCTGTTGCCAGGGCCCGGCCGGCCGCTTCGGCGACCGGCATCCCCAGCGCCAGGTGCTCGCGGTGCCGGGTGACCAGGAAGAGCGCGTAGTCGATACCGACGCCGAGTCCGACCATGGCCGCAAGCTGCGGTGCCCACGCCGGGATGTCGATCAGGTTCGTCACCAGCTTCATCGAGGTGACGCCGATGACCAGACCGAACAGCGCCATCCCGATCGGCAGTCCCATCGCGACGAAGGAGCCGAAGGCGATCAGCAGGACGATCATCGCGACGACGATCCCCGCGACCTCGCCGAGCCCGGTGGGTGCTTCCTCGAACGCGAAGAACAGATGGCCTCCGGTCTCCAGAGTCAATGACGACTCGTCACGCAGGTCGGCGACGGCGTCCTTGAGGTTGTCCAGGTCGGAGGCATCGAGGTGCTCGATCGCGGGGTACTGCACGCGCACGAGTGCGATGGCGCCGTCCGGCGAGACGCTGCTCGTCGTGGTCAGGACGTGCGGGAGCTCCGTGAGAGCGGCCTCCACCGGTGCGAGGTGCGCCGCGGCGTCCTGGGCTTCGAGGACGACGTGGGCGGTGACCCCGCCCTCGTCAGCCTGGGCCTCGGCGAGCAGCTCCGCAGCTTGGTAGGAGTCGAGGCCGGGTGCCTCGAAGCTCTCCTCGAGATCGCGCCCGAAGGCAACGGAGGAGGCGATGACGACCAGCGCGAGAACGATCCAGGCGCCGATGGCGACCCAGGGCCGGGTGGCAGCAGACCGGCCGAGCCGGTAGAGGAGATTCGACATGCCTCCACGGTGGCCCGGCGGAGAGCGACGTACATCGGGCCAAGGAGTGGGGGACTCCTCAGCCGAAAGAACGAGAAGCGGCTCATGCTTCTGCCCCGTACGACGAGCGTCGCCGCTCTCTAGGCTGGCAAGGTGTTCGCCGCCTTCATCCGCTCGATCCTCGCCGAGCCCCGTGCCCCGGACCCGCCGGCGCGGGTGTGGTGGGACTGGGCCTTGGTCGGCGCTCTGCTGGTCACGGCCGTGGCCGAGGCGATCTTCCGCCCGGACATGGCGTGGCGTCCCCTGGCCACCGTGGTCGCGCTCCTGGTGATCCCGGTCCTGCTCTGGCGGCGTACCCATCCGTTGCTGGCGACCGCGGTCGGCTGGGGCGGCGCGCTGGTGCTGCACATCCCGACCGTCGTCAGTGACGTCGTCGACGTGGGGCTGTACTCCATGGCCGGCATCGTGTTGCTGCCCTACGCGTTGTACCGCTGGGCTTCGGGACGCGAGGCGCTGGTCGGGACCGCGATCGTCGCCGTGCCCGCGGGCCTGGGTCTCGCGACCAGCGCGACCCTCGGGGACGTGATCGGCGGCACCACCCTGCTGGTCGCGGTGTTCGCACTCGGGGCCGCGATGCGCTACCGCGCGGTTGCGCGCCAGCGCGAGGTGCAGCAGGTCCGGACGCTCGAGCGCGGTGAGCTCGCCCGCGAGCTGCACGACACCGTCGCGCACCACGTGTCGGCCATCGCGATCCAGGCCCAGGCGGGGCGGGCGGTGGCAGCCACCGACCCGGCTTCGGCGGTCGAGGCGCTGGCAGTGATCGAGGCGGAGGCGTCGCGGACCTTGTACGAGATGCGCACGATGGTCCGGGTATTACGCGACGGCGAGGCGGCCGACTACGCGCCGCAGCGGGGCATCAGCGACCTGGACGAGCTGACCCGGACGAGCCCGCTGGTGCAGGTGCACCACGGCGGCGACCTCGCGGGCCTGCCGCAACCGGTGGAGGTGGCGGTCTACCGGATCTGTCAGGAGTCGGTCACCAACGCGATCCGGCATTCGCTGAACGCCACGGCGGTCACCGTGGGAGTCACCGGCGACGTCGGCGTCGTACGGTTGCGTGTGCACGACGACGGAGAAGCAGCCCGCCCTTCGACCACCGTGGGCTACGGCCTGCTCGGTATGGCGGAACGAGCCAAGCTGCTCGGCGGCACCTGTCAGGCCGGGCCGGACCCGGCCGGCGGCTGGACCGTCGAAGCGACCCTGCCGCGCGAAGTGCCGCGATGACGATCAGGGTGGTGGTCGCCGACGACCAGCTCCTGGTCCGCACCGGCCTGACGATGATTCTCAACGCGCAGCCTGGGATCGAGGTCGTCGGCGAGGCAACGGACGGTCACGAGGCGGTGGCCGTGGCACGCGAGCTGCGTCCCGACGTCTGCCTCTTCGACATCCGGATGCCCGGCATCGACGGCGTCGAGGCCACCCGCCAGCTCGCTGGCCCAGGCGTCGAGAACCCCCTGGCCATCGTGATCATCACGACCTTCGATCTCGACGAGTACATCCATGGCGCCCTCAAGGCCGGCGCCCGAGGCTTCCTCCTCAAGGACGCCGGGCCGGAGCTGCTGGTCCAGGCGATCCACGCGGCCGCGAAGGGCGACGCGCTCATCTCGCCCGACATCACCCGCCGCCTGCTCACCACCCTGGCCGGCCTGGAGCGAGCCTCCCCGCCGACCCAGCCGATCGAGCCGCTCACCGAACGCGAGGAAGAAGTGCTCCTCACCGTCGCCCGCGGCTGCACCAACGCCGAGATCGCCGACGAGCTGCACATCACCCTGAGCACGGTGAAGACCCACGTCGGCGCGCTGATGAACAAGCTCGGCGCCCGCAACCGCGTCGAGGTCGCGATGTGGGCGTACGAGACCAGGCGGGTCAAGGGATAGGGCCGGCCGACCGCCGATCGCGTCTACGCAGTTCGCACGCGCCCAGTCGCGGCGCTGTGCAGCGGGATGGCACCCGGTCGGACTTGATGGTGGGTGCGGTCGCGCTCAGGCGATGAGCTCGTAGTCGAGGGTCGTGCGGCTGTTGTAGTCGAGGTGGCCCAGTGGTGCGGGCGCGCGGGATCGGTAGGTGTGTCCGGTCGGGGTGGTGGTGATGACGGTGTGGCGTTCGGTGCCGGCCAGGGTCTCGGGCGAAGGACGCGCGCGCCAGCCGGGGGCTTGTTTGGCGAGGTTGCAGCGTTCGCACAGGCCTTGGAGGTTGGGCTTGGAGGTGTCGCCGCCGACTTGGGACTCGCGCACGTGGTCGGTGGTTCGGATCGGGGCGCCACACCAGGGGGTGCGGCAAAGGTCCTGGTCGCGGTGGCGGACGAGGTCGGCGAGCCCGGCGGGGGCGTGGCGGGCGCGGGAGTCCAAGCCGACCAGCTGCCCGGTCCCGGGGTGGGTGTAGAGGCGGCGTACCCAGACCTGGACCGCGTCGAGGGCGTCGGCGAGGAGGTCGTGGGCCCGCTCGGCGGGCACGGGGCGGTAGCCGGGCACGTGTGCTGACTCCTCGCTGGTGCCGAAGAACGTGCGGTCGGTCATGACGAGGTCCAGGTTGACCCGGACCGGGTCGGCGACGGACCTGCCGGTGACGCGTTCGACGAGGGTGTCGGCCATGACCTGGCCGCGGGAGCGGGGGTCGCCGGTGGCGCGGGCGGTGTCGGCGGCGGCCCTGAGGGCGGCGTAGACCGCGACGCCGTCCTTGACCGGGAGCAGGGCGCTGAGCCAGGTCATGGTGTCGGGGGCCGGGCGCAGGGTGACGTGGCGGTCGGCCTCGGCCTTGCGGGCTCGCGCGGCGACGGCGGCGTTGTCGAGGTCGGCGGCAAGCTTGCGTGCCGCGTTGCCCAAGGCGTGGTCCGGCAGGTCCGGGCCGGTGCCGCCCGGTCCGCACAGGCGCCGGTCGACCTCACGGCGGTCGTCAAGGGACAGGCACGCGGTCTCGCGGGCCAGGATCGTGGCCCGCCACTCACTCAGCTGGCCGGTGCGCATCCGGTGAAGGGTGTGGGGCATCTCGCGGTGCAGGACCTTCGCCAGGCCCAGCAGCCTGGCGCCCTTGGTGGCTGACTCGCGCCGGGCAAGCCCGACCTGGGATGCGACGCCTTCGCCGAGCCGGGCTGCCGGCCAACCCCGCTGCTCCTGGGCCGCGCGTTGGGAGGTGTCGAGGTCGACCGCGACAGTGGCCTGGGCCGCGGCCGCGACGTTCTTGAGGTCCTCGAGGGCGCGGATCAGGTCGACGCGCTCGGTGTCGGTGAGATCGCGCGACATGTCGGCCAGGTGGGTGACCCACTGGCTGACCGTTGCTCCCGAGACCTCGAACATGTGTTCAAGGCTAGGACCGGCCACCGACAGTGCGTCGGGGCTCGGGAAGGATCTTGGGCGGTCCGTGCTTAGGTCAGGTATGACCCAAGCCGACTTCTGGTTCGACCCGCTCTGCCCGTTCGCCTGGATCACCTCGCGGTGGATCCTCGAGGTCGAGCAGGTGCGCGACATCGACGTGACCTGGCACGTCATGAGCCTCGCCTACCTCAACCAGGACCGGGACATCCCCGACGAGTACCGCGAGATGCTCAAGCCGGCCTGGGGCCCCGTGCGCGTCTGCATCGCCGCCGAGCAGAAGCACGGTCGTGAGGTCCTGCTGCCGCTCTACACCGCGATGGGCAACCGCATCCACCTCGGCGGTGAGCCGATCACGCGTGAGCTGATCGCCGCCGCGCTGGCCGACGCGGGCCTGGAGCCTGAGCTGGTCGAGGCGATGGACGACTCGTCGTACGACGAGGCCGTCGCCAAGTCCCACCACGAGGGCATGGACCAGGTGGGCGACGACGTCGGCACCCCGACCATCGCCATCGAGGGCGCTGCCTTCTTCGGCCCGGTGCTCTCCAAGATCCCGCGCGGCGAGCAGGCCGGTGAGCTGTGGGACGGCGCGGTCGCGGTCGCGAAGTTCCCCTACTTCTACGAGCTCAAGCGCTCCCGGACCGGCGAGCTCGACTTCAGCTAGTAGCCCGCGGCGGTGGCGGCGGTGGCCGCCGTGACCGCGGTGGTCACCGCGGCGACAGTGGCGGCGACGGCGTCGCGGACCGCCTTGGCGGCCCAGTCGCCGGTGGCGATGTCCTTCGCGCGCCTCTTCACCTCGCGGGACGACATCCCCTCGTGGTCGACCACCCGGTGTGCCTGGTCGACGGCCGCGAGGAGCGCGACCAGGGCACCCGTGCGCGGGTCCGGCTGAGCACCCTCGACGAGGGCAGCGCGCACCTGACGGCGTACGTCGTGCTCGTGCGTCGCGTCGGCGGCCGGCCACCTCGTGCGAGGGAAGACGCCCAGGACCTTCTCCTCCCGGCGCTCCAGCAGGCCGCGCTCGACGAGCCGGTCGGTGAGCGTCTCCTTGAGACCCTTGCCCAGCCGGTTGACCAGGTCCTGCGGTGAACGGTCCTTCTCGGTGATGGTGGCGAGACCAGCGGTGAGTACCGGGTCGTGAGGCGCCGCGTCGTGAGGCGCCGCGTCCTGAGGCGCCGCGCCCGTCGGACGCACCTTGGCCGAGCGCCAGGCGCTGGTCTTCTCCTCGAGCTCGACGGCCTCGGCGAGGGCGAGCTCGACGAGTACCGCGCCTCCGAGGGCGCTGGCGAGATAGGAGCTGGCCCGGACAGTGCCTTTGGTGTCATCGAGCAGCAGGAGCAGCAGATCCTCGGCGATGAGCGTGTCCACTACTCGACTGTAGTCCCGCTGGAGTCGGGGCCAGAGGCGTCTCCGAGGTCGACTTTGGTGCGAATCGCGGTAACAATTGATCCCCATGCGCTTCTCGGGAACTGCATCACTGGCCACTGCAGTCACATTGACCACAGGTCTGCTGGCCCTGTCGGCGGACGTCATGGACCCCGGACAAGGGGTCGTCTCGCACGCCGCGGCCCCTGTTGGGTCCGCGGAAGAGCCCGGGTCACCGGTGCGCGTGACCGAGGTGCCGGTGACCGACGCCGGGCCGCAGGGGACCTCGTCGTACTCCATGGTCGGCGTGACCTGGCGCGGCGCCGACCCGGAGCTGCGGGTCCGGGCGCGCGGGGCCGAGGGCTGGGGCGAGTGGTTGTCTCCGGAGGTCCTCGACGACGGACCGGACGGTGGTGAGACCAGCAGCCTGCGCGCCACCCAGCCGCTCTGGGTCGGGCCGTCGGACGGGGTGCAGATCGACGCGAGCGGCGAGGGCTACCGCGACCTCGAGCTGGTCCTGATCGACCCCGGAGTGCTCACGTCGGACCGGACGGCGGGGCGTACCGACGTGTCGGCCCGGGGGGTCGCCCCGGAGTCGGACCGCGCGCTGCGTCCCTGGCTGCTGAGCCGCACGAAGTGGGGCGCCGACCCGTCGTTGCGCAACGGCAGCCCGCGCTACAACGCCGGCCTGCGGCAGGTGCACATCCACCACACCGCCACTGGCAACACCTACTCACGCGCGGACGTGCCGGGGATCCTGCGGGGGATGTACAGTTACCACACCCAGACTCTCGGCTGGTCCGACATTGGCTACAACTTCCTCGTCGACAAGTTCGGCCGGGCGTGGGTGGGCCGCGCCGGCGGCGTATCCCGGCTGGTGCGCGGGGCCCACACCCTGGGCTTCAACCACAGCTCCGTCGGGATCGCCGTGATCGGCAACTTCGAGCGCGGCCGGCCGTCGCAGAAGGCGCTGACCAAGGTGGTCCGGCTCGCCGCATGGAAGCTCGACCGGCACCGGCGCGACGCCCAGGGCCGGGTCGTGGTGACCTCGGAGGGCAGCGACCGGTACGCCGCCGGGCGCAGCGTGCGCCTGTTCGTCATCACCGGCCACCGTGCTACCAACGAGACCGCCTGCCCCGGCGAGCGCCTGTACCAGGCGCTCCCTGCCATCCGTCGCCGCGCGCAGCAGCGCATCGACCGCTACTGAGTCCGGCCGGAGCCGGTCGGCCCGCCCGGAAAGAAGTAGCGGTGGGCTCCTAGACTCCGGCACATGACTCATGTCCTGTCCGCCGTCGCCTGGCCGTACGCCAACGGCCCGCGCCACATCGGCCACGTGGCCGGTTTCGGTGTGCCCTCCGACGTCTTCAGCCGCTACATGCGGATGGACGGGCACGACGTACTCATGGTCTCGGGCACCGACGAGCACGGCACCCCGATCCTGGTGGCCGCCGACCAGCAGGGCGTCACCGCCCGCGACCTCGCCGACAAGAACAACGCGGTCATCGTCCAGGACCTCGTCGACCTCGGCCTGTCCTACGACCTGTTCACCCGCACCACCACCGGCAACCACTACCTCGTGGTGCAGGAGATGTTCGAGACCGTGCACCGCAACGGCTACATGGTCGAGCAGACGACGTTTGGCGCCATCAGCCCGTCGACCGGGCGCACGCTGCCGGACCGCTACATCGAGGGCACCTGCCCTATCTGCGGGTACGCCGACGCGCGCGGCGACCAGTGCGACAACTGCGGCAACCAGCTCGACCCCACCGACCTGAAGAACCCGCGCTCCAAGATCAACGGCGAGACGCCGGAGTTCGTGGAGACCCAGCACTTCTTCCTCGACCTGCCCGCGCTCGCCGACGCGTTGACGGAGTGGCTCGACGGACGGGAGGCCACCGGCCTCTGGCGGCCCAACGTCATCAAGTTCTCCCAGAACATCCTCAAGGAGATCCGCCCGCGCGCGATGACCCGCGACATCGACTGGGGCATCCCGATCCCGCTCGACGGCTGGCGCGAGCAGCCGACCAAGCGCCTCTACGTGTGGTTCGACGCGGTCATCGGCTACCTGTCGGCGTCGATCGAGTGGGCCCGCCGCTCGGGCGACCCCGACGCGTGGCGCCGCTGGTGGAACGACCCGGAGTCGCTGTCCTACTACTTCATGGGCAAGGACAACATCGTCTTCCACAGCCAGATCTGGCCCGCCGAGCTCCTCGCGTACGACGGTCGCGGCGCCCTGGGCGGCGAGCCCGGCGCCTACGGCGACCTCCAGCTGCCCACCGAGGTGGTGTCGTCGGAGTTCATGACCATGGAGTCCAAGCAGTTCTCCACCAGCCGCGGCCACGTGATCCTGGTCGGCGACATGCTGGCGCGCTACCAGCCCGACGCGCTGCGCTACTTCATCTGCGCCGCCGGCCCCGAGACCTCCGACTCCGACTTCACCTGGGCGGAGTTCGTGCAGCGCACCAACTCCGAGCTGGTGGCCGGCTGGGGCAACCTGGTCAACCGCACGGCCACCATGATCGCCAAGAGCTTCGGCGAGATCCCGGCCGCCGCCACCCTCGAGCCGGTCGACGAGGCCGTGCTGACCGTCGTACGCGACGGCTTCGGGTCGGTCGGCGACCTGATCGGCCGCCACCGGCAGCGCGGCGCCATCGCCGAGGCGATGCGCGTGGTCGGCGAGGTCAACCGCTACCTCACCGTCACCGAGCCCTACAAGATGAAGGACGAGTCGCAGCGCGAGCGCCTCGCGACCGTGCTCCACGTCGCCGCGCAGTGCGTGCTCGACTGCAACACGCTGCTCGCGCCCTTCCTGCCGCACTCCTCCAACCAGGTGTGGGCGGCCTACGGCGGCGAGGGCGAGTTCATGCCGATGCCACGCATCGAGCAGGTCGAGGACCTCGACCCCGGCCACGGCGCCGGTCTCGACTTCTACCCGGTCATCACCGGCGACTACTCCGGCACGCCGCGCTGGGAGTCGCGCCCGGTCACCGTCGGCGCCAAGGTCGACAAGCCCACGCCGATCTTCACCAAGCTCGACCCGTCCGTGGTCGACGAGGAGCTCGAGAGGTTCAACGCCGGGTCCCTCTAGGCTCTGCGCATGACCGACTCGATGTACCTGCCCACGTTCTTCGTCAAGCAGAAGTTCGCCATGACGACCAACCGCTACGAGCTGTTCGCCGCCAACCCCGACGGCAGCTTCGGGCAGTCGATGGGGCTCGCCGAGCAGAAGCGCCTCGCCTTCAAGGAGGAGGTGACGTTCTACGCGGACGACACCAAGACCCGCCCGGTCTTCAGCTTCAAGGCCCGCAAGAAGATCGACCTCAACGCCGGCTACGACATCTTCGACGAGGCCCGCAACCAGATCGGCTTCTTCCGCAAGGACTTCGGCGCCAGCCTGATGCGCTCGACGTTCCACATCGAGGGCCCGGGCTACGCCGGCACCGGCCAGGAGCGCAGCCAGGCGGTGGCGATCATCCGCCGCTTCACCGACATCCCGTTCCTGCCGATCCACTTCGACTTCGTGACCCCGGAGGGCCAGCCGCTCCTGGGCGTCGAGCGTCAGGGATCCGTGCGCGACAAGTACACCGTGCACGTGCCCGACCAGCGCATCGACTTCCGGGTCGCGGCGGCGGTCGCGGTCGGGCTCGACGCCCTCATGCAGCGTTGACGATGCTCCACCCGGAGGCGCGCAAGGCACTCGAGGAAGAGGCCGGCGAGACCAAGGTGTTCGAGGACGGCTTCGACATCGAGACCTCGCGCGCCGAGGCCCGCGCGGCGGCCGCGGCTGAGCCGCGCGAGGGCGTCGCGGAGGTCCGCGACGTCGACGCGAACGGCGTACCGTGCCGGCTCTACCGCCCCGCCGACGCGCTGCCCGGCGTCGTCGTGCACCTGCACGGCGGCGGCTTCGTCTTCCACGACGTCGACGTGCACGACGCGGCGTCGCGACGGCTCGCCAACCGCACCCGGACCACCGTGCTCAGCGTCGACTACCGGCGACCGCCGGAGCACCGCTTCCCGGCAGCGCCCGAGGACGTCGACGCGGTGCTGGCCTGGTGGCGGGAGGACGGGCCGGTGTTCCTCCACGGAGACAGCGCGGGCGGCAACCTCGCCCTCGTCGCCGCCCTCAGGAACCCAGGCCTGGCGGCCGGTCTTGTGCTGATCTACCCGTTCCTCGACCCGAGCGCCGGCTTCGACTCCTACGACACCGCCGCCGACGGCTTCGACCGCCGCGAGGCCGAGTGGTACTGGCAGCAGTACGCCGCCGGCCCGGCCGACCTCACCGACCGCGGCCTCGCGCCGCTGCTCTCGGACCGGCTCGGCGACCTGCCGCCGACCCTGGTGGTGACCGCCGAGCACGACCCGCTGCGCGACGAGGGCGAGCACCTCGTCACGCTCCTGGCCGAGGCGGGTGTACCCGTGGTGGGCACCCGCTACCTCGGGCAGGTCCACGGCTTCTGGCGCCACGACCAGGTCTTCACCGCCGCCGAGCCCTTGATGTTGCAGGTGGCGTCGTTCCTCACCTGGGTCAGGACCCGTGTGTCACCAGCGTGATCGTCGAGGCGACCCGCGAGGCCCGCTCGCACCGACCGCCGATCGTGCACCGCACCAGCATCTCGCGGCGCTTGCCGTCGATCCGCAGCTCCATGACGACCAGGAACGCCCGGTTGCCCTCGAGCACCAGCTGTTCGCTGGAGTTGTACGCCGAGTGGTAGCCGCCGTCGTAGCTGCGCAGGATCCGACCGGTCCGCGCCTCGCGCAGCTGCGGCGAGTAGGTCTCGTACTCGGTCGTGAGCAGGACCGACCCGTCTCCGGAGAGGTCGGTGGGGAGCATCTCGTTCTCGTAGCCCTGTTTCCAGACGACCGTGCCGGGCGCGGAGATCCGCCGCAGCTCGGTGCCGTCGCTGGTGCGGTGCGCGAACCAGTCGTGCCGGAGGCTGGCGAAGCTGACGTCGCCGTAGCGCCTCCCCGACTGCACGAAGACGCGCTCGAAGCGGCCGTCGCCCCGCCAGACCTTGAGGCGGCTCCCGTTGCCGATCGCGGCGCGGTGGGGGGTCACGTCGAGCAGCGACCAGATCTCGCTCCTGGCCGAGATCCAGGTCCGCCGGACGGCTCCGTCGACCAGGCTCACCTTCGACAGCCGGGTGCGGGAGCGGGCGTCGTACGACGCGACGTAGAGCAGGTTGCCGGCGATCTGCCAGCCGTTGTCGCCGTAGCGGTCCACCCACGGCTCTCCGAGCATCGAGACGCGGCCGGAGGGACGCACCTTGAAGACCGCGCTGCGGTCCTCGCCGTACGGCGCCCACACGACGGCGTCGGAGCGGAACCGCCCGATCAGCCGGGCCTGGCCGGTGACGCCCGCCGGCCGCTCGAAGGTGACCGTCCGGCCGTCGGCGAAGCGGATCTGGTTGCCGACCATCGACAGCACACGTGGCGCGGGGCCTCGCTCGAGCTGGAGCGGGTGCTGAAGTTGCGCGCGAGGCTCGTCGGCGACCGCGGGAACCGCGGGCACGAGGGTCGTCGCGAGCGCGGACAGGGCGACCGCCAGGGTCAGGCGCAGATGCATGGGGCTCTCCCGGATGTTCAGCAGGTCGTGCAGTGGGGGTATCAACGAGTCTGACGCACGGGCGGCCGGGAAGGTTGTCAGCAGGGTCTGGGAGGATTCCCGCATGCGCGTCCACGTCGGATCCGACCATGCCGGCCTCGAGCTCAAGGACCACCTGGTCGGCTGGCTGACCCAGCACGGCTACGAGCCGGTCGACCACGGCCCCTTCGTCTACGACGCCCAGGACGACTACCCCGTCTTCTGCCTGCGCGCCGCTGAAGGCGTGGTCGCCGACCGCGAGGCCGGCCAGGACAGCCTCGGCGTCGTGATCGGCGGCTCCGGCAACGGCGAGCAGATGGCGGCCAATAAGGTGCGCGGCGTGCGGTCGGCGCTCGCGTGGTCCGAGGAGACCGCGGCGCTGGCCCGCGAGCACAACGACGCCAACGTCGTCTCCGTCGGGGGCCGGATGCACTCCCTGGAGGACATGACCCGCTTCGTCGAGGTCTTCCTCACGACCGACTTCTCCGGTGACGAGCGGCACGTACGCCGGATCGGCCAGCTGGCGTCCTACGAGACCTCTGGCGAGCTCCCGTCGCTGCCGGAGTCCGCCCGCCGCGATGCCTGAGGGGCACACCCTCCACCGGCTCGCGCGCGACCTGGAGGCGGCCTTCGCCGGGCGCCTGGTCCGGGTGGGGAGCCCGCAGGGCCGCTTCGCCGACTCCGCCGCCCTGCTCGACGGTCAGGTGGTCGAGGGTGCCGAGTCGTGGGGCAAGCACCTGTTCATCGCGTTCCCCGACGAGCGGCTGGTCCACGTCCACCTCGGCCTCTACGGCGGCTTCGACGTGCGCACCGGGGTCGACGAGGTCCCGCTGCCGGTCGGCCAGGTGCGGCTGCGGCTGGTCACCGCCGACGCCGGCCCCACGTCGTACGCCGACCTGCGCGGCGCCACGGCCTGCGAGCTGCTCACCGCCCAGCAGCGCGACGCGATCCTCGCGCGCACCGGCCCCGACCCGATCCGTGAGGATCAGGACCCGACCCTCGCGTGGGAGCGGGTCCGCCGCAGCAAGGCGCCCATCGGCGGGCTGCTGATGGACCAGTCGGTCCTGGCCGGCGTCGGCAACGTCTACCGCGCCGAGGTGCTGTTCCGCCAACGTGTCCACCCGCTGCGACCGGGCAACACCCTCCGGGTGGGGCAGTGGCGGGCCATGTGGGACGACCTCGTCGAGCTGATGGCCGAGGGCGTCCGCACCGGACGGATCAACACCGTCCGCCCCGAGCACACCCCGGAGGCGATGGGCCGGCCGCCGCGCGTCGACGACCACGGCGGGGAGGTCTACGTCTACCGGCGCACGGGCCGGCCGTGCCACGTCTGCGGGTCGATGGTCCGCACCGGCGTGCTCCAGACGAGGAACATCTTCTGGTGTCCCCGATGCCAGCCCGCGTTCCGCTCCAGGGCCCTAGGCTGAAGCTCCCTCCCACGACCGGCCCAGACTGGACCCCCCATGACCGCGACGTACGACGCAGCTCCGCCTGCCCGGACGCCCAGGTGGCGGCGGTCGTGGCGGCTGTTCCTCCGCCGCGGGCTGAGCACGGAGTCGCAGATCGCGCTCGTGCTGGCCGTCGTCGTCATCGGGATCACCGTCGCCGTGGCGATCTGGCCGACACAGATGCCGTTCACGGCGTTGATGCTTCCGCTGCTCGTGGCCAGCGTGCTGCTCGGTCCGCGCACCCTGCCATGGTTCGTCATCTTCCTGATGGTGATGCTCGCCGTGACCCTGACGCAGCAGGTCGAGGTCACGGCGCGCATCCTCTCGGCCACCCTGGTGCAGGTTGCGATGGGGCTGGTGGTCCTCGCGACGAGCGTGCGCCGCACGGCTCTCGGCGTGGCTGGGCTGCGCGGCGAGTCCATGTTCATCGACCTGCGCGACCGGATCCTCACCCAGGGCGGCATCCCCGACCTGCCGCCCGGCTGGCAGGTCCAGTCGGCGCTGAAGTCCGCCGGCGGCACGCCGTTCGCCGGCGACTTCGTGGTCGCGGCGCGGCGCGGTGACAACCTCGAGGTGGTCGTGGTCGACGTGTCCGGCAAGGGCGCCGAGGCCGGCACCCGCGCGTTGCTGCTGTCCGGCGCGTTCGGCGGCCTGCTCGGGGCCATGCCCCCGACCCGGTTCCTCCCCGCCGCCAACGACTACCTGCTGCGCCAGGAGTGGGAGGAGGGCTTCGCGACTGCGATCCACCTCTCCCTCGACCTCAACAGCGGCGACTACGAGATCCGTACGGCGGGCCACCCGCCCGCCGCCCACCGCACCGCCGGGTCGGGCCGGTGGCAGGTGCTGCGCACCGAGGGCCCCGTCCTGGGGCTGATCCCGGACGCCACGTTCACCTGTGCCCACGGGCATCTCGGCAAGGGCGACGCCGTGATCCTCTACACCGACGGCATGGTCGAGGAGCCGCGGCGCGACATCGACCTCGGCATCGACCGGATGCTCGGCCAGGCCGAGTCGCTGCTGCGCGGGTCCTTCGACGGTGCCGCGACCCGCCTCACCGAGGCGCTCGGGTCACCCGACGACGACCGCGCGATGCTCGTCGTACACCGCCCGTAGCGGCTGCCACAGCGCTCGTCCGAGCGCTCGGGCCGTTTGGGGGAGTTCGCCGTGCGTGTGGCACCATGACAGCCGCACATTTCACGCCTACGACGGCGTGCGATGACGCACGCGGATGTAGCTCAATGGTAGAGCCTCAGTCTTCCAAACTGATTACGCGGGTTCGATTCCCGTCATCCGCTCCAAGGAGCCCCGAGCGCACGCGTTCACGGCGTCTTGACCACCAGATCACCCATGCATCAACGGGGCGTAGCGTAGTGGCTAGCGCGCCTGCTTTGGGAGCAGGAGACCGCAGGTTCGAGTCCTGTCGCCCCGACGCACGAACCACCATCAGAGATCAGAGGAGACCACCTGTGAAGAGCGCCGTCGAGACCTTGAGCCCGACCAGGGCCAAGCTGACCGTCGAGGTGCCCTTCGAGGAGCTCAAGCCGAGCCTCGACGCGGCCTACAAGAAGATCGCCCAGCAGATCAACATCCCGGGCTTCCGCAAGGGCAAGGTCCCGCCGATGGTCATCGACCGTCAGGTCGGCCGTGGCGCCGTGCTGGACGAGGCGATCAACGAGGTGCTGCCGCAGAAGTACATCGAGGCGCTCCAGGCCAACGACCTCACGCCCCTCGCGCAGCCCGACATCGAGGTGACCAAGTTCGAGGACAACGAGACCCTCGAGTTCACCGCCGAGGTCGACATCCGGCCCGAGATCACGCTGCCGTCGTACGAAGGCATCGAGGCGCAGGTCGAGGACGTCGAGGTCGCCGACAGTGACGTCGCCGAGCAGGTCGACGCCCTCCGTGAGCGCTTCGCGACCCTGAGCGACGTCGAGCGCCCCGCCGCCGACGGCGACTTCGTCGTGCTGGACCTCCAGGCCACCCGCGACGGTGAGGTCATCGAGGGCGCCGAGGTGACCGGCATGTCCTACCGCGTCGGCCGCGGCGGCATGATCGACGGCCTCGACGAGGCCCTCGCCGGCATGTCCTCCGGCGACGAGAAGACGTTCTCCTCCGAGCTCGTGGGCGGCGACCAGGTCGGCGAGCCCGTCGACGTGAAGGTCTCCGTCAGCCAGGTCCAGGAGCAGGAGCTGCCCGACCTCGACGACGACTTCGCCCAGCTGGCGTCGGAGTTCGACACCATCGAGGAGCTCCACGACGACGTGCGGGAGCGGCTCGGCCGGGGCAAGCGCCTCGAGCAGGCCGCCGCCGCGCGCGACGCCGTGCTCGAGGTCCTGCTCGAGCGCGTCGAGGTGCCGCTGCCCGAGACGATGGTCACCGACGAGCTCAACGCCCGCCGCCAGAACATTGAGCAGCAGCTCGGCCACGCCGGCATCCCGATGGACAAGTACCTCGAGGACGAGGGACAGACCATCGAGGAGTTCGAGGCCGACCTCGACCGCCGCGTCCGCGACGCCGTGGCCGCGCAGTTCATCCTCGACGAGGTGGCGAAGAAGGAGGAGATCGGAGTTGCTCAGGAGGAGCTCTCCGGTCACCTGGTGCGCCGGGCCCAGCAGTCGGGCCAGGACCCGCAGGAGTTCGCCAACCACATGTTCGAGCACAACCACATCCCCGAGATGGTGCAGGAGATCCTGCGCGGCAAGGCGCTCGCGACGATCGTCGAGACCGCCATCGTCAAGGACGCCTCCGGCAACGTGGTGGAGCTGAAGAACCTCCGGCCCGACGGCACGATCGGCGAGCCCGAGCCCGAGCCCGAGGCCGAGGTCGACTCCGAGACCGAGGAGCCCACGGAGGGCTGAGTTGCTCCCGTGACCTCAGGGGACTGACGACGCGGACCCTGTGCACCGATGCGCCAAGGCGTGTCGGTGCACAACTGTTCACTGGACCGATATGCTCCCCCGATGAACGCGCCCCTGTCCCCGCCCGCGAGCGCTGCGTCCGGCCCCGGCGTGATCGACGCCCTCTCCCTGCTCTCCGAGGTGGCCTCCGAGCTCGTCGTCAAGGGCGCCCGCGACACCCACTTCGCCGTGGCCGACCGGGTCGGCGGCGTCACCCGCCGCGCGACCGGCGGCACCTCCACGGTGCCCGGCCTGGTGCACCGCGGTGTCGCCGGCGCTGTCTACGGCGGGCTCTCGGCCGGCCTGCGGGCCGCGTCGGTCGGTCTCGACCGGCTCGGCGCCACCGGCGTCGGCCCCCGGCTGGAGGACAGCCCGCGCGGGCGGTTCGTGAGCTCGGCCGTCAACGGCCTGATCGGGGACCGGCTGGTCCACGAGCGGCCGCACCTCGCCATCTCGATGGGCGTCCGCGCCGAGGGTCGCGACGTCCACCTCTCGGAGGAGGGGCTTGCGAAGGCGTTCCCCGCCGCGACCGGTCGGCTCGTGGTCTTCCTGCACGGGCTCTGCGAGAACGAGTCCTACTGGAACTTCCACCGCGACCGCACCGGCACGACGTACGGCGAGGCGGTCGCCGCTCGCGGCTGGACCCCGGTGTTCCTGCGTGCCAACACCGGGCTGTCGCTGCGTGAGAACGGCGTGGCCCTGTCCGCGCTGATGCAGTGGGTCGTCGACGCGTGGCCGGTGCCGGTCGAGCGGGTCGCGATGGTCGGCCACTCGCTCGGTGGGCTGGTCATCCGCGCGTCCGGCGCGGTCGCGGCCGAGCCGCCGGAGTCCGGCCAGGCCTGGTCGCAGCACATCTCCGACGTGGTCACGCTCGGCACCCCGCACCTCGGCGCCCCCATCGCGTGGGGCATCGGCCACGGCGCGCGGGGGCTGTCCCGGCTGCCCGAGACCGCCGCTTTCGGGCGGTTCCTCGACTGGCGCTCGGTGGGAGTCCACGATCTGGTGGCCGGGCTCGCCGAGGACGTGCCGCCACTGCCGCACGCCAGCTACCGGTTGGTGATGGCGACCCTGACCGAGTCGCACCGCCACCCCGTGGGGCACTTCATCGGCGACTGGCTGGTGCGTCCCCACTCCGCCCAGGGCCACGACAAGCGCGGCGGCCGGCTGTTCCCGGGCGCCGAGACCCTCCACGTCGGCCGCTCCGACCACTTCGGCCTGCTCAACCACCCCAAGATCCACGCCGCCATGGAGCGTTGGTTCGCCTGACGCCGTCTGCGATCATCGCCTCGTGACTTCCCAGGCCGCGCGCGAGCTGCGCGCAGAGACGACCGTCGCCGCACCCCCCGAGAAGGTCTGGGCGCTGCTCACCGACTTCAGCCGGATGCCCGAGTGGAGCCCCGAGCTGGTGCGGATGGTCCCGCTCAAGCCGGGCGGGCTCCGCGTGGGGCAGGCCTACCTCGGCGTCAACAGGCGCAAGGCCGTGGTCTGGCCGACCCGGTCCGTGGTCGCCGTGCTCGAGCCGGGCCGTGCCCTCGCGTGGGACACGCGGTCGAGCGGGGCGCGCTGGATCTGGGAGATCTCTCCTGAGGGCGACGGCTCCACCCGGGTCGTGCACCGGCGGCCCGTGCCGGAGTCGCTCACCCTGATGAGCCGGTTGTTCGCGCCGGTGTTCCTGGGCGGCAACGACGGCCACGCCGGCGAGCTCGAGCACGGGATGGCGGAGACCGTGGCCCGGCTCAAGGCTGCGGCCGAGTCCGCCTGAGCCGACTCGGGGCACGGCGTAAATCTGCTGTCGGCGAACAGGGGCGGAATGCCCGTGGAACTGTCCCTGCTTCGGGCTAGTGTCGGCGACGTGAACCTGAACCCCAGCCTCTCCTCCGAGCCCGCCGGACCCCTGATGGGCGGCGGCGGCGGGCTCAACGTCCTGGACGACCACATCTACCAGCGGTTGCTGCGTGAGCGGATCGTGTTCCTCGGCTCCGAGGTCCGCGACCAGAACGCCAACGCGATCTGCGCCCAGCTGCTGCTGCTCTCGGCGGAGGACCCGGAGACGGACATCTTCCTCCACATCAACAGCCCCGGTGGCTCGGTCGACGCCGGCATGGCGATCTACGACACCATGAACTACATCCCCAACGACGTCGCGACGGTGGGCATGGGCCTGGCCGCCTCGATGGGGCAGTTCCTGCTCTGCGCCGGCGCCAAGGGCAAGCGCTACGCGCTGCCGCACGCGCGGATCATGATGCACCAACCCTCCTCGGGCATGGGTGGCTCCGCCTCCGACATCAAGATCCAGGCGCAGCAGTCGCTGCACATCAAGAAGGTGCTGCTCGAGCTCATCGCCGAGCACACCGGCCAGACGGTCGAGCAGATCGAGAACGACGCCGATCGCGACCGCTGGTTCACCGCCGAGCAGGCACTCGAGTACGGCCTGGTCGACCAGGTCATCAAGAGCGCTCGTGAAGCCGCCGACGATGGCCGCCCGGCGCGGCAGAAGGACTGATCACATGAACTACTACATCCCCCAGTGGGAAGAGCGCACGTCCTACGGCTTCCGGCGGATCGACCCCTACGCCAAGCTGTTCGAGGAGCGGATCATCTTCCTCGGCACGCCGATCTCCGACGACATCGCCAACGCCGTCATGGCGCAGCTGATGTGCCTGGAGTCGATGAACCCCGACCAGGACATCCAGATCTACATCAACAGCCCCGGTGGCTCGTTCACCGCGCTGACGGCGATCTACGACACGATGCGCTTCATCACCCCCGACGTGCAGACCGTGTGCCTGGGCCAGGCCGCCTCGGCGGCCGCGATCCTGCTCGCGGCCGGCGCCCCCGGCAAGCGGATGGCGCTGCCCAACAGCCGGATCCTGATCCACCAGCCCTACACCGAGGGCACGTTCGGCCAGACCTCCGACATCGAGATCCAGGCCAACGAGATCCTCCGGATGCGCGAGCTCCTCGAGAAGATGATCGCCGAGCACTCCGGCCGGTCGATCGAGGAGGTCAGCCGCGACATCGAGCGCGACAAGATCCTCACCGCCGAGCAGGCGATCGAGTACGGCCTGATCGACACCGTGCTCGACTCCCGCAAGGCCTCCACCCTCGCTCTGACCTCGCAACACTGACCTGACCAGGCGGTCAGACTTGTCCCTAGGAACTCGTGTCCGTCCCCCCGCTGGGGGCGTCAAGATGTACCTTCGGGTGAGTTTGCATCGTGGCACTCGCTCAACAGCGTCGAAGGAGATGACCCCGTGGCACGCATCGGTGACGGAGGTGACCTGCTGAAGTGTTCTTTCTGCGGAAAGAGCCAGAAGCAGGTGAAGAAGCTGATCGCCGGTCCGGGCGTCTACATCTGTGACGAGTGCATCGACCTGTGCAACGAGATCATCGAGGAGGAGCTCAGCGAGGGCACCGAGGTCAGCCTCGACGAGCTGCCCAAGCCGAAGGAGATCTTCGACTTCCTCAACTCCTACGTCATCGGCCAGGAGCAGGCGAAGAAGTCGCTGGCCGTGGCGGTCTACAACCACTACAAGCGGGTCCAGGCCGGCCTCCAGCCGGTGGCGGGCAAGCACACCAAGGACGAGGTCGTCGAGGTCGCCAAGAGCAACATCCTGGTGATCGGCCCGACCGGCTGCGGCAAGACCTACCTCGCGCAGACGCTCGCGCGGATGCTCAACGTGCCGTTCGCGATCGCCGACGCCACCGCCCTCACCGAGGCGGGCTACGTCGGCGAGGACGTCGAGAACATCCTGCTCAAGCTGATCCAGGCCGCCGACTACGACGTCAAGAAGGCCGAGACGGGCATCATCTATATCGACGAGATCGACAAGGTGGCCCGCAAGGCGGAGAACCCCTCGATCACCCGCGACGTCTCCGGTGAGGGCGTCCAGCAGGCGCTGCTCAAGATCATCGAGGGCACCACCGCCTCGGTGCCGCCGCAGGGTGGGCGCAAGCACCCGCACCAGGAGTTCATCCAGATCGACACCACCAACATCCTGTTCGTGGTGGGCGGCGCGTTCTCCGGCCTCGAGCACATCGTCGAGCAGCGCGTCGGCAAGAAGAACCTCGGCTTCACCGCCGAGGTCCGCACCGCGGCCGAGCGTGACGCCGAGGACCTCTTGTCCCAGGTCCGTCCCGAGGACCTCACCAAGTTCGGTCTGATCCCCGAGTTCATCGGCCGGCTGCCGCTGATCGCCAGCGTGACCAAGCTCGACCAGGCCGCGCTCGTCCAGATCCTCACCGAGCCGCGCAACGCCCTGGTCAAGCAGTACCAGAAGCTCTTCGAGCTCGACGGCGTCGAGCTGGAGTTCACCAAGGACGCCATCGAGGCCATCGCCGACCACGCCATGGAGCGTGGCACCGGTGCCCGCGGTCTGCGCGCGATCATCGAAGAGGTGCTGCTCCACGTCATGTTCGACGTGCCCTCGCGCGCCGACATCGCCAAGGTCATCGTGACCGGCGAGGTCGTCAACGACGACGTCGCGCCCACCCTCGTCCCCCGCGAGACCGAGAAGAAGAAGAAGTCGGCCTAGCGACTACTCCGTCGGGGCGAGCTCCGCGCTGACGCTCAGCTCGGTGGCGTCGGTCGCGGTGAACACGAGCTCGCCGGTGATCTTGCCCGACGAGCGCAGGTCGGCCTGGGCCAGCTCGGCCGCGCGGACGAGAACCTCGGGGCCGGAGATCTCCACGCGCGAGAGCTCCGCGCGCATCGACACCTTCGCCTGGGACTTGGCGCCCCGGATCCCGATCAGTGCCGCCGCCACGGCGTCGACCGCCACGGGGTCGAAGGCAGCGGCGGAGCCGAGCTCCGAGACCGCGGGCCAGGTGCTGCGGTGGATCGAGCCCGGCTGCCACCACGACCAGACCTCTTCGGTGACGTAGGGCAGGAAGGGCGCGAACAGGCGCAGCTGGACCTGGACGGCCAGCGCCAGGGTGGCGCGGGCCGACTCGGTCGCGGCCCCACCCTCCTCGCGGTAGGCGCGCTCCTTGACCAGCTCGACGTAGTCGTCGCAGAACTCCCAGAAGAACTTCTCGGTGACCTCGAGCGCGGTGGTGTAGTCGTAGGCCTCGAACGCGTCGGTGGCCTTGGTGACCACGGCGGCCAGCCGCCCGAGGAGGGCGCAGTCGATGGGCTCGGTGACCTCGACCGGGTTGACCGAGCTCGCGCCGACGCTCCCGAGCACGAACTTCGAGACGTTGAGGACCTTCATCGCCAGTCGGCGGCCGACCTTCATCTGGGTCTCGTCGAAGGGCGAGTCGAGGCCGGGGCGGGCGATCGCGGCGCGCCAGCGGACCGCGTCGGCGCCGTACTTGTCGAGGATCTCGGTCGGGACGACCACGTTGCCCTTGGACTTGGACATCTTCTTGCGGTCGGGGTCGACGATGAAGCCCGAGACGAGGGCGTGGCTCCACGGCGCGACGTGGTTCTCGAAGTGGGCGCGCACGACCCGCGAGAAGAGCCAGGTGCGGATGATGTCGTGGGCGTGGGTGCAGAGGTCCATCGGGAAGACCCGCTGCCACAGGTCGTCGTCGGACTCCCAGCCGCCGGCGATGTGGGGCGTGAGCGAGGAGGTGGCCCACGTGTCCATCACGTCGGGGTCGCCGAGGAACCCGCCGGGCTTGCCGCGCTGATCCTCGGTGTAGCCGCGCGGGGCCTGGGTCGAGGGGTCGACCGGCAGCTCGGCCTCGGTCGGGGTCAGCGGGTGGGCGTAGTCGGGCTCGCCCTCGTCGTTGAGGGGGTACCAGACAGGGAACGGGACGCCGAAGAACCGCTGGCGGGAGATCAGCCAGTCGCCGTTGAGCCCGCCGACCCAGTTGTCGTAGCGGTGGCGCATGTGGGTCGGCAGCCAGGTGATCTCGGCGCCGCGGTCGAGCATCTCGGTGCGCAGCGCGGTGTCGCGGCCGCCGTTGCGGATGTACCACTGGCGGGTCGCCACGATCTCGAGCGGCTTGTCGCCCTTCTCGTAGAAGTTGGCCATCCGCTGTGTCGGCACGGGCTCGCCGACCAGGTCGCCGCTCTCGCGCAGCGCCGCGACCATCGCCTCACGGGCGGAGAAGACGGTCTTGCCGGCGAGCTCGTCGTACGCCGCCGCGGCCTGCTCGCTCGACAGCCACTCCGGCGTCTCGCGGGTGAACCGACCGTCACGGCCGATGACGGTGCGCACGGGCAGGTCGAGCTCTCGCCACCAGGTGACGTCGGTGAGGTCGCCGAACGTGCAGCACATGGCGATGCCGGCGCCCTTGTCCATCTCGGCGGCGGGGTGGGCCACGACCGGGATCGGGACGCCGAAGACCGGCGAGGTGACCGTCGTACCGAAGAGGGGCTGGTAGCGCTCGTCGTCGGGGTGCGCGATCAGCGCGACCACGCTCGGGATCAGCTCGGGGCGGGTCGTCTCGATCGCGACCGGCTCGCCGTCAGCGCGGTGGAAGGTCACTCGGTGGTAGGCGCCGGCGTAGTCACGGGCCTCGAGCTCGGCCTGGGCGACGGCCGTCTGGAACGTGACGTCCCAGAGGGTCGGGGCGTCCTGGAGGTAGGCCTCGCCACGGGCGAAGTTGCGCAGGAAGGCGGTCTGGCTGACCTTCTGGGCGCGTGGGCCGATGGTCGTGTAGGTCTGCTCCCAGTCGACGGACAGGCCGAGCGTGCGCCACAGGGCCTCGAAGACCTGCTCGTCCTGCTCGACCAGCTGCTCGCACAGCTCGACGAAGTTGGGCCGTGAGATCGGGACCTGCTTCTTGGGGTCCGGCTTCTCCGGCGGGGTGAAGTCGGCGTCGTACGGCAGCGACGGGTCGCACCGGACGCCGTAGTAGTTCTGGACCCGGCGCTCGGTCGGGAGGCCGTTGTCGTCCCAGCCCATCGGGTAGAAGACCGACTTGCCGCGCATCCGCTGGAAGCGAGCGATCAGGTCGGTGTGGCTGTAGGAGAACACGTGACCGACGTGCAGGCTGCCGCTCACGGTGGGCGGCGGGGTGTCGATCGAGAAGACGTTGCTGCGCGGCTGGGTGCGGTCGAACGCGTAGGTCCGGTCGGCCTTCCACTGCGCCGACCACTTGTCCTCGAGACCCTCGAGCGCCGGCTTCTCCGGTACGACGACGGCACCGGTGTCGGTGCTCGTCGTGTCCGGGGCTGGGTTCTCGATAATCTCGGTCATGGACAAATCCTAGTGGGGGTGGTCACCCGATTAAGTCGGTGGCCTCGACTGTGCCGGGCTCGTAGGTTGCGGGTGTGACCGACCTGCAGTTCTACCACGACCCGGCGGCGTTCCTGCGCGACGTCGGGGACGTCCTCGCCCAGGACCCCGTCGTGACCACCGTGGTGTCCACCGTGACCCAGCGGGTGGCCGCCGCGGACGAGCGTGGCGAGCCCCGCGGGGACCACCCGCAGTGGTGGGTCGCGGTCCGCGAGGACGGTGACGTCGTCGGCGTCGCGATGCGCACCGCGCCGTTCGGGCCCTACCCGCTCTACGTGCTGCCGATGCCGGAGCAGGGTGCCCGCGCGCTCGCCCGGGCGCTGCACGAGCGCGAGGAGGAGGTGGCCGCGGTCAACGGTGCGCTGCCGGCCACCGAGCACTTCGCCCACGAGGTGGCGAGACTCTCCGGGGGCACCGCCCGGGTGCACGAGCACATGCGCCTGTGGGAGGCCTCCGAGGTGGCGGTGCCCGACCTGCCGCCCGGACTGCTGCGCGCCGCGCGGGCCGAGGACGTCGACCTGGCGGTCACCTGGTGGAACGCGTTCGGCGCCGACGCCGCCGAGCAGGCAGGTCGTCCCGGCGAGGTGCACGGTGGCGAGGGGATCGACGCCGACGAGATGGTCCGGCGCATCGAGGACGGCCTGGTCTGGCTGTGGGAGGACGAGGCCGGCCAGGTGGTCCACCTGACCGCGCACAACCCGCCGGCGTACGGCGTGGCCCGGGTCGGCCCGGTCTACACGCCGCGTGACGCGCGCGGCCACGGATACGCGAGCGCCACGGTGGCGGCGGTGACGCAGCGGATCCTCGACCAGGGCGTGCGCGCCTGCCTGTTCACCGACCAGGCCAACCCCACGTCCAACAAGATCTACGAGGCGGTCGGCTACCGGCCCGTGGTCGACATGGCCAACCTGCAGATCACCTAGGCGAGACGCGGCCGCCGAGCGCTTCTCGGATGGCGGCCTCGGCCGCGTCGCTCGGCTGCCAGTAGCCCTGTGCCCCGGTGAAGCCTCCGGAGCAGCGGTCGTCGACGTACGCCGCGCGGTCGCCCTCGTCGTTGGTCAGCACCAGCAGCCGCTGGGGGCCGGTGTCGGTACACATGGACGGCTCGGGCTCGGGTCCGACCCTGGCGTCGAGGTCGTCTCGGATGGTCGCCAGGGTCTGCTCGTGGAGCTTGCCCTCGGTGGCGCGGTACTCGACGCCGCCCAACGGGTCGGCGACGTAGCAGACCATCCCGTCCGTGGCGGAGGCGATGTCGAAGGACGCGTTCCAGGTGTCGGCGCCCTCGGCGAGCCGATCGCCGTCGGGGCAGCTCGGGCCGTCAGCGCCGGGCGTGAGGTCGGCGGCCTGCTGGCGCTCGAGGTTGCCGACAAGGGCCGCGATCACCTGGTCGACGCCCTTCGGCGTGGTCGCGATGTCGACGGAGCTGCACATCCGCATGGTGCTACCCACGACGGTCGGGCCGCCGTCCGCGGACTCGATGAGGAGCGCCCACGGGCTGGGGCCGAGATTGATAGTGGCGCAAAAGAACGGCATCTCGTAGGGCGGCAGGGCCGCTACGTCTTCGGCGAAGGCGGCCGCGGCGTCGCCGGTGAGGGGCTGTGTCGGCAGGGGCTCGGGGTCGACGGGGAGCGCCCCTCCCTGTTCCCAGGTAGCCGGGCAGCTGCGCACGGACACGACGTCGCCCAGGTCGCCGATCGGCGCCGCCGCAGTCACGTCGATGGGCTCCGCGGGGCACGGGGCGGCGGTGATCACCGGTGGGGGAGAGGCGACCTCGACCGGGCCGTCGTCGCCGCCGAGGGCGAGCGGTACGCCGACCGCGAGGGCCAGCACGGCCGCCGCGGCGCCGGCGACCAGGCCCCGGTCGCGGCGGCGCGCCGCCCGTCCACGCCGTACGACGGCAGCGGTGCGGGAGGCGGCGTCGACGTCGGGCGAGCCGGGCGCGGCCCGGTCCAGGAGTTCGCGCAGGCGGGCGTCGGGGTCGGTCATGACGGGTCTCCTTCGGCGAACAGGGGAGAGGTACGCAGGGCGGCGAGCGCCCGGGAGGTCTGGCTCTTGACCGTGCCAACGCTGATGCCCAGCGCCTCGGCGGTCTGCTGCTCGGTCAGGTCGTCGAAGTAGCGCAGGACGACCACGGCGCGCTGCCCCCGCGGGAGCAGGTCGAGCGCGGCGAGCACGTCGCGACGTACCTCCACGCCGGCGGCCTCGCCGACGCCGGCGGGTGCGGTGTCGGGCAGGTCGCCCGTGGAGACCTCGCCGTTCCAGCGGCGCCGCCACCAGTCGGTGTAGGTCGTGGCCATCGCGGCGCGCACGTAGGACTCGACGGCCTCGCGGCGGGCGATGGATTCCCAGCGACGCCAGGTCTTCACGAGCGCGGTCTGCAGCAGGTCCTCCGCGCGCTGGCGATCACCGGTCAGCAGGTAGGCGCTGCGCCACAGCGCCGCGGACCGCGCGGCGACGAACTCCTCGAAGTCAGTCACTGCGGTCGGTCTGCTCATCGTCCGAGCCTCGCTCATGGGCCACCCCTTCACCCGTCACGACGAGGTGGGGTCACCCGATGGTTGTCACCAGACCAGGACCGGCTTGACGACCTTCCCGGTGGAGACGTCGCTGACGGCGGTGTTGATCTGCGCGAACGGGTAGCTGACCATCAGGTCGTCCACGTCGAACTTCCCGGCCTGGTGCAGCGCGATCAGCCGCGGCACCATCTCGAGCGGGTCGGAGTCGCCCTCGACGCTGCCCCGGATGACCTTGCCGTTCTGCATGATGTCGATCGCGTCGACCGGGAACTCCGGTGCACCGAGGCCCAGGATCACCAGCTCGCCGCGGACGCCGAGCGCCTGGGCGGCCTGCTTGATCACCTCGGGTACGGCGGTCGTGTCGATCGCGCCGGTCGTCCCGCCGCCGGTCAGCTCCTTGATCCGGTCGACCACGGGGCTGCCCAGCCCGGTGTCCTCGAGCTCGCTGGGGTTGACGCCGATCGCGCCGTACCGCGCCGCGACGTCGAGCCGGCTCTGCATGAGGTCGACCGCGATGATGGTGCCGACGCCTTGGGACTTCGCGGCCGCGATCGCCGCGAGGCCGACCGCGCCGCAGCCGTAGACCGCCAGGCTGTCCTCGGGCCCCGACTGCAGGACGTTGAGCACCGCGCCGGCGCCGGTCTGGAACCCGCAGCCGTAGGGGGCGATCTTGGTCAGGTCGAGCGACTTGTCGACCACGACCACGTTGTCGGCGTACGCGACGGCGTGCTGGGAGAAGCTGGACTGGCCGAAGAACGAGCCGAAGACCGTGGCGCCGTCCTTGGTGTAGGTCGTGGACCCGTCCATCCGCATGCCCATGTAGTTGATCATCAGGCTGGACTCGCAGTAGCCGATCTGCCCGGCCTGGCACCGCCCGCAGGCACGGCACGAGCGCAGGCTCAGTACGACGTGGTCGCCGACCGCGATGCCCTTCACATCGGCACCGACCTCCTCGACGACGCCGGCCCCCTCGTGGCCGAAGACGTTGGGGAACATCTCCGGCGGCAGCATCGTGCGCATCGTGATGTCGGTGTGGCACAGGCCGGTCGCCACGATCCGGACGAGGACCTCGTCGGCGCGCGGACCGTCGAGGTCGACCTCCTCGAACGTGAAGTCCTGTCCCTGCTCGTTGATGATCGCCACCGTGGTCTTCACACGTCACGCTCCAGCCAGAAGTAGTAGAGGTCCGAGATCCCGAAGGCCGAGTCCAGCTTGCCGTTCATGATGCCCATGAGGGTCGCGTCGTCGACCTTCTTGAAGTGGTCCAGGACGGGCATCTTGTCGTAGACCATCGTGGCCGTGGTCTCGCCGCGGAAGGCGACCTCCCACAGCGACGCCTCGCCCCCACCGCCGGCCTCGAGGTTGGAGTAGAGCTCCCCGTCGGCGTTGCGGCAGACCAGCGGCTGGGCGTCGAGCGGGCCGTTGAAGGCCTTCCCGTGCCAGCGCACCTTCGTCAGCACGGTGCTCGCGACGTGGCCGGTCGCGAAGTCGCCACCGCGCCAGGGGCCGAGGACCTCGTCGACCGTCACGGTGGACAGGTCCGACCACAGGTCGTCGAGCTCCTCGGGCGTGGCGGCCTCGGCCGACCGCAGGTCGTCGAAGCGCTGTTTCACGTCAGTCACGCCCGTCACCCTAGAGTGGTGGAGCCATGAGTGAGACCCCGTCCGAACCTCGACTAGCCCAGACCTTCGACGAGGTCGAGGACGCCCTGCTGTCCCGCTGGCCGGAGACCAGGCTGGAGCCGTCGCTCGACCGGATCCGCGCCTTCGCCGAGCTGCTCGGTGACCCCCAGGCGTCCTACCCGGTCATCCACCTCACCGGGACCAACGGCAAGACCAGCACCGCGCGGATGATCGACACCCTGCTGCGCGCGCTCGACCTGCGCACCGGCCGGTTCACCTCGCCGCACGTCGAGCGGATGACCGAGCGGATCAGCATCGACGGCCAGGCTCTCGACGACGAGGGCTTCGTCCGCGCGTTCAACGACGTCGCCCCGTTCACCCACCTCGTGGACGAGTCCGAGGCGCACCCGCTGTCGTTCTTCGAGGCAGTGGTCGGCATGGCGTTCGCCGCCTTCGCCGACGCCCCGGTCGACGTGGCCGTCATCGAGGTGGGCATGGGCGGCTCGTGGGACGCCACCAACGTCGCCGACGCCACCGTCGCGGTGATCCTGCCGATCGCGGTCGACCACTCGCAGTACCTCGGCGACGCGCCCGTCGACATCGCCGCCGAGAAGGCCGGCATCATCAAGCCCGGCTCGCTCGCGGTACTCGCCCAGCAGACCCCCGAGGCGGCGCAGGTCCTGCTCGCCCGGGCCGCCGAGGTCGGCGCGACCGTCGTACGCGAGGGCATGGAGTTCGGCGTCATCTCCCGGGTGCCCGCGGTCGGCGGCCAGGTCGTGGCGCTCCAGGGTCTCCGGGCGAGGTACGACGACGTGTTCCTGCCGCTCTACGGCGCCCACCAGGCCCAGAACGCCGCCGTGGCGCTGGCCGCGGTCGAGGCGTTCGCGGGCGACATGCCCCTCGACGAGGAGCTCGTGCGTGCGGCGTTCGCCGAGGTCAGCTCGCCCGGTCGGCTCGAGATCGTGCGCCGCAGCCCGACGATCGTGCTCGACGCGGCCCACAACCCGGCCGGCGCCGAGGCCGTGGCCGCCGCGCTCGACGACTCGTTCGCGTTCTCGCCGCTGATCGGCGTCGTCGGCGTCATGGCGGACAAGGACTACGAGGGCCTGCTGTCGGCGTTCGAGCCGCACTTCGCCCACATCGTCTGCACCCAGAGCTCCAGCGACCGCGCGATGCCCGCGGCCAGGCTCGCGGAGGCCGCGATCGAGGTCTTCGGCGAGGACCGGGTCACCGTCGAGCCCCGCCTGGCCGACGCGCTCGACCAGGCCGCCACCCTCGCCGAGAACGGCGAGGGCTCCGGCGACTCCATCGGCTCCGGCGCGGTGCTGGTGACCGGCTCGGTGGTCACGGTCGGCGAAGCCCGCACGTTGGTGAGGCGGCGGTCGTGAGCGAGCGGCAGCGGTCTCCGCGCCGCGGCATGTGCGCGGCGGTCCTCAGCCTCGAGGCGATCACGCTGGGGCTGACCACGCCGGTGCTGATCTCGATCGCGGACGTCGAGGTCGCGACCGCGCTCGCCGTCGGCCTCGGCCTGATGGTGGCGTGCCTGCTGGTGGCCGGGATGCTGCGCTCCGAGTGGGCCTACGGCCTCGGCTGGGTGATCCAGGCCGCCGCGCTGGGCCTGGGCTTCGTGATCCCGCTGATGTTCGTCCTCGGTGCGATCTTCGCCCTCCTGTGGGGTACGGCGTACTTCCTGGGCCGCAAGATCGAGCAGGAGCGGGCCGCCGCCTACGCCGCCCTCGACGCCCAGACCGCGGCCGAGGGCGACTGAGCTCGGACACAATGGGGTCATGACGACTGCTCCGCTCTCGCCCTCCTCCCGTACGACGGTCACCCGCGGCCGCAACCGGGCGGTGGAGGACCGGGCCGAGTTGCACGCGCTGCTGGCGGACGCCCTCATCGCGCACGTCGGCGTCGACGTCGGTGACCACCCCGTCGTACTGCCGGTGGCGTTCGCCGTCGACCTCGACGGCCCGGACCAGGGCGGCACCCTCTACATCCACGGCTCGGTCGCGGCCCGGTGGCTGACCCGCTCCGAGGGCTCGACCGTCTGCGTCACCATCACCGAGGTCGACGGGCTGGTGGCGGCGCGGTCGGCGTTCCACCACTCGATGAACTACCGCTCGGCGGTGGTCATCGGCGCCGCGCGCGTCGTGGACGACCCCGACGAGAAGGCGCGGGCGCTCTCGCTGACCGTCGACCACATGGTCCCGGGCCGGGCCGCCACACTGCGTCCGCACACCCGCAAGGAGATCGCGGCGACCTCGGTCCTCGCGGTGCCGCTGCACGAGGCCTCCCTGAAGATCCGGGCCGAAGGACCGGTCGACGAGCCCGAGGACGTCGACGCGGGGGTGTGGGGCGGGGTGATCCCGATCCGCCGGATCGCGGGGGCTCCCGTGCCGGCGCCCGAGGCGGTGGACAGCCGGGTGCCGGATGACGTGGTCCGCCGTTCTGAGCAGCTGGCCTGATCGATAGTGTCGGTGCCATGACAGAGACGTCACGCACGCTGGTCCTGCTCAAGCCCGACACCGTCCGCCGCGGACTGGTCGGCGAGGTGCTGTCGCGGTACGAGGCCAAGGGCCTGACGGTCGTGGCGATGCAGCACCGCACGATCGATGCGTCCATCGCCGACCAGCACTACGTCGAGCACGTCGAGAAGGCGTTCTACCCCCCGCTGCGCGACTTCGTCACGAGCGGCCCGCTGGTCTCGCTCGTGCTCGAGGGCGAGCACGCGGTCGAGGTCGTGCGCACCCTCAACGGCGCCACCGACGGCCGCGCCGCCGCACCCGGCACGATCCGCGGCGACCTGTCGCTCTCCAACCGCGAGAACCTCGTGCACGGCTCCGACTCGTCCGAGTCCGCCGCCCGCGAGATCGCGATCTGGTTCCCCGACCTCTGACCGGTCCCTGAGCCGGGTTCTCCACAGCCGCGGAGGTCCACGGTTTCCACGTCCGTGACGTGGGCACGCTCCTGTCATGGAGCTACGACCCCTCTCGGACCCCCTCGGTGACCCGTTCTTCGACGCCGTACGCCGCCGTCACCCCGACGTCGACGTCGTCGTCCTGCCGCCCGCACCACCGCCCGTCCCGCCCGACTCGCTCGAGACGGTCGGCGACGACGAGGTCGCCGCGACCCTGATCCGGGTCGCGACGCTGGCCCGTCAGCTGTGGGCGAGCGCCGCCCGTGAGAGTGCCGAGACACCCGAGGCGCGCTTCGCCTACGGCACCGGACCCGGGGCCGTGCGCGCCGCGGCCCGCGTCACGACCCGACGCGACGACGGCTTCCACGTGCTGGTGGCCATCCGACACGAGCTCGAGACCGACGGGTGGGAGGTGACCCGTCCTCCCGGTGTGGTGGAGCGGATCGTCGCCCACCTCGACGACCTCACGGTCTCGGCGTCGTACGCCGAGGGCGCGGGCGCGCTGCTCTTCGAGCTGTCGTCGGCGTCGCTCCCGGTCGGGGAGGCCCGGGCCCGCGAGCTGACCCACCCGTCGGGCGGTGATCGCTGATGCAGGTCGTACCCGTCTCCGTCGGCGAGGCGTCCCGAGCCTGGGACGAGCAGCACCTCGACCTCGACGCCGCGGCGACCCAGATCGCGGACGCCGACACCAGTGGCTTCACCAGCAACGTGCGGGGGACCGCCACCCGCTTCCTGACCCAGTGGGAGCGCCATGCCACGGCGCTCGGCACCGCCTCCGAGGCCCGCGCCGACGGGCTCCGCACGACGATCCGCGACTACGTCGCCAGCGACGACGCCGCCGGCGCCGACCTGATGCTGCTGCTCTCCTACGTGCAGGAGGAGCGATGACCACCATCCACCTCCCCCCGCTGCCGCGCGTCGCGCCCACCCTCACCTGCGACCCCGCCGCGATCAGCACCTGCGGCGCCGACCTGCTGGCTGCCTCGGCCCAGGTCGACGACCTCGGCAGCTTCGTGGCCGGTGCCGCGCGGGTCGGTGACTGGACCGGCGACGCGTCCACCGCCTACCACGAGGCGATCGTCCCCACCGGCCGTCGCGCCGACGCGATGTCGCTGGCCCTGCGCTCGGTCGCCCAGCGGGTGGAGGAGCACGCCGTCGAGATGCAACGCCTGCTCGACCGTCGTACCGACCTCGAGGACCGCCAGCAGCACCTCGCCCAGCAGGTCGCCTACCTGCGCTCCCAGGTCGCGACCACGACCGAGGACGACGCCGCCGACCTCCAGGCCGACTGCGACCGCGTCAAGGCACAGGTCGAGGCCTACGAGACCGACCTCGACACCTGGGTGGCCGACCTCGCCGCCGAGGAGTCGGAGATGAACCAGGCGTTCACCCGGGTGCTCAGCGCCGCCGACGTCGAGCGGATCTACGGCGGCGTCGCCGACCCGGCCGACGGGGCACTCCGCGACAAGCCCGGCGCCGGGGCCTCCCCGGCCGAGGTCAACGCCTGGTGGGACTCCCTGACCCACGAGCAGCAGCAGGCGATCATCGCCGCGTCCCCGGGCTCGATCGGCAACCTCGACGGCATCCCGGCCTGGGCCCGCGACGCCGCCAACACCGTGGCCCTCGACCGCGACCTGGCCGACTACGCGCACACCGAGGACGAAGGCGTGCTCACCGACGACGAGCGCACCTGGTACGAGAACGCCCGCGCCGCTGACGAGGCCCGCCGCGAGATCGAGGGGCGCGTCGACCCGGTCACGGGCGAGCCGATCGAGTCGCAGATCTACATCTACGACCCCGCCGCCTTCGACGGCGACGGAGCGATCGCGATCTCGGCGGGCAACCTCGACACCGCCGACAACGTCGCAGTCGTCGTACCCGGCTTCGGCACCGACGGCGAGAGCGCCGCCTACCAGGCGGACCGCGCCGCCACCCTCTACGAGTCGACCCGGTTCCTCGACCCCGACGCCACCAACGCGTCGATGTTCTGGATCGGGTACGACGCGCCCGACAACGCGCCCTGGGACGAAGGCTTCGACGGAGCCGGCGTCCTCACCGAGCAGATGGCCGCGGCCGGCGGCGAGCGGCTGGCCGACACCATCGACGGGCTTCGGGACAGCCGCGACGGCGACCCGGCGCACCTCACCGCGATCGGCCACAGCTACGGCTCGACCACCACCGGCCACGGCGCCCACGACCACGGGCTCGACGTCGACGAGATCGTCTTCGTCGGCAGCCCCGGCGCCGGCGGTGACACCAACAACGCGGGCGACACCGGCATCGACCCCGAGCACGTGTGGGCGGGCGCCAACAGCCGCGACCCGATCGCCGACCTCGGCAACCACGGCTGGGTGCACGGCGAGACCGTCTTCGGCGCGGGGCTCGGCGACGACCCCGCGGAGGACGAGTTCGGCGGCAACCGGTTCGAGGCGGAGTCGGAGACGCGGGGTGGCGCGTTCTCGTTCGGCGACCACTCGAAGTACTTCGACCACGACACCGAGTCGCTCCACAACATCAGCCAGATCGTCAACGGCAACTACGACGAGGTCGAGCACGCCGACCACGTCTACGACCCCTGGTGGGGCGGGGTGCAGGACCCGGAGTACGACCGCGACCCGACCAGTCCGGCCACGCAGCCATGAGGCTGCTGGCAGGCTTGCTCCTGGTGGTGGTCGTGGCCAGCGGCTGCCGGACGGGAGACGACGTGAACGGCGGCACCGGCGACGACGCGGCCGCGGCCCTGGAGGCGCAGCGCGACGAGGTCCGGCAGGCCGCGGCCGACCTGGTGACCGGTGCGGTTGCCGCGTTGGGCGGCCGCCCGTCCAACACGACCGGCGGCTTCGAGGGCTGCGAGTCGACGTTCAACGACGAGTACCGCACCTATCAATACCGCGCCTCCGGTCGCGTCGACGTCGACGCCGGCGCCGCGCGGCCCTACGTCGACGCGCTGGCCTCGGTGCTGAGCGACGCCGGCTTCGGCGAGCCGGTCGCGGGGGGGCGCCCGGGCGGGCAGACCCTGTCCGCCGAGCGGGGCGACCTGAGCGCCACGTTCTCCGAGCTGCCCGGCCAGGGCGACTACGTCCTGCTCACGGTGCACGGTCCGTGCGTCGAGGTGCCCGAGGACGACCGCGACGACTGGCTCACCCGCCCGGACCCCTCGCCGTACCTCTGACGGGCGTTGCCCCACCAGCAACACCCGCCTCGCCGGTATCGGCGTGCCTGCACGGTTCCGGCCGCTGCGAAACCTACGCTCGCTGACGGGTACGGCGAGGCGTGCGCGCGTCGTGTCCTCTTCCCCGAGCGCACGCTGGCACAGGGCTGCGAGGCACCAGCATGGCGAACAGCTTCATCGGCCGCGACATGGCCGTGGACCTCGGCACCGCCAACACGCTGGTCTATGTCCGGCGCAAGGGCGTGGTGCTCGACGAGCCGAGCGTGGTGGCGGTCAACGACACCACCGGCGAGGTGCTCGCGGTCGGCCACGACGCCAAGCGGATGATCGGTCGCACCCCCGACAACATCACCGCCATCCGGCCGCTCAAGGACGGCGTGATCGCCGACTTCGAGGCGACCGAGCAGATGCTGCGCTACTTCATCCAGCGCGTGCACCGCCGCCGCTACTTCGCCAAGCCCCGGATGGTCATCTGCGTGCCGAGCGGGGTCACCGCGGTCGAGCAGCGGGCGGTCAAGGAGGCCGGCTACCAGGCCGGCGCGCGCCGGGTCTACATCGTCGAGGAGCCGATGGCGGCCGCCATCGGCGCCGGGCTCCCGGTGCACCAGGCCACCGGCAACATGGTCGTCGACGTCGGCGGCGGCACCACCGAGGTCGCGGTCATCTCCCTCGGCGGCATCGTGACCAGCCTGTCCATCCGCACTGCCGGCGACGAGCTCGACCAGGCGATCGTGACCTGGATGAAGAAGGAGCACTCGCTGATGCTGGGCGAGCGCACCGCCGAGGAGGTCAAGATGACCCTCGGCTCGGCGTTCCCGTCGTCCAAGGAGCCCGAGGCGGAGATCCGCGGCCGCGACATGGTCTCCGGCCTGCCGCGCACCGTCGTGGTGTCGGCCACCGAGATCCGCCAGGCGATCGAGGAGCCGCTCCACGCCATCGTCGACGCCGTACGCGTCACCCTCGACCAGACCCCGCCCGAGCTGGCCGGCGACATCATGGACCGCGGCATCGTGCTCACCGGCGGCGGCGCCCTGCTGCGCGGCCTCGACGAGCGGCTGCGTCACGAGACCGGGATGCCGGTCCACATCGCCGAGGACCCGCTGCTCTCGGTCGCGCTCGGCGCCGGCCGCTGCGTCGAGGAGTTCGAGGCACTTCAGCAGGTCCTCGTCTCCGACAAGAGGCGCCTGTGATGCGACCCGACCCGACCCGAGAGCGGCGCTGGAGGCCCACCGGCCTCGGCGCCTCCGGAGGCTCCGGCCGGCACGGCCAGCCCCCGCGCGGGCTCGTCGTCGCGCTGCTGCTGGCGTGCGCGACCCTGATCACCCTCGACTACCAGGGCGGCAACGACTCCCCGGTCGAGCCGGTGCGCCGGGTCATGGGCGAGGTCTACGGCCCGGTCGAGGTCGGCGTCGCCACCGCCATCCGCCCCGTGGTGTCGATCCCGCGCTGGCTGCGCTCCCAGGACTCCATGCGCGACGAGATCGACGACCTCGAGGCCCAGAACGCCGAGCTCCGCCAGCAGGTCAACACCGCCGGCTACGACCGCAACAAGCTCGCCGAGTACGACGGGCTGACCGCCGCCGCGGGCAGCCTCGGCTACGCGCTGGTCCCCGCCCGCGTGGTCGGCCTCGGCCCGTCCCAGTCCTTCTCGAGCACGGTCACCATCGACGCCGGCTCCCGCGCCGGTCTGCGCCCCGACATGACGGTCGTCAACAACGACGGGCTGGTCGGCCGGGTCCTGCGCGTCACCCGCACCACCGCCACCGTCCTGCTGGTCATCGACGCCGACTCCGTCGTCGGCGGCCGGGTCGGCGAGAGCATGGAGATCGGGATGCTCCACGGCCGCGGCGTGCTCGGCGACGAGGGCCGCCTCGACCTGGAGCTGATCGACACCTCCGTGGTGCCCAACCGCGGCGACACCGTCGTCACGTGGGGCAGCGAGAGCGGCGCCCCCTACGTCGCCGGCGTCCCCGTCGGCCGGATCGAGACCGTCTTCTCCAACGTGCGTGACGGGTCGCAGCGCGCGGTGATCGCGCCGTTCGTCGACTTCGGCGCGCTCGACCTGGTCGGCGTGGTCGTGCCGTCCGGCACCGACAGCGACCGCGCCGTGGTCGAGGCCGACGGGAGCATCCGATGACTGGGATGCGCGCGTTCGTCGCCGTGCTGGCGGTCTCCGCGGCGCTGGTCCTCCAGGTCTCGGTCTTCTCGTACGTCGCGTGGCAGGGCGTGGTGCCCAACCTCGTGCTGCTGGTGGTTGTCGGCGCAGCCCTGGTGCGCGGCGCCCAGTTCGCGATGCTGCTCGGGTTCGCCGCGGGCGTGCTGCTCGACCTCGCCCCGCCGGCCGACCACGTCGCCGGCCGCTGGGCGCTCGCGCTGCTCGTCGTGGGCTACGTCGCCGGCCGGGTCGCGCTCGACGTCAAGCCCACGGTCACCGCCGTCGTCGCCACCGTCGCCGCGTCGTCGTTCCTCGGCACGTCGGTGTTCGCGATCAGCGGGATCCTATTGCGCGACCCGCCGATGGCGGTGCCCGACCTGCTCCAGGTCGTGGGCGCCTCCGTCCTGTGGGACGTCGTGCTCACGCCGTTCGTGCTGCCCCTGGTGATGACCATGTTCCGCCGGCTCGAGCCCGACCGGGCGACCTCGTGACCTCGTCGGCGTCCCCGACCCAGGCCTCGCAGAAGAGCCGGCTGCGGATGATCGTGCTCCAGGCGCTGGTCTTCTCGCTCTTCGTCACGCTCTTCGCGCGGCTCTACTACCTCCAGGTCGTCAGCGGCGACGAGTACCACGCGCAGGCGGCGGCCCAGTCGGTGCGCGAGATCGTCGTCCAGCCGCAACGCGGGCTGATCGTCGACGACATGGGGCGCCCCCTGGTCACCAACCGGACCTCGTGGGTGGTCTCGCTCGACCGGTCGGTGCTCGACAAGATGACCGACGACGTGCGCGAGAAGCTCGTCGAGCGCCTCGCCGCGGAGGTGGACGTACGCGCCAAGCGGATCGAGCGGCAGCTGATCTCCTGCGGCGACGCGGGCAGCGTCGTCGGCCTGTGCTGGAACGGCTCGCCCTTCCAGCCGGTGCCCGTCGCCAAGGACGTCGACCAGTCGGTGGCGCTGCGGATCCTGGAGCAGCCCGAGGACTTCCCGGCCGTCGTCGTCGACCAGCAGACCGTGCGCTCCTACCCCGAGCCGTTCGGCATCAACCTCGCGCACGTGCTGGGCTACCTCAGCCCGATCACCGAGGACGAGCTCGACGCCGCCGAGGATGGTGGCGACCGGTCCGTCAACGGGGCGTCTGCCGTCGGCCGTGCGGGTGTGGAGAAGCAGTACGACCGCTGGCTGCGCGGCATGCCCGGCTACCGCAGCGTCGCCGTCGACTCGATGGGCCGAGTGCTCGGCGACGACGGCGAGGTCGAGAGCCAGCCCGGCGACACCCTGGTCACCTCGATCGACGCCAAGGTCCAGGGCGTCGTCGAGCAGCAGCTCGAGGACGCGATCGCGGTCGCGCGTAGCGAGTTCGACAGCGTGACCGGCAAGAACTACGTCGCCGACTCGGGCGCCGTGGTGGTGCTGGAGGCCGACACCGGCCGGGTGGTCGCGATGGCCAGCCAGCCGACGTACGACCCCGGCGTCTGGGTCGGCGGGATCACCAAGAAGCAGCTCTCGCGCCTCTACTCCGAGCGCGCCGGCACCCCGCTGCTCGGCCGCGCCACCCAGGGGCAGTTCGCGCCCGGGTCCACGTGGAAGCCGTTCATGACCGCGGGTGCGCTGACCAACGGTTATGACCGCGACACCCTGCTCAACTGCTCGTCCTACCTCAGCGTCGGCAACCGCGACTTCAAGAACTACGAGTCCGGCGCCTACGGCTACATCACGTTCGCCAAGGCCCTCGAGGTCTCGTGCAACACGTTCTTCTACCGCGTCGGCCTCGACTTCTGGCAGCGCTACGGCTCCGACGTCGCCGACGTCGACGCGCGCGACCCGCTGGTCCAGAAGGCCAAGGACTTCGGCTTCGGCCGTGAGACCGGCATCGACCTTCCGGGCGAGGCCTCGGGCCGGATCGCCGACCGCAAGTGGAAGCGCGCCTACTTCGAGTCGCAGAAGGACTACTACTGCGAACTGTCGTCGAAGCCCCAGGACGACGAGACCAGCGACTTCGTCTACCTCTTCGCCCGCGAGTTCTGCGTCGAGGGCTTCGCCTACCGCGCCGGCGACGCCGTCAACTTCGCCATCGGCCAGGGCGACACCATCGTCACCCCGCTCCAGCTGGCCCGTGCCTACGCCGCGATCGCCAACGGCGGCACGCTCTACGCGCCTCGCATCGGCAAGGCGATCGTCGGCCCCGACGGCCACGTGATCCGCCGGATCGCGCCCAAGAAGGTCGGCACCGTGCACGTGCCCGACCGCGTGATCGGCTACATCGACGAGGCGCTCAAGGGCGTCACCCGGCAGGGCACGATGGCCTGGCGGATGGGCGGGTTCCCGCTCGACGAGGTCGTCATCCGCTCCAAGACCGGCTCCGCGGAGGTCTACGGCAAGCAGTCGACCTCCTGGGTCGCCTCCTACTCCGACGACTACGTCGTCGTGATGATGGTCAGCCAGGGCGGCACCGGGTCGGGCACCTCCGGCCCCGCGGTGCGCGCGATCTGGGAGGCCCTCTACGGCATCACCGGCGAGGACGTCCGCCCGGGCGACGCCGCCATCCCCGGCACCGTCCCGCCCGCCGCACTGCCGTCCTTCCGCCGCGACGGCTCGATCCTGCCCCCGGCCCGGGAGGACCAGTGACCCCCACCCCCATCCGCGTTGCCAGTCGCCCGACCCGGCTGCCCGGCATCGACTGGCTGCTGCTGCTCGCCGTGCTCGCGCTCACCGTGCTCGGCACCCTGCTGGTCTGGTCGGCCACCAGCAACCGTGACGACCTCACCGGCGGCGACCCCTCGGCGTACCTCTCCAAGCAGGTGGTCAACATCGCCATCGGCCTGGTGCTGATGGTCACGGTGATGGCCACCGACCACCGCTGGGTCCGCATCCTCGCGCCGCTGGTCTACCTCGCGTCGGTGGGTGGGCTGGTGCTCGTGCTCACGATGGGTACGACGGTCAACGGCTCGCGCTCCTGGCTGATGGTGGGCGGGATGTCGATCCAGCCGTCGGAGTTCGCCAAGCTCGCGGTCGTGGTCGGCATGGCCCTGGTCGTCGCCGAGCGCTCCGAGGGGCGCTGGCGCGCACGCGTCGGCACCGTCGACGTGCTCGCGATGCTGGCCGTGGCCGCGATCCCCGCGACGCTGATCATGCTCCAGCCCGACCTCGGCACCATGCTCGTGCTCTCCGCCACCGTCTTCGGCGTGCTCGCCGCCTCGGGTGCCCGGCGCCGGTGGCTGACGCTGCTCGCCGCCGGCGGCGTCGCGGCGGGCTTCGTGGCCGTGGCCGGCGGGCTGCTGAAGGACTACCAGGTCGACCGCTTCCTGGCGTTCACCAACCCCGACCTCGACCCGCGCGGAGCCGGCTACAACGTCGAGCAGGCACGGATCGCGGTCGGCAACGGCGGGCTCTTCGGCCAGGGCCTGTTCGAGGGCTCCCAGACCCGCTCGGGCTTCGTGCCCGAGCAGCACACCGACTTCGTGTTCACGGTCGCCGGCGAGGAGCTCGGCCTGGTCGGCGCCGGGCTGCTGATCGCGCTGCTGGGCGTCGTGCTGTGGCGGGCCCTGACGATCGCCGCCCACACCGACGACGTGTTCGGCCGGATGGCCGCGGCCGGCATCGCCTGCTGGTTCGGCTTCCAGGCGTTCCAGAACATCGGGATGTGCCTCGGCATCATGCCGGTCACCGGCGTCCCCCTCCCGTTCGTGTCGTACGGCGGCAGCTCGATGTTCGCGGGCATGCTCGCCGTGGGCCTGCTCCAGAACATCCACCTGCGGGCGATCGCGGCCCCCGCCGCCCGGATGACGCCGACCCCGCGGGTGCTGGTCCGCGCCTGAGGCCGCAAACGGACCTGGTTTGCGGGTTAGTCAGGGCTTCACCGACAGGAACAGGAAGGCCGCGAGCAGGACCAGGTGGATCAGCCCCTGCTGGGCCTTGGCCCGCCCCTGGACGACGGTCAGGACCGAGACGACGACCGTGATCGCGAGCAGCACCATCTGGGTCGGGGGCAGGCCGAGCTCGAGCGGCCCGTCGAGCCAGATCGAGGCGATCGCGATCGTGGGGATGGTGAGGCCGATCGAGGCCATGGCCGACCCGAACGCGAGGTTGAGGCTGATCTGCACCCGGTCGCGGGCGGCGTTGCGCACGGCCGCGATCGACTCCGGGGCGAGCACGAGGAGGGCGATCACCACGCCGACGACGCCGTACGGGAACCCGAGGCTCTTCACGCCGTCCTCGATCGTGGGCGACAGCAGCTTGGCCAGTCCCACCACCGCGACCAGCGAGAGCACCAGCAGGCCGAGGCTGAGCATGGCCTCGGAGGCCGGCGGCGGGTCGGCGTGGTCGTCGTCGTCCGCGTCGAGCAGGCCGGTGACCCGGCCGTACTCGTCGCTCGACACCGGGAGGAAGAAGTCACGGTGCTGCACGGTCTGGGTGAACACGAAGCCGCCGTAGAGCACCAGCGAGGCCACGGCCGCGAACGCCAGCTGCGACGGGGAGAACTCCAGGCCGTCACCCGATGTCGTGAAGCGCGGGAGCACCATCGTCACGCTGGCCAGGGTGATCACGGTCGCGAGCGCCGAGCCGGTGCCCGACGCGTTGAAGCTGACCAGGTGGTGCTTCAGCGCACCGACCAGCAGCGAGAGGCCGAGGATCCCGTTGAGGGTGATCATGATCGCGGCGAAGACCGTGTCACGGGCGTAGGTGCTGGTGCCCTCGCCCCCGCTGGTCATCAGCATCACGATCAGGCCGACCTCGATCACCGTGACCGCCACGGCCAGGATCAGCGACCCGTAGGGCTCCCCGACCCGGTGCGCGACGACCTCGGCGTGGTGGACCGCCGCGAGCACCGCGGCCACCAGGGCCACCCCGATCGCCGCCAGGACCAGCCAGTGCTCGTGCCAGGTCCAGGTGCCCAGCATCAGCACGAACGTCACCACCGGCACCGCGACGGTCCACTGAAAAGGGCCACGGACCGGCGACGAGCTCATGGTCACGACCCTACGGAAGGCCAAGCCCGTCAGCGAGGCGAGCCCCACGCCAGGGCTATCCGAGCGACCGACCGGTGGAGGCGGAGGCCCAGACCAGCTTGAGCTGCCACAGGTGGTCCTCGACGAGACGCTCGGCGGCCTGGGCGCAGGCGGCGGTGAAGGCCTCCTCGGAGACCTGGCGCACGGTGCCGGGAGCCACGGTCGCCGACCAGCTCAGCAGTCCCACCGCGCTGAGCTCGACCCGGCCGTCGTCCGAGCGCCCGCTCGCGACGATGGAGTCGCGGGCCTCGCGCCGGGCGGCCTGCCGCTCGTTGCGCGGCCGGCCCTCGCCCCGGACCTCACGGTTCAGCAGGTCGCTCTTGAGTCGGTAGTACTCCCGCATTCGGGCGACCCAGAGCAGGCGGCCGAGCTGGGTGAGCTTGTCGGCGAGCCGGGCCTCCGTCGTCTGGGCGTAGTAGCCCGGGACGAACGAGACGCTGATGTCGCTGGTGCCGCGCAGCCGCGCGAAGGCGGTGCCGTCGGGCGTCTCGGCCTCGGCGGTCAGGGTCTCGAGGTACTCCGGTGCCGCGGTCACTTGGGCGTCCCGAGGTAGCCGTCGTCGTTGACGTTGCCGGGTGTGGCGTCGGCGAGCAGCGGGCGGGGCAGCGCGAACTCGTGCACGGTGGACTCGCTGTAGCTGTGCTCGGTGCTGTAGTACGGCGGGTCCCGGGGGATCGGCGGCGTGCCCTTCGGCGCCGTGTAGCCGTTGATCTGGTCGGACAGCGTCCGGATCTGGCGCGAGATGAAGAGCTCGTGCTCGAGGAGCTGCAGCTTGAGCTTCCAGATCGCGTCGCGGAGCGACTGTGCGATGTCGGCGGGGCTGTCGCCGGAGATGTCCAACTGCTTCTCCGGCTCGTTCGGGTGACCGACGACCGCGCCGGTGACCGCGATCGCCGAGCCGGCCATGGTCCAGTAGAGCGCCGCGGACGTGCCACCGGTGAACGGCACCGCAGCCACCGCGACGATGGCGCCGATGATCCCCAGCGCGAGTACGGCGTCGGCGGAGTCCTTGCCGCCGCTGTAGTCGTCGAGCGCGGAGTTGGCCTCGTCGATCAGGTTGGAGACGTCCTCGCGGGCCTTCTCCCACATGTAGGCGGCCGCGATCAGCGGCGAGCGCAGGCTGACCACCGCCTCGAACTCGTGGAAGGCGACGCGCTCGAGCGGCGGGATGAAGTTGAGCTTGAACGCCTCCGCGGCGTGGCCCTCCCAGTCGACCAGCATGGTGGGGATGGCCGACAGCTTTTCGAATGCCTCAGCCGGGCCGTGCACCGTGCCGTCGGCGATGTCGGTGTGTCCGCTGGGACCGGCCAGCAGCGCGAGCGCGCCGTACAGGCCCTCCGCCTCGGAGCGCAGCGGCGCGGGGTCGGGGAGGTCGGCGAGGTCGTCGAACATCTCGGTGATGTCGGCGAACCACGACGCGATCTCCCCGCGCCACTGGTCGCTGTAGACCTGGAGCTCCAACGCCTTCTTCTCGTTGGTCCAGCTGTGGATGTCGTCGAGGTCGCCGCTCTCCGCGAGCGCGCGGTTGAACGCCAGCATCGCCTGGTGCTCGACCTCGAGCTCGACGAACTTCTCGACGAGGGCCTTCGCCTCGGAGCGGATGTCGCCGTAGTTGTCACTCATAGGGGATGGTCGCCTTCAGGGCGTCGAGCTCGGTCTGCACGGCGGTGTCGGTGTCGGTGTAGGTCTTCACGCAGACGTCGAGGGCGTCCCCGGTGTCGTTGAGGCTGCTGCCGTTGGTGTTCAGGACGCCGATGACCTGCTCCTTGAGCGCGGACCAGTCGTCGTAGAAGCCGTTGCTCCCGAGGCCGATGCTCGCCGGACGGGACAGCGCCGAGCTCGGGTTGCAGCCGTCCACGATGCCCGCGGCGCCGGTGTGGGCAGTGCCCATCTCGCGCAGCGACTTGGCGGTGAACCAGAGATGGTGGAGGTCCACCGCGAGCTGGGCTGGGGTTGCCATTCGAGAGCCTTTCGGGCAGGTCGGTCGGGGAGTCGTAGGTCAGTCGTAGGTCGGGGGGTCCCGCGTCGTCGTGCTCGGTGGAGCGGGACTCGCTCAGCCTGCCCAGGCGAGCCTCCCGTGAAACGCCGCGACCGCCGGTCGCCGAGTTCGTCGCGTGCCTGCGCCCCGACGTACTCTTGAGGGTCCCCGCTCCCGACTCCTTGAGGTTCCTCCGTGCCCGTCACCGGTCAACGACTCGAGCTCGACCGCCCGACCCCGGCCTCGGTGTTCCCGCGGCTCGAGCCCCGGCTGTCCTCGGTCCAGAAGCCGATCCAGTACGTCGGCGGCGAGCTCAACTCCACCGTCAAGGACTGGCACTGCGCGCCCGACGGGCCGACGGTGCGCTGGGCCCTGATGTATCCCGACGCCTACGAGGTCGGGCTGCCCAACCAGGGCGTCCAGATCCTCTACGAGGTGCTCAACGAGTGCGACTGGATCGTCGCGGAGCGCACCTACTCGGTGTGGCCCGACATGGAGCAGGTGATGCGCACCGGTGACGCGCAGGGCCCGATCCCGCAGTTCACCGTCGACGCACACCGCCCGGTGCGTGACTTCGACGTCTTCGGCCTCAGCTTCTCGACCGAGCTGGGCTACACCAACATGCTCAACGCCCTCGACCTCGCCGGCATCCCGATGCACGCGGTCGACCGCACCGACGACGACCCGATCGTGCTGGCCGGCGGCCACGCCGCGTTCAACCCCGAGCCGATCGCCACCTTCATCGACGCGGCCGTGCTCGGCGACGGCGAGGAGGTCGTCCTCGCGATCTCCGAGGTCGTGCGCGAGTGGAAGACCGAGGGATGTCCCGGTGGGAGGGACGAGCTGCTGCGCCGGCTCGCCGTCACGGGCAACATCTACGTCCCGAAGTTCTACGACGTCACCTACGGCGCCGACGGCACGATCGAGGCCGTCGTGCCCAACCGGCCGGGCATCCCCTTCCGGGTCACCAAGCACACCCTGATGGACCTCGACGCCTGGCCCTACCCCGCCAAGCCGCTGGTGCCCCTCGCCGAGACCGTGCACGAGAGGTTCTCGGTCGAGATCTTCCGTGGCTGCACGCGCGGCTGCCGGTTCTGCCAGGCCGGGATGATCACCCGGCCCGTGCGTGAGCGCTCCATCGAGACCATCGGCGCGATGGTCGAGAACGGCATCCGCAAGTCCGGCTTCGAGGAGGTCGGCCTGCTCTCGCTGTCGAGCGCCGACCACACCGAGATCGGCGAGGTCGCCAAGCAGCTGGCCGACCGCTACGAAGGCACCAACGTCTCGTTGTCGCTGCCGAGCACCCGCGTCGACGCGTTCAACATCAACCTGGCCAACGAGTTCTCCCGCAACGGCCGCCGCTCGGGCCTGACCTTCGCGCCCGAGGGCGGCAGCGAGCGGCTGCGCAAGGTGATCAACAAGATGGTCACCGAGGAGGACCTGATCCGCACCGTCGCGGCGGCGTACTCGCACGGCTGGCGGCAGGTGAAGCTCTACTTCATGTGCGGCCTCCCGACCGAGACCGACGAGGACGTCATGGAGATCGCCGACCTCGCCAAGAAGGTGATCGCCAAGGGCCGCGAGGTCTCCGGGCGCAACGACATCCGGTGCACGGTGTCGATCGGCGGGTTCGTGCCCAAGCCGCACACGCCGTTCCAGTGGGCCGCCCAGCTCGACGCCGAGACCACCGACGCGCGGCTGAAGAAGCTGCGCGACGCGGTGCGTGACGACAAGTTGTACGGCCGCGCCATCGGCTTCCGCTACCACGACGGCAAGCCGGGCACGATCGAAGGACTGCTCAGCCGCGGCGACCGCCGCGTCGGTGCCGTCATCGAGCAGGTCTGGCGCGACGGCGGCCGCTTCGACGGCTGGAGCGAGCACTTCTCCTACGACCGTTGGGCCGAGTCGTGCGCCACCGCACTGGCCGGCACCGGCGTCGACCTCGGCTGGTACACCACCCGTGCGCGCGACTACGACGAGGTGCTCCCGTGGGACCACCTCGACTCGGGCCTCGACAAGGACTGGCTGTGGGCCGACTGGGAGGACGCCCTCAACCCCGACGCCACCGACGTCGAGGACTGCCGCTGGACCCCCTGCTACGACTGCGGCGTCTGCCCGGAGATGAACACCGAGATCCAGATCGGCCCCACCGGCCGCAGCCTGCTCCCGCTCGCCGTCGTCTGACCGGTTGACCCGTCACAAACTGACCGAAAATCACGTTGACCCGCCCGAAAGTTTGGCTCTTGTGACGGATGTGTGGGTGGGGTTGAGCAGTTGACGTAGGACACGCCGTTCTCTGGCTAGGTTTCTGAGCTGTTGAGGAACAGTTACCTGGCGAAGGAGAACGGCGTGTCTGCGCTCACCCTATGGCGACCCCTGCTCGGACTTGAAGACACCGCGATCGAGGACGTTCGAGTCGAGCCGGGTCACGGTGGCCGGGTCGTGGTCAGTGTCCGACCGATGGCGCGTCAGAAGAACCGTTGCGGTCGGTGCCGGCGTCGGTCCCGGCGCTATGACCAGGGACGTGGACGGCGGCTGTGGCGGACCCTGGACCACGGCACCAAGCCCGCTTTCCTCGAGGCC
>NZ_FNIC01000002.1 GCF_900103935.1 Nocardioides szechwanensis
CGCCCCCGAGATCGGCGAGGCCGAAGAAGCCAGACAGCTCGCCGCCGAAGAGAAGAAGGCAGAGCAGGCCGCCCGGCTGACCATGCACGACGACGGCCACGGCCAGACCCACGGCCGGTTCACCCTCGGCACCGCCGAGGCCGACATGTTCCGCAAAGCCCTCCAGGCCCTGGCGTCACCCAGGGCCGGCGGCGAAGGGCTCTCCCCCCACGGCATGGGGCTGGCGTTCAGCGAGTACATCCGCCGCTACCCCACCGAGCAGCTCCCCGAAGCCGGTGGTGTCAGCGCGACCGTGGTCGTCACGATGACCCTCGAAACCCTCCTCGGCGGACTCAAGGCGGCCCAGCTCGACACCGGCACCAGGATCAGCCCCGGCCTCGCCCGCAAGATCGCCTGCGACGCCGGCGTCATCCCCGCCGTCCTCAGCGGCAAGAGCGAAGTCCTCGACGCCGGCCGCAGGCGCCGCTTCCACACCAAGGCCCAACGCATCGCCATGGCCGTGCGCGACAAAGGCTGCGCCGCTCACGGCTGCGAGAGACCCACCGCAGCCTGCCACGCCCACCACCTGGTCCAGTGGGCGAAGGGCGGCGGCACGTCCGTGAAAGGCGGCGTGCTCCTCTGCCCGAGACACCACACCCTCGCCCACCAGCAGGACTACGACCTCACCCATCGTCCCGGCGGCAAGATCACCTTCACCAGACGCGAATAGGCGACCGAGCTCCAGACAATCCCGCGCACAGCGGCATTCTTAACCTCGTGCCGAAGACTGTTATCGACTTCTCCCCCGTCGGCCGGCGCGGTGCGGGAGGTGCACCTCTTGGGAGCGGCAGTGGGCGCCGACGGCGACTGGAGTCGCCTCAACGGGGCGGGGCGGTGGGGCAGTTCGCCTACAACTACCACTCCCATGAGGACAAGGTGCTTCGGTTCTTCTACTCCCTGGCCCAGGCGGGCAAGAAGGCCGCAGGAGGCACCGGCATGGTGACGAAGCAGAAGAAGATCAAGAACGTGAACGTCACGCGCCAGGTCCCCGATCACTCCGCCTACTGCAAGGCGGTCTCGCTCAGGTAGCCCGCTCGGTCTGGCCCGTTCGGACTACCCCGGGCTAGACCGAACGGGCCGATTTCCCACAAACCACTTCCGTCACGCCCCTTCGGGGAGGACTCTCGGATCAGGGGACGGCGGGGGGCCGGACCCGGGGGGAGAGACATGAACACCATCTGGAACGACCCGCCGGTGCTCGGCATGACGCCGCTGTTCCACCTGGACCCGAGTCTGGGAGGTCCACCGCTGGTGACGCCGGACGGCCACTGGCGCTGGCAGCGCGACCACTGGGTCGCGCTAGACCTCTCGGGCCCGAGCGCCGCGTAGCCGGGGCAGCACCCCGGCGGCGATGACGAACGCGAGCGCCGCGAAGCTCGCCGACGTCAGGAAGGCCTCGCGGGCTCCCGGCAGGAACTCGCCGGGTACGGCGCCGGCCGCGTAGACCGACACGATCACCGCGACGCCCACCGCACTGCCGAGCTGCTGCGTGGTCTGGAGCAGCCCGGAGGCGGCACCGGCGTGCTCGGGCTCGACGTCCGCCAGGGCGATCGCGGTCACCGGCATGAACACCAGGCCGGCCGAGAGCCCGTTGAGCAGCATCGGCAGGAGTACGGCGCCGGCGTAGGAGCTGTCGGCCGCGACCTGGCTGAGCAGCACGAAGCTGGTCGTGAGGCCGAACGTGCCGGTCATGACCAGCGCCCGGGCGCCGAAGCGCGCCATCAGCCGGGGGGTGAACCGCGACACCGCGAAGATGCCGAGGCTCAGCGGGAGGAAGGCGAAGCCGGAGGCGAGCGGGCCGAAGCCCAGGACGCCCTGGATGTACTGGACGACCAGGAAGAACATCGACAGCTGCCCGCCCACCATCAGCGCCATCACCGAGAGGGCGGCGACGCGGCGCCGGTTGCGCAGCAGGTGCGGCTGGATCATCGGGTGGGCGACCCGGCGCTCGGTGAGGGCGAGTACGACGAGCAGCAGGGCGCCGATCGCGAACCCGCCGAGCGTGCGCGCCGAGGTCCAGCCGTGGTCCGGCGTACCGATCAGGGCCCAGACCAGCGAGACGGCACCGAGGGTGGCGGTGACGGCGCCGACGATGTCGAACCGTCCGGGGCGGCGCGGGGTCTCGGTGACGAAGCGCCGGGCGAGCGCGAGCACGACCAGGCCGATCGGCACGTTGATGAACAGGGTCCAGCGCCAGGACCCGATGTCGGTCACCAGTCCGCCGAGCAGCAGGCCGAGCGAGGCCCCGCCGGACGAGACCGCGGCGAAGAGGGCCAGGGCGCGGTTGCGCGCCGCCTCGTCGGGGGCGCTGGTCGTGAGGAGCGCCAGGACGCTGGGGGCGGCGAGCGCCGCGCCGACGCCCTGGGCCGCGCGCGCCGCGACCAGCTGACCCGGCGTCTGGGCCAGCCCGCCGAGCAGGGAGGCCACGGTGAAGAGCGTGAGCCCGACCTCGAAGAGCCGCAGCCGGCCGCGGACGTCGCCGAGACGGCCGCCCAGCAGAAGGAGCCCGCCGAACGCGAGCGTGTAGGCGTTGAGCACCCACGAGAGGGACGCCGGGCCGAAGCCGAGGTCGGCGTCGATGCGCGGGAGCGCGACGTTCACGACGGTGGCGTCGAGCACCAGCATCAGCTGGGCGACGAGCACGATCGCGATCCCGGTCGCGGCCCTCGTGGCGTCGGGCGGGAGGTCGGTGGGGAGCTCGGTGGGGAGCTCGGTGGTGGATCCAGTGACGGTGGGTGAGGACGTGTCGACGGACATTGGGTGAGTCCTGTTCTGGCTGAGTAAGCGGTGTACGCTAGATGTGGAGATCGACTCCGGTTGGCTCCACCACCATACGGAGACACTCTCCGCTTACGCAAGACCTGGAAGGAACTTTCTCGTGCGAGCCGATGCGAAGCGCAACTACGACCGCATCGTCGAGGTCGCCCGTGAGGTCTTCCGCGAGCAGGGGTACGACGCCTCGCTCGACCTGGTGGCCAAGCGCGCGGGCGTCGGTCCCGGCACGCTCTACCGACACTTCCCCCAGCGCGAGAACCTCATCGACGCGATCATGCAGAGCTGGGTCGACCGGGTCGAGGAGGGCGCCGCCAAGGCGCTCGTCCGCGAGGGAACGCCGCGCGAGGTGCTGCTGGCGTGGTTCGAGACCTACGTCGCGCTGATCAGCCTGCACAAGGGCGGACCCGCCAAGATCACCTCCGCGATGGGCAACTCCGACTCCCCGATCGCCACCAAGTGCCAGGTCCTCACGCGGGCCAACGACCAGGTGGTCGAGCGCCTCCGACAGGAGGGTGCCCTGCGCGACGGCGTCGACTCGGTGCAGATGGTGCGCCTGGTCGGCGGTGTGGCGACCGTGGCTGACCAGGGTGACCTGGACCCGACCGTCGTACGCCCGTTGCTCGCGGTCGTCGCCGACGGACTGCTGCGCTGAGCAGACGGGCACGCCGGTAGATTGACGCCGTGCCCGAGACCCGCCTCCCTCTGCTCGACACCGTCTCCGTCGCCGCCGACGACCCCGGGCGCGAGCAGCCCTGGAGCGACCTGGGGCTCAAGGCCGACGAGTACGCCGAGATCCGCCAGATCCTGGGCCGTCGGCCGACGAGCGCCGAGCTGGCGATGTACTCCGTCATGTGGAGCGAGCACTGCTCCTACAAGAGCTCCAAGGTGCACCTCAAGCAGTTCTCCGAGATCCCCCAAGAGACGCCGATCGGCAAGATGCTGGCCGGCATCGGCGAGAACGCCGGCGTGATCGACGTCGGCCAGGGTTACGCCGTCACGTTCAAGATCGAGTCGCACAACCACCCGTCGTACGTCGAGCCCTACCAGGGCGCCGCGACCGGTGTCGGCGGCATCGTGCGCGACATCCTCGCGATGGGCGCCCGGCCGGTCGCCGTGATGGACCCGCTGCGCTTCGGCCCGCTCGACGCCGATGACACCCACCGCGTGCTGCCCGGGGTCGTGGCCGGCGTCGGTGGCTACGGCAACTGCCTGGGCCTGCCCAACATCGGCGGCGAGGTCGTCTTCGACGAGACCTACCTCGGCAACCCGCTGGTCAACGCCCTGTGCGTCGGCGTGCTCCGCCACGAGGACCTCCACCTCGCCAAGGCGTCCGGCGCGGGCAACCAGGTGATCCTCTACGGCGCCAAGACCGGCGGCGACGGCATCGGCGGCGTGAGCATCCTCGCGTCGGAGACGTTCGAGGACACCGGCCCCGCCAAGCGGCCCAGCGTCCAGGTCGGCGACCCCTTCATGGAGAAGCTGCTCATCGAGTGCACTCTCGAGATCTTCGCGGCCGGCCTGGTGGCCGGCATCCAGGACCTCGGCGGCGCCGGTCTCTCGTGCGCCACCTCCGAGCTGGCCTCGGCCGGTGACGGCGGCATGTACGTCGAGCTCGACCGGGTCCCCCTGCGCGACTCGACGCTCGCGCCGGAAGAGATCCTGATGAGCGAGTCGCAGGAGCGCATGATGGCCGTCGTCGAGCCCGACGACGTCGCCGCGTTCCTCGCGATCTGCGCCAAGTGGGAGGTCGACGCCACCGTCGTCGGCGAGGTCACCGACACCGGCCGGCTCCAGATCGACTGGCACGGCGAGCGGGTCGTCGACGTACCCCCGCGCTCCGTCGCCCACGACGGCCCCACCTACCAGCGGCCGTTCGCGCGGCCCGACTCCCAGGACCTGCTCCAGGGTGACGTCGCCGAGGCCCTGATGCGGCCGGCCACGGGCGACGAGCTCGCGGCGACCCTGCTGCGGCTGGTCGCCTCGCCCAACCTGTGCGACAAGTCGTGGGTCACCGACCAGTACGACCGCTACGTGCGCGGCAACACCGTCCTCGCCCAGCCCAGCGACAGCGGGATGATCCGGATCGACGAGGAGACCAACCTCGGGGTCGCGGTCTCGACCGACTGCAACGGCCGCTTCGCGCGCCTGGACCCGTACGCCGGCGCGCAGCTGGCGCTCGCGGAGTCCTACCGCAACGTTGCGACCAGCGGCGCCGTCCCGCTGGCGATCTCCGACTGCCTCAACTTCGGCTCGCCCGAGGACCCCGCGGTCATGTGGCAGTTCGCGGAGGCCTGCCGTGGCCTCAAGGACGGCTGCCTCGAGCTGGGCATCCCGGTGACCGGCGGCAACGTCAGCCTCTACAACCAGACCGGCGAGACGGCGATCCTGCCGACGCCGGTCGTCGCAGTGCTCGGCGTGATCCAGGACGTCACCCGCCGTACGCCGTCGGCGTTCGAGGCCGCCGACGAGCGGGTCTTCCTGCTCGGCGAGACCCGCGAGGAGCTGTCCGGCTCCGAGTGGGCGCACGTTGTGCACCGCCACCTCGGCGGGCTGCCGCCGAAGGTCGACCTCGCGTGCGAGAAGTCGCTGGCCGAGCTCTTGCACGAGGCCGTCGGCCTGGTGACCAGCGCGCACGACCTGTCCGACGGCGGCCTGGCGCAGGCGCTCGTCGAGGCCTCGCTCCAGCACGACGTCGGGGTCACCGTCACGCTGACCGACGACGCGTTCGTGGGGCTCTTCTCCGAGTCGGCGGCCCGGGTCCTCGTGACCGTGCCGGACGGCGACGCCGACCGGCTTACGTCTCTCGCCGCGCGCCACGGCGTACCGCTGACGGAGCTGGGTCGCACCGGCGGCACCGAGCTGGTGGTCGAGGGGCAGTTCGCGCTGTCGTTGAGCGAGATCCGCGACGCCTGGTCGGCGACCCTGCCGGCAGCCCTTGGCTGACGACCTGGTCGTCTCGCGGTCGCTGGTCATCCCGGCGGCCGAGCTCTCCGAGCGCTTCTCGCGCTCGTCGGGGCCGGGCGGTCAGGGCGTCAACACCGCGGACACCCGCGTCGAGCTGTCCTTCGACCTGGGCGCGTCGCCGTCGCTGCCGGCGTACCTCCAGGAGCGGATGCTGTCGCGGCTCGCCTCCCGGCTGGTCGACGGCGTCGTGACGGTGACCGCGAGCGAGCACCGCACGCAGCTCGCCAACCGCCGCGCCGCCCGCGAGCGGCTCGCGTCGCTGCTGCGCGACGCCGCGCTGCCGCCATCACCAATGCGGCGGGCGACACGACCGACGCGGGGCTCCAAGGAGCGGCGCCTCGGCGCGAAGAAGCGCCGCGGCGAGATCAAGAAGGGCCGGCAGGGCCGCTTCGACTGAGTCACCTGAACGGAGGTTCTAGGTTGAGGACATGAGCCTGAGCCCGGGTCTTGGGTCCCTCCCAGCCATGCAGGTCGCCCCGCTGAGGCGAGAGCACGCGGTCGACGTCTGCACGTGGCGCTACGCCCCGCCCTACGCCTGCTACGACATGAACGAGGCGGACCCGGAGTGGTTGCTGCAACCGGAGTCGGGCTTCCATGCCCTGCTCGCGGGTGAACGACTGATCGGCTTCCGCTCGTTCGGCCCCGACGGGCAGGTGCCGGGCTGGGACTACGACGACCAGGCACTGGATACCGGGGGAGGGCTGCACCCTCAGCTGGTGGGACAGGGGCACGGGAGGCAGGCCATCTCAGCGGGGTTGGCCTTCGGTCGAGCACACTTCGCGCCCCAGGCGTTTCGCGTGACCGTGGCGACCTTCAATGCGCGTGCCCTGCGCACCGTGGAGGACTTGGGCTTCCATCGCATCGGTCGGTTCGACGCCGCGAGTGACGCGCTCAGCTTCGAGGTCCTCATCCGTCCTGAGCGTTGACGCTTCGCACCCAGCTCAGTCGAGCTCGATCGTGAGGTGCTCGACCAGGTCGCCGTCCCAGGTCAGTTGCATCACGCCGGTGCCGCCCCGGTGCCACTCGAAACGCACCACGTCGGTGCCGTCGCGCTCGGTGGCGTCGAGCAGCAGCATGGTGTCGGCGGGTGGGTCGGCGACGTACGCATCGAGGATCGCCAACCGCCCGCGCAGCGGCGGGACGGGGACACCGACGAAATCCATCGCGGCGTCGGGAGCGAACCACTCGCTGAACGCCTCCCAGTCACCGTTGGTGACCGCGGCGTTGAAGTGCAGGATGTGGCGATGGGCGCGGCGTTCGGCCTCGGAGTCCGAGCTCATGCCTGCCGACGATAGAACGCGAGAAGGGATGCGTCGATGCACCGCCGCACCTTGCTCGCCCTGCCCGCGCTCGGCGCGGTGGGTGCGCTGCTGGCCGCGTGCGGGAAGGATGCCCCCGTGAGGAAGCCCGACGGTCCCGGCGAGGGACGCATCGACTATGGCGACGACCCGAGCCAGTACGGCGAGCTGTACCTGCCCGAGGGCACCCCACGAGGCGTGGTCGTGGTGATCCACGGCGGTTTCTGGAAGTCGGCATACGACGCGTCGCTGGGGCGGCCGCTGGCCACCAGCCTGGCGGCGGAGGGCTGGGCCGCGTGGAACCTGGAGTACCGGCGCGTGGGCAACGGCGGCGGTGCGCCCGAGACCTTTGACGACGTGGCGGCCGGCATCGACCTTCTCGCCGACCTCGACCTGGACACCTCGACCGTCGTCACGCTGGGCCACTCCGCGGGCGGCCACCTTGCCGCGTGGGCCGCGACCCGGGGCCGCGACCAGGCGTGGCCGGAGCGGGTGCCGGTCACCGCCGTCGTGTCGCAGGCGGGCGTGCTCGACCTGCGGTCTGCCGCGGACGACAGCCTGGGCGGGGGTGCGGTGCAGGCGCTGCTCGGGCACGAGCCGACCGACGCCGACGACCGCTACGACCCGGTCCGGCAGCTGCCCGCCGGCGTACCGCTGTGGTGCGTGCACGGCGTCGACGACGCGATCGTGCCGCCGAGCCAGTCAGCGTCGTACGTCGAGCAGGCGCTCGCGGCGGGGGACCGCGCCGAGCTGGTCGAGGTCGAGGGCGACCACTTCGTGGTGATCGACCCGACCTCGGCCGCGTGGACGCGGATCCTCGGGATCCTCGACACGGTCGCGTGAGGCTCATCCAGGCTCAGGAGGGCGGCAGGGTCGAGATCTTCTGCCAGATCTTGCGCGACATCCCGGTGGTGAGCTCCTCGATGGAGTTGACCGTGTCGAGCACGACCGCGTCGCGCGACTCCTCGGCGCAGAGCGCCGCGGTCTTGCCGACGAGGCTCAGCAGCTCGGAGCAGTAGTCGAGGTAGCGCTCCATCTCGTCGCGGGTCAGCTCGAGCGGCTGGCTCACCGACGTCGGCGTGAACGACGGCCGCAGCTGCTCGGGGTCCTTGGTGAGCTGGTGCATGTCGATGATGTGCGCCGTCGAGCGGAGCTGGTGCAGCAGGGCCAGGGTGCGGCCGCGCTGGAGCCGCTCGGGGAAGCTCCAGAGGAAGTAGACCGCGATGCCCGCGAACACCAGGTCGTTGATCAGCGTCTCGATCAGGGGCAGTACGTCGAGCGAGCTGTTGATCCGCCCGTCGGCGCGCAGAGTGTCGTCCACCGCGAGGACGAGCGCGACCACGGTGCCGGTCAGGATCACCGCCATCACGACGCGCGATGCGACCCGGGCCGCGCGGATCCGGCCCTGGGTCGCGCCCGCTCCGGACTCGACCTCGTCGATGAGGATCAGCAGGTCCCCGGCCACCTTGCGCAGCCCCCGCTCCGGGAACCGTGCCGCGATCCGGTCCTGCAGCAGCGTCACCGTCGTGCGCACCGGCCCCGCCTCGAGCGGTTCGTGCAGATCCCTGGTCACGCTCGGCAGCCTAGAACGCTGACCCGTCGCAAACTGACCGCAGAACACGTTGACCCGCCCGAAAGTTTCGGGCGGGTCAACGGTGACTTCGGGTGGGTCAGCTGGAGGAGCGCATCGCCTTGAGGCCGACGGAGATCCCGGTGGCGGCGACGACGGCGGCACCGAGGAACCCATAGCCGATCGTGTCGGCGGAGAACATGCCGGCGTAGAGGGCGCGCTCGGCGTCGACGACGTAGGCCAGCGGGTTGAGGTCGGCGGCGACCTGGAGCCAGCGGGGCGCGCCGTCGAGGGGCAGCAGTACGCCGGTGGCTGCCTGCTCGCGATGAGCGTCGACGACCCGCAGTGGCCGGTGATGGTGCTCGCGCAGGTCGGCGTCGACTTCGAGGTGCTGTCACCCGACGAGCTCAGGGTCGAGGTCGCGCGCGTCAGTGAGTGCTTCGGGCGCGCTGTCGGCTGACCCGGCCCACTCCGACGGCCACTCCGACGGTCGGGGCACCGACCGCACCGCGCGGCTCGACGTCGGCACGAGCGCCACGAGCGCGCACAGCCCGGTGATCGCCGCGACCGCCACCTGGCCGCCCCACAGCGACAGCGTGAGCCCGGCGACTACGGGTGCCAGCGGCATCGCCGACATGCCCACGAACTGCGAGGCCGACTGCACGCGGCCGAGCAGGTCCGGCGGGGTGATCGAGAGCCGGTAGGACTGGATGCCCGCGTTGCCGGCGGGGTTGAGGAAGACGCCCGCGGACAGCGCGGCCGCGACGACGGCCGGGTGGTTCCAGAAGATCATCGGGACGCTGAGCGGCACGAAGCTCCAGGCGATCACCACCGTGAGCCGACCGGTCGGCGTCCGCTCGATCAGCCACGGCGCGGCAAGGGCGCCGAGGATGCCGCAGGCGCCGGCCGCGGTGGAGACCAGGGCGATCGCCACCGGCTCGAAACCGCCCTGGATCAGCCGCAGGATCGCCACGAAGAACAGTGCGTTGACCGCGAGGTTGGACAGCGCGCCCCACACCGTCAGCACCCGGAAGAACGGGTGTCGCACGATGAACCCGATCCCCTCTTTCAGGTCCTGGCCGACGCGTCGCCGCGGACCGTCGTACGCCGGGGGGCTGAGGTCGGCCTTGATCCGGCCGAGCAGCACCCACGACACCGCGAAGGTGACGGCGTCGACCGCGAACGGCAGCCACCGCGTCACCGCGAAGAGCAGGCCGCCGATCGGGGCGCCGACCAGGCCGGCGACGTGCTGGCGGGCCTGGTTCTGGGACAGGGCGGTGGGCAGGTCGTCGGTCGGTACGAGGGCCCGCACCGCCGCCATCTCCGACGGCGCGAACAGGCCCGCGGCCGCGCCGGTGAGCAGCGCGACTGCGAGCAGGTGGGGGAGCGCGATCGTGCCGAGCGCGCCGGCGACGGTGAGCGAGACGTAGAGCAGCACGCCGGCGGCGCTGGCGCCGCGCATCAGGCGGCGCCGGTCGACGCGGTCGGCGAGCACGCCCGCGGGCAGCAGGGTCGCGGCGAAGCCGCCCAGGTAGAGGGCCTCGGCGGCGGCCGCGTGGAGGGCCGAGCCACTGATCGCGTAGGCGACCAGGGGGAAGACGAACATGCTGATCTGGCTGCCCAGCTCGCTCACGGTCTGACCGATCCAGAGGTGAGTGAAGTCGCGGTTGCGGGCGAGCGCGCGGTAGCTGGTCATATCCGCAGCCTTACATGCGCAACATATGTTGCGCAATAGAACGTGCGGAACTTGCTAGGGTGGCGGCATGTCCGACAGGCAGGTGCACGACCCGACCGTGCTGCGCGCGATCGCCCACCCGACCCGCAACCGGATCCTCGGCGAGCTGGGAGCGGGCGGTCCGATGCGCGCGGCCGACATCGCCCGGGAGCTGGGCATCCCCGCCAACCGCGCGAGCTTCCACCTGCGGCAGCTGGCGAAGTACGGCCTGATCGAGGAGGACGCAGCGGCCGCGCGCGACAGGCGTGACCGGGTGTGGAGGGTCTCGGCCGGTGCCGACCTCGACGTCAACCTCGGCGCGATCGAGGACGCGCCCGGGGGCAAGGCTGCCGCGGGCGTGTTCCGGCGCTCGGCGCAGAGCTGGGGCCACCACATCGTCGACACGGCGCTGTCCGCCGAGAAGTCACCGGAGGCCTATCGCTCCACCAGTGAGAACGCGCTCAAGCTGACCAAGGACGAGGCGCGCGAGCTCAGCGTCGCGCTCCAGGGCCTGGTGGAGGAGTGGTACGAGCGCACCCGCGCCGACGCCGCGCCGGACCGACGTACCTATCTCCTCTACTCGGTGCTCCAGCCCTACCCCGACGTGACGGAGCCCTGATGGCGCCGCGGCTCAAGGTCCTCCCGCCGGACGCCCTCGCCGCCGCCGTCGAGTCCGACGACTGGCGCGCGCTGACCAAGCACTACCTGGCGGTGCTCGAGCAGCGGGCGCCCGGCCACTCGGTCGAGGTGCGCGTCCCGCCGTACGCCGCGGTCCAGGTGATCCCCGGCGTGCGCCACACGCGCGGCACCCCGCCCGCCGTCATCGAGATGGACGCCGCCACCTGGGTGGCCCTCGCCTCCGGTGCGCTCACCTGGTCCGACGCCGATGCCGCCGGCCGGGTCCGGGCCAGCGGTGAGCGCGCCGACCTCTCGCTCTACCTCCCACTGGGGTAGTACGGAACGAAATCGACCTCCAGACCCCCGATCGAGGTCGATTGCGTTCCGTACTTTCCGGCTGAGTAGGTTGGCTGGCATGAGTGACGACATCCGCGCGAAGGTGACCGAGCTGCTCCCGCAGATCCGCAAGGACCTCGAGGACCTGGTCCGGATCCAGTCGGTCAGTGCCGACCCGGCCCGTGCGTCCGAGGTGCAGCGCAGTGCAGAGGCGGTCGCCGAGCTGTTCCGTGCGGAGAACTTCGACACCGTCGAGATCGTGAGCGCGGCCGCGGACGGCACCGCCCCGGCGGTGATCGCGCACAAGAGCGGGCCCGAGGGTGCGCCGACCGTCCTGCTCTACGCCCACCACGACGTCCAGCCCGAGAACGACCACGGCGAGTGGGACTCGCCGCCGTGGGAGCCGACGGAGCGCATGACGCCGGCGGGGGCCAGGCTCTACGGACGCGGGGCCGCCGATGACAAGGCCGGCATCGCCGCCCACCTCGGCGCCCTGCGGGTCTTCGGCGACGACCTCCCGGTTAGCGTCACGATGTTCATCGAGGGTGAGGAGGAGGTCGGCTCCGACACCCTGCCCGCCCTGCTCAAGGAGCACCACGACAAGCTGCGGGCCGACGTGATCGTGATCGCCGACTCCGGCAACTGGGACATCGGCGAGCCCGCCCTCACCACCAGCCTGCGCGGCCTGGTCCGCGTCGACGTCGAGGTGCGCACGCTCACCCACGCGGTCCACTCCGGCATGTGGGGCGGGCTGGTCCCCGACTCGCTGATCGCGCTCAGCCGCCTGATCGCGAGCCTCCACGACGACGCCGGCGACGTCGCCATCGACGGCCTGGTCTCCACCCCCGCCGCCGACGTGACCTACCCCGAGGAGCGCCTCCGGGCAGAGTCCGGGGCTGTGCCGGGCATCGAGTGGATCGGCACCGGCTCGGTCGTCGAGCGTCTCTGGACCAAGCCCGCGCTCTCCATCACCGGCCTCGACGCGCCCAAGGTCGACGGCGCCAGCAACACCCTGGTCGCCTCCGCCCGCGCCAAGATCAGCCTGCGCGTGGCTCCCGGCGACACCTGCGCCAACGCGCTCAAGTGCCTCCAGGCCCACCTCGAGGCGCACGTCCCGTGGGGTGCCGAGCTGACCGTGACGCTCGTCGACACCGGCGAGGCCACCCGGATCGACGCCACCGGACCGGCGTACGACGCCGCCCGCGCCGCGTTCGAGGAGGCCTGGAACGGCGTCGCCCCCGTCGACATGGGCGTCGGCGGGTCGATCCCCTTCATCGCGGAGTTCCTCGACGCGTTCCCCGAGGCCAGCGTGCTGGTGACCGGCGTCGAGGACCCCGACACCCGCGCCCACGGCGCCAACGAGGGCCTGCACCTGGCCGAGTTCGAGCGGGTCGTGCTCGCCGAGGCCCTGCTCCTGCGCAACCTCGCCGCCGGCTGACTGTCAGAACCCGCCGAGTCGGCGCTTGTGCACGCACTTGGCGCCGACTCGGCGTCGTACAGGCATGCATTGGCGCCGACTCGGCGGGGCACCGTTCCACAGTGTCGCTTTCGCATCAACTCGATTGAGCCACTAGACTTTGGCCGTGGCCATCCTGTATCCGTCGAGTCCTCCTGCCCTTCCGACCTCCGCGCCCGCGACCCGGGTCGCGATCATCGGTGGGGGTGCCAGCGGCGTCCTGACCGCGGTCAACCTGCTTACCGCGCCGGGGGGTGCCGGTCTCGCGGTCACCATCCACGAGGCCTCGGGCATCGTGGGCCGGGGCATCGCCTACGGCACCTCCGACCCGCGGCACCTCCTCAACGTCCGCGCGCGGCACATGAGCGCCTGGCCCGACGTACCGTCCGACCTGCTGGAGTGGGCCGCCCGCACCGGGCGCGACGCCGACCCGCAGGGCTTCCTGCCCCGCGCCGACTACGCCGCCTACCTCCAGGACACCCTCGCGTCGGTGGCTGACCATCGGCTGACCGTGCGCGCCGGACGCGTCGACGACGTGGTGCCGCTGCCCGGCGGTGGCTACGAGATCCACACCGTCGACACCCGCTCCACGGCTGACTCGGTGATCCTGGCCTACGGCAACCAGGAACCCCGCGCCCTCCTGGTCGACGGCGACACGCTCCCGCCGGCGCCGTGGCACCTCGCCAACCCGTGGGAGCTCTCAGCGCTCCACCTTCTCCCCGGTGACTCGACGGCCGTGATCGTCGGCACCGGCCTGACCGCGATCGACACGGCCATCACGTTCCTCGAGGAACACCCGGGCCGGCGCGTGGTGATGACGAGCCGGCACGGGATGCTCCCGCACGCTCACGTCGGCCAGCAGTCCACCGCCTGGGTGACGCCCGCACCTGCGGGTCCGCTCACCGCGGACGGGCTCGCCGAGCACTACCGCCGGCAGGTCGCGGCCGCCGACGCCCAGGGCGTCGACTGGCGGGCCGTCGTCGACGGGCTGCGCCGGCAGACCCAGGCGCTCTGGCAGGGCCTCGACCTCGACGAGCGGCGCCGGTTCCTGGCCGTCCACGCCCGCCACTGGGAGGTACGCCGGCACCGGATGGCGCCCGAGGTCGCGGCGCGGCTCGAGGGCTACCAGGCCGAGGGTCGCCTCAGCGTCCTGTCCGGCGGTGTCACCAGGGTGGTCGACCGCGGCTCGCGGTGCGAGGTCCACCTCGGTGGCCTGGGTGCGCCCGTCCCGGCCGACGCCCTGGTCAACTGCACCGGCCCCTCCACCGACATCACGCGCAGCGGCGACCCGCTCCTGCTCGCGCTGCGCGAGCGCGGCCTGGCCACGCCCGACCCGCTCCACCTCGGCCTCGCCACCACCACCGACGGCCAGCTGGTCGACCCGCAGGGCCTGCCGGTGGCCGGCCTGTACGCCGTGGGCCCGCCGCGCAAGGGCGTGCTGTGGGAGTCGACCGCGATCCCCGAGATCCGCACCCAGGCGGCCGAGGTCGCCCGGGCCCACGTGACGGCCGGCCGGCGCTAGTCCGCTCAGGCCGCCGGTAGCCGCAGCGTGAACGTGCTGCCGACGCCGAGCTCGGACTCGACGGCGATGGACCCACCATGCCGCTCGACGATCCGGGCGACGATCGCCAGGCCGAGCCCGGTGCCGGACTGGGCTCGCGCTGCGGGGTCGGCGGAGCGGAAGAACTCCGTGAAGAGGTGCTGCTGGTCCTCCTCCGAGACGCCGATGCCCTGGTCGCGGCACACCACGACGACCTCGTCACCGTCGCGCTCGAGGGAGACCGACACGGTGGTGTCGGGCCGGCTGTACTTCACGGCGTTGCCGAGCAGGTTGGACAGTGCGCGGTCGATCTCCTCACCGTCGCCCTGGGCGGTCACCGGCTCCTCGGGTACGTCGAGCGTGACCGTCACTTTCGCGCGCTGAGCGGCGACCGCGGTGAGGTCGCGGAGGTCCTCGAGGATCGGTTGGAGCTCGACCGGCGCCGGGATCACGGGGTTGTCCGGGTCGCCGATCTTGGAGAGCAGCAGCAGGTCGTCGATGACCCGCTGGAGCCGTTGGGCGCCGCGGTCGATCGCGGACAGCGAGCGGCGGGTGCGGTCGCTGAGCTCGGGGGCGGACTCGAGGATCTCGAGGTGGCCGACGATCGCGGTCAGGGGGTTCTTGAGCTCGTGGGACACGGTCGCGATCAGCTGGCCCTTGTAGACGTCGAGAGCGGTCAGCTCCTTGACCAGGCGGTGCTCGCGGTCGAACGTGCGCGCGTTGAGGATCGCGCGGCCCAGGTCGTGCCCGATGTCGAGCGCCGCGGCGGCCTCGGTGGTCGACCACGTCGGCTGGCCCTCGACCCGGGTGAGCACCAGGTTGCCGACACAGGTCGACCCGGCCCCGACCGGCACGAACAGGAGCGCGGCGGTGCCGATCCGCTCCATGAACGCGTGGATCTGCGCCGACTGTTCGAGGGTCAGCACCTCGACGGGTCGGCCGAGCTCGATGAGCACCCACTGCTGAAGCGCCCACAGGTCGTGGGCGGCGTTCTCCGCGACCTTGATGAGTACGTCGGGAAGGACGATGTCGGCGCCCTGGGCACTGTGCAGCGCACCGGTGCCCAGCACGTCGTCGTCGAAGGTCTGGATCCAGCTGCCGCCGGCACGGAAGCCCTGCGTCAGGGCGGCGCCGCACTGCATGAGCAGGTCGTCGATGCGCAGCTGCACGCTCGCGTTGCGCACGATCTCGCGGGCCGTGGTGGCCAGCCGGATCTGCTCTGACAGCGCGTGCCGCTCCAGCGCCACGAGAACCGCGCGCTCGGCCTGGGCGGCGTACTTCTCCAGCATGGACCGCTGGCCCACGTCGGGACGCCGGCCGCTGACCGGGAGGTCGATCGACAGCAGGCCCACGACGGCGCCGGCGTCGTCCTCGAGCGGCGCGATCAGCAGGTCGAGGGGGTGCCAGGCATCGGGACCCTCCTCGGGGACGAAGTCGGGCACCCAGCCGTAGTCGTCGCCGCTGCCGCCCGCGCGGTCGTGGGGCACGAACTTGAACCGCCCCCAGTCGTCGGCGCGGGCCACCTCGTCGTGGATGACCTGCATGGGGGTGGCGGAGCCCATCAGCTGCTTGCGGGCCTCGTCGCTGCCGGCGACGGCCACGGCGCGCAGGGCCTCGCCCCGCACCACGCTGATGATGGCGACCTGGAAGCCGACCATCTCGGTGACGCCCTCGGCGATGAGCTGGACGGTCTCGCGGGAGAGGGGGTCGGACCAGCTTTCGGGGCCGGTGGATGGCCGGCCGTCGATCGGGTCAGCCTCGGGGGCCATCTCACCTCGCAACTCTCTTTACCTTCGGCCGCCATGCTACGACCGACACCACGTTTCGGCAGAGCATCTCCTAGAATCATGGCGTGCCCTACCTCAGCAGTCGTGGCCAGCGCCCAGGCGGAGACGGCCGGCTGACCGCGGCGCTCGATCCGCACGATCAAGGCCCCCAGGACGCCTGCGGCGTCTTCGGCGTCTGGGCGCCGGGCGAAGACGTCGCCAAGCTCACCTACTTCGGCCTATACGCGCTCCAGCACCGCGGCCAGGAGTCGGCCGGCATCGCCGTCAGCAACGGCCGCCAGATCCTGGTCTACAAGGACATGGGTCTCGTCTCGCAGGTCTTCGACGAGACCACTCTCAACTCCCTCAACGGACACCTCGCGATCGGGCACGCGCGCTACTCCACCACCGGTGCCAGCAACTGGGAGAACGCCCAGCCGACCTTTCGCCCCACCGCCGACGGCTCGATCGCGCTGGGTCACAACGGCAACCTGATCAACACCCACGACCTGGCCCAGCTCGTCGCCGACCTGCCCACCGACCCCGGTGAGCTCGACCTCCACGCGCGCAACCTCGAGTCGTCGACCAACGACACCGGCCTGGTGACGGCGCTGCTGGCCCACCACCCCGACACGTCCCTCGAGCAGCGAGCACTCGACGTACTCCCGCTCCTGAAGGGCGCCTTCTCCTTCGTCTGGATGAACGAGAACACCCTGTACGCAGCCCGCGACCCGCAGGGCATCCGGCCGCTGGTCCTCGGCCGCCTCGACCGCGGCTGGGTGGTCGCCTCCGAGGACGCCGCCCTCGCGACCATCGGCGCGAGCGTCGTGCGCGAGGTCGAGCCCGGCGAGATGCTCGTCATCGACGACCAGGGCCTGCGCTCCCGCACGTTCGCGGCCGCGGAGCCCAAGGGCTGCGTGTTCGAGTACGTCTACCTCGCCCGCCCCGACGCCACCATCGCCGGTCGCAGCGTGCACGAGTCGCGCGTCGAGATGGGCCGCGAGCTGGCCCGCCAGTTCCCCGTCGACGCCGACCTGGTGATCCCGGTGCCCGAGTCGGGCACGCCGGCCGCCGCCGGCTACGCCGAGGAGAGCGGCATCCCGTTCGGCCAGGGCTTCGTCAAGAACGCCTACGTCGGGCGCACGTTCATCCAGCCCAGCCAGACCCTGCGCCAGCTCGGCATCCGGCTCAAGCTCAACGCCCTCGAGCACATGATCCGCGGCAAGCGGATCGTGGTCGTCGACGACTCGATCGTGCGCGGCAACACCCAGCGGGCCCAGGTCCGGATGCTGCGCGAGGCCGGCGCCAAGGAGGTCCACGTGCGGATCTCCAGCCCGCCGGTGAAGTGGCCGTGCTTCTACGGCATCGACTTCGCGACCCGGGCCGAGCTGATCGCCAACGGGCTCACGCCCGAGGAGATCGCCGCCAGCGTGGGCGCCGACAGCCTCGGCTACATCTCGCTCGACGGGATGATCGACTCGACCAAGCAGGAGAAGACCCGGCTCTGCACGGCCTGCTTCACCGGTGAGTACCCCATCGAGCTGCCCGACGCGAGCCTGCTCGGCAAGCACCTGCTCGAGGCTACCCTCAGCTCCCCGACGTTGGGCAAGGCGCTCCCCGTCCTCAACAACCCCTGATCGGAACAACCACGCCGTGAGTGACAACTCCACTGTTGGGGCCCCCAACGCCTACGCCGAGGCCGGCGTCAACATCGAGGCCGCCGACAAGGCGATCGAGTTGATGAAGGGGTGGGTCGAGAAGGCCCGCCGCCCCGAGATGATCGGAGGCCTGGGCGGCTTCGCCGGGCTCTTCGACGCCTCCGCGCTCAAGGGCTACGAGCGGCCGCTGCTGGCGACCTCCACCGACGGTGTGGGCACCAAGGTCGCGATCGCGCAGGCCATGGACATCCACGACACGATCGGCTTCGACCTGGTCGGCATGGTCGTCGACGACCTCGTGGTGTGCGGCGCCGAGCCGTTGTTCATGACCGACTACATCGCCTGCGGCCGGGTCGTGCCCGAGCGCATCGCCGCGATCGTCAAGGGCATCGCCGAGGCCTGCGTCGAGGCCGGCTGTGCCCTCGTGGGCGGCGAGACCGCCGAGCACCCGGGGCTCCTCGGTCCCGACGAGTACGACGTCGCCGGCGCCACCACGGGCGTCGTCGAGGCCGACCGGCTGCTCGGCCCCGGCCGGGTGCGCCCGAGCGACGCCGTGATCGCGATGGAGGCCAGCGGGCTGCACTCCAACGGCTACTCCCTGGTGCGGCACGTCCTGCTGAACACCGCCGGTTGGAAGCTCGACCGCGACGTACCCGAGCTGGGCGGCAACCTGGGCGAGGAGCTGCTCACCCCGACCCGGATCTACGCCAAGGCCTGCCTGGCGCTCGCCGACCAGGTCGAGGTCCACGCGATGTCGCACGTGACCGGTGGCGGCCTCGCCGCCAACCTGGCCCGGGTCATGCCCGCCGAGCTGATGGCCACCCTCGAGCGCGGCACCTGGACGCCCCAGCCGATCTTCGACGTCGTACGCCGGGTCGGTGCGGTGCCGCAGCCCGACCTCGAGGCCACGCTCAACTGCGGCGTGGGGATGGTCGCCATCACCGCGCCCGCGGCGATGGACCGGGCGATCGAGGTGCTCGCCGGTTTCGGGATCCGCGCCTGGGTCATGGGCGAGGTCGCGGTCGACCCCGAGCAGTCCGGACGGGTGGTCCTGGAGGGCCAGCACCCCGGCTGGTGACCGTTTCCTGACGGCTTGCCGCGAAAAACGGTCCAGGATCGGCCCCGCACGTGCGGGAACACCCAGGCACCGGGTAGCGTTGCAGTCACGAGAAAACTTTGAGACAGCCCGGGAGCCATGGTTGCCCCGGCCGACTTGCGAGGGGGCTGACCCTATGGGGCGCGGCCGAGCTAAAGCCAAGCAGACGAAGGTCGCACGCGACCTCAAGTACCGGACGCACGAGACGGACTTCGGGGCGCTCGCCAGTGAGCTGCACGGTGACGGTGGCACCAGGGAAGAGCAGGTCGATCCCGAGGTGCTCGAGAAGTGGTCCGACGTCATCGAGCCCTCCCGGGACTGACCTCCCCTAGCGACCTCCCGGTCGCCCTTCAGTCGCCCATCAGCCGCGGAGCCAGATCCCGCGCAGTCGGCCGACGTCGCGCATGCGCCGCTCGGCCAGCCGGTCGGCTGCGATCGCCGGCGGCACGCCGTCGGCCTCGGCGAGCGCGAACACGCTCTTGGTGGTCTCGAAGATGCCCGACGCGCGCTGCTGCGCGCGCTCGAACGAGAACCCTTCGAGACGCTCGCTTCGCTCGCTCCTCAGGGACCGGCCCTCGAGCTCGTCGGCGACCTGGATCAGGCCGCCGGCGTTGACGCAGTAGTCGGGCGCGTAGAGGATCCCGCGCACCTCCAGCGACTTCTCGATCCCCGGGTGGGCGAGCTGGTTGTTGGCGGCACCGCAGACGATCCGCGCGGACAGCACGTCGACGACCTCGTCGGTCAGCGCGCCGCCCATGGCGCAGGGCGCGTAGACGTCGAGCGGCCCGGCGACCATCTCGTCGGTCGACGCCGCGACCCGGACGTCGGGGAACGCCATACGGATGCGCTCCAGCGAGGGCTCGTAGAGGTCGGTCACGACGACGTGCGCCCCGTCCTCGACGAGGTGGCGGACCAGGTGGTGGCCGACCTTGCCGACTCCGGCGACGCCGACGGTGCGCCCGGCCAGGGAGTCGGTGCCCCACGCGACGGTGGCGGCTGCCCGCATGCCCTGGAACACGCCGTACGCCGTCAGCACGGAGCTGTCGCCGGCGCCGCCGTGGGCGGTGGTGCGGCCCGTGACGTAGGAGCACTCGCGCGCGATGTCGTCCATGTCGGTGGAGTAGGTGCCCACGTCGCAGGCGGTGTAGTAGCGCCCGTTGAGCGACTGGACGAAGCGGCCGTAGGCACGCAGCAGGCCCTCGGTCTTGAGGGCCGCGGGGTCACCGATGATCACGGCCTTGCCGCCGCCGAGGTCGAGCCCGGCCAGCGCGGCCTTGTAGCTCATCCCGCGGGAGAGGTCGAGGACGTCTCGGACCGCGTCGGCGGTGGTGGGGTAGGGGTAGAAGCGGGTGCCGCCGAGGGCGGGACCGAGGGCCGTCGAGTGGATGGCGATGATCGCCTTGAGGCCGGTGCCGGGGTCGTTGGCGAACACGACCTGCTCGTGCTCCGCGCCGAGCTCGAATACGTCGGCTGAAGGGAATCCAGACATGGGTGGTGTCTCTCTTGTCGCGAGCCACACGGGTGGGTGGCTCTCCGGTTCTCGCGAGCCACAGGGGTGGCGTGGCTCACATCGCAACCCTAGCCTCCCACCGCCGCACGCACTGCGACTCGGTGCCGGCGTACGACAAATCACGTCCGTGTCGGTGCCGGCGAACGATGCCGGGCCCCGGCCACGGTGAGAGTCAGCGAAGGGTGGTGAACAGGACGTAGGCGAGGGCGAAGGCGGCGACGAAGGTCAGCAGGCTGATCAGCACGGTCGGCCAGAGCGGTCCCGGGGACGGGGGAGCCAGGGCGGTGCCGTCGGCGGCGGTGCGGTCGGGGACGTGCCAGAGCGTGAGCTGGTCCTGGACGCCGGGGGTCTGGCTGGGCAGGGCCGCGCGCAGGGCTGCGACGTACGACGCCACGTCGGGCCAGCGGTCCTCGGGGTCGGGCTCGAGGGCGCGCAGCAGCACGTCGTCGACCGCGCTCGGCAGGTCGGCCAGGCTGGACGGCGGTGGCGGGAGCGTGGCGTGCAGGAGCTCGCCGATGCTGCCGTCGCGGGCCAGTGCACCGGTGAGCATCTGGTAGGTCACGGCTCCGAGGGCGTGCACGTCGGCCCGGATGTCGATGCCGATCCCGGTGGCCTGCTCGGGCGCCATGTAGGCGGGTGTCCCGACCACCTGGGTCAGCCCGGACGCGTGCAGCATCGCCTTGGCGACACCGAGGTCGGCCACCAGCAGCCGGGGTCCGGCGCTGCCACCGCTGCGGAGCAACAGGTTCTGCGGCTTGATGTCGCGGTGGACGACGCCCTGCTCGTGGAGCACCGACAGCCCCGCCCCGGCCTGGCGCACCAGGTCGAGCACCGTCGGCACCGGCAGCCGCCGCTCGCGCTCCAGGACGTCGGCGAGGGACCCGAGGTCGGCGTACGTCATCACGAAGTACGGCGTCCCGTCGACCTCGCCGATGTCGTAGACGCGGACGATGTGGTCGGAGTCTGCCTGGCGCAGGATCCGCGCCTCCTCCAGGAAGCGCTCGCGCACGTCGATGCGCTGGGCCCAGTTCTCGGCCAGCGCCTTGACCGCCACGTCGGAGCGCAGCTCGGCATCGTGGTAGAGCCAGACGGTCGCGAACCCACCCACCCCGAGGCGCTCGACTCGCTGGAGACGACCGAGCCGTTCCGGAAGGGACACGCTGGGTAGTCTGCCGCAGGTGACCTCGGAGCCCGGCGACCCCACGCTCGAGGAGCTAGCGGTCAGCGCCGCCGCCGGCGACCGCGAGGCCCTCGAGCAGCTGCTCGCCGAGATCCAGCCGCACGTCCGACGGATCTGCGGGCGGATGCTGATCTACCCCGAGGACGCCGAGGAGGCGACGCAGGACGCCCTGATGCTGGTCGCGACCAAGATCGGCAGCTTCGGCGGACGCAGCAAGTTCACGACCTGGCTGCACGTGGTGGCCTCCAACAGCGCCCGCTCGACCTACCGCAGCCTCAAGCGCCGGGCTGCGGAGCGACCCACCGACGAGCTCCCCCACACACCCGACCCGCGCACGACGAGCGTCATCGCCGGCAGCCGCCTCGACCTCATGGAGGCGCTCGACGTGATCGGCGTCGACCACCCCGAGCTGGTCGAGCCCCTGGTGCTGCGCGACGTGCAGCAGCTCGACTACCAGGAGATCGCCACCGTTCTCGGCATCCCGCTCGGCACGGTCAAGTCCCGCATCCACTCCGCGCGCCACGCCGTACGTCCGCTGCTGACGATAAAGGACTAGCCACCGTCCCATCCGATGTGACGGTGGTTACGAACCCCTAGTGCAAGCATCCCCCAACAACACCCGCGCTTGCGGGTGGAACGGAGCGCGCACAATGCGAGTCACCAAAGGTAAGAAGATCGCCGCAGGCGCAGTCCTGCTGTCGTCGGTCGGTCTGATCGCTGCAGTCGGCATGACCGCCAACGCACAGCAGTCAGTGGGGTCCGCCCTGGCGGGGCCCACCCAGACCAGGGCAGACCTGGAGCCGCTCAACAACGGTGATGGCGGCGGGCGCGCCACCGTGACGGTTGACGGTCGCACGCTCAACGTCTCCCTCGACGCCTACCGTCTGCTGCGGGGCATGCCCCACGCCCAGCACATCCACTTCGGCGCCACGGCCAGGCACGAGTGCCCGTCGGTCCGCGACGACACGAACGTCGACTTCCGCCTCACCACGGCGGAGGGCCAGCCGGGCTACGGTCCGGTGAAGGTCTCGCTCACCAAGCGCGGTGACACCTCCCCGGACAGCACTCTGGCGATCAACCGTTTCCCCCTCGCCGAGAACGGTCAGGTCCACTATGACCGCCGCATCAAGGTCGGCACCAAGCTGGCCGGCGCCATCTCCCGTGGCAACGCGGTCGTCGTGGTCCACGGCGTCGACTACAACAACAACGGCAAGTACGACTTCCGCAGCGCGGGTAGGAGCGAGCTCGACCCGTCCCTTCCGGCCGAGGCCACCGACCCGGTGCTCTGTGGTGTGCTCGCTGTCAGGTGACGCATTGACCAGCATGTGTCGAGCAGACTGACGCGAGGCCCCGGGCGATCCCCGGGGCCTCGCGTGTCACCGGAGGGGCGACGATGGCCGGAGCGGCCACTGCGCCGGCGACCGGTCGGCTCCCCTAAGAGCCACCGGGCCGCACCGCACACGTCACGTCGCGGACAGCTAAGAACCCGGCACCGCCGGGCTTGCCGCCTTGAGCGCCTCGACGCCGACGGCGACCGCGGAGGCGAGCGCGGAGATCAACGGCTCGATGCCGTCGGTGGACCCGGTGCCGGCGTAGGTCTCGACGGCCGCGGCGGCGGCGCCGACCTGGACCAGGCCGAGGTTGAGGGCACTCCCCTTGAGCTGGTGTGCGGCGGCCGAGGTGGCCTCGGCGTTGGCGTCGGAGACGGCGGTGCGGATCTCGGCGAGGGTCAGGTCCACCCCGGAGAGGAAGGAGGTCCGGGTGCGCTCGAAGAAGCTGACGCCGTCCTTGACCAGCTCCCCCAGCAGGGCCACCCGCTCAGGGTCGAGGATCACGTCACCGCCGTTGCCGGTCTGGGCGTCGGACGGCCGGGCCGCCGGCACCCAGCGGAACAGGGCCCGCGCGAGCTGGGAGGGGTCGACCGGCTTGGTCAGGAAGTCGTCCATGCCGGCCTCGAGGCAGCGCTCGCGCTCGCCCTCGAGCGCGGAGGCGGTCATCGCGATGATCGGCACGCGGGACTCCACCTCGGCGGCGCGCACGGCGCGGGTGGCGTCGTAGCCGTCGAGGATCGGCATCCGGCAGTCCATCAGCACCACGTCGAAGCCGTGGTCGCCGCGGAGCCGCTCGACCGCGTCCATGCCGTTGCCGACGACGTCCACCCGGCAGCCGAGGCTCTCGAGCAGGCCGGTCGCCACGAGCTGGTTGACCGCGTTGTCCTCGACGACGAGCACGCGTACGCCGAGCGGCGGCGCGGGGCGGGTGTGGCGAGTACGGCGGTCCTTCGACTCACCGACCACCGAGAGCAACAGGGTGTCGTACAGCTCGGAGTAGCGCACGGGCTTGGTCAGGGTGGCGCTGATGCCGGCGGCGCGCGTCTGCGAGGGCGACACCGCCTGGTCGCGGGTGAGCAGGACCATCGGCGGCGCGAAGGGCACCGCGGCCCGGATCCGCGCGGCCAGGGCGAGCCCGTCGGTCGCGTCGAGGGTGAGGTCGAGCACCACCGCGTCGAACGGGAGCTTGGCCTCGACCGCGGACTGCATCTCGCTCAGCGCCGCGGTGGCGTCGGAGACCGCCACGGACACGGTGTGCCACGCGGTCAGCTGCTCCTCGAGCACCGCGCGTGAGGTGTCGTTGTCGTCGACGACGAGGATCCGCCGACCGCGCAGCGGGTACGCCGACGCGGCCGGGCGCCCGGCCCGGTCGGACTCGGCGACTCCCAGCCGAGCGGTGAACCAGAAGGTGCTGCCCTGGCCCGGCTCGCTGTCGAGGCCGATCTCCCCGCCGAGGGCGTGGGCGAGCTGCTGGGAGATGGCCAGGCCGAGGCCCGTTCCCCCGTGGCGGCGCGTGGTCGAGCGGTCGGCCTGGGTGAAGGCGTCGAAGAGGCCGACGCGCTCCTCCTCGGAGATGCCGATGCCGGTGTCGGAGACCTCGACCCGGAGCAGCAGGCTCTCCGCGGTGCGCTCGGCGACGGTGGCCCGGATGGCGACCTCGCCGTGGTCGGTGAACTTCACCGCGTTGGAGCCGAGGTTGGTGACGATCTGGCCCAGACGCAGGGAGTCGCCGTTGAGGAGGACGGGTACGTCGGGGTGGCAGGCCACGACGAGCTCGAGCCCCTTCTCGTGCGCGGGGCCGGCGAGCACTGCGGCGGTGCGCTCGAATACGGAGCGGATGTCGATGTCCTCGGACTCGAGCTCGAGCTTGCCACTCTCGATCTTGGACAGGTCGAGGACGTCGTTGATGAGGCCCAGCAGGGTGAGCCCCGCACCGCGGAGCCCGTCCGCGAGCCGCCGCTGCCGCTCGTCGAGCTGGGTGCGCAGCAACAGGTCGGTCAGCCCGATGACGCCGTTCATCGGGGTCCGGATCTCGTGGCTCATGGTCGCCAGAAACTCACCCTTGAGCCGGGAGGCCTCCATGGCGGCGTCGCGGGCGGCCGACAGCTCGGCCGCGTTGCGCTCGCGCTCGGCCACCCGGCTGAGCTGGTCGGCGACCTGGAGGATCAGCTCCTGGGAGGTCTCGTCGGGCGGCACCTCGTTGGCGAGCAGCTCGATGACGCAGGCGACCCCCTGGCCGGCCTTGACCGGGATGGCGACGATCGTGTGCGTCGTCTCGTGGTCGGGAGCAGGCGCGTGCTCGGGGAGGCAGGAGCGCCAACAGCGCTCGGCGAGCTCGAGGTCGGGCTCGGGCAGCCAGGTGTCGGCGTCGAGCGGCAGCGCCAGCGAGACCAGCGGCCCGTCCCCGTCGCGGACGAGCACGCACATCGGCTCCCAGCCGTCGGTGCCGTCGAGGGCGTTGGCGGCGTGCTCGAGCGCCTCGGCCAGGCTCGCGGACTGGTTGGCCGCCTCGGCCATGTGCTGGAGCAGGTGAAGTCGCCGGGTGGCCTCGGCCGCCTGTTGGTCGGCGCGGACCAGGTCGGTGATGTCCTGGGCGGTGCCGCTCATCCGCTGGGGCGCCCCCTCGCCGTCACGCTCGACGACGCCCAGCCCGCGGACCCAGCGCTCTTCACCACTGGGGCGCAGGACGCGCGCCTCCCAGCCGAAGCTGTCACCGCCCGCGAACGCCTCGTTGATCGACGCCTCAACCCTCGGCCGGTCTCCGGGATGGATGTGCCGGATGAACCCGTCGAAGGTCGCCTCGAACTCGGCGGAGTCAAGACCGTAGATCCGATAGAGCTCGTCGGACCACCACACGACGTCGGTGCTGATGATCCACTCCCAGCTCCCGAGGTGGGCGAGGGACTGGGCGGCGGAGAGCTGCTGCTCGCGGTCGAGGACCGTGTCGAGGAGGCGCTTGTGCTCGGTGTGCTCGCTGACGCGGTGCAGCCAGCCCAGCGGTGCGCCGTCGGCGCTGGTCAAGGGCCGCCAGCTGATGAGGGCCCACACCGGGGTGCCGTCGCGGCGCAGCAGCATCGTCTCGAGGTTCTCGCGCCCGAGATGGCCGGCCACCATCTCGGCGAGGTGGCGCCCCAGCCTCGCGGGTCCGGTCTCGTCCAGCGCCGCGGCCAGGGGCAGCGTCGCCATCTCCTCGGGCGAACGGCCGAGGATCTCGGCCATGCGTGGGTTGGCGAAGACCGTGACTCCGGTGGCGTCGACGACCCACAGCCCGTCGGGACTGTCCTCGACGAGCGCGAGCGCCAACTCCGTGCTGGGTTGCATGACCACCTTTCGCCCCCGCCCCATCTTGCCTGTCTGTACCCCGGAGTAAATGGCTTCAGCCAGATTGCGGGCTTCCCGAGGCCCGGCCGCGCGCGAAGACTACGTCGCCGTGGCTGCCGTAGCCGACCAGCGGGCCGCCGTACCGGGTCCCGTCGAAGCCCACCAGCAGCCAGCCGTCACCGTCCTCGGCGAGGGTGGGCCACGGGATGTTGGTGGGGTACGGCGCGTCCAGGGCGCCGACCTCGGCCAGCGACAGGTCGAACACGGGGTAGCGCTCGCGCTGGCCGGCCCGCCCCTCGCGACCGTCGCTGGCCAGCAGCCGCCACTCGTCCCCCAGGCGCAGCAGGGTCGGTCCCTCGGTGGCGCGGCGGTCGGTCGCGGCCGCCCGCATCGTGAGGTCGTCGAGCGTCGGACCGCCCGCCAGCACCGGATGGAACCGGAAGAAGCGGCTCGCGCTCACGTAACCGGCCAGCCAGCCGTCGCCGGTGTGCACGAGGTGCGGGTCCCACGTGCCGACGGAGCGGAATCCGGTGGTGGGCAGCGCGAGGGCGCGGGTGTCGAGCACGTGGGCGCCGGTCAGCAGGTCGGCGTCGCTCTCGGCGAGCGTGACCGACACGGTCGCGCCCGGGACACGGCGGTCGAAGTCGCCCCACGTGCTCGTCGCCACCAGCCAGTGGTCGCCGTCGCGCAGCAGGTGGCTGGCGTGGTCGCCGAAGACCCCGGGCCGGTCGGGACGGCGGAAGAAGAGGTCGGCCCGGTGACGCAGCGCCAGCGTGCCCGGGTCGAGGCCCCAGACCGACGTGTGGGCGGTGTCGAAGAACCCCGGGCCGGCGCTGGTGGCGGTGAGCAGGAGCCCGCCCTCGTCGCGGTAGGGGCGGCCGTCGGCGTGGGTCACCAGCCTCAGGTCGCGCAGCCCCAGCTGGCCGAAGCGCCCCGCGCGCACCTCGCCGACCGGGCCGGTCACGTCCGTGCTGAGGGTGGCCAGCCACGCCTCGTCACGGGTGTCGATCCGCTCGGCCAGGTCGACCCGGCCGCGGACGGTCCACGTCTCACCGGCCCTCGACAGCACGGCGAGGTGCGTGCCGGTGAGGGCCAGCCCCACCGCGTCGACCGGCCCGTCGGGCCGGCCCAGGTGGCGGCTCCGGTGGTGAGTGGTGCGTCCGCCGGCCGTGACCGCGAGCGCCAGCCCGTCGTCGTACCGTCCGGTCAGGCAGACACCGCCCCCGGCCAGCGTCAGCTCGACGGCGCCGGGGCCGGCGAGCTCCGCCTCGATCGCGAGGTACGGCGCCAGAGGTGCGGCGAGGTCCGTGCCCGGCGCCACGAGCTCGACCGGGCGCGCCCGGCCGACGGTCTCGAAACGGGGCAGCACGACTCAGCGCGCCTTCGACGCCAGTGCCTGCAGCACCTCGTCGAGGGTGTCGCAGAACAGGTCGGCGTGCGCGGCCTCCCACGCGAGCGGGGGGCGCACCTTGAGGACGTCGCCGCCCGGGCCGGTCAGCCCGGCGAGGACCCCGCGCTCGACGAGCCCGTCACGCACGTCCTGAGCCGCGTCGCGGCCGCAGCGCAGGTCGATCCCCGCCATCAGCCCGGTCCCGCGCACCTCACCGAGCACCTCGTGGGTGGCCGCGAGCCCGGCCAGCCGGGCACGCAGGTGGTGCCCGACCTCGACGGCGCGCTCCGGGAGCCGCTCGGCCTCGAGCACGTCCAGCACGGCGTTGCCGGCGGCGGCCGCGACCGGGGTCGCGGCGAACGTCGAGAAGTACTCGTAGCGGCGCGCCAGCACGTCCGCGATCTCGCGCCGGGTGACCACGGCGCCGATCGGGTAGCCCGCGCCCATCGGCTTGCCGAGCGTGACGATGTCGGGCGTGACCCCGGCAAGGGCGAAGCGCCACAGCTGCGGCCCGGAGCGCCCGTAGCCCGCCTGCACCTCGTCGGCCAGGAAGAGGGCGCCCACCTCGTGGGCGCCGGCGAGCAGGCCCTGGAAGTACGACGGCGGCGCGTCGCGGATGCCCTCGCTGGTGAACCCCGAGTCGGCGAGCACGAGCGCCGGCCGGTGCCCGCGCTCGGCGAGCTGGTCGGCCGCTCCGCGCACCCGGGCCGCCGCATCCTCGGCGGTGAGCGCCTCGGCCGGGCCGTACGGCGCCTCGTAGGTGCCGACGTTGTCCGGACGATGACCGGCAGGCCACTCGTTGGGGCTGAGGTCAGCCATCCACTTGGTGCTGCCGTGGTAGGCGTGCGCGGCGATCACCGCACCGTCGGCGCCGGTGAGCTCGGTGGCCAGTCGCCAGGCGAGCTCGTTGGCCTCGGTGCCGGACGTCGTGAACAGGCAGGTGTCCAGTCCCTCGGGCATGGTCGCCACGATCCGCTCGGCGAGGCGGACCACCCCGGGGTGGAGGTAGCGCGAGTGGGTGTTGAGCTCCCCGAGCTGGCGCAGCACGGCCTGGGTCACGCTCGGGTGCGCGTGCCCGACGACGGCGACGTTGTTGTAGGCGTCGAGCAGCCGCCGGCCGTCGCCGGTGAACAGCCACGGCCCCTGTCCGCGTACGACGGTCAGCGGGCGGCGGTAGAACAGCGGGGACAGCGCGCCGCCCATCACCGCGGCCCGGCGCCCGGGCAGGTCGTCGCCGGCCACCCGCCCGGTGCCGGCGAGCCGGTGCAGCCGGTCCCGCAGGTCGGCGGCGGGGAGCGCGGCGAGCTCGCCGAGCACCCGCGCGTTGGGCTCGTCGTACTGCGTGATGTAGGCGACGTTGTCCTGGTGCTCGGGCGCGCGGATGCGTGAGACCAGCGACGAGATCGCCAGCCGCGACAGCACCAGCTCGCCGAGCACGTCGACCTCGGCCGGCTGCAGCAGCCGGCGCCGTTGGTAGCCCCGGAGCGTGGCCGCGGCCAGCTCCCAGAGCCCGGCGCCACCGTCGGGTCCGCCGTTGCGCAGCACCGCGGTCAGCGCCACCGCGAGGTCGCAGACGTGGGCGGTGTGGTGCATGTCGCCGACGTCGATCACGCCGCTGACCCGGCCGTCGAGCCCCAGCACGTTGGTCAGCGTGACGTCCGCGTGCTGGATGCCGGACGGCAGTCGACGCGTGGCCTCGGCGGCCACGGACACCCGCTCGGCGAGCTGGGCGAACACCGGCTCGCGGGTGGTGTCGAGCACCCCCGCCCTGACCGCCTCGGCGACGACGTGCGGCAGCCGGCGTACGTCCCAGTCGAGCTCGCGGTCGGCCGCTGCGGGGTGGAAGAAGCCCTGGAGGGCGACGCCGGTGCGCGCCGTCACCTCGCCCACCTGCTCGGCCAGGTCGAGGGTGATCTCGGCGCCCTCGAGCACGGCCCCCGGTACGACGGTCACCAGGCGGACCAGGCAGCGCCGGCCGGTGTCGTCGGGGGCCTCGTGGATGCTCGCCCCCGACCGGGTCGGCACGGTGCGAGGCAGCGCCAGCCCGGGATCGACGGTGGCCACGTGGGCGAGCGCGGCGACCTCCATCTCGACGATCGCCCGCGCCTCCGCGGGGTTGGACACCTTCACGACGTACTCGCCGTCCACGAGCGCGTTGAGGTCGCGCTCGCTGGGCAGCGGGGTGACCTGCGCCGGCGTCACGCCCCACGTCTCCGACACCAGGCGAGACAGGCCGTCCGCGGACAGCGCAGGGGCGGGCTCGTGCATCAGGTCGCCGGTCATGCGGCCATCCTGTCGGACCTCGCCCGCGGGCGCCGGGTGGGCACTAGGGTCGGATCGTGGACGTGATCTCCAGGCTCAACGTCAAGGTGTCCGGTCCCGCCGACGCTCAGCCCATGGTGTTCGCCCACGGCTTCGGCTGCGACCAGCACATGTGGCGCCTGGTCGCGCCCGCGTTCGAGGACCGCTTCCGCGTGATCCTGTTCGACTTCGTCGGGGCGGGCGGGTCCGACGTGTCGGCCTACGACCCCGAGCGCTACTCCTCGCTGGACGGCTACGCCGCCGACGTGCTGGACCTGGTGCACGCCCTCGACCTGCACGACGTGGTCTTCGTGGGCCACTCCGTCTCGGCGATGATCGGCGCCCTGGCGGAGGTGGCCGAGCCGCAGCGCTTCGCCAAGCTCGTGATGGTGGGCCCCTCGCCGCGCTACCTCAACGAGGGCTCCTACGTCGGTGGGTTCGCCGCGGAGGACATCGCGGAACTGCTCGACTCGCTGGAGAGCAACTACCTCGGCTGGTCGGCGGCGATGGCCCCGGCGATCATCGGCAACCCCGAGCGTCCCGTCCTGGGTGAGGAGCTCACGGAGAGCTTCTGCCGGATGGACCCGTCCGTGGCCAGGCAGTTCGCCCGGGTCACCTTCCTCTCCGACACGCGTGACGTGCTCCCGCGGGTGACGACGCCGACGTTGGTGCTCCAGTGCAGTGACGACCTGATCGCCCCGGTCGCGGTCGGGACCTTCGTACGCGACGCGATCCCCGGCAGCCAGATGACGGTGCTGCAGGCGACGGGCCACTGCCCCCACCTCAGTGAGCCCGACGAGACGATCGCTGCGATGTCCGCCTTCGTGCGTGAGGCCGCGGCATGAGTCCGGCCGCCTGATGCCCCACAAGAACCAGGCACGCGAGGCGTTCTTCGACGCCCTCGTCTACGACGACCCGGTCCAGCTCTACGAGCGGGCACCCTGCGGGTTCCTGTCGACCACGCCCGACGGCGTCATCGTCAAGGCCAACGCGACGTTCCGCACCTGGGTCGGCCGCGACGCCGGCGAGCTCGTCGGCACGATGTCGTTCGTCGACCTGCTGACTCCCGGCGGGCGGATCTACCACGAGACCCACTTCGCGCCGACGCTGCGGATGCACGGCTCCGTACGCGAGATCGCCCTCGACCTGCTGCGCCCCGACGGCAGCCGGCTCCCGGTGTTGGTGAGCGCCCGGCTCGACCACGACGACCAGGGCGAGCCGCGGGTCATCCGGATCGCGGTCTTCGACGCGACCGATCGCCGCCAGTACGAGCGGGAGCTGCTGCTCGCGAAGCAGGCGGCCGAGGAGTCCGCGCAGCGTGCCCGTGCCTATGCCCGGATCCTGCAGGAGACGCTGATCCCGCCGATCCCGCCGGCGATCCCGATGCTCGACCTGGCGGCCGCCTACCGTCCGGCCGGCGCCGACATGGAGGTCGGCGGCGACTTCTACGACGTCTTCGCGGTGGGTGAGGAGGACTACGTCGTCGTCGTGGGTGACGTGTGCGGCAAGGGCGTTGAGGCGGCGGTCGTCACTGCCCTGGTGCGGCACACCCTCCGCGCCCTCGCGGTCACCCACGACGCCCCGAGCGCGATGCTGACGCGGCTCAACGTCGTCCTGCTCCAGCACGAGTCCGACCGCTTCTGCACCGTGGCGCTGGTCCGGCTGCACCGGGACGCCGAGGGGTGGAGCGTGGTGCTCAGCACCGGCGGCCACCCGCTGCCGCTGCTACGCCGTGCCGGGGAGGCGCCGGCGCCGTTCGGGGCCCAGGGCGCGCTGCTGGGGGTCTTCGACGAGCCGAAGTTCTCCGAGACCGCGTCGCGGCTGCTGCCCGGCGACCTGCTGGTGCTCTACACCGACGGCGTGACCGAGGGGCGCCGCGGTGAGGAGCTCTACGGCGACCCGCGCCTCCGGGCAGTCGTCTCCGCCGGCGGTGACCCAGCCCAGGTCGTCGACGCCCTCGTCGCCGACGTCGTCGCCTTCCAGGACGACGTCCCCCGCGACGACATCGCGGTCCTCGCGATCGCTGTCCCCCCTGCCGGATAGCCTGCGGCGATGGCTGTGACCTGGGCGCAAGCGCTGTCCTGGCGGCTGGGTCGGCACCTGCTCGACCCGGTCGGGACCGGGTCGGTCGCCGACGTGGTCGGGCGGCTGGGGCCGGTCCCCGCGTGGCCTGACCTGGCGGCGGAGCTGGCGATCGGCGCCCGGCGCACCGATGGCCGGCTGGGCGACGCGGCGCGCGCCCTGGCGGCGGGAGAGGTGGTCAAGGTGTTCGCGTTCCGCGGCGCCACCCATCTCGTGACCCCGGAGCAGGCGGGTGCCTACCTCGCGGTGCGGGCGTCGAGCCGGATGTGGGAGCTGCCGAGCTGGCAGAGCTACTACGAGTTGGCGCCGTCCGACTGGCCGGCGTTCCTTGACTACGTACGGCGTGCCCTCGACGCGGGTCCGCTGACGCACTCGGAGCTCGTCGCCGCGCTCGGCCGGAGCAGCCGCTACCGACACCTGCGCCCCATCCTCGAGGGCGGCAACGACACCCTGCTCAAGCCGCTGACCTGGCAGGGCGTCGTGGGGCTCGGGCCTGTCCGCGGCGGCGAGGCGACGTTCCTGAGCCTCGACGACGTGCCCGGCTGGTCCGGCGTGCCCGAGCTCGACGAGGCCGGGCCGACCGTCGTCGCGGCCTACTTCGCGGTCCACGGCCCGGCGGCCCCGGACCGGGTGCACGACTGGTTCGGCAAGGGGCTCGGCGCGAAGCGCCGCGACGTCGACCGCTGGCTGGCCCGGCTCGACGACCGGCTCGAGACAGTGACCATCGAAGGGGACCAGGCGCTGGTGCTCCGCGAGGACCTCGCCGACCTGACGGCGGCCCGCCCCTCCAGCTCAGTCCGGCTGCTGCCGGGCCGTGACCCGTGGGTCATGGCCCCCGGCACCACCGACACCCGCATCGTGCCGCCGGCGCGCCGCGAGGTCGTCAGCCGCTCGGCCAACCTGGTGCTCTCCCGCGGCGTCGTGGCCGGCACCTGGACGCTGCGCGGTGAACGCCTGGGTGTCACCTGGTTCGACGAGTCCGGCCGCGTGCCACGCACGGCGCTCGACGAGGAGGCCGCGGCGTTGGCCCGGCTGCTGGACCGTCCGCTCGACGTGACCGTCGAGCGCGGCTGAGACCGTCCCGGGCGTCAGCCCTCGGCTGCGGTCGGCGGCTCCTGCGCCGTGTCATCGGCGATGAACTCACGAAGCACCCGCGCGAAACGGTCCGGGTCCTCGAGGTGCGGGAAGTGACCCGCACCCTCGAACAGCTCGACGCGGCAGCCAGGGATCGCGCGCTGCGCGTTGATCGCGTGCCAGGCCGGGATCATCCGGTCCTTGGATCCCCACACGATGAGGGTCGGGATCGGGAGCACGCCTTCGAGGTGGTCGTGCGCGCTGATGCTCTGGCCGCCGATGTCGATGACGGCGCGGGTGGTCGCAAGGAAGGCACGCCGGCTCTCGCGGTCTCCGAGCGAGCGGAAACCGTGCCAGATCGCGCCGATGTCGGCGCCGGGTCGCCAGCCGACCTTCGACGCACCACGACCGAGCGCCTCGACGCGGGAGAGGACGGGGCCTGAGGCGATGACGCTGAGCACCTGCTCGGCGCCGGGCAGGGTCGCCGAGCGTAGGACCAGGTTGACCTCACGTCCCAGGCCGCCGCTGGAGACGAGGACCAGGCGGTCGACCCGCTCCGGGAAGAGGTAGAAGAACTGCATCGCGATGCCACCCCCGAGCGAGTGCCCGACCAGGGTCACCCGCTCGATCCCGAGGTGGTCGAGGAGGTCGCGCATGGCCGCAGCGTGCGCGCTGAGCGAGTAGTCGCCCAGCGGCTTCGCCGACTCGCCGTGCCCGAAGAGGTCGGGCAGGAGCACCCGGTGGTCGTCGTCCATCTTGTCGACCAGGTGGGTCCACTGACGCTGCGACCCGAGGATCCCGTGGATGAAGAGCACGACCGTGCCGGTGCCGCTGTCGACGTAGGAGAGCTCGTGCCCGTGGAGCACGACCTTGTGTGGAGCCATGTGCGCCATGGTGGTCATCCTCTGTGGTGGTCCCCAGACCGGGACTTCAGCGTATCGCTGCCTGCGGCCGGCCGCCGAAACAGCAGAACCCGCAGGTCGTGTGGCTATGACCTGCGGGTTCGTGTGCTGGTGGCCAGGGGCGGGGTCGAACCGCCGACCTTCCACTTTTCAGGCGGACGCTCGTACCAACTGAGCTACCTGGCCAACTCCGGACCCAAGACGCGGGAGCACTCCGGACGGCTGGAAGCATACATGCGGCCGACCGGGTGGCACGTATCGGGCGGGCTACGGGAGAAGGTCCTCGACGGCGCCGGTGAACGCGACCCGGTGCGCGACGTCGTACGTCTCGGCGTCGGCGGCGGCGAGCCCCATCTCCGGCGAGGCGAGCCCGGCCTTGAGGGCGTCGCGGTCGGCGAACCACAGCTCCGCGACGAGGTACGGCGCGTCGTCGGCGCCGTGGGGCGTGCTCACGGTGAGCCGTTCGAGACCGGGCACCGCCTGGGCGAGGGGGACGTGCCGCTCGCGGTAGGCCGCCTCGAAGGCGCCGGCGTCGGTGGGCCGGAAGTACTGCACGGTGAGCCGGTGCTTCACGCGCTCCACTCCTTCGCGACGAGGGTGAGGACATCGTAGGTCGCGACCGGTGCGCCCTCGGCGTTGGTGACCACGGCGTCCCAGCGGACCTCGCCGTAGTCGGCGCTGGTGCGCGGGGTGATCTCCTTGACCGTCAGCGTCACCGCGATCGAGTCGCCGGCCTTGACCGGGGTCAGGAAGCGCAGGCCGTCGACGCCGAAGTTGGCCAGCACCGGGCCGGGGTCGGGGTCGACGAACAGCCCGGCCGCGAGCGACACGACGAGGTAGCCGTGGGCGACGATGCCACCGAAGAGCGGGTTGGCGGCGGCTGCCGTCTCGTCGGTGTGGGCGTAGAACGTGTCGCCGGTGAGCTCGGCGAACGAGTCGATGTCGGCGCGGGTCACCTCGCGCGGCGGGGACACGACGGAGTCGCCGATCCGGAGCTCGGCGAGGCTCTTGCGGAACGGGTGGACGGTGTCCTCGGCGCGGGCCGAGCCCTTGGTCCAGCGGCCGGTGACCGCGGTGAGCATGTCCGGGGAGCCCTGGACCGCGGTGCGCTGCATGTGGTGGAGCACGCCGCGGACGCCGCCGAGCTCCTCGCCGCCGCCGGCGCGGCCGGGTCCGCCGTGGACGAGGACGGGCAGCGGGGAGCCGTGGCCGGTCGACTCGCTGGCGTCGTCGCGGTCGAGCACCAGGATCCGGCCGTGCCACGGCGCCAGACCGAGTACGACGGTCCGTGCGACCCCAGGGTCGTGGGTCACCAGCGACCCGACCAACGAGCCCTTGCCGCGGGCGGCGAGCTCGACCGCCTCGTCGAGGCTCTCGTAGGTGAGCACCGTGCTGACCGGGCCGAACGGCTCGACGTCGTGCGGCTCGACGGCGCCCGGCCGGGCGCGCAGCAGCATGGGGGAGAGGAACGCGCCGCGCTCGGCGTCGGCGTCCACGAGGTCGACGCGGTCGGGGTCGCCGTAGACGAGGTCGGCGGAGGCGCGCAGTGCCTGCACGGCCTTGCGCACCTCGTCTCGCTGCTCCAGCGAGGCCAGTGCGCCCATCCGGACGTCGTCGTGCGCGGGGTTGCCGACGGCCACCTTCGCCAGCCGGGCTGCGATCGCCTCGATGACCACGTCGGCCATGGCCGCAGGCACGATCGTGCGCCGGATCGCGGTGCACTTCTGGCCGGCCTTCACCGTCATCTCCGCCACGACACCCTTGACGAAGAGGTCGAGCTCCGGGTCGTCGGCCGAGACGTCGGGGCCGAGGATCGAGCAGTTCAGCGAGTCCGCCTCCACGCCGAGCCGGACACCGCCGTGCAGGACGTTGGTGTGGGTGCGCAACAGCCCTGCGGTGTGCGCGGAGCCGGTGAACGCCACCGAGTCCTGCACCGTGAGCTCGTCGAGCAGCCCGCCCGCGCTGCCGCACAACAGCTGGAGCGTGCCCTCCGGCAGGATGCGCGACTCCACGATCCGGCGTACGACGAGCTCGGTGAGGTAGGCGGTCTGGCTGGCGGGCTTCACGATCGTGGGCAGCCCGGCCAGGAGGGCGGGGGCGAGCTTCTCGAGCATCCCCCAGACGGGGAAGTTGAACGCGTTGATCTGTACTGCGACGCCCGGCCGCGAGGTGTAGAGGTGCTGCCCGACGAACGTGCCCCCCTTGCCGAGCGGCTCGAGCGGGCCGTCGAGCAGGACGGTGTCGTTGGGCAGCTCGCGGGTGCCCTTGCTGGCATAGCTGAAGACGGTCCCGAAGCCGCCGTCGATGTCGACGGCCGAGTCGCGACGGGTGGCGCCGGTGCGCAGCGAGAGGTCGTACAGCTCGTCCTTGCCGGCCATCAGGTGCTTGGCGAGCTGCTTGAGCAGCCCCGCCCGCTCGTGGAAGGTCAGGTCCCGCAGCGCCGGCCCGCCGACCGTGCGCGCGTGGGCGACCATCGCGCCGAGGTCGAGCCCGGCGCTCGAGATCCGGGCCACCTCCTCGCCCGTGGCGGCGTCGCGGAGGGGGGTGCCCTCGTCGCTCGCGTGGTGCCACCGTCCGGCGGCGTAGCTCTCGAGCAGTGACGTCGCAGCAGGCATGTGTGGCAGACTATTGCAGACCGATCGGTCAGTAAATATCGTTCACCAGGCCGGTCAGCAGAGGTCGATCCAGCAGGGAGGCGCCGTGACCGCAACCGAGTCCGAGCTGCAGGGCGGCTTCGACCAGACGCTCGCCCACAACGACCGGATCGAGCCGCGCGACTGGATGCCGGAGGGCTACCGCAAGACCCTCGTGCGCCAGATCGCCCAGCACGCGCACTCCGAGATCATCGGGATGCAGCCCGAGGGCGGCTGGATCACCCGCGCGCCCTCGCTGCGCCGCAAGGCGATCCTGCTGGCCAAGGTGCAGGACGAGGCCGGTCACGGGCTCTACCTCTACTCCGCCTGCGAGACCCTCGGCGTCTCGCGCGCCGAGCTCACCGAGATGCTGCTCTCGGGCCGGCAGAAGTACTCCTCGATCTTCAACTACCCGACGCTCTCGTACGCCGACGTCGGGACGATCGGCTGGCTCGTCGACGGCGCCGCGATCTGCAACCAGGTGCCGCTGTGCCGCACGTCGTTCGGCCCCTACGGCCGCGCCATGATCCGGATCTGCAAGGAGGAGTCGTTCCACCAGCGGCAGGGCTTCGAGCTGCTGATGACGATGATGCGCGGCACCGACGCGCAGCGCGCCATGGTGCAGGAGTCGGTCGACCGCTTCTGGTGGCCGGCGCTGATGATGTTCGGCCCGCCCGACGACGAGTCGCCCAACACGGCGCAGTCCATGGCCTGGGGGATCAAGCGCAACACCAACGACGAGCTGCGCCAGCGTTTCGTCGACATGAGTGTCCCGCAGGCCGAGGCGCTCGGCGTCACCTTCCCCGACCCGGAGCTGCGCTGGAACGACGAGCGCGGCGCCCACGACTTCGGTACGCCCGACTGGGACGAGTTCATGCAGGTGGTCAAGGGCGACGGGCCCTGCAACCGCCAGCGCATCGCGCACCGACGCCGAGCCCACGAGGACGGCGCGTGGGTCCGCGAGGCCGCGACCGCGTTCGCGGCCCGCTCGACCACCGAGGTGGGGGCATGAGTGAGGAGCTCCAGGCCGAGTGGCCGCTCTACGAGGTGTTCGTGCGCGGCAAGCGCGGCCTCAACCACGTGCACGTCGGATCGCTCCACGCCGCCGACGACGAGATGGCCGTACGCCACGCACGCGACGTCTACACGCGCCGCAACGAGGGCGTCAGCATCTGGGTCGTGCGCGCTGACGCGATCACCGCGTCGAGCCCCGACGAGAAGGACCCGCTGTTCGCGCCGAGCGGCGACAAGGTCTACCGGCACCCGACGTTCTACGCCATCCCCGACAACGTCCCCCACATGTAGGCGTGAGATGACCGACCACGACTCCGTCTACGACGGCCTGCTCGGCAGCGACACGTCGCACTGGGCCTTCGGGCAAGGCCGAGAGACAAGTCCCAGCGAGGATCCGCTGGCCGGCGTGGACTCGACGCTGCCGGAGGGTGTCGACGGCGCCGAGCTGGCGGCGTACTGCCTGATGCTCGGCGACGACGCGCTCGTGCTCTCGCACCGGATCTCGGAGTGGTGCAGCCGGGCGCCCGACCTCGAGGACGACATTGCGCTGGCCAACATCGCGCTCGACCTGCTCGGCCAGGCGCGGCTGCTGCTCGCGCGCGCCGCGGCCGCCGACCCGGGGATCGCGCCCTCGCTGCCGGCTGGCTCGCCGGTGCCGCCGGAGGACGCGCTCGCGTTCTTCCGGGAGGCGGGGGAGTTCCGCAACGCGCGGATCATGGAGCTGCCCAACGGCGATTTTGCCCACGTCGTCGTCCGGGTCCTGCTGGCCTCCTCCGCGCGGCTGGCGATCATGGAGCGGCTGGCCGCGAGCCGTGACCACGTGCTCGCCGCCGTGGCGGCCAAGGGGGTCAAGGAGCTGACCTACCACCGCGACTACGCCGGCCGCTGGTTCCTGACGCTGGCCCAGGGGACCGACGAGTCCCGCCGTCGCCTGCTCGCCGCGCTCGACCTGGTCTGGCCGCTCTACGCCGAGATGTTCGCCGCGCACCCGGTGGAGGTGTCCCTGGGCGAGGCGGGCGTGGGCGTCGACCCGACCACCGTCGCCGACGAGGTCGACGTCGTGCTCGAGCAGGTCTTCGCGATGAGCGGCGTCGAGCGACCCGAGCGGCAGCCGCTGGCCGGCGTACGCGGCCGTCTCGGGCGCCACGGGCTGCACACCGAGGCGATGAGCCTGCTGCTCGCCCAGATGCAGGTCGTCGCCCGCGCGCACCCGGAGGGCCGATGGTGACCGCCTACGCCGTGGCCGCGTCGGTGACCGACCCGGAGATGCCGATGCTGACCCTGGAGGACCTCGGGGTGCTGCGCGACGTGGAGGTCGCGGCCGACGGGGCCGTGGTCGTCGCGATCACGCCGACCTACTCCGGCTGCCCGGCGATGGCCACGATGCGCGACGACCTGGTGCACCGCCTGCACGACGCGGGGTACGACGACGTCCGGGTGCGCGTCGAGCTGAGCCCCGCCTGGTCCAGCGACTGGATCACCGAGCGCGGACGCCGGGCGCTGGCCGCGCACGGACTGTCGGCGCCCGGCCCCGCGCCCCAGCCCGACACCAGTGGACCGGTCCCGCTCAACCTGCTCCCGCGGCGCCGCGACCTGCGCTGCCCGCAGTGCGGCTCGGCCGAGGTGGAGCTGACCTCGGAGTTCGGCGCCACCGCGTGCAAGGCGCTCTACCGGTGCACGGCCTGCCTCGAGCCGTTCGAGCACGTGAAGGAGATCTGATGACGGTCACCGCCTCGTCGTCGGGGGCCCGCGTCAGCAGCCGCTCCGTGCCGGTCTTCCACACCCTGACCGTCGCCGCGGTCGAGCGACTCTGCGACGACGCCGCGGCCGTCACCTTCGACGTACCGCACGACCTGGTCGAGGCGTTCGCCTTCCACGCCGGGCAGTCGCTCACGCTGCGTCGGTACGTCGACGGCCAGGAGCACCGCCGCTCCTACTCGATCTGCGCCCCGGCCGGGGAGCGGCCGCGCATCGGCGTACGCGAGATCCCGGGCGGCCTGTTCTCGTCCTGGCTGGTGCACGACGTCCGGCCCGGCGACCTGGTCGAGGTGCAGACGCCCACGGGCAGCTTCCGCGCCGACCCGACGACCGCCGGCCGGCACCTGTGCATCGCCGCCGGCTCCGGCATCACGCCGATGCTCTCCATCGCCGCCACCGTCCTCGCCGGACGCCCGGACACCGAGGTCGCGCTGCTCTACGGCAACCGCACCAGCGGGTCCGTGATGTTCGCCGAGGAGCTCGGCGACCTCAAGAACCGTTACGGGCCGCGGCTCCAGCTCGTCCACGTCCTGAGCCGGGAGCCGCGCGACGTCGAGCTGTTCTCGGGCCGCCTGGACGCCGAGCGGCTCCGCCGCCTGCTCTCGGTGCTGGTGCCGCTCGACGGTGTCGACCACGTGTGGCTGTGCGGCCCGCTCGCGATGATCGAGGATGCCCGCGCCGTGTGCGCCGAGCTCGGGGTCCCGGCCGACCGGGTGCACGCCGAGCTGTTCTACGTCGACGAGCCACCGCCCGAGCTGCACCGGCTGACGCCGGTCGTCGAGGGCGAGACCAGCGACGTGACCGTGGTGATGGACGGTCTCTCGGCGGTGGTCCCGATGTCGCGCGCCGCGACCATCCTCGACGGCGCCCAGGCCAGCCGCTCCGACCTGCCCTTCGCCTGCAAGGGCGGGGTCTGCGGCACCTGCCGCGCGCTGGTCCGCGACGGCGAGGTCGTGATGCGCCGCAACTACGCGCTCGAGGCCGCCGAGGTCGAGGCCGGCTTCGTGCTCACCTGCCAGTCCCACCCCGTGAGCGACTGCGTCACCGTCGACTTCGACGCCTGAACGCCTGACGCCGGCCCGGCTCAGGGGGCGTTGAGCCCGTCGAACGCGATCGTCGTGATCGCGTCGGAGAGCACGGTCGCGTCGACCACGCCGTCGGGCCGGTACCACTCGACCAGCGAGTTGACCATGCCGAACAGCAGCCGACTCACCAGGTCGGGCGCCACGTCGGCGCGCAGGGCCCCCTCGTCCACGGCCGCCTGCACCAGCTCGGCGAGCTGGGCGTCGATCCAGCGCCGGCGCCGCAGCGCCTCGAGCTCGACCGGGCTGTTGCCGCGCACCCGCAGCAGCAGCGTCACGGCCGGCTGCTGGGCGACGAGCACCTCGACGCTCTGCCGGACCGCCGTCCGCAGCCGGAGGTACGCCGTACCGCCCGACATGTCCCGCGCCGCCTCGATCACGGCGGTCAGCTCGTCCAGCGCCACGTCGAGGGCCTGCTCCAGCAGGTGTGACTTGCTGTCCACGTGGTGGTAGATCGCGGACTTGGTGAACCCCAGCTCCTTGGCCAGGTCGCCCATGCTGGTGCCGTCGTAGCCCTGCCGGTTGAACAGCTCGACCGCGCGCCGGAGCACCGTCTCCTGGTCGTAGCCGGGGCGGCCACGCCGCGGCGGCTGGCTCGCGGGCTCCGACATGGCCCCACGATCCCACAGTGACGACCGTCACCTCAGGGGCCCAGCGCCGTTGATGAGGACATGCGACTGCTCACCTCCGTCCGCGGGGCCCTCCTCGTCACGCTCGCGTGCGTCGTCGCGCTGACCCTGGCGGGCTGTGGCTCGCGCGTGCACCCCGAATCGGTCGCCGGTGCCAACGGCACGTCGACCGGGGTGGTCACCCCGGGCGCCGAGGGGGCGCTCGAGGGCGGGGTCGTGGCCGAAGGCAGCGGCTCCGACGTCGGCACCGTCGACGACCCCGGAGTCGTCGACGACGGCGGCACTGCGCCGGGCGCCACGACCGGCGGTGGTACGACGGGCGGCCCCGCGGCGCCCCAGGCCGAGGAGAACGCCGCCGGCGGTGGTGGCGAGGCCGGCGCCTGCGACGGGTTCAAGAACCAGACCGGCATCACCGACGACAAGATCGTGATCGCCAACTCCTCCGACATCTCCGGCCCGGTGCCCGGGCTGATGCAGGCCGGACAGGACGCCACCCGCGCCTACGCCGCCTACTTCAACGCCACCTCCGACATCTGCGGCCGCAAGCTCGAGGTCCTGCTGCTCGACAGCCGCACCGACGCCGCCGCCGACCAGGTGTCCTACACGCGGGCCTGCGACGAGGCGTTCGCCGCCGTCGGCTCCATGTCGGCCTTCGACTCCGGCGGCGCGGCCGCGGCGCAGAAGTGCGGGCTGCCCGACCTGCGCGCGGCGTCGGCCTCACTGGAGCGGTCGCGGTGCACGACCTGCTTCGGGGCGATGTCGCTCAAGGCCAACGAGTTCGAGAACGCCGTACCCGACTGGATCAAGGCCAACTACCCCGACGCGGCCACCAAGGCCGGCTACGTCTGGATCAACGCCGGCGCCGTCCCCGCCAACGCCAACTACCAGGCCGACGCGATGGAGAAGCGCGGGCTGAAGTTCGTGGTCCGCACGGGCATCGACACCTCCGAGTTCAACTACGCGCCCTACGTCCAGGAGCTCAAGGACGCCGGCGTGGAGTACCTCCAGTTCCTCGGCTCCGCCGCCCACGCCGTCCGCATGGTGCAGGCGATGCAGCAGCAGGGCTACAAGCCCGACCTCTTCATGATGTCGCAGCCGATGTACGAGCAGGCCTTCATCGAGCAGGCCGGCGAGGCCGCCGAGGACGCCCACGTCTTCATCACCCACGTGCCGTTCGAGGAGGCGTCCAGCAACGCCGAGATCGCGCTCTACCTGGCCTGGCTCCAGCAGGTGAACCCCGGCGCCAAGCCGACCAGCTACGGGCTGTTCGCCTGGTCGGCGACGCGGCTGTTCGTCGAGCAGGCCACTGCTCTCGGCGGCAAGCTCTCCCGCGCCTCGCTCGTGGCCGCGCTGAGCAAGGTCAAGGACTGGACCGCCAACGGCGCCCACGGGCCGCAGAACGTCGGCGCCAAGCGCACCGGGGAGTGCTGGCGCTTCATCAAGGTCGACAACAGCCGATGGACGGCGGTCGGCTCCCGCAAGTACGCCTGCAACGGCACGACCACCGTCCCGGAGTAGCACCCCCAACGGGATTCGAACCCGTGCTACCGCCGTGAAAGGGCGACGTCCTAGGCCGCTAGACGATGGGGGCCGGACTGCCCGGCAAGCATAGGGCCGGGTGCGAGGGGCCTCCAAAGCGGCAGCCCCGCCCGTCACCGGAGCCCGGATTGGGAGGTGCCAGCGTCGATGGGTTAGAGTTCCAGCGCTCCGGCCCTGCCGGACAAATCAGCACGCAGCACCATCAGCAGTAGGCATCACCTGGCCCCGTAGCGCAGTTGGTTAGCGCGCCGCCCTGTCACGGCGGAGGCCGCGGGTTCGAGTCCCGTCGGGGTCGCAGACGCCTGAAGCCCTCACCAGTAGGTGGGGGCTTCCGGCATTTCGGGCACAATGACCGCGTGCCGATGGAGATGGAGCCTGAGCGCTTCGACGCCTTGGTCGACCGGGCCCTCGACGGCATCCCCGACGAGCTGGCCTCGCTGGTGCGCAACGTGGTGGTGCTGGTCGAGGACGAGCCGCCGGAGGACGAGCCCGACGACCTGCTCGGGCTGTACGACGGGGTGGCGCTGACCGACCGCGACGGCACCCTCGGCGTGGAGCTGCCCGACCGGATCTTCATCTTCCGTGGCCCGCTGCTCGACCTGTGCGCCGACGAGGCCGAGCTGGTCGAGGAGGTCCGGATCACCGTCGTGCACGAGGTCGCCCACCACTTCGGCATCGACGACGACCGCCTGCACGATCTCGGCTACGCCTAGGCGGCGACCCAGAAGCCCAGCGCGCAGGCCGCGAGCGCGAGGCCGATGGTCACGGCCGCGTACCCGGCTCCGCGCCGAGTGCCCAGGGCATGCGTCTGCACGGCGAAGGCGCTGTAGGTCGTGAGACCGCCGCAGAAGCCGGTCCCGAGCAGTGCCAGCGCGTCGGCGTCGAGGGAGAGGGCCGAGAAGACCCCGAGCAGGAACGACCCCACGACGTTGACCAGCAGCGTGCCGGCGGGAAGGTCGCGGTCCCACAGATGGCCGGCCAGGAACCGCAGGACGGCGCCCGCGGCGCCGCCCACCGCCACCAGTAGCCCGGTCACAGGTCGCCCTCCTCGAGTGCGAACTCGGCCTGCGCCGACGGGGTGGACCACCGCGAGGCCAGGGCGACTGCGACCAGGCAGGCGGCGAGCGTCCCGAGCAGGTACGCCGCCGCGAGGGCGGGGCGACCCTGGTCGAGCAGGCTGCGTCCCTGCTCGGAGGTGGCCGAGAGGGTCGTGTAGCCGCCGAGGACGCCCGGCCCCAGCGCGACGGCGAGCAACCGTGACCGACGTACGGCCGAGAAGGCGGGGAGCAGGGCGAGCAGGAACGCGCCGGTGACGTTGATCGTGAACGTCGTCCACGGGAAGCCGGCGCCGTCGCCGGCCACCTCGCCGAGCGTGAAGCGCAGCAGTGCTCCGACGGCGCCGCCGACGGCCACCGCGCCGACGAGGCGCGGCAGCGGTGGGGTCACGAGGAGCTAGTCTGCCGGACCGCCGAGTCGGCTGCGCCGGTCCACGGCAGCGGGTCCTTGCCCGCCGCCTGCCGCACGAACTCCCCGAGGAACCATTCCTGGAACTGCTGCTGCTCCGGGGTGCGCGCCAGCGACAGCAACCGCTCCTCGCGGCAGAACGCGTCGGCGAGGTCGAGCAGCTCGATGAAGCGGCCGATCACGTCGGCGGACTCCGTGTCCATGACCACGCGTACGTCGGTCCGGTTGTTGCCGGCCTCGAGGGCGGCCTCGATCTGGTCGATGCCCATCCCGTCGTGCAGGGGCTGCTCGAGCGCGCCGAAGAGGTCGGAGAGGCTCTTGGCGAGCGGGTAGTCGGCCTCGTGCGCGAGGGCGAGGAGCCGGACCTCGCGACGCAGCTCGCGGTAGTGGCGGTGGAACCCGACGTAGGCCTTGAGCGGGACGTCGCGGATCTCGAACTCGATCATCCCGGGGGAGTCGGTGAGGCGGCGCGGCTCGCTCAGGATGCCGCTGATGACCCCGGTCACGCCGTCGCCCTCGGAGAAGACGGAGGCGGGGTTGAACCACACCACCTTGCCGTCCTCCTCGATCTCGACGCCCCAGGCGTCGGAGCTGCGGGCGACGATGCTCAGGCCGCGTCCGAAGGTGAGCAGCAGGTCCTCCTCGTCGGTCGGCTCGCCGGCCGACGGCAGGAGTGGCGGCGTGGTCGAGCCGTCGCGGACCTCGACCCGGGGGTGCTCGACGGTGCCGCGCACGCGCACCTGGATGGGTGCGGCGCCGTGCAGGAGGGCGTTGGTCACCAGCTCGGAGACGCCGAGCTCGACGCACTCGACGATGTCGTCACGACCGATGTCATGGCACGTCGCCACCACCCAGCGGCGTGCGTCTTGCACGCCACGGGGTCCAGAGCCCAATGACAGGGCAGGCCGGTTCAGCGGCAAGTGGGTCTCCGACGGGGATCAGGCAGGATCAGGCCATTGTCGGCTCGTTTACCCCCGTCTGGACGGCACGAAACCTGTGTCGTTGAAAAATCATGACTCTGGGTAACGGGTGGTCTAGGCAGGGGCCCGGATTAGCCACGCCTTGCGTGCCGACGAGACACTGGATGAGAACGATCCAACCATCGAGAGGGCTGTCATGCAGACCGAGACCACGCAGCAGCGCCACCGCGTCGTCGTGGTGGGCTCCGGCTTCGGGGGGCTCTTCGGGACCAAGGCCCTGCGCCGGGCCGACGTCGACGTGACGATGGTGGCCAAGACCACCCACCACCTCTTCCAGCCGCTGCTCTACCAGGTCGCGACCGGGATCCTGTCCCAGGGCGAGATCGCGCCCCCGACCCGCGAGGTGCTGAGCAGCCAGGACAACGTCCAGGTCCTCCTCGGCGAGGTGACCGGCATCGACCTCGAGCGCCAGGTCGTCACCTCGACGGTCCTCGGCCGCGACACGACGCTGCCCTACGACTCCCTGATCGTCGCGGCCGGCGCGGGGCAGTCCTACTTCGGCAACGACCACTTCGCCGAGTACGCCCCGGGCATGAAGAGCATCGACGACGCCCTCGAGCTGCGCGGCCGGATCTTCGGCGCCTTCGAGATGGCCGAGCTCGGCGCCAAGCGCGGCGACAACGTCGACCACCTGCTCACCTTCGTGGTCGTCGGCGCCGGCCCCACGGGGGTCGAGATGGCCGGCCAGATCGCCGAGCTCGCCCACCGCACGCTCAAGCGCGACTTCCGCGCGATCAACACCCGCACCGCTCGCGTCGTACTGCTCGACGCGGCGCCGCAGGTGCTCCCGCCGTTCGGCGCCAAGCTCGGCGCCTGGACCTCCCGCGAGCTCGAGAAGCTCGGCGTCGAGGTCCAGCTCGGGGCGATGGTCACCGACGTCGACGAGCGCGGGCTCGAGATCAAGTACAAGGACGGCCACACCGAGCGCATCAACACCGTCACCAAGATCTGGGCCGCCGGCGTGCAGGCCAGCCCGCTGGGCAAGACGCTGGCCGAGCAGAGCGGGGCGCCGCTGGACCGGGCCGGGCGGATCGGGGTCAACCCCGACCTCACGCTGCCGGGCCACCCCGAGGTGTTCGTGGTGGGCGACATGATCGCCCTCGACAACCTGCCGGGCGTCGCCCAGGTGGCGATCCAGGGCGCCAAGTACGCCGCCAAGGAGATCGAGGGTCGCCTCAAGGGCAAGCCCGCCCAGGCGCCGTTCAAGTACCACGACAAGGGCTCGATGGCGATCATCAGCCGCTTCCGGGCGGTCGCGATGGTCGGCAAGCTGCGCCTCACCGGCGTGATTGCCTGGCTCATGTGGCTGGCCGTGCACCTCGTCTACATCACCGGCTTCAAGAACCGCGTCACCGCAGTCCTGCACTGGTTCATCTCGTTCCTCGGCCGCGGTCGCTCCGAGCGCACCACCACGGAGCAGCAGATCTTCGCGCGCAGCGCGCTCGCCCGGCTCAAGCACGGCGCCACCGACCTGGTCTCCGCGCCAGGGGCGTACGACGCGGCGCGCGAGCTGGTCGAGGAGAGCCGGCGCCACGAGCTCGAGATGCAGGCCCTCGAGGAGGCGCGGCTCACCGACTCCGGTGCGCGCGGGGTGAAGCAGTCCGGCTGAGCCGCTACTCGAAGTACTTCGGGGTCGGCCTCGTAGGGTCCTGCGTGGCGATCGCCTCGCGGGCCCACTTGGGCAGGATGAACACGCCCTCCGCCTCGACGGTCACGCCGTCGGGCCCGATGATGTGGCCCTTCGCCCAGGTCTTGATGCCCTCGCTGCGGTCGATCCACGACTCGGCCCGCAGGTCGCCGAGCGGAGTGCCCTTGCGGTAGCGCAGCGTGAGCGTCCCGGTCATGCCGGGCTTGCCCCCGGCGCCGGCCGCCTCCCCGAGCATCTGGTCGAGGATCATCGACGACACCCCGCCGTGCACCAGGTTGGGCGGGCCCTCGTAGGCCGCCCCGAGGTGGAAGTCCGACCACGCGTTGCCCTCGTCGTCGTGGTGGATCACCAGGGGCGGTGCGGCGGCGTTGCGCACGCCCACGACCGTGTTGCCCCACGGCCGGCCACGCCCCTCGCCGCCGAAACGCACGCCGTACGGCCCGTCGAGCTGGCTCGTGCGCAGCCGCGCGACGATCTCCTCCACGTCGGCCTGGGCCTGGCGGATCTCGTCGTCGTCGACCGTGGTGCGGATGGTCGCGTCGACCAGCTCACGCACCGCCTGGGTGAGGGGGCCGTAGAGGTCGCGCTGGCGCTCGATCTCCTCCTGGCTGAGGTCGTCCTTGACGTAGCCGGTCACCCGCGGAGTGTAGAACACGTTCCAGTTCGGGTGTCTGGTGCAATGTGCCCCGTGACCGACCTCGCCGTACCCGACCCGCGCCTCCTCGAGAGCTGGGCCGCCTGCGTGCGCGACTTCGACGAGGGGCCGATGGACGGCTCCGGCGACTGGCACCTGCCGGCCGGCTGGCGCGACGACCTGAGCGAGCGCGGGTGCCGGGTGGTCGTGGACGACCTGCTGCCCCACGCGGACGCCACCCGCCCGCTGCCCGACGACCGCGTGCCCTGTGACTACTACTGGGTCACCGACGGCGATCCCGCCGGTGAGCCCGCTGTCGTGGTCGGCTTCCTGGCCCTGCGGCACCGGCTCAACGCGTTCCTGCTCGAGGAGGGTGGCCACATCGGCTACTCGATCCGGCCGGCCCGGCGGCAGGAGGGGCACGCCTCGCGCGCGCTCTCGCTCGCCGTACGACGTGCAGCCGACCTCGGCCTCGACCGCGTCCTGGTGACCTGCGACGAGACCAACGAGCCGTCCCGCCGCACCATCGAGAGCAACGGCGGCCGCTACGAGGACTCCCGCAAGGGCAAGCGTCGCTACTGGATCGACACCGGGGCCTGACCGCCTCCCTGCCTTCGCTGATCGAGCCGGGCGAGCTTCAGCGAGTCCGTGTCGCGACCCGGTGACGTGGCTGTCACCTCGGGGACTGTGGCCCGCGCGCTTAGCAACCCGGGCCTCGCCGTCAAGGAGCTTCGCCCCTTCGGGCGCCTTCGCCGCGCCGCCCGCAAAAGCGCGGGCCCGAAACGACTCTCCAAACTTTCTCAGAAAGTTTCCGAATCCCTTGTGGATAAGGGCATTCTGGGCCCCGGACTGTCGGTGGCCAGTGCTTGAGTAGACCCGTGACCAGCTCCGACGGATCCGACAACAGCACCCAGGTGTTGGCGTCGCTGCGCGCACACCGCGCGGTCCGCGACCGAGCCGAGATCGCCATCCTCAACGACGTCCTCGACTGGTGCGTCCTGCACCAGACCGACGACGAAGGCGAGGCCGCGTTCGGTGACCACGGCATCCCGCTGGCCGGCGACGGCGCACCGTGGGTCTCCGAGTTCGCGGTCATGGAGCTCGGCACCGCCCTCGGGGTCTCGACCGACTCCGCGAAGCGGTACGTCGGCGCCGCACTCGAGGTCCGCTACCGCCTCCCCCGGGTGTGGGAACGGGTCGCCGCCGGGGACCTGCCGTTCTGGAAGGCCCGGTTCATCGCGGAGCGCACCATGTGCCTACCCGCGGCCGGTGCGGCGTTCGTGGACCAGCGGGTCGCGTTCGTCGCCCACAAGATCGGCTACGCCGAGACCCAACGCCAGATCGACGCCGCGCAGCTGCGGTTCGACCCCGAGGCCGCCGAGAAGCAGCGTCGGCTGGACTCCGAGCGCCGCAAGTTCGACATCCACAAGGACGCGGTGTCCGCGGCCGGCACCGTCGAGGTCAACGGCATCCTCGACCTGCCCGACGCACTCGACCTCGACCACGCCCTCTCCACCCGCGCCGCCGAGCTACGGGAGCTGGGCTGCGAAGAGTCCCTCGACGTCCGCCGGGCCATGGCCGTCGGGGACCTCGCCAGAGGCCAAGGCACCCTCGACTACGACAAGACCCGACCCCTGGTGCTACACCTCCACGACGACAGCAACGTCGGTCGCTGCGACAACACCAGATCACCCGTGTTGGCCGAGACGATCCGGGAGTGGTGCTCCAACCCACACCCCACGATCATCGTGAAGCCGGTGAAGGATCTGGCTGACCACATCCATGTGGCCGCCTACGAGGTCCCCGACCGCCTGGCCGAGCAAGACGCTCTCGTAGACCACCACTGCGTGTTCCCGTGGTGCACCAGACCCGCACGGTCCTGCGACATCGACCACGCCGTGCCCTACGGCGAGGGCGGACCGACCTGCTCCTGCAACACAGCCCCACTCTGTCGAGGGCACCACCGGCTGAAAACCCATGGCGGGTGGACCTACGAGGTCCTCGACCGCGGGACCTACCTGTGGCACACCCCCCACGGACACCTCTTCCGCCGTGACCCCACCGGCACCGAACCGCTCGACCCTCCCGGCCGCCGACGACCCTGACCGCCCCACACCCCGCCCGCTGGCGGGGTCATCGGCACGCCCGCAGGCCTAGTGCAGGCGGCGCGTCACTCAACGCTCCGGGCGGTACTCCCGCAGGACTGCCATGAACTCCTTCGGGTCGACCATCGAGGCGTCGATCGTGAACGGCGCCATGCTGCGGCGGACGAAGAGCACCTTCCACTTGCGCTTCCCGGGAGTGCCGACCACCTCGATCGGCATGTAGGGGCTCGCCAGGTCGAACACGAAACGGCCGGAGCTGTTGAGGATCTCGAGCTGGCCGTTGGTGACCGACAGCCGCGAGACCGACGACCCGGCGTAGATCGCCCACAGCAGGAGCATGAACACGCCGAGACCGGCGGCGACCGCGATCGACTCGGTGGTCTGCGCCTCGTAGGCCAGGTAGCCGGCGTACGCCGTCGCGGCGACGACCGCGAGCAGCAGCACTCCGACCAGCCGTCGCGCGCCGCGCTTGGGCTTGAAGACCACGTCGCGCGACCGGGACGGCTGCCGGGGGGCGCGGGTCGCCTTCGCGGTCGGCACAGGTGCGGCAGCCGGCTCGGGCGCAGGCTCGGGCGCAGGCGTCGGAGCGGGCGCCGGGTCGCGGTTGACCAAGGTGATCCGCGGGGCGGGCTCGGTGGCTGCCGGGGGTGCCGGTGGTGCCGGCGGCTCGGGTGCGGGCGCCTTCTGCAAGGTGGGCGTCGGCTTGGCTGCGGCGAACGCGGCGAGCACCTCGTGCGCGGCGTCCAGCGGGGCCGGCGGCTCCTCGACGGGCTCGACGGGCTCGACGGGCTCGACGGGCTCGACCGGCTTGCGGCGCCGGCTCAGCCGCGACAGCGGGGACCCGGTCGACCAGCTCAAACGCTCCGGGGCCTCCTCGACCGGAAGCGCCGGCTCGGCGGCCGCGACGACCTCCTCGTCGTCCTCGGCCGTCGACGAGGTCGTGGCGCTGGCCGCGGCGAACGCCGCCAGCACCCCGTGCCCGGAGCCCACGGCACCGGCCCGGGCCTCCTCGGCGAGACGCTCGGCCAGGCGCGTGGCTTCGGCGTCCCGCTCGGCCTGGAGGCGAGCCTCCTCCGCCAGGCGGGCTTCCTCGGCGATGCGGGCGGCCTCGGCGTCGCGCTCGGCCTGGAGTCGGACTTCTTCGGCGAGGCGGGCCTCTTCGGCGAGGCGGGCAGCCTCGGCGTCGCGTTCGGCTTGGAGGCGGGCCTCTTCGGCGAGGCGGGCTTCTTCGGCGTCGCGTTCGGCCTGGAGCCGAGCCTCGTCGAGGGCGGGGTCGGGCGTCGGCGGCGGGGAGAGGCGGGCCTGCGACTCGGCGAGGACCATCTCCTCGAACTCGCGTACGTCGAGGTCCGCGAACGGGGTCTCGGCCTGCTCGGGGTCGGGCTGCTCACGGCGCCGGTCACGACGTGACCTGGCTTCGGTGGCGCCGGGCGGCGGGGGCAGGGGTGGCAGGTCGAGCTCGGGGATGGGCACGCCCACGGGGAGCGCCACCGGCCCACTCTCGGCCTGCACCATCACCTCGAACTCACGTACGTCGATCTGGGGGCCGGTCGTCACGGGCTCGGCCTCGACGCGGCGACGCCCGAAGCGGCTGGTCCGTCGTCCCCGTCGTCGCCCGGGAGCCGTCGGCGTCTCGTCGGCCGCGGAGGCCTCGACCGGGGCCAGGACCGGGGGCGGTGCGGCGGCTGCCTCGGCAGCAGCCTCGGCGCGCAGGGCGTCGAGCACGGCGCGGCCGGCGTCATAGGAGTCGGTGCGGGAGTAGGACTCGACGGGCTCCACGGGGGCCGGTTCGGGCTCGGGAGCAGCGGCTGCGACCGGCTCCGCGACCGGCTCCGCGACCGGCTCCGGGGTCGGTTCGGGCTCGGGTTCTGGCTCGGGCTCCGGCGCAGGTTCCGGCTCGGGCACGTCGTCGGCGGGCGTGCGCGGCTGGGGCGGTGCGGCCTGGAGGTCGCGGTGGGCCAGCCAGCGGTCGAACAGGTCGGAGCCAGGCTCGCTCGGTGACGGCGTCGGCTCTTCCATGACCAGTAAAACTACGCCCAGCGTCATGCGTTACGTGACAGGCGCCACTGGTCCGATCACACCCGGGTGCCGTCGGCGACCCGCGGTTGCGATGATGCAGCCATGCCCCCCGCATCCTCTTCGGCCGGTTCGCTCTCGGCGATGTACCCCGCTTACCCCGCCCCGACGGCCGAGGCCCTCGCCCACTACGACGCCATGGTGTCGTTCATGCGGGAGGAGGTGTTCCCGGCCGAAGCGGCGTACGAGACGTTCCGTCACGAGGCGGCGCCCGGCGACCACACCGTCCCGCCGGTGGTCGAGGAGCTCAAGGTCAAGGCGCGCGAACGTGGCCTGTGGAACCTCTTCCTGCCGTCGGAGTCGGGGCTGACCCAGCTGGAGTACGCCCCGATCGCCGAGCTGTCCGGGTGGAGCCTCGAGCTCGCGCCCGAGGCGCTCAACTGCCAGGCCCCCGACACCGGCAACATGGAGCTCCTCCACCTCATCGGCACCGACGAGCAGCAGGCCACCTGGCTGCGCCCGCTCCTGGACGGCGAGATCCGCTCGGCGTTCGCGATGACCGAGCCCCGCGTCGCCAGCAGCGACGCCACTAACATCGAGACCCGGATCGTGCGCGACGGCGACGAGTACGTCATCAACGGTCGCAAGTGGTGGATCTCCGGCGCGGCCGACCCGCGCTGCAAGGTCCTGATCGTCATGGGCAAGACCGACCCCGAGGCCGCCACCCACCGCCAGCAGTCGATGGTGATCGTCCCCACTGACACCGCCGGCGTCGACATCCAGCGCTCGCTGCCCGTGTTCGGGCGGCAGGACCAGCACGGCCACTGCGTCGTCGAGCTGACCGACGTGCGCGTGCCTGTGACCAACATCCTCGGCGAGGAGGGCGGCGGCTTCGCGGCCGCCCAGGCCCGGCTCGGCCCCGGCCGGATCCACCACGTGATGCGGGCCCTCGGCGCGGGGGAGCGGGCGCTGGCCATGATGGTCGCCCGGGTCCAGGAGCGCGTCGCCTTCGGCAAGCCGCTCGCCGACCAGTCCGCCGTGCGCGAGCGGATCGCGGAGTCGCGGATCGAGCTCGACCAGGCCCGCGCCCTGTGCCACCACGCGGCGTACGTCGTGGACGCGCGCGGCAACAAGGAGGCCCGACACCTGATCGCGGCCGCCAAGGTCGCCGTACCCCGGGCGGTGCTCTCGGTGATCGACCGTTCCATCCAGGTCCACGGCGGCGCCGGCGTCTCCGACGCGACCCCGCTGTCGATGCTCTACGGCTGGCACCGCGCGATGCGGCTCTTCGACGGGCCCGACGAGGTGCACCTGACCACCCTGGGCCGCGCCGAGCTCAACCGCACACCGCTCTTCGACCTGCCAGAGTCGATCTTCAGCCAGTTCGACTGAGACCAGCCCCGAAATCACGTTGACCCGCCCGAAAGTTTCGGGCGGGTCAACGGGTGAGGCTGGGTGACCTATTTGGTGGTGTATTCCTTCACGCACTTGTCGAACGGGTCGGTGCTGCTCAGCGGGTTGTCGACGAAGCCGTCGAGCGTGCACTGGACGATCGCCTGAGCCAGGGTCAGCACCTGGTCGACCGGGTCGACCGACGTCGAGGGCAGCGGCGGGAGCGAGACCGAGGGCAGCGGGAGTGTCGGGCTCGGCAGGCCGCCGGGGCCGGGGCCCTCGTCGGTCGGCTCCTGCGTGGGCTCGGGCTCGGTGGTGCCGGGCTCGGTGGGCTGCGTCGGGTTGCCACCGGGGTTGCCGATGGTCTCGTTGCCGCTCGGCTGGTTGCTGTTGCCGTTGCCCGGGTTGTAGCTGGGGTTGGGCACGAAGTAGCCGGCCGAGGTCGTGGAGTTGGGCACGGCCATGTACTCGCCGTCGAGGTAGGCGTCCATGATCGAGAGCACCAGGTCGACGTACGCCGTGGAGTGGTTGTAGCGGTAGACCGCGGCGCGCTGACCGGTCAGGGTGCCGAGGTCGTCGGCGCCCGAGCAGAGGTAGACGGCGGAGGCCAGGGCCGCGTCGTCGATGTCCTGGGGGTTGCGCTGTGCGTCGCCGTCGGCGTCGACCCCGACGACCGACCAGGTCGAGGGGATGAACTGCATCGGGCCGACCGCGCGGTCGAAGGCCTGGTCGTTGTCGAAGAGGCCGGCGTCGGTGTCGCGGATGACCGCGGTGTTGTTGCTGCCGTCGAGCGCGATGCCGTAGATGCCGGGCACGGCGAGGCCGTTGTCGTCGAGGGTGTTGCCGCCGAAGCGTCCGTGGTTGGACTCCACGCGACCGATCGCGGCGACCAGCTGCCAGGAGAGGTTGCACGTCTCGTCGGCGGAGTTGATCACGGTCTCGGCACGCTGGTAGGCCGCGAGAGCAGCCGACGGGATGCCGTTGGTCGACGAGGTGGCGATGATCTGGGCGGTGTTGCCCGAGACCGCGCCACCGAGGCCGGTGCCGCCGGTGACCGACGCGGGGGCCTCGATCGCCTCGGTCGGCACGCTGGTCCCGTCGGGCAGGGTCCCGACCTGCGTCGACGCGGAGACGGTGGTGGTCGGACCGATGCCGGCGAGGCTCGCGGTCCAGGCGGCCGAGAGCAGGGCGAGCGGCACAATCGCCGACGCTCTCTGCACGCGACCGAATCGCTTGGCGGACATGTCATCTCCCCTTGGTTGCAGCCACACTTCCCACCAGATGGCTGTTCCAACCCAACGAACCGTGTCACAAACAAGTTACGGTCGCCCCGAGACGGACTGGAACGCACTGGTGGGCGCGTGGTTGTAACGAGTATGCGTCAAGTCCATGACGCGGTCACCGGTACCCAAATAGTGGCGCACGTCACAGGGCCCCGCACGGGGCTCCCGGGTCGGGGAGGGCGGATTCGGGCTGGTTGGGCCCCTCGGCGACAATGACCCGGTGATCCCGGCCCCCACCGCCCCCGAGTCAGACGCGCTCTTCGCGCGGGCCCGAGCGGTGACGCCCGGTGGCGTCAACTCCCCGGTCCGCGCGTTCAACGCCGTCGGCGGCACCCCGCGGTTCATCCGCTCGGCCTCCGGCGCGTGGCTGACCGACGTCGACGGCAACGAGTACGTCGACCTGATCTGCTCGTGGGGCCCGATGCTGCTCGGGCACGCCCACCCCGAGGTCCACGCGGCGGTGAGCGCCGCCCTCGCGCGCGGCACGTCGTACGGCGCCCCCACCGAGGCGGAGGTGCTGCTGGCCGAGGAGATCGTCGACCGCACCCCCGTCGAGCGGGTCCGCTTCGTCTCGTCCGGCACCGAGGCCACCATGTCCGCGATCCGGCTGGCCCGCGGGTTCACCGGCCGCGACGTGATCGTGAAGTTCGCCGGCTGCTACCACGGCCACGTCGACTCGCTACTCGCCGCCGCGGGTTCCGGCCTCGCCACCTTCGCGACCCCGGGCACCCCCGGCGTCCCCGAGTCGTCGACCGCACTGACGCTGGTGCTGCCCTACAACGACCGTGCCGCCGTCGAGGCCGCCTTCGCGGAGCACGGCCCGCGGATCGCCTGCCTGGTGACCGAGGCGGCGCCGGGCAACATGGGCGTGGTCCCGCCCGAGCCCGGCTTCAACCGGTTCCTCGCCGAGACCTGCGCGAGCCACGGTGCCCTGTTCGTCAGCGACGAGGTGATGACCGGCTTCCGCGCGTCCCGCCTGGGCCAGTGGGGCCTCGACGGCGCGGTCGAGGGGTGGCGTCCCGACCTGATGACGTTCGGCAAGGTGATGGGCGGCGGGTTCCCGGCCGCGGCGTTCGGCGGCCGCGCCGACGTGATGTCGCGACTCTCGCCGGAAGGACCCGTCTACCAGGCCGGCACCCTCTCGGGTAACCCGATCGCCACCACCGCCGGGCTGGCCACCCTGCGCCTGGCCACCGACGACGTCTACGCCCACATCACCGCCGCCGGCGACACGATCAAGGCGGCCGCGAGCGACGCCCTCACCGCGGCCGGCGTGCCCCACGTCGTCCAGAGCGCCGGCACGATGTTCTCGGTCTTCTTCACCGACCCCGCCGACGGGCCCGTGCGCGACTTCGCCGACGCATCGCGCACCGACACCGCGGCGTACGCCGCCTTCTTCCACGCCCTGCTCGAGCGTCAGGTCTACCTGCCGCCGTCCGCCTACGAGGCGTGGTTCCTGTCCTCCGCCCACGACGACCGCGCCGTCCAGACGGTGCTCGACGCCCTGCCCGCGGCCGCCGCGGCGGCCGCTGCCACCCGAGGAGACCGATGAGCCAGACCCCCGACACGATCGTCCACCTGATGCGCCACGGCGAGGTGCACAACCCCGAGGGCGTCCTCTACGGCCGCCGCGACGGCTTCCACCTCTCCGACCTCGGCACCCGGATGGCCGAGAAGGTCGCCTCCTCGCTCGAGGGCCGCGACATCGTGCACCTCCGGGTGTCTCCGCTCGAGCGGGCGCAGGAGACCGCCGCGCCCCTGGCCATGGCCCAGGGTCTCGACGTCACCACCGACCCGCGGATCATCGAGTCCACCAACGTCTTCGAGGGCGAGCGTTTCGCCGAGGGCGACGGGGCGCTGCGCAAGCCCGCCAACTGGCGCTACCTCTGGAACCCCTGGCGTCCTTCCTGGGGTGAGCCCTACAAGGAGGTCGTCGGCCGGATGATGGCCGCGGTCCACGACGCCCGCGAGGCGGCCGCCGGCCACGAGGCGGTGCTCGTCTCCCACCAGCTGCCGATCTGGATCACCCGCCTGCACGTCGAGGGCCGCTCGTTCCTCCACGACCCCCGCAGGCGCCAGTGCACGCTGTGCTCGCTCACGTCGTTGCACTTCGTCGGCGACCGGCTGACCCAGGTCTCCTACAGCGAGCCTGCGGGCGACCTGATTCCGGTCACCGACAAGAAGGCGCCGTTCTCGGCGGGCGGCGCCCCCGAGGAGAAGCGGCCCTGACATGAGCACTGTCCGCCGTACCGCCTCGCTCCTCGTCGCGCTGACCTCGCTGGTCGCGCTGGCGGGGTGCACGAGCCTGCAGGGCACGAACGACGGCGGTTACGTCCCCGGCAAGGGCGGGGTCGCGGAGATCGCGCTCGACAACCGCGAGAAGGCGGTCGACCTCGATGCCGAGACCGTCGACGACGGCCGGCTCGACCTGGCCGACCTGCGCGGCGAGGTCGTCGTGGTCAACGTGTGGTGGTCGGGCTGCGCCCCGTGCCGCACGGAGATGCCGATGCTGGTCGAGGCCTCCGAGGAGCTCGACGCGAAGTTCGTCGGCATCAACACCCGCGACCTGAGCGTCGACGCGGTGCGCGCCTTCGAGCGCTCGGCCGGCGTCACCTACCCGTCCTACTACGACCCGGGCGGCGAGACTCTGCTCGCCTTCGGCGCCCGCTACTCGCCGCGGGCGATGCCGACCACGCTGGTGCTCGACCGGGAGGGTCGGGTCGCCGCCGTAGTCACCGGCGCGATCCCGTCCAAGACCACCCTGGTCGACCTGGTCGAGGAGATCGCCGCCGAAGATGGGTGACTGGTTCCAGGAACAGGCCGCGAGCGGCTCGCTCGCACTCGCGCTGCCGGTTGCCCTGGTGGCGGGGCTGGTGTCGTTCTTCTCCCCGTGCGTGATCCCGCTGCTGCCGGGCTACCTCTCCTACGCCACCGGCCTGTCGGGCGCCGACCTCGCGTCGGGCGAGGGTGACGCACGTCGCTGGCGGATGCTGCTCGGCTCGGTGCTCTTCGTGCTCGGCTTCGCGCTGGTCTTCGTCGCGATCGGCACCGTCACCGGTGCGATCGGCTTCTGGCTGCGCACCTGGCAGCGCGAGATCACCGTCGTGCTCGGGGCGCTGACCATCGTCTTCGGGCTCGCCTTCGCCGGCCTCATCCCGTTCCTGCAGCGCGACTGGCGGGTCCACAAGGTCCCCGCCGTCGGGCTGGCGGCCGCGCCGCTGCTCGGCGTGCTGTTCGGCCTCGGCTGGACCCCCTGCATCGGCCCCACCCTCGGCGCGATCTCCACGCTGTCCATCAACGAGGCCACCGCGGCCCGCGGCGCGCTGCTCTCCGGGGTCTACGCACTCGGCCTGGGCATCCCGTTCATCCTGCTCGGGCTCGCCTACAGCCGCGCGCTGCGCGCCGTCGCGTTCGTACGCCGCCACCAGGTGTGGGTGACCCGGTTCGGCGGCCTGATGCTGGTCGTCGTCGGCGTGCTGCTGGTCACCGGCTGGTGGGACACCGCGGTCACCTGGATCCAGATCCGGCTGATCAGCGACTACGAGGTGAGCGTGTGACCGCCCCGACCCGACCGACCCGGGAGCGCCGGGCCGGCGAGCTCACCCCGCGTGAGCTCGGGCGCTGGTTGTGGCGCCAGCTCACCTCGATGCGCACGGCTCTGATCCTGCTGCTCATGCTGGCCCTGGCCTCGGTGCCCGGCTCGATCATCCCGCAGGAGGGCGTCGACTCGGTCAAGACCTCCCGCTGGCAGAACGACCACCCCGACCTCACGCCGATCTACGAGAAGCTCGGCCTGTTCTCGGTCTACGACTCGGCCTGGTTCTCCGCGATCTACATCCTGCTGATGGTCTCGCTGGTCGGCTGCATCATCCCGCGCACGTTCCACTACCTGCGCGCGATCCGCGCCGCGCCTCCGGCCGCCCCTCGCAACCTGACCCGCCTCCCGGACCACGCGTCGTACGAGACGAGCGAGACGGTCGACGACGTGCTGACCCGCGCCCGTGCCGCGCTGCGCGACCGCGGCTACCGGCTGCGCCCCGCCGAGGACGGCTCCGACGCCGTCAGCGCCGAGCGCGGCTACCTGCGCGAGGTCGGCAACCTGCTCTTCCACCTCTCGGTGGTGGTCGTGCTCGTGGGCTTCGCCATGGGCGGCCTGTTCGGCTACCGCGGTGGCGTGATCCTGGTCGAGGGCTCGACGTTCACCAACAACCTCACGCAGTACGACGACTTCGAGCCCGGCAAGCTGTTCGCCGCCGAGAAGATGGGCGCGTTCTCGTTCACCTTCGACAAGTTCGACGTCGAGTGGCAGGCCACCCCCTCGCGCGGCGTGATGGCCCGCGCGTTCAACGCCGACCTGACCTACCGCGAGACCCCCGACAGCCCGGAGGAGACCTATGACCTCCGCGTCAACCACCCACTGTCCATCGGCGACACCGACGTCTTCCTGATCGGGCACGGCTACGCGCCGGTCATCACCATCACCGACGGCAACGGCGTCACGATCTTTAGCGGGCCGGTGCCGTTCCTGCCGCAGGACCAGACGTTCCTGTCGTTCGGTGTGGTCAAGGCGCCGGACTCCGAGACCGGCCAGATCGGCCTCGAGGGCCTCTTCTACCCGACCTTCGAGTTCCTCGAGGGCAACCCGGTGACCGTCTACCCCAACGACCTCAAGCCGCTGGTCTCGATGCTCGTCTACACCGGCGACCTCGGCCTGGAGACGTCCGCGCAGTCGGTCTTCGCCCTCGACAAGACCAACGCCACCCAGGTCATGCAGGACAACGGGAAGCCGCTGCGCCTCGACCTCGACCTCGGCGAGAGCGCGACCCTGCCCGACGGGCTCGGCACCGTGTCGTTCGACGGCGTGAAGCCGTGGACCCGGATCCAGCTCAGCCAGACCCCCGGCAAGCGGATCGCCCTCGTCGGCGTCGTACTGGCACTGGTGGGCCTGCTCGGCTCGCTCTTCATCCGTCCGCGACGGGTCTGGGTTCGTGCCCGCCGTAGCGGGGACGTCACAATCGTCGAGGTCGCGGCGCTCGACCGCTCCGGCGGTGGTGACGTGGTCCCCGTGCTCGAGGAGCTCGTGACCGAGCTCCAGGCACACCAAGGCAAGGAGAACGCATGACCGACGCAGCGTGGGAGACCCTCAGCGACCAGGCAGTCGCGGCCGCCGGGGTGGTCTACTTCCTCGCCCTGCTCGCGCACCTCGTCGAGTGGGCCTCCCTGCGTGAGACCGGGGGCGAGGGCGACGGCGGTGCCGATCTCCCACCTGTACGCCGGCAGCGCGTCGCGATGTTCGGTCGGCTCGGGCTGCTCCTCACCGCGCTCGCGTGCGCGGTGCACTTCGTCTCGCTCCTGGGGCGCGGTCTCGCCGCCGACCCCAACCGGGTGCCGTGGGGCAACATGTACGAGTTCACGCTGTCTGGCACCTTCGTCGTGACGTTGATGTACCTCGTGCTCTACCGGAAGTTCTCGCTCGCCTGGATGGCGCCGCTCATCCTGGCGTTCGTCCTCAGCACGCTGATGGTGGCCGTGATCTGGCTGCACAGCGAGGTCACCCCGCTGACCGAGGCGCTCAACTCCTACTGGCTCGTCATCCACGTCGTCTCCGCGGTGATCGCCACCGGAGCGTTCACGATCGGCGGCATCCTGTCGGCCGTCTACCTGGTCAAGGACCGCCGTGGCGACGCCACGTCCGGCCCGTGGGCACGGGTGCCGTCGCAGGCGATCCTGGACCGCGTGTCCTACCGGATCCACGCGTTCGGCTTCCCGGTGTGGACCTTCGCGGTGCTGATCACCGGCCCGATCTGGGCGCACGAGGCGTGGTCGTCGTACTGGAACTGGGACCCCAAGGAGGTCTGGGCGTTCATCACCTGGGTGGTCTACGCCGCCTACCTGCACGCCCGGTCGACCGCCGGGTGGAAGGGGCGCAACGCGGCCATCGTGGCGCTGGTGGGGCTCGCGACGCTGTGGTTCAACTTCGTCGGGATCAACTTCTTCTCGACCAACAGCCAGCACTCGTACGCCGAGGGCGCGCCCGCGTTCGTCGTCGAGCCCTAGGCGCTGGCGCCGGCCCGGCTCCTACGTGGAGTCGGGGTCCTCGGGCTCGCGCCGCTTGCGGTCGAGGTCGCGCAGGAAGTCGTCGTCGTCGTCGGGACCCATCACCCGTGGGGGCGGCGATGCGGGGCCGCGACGGCGCGGCAACGGACGTCGTCCACCGCGCTGCTCAGCGAGCCGGACGACGATGTAGACCGCCACGGCGAAGAGCGCCACGAAGAGCAGGAACCTGAGCACCCCTCCAGAGTAGGTGCCCGATGGTCACGAACTACCCTGGGCCTACTCTTGGGGCCGTGAAGGAGTTCGTGGTCTACACCGCCTTGCGGCTTGCCTTGTTCATCGGATCGTTCGCGATCGTGTTCGGGATCTGGTTCGCCATCACCGGCGACGTCCCCATCTTCTGGGCCGTGGTGATCGCATTCGTGGCCAGCGGGCTGGGCTCCTACTTCCTGCTCAACGCCCAGCGCGAGGCCTTCGCCCGCCGGGTCGAGGTCCGCGCCCACGCCGCCTCCACGAAGCTCGAGGAGATGCGCACCAAGGAGGACGCCGACGAGGACCAGCCCTCGTAGCTCAGCTACCGGTCGGCTAGCCGCAGACGATGAGCGCGGCGGCGACGAGCGCCGCCCAGACCAGCTCGGCGAGCCCCGTCTGCTGGAGCACGGGGATCAGGGCCGGGCCGGTGGCACCACCGAGGACCGTGCGCACCCCCGGCAGCGCGACCACGAGGAACGCCAGTCCCACGAGCACGCACCACGACGTCGCCACCGCGACGGCGACCACGGCGGCGGCCGCCGCGAGCACGAGCAGCAGGTAGAGCGCGCGGGTGCGCTGCTCGCCGAGTCGTACGGCGAGGGTGCGCTTGCCGGCGACGGTGTCGGTGGGGATGTCGCGCAGGTTGTTGACGACGAGGATCGCGCAGGCCAGGGCGCCGATGCCGATGCCGGCGTAGAGCGCCGGCCAGAGCCACGACTCGGTCTGCACGTACGTCGTACCGACGACCGCGACCAGGCCGAAGAAGACGAAGACCATCACCTCGCCGAGGCCGAGGTAGCCGTAGGGGGTCGAGCCGCCGGTGTAGAACCACGCGGCGAGGACCGCGACCGCGCCCACCGCAACCAGCCACCACGCCGTGGTGGCGGCCAGCACCAGCCCAGCGGCGCCCGCGACGGCGAACGCCAGGAACGCAGCCCGCTTGACCGCACCGGGTGACGCGGCGCCCGAGCCCACGAGGCGCATCGGCCCGACCCGGTCGTCGTCGGTGCCGCGGATGCCGTCGGAGTAGTCGTTGGCGTAGTTGACCGCGACCTGCAGGGCCAGGCTCACCACCAGCGCGAGCAGCGCCTTCCACCACACGCCCTGCCAGTCGTCCCAGGCTCCGTCGTACGCCGCCACGCCGGTGCCGGCGAGCACCGGAGCGACCGCGGCGGGCAGCGTGCGGGGTCGCGCGCCGGCGATCCAGTCAGCAGGGGTGGCCACGAGGGTCGATTCAACAGGATCAGTGCCCCGCGCCCGAAGTCCTGGCGCGCTTCGCGCGCCCATGGCACGCACCTCGCTGCGTTGCCGACGCTCAGCAGACGACCCCGGTATGCCCTCGCGCCGCCGCCTTGCGAGGCCCACACCCTGAGCACGCCCACCGCATCACGACTTCGAACACGAGGCACTAGCGTCTCTCACATGGACAACGGGGTCGTCGCCGCGCTCCGGCGCTGGCTCGACGCACCGGGCGAGCCGGAGCCGTGGGTCGTCGAGACCTCCGGCTCGACCGGCCGGCCCAAGCGGGTGCTCCTGTCGCGCCGCGCGGTGCTCGCGTCCGTGGCCGCCTCCGAGCGCCGCGTGGGAGCCAGCGGCGTGTGGGTGCTCGCGCTCCCGGCGTCGTACGTCGCGGGCGTGCAGGTCATCTGCCGCTCGCTGGTCGCCGGGCACGAGCCGCTCCTCGACGCGGCCTGGCCCCGGGAGGGCACCTGGTTCACCTCGCTGGTGCCCACCCAGCTCCACCGGCTGCTCGACGACCCGGACCAGCGTGGCCAGGTGGCGGCACTGCGTACCGCGCACACGATTCTGCTCGGCGGCGGGCCGATCGATCCCGCGCTGCGAGCCCGCGCCGAGCACGAGGGCCTGCGCCTGGTCGCGACGTACGGCTCCGCCGAGACCGCGGGCGGCTGCGTCTACGACGGCATGCCGCTCGACGGCGTCGCGGTGGCGATCGGGCCGGAGGGGCGGATCCGGATCGGCGGCCCCACCCTGTTCGACGGCTACCAGGACGATCCCGAGCTGACCGCGCGGACGCTGGTCGACGGCTGGTTCCTCACCTCCGACGCCGGCCGCCTCGACGACGACGGACGGCTCCAAGTGCTCGGCCGGCTCGACGACATGGTGGTGAGCGGCGGGGTCAACGTGCCCGCCGCCGCGGTGGCCGCCCGCCTGCGCGAGCACCCCGACGTACGCGCCGCCGAGGTGCTCGGCGTACCCGACGAGGAGTGGGGGAGCCGGGTGGTGGCGTTCGTCGTGGGCGACGTGGCGCTCGACGACGCCCGCGCCTTCGTGGCCGAGCGGCACCCGCGGTCGTGGGCGCCGCGCCAGCTGGTCGCGCTCGAGGCCCTGCCGCTGCTCGGCAACGGCAAGCCCGACCGGCTCGCCCTCCAGGACCTCGCCCTCCAGGAGCACGCATGATCGAGGTCTTCGCCGTCCCGATGCGTACCCGCTTCCGGGGAGTCACCGTCCGCGAGGGCGTGCTGCTCCGCGGCGCCGCGGGGTGGGGGGAGTGGAGCCCGTTCCTGGAGTACGACGCCGCGGTCGCCGAGCCCTGGCTGCGCTGCGCCGAGGAGGCGGCCGCGGGCGACTGGCCCGCGCCGCGGCGCGACTCGGTGCCGGTCAACGTGACCGTGCCCGCCGTCGGACCCGAGCAGGCGCACGCGATCGTCTGCGCGGGTGGCTGCCGGACCGCGAAGGTGAAGGTGGCCGAGCCCGGCCAGACCCTCGCCGACGACCAGGCCCGGCTGGAGGCGGTGCGCGACGCGCTCGGGCGCGACGGCGCGGTGCGGATCGACGCCAACGGCGGCTGGTCGATCGACGAGGCGGTCGCCGCCATCGCCGTGCTCGACCGGGCCGCGGGCGGCCTGGAGTACGTCGAGCAGCCGAGTGCGAGCGTCGAGGACCTGGCCGCCGTACGCCGCCGGGTCGCCGTACCGATCGCGGCCGACGAGTCGATCCGCCGGGCCGCCGACCCCTACCGGGTGCGCGACCTCGGGGCCGCCGACATCGCGGTGCTTAAGGTGCAGCCGCTCGGCGGGGTGCGTGCGTGCCTGCGGATCGCCGAGGACATCGGCCTGCCGGTCGTGGTCTCGTCGGCGTTGGAGACCTCGGTCGGGATCGCCGCCGGGGTCGCGCTCGCGGCCGCGCTGCCGGACCTGCCCTACGCCTGCGGCCTGGCCACCGTGCAGCTGTTCACGGCCGACGTGGTGTCCGACTCGCTGCTCCCGGTCGACGGAGCGATCGCGGTGCGCCGACCGCCGGTGGAGCCAGGCCTCCTCGCCGCGGTCGCTGCCGGCCCGGACCGGGTGGCTCACTGGGAGGCCCGGCTGGCCGAGGTCCGGGCGCTGCGGCACGATCTGGGGCAGGATCGTCGCTCGTGACCAACCCGTCGACGGATCTTGCGCGTGCCGTGATGACCGCGCTGGTCGAGGCGGGTGTGCGTGAGGTCGTCGTGTCACCCGGGTCGCGCAACGCCCCGCTGTCCTTCGCGGCGCTCGCCGCGGCCGGGTCCGGAGCGGTCCGGCTGCACACCCGGATCGACGAGCGCAGCGGCGGCTTCCTGGCCCTCGGCCTGACCCGCAGCGGCTCCCGGGCGGCCGTGGTCTGCACCTCGGGCACCGCCGTCGCCAACCTGCACCCCGCGATGCTCGAGGCGGCCCACTCGGGGCTGCCCCTTGTCGCCGTCACCGCGGACCGCCCGGCCCGGCTGCGCGGCACCGACGCCAACCAGACCACCGACCACGTCGGCATCTTCGGCCGGCTGGTCCCGACGCACGACCTCTCCGACCCCGCGCAGGTCGAGGTTTCCGCGGACGCCGACGGGCCGCTCCACCTCAACGTCCAGCTCGACGACCCGCTGCTGCCCGACGACGCGTGGGCTCCCGCGACGCAGCCCGCCCAGCCCGCCCCACGGACCGACACCGACGAGCACCTGCTCGCGCTCGGGCCACGCACCGTCGTGGTTGCCGGCGACGACGCCGGCCAGCGCGCCCGCCAGCTCGCCGAGGCCGCCGGCTGGCCGCTGCTCGCCGAGCCCACCAGCGGCTCGCGCACGGGCGCCCACGCCCTGCGCTGCTACCGGCTGCTGCTCGACACCGAGCTCGGCCGACGCATCGAGCGGGTCGTCGTCTTCGGGCACCCCACGCTCTCCCGCCCGGTCACCCGGCTCCTCGGACGCGACGACATCGAGGTCGTCTCGGTCCGCCACCGCGGGGTGTGGACCGAGCGGCCCTACCCGGTCGCCCGCGAGGCCTCCGGGGTGAGCGTCGAGGAGGCCGACGGCCCCGCCTGGCTGGACGAGTGGCGTGCTGCCGATCGCGAGGTCTCCCAGCGGCTCGACGCCCTGCTGGCCGCCGAGGGCGAGCTCACGCCGTACGACGTGGCGGGTGCCGTCAGCCGGGCCCTGCCGGCCGGCGCGCAGCTCGTCGTCGGCGCCTCCAGCCCGGTCCGCGACCTCGACCTCATGGTGCGCCCCTACCCGGTGGGCAGCCGTCGCAAGACGATCGCCAACCGTGGCCTCGCCGGCATCGACGGCACCGTCTCGACGGCCATCGGCGCCGCGCTCGGCCGCGACTCCGACGCCCACACCTTCGCGCTGATGGGCGACGTGACGTTCCTGCACGACAGCAACGGGCTCGTCCTCGGTCCCGACGAGCCGCGCCCCGACCTCACGATCGTGGTGGTCAACGACGACGGCGGCTCCATCTTCGCCGTGCTCGAGCAGGGTGCTCCGGAGCACGCCGCCGGCTTCGACCGGCTCTTCGGGACGCCGCACGGGGTCGACCTCGGCGCGCTCTGCGCGGCCACCCGGACGCCCCACTGGCGGGTCGAGAGCCTGCCCGAGCTGGAGCAGGCGCTGTCGTCGCCCCACGGAGGGATCGAGGTGGTCGAGGTGCGGGTGCGCCGCGACAACCGGCGCGACCTCGACGCGCGCATCCGCGCACTCGCGACTCCGACCAATTGAGGCCCGCGGGCCCGCCAGGTCCCGCTCGTGGCTAGGCTGGAGCTTCTCGGGTCCCTCAGTCCCTGCTCACGATCCGGAGCCCTCATGCTGCACCGCCGCCCCGTCCGACTCACGTCGGTCATGGCGCTGCTGGGCATGCTCCTGGGTGTCCTCACGGCCTGCGGGGGAGGCGAGACCGTCGAGCCGAGGACCCCCTCGGCGGCGAACGCCACGCAGGTGCCGGAACCGGAGTCGAAGGCCGCGAAGGGGTCGGACGGCGGGGCCGCCGCCGGGACCCTGTCGACCCTGAGCTCGGGCGTCTCCCCGGTCCAGGCCGCGTCCTACATGGCTGCCGTGGGCAAGCTGCGGCCCGCCTACCACCGCTTCACCTCCGACTACGCCGCCGCGATGGCGCGGATGAACGCCGACGACGTGCTCGCCGCGGCCGCCCGGCTGCGCCGGGCCGTCGTCGCCTTCGACACCGTGGTCCGCGGTCTCGACCTCACCGCGGTCCAGGGACACGTCGACAAGCTGCTGGCGCTCAACGAGGACTTCGTCGTCACCCTCACGGCGGTGCGCACTGCCACGACCGGCGGCCAGGCGGTGCGGATCATGGAGATGCTCCCGTTCCACGACTACCTGCTGGCCTTCGACGCCGTCGCCGACGCGCTCTGACCAGACACACGAGCGGGCGCCGCTACCGGCGATCGGGGAGGATGACCGCGTGGAGATCGCCTTCTTCCTCGTCGCGCTCGCGGTCGCGGTCCTGGTCGTCACGGCCCTGGCCGAGCGACTCGACGTACCCCCGCCGCTGCTACTGATCGCCGTCGGCGTCGCGGCGTCGTACGCGCCGGGCATGCCGGAGATCCATCTCGAGGCCGAGGTGGTGCTGCTCGGGCTGCTGCCGCCGCTCCTCTACGCGACCGCGATCCAGACCTCGCTGGTCGACTTCAACGCCAACCGGCGCACCATCCTCCTGCTCTCCGTGGGTCTCGTGGTGTTCACGACGGCCGGCATCGGTGCCCTGGTGCACGGGCTCATCCCTGGCATCGGCTGGCCGGCGGCGTTCGCGATCGGTGCGGTGGTCGCTCCGCCCGACGCCGTCGCGGCCACGGCCATCGCGCGCCGGATCGGGCTGCCCCGGCGGATCGTGACGATCCTGGAGGGCGAGTCGCTGCTCAACGACGCGACCGCGCTCGTCGCGCTGCGGACCGCGATCGCCGCCGGCGGGATCGGCATCACGACGATGGAGGTCGCGGGGGACTTCGCCATCGCCGCGGGAGGTGGCGTCGCGATCGGTATCGGGTTCTTCCTCGTGGTCGCCTGGTTGCGCAAGCGCCTCACCGACCCCCTCATGGACACGGCGATCTCGCTGGTGGTGCCCTTCGCGGCGTTCGTGCTCGCGGAGGAGGTCCACGCCTCCGGCGTGATCGCGGTCGTCATCGCCGGCCTGCTGCTGGGCCACAAGGCCCCGATCCTCCAGACCGCGCAGTCGCGGATCGCGGAGCGCATGAACTGGCGCACCATCGCCTTCCTGCTCGAGAACGCCGTCTTCCTGCTGATCGGGCTCCAGGCCGAGTGGCTCTTCCGCGACGTCGAGCGCAGCGAGCTGTCCAGCGGCCGGATCATCGCGGTCTGCGGCGCGACCTTGCTCGGTGTCATCGTCCTGCGGATGGTGTGGGTGTTCGTCACCCGCTACCTGCTGGTCCGTCCCGGGCCCGACCTGGTCACCGGCAAGGTCCCGCCGTGGTCCTTCACGCTCGTCCTCGGGTGGGCCGGCATGCGCGGCGTCGTGACGCTGGCCGCGGCCTTCCTGATTCCCGAGGACACCGAGCACCGCGAGGTGCTGCTGCTGATCGCGTTCACGGTGGTGGCGGGGACGCTCTTCATCCAGGGACTCTCGCTCCCGTGGCTGGCCCGGCGCCTGAAGGTGCCGCCGCCCGATCCCATGGACGACGCGCTCGCGCGGGCGACCCTGCTCCAGCAGGCGTCGAAGGCCGGCTTCGAACAGCTCCAGCAGCTGGAGTACGACGACCCGCACGACGTGGTCGAGCTCATCCGCCAGCGCATCGACCAGCGCAACTTCGCGGCCTGGGAGCGGCTCGGCACGACCGCCGACCAGGAGAGCCCGAGCGACCTCTACGCCCGCATCCGCCTCGACATGATCGGGGCCGAGCGGCGGCGGATCCTCGAGATCCGGTCCTCGGGGACGGTCGCCTCCGATGTCGTGGCCGACGTCCTCGCGCTGCTCGACGTCGAGGAGTCCATGCTCGACAACGCCACGCACGAGCGCGAGGACATCCGCGCGTCGAGCGGCCGCCGACGTACGGGGGAGCAGTGCGAGCACCTGCTGTCGACCACGGTCGCGGAGACGCCGGACGACCCGGTGTGCGCCCGCTGCCTGGAGGACGGCTCGCGCTGGGTGGCGCTGCGCCAGTGCCTCAGCTGCGGCGAGATCGGCTGCTGCGACTCCTCGCCCGCACAGCACGCGACGGCCCACTTCCACGAGACGACGCACCCCGTGATGCAGTCCGCCGAGCCCGGCGAGGACTGGCGGTGGTGCTACGTGCACCACCTCACGGCCTGACTGTTCAGGTGCCGGCTGGCGAGGGCCTCCGGGTCGGACACGGTCGCCGGTCGGACGGTGATCTCTCGGGGGGTCGGCACCGCCCCAGCCTAGGTAATGTCGGGACATGCGAATCACGAAGTTCGGGCACGCGTGCGTCAGGATCGAGCACGACGGAGCGGTCGTCGTGCTCGACCCCGGGAGCTTCACCGACGCCGAGGCGGTCGACGGCGCCACCGCCGTCTTGATCACCCACGAGCACGCCGACCACTACCTCCCCGACCATCTGCGCGCCTGTGACGCGCCGGTGTTCACGATCGACGCCGTTGCGGCGCGGATCCGTGAGGACGCCCCCGACGTGGCCGAGCGGGTGACCGTCGTCAGCCCCGACCAGGGCTTCGACGTCGGCGTGCCGGTGCGCGCGGTCGGTGAGCTGCACGCGGTCATCCACCCCGACTACCCGCGCTTCTTCAACAGTGGCTACGTGCTGACCGTGGGTGACGCGAAGATCTACCACCCGGGCGACGCGCTCACGGCCCCCGGCGAGAGCGTCGACCTGCTGCTGGCGCCCGTGTCGGCGCCGTGGCTCAAGGTCTCCGAAGCGGTCGACTTCGTGCGCGCCGTGGGCGCCCTGCGCAACCTCGCGATCCACGACCGGGTCTACTCCGAGGTCGCGCTCGGGATGGTCGACTCACACATGGGCAACCTGCTGCCCGACGGCCTCGAGTTCGTCCGGCTCCCCGACGGCGCCGACCTCTGAGGACCGCTGTTCAGGCGCCGGCGAGTGCGTCGCGCACCGGCACGAACTTGGCCTGCGACTCGGCCAGCTCGGCCTCGGGGTCGGAGTCGGCGACGATGCCGCAGCCGGCGTAGAGACGCACGCTGTCGCCCTCGACCGCCGCGGAGCGCAGGGCGATGCCCCACTCGCCGTCACCCCTCGCGTCCATCCAGCCCACCGGACCGGCGTAGCGCCCGCGGGGCATCCCCTCGATGTCCCAGATCAGCTGTGTGGCCACCGGAGTGGGGGTGCCGCCGACCGCGGCGGAGGGGTGCAGGGCCGCGGCCAGCTGCAGCGACGAGACGGTCGCGGCGTCGTGCACCACGCCGTTGACGTCGGTCGCGAGGTGCATGACGTTGGGGAGGTGGAGCACGAACGGGGCCTCGGGCACGTTCATCGACGAGCAGTGCGGCTCCAGGGCGTCGGCGACCGAGCGGACGGCGTACTCGTGCTCCTCGAGGTCCTTCGACGACCGCGCCAGGGTGGCGGCGAGGGCGAGGTCACGCTCGTCGTCGCCCGTACGACGGATGGTGCCGGCGAGGACGCGGGAGGTGACCAGCCCACGCTCACGTCGTACGAGCATCTCGGGGGTGGCGCCGAAGAGGCCGTCGACGTGGAACGTCCAGCACATCGGGTAGCTCTCGGCGAGGCGGAGCAGCGGCCAGCGCACGTCGATCGGTCCGGACGCGGTCGCCACGAGGTCGCGGGCGAGGACCACCTTCTCGAGGTCGCCGGCGTTGATGCGGGCGACGGCGTCGGCGACGACCGTCATCCACTGCTCGCCGTTGAGCGCGCCGTCGGCGAAGCTGACGTCGACGGGGGCCGGGGGCGCGTCGGCGACGCGCACCTCGGGCCGCGCGAGCGGCTCGGTGCCGACGGTGGTCAGCCAGGCGCTGTCGCCGCGTCGCCCCACGGTCGCGGCCGGGACGACCAGGACCGAGTCGCCGGGGTCGTCGGCGAAGGCGAAGGTGCCGAAGCAGACCGGTCCGGTGCCGGGCTCGGCTACCGCGTCGTGGACGTCCATGCGCGCGACGGTCTCGCTCCACCACTTGTCCGCGTCGGCGAAGCGGGTCGGCCCGCTGCTGCGCAGCACCGCGGCCTCGCCCCAACCGACGAGCCCGTCACCGCGGCGCAGCCAGGCGACCGGGTGGTCCGAGGGCAGCAGGGAGGCCAGGGAGGTCGCGGTGTCGAGGTCGAGGGCGACGGTGCGCGCGACCAGCGAGGGTGCGGGACCCGTCGGGGTCGCAGGACTCGTCACTCCACGAGCCTACCGAGCCCCCCGGGCCCGGACGAAAGTCGTGCGGGATGTCACGACCTCACGACCAGTAGACGACGACCTTGTCACCGACCGCGACCTGGTCGTAGAGCCACGCCACCGCGTCGTAGTCGCGCACGTTGACGCACCCGTGCGACGCCCCGGCGTACCCGACGGAGGCGAAGTCGGGCGAGTAGTGGACCGCCTGGCCGCGGGAGAAGAACATCGCGAACGGCATCGAGGTGTCGTAGAGGCTCGAGACGTGGTCGCGGTTCTTGTAGTGGACGCTGAACACGCCCTCGCGGGTCGGTGTCGCGGGGCCACCGAAGCGGACGTCGACGGTCTTGAGGACCTGTCCGTCGACGACCCAGCGCAGCGTGTTGCTCGACTTGTCGATGCAGAGCACGCGGCCGCTCTGGCAGCGCGCGTCCAGGGCGCCCGGGATGTTGCTGCCGAGCTGGTTGGCGAGCTCGGCGGGGGTCGGCTCGGTGGTCATGCCGTGCAGGCGGTTGAGCGTGCGCTGGTCGACCGCGCCGGTCACCGGGATCTCGCGCTTGGCCTGGAAGCCGCGCACGGCCTCGACCGTCAGGTCGCCGTAGACGGCGGTGACGTCGGCCTGGAACCAGTCGATCTGGCGCAGCCGCGCCTGCAGCTCGCGTACGGCGGGTCCCTCGTCGCCCTCGCCGAGCAGCGTGGGACCGGGGTGGAGCTCGGGCTCGGGCTCCGGCTCGGGCGTGACAGGCGGCTCCGGAGTGGGCTCGGGCGTCGGGTCCGGGGTCGGGTCCGGGGTCTCGGAGCCGGTGCCCTCGCTGGGGTCGGCGACGACCGGGCCCGGCTCGGACGTCCGGCCCGCCTGGGCGTCGTCGCTGGTCCGGGTCGCCCAGCCCACGCCGAAGGCGGCTCCGGAGAGCAGGGCGGCGATCGCGACGATGAACGCGAGGCGACGGACGAACAGCATGACGGATCCCTATCGGTTCGAGTGGTGTTACTCAGGGGACGCGACCCCGGGTCGGATGGTTGCGAGGCACGGGCGAGTTTCCGGCACCGTGACCAAGCCGTTACCGGCCGTGGGCGGGGTCGGCGCCCGCGCAGGCCCCGTACGATCTGCCCGTGGCCCGCGCTGAGCTCGACAAGCAACCGACCGACGTACGCCGGATGTTCGACGCGGTCGCGCGCCGCTACGACGTCACCAACGACGTGCTGTCCCTGGGGCAGGACCGCCGTTGGCGGCGCGACGTGATCGAGGCCGTCGACCCGCAGTACGGCGAGCTGGTGCTCGACCTGGCCGCCGGCACGGGCACCTCCAGCCAGCCGTTCGCCGACCGTGGGGCGACCGTCGTACCGTGCGACTTCTCGCTCGGGATGCTCCAGGTTGGCAAGCGCGCCAAGCCGCACCTGCCCTTCACGGCCGGTGACGGCACCCAGCTCCCGTTCGCCGACGACACGTTCGACGCGGTGACGATCTCCTTCGGCCTGCGCAACATCGTCGACCCGGCCGCCGGCCTCGCCGAGATGCTCCGGGTCGCCAAGCCCGGCGGGCGTCTGGTCGTCTGCGAGTTCAGCCACCCGACCTGGGCGCCGTTCCGCACCGTCTACATCGAGTACCTCATGAAGGCCCTGCCCCCGGTCGCCCGTGCGGTCTCGTCCTCGCCCGACGCCTATGTCTACCTCGCCGAGTCCATCCGCGCCTGGCCCGACCAGCGCGGCCTGGTCGAGCTGATCGGCAGCGCCGGCTGGCAGTCCCCCGAGTGGCGCGACCTCTCCGGCGGCATCGTCGCCCTCCACCGCGCCACCAAGTAACCCGCGAGTCGGCGCTACTGCACTCTCCAGGAACGCCGAGTCGGCGCTCGTGTCGTGCATACGCGCCGACTCGGCGTCGTACAGGCGTGCATAGGAGCCGACTCGGGCGAGTGATTTAGACAAGCCTCTCGTGCGCTAAATGCCCAGGTGAGAGGGCATTTGAGGGGTGGCGCCCCTGGGTGTGACGACGGCGGCGACGAGTGGCAAGATGTGGCACGCGCGCCCTAGTGATTCGATTCACAAAGTCACAATCCCGGCGTGAGGCACCAGGGAAGGGAACGGCTGGATGGAGCTCTACACGCCGGTGCTGGCGTTGGCCGGTCTTGCGGCACTCTTCGCGATCGGCTCCGTGGCCATGAGCTCCGTGGTCGGCCCGAAGCGTTACAACCGTGCCAAGCACGACTCCTACGAGTGCGGTATCGAGCCCACCCCCCAGCCTGTCGGCGGGGGGCGTTTTCCGGTGAAGTACTACATCACCGCGATGCTCTTCATCGTCTTCGACATCGAGATCATCTTCCTCTACCCGTGGGCCGTGCACTTCGACGCGATGGAGTTCTTCGGCCTGGTCGAGATGGTCATCTTCATCGCCACCGTCTTCGTCGCCTATGCCTACGTGTGGCGACGCGGCGGCCTCGAATGGGACTGAGAGCTGCGATGCACTGCACCTGCCGGCGTTCTCCTCGGTCGTCGACCGCTCCGCTGCGCTCCGCAAGAAGGTCGACTTCCCTCGTCGGCCTTGGCAGGCACAGCGCCTCCCAGCTCTCAGCACCGACCTGCATCGAAGGGACCCTCTGAATGGGTATCGAAGAGAAGCTGCCGAGCGGCGTCCTGCTCACGACCGTCGAGGGCGTCGCGGGCTACATGCGCAAGGCGTCGTTCTGGCCCGCGACGTTCGGGCTCGCGTGCTGCGCCATCGAGATGATGACCAGCGGCGGCCCCAAGTACGACCTCGCCCGCTTCGGCATGGAGGTCTTCCGGGCCAGCCCCCGCCAGGCCGACCTGATGATCGTGGCCGGCCGGGTGAGCCAGAAGATGGCCCCGGTCCTGCGCCAGATCTACGACCAGATGCCCGACCCCAAGTGGGTGCTCGCGATGGGTGTCTGCGCCAGCAGCGGCGGGATGTTCAACAACTACGCGATCGTCCAGGGTGTCGACCACGTGGTCCCCGTCGACATGTACCTCCCCGGCTGCCCGCCGCGTCCCGAGATGCTGATCGACGCGATCCTCAAGCTCCACGACCAGGTCCAGAGCGCCAAGCTCGGCGCCAACCGGATCGCGCAGATCGAGACCCTCGAGACCGAGGCGCTCGCCGCGATCCCCACCTCTGCGATGCGAGGACAGCTCCGGTGAGCGAGGACCAGAAGGACGTCATCCCCGAGCCCAAGGGCCCCGAGCAGCCGGCCGTCGAGCAGTCGCCCGAGAACCTCCCCGCCCCGCCCAACGAGGTCACGGCCGTCGGTGCCCGCACCGGCATGTTCGGCGCCTCGGGCACCGGCGACACCAGTGGCTACGGCGGCCTGGTCGCCCCCATCGTCTTCCCCGCCCCGGCCAAGCGCCCCTACGGCGGTTGGTACGACGAGGTGGCCGACGCCCTGGAGGGCTCGCTCGGCAACGTGGTCGTCCACCGCGGCGAGATCACGTTCCACGTGCGCCGCGAAGAGCTCGTCCACGTCGCCCAGACACTGCGCGACGACCCCAAGCTGCGCTTCGAGTTCTGCGCCGGCGTCAGCGGTGTGCACTACCCGGACGACAAGGGCAACGAGCTCCACGCGGTCTACCACCTGCTGTCGATGACCCACAACCGCCGGATCCGCCTCGAGGTCAGCGTCCCCGACGCCGACCCGCACATCCCGTCGTTGGTCGGGGTCTACCCCACCAACGACTGGCACGAGCGCGAGACCTACGACATGTTCGGGATCATCTTTGACGGCCACCCCGCCCTGACCCGGATCCTGATGCCCGACGACTGGCCTGGCCACCCCCAGCGCAAGGACTACCCGCTGGGGGGCATCCCCGTCGAGTACAAGGGCGGCACCATCCCGCCGCCCGACCAGCGCAGGAGCTACAACTAAATGACACAGGACATGTACGCCGGCGCCTCGGAGACCAGCGAGGGCAAGGTCTTCACCGTCACCGGCCAGGACTGGGACTCCATCGTCGAGGGCCTGGCCGAGGACTCATCCGACGAGCGGATCGTGGTCAACATGGGGCCGCAGCACCCGTCGACCCACGGAGTGCTCCGGCTGATCCTCGAGATCGAGGGCGAGACCGTCACCGAGGCCCGCTGCGGCATCGGCTACCTCCACACCGGCATCGAGAAGAACACCGAGTACCGCTCCTGGGTGCAGGGCACGACGTTCGTCACCCGGATGGACTACCTCAGCCCCTTCTTCAACGAGGCCACCTACTGCCTGGGCGTCGAGCGGCTGCTCGACATCGAGGACCAGATCCCCGAGAAGGCCAGCGTCATGCGGGTCCTCCTCATGGAGCTCAACCGGATCTCCTCGCACCTGGTCTGCATCGCCACCGGCGGCATGGAGATCGGTGCGCTGACGGTCATGACGATCGGCTTCCGCGAGCGCGAGCTGGTGCTCGACCTGTTCGAGCTGATCACCGGCCTCCGCATGAACCACGCCTTCATCCGCCCCGGCGGCGTCGCTCAGGACCTCCCCCCGGGAGCCCTCGACGAGATCCGCGCCTTCGTTGCCCTGATGAAGAAGCGTCTGCCCGAGTACGCCGACCTGTGCAACGCCAACCCGATCTTCCGGGCGCGGCTCGACGGCGTCGGTCACCTGGACCTCGAGGGCGTCATGGCGCTGGGCATCACCGGTCCGGTGCTGCGCAGCACCGGCTATGCCTGGGACCTGCGCAAGACCGAGCCCTACTGCGGCTACGAGGACTACGACTTCGACGTACAGACCTGGGACACCTGCGACGCCTACGGCCGGTTCCGGCTCCGTCTCAACGAGATGTGGGAGTCCCTGAAGATCATCGAGCAGGCCGCCGAGCGGCTGGCCGGCCTCGAGGGCGCGCCGGTCATGGTCGCCGACAAGAAGATCGCCTGGCCCAGCCAGCTCGCGATCGGCAGCGACGGCATGGGCAACAGCCTCGACCACATCCGCCACATCATGGGTGAGTCGATGGAGGGCCTGATCCACCACTTCAAGCTCGTCACCGAGGGCTTCCGGGTCCCGCCCGGCCAGGCCTACGTGCCGATCGAGTCCCCGCGCGGCGAGCTCGGCGCCCACCTCGTCTCCGACGGCGGCACCCGCCCGTTCCGGGTCCACTTCCGCGACCCGTCGTTCACCAACCTGCAGGGCACCAGCGTGATGAGCGAAGGCGGCATGATCGCCGACGTCATCGTCGCCATCGCCTCACTCGACCCCGTGATGGGAGGCGTTGACCGCTGATGCTGTCAACCGAGACGTACGGGGAGCTCCGCGAGATCGCGGCCCGCTACCCGCAGCCCCGCTCGGGCCTGCTGCCGATGCTCCACCTCGTGCAGTCGGTCGAGGGGCGGGTCACGCCCGAGGGCATCCAGGCCTGCGCCGAGATCCTCGAGATCAGCCCGGCCGAGGTCAGCGGGGTCGCGACGTTCTACACGATGTACAAGCGCAAGCCGGTCGGCGACTACCACGTCGGCGTCTGCACCAACACGCTGTGCGCGGTCATGGGCGGCGACCTGATCTTCGAGCGGCTCAAGGACCACCTCGACGTCGGCAACGACGAGACCACCGAAGACGGCAAGATCACGCTCGAGCACATCGAGTGCAACGCCGCCTGCGACTACGCGCCGGTGATGATGGTCAACTGGGAGTTCATGGACAACATGACCCCGGAGTCGGCCATCCAGGTCACCGACGACCTGCGCGCGGGCACCGCGGTCCACTCGACCCGCGGGCCCAAGCTCTGCACCTGGCGCGAGGCCGAGCGTGTGCTCGCCGGCTTCCCCGACGGCCTCGCCGACGAGGGCCCGTCCGCTGGCCCGGCCAGCCTGGTCGGGCGCGAGATCGCCCGCGAGCGCGGCTGGACCGCCCCCGCCTCCGACAGCAGTGGGTCCACCGACGGCACGGCCGACACGAAGACCGAGGCGGTCGAGCAGGCCGACACCTCGCGCGCCGAGACCGAGACCGTGCAGGAGAAGGGCCAGGAGGACAAATGACCGGGTTTCGAGACGCTCGCTTCGCTCGCTCCTCAACCACCGGGAAGCGGGCATTTCGTGGCTGACACATTGACCCCGGTCCTCACCGACAGCTGGGGCTCCGAGCGCAGCTGGACGCTGGCGGCCTACGAGGCCCAGGGCGGCTACGGTGCGCTGAAGAAGGCGCTGGCGATGCCGCAGGACGACATCATCGCCGCCGTCAAGGACTCCGGTCTCCGCGGCCGCGGCGGCGCCGGCTTCCCCACCGGCATGAAGTGGAGCTTCATCCCGCAGGACAACCCCAAGCCCAAGTACCTCGTCGTCAACGCCGACGAGTCCGAGCCGGGCACCTGCAAGGACATCCCGCTCATGATGGCCACGCCCCACACCCTGGTCGAGGGCGTCATCATCAGCTCGTTCGCGATCCGCGCCCACACCGCCTTCATCTACATCCGCGGTGAGGTCCTCCACGTCATCCGCCGCGTCCAGGCCGCCGTCGCCGAGGCCTACGCCGCCGGCCACCTCGGCAAGGACATCCACGGCTCGGGTTACGACCTCGACGTCGTCGTCCACGCCGGCGCGGGTGCCTACATCTGTGGCGAGGAGACCGCCCTGCTCGAGGGTCTCGAAGGACGCCGCGGGCAGCCACGCCTGCGCCCGCCGTTCCCCGCCGTCGCCGGCCTCTACGCCAGCCCCACGGTCATCAACAACGTCGAGTCCATCGCGTCGGTGCCGAGCATCATCGAGCACGGCGCCACCTGGTTCGCGTCCATGGGCACCGAGAAGTCGAAGGGCTACGGCATCTTCTCGCTCTCCGGTCACATCACCCGGCCCGGTCAGTACGAAGCCCCGCTCGGCATCACCCTGCGTGAGCTGATCGACCTCGCCGGCGGCATCCGCGCCGGTCACGAGCTGAAGTTCTGGACGCCCGGTGGCTCCAGCACCCCGCTGCTCACCGCCGAGCACCTCGACGTACCCCTCGACTTCGAGGGTGTCGGCGCGGCCGGCTCCATGCTCGGCACGCGAGCCCTCCAGATCTTTGACGAGACGACCTGCGTCGTGCGCGCGGTGCTGCGGTGGACCGAGTTCTACAAGCACGAGTCGTGCGGCAAGTGCACCCCGTGCCGTGAGGGCACGTGGTGGCTGGTCCAGACGCTGGCCGCGCTCGAGCGGGGCCAGGGCAGCGAGGCGGACCTCGAGCTGCTGCTCGACCAGTGCGACAACATCCTCGGCCGCTCGTTCTGCGCGCTGGCCGATGGCGCGGTCAGCCCGATCGCCAGCTCGATCAAGTACTTCCGTGACGACTACCTCGCCCACCTGACCCACGGCGGCTGCCCGGTCGACCCGGCCGCCGCGACCGTCTTCGCCACCCAGGGAGCGACGGCATGAGCATCGAGAACACGACCGACGTCGACCTGGTCTCCGTCACGATCGACGGCATCCAGGTCAGCGTCCCCAAGGACACCCTGGTGATCCGGGCCGCCGAGCAGGTCGGCGTCCAGATCCCGCGCTTCTGCGACCACCCGCTGCTGGCCCCGGTCGGCGCCTGCCGCCAGTGCCTGGTCGACGTGCCCGACGCCGGCAACGGCCGTGGCTTCCCCAAGCCGCAGGCGTCCTGCACGCTCCCGGTCGCCGAGGGCATGGTTGTCAGCACCCAGGTCACCAGCCCGGTCGCCGACAAGGCTCAGCAGGGGATCATGGAGTTCCTGCTCATCAACCACCCGCTCGACTGCCCCGTCTGCGACAAGGGCGGCGAGTGCCCCCTGCAGAACCAGGCCATGTCCAACGGCCGCGGTGAGTCGCGGTTCTCCGCCGACTCCACGACCGCCGGGCTCAAGCGCACGTTCCCCAAGCCGATCAACCTCTCGCCCCAGATCCTGCTCGACCGCGAGCGCTGCATCGTGTGCCAGCGCTGCACGCGCTTCACCTCCGAGATCGCGGGCGACCCGTTCATCGAGATGGTCGAGCGTGGCGCCCAGCAGCAGGTCGGCATCGCCGAGGACGCGCCGTTCCTCTCCTACTTCGCCGGCAACACCATCCAGATCTGCCCGGTCGGCGCCCTCACCTCCGAGGACTACCGCTTCCGCTCGCGGCCCTTCGACCTCGTGTCGTCGCCGTCGGTCACCGAGCACGACGCCTCCGGCTCCGCGATCCGGGTCGACCACCGCCGGGGCAAGGTCGTACGCCGCCTCGCCGGCAACGACCCCGAGGTCAACGAGGAGTGGATCACCGACAAGGACCGCTTCGCGTTCCACTACGCGCAGCAGCCCGACCGGCTGACCTACCCGCAGGTCCGCGACGAGGACGGCGCCCTGCGCCCGGCCTCCTGGCCAGAGGCTTTCGCCGTCGCGGCTCGTGGCCTGCACGCGGCCGGCGCCTCCGCCGTGCTCATGGGCGGGCGGCACACCGCCGAGGACGCCTACGCCTACAGCAAGCTCGCCCGGGTGGGCCTCGGCACCAACGACATCGACTTCCGGGCCCGCCCGCACTCCGCCGAGGAAGCCGACTTCCTGGCCTCCCACGTCGTGCTGACCGGTCCGGAGGGCGGGTCGGTCACCTACACCGACCTCGAGCGCGCCACGACGGTCGTCCTGGTGGGCTTCGAGCCCGAGGACGAGGCGGGCGTGGTCTTCCTGCGCCTGCGCAAGGCGTCGCGCTCCGGCACCCGCGTGCTCGCGATCGCCCCGTTTAGCACGCGCGGCCTCCGCAAGATGAACGGCACCCTCCTGCCGACCGTCCCTGGCGGCGAGCCTGCTGCCCTCGAGAGCCTGCTCGGCCACGCCGACCACGGCCTCGACGCGAGCAGCGTCCTCCTGCTCGGCGAGCGCCTGGCCACCGTGCCCGGTGCCCTGTCGGCCGCGGCCGCACTGGCCGCCAAGTCCGGTGCCCGGCTCGCGTGGCTCCCGCGCCGTGCCGGTGACCGCGGCGCCGTCGAGGCGGGCTGCCTGCCCAACCTGCTGCCCGGCGGCCGACCGATCGCCGACGCGTCGGCCCGGGTCGACGCCGCCACCACCTGGGGTGTCGACGCTCTGCCCGAGACCGCCGGTCGCGATGGCGACGGCATCGTGGCCGCGCTGCTCGCCGGCGAGGTCGGTGGCCTCGTCGTCTCCGGCGTCGACCCCGACGACACCGCCGACCCGGCCGCGACCCGCGCCGCGATCGAGAAGGCCGCCTTCGTGGTGGCGCTCGAGCTGCGCGAGACCGACGTGACCCGGAGCGCCGACGTGGTCTTCCCCGTGGCGCCCGCGACCGACAAGGCCGGCACCTTCGTCAACTGGGAGGGCCGCCCGCGTCCGTTCGAGGCGATCCTGTCCAACCCCGCGTCGCTGCCCGACCTGCGGATCCTCGCCGGCATCGCCGAGGAGCTCCACGCCATCGGCGCCGGTGCCCCGCTCGGCTTCCGCACCGTCGCCGAGGCTCGCGCCGAGATGGCCGACATGGGGCCGTGGGACGGCCAGCGCCTCGCAGCGCCCAGCGTCACCGCGACCAAGGCCACGACCACCGAGGGCCTCGTGCTGTCCACGTGGAAGCAGCTCATCGACGGCGGCACCATGCAGCACGGCGACAAGTACCTCGCCGCCACCGCCCGACCCACCGTCGCCTGCGTCTCCCAGACCGTCTTCGACGCGGTCGGGCCGACGGTCACCGTCACCGGTGACCGCGGGTCGGTGACGCTGCCTGCGGTCGCCGTCGACGACATCGTCGACGGGGTCGTCTGGCTCCCGGCCAACTCGTTGGGCCGCGGCGTCCTCGCCGACGTCGCCTCACCCGGTTCCCGGGTCACCGTCAAGGGAGGCACCTCGTGATCTCGTCCGAGCTGGTCCGGCTGGGCTCAGTGCTCGCCGCCGACGACCTGAGCGCGTTCGGCAAGGACCCGTGGTGGTTGGTCATCATCAAGGCAGTGGTGATCTTCCTGGTCCTGGTGCTGCTCACCCTGTTCAACATCTGGTGGGAGCGCCGGGTCGTGGCCCGCATGCAGCACCGCATCGGACCCAACGTCAACGGTCCCTTCGGGCTGCTCCAGTCGCTGGCCGACGGCGTGAAGCTCGCGCTCAAGGAGGACCTGATCCCGAAGGCCGCCGACAAGGTGGTCTTCCTGCTCGCCCCGGTGCTCGCGGTGATCCCCGCGTTCGTGACGTTCAGCGTCATCCCGTTCGGGCCCGAGGTCGGCCTCCCGTGGACCGACCGGACGACGCCCCTCCAGCTCACCGACATGCCCGTGGCGGTCCTGTTCGTCATGGCGATCGCCTCGGTCGGCATCTACGGCATCGTGCTCGGCGGCTGGTCCAGCGGCTCGACCTACTCGCTGCTCGGCGGCCTGCGCTCCAGCGCCCAGATGATCTCCTACGAGGTCGCGATGGGCCTGGCCCTGGTCGCGGTCTTCCTCTACGCCGGCTCGATGTCGACCTCCGAGATCGTCGCCGCCCAGGACGACCTGTGGTTCGGCCTGATCCTGGTGCCGTCGTTCGTGATCTACACGATCGCGATGATCGGCGAGACCAACCGCGCGCCGTTTGACCTCCCCGAGGCCGAGGGCGAGCTCGTCGGCGGCTTCCACACGGAGTACTCCTCGCTGAAGTTCGCCCTGTTCTTCCTCGCCGAGTACATCAACATGGCCACCGTCTCCGCGCTCGCCACCACCTTGTTCCTGGGCGGTTGGCACGCACCCTTCTGGATCGACGAGGTCTGGGCCGGCGCCAACGAGGGCTACGTCCCGGTGATCTGGTTCTTCGGCAAGGTCCTGGCCTTCATCTTCTTCTTCATCTGGCTGCGCGGCTCGCTGCCGCGGCTCCGCTACGACCAGTTCATGGCCTTCGGCTGGAAGCGGCTGATCCCGATCGCCCTGGTCTGGATCATCGCGGTCGCCACGATCCGCACGATCTCGCTCAACGACGGGATCGACCGGCGCTACCTCCTGATCGGCATCGGGGTGCTCGCAGTCGGCTTCCTGCTCCTGTTCCTCTTCGGCGAGGAGCCGGTCGACAAGGACGCCCCGCCCGCGGTCGCCGAGGCCACACCCGGTGGCTTCCCGATCCCGCCGCTGCCCACTGGTGGACCGGTGCGCGGCGCCGCGGCCCCGCTGACCTTCGACACCCCGATCTCGAGCCCCGCCACCTCCGGCGCCGGCAAGGAGGCACACGCTGATGGCTGAGTCACGCGGCATGAAGGAGCAGTTCTGGGACCCCGTCGCGGGTTTCGGGGTCACCTTCCGCACGATGTTCCGCAAGGTGGTGACCGAGCAGTACCCCTTCGAGAAGCTGCCGACGGCGCCACGCTTCCACGGACGCCACCAGCTCAACCGCTGGCCCGACGGCCTCGAGAAGTGCATCGGCTGCGAGCTGTGTGCCTGGGCCTGCCCCGCCGACGCGATCTACGTCGAGGGTGACGAGAACCGTGACGGCCCCGACGGCGAGCGCTTCTCGCCCGGTGAGCGCTACGGCCGCGTCTACCAGATCAACTACCTGCGCTGCATCCTGTGCGGCCTGTGCATCGAGGCGTGCCCCACCCGCGCGCTCACGATGACCAACGAGTACGAACTGGCCGACAACAACCGCGCCGACCTGATCTACGAGAAGAGCGACCTGCTCGCCCCGTTGCTCCCCGGGATGGAGCAGCCGCCCCACCCCATGCGCCTCGGCGACGACGACGGCGCCTACTACCGCAACGCCTACTCTGCGCCCGCGCCCGCCGGCCCTGAGGGGACGACCCCATGATCGCGTTCTGGGTGCTCGCCCCCGTGATGGTGCTGGCCGCGCTGGGGATCCTGTTCGTGCGCAAGGCGGTCCACGCCGCGCTGTTGCTGGCCGTGGTGATGATCAGCCTCGCGGTGCTCTACGCCGCCCTCGAGGCGCCGTTCCTGTTCGCCGTCCAGATCATCGTCTACACCGGCGCGATCCTGATGCTGTTCCTGTTCGTGCTGATGCTCGTCGGCGTCGACGCCTCCGACTCGGTCGTCGAGACGATCCGGGGCCAGCGGGTGGCGGCCATCGTGGTCGGCCTGTTGCTCGGGCTGGTGCTCGTCATCGGGCTCGGCCAGATGACCCTCGGCGCCACGGTCGGGCTGGAGGAGGCCAACGAGGGCGGCAACATCCAGGGTCTCGCCAACATCCTGTTCTCCCGCTACGTCTTCGCCTTCGAGACCACCAGCGCGCTGCTGATCACGGCCGCGGTCGGGGCCATGGTCCTGGCCCACCGCGAGCGCCTGACCCCCAAGGCGGGCCAGGCCGAGATGGCCAGGCAGCGCGTCCGCGACTACGCCGAGAAGGGCCGGCACCCCGGCCCGCTGCCCGCACCGGGCGTCTTCGCCCGCCACAACGCGGTCGACACCCCGGCCCTGCTGCCCGACGGCACCGCCTCGCAGGCCTCGATCTCCCGCGTGCTCGCAGCCCGCGGCACGGTCCGCTCGGCCCCAGACTTGGCCGACGACATCGAGGAGGTCCAGCGCTCGCTGGGCATCGACCCGGCCGCTACGCCCGGAACGTCGGGCAAGTCGGGCGCCACGGCCAACACGGAGGAGCAGCCGTGAATGAATACATCGTCCTGTCGGCGATCCTGTTCACCATCGGCAGCGTCGGTGTACTGACCCGGCGCAACGCCATCGTGGTGTTCATGTGCGTGGAGCTCATGCTCAACGCCTCCAACCTCGCCCTGGTGACCTTCGCCAAGCAGCACGGCAACCTCGACGGCCAGATCGCGGCCTTCTTCGTGATGGTCGTCGCCGCCGCAGAGGTCGTCGTCGGGCTGGCGATCATCATGACCATCTTCCGGACTCGTCGCTCGGCCTCGGTCGACGACGCGAGCCTGCTGAAGTTCTGAGAGGGCCACGTCCCAGATGTATGCACTGACTGAGTCCGCCCACATCCCGGTGGTCGACCCCTCGTCCGCTGACGGGGTCTTCTCCCTGATGTGGCTCGTGATCGCGCTGCCCCTGGCAGGTGCCGCACTGCTGCTGCTCGGCGGCCGGCTGACCGACCGTTGGGGTCACCTCCTCGGCACGGCCACCTCCGCCGGCTCGTTCGTGGTGAGCCTGCTGCTGTTCTTCCAGCTGCTCGGCCGGGAGGAGGGCGACCGCCAGATCAGCCAGGAGCTCTACACCTGGATCCACGTTGGCGACCTCGACGTCGGCATGGACCTGCTCTACGACCCGCTGTCGGCGCTCTTCCTGCTGCTGATCACGGGCGTGGGCACGCTGATCCACGTCTACTCGATCGGCTACATGTCGCACGACCCGCGGCGCCGCCGGTTCTTCGGCTACCTCAACCTGTTCGTGGCCGCGATGCTAATGCTGGTCATGTCCGAGAACTACGTCGGCCTGTTCCTCGGCTGGGAGGGCGTCGGCCTCGCCTCCTACCTGCTGATCGGCTTCTGGCAGCACAAGCCCACGGCCGCGGCCGCGGCCAAGAAGGCCTTCGTGATGAACCGGATCGGCGACACGGGCATGGCCCTGGCGATCTTCCTGTTCTTCGTCACCTTCGGCACCACCAGCTTCTCCGGGATCAGCGAGGTCGCTTCCGGCGCCTCCGACAACACCCTCAACGCGCTCGGCCTGCTCCTCCTGCTCGGGGCCTGCGGCAAGTCCGCCCAGGTGCCGCTCCAGGCGTGGCTGCTGGACGCCATGGAGGGCCCGACTCCGGTCTCGGCCCTGATCCACGCGGCCACCATGGTGACCGCAGGGGTCTACCTCATCGTGCGGTCCAACTTCGTCTTCGAGCTCGCCCCGGCGGCGCAGACCATGGTGGTCATCGTCGCCGCGGTCACGCTCCTGTGGGGTGCGGTCCTCGGTTGCGCCAAGGACGACATCAAGAAGGCCCTGGCCGGCTCCACGATGAGCCAGATCGGCTACATGATGCTCGCCGCCGGCCTCGGCACGGCGGGCTACGCGTTTGCGATCTTCCACCTGCTCACGCACGGCTTCTTCAAGGCCAACATGTTCCTCGGCGCCGGCTCGGTCATGCACGGCATGAACGACGACGTCGACATGCGCCGCTACGGCGCCGTACTGCACGCGATGCCGGTGACGTTCCTGACCTTCTCAATGGGATATCTCGCCATCATCGGCTTCCCGGGCTTCTCCGGGTTCTGGTCGAAGGACAAGATCATCGAGGTCGCGCTCACCGAGAACTGGATCGTCGGCCTCGCCGCCCTGCTCGGCGCAGGCATCACGGGCTTCTACATGACCCGGCTGATGCTGATGACGTTCTTCACCAACAAGCGCTGGAAGGAGGACGTGCACCCGCACGAGTCGCCCTCGGTGATGACCGTGCCGCTGATCGTCCTGGCCGCGCTGTCCGTGCTGGCCGGCGTCCTCCTTCTCGGCGACTGGATCGTCGACTGGCTCGCGCCGGTGGTGGGTCACGCCGAGCACCACGAGCCGCCGCTGCCCGCGCTCGTCATCACCGGCATCGTCGTGCTCGTCGTCGCGACGGGTGTCGCCGCGGCCTGGTTCCTGGTCGGCAAGCGCGAGATCGCGCTGACGCCGCCCCAGGACGTCTCGTTCGCCACCCGCGCCGCGCGTGCCGACCTCTACGGCGACGCGATCAACGAGGGGCTCGTGGTCACCCCCGGGCGCCACCTGGTGAGCGGACTGCTCACCTTCGACCGCTCCGGTGCCGACGGGTTCTTCACCGGTGGCGCCTCCGCGGTCGCCGCCATCGGCGGTCAGCTACGGAAGGTCCAGAACGGTTACGTGCGCTCCTATGCCCTCTCAGTCCTCGCCGGTGTCCTTCTGGTCGTCGTCGCCCTCTTGGTGGTGAACCTCGCATGAGTGACTTCCCCTGGCTGACTCTCCTGATCGCGGCTCCACTGATCGGCGCCCTGGTCGTGGCCTTCGCCCCCAGCGGCGTCACCAAGGTGACCGCGGTCGGCTTCTCCCTGCTCACCCTCGCCCTGGGCGTGGCCGTCGCCGTGCAGTACGACGTCGACGGCGGCATGCAGCTCGAGGAGCAGCACACCTGGATCGAGGCCTTCGGCGTCAACTACGCCCTGGGTGTCGACGGGCTGGGCCTGCTGATGGTCCTGCTGACCGCCGTCCTGGTCCCGATCGTCCTGGCCGCCGGCTGGTTCGACGGCGACGACGGCAACACCAAGGCGTTCTTCGCGTGGGCCCTGGCCCTCGAGGGGCTCTCGCTCGCGGTGTTCATGGCGACCGACGTGTTCCTCTTCTACGTCGTCTTCGAGGCGACGCTGATCCCGGCCTACTTCCTCATCGGCGGCTTCGGCCGCGACGGTCGCGGTGCCGCCGCGGTGAAGTTCCTGATGTTCCAGCTCGCCGGCGGCCTGGTGCTGCTCGCGTCGGTGGTCGGCCTCTACGTCGTCTCCGCCCAGCAGGGCGAGCCGTCCTACCTGCTCTCCGACCTGGCCGGGCTCGACATCTCCACCGACGCCGGGCGCTGGCTCTTCGCCGGCTTCTTCATCGCCTTCGCGGTGAAGGCGCCGCTGTTCCCGCTGCACACCTGGCTGGCCGACACGACCGAGAAGGCGACCCCCGGCACCAGCGTGCTGCTGGTGTGCGTGCTCGACAAGATCGGCACGTTCGGCATGCTGCGCTTCTGCCTGGGCCTGTTCCCCGAGGCGTCGCAGTGGGCGACGCCGCTGGTCATGGTGCTGGCGCTCATCTCGATCGTCTACGGCGCGCTCGTCGCGATCGGCCAGGACGACGTCCTGCGCCTGATCGGTCTCACCTCGCTGAGCCACTTCGGCTTCATCACGATCGGCGTCTTCGCCCTCAGCAGCCAGGGCGGCTCCGGCGCGATCCTCTACATGGTCAACCACGGCATCGGCACCGCAGCGCTGTTCCTGCTCGCCGGCTACCTGATCCGCCGCAGCGGCACCAGCCTGATCAGCCAGATGGGCGGGCTCGAGAAGGTCACCCCGGTCCTGGCCGGGCTGTTCCTCGTCGCCGGTCTCGCCACCCTCGGCCTGCCCGGCCTGAGCCCCTTCATCTCCGAGTTCCTGGTGCTCATGTCGGCCTTCGACTACGCCTGGTACGTCGGCGCGGTGGCGGTGAGCGGCATCGTGCTCGCCGCGATCTACGTGCTCTGGATGTACCAACGGGTGATGAGCGGGCCCACCCCGCCAGGGGTCGAGTCCACCCCGGACCTCGACCGGCGTGAGATCGGGGCGATCGCCCCGCTGATGCTGGCCCTGGTGCTGTTCGGCTTCTACCCGCAGCCACTGCTCGACGTCGCCAACCCGACCATCGACTCCCTCATGGAGTACGCCGGGGTCGCCGACGACGAGGTCGACGTACCCGCCGGGTCCGACCCTGAGCATGCCGACACCGAGGAAGGGGGCGACCACTGATGGAGTTCGTCAAGCCCACCATCGAGTACGCCGAGCTGTGGCCGATCCTGGTCGTCTTCGGCGCCGCCTGCCTCGGCGTGGTCGTGGAGGCGTTCCTGCCCCGCGAGCGTCGCCACCTGACCCAGGTGATCCTGGCCGGAGCGGGCCTCGTGGCCGCGCTGGTCGGCACCGTGATCGTCGGCACCGGTCTCACCTCCCTCGGCGACGGTGCCGCCCGCGGCCTGATCGGGGGCGAAGGCACGCTGGTCATCGACGGCCCGACCGTCTACCTCTGGGGCCTCGTGCTGGTCTTCGCGATCGGCGGCGTGGCGCTCTTCGCCGAGCGACGCCTCGAGGGCGGGGTCTCCGCGTTCAGCGGCCAGGCGGCCGCGCTGCCCGGCACCGAGGCCGAGCGCCAGGCGTCGGCCCGCGGTCTCGACCACACCGAGGTGTACCCGCTGCTGATGTTCGCGGTCGGCGGCATGATGCTGTTCCCCGCCTCCAACGACCTGCTGACGATGTTCGTCGCGCTCGAGGTCCTCTCGCTGCCGCTCTACCTGCTGTGCGGGCTCGCCCGCCGGCGCCGGCTGCTGAGCCAGGAGGCGGCGCTCAAGTACTTCCTGCTCGGTGCGTTCTCCTCGGCCTTCTTCCTCTACGGCGTCGCGCTGGTCTACGGCTTCGCGGGCTCGATGCAGTTCGCGGAGATCAACGAGGCCGTGCGCAACGACGTCGACAACGAGGCGATGCTCCTCATCGGCATGGGCATGATCGCGGTCGGCCTGCTGTTCAAGGTCGGCGCGGCGCCCTTCCAGTCCTGGACGCCCGACGTCTACCAGGGTGCGCCCACCGCCGTGACGGCGTTCATGGCCGCCTGCACCAAGGTCGCCGCCTTCGGCGCGATGCTGCGGCTTTTCTACGTGGCCTTCGGCTCCGACCGCTGGAGCTGGCAGCCGATGATGTGGGTGGTCGCCATCCTGACCATGCTGGTCGGGGCCGTGCTGGCCATCGTCCAGACCGACGTCAAGCGGATGCTCGCCTACTCCTCGGTCTCCCACACCGGCTTCGTGCTGACCGGCGTCCTCGGCGTGCAGGCCTCCAGCGAGCTCGCTGAGGGTCAGGTCTCCTCGCTCGTGGCGGTGCTCTTCTACCTGACGACCTACGGGTTCTCGGTGGTCGGTGCGTTCGCGGTCGTCACCCTGGTGCGCGACTCGGCCGGTGAGGCCACGGCCTTCCCGCGGTGGGCCGGACTCGGTCGCCGCTCGCCGCTGGTGGCGGGAGCGTTCGCGTTCTTCCTGCTGTCCATGGCCGGCATCCCGCTGACCTCGGGCTTCGTCGGCAAGTGGGCGGTCTTCACGGTCGCCATGTCGGCCGGTGCCTGGCCGGTGGTGCTGGTGGCCATCGTCGCGAGCATCGCGGCGGTCTACTTCTACATCCGCCACATCCGGCTGATGTTCTTCACCGAGCCCGAGGGCGACGTCGCCGCGGTCACCCGGTCGTCGCCGCTGACCTCCGTCACGATCGGCGTGTGCGTCCTCGCGACGTTCGTGCTCGGCATCGTGCCGGGGCCCGTGCTCGACCTGGCGACCAATGCGGGAGACTTCATCAGGTGAGCTCGATCCCGCCTCCCTCGATCCCAGCCAGCGTGGCTGATCTCGCGCTGCCGATCACCGACGAGGGGCTGGCCCGACGCCTGCGCGAGCGCATGGCGCTCGTCGAGGAAGCGCTGTTCGAGCACGCGCAGAGCCGGGCTCCCTACGTCACTGAGGCCGCGCGCCACCTGCTCGCCGCCGGCGGCAAGCGGTTCCGGCCTCTCCTGGTGCTGCTGGCCGCGGAGGCCGGCGACCGGGCGGGGTCCGACGAGGTCATCACCGCGGCCTGCGTCGTCGAGATCACCCACGTGGGCTCGCTCTACCACGACGACGTGATGGACGAGGCCTCGCTGCGCCGCGGTGCCGACTCCGCCAACTCGCGCTTCGACAACCACGTCGCGATCCTGACCGGCGACTTCCTGTTCGCGAAGTCGTCGGAGCTGACGGCCCGTCTCGGGGCCGACGCTGTCCGCATCCAGGCCGAGACGTTCACCCGCCTGGTCGAGGGCCAGATCCTCGAGACGGTCAAGCCCGGCGCCGACGCCGACCCGCTCCACCACTACCTCGACGTCGTGGCCGGCAAGACCGGCTCGCTGATCGCCACTTCGGCCCGCTACGGCGCCCGCTTCGGCGGCGCCGGCACCGAGATCGAGGAGGCGCTGACGGCGTACGGCGAGATCGTCGGCTCGGCCTTCCAGCTCTCCGACGACATACTCGACGTGGCCTCCGAGGCCGACGAGTCCGGCAAGACTCCCGGGACTGACCTGCGCGAAGGGGTCCCGACCCTGCCGGTGCTCCTGGCGCGGACGTCGACCGACCCCGCCGACGCCCGGCTGCTCGAGCTGCTCGACAGCGACCTCACCGACGACGCCCGGCACGCCGAGGCGCTCGACCTCCTGCGCAAGCATCCGGCGATGGACGAGGCGCGCGCCTACGTCGTGGCCCAGGCCCAGGAGGCCAAGGCCCTGCTCGACGTGCTGCCGTCCGGCCCCGTACGCAGCGCCCTCGAGGCCTTCGCCGACGTCGTGGCGGTCCGCTCGACCTGACCGGTCAATGCGCCGGCGCGCACTCGACGGTGAGCGCCAGCTGGCGGCGTCGGTGCCGCAGCGCGTCGGTGGTGAAGACCACCAGGGCGACCCAGACGAGCGCGAAACCGCCCCAGCGCCCGGCGGGCATGTCCTCGCCGAGCCAGAAGACGCCGAGCGCGAACTGCAGGATCGGCGCGAGGTACTGCAGCAGACCGAGCGTCACCAGCGGCACCCTGATCGCGGCCGCCCCGAAGCAGAGGAGGGGGATCGCCGTGACGATGCCGGTCGTGGTCAGCAGCAGCGCGTGGCCGACACCGTGCGCGCCGAAGTCGGCATCGCCGGTGGTGGCCAGCCAGCCGACGTACACGAAGGCGACCGGGGCGATCAGCATGGTCTCGAACGTGAGCCCCTCGACGGCCGGGACGTCGGCGGTCTTCTTGGCCAGGCCGTAGATGCCGAAGGACAGGGCGAGGACCAGCGCCACCCAGGGCGGGCGGCCGTAGTCCCAGGTGAGCACGAGGACCGCGACCAGGCCGATCCCCATGGCCACCCACTGCGCGCGGCGCAGCCGCTCCCCGAGGATGAAGACCCCCATCAGCACGGTGACCAGGGGGTTGATGAAGTAGCCGAGCGAGGTCTCCACGACGCGGTCGTTGTTGACGCCCCAGATGTAGGTCGCCCAGTTGATCGTGACGCTCAGCGCCGAGACCACCAGCAGCGCCAGCACCCGCCGGTCGCGGGCCAGGGCACGCACCCGGCCGGACCGGCGCAGGACCACGACGACCAGCCCCATCGTGAGCATCGACCAGAGGATCCGGTGCGCCAGGATCTCGAGGGCGCCGGCGGGCTCGAGCAGTGGCCAGTAGAGCGGGAAGGCGCCCCAGAGGAGGTAGGCGGCGACCCCGAGAAGCAGCCCCTTCCTCGTCTCCAGCACCTGCCGAGCATAGGGTGACGGCCATGTGGATGAGGCACCTGGTCGGAGCCACCGTGGTGGCCCTGCTGCTCGGGTTGGCGGCCCCGGCAGGTACGGCGTCAGCGGCGGCCGAGGACAACCGGCTCCGCGACTGGGCCAAGCGGGCCGACGGCAGCCACTACCTCGTCGGCCGGGTCTCGCCCGACGGTGCCGAGCGGTGGGTCTACTACCAGCGCAAGCTCTGCGCGACCTGCCGCTGGAAGTCCTACGCCAAGCAGCTCACCGACGGATCCGGGCGCTTTCAGGTCCGGATCGCCTTCCCTCGCAAGGCGAAACCCGTCTGGCGCTACCGCGGCTACGTGCCGGCCACGGCCGAGCATCCACGCGACGAGGGCCGCGTGTGGCTGGCCTGTGCCCGGGTGGTGTGCCAATTCTCGAGTGTTTAGGCGGGGCCTGGCAGGGATAGGTTCTGGGGGCGTCATCCCCAACTTCTAGGAGATCTCCCCATGCGGTCGTCCCGCCTCATCGCCATTCTGGTCGCGCTGGTCTTCGCGGCGCTGGCCCCCATGTCCTCTGCGCAGGCCACCACCACCGACAGCGTCTACGCCAAGGCGCGCGTCGCTCACACGATCAAGCACCTCCAGGCGGCCGAGATTCGTCAGAGCGGCCGCTTCTTCGTCAAGGGCCAGGTCACCACCTACCCCAACAAGTTCGTTAAGCTCCACAAGAAGAAGTGCGACAAGTGCGCGTGGAAGCCGCTCAAGCAGACCAAGACCAGCGGTGCGGGCAGCTTCCGCATGGAGTTCGACGGTCCGCGCGGCTCCTGCTACCGCCTCTTCGTGCCGGGCACGGCGAAGTACAAGCCGGCCTACCGTCCGGTCGGCTGCATCATCGCCGGCTGACCCAGCCCCAGCACTGATCCACGAAGGGCCCCGCCGAACGGCGGGGCCCTTTCGTGTGTGCTGTCGTCCTAGACGACGGTCCAGGTGTCGCCGCCGTTGATCAGCGCGGTGAGCCGGTCGCCGGGCTCGCCGGGAGCGGCCTCGCGTGAGGTCGCGATCTGGGCGCGGGCCTGGTCGTCGTACGTCGGCCGCTCGACCTGGCGGAAGATCCCGATCGGCGACTGGTTGAGGTAGCCGGAGTCGGTGAGCCGGCTGATCGCGAACGCCGTCGACGGGTCGGGGTTGTGGGCGTCGTGGACGAGCAGTGCCCCCTCGGCCACGTCACTGGTCGCGACGATCTTGACGCCACCGGTCTGCGCGTCGCGGATCAGGCCCTTGGACCCTTCGACGCCGAAGTGGATCGGCTCGCCGTGGACCAGCGGGATGATCGCGTCGGCCTTGGTGTCGTTGTTCTTGATCGCGTCGAACGCGCCGTCGTTGAAGATCGGGCAGTTCTGGTAGATCTCGACGAACGAGGTGCCGCGGTGGGCGGCGGCCGCGGAGAGCACGGAGGTGAGGTGCTTGCGGTCGGAGTCGATGGTGCGGGCGACGAACGAGCCCTCGGCGCCCAGCGCCAGCGAGACCGGGTTGAACGGGTGGTCCAGCGACCCCATCGGGGTCGACTTGGTGATCTTGCCGGTCTCGGAGGTGGGGGAGTACTGGCCCTTGGTGAGGCCGTAGATCCGGTTGTTGAACAGCAGGATCGTCATGTTGACGTTGCGGCGCAGCGCGTGGATCAGGTGGTTGCCGCCGATGGAGAGCGCATCGCCGTCGCCGGTGACGACCCACACCGAGAGGTCCTCGCGGGCGGTGGCGATGCCGGTCGCGATCGAGGGCGCACGCCCGTGGATCGAGTGCATGCCGTAGGTGTCGAGGTAGTAGGGGAAGCGGCTCGAGCAGCCGATGCCGGAGACGAAGACGATGTTCTCGCGGCGCAGCCCGAGCTGGGGCAGGAAGCCCTGGACCGCCTTGAGGACGGCGTAGTCACCGCAGCCGGGGCACCAGCGGACCTCCTGGTCGGAGGTGTATTCCTTACCGGTCTGGGGCTCGCTGTTGGTGGGGACGAGCTCGACGCCGGAACGCACGCCGGGGAAGGGGAGCTCGGCAGTCGTGGGGGTGGTCACTGGGATGCCTCCTGAGGTGTCAGGTCGACCTCGATGCCCTCGGCGTCGGCCACGAGTGCGCCGATCGCGTCGGCGAGAACGGCGGCCTTGATCGGCATGCCGTTGACCTGGTTGTAGCCGATGGCGTCGACGAGGTATTTGCCGCGCAGCAGCAGCGAGAGCTGGCCGAGGTTCATCTCGGGCACGAGCACCTTGTCGTAGCGGGCGAGGATCTCGCCGAGGTCGTTGGGGAAGGGGTTGAGGTGGCGCAGGTGGACCTGCGCCACGTGGTAACCGGCCTTGCGCACGCGTCGGCAGCCGGCCCCGATCGGGCCGTAGGTCGAGCCCCAACCGATCACGAGCACCTTGGCCCGGCCGCTGGGGTCGTCGATCTCGAGCGGGGGCAGCGAGTCGGCGATCCGGTCGACCTTGGCCTGGCGGGTGCGGACCATGAGGTCGTGGTTGGCGGGGTCGTAGGAGATGTTGCCGTGGCCCTCACCCTTCTCGAGGCCGCCGATGCGGTGCTCCAGGCCCGGGGTGCCGGGGATGGCCCACGGCCGCGCCAAGGTCTCCTCGTCGCGCAGGTAGGGCCAGAAGTCGCGCTCCTCGGCCGTCTCGGTGCCGTCGTCGGCGGTGCCGGCGGGCGTCACGACGTGGTTGGTCGCGGTCGCGAAGTTCGGGTCGATCAGCGGCAGGTCGTCGATGTCGGGGATCTGCCAGGGCTCCGAGCCGTTGGCGAGGTAGCCGTCGGAGAGCAGCATCACCGGGGTGCGGTAGGTGATCGCGATCCGGGCCGCCTCGACGGCGGCACCGAAGCAGTCGCCGGGCGACTGCGGCGCCACGATCGGGACCGGGGCCTCGCCGTTGCGCCCGAACATCGCCTGGAGCAGGTCGGCCTGCTCGGTCTTGGTCGGCAGCCCGGTGGAGGGACCGCCGCGCTGGACGTCGATGACCAGGAGCGGGAGCTCGGTCATCACGGCCAGGCCGATCGCCTCGGACTTGAGCGCGATCCCGGGGCCGGAGGTCGTGGTGACGCCGAGGTGGCCGGCGAAGGAGGCTCCGATGGCGGCGCCCACGCCCGCGATCTCGTCCTCGGCCTGGAGCGTGGTCACGCCGAACGACTTGTGCTTCGACAGCTCGTGGAGGATGTCGGAGGCCGGGGTGATCGGGTAGGACCCGAGGAAGATCGGCAGCCCGGAGCGCACGCCGGCGGCCACCAGGCCGTAGGACAGGGCGAGGTTGCCGGTGATGTTGCGGTAGGTGCCCGCCGACATCGGGGCCGGCTTGATCTCGTACTGGACCACGAAGGTCTCGGTGGTCTCACCGAAGTTCCAGCCGGCCTTGAACGCCGTGATGTTGGCGTCGCGGATGTCGGGGACCTTCGCGAAGCGCTTGGTCAGGAACGCGACCGTGGACTCGGTGGGGCGGCCGTACATCCAGGAGAGCAGGCCGAGGGCGAACATGTTCTTGGCGCGGGCGGCGTCCTTGCGCGAGAGCCCGAACTCCTTGACCGCCTCGACCGTCATCCCGGTCAGGTCGAGGGGGAACACGTTGAACTCGCCCAGCACGTCGTTCGCGTCGCCGAGGAAGTCGAGCGGGTTGGCGTCGTAGCCGGCCTTGGCCAGGTTGCGCCCGGTGAAGTCATGGGTGTCGACGATGATCTGCGCGCCCTTGGGCAGGTCGCCCAGGTTGGCCTTGAGGGCCGCGGGGTTCATCGCCACGAGTACGTCGGGTGCGTCACCCGCCGTGAGGATGTCGTGGTCGGCGAAGTGCACCTGGAACGAGCTCACGCCGGGGAGCGTGCCCTGAGGCGCCCGGATCTCGGCGGGGAAGTTGGGCAGGGTCACGAGGTCGTTGCCGAACACCGCGGACTCCTGGGTGAACCGGTCACCCGTCAGCTGCATGCCGTCACCGGAGTCACCCGCGAACCGGATGATCACGCGGTCGAGCTGCTTGACCTGCTTTGACACCTTGCCACCTTCGTCGTCACGACTGTCTCTGCCCCGTGGATCGTACTCGGCGCAGCGCGAGAACTGGAACACGTTTCAGTTTTTGACGTAACCCCTTCGCGCCCACCCACGATAGTCCGCCTCCCGGCGCCCCGGCCGCCGTCTCCCCGTCTGGACCAGTGAGCCGCGACACGCCTGCTCAATTCGCATTTACTTACTTAATATGACTACTCTACTCGACATTAAGCAGTAATGATCCCTGGCGACCCACGCGGGGCACCGAACAGAGAGAGATGCGATGAAGAAGACGATCAAGGCCGCGGTGGCCGCTTCGGTCACCGGGGTGCTGGCCTTGACCGGGTGCTCTACTTCGGGTGGTAGCGACTCCGGCGAGACGATCAACGTGAATGCGTTCTCCGTGATGGAGGCGGCCAATGTGCCCGTCCTCGAGGACTTCGAGGGCACCGACGACGGTGCCGATGTCACCTTCAAGACGTCGTACGGCGCCTCGGGTGACCAGAGCCGTGGCGTCGTGGACGGCGCGCCCGCCGACGTCGTCCACTACTCGCTGGAGACCGACGTGACCCGCCTGGTCGGCGAGGGTCTCGTGGCCGAGGACTGGAAGGACAATGCCACCAACGGCATCGCCACCTCCTCGGTCGTCGTCTTCGTGGTCCGCAAGGGCAACCCCGAGGGCATCGAGACGTGGGACGACATCGTCGAGTCCGGCGTCGAGATCATCACGCCCAACCCCGGCTCGTCCGGCTCCGCCCGCTGGAACATCCTCGCGGCGTGGGCCCACGTCACCGGCAACGGTGGCACCGAGGCAGAGGCGCGTGAGTTCGTCGCCAAGCTGCTGAACAACACCATCGCCCTCCCGGGCAGCGGCCGTGAGGCGACTACCGCCTTCACCGACGGCTCCGGCGACGTGCTCCTCTCCTACGAGAACGAGGCGATCCTGGCCCGGCAGAACGACGCGGACGTCGACTACATCGTCCCGCCGGACACGCTGCTCATCGAGAACCCCGCCGCGGTCACCACCGACGCGGGTGACGCGGCCAAGGCGTTCCTCGAGTTCATGACCTCCCCCGAGGCTCAGGCCGACTACGCCCAGTCGGGCTTCCGGCCGGTCGTTGACGGCGTCGAGATCGAGGACGTCGACGGGGCCAACGACCCCGCGGACCCGTTCCCGACGGTCGAGCAGCTCTGGACCATCGACGACACCTTCAACGGGTGGGCCGAGGCCGCCGACAAGTACTTCGGTGACGGTGAAGAGGGCAACCCCCTCGGCATCATCACCGAGCTGCAGCAGACGACCGGTCAGGTCGGCGAGGAATGACCTCCGCCCTGATCGGGGCGACGACTCACGCAGCCGGGCCGGCGTCCCCTGAGGGACGCCGGCCGCGGCGCGTTCGTCGGTCGACACCACGCAACACCCTGACCCGAGGTGCCGGACTCGGCCTGGGCATCGCGATGCTCTGGTTCAGCCTGCTGGTCCTGATCCCGCTGGCCGCGGTCATCGCCGCGGCCGGCGAGGGCGGCTGGGACGGCTACTTCCAGGTCCTCCGCAACGACCAGACGTGGGCTGCCGTGACGCTCACCGTGGGTCAGGCCGGGATCGTGGCTCTCGTCAACATCGTGATCGGCACCGTCATCGCCTGGGTGCTGGTGCGTGACCAGTTCTGGGGCAAGCGGCTGCTCGACGTGATCATCGACGTGCCGTTCGCGCTGCCGACCATCGTCGCCGGCCTGGTGCTGCTCTCGCTCTACGGTCCCAACAGTCCACTCGGCGTGCACTGGGCCTTCACCGAGCATGCCGTCACGTTGGCGCTCGCCTTCGTGACCCTGCCGTTCGTCGTGCGCACGGTGCAGCCGGTCCTGGAGGAGCTCGAGGCCGACGTCGAGGAGGCGGCCGCCTCGCTCGGCGCCAACCGGAGCACGATCCTGCGTCGGATCATCCTGCCGAGCCTGGCGCCGGCCATCGCGGCCGGTGCCGCGCTGTCGTTCGCCCGGGCGATCTCCGAGTACGGCTCGCTGGTGCTGCTCAGCGGCAACCGGCCGTTCGAGACCGAGGTGGTCTCGGTGCGGGTGCTGACGTTCATCGAGAACGGCAGCACGGGCTCGGCCGCCGCGTTGGCGTCGGTCATGCTCGTCGTGGCCCTGGTCGTCATCGTGACCCTCGACATCGTCCAGCGACGGGTGGCCCGCCGTGGTTGACGTCTCGCTCCCCGCCAAGTGGCTGCTGCGCATCGTCGCCGTCGGCTACGTCTTCTTCTTGGTCGCGTGGCCCGTGGGGCTCGTGGTCCAGCACACGTTCGACGCCGGCCTGGACAACCTCACCGAGGCGTTGTCCGACGAGCAGGTCGCCGGCGCGTTGCAGCTCACGGTGATGGTCGCCGTGTGGGCGGTCGTCATCAACCTGGTCTTCGGGGTCGGCATCTCGCTGCTGCTGGTGCGCTTCGAGTTCCCCGGCAAGCGGGTCCTCTCCGCGCTGATCGACCTGCCGCTCTCGGTCTCACCGGTCGTCGTCGGCCTCGCGCTGCTGCTGGTCTACAACGGCCGAGACGGATGGATCGGACCCACCGCCGAGAGCCGTGGGTTCCAGATCATCTTCGACTCGCCAGGCATGATCATGGCCACCTGTTTCGTCGCCCTTCCGTTGGTCATCCGGGAGGTGGTCCCGGTGCTCCACGAGATCGGGGACGACCAGGAGCAGGCCGCCCGGAGCCTGGGTGCCAACGCCCGGCAGACGTTCTTGCGGATCACGCTGCCCGGCATCAAGTGGGCCGTCGTCTACGGGGTCGTGCTGAGCCTCGCGCGCAGCCTCGGAGAGTTTGGCGCCGTCAAGATCGTCTCGGGCAACATCACAGGGCAGACCCAGACAGCGACCCTCGTCGTGGAGTCGAAGTACCAGAGCTTCGAGCAGCAGACGGCGTACGCCACGTCGTTCCTGCTGATCCTGGTGAGCATCGCCTGCCTGGTCGTCGTCGCCTTCCTGCGCCCCAAGCGCACCCACTGACACGCCCCGACCCAGAGACTGAAGGACAACCCTCATGAGCATCGAAGTACAGAACGTCACCAAGAAGTTCGGGGACTTCGTCGCCCTCGACGACGTCTCCGTGTCCCTGCCCACCGGCCAGCTGACCGCCCTGCTCGGCCCCTCAGGCGGCGGCAAGTCGACCCTCCTGCGGATCATCGCCGGCCTCGACACCGCCGACAGCGGCACGATCAACATCGAAGGCACCGACGCCACCCGGCTGCCGGCGCAGAAGCGTGGCGTCGGCTTCGTCTTCCAGCACTACGCGGTCTTCAAGCACATGACCGTGGCCAAGAACGTCGCGTTCGGGCTGGAGATCCGCAAGCGCCCCAAGGCCGAGATCGAGCACCGCGTCGAGCAGCTGCTCGAGCTGGTCCACCTCTCGCAGTTCTCGCACCGGCTGCCCTCGCAGCTCTCGGGCGGCCAGCGCCAGCGGATGGCGCTGGCGCGTGCGCTCGCGGTGGAGCCCAAGGTGCTGCTGCTCGACGAGCCGTTCGGCGCCCTGGACGCCAAGGTGCGCAAGGAGCTGCGCGAGTGGCTGCGCCGGCTGCACGACGAGGTGCACGTGACCACGGTCTTCGTGACCCACGACCAGGAGGAGGCCCTCGAGGTCGCCGACGAGATCGTGGTGATCAACGAGGGCCGGGTGGAGCAGATCGGCACGCCCGACCAGCTCTACGACGAGCCGGCCAACGACTTCGTCATGGGTTTCCTCGGCGAGGTCACCCAGCTCGGCAGCATCCAGCTGAGGCCCCACGACATCGAGCTCTCGACCGCGCCCGGCCTGGCCGGCGCCATCTCGGGCGAGGTCACCCGCTGCCTGCGGGTCGGCTTCGAGGTGCGGCTCGTGGTGCGCACCGAGGGCGGCGACGTGACCGTCGTACTCACCCGGACGCACGCTCGTTCGCTGGAGATCGCGGAGGGCAGCCGGGTCTGGCTCACCGCGGCGTCGGGCGCCACCACGGTGCCGGCGATGGTGGCCGTCTGATCAGGAGGTCGCGAGCGACTCGGCTCGCTGCTTGAGCCCGGCGGCGTGGCGGCGGAAGCCGTCGGCCACCCGACCCGGTCCGGCGAGCCGGACCAACGGCCCGGAGAACAGCTCGACCGTGTCGTACGTCGTGGGGCCACCCGCGCGCTGGGAGAGCTCCTGGTGCCGGGTGCCCCGGACCAGGCCGAGCCGGGCCGGCCAGCCCTCGAAGACGTAGGACAGCCGTGCCGTGGTGACGTCGCCGGCGGTGGCCGGCGGCTCGATCGCGACGATCCGCTCGGGGGAGCGCGTCGCGCGACCGTTGGCCCACCGCACGTGGAGCACGATCGGGTTGCCCACCGCCGGCGGGGCGGGGGTCTCGACGCGCTCCACGAACGGGTTCCACTCGCCGTACGACGAGGTGTCGAGCATGACCTGCCAGACGACCTCGAGCGGAGCGTCGATGTCGATGCTGGCGTGTGGGTTCACCGGTAGTTGGTGAACTGCACCGCGAAGTCCCACTCCTCGCCGCGGACCAGGGCCTGGACCGCCTGGAGGTCGTCGCGCTTCTTGGACGACACCCGCAGCTCGTCGCCCTGGATCTGGGCCTTGACGCCTTTGGGGCCCTCGTCGCGGATCAGCTTGGAGATCTTCTTGGCGTCCTCCGAGGAGATGCCCTCCTTGAGCGCGATCCCGATCTTGGAGACCACACCGGACTGGCGCGGGTCGGAGGCGTCGATCACCTTGAGGCTGACGTCGCGCTTGATCAGCTTGCCCTTGAAGACGTCGAGGACCGCGGTCGCGCGGTCGTCGGCCGAGGCGGTGATCTCGATCGCCTCGTCGCCCTGCCACTCGATGGTGGCGCCGGTGCCCTTGAAGTCGAAGCGGGTCGCGATCTCGCGGGCCGTCTGCCCGAGCGCGTTGTCGACCTCCTGCCGGTCGTACTTGCTCACGATGTCGAAGGACGAGTCGCCCATCTGGCTCACCTGCTCCTGGTCTGTGCGTTTTTCGTTCGCGGTTGTCGCTGCGCTATTGTTTCGCCTCGTTGCCGACCGGCCAAACGCTGGTCGTGAAACACCCGGCAGGTTGCCCGAGCGGCCAATGGGAACGGACTGTAAATCCGTCGGCTTATGCCTACGCAGGTTCGAATCCTGCACCTGCCACGGGACAGAGGTCCCGCACAGTTCACTGTGCGGGACCTTCTGGATTGCGCAACCAGGTCGGTGTGGCATCTGCGCGGCGTTTTGCGCGGTGACCTGCGGAACCCTCGGCGGCGGGTGGTTGTCGGACCCGCTCGAACGTCTTTCCGAGCAGCCCATGAGCAGGCTGAACGTAGAGTGCGTAACCCAGCGACCCAGGTCGCTTCGAGGCAGGTGCTGTAAGCCCCCAGGGAGCCCTCCGCGCTTTGAGAACCACCCACTCTGCTTTGCTCCGGAAGGGAAACGAATGGTCAGCGCCGACCCGTCGAACTTCGACACCGTTCGCTTCCAGGCCGCGCTGCTTGATTCTGTTGGCGAGGCCGTGATCGCTACGGACGTCAGCGGGATCGTCATCTACTGGAACCGGGCCGCCGAGCGGCTGTATGGCTGGACGGCGCAGGAGGCGGTGGGGCAGCCCATCTTCGAGCTCACCCCGGCGCCGCAGTCCGAAGAGGAAGCCACAGCGGTCTTCGCTGAGCTCACAGCGGGCCGCAACTGGTCGGGGGAGTTCGTGGTATGCCATCGGGACGGCCGTGCCTTCCCGGTCCACGTGACGGACACACCCGTCCTCGACGCCGACGGCACCCTGGAGGCCATCATTGGCATTTCCACCGACATCACCGAGCGCAAGCGGGCCGAGCAGGCCGTGCACCACCTGTCGGCAATCGTCGAGTCGAGCAACGACGCGATCATCAGCGAGTCTCTGGACGGCACGATTGTCAGCTGGAACAGCGGCGCGGAGAGGTTGTTCGGCTATGCCGCCGCCGAGGTCGCCGGCCAACACATCCACATCTTGGCGCACAGCCACGCCACCGAGGAGGAAATCACCGATCTCTATCGCAGGGTCGCGCTGGGAGAGCTGGTTCAGGGTCTGGAGACCGTCCGACGCCATAAGGACGGCAGCCTCGTTGACGTCTCGCTCACCCTCTCGCCCGTCTACGACGACACCGGGTCCATGAGTGGATTCTCGGCGATCCTCAGGGACGACTCCGCGCGCAAGAAGGCCGAGCGTGCGCTCAAGCGTCAGGCGGACCTGCTGGTCTCAAGGCTCGCCAAGGAAGCGGAGGCCTCCGAACGGCTTCGAGAGCTGGACCGGATCAAGGACGACCTCGTCGCTACCGTGAGCCATGAGTTGCGCACGCCGCTCACCAGCATCTTGGGATATGGCGAGCTCCTCACGGGCGAGGAGGCCGGCGCGCTCACCGCGCAGCAACGCCAGTGGGCCGAGGCAATCGACCGCAACGGCGATCGACTGCTCGCCCTGGTCGACAACTTGCTGACTGTCTCCACCATCGACGCAGGGAAGCTGACGTTCGACTCGTCTCCGGTTGACCTCAGGGACGTGATCTCATCTGCCCGCCGAGCCCTACAGCTCCGGATCGACGAGCGGCACCTGACAACTCGCTTCCACCTGCCCACGATCCCGATCATCGTTCAGGGTGATGCGGGTCAGCTCGAACAGGTGGTGTTCAACCTGGTGGGCAACGCGCTGAAGTTCACCGAAGACGGCGGCACCGTGGAGTGCGCCCTGGACATCGAAGGCGCGCAGGCCAGGCTCACCGTGAGCGATGACGGTATCGGCATACCCGAGAACGAGCAGCGCGGGCTGTTCACGAGGTTCTTCCGCTCCACCACGGCCACGGACCGTGCGATCCCGGGCACCGGGCTGGGGCTGAGCATCGCCTCCTCGATCGTGAGGAGCCACGGCGGTGACATCTCGGTCGTGTCGGCTCCTGGCCGAGGCACCCGGGTGCGGGTTGGCCTTCCGACGGTGGGCCCGCACGTTGCCAGGCGCTGACGACCGTGACCTGAGCCTGAGGCGAGGAAGAGTCAGATCACCCGCCGAGCGAGGCGGGTGCGTCAGGGAAGGGTCGGGATGCCCAGGTAGCCGCCGCACAGGGCAACGACCTCGTCGAGGAACGCGTCGCGTGCGATGTCGGGGCGGTCGAGCACGTAGCGCACGGTCAGGTGCTCGATCGCCATCACCAGGACCCAGGCCGTCGTGGTGTGGTCGACGGAGCGGGTGGCGCCGGGCCGCGCGGCGAGGTAGGCGGTCACCAGCTCCCGCACCCGCCGCTCGAGCGCCGTACGGCGGTCCCGGTTGCGGGCGGCGGGAAGCTCCTCCATCACCACGCGCAGCACCTCGACGTCGGCGCCGAGGGCGCCGAGCAGCGCGGCCGTCGTGGCCCGGATCATCCCGGGCCCGGCGTCGCCGATGCGGTCGGCGAGCGCAGCGGCCACCCGCTCGGCCACGGCGTCCGAGTGCCGGTCGACCACGGCGGAGACGATCGCCGCCTTGTCGGGGAAGTACTGGTAGAGCGAGCCCGGGCTGATCCCGGCCTCGCCGGCGACGCGGTTGGTCGAGAAGCCCTCGTAGCCGTCGCGCATCAGCACGGCGCGGCCGGCCTCGATGATCCGCTCGACCATCGCTTTGGAGCGAGCCTGCTGGGGTTGACGGCGCATGGACGCGAATTGTATGCGAGTGATCGCTCGCGTCACGATGGAAGCATGAGCCACGCCAGCGCGACCACGTCCGGGACGACGTACCCGACCCGCTTCCGCGAGGCGCAGGCGCGCGGCGAGCGCCTGGGGCGCCCGCTGCGCCTGCTGGCGCGGGTGGGCGAGGTCGACGAGGGCCTGATGGCGCGGATCGGCGCCGGGTTCGGAGCCCGGGACGAGGCCGGTGCGGCGCTCGCGCACGCGATGCGTTTGCGAGCGGGGGAGCCTGGCGGGGTCTCGATGGCCGACTTCCGGGCCGCCCTCGAGGGCGGTGTCCCGGAGGACGCGCCGCCGGCGCTGGCCAACTTCTTCGCGGTCGTCGAGGCGACGCCGGAGTGGGTCGACTGGGACCTGCTGGCGCGCGGCGCCGAGGTCTTCAACCGCTTCGGCCAGAACGCCGCCGACGTGCTGCTGCAGCTCTCGCTGATCGGTGGCTACCGGTTCGGTGGCCCGACCGACCTGCTCGTGGCGACCGGCGGCCTGACCGGCGACACGACCCGGCGCCGGCTCGCCGAGACCCAGCAGTGGACCGCGTCGCTGTCGCGGCCCGGCGCCCTGCGCCTCCGGGGCGAGGCCTGGCGGCTCACCGTGCACGTGCGGGCCATGCACGCGCTGGTCAACGCGTCGTTCGAGCCACGCTGGGACGTCGAGCGCTGGGGGCTGCCGATCAACCAGTCCGACCAGGCCGCGACCCTGGGGCTCTTCGACGCGGTCGTGCTCCTCGGCGTACGTGCTCTCGGGGTGCCGGTGAGCGCAGAGGACTCGCGTGCGGTCATGCACCTGTGGAAGTACGTCGGGTGGCTGATGGGGGTCGACCACGACCTGCTGGTCGACAGCGAGCGCGAGCGGCACCGGATCAACTACCACCTGCTGCTCGCCCAGGCCGACGTCTCCGAGGCGGGCGCCCGGCTGTCGCAGTCGATCCTCGCCGTCCAGACCGGGCTGCACGTCGACGCGCCCGCGGCGGTGCGCCGGCTGTACGGGCTGTGGAGCCGCGAGCGGCTGCTGAGCATGCTCACCGTCTTCCTCGGACCCCCGAGCATGCGCGAGCTCGGGCTGCCGCTGCGCCCGCCGTGGGCTGTCGGCTACGTGGTCGTGCTCAACACGCTGCGCTACCGGGTGCTCGGCCGCCTCCCCGGCGGACGGGCGCGCCTCGACCGCTGGGGCCGGCGTACCTCCGCACGCGTGCTGGGCCGCTACTTCGGCGAGGAGCGGCCCGACGTCGGTGAGCTGCGCCACTGAGGTCGGACCAATCCGGAAGGCCCGCCGCAACGAAAGGGGGGTGACGGCTCATGGTGGGCCGGCTCCCTCTGAACCGGAAGGTCCTTCTATGCGACTCCCCTCCCCGTCGATGCTGGTCTCCGTCGCCGCCCTGGTCATCGCGACCGGCGGCACGTCCTATGCCGTGGCCACCATCGGCTCCGACGACATCCGCGACGGCTCGATCCTCCCGCGCGACATCAAGGACGACCGGCTCAAGACCAACGACATCGCAGACGGCGGGCTGTTCGCCCGCGACTTCGCCGCCGGCCAGCTGCCTCGCGGCCCGCGCGGCGACATCGGCCCGCGTGGTCCGGCCGGCCCTGAGGGCGCGCCCGGCACCGGGCGCTGGGTGCTCATCAACGCGGCCGGCCAGATCGAGGCCCAGTCGGGCGGCTTCACGCTCGTGGCCGCCTACCCGGTCCTCCCCAACACGGCGCCGGCTCCCGGCGACAACACCCTGCGCGCCAACGGCAACGTCTACATCGACGCCGGTGAGGACCTCACCGACAACGCGATCGTGGCCACCATCGCGCTTCAGAACCGCGTCGACCAGAACGGTGACACGATCACAGGGGGCCGAGCCCCCGGCGCCGACGCCAACCCGGAGTTCTCCGGTGAGATCTCCGTCAGCCAGTGCAACGTGCCCAACCTGACCGCGATCTCCACCAACTGCGCCCCCACCGGTGCGCAGAACCCCGCCGCGTTCGTCGTGAGCCCGCGCAACAGCGACGGCAGCGTCACCACGGACAACACCCGCAAGCGCTTCTACGTCATCATCAGCTGACCGACCCCGCGCGACCCTTCGGCGCCCCGGACCCCTTTGCGGGGACCGGGGCGGCCGTACGCCGCGGTCAGCTGCGGGGCTCGTGGCTCTCGAAGTCGTTGTTGAAGGGCGAGTCCTTGCGGGAGAGGATCTCGCGGCGCTCCTCCGGGGAGAGGGCCTCGACCTGGGCGATCACGTCGGAGGGGAAGCCGCTCACCTCGGGGGCCTCGGCGAGCGGCACGATGGTGTGGACGATGCGGTCGTCGTAGACGTGCATCATCGTGAAAGCCGTGTGGCCGTCGACCCCTGAGACGAAGCGCTTCACCGGCGCCGGGTCGGAGGTGTAGCAGGACGCCGAGGCCACGCTCACCGGGACGCCTGCGAACTCGGAGTAGGTCGAGAAGTGGAAGTGCCCACCCAGGATCTGGCGTACGTCGGTGCCGCGGATGACGTCGGCGAGCAGGTGCTGGTCCTGGAGCTCGATGATCTCGGCGGCGCGCAGCATCGGCAGCGGGATCGGCGGGTGGTGCATCGCGAGGACCGTGCCGTGCTCGGCCGGAGTGGCCAGCACGTCGCGCAGCCACTCGAGCTGACGCGGCTCGAGGTCGCCGTGGTGGTAGCCGGGCACGCTGGTGTCGAGGGCGACGATGCGCAGCCCGGCCACCTCGTGAACCCGGTCCTGCGGCTCGTCGGACGCGGCGCCGAACAGCCCCGCGGCGTACTCCGCCCGCTCGTCGTGGTTGCCCATCGTCCACACGACCTGCGCGCCCATCGCCTCGGCGGCGGGCTCGACCATGTCGCGCAGCCGGTGGTACGCCGCGGGCTCGGCCTTGTCGGCGAGGTCACCGGTGAACACCAGCGCCTGCGGTGCGGGGGAGACGTGCGCGAGCCGATCGAGGGCCCGGGCCAGCCCGGCCTCGGTGTCGATGACGCCGTACTGACGCACGCCGTTCGCGAGCAGGTGCGGGTCGCTCAGGTGGGCGATGACGTGGGACGGCGCGGGGTACTGGCCGAACTGCAGGTGCATGCCGCCAGGCTAGGGCAGAGCGGTTCTCAACCGCGGAAGACGGGCTGGAGGTAGAACACCGGGATCAGCCGGGTGGTGCGCTGCTCGTACTTGGCGAAGTTGGGCCAGGTCCGCAGCATGACCTGCCACATCGCGGCCCGCTCCTCGCCCTCGACCGCGCGCCACGTGACCTCGTGCTCGACGCCCTTGAAGCGGATGGTCGCCGTCTTCGTCGCTCGCAGGTTGTTGACCCACAGCGGCATCTTCGGCCCGCCGAAGTAGGACCCCGCGATCAACCATCCCCCCTCGTGAGGGACGCACAGCAGCGGCGTCGTGCGCGGGACGCCGCTCTTGCGGCCCGGCACGGTCAGCGCGAGGTTGGGCAGCCCGGCGACGTCGAGGATCGTCACCCGCCCCTGGGTGAGCCGCTGCAGGTTGGTGTCCGTCCAGACCACCTGGGGCAGCAGCTTGGGCATCCACGGGATCGCGCCGATGCGGATGGCGAGCGGAGTCAGCAGTCCCATGCGGAGAACCTTAGGGCCGCGCGAGCACCTGATCGACCGCAGCGGGCAGCGCGAGCGCCGGGTCGCCGGTGAGGACGGCCGCGACGTGGGCGTCGGGCCGCAGCAGCCAGGTCTCCTCGGGTCGGGCGCCCAGGGCCGCCGCGACCCCTGGCGTCATCCGCCGTACGGCGACGTCCGGGCCGGATGCCAGAGCCGGGTCGTCGGTCAGAGCGAGCAGCCCACGCCGGGCGAACGTCCGCAGCCGCTCGTCCCCGAGCCTGACGTCCGGCACGAGTGCCCCTGCCCGCTCGTCGCCCACGTCGTAGACGAACGGCTGCGAGAGCCGGCCCGAGTCGACCAGGGCGTGGGCCGCCGGGTCGGTGCGGGCGCGCTCGAGCACCTGCTCGCGGGTGGCCCGTGCGGCGGCGTCGGGTGGGACCAGGAAGCGCATGGTGGCCCCGGTGACGGCGAGGTTCTCGCGGGCGGCCACATGCCGCTCCTCGTGGTAGCTCTCGAGCAGGGCGTCCGGCGCCTGCCCCGCGAGCACGGCGGCGAGCTTCCAGGCGAGGTTCTCCGCGTCGGCGACGCCGGAGTTGAGACCCCGTGCGCCGAACGGGGCCATCAGGTGTGCGGCGTCGCCGGCGAGCAGCACCCGCCCGACCCGCATCCGGTCGACCAGACGGGAGTGGAAGCGGTAGGTGGTGCTCCACAGCATCTCGAACGGCACGTCCCCGAACACCTGCCGGACCCGCGTCACGTCGTCCGGCCCCTCCCCGTCGCCCACCTGCCAGTCGATGCGGAACGTCGAGTCGGGGCACGGGTGGATCAGGACCTGCCGGCCGGGGTTCCACACCGGGTCGAAGTGGAACCGTCGCTCCAGCGCCCGCGTGGGCAGGTCGCAGCGGACGTCGCAGATCAGGAACCGGTCGGGGAAGCTCTCGCCGTCGAACGACACCCCCAGCGCACGCCGTACGTCGGTCGCGTGCGCGCCGGCGGCGACGACGGCGTACTCGGCCTCGACGGTCTGCTCGCCGGACGGGCCGACGACCCGCACGACCACCCGGTCGTCGTGCTGGTCGATGCCGACGACCTGGTGCGACCACCGCACCTCGATCTCCGGCGTCGCGGCGATCGCCTCGTCGAGCAGCGTCTCGACCCTGGCCTGCGACAGGTTGACCCACGGTGGGAAAGGCGAGTCGCCGGGGTCGGTCAACGTGATGTGGAACAGTTCCTCGTCGCGCAGGAAGGTGCGCGCGACCGTCCAGGTGACGCCCTCCTCGGCGATCCGGCCGACGCCGACGGAGTCCCAGATGTCGAGGGTGTGGGCCTGGTGGCAGATCGACCGCGAGCCGACGGGCACTCGCGCCTCCGCCGCGTCGAGCACCAGCGACCGCACACCCCTGCGGGCGAGCAGCAGCGCGGCGGTCTGGCCGACCGGACCGTTGCCGATGACGACGACTGGCACGACGACCGGTACGACTACGGGGGCGCTCACGTCACCCATGGCTGCACCCTAGGGCCGTCGCCAGAGGTTGGCCGGGGGTTCACGCCACTGCTGCCTGCGGATCCCCTGCTCTACCTACGGTGCACCAGTGCTGGTCCGAGGGTTCGTGGGAAGCGTCCTGGTGCTGCTGGGTGGTCTCGTCGTGTCCACGCTGCCGCCCTCGGCCCCCCTGCTGGAGACCGAGCTGCTGCTCGACCTGCGCGGCGCCGAGGCCGGGCGGATGGCGGGCCTCACCGTGGTCCTGCTCGGGCTGGGGCTGCTCGCGGGGCAGTGGCTCTCGCTGTGCCGTCACGTCGCCCTCGCCGAGGGCGACGACCGCGACGACGCGTTGGCACTGGTGCGCCACGCCACCGTGGTCTGGTGCGCGCCGCTGGTGCTGGCACCGCCGCTCTTCTCCCGTGACGGCTGGTCCTACGCCGCCCAGGGGATGCTCGCCCACCTCGGCATCTCGCCCTACGAGCACGGGCCGATCGCCCTGCACGGCCCGATCGTGGAGGCGGTCGACCAACGCTGGATGGAGACGATCACGCCGTACGGTCCGGTGCCGTTGCTCTTCGGCGACCTCGCCGCGACGCAGACCGGCAACCCGTGGGTGCTGGTGGTGGGGCACCGGCTGGTCGCCCTCGTCGGGCTGGTCCTGCTGGCCTGGGCGATCCCTCGGCTGGCTCGCTGGACCGGGGTCAACCCGGCGCTCTCGTGCGCCGTCGTGCTCGCGTCACCGCTGATGCTCGCCAACGGCGTGGGCGGGCTCCACAACGACCTGCTGATGGTGGGCCTGATGGCCGCCGCGCTCGTGGTCGGCGTGGAGCAGTCCTGGTGGCTGGGCGCCGCGGTCGGCGGGGCCGCCGCCGCGGTCAAGGTCCCGGGCGGGCTCGTGTGCATCGCGATCGCCCTGGCCTCGCTGCCGGCCGGCGCGCTGCTCGCAGCCCGGGTACGCCGCCTGGCCGGGGCCGCGGTCGTCTCCGTCGGGGCTCTGGTCGGCCTCGGGATCGTGACCGGTCTCGGGGTGGGCTGGGTGCACGGGCTGACCGTCCCGGGCTCCGTCAACACCCCGCTGTCGGTCACCACGCTCCTGGGCGGTGCCGGCGACTGGCTCGCGGGCTGGGCCGGCCTGGGCCTCGAGCCGGCGACGGTCCTCCGGCTGGTGCGGGCGCTCGGCTCCGTCGCGACCGTCGTGGTGATCCTGGCGGTCGCCCTGCGCGGCCCGACCGGGTCCGGGGCCCGGGCGCTGACCGCGCTCGCCACCATGACCGGCGCGACGATGCTGCTGGGCCCGGTGGTGCACCTCTGGTACCTGCTCTGGGTGGTCCCGTTCGTGGCCGTGCTGAAGCTGTCGCGGCTGGCGATGATGGGCGTCCTGGCGCTGTCGACCGTCACCGGGCTGCTGGCGCCGCTCGACTCGTCGCTGCACGGCGCCTACCTCGCGATCGCGCTCGCCAGCATGCTGGTGGCCTGCCTGGTGCCGGTGCTCCTGCTGACGCCCCGCGCGCGGATGCGCATCGAGCGCATCGTCACCGCCGAGTGGCTGCCCCCGGTGTCAGGCCGGCAGCCGCAGCAGCCCGCCCGAGACCTCGACGTGCACGTCGAGCATCCGGTCGATCGAGCGTGACCACGGGAACTGCTCGGCCCGCTGACGTGCCGCGGCCCGGCGCACCGGCACCGAGCGGCCGGCCACCTCGAGCACGGCGTCGGCCAGGGCCCCGGCCTCCGGCGCCGCCCAGCCGCCGGACCGTACGTCGACCAGCTCGCGCGCCCCGCCCCGGTCGGCGGTGACGACGGGGGTGCCGCTGGCAAGCGCCTCGAGCACCGCCAGCCCGAACGTCTCGCCCGGGCACACCGACAGCGACACGTCCGCGGCCGCGACCTGACGGCTGAGCTCGACGCGGCTCTCGACGAAGCCGTGGAAGCGCACCGGCGCACCGGCCGCCAGCGCGACCAGCTCGTCGCGGTGCGGGCCGTCGCCGTAGACGTCCATCGACACCGGCACGCCCCGGCGGTGGAGCTCGACCGCGGTGGCGACCGCGAGGTGCGGCGACTTCTCCCGCGACAGCCGGCCGACGTGCGCGAGCCGGAGGACCCCGTCGGCCGCGGGCGCGACGTACGGCCGGAAGGTCTCGAGGTCGACGCCGAGCGGGACCCGGCTCACCGGACAGCCGGCCGAGTCGGCGACCTGGCGGAACTCCGCCTCGGCGTACCGCGAGGTCACGACGACCGTGTCGAAGGAGCGCACCAGGATCCGGTTGAGCAGCTTGATCGACGCCTTGGCGCTGGTGTCGAGCCCGGTGCGCATGGCAAACATGTCGTCGAGGCGCTCGTGCGAGATCAGCACGGTCCCGACGCCGCGGCGCCGCGCCCAGCGGGCCACGGGCAGCAGGGTGAGCTTGTCGCTGAGCTCCACCGACGTCGGCCGGAACTCCTCCAGCACCTCGATCACCCGCCACGGCTCGAGGATCAGCCGGTAGCCGCTGCCCACGCGAGGTGCGCGCACCTGGACGACGTCGCCGTGCTCGGTGGCCGTCACGGCGTCGACGGGGCCCGGGATGACGAGCAGCCGCTCGACGCCGGCCGCCACGTAGCCGCGGCCGAGGGCGTCGACCGCGTGCTTCATCCCGCCGGAGGCGGGACCGATGAAGTTGGCGAGCTGGGCGATGCGCACCGACCGACCATCCCGGAGCGCGGTGAACGCACCGTGAGGTGCGGACGACCTACGCCGGAACGGGAGTCACTCCACGCGTCCGCGGACGTCGCCAAGGGTGATCCGACCGCCGGAGGTGCCGGGCGCGGAGTAGCGCAGCACGACCTCGTCGCCGTCCTCGAGGAACGTGCGGGTGCCGCCGCCGACCGCGAACGGCTCCTTGCCGCCCCAGCTGAGCTCGAGGAACGAGCCGCGCTGGTCGGGGTCGGGGCCGCTGATGGTGCCCGAGGCGAAGAGGTCGCCGGTGCGCAGCGAGGCGCCGTTGGACGTCAGGTGCGCGAGCATCTGCGCCGGCGACCAGTACATCGAGGCGTACGGCGGACGGCTCACCACCTCGCCGTTGAGCTCGACCTCCACCGCGAGGTCGAGGCCGCGCGCGCGGTCGGGTGCGAGGTAGTCGAGGGGGCGCGGGTCCTGGCCGGGCAGGTCGGTCCAGGCGGCGTCCAACGCAGCCAACGGCGTGACCCAGTGGGAGATCGAGGTCGCGAACGACTTGCCCAGGAAGGGCCCGAGCGGAACGTACTCCCAGGCCTGGATGTCGCGCGCCGACCAGTCGTTGAGCCCGACGACCCCGAAGACGTGGCGGGCGAAGTCGTCGTGGGGGACGGGCGTGCCGAGCTTGGAGCCGGCGCCGACCACGAAGCCGAGCTCGGCCTCGATGTCGAGGCGGCGGCTCGGCCCGAAGGTCGGCGCGTCCTCGTCGGGAGCCTTGCGCTGGCCGCTCGGGCGGACGACCGGGCTGCCGCTGGCGATGACCGTGCCGGCGCGGCCGTGGTAGCCGACCGGCAGGTGGCGCCAGTTGGGCAGCAGCGGCTCCTGGTCGGGCCGGAAGATCCGCCCGACGTTGGAGGCGTGGTGCAGCGAGGCGTAGAAGTCGACGTAGTCGGCCACCTCGAACGGCAGGTGCAGCGTCACCTCGTCGATCGCGTACGACGTGGCGTCGGCCTCGGCGGCCGCGCGCGCCTGTTCGCGGGTCTCGGCCCAGACCTCGGGACCCAGCGCCATGAAGGAGTTGAGCGAGGCGGACCGGAGCTCGGGTCGCCCGGTCGCCGCGTGCAGGTCGAGGACCCGGTCGCCGATCCGGACGCCGGCCCGCGGGCCTTCGTCGGCCGGCGAGAACACGCCGTACGGAAGATGGTCCAGCTCGGCGTTCACGAGACGAGTCCCAGCGCGCGGAGGTCGGCCAGCGGCTCGGCGACGCTGCACGACCCGAACGACGTGAACCAGCGGCGGGCCGCCACCAGGTCGAGCGATTGAGACTCGTTCGCGAGGGCTTCTCCATCGCGCCGTTCGAGAGTGTCGCGTACCTCCGGCACGGTTGCCCCGGCGAAGTACATGGCGGTGGCCATCAGGATGTTGAGGAAACCGTGGTGCTCGAACCCGGTCTCTGCGGTGTTGCGAACGGCTCGGTGAAGGCCGGCGGTGCATTTGAAGGGAATCGCGTACGCCTGCATGAGATCCAACCAGTCGGCCAGCTTCTGAGCGTCGGGGAAGTCGTCAGCATGCAGTCCGCCGGTGCGCATCTTCAGTCTGAAGTCGTTCTCCAGCAGCACCTGGATCGGGTCACTCCAATGTCCGAAGTGACCGCTGTCCGGAAGCTCGACGTAGATCGGGACCTCGAAGTCGAGGGCACCGCTCGAACGCGCGGAGTCAACTGCCAGGGCGACCCGGCGGGCGTTGCCAACCAGATCGCTGGGGTCACGAAGAGCGATCTCCACACCGGCGAGGTCGAGCCCGAGCTTGCGGCAGAGCCCGGCCGGCCCCTCGATCTGGCCGGCGCCGCCGGTGACCACCACCGACAGTGGAGCGGCGAAGCCGCGGACCTGCGGCAGGTCGGTGTCGCGCAGCACGAACGTGCCGACCAGGCCGGCGCCCTCCTCGGCCGTGCGGGCGGCGTACGCCGCGGTCGCGTCGGTCAGCGGGGCGTCGCCGGGCGGGAAGATCGCGGCGTCGTCGACGAGTCCTGCCCAGGGGTCGGACCGGACGGGTTCCAGGGTCGCGGGCACGCGGTTACTGTAGCCACGACACAGATAGCGGACGCAAACGTCCGACTAACGAACGCCCGTTGGAGGAGCCATGGCGTACTACCGGCAGGTCGGCGAGGTCCCGGCCAAGCGGCACACCCAGTTCCGCGACCCGGAGGGCCGGCTCTACTACGAGGAGCTGATGGGGGAGGAGGGCTTCTCCTCCGACTCCTCGCTGCTCTACCACCGTGGCGTGCCGTCAGCGATCGTCGCCACCGAGGTGTGGGAGCTGCCCGACCAGACCCGCACGCCCAACCACCCGCTGATGCCGCGCCACCTCAAGCTGCACTCGCTCGAGACCGGTGGTGATCCAGTCACGGGCCGTCGGCTGGTGCTCGGCAACAACGACGTGCGCATCGCGTACGTCGTCACCGGCACCGACACCTCGCCGCTCTACCGCAACGCGATCGGCGACGAGTGCGTCTACGTCGAGTCGGGATCGGGCACCGTCGAGTCGGTGTTCGGTGTGCTGGCCTACCGCACCGGCGACTACGTCGTCATCCCGCGCGCGACCACCCACCGCTGGTGCCCGGCCGAGCCGAGCCGGCTCTACGCGGTCGAGGCCAACAGCCACGTCGCGCCGCCCAAGCGCTACCTGTCGCGCTACGGGCAGCTGCTCGAGCACGCGCCGTACTGCGAGCGCGACCTGTACGGCCCCACCGGCGTGCTGCTCGACGAGGGCAGCGATGTGGAGGTGCTGGTCAAGCACCGCGCAGGAGGGCAGATCCTCGGGACCCGGATGACCTACGCCACCCACCCCTTCGACGTGGTCGGCTGGGACGGCTGCCTCTACCCCTACACGTTCAACATCGACGACTACATGCCGATCACCGGCAAGATCCACCAGCCGCCGCCGGTGCACCAGGTCTTCGAGGGCCACAACTTCGTCATCTGCAACTTCCTGCCGCGCAAAGTCGACTACCACCCGCTGGCGGTGCCGGTGCCCTACTACCACTCCAACGTCGACTCCGACGAGGTGATGTTCTACGTCGGCGGCGACTACGAGGCGCGCAAGGGCTCGGGCATCGGGATCGGGTCGGTCTCGCTGCACCCGGGCGGCCACGCGCACGGCCCCCAGCCGGCCGCGATCGAGGCCTCGCTGGGCGTCGACTACTTCGAGGAGTCGGCGGTCATGGTCGACACGTTCGCCCCGCTCGACCTCGGCGAGGCCGGCCGGGCGGTCGAGGACCCGGCGTACCCCTGGAGCTGGGCGGGGCGAAGCCTGTCCGGAAATGCAGAAGACGGCGGGGAGGACCCCGCCGTCTTCTCGAACTCTTGAGACCGTCCGTCAGGGAGCGACCGGCTGCCCCGTGAGGTGCTTGTAGGTGAACGCGGTGCCGATCAGGAAGATCGGGATCGTCACCAGCAGGCCCACACCACAGGCGATGGCACCGGCGCCGGCCACGAGCCCGCCGACGATGTACCAGATGAGGGCGGTGCCGATGTTGTCCTTCACCAGGTTGACGCTGGCCTTGATCGCGTCGACCGGGGCCAGGCCCTTGTCCATCACGAAGTAGAGGCTGTAGCTGGTGAAGAAGCCGACGATCAGCCCTGGCAGATAGCACAGGATCGTGCCGACGAACGTTGCCGCGGCGATGATCAGGCTGGTCACGATGACCGACCCCATCTTGTCGAACTTGAACACCGTCGAGGTCAGGAAGGGCTTGCCCTCGGTGATGTCGAGCGAGGCTCGGATCAGCCCGGCGCCGATGACCTGGGCGGCGATCATGATCAGAGCGATGATCAGGCCGTAGAGGATCAGGCCGAGGAAGAACCCGGTGCCGCCGTCGCAGACGTAGTCACCGTCGTCCTCGAAGCGGCACTCGTAGTCGCTGCTCAGGGCCGCCAGGATGCCGAAGCCGATGCCGCCGAGGACGGCCATCGCCACGAGCAGGGCGAGCGAGGCGACGATGATCTGGCCGACGTTGGCCTGGAACTTGTTCCAGCCGTAGCTCAGGGCAGAGCCGACGTCCCAGCCGGAGCCGCCCTGCGGCGGCGCGCCGTAGCCACCGGGTGGCGGAGCGTTGTAGCCGCCGGCGGGGGGCGGGGCGCCGTACCCGCCTGCGGGGGGCGGGGGAGGCGGAGGAGGCGGCGGGGTGCCGTCCCCGCCCATCGGCGGCTCGGGCGGGGTTCCGCCGGGAGGTCCGTAGTTCGACATCGAGGCTCCTTCGTTGGCCCCGCGGATCCGGAGGCGCGGGTTCGGCTCGAAACTAGCGTCTCTGCACCCCGGCGAACAGAGGCGAAACCTGATGTTGACGCGGTTGTCAGGATGGGGGGATGGGACGCCGCGCACCACGCCATGACATCGACGAGTCCGCGGTCGAGGTCGGCGACGCCCCGGACGCGGTCGCCGGGACCACCGCGGTCGGGGTCGCGCTGAGGCACGCGGTCGAGCAGATGGGCGTCACCCGGACGGCGCGCACGCTGCGCAAGCTCAACCAGGCCGACGGTTTCGACTGCCAGGGCTGCGCCTGGCCCGACCCGGACCCCGAGCACCGCCACCCGGCCGAGTTCTGCGAGAACGGCGCCAAGGCGGTGACCGAGGAGGCCACCCGGCGGCTGCTCGACCGGGGCTTCTTCGAGCAGCACCCGCTGGCCGACCTTGAGGACCGGACCGACTACTGGCTCGGCCAGCAGGGGCGGATCACCGAGCCCATGGTGCTGCGCGCGGGTGCGACCCATTACGAGCCGGTCTCCTGGGACGACGCGTTCGCCCTCGTCGCCGGCCACCTGCGCGGGCTGGAGTCGCCGGACGAGGCGGTCTTCTACACCTCGGGCAAGACCTCCAACGAGGCCGCGTTCGCCTACCAGCTGTTCGTGCGCGCGTTCGGGACCAACAACCTGCCCGACTGCTCCAACATGTGCCACGAGTCGACGTCGGTCGCGCTCTCCGAGACGATCGGGATCGGCAAGGGGTCGGTCAGCCTCGACGACATCCACCGCGCCCGGCTGGTCGTGGTCGCCGGCCAGAACCCCGGCACCAACCACCCGCGGATGCTGACCGCGCTCGAGGAGGCCAAGCGCAACGGCGCCCGGATCCTGGCCATCAACCCGCTGCGCGAGGCCGGGCTGGTGCGTTTCAAGAACCCGCAGAAGGCGCGCGGCATCGTCGGCCACGGCACCGCGCTCGCCGACCTGCACCTGCCCGTACGCGTCAACGGCGACCTCGCGCTGTTCCAGGCGATCGGGGCGCTGCTGCTCGAGTGGGACGCCGTCGACCACGACTTCGTCGCCCACCACACAGCCGGCTTCGACGCATGGGCCGAGCACCTCGCCGACCTCGACTGGGACGTCGTCGAACGGGCCACCGGCCTGACCCGCGCCCAGGTCGTGGAAGCCGCGGAGATGTTCCGCGACTCCGACGCGACCGTGCTCTGCTGGGCGATGGGCATCACCCAGCACCGCAACTCCGTGGCGACGGTCAAGGAGTTCGTCAACGTCATCCTCGCCCAGGGCAACATCGGCAAGCCCGGTGCCGGCCTGTGCCCCGTGCGCGGCCACTCCAACGTCCAGGGCGACCGCACCATGGGCATCTGGGAGCGGGCCAAGCCGGAGTTCCTCGACGCGCTCCAAGCCGAGTTCGGCTTCGACCCTCCGCGCGAGCCGGGCCTCGACACCGTCCACGCGATCCGCGCTCTGCGTGACGGCCAGGCCCGCGTCTTCTTCGGCATGGGCGGCAACTTCGTCTCCGCGGCGCCCGACACCGAGGTCACCGAGGACGCCATGCGCAACGCCGACCTCACCGTCCACGTCTCGACCAAGCTCAACCGCTCCCACGTGGTCACCGGCCGCGAGGCGCTGATCCTCCCGGCGCTCGGCCGCTCCGAGCGCGACCGCACCGGCGGCCGCGACCAGCGGGTCTCGGTCGAGGACTCCATGTCGGCGGTGCACGCCTCCCGTGGACCGCTGGCGCCGGCCTCGCCCCACCTGCGCTCCGAGGTCGACATCGTGTGCACGCTGGCCGAGGCCACGCTGGGCTCCGCGCACGACCTGCCGTGGGCGGAGTTCCGGTCCGACTACACCGCGATCCGCCGCCGGATCGCCAACGTCGTACCCGGCTGCGCGGCGTACGACGAGAAGGTCGACCAGCCCGGCGGGTTCGTGCTGCCGCACCCGCCGCGCGACTCCCGCACCTTCCCGACCGCGGCCGGCCTGGCCGTCTTCTCGGTCAGCCCGATCGACGTGCTGCACGTGCCCGAGGGGCGGCTCCTGCTCCAGACCCTGCGCTCCCACGACCAGTTCAACACCACGATCTACGGCCTCGACGACCGCTACCGCGGGATCAAGGGCGGGCGCCGGGTGGTGTTCGTGCACCCCGACGACATCGCGCACCTCGGGTTCGCCGACGGCGACCGGGTCGACCTGGTGAGCGAGTGGCACGACGGTTCGGAGCGCACCGCCCCGGGCTTCCGGGTGGTCCCCTACGACACGCCGCGCGGGTGCGCCGCGGCGTACTACCCCGAGACGAACCCGCTGGTGCCGCTCGACTCCACCGCCGTGGGCAGCAACACGCCGGCCTCCAAGTCGGTCGTCGTGCGGCTCGAGCCGGCGCGCGCCACCAAGGCCGGTGTCAGCAAGGCGCCGTTGACGGGTTCGGTCGAGACCGGCGACAAGCGCAGCACCGACCCCATCCACCAGAGCTGAACCCGAAGGAGAATCCGTGCTGGAGCTGAGACCGGGTTGCGAGTGCTGTGACCGCGACCTGCCGCCCGAGTCGCCAGACGCGATGATCTGCAGCTTCGAGTGCACGTGGTGCCGCGACTGCGTCGAGACGGTGCTGGGCGGGGTCTGCCCCAACTGCGGCGGCAACCTGGTGCCGCGGCCGATCCGTCCGGCCGCCACGCTCGCCGCCAACCCGCCGTCCACGACGCGGGTGCTCGCCGAGGGCTGCCGGCCGTGAGCAACCTGGAGGAGCGGCCGGCCGAGGTCACGTGCGAGGCGGAGACGTCGCCGGGCGTGCAGTTGATGACCCCACGCGACGTACCCCTCGGCGGCCCGCGGGCGATGACCGTGCGCCGGACCCTGCCGCAGCGGGAGCGCTCGCTGATCGGGGCGTGGTGCTTCGTCGACCACTACGGGCCGGACGACGTGGCCGACACCGGCGGCATGTCGGTGGCGCCCCACCCGCACACCGGGCTGCAGACCGTGAGCTGGCTGTTCACCGGCGAGGTCGAGCATCGCGACAGCGCCGGCAACCACGCGATGGTGCGCCCCGGCGAGGTCAACCTGATGACCGCCGGCCACGGGATCAGCCACTCGGAGGTGTCGCCCCCGCAGACGCGCACCCTGCACGGCGCCCAGCTGTGGGTGGCCCTGCCCGACGGCGCCCGGGACCAGGCGCCCGGCTTCGCGCACCACGCGCCGACCCCGGTCACGGGTGCGGGCTGGGAGGCGCGCGTCTTCCTCGGCTCGCTGCTCGGCGACACCTCGCCGGTCGCGACCGCGACGCCGCTGCTGGGTGCCGAGCTGCTGCTCGACCCCGGCACCACGCTGACGCTCGACGTCGACCCGGGCTTCGAGCACGGGGTGCTCGTCGACCGCGGCGCCGTGGACGTGGCGGGCACCCGCGCGGCGGCCCACGACCTCGCCTACGTGCCCCCGGGGGCCGCGTCGTTGACGCTGACGTCGTACGACGAAGCGGTGCGGGTGCTCCTCCTCGGCGGTCCGCCGTTCGGCGAGTCGATCGTCATGTGGTGGAACTTCGTCGGCCGCTCCAACGAGGAGATCGTGTCCTTCCGTGAGCAGTGGCAGGCCCAGCTGACCGACGCCGGCCTCGTCGACGGCCGGTTCGGCATCCCCGTCGGTGAGGACCTCCCACCCATCCCCGCCCCGCCCCTCCCCAACGCCCGTCTCAAGCAACGCCACTGACCCGCGAGTCGGCGCTTGTGCACGCTGTCAGAACGCCGAGTCGGCGCTTGTGCACGACAATTGCGCCGACTCGCGCGATCTCAGCCATGCATTGGGGCCGACTCGGCGGTGGGAGGATGCCGGGCATGACGGGACCGGTGGAGGGTGACGACGGCGTGCTGCGGTGCCCGTGGGCGGGGGCGCCCGGGGTGATGCGCGACTACCACGACACGGAGTGGGGAAACCCGGTCAGCGGCGAAGCCGCCTACCTCGAGCGGCTGACGCTCGAGGCGTTCCAGTCGGGGCTGTCGTGGTCGACGATCCTCAACAAGCGCGAGGCTTTCCGCGAGGTTTTCCACGGCTTCGACGCGGACGCGATCGCCGCCTTCGACGAGGGCGACGTCGAGCGGCTCATGCAGGAGCCCCGGATCGTGCGCAACCGCCGCAAGATCGAGGCCACGATCGTCAACGCCCAGGCCACGGTGGCCCTGCGCGAGGCCGAGGGGCTCGAGTCGTTCGTGCTGACGTTCCGGCCCGAGGTGCCGCCGGCGCCGGAGTCGACCGCCGAGCAGGCCACGACCACCCCGGAGTCGGTCGCGCTCTCCAAGGCGCTCAAGAAGCGGGGCTTCGCGTTCGTCGGGCCCACCACCATGCACGCCCTGAGCGAGGCCATCGGCCTCTTCGACCCGCACCTCGTCGGGTGTCACCGTCGAGGGCGCGCGTGATCACCGGTCTCACCTGGCTCCTGGCCTGCCAGCTCGCGGGTGAGGTGCTGGTGCGCCTGCTCGACGTGCCCGTGCCCGGCCCGGTGGTCGGCATGCTGATCCTGTTCGTCCTGCTGAGGCTGCGCGACGCCGGCGACGACGCGACCGTCGTACGTGCGGGGCAGGGGCTGCTGCGTCACCTCCAGCTGTTCTTCATCCCGGCCGGGGTCGGGGTGGTCACCTACCTCGCGACGATCCGCGACAACGTCCTGCCGATCGCGGTGGCGCTGGTCGGCTCCTGGCTGATCGGCCTCGCGGTCGTCGGCTGGACCACGGTCCTGCTAGAGCGCTGGCTGCCCGAGCGGCGTACGACGTGAGCGAGACGTGGGAGTGGCTCGTCCACTCGCCGCTGTTCGTGTTGCTGCTGACGCTGGCCGCCTACCGGCTCGGTCGCGAGGTCCGCGACCTCACCGGCGGCCACGCCCTGGCCCAGCCGGTGCTGGTCGCGATCGTCGTGGTCGGCGGGGTCATCACCGCGATCGACCTCGACTACGCCGACTACCGCGACGGCACCGAGATCCTGGTCTTCTGGCTCGGCCCGGCCACGGTGGCGCTGGCGATCCCGCTGCACCGGCAGGCCCACCGGCTGCGCGGCTTCGTGGTGCCGATGTTGGTCGCGATCCCGCTCGGCGCGGCTGTCTCGATCGCCAGCGCGATCCTGCTCGTGCGCGTGCTGGGCGGCGACGACCTCCTGGCCCGTACGACGGCCCCCAAGGCGGCCACCACGCCGGTCGCGATCGCGCTGGCCGAGAGCAACGGGGGGATCGCGGCGCTCGCCGCGGTCCTGGCGATCCTGGTCGGCATCCTCGGCGCGGTCGCCGGCCCGGCCGTGCTCAACCTGCTCCGCGTCAAGGACCATCGCGCCCGCGGCCTCGCCCAGGGTGCGGTGTCGCACGGCATCGGCGCCTCCCGGATGCTCGCCGACGACGAGACCGAGGGCGCGTTCGCCGGGCTGTCCATGGGCCTGACGGCACTGGCCATGAGCCTGCTGCTCCCAGCCCTCGTCGCTCTCCTCCTGTGACCCCACCGCGCCGGTACCTTGACGCCATGACCCGTGTGCACGCCTTCACCGACGACGCCCTGGGAGAGCTCGACGCGGTCGGCCTCGTCGAGGCCCTGCACCGCGGAGAGGTCTCGGTCCCCGACGTCGTCGAAGCCGCGATCGCCCGCGTCGAACGGGTCGACCCCGAGGTCAACGCGCTCGCCTTCCGGGCCTACGACCGGGCCCGCGCCGAGGCCCGCGACCCCCACGCCGGCTACTTCGCGGGCGTCCCCACGCTCATCAAGGACAACGTCAACGTCCAGGGCATGCCGACCCAGGAAGGCACCGACTCCTACACCGCGAAGCCACAGCCGCGCGACGGCGACTTCGCGCGCATGTACCTCGCCACCGGGCTGCTCCCGCTCGGCAAGACCCAGCTCTCGGAGTACGGCTTCTCCGCGGCCGCCGAGCATCCCCGCCTCGGTGCGGTCCGCTCGCCCTGGTCGACCGACCACGTCGCGGGCGCGTCCTCGGCCGGCTCCGCCGCCATGGTCGCGGCGGGCGCCGTACCCCTGGCCCACGCGAACGACGGCGGCGGCTCCATCCGGATCCCCGCCGCGGTCAACGGGCTGGTCGGCCTCAAGCCCACGCGCGACCGGCTCGCCCAGGACAAGGTCATGCGGGACATGCCCGTGCGGATCGTCTCCGACGGGGTGCTCACCCGGTCGGTCCGCGACACCGCGGCGTTCTTCCGCGAGGCCGAGAAGGTCTACCGCGCCCTGCACCTGCCGCCCATCGGTGACATCACCCGGCCCGGCCGGCGCCGGCTGCGCGTCGCCCTCAACACCAGCGGCATGGGCTTCGGGGCGAGCCCGGAGGTGGCCGCGCTCACCGAGGACGTCGGGAGGCTCCTCGAGGACCTCGGCCACAAGGTCGAGCCGGTCGACACCCTGATCGTGCCTGACGGCTTCCGCGACGACTTCCTCCTCTACTGGTCGCTGCTGGCGATGTTCCTGGTCCGCACCGGCCGCCGCCGCCACCGCGGCACCTGGGCGCCGGACCGCCTCGACAACCTCACCCTCGGCCTCGACGCGCACTCCCGCGGCAACCTCCACCGGCTTCCCGGCGCGATCCGCCGGATCAAGCAGAGCCGCAAGCTCTCCGAGGCCTTCTTCCGGCAGTACGACGTGATCCTGACGCCGACGCTCGCCGCGCGCACGCCGAAGGTCGGCCACCTCGACCCGACCCAGGACTACGACACGATCATGGACCGTCTGGTCGAGTGGGTGGCGTTCACGCCGCTTCAGAACGCGACCGGCGATCCGGCCATCTCCCTGCCCCTCGCGACGACCGGCGACGGGATGCCCCACGGCATGATGTTCGCGGCCGGAGCGGGCCGCGAGGCCACCCTTCTCGAGCTCGCCTACGAGCTGGAGGAGGCCCGTCCGTGGGCTCGGATCCAGGACTGAAATCGCCCCATTTCCAGGCGGGTCCCGACCGATTTCTCCAACCGATGACCCCCTGTGTATCGTTCTCCGTCGTTGCCCCTTTAGCTCAGTCGGCAGAGCGTCTCCATGGTAAGGAGAAGGTCTACGGTTCGATTCCGTAAAGGGGCTCTGGGTCAAGGCTCCACACTGGTCGCCTCACCCTTTTCATGGCGGGGTAGCTCAGGTGGTTAGAGCACACGGCTCATAATCGTGGTGTCGCGGGTTCGAGTCCCGCCCCCGCTACGCAAGACACTGAAATCGACAAAGGACTTCCCGTGGCCAGCAAGAGCTCCGACGTTCGCCCCAAGATCACGCTCGCGTGCGTGGACTGCAAGGAGCGCAACTACATCACCAAGAAGAACCGCCGCAACGACCCTGACCGGATGGAGCTGGCGAAGTTCTGCCCGCGCTGCCGCAAGCACACTGCGCACCGCGAGACCCGCTGAACGCTGCACCACCCAGGCTCGCTCGGAGCGAGCCGACTCCGCCGACCCGTCGCGACCCGCGGCGGGTTCGTGCATTTCTGCCCGAATCCCGCCCACTAGGTTGGTGACATGCCAGTCGACCAGTCCCTCGTCGGTCGCTGCTTCCCGCCCACGCGACCCCACGAGGTCACCGAGGAGCAGGTCCGCGCGTTCGTGACCGCCACCGGTGGGCAGTACGACGGAGGCCCGGCGCCGGCGACGTTCCCCATCGTCCTGGCCTTCGACGCGATGAACGCGTTCCTCGCGGCGGAGTCGATCGACCTGTTCCGGATCGTGCACGGGGAGCAGAAGTTCGCCTACGAGCGGCCGGTCGTCCCCGGTGACGTGCTGAGCGCGACGCTGAGCGTCGCGAGCCTGCGCCAGATCGGCGGCAACGACATCATCGGCACCACCAGCGAGATCGCCGACGCCGGTGGCGCGGTCGTCTGCCGCACCTCGGCCACGCTGGTCCACCGGGGGGCCGACGCATGACCCTCGAGACCCGCACCTTCACGATCACCCGCGCCGACCTGGCCCGCTACGCCGAGGCGAGCGGTGACCACAACCCGATCCACCAGGACGAGGCTGTCGCCCGGAGCGTCGGCCTGCCGGGGGTCATCGCCCACGGCATGTACACGATGGCGCTCGCCGCCCGGGCGGTCGGCGACTGGTTCCCAGGTGCTGAGGTGGTCAGCTTCGGCTGCAAGTTCACCAGCCCGGTCGTCGTACCCCCCGAGGGCGGCGTCGAGGTCGAGGTGGCCGGCGAGGTGAAGGGGACCGACGACGGCCTGACCACCGTCGTCCTGACCGTCACGTGTGACGGCCAGAAGGTGCTCGGCATGCCCAAGGCCGTCGTCCGTGCCTGACCTGCTCGCCGACCACACGACGCTGCGGCTGGGCGGTCCCGCGGCCCGCTTCGAGACGGCGACCACCGAGGACCGGCTCGTGGAGCTCGTTTCGGCCGCCGACGCGGCGGGCGAGCCGCTGCTGGTGCTGGCCGGCGGGAGCAACCTGGTCGTCGCCGACGAGGGCTTCGCCGGCACCGTGGTCAAGGTCGCCACCACCGGGGTCAGCGCCGACGTCGAGGGCGACGACGCCTCCTGCGGCGGGGTGCTCGTCACCGTCGCCGCGGGGGAGCCGTGGGACGGCTTCGTCGCCACCGCCGTGCAGCGGGGCTGGGTCGGCATCGAGGCGCTCTCCGGGATCCCGGGCTCGGTGGGCGCGACCCCGATCCAGAACGTCGGCGCCTACGGCCAGGAGGTCTCCCAGACCGTCGCGTCGGTGCGGGTCTGGGACCGGACGCTCAAGGTCGCGCGCACCTTCGCCAACGCCGACTGCGGCTTCGGCTACCGCCACTCCCGCTTCAAGGCCGACCCGGGACGCCACGTCGTCCTGTCCGTGACCTTCCAGCTCGCCCAGGGCGACCTCGGTGCCCCGGTGGGCTACGCCGAGCTGGCCCGCACCCTGGGGGTCGACGCCGGGCAGCGCGCGCCACTGACCGACGTACGCGAGGCCGTGCTGGAGCTGCGCCGCGGCAAGGGCATGGTGCTCGACGCTGACGACCACGACACCTGGAGCGCCGGGTCGTTCTTCACCAACCCCGTCGTCGCCGCCGACGCCCTGCCCGACGGCGCCCCGGCCTGGCCCGCCGACGACGGCGTCAAGACCAGCGCCGCCTGGCTGATCGAGCACGCCGGCTTCGCCAAGGGCCACGGCTCCGCCACGGTGGCCCTGTCGCGAAAGCACACGCTGGCGCTCACCAACCGCGGCGGCGCGACGACCACCGAGCTGCTCGACCTGGCCCGCGAGGTGCGCGACGGCGTCGAGGCCCGCTTCGGGATCCGGCTCGTCAACGAGCCGGTGCTCGTCGGCTGCGAGCTCTAGCTAGCTAGTACGACGAGGTGTCGGACCAGTCGGTGGCACCGATGAACACGACGATGACGATGATGATCAGCACCGCCAGCACGCTGGCGACGATGCCCATGATGAAGCCGGCCACCGCCTGCCCGCGGTTGTTGTAGGCGGCGGGGTTCTGGTCGATCTGGCGCTTCGCGGTCGCGCCGGTCCAGATCGCGAACGGCCCGGCGAACATCGCGGGCAGCGTGATGCAGCAGAACGGCGTCGCCAGGATCCCGACCAGCGCGACGATCCCGAGCACCATCGAGGTGGTGGCCCGCCCGTGGCTCTGCGCGTAGCTGTAGCCGGGGACCGGCGCCCCGTAGCCGGCGAACTGCGGCGCGCCGTATGGCGCCGGCGGCTGCTGGAGGTAGGGGTTCTGCCCGTACGGCGGCTGGGCCGGCGGCTGGCCGTACGCCGGCGGCTCCGGGGCGCCGTAGGGCGGTGTGCTCGGAGGTGGCGTCGGCGGCGGGGCGTAGCTGGGCCATTCCGGCGCCGGAGGCTGGCTCGGCCCGGGCTGCTCGGGGCCGGAGGGGGAGACGAACGGCTGGGTCTCGTCCGGGTCTGGCTGGCCGTCGTTGGTCACGCAGAGCATCTTCCCAGTGACGCGGGCGGCAAACGAGGTCCGGGGTCAGGAGGGCGAGTCGGCGAGCCAGGCGTCGATGTCGGCGAGGGTGCGGCCGCGTACGTCGTCGGGCGCGCGTGAGGCCCGCACCGACATCCGGGCGAGCTCGGCCAGCGTCTCGTCGGTGAGGTCGTGCGCGGCGCGCATCGTCGCGTACTGGCCCGCCAGACGTGAGCCGAACAGCAACGGGTCGTCGGCGCCCAGGGCGACGGTCGCGCCGGCCTCCAGCAGGGTCGGCAGCGGCACGGAGGTCAGGTCGCTGTAGACGCCGAGAGCCACGTTGCTGACCGGGCACACCTCTAGTGCGACACCGGCCTCGACGATCCGGTCGAGCAGAGCGGGGTCCTCGGACGCGCGCACCCCGTGGCCGAGCCGATGGGCGTGGAGGGAGTCGAGGACGGCGCGGATGCTCGCGGGCCCGAGCAGCTCACCGCCGTGCGGGGCGAGCAGCAGCCCGGAGCGCTCCGCGATCGCGAAGGCGCCGGCGAAGTCGGCGGTGGTCCCGCGCCGCTCGTCGTTGGAGAGCCCGAAGCCGACCACCCCTCGACCGGCGTACTGCCCGGCCAGGCGGGCGAGCGTGCGCGCGTCGAGCGGGTGCCGGGTCCGGTTGGCGGCGATCACGACGGCCATGCCCAGGCCCGTGCGCGCGGAGGCGTCGCGCACGGCGTCCAGGACCAGGTCGGTGAACGCCGTGATCCCCCCGAACCGGGCGCCGTAGCCGCTCGGGTCGACCTGGATCTCCAGCCACCGGCCGCCGTCACGGACGTCGTCCTCGGCCGCCTCCAGCACCAGACGTCGTACGTCGGACTCGGTGCGCAGGACCGAGCGCGCGACGTCGTAGAGGCGCTGGAAGCGGAACCAGCCCTTCTCGTCCGCCGCGCTCAGCTGCGGTGGCCACTCGGCACCCAGCGAGTCGGGCAGCACGATGCCGTCGCGCTCGGCGAGCTCAAGCAGGGTCGCGTGTCGCATCGACCCCGTGAAGTGCAGGTGGAGGTGCGCCTTGGGCAGAGCGTGGAGGTCTCTCACTCAGGCGAAGAGCTTCTGCAGGCGGGTAACGCCCTCGACGAGGTCGTCGTCGCCGAGCGCGTAGGAGAGCCGCAGGTAGCCGGGCGAGCCGAACGCCTCACCGGGGACCACGGCCACCTCCGCCTTGTCGAGGATGTAGGTGGCGAGGTCGGCGGACGTCTCGATGAGCTGACCGTCGTGCTCCTTGCCCAGCAGGCCCTTCACGGACGGGTAGGCGTAGAACGCGCCCAGCGGCGTCGGGCAGATGACCCCGTCGATCTCGTTGAGCATCGCCACGATGGTCTTGCGGCGCCGGTCGAAGGCGGTCTTCATCTCGTCGACGGCCGACAGGTCGCCCTCGAGCGCGGCGATCGCGGCCCGCTGCGAGACGTTGGCGACGTTGGACGTGGCGTGCGACTGGAGGTTGGTCGCGGCCTTCACCAGGTCGGCGGGCCCGATCATCCAGCCCACCCGCCAGCCGGTCATGGCGTAGGTCTTGGCGACACCGTTGACCACGACGCAGTTGTCCTGGAGGTAGGGGCACAGGACCGGCATCGAGCCGGTGTCGACCCCGTCGTAGACGAGGTGCTCGTAGATCTCGTCGGTGAGCACCCAGAGGTTGTGCTCCTCGACCCACTCGCCGATCGCCCGGATCTCGTCGGAGGTGTAGACCGCTCCGGTGGGGTTGGACGGCGAGACGAACAGCAGCACCTTGGTGCTTTCGGTGCGCGCCGCCTCGAGCTGCTCGACGGTGACCTTGTAGTCCTGGGTCTCGTCGGCGAGCACCTCGACCGCCACGCCGCCGGCCAGCTGGATGGCCTCGGGATACGTCGTCCAGTACGGCGCCGGGACGATCACCTCGTCGCCGGGGTCGATCATGGCGGCGAACGCGGCGTAGATGGCCTGCTTGCCACCGTTGGTGACCAGCACCTGGGCCGGGGTGACCTCGAGGCCGCTGTCGCGCTTGGTCTTCGCGATGATCGCCTTCTTGAGCTCCGGCAGGCCCCCGGCGGGGGTGTAGCGGTGGTTGCGCGGGTCGCGGCAGGCCTCGGCCGCCACGTCGACGATGTAGCCGGGCGTCGCGAAGTCGGGCTCGCCGGCACCGAAGCCGATCACCGGCCGGCCCTCGGCCTTGAGCGCCTTGGCCTTGGCGTCGACCTTGAGCGTGGCCGACTCGGCGATGGCACCGATCCGGTGGGAGACCCGGCGGTCGCGCGGGTTGCTGGAGGAGGGCTGAGGTGCGGGCGCGTCTGACATGTCTGTCATCGTAGAGGCGTCGCCCACCGGGTCTCACCCGAGATACGGCGCGATCGGGCGGTGGCCCGGAGGCGTTTGGACGTGGCCTTCGGCTTCCCCGTAGACTCCACGTTTGGTGGTTTCCACATGCTTTCGCGCGCCCGCACCTCAGGTGGCGCGAGGTGGGAGCTCACGGAGGGCACTAGCTCAACTGGCAGAGCATCGGTCTCCAAAACCGAAGGTTGGGGGTTCAAGTCCCTCGTGCCCTGCAGAACCCGCATTTGCAGTGACAGGCAGCATCAGCAGCACGACAGGTCGACCTAGGCCTGCATGACGAAGGAGAGGTGAGGGCGGTGTCGGACAGCAAGGCAGTCGGCGGTTCCCGCGACAGCAAGGCCCCGAAGCGCACCAGCCTTCCGACGTTCTACCGGCAGGTCGTCGCAGAGCTGCGCAAGGTCGTCTACCCGACCCAGGAGCAGCTGATCACCTACTTCATCGTGGTGATGACGTTCGTGATCGTGATGATGGCTCTGATCGCGGCCCTCGACCTCGGGCTCGGCAAGCTCGCCTTCGCCGTGTTCACCGGCGGGGACGACATCTGACCCGGCCGTCGCAGCCGCGGCGGCAGCAGGACGAGCCAAGAGCACAACCAACGCACAAGGTGATGGAGCAACACGTGTCGGAGCAGTACGAGCAGGTCGAGACCGAGGAGACGCCGCAGGCGGCGGACGCCGAGGTGACCCCGGAGACGGACGAGGCGACCGCGCCGGATGCTGTCGAGGACGCTTCGGACGTCGAGGCGGCCGACGACGCCGACGAGGCGCCCGCGGACGACACCGACGCCGACGACGCTGTGGTCGACGACGCTGTGGCCGAGACCGACTCCGACGACTCCGACGACACCGAGGACTCCGCGGACTCCGGCGACCCCGCCGACGAGAGTGCCGACGAGAGCGCCGACGAGGACGAGGACGCCGAGGTCGACCCGCTCGAGGCCTTCCGCGAGGAGCTGTGGGCCAAGCCGGGTGACTGGTACGTGGTCCACACCTACTCCGGCATGGAGAACCGGGTGAAGTCCAACCTGGAGAACCGCATCATCTCCTTGAACATGGAGGACTACATCCACGAGATCGTGGTCCCCATCGAGGACGTCGTCGAGATCAAGAACGGCCAGCGCCGCACCCGCACCAAGCCCGCGCTCCCCGGCTACGTCCTGGTCCGCATGGACCTCACCGACGAGTCCTGGTCGGCGGTTCGCCACACCCCTTCGGTGACCGGCTTCGTCGGCCACAGCCACCAGCCCGTCCCGCTGAGCATGGCCGAGGTCGAGAACATGCTCGCGCCGAGCGTCATCGCCAAGGCCGAGGCCGAGGCCGTTGCCGCAGGCACGCCCACCAAGGGTGGCTCCACGACCGCCAAGAAGCAGATCGAGGTCGCCGACTTCGACATCTCCGACTCGGTGATGGTCGTCGACGGACCGTTCGCCACGCTGCACGCGACGATCACCGAGATCAACGCCGAGGCGCAGCGGGTCAAGGCCCTCGTCGAGATCTTCGGCCGGGAGACCCCGGTCGAGCTGAGCTTCAGCCAGATCCAGAAGGTCTGAGCAGACAGAGCAACAGCAAGCCAGACCAGCTGAGCCCGATTTCACCTTCCGCGCGATACGCGGAAGAATGGCCCGGTTGCTCAGCAACAGATCAGTGGCAGGGGGTTTCCGCCCCCGTCATGACCACACGAAGAGAAAGAACAACGAATGCCTCCCAAGAAGAAGATCGCCGCACTGGTCAAGGTGCAGCTGCAGGCCGGCGCCGCGACGCCCGCCCCGCCCGTCGGAACCGCGCTGGGCCCGCACGGCGTCAACATCATGGACTTCTGCAAGGCGTACAACGCCCAGACCGAGGCCATGCGCGGCAACGTGATCCCCGTCGAGATCACGATCTACGAGGACCGCTCCTTCACCTTCATCACGAAGACGCCTCCGGCCGCCGAGCTGATCAAGAAGGCCGCCGGCCTCAAGAAGGGCTCCGGCGTCCCGCACAAGGAGAAGGTCGGCAAGCTCACCAAGGACCAGATCCGTGAGATCGCCACGACCAAGCTCCCCGACCTCAACGCCAACGACGTCGAGGCCGCGATGAAGATCGTCGAGGGGACTGCCCGCTCCATGGGCGTCACCACCGACTGACCGCCGATCCCGGCACCACTGCACCAACCGAAATACGTGGCAGGGCCGCGCTGGCCCACGTGACCACACCTGGATAGAGAAGAGAACCAGATATGCAGCGCAGCAAGACCTACCGCGCAGCGGCCGAGAGCTTCGACAAGGACGAGCTCTACGCCCCGCTGGCCGCGATCAAGATCGCCAAGTCCGGCAGCAAGAAGAAGTTCGACGAGACCGTCGACGTCGTCATGCGCCTGGGTGTCGACCCGCGCAAGGCCGACCAGATGGTCCGCGGCACGGTCAACCTCCCCCACGGCACGGGCAAGACCGCCCGCGTCCTGGTGTTCGCCAACGGCGACAAGGCTGACGCCGCCCGCGAGGCCGGCGCCGACGTCGTCGGTGGCGACGAGCTGATCGAGAAGGTCAACGGTGGCTGGCTCGAGTTCGACGCCGTCGTCGCGACCCCCGACATGATGGGCAAGGTCGGCCGGCTCGGCCGCGTCCTCGGCCCCCGCGGCCTGATGCCCAACCCGAAGACCGGCACCGTGACGCCCGACGTCGCCAAGGCCGTCTCGGACATCAAGGGCGGCAAGATCGAGTTCCGCGTCGACCGTCACGCCAACCTGCACTTCATCATCGGCAAGGCGTCGTTCTCCGAGGCCCAGCTGGCCGAGAACTACGCCGCCGCCCTCGAAGAGGTGCTGCGTCTCAAGCCGGCCAGCTCCAAGGGCCGCTACCTGCGCAAGGTCACCGTGTCGACCACCATGGGCCCCGGCGTCCAGGTCGACCCCAACCGCGTGCGCAACGTCGCCGCGGAGGAGGAGGGCCAGGCCTGAGCGCCGCCTCTCCCACAGCCTCACCGCGAAGGCCCGTCTCCCGTCAGGGGGGCGGGCCTTCGTGCTTCTGGGAGGCTGGGCGACATGCGCTGCGTGATCCTCGACGACTACCAGCAGGTCGCGACGTCGTACGCCGACTGGTCACTGCTCGACGGGGCCGAGGTGACGTCGGTGAGCGAGCACCTGGAGGGGGAGACCCTGGTCGACGCCCTGGCCGGCGCCGCGGTCGTCATCGTGATGCGCGAGCGGACCCCGGTCACGAGTGCGCTGCTCGACCGGCTTCCGGAGCTGCGGCTGGTCGTGACCAGTGGGATGCGCAACGCCGCCATCGACCTCGACGCCTGCCGGGAGCGCGGCATCGCCGTCTGCGGTACGACGAGCCGCTCGACGCCGCCGGTCGAGCTGACCTGGGCGCTGGTCCTGGGGCTGGTGCGCCACCTGGGCGCCGAGTCCACGGCGTTCCGGGAGGGCGGTCCCTGGCAGAGCACGGTCGGCGTGGACCTGGCCGGCGCGACGCTCGGCGTGGTCGGGCTCGGCAAGATCGGGCGCCGGGTGGCCGACATCGGCAGGGCGTTCGGCATGGAGGTGCTCGGTTGGAGCCCCCACCTGACCGACGAGCGCGCGGCCGAGGCCGGCGCGCGCAGGGCGGGCAGCCTCGCGGAGCTGATGGCCGCCGCCGACGTGGTGACGCTCCACCTCGTGCTGTCCGACAGCACCCGCGGCCTGGTCGGTGCGCCCGAGCTCGCGGCCATGCGCCCGTCGGCGTACCTCGTCAACACCTCGCGCGCGGGTCTCGTCGACACCGACGCGCTGCTGGACGCTCTCCGCGCGGGCCGGATCGCGGGAGCCGGGCTCGACGTGTTCGACGAGGAACCGCTGCCGACCGACCACCCGCTGCGGTCGCTGCCCCAGGTACTCGCCACGCCCCACCTCGGCTACGTGACCGCCGCCAACTACCGGACCTACTTCGCCGAGGCGGTCGAGGACGTCGCCGCGTGGCTGGCCGGCACGCCCACCCGGCTGCTCACCTGACCCGATTTGGCGCCCGCCTCGCACCGCCGTACAGTTCGTACCTGAATCCAGAGACCGCCGGTTGTCCGGCTGCATCAGCAGCCAGACCGAAGGTGCCGCAGAGATGCGGACGGCCCGCGCAGGTGACAGAGCAAGACCCCACGGCCCGCCGTGAAGTCCACGCCCTGAGCATCTGTGCTCGGGGCGTTCGTCATTTCGACGGACCGGGCGTCGGTCTCCCAGTCCGGAAGGAGACCCATGGCGCGGGCAGACAGGGAAGCCGCCGTCGCGGAGATCGTTGACTCGTTCAACGACGCCGCTGGTGCCGTGCTGACCGAGTACCGCGGTCTCACCGTCAAGGAGCTGCAGAACCTTCGCCGCTCCCTCGGTGAGAACGCCAACTACGCCGTGGTCAAGAACACGCTGGCCAAGATCGCCGCCAACCAGGTGGGCATCTCCGGCTTCGACGACCTGCTGACCGGCCCGACCGCGATCGCCTTCATCAAGGGCGACGTCGTCGAGGCGGCCAAGGGTCTGCGTGACTTTGCCAAGGCCAACCCCACCCTGGTCATCAAGGGTGGAGTCCTGGACGGCAACATCCTCGACGCGAACGAGATCGCCAAGCTGGCCGATCTCGAGTCGCGCGAGGTGCTCCTGGGCAAGCTTGCGGGCGCGATGCTCGCTTCGCTCAGCCAGGCCGTCTACCTGCTCAACGCCCCCCTCGCCCAGGCTGCCCGGCTCGCCGGTGCACTCCAGGCGAAGGCCGAGCAGGACCCCTCGATCCTCGCAGGTGGTGCTGGCACGCCAGTCGCCGCCGAGGAGGCTCCCGCGGCAGAGGCTGACGCCCCGGCCGAGGAGGCCCCCGCTGACGAGACCGAGGCCGCTGGCGACGAGACCCCCGAGGCTGCTGACGCAGTCGAGGAGGCCCCCGTTGCCGAGGCCGAGACCTCTGAAGAGGGCGAAGCCACCGAGGCCTGATCCAGGCCCTCGGTTACCCACCACCTGAAACCAGGTCCGCCGCCAACCACGGCGGGCCACCGAATGGAAGGAACCGCCACCATGGCGAAGCTCAGCACTGACGAGCTGCTCGACGCGTTCAAGGAAATGACCCTCATCGAGCTCTCCGAGTTCGTGAAGCAGTTCGAGGAGACGTTCGGCGTCACCGCTGCTGCCCCCGTCGCGGTTGCTGCCGCCCCTGCTGCCGGCGGCGCCGGCGGTGGCGAGGAGGCCGCTGCCCAGGACGAGTTCGACGTCATCCTCGAGGCTGCCGGCGACAAGAAGATCAACGTCATCAAGGAGGTGCGCGCCCTGACCTCCCTCGGCCTGAAGGAGGCCAAGGAGCTGGTCGAGGCCGCGCCGAAGGCTGTCGTCGAGAAGGTCGACAAGGCCACCGCGGAGAAGGCCAAGGAGGCCCTCGAGGGCGCCGGGGCCACCGTCACCCTCAAGTGACCCGCCCGCTCGCCGGAGGCTGACACCAGCTCCGACGGGCACCTGTTCTGCCGCTGTGGGCGGCCACCTCGCGAGAGGTGGCCGCCCACAGCTGTGTCCGGGGACGCCGCGTTCGATCCGGCCGCCGGGAGTAGTCACCCCCACTTAGGGTTCGTGAATAAGTTTGTGCAGGTGACGTGCCGTCACGCGTTGATCTCGGAACCTGTCCCGGTCGTGACGGGGAGCACAAAGCCGCGTAACCTCGCGCCGGTAACACCGTTGTTACTGGCGAGTGCGAAGTGTGCGCCGCAACGTTCGCACGCGGCCGATGGGTCGGGTCGAGGGGAGAGAGATGACATGGGCGTAGAGATCAAGGTCGACGACCTGAGCAAGTCCTTCGGCAAGCAGCTCATCTGGGGTGACGTCTCGCTGACCATCCCGGCCGGAGAGATCTGCGTGATGCTGGGCCCCTCGGGCACCGGCAAGTCGGTCTTCCTCAAGACCCTGATCGGGCTGCTCAAGCCGGACAAGGGCTCCATCCTCATCGAGGGCACCGACATCGCGAGCTGCTCCGAGAAGGAGCTCTACGAGATCCGCAAGCTGTTCGGCGTGCTGTTCCAGGACGGCGCCATGTTCGGCTCGATGAACCTCTACGACAACGTCGCCTTCCCGCTGCGCGAGCACACCAAGAAGTCCGAGTCCGAGATCCGCGACATCGTCATGGAGAAGATGGACCTCGTCGGTCTCCTCGGTGCCGAGGACAAGCTGCCCGGTGAGATCTCCGGCGGCATGCGCAAGCGCGCGGGCCTCGCCCGTGCCCTGGTCCTCGACCCCGAGATCGTGCTCTTCGACGAGCCCGACTCCGGTCTCGACCCCGTGCGCACGTCGTTCCTCAACCAGCTGATCATCGACCTCAACGCCCAGATCGACGCGACGTTCCTGATCGTGACCCACGACGTCAACACGGCCCGCACGGTGCCCGACAACATCGGGCTGCTCTACCACCGGCACCTGGCCATGTTCGGCCCGCGCGAGATGCTGCTGTCCTCCGAGGAGCCAGTGGTCCGCCAGTTCCTCAACGCCCAGCGCGTCGGCCCCATCGGCATGTCCGAGGAGAAGGACGCCGACGAGCTCGAGGCGGAGAAGGGCCAGGAGCTGCCACCGCTTCCGCCGATCCCTCTCCAGCAGGAGCCGTCCAACGGCATCCCGCGGCGCAGCCAGCGTGAGCCCGGGGTCTGGTGCCGCGAGAACGGCATCACCCCTCCTCCTGGCTCTTTCCAGGAGAACATGAACATGACCATCGGAAGCTGACGGGGGGCACGACTCTCTTGGCATCCACTGCGACGCGGGTTCTCGCCCCCGTCGGCACCGCAGGCAAGCTCTTCGCCTTCGGTCTCGACGTCGGGCGGGCCCTCTTCAGGCGACCATTCCAGCTGCGGGAGTTCCTGCAGCAGGCCTGGTTCATCGCGTCCGTCACCATCATTCCGACGGCGCTGGTGGCCATCCCGTTCGGCGCGGTCATCGCGCTTCAGGTGGGCGGGCTGATCAAGCAGTTCGGGGCGCAGTCGTTCACGGGCTCGGCCTCGGTGCTGGCGGTGGTCCAGCAAGCAGGCCCGATCGCGACCGCCCTGCTGATCGCGGGTGCCGGTGGGTCCGCGATCGCCGCCGACCTCGGCGCGCGCAAGATCCGTGAAGAGCTCGACGCCATGATGGTGCTCGGCATCGACCCGATCCAGCGCCTGGTCGTCCCGCGGGTGCTCGCCTGCATGCTGGTCGCCTTCTTCCTCAACGGCATGGTCAGCGTCGTCGGGGTGTCGGGCGGCTACGTGTTCAACGTGATGCTCCAGGACGGCACCCCGGGCTCCTACCTCGCCAGCTTCACCGCGCTCGCCCAGCTCCCGGACCTGTGGGTCGGGCTGCTCAAGGCGATCGTCTTCGGTTTCATCGCTGCGATCGTGGCCTGCTACAAGGGCATGAACGCCGGCGGCGGCCCCAAGGGCGTCGGTGACGCGGTCAACGAGTCCGTGGTCATCACCTTCCTGATGCTCTTCGTCGTCAACTTCGTGATGAGCACCATCTACCTCCAAGTCGTCCCACCGAAGACGGGTTGACGACATGGCGAACATGAAGGCTGTCTACGAGAAGCCGTTGGGGTCGCTCAACGACCTCGGCGGTCAGCTCGCCTTCTACATCGGCGTGCTGCGTGCGGTGCCGCGCTCGATCAAGCGCTACCCCAAGGAGATCATGCGGATCCTCGCCGAGGTCACCCTCGGCTCGGGGTCGCTGGCGATCATCGGCGGCACGGTCGGCGTCATCGCAGGCATGACGTTCTTCACTGGCGCCCAGGTGGGGCTGTCGGGCTACGCCGCCCTCAACCAGCTCGGCACCGCGGCCTTCTCCGGCTTCGTCTCCGCCTACTTCAACACCCGTGAGATCGCGCCGCTGGTGGCCGGCATCGCGCTGGCCGCCACCGTGGGTTGCGGCTTCACGGCGCAGCTCGGCGCCATGCGGATCTCCGAGGAGGTCGACGCCCTCGAGGTGATGGCCATCCCCTCGATGCCGTTCCTGGTGGCGACCCGCGTCGTCGGCGGGCTGATCGCGATCGTGCCGCTCTACGTCGTCGGCCTGCTCTCGTCGTACTTCGCGAGCAGGCTGATCGTCACCCAGTTCTACGGCCAGAGCAGCGGCACCTACGACCACTACTTCAACCAGTTCCTGCCACCCGGTGACGTCTTGTGGTCCTTCGGGAAGGTCCTGGTCTTCGCTGTCGTCGTCATCCTGATCCACTGCTACCACGGCTACAACGCCTCCGGCGGTCCGGCCGGCGTCGGCGTGGCCGTGGGCCGCGCGGTCCGCACCAGCATCGTGGCCATCAACGTGATCGACCTTTTCCTGTCGATGGCCATCTGGGGCACGACCACTACCGTGAGATTGGCGGGGTGAGCTCATGAAGATCCTCAGCAACCACAAGGTCCTCGGCGTCGCCTTCCTGGTACTGCTGGTGGCTGGCGTCTACGCCACCTACAGCATCTTCACCAAGAAGTACGTCGACTACGACCGCGTCACGCTGCAGACCTCGTCGATCGGTCTCCAGCTGCCCGCGCGCGCCGACGTGAAGATCCGCGGGGTCATCGTGGGTGAGGTCCTGGAGTTCGACACGGCAGCCGACGGCGCGCAGCTGACGCTCGGGCTGTTCCCCGAGGAGGTCGACACCATCCCGGCCAACGTCACCGGGTCGATCGTGCCGAAGACGCTGTTCGGCGAGAAGTACGTCTCGCTCGTCGTTCCCGAGCAGCCCGCGGCCGACCACATCCAGACCGGTGACACCATCGAGCGCACCGAGGTCAGCATCGAGGTCGAGAAGGTCCTCGCCGACCTCTACCCCCTCCTGCGGGCGGTCCAGCCGGCCGAGATCAACCTGACCCTCAACGCCCTGGCCACCGCCCTCGAGGGACGCGGCGAGCAGATCGGCGAGAACCTCGAGACCGTTGACGGCTACCTCAAGCAGCTCAACCCGCAGATTCCCGGCCTCGTCGAGGACCTGCGCCTGACCGCCGAGGTCTCCGACATCTACAGCGACGTACTACCCGAGGTGGCGCAGATCCTGCAGGACTCGATCACCACCACCGGCACGCTGGAGGACCGCTCGGTGAAGCTCAATGCCCTGTTCAAGGACATCGCAGCCTTCTCCGAGACGGCCCGCACCTTCCTCGCCGACAACGGCGACAACATCACCCGCCTCGGCGAGGTGAGCGCAGCGCAGCTCGAGGTGCTCGCCAAGTACGCCCCGGGCTTCCCCTGCCTCACCGAGGGGATCGTCAACGCCGGCAAGCTCCAGGCCGAGGCGTTCCGCGGCTTCACCCTGCACATCGTGCTCGAGACGCTGCCCCGCCAGCCTCGCGGCTACAACCCGCAGGACAAGCCGCGCACCGACACCGACCGCGGGCCGACCTGCCTCCACCTGCCCAACCCGCCGTGGAGCCAGTCCAACCCCGTGCGCCACCAGCCCGACTTCAACGACGGCGTCGACGAGCCCACCGGCAAGGGCACGTCGAGGGTCTCGCCCTTCTACGACTTTGACGGGGCAGGCGAGCCCGGAAGCGCTGAGGAGTCCGCCTTGCTCAAGGAGCTGATGAGCCGGGGTTTCGGCGTCTCCGCCAGCGAAGTCTCCGACCTGAGCGTCCTGCTCGTGGCGCCCATGGCGCGTGGAGCTGAGGTGAGCCTCCGCTGATGGCTATCTTGGACAAGCGCACCGCCAGCGACATGGTGAAGCTGATCATCTTCATCGTGATCACGACGCTGCTCACCGGCGTGCTCATCGTGACGATCGGCAACCTCTCGTTCGGCGCGACCCGCGTCTACAAGGCGGAGTTCGTCGACGCCACTGGAGTGGTTCAGGGCGACGACGTCCGCATCGCCGGGGTGAAGGTCGGCTCCGTCAAGGACATCGAGATCATCGACCGCAACCGCGCGCTGATCAGCTTCGACGTGGTGGAGAGCACGCTGCTCAACGAGTCGACCCACGCCTCGATCCGCTACCGCAACCTCGTGGGCCAGCGTTACATCTCGCTCACCCAGGAGATCGGCGAGTCCGAGGAGCTGGAGGAGGGTGACACCATCCCGGCGTCGCAGACCTCCCCGGCGCTCGACCTGACGGTGCTCTTCAATGGGTTCAAGCCACTCTTCCAAGCACTCTCGCCCGACGACATCAACAAGCTGTCCTACGAGATCGTCCAGGTGTTCCAGGGCGAGGGTGGCACCCTCGAGAGCCTCCTGGGGCACACCGCCTCGATCACAACCACCCTCGCGCAGCGAGACGAGGTCATCGGCGACCTGATCGTCAACCTCAACCAGGTGCTCGACCACCTGGCCGACCGCGACGACCAGCTCAGTGACCTGATCACGAGCTTCCGGACATTCGTGTCCGGTCTCAACGACGACCGCGAGGCGATCCTGTCCTCGCTCGACCAGATCTCCGCCTTGTCGGTGCAGACCGCCGGACTGGTCAAGGGCATCCGCCCGCCGTTCGTCGAGGACATCAAGCAGCTGCGCCGGTTCGCGACCAACGTGGCGAGGAACAAGGGCGAGCTCGACCGGGCGCTCCAGGTGCTGCCGATCAAGCTCAACAAGGTCGGGCGCACCGCCATCTACGGCTCCTGGTTCAACTTCTACCTGTGCAACTTCCAAGGCAAGGTCAAGCTGCCCGGCAACATCACCGTGCCGGTCAACTACAACACTGCCGCCGCAAGGTGTGATCTGGGGTGAACCACCGATGAGCAAGCCCTTCCGTGAGCGCAACCCCGTGGTCATCGGGGTGGCCAGCCTGACTGTCCTCGTCCTGATGCTCCTGGCCGCGTTCAAGGCCCAGGACCTCCCGCTGATCGGCGGGGGCGACACCTACTACGCGTCGTTCACCGAGGCCGGTGGCATGAAGGCCAACGACGAGGTCCGCATCGCCGGCGTCCGCGTCGGCAAGGTCGAGAAGGTCGAGCTCGAAGGCGACCACGTGCGGGTGACCTTCCGGGTCAAGACCGACTCCCCGTTCGGTGACGAGACGCATGCCGCGATCAAGGTCAAGACGCTGCTCGGTGCGATGTACCTCGCCTTGGAGCCGGCCGGTGACGGTCAGCTCGACGAGGGCAGCGAGATCCCGATCGAGCGCACCTCCTCGCCGTTCGACGCCGTCGACGCGTTCTCCGGCCTGGCGGAGACATCCTCCGAGATCGATACCGACCAGCTGGCCAAGTCGATGACGACGCTCGCCGACCTGTCGCGCAACACGCCCGAGGAGTTCCGCTCCGCGCTCAGCGGCGTCTCCGCCCTCTCGCGCAACATCGCGGCTCGCGACGAGCAGATCAACTCCCTGTTGGGCAACCTCGACCGCGTCTCCAAGGTTCTCGACGAGCGCGACCAGGACATCATCGGGCTCATGAAGGACTCCGACGTCCTTTTCCGCGCGCTGGTTGCCCGACGCCAGGCCGTCCACAACCTGCTGGTCTCGACCACGACGCTGTCCACCGAGCTCACCGCGCTGGTGCGCCAGTCCCGGGCCGATCTGAAGCCGGCGCTGCTCAAGCTGGAAGAGGTCCTGGACGTCCTGAACAAGAACGAGGACAACATCGACAACAGCCTCCGGCTGATGGCGCCGTTCTACCGCGTGTTCGCCAACACGCTCGGCAACGGGCCCTGGTTCGACACCTACATCCAGAACATGCCTCCTGCTGGGAGCCCCGAGCTGTGAACGCCGTGAAGAGGTTCGCCGTCCCACTGGTGATCGTGGCGCTGGTCGTAGCGGCCGCGCTCACGATGTTCGGTGGTGAGGAGAAGAAGACGCTCACCGCCCACTTCCCCCGCACCATCTCGATCTACGAGGGCAGCGACGTGCGAGTGCTGGGTGTGCCGATCGGCACGGTCGACACGGTGACCCCGTCGGGCACCGACGTCGTGGTGACCATGTCCTACGACCCCGAGATCAAGATCCCGGCCGACGCCGAGGCGCTGATCATCGCGCCCTCCATCGTGGGTGATCGCTACATCCAGCTGACCCCGGCCTACACCGAGGGCGAGACCCTTGCCAGCGGCACCGTGCTCGACGTGAGCCGCACCGCCGTCCCGCTCGAGCTCGACCAGATCTACTCCAGCCTCGACGAGCTCAACGTGGCCCTCGGGCCCAACGGCGCCAACGCGGAGGGTGCGCTGACCGACCTGCTCGAGGTGACCGCCGAGAACTTCGCCGGCCAGGGCGAGCAGTTCCACCAGACGATCGAGGACTTCAGCACCTTCACCGAGACCTTTGACAACAACAAGGAAGAGCTCTTCGGCTCCCTGGCCCAGCTGGAGCAGTTCATCTTCACCCTGGCCGAGAACGACGCGACCGTCCGCGACTTCAACAGCTCACTCAGCTCGGTCTCGACGATGCTGTCGGGGGAGCGTCAGGAGCTCGCCGCCGCGCTGAAGAACCTGTCGGTGGCGCTCGGCGAGGTGGGGTCGTTCGTCAAGGAGAACCGCACCGTGCTCGGACGCAACATCAAGGGCCTCAACCGCGTTGCCAAGGTCCTCGTCAAGCAGCGCGCCGCCCTCGACGAGACGCTGCGGGCGGCCCCGTTGGCCTTGGCCAACCTGTCGCTGACCTACAACCCCGACGCCGGCACGCTCGACACCAACGCCAACATCGGCGAGCTCATCAACCAGATCGAGTCCGACCCCAAGACGCTCCTGTGCGGCTTCGTGGCCGAGCAGGACCGCACCGGTGCCTTGTGTGACCTGATCGAGACCCTGCCGCTGCCCCGCACGGGCCCGTTCGGTGCCGGCAGCGGGTCCTCGTCCGGCGATCAGTTCGACCTCACGCTCGGTGGACTCGTGGAGGTGGCTCGATGAACGCCCGCGTGCGCGGCATCGTCGCGCTCCTGTTCGGCACGGTCCTGCTCAGCGGCTGTGACTTCGATGTCTACAGCATCCCGCTGCCGGGCGGCACCGACACCGGCGACAACGCGATCACCGTGGAGGCCGTCTTCGTCGACGTACTCGACCTCGTGCCGCAGTCGACGGTCAAGGTCAACGACGTGAGCGTCGGCATGGTCCGCGAGATCGAGCTCGAGGGCCAGGTCGCCCGGGTGACCATGGAGATCCGTGGCGGCACCGAGCTCCCCGACAACGCGATCGCGGAGATCCGGCAGACCAGTCTGCTCGGCGAGAAATTCATCCAGCTCGCGGCACCCGAAGGCGGCGGCGACGGAGAGCTGGCCGACGGAGACGAGATCCCGCTGGAGCGGACCGGACGCAACCCCGAGGTCGAAGAGGTCCTCGGGGCGCTCAGCCTGCTGCTCAACGGCGGCGGCGTGGCGCAGCTGAAGACGATCGCCGCCGAGCTCAACCTCGCCCTCGAAGGCCGCGAGGACAACGTCAAGTCGGTGCTCACCCAGGTCGACACCTTGATGGGCCAGCTCGACGCCAACAAGGCCAACATCGTCAACGCGATCGAGTCCCTCAACCGGCTGGCGCTCTCGGTGCGCGAGCAGCAGGGGACCATCGACGCCGCACTCGAGGAGCTGCCCAGCGCGCTCATCTCACTGGACGCGCAGCGAGGTGACCTGGTCAAGATGCTCCAGGCGCTCAACCGCCTCGGTGACGTCGGCGTCAGCGTGATCAAGGACTCGAAGGCGTCCACGATCAAGTCGTTCCGCCTGCTGCAGCCGGTGCTCACCGAGCTGGCCAACTCGGGCGACAGCTTCGTCAAGGCGTTCCACGTGTTCCTGACCTACCCGTTCGTCGACGAGGTCGTGGGCCGCGACCCGCAGGTCGCGCGCAACCTCCACATGGGCGACTACACCAACTTGTCGGTCACTCTCGACATCGACCTGAGAGGGGAGCAGCCGACCGTCCCCGGGATCCCGTGCACGCCGCTCAACGAGATCCCCGACGACCTGCCCATCGACGAGATCGTCGACCTGCCCAACCTGTGCATGGGCGCCGCCCAGGCCTTGGCCGAGTGCCTGAACGCTCCCTCGCTCGAGAACTGCCAGGACCTCCCGGGCAACATCGTCGGCGCGATCTGCGACGCGGCCACCGGACCTCTGGGCGGCCTGTGCCCCGGCGGCGGTGGGGGCACTCCCGGTGGTCCCGGGCTGCCTGATCCCCCCGACATCCCCGGGGTGCCCGGTCTTCCCCTCCCCCTCGACCCGGGCAGCGGGCTCAACCGCCCCGCCTACGGGGCGGGCCAAGCTGATCCGGACTCCGCCGGCGGCGCGACGATGGGACAGCTGATGGCGGCTTACGACCCGGCACTCGTCACCCTGCTCGTCCCCGGGCTGGTGATCCGATGATCACCCGCCGCACCAAGTTCCAGCTGCTGATCTTCGTGCTCATCACGCTGATCGGGGTGTCCTACGTGGGCGCGCGCTATGCCAAGCTCGACCGGCTCTTCTATGACGACACCTACACCGTCGTCGCGCACTTCCCCGAGTCCGGCGGCATCTTCGCCGGCGGCGAGGTCTCCTACCGCGGCGTCCAGGTGGGACGCGTGGACAAGCTGGTCCTGACCGACTCCGGCGTCGACGTTCACCTCGACATCGACAACGGCTACGACGAGATCCCCTCCGACACCCTGGCCGTGGTCGGCAACCGCTCCGCGGTCGGCGAGCAGTACGTCGAGCTGCAACCGCAGGTCGACGACGGGCCCTACCTGAGCAACGACTCCGAGATCGACGAGGAGTTCACCCGCACGCCGATCGCCACCGAGACGCTGCTGACCAACCTGTCCAACACGGTGACCTCGGTCGACCAGGACGCCCTGCGTACGACGGTCACCGAGTTCGGGGCAGCGTTCGGAGGTACCGGCCAGGACCTCCAGACGATCATCGACTCAGGTAACTCCTTCATCGAGGTCGCCAACGAGAACTTCGACGTGACCGCGGCCCTGATCCGCGACAGCAACACGGTGCTCAACGGTCAACTGGCCAGGGAGAGCGCCCTGCGCAACTTCGCGACGCAGCTCTCGCTCTTCTCCGGCACCCTCGCGGGCGCCGACGGCGACCTGCGGCGGCTCATCGACACCGGCTCGGCCACGGCGATCGAGCTGCGGACGTTCCTCGAGGACAACCGCATCGAGCTCGGTGACCTGATCAACAACCTCGTGACCACCGGCGAGATCATCACCAGGCACCTGGACGGCGTCGCCCAGGTGCTGAGCATCTACCCCTACGTGGTGGAGGGCGGCTTCACCGTCGTGTCCAAGTCGCCCGACACCGGACTCTACGACGCCCACTTCGGCATGATCATCACCGACCAGCCGGTCTGCCACCAGGGCTACGAGGGTACCGACACCCGCCCGCCGCAGGACGGCTCCAACCGCCCGATGAACGAGAACGCTCGTTGCACCGAGCCCGCCGCCATGAGCAACGCCCGCGGCACCCAGAACCTCAACCGCGTGGTCGCGTCGTACGACCAGGCGACCGGTGAGCTGACCTGGGGCTCCCGGGTGGCAGGCGGCGATACGTCGGTCGGTACCGTGGCACCCATGACGCTAGGTGAGGAGTCGTGGAAGTGGCTGTATCTCCAGCCCCTGACGGCCACCCGAAGGTGACCGACAGCGCTTTCACGACCGACCCCGTCGCTCCTTCCGCGCGGTGGCGGCGCGTGCTCGTCCTGACGTGCGCAGTGGTCATGGTGGCCTGCGTCGTCGTGCTCACCTACCTGGTGGCCTCGACCCCCGCCCAGGACCGCGGCCTCGGTGCGCGGGTGACCTCGCTCTTCAGCGACGACGACCTCGTCGCCGAGGAGCGCGAGTCGACGATGGCGCAGTCGAGACAGTTCGTGCTCCGGCTGCACACCTACGGCCCCCAGTACCTCGACGCCGACAACACGATGCCGGAGTACCGCGAGCTCGTGAGCGAGCTGCTCACGCCCAAGTTCGCAGCCGACTTCGAGAAGAACGTAGAGCTGGCTGAGCAGGCTGTGTCCCAGGCCGGGGCAGGGCGCTCGGGTGAGGTCTTCTCCACGGGAGTCTCGAGCCTTGACGCCGACTCCGCCACGGTGTTGGTGGCCGGGTCGTTCACCAACTCCTACCCCAACCCCAACGACGCGGAGCAGCGCATCGACGCCGACTCGCTGCCGTTCCGTTACGAGGTCAAGCTCCTCAAGGTGGAGGGGGAGTGGCTCGTCGACGAGTTCACGCCCATCACCGGCGCGGACGAGGAGCCGCAGCCATGACCCCGCACTGGTACGACCTCCTCGATGTCGACCAAGACGCCTCCGTCGACGAGATCCGGGCCGCCTGGAAGTCGGCGATCGCCGACCTCGACCCCGGTGACCGGCGCTTCCGCGCCTACAACGACGCGGCCGCGGTCCTGCTGGACCCCGTCCGCCGCGCGGAGTACGACGCAGCCATCGCGCAGGCGGCCGAGCCCGAGCCGTCCAAGGAGGATGCCGCGGATGACGCGGCCGCCGACGAGGCTGTCGTCAGCGAGCCGACCCCGCGAGCCGTGACTGATGAGGCGGCGCCGGTCGGCCGGCGTGCCCTCCCGCTGGCGGCCGTGATCGCGACCGCGGTGGTGACCCTGCTGCTCCTGACGGTGACCGTGGTGGCCTGGCTGGGGTCCGACGCGGCGCCCGAGAGCGTCAGCACCGGACCTTCGCGCGTCGACGAGAGCGAGGTCCGGACCGCCCAGGCTGCCGCCGAGACGGCCATCGTGCCGGTGCTGTCGTTCGACTACCGGACCCTGGAGGCCGACGCCGCCGCCGCGAGGTCCTACATGACCGACGACTACCGCGAGAAGTACGACCAGACCTTCGCGCTGGTGTCCGACAACGCGCCGGGCACGGAGACCGTGGTCTCGGCCGAGGTGGTGGCCTCGGGGATCGTGCGCACCGGCGACGACCGGGTCGACGTGCTGCTCTTCGTCAACCGGCCGACCACCAACAAGCAGGCGAAGGAACCCGTCGTCTACCGCGACCAGGTGACCGCTCAGATGCTCCTGGTCGACGGCAAGTGGCTGGTCGACGACCTCATCACCACCCCTGCCGCGCCGTAGGTCCTCCACAACCCACGGGGGCGGTGCTTGACCTGAGCGCCTCCGGGGCTCATGATCTCTGCAACGCTCGTCGTTGCGGCGCATGCAGAGGTTGTTGTGCGCCCGCGATTCGTGTATGGTGGCGCATTGCGCCTGCCCTCAGATACTTATCAGCCTGCCCGGTGGTTGAACCTGTGGTGGGTCGGCGCGACTCTCAGAGCGACACGTCGAAGGACACCTCTTGGCCGCGCGCAGCACCTCCGGTAACCCCAGCCGAATCTCTTTCGCAAAGATCACCGAACCTCTCGAGGTTCCCCAGCTCCTCTCTCTGCAGACCACCAGCTTCGACTGGCTGATCGGCAACGACAAGTGGAACGCCGAGGTCGACCGCCGGCGCTCCGAGGGCGAGGACGTCTCCAGCAAGTCCGGCCTGACCGAGATCTTCGAGGAGATCTCGCCGATCGAGGACTTCTCGGAGACGATGTCCCTCTCCTTCGAGAACCCGGTCTTCTACGACCCGAAGTACACCGTCGACGAGTGCAAGGAGAAGGACTTCACCTACTCCGCTCCTCTCTACGTCTCCGCGGAGTTCACCAACAACGACACCGGTGAGATCAAGGGCCAGACGGTCTTCATGGGCGACTTCCCGCTCATGACGCCCAAGGGCACCTTCGTCATCAACGGCACCGAGCGCGTCGTCGTCTCGCAGCTCGTCCGCTCGCCGGGCGTCTACTTCGAGCGCACCGCCGACAAGACGTCCGACAAGGACATCTACACCGCCAAGCTGATCCCCTCGCGCGGCGCCTGGCTCGAGTTCGAGATCGACAAGCGCGACCTGGTCGGCGTCCGCCTCGACCGCAAGCGCAAGCAGAACATCACCGTCCTGCTCAAGGCCCTCCAGGCCGTCGCCGAGGACATCGGCGAGGAGTACGACTACGACGCCGTGATGGCCGAGCTGCGCCAGTACGAGTCGATCCAGCTCACCGAGGAGAAGGACCACACCCAGGGTCCCGACGACGCGCTGCTCGACATCTACCGCAAGCTGCGCCCGGGCGAACCCCCCACCCGCGAGGCCGCGCTGACGCTGTTGAAGAACTACTACTTCAACCCCAAGCGCTACGACCTGGCCAAGGTCGGTCGCTACAAGATCAACAAGAAGCTCGGCCTGGTCGAGGCCTTCGACCAGCAGACGCTGACCATCGGCGACGTCGTCGCGGCGATCCGCTACATCGTGGCCCTGCACGACGGCCGCGAGCAGCTCGAGACGCCCCAGGGCACCCTCGACATCGGTGCCGACGACATCGACCACTTCGGCAACCGCCGGATGCGCACCGTCGGTGAGCTCATCCAGAACCAGCTCCGCACGGGCCTGGCCCGCATGGAGCGCGTGGTCCGCGAGCGGATGACGACCCAGGACGTCGAGGCGATCACGCCTCAGTCCCTGATCAACATCCGGCCCGTGGTCGCGGCGCTGAAGGAGTTCTTCGGAACCTCCCAGCTCTCGCAGTTCATGGACCAGACCAACCCGATCTCCGGCCTGACGCACAAGCGTCGCCTGTCGGCGCTCGGCCCCGGTGGTCTGTCCCGTGACCGCGCCGGCATGGAGGTCCGTGACGTCCACCCGTCGCACTACGGCCGCATGTGCCCGATCGAGACCCCGGAAGGCCCCAACATCGGCCTGATCGGCTCGCTCGCGTCCTACGGACGGATCAACCCGTTCGGCTTCGTCGAGACTCCCTACCGCAAGGTGGAGAACGGCAAGGTCACCGCGCAGATCGACTACCTCACGGCCGACGACGAGGACCGCTACGTCATCGCCCAGGCCAACGCCGCGCTCGACAAGAACGACAAGTTCGTCGAGGAGCGCGTGCTCGTGCGCCAGCGTTTCGGAGAGGTCTCCGAGATCCTGGCCGGCGAGGTCGACTACATGGACGTCTCGCCTCGACAGATGGTGTCGGTCGCGACCGCGCTCATCCCGTTCCTCGAGCACGACGACGCCAACCGTGCGCTCATGGGCGCCAACATGCAGCGCCAGGCCGTGCCGCTCGTCGTGAGCGACTCGCCCCTGGTCGGCACCGGCATCGAGTGGCGCGCCGCGGTCGACGCCGGTGACGTGCTCGTCGCCGACAAGGACGGCGTCGTCAAGGAGGTGTCCGCCGAGGTCATCGAGACGATGAACGACGACGGCACCTACACGACGTACAAGCTGGCCAAGTTCAAGCGCTCCAACCAGGGCACCTGCATCAACCAGCGCCCGCTGGTCAGCGAGGGTGACCGGGTCCTGGGCCGCGACCTGGACAACAACCAGCACGGCACCCCGATCGCCGACGGTCCGTGCACCGACAACGCCGAGATGGCGCTGGGCACCAACCTGCTCGTGGCGTTCATGCCGTGGCAGGGCCACAACTACGAGGACGCGATCATCCTCAGCCAGCGCCTGGTGCAGGAGGACGTCCTCACCTCGATCCACATCGAGGAGCACGAGGTCGACGCCCGCGACACCAAGCTCGGCCCCGAGGAGATCACCCGCGACATCCCCAACGTCTCCGAGGAGATGCTGGCCGACCTCGACGAGCGCGGGATCATCCGCATCGGCGCCGAGGTCACCACGGGCGACATCCTGGTCGGCAAGGTCACGCCCAAGGGCGAGACCGAGCTCACCCCGGAGGAGCGGCTGCTGCGCGCGATCTTCGGTGAGAAGGCGCGCGAGGTGCGCGACACCTCGATGAAGGTGCCGCACGGTGAGTCCGGCACGGTCATCGGCGTGCGCGTCTTCGACCGCGAGGACGGCGACGAGCTGCCTCCCGGCGTCAACCAGCTGGTCCGCGTCTACGTCGCCCAGAAGCGCAAGATCTCGGTGGGCGACAAGCTCGCCGGCCGCCACGGCAACAAGGGCGTCATCGCGAAGATCCTGCCGATCGAGGACATGCCGTTCATGGAGGACGGCACCCCGGTCGACGTGGTCCTCAACCCGCTCGGCGTGCCGCGACGGATGAACATCGGTCAGATCCTCGAGCTCCACCTCGGCTGGCTCGCCAAGCAGGGCTGGGACCTCGACTTCATGGACGACAAGTCCGACGCCGACTGGAAGCAGCGCCTGATCAAGATCCACGCGGACAAGGCCGCCCCCAACACCAAGGTGGCGACGCCGGTGTTCGACGGCGCCCGCGAGGACGAGATCACCGGTCTGCTCGGTGCGACCACGCCCAACCGTGACGGCGTCCGCCTGATCGGCGACACCGGCAAGGCCAACCTGTTCGACGGTCGCTCCGGTGAGCCGTTCGCAGACCCGGTCGCGGTGGGCTACATGTACATCCTCAAGCTCCACCACCTCGTGGACGACAAGATCCACGCGCGGAGCACCGGCCCCTACTCGATGATCACGCAGCAGCCCCTGGGCGGTAAGGCCCAGTTCGGTGGCCAGCGGTTCGGCGAGATGGAGGTGTGGGCGATGGAGGCCTACGGCGCCGCCTACGCCCTGCAGGAGCTGCTCACCATCAAGTCCGACGACGTGCCTGGTCGCGTCAAGGTCTACGAGGCCATCGTGAAGGGCGAGAACATCCCGGACTCCGGGATCCCCGAGTCCTTCAAGGTGCTCGTCAAGGAGATGCAGTCCCTCTGCTTGAACGTCGAGGTGCTGAGCCAGGACGGTTCCCAGATCGAGCTCAAGGACGCCGAGGAAGACGTCTTCCGCGCCGCCGAGGAGCTCGGGATCGACCTGTCTCGCCGCGAGCCGAGCTCCGTCGAAGAAGTCTGAGATGCCGGGCCCGTACGCCGGACCGGCGTACGGGCCCGCCCCTCAGTCCACGCTTGATTTCCAGAACTAACGAAGGACAACAGCCATCGTGCTCGACGTGAACTTCTTCGACCAGCTCAAGATCGGCCTGGCCACCGCGGACGACATCCGCACGTGGAGCCACGGTGAGGTCAAGAAGCCGGAGACCATCAACTACCGCACGCTCAAGCCTGAGCGTGACGGCCTCTTCTGCGAGAAGATCTTCGGTCCCACCCGGGACTGGGAGTGCTACTGCGGCAAGTACAAGCGCGTGCGCTTCAAGGGGATCATCTGTGAGCGTTGCGGCGTCGAGGTGACCCGCTCCAAGGTGCGCCGCGAGCGCATGGGCCACATCGAGCTGGCCGCCCCCGTGACCCACATCTGGTACTTCAAGGGTGTCCCGTCGCGTCTCGGCTACCTGCTCGACCTGGCGCCGAAAGACCTCGAGAAGGTCATCTACTTCGCCGCCTACATGATCACCGCCGTCGACGACGACGCTCGCCACCGCGACCTGTCCTCGCTCGAGGGCAAGGTGCAGCTGGAGCGCGAGCGCCTCGAGAAGCGCCGCGACACCACCCTCGACGAGCGCATGAAGAAGCTCGAGGAGGACATGGCGACCCTGGAGTCCGAGGGTGCCAAGGCCGACGCGCGCCGCAAGGTCCGCGACGGCGCCGAGCGCGAGATGAAGCAGGTCCGGGACCGCGCCCAGCGCGAGATCGACCGCCTCGACGAGGTGTGGAACACCTTCAAGTCGCTCAAGGTCCAGGACCTCATGGGTGACGAGCTGCTCTACCGCGAGATGAAGAACTGGTTCGGCAAGTACTTCGAGGGTCACATGGGCGCCATGGCGATCCAGAAGCGCCTCGAGGACTTCGACACCGAGGCCGAGGTGGAGTCGCTGCGCGACACCATCGCCAACGGCAAGGGCCAGAAGAAGGTCCGCGCCCTCAAGCGCCTCAAGGTCGTCGACGCCTTCCGCAAGACCGGCAACAAGCCCCAGGGCATGGTCCTGGACGCCGTACCGGTCATCCCGCCGGACCTGCGCCCGATGGTCCAGCTCGACGGTGGCCGCTTCGCCACCTCCGACCTGAACGACCTCTACCGCCGCGTGATCAACCGCAACAACCGCCTCAAGCGACTGCTTGACCTCGGCGCGCCCGAGATCATCGTCAACAACGAGAAGCGGATGCTGCAGGAGGCCGTCGACTCGCTGTTCGACAACGGTCGTCGTGGTCGCCCGGTCACCGGGCCGGGCAACCGCCCGCTCAAGTCGCTCTCCGACATGCTCAAGGGCAAGCAGGGGCGCTTCCGCCAGAACCTCCTCGGCAAGCGCGTCGACTACTCCGGCCGTTCGGTCATCGTGTCGGGCCCGCAGCTCAAGCTGCACCAGTGCGGTCTGCCCAAGCAGATGGCGCTCGAGCTGTTCAAGCCGTTCGTGATGAAGCGCCTCGTCGACCTGTCGCACGCGCAGAACATCAAGTCGGCCAAGCGCATGGTCGAGCGCGCCCGCCCGGTCGTGTGGGACGTCCTCGAAGAGGTCATCACCGAGCACCCCGTGCTGCTCAACCGTGCGCCCACCCTGCACCGACTCGGCATCCAGGCCTTCGAGCCCCAGCTGATCGAGGGCAAGGCCATCCAGATCCACCCGCTCGTCTGCACGGCGTTCAACGCCGACTTCGACGGCGACCAGATGGCGGTGCACCTGCCGCTGTCGGCCGAGGCCCAGGCCGAGGCGCGGATCCTGATGCTCTCGACCAACAACATCCTCAAGCCGTCGGACGGCCGTCCGGTGACCATGCCTACCCAGGACATGATCATCGGCCTGTTCTTCCTGACGACCGACCGTGAGGACGAGCCCGGCGCGGGTCGCGCGTTCTCGTCCCCGGCCGAGGCGATCATGGCCTACGACAAGGGCGAGATCTCGGTCCAGAGCAAGGTCAAGATCCGCTTCAACGACATCGTGCCGCCGCTCGAGCTCGAGCTCGGAACCGACTGGGAGGAGGGTCAGTCGCTGACCCTCGACACCACGCTGGGCCGTGCGCTGTTCAACGACACGCTGCCGGCCGACTACCCCTTCGTGAACTACGAGGTGGGCAAGAAGGCCCTCGGTGCGATCGTCAACGACCTCGCCGAGCGCTACACCAAGGTCGAGGTCGCCGCCTCGCTCGACGCCCTCAAGGACACCGGCTTCACCTGGGCCACCCGCTCGGGTGTCACCGTCTCGATCGACGACGTCACGACGCCGACCAACAAGATCGAGATCCTGTCGCGCTTCGAGGAGCAGGCCGCCAAGGTCCAGAAGCAGTTCGAGCGCGGTCTGGTCACCGACGACGAGCGCCGCCAGGAGCTCATCGAGATCTGGACGGAGGCCTCCAAGGAGGTCGGCGACGCCATGGAGGCGACGTTCGAGCGCTCCAACCCGATCTACATGATGGTCGACTCCGGTGCCTCCGGAAACATGAACCAGATCCGTCAGGTCGGCGCCATGCGAGGCCTGGTGGCCAACCCGAAGGGCGAGATCATCCCGCGGCCGATCAAGGCCAACTTCCGCGAGGGTCTCTCCGTGCTCGAGTACTTCATCTCGACCCACGGTGCCCGCAAGGGTCTGGCCGACACCGCGCTCCGTACGGCGGACTCCGGCTACCTGACCCGTCGTCTGGTCGACGTGTCGCAGGACGTCATCATCCGTGAGGACGACTGTGGGACCGAGCGTGGCCTGCCCAAGGTCATCGGCGTCAAGGGCGAGGACGGTGTCGTGCGCAAGGACGACAACGCCGAGACCGCCGCCTACGCCCGCTCGGCGTCCAGCGAGGTCACCCACCCCAAGACCGGCGACGTGCTGGTCGAGGCCGGTGGCGACCTCGGTGACGTCAAGATCGGTGAGCTCGTGGCCGCCGGCATCGAGGTCGTCAAGGTCCGCTCCGTGCTGACGTGTGACGCCAAGACCGGCACCTGCGCCAAGTGCTACGGCCGCTCGCTGGCCACCGGCAAGCTGGTCGACATCGGTGAGGCGGTCGGCATCATCGCCGCCCAGTCCATCGGTGAGCCCGGCACGCAGCTGACCATGCGTACCTTCCACACCGGTGGTGTGGCCTCGGCCGACGACATCACGCAGGGTCTGCCCCGCGTGGTCGAGCTCTTCGAGGCCCGCTCGCCCAAGGGCCGGACCCCGATCTCGGAGTCCGCCGGTCGCGTGGAGATCGAGGACACCGACAAGTCCCGCAAGGTGCTGGTGACCCCGGACGACGGCTCGGAGGTGCAGGAGTACCCCGTGTCGAAGCGTTCGCGCCTCAACGTCGAGGACGGCGAGCACATCGAGGTCGGCCACCACCTGACGTCCGGTACGCCGGACCCGCAGGACGTGCTGCGCATCCTCGGCGTCCGCAAGGCGCAGGAGCACCTCGTGGACGAGGTCCAGGCGGTCTACCGCAGCCAGGGCGTGTCCATCCACGACAAGCACATCGAGATCATCGTGCGGCAGATGCTGCGCCGGGTCACGGTCATCGAGTCGGGCGAGACGAACCTGCTCCCCTCCGACCTGGTCGACCGGGTGCGCTTCGAGGAGGAGAACCGTAGGGTCGTCTCCGAGGGCGGCAAGCCGGCCTCGGGTCGTCCGGTCCTCATGGGCATCACGAAGGCGTCGCTCGCGACGGAGTCGTGGCTGTCGGCGGCTTCCTTCCAGGAGACCACCCGCGTGCTCACCGACGCCGCGATCCACGGTCGCTCCGACTCGCTTCGCGGCCTGAAGGAGAACGTGATCATCGGCAAGCTGATCCCGGCCGGCACCGGCCTGGAGCGCTACCGCAACATCCGGGTGGAGCCCACCGAGGAGGCCCGCGCCGCGGCGTACTCCGTCACCGGCTACGACTCCTACGACTACGAGTTCGGCAACGCCGGCTCCGGTCAGGCAGTAGCTCTGGACGACTTCGACTTTGGTTCGTATCAGAACTGAGCGCGAAGCGCTCAGGTCTGATAGCTGAGAACCAGATCGAGTAAGCCAAGACCCGCTCACGCTCGCGTGGGCGGGTCTTGGCGCATCGAGATCCAGTCCCCTCCGAGGAACGAGTGGGGCAATGCTGCCTTTCGGCATACGGGGTCTCGACGTGCGCGTCGCGGCTTCGTTCCTCAGCCGCGGCGCCCGCTCGACCTTCGCTCGCCCACGTAGTCCGCTCGTTCCTCGCGGACTACTGCTCCCTCGATTCGGTGGCGTCACCGGGGGGCTGAGAGAATCGGGGGGTGACCTCGACCCCCACGCAGACCGACGTCCTCGTCGTCGGTGCCGGCCCCGCGGGGTCGGCGGCCGCGGCCTGGGCGGCGCGAGGCGGCGCCGACGTGGTCCTGGCCGACGCGGCCGTGTTCCCGCGTGACAAGACCTGCGGTGACGGGCTGACTCCGCGCGCCATCGGGGAGCTTCAGAAGCTGGGGCTCGAGGACTGGCTACGCGCGCACACGGTCAACCAGGGGCTGCGCGCGCATGGCTTCGGCCAGACCCTCCTCCTGCCGTGGCCCGGCGGCACGCTGCCGTCGTGGGGCAGCGCCGTGGCGCGCACCGAGCTCGACGACCACCTGCGCACCACCGCCATCAAGTCCGGGGCCACCGCGATCGACGGCGTCCGCGCTGTCGACGTACGACGTGAGGGCGGGCGGGTCGCCGCCGTCGTCTTCCAGCGTGGGGACGAGCGGTTCGAGATCGCCTGTCGCCGGCTCGTGGTCGCCGACGGCGTCCGGTCGCCGCTAGGCAAGGTGCTGGGGCGCGAGTGGCACCGCGACACCGTCTACGGCGTGGCCGGACGCGCCTACATCGCCTCCGAGATGTCCGACGACCCGTGGATCAGCTCGCACCTCGAGCTGCGCGGCGAGGACGGTGCGATCCTGTCCGGCTACGGCTGGATCTTCCCGCTCGGGACCGGCGAGGTGAACATCGGCGTGGGGACCCTGGCCACGGCCAAGCGCCCCGCCAACATCGCGATCAAGCCCCTGATGTCCTACTACGCCGACGAGCGCCGCGAGGAGTTCCGGCTCTCCGGCGACCTGAGGATGCCGACCTCGGCGCTGCTGCCGATGGGTGGTGCGGTGTCGCACGTCGCCGGCCCCAACTGGGCGCTGATCGGCGACGCAGCCGGTTGCGTCAACCCCCTCAACGGCGAGGGGATCGACTACGGCCTCGAGACCGGGCGCCTGCTCGCCGAGCTCATGACCGAGACCGACGACCTGTCGGTCGTGTGGCCGGCGCTGCTGCAGGACCACTACGGCGAGGCCTTCTCGATCGCCCGGCGGCTCGCCGGGCTGGTGACGGTCCCGCGACTGCTGCCGACGCTGGGCCCCGCGGGCATGAGGTCCGACTGGCTGATGACTCTTGCGCTGCGCTGGATGGGCAACCTGGTGACCGACGATGACCGCGACCGCGCCGCGCGGGTCTGGCGCTGGGCCGGTCGCCGCTCGCTGGCGCGGGACTCGCGACCGCCCTTCACGTGAGCCGCCGCGAGCCGGTCTACGCCGCCACGATCGGGCTCGGCCGCGCGCTGCTGCGCGGTCTGGACGTCACGACCCGCTCGGAGGGCGTCGAGCACGTTCCCGCCACCGGGCCCGCGGTCCTGGCCGCCACCCATGTCTCCTTCCCCGACTTCGTCTTCATCGGTCGCGCGCTGCTCGGCACCGGGCGGCGGGTGCGTTTCATGTGTCGCCACGACATCTGGCACTCGCGCCTGGCGGCACGCGCGATGGACGCGATGGGCCACATCCCCGTCGATCGGGAGGCCCCGGCGGCGGCGTACCTGAAGGCCCGTCGGCTGCTCCAGCAGGGCGAGGTCGTGTGCCTGTTCCCGGAGGGCGGCATCTCGACGGCCTACACGACCCGCGCGCTGATGCCCGGCGCCGCGGCACTCGCCCGCGAGACCGGCGCGCCGCTGGTGCCGGTCTGGATGTGGGGTAGCCAGCGGATCTGGGCGCAGAAGACGACCCAGGACCACCCGCTACCGCGGCCCGACCTCACCCGCGGGCGGCTCGTCGACGTCCGCTTCGGAGAGCCGCTGACGGTGCCACCCGACGCCGACCTGACGGCGGTGACGCAGGACCTGGGACACCGCCTCTGGCGCGGGCTGGAGTCGCTCCAGCAGAGGCCCGAGCACCGGCCCCGGCCCGGCGAGCACGCGCCGTGGTTCCCGGCCCACCTCGGCGGGCACGCCTGCGAGCTGGAGGCGTCGTACGTCATCGACGCGATGCCGCGCGCGGCGGTCCGCCCCACCTGGGGACCGGGGGCGTCGTAGATTGGCCCGCATGGGGGAGCAGGTACAGCGGGTGGCGGCGTACGCCGTGATCCTGCGCGACGGCTGCATCCTGCTGAGCCGGCTCGCTCCGCGGCTGTCGCGCGGCGAGCTCTGGACGCTCCCCGGTGGCGGGCTCGACCACGGCGAGGACCCCCGCGAGGCCGTGGTGCGTGAGGTCTACGAGGAGACCGGTCTGCCGGTCACCGTCGGTGAGACCGCGCGCACCTTCTCGCTCCATCTGCCCGACACCTGGCGCCACGGTCGCCGGGCCAACGCCCACAGCCTGCGCATCGTCTACGAGGGCTGGGTCCCCGTCGACGCGCCCGAGCCCCACGTGGTCGAGGTCGGCGGCTCGACCGTCGACGCCGCCTGGCACCCCGTGGCGGGCGTGCTCGACGGCTCGGTGCCCACCGTCTCCCTCGTGCGCGAGGCGCTGGCGGCGCACGAGGTGTTCCGACTGCAGCGCGTCGCCGCCTACGGGCTGGTCCGGCGCGACGACACCGTGCTGCTCACCCGGGTGTCGGCCCGCGGCTTCCACACCGGGCTGTGGTCGTTGCCCGGAGGCGGGATCGACCACGGCGAGAGGCCCCGGGACGCAGTGACCCGCGAGCTGCTCGAGGAGACCGGCCTCGTGTGCACCGTGGGGGAGCTGGTGACCGTCGACGACGAGCAGGTCCGCGGCACGGCGCCGTCCGGTCGGGACGAGGAGCTGCACGCGATCGGGCTGGTGTTCGCGGCCCAGCCCGTGGGGGAGCCCGGCGAGCTCGTGACGGAGGTGGGCGGCACCACCGACGCAGTGGCCTGGGTGCCCGTCGCCGACATCGAGAGCGGCGCGGTGCCCGTCGTACCGCTCGTGGGGTCGGCGCTCCGAGTCAGCGGTCGTACGGCGCCGCCGACACCTCACACAGGTTGAGCCGTGGGTCCGCGTTGTTGGTGACCCGGTAGCTCGACACCAGCAGCCACCGCTCCACACCCGCGACCCGGATGCGCAGCCGCAGCGTCGCGTTGCCGGGCAGTGGGACCGGGCCCAGGAGCCCGGGCTCGTGCTCGCCGTACGTGTAGCTCTCCTTCACGACGTGGTCGTCGACCCAGCCCTCGCCGAAGACCCGCTCGACGTAGACCTCGGCGTCGGGCCCTAGGGACGCGTCGGGCTCGATCACGAGCGTCTGGGCGGCGCCCGTCGGGTCGGTCTCGGCACGACACTCCAGGTCGAGCCAGCCGAGGCCCGGGAGCCGGGTGCGCTGGCTGTCGCGCCCCGGGGCGTCCGCGGTGCCGTGCCAGGTGATGCCGGCGCGGTCCTCGAACGTGGTCGTGAAGACGGCGTCGATCTTGCACGAGCGGTAGTCGGCCGGGTGCCGGAAGCCGTTCCAGTACCAGCTGAGCTCGAACGACGTCACCGGCTTGGGGTCCAGTGCCCCGCCCGACTGGTGGCGACCCGGGCGCTGGCTGATGATCCCGTTGATCGTGCCCGAGGAGTAGTTCTCGATCGGCGTGACCTGGTTGAGGCCCTCGGCGGCGTAGTAGCCGGTGCCACCCGTGCCGTCGTCGAGCGCGTGGGCGTAGCGGTAGACGCGCGGGACCTTGACGGCGACAACGTTGTGGTCGTTCTTGACCTCGTACTTCTGTAGCCACATCTGCGTCTCCAGCTGCCGGTTCTCGGTGCGGAGCCGGATCATCGTGGCGTTGGCCTTGCAGATCATGGCGAGCTGGCCGATGCCGGGGACGACCGCGGTCTTGGAGTAGACCTTGCGGCGCGTGGAGGGGTCCCACTTCACCGTCAGGTGCTGGACCAGCCGCTCCTGGCTCACTGCCCTGGCCGAGCCGGCACCGAGGGCCGGGGCGGGCGCGCGCTCGGCGGCCCGGACCGGAGACGCGCAGAGCATCGTGCCGGTCACCAGCACGGTGACGGCGACGGAGAGGGCGCGGCGTAGGTGCATGGCTAGTACGGCGCGGCCGCGAGCTCGCACAGGTTGAGGCCGGGGTTGCCGTTGTTGGTGACGTAGTAGGACGACACGATGAACGGCCGGGTCACGTCGCCGACCGTGTAGTAGACGCGCATCATCCCGTTGCGCGGCACAGGCAGTGGGCCGACCAGCCCGCTCTCGGGGTCGTAGCCGAGGCTGGTGGTGTCGATGTGGTGCTCGCGCAGGCCCTCGCCGGTGATGGTCTCGGCATAGACGCGGGCATCGCGCTCGTTCGGCTTGAGGCTGATCGACTGGATGCCGCCGGCGCCATCGTCGTTGGTGGCGCAGCGCAGCCGCAGCTCGCCGAGGGACGGGAGCTGGGTCACCTGGCTGATGTTGCCCGCGGCGTCGGCCTCGCCGTGCCAGTTGACCCCCAGTCGCGTCGAGAAGGTGGTCTTGAAGACCGCGTCGAACTGGCACGAGCGGTAGGCGCGGGGGTGGTGGAAGCCGTTCCAGTACCAGTTGAGGCGGAACGACGTCACGGGCTGGAGCGCGACCCCTGCGGCGGTCTGGTGCCGGCCCGGACGCTGGCTGATGATGCCGTCGACGTAGCCCGAGGAGTAGTTCTCGACCGGCGAACGCTGGTTGAGGCCCTCGTGGGCGAACGAGCCGGTGCCACCGGTGCCGTCGTCATAAGCGTGGGCGTAGCGGTAGATGCGGGCGGTCTTGACGGCGACCACGTTCTTGTCGTTCTTGACCTCGTACTTCGCCATCCACATCTGCGTCTCGGCGCTGCGGTCGGCGGCGTACAGCCGGATCATCGTGGCACTCGGCTTGCAGACCAGGGTGAGGTGGCCGATGCCCGGCACGACCGCTGTCTTCTCGTAGCCGGGATTGTCCTGGGTGCCGTTCCACTTGAGGGTGACCCGCTGCACCTTGCGGTCCGGGGTCGACGTGGCCTTCGCGGTCATCCGGGCGGCGGGCCCGCCGGCTCGGCTGCCGAGCCGGCTCGCGTCGACCACGGGCTCGTCACCGGCCGGAGACGACACCGGAGACTGGGTCACGGGCTGGGCCGCCGCCCCGACCGTCGACAGGGCGACGGCGAGGCACGCGGCCCCGGCGAGCAGCAGGCCGGCCCGGGAGCCCCTGGCCCGAGCGCGTGAGGTCCGAGAGCGGATGGTCATCGCGCCGGCTTGACCTCGGGCTCGTCCTCCGGCTGCTGCGTCGTCACCTCTTCGTCGGGACTCACGAGGATGACCGGCGTCTCGCCGTCCAGCCAGCGGTTCTGGAGCGCGATGATGTTGGCCGGCAGGGCGACCAGTCGGGCGTCGGCGGCCAGCTCGTCGGAGGCGTTGACGTAGAACTTGAGGAAGTCGGTCACCTCGCGACGCTGCAGGGACCGCGTCGTCGTGGTGACCAGCAGCTGCCGGGCCAGGGGGTACTCGCCGCTGACGATCGTGCGCTGGCTGGGGAAGATGCAGTTGCGCTCCCCGCTCGGCAGGGTGATCTCGAACGGGCGGAGCTGGTCCTCGTAGAGCTCGTAGTAGCTGAACCGGAAGAACGCCAGGTTGCCGCGAATGTCGTCGACGAGGCGCTTGGAGCCGAGTGCGAGGTTGTAGAGGCGCAGGGCCTCCTCGCGCTGGGTAGCGATCTGGTTCTTCTTGACCCGGGCCGCGTCGCGGGCGACGATCGCGTCGGCCAGGCGCTGCTGGTCGCGGGCCCGGTCGGCGGGCGGGCGCTTGTCGCGGATGCCCTTCTGGACCTCGGCCCGGGCGGCCCGGACCTCGGCCTGGGCGTCCTTGAGGACCTGCCACCAGGTCTCGAGCTGCTCGTTGAGCAGGGCACGCTTGCGGGCGCGGTCGGCGAACCGGTCGGCCAGCAGGTGATCGCGGATCCCGCCCACGACCCAGTCGCGGGTGCCGTTGTCGCTCTCGAAGGCCTGGTAATCCGAGCGCAGGTTGGTCAGGCTCGGCTCTGGGGCGTCCAGGACGTAGCGGCCGAAGAACCCGAACGCGTTGTTGTCCATGTTGGGCCCACCGGTCTCGAGGCGGACCTCGTCGAGCCCCAGCTGGGACCAGTCGGTGATCGGGGACCCGGCCCGGAAGATGTCCTGCACCTGGGCGGTCGTGAGGCAGTCGCCACCGACGTCGGTCTCGGACTTGATCGCCAGCACGACGGCGTCGGCGGCGACCTGGAACTGGACGACGTCGAGGCCGACGGCGCGGCAGGCGTCCCACTCGGCACGGCTGATCGGCCGCGACGAGTCGACCAGGTCGATCTCGCCGGCGCACAGACGCTGGAAGGCCTGGTCCTCGCCGGTCTCGGAGAAGTTGACGGTGGTCGTGCTGCCGCCGAACTCGTAGCGGCTGGCCGCCTCCGCGGTCAGGGAACCGCTGGTGCCCTCGATGTCGACGATGCCGCCGGGACGGCCGGGCAGGGCAGCGTTGGCCTTGTTGATCCGCTCCTGCTCGTCGGTGTTGGCGCGGTAGCGCTGGGCCTCCTGCTGAGCCACTGTGTCGGTGGCTTCCGGTGTGTCGTCCGCGCAGGAGCTGAGGGCCAGCGCTGCCGTGAGGAGCAGCGCGACCAGCCCGGCGGTGCGGCCGGTGTGAGTCACTGTGTGGTGTCCGGTGCGCATCACTGAGCCCCCTGTCCCGTGTTCCCGGTGGTCTCCGGGGAGGTGATGAGACCGTTCTCGTCGACGGCCTCCTCGGGGGGATAGGCGTAGCGCCGGCCAAGCTTGATGACCTCGAAGTCGTCGAGGTGCAGGCCCTGGAGCTCGTTGCCGTTGAGGTACGACGCCGTGACGTCGCGCTGGGCGTAGAGGGTCGGCACCGCGGCCCGGTCGACGACGATCGCGCCGTAGGTGCGCAGGGCGGCCACGATCGCGTCGGCGTAGCGCTGCTGCTGGGCGGTCAGCTTGATCGGCTTCTTGGTGCGCGGGTCGATCGGGCGGGGCAGCTCGACGTCGGCCTTGAGCCGGATCCGTGCGCCCTCGGGGATGGACTGCTCACTGCCGTTGCCGTCGGTCGACGACGCCGGCTGGACGAAGTAGTTGGACGCCGGGCCGGGCAGGCTGATCGCCAGCGCGTGCTCGATCAGACCCGCCTCCAGCTCGTCGGGACCGATCAGGCCCGCGAAGAGCGGCAGGCCGGAGCCGCGGGCGCTGACCGCCTGGGGAGCCCCGTAGCCGGGACCGTTGAGGTCCCACTCGCGCATGAAGTGGTAGGAGATGCTGCCGTCGGACTCGCGGCGGGCACGCCACAGGTCGTAGGCGACGGAGTGGCTGGTGTCGAAGATCGTGAACCAGCCGTCGTAGCGCGGGTCGGGGTCGACATCGGCGGGGATGTTGAGCACCACGGTGTCGTCACCGTCGCCGCACTTGATCTGACGGCACACGACGTCGGTGGGCTCTCCGCCCACCACGACGGCGGTGGTCCAGGCCCGGGTGTTGATGTAGAGGCCCTCGGTGATCGGCCGCTCGCAGAGGCGCAGGTCGTCGTTGGCGTTCTCCTCCTCGCACACCCCCACGCGGATCTTGGCCTTCTCGATCATCCGGGTGGAGTTGGGGTCGATCGAGTCGTCGTCGGCGCGGTTGTTCCACGGCGACGAGGCGCTGAAGAAGCGCTGCTCGGTCACCACGATGCCGCCCTCGCCCGTAACGGGGTCGATGGTGACCTCCGTACCGGGCGAGGCGGTCGCCGTCGGGGACGTCCGGCCGGTGGGCTCGTCGGCCTGGCCGTCATCGTCGTTGCCGCAGCCCGCGAGGACGACGGCTGAGACCACGGCCAGGGTGATGAGCTGGAACCGGAACCGGCGGGTGCGCTGAGGAGTTTTCATCGTCTCTGGGTGTGGTCTGGAGTCCCCGTCGCCTCGGCGACGGTGGTCTCGATGGTCTCGGCGAACCGGGAGAACGTCTCGCCGATCTCGTGGAGGTGCCTGGTGTCCGGGGTCTCGACGGCCGGCGTACCGCCTCGCATCCGGGCCGCCGCGATGATGGCGTGGGCCTCACGGCGGGCGTGCAGGCGGATGAGCTCGGCATCGAGCTCGGCCTGGGCCGTCAGCAGCTCGCACCGACGGGCCGCCTCCACCTCGATCGCTTCCAGGTGACGCAGGTGCGCCTCGCCGGCGGCCTGCATCCGGGTGATCACGGACTCGGCGACGCGCTCGACCGACAGTCCGACGTGCTGGAACTCGTCCTGGGGCTCAAGTACGGAAAGGATCACGATCTCCGGTTCGGGTGCGACGACTTCCGGCTCGACGGTCTCGGGCTCAGGTTCGGGCTCCGGTGCAGGCTCGACGGCAACGGGTTCCGGCTCGGGCTCGGGCTCGACGGCAACGGGTTCCGGCTCGGGCTCGACCGCAACGGGTGTCGGCTCCGGCTCGGGCTCGGGCTCGACCGCAACGGGTTCCGGCTCCGGCTCGGGCTCGGGCTCGACCGCAATGGGTTCGGGCTCGGGCTCGACCGCAACGGGTTCCGGCTCGGGCTCGACCGCAACGGGTGTCGGCTCCGGCTCGGGCTCGGGCTCGACCGCAACGGGTTCCGGCTCCGGCTCGGGCTCGGGCTCGACCGCAATGGGTTCGGGCTCGGGCTCGACCGCAACGGGTTCCGGCTCCGGCTCGGGCTCCGGCTCGTCCGCAATGGGTTCCGGCTCGGGCTCGACCGCAACGGGTTCCGGCTCGGGCTGGGGCTCGACCGCAACGGGTTCCGGCTCCGGTTCCGGCTCGGGCTCGGCCACCTGGGCGGCGGCCTGCTCGCGGGCGGCCGCGGCACGCTGACGGGCCAGGCTCAGGGCGTCCGCACGGGCCTGGCTGGGCGCTGCGACCGTCGGGGCCGGGGCCTCGGTCGTCTCTGCGGCGTCGGTCGTGGTGTCGTCCGGAGGCGCGAGCAGGGTGGTGAAGTCGACGGCGCCGATCCGGGTCTCGTCGCGGTCGGCCGACAGGATGTCGTCGAGCGAGGGCGGGGGCGCGATGCCGGAGATGCGTGGGTTGGTCATGGCGACACCTCGTCGGTCTCGGTGTCGAGCCCGGAGTCGACGCTCGCGCCCGGGTCGAGGGTCTCCTCGCCGGGTCGGAACCCGGCCGGCACCCACAGCAGCACGTAGCGGTCGGTGCGGTAGGCCTCGGTCAGCAGCGGGTTGCCGCCGTCGATGTCCTCGGCGTAGTACTCGCTGAGCAGGTCGTTGTCGGAGTTGGTCGACAAGAGCAGGTAGTCGACGTACTTGTCGGGGTTCTTGGCGGCATCGAGCCAGGGACCGTCGGACTTGTCGACGCGGTCGAAGAAGAGCGCCGGGTCACCGGTGAGCAGGATGACCGCGGCGGTCTGGGCGTTGTCGGTCAGGATGGAGTTCTTCAGCGTCACGTTGTCGGTGATCCACTGGGCCATGGCCTGCTCGGACACGTAGCCCACGGTGGAGCCGTCGGGCGTGGTCGCGCCCTCCTGCGACTGCCTTGTGGACACCGCGGCGGCGAAGGTCGACTCGAGGCCTTGGTACTTGTAGGTCTTCATGGCCTGGAAGGTCCAGGGGATGCTCGCGATCAGGCCGGCGACCAGGAGCGCGCTCACCAGCGAGGCGCCGTCACCGGCGGAGCGTGCGAGCCAGATGGCGCCGATCATCGAGAAGAGCAGGATCGGCAGCGCGTTGCGCATGATCATCGGCGAGTCGGTCAGCTTCAGCGCGACCGAGACCGCCGGCACGATGATCGACAGGAACAGGATCACCGCAAGCCACAGGGCGAAGCTGTTGCGGCGGGCCACTCCCGCGAAGATCAGCGCGGGCAGGACCACGATGGCGATCGGGGCCCCGTAGAGCACGAGGCGGCCGGTGTACTCCAGCAGCTCGACGGCAGTGAAGGCCTCGAGTCCCCCGGAGGAGGCGGCGTCGCTGCTAGCGGTGATCCAGTTGAACGGTTTGAAGACCAGCAGCAGGTTGAACGCCGTCCAGAGCGCCACGACGTAGACGGTGGGGGCGGCGAAGCCCACGGTGGTGCCTTCGATCTCGGTGCCGTCGGCGCCGAGGCGGGCCAGGATGGCGCCGACCATGATCGCGCTGACCACGAACCACAGCAGGCTGCTGTAGCCGCACAGGGCGGCGACCGCGAAGGCGAGCCCGGCGATCATCACGAACCGGATGTCGGCGGTGACGTACCACGCGAACAGTGCGCCGAGGGCCGCGACCACGAACGCCATCCACATGAAGTGGCGCGCGCCGCTGGCGGCGTACAGGACGACCAGCGGGTTGAGCCCGAGGGCGACCAGGGCCACGACCCGCACGGGGGCGAGCACCTGGGCCCGGCGCATCATCGTGTTGAAGACGACCATGGTGAAGGCCGCGAAGACGGCCGACGCGAGCGGGACCACGAGCAGCGAGCTGGCCAGCCCGGAGAAGATCGTGAGCGGCGAGATCAGCAGGATCGTCAGCGGCGGGTAGTCGAAGCCGACCGCGGAGAGCTTGGGCGGGTCGTTGTGCCAGACCATCAGCGCCCGGTTGAAGCGGTCGAGGGTCTCGAAGCCGACGACGTGCATGTCGGAGATCAGCCAGTGTCCGAACCAGGCGTAGCCCAGGGTGAACAGGCCGAAGACCAGCGCGCTCTCCCACCACCGGCGGGGGATGTCGCTCGGACGGCGGCCGACGGACTGGACGACGCCGCTCAGGCGCTCACGGGTCGTGACGATGGTGACCGTGGTGGTGTCGGTCATGACGACCCCTCGTCCAGGCCGTGCTCGGTCTTCTCCCAGTAGAACGGGTTGGTGAAGAGCTGGATGAAGCCCTTCCAGGCCGCCCAGCTCATCAGGCCCCAGTAGAGGGGCGAGAGCAAGGCGGTGCGGGTGATCCCGAACTCCCCGCGCTGCAGGCTGCCCGCCACGTTGAGGTAGACGAAGATGAAGTTGCCGATGAAGAGCAGGGCACTGGCGGCGTAGAACACGATGCCCGGGAAGAGCTGCTCGATGAAGCCCCAGCGGGTGAGGATGTAGAGCGTGGTGAGGAACCAGAACACGGGGTTCATCAGGAGCACGAACGCCGACCCCATGGTCAGGTTGAAGCTGATGAAGCCGCGGAGGCCGGTCTGGGCCAGCAGGTGCACCGGGTTGCGCATGTGCACGAGCCAGGTCTGGATGTAGCCCTTGTTCCAGCGCGAGCGCTGACGGATCCAGTTGCCGACCTGGGAGTTGGCCTCCTCCAGCGTCGTGGAGTCGATCATCGCGGTGCGGTAGCCCTCGCGGTGCAGGCGGATGCCGAGGTCGGCGTCCTCGGTGACGTTGAACGGGTCCCAGGCGCCGAGCTCGCGCAGCGTCGAGGTGACGAAGTGGTTGGAGGTGCCGCCCAGCGGGATCGGCGACTCGGCCGCACCCATGGCCGGCAGCACCAGCTCGAAGTGCATGGAGTACTCGTTGGCGAACCAGGCCGTCAGCATGTTCTGGTCCTGGTTGAAGTGGTTGAGCTTGGCCTGGACGCACACCACGTTGGCCGGCACGTGCTGGAAGGCGATGAGCGCCTTCTTCAGCTGGTCGGGGTCGGGGCGGTCCTCGGCGTCGAAGATCACGCAGTACTTGCCGGTCGCCAGCTGCAGGCCGTAGTTGCACGCCTTGGGCTTGGTCTTCGGCTGGCTGTCGGGGACCACGACGAGGTGGAAGTGGGGCGGGAGGTTGAGCGACTTGATCTTGTCGATCGTCTCGTCGTCGTCCTCCTCGCACAGGAGCTTCACGTCGAGGCGGGTCTGTGGGTAGTCGAGGGCGTTGATGTCGCGCACGAGGCGGGGCACGATCCCGGCCTCCTTGTAGAGCGGCACCAGGATCGTGTAGACGGGCAGCTGGCGCTCGTCGAGTGCGGCGATCTCCTCGTCGGTGACGTCGGTCTCGAGGTGGGTGCCGAGCGCCCGCAGGGTCAGCCGGAACTTGTAGATCGAGACCACGAGGTAGATGAAGCTGCAGACGGAGACGATCCCGATCAGGGTGTTGATCGGCCAGACCACCCCGCAGATCACGACGGCCACGATGGCCAGGACGAGCACGGCCTTCTGGGCCGGCGACACGACGACGTGGGCCGACGACTCGGGCCGCGACTCCATGAGCGCCTGGGTGGAGACCTCGGAGTAGTGCAGGCTGTGCACGCGCTGGATCAGCTGGTCGAGGTCGCTGCGGTTGGCGAGCAGCTGGCGGAACGGGCCGCCCAGCGTCTGCTCCACGAGCGCTGCGTCGTCGTCGGCGAGCGGGCGGGCCACCGCGACCAGGACGGCCTCCTCGGTGACGGCCACGGGGATCGCCTGCAGGCGGAGCGCCAGGGGCTCGGGCAGCCGGCGGGCGACGTCGAGGTCCGGCTCGAAGTCGGCCAGGCCGACGCGCTGCATCTGGAAGATCTCGGAGAGGGCCGCGACGAGGACGTCCTCAGACATCGCCTCGTGGGCGACCAGGATGTCGCCGAGCGGGTCGCCGGTGCGGGAGTACTCCAGCATCGCGCGCTGGAGCTGCTCGCTGGTCACCAGACCGCTGCGGGTGAGCATCTGCGCCATCTGCATGCGGGCGCGGCGCGCCTCGGGCGTCTCGACCTCCGCCTCGACCGGCGGGTAGGTCTCGTCGATGGCGGCGACGATCTCGTTGACCGTGTGGCGGATCAGGACGACCGGGCGGTCGATGCGCTCCGCCACGACGTGTGCGGTGATCGAGTCGTCGGCGTCCGCGGCGGCGACCAGGACCTGGCCGTCGGCCAGCGCGTAGGGCATCACCCGGAAGGTGCGGCAGATGCCCTCGGGAATGAGGTGACGGAGCTCCTCGTCGATGCCGTCCGTGAGCCGGACCGTCGTACGGGTGACTGAGGTGGTCCCGGAGGTGGTACCGGAGATCGTCACTGTGTCCCCGCTCCGAACCCATGGGCGGCCTGACCGGGCGCTGACGAGGGTCCGGAGGACTCCGTCCGGTTCCCGCGGGGCCGCATGACGGTGTACCCGAGGAACGCCAGAGCAAGAGCCAGCAGCGGGGCGATGAGGAAGGCGAGGAAGACGACGACGAAGATCACGAGAGTGACGACGAGCCCGACGCCGGCTGCGCCGACAGACTTGCCGGCGGGCCGCGAAGCAGAAGTCTGCACGGACATGGTGGATCCCCCCTGATGCTCCCGGCGCCTGGTCCCCCCGAGCGCCCGGGTTGTGTAACTAACCCATATTGAGCCTGGGGCCGCCCACGGATCAACAACTGCGGGGTAACAGTCGGTGTTAACAACCGTGTCACTAGGGACGGCCGGATGCCCCTCTGGCTCCTTGCGCCCCATGCGCCCCGGGGGCATCCGCCGGCACCGAGCCGGAGAGGTAGGCCCGCGCGATCTCGCCGTACGCCGTGGGGCCGGCCTCGGCGCTCGCGCGCAGCGAGAGGGCGTCGCTGCCGTCGTCCCACACCCAGAACAGCGAGCCCACGCCGTGAGTGTTGGCCCAGCCGAGATAGCCCTCGACGTAGCCGCCGAGCGGCCGCGCGGCGCCGAGCTCGGTCGTGACCACGGGCACGCTGCCCGACAGCGGTGCGAGGACGGAGTCCCAGCAGGCGCGGGTCGCGCAGGCCCGGTCGTCGTAGCTGTGGAACGCGGCCACGAGCTGGTCGTCGGCGGGGGCGAACTCGAGCCAGCGCCGGAGGTCGCCGGCCCGGTCGAGGCCACCGAGCAGGATCGGCTGCTCCGCGCCGGCGGCGCGGATCGCCCGGACCACCCGGTCCATGCCCTGGGCCACGTAGGTCACCCGCCCGTTGGTCGCGGTCTGGGTGTCCTCGACCGGGGCCCGGCACTCCCCGTCGCGCCAGCACGGCCAGGTCAGGTCGAAGATAACCCGACCCCGACGGTCGGACCGGGAGGAGGGCTCGCTGAAGGCGTCGAACATGACCGACGGGTGGTCGCGGTAGGTCGTCGCGACCGAGCTCCAGAACGCCAGTGACTCGGGGTCGGGCATCGCGAGGCTGCCGAACTCGTCGCTGCCGATGCGCTTGCGGCTGTGGAGGTCGAGGATGACCACCAGTCCGGCGGAGTTGAGGGCGTCGACCATCCCGGACACCTCGGCCCGGTAGTCGGCGACCGTGCGCTCCTCGGACCGGTCGCTCACGGGTGCCCCGCGGGTCCCGAGCCAGCAGTCCTGGTTGAGCGGGAGCCGGACCGTGTTGGCGCCCCACGACGCGATCTCGCTCGCCTCGTCGTCGGCGGCGTCGGCGGCGTCGGCGGCGGGGAGGGTGTCGAGGTTCGACAGGCCCCAGCCCTGCGCACAGGCGTACTCGAAGCTGCTCCAGTTGACGCCGCGGGGGACGAAGACCCGTCCGGTCCGGGCGTCGACGAGGTGGTTCTCGTCGACGAAGGGCTGCGCGGCTCGCGAGTAGGGCACGGTGCCGCGATCTCCCGATCCGGTGAGCGTCACCGCGGCGGTAGCGCCGCCGGCGAGGAGCATCAGCACGAGGGCGGCGCTCCACCACCGGCGCCGGCGCCGCACGCGCGCCAGCATGGCGGCACGCTCCAACGGTCCATCGTGCATCGGAAGGCCCCCCTCTCCGCCTGCATCGTACGGTCCGGCGGCGGGGCGAGCCTCATGCTCGGCGATATCTTGGCGTGGTGACCGAGACCGTCTTCACCTATGCCGCGCCCGCCCTGAAGTTCGGCAGTGGCTCCTCGGCCGAGGTGGGCCACGACCTGGTGGGGTTCGGCGCCCGCCGCGTGCTGCTGGTGACCGACCCGGGGGTTGCGGCCACCGGCCACCCCGCCCGGATCGCCGAGCAGGTGGCCGCCCACGGCCTCACGGTGACGACGTACGACGCCGCGCGGGTCGAGCCGACCGACGAGTCGCTGGCGCACGCGATCGCGTTCGCCCGCGACGGGGGGCCGTTCGACGCGATCCTGGCCGTCGGCGGGGGCTCGGCGATCGACACCGCCAAGGCGGTCAACCTGCTCACCACCAACCCCGGTGAGCTGATGGACTACATCAACGCGCCCGTGGGCCGGGCGCGTGCGCCCCAGCAGCCGCTGCTGCCGCTGGTCGCGATCCCGACCACCACCGGGACCGGCAGCGAGAGCACCACGATCTGCGTGCTCGACGTGCTGTCGCTGAAGGTCAAGACCGGCATCAGCCATCCCGCGCTCCGGCCCCGGCTGGCGGTCGTCGACCCCGACCTGACGCTGACCCAGCCGGCGATGGTGACCGCGGCCGCGGGCATGGACATCCTGTGCCACGCGCTGGAGAGCTACACCGCCCGCTGGTACGCCGACTTCGACGCGAAGCGGCCCGAGCAGCGGGTGCCCTACTGCGGCGCCAACCCGATCGCGGACATGTGGTCCGAGCGCGCGCTGTCGCTGCTGGCCGGTGCCTTCCGGTCCGCGGTGCGCGACGGCTCCGACGCGGCCGCCCGCGAGCAGATGGCGCTCGCCGCGACCTTCGCCGGGCTCGGGTTCGGCAACGCCGGCGTGCACGTCCCCCACGCCAACGCCTACCCGATCGCCGGTCGGGTGCGCACGTTCCGCCCCGCGGGCTACCCGCAGGACGAGCCGATCGTGCCGCACGGCATGGCCGTGTCGCTGACGGCGCCGGAGGCGTTCCGGTTCACCTTCGACGCTGCCCCCGAGCGTCATCTCCACGCCGCGCGGCTGCTCGACCCCGACGCCGCCGGTGACGGGCCCGACGTACTCCCGGCGGTGCTGGCGCGGCTGATGCGCGACATCGGGATCCCCAACGGGCTGGCCGAGGTCGGCTACGGCGAGGCGGACGTCGACGACCTCGTGGAGGGCGCGCTGAAGCAGCAGCGGCTGCTCGCCACCGCGCCCAAGCCCGTGACCGGCGAGGACCTCGCGGCCGTCTTCCGGGGCTCGATGGAGCACTGGTGAGCGCTCCCGACCTCGTCGCCGCGCTGCGGCGCCACGGGGTCGACGACGTCGACGACTCGACGCTGGCCCGCGCGCTCTACTCCGCCGACGCCTCGCTCTACCGGGTCGTGCCGCAGGTCGTGGTCCGGCCGCGGCACTGCGACGAGCTGGGCGCGGTCCTGGACGTGGCGCGCTCGGCCGGGGTGCCGCTGACGATGCGTGGCGCCGGTACGTCGATCGCCGGCAACGCGGTCGGCGGCGGGATCGTGGTCGACACGTCGCGGCACCTCAACCGGGTGCTGTCGATCGACGCGGAAGCCCGCACCGCGCGGGTCGAGCCGGGGGTGGTGCACGCGCAGCTGCAGGCCGCCGCAGCGCCGCACGGACTGCGGCTGGGGCCCGACCCGTCGACCCACACCCGCTGCACGATCGGCGGCATGATCGGCAACAACGCGTGCGGGTCGCGGGCGCTCGGCTACGGGCGTACGTCGGACAACGTGGTCGAGCTCGACGTGCTGTTCGGGTCGGGCGCGACCGACGTGTCCGCCCCCTTAGCGGCGCTGGTCGACGCGCACCTGGCACACGTGCGCACGGCGTTCGGACGCTTCTCGCGCCAGGTCAGCGGCTATGCGCTGGAGCAGCTGCTGCCCGAGAACGGCCGCCGGGTCGAGCGCCTCCTCGCCGGGTCGGAGGGCACGCTCGGGCTGGTCCGCGGGGCCACCGTGTCGCTCGTCGCGGAGGAGCCCCGCCACCTCCTGGTCCTCGGCTATCCGTCGATGGTGGAGGCCGCCGACGCGGTGCCGCACCTGCTGGCTGTGGAGAACGCTCCGCGACTGTCGGCGCCCGGTGCTCGACTCGTGGCATGCGAAGGACTCGACGCCCGGATCGTCGACCTGGTGCGCGCCCGCCGGGCCGTGCCGGAGCTGCCGCGCGGCGCCGGGTGGCTCTTCGTCGAGGTCGCCGGACCCGACGCGGAGGGGCTCCTCCGCCGGGTGACGGAGGCCGCGGGAGCGCTGGGCCACCGCCGGGTGACCGACCCGGGGGAGGCCGCCGAGCTGTGGCGGATCCGCGAGGACGGCGCCGGCCTGGCGGCGCGCAGCCTCGCGACCCCGGCCTACTCCGGGTGGGAGGACGCCGCCGTGCCGCCGGAGCGGCTCGGTGCCTGGCTGCGCGACTTCGACGAGCTGTTGGTCGAGCACGGCCTGGAGGGGGTGCCCTACGGGCACTTCGGCGACGGCTGCGTGCACGTGCGCATCGACTTCCCCTTCCACGACGCGGCCCGTGGGCGGCGCGTCTTCCGCGACTTCCTGACCGCCAGCGCGCTGCGGCTGCGCGACCACGGCGGCTCGCTGTCGGGGGAGCACGGCGACGGGCGGGCCCGCTCCGAGCTCCTCCCGCTGATGTACGACGCCGAGTCGCTGGCCCTGTTCGGCGCGGTGAAGGCGGTCTGCGACCCCGACGACCTGCTCAACCCGGGCGTGCTGGTCGCCCCGGCGCCGCTCGACGCCGACCTGCGCCCCGGGCGTCCCCGCGCCGTCGTGCGCCCCCTGCTGCGGCTGACCCACGACGCCGGCTCGCTCGGCGACGCGGTCCACCGCTGCACGGGCGTGGGCAAGTGCGTGGCGTCCGACTCGAGCGGAGTCATGTGCCCGTCGTTCCAGGCGACCCGCGCGGAGAAGGACTCCACGCGCGGCCGGGCGCGGGTGCTCCAGGAGGCCCTCGACGGCACGCTCGTGTCCGGTCTGGCGGACCCCGCGGTGCACGAGGCGCTCGACCTCTGCCTGTCCTGCAAGGGCTGCGCGTCCGACTGCCCGACCGGCGTCGACATGGCGACCTACAAGGCCGAGACGCTGCACCACACCTACCGCGGGCGGCGGCGCCCGCGCAGCCACTACACGCTGGGGCGGCTGCCGCGGTGGGCCGACCGCGCGGCTCCGGTCGCGGGTGCGGTCAACGCGCTGTTGCGCGTCGGCGCGGTCGCGCGGCTGGCCAAGCTGACGGCCGGGATCGACCCACGGCGCTCGCTGCCGGCCTTCGCGCCGAAGACCCTGCGGTCGCGCGCGGCCGAGGTCGGGACTGCGCGTGGGGGTGACGTGGGCGCGCCCGACGTGTGGCTGTGGGCCGACTCGTTTACCGACCACTTCCACCCCGACTCGGGCGTGGCGGCGATCCGGGTGCTGGAGGCGGCCGGCCTCACCGCGCGGGTGATCCCCGAGGACGCCTGCTGCGGCCTCACCTGGGTCACCACCGGGCAGCTCGACGCGGCGCGCTCGATCATGGAGCGCACCGTCGCCACGCTGGCTCCCTACGTCGCGTCGGGGGTCCCGCTGCTCGGGCTCGAGCCGTCCTGCCTGGCCACCCTGCGCAGTGACGCGGTCGAGCTCGTTGCCGACCCGCGCGCCGCCGAGGTGGCGGGTGGGGTGCTGACCCTGGCGGAGCTGTGGGAGCGGCTGGCGTGGGAGCTGCCCGACCTGAGCGGCACCGAGGTGCTCGCCCAGCCCCACTGCCACCACGCCTCGGTGCTCGGGTGGGAGGCCGACGAGCGGCTGCTGGTGGCCGCCGGGGCGAGCGTCACCCGGGTCGCCGGCTGCTGCGGCCTGGCCGGCAACTTCGGCATGGAGCTGGGTCACTACGACGTGTCGGTGGCCATCGCCGAGACACATCTGCTGCCGGCCGTACGCGCCGCGGGCGCCGCGACCGTCGTACTGGCGGACGGGCTGTCGTGCCGGGTGCAGCTCGACGACCTCGCGGACGTCCGGGCGATGCACCTCGCCGAGCTGTTGGCTTCTAGAGTGACGGAGTGAACCCACGCCATCGCCGACTGGTCATCCCGGTCGCCCTCGTGGGACTCCTCGTGCTGGTCATCGTCGCGTCGCTGGTGGGCCGATGAGCCAGCCGCTGGAGCACGTACTCGCGCAGGTCCGCGACTACGCGCTCGACCCCGAGGTCCTCGTCCGGGTCGTCGCCTCGGGTCGGCAGAAGGGGCAGCCGGCACCGCGGTGGAAGCGGGTCGAGCTGCGCTACGTCGATCTCAAGGCGGGCCGGCACCTCCAGGTCGTCGCCTATGACGAGACCCAGGCCCACACCAGCAACCACGCGGTCGGCGACACGGCCCGGCAGGCGGTCGACGAGCTGCTGACCGAGCCGTTCGGCAACTGGCACGTCGACACCCTGACCCAGACCCACCAGGTCCGGGTCACCAAGAAGCTCGAGGCGATGCTCCACACCAGCGCCCGCGCCGAGCCGGCCGAGGTCGACCGCGGTCACGACCGCGACAAGGCGCGGCTGCTGGACGAGGGCGACCCGGTCTTCCGGGCGCTCGGCCTCTCCGACGACCAGGGGCGGCTGAAGCCGAGCCGGCAGGCGAAGTACCGGCAGGTGGAGGAGTTCCTCCGGCTGCTCGACTCCTCGGTCACCGACGCGATCGAGAAGGGGCACCTGCGCCGCCCCACGGCCGAGGAGCCCCTGCGGATCGCCGACCTCGGCTGCGGCAACGCCTACCTCACATTCGCGGCGGAGCGGTTCCTCACCGGCATCCGCGAGCTGCCGGTGCGGCTGACCGGGGTCGACGTACGAGAGCAGTCGCGCGAGCACAACAGCGCCATCGCCTCGCAGCTCGGGGTCAGTGCTGACTTCGTGGTCGGCTCGATCTCCGGCGTCACCCTCGACCCGCCACCCGACGTCGTCCTCGCGCTGCACGCCTGCGACACCGCCACCGACGAGGCCCTCGCCCGTGCGGTCGAGTGGCAGGCCAGCCTGGTCCTCGCGGCCCCGTGCTGCCACCACGACATCGCCGCGCAGCTGCGCAGCACCCCGACCCCGGCGCCCTACGAGATGCTCACCCGGCACGGCATCCTCCGCGAGCGCCTGGCCGACACCCTCACCGACGGGCTGCGGTCGTCGCTGATGCGGGCGATGGGCTACAAGGTCGACGTCATGCAGTTCGTCGAGAGCAAGCACACGCCCCGCAACACGCTGCTCCGTGCGGTCCGCACCGGCTCGCCGGCGACCGGGCAGGGTGCGCGCGGGGAGTACGACGAGCTGGTCGCCCTCTGGGGGATCTCGCCCCGCCTGGCCGTGCTGCTCGACGCATGATGCTCCTCGTCGAGCGCCTGCTCGCCGGCGCGATGGTGGTGCCGTTCGCGCTCGGTCTGGCCGCCGGCCCGGCGGACCGCAAGGACGTCGTGCTGACGTTCACCGACGCCCGGATCGTCGAGTCCAGCGGGCTGGTGGCGCGCGGTGAGGTGTTCGTCACCGTCAACGACTCGGGTGACGACGGTCGCACGTTCGTGGTGGACCGCTCGGGTGACACGGTCGGCAGCGCCTCCTGGGGCGAGGCGACCGATGTCGAGGCGGTCGCGCCCTGGGGGCGCGACAGCGTGCTGGTCGGGGACATCGGCGACAACGCCGGCCAGCGCGACTCCGTGAGCGTGCTCCGGGTGCCCGTCGAGCGCGGCGACCGTGCCGTGACGCCGGACGTGTTCGAGCTGACCTACCCGGGCGGGCCGCGCGACGCCGAGGCGCTGCTGGTCCACCCCGTCACGCGCCGGATCTACGTGGCGTCCAAGGAGCTCTTCGGCGGGACGTTGTACGCCGCCCCGCGCGAGCCGAGCAGCACGCGACCCAACCGGCTCCAGGCCCTCGGGACGGTCACCGGGATCGTCACCGACGGGGCGTTCTTCCCCGACGGCCGTCATCTCGTCCTGCGCGACTACGGCCGGGCCGTGGTCTTCGCGTTCCCGTCCCTGGAGCCCATCGGCGAGGTGGACCTCCCCGACCAGCCGCAGGGCGAGGGGATCGCCGTCGGCGCCGACGGCACGGTCTACGTGAGCACCGAGGGGCAGTTCACCTCGGTGCTCCGGGTGGCGCTCCCCGCCGACCTGCGCGAGGCCGTGACCCCCGCGCCGTCGCCCACCTCCACGCCGACGCCCACGCCGACCTCCACGCCGACCGCGACGCCCACGCCCGAGCCCACCAGCACGCCCACGACGCGGAGCCGCGAAGGCAGCGAGCTGCCCGAGACCACGTCGACCGACCGGCCCTTCTGGCCGTGGTTCCTCACCGGCTGGCTGGGCCTGGGCCTGATCGTGGTGCTCATCTGGAGCATGCGTCGCCGCAACACCACTTGACCCGTGCGGGTGAGACGGCGCGGCCGTCGACCGTCATAGGGTCGCGTCGTGCCCCGACTCCGCCGCACCTCGCCCGAGCAGCCGGGCTGGACCCGCCGCCGCGCGGGTCGTGGTTTCGTCTACCTCGACCAGGCCGGCCACCGGCTGCCCGAGGAGGACGCCCAGCGGGTGCGCGACCTGGTGATCCCGCCCGCCTGGCGTGAGGTCTGGGTGACTCCGCACGAGAACGGCCACCTCCAGGCGGTCGGCACCGACGACGCCGGCCGTCGCCAGTACCTCTACCACCCGGTCTGGCGGGCCAAGCGGGACGCGGAGAAGTTCGACCGGATGCAGGAGTTCGGTCGGGCACTGGTCAAGGCCCGCGAGCTGGTCGTCGCCGACCTCGGTCGTGAGGGCATGCCGCTCGAGCGCGCCTGCGCGGCCGCCGTGCGTCTTCTCGACCTCGGCTACTTCCGCATCGGCAACGACGTCTACGCCGACACCCACGGCAGCTTCGGGCTGACCACGCTCGAGCGGCGCCACGTCAAGCGGCACCAGGACCGGCTGGTCTTCACGTTCGTGGGCAAGTCCGGCGTCGACCACCGCATCGAGATCGACGACGTCACCGTGATCGAGGCGGTCGAGATCATGCGCCGCCGTCGTGCCGACGACCCGCGGCTGCTCGCCTACAAGGACGAGCGGTCGTGGCGCTCGATCCTGCCGGACCTGGTCAACGAGTACGTCCGCACGAGCACCGGCCTCGACGTCACGGCGAAGGACTTCCGGACCTGGCACGCCACGGTGCTGGCCGCGGCCGCGCTCGCCGAGACCGAGGAGCACGGCGAGACCCAGGCCTCACGCAAGCGTGCGGTCGCGGGCGCGATGAAGGAGGTCTCCGAGTTCCTGGGCAACACCCCGACCCTGGCGCGTTCCTCCTACGTGGACCCTCGGGTGATCGAGGCCTACGAGGAAGGCAAGACGATCCGGGGGACCACGCGGCGTACCTATGACACGCCCGACGAGCGCCAGGCCGCCCTCGAGCGCGCCACCCTCAAGCTGCTGAAGGCGAACTGATGGGGGCGGGCTGATGGAGGTCACCGTCGTCGAGGGCGACATCACCCGGCAGGACGTCGACGCGGTCGTCAACGCCGCCAACCGGCGGATGCGTGGGGGAGGTGGCGTGGACGGCGCCATCCACGCGGCCGGCGGCCCGGCGGTGCTCGACGACTGCGTACGCCGCTTCCCGCACGGCCTGGCCACCGGCGACGCGGGCTGGACGACGGCCGGCGACCTCCCGGCGCGCTGGGTCATCCACGTCGTGGGCCCCAACCGCCATGCCGGCGAGACCGACCGTGCGCTGCTGACGTCCTGCTACTCCCGCGCGCTCGCCGTCGCCGACGAGCTGGGCGCCCGCTCGGTCGCCTTCCCGCTGGTGAGCGCCGGCGTCTACGGCTGGCCCAAGGACGACGCCATCGCGGCCGCCGTCGACACCCTCCGCACCACCCCGACCCAGGTGACCGAGGCGCGCCTGGTCGCCTTCGGCTCGTCGACGTACGACGAGATCCTCGCGGTCGTTAAATCGGGATAGTCCCCAACCGGAGGGCGACTAAGAGGGCTCTCAGTAGCTCTGGTGTTAGGGACTATCCCGACGAGACGACTCAGCCGTGCTCGACGACGTAGTCGATGCAGTGGATCAGGGCCTCGATGTCGGCGGGGTCGATGGCGGGGTACATCGCGATCCGGAGCTGGTTGCGGCCGAGCTTGCGGTAGGGCTCGGTGTCGACGATGCCGTTGGCGCGCAGGGTCTTGGCGATCGCGGCCGCGTCGATGGCGTCGTCGAAGTCGATGGTGCCGATGACCAGCGAGCGGTGGGACGCGTCCACGACGTACGGCGTGGTGTACGACGTCTTCTCGGCCCAGCCGTAGAGCGCGTCCGAGGAGGCGGTGGTGCGCTCGACCATGCCCTGGAGGCCGCCCTGGGAGTTCATCCAGTCCAGCTGCTCGGCCATCAGGAAGAGCGTGGCGACCGACGGGGTGTTGTAGGTCTGGTTCTTGGCCGAGTTGTCGATCGCGGTCGGCAGGTCGAAGAACGCCGGGATGTGCCGGCCGGACGCCGCGATCGACGCGGCGCGCTCCAGAGCGGCTGGCGACATCAGCGCGATCCACAGGCCACCGTCGGAGGCGAAGCACTTCTGCGGGGCGAAGTAGTAGGTGTCGACCTCGTTGAGGTCGACCGGCAGGCCGCCGGCGCCCGAGGTGGCGTCGACCAGGACCAGAGCGTCGTCGGCGGTCGTGCCGGCGGGCCGTACGACGGGGGCCATGACCGCGGTCGAGGTCTCGTTGTGGGCCCAGGCGTAGACGTCGATACCGTCCTCGGCCACGGCGTCGGGCCGGGTGCCGGGCTCGCTCTTGATCACCGACGGGTCGGCCAGCCACGGGGCGTCGGCCGCGGCCTTGGCGAACTTCGAGGAGAACTCGCCGAACGTCAGGTGCTGGCTGCGCTCGCGGATCAGCCCGAACGTCGCGATGTCCCAGAACGCCGTCGCGCCGCCGTTGCCGAGCACCACCTCGTAGCCCTCGGGCAGCGAGAACAGTGCGGCGAGACCTTCACGCACGCGGCCGACGGTGTCCTTGACGGGGGCCTGCCGGTGGGACGTGCCCATGAGGGACGAGCCGGTCGCCGCGAGTGCGTCGAGGTGGCTGGTCTGGATCTTCGACGGGCCGGCGCCGAAGCGGCCGTCGGCGGGCAGGAGGTCGGCGGGGATCTTGAGGGCGTCGCTCACGTGGAACCTTCCGAGCTGCGATGGACTGCAAGGGATGGGTGCTGACGACGCTGTCAGGGATGTCCCTATTGTGTCAGCACGGTTGCAGTCGGGATAAATCGGAGGAGCCCATCGTGGGCACTGTGCGCATCGAGCGAGTCGGCTACGGCCACCCCGACGCCGTCCGGCTCGTCGCCGACGTCCAGGCCGAGTACGTCGTCCGCTACGGCGGGCAGGACGAGTCGCCGGTCGACCCACTGGAGTTCGAGCCCCCGCACGGCAGCTTCTACCTGGGCTGGCTCAACGACGTGCCGGTCGCCACCGGCGCCTGGCGGCGCTCCCGCGTGGAGGCCTTCGGGACCACCGAGACCTGCGAGATCAAGCGGATGTACGTCGTGCCCGCGGCGCGCGGAGAGGGTCACGCCCGCCGGATGCTGACCCACCTCGAGGAGTCGGCGCGCGCGGCGGGTGCCCGGGCGCTGGTGCTCGAGACCGGGATGAAGCAGCCCGAGGCGATCGCGCTCTACGAGTCGTCGGGCTACGTGGCGGTCCCCGGCTTCGGCTACTACCGTGACTCACCGCTCAGCCGCACGCTCGGCAAGCGACTCGCCTGAGCTCGACCGAGGAGGAGGGACACGTGCTGCTCCCGATGAAGGTCGCCCGCGGCGTCGCCGACGGCTCGATGGACCTCGCGTTCCGGCGCTGGAAGCGGCAGGACGTCCAGCCCGGCCGCACGTTCAAGACGGTCGCCGGGGTGGTTCGCGTCGAGGAGGTGAGCGTGGTCGATGCCGACGCGATCACCGACGAGGAGGCGGTGCGCGCCGGCCACCCGGACGCCGACCGGCTGCGCGCCCGCCTGGCACCCGACGCCAGCCTGGCGACGTACCGCGTGCGGCTCTCGTGGGTCGGCGAGGACCCGCGCATCGCGCTGCGCGAGGACGCCGACCTGACCGACGACGACGTGGCCGCGCTGGACGCCCGGCTGGCGCGGCTCGACCGCGCCAGCAGCCACGGCCCGTGGACCCGGCAGACCCTCGAGCTGATCGGCCGGCGGCCGCGGGTGCGGGCACCCGACCTGGCCGCCGAGGTCGGCCGCGAGCGCGACCCGTTCAAGATCGACGTCCGCAAGCTCAAGAACCTCGGCCTCACCCGCAGCTACGACGTCGGCTACGACCTGTCGCCGCGGGGCGTGGAGTACCTCCGCCGCACCAGTCGGGGCTGAGGTCAGGCCCCGACGACCAGGTAGCGCTCGTCGGTGATCTCGCGGCCCCAGTAGACGGCCTCGGGCAGCCGCCTCAGCTCGGCCCGCATCCCCGAACCCTCGACCAGTGCGACGGTCTCGTCCGCCGTGAGGCCGGCGCCGGTCGACCAGCTGCCCTCGATGAGGACGACCCGGCCGCCGGGCGCAAGCAGCCCGCGCCACCGGGCCAGGGCCGCGGCCGGGTCGGGCAGCGCCCAGAGGACGTGGCGGCACAGCACCACGTCGTACGTCGCCGGCGTGAGCGGCGGCTCGGCGGCATCTGCGACCACGAAGGTCACGCCGGTCGTGCCGGTGGCCTTGGCCCGCGCGCGACGCACCATCTCCGGGGAGAAGTCGACGCCGTCGACGACGTACCCCTCCTCGGCGAGCAGCAGCGCCAGCGTGCCGGTGCCGCAGCCGAGGTCGGCCACCCGGCCGGGAGCCTCCGGCAGCACCGACAGCAGCAGTGCGCGCCACGCCTCCCGGACGACGGGATCACGCAAGCCGTGGTCGGGCTCGTCGTCGAACGCCTCGGCCTCGGCGTCCCATGCAGCACGGCTCAGCCGGCCCACTCGTCCTTCCAGCCACGCACCTCGCTGGCCGGGCGAGGGGCCGGGCCGAAGTAGACGGCGGAGGGCCGGATCAGACGGCCGGTGCGCTTCTGCTCGAGGATGTGCGCCGACCAGCCGCCGGTGCGGGCACAGGTGAACATCGACGTGAACATGTTGGCGGGCACCTCGGCGAAGTCGAGGACGATCGCGGCCCAGAACTCCACGTTGGTCTCGAGCACCCGGTCGGGGCGGCGCTCGCGCAGCTCGGCCAGCGCGGCCTTCTCGAGCTCGTGCGCCACCTCGTAGCGCGGCGCGCCGAGCTCCTTCGCCGTACGACGCAGCACGCGGGCGCGCGGGTCCTCGGCGCGGTAGACGCGGTGGCCGAAGCCCATCAGCCGCTCGCCGGAGTCGAGCAGACCCTTGACGTACTTGGTCGCGTCGCCCATCTCCTCGACGGCCTCGATCATCGTCAGCACCCGAGCGGGCGCGCCGCCGTGCAGCGGGCCGCTCATGGCGCCGATCGCGCCGGAGAACGCGGCCGCGACGTCGGCACCGGTCGAGGTGATCACGCGGGCGGTGAACGTCGACGCGTTCATGCCGTGCTCGGCGGCCGAGGACCAGTAGGCGTCGATCGCCTTGACGTGCTTGGGGTCGGCCTCGCCCTTCCAGCGGATCAAGAACTTCTCGGCGAGGGTGGCGCCCTGGTCGACGAGGCGCTGCGGGACGACCGGCTGGCTGAGCCCACGCGCGGACTGCGCGGCGTACGACAGCACCATCACGGCGACCCGGCTGAGGTCCTCACGGGCCTGCTCGTCGGAGATGTCGTAGGTCTGGCCGAAGCCGAACGCCGGTGCGAGCATCGCCACGGCGGCCTGCACGTCGACGCGCACGTCACCGGTGTGGACCGCGAGGTTGTAGGGCTCGGCGGCCGGCAGGCCCGGGTCGTAGCTGCCGTCGATCAGCAGTCCCCACACGTTCTCGAACGGGACCCGACCGACGATCTCCTCGATGTCGACACCGCGGTAGCGGAGCGCGGAGCCTTCCTTGTCGGGCTCTGCGATCTCGGTCTCGAAGGCGACGACGCCCTCCAGCCCGTGGTGTACCTCGGTCATCCGGCGACTCCTCTGTCTGACGCCCGAGGGAGTGGGCGTGCCGCAGGCATTGTGCCCCACGGCCTAGATTGCCGGGCATGGGCGACAACACACACGACGACGCCGACCTCGCCGGCCTGCGTCAGGAGTACGCCGCCGGCGGGCTCTTCGAAGCCGACCTGGCTTCCGACCCGATGGGGATGTTCGGGCGCTGGTTCGCCGACGCTCTCGCGGCGAACCTGCACGAACCCAACGCCATGGACCTCGCCACGGTGGGGCCGGAGGGCCGACCGTCCGTGCGGATGGTGCTGCTCAAGGGCTACGACGACGAGGGCTTCCGGTTCTTCACCAACATCGCGTCGCGCAAGGGCCGCGACCTGGCCGGCAACCCGCACTGCGCGCTGGCGTTCCCCTGGCACCTGCTCGAGCGCCAGGTCCGGGTCGAGGGGGTCGCCGAGCTGCTGCCGCGCGACGAGGTCGAGGCCTACTTCGCCTCCCGGCCGCGCCCCTCCCAGCTCGGCGCCTGGGCGTCGCACCAGTCGCGCGCCGTGGCCGGCCGCGAGGAGCTGGACGCGGCGTACGACGAGGTGGAGCGCCGCTTCCCGGACGACGTGACGGTCCCGGTCCCGGACGAGTGGGGCGGCTACCTCGTGCGCCCCGAGGTCGTGGAGTTCTGGCAGGGACGGCGCGGGCGGCTGCACGACCGCCTCGCCTACCGGCGTGCCGACGGAGGCTGGGTCGCGGAGCGGCTGGCACCGTGATCGTGTGCGAAGGCAGCCGGGTCTCGACGCGCTGACACGACCTCGTGCCTCGGTCGTGTCGCTTGCTCGACCTGGACAGCCTCGGCCGTGCGCTCGTACCTCGCGCCCAGCCGGCCTGACCAACTTGTGAGTGAGTGCTCACTCACTTAGGCTGACGGACATGGCCCGAGCCCGACCGATGTCCGCCGAGGAGCGACGCTCCGCGCTGACCGATGTGACCTTGCGGCTGTTGCGCGTCCACGGACGGGCGGTGACCACCCGCCAGATCGCGGAGGCGGCGAAGGTCGCCGAGGGCACGATCTTCCGGGTCTTCGACTCCAAGGACGAGCTGGTCGACGCCGCGCTCGCCCGGGCGTTCGAGCCCGGCGACGTCGTCGCGCGGATCGAGGGCATCGACCCGACCCAGCCGCTGCGCAGCCGCCTGGTCAACCTCGTGGCGATCCTCCAACAGCGCTTCCGGGCCACCTTCGAGCTGATGCAGAAGGTCGAGCTCGTCGGCCCGCCCCACCACCTGCACGACTCCGCCGAGCACGAGGCCTGGCGGGTGCGCCTCGAGGCGCTGCTCGCCGGCGTCGTCGGCGACGACGCCGACCAGCTCGCCGTACCCGTCGACCACTTCGTCCACGTCCTGCGCCTGCTGACCTTCGCAGGCAGTCACCAGAAGGTCGCCGACGGGCGCCTGCTCACCCCCGACCAGATCGTCGACACGGTCCTGCTCGGGCTCCGAAAGAGGGACTGATGCTGCTCCGGATCTTCCGCACCTACCTGCGGCCCTACCGCACCTGGCTGGCCGTGATCGTGGTCCTCCAGTTCACGGCCACGGTCGCGATGCTCTACCTGCCGAGCCTCAACGCCGACATCATCGACGAGGGCGTGGCGGTCGGCGACACCGACTACATCCTGCGCACCGGCGCGGTCATGCTCGGCGTCTCGCTCCTCCAGATCGCGTGCTCGGTCGTGGCGGTGTGGTTCTCCGCCCGCACGGCGATGGCGTTCGGCCGCGACCTGCGGGCCGCGGTGTTCCACCGGGTCGGGTCGTTCTCCGGGCGCGAGGTCGCCCAGTTCGGCGCCCCGTCGCTGATCACCCGCAACACCAACGACGTCCAGCAGGTGCAGATGCTGGCGCTGATGACGTGCACGATGGCGGTGTCGGTGCCGATCATGATGGTCGGCGGCATCCTGATGGCGATGCGCGAGGACCTCGGGCTCTCCTGGCTGCTCGCGATCGTCGTACCCGCACTCTTCCTCGCCGTCGGCGTCGTGGTCTCCCAGATGGTGCCGAGCTTCCGGCTGGTCCAGGAGCGCATCGACGGCGTCAACCGGGTGCTGCGCGAGCAGATCACCGGCATCCGGGTGGTGCGCGCGTTCGTGCGCGAGCCCTACGAGGCCCGCCGGTTCGCGAAGGCCAACGACGACCTCACCGAGGTCTCCGTGCGGGCGGGGCGCTGGATGGCCACCATGTTCCCGCTGGTGATGCTGGTCGTGAACGTCTCCAGCGTCGCGGTCATCTGGTACGGCGGCCAGCGCGTCGACGCCGGCCAGATGCAGGTCGGTGCCCTGACGGCGTTCCTGAGCTACCTGATGCAGATCCTGATGTCGGTGATGATGGGCACGTTCATGCTGATGATGATCCCGCGCTCCTCGGTGTGCGCCGACCGGATCGCCGAGGTGCTCGACACCGACTCCTCCGTCGTACCTCCCGCCGAGCCGGTCCGTGAGGTCACCGGCCGCGGTCACCTGGAGCTCGACGGCGTCGGCTTCACCTACCCCGGTGCCGAGCAGCCGGTGCTGTCCGACATCAGCTTCAGCGCGGGGGCCGGCCAGACGGTCGCGGTGATCGGCTCGACCGGCGCCGGCAAGACGACCCTGCTCAACCTCGTGCCGCGGCTCTTCGACGCGACCTCCGGCGAGGTGCGCGTCGACGGCGTCGGGGTCCGCGACCTCGACCCCGAGCTGCTCTGGCCCCGGATCGGGCTGGTGCCCCAGCGGGCCTTCCTCTTCACCGGGACCATCGCGACCAACCTGCGCCACGGCGACCCGGACGCCACCGACGACGACCTGTGGCGCGCGCTCGAGATCGCGCAGGCGCGCGACTTCGTGGAGGCGATGCCCGAGGGCCTCGACGCCCCGATCGTGCAGGGCGGCACCAACGTGTCCGGCGGCCAGCGCCAGCGGCTCGCGATCGCCCGCGCGCTCGTACGGCGCCCCGAGATCTACCTGTTCGACGACGCGTTCTCGGCCCTCGACCTCGCCACCGACGCCCGGCTGCGCGCGGCGCTGCGGCCGGTCACCCGCGACGCCACCGTGGTGATCGTCGCCCAGCGGGTCTCGACCATCCGCGACGCCGACCTGATCCTCGTGCTCGAGGACGGGCGGGTCGTCGGCCGCGGCACCCACACCGAGCTGCTCGCCGACAACCCGACGTACCAGGAGATCGTCGCGTCCCAGCTGAGCGCGGAGGAGGCAGCATGAGCACCGAGACACCCGCGCAGCCCAAGCCCGCCGGGACGATGAAGGAGACCGAGCGGATCGAGGCGCCCATCGGTGGCCCGGGTCGCGGCCCGATGCACGGCGGCATGGTCGGGCAGAAGGCGATGACCTTCGGACCGTCCGCCAAGCGGCTGGTCGCGCAGATGTCGCCCGAGCGCGCCAAGGCGATCGCGGTCGTCCTGCTCGCGGTCGTCAGCGTCAGCCTGATGGCGCTCGGACCGCGGCTGCTCGGGCACGCCACCGACCTGATCTTCGACGGCTACCTCGCGCAGCGCCCGATCGACCTCGACGGCGTGCGCGACGTGCTCGTCGGCGTACTCGCCATCTATGCCGGCGCGTCCGTGCTCGGCTGGCTCCAGGGCTACCTGCTCAACGACGTCGTGCAGAGCACCGTGCGCCGGATGCGCTCCGACGTCGAGGACAAGGTCAATGTGCTGCCGCTGGAGTACTTCGACCGGCAGCCGCGCGGCGAGCTGCTCAGCCGGGTCACCAACGACATCGACAACATCAGCCAGACCCTGCAGCAGACGATGAGCCAGCTGCTCACCTCGTTGCTCACGGTGCTGGCCGTGCTGTCGATGATGTTCTGGATCTCGCCGACGCTGGCGCTGATCGCCCTGGTGTCGGTGCCGGTCTCGATGTACGCGACGGCCAAGATCATGAAGCGCTCGCAGGGGCAGTTCATCGCCCAGTGGCGCCGTACGGGCAAGCTCAACGCCCACATCGAGGAGACCTTCTCGGGGCACGCGCTGGTCACCGTCTTCGGCCGCCAGCGTGAGGTGGAGACCGCCTTCGCCGAGCAGAACGACGAGCTCTACGAGGCGTCGTTCCGGGCGCAGTTCGTGAGCGGGCTGATCATGCCGCTGATGATGTTCGTCGGGAACCTCAACTACGTCGTGATCGCCGTCGTCGGTGGTGTCCGCGTCGCCAACGGCTCGCTCTCGCTGGGCGAGGTGCAGGCGTTCATCCAGTACACGCGGCAGTTCACGCAGCCGCTCACCACCGTGGCCTCGATGATGAACCTCCTCCAGTCCGGGGTCGCCTCAGCAGAGCGGGTCTTCGAGCTGCTCGACGCCGGCGAGCAGGTGCCTGACCGGGCGGCCACCGGTGAGCCGGTCGCCAGCCGCGGGGAGGTCGCGTTCGAGGACGTCGCCTTCTCGTACGACGTGGAGTCGCCGCTGATCTCCGACCTCTCGCTGGTCGCCCGGCCGGGCCAGACCGTGGCCATCGTCGGCCCGACCGGTGCCGGCAAGACCACGCTGGTCAACCTGGTGATGCGCTTCTACGAGCTCGACGCCGGACGGATCACGCTCGACGGGGTCGACATCACCGAGATGCCGCGCGCCGCGCTGCGCGGGCGGATCGGGATGGTGCTCCAGGACACGTGGCTCTTCGAGGGCACCATCCGCGACAACATCGCCTACGGCCGGCCCGACGCCACCGAGGACGAGATCCTGGAGGCCGCGCGCGCGACGTTCGTCGACCGGTTCGTCCACTCGCTGCCCGACGGCTACGACACCCTGGTCGACGAGGACGGCGGCAACCTGTCGGCAGGGGAGCGCCAGCTGGTCACCATCGCCCGGGCCTTCCTGTCCGACCCGGCGCTGCTGATCCTCGACGAGGCGACCTCGTCGGTCGACACCCGTACCGAGCTGCTGCTCCAGCACGCGATGGCCGCGCTGCGCAGCGACCGGACGTCGTTCGTGATCGCCCACCGCCTCTCCACGATCCGCGACGCCGACCTGATCCTGGTCATGGAGGCGGGGCAGATCGTCGAGCAGGGAACCCACGACCAGCTGCTCGCCACCGACGGTGCCTACAGCCGGCTCTACCGTTCCCAGTTCGCCGCTGCCCTCGCCTGATCGCGGGGTGGTGGGGCGGGAGAAATAACCCCTTGTCCGGGCCCGTGGGTCGACCTACGGTTGTCGCACACGGGAAAGGAGGTGGTCCGAAGAATGAATTCTTTGAGGACGCGTGAGGTGGCTGCCCGCTAGCAGCCCAGCATCATGTCGGGTGGAAGCGCCCGACAGGCTGCTGACGAATTCCTAGCAGCTACCCGACCCGCAGGTGATCCGGGATCACGTCCCCCGGAGCGGTCTCCTCCCGGAGGCCACGCCTGCGGGTCGCTGCTATTTCCGACCACTCCATGAGTCGTCTCGCCGGGATAGTCCCCAACTCCAGAGCCCATGAGAGACCTCTTAGTAGCCCTGGTGTTAGGGACTATCCCGAGAACGCGGCCGCGAGTATCTCGGGACACAGCGGTTGCCAGGGACCTCCCCCGGGAATATGGTTGCCCTCGTCAACCTTCTACCGGTATGAATCGAGCTCCTGTGTCACAGGCCGTCACCCCGCCCGCATCGCGACCGCCCTCGGCGGAGGAGTCGGGGCAGATGACCCACCGCGAGATCATGGAGGCCCTCAGCGGCCTGCTGCTCGCGATGTTCGTCGCGATGCTCTCGAGCACCGTCGTCACCAACGCGCTGCCGGCCATAGTCACCGACCTCGGGGGCAGCCAGACCGGCTACACCTGGGTCGTCGTGGCCACGCTGCTGACGATGACGGCGACCACCCCGCTCTGGGGCAAGCTCGCCGACCTGTTCTCCAAGAAGCTGCTCGTCCAGACCGCGCTGGTCGTCTACTCCCTCGGCTCACTGGTCGCGGCGTTCGCGCCCAACATGGCCGTCCTCATCGGCGCCCGCGCCTTCCAGGGCCTCGGCGTCGGCGGCCTGACCGCGCTCGTCCAGGTCGTCATCGCCACCATGGTGAGCCCGCGTGAGCGCGGCCGCTACTCCGGCTACATCGGCGCCGTCTTCGCCCTCGCCACCGTCAGCGGCCCGCTCATCGGCGGCCTGATCGTCGACAGCCCGCTCGGCTGGCGCGGCTGCTTCTTCGTCGGCCTGCCGATCGCCGCGCTGGCGTTCGTGGTGCTCCAGCGCACGCTGCACCTGCCGGTGGTCAAGCGCCAGGTCACCATCGACTACCTCGGCGCCACCCTGATCATGGGCGGCGTCAGCATCCTGCTGGTGTGGGTCTCGCTCGCCGGCCAGCAGTTCGAGTGGGTCTCGGGCACCACCGCGCTGATGGTGACCGCCGGCATCCTGGTGATCGCCGCGTCCGTCTACGTCGAGGCGCGCGTCGCCAAGGACCCGATCATCCCGCTCCGACTCTTCCGGGACCGTACGACGGCGCTCGCGACGGGCGCCTCGGTCATGGTCGGCGTCGCGATGTTCGGTGCCACGGTCTACCTGAGCCAGTACTTCCAGCTCGCTCGCGGCATGTCGCCCACCGAGGCGGGGCTGATGTCGATCGCCATGGTCGGCGGTCTGCTCGTCTCGTCCATCGTCACCGGCCGGATCATCAGCAACACCGGGCTGTGGAAGCGCTGGCTGGTCGGCGGCATGGTCCTGGTCATCGTCGGTCTCGCACTGCTGGGCCAGATCGACGAGAAGACCGACCTGGCCGTGGTCGGCGCCTACATGGTGCTGGTCGGGCTGGGCCTGGGCGCCACCATGCAGAACCTCGTGCTCTCGGTCCAGAACAACACCCGGATCGAGGACATGGGCGCGGCCAGCTCGGTCGTGGCGTTCTTCCGGTCCATGGGTGGCTCGATCGGCGTCTCCGCGCTGGGCGCCGTCCTGGCCACCCAGGTCTCGACCAGCGTCCGCGACGGGCTGAAGACGATGGGCATCACGCCCGACGCCCACGCCAGCCACTCGATCCCCGACCTCGACTCCCTCCCGGCGCCGATCCGGGCGCTCTACGAGGCGTCGTTCGGTGACGCGGTGGGCCACCTGTTCCTGGTGTCGGTACCGTTCGCCGTGGCCGCCCTGGTCTGTGTCCTGTTCATCAAGGAGGTCCCGTTGCGCACCACCAACTACGACCCCGCGGCGGCCGCCGCCACTGAGGAGCCCGCCGCGCGATGAGCCCCGCAGGCAGAGCCGAGTCGCTGCGCCACCTCGAGCAGGAGGTGGGCGTGCTGATCCGCCGGATCCGGCGGGTCATCGCCGAGCGGGCGCTCCTGGTCCACGAGGACCTCCAGCCGGCGGCCTACCTGATGCTGGGCTACGTCGCCGAGCACGGCCCGCTGCGCGCGTCGTCGATGTCGGAGATCTTCGCGATCGACAAGGGAGCGATCAGCCGCCAGGTCCAGCACCTCGTCGACCTCCACCTGGTCGGCCGGGTCACCGACCCCGACGACGGTCGCGCCTCGCTGGTCTCCGCTACCGACGAGGCCGTACGCCGGCTCGAGGCCGTCGGGGAGGAGCGCCGGCGGTGGCTCGACGACCGTCTCGGCGACTGGTCCGACGAAAGGCTCGCGGCGTTCGCCCGCGAGCTCGGCCACTACAACGCGGCGCTCAACCCGCCGAGCTGACCCACACGGCCGTGTCGTGCGGGAGGTCGTCGCCGACCGGCCCGGACGCGATCACGACGTCACCCGCGGGCAGGGCGGTGGGCGCACTCCCGCAGTTGACCACCACGGTCAGGCCACCCCGGCGTACGGACAGCACGTCGCCGTCGAGGTGTACGTCGACCGCGTCACCCGCGTCGCGGGCCACGGCCCGGCGCGCAGAGAGCGCCTTGCGGTAGAACTCCAGCGTCGAGCCGGGGTCACCCTCCTGGGCGTCGACGGTCAGCGGCGCCCAGTCGTCGGGCTGCGGGATCCACGGTTGGCCGGCCCCCGGACCGAAGCCGTAGGGCGGCTCGGAGCCGACCCACGGGATCGGCACCCGGCAGCTGTCGCGGCCGGGCTCGCCGGTGCGGAACCAGGACGGGTCCTGGCGGTCGTCGGGGGCGACGTCGACCTCCTCGAGGCCGAGCTCCTCACCCTGGTAGAGGTAGGCCGAGCCGGGCAGCGCGAGCGACAGCAGCGTGGCGGCGCGGGCACGCGCCCGGCCGACCTCGCCGCCGCCGTAGCGGGTGGCGTGGCGCTGCACGTCGTGGTTGCTCAGCACCCACGTGGGCGTGCCGGACACGGCCGTGAAGGCGGGCAGGGTCGAGTCGATGACGTCGGCGAACGCCTTCGCCGACCAGGGCGCCATCACCCAGTCGAAGTTGAACGCCTGGTCCAGCTCGTCGGGGCGGACGTAGAGCGCGTTGGCCTCCACCGTGCTGGTCCAGGCCTCGGCGACCGCCATCCGGTCGCCGTCGTACTCCGCCAGGATCCGGCGCCACTGGCGGTAGACCTCGTGGACCTCGGGCTGGTCCCACATCGGCTCGTCGTCGAGGTGTCCGCCGACCTCGAAGTGGTCGGAGACCGGAGCCTGGCCGCGCTGGTCGCGCAGGCTCTCCTCCTTGAGCAGGCCGTGGGCCACGTCGATCCGGAAGCCGTCGACGTCGCGGTCGAGCCAGAAGCGCAGGACCTTCTCGAACATCGCCGGGATCTCGGGGTTGCGCCAGTCGAGGTCGGGCTGGCTGGTGTCGAAGAGGTGGAGGTACCACTGGTCGGTGTCGCCGACCCGGGTCCAGGCCGGGCCACCGAAGACCGAGCGCCAGTTGTTGGGCGGCTCGCTCGCGCCCTCGCCGCGGCCGGTGCGGAAGAGGTAGCGGGCGCGCTCGGGGCTGCCCGGCTCGGCGGCCAGCGCCGCCTGGAACCACGCGTGCTCGGAGGAGGTGTGGTTGGGGACCAGGTCCACGATCACCTTCAGGCCCAGGTCGTGCGCCTGGGTGACCAGCGCGTCGGCGTCGGCCAGCGTCCCGAACATGGGGTCGACGTCGAGGTAGTCGGCGACGTCGTAGCCGTGGTCGAGCTGCGGCGAGCGGTAGAAGGGCGTCACCCAGACCGCGTCGACGCCGAGGTCGCGCAGGTAGGGGAGGCGGGAGGTGATGCCCGGCAGGTCACCGATGCCGTCGCCGTCGGAGTCGGCGAAGCTGCGCACGTAGACCTGGTAGACGACCGCGTGCCGCCACCACTCGCTCATGCGAACGCCGCCGGGTCGACCGTGATCCACACGTGCTCGGCGACCGCGACCACGCGCCCGTCGGCGTCGTACAGCGTGGACGCCGTGAACGTCTTGCGGCCCTCCTGGCCGCGGGCGGCTCCGATCACCACGTGCTCCTCTCCGATCACCGGCAGAGCGTCGATCCTCGCAGTCATCGTCCCGAGCACCATCGGGCGGTCCGCCATGTCACCGGCCCACGCGCCCACGCAGTCGAGCGCCGCCCAGGTCACCGGCAGCGACGCATGACGTACGTCGTCGCGGTACTCGCGCCAGTCCTCGGCCAGGCTCGGGTGCGGCGTCCAGGTCGCCGCGGCCCGGACCGTGTCGCCTTGCGGCGTCACCTCGCCCGGGAAGATCCGCAGGCCGTCACCCGCCTCGCGGTCGGTGCCGCACGCGAAGCAGCCGGGGAAGGGGTGGGAGCGCAGGCCGGGGTAGGCCGCCTCGGCGGCGCGGGCCTCGTCGGCACCGACCGGGGCGACCGGCTCGAGGTCGTGGTCGGCGAAGCGTGCCTGCGCCACCGGGCTGCCGTCGTACGACGCGATGTGCGCGCCGTCGGCGGACACCGTGACCGGCATCGGGACGTCGAGCGGCGGCGGCTGCCGCAGCGCCACCGTGACTGCCGGCCACGACACACACCGGTCGGCGTCGTGGGGGAGCAGCGCGGCCAGGGCGCCGGCGGTCCAGCCGCCGTTGCCGGACGGGTCGGGGCCGCGGAAGCGCCGCGGCACGAGCAGCTCGTCGGTGGCGCTCATCGGATCTCCTCATAGCGGGCCAGGGCCTCGCGGCGCTCGGCGGCGTGGTCGACGATCGGCTGCGGGTAGCCGACCTCGTCGCGGTCGGCCGGGCTCGGGTCGTGGGGGTCGGCCCCCTCGGGCAGGTCCGCGAGCTCGGGCACCCACTGTCGGACATAGGTGGCGTCCGGGTCGAACTTGCGGCCCTGGGTCGTGGGGTTGAAGACCCGGAAGTACGGCGACGCGTCGGTGCCGCTGCCCGCCACCCACTGCCAGCCGTGCTGGTTGGAGGCGAGGTCGCCGTCGACCAGCGAGTGCATGAAGTGACGCGCGCCGTGCTGCCACTCGACGTGCAGGTCCTTGACCAGGAAGCTGGCGACGATCATGCGGACCCGGTTGTGCATCCAGCCGATGGCGCGCAGCTGGCGCATCCCGGCGTCGACGACCGGGAAGCCGGTGCGGCCCTGGCACCAGGCCTCGAGGTGGTCGGCCGGGTCGTCGTAGCGCATCCGGGCGTAGTCGGGCTTGAGGTAGTCGCGCGCCGAGTGGGGGTGCGCGAACAGGACGTCGGCGTAGAACTCCCGCCACGCCAGCTCCTTGCGGTAGGTCGCGGCACCGTCGCTGCGCAGGCGCGCGAGGTCAGCCAGCAGGGTGCGCGGGTGGACCTCGCCCCACTTGAGGTGCGGCGACATCCGGGAGGTGCCGTCGACGCCCGGCCGGTCCCGGTCGTCGCCGTAGTCGCCGACGCGGTCGAGGAAGCCGGCCCACTGCCGGCGGGCCGCGGCCTCGCCGGCCTCGGGGAGCTCGACCCCCTCGGCCTCCGCGTCGGGGAGGTCGGCGGTCTCGGCCAGGCCGAGCCAGGTGGGGTCGGGCGGAGGGTCGACGGGGTCGCGCCAGCCGTGGTCGGCCCACGCCTTGGAGTAGGGCGTGAACACCTTGAAGGGGGTGCCGGCGCCGCTGGTCACCCGTCCCGGCGCCACGGCGTACGGCGATCCGGTGCGGACCAGCTCGACCCCGGCCTCGGCGAGCGCCTGCTCGACCGCGAGGTCACGGGCGTGGCCGTAGGGCCCGAAGTCGGCGGCGACATGGACCCGCTCGGCGCCGACCTCGACGGCCGCCTGCACGACCCGACGTACGGGATCGCCGGTCACGACCGCCAGCGGCAGGTCGCCGGCGAGCGAGCGCAGGGACGCGGCCAGGTAGGCGCGGCGCGCGGGGCCGGCCGGCTCCCAGAGAGCCGGGTCGAGCACGAACAGCGGCAGCACCGCGCCGTCGGCGCAGGCCTCGAGGAGAGCCGGGTTGTCCCGGAGGCGGAGGTCGCGGCGGAACCACATCACGGCAGGCATAGGTCTCCACGATGCCAGGCACACACACATGGGTAAGAATGGGCGGCGTGAGCGACCTGATCGACACCACCGAGATGTACCTCCGCACCGTCTACGAGCTCGTGGAGGAGGGCATCGTGCCGCTGCGTGCCCGCATCGCGGAGCGTCTCCACCAGAGCGGACCGACGGTCTCGCAGACCGTGGCCCGCATGGAGCGCGACGGCCTGCTCACCGTCGAGGGCGACCGCCACCTCGAGCTCACCGAGGTCGGCCTGCAGCTCGCCACCCGCGTGATGCGCAAGCACCGCCTCGCCGAGCGACTCCTCATCGACGTGATCGGCCTCGACTGGGAGCTCGTCCACGAGGAGGCGTGCCGCTGGGAGCACGTCATGTCCGAGACCGTCGAGCGGCGCCTGCTCGAGCTGCTCGACCACCCCACCGAGTCGCCCTACGGCAACCCGATCCCGGGGCTCGAGGAGCTCGGCCAGTCCGTGGTCGGCGAGGACTTCATGGACGGCGTCGAGTCGCTGACCCAGGCCGCCGGCACCGACGAGAGCCGGGTGCTCGTGCGCCGGATCTCCGAGGAGATGCAGAAGGACGAGTCGCTGATGAGCGCCATGCGCCGCGTCGGCGCCCTTCCCGACAAGTCGATCACCGTCGTCGCCACCCCCGACGGCGTGCTCGTCGGCTCCGGCGGCGAGACCGCCGAGATCGCGCCCGAGGCCGCCGACCACATCTTCGTCCGGAAGCTGTGAGGTGCGTCCTCAGGCGGCGGCGAGCTCGCTGAGGAACTCCGAGCAGCCCACGTCGAGCTTGTACGTCGCGTGGTCGTCGCCGCGGGTCACGCCGCGGTTGACGATCACCACCGGTACCCCGGCGCGCGCGGCCCGTCGTACGAACCGGAAGCCGCTCATCACCGTGAGGCTCGACCCGGCGACCAGCAGCGCACCGCCTGAGGACGCCAAGCCGTCGACCGCGGCGTAGCAGCGCTCGACGCGGGGCGCGGGGACGTTCTCGCCGAAGAACACCACGTCCGGCTTGAGCACCCCGCCGCACCCCCCGCACGACGGGACGACGAAGCCGGCCGTGTCGTCGAGGTCGACGTCGCCGTCCGGCCGGACCTCCGCCGCCGCATGACGCGAGGCGAAGCCGGGGTTGAGCGCCGTCAGCCGCTCGTGGAGCGAGACCCGGGACGACGTCTCCCGGCAGCCGAGGCACACCACGTCGGCGATCCGGCCGTGCAGCGCGACCAGCCGCCGCGACCCGGCCGCCTCGTGGAGGCCGTCGACGTTCTGCGTGATCAGCAGCTCGGGGTCGAGCGCGGCGAGGGCGCGGTGCCCGTCGTTGGGCGCGGCGTGGCGCATCCGCCCCCAGCCGAGGTGGCTGCGCGCCCAGTAGCGCTGTCGGGCGTCGGGGGTGGCGACGAACTCCTGGTAGGTCATCGGCGCGCGGGCCGGCGAACCGGGACCGCGGTAGTCGGGGATGCCGGAGTCGGTCGAGAGCCCGGCCCCGGTGAGCACGACGAGCGGGCGTGAGCGCAGCAGGTCGAGGGCGTCGGTCACCGGTCGGACGTCATCGGGCGTAGCGCAGCTCGGCGCGGGCGCGCGCCTTGGCCGCCTCGACGTCGCGGTCCTTGGGCGGAGCAGTCGTCACCAGGTCGTCGAGCAGGTGCTGGGTGAGGTGCGCGATCTCGCGCACGGCCTGGTCGAAGACCGCCTGGTTGGCCTGTGACGGCTTCGTCGTACCACTGACCTTGCGGACAAACTGGAGCGCAGCGGCCGTGACCTCGTCGCGCGAGGCCGGCGGCTCGAAGTTGTTGAGGGGTCGGATGTTGCGGCACATGCGCTCGAGTTTACGTCGCCCCACACGTTGACCCGCCCGAAACTTTCGGGCGGGTCAACGTGGTCTGGCGTGAGTTTCGGGCGGGTCAACGCTCAGAGGCCGAAGAACTCGACGTCCTCGCCGGTCACCAGGGCGACCTTGTCGTCGGGCAGCGGGACCAGGCGTACGTCGTCGACGTCGCGACCGTGCTCGACCTCGACCATCCGGTTGGTGATCACGCCGCCGTCAAAGGACAGCACCGACACCCAGCCGGTGCGATAGCGCGAGATCACGGTGAGCGCGACCCGCTCCTGGCCCAGCCAGGTGAACTGGCGGGGGTCGTCGCCGGCCCGGGCATCGCTGCCGGTGGCGTACTCGAGGACGTCGAGCCGTTGCGGTCGCGCCAGGTCGGAGACGTTGAACAGCGACACCTGGGCTCCCCAGCCGCGCCCCTCGCCCCGACCCTGCCCCATGCCGACCATCCAGTGCCGGCCGAGCGGGTGGAGGTACTCCGAGAAGCCGGGGATCTTGAGCTCCCCGGCCAGTCGAGGTGCGGTCTGGTCGGTGAGGTCGACGGCGTAGAGCGGGTCGACCTGGCGGTAGGTCACCAGGATCGCCAGCCCTCGGAACCACCGGACCGACTGGATCTGCTCGCCGACCCCGAGCCGGTCGAGCCGGCCGATCTCGACCAGCTCGTCGCCCTCGGCCCGCAGCGTCACGATCGAGTTGAAGTTGCCGGTCTCGGACGTCGGGCCGACCGCGAGCCGCAGCACGCCGTCGTGCTCGTCCATCGACCAGCGGTCCGCCAGCGACCCCTCGACCTCGCCGGAGCCGACGTACGACGCCCCGGCGCCGTCGAGCGCGAAGTCGAAGACGTGCGTGACACCCGAGTCGAAGCCGGCCTTGCGGGAGACGGGCCAGAACCCGAACCCGAACGAGTCGCTCTGCGTCGCGAGGTAGAGGTGGTCGGGCGACTCGTAGACCATCGGCGCGGCGCCGGCCACCCCGAGCGCGTCGAGCTCGGAGGGCGTCTCGGCGGAGAAGCCCACCACCGCCATCGTGTCCAGCGCGAGGTCGGCCCGCGGGACCGCGATCCGGTCGCAGTCGACGAGCTGCTCAGACTGCCCGCCGTCGCGCACGACGCGCGGGACCCAGTCGGCGAGCGTCGACTCGCGCACGATCTTCCGGTTGGCCTCCCGGGCGTCCTGGAGCCGCTCCCGGAGCGGGCCGGTACGGCGGCCGGCGGGCTCGACGAAGTCGAGGTGTGGCAGGCCGGCCTGGAGCACGAGGCGGATGTCGCCGGCGTGCTGGCGCGCGGTCACCAGCGGGCTGTTGTAGTCGACCGTCTCCACCAGGGCGGGGGAGGCGGGCTCGGAGACGTCGACCGTCACCACCCGGGTGGCACCGAGGCGCCGTCCCGGGTTGCCGAGCGCGACCACGGTGTCACCGGCCAGCATGATCTCGCCGTTGCGCAGGTCGCCGAGGTCGAGCGACCCGAGCTCGGTGACCTCCTCGCCGGTCACGTCGTACGTCGTCAGCTCGGAGTCGTCGAGCCGCAGCAGCCGCTCGCCGTCGGTCTTGACCGAGTCCGGCTCGTCGACGCCGGCCTCCTGGACGTTGGTACCGGTCTCGCTGCTCAGCTGGTGGCTGGTCTGGGGGCCCCGGGAGTTCGCCTTGTACGCGGCGACCTGGCCCGCAGCCGGGATCGCGGCGTAGTCCCGGGCGAACACCCTCCCGAAGCGGGCGAGGTGCGGGTAGTAGGCGTCCCAGCCGTAGGGGCCGACCAGCTCCAGCGCCTGCGCGACGTAGTGCCGGCGCAGCGCCTCGCAGGACGCCGCGGGCTGGAGGTCGCCGTGGAACGCGGCGGGGGTGACCGCATCACCGGGAGTCACCACCACCCGGTCGCCACCGGGGCCGGTGGGCGGGGTGTCGCCCAGCGGACGGTCGACGAGGGTGCCGGCGACGAACGCGGCCGCGATGCCGCCGAGCACGGCGACCCGCAGCATCGGCCTCACGAAGGGCCGCACCCGGCCCCGCGGCCGGGGGGCGGCGTTCCGGCCGTCGCGCAGGATGTCGGCGACCGGCGCGGGCCCGACCGGCAGGTCGTCCCAGAGGCGCTCGAGGTCGTTCATGGGCCCCTCCTTGAGTTGAGTCCTTCGGTGAAGCCCGCCAGGTGGCTGTCGGAGGCGAGCTGCGCGAGCGCCCGCGAGAGGCGGCTCTTGACGGTGCCGGCCGGCACCCCGAGCGCCTCGGCGGTCTGCTGCTCGGTGAGCTGGGCGAAGTAGCGCAGCACCACGACCTCCCGGTTGACCTTGCTCAGCCCCGCCATCGCGCGGTGGATCGCGTCGGCGGTGTCGACGTCGGCGGTCGGGTCGCGTCGTACGCCGCGCAACGGTGCCTCGGGGACCTGGTCGGTCGCGTGCTCGCCCCACCAGCGACGGCGCCGACTGTCGCGCAGGGAGTTGACCAGCATCCGGTAGACGTAGGCGTCGCGGTTGTCGGCGGCGCGGACCCGGTCCCACGCGGCGTAGCAGCGGGTCAGCGTCGTCTGCGCGAGGTCCTCGGCCTCGGGCAGCCGGCAGCCGAGGAACACCGCGGACCGCACGAGGGCGCCCCAACTCTCCTCCGCGTAGGCGGCGAACTCTGCGTCATGGTCCATCGGTCGGTGCTGTCTCCGCTGCTGGGTCTTCGGTGAGGGGCAATGCTGGGTACGACGAGGCGGGACGTGGACCCGGTTCCATCGTCCTCCCCGGGAGTGCCACGATGACGTCATGCCGACCCCGGACAAGTCCCGCGACCTCGACCTCGTCGTCTTCGGCGCCACCGGTTTCACCGGCGGTCTCACCGCCGAGTACCTCGCCGAGCACGGCCCCGACGGCCTGCGGTGGGCCCTGGCCGGCCGTAGTCCCGAGAAGCTCGAGCGCGTGCGCGCCCGGCTCGCCGCCATCGACCCGGCGCTCGAGAAGCTCGAGCTGATCCACGCTGACGTCACCGACCCGGCCTCGCTCGCGGCCGTGGCGGCCCGCACCCGGGTCGTCATCACGACGGTCGGTCCCTACCTCGAGCACGGCGAGCCACTGGTCGCCGCCTGCGCCGAGGCCGGCACCGACTACGTCGACCTGACCGGCGAGCCCGAGTTCGTCGACCGGATGTACGTCGCCCACCACGCGACCGCCGAGCGCACCGGCGCCCGGATCGTCCACGCCTGCGGCTTCGACTCCATCCCGCACGACCTGGGCGCGCTGTTCACCGTCCAGCAGCTCGCGGCCTCCGGCCCGGTCACGGTGCGCGGTGTCGTCCGGGCCAGCGGGATGTTCTCCGGCGGCACGTTCCACTCCGCGATGAACGCGATGTCGCGCCCCAAGCAGATGAAGGACGCCTCCTCGGCCCGCCGCCGGGTCGAGCCGAAGCCGGCCGGCGGCCGGTCCTCGCGCGCGGTCGCGGGCAAGCCCCACCGCGACGGGCAGCTCGGCTTCTGGCTGCTCCCGATGCCGACGATCGACCCGTTCGTGGTGGCCCGCTCGGGCGCCGCGCTGGCGTCGTACGGCCCGAAGTTCCGCTACTCCCACTTCGCCGGCACCAAGACCCTGCGCTACGCCGCGGGCGGCGCGGCCGGCGTCGGTGCGATCGCGCTGTCGGCGCAGGTCAAGCCGCTGCGCAACCTGCTGCTGGGCCGGATCAAGCAGGGCGAGGGCCCCGACGAGCGCAAGCGCGAGAAGTCGTGGTTCACCGTCGACTTCGTCGGCGAGGGCGACGGCCGCACGGTCCACTCCCGGGTCTCCGGCGGCGACCCCGGCTACGGCGAGACCGCCAAGATGCTGGCCGAGTCGGCGCTGTGCCTGGCCTTCGACGACAACCCCACCACCGCCGGCCAGGTCACCACGGCCCAGGCGATGGGCGACCAGCTCCTCGCCCGGCTCCAGGCGGCGGGGATCCGCTTCGACGTCCTGCCCTGACGCCAGGGGTTGTGCCAGCGGACGGAGCGCCCGCGCCCTCCTTGTCACCGCGGACGAACACGGCGCCCCCCGGTCGTCCTTAGCGTGACCTGCATGACACTTGAGGCCGTCGAGACCTGGATCGCCGAGAACCTGCCGGCGTTGATCGAGAAGTACGACGTGCCCGGCGCCGCCGTGGCCGTGCTGGCCGACGGCAAGGTCATCGATGCCGCCGCCGGCGTCCTGAGCAAGACCACCGGGGTCGAGGCCACCGCCGACTCGGTCTTCCAGATCGGCTCCATCACCAAGGTGTGGACCGCGACGCTGGTCATGCAGCTGGTCGAGGAAGGCAAGCTCGACCTCGAGCTGCCGATCCGCACCTACCTGCCGGCGTTCAAGATCGCCGACGAGTCGGCCGCGGTGAAGATCACGACCCGCCAGCTGCTCAGGCACACCGCCGGCTTCGAGGGCGACATCTTCACCGACACCGGCGTCGGCGACGACTGCGTCGAGAAGTACCTCGACGTCCTGCACGAGGTGCCCCAGCTCTTCCCGCCGGACGAGCTGTTCTCCTACAACAACGCCGGCTACACCGTGCTCGGGCGCCTGGTCGAGGTGCTGCGCGAGAAGCCGTTCGACGCCTGCCTGCGCGACCACCTGATCACGCCGCTCGGCCTCACCCACGTCGCGACCAGCCCCTACGAGGCGATCCTGCACCGCGCCGCGGTCGGCCACCTCCAGCCCGAGCCCGACGCACCCTTCGAGGCGGCGCCGATCTGGGCCCTGGTCCGGTCCAACATCCCGGCCGGGTCGATGCTGGCCATGCGCCCGCGCGACCTGGTCGCGTTCGCCAAGATGCACATGGACGGCGGGGTGGCCGCCGACGGCACCCGCGTCCTGGAGGCCGCGACCGTCGCCGCCATGCAGGAGCCGCAGGTCAAGCTCCCCGAGCTCGGCCTGATGGGCACCCACTGGGGCCTGGGCTGGGAGCTCTTCGAGACCCCCGCGGGCTCCGGCAGCTTCATCATCGGCCACGACGGCGGGACCATCGGCCAGTCGGCCTTCCTCCGCGTCCTACCGGAGAAGGGCGTGGCGATCGTCCTGCTCACCAACGGCGGTGACGTCATCTCGATCTACCGCGAGTTCTTCTCCCACGTGCTCGAGGCGCTCGCCGGCGTCGGCCTGCCGGCGCTGCCCACCCCGCCGGCCGACCCCCAGCCCTTCGACGCCACCCGCTTCGTCGGCCGCTACTCCGCCGAGGTGTTCGACATCGACATCTCCCAGGCTGACGACGGCCGGATCTGGATGGACCTGACGCCGAGCGGCATCGCCGAGGAGATGGGCGAGAAGCCCGAGCGCAAGGAGCTCGTCCACTACGCCGACGACAGCCTGATCCCGCTCGAGGCCGACCGTGGCATGCACATGCCCCACGCGTTCCTCGGTGACGACGGCGAGGGCCACGCGCTCTACCTCCACGTCGGGCGTGCCGTACGTCGCGCCGGCTCCTGACCCTCACCAGCTCCGCAGCACCCGCTCCATGTCAACCAACTCGGCAAACCAGAGGACCCGCCCATGAAGCTGACCGCCACTGCTCTAGGCCTGTGCGTCACCACTGCTCTCCTCGCCGGCTGCGGAGGAAGCGACGACCCGGACTCGCCGAAGGGAGGCGGAGGTGAGGTCGTCGACGGCGGCACGTTCACGATGTCCCTGGCCTCGGACCCGGGCAACCTGGACCCGCAGATGGGCGCCGGCAGCGGCCTCTTCGCGGTCACCCAGTTCGCCTACGACGCGCTCGTCAGCGTCAACGCCGAGACCGGTGCGATCGAGTCGGCGCTGGCCACCGAGTGGACCGCTGAGGGCACCCAGGTCGACCTCACGCTCGCCGAGGGCATCACCTGTGCCGACGGCACCGAGGTCACGCCCACCCTGGTCGCCGACAACCTCAACTTCGTCGCTGACCCCAAGAACCAGAGCCCGTTCCTCGGCACGTTTATCCCGGTCGGCGCGAAGGCCACCGGCGACGACGCCGCGGGCACGGTGTCGCTCGCGCTGGAGGCCCCGGCGCCGTTCGTGCTCAACGGGCTGGCCAGCCTGCCGATCGTCTGCCCCAGCGGGCTCGACGACCGGACGTCGCTGGCGCAGGCCACCAGCGGCACCGGCCCCTACGAGCTCACCGAGGCGGCGCCCGGCGAGAGCTACACGTACCAGATCCGTGACAACTACACGTGGGGCCCGAACGGCGCCTCCACCGCGACCGAGGGCATGCCCGACACGGTCGTCATCAAGATCACCGAGAACGAGACCACCGCGGCCAACCTGCTGCTCTCCGGCGAGCTCAACGCCGCCCAGGTCCTCGGGCCCGACGCCAAGCGTCTCGAGGCCGCCGGCCTGTACGCCGCGGAGACGCCCGCCCTCATCGGCGAGCAGTGGTACAACCAGGCCGAGGGCCGCCCGACCAGCGACCCGCTGGTCCGGATGGCGCTGACCCAGGCCCTCGACCGCGACGAGCTCCAGAAGGTGCTCACCTCGGGCGCCGGCGGGCCGGCCACCACGCTGGCGGCCATCGAGCCGACCACGTGCCCCGGTGACTCGGTCTCCGGCTCCAGCCCCGCCTTCGACCCCGACGCCGCCGCTGATCTGCTCGACCAGGCCGGCTGGAACCTCGGCGACGACGGGACCCGCAGCAAGGACGGCACCCCGCTCGAGCTGGTGTTCCTCTACCAGAACAACACCGGCACCGGCGGCGCTGCCGCCTCCGAGCTCGCGGTCCAGCAGTGGAAGGAGATCGGGGTCCAGGCCACGGCCTCCGCCCAGAACGAGACCTCGCTGACCAGCACCATCTTCGGTGGCGGCGACTGGGACGTCACCTGGGTCTCGCTCAACGTCAACGCCCCCGACCAGCTGGTGCCGTTCCTCTCCGGACCGGCCGCGCCCAACGGCACCAACTTCGGTGCCATCGACAACGCCGACTACTCGGCCGCGGTCGAGGAGGCCTCGGCCATCCTCGGGGTCGAGGGCTGCGACAAGTGGCTCGAGGCGGAGTCGCTGCTGATCGAGAACGCCGACATCGTGCCCTTCGCCAACACCATCGTGACGACCTTCGGGTCCGGCGCGGAGTTCGAGACGCCCGGAAACCTGGTGCCCACCAGCATCCGGATGATGGCGAAGTAGGCACCACGACGTGACGACGACGGCGAGCTCGGTCGCCTCGACCCCACCCGCGGTGGGACGCCTCTCCGGGGTCCTGTCCCACCGCTGGGTGCGGTTCGGCGTACGGCGCCTCGGGCGGCTGCTCATGTCGCTCGCGGTGCTGGTCACCGCGTCGTTCCTGATGATCCACCTGATCCCGGGCGACCCGGTGCGTGGTGCCCTCGGCCCTACCGCGCCGACCGCCCTGGTCGAGGCGCGACGTGAGTCCCTGGGTCTCAACGACCCGCTGTGGCTCCAGTACTGGCACTACCTCCAGGGGCTGTTCACCGGCGACCTCGGGACCTCGCTCAGCTCGAAGCTGCCGGTCGCCGACGTCGTCTCGCAGCGGCTGCCGGCCACGCTGATGCTGGCGGTCCTCGCGTTCGCGGTCGCCGTGGCCGTCGCCGTACCGCTGGGTGTCGGGATGGGCGTCCTCACCCGCCGCGGCCGGGGCCGGCGCAGCGAGCTGGCCTTCACCACCACGAGCGTCGTGGTCGGGACGATCCCGGACTTCCTGATCGGGGTGGGCCTGGTCTACGTCTTCGGCGTCAGCCTCCACGTGCTCCCGGTGGCCGGCAACGCGACCGCGGACGCCTACGTGCTGCCGGTGATCGCGCTGGCGATCGGGCCGGCCGCGATCCTGGCCCGGATCATCCGGGTGGAGATGGTCTCGGTGCTCGAGGCCGACTTCGTCCGCACCGCCCGTGCCAAACGGCTGCCGTCGCGCACCATCTACCTCGGCCACGCCCTGCCCAACGCGCTCACCGCCGCGCTCACCATCTGCGGGCTGCTGCTCAGCTCGATGGTCGCCGGCACCGTGCTGGTGGAGAACGTCTTCGCGTGGCCGGGCCTCGGAAGGACCATCGTGTCGTCGATCCTGACCAAGGACTACCCCGTCGTACAGGCGATCGTGCTCGTGTACGGCGTGGGCGTGCTGGTGGTCAACACCGTGGTCGACGTGGTGCTCGCCCTGCTGGACCCGCGCTCGATGATCGCGGAGGACTGAGATGTCGCGCCGCTGGCTGCGGGTGCTGCGCACCCCGCTCGGGCTGACCACGGCCGCTCTCGTGGTCGCCGTCGTGGTCCTCGCGATCGTGGCCCCGGTGCTCTGGTCGGACCGGGCCGAGGTCTACGACACCGACAACATCCTGGCCGGGCCCTCGGGCGACCACTGGGCCGGCACCGACGGGCTGGGCCGCGACATCTTCTTCCGTGCTCTCGTCGCCAGCCGCCTGTCGCTGGAGCTCGCGCTGGCCGCGACCGTGATCGGCGTGCTGGCCGGTCTGCTGCTCGGCACCGCACCGCTGCTGCTCGGGCGGCGCCTCGGACGGCTGGTCACCACGGGTGTCAACATCGCCGTCGCCTTCCCCGGCCTGCTGCTGGCCCTCTTCTTCGCGGTGATCTTCGGCGTCGGCGCCACCGGCGCGGTGCTCGCGATCGGCTTCGCTCTCGCCCCCTCGTTCGCCCGCCTCGTCCAGACCCTGGTCGCCGGTGTCGCGGCGCTCGACTACGTCTCGGCCGCTCGGGTCGCCGGCGTCGGCCGGGTGCGGATCCTGCTGCGCCACGTGCTGCCCAACATCGCCGAGCCGCTGGTGGTCAATGCCACCATCGCGGGCGGAGGCGCACTGCTGGCGTTCGCCGGGCTGTCCTTCCTCGGCCTCGGGGTCCAGCAGCCCAGCTACGACTGGGGCCGGCTGCTCTTCGAGGGCATCGGCATGATCTACGTGAACCCGGCGGCGGCTCTGGCGCCCGGGATCGCGGTCCTGGTCGCCGGTCTGGCCTTCAACCTCTTCGGTGAGTCCGTGGCCAAGGGCCTGGGCGTCAGCGCCGTCGGCGGTGTGCCCGTCCCCGCGACCTCGAGCCGGCTGACCGGCCACGCCGGTCGCCGAGACGGCACCGACGGCTCGACCCACATGGCCATGGCCCCCTCCGACCTGGTGCTCGACGTCGTCGACCTCCGTGTCTCGTTCCCGGGGCCGGCCGGCCCGATCCGGCCCGTGCGCGGGATCTCCTTCTCGGTACGGCACGGCGAGGCCCTCGGCGTGGTGGGGGAGTCGGGGTCGGGCAAGTCCCTGACCGCGCTCGCCGTCGCCCAGCTGATCGAGGAGCCCGGCCGCGTCGAGGCCGACCGCCTGGAGTTCCGTGGCGCCGACCTGCGCGACGGGCCGCGCGCGCACCGCCACCTGCTCGGCACGTCCATGGCGATGGTGTTCCAGGACCCGATGACGTCGTTCAACCCGACCCGGCGGATGGGCAGCCAGCTCGCCGAGGTCGCCGTCCACCACCAGGGGATGACCCGCAGGCAGGCCATGGCCCGCGCGGTCGACCGGCTGCGCGCCGTCCGCGTCCCTGAGCCAGAGCGCCGCGCCACGCAGTACCCCCACGAGTTCTCCGGCGGCATGCGCCAGCGGGCCATGATCGGCATGGGCGTGATGGGCAACCCGTCGCTGATCATCGCCGACGAGCCCACGACCGCCCTCGACGTCACCGTGCAGCAGCAGGTCCTCGACCTGCTCCAGGCCATCCGCGACGAGGACGACGTCGCGCTGGTGCTGATCAGCCACGACGTCACCGTCGTCGGCGAGGTCTGCGACCGCGTCCTGGTGATGTACGCCGGCCGCATCGTCGAGGACCTGCCCGCCCACCAGCTCCAGGGCGGCGCGCTGCATCCGTACACGCGGGCACTGGTCGCGGCGGTCCCCGACATGCGCACCGACCTCGACCAGCCGCTGGCCGTCGTCCCGGGTCGCCCGGTCGACCCGTCCGACGTACCCACCGGCTGTGCGTTCGCCGCCCGCTGCCCGCTGGCCGACGACCACTGCCGGACCGTGGACCCGCCGCTGGCGCCCACGCCGACCGGCAGCCAGGTGGCCTGCTGGCACGCGGGCGAGCCGCTCGAGCTCGACGAGGGCACCGGCGAGCTCGTGGAGGCCAAATCATGAAGGAACTGCGTTTCGACGACGTCACCGTCCGCTACGGCACCGTCCGCCGGCCCTTCACGGCCGTCGACGGCGTCAGCCTTGTCGTCCCGGCCGGCCAGGTCGTGGGCCTGGTCGGCGAGTCCGGCTCCGGCAAGTCGACCCTGGCCCGTGCGGCGGTGGGCCTCGCGCCCATCCACAGCGGGCAGATCCTGCTCGACGGGCAGCCGGTCCCGCGTCGCGGCCGGGTGCGCCCGCTCCAGATGGTCTTCCAGGACCCCTACTCCTCGCTCGACCCGCGGATGACGATCGGCGAGAGCGTCGCCGAGCCGATCCCGCCGGGCTCCTCGCGCGCCGAGCGTCGCGAAGAGGTGGCGCGGCTGCTGGCCCTCGTCCACCTCGACCCGTCCGTGGCGACGGCCCTGCCGGGCCGCCTCTCCGGCGGGCAACGGCAGCGCGTCGCCCTGGCGCGGGCCCTGGCCGGACAGCCGCAGGTCGTGATCGCCGACGAGATCACCTCCGCGCTCGACGTGTCGATCCAGGGCGCGGTGCTCAACCTGGTGCGCGAGCTCCAGCGCGAGCTGGGCCTGTCGATGCTCTTCATCTCCCACAACCTCGCCGTGGTGCGCTACGTCGCCAGCCACGTCGCGGTGATGTACGAGGGCCGCATCGTCGAGCAGGGCCCCGTCGAGCAGGTCCTCGTCGACCCGCAGCACGACTACACCCGCGAGCTGCTGGCCGCCGTACCCGGCAACCGCCCCACGTCCGCCACCCCCCACGCCCCCAGAACCAGGAGCACCTCGTGACCCGACGGATGCGCATCGACGACCTGACCGCCCTCGCGGTCCCCTCCCAGCCCGCGCTCTCGCCCGACGGCTCCCGCCTGGCCTACGTGCTGCGCACCCTCGACGGCGAGGCCGACCGCAACGTCGACCAGCTCTGGGTCGTGCCCACTGGTGACAGAGCGACGGATGGCTCGCCGCGGCGCCTCACCAGCGGCACCGGCGACACGTCACCGCGCTGGTCGCCCGACGGCTCCCGGCTGGCGTTCGTCCGCGCCGGGGACGGTCCCGGACAGGTGTGGCTGCTCGCCGCCGACGGTGGCGAGCCCGAGCAGGTCACCGACCTCCCCCTCGGCGCCGACGCCCCCGTGTGGAGCCCGGACGGCAGCCGGATCGCGTTCACCGCGGCGGTCGACCCTGCCGCCCGCGGCACCGGCCCGATCGTGACCACCCGCCTCGACTACCAGGCCGACGGTGCCGGCATGTTCGGCTCGGTCCGCAGCCAGCTGCACGTGCTCGACGTCGCCACCGGCGACTGCCGCCAGCTGACGGATGGTCCCGAGCACGCCGGCGAGCCCGCCTGGGCCACCGACGGGCGCACCCTCGCCTTCACCCGGCACGTCGGCGAGGACAGCGACCTGACGTTCCGCACCGCGGTGCATCTGCTCGACATCGACGACGCCCAGGCCCGCCCCCGGGTCGTCGCGTTCGAGGACGGCATCGCCGGCACGGTCTCGAACGCCTCTGACGGCAGCCTGCTGGTCGTCGGCTGGGCGGGTTCCCTGGTGGGCCACGCCCGCCTGTTCCGGGTGCCGCTCGACGGCGGCGACGTCCAGGACCTCACCGGTCACCTCGACCGCAACGTCATGCCCGGCGCCACGGCCTACCCCGGCGCCCGCCCGGTCGACACCGACGACGGTGCGCTGTTCTGCCTGCGCGACCGCGGGTGCACCCACCTGTGGCGGGTCGCCGGGGGTCATGCGAGTCCGATGCTCGACGGCGACGGTCGGGTCGTCTCCGGGCTCTCGGTCGCCGGCAGCAGTGCCGCGGTCGTCCTCGCCACGCCCACGTCGTACGGCGAGGTGGTGCTGCTCGACCTGGCCACCGGCGCCGAGCGGGTGCTCACCGACCACGGTGCGGCGCTCGCCGACGTCGAGCTGTTCGAGCGCGTCCCACGCACGTTCACGATCAGCGACGGCACCGAGGTGCAGGCGTGGGTCATCCGCGACCCCGAGCTGTCCGCGCCCGGCCCGCTGCTGCTCGACATCCACGGCGGACCGCACAACGCGTGGAACGACGCCGCCGACGAGATGCACGTCTACCACCAGGAGCTGGCCGCCCGCGGCTGGACCGTGCTGCTGGTCAACCCGCGTGGCAGCGACGGCTACGGCGCGGCGTTCTACGACGGCGTCAACGGTGCCTGGGGCGTGGCCGACGCCGACGACTTCCTCGAGCCGATCGACGTGCTGGTCGCCGAGGGCCTCGCCGACGCGGACCGCCTCGCGGTCACCGGCTATAGCTACGGCGGCTTCATGACCTGCTACCTCACCGCCCATGACGGCCGGTTCAAGGCCGCGGTGCCGGGCGGGCTCGTCAGCGACCTGACCAGCATGTACGGCACCTGCGACGACGGCGCACTGCTGAGCGGGTTCGAGCTCGGCGGGACCCCGTGGGAGAAGCCGGAGCAGTACGCCGCCATGTCGCCGCTGACCCGCGTCGCCGACGTCACGACCCCCACGCTGGTCCTGCACGGCGGCGGCGACCTGACCTGCGACCTCGGCCAGGCCCAGCAGTGGCACACCTCCCTGCGCCACCTCGGGGTGCCCACCCAGCTGGTGATCTACCCCGAGCAGTCGCACGCGTTCATCCTCACCGGCCGTCCGTCCCACCGCGCCGACTACAACCGCCGCGTCGTCGACTGGGTCGAGCAGTACACCGTGGCCGCGGGCCGGCCCCGGATCGACCTGGCCCACTGGGAGCAGCGGCTCGCCGCGCTCGCCGCGCGGCACAAGGTGCCCGGTGCCCAGCTGGGCATCCTGCGGATCTCGCCGGAGACCCAGGACGAGCTCGTGACGGCGTCGTACGGCGTTCTCAACCTCGGCTCGCAGGTCCCGGCCACGACCGAATCGCTCTTCCAGATCGGCTCGATCTCCAAGGTGTGGACCGCGACCGTCGCGATGCAGCTGGTCGACGAGGGACTGCTCGAGCTCGACGGGCCCATCTGCGAGGTGCTGCCCGAGCTGCGCCTGTCCGACCCCGACGTCACGAAGACCGTCACCCTGCGCCACCTGCTCAACCACACCAGCGGCATCGACGGCGACGTCTTCACCGACACCGGCCGTGGCGACGACTGCCTGGAGAAGTACGTCGACCTCCTCGCCGACGCCGGCCAGAACCACCCCCTCGGCGCGACCTGGTCCTACTGCAACTCGGGCTACTCGCTGATCGGCCGCCTCATCGAGAAGGTCACCGGCACCACCTGGGACCAGGCGATGAAGGACCGGCTGTTTACGCCGCTCGGACTGGCCAGGACGGTCACGCTGCCCGAGGACGCACTGCTCCACAGCGCCGCCACCGGCCACCTCGAGCACGAGGGCCAGCAGCTGGTCGCGCCCGTGTGGCAGCTGCCGCGGTCGCTCGGGCCGGCCGGGCTGATCACCGCCACCGCCGCCGACGTGCTCGCGTTCGCGCGGCTGCACCTCAACGATGGCGTGGCCGCCGACGGCACCCGGCTGCTGAGCGAGGACAGCACCGCCGCGATGGCCGCGCACCAGGCCGACCTGCCCGACAAGATCGTGCTCGGCGACTCGTGGGGACTGGGCTGGATCCGCTTCGGCTGGGGTGGCCACCGCCTGATCGGCCACGACGGCAACACCATCGGGCAGGGCGCGTTCCTGCGGATGCTGTCCGAGCAGGGGCTCGCGGTCACGCTGCTCACCAACGGCGGCAACGCCCGCGACCTCTACCAGGACCTCTACCGCGAGCTGTTCGCCGAGCTCGCCGGCGTCGAGATGGCGGAGCCCTTCGTGCCGCCCGCCGACGCCGAGGTCGACATCACGCCGTACGTCGGCACCTACCAGCGGCACTCCGTGCTGATGGAGGTGTTCGTCGGCGACGACGGGCCGCGGCTGCGCACGACCCTCAGCGGCCCGATCGCGGAGATGATCCCGGACCCCGTCGACGAGCACCCGCTGGTGCCGGCCGGACCCGGGCTGTTCGCGGTGCGACCGCCCGGCACGGAGACCTGGGCGCCGGTGACGTTCTACGAGCTGCCGACCGGTGAGCGCTACCTCCACTTCGGCGTGCGCGCCACCCCGAGGGTCGACTAGTGACCACCCGCGTCGCCTTCTCGTTCCCCGCCTTCCTGTCCGACCTGCGTGAGCTGGTCGAGTGCGAGTCGCCGTCCACCGAACTCGCTGCGGTCGCGCGCTCCGCGGACGTCGTGGCCCGCGTCGGCGCCGCGCGCCTCGGCGTACTCCCGGAGCGGATCGTGCTCGACGGCCGCACCCACCTGCGTTGGCGTCTCGGCACCGGCCCCAGCCGGGTGCTGCTGGTCGGCCACCACGACACCGTGTGGCCGACCGGCACGCTGGCGACCACCCCGTTCTCGGTGGAGGACGGGGTGGTGCGCGGGCCCGGCTGCTTCGACATGCTGACCGGGCTGGTGATGACGTTCCACGCCCTCGCCTCCCTCGCCGACGTCGACGGCGTGACCGTGCTGGTCACCGGAGACGAGGAGCTGGGCTCGCCCAGCTCACGCGGGCTGATCGAGGACGAGGCACGCCTCGCGTCGGCGGCTCTGGTGCTCGAGGCCTCCGCCGACGGCGGCGCCCTCAAGACCGAACGCAAGGGCGTGTCGCTGTACGACGTACGACTGGTCGGTCGGGCCGCGCACGCCGGGCTCGAGCCGGAGCTCGGGGTCAACGCGACGCTCGAGCTCGCACACCAGGCCCTGGCCGTCGCGGCGCTCGCCGACCCCGCCCTCGGCACGACGGTCACCCCGACCGCCGCCCGGGCCGGCACGACCACCAACACGGTGCCGGCCGAGGGCTCGTTCTCGGTCGACATCCGGGTCCGCACCCTGGCCGAGCAGGACCGGGTCGACGCCGCGATGTGCGCGCTCGTGCCGGTGCAGCCGGGTGCGCTGGTCGAGGTCTCCGGCGGCCCCAACCGCCCGCCGCTCGAGGAGTCGTCCGCGGCCGCGCTGTTCGCCCGGGCGCGGGTGCTGGCGGCCGAGCTGGGCCTACCCGAGCTCACCGAGGCCGGGGTCGGCGGTGCGTCCGACGGCAACTTCACGGCCGGTGTCGGCACCCCGACCCTCGACGGCCTGGGCGCCGTCGGCGGTGGCGCGCACGCCGCCCACGAGCACGTCCTGCTCGACGCCGTCCCGGGGCGTACGGCGCTGCTCGCGCGGCTGGTCGAGGACCTGTTGGCGCGACCCGTGGGCCGACCGTCGGAGACGACCAACGACCTCCAGACCTCTGGTGCGGCACGACCATGACCAGCGCCGAGAACGTCGCCAACATGGGAGCCGTGACCAACCTGACCACTTCCCGCGCCCCCGACATCGACGACGCGGTCCAGGCCGCGGACGCGGCCGGCCTCGCCGCCGGGGTGTCGGTGCGCGAGCTCACCGAGCTGGGGGAGCTCGAGGAGGTGGTGCACCTGTACGCCGCGATCTGGGGGCGCGACGACAACCCGCCGATGACGCTCGAGCTGCTGCGGGCCTTCACCAAGGCCGGCAACTACGTCAGCGGTGCCTACGAGGGGCCGCGTCTCGTGGGCGCGTGCGTGGGCTTCTTCCACGCGCCGTCCGAGGACGCCCTCCACAGCCACATCGCCGGGGTCTCGCCGTCCGCGACCGGGCGCAGCGTGGGCTTCGCGCTCAAGCTCCACCAGCGGTCGTGGGCCCTGCTCCACGGGGTGTCCGAGATCGCGTGGACCTTCGACCCGCTGGTCAGCCGCAACGCCCACTTCAACCTGGTCAAGCTCGCCGCCCAGCCGGTCGAGTACCTCCCCAACTTCTACGGCGCGATGCCCGACCGGATCAACGGCGCCGACGAGTCCGACCGGCTGTTGGTCCGCTGGCGGCTGCGTGACCCCGCCGTCGCCGCGGCGTGCTCGGGCGAGGCCCGGCCCGCCGGGCCCCACGCTCCCGGCAACGCCGCCGTCGCGCTGGGCGTCGGTCCCGACGGCCGACCCGTCCGCGGCCCGCTCGACGCGGCGGTCTCCCTGGTCGCCGTACCCGACGACATCCAGGCGCTGCGCCGGGCCGACCCGGCCGCCGCCGTGGCCTGGCGCTCCGCCGTACGCGACGTGCTGACCGCGCTCGAGGCCGACGGCTCCCGCATCACCGGCTTCGGCCGGGCCACTGGGTACGTCGTCAGCCGGGGCGGGGTGCGGTCATGAAGCTCGAGGGCGTGGAGCTGCGCTGGGTGTCGATGCCGCTGGTGTCGCCGTTCCGTACGTCGTTCGGCACCCAGACCACGCGCGACCTGCTGCTGCTCAAGGTCGTCACCGACCAAGCCGAGGGCTGGGGCGAGTGCGTGGCGATGGCCGCACCGCTCTACTCCGAGGAGTACATCGAGGGCGCCGCCGACGTGCTGCGCCGCTACCTGGTGCCGGCGCTGGCCGCGGCCGGGCCGTTCGACGCCTCGACCGTGGCGACTGTGCTGGAGCCGTTCCACGGACACCGGATGGCCAAGGCCGCCCTGGAGATGGGCGTGCTCGACGCCGAGCTGCGCGCCGAGGGACGACCGCTCTCGCGTGAGCTCGGGGCCGTGCACGACCGGGTGCCGTGCGGCGTCTCGGTCGGGATCATGGACGACCTCGGGGCCCTGCTCGACGCGGTCGGCGGCTACCTCGACGAGGGCTACGTCCGGATCAAGCTCAAGATCGAGCCCGGCTGGGACGTCGAGCCGGTGCGCGCCGTACGCGAGCGCTTCGGGGACGACGTACTCCTCCAGGTCGACGCCAACACCGCCTACACCCTGTCGGACGCGCGTCACCTCGCGCGGCTCGACCCCTTCGACCTGCTCCTCATCGAGCAGCCGCTGCCCGAGGACGACCTCTTCGGTCACGCGGACCTCGCCCGGCTGATCACCACCCCGGTCTGTCTGGACGAGTCGATCACCTCCGCACGGACAGCCGCTGCCGCGATCCGGCTCGGTGCCTGCTCGGTGGTCAACATCAAGCCCGGGCGGGTCGGCGGCTACCTCGAGGCACGACGGATCCACGACCTGTGCGTGGCCCACAGCGTGCCGGTGTGGTGCGGCGGCATGCTCGAGACCGGCCTGGGACGCGCAGCCAACGTCGCCCTCGCCGCCCTGCCCGGGTTCACGATGCCGGGCGACACCTCCGCCTCCGGTCGCTACTACGCCACCGACGTCACAGCGCCGTTCGTCCTCGACGACGGCTATCTCGCCGTCCCCACCGGCCCCGGCCTCGGCGTCGAACCCCTCCCCGACGAGCTCGCCGCTGTCACCACCGCCACCGACTGGATCCCCGCCTCACGTTGACCCGCCCGAAACTCACCGAACCAGGCGTTGACCCGCCCGAAAGTTTCGGGCGGGTCAACGTGGGATCGGAGGCAGTGCTGTCGGGGAGCACAGGCTGAGGGCCAGATCTGGTCGTGACGGACGAAGTACGCTGACGGTGCTCTCTCTACCGTCAGGTGGTGATCCCCTCCGTGACCCTGCGTCCTCGTGCCAGCCTCGGGCGCGTCCTCGACGACCTCGGCGCCACCCTGCTCGACCTGGTCGCCGGCGACGCGGAGACCGCCCCGGAGATCGGCGGGGTGGTCATCCACGACCCACTCGACGCCCCGCTGCTGCCGCTCGGGGCGCTGGTGCTCGGCGTGGGCGTCGAGTCGCCGGAGCGGGTCGTCGAGCTGCTCGGGGTGCTGGGCCGGCAGCAGGCCGCCGGCCTGGTGCTGCGCGGGCCGGTGCAGCTCACACCTGAGGTGCACGAGGCCGTCGAGCAGTCCGGCGTCACTCTGCTCGCGCTGAGCCGCGGCGCCCCCTGGGCACACCTGGCCGTGATGCTGCGCTCGGTGCTGGCCGAGGGCGACGTCGGGGTGGCCGAGCCGGAGTCGCTGGGCGGGCTGCCGTCCGGTGACCTGTTCGCGGTCGCCAACGCGATCGCCTCCCTGCTCGACGCCCCGGTCACGATCGAGGACCGCAGCTCGCGGGTGCTCGCCTTCTCCGGGCGCCAGGACGAGGCCGACCCGTCACGGGTCGAGACGATCCTGGGACGCCAGGTGCCCGAGCGCTACGCGCGGGAGCTCTCCGAGCGCGGGGTCTTCCGCGACCTCCACCGCAGCGACCAGCCGGTCTTCGTCAGCCCGGTCGGCGGCGAGGACGGCGACTTCACGCTGCCGCGGGTCGCGGTCGCCGTCCGTGCCGGTGACGAGGTGCTGGGCTCCATCTGGGCCGCCGTACCCGGCCCGCTCAGCGACGAACGCACCCAGGCGCTGTGCGACGCCGCCAAGCTCGTGGCCCTGCACATGCTGCGGGTCCGGGCCGGGGCCGACGTCCAGCGCCGGCTGCGCGCGGACCTGCTGAGCTCGGCGCTGGAGGGCGGGGTGGGTGCCCGCGACGCCCTCGGACGCCTGGGCCTGGCCGGCCATCCGCTGATGGTGATCGGGGTCGCGGTGACCGACCTGAGTGACGACGACAGCTCGGTCGTCCACGAGCGCGAGCGGCTGAGTGACGCGTTCGCGATGCACCTGAGCGCCGTACACCCGCAGTCGGCGTCCGCCCTGATCGGCGGGGTCGCCTACGGGTTGGTCCCGGTCCCGGGGGCGGGCGACGACGCCGAGGAGCGGGCGGTCCGGATCGCGCAGGAGTTCCTCGACCGCGTCGGCGACCGCCGCAGCGCGGTAGTCGGCATCGGCCCCGTCGCCCGCGACGTCGACGGCCTCGCCCAGGCACGCTCCGCCGTCGACCGGGTGCTGCGGGTGCTCCGCGAGCGCCGCGGCGAGCGACGCCTCGCCTGCCTCGACGACATCCAGGTTGAGGCGCTGATGCTGGAGCTGCGCGACATGGTTGCCGCCCGCGGCGACCGGCCGACCGGCCCGCTCGCGCGCCTGATCGAGTACGACGGTCAGCACCACACCAACCTGGTGGAGACCCTGCAGGCCTGGCTGGAGGCGTTCGGTGACGTCGTCGCGGCCTCGGAGGGGCTCTTCGTCCACCCCAACACGTTCCGCTACCGACTGCGCCGCCTCACCGAGGTCGGCGAGGTCGACCTCGGCGACCCCGACGTCCGGTTCGGCCTGATGCTCCAGCTGCGGGTGCTGAAGCCGACCTGACCGTGCCCCAGGCAGGAGTCGAACCTGCGTTGAGCGTAGAGCGGCAACAGGCATCTGAGCAGCAGAAATAGGGCTCTGACCTGCTAAGACATGACAATTTGGTTCGGCCACGAGACGCCACTTGAAGACACATTTTCCCAGAAGTTATGGCACGTGGGTGGCACGCCGTGGCACGATTCCTGCTATGTGCAGGACGCTGTTGACCCCGACGAGCACCGCGGGCGGCGTGGACTATGCCTGAGCGTCGCGCCTTCGGCAGCCTCCGCAAGCTCCCCTCGCGGCGCTGGCAGGCCCGTTACTGCGGTCCTGACGGCGCGGTTCACACGGCGCCCCACACCTTCACCTCCAAGACCGATGCCGACGCCTGGTTGGCCCAGCAGCGCGCTGACATCACTCGCGGCACATGGCAGTCTCCGGCTGAGGTGAAGGCAGTCCAGGAGGCGAGGGAGCGCGCCCGTGTCTCGTTCGGTGACTACTCCCGCCACTGGTTGGAGCACCGCGACCTACGCCCACGCACGCGGCAGCTGTATGACCGAATCTTGGTGCGCGACCTCCTCCCCTCGTTCGGCGAGACGGCACTGAGTGACATCGCCCCGGGGATGGTGCGCGCCTGGTGGCACGAGCTACCGCCCGACCGCCGGACCGGCAACTCGCACGCCTACTCCCTCCTGCGGACGATCATGAGCACGGCGGTGGAAGAGGAACGGGTCGGGACCAACCCTTGCCGCATTCGTGGGGCTGGCGCCCCGAGCAGGAAGCGTCACGTCAAGCCGGCCACCCTGGACGAGCTGGCCGCTATCGCTGAGCACATGCCAGATCGTTGGCGTCTGCTGGTGTGGCTCGGGGCGGCGTGCGCGTTGCGGATCGGTGAAGCGACAGAACTGCGTCGTCGAGACCTCGACCTCAGTCATGCCGAGCTGGCCGTTGTGCGCGTCCGTCGAGCCGTCACCTATCGGGCGGGTCAGACCGTCGTGGGACCGCCCAAGACCGAGGCGGGATCCCGAGACGTGACGCTGCCCCCCAATCTCCGCGGCATGCTCTTGGATCACCTCGATCAGTGGGCACAGCCTGGAGCCGACGGACTTTTGTTCTCTGGCGTGCGTCCGGCCAGTGGTAGCTGCGACTGCGGCCACTCTGGATGCAAGGGCGGGCACTTGGCCGCCACGGCGCTGTATCCGCACTGGGACGCCGCACGGCAAGCGGCTGGACGTCCTGACCTGCGCCTCCACGACCTTCGCCACACGGGTGCCGTCATGGCTGCCCAGGAAGGCGCCACCGTGGCTGAGCTGATGGGTCGCCTCGGACACACGACCCCGGCCATGGCGCTGCGTTACCAGCACGTGGCGGAGGGGCGGGACGCTGAGCTGGCCCGTCGAATGGCTGCTCGCTGGACCGGGTAATCGCGTCGCCTGACGCGGGATGTGGCATTTGAGCCTCTCGGCGGTGCCTGGCGTAGGCGCGGCACCCCGTCGTCAGAAGTCGGGGATGCGGGGGGCGTGATCGTTCTCATGGAGCGGCGGAGTACGGCGCTCGAGGTCGGTGCTGCGCCGTAGCCGCTCGGTGTCGAGGTCGGTCTGGGTGGCCTCGACGTCGACACCCGAGGTGCGGCGCAGCATGCGGGACGCGTCCTGGGCCAGCATGCTGATCTCGAGGGCGACGTCGTTGCCGTCGACAACGAACTCCAACATCGCCGGGTCGGTGTAGTAGCTGCGGATGTGTGCCTCGAGCTGATCGGGGCTCGCGGCCTCGAGGCCCAACCGCGCGGCTAGCGCCACGACGTCGTCGGCATCCTTCGCGCGCTGGGCGATGAGCTTCGTGGCCAGCAGGAAGCCATCGTCGGCATACGTGACGCGAAGGCCGGGTTCGGTTGGCCGGTCGAGGACCCCGCCTGGGAGGGGTGGCATCCACATGCCGGCGTTTGGGTTGAGCCAGCTCTCCGGGAGGCCACGCTCGCGCGCCAGCGCCTTGGCCTCATCGAGCACCACGGTGTCGCGGGTGAGCGCGTCGACGTCCTCGGTGACTCGCGCGCGGCGAGTGCGGTTGGCGGCGATCGCGGCGCCACCGACGACGAAGATCGACGCGGCTACCCCCCGCTGTCGCAGCCGCGCGTCGAGTTCGCCGAGCAGTTCGGTGGTCTCCTCGACGGTGAACTCGTGCCGGCGGCTCGTCATGCCGTCACCAGGTCGCGGGCGGGGACATAGATGTTCTGCTTGCTGAGCCAGGCGGGCGTCTGTGCGCGGACACGGTCGGGGCTGAGGAACGGGTGCTCCGGCGTCCACGGGTCGGTCAGGGGTTGGCGGAGCCCCCAGGCGGGCACTTCGAGGCCGGCGGCTTCGAGCTCGTGAGCAGCGACCGCGGCCAGAAGCGCATCCCACTCGACAGACCCGACGCTGCCCGGCTCAGCCTCCCAGGCGTCGAGCAGGATCTTGTCACTCTCCTCGATGATCACCGCGAGGTGGTCGCGACCTTGGAGCAGCATCCGCCAGATCCATTCGATCTCGCCGACGAGGCAGTACTCACGCATCGCGGCCGCGGTGACCGGTGCCGACATCAGCCCTCGGGAGGCTGCGGCGCCCAGAGCGCGACCGAGTCGACGTGCGCGGACAACGAAGTGTGCGGAGGGCCGGGTGTCACCGGTGAGGTACGTCGAGAGGCGTGGAGCGGAGGTGCCGAGCGCTCGGGCGAAGGCAGCCTGGGACAGGCCGCTCGAAGCCAAGGCCCCGCGGAGGAGGGACATGACCTCATCGGTGTCTGGGTCAGAGCGCAACGTCATGTTCCATCATACCATTATCGAATCCGATAACGGCGCGAGTGAGCCCGATCTGATCACCACCGCGCCGCTGGGATGCGGCGGAGTGCGGCTTCGAGGTCGTCGAGGCGGATGCGGATGGGTCGTCGACCGCATTGGTAGGCGGGGATGGTGCCGTCGCTGATGCGGCGTCGGATGGTCCGAGTGGACAGGGACATGATCTCGGCTGCTTCCTCGAGGCTGAGGTAGGTAGGCAGGTCCCTCTTTCGGTTCATTGCGCGTCGCCTGTCTTCCGCGGGGCCGTGCGGGTCGTGGTTGTTGTGGTGTGGAGGAAGCGGCGGGCTTCGGCGACGGTGATGTAGAGGCGGCCGCAGCCGTTGAAGCGAGCCCAGCATGGGCCGATGCCGCGTTGGCGCCAGTCGCGGACGGTGCGTTGTGGGGTGCGGATGAGGGCGCAGAACTCCTCGAAGGTGAGGAGGCCTCGGTCGTCCCAGTCGTCGGGGATCTGGATCGGGTCCATGGGCGGTGGTCCTGTCTGGTCGGGATGTGTCCTGTCGTAGTCACCAATGGCTAAACAGGGGTCCCGGGCGATCAAGTCACCAGATCTCGTCACTGCACGTCATCGGCGGACACCGCGCGGACGGTCGAATCCGGGCGTGGTCGGGACGGGTTCGGGTGCGCGGCGCGGGCCCCGGTGTGGTGTGAGCACGTCGCCCTCGGGGGCACGGGGACGTACTTGGGGCCCGTAGCGGTGGATGTCGTCGGCCGCGGTCTGGGCAGCGTGATCGGGGCCGAGGTCGGCGCGATCGCGGCTGAAGACGTCGATCCATTGCGCACGGGCGTCGTCCGTGGTCTCGGCGACGAGGTGGGCGGTGTTGTGGTGGCGGCCGCGGGTCATGCCGACGTACGCCGCCGCAGCGCCGGTGGTCTCGCCGATGAGGAGGTGCGCGTGGTCGACGGTCTCGCCCTGGGCGCCGTACACGGTGGTGGCGTACGCGAGCTCGACGTGCTCGCGCACGTAGGAGGCAGGCAGCGTGCGTTCACCGCCGCGGCCGTTCACGAGGAGTCCGCCGTTGTCGTCGGTGCCGGTCACTGTCCAGGTGTCGCGGTTGGCGACGCCGAGGTCGCGGTTGTTGTGGCGGGTGGTGATGCGGTCGCCGGGGGCGATGTGTTCGCCGGCCGCGGTGGTCACCGCCCCGTTGGCGGCAGTATCGCCGCTGGCCAAGCGTTGGTCGCGGATCGCGGCGTTGAGGTCGCGGACCTGGTCGCGGGTGTTGGCGATGACCAGGGCGCCGTCGCCGGTTTTGGCGAGGGCGGCGAGTCGTTCGACGTCGGTGGGGTGGATCTGGATCAGGCCGCGTTGGTGCAGGGCGTCGAAGACGTCTCCTGGTGTGCTGCTAGTGCGCATGAGCAGGGTGAGGTCGGCGTAGGTGGGGTCGCTGAAGCGGTGCACGGTGTCGAGCTCGAGGTGTGCCTCGGGGCGTGCCCAGCGGGCGGCGTGGTCGAGGACGCCGCCGCGGCCGACGGCGGGGAGCTGGTGGCGGTCGCCGACGAACGCGACCCGCGCGCCTGCCTCGTCGGCGACGTTGAGCAGGGCGTGTGCGGTGTCCTGGTCGAGCATCCCGGCTTCGTCGACGAGCAGGACGTCGCCTGGCAGGAGTCGTGCCTGCGCGTCCGGCTGCGCTTCGGCGCGGGTCCAGTGGCCGTCGTCGTCCCATCTGTAGCCGTGCTGGTGGATCAGCCAGGCCGCGGAGTAGGCGTGGGTGCCGATCTGGTCCTGCGCGACGCGTGCTGCCTTCAGGGTCGGAGTGACGACCACCAGTCGGTGCTCGCTCATCTCGAGCAGCTCCCGCGCGGCCGCCAGCGTGGTGGTCTTCCCGGCGCCGGCCGCGCCCTCGATGACCAGCAGCGTGCCGGTGCCACCCAGGGCGGCGACGACCCGTTGTTGTGCGTCGTCGAGCCGGTGTCCGGCGACCGTGCCGCCGACCCGGGCAGCGGCTACCGGCTGCTCGGCGCGCCCCGCGAGACGGGTGACCAGATCGGCCTCGACATAGAGCACCAGGTCGGAGGTGAGGGCGCGGACGTGCTCGGGCACGTCGTCGCGGGCCAGCAGCGGCACGCACCGTACGAGGATGCGTGCGGTGAGGTCCTCGGCGAGCTCGCGGCGCACCGAGGGATGGGCGACGACGCCGACAGAGGCGACGATCCGCTCCACCTCGCCGCGGATGTCAGCGGCGTTCCAGCTCGACCGGCGCGCTGCCAGCCGCGACAGCACGAGGTCGACCACCGCGTCCCGGTTGATCCGGCCGATCTGAGTGCCCAGGGCCGGGGGATCGACGCCCGGGTCTGTGGTCGGGGGTGGGGGAGTGAACCCGAGCTCGCGGAGCTCCTCGACCCACCGGCGTCGGAGGTCGGCGCCGTCGGTGGGCACGACCTTGTCGGGGCGGGCTTGGGACCAGGCGCGGCGGTCCCAGGTGCGTCGCAGCGACGGGCCGGGTTCCTGGCCGGGGTGCTCGCTGCGCCAGGTGGCCTCGTAGCGGTCGATGTTGCGGGTGATCTGGGCGGCGCGGGCGCTGAACGCTGGTGTGTACGGCGCGAGCTCGACGACCTCGCCGGACTCGGGAGCGAGGGTGTAGCCGTGCGCCGCGAGCACCGAACGGAACTCGGGGTCACACATCTCGGCGGCGTGTCCGATCCCGTTGATGGCCTCGATGCTGTCGACCACCCCGACGGAGTGGAGTCCTCGCCAGGCGCCGGCGGCGAAGACGCGGGCGTTGATCTGCAGGTGGAGGTGACGGTGCGGGTCACCGGCCCGGCTCGTGTAGTGGCGTACGACGGCGGCCTCGAGCTTCTCGACCCCGACCTGGATTTGTCGGCCCCGGGGTCCGATTCGGGTGGTGGCGTGCTCGGCGAGCCAGCCGATGATCTCGGCCGCGGCCTTGTCCTGCGCGGCGTCGTACGCGGCGGCGATCTCGGGGTGCAGCGTCGCGGCCAGTGACCAGGTCTTCGGGCCGTTTACGACGACCTCGACGAACCGCAGCCCGCGCGCATCGGTGCGGAGCCGACCCTTCGCCTGCCCGGTCTCGACGTCGTAGCCGGCGACCCACCGCTCGTAGGCGTCGCCGTCCAGCGTCCCCCCGTCCTGAACTGCGGAAACACCGCGTCCCCCCACCGCCGGGGGAGTCGTGGCGACGTACCTGGTCGCGACGCCGGTGCCTTCAGCGAGGTAGTAGTCATCAACCCGGGAGCGGTCGGCCTCGACGTACGACCGCGCCGCGGAAGCGGAGCCGCGGTAGAACTTGACCCCACCGTGCACGCGCCGTCACCGCCCGTCAGTCGTCGTCAACTAGCCTTGAAATGACTCACGGCCCACCCCGAGGGGCGGACCGATCTACGGACCTTCGTAGCATGCGGGCCGCTCGATTTTGAAGGCTCTAGACGGGTGCTCGGAGCGGCACTTTCAGGACTCGTCCGTCCTCGTCAAGGGATGTCAGTAGCGATTCGAGTTGATGATCATCGAGGGCGCCTCCCTCTCCGAGGTCGATCACGACTGCGAGTCCCCCCGAGGGTCGATCTACCTGGACGCCGTGGACCTCGAAGGCCGCACCCTCCTCCGGGTCACCAAGATCGAGGTCCCCCCGTGACCACGCAGGCGACGGACCGGGGCCTGTGGGTCGCGGGCCAGCACCTGGCCGAGTCCCTGGCGGTCGCGAACAAGGTCGACCAGACGATCTTTGTCGGCGACGCGAAGCGCAAGGGCAACTGCGTCGCGGCGTGTGTCGCAACCCTGCTAGGTGTTCCGCTCGACCGGGTGCCGCACTTCATCGAGTTAGGCATCGCCTACGGCGACTCCGAGGACGTGGCTGAGGTCAGCCACGGCAACAACTGGTGGGCCATGATGCTCGGCTACCTCGCAGGCCACGGCCTGTGGGTGGTCGAGCTCGAGAACCCCACGACCGCAGAGCGCGACGAGCTGGTGCTCGTGGCCGGGATGAGCCCTCGCGGCGTGGTGCACCAGGTCATCTACTGCTACGGGTCGCTGTGGCACGACCCCACCCCTCGCGAGCGGGCGTTCTTGACGTGCGCGAGGTCCTGGCGGTCCGGCCGTTGCCCGGGTTCGACCATTCACCTACGGAGGTTTCGTCATGACCGCTGAGGGCGGAGCGCTGCGTGCGTTGGTGTCGGACTGGCAGGCCAACGGCAACAGCCGGGAGCTGGACGACCCCCGAGCCGACGTGTGGCAGGAGTGCGCTCGGCAGTTGCTCACGGTCCTCGACGCCGCCGCCCGTTCCCAGCACCCCGAAGACCGCGAGGGGGTGGGGACTGGCGCAGGCGAGGGCGCGACCGGGCAGGACACCGGCACCGCGTGGGTTACTCGCTCGACGGACTCCTCGACGAGTCGGCCGAGAAGTACGTGATCCTCGCCAACGCGATCGGGACACTGGTCGCCCAGGGCCGTCCCGAGCGCACGATCCGGAAGTGGCTCGAGCCGCCCATCAAGCACGTCGACGACAAGTGCACTGTCTGCCGCCGGGCCTGGCCGCCGACCGAGCACAACGTCTGCCCTGGTGACCTACTCACTAAGAAGCCGTGTGGCGGCGAGCTGCGGCCGGTCAAGCGCGGCAACCCAGAGCGCGTCGTGGATTCGTACTGCGTGGTGGCCACGCACCAGGTGATGGTGTGGTGGCCCGACCTGTGGCGACTCCATCTAACGGTCTTGGTGCGTCGTCGTCGCAGCGCCTAGCTTTTACAAAGGAAACGATCACAACGTTCCGCGCGCCCGAGATTCGGCTTACTCTCACATTCTCGCGTGTGCCGATCCAGACGGAGACGCTGAACTAAGAGGACTCCGGGTGTCCAAACCACGTCTTAGCAAGTCTGGTCTCGCATTCACGGCGGGACTCTCCATGGCTCTCCTTGGTGCCACATTCGTCGGCGTCTCGGGGTCCGCAGCGGTTACCCCATCCGTGGTCGCTTCGGAAGCATGCCCGCAGAATGACGGCACCTTGACGGTGTCCGAAGCTGACGGTTCGTCCGCTACCGCATGCTCGCTCGTGGGCGACAAGGTCGCCGGCGAACTGGGAGTCCTGCCTGTTCCCGATCCTGGATACATCGCCGAGGTCGAGGACATGCGCGTGGACGGAGGCTCAACGAGCATGAGCGTCGAAACCACGCTAGAGGGCAATATCGAGGTCATCGAAGAAGGGGCCGACCTTGAGGGATCCCCGGGACAAATTCCTGACCCAACCGTAGGCCCATGCGATTCGCAGCAGTACGCGTTGCTTGCCAGAAAGTGGTACACCGCAGCTGTGCCGTGGTACATCAACGCGGGCACCATTCGTGCGGATGATCTCGTAGCCAGCAACGCCGTCACGTCCATGAGAAGCGCCATGGAGAACATCACCCAGCAGAACAATCAGTGCGGCATGCCTGACCAAGTCGACATCGGGCAGGTTTACCAGGGTGACACGAACGCGACGGCAGCAATCGGGTACAACTCCGCTGGGCAATCCACATGCGCTGCAGCAAGCAGCCCGTCGCACAACGGCATCCACACGGTGTACTTCGACAACCGTCAACCCAACGTTTTGGGAACCACATGCACAATCGCTGTCGCCCACGCAGGCGCCAGCGAGATAGTCGAAGCAGACATTGAGTTGGACAACGATGCAAACGTATGGACCACCAACGGCGCCGGCCCCGGCTGCAGCACCGAGTACGATCTCGAGGGAGCACTCACCCACGAGTTCGGTCACTGGTTCGGCCTGGATCACGTGAGCGACACGCACCAAACGATGCTCCGCGCGGTCTCACCTTGCTTCATTGGCTTCCGCACCCTCGGTAAGGGCGACGTGCTCGGCCTCCAGGCGCGCTACTGATGGAACCAAGGAGTCCCCACATCCGTCCAACCAGTCTCGGGCAGGTCGAACGAAGGGGCACAACATGCTAAGAAGGTTCGCCGTAACTGTTCTCACAGTCGGCGCAATGTGGGGCGTCACGTCCTGCGGAGAAGCAACCGGTACTGGAGCAGAGTGGGCTGCTGAGCCAACGCCAGCAAGCTCCTCAGATGTTCCACCGATGACTTGCAAGGTCACAACCTCAGTTAGCGACCTGTACGAGGCAAACGCCGAAGTCGGTGCCGAGTCTCCGGAGCAGGTGATGAACGGATGGGCCGAGGATGACGTCAACATCGTGATCGCCGAGGAGTCCGACTCCTCGGCGCGTGGGTACGTCGTGGACGACGAACGCGGAACAGTGGTCAGCGCAAGCTTGACGAAGCTCCCTCAGGGCGGCTGGGTCGCGGACGAGATCTCCCGCTGCGCCGACTGACCTTTCGAGGTCAGCTACTGCGTGGTGGCCACGCACCAGGTGATGGTGTGGTGGCCGGATCTGTGGCGGCTGCACATGAGCCGTCCGAACAAGCGCGCATTCTTCGCCCGCTGTGGCGTCTGCCTCGCAGATTCCCCGCCGTCGCCCGACGAGGGGACCGCTGTGGGTTGGGCTCATAACCACGAGAAGTCTCATTAACCAACGGCAGCATCCCGCGTTGCGGGCGGCTACGCTCGCCCGCTTTGCCGCGTTCCGCGCGGTCTTGCCGATGAGCGTGCGGCACGTCGCGTGCTCCGGAGAGACTCCGACATCGAAGGGCTCAGCGAAGTGCACGGTCACCGAGTGCTCAGAGTCCATGGCAAGGGCGACAAGGTCGTGCTCACCCCGCTACCGCCAGCCGTTGGCCGCGCCATCGATCGGGCCAAAGGCGACCGAAGTTCCGGGCCAATCCTGCGCAGCCGCGCCGAGACCAGGATGAGCGGACATGTCGCCACGCGCCGGCTCAAGCGGCTTGCCGCCACGGCTGGCATCGAGATTGCTCGGATGCACCCGCACATGCTTCGCCACACCTTTGTCACCACGATGCTCGACGCAGGCGTGGACCTCCGCGACGTTCAGATCGCTGCCCGGCACGCCGACCCCCGAACAACCATGCGCTACGACCGTGCACGCAAGAACCTCGACCGCCATCCCAACTACATCCTCGCCGCCTTCATGGCGTCGGGAACCTGACGCTCGGCGACGGGGTCGGTGCGGATCCCATGGGCGCCGACGCCGCGATCATGGACGCCTCGGCGCACCCCGCTCCCACCAGTCGGTCGGTGCCTGGTCACCAATCAGGCTCGCGGTGAACTCGACGTCGGAGAGGTTGCAGAACTTCCAGAGCTCCTTCGCGGCACGGCTGTACTGGAAGATGACCTGGTCGGTCTGAAAGGCATCAAGTTCGCCTGCACGAAAGCCGTAAACAGCGTCGCCCACACGCTGGACAAGCTCGGCCAATCGAGCCTCGTGATACGCCGCCACAACCTCGCGCTCAGCCCGGCGCTCTGACTTGTCGGACATATGGCGAGGCTACTAAACCAACGGCCGCAGGACCCACCTCGTCGGCAATGACCTCATCGCGGCAGATGAGTGCATTCACTGGGAGAGGCGTGTGAAGCCGTGGCCGGCAAGCCGCGGGGCCTCAGCGACGATCCGCGCTGCTGTCTCGTCGGCGGTGAGTGCTGTGGTGTCGAACCACCAGCCCATGGTGCCGAAGCCGCGGCGCATCTCGGCCGCCAACGACTCGTAGCCTTCAAAGAAGAACTGATCCTCAGGGTCGCGCTCGGCGTTTCGGTGGCGGCATGCATCGATGCTGGGCGCCAGAACCACAAGCAGCACCCGTCGAGGGCTCAGAGCCAGGTGGTAGAAATCGAGCTGGGCACGGTCCGGGATGATCCAGTCGATGACCGGAGTGATGCCCGCGTCGGCGAAGTTCGCCGCGAGAGCGCACAGGTTCTCGTTGCAGAGCTGGACCTGGCGCGCAGCTTCGGCGGCCGGCCTGTCGAGTGGCCCGACCCGGCCGCTGACGACCAACCGGTTGACCTGGTCGCCGTTCAGCACCGCCGAGCGGTTGAGGCGACCGGCGACCAGGCGCGAGACGGTCGACTTGCCGGAGCCGGGTGCCCCTGTGACGATCAGGCAGCACCCTCCGTTGTCCAACACCGCCTCATGCGCCTGTCTGCTCGGCGCCGGTCGGTCGGAAGGTCCAGCGCAGGGCGTCCGGCATCAGGACACCGCCGTGATTCGGGCTGTGGCCTCCGTCGCCGAGGACGAGCCGAAAGTCGTACTCTGCCTCTGCCAGCGCAGCGGCGACCCGCAGGTTGTTGGCGAGCCAGTTCCACTCCGGCTCGTTCCAGTACAGGTCGCGGTGGCCGGCCTGCATGAAGATGCGCAGCGGCTTGCGGGGCGCCTCGGGAATGAGCGCAGGGTAGGGGTTGCCGTCCGGCATCTGCACGAAGCTGGACAGGCAGCAGATGACCCGGCGGAAGGCGTCGGGGCGCAGCCACGCGGCGGTGAGGGCACAGTTGCCGCCACTGCTGCCGCCGCAGATACCCCAGCGGTCGGGGTCGTCGGTGATCGCCCACCTCGTCGTGACCTCGGGGATGACCTCGTCCAGGAGGAAGTTGACGTAGCGGTCGTCGAAAGCGTCGTACTCGGCGTTGCGGTTCTTCCGGTCGTCGGGATCCTCGACATCCTCGAAGACCCCCGGGTCCACAAACACGCCGATGGTGATCGGGATGTCGCCGCGGTGGATGAGGTTGTCCAGCACGATGGCGCCGCGGACCTCCCCGTCGGGGCTCAGGTAGAACTGCCCATCCTGGAAGACCATCAACGACGCCGGCTCCAGCGCGTCGTACTGCGCGGGCACGTAGACCCAGAACTTGCGTGACGTGCCCGGGTACGCGGTGCTGTCGTTCCACTCGAACGCCGTGATCGTGCCCGTGGGCACGCCTTCCTGAACAGTCGAGTCGGGGCCGTGGAGGTAGCGGACGTCCGACTGGTCGCTGGGAAGCGGGCCGAAGGGAATCTCCGTGGTCACTCCGCGCAACTTACACAAAGAGGTCATGGCTCACGACGGCTTTTCTCGCCCGCTCATCAAGCAGATCCGTGCGTCCCCCTGCTGAGTGTCAGCCATGGCTCCGGGTGTGGGCGGCCGAGTCGCCGCCAAGTGTTCTTGTCGCCCCCCAAGCGGTGCGGAGAACGGTCCGGAGGGCGGGCACCCAGCACGGGTGCCGCGGGCCGAGCTTGAACACATCTGCGTAGTGCGGCAATGCGCCCAGGTGCTTGAGCGAAGGAACTCTCGCCTGTCTGCGCTCTGTGGCACGTGGGTGGCACGCGGTGTTAATTGGATCGGCATATTGGGCGTATGACCTGCGTGAACTGTGGTGCCCCAGGCAGGAGTCGAACCTGCGACCTTTCGCTTAGGAGGCGGCTGCTCTATCCACTGAGCTACTGGGGCGTGGGCGCCAGCGGTCGGTGTCGGCGCCGCGCCAGCGGGTAGTTTGCCACGGGCTCGGGGGAGGCGAGGGTTTGGCCTACTCACCAGTCGGCGCGACAATTTGGGTTCCGCTCAGGTTCGGCCAGTAACTTCACAAGTGCGCAACCCGTCCTGTCCCCGTCCGCGAAGGTGAGAATGTCAGACGCAGAGCACGGCCCTGCCGAGACCTCCTCGACCCCGGATGGCAAGGGGCGGCGCCGCGGCCGCGTCCGCAAGCGTCACGTCGTCGCCAAGGTCGTGGTCGCCACGCTGGTGGTGCTCGGCATGGTCACGGGCCTGTCAGTGGTGTTCATCGCGCGACACCTGTCCGACAACCTCACGGTGCTCGACATCTCCGACCAGCTCACGGACCGGCCCGACAAGGCGCGGTCCAACGAGCCCCAGGAGCCGCTCAACATCCTGGTCATGGGCTCCGACACCCGCGACGGCGACGGCAACAACATCGACGGCCTCACCGGTGACGGCGCCCGCTCCGACACCACGATCCTGATGCACCTCTCCGCGGACCGCGAGCACGCGTACGGCGTCAGCATCCCGCGCGACTCGCTGGTCACCCGCCCCGACTGCAAGACCAAGGACGGCGAGACCATCCCCGGTGGCGAGGACGAGATGTGGAACACCGCCTTCGCCCTCGGCGGGCCGGCGTGCACGATCCAGCAGTTCGAGCAGCTGACCGACGTCCGCGTCGACCACTTCGTCGTCGTCGACTTCGCGGGCTTCAAGGACATGGTCGACGCCATCGACGGCGTCGAGGTCTGCATCCCCGAGGACATCGAGGACCCCGCCCACGGGATCAGCATCCCGGCCGGCACCCGCGAGATCCGGGGCAAGGAGGCGCTCAACTATGTCCGGGCGCGCTACACGCTGGGCGACGGCTCCGACATCGGCCGCATCCAGCGTCAGCAGGCGTTCATCGCCGCCATGGCCGCGAAGGTCATCTCCGGTGGCACCATCGCCCGCTTCGACCGGCTGGTCGGCTTCCTCAACGCCGCCACCAAGTCGCTGATCGTCGACCCGGGCCTCGAGGACGTCTTCAAGATCGGGCGCCTCGGCCTCGGGTTCAAGAACATCGGCCTCGACAACATCAAGTTCGTCACCGTGCCGTGGGCCTACGACACCCGCGAGGGCTACGAAGGACGCGTCGTGTGGCTCCCCGAGGCCGACAAGGTCTGGCAGCGGGTCCTCGACGACGAGCCGCTGAGCCGACGCCTCACCTCCGACGCCATCGACGCCGGCCAGCTGCCCGGCTCCGGGAGCGGTACGCCGAGCGGCGGGGCCAGCGGGTCGCCCAGCGGCTCCGCCAGCCCGGACCCCGACGAGGACCTGGCCGCCGAGCGTGAGGCCGCAGGTCTCTGCGCATGACCGAGACCCCGGACCCGACGACGGAGACCGAGTGGCAGCGCAAGCGCCGTCTGGCCGCGGTGTTCGGCGACGTACTGCCCGACACCACCAGCGACGAGCGCGAGCCCGGTGCCCCCTCCGACGGCAACCCCTCCGAGGAGTGGCTCAAGGCTCAGGTGCCGCCTCACCACGGAGGCTGACCCGGGAGTCCGGGCAGGTTCTGGGGGTTTCGCCGTCGTTCTGGCGAGTAGGAACTGCCCGGAACGACGGGGATCTCAGCATCTGCTGAGATCCGCCGGGCCCGGCAAGCCGAGCGTCAGGCCTGGGGGCGGGTCGCCAGCAGGTCGCGGATCTCCTGGAGCAGCCTGATGTCCTCGGGCGTGCCCGGCTCGGGGCTCGGGAAGAAGCGCTCCTTGGCCTTGACGTAGGGCGTGACTACGAAGAAGTAGACGACCGCGGCCAGGATCAGGAACGCGATGAGGGCGGTCAGGAACGGGCCTACCTCGACTTCGCCGGGTGCGTAGTTGTCGAAGTTGGGCTGCTCGCCTCCGAGCATCTTGGCGATGGCGGAGAGCAGCATGCCGGTGAAGGCGGTGACGACCGCGGCGAACGCGGTGCCGATGATGACAGCCACGGCGAGGTCGACGAGGTTGCCCCGGAGGATGAAGTTCTTGAAGCCAGTCATGGCTTCGAACCTATCCACCGCTCCAGGTGAATGTCACAAACGCGCGGACCGCGGCGGCGGCGATGCCGGGCACCTCGTCCGGCTCCGCGCCGACGACGACCAGGCGCCCGGGCAGACCCGACGCGGTGACTCCCTCGGCCTCGGTCTCGTCCGGGATCGCCAGCACCGGCAGGCCGGAGGCCACGACCTCGGCGTCGCCGGCCCGGGGGTCGGCCGCGAGCAGGTCGACCCGGTCACCCACCTCGAGCAGCGCGACCATCCCGCCGTCGGGCAGTCGGACCGGGGTGGCGACCAGCCCGGGTGAGCCGGCGGTGAGCAACGGCCCCACGAGACGTACGGCGGTCACCGGCTCGCCGCGGCGCAGCGGGGCCGCCAGCGTGCGACCGACGGCGTCGTCGGCCAGGTCGTCGGGCACCGATCCGGGTGCGAAGTCGACCGCCACCAGGTCGTCGGCGCGGAGCACCGCGCCGGCCGGGAGGTCGCGGGCCGCGACGCTGACGGTCACGGTCGCGGGTGGGGGAGCGGTCACCGCGTGCAGCCCCGCGGCCACGGCGACCGCGGTCAGCAGCGCCGCGAGCGGCCGGCGGCGCCGCAGCACCGCGCGGCGCAGCCGCCGGCGTACGCCCGTCAGGCGGTCACGGGTGCCGGCGAGGTGGGGGTCCATCCCACGACGCTAGGTGAGCGCGGCCCGGGACGGGTCCGCTCTCCACAGGGGTCAGGAGGAGGCGCTCGCCGCGGGGGTCGCTGCGGCCGGCTTCGACTCGGTCTTGGACTCGGACTTCGTCTCGGTCTTGGTCGCGGTCGACTCGGACTTCGCGGCCGGAGCGTCGGTCGAGCTGGTGGTCGACCGGCTGTCGTTGCGGTAGAAGCCGGAGCCCTTGAAGACCACGCCCACGGCGTTGAACAGCTTGCGTAGGCGGCCGTCGCACTGCGGGCAGTCGGTGAGCGTGTCCTCGGAGAAGCTCTGGAACTGCTCGAAGTCGTGCCCGCAGTCGGTGCAGGCGTACTGGTAGGTCGGCACGGTGTCTCCTCGATGGTGTGAAAAGACTTCGTCTTTCCATTGGGAGTACTCGCTGCGCTCGTACATCCCGCGCGGAATCTGGCACTCCGCCCTGGCGACTGCCAATTCTACGACACGGCACAATGTGTCGCAGCCATGACCGAGGACACAGCACCGAAGCGAAGCGCCTGGCAGTCCTTCATGCGGCTGCCACGGGTGCTGCGCCTCACGACGTACCTCTCCATCGCCCTGGTGCTGCTCCTCGTCGCCGGCCTGGTCGTCTTCGTGGTGCTGGCCCGCCGGCCGCTGCCCCAGACCTCGGGCACGCTCGAGCTCCCCGGCCTGGAGGCCGAGGTGGAGGTCGTCCGCGACGAGCACGGCATCCCCCAGCTCTACGGCGACTCCGTGCCCGACCTGATGCGGGCGCAGGGCTACGTCCACGCGCAGGAGCGCTTCTTCGAGATGGACGTACGCCGCCACGCCACTGCCGGGCGCCTGGCCGAGCTGTTCGGCGAGGACGCCCTCGAGAGCGACCTCTACGTGCGCACCATGGGCTGGCGCCGGGTGGCCGAGCGCGAGCTCGCGCTGATCAAGCCCGACACCCGCGCTGCCCTGGAGGCGTACGCCGACGGCGTCAACGCGTTCCTCGCCGTGAGCTCACCCTCGGAGATCGCGCTGGAGTACACCGTCCTCAACGCCGGCGGGCTCGACTACCGGCCCGAGGACTGGACCGCGGTCGACTCGCTGGCCTGGCTCAAGGCGATGGCCTGGGACCTGCGCGGCAACATGGTCGAGGAGATCGACCGGGTCCTCACTACCGACGCCGTCGGTGCGGAGCGCGCCGCGGAGCTCTACCCGCCGTACCCCTTCGCCGACCACGCGCCGATCGTCGGCCAGGGCGCCGTCGTCGACGGGGTCTTCGAGCAGGACGCCACCACCGGCGGCACCCGCAACCCGCAGCGGCCGCCGTTCACCGCGGCCCAGCGGGAGCCGTTCGCGCGGCTACAGGCCGGGCTCGACCGGATGCCGTCGTGGCTGGGCAGCGGCGAGGGCGTCGGCAGCAACTCCTGGGTGGTCGACGGCGCCCACTCCGCGACCGGCGAGCCGCTGCTCGCCAACGACCCGCACCTCGGGGTTGGCCTGCCGGGCGTGTGGATGCAGATGGGCCTGCACTGCCGCGACGTCTCGGCGGCCTGCCCGCTCGACGTCGCCGGCGTCACCTTCTCCGGCGTACCCGGCGTGATCATCGGCCACAACGCCGACATCGCCTGGGGCTTCACCAACCTCGGCCCCGACGTCACCGACCTCTACGTCGAGCGGGTCGAGGGCGACACCTGGCGCTACGACGGCAAGGCCCGCCCGCTGCAGGTCCGCACCGAGACGATCGAGGTCGCCGGCGCCGACGACGTCGAGGTCACGGTGCGGGCGACCCGGCACGGCCCGCTGCTCTCCGACGTCGACGACGTGCTCGCCGACGTCGCCGACCTCGCCCCGGTCGAGCGCCCTCCCGGCGCCGACGACACCGCGGAGGATGCCGGGGAGTACGCCGTTTCGCTCGCGTGGACGGCACTCCAGCCGAGCACCACGGCCGACGCGATCCTCGCGCTCAACCTGGCCACCGACTGGGACTCCTTCCACGCGGCCATCGCCGACTTCGCCGTACCCGCCCAGAACATCGTCTACGCCGACCGCTCCGGCCACATCGGCTACCAGGCGTCGGGCCGGGTGCCGATCCGCAAGTCCGGCAACGACGGCGTCCTGCCCTCCGCGGGCTGGCGGCCCGAGAACGACTGGACCGGGGAGTACGTGCCCTACGACGGTCTGCCCAACGTGCTCGACCCCGAAGAGGGCTTCGTGGTCACGGCCAACCAGGCCGTCATCGACGACGAGGACTACCCCTACTTCCTCACCGGCGACTGGGACCTGGGCTACCGCTCCGAGCGGATCCGGACCCGGGTGGTCGAGGCCGGCGAGCTGTCGGTCGAGGAGATGCTGACGCTCCAGCTCGACGACCTCAACCCGATGGCGCCGGTGCTCACGCCGTACCTCCTCGACGTGCGGCTGCGCCGCGGCTATGCGTCGGGCGGGCAGCGGCTGCTGCGCGACTGGGACTTCCGCCAGGGCGCCGACAGCGGGGCCGCCGCCTACTACAACGTCACCTGGCGCAACCTGCTCGAGCTCACGTTCCACGACGAGCTGCCCGAGGAGACCTGGCCCGAGGGCGGCCAGCGCTGGATGGCGGTGATGGAGCAGCTCCTCGACGAGCCGACGTCGCCGTGGTGGGACGACGTCACCACCGAGACCGAGGTCGAGACCCGCGACGACATCATCCGCGCCGCGCTGCTCGCCGCACGCAACGAGCTGACCTCGCGCCAGTCGCCCAACCCCGACGACTGGTCGTGGGGAGCGCTGCACCGGCTCCAGCTGCGCTCGGCCACCCTCGGCGAGTCCGGGATCGGCGTGGTCGAGCGGATGTTCAATCGCGGCGGCTGGGAGGTCGCCGGAGGCAACGCCATCGTCAACGCCACCGGCTGGGACGCCGCCGAGGGGTACGGCGTGGTGTGGGCGCCGTCGGTGCGCATGGTCGTGTCCCTGGGCGACTTCGACGACTCGCGCTGGGTCAACCTCACCGGCGTCTCGGGCCACCCGTTCAGCGAGCACTACACCGACCAGACCGACGTGTGGGCCGACGGCGAGACGCTCCCGTGGCTCTTCGGCCGCGACGCGGTCGTCGACGCCGGTGCCGACACGCTCACGCTCGTGCCGGCTGACGCCGACTAGAACCTCCGCAGCCCCGACGGCGTCACTGCGGCGGTGACGCGGAGGTCGTGCGGCTCGACCGGGACGTCGCGTCCGACCTCGTCGTCGTAGAGCACCACGCAGGTGAACGTGCCGACCGGCACCCGGGCCAGCGCGCGGTCGTAGCAGCCGCCGCCGCGGCCGAGCCGGAACCCCGCGTCGTTGACCGCGAGACCCGGGACGAGGACCACGTCGGGCGTGGCGATCGCGTCGACCCCGAGCCGGGGTCCGCTGGGCTCGAGCAGCCCGAAGCGCGCGGGGACCAGCCCCGCGTCGCCGGTGTGGACCGCCCAGTCGAGGTCGTTGCCGGGCAGCACCACGGGCAGGATCACCCGCTTGCCGGCGTCGAGCAGGGCGGCCAGCAGCGGGGCCGTGCCGGGCTCGGTGCCGACCGCCACGTAGGCCGCCACCGACGCGGCTCGTCGTACCTCCTCACAGGCCAGGAGACGGTCCGCGAGGTCCCGGGCGGCGTCGCCCAGCTCGGCCACCGACCGCCGGTTGCGGACGGTGACGAGCTGGTCGCGCAGGGCCGCCTTGGCGAGCGGTCCTGGGCTCGGTTGCGGCGTTTGCATGAGGCAAGCCTACGATCGGCAGTATGGGTAGCCCTGGCTTGCAGAGAGCCCGCGCCAAGATGGTGGACGCCGGCGTGGACGAGGTGGCGATCGAGACGTTCGCCCACTACTACCGCCTGCTCGAGCACGGCGAGACCGGGATGATCCCCGAGTCCTCGATCGAGCCCGTCGACATGCAGGCGCTGAGCGACGTCGAGGTGGACGACGAGGTGGCCGCCGAGGCCATCCGGCACACTGCGGTGATCAAGCTCAACGGCGGCCTCGGCACCTCCATGGGCATGGACCGCGCCAAGTCGCTGCTGTGCGTGCGCCGCGGCCTGTCGTTCCTCGACATCATCGCTCGGCAGGTGCTGCACCTGCGCGCGGAGTACGACGCCCCGATCCCGCTGATCTTCATGAACAGCTTCCGCACCTCGGCCGACACCATGGCCGCGCTCGGCCGCTACACCGACCTGCCGGTCGACGGGCTGCCGCTGGAGTTCCTCCAGAACAAGGAGCCCAAGCTGCTGGAGAAGGACCTCTCGCCGGCGGCCTACCCCAAGGACCCCGACCTCGAGTGGTGTCCGCCCGGGCACGGCGACGTCTACACCGCGCTGCGCGGCACCGGCCTTCTCGACCAGCTCATCGAGCAGGGCTTCCGCTACGTCTTCGTCTCCAACTCCGACAACCTCGGCGCCGTGCCCGACGCGCGGGTCGCGGGCTGGTTCGCAGGCTCCGGTGCGCCGTTCGCGATCGAGGCGGTCCGCCGTACGGCGTCCGACCGCAAGGGCGGCCACTTCGCCCGCCGCAAGCAGGACGGCCGGATCGTGCTGCGCGAGACCGCGCAGACCCCGCCCGCCGACGTGGCGGCCCTGGCCGACCTGGAGCGGCACCGCTTCTGCTCGACCAACAACCTGTGGTTCGACCTGGTCGCGATGAAGGAGGCGCTCGACGTCCGTCAGGGCATCCTCGGGCTGCCGCTGATCCGCAACGTCAAGAGCCTCGACCCCGCCGACCCGAAGACCCCCGCGGTGATCCAGATCGAGACCGCCATGGGTGCCGCCGTCGAGGTGTTCGAGGGCTCGCAGCTGATCGAGGTCGGCCGCGACCGCTTCGTCCCGGTCAAGACGACCAACGACCTGCTGGTGCTGCGCTCCGACGTCTACGACATCGGCAGCGACTTCGTGCTCGACCAGGTCTCCGGCGCCCTGCCGTTCGTCGACCTCGACACCGACTTCTACAAGCTGGTCGGCGAGTTCGACAAGCGCTTCCCCGAGGGGGCGCCGTCCATGAAGGGGGCCTCCTCGCTCAAGGTCGAGGGCGACTGGACCTTCGGCAAGGGCGTGCGGGTGGTCGGCGACGTCGAGCTCGAGGCCACCAGGGCCGAGCGGGTCGCGCCCGACACGGTCCTGAGCGGTACGGCGGATGCCTGACGGACTCGAGTCCGTCGACGACTTCCTCGCGCGGGTCCTCGCCGACCTGCGCCCGGCCGCCGCGGTCGACCTGCCCCTGATGGACGCCCTGGGCCTGGTCTGCACCGAGGACGTCTCCGCCCCGCTCTCCCTGCCCCGCTTCGACAACTCCGCGATGGACGGTTACGCCGTACGACGTGACGACGTGCTCGCCGCCTCCGAGGCGGCCCCGGTCGAGCTGCCGGTCGTCGGCGAGATCGGCGCCGGCCGCGCCGGGCCGAGCAGCATCACGCCCGGCCACGTCGCCAAGATCATGACCGGTGCGCCCATGCCGGACGGGGCCGACGCGGTCGTGCCCTACGAGTGGACCGACCGCGGCGCCCAGCGCGTGCGGATCACCCAGGCGCCCGGCCCGGCTCAACACATTCGGAGAGCCGGCGGCGACGTCACCGAGGGCGAGCACCTGATCAGCGCCGGCACGGTGCTCGGGCCGCGACACCTCGGCCTCCTGGCGTCGGTGGGCCGGGCGACGGTGTCGGTGCGGCCGCGGCCACGCGTCGTCGTACTGTCGACCGGCTCCGAGCTGCGCGAGCCGGGCGAGCAGCTGGGCGCCGACTCGATCTACGACGGCAACTCCTACCTGCTCGCCGCCTCCGCGCGACGGGCCGGCGCCGTCGACGTCCGCGTCGGGATCGTGCCCGACGACGCCGACGCGTTCCTGACCCTGCTGCACGCCCAGCTCGACGACGCCGACGTGGTGGTCACCAGCGGTGGCGTCTCGCAGGGTGACTTCGACGTGGTGAAGGCGGCGCTGCGCTCGTTGGGGACCGTGTGGTTCGGCGGGGTCGCGATGCAGCCCGGGAAGCCGCAGGGCTTCGGGGTGGTCGGCGAGCAGCGGGTGCCGATCTTCACGCTGCCGGGCAACCCGGTGTCGTCGTACATCTCCTTCGAGCTGTTCGTGCGTCCCGCGCTGCGGACCCTGATGGGGCTCACGCCGGCCGTCGAGCCGACGACCACCGCGACGCTGGAGGGCTCGGTGGCCTCGCTGTCGGGCAAGCGGCAGTTCCTGCGCGGGCGCTACGCGGTCGCCAGTGATGGAGCAAGCGATGGGGCGACCGTGACCGTGAAGCCGATCGGCGGCACCGGCTCCCACCTCGTGGGTGACCTCGCCGCCTCCAACGCGTTGATCGTGGTGCCCGAGGAGGTCACGGCCCTCGAGCCGGGAGCCCAGGTGCAGGTCGTGCTGCTGGATCGAGGAACTCATGGCTGACGAGACGGCTGGCGAGACGGGCCACCGACTCACGCACGTCGACGCGACCGGCGCCGCCCACATGGTCGACGTCTCCGGCAAGGACGTCACCGCGCGCGAGGCCTCCGCGTCCGGGCGGGTGCTGGTCTCCGCCGAGGTGATCGGCCTGCTGCGCGGCGAGGGCGTCCCCAAGGGCGACACCCTCGCGGTGGCCCGGCTGGCCGGGATCATGGGCGCCAAGCAGACGCCGTCGCTGATCCCGCTGTGCCACCCGCTCGCGCTGTCGTCGGTGTCGGTCGACCTCACGGTCACCGACACGTCCGTCGACATCCTGGCCACCGTCCGCACCACCGACCGCACCGGCGTCGAGATGGAGGCGCTCACGGCAGTCTCGGTCGCGGCGCTCACCGTGATCGACATGGTCAAGGCCGTCGACAAGGCCGCGGTGATCACCGACGTCCGGGTGGAGGCCAAGTCCGGGGGCAAGTCGGGGGACTGGTCCCGGTGACCCCGTCTCGTGACCTGTTTGCCGCGGTCGTCGTCGCGTCCAACCGGGCGGCGGCCGGCGTCTACGAGGACACCACCGGCCCGCTGATCGTCGACTTCCTGAACGAGCTCGGCTTCGAGGTCGGCGCGACCGCCGTCGTGCCCGATGGCGACCCGGTCGGCGCCGCGATCTCGGCCGCGGTGGCCGCCGGCGCGCGGGTCGTGCTCACCACCGGTGGCACGGGCCTCACCCCGACCGACCTGACGCCCGAGGTCACCCGGCCGCTGCTCGATCGTGAGGTGCCGGGCATCGCCGAGGCGATCCGGGCGTACGGCGTCGCGGCCGGCGTGCCGTCCGCCGTGCTCTCGCGCGGAGTGGCCGGAGTCGTCGGCACGGCGCTCGTGGTCAACCTGCCGGGCTCGCGCGGGGGCGTGAAGGACGGGCTCGAGGTGCTCCGCCCGATCCTCGTGCACGCGTTGGAGCAGATCGTCGGGAGCGACCATTAAGCCGTGGCCGGCCCGGCTCGAGTCGGGCACCGACCCGGTGGTGACTTTGCGTCCGCTCGTCGTCCCCGACGCGGAGGCGTGGCGCTCGGCCCGCCAGCGCAACGCCGCGTGGCTGGTTCGCTGGGACGCGACCGTCCCGCCCGGCAGCGACGCCCGGACCTCGTCGTTCCGCGCGCTGGTACGCCGGCTCCGCCGGCAGGCCCGCCACGGCACGACGTACCCCTTCGCGGTGGAGGTCGACGGCCACTTCGCCGGCCAGGTCACGGTCAACAACATCGTGCGCGGCTCCGCGCAGTTCGCGTCGGTGGGCTACTGGCTCGACCGCGACTTCGCCGGGCGGGGCGTGATGCCGCGCGCGGTGGCCATGGTGATCGACCACTGCTTCACCGCCGCCCGCCTGCACCGGATCGAGATCGCGATCCGCCCCGAGAACTCCAACTCCCTGCGGGTCGTGGAGAAGCTCGGCCTCGCGGAGATCGGGTACGCGCCGCGCTACCTCCACATCGACGGCGTGTGGCGCGACCACCGCCTCTATGCGATCACCGTCGAGGAGTGCCCCGAGGGGATGCTGGCGCGGCTCGGGTCGCCCAGCTGATTCACTCCAGTCACAACAGCAATTTGCGACACACCTGTAGACATCCGTCCCAGTCCGGGGTATCGAACCTAACCTCGGGCATGTGGACCTGAGCGCACTCATCTTCGTAGCCCTGGCGGTCGCCTGGGCCGTCTACCTGATCCCCAAGGCGCTCCGGCATCACGACGACGCGGGCCGCAGTCGCTCGGTCGAGCGTTTCTCGCACACGATGCGGGTGCTGGCGCGGCGCGAGCCGACCAGCCGCCGCAGCGCCCGGCTCGTCGTCACCCCCGGACGGCCCGCGTCCAACGCGGTCCCCGTCGTGGAGGTGCCCGTCGCCGAGGTCGCACCGTCGCGGCAGGAGCTCCAGGTACGTCGTGCCGCTGCGGCCGCCGCAGCCAAGCGTCGCCTGCGCGTCGTGTCGCTGATCGGGGCCGCCAACCTCGTCGTGGTCGCTCTCGCGATCGGCGCCGTCATCTCGTGGCCCTACGTCGCCATCCCGGTCGCGGTGCTCGTGATGTGGCTGGTCGCCTGCCGGCTCATGGTCAAGCGCGAGCGCGCCGCGGACGCCCCGGTCGCCCGGCTGCCGCTGGTCGAGACCGAGACGGAGACAGACGGCCCGATCACCGAGGAGATCTCCGCGGTGGTCGAGGAGGTCGAGGTCGAGCGCGACCCCAACGCCTGGGACCCGGTGCCCGTCACGCTCCCGACGTACGTCACCAAGGAGCAGGCCACCCGCCGCACCGTCCGCACCATCGACCTCGACTCCACCGGTGTCTGGACCTCCGGCCGCACCGAGTCCGACAGCGCGATCGCCCGCGAGGCCGACCAGGCCGAACGCGCCGCCAAGAGTGCGCGCGCCGACGACGAAGCCCGCCGCGCCACCGGCTCCTGACCGATTCGGCCCGCCCGTGGGGCTGGTGCTAACGTTTCGCCCGCGCCGCCGGTCACCCCGTGCGGCGTGGAGGGGCTGTGGCGCAGTTGGTAGCGCGTCTCGTTCGCAATGAGAAGGTCAGGGGTTCGAATCCCCTCAGCTCCACCGAAGAATCCGGCTCTGACCTGCAGTTATGCGGGCAGGGCCGGTCTTGCAGGTGCAACCTCGGTGCCCCGTGCGTACCCCTGCAACGTGTGCAACGCACAGTGAGACGGTCACCTGCCCCGACAGGCGCGGGCCGACCAATAGCGGGTATCGCCACGAGGCCTCACTGATTCCAGGAACAACGTGAGTTTCTGCTCACCGCATTGAGGCGGTCAGCGGGGTAGTCCGAGGATCCCCGGTTGCCGACTTGTGGCGCCTCGGGTGGTTCCTCGGAAGTGCAAGTCGCTGATGGGTCGCTAGGAGGCGGTTCCACTTGGCCCCGTCCGACTTCACCCGGGAACTGGCGGACCTTCTAGCCGACCTGCAGCACAGTGCCGATGCGGCGCTCGGCGACCAGCACAGCTTCGTCACTCGCGCGCATGGCGCTACCTCATCTACTGACGTCCCGCCGCTGCGCGGGAGGCCTTCGCCTCCTCCGCGCGAGCGCGATACTTCTCCACGTTGCGCACGAGTTCGTTCGCAGCTGCTCTTTCGACCGGCTGGTCGTCCAGCTGGGCGAGCCACGCCACGAGCTTTCGGCCAGGGATGAAAGCGATGCCGTCGACCTCGGCGCCGTCGGGAACATCACGCTGGGCGGCGCCCCAGAGAACCACGATCGAGGTGACTTCGAGTGGGTTGACCTTGGCCCGTCGGCTACCTCGACTCTGCCCTTTCAGCAGGTCACGGGTCAGGCCCTCCGCGCGCAAGCGCACCTTCTGGGCTGCACGCGCCATCTCGGCGGTGTCGTGAATCCGGTTGCGCCACTTCGAGTCGATCACGACAAGGCCACCCCTGCGCGTCACGACGAGATGGTCGATGTCTCCGTGTTGCAGCCCAACACTGTCCACCCACCCCCAGACCAGCCGCTTTCGTTTGGCGCGCTGGAGCTCGCTGCGAGTGTTGTCTTCACCCCAGGCGCCACGCACGTGCCAGATGGCCTCGCCGTCGAAGGCGAGGAACGCCGAGTGAAGCAAGTGGAGATATCCCGCGACGAGACCTGTCTGCACGGCTCCCATCAGCCACCACGTGAAGCTTGTCGACGGGGCTGCCTTCACGAACAGGACCGTGATGAACGCGAACAAAGCGAGCGCGCCGACAGTGAAGACCGTGAGCAACTTGACGTTACGACGAACCCAGTCCCCTCGTCTTTGGCGTAGCTCGCGACGCGAGTATGGCTGGTGCTGAGGCATGAGGACTCCACGAGAGACGGAGGTCATAGTCAACGCGAAGTGACCGTGTCATGGGAGAGTTCTACAGAACTGAACTCCCGCAATCCGACAGGCACCGGTCGATAGCGGCGGAGTGCAAGGTCTCAGCCCTAGCGCTGGCCGACGGTTGGCTCAGTCCAGTGGGGTGTCGACCCAGCCGACGAACCGGCTGCCAATCCCCAGGATCTCCTCACGATGGTCGCCGCGGAGCGGAGGCGGCAGATCGGAGGACTGATGGTGGTCGCAACTGAAGAATGTGAATGTCGGCCACCATTTTTTCGGCCGAACTCTCTCAGCAGACCCGCAGACACTGCAGACCAGATCGACCCACACCGGCTTCTTGCCGGTCCGATTCGCACGGGACTGGACCAGCCACGGTGGCGGGCTGTCCTCGATCTCACGCAGCTGGGCTTCGGTGAGCGTCGTGGGCAGGCCGTGTCGAGTGGCCATCTCCAGGGGGATGTCTAAGCGTTGGGCAGCGTCGCGGCGGGTGATCATCGTCCCCAACGATAGTCAGTGCCTGAGGGCGCGCGGGCCGAGCCGATCGCGGTGATATGACGCGTGTTCATCCGTCCGCAGGTTCACCCGGAATCCGCTCCACCAGTGGAGGCCCCGGAAGCCGATCCTGACTAGACGCGTCCCGCGTGACGATCCTGACTGGAGCGCGTCTCACTCGACGATCCCACTGCGGGCGACGCGTCACTGGCCCGCTTGGGACTTCCGACCCTGCGGTCCGGTACCTTTCGGCACTTGGGGCGGCACCCGCGACTCGTTGAGGATCGAGGTATGAAAACGCTTCCGCTCGACCTCCAGCTCTCCGCCCACGGCGCTGAGGGCTGCTCCGAGCACGGGGGTCGGTCGTGATGGGCTACGGGAACGGCTACGGCATGGGTGCCGGCGGGTGGGTCGCGATGGCCATCTTCTGGATCGCCGTGATCACCCTGATCGTCTGGAGCGTCTCCCGTTTCAGCTCCACCGGGGGCGGCGGGCGCACGGACTCCACCCGACCGCCGCGAGGTGGAGCCCTCGACGGGTCCACGGGAACTGCCGAAGACATCCTGGACCGTCGGTTCGCTGCTGGCGACCTGGACGAGGACACCTACCGCTCGATGCGCGCCACCCTGCGCTCGTCGCGATCCGAGTCCCGATGACGCGCACTGCGAAGGGCCTGTGGATACCGCTGGTTGCCCTGCTCGCTGTGCTCGGATCCGGCACCTGGCTGGTGTCCCAGTCCGACGGCTTCGGCCCCTGGGGATCGATGAGCGGCGGCCACGCCGGATCGCAATGGCTGGCTGGCGACGGCCAGCCGGTGGACGGCATGGCCGAGGCACGAGACCGGGCCGAGGAGTACGCCGCCGAGCTGGGACCGGACCTGCACGTAGGAGAGGTCATGCGGTTCAGCGAGAACTACTACGCCGAGCTCGAGGAGCCGGACGGGACCAAGGCCACCGAGATCCTCGTAGACCCGTCCAGCGGAGCAGTGCGGCTCGAGATCGGGCCGGCCATGATGTGGAACACCCTTTACGGGACTATGTCCCGCAACGACACGCCCGCCCGACTCAGCGCCGATCAGGCCGAGCAGGTGGCGCAGCAGTGGGCTGATGATCACGACGGGCTCACCGTCGCCGAAGCGGAAGCCTTCCCGGGCTACTACACCCTGCACACCCTCCGACAAGACCGCATCGAGGGAATGCTCTCGGTGAACGCCGACACAGGCGACGTCTGGTACCACAGCTGGCACGGCGAGTTCCAGGAGATGTCCGAGGGCGACTAGGCGCCGCGTCATCGAGCGTGGGCAATATGTTCAGACGTTCAAACGCCACATCTACGTGGTCGCTTCGGTGGGCATCGCCAGCGTCACCCAATCGTGCACGCCACCGCGGTAGTAGGCCAGCGACTCGGCCGCTAGTCCAGCCTCGAGCAGAGCTCGGATGGCCTGGGGCGATTGCGGGCATTGAGGACCATTGCAGAAAAGTATTGACACCCTCGAAGCGTCCAGTTCGCCGCGACGCTGGACGGCCTGGTCGTGGGGAAGGCTCCTCGCGCCCGGGAGGGTCACGCCATTGTTGGAGCTTGGAACACGAGTATCAAATAGCACGGCTCCTTGCTGAAGTAGTTCAAGGACTTCAAGCTCGCCTACCGTCGGCACATCGGGTGCGCATTTCAGAGGCTGAAGCTCACCCCAGGTCGTATCGACGGCGACAACGTCCAACTCGCCAGCTACCGCCCACGGAACACTTCGCGGGTCCTGCGACCTGCGCCGGGCTCCACGCTTGAGTCCTACGGATTCAGTGGTCATGGATCGAAGTATGCCGCCTGCTCACACCCGCCATGGATGGGGACTGTCCGGTAAACGGTGTAAGTGGCTCGACACGCTGACCACGTCATTCTGGGCGCAAAGGGCTAGGTCTGTGCGATCGAGCTTGAGCCAGTCCGGAGCCCACCTGCGGGTCAGAGGGAGGGGGAGCGCGTACCCCTGGCGTACCCCCGTTGTGCAACGGGTGCCGTTCCTGCCGTTGCACGGGCCGCAATTCACGCGTGCACCAGCCGTGGAAAGTCAGGGCGGGGCCGTTCGCAATGAGAAGGTCAGGGGTTCGAATCCCCTCAGCTCCACCATGAAAACCAGGTCTGACCTGCGGAAACGCATCTTGGGTCCGGCGTCTTGCGGGTGACGGGTGTACCCCCTGCGCACCTCCGCAACGTGTGCAACGGGAGTGAGAAGATCGCCAGCGCTCACCGGTATTGCTGCGTGTGCCCAGCGTTCCGGTCTTGGGCGTGGTGCGCCTCAAACACAGCAGTTTGCGTAAAACGAGTGCTAGGGTTTGTTTTATGAAAATGGCGAGTCCGATGCTGCTGCCGCTTCTGCGGTCACGAAGCCAGGGCGACATCCTCGCTGTCATCATGCTCGACCCCCAGCGCGAGCGCTCCCTGAGCGAGATTGCTGAGGAGACCGGGACCTCGGTCTCGACCGTCGTGCGCGAGGTGGACCGCCTCGAGGAGGGTGGTCTCGTCGCCACTAAGCGCCGGGGCAACACGCGCCTGGTCCGCGCTGTCACGGACTCGGTGGTCTACAAGCCGTTGGCCGATCTCTTGGCCGTGACCTTCGGGCCGGCGGCGGTCCTGCGCAAGGCCCTCGCTGAGGTCCCCGGCATCGAGCGTGCCTTCATCTACGGATCGTGGGCGGCACGATACGCCCAGCGGGCCGGTCCGGTGCCCGATGACATCGACCTGCTGGTGATCGGTGAGCCCGACCGGCATGTGCTGGCCGATGCGGTTGCCGAAGCCGAGTCGGTGTTGCGTCGCGAGGTCAACGTCCGCCGCGTCTCCACACAGGCCTGGGTGGCGGGCAATGGCTCCTTCAAGCAGACAGTGCTCTCACGCCCGGTCGTCGATGTGATCGGGACGCATCATGAGTGAGGGTCGCTGGCCGGTGGGGGAGTCCGAGCTGCAGAATCTGATCGACGAGGGCGAGCTCGAGGAGGTCGAGCCCTCATCGGAGCACGCTGAGCTCCTGATGCGCCAGGCCGAGACCCACCTGGCCTCCGCCCCGGCGCTGTTGCCCGCAGACCCACCAGGCGCCTTCGCGGTTCTCTACGACGCGGCCCGCAAGTCGCTGGGTGCCGTGCTCGCCCAGCAGGGACTCAGAGCGACCAGAAGGAACGGCCACCGAGCCACCCAGGAGGCGATCGAGGCGCAGTTGGGCCCGAACGCAAGGACGGTGGTCCGCCCCTTCCGCGCGCTGCGGCTGCGCCGTCACGACGCGGAGTACCCCGCGCTTGATACCCCCGAGGTCACCGTTGAAGAAGCAGAGGAGGCGCTCGACGATGCCCGCAGCATCGTGGAGGCGATGAGGAAGTTCCTCCCGAACGTCGGCCCGTGGCAGGGCTGACCGCCGCTTCTGACCAGGAAGCCAGTGAGCGGAGAACGGCGCCCGCGGTGTTCAGCCCATTGCGTGCCCTTGGGCGTCGAGAAGCCGGCCATTGAGCGGGGGCGAGTTCGAACGAGGACGCTGAACTGCTCGTGGCCCACGTGCGGCCGGCGGGCCGGGCACGTAGCCGGTGTGGGGCGTGTCGTCGTCGGAACCCGGAGTACGACGCTGCCGAGGGCCGAGGGCCGACGGCGATGGCGATCACTGGACCTGGGCACGGTGCGCCCAGTGCTGAGGCTGACGCCCCACGGGTCACCTGCCGCCTCAAGGGATGGTCGTGGCCGGTCGCAGTGCAGGACCGGCGAGGTAGTTGGCGCTGAAGGCGTCGAAGGGCGGGCTTGTGGAGGTTTGACGACGCAGGCCGGGTCGGATCGCACGCCCCGCGTGCCGTACCGCAAGAGCCGTGGCGCCTGATGGGCCGGGCCATCCGTCGGGTAAGTTCTGCGATCTGGCAGGCGGGTCCGGGGAGTTGAGCAAGCGTTGATCGTCCTTCACGGCTGGTGGTCGATCCAGAGCGATGCCATGGGCGAGCTCATCTTGTGGGCCGAGGACTCGAAGGCGCCGGCGCAGCCCGCCGTGCGCCGAGGTCGACGCCCCGCCAAGCAGGCTCACCCCTTCGCCGTCTCTGCGCAGGCGTTGGCATCCGCGACGGCGCTCCAAGGCAGCCCGGGTACGGCAGTTCTCGTCTTGCCGACCCAGGGCCGGGGTCCGGCTGCCTCTGCAGAGGTGTGCCGGACCCGCGAGGAGTCGCAGACTCCGGAGTCCCTGGTCGACGGACTGTGGGAGGTCCCGACCCTGGCGTTGGACTCCCAGGCCGCTCTGGGCTACCTGGTGGCAGCGGGCGACGCCGAGATCGACCTCGAACGACCGATTGCCGGTGGAGACCTGCGAGCGCTTCAAGCACTCGCACGGTTTGCCGTGGATCTCGTCGGCCGCGGCCGCGTACTGCCCGACGTGCGAGACGTGGGCGACGGTCGGGCGATGGCGATGTGGTCTGCGGTGGTGACCGGAGTCGACGCCGTGTGGTTGCGCGCGTCGGCCGCGGGACTGCCCGGGTCCTTCACGGCTGCGTGCCCGGTTGCCGTCGACCGGGCTGCGGCCGCGGTGCGGTCGCTGGCGGCTGCGACCGATGCCCTGGTGGACGCAGCGGTGCGTTCCCGCCTCGGCCCCGGGCCGCGCCGACGTGCAACGGCGTCGTTCCGATCGGCACTGACGGGCTCCGACCCCTACTTCACGACTACCCCAGCGGCCCTGGCCTCCCTCGAAGAGGCGCTGGCTGACTGGCAGCGGGAGGTCACCGAGGTCGGTGCGGTCCGAGCCTGCTTCCGGCTGGTCGAACCACCGGGAGCAGGCGACGCAACGACCGACGTGACAGGGGCCGATGCCACGTGGCGACTGGACTTCGCATTGCAGTCGACGGAGGAGCCGAGCCTGGTCGTCGACGCCGGGCAGGTGTGGCGCGCCAAGGGGGCGTTGCGCGCGCTGGCGCGTCACCACGATCGAGTCAGCGAGCAATTACTCGGGAAGGTGAATCCACCATGGCAAACCCCAAGTTTGAAGTGTTCGAGGACAACGCTGGCGACTCATCGCGTCCAACGGCGAGCTCCTGGAGTGCTACCTCGCCACCGTCGTCCTCGGGTCCAAGCTCGACGCGATGCCGGAGTCGGACCGCGCCGGCTTCGTCACCGAGGTGCGCCTGGCGATGGACGAGCCGGTCGTCGACTACTTGCGGTTGGTGACGATGCCCGCGCTCGCTGAGGCCCTAGAGGTCGGCATATCTAGACACCAGCGCCCTCACCTATCAGGGTGAATCGATCGGCGATACGCTCAACCGGTGTTGATTCCTCATGCCCGGCTCGTCGTCACCGCCGTCGCGAGTCTCGCGCTCATTGCGTCCGGCGCGGCCGCCCTGGCCGCGTCGAAGGGCTCCGATGACACCGTCATCACCGCGTGCGTGAAGGTCAGGAGCGGCGCGATCCGCCTCGAGACCGCGGAGGCGCCGTGCCAGACCAGCATGACGGGGAAGGCTCGGGAGCGGCGAGTCAGCTGGAACAAGGCGGGCATCCAGGGGTCGCCCGGAGCGGACGGCAGTGACGGTGTCGCGGGCGTCCCCGGGTCCTCCGGAGCCGCGGGGGCCTCGGGCCAACCCGGTCGGAGTGGAGAAGCCGGGTTCCCAGGCCCGCAAGGCAGCACGGGTCCGACCGGAGCCCCGGGACCGACCGGCTCTCCGGGACCGACCGGCTCTCCGGGACCGACCGGCTCTCCTGGAGAGTCTGGCGCCCCCGGTTCGGACGGTGCGTCGTTCCTCACCGGCTCGGGCGCGCCCGCAGACTCGCTGGGCAATGACCGCGACAGCTATCTCGACCTGCCCACGGGCGACGTCTATACCAAGAGTGCCGGCCAGTGGAACCTGACCGGGCCGCTCGATGCGCCGGGCCGGACGCTCCACTTCACGGCGAGATCGGGTGGTGCCGTCACGGTCGGGGTGGACTACTCCGGCTACGCAACCCAGATTCCCGCACTCCCGCTCTCGGGCGCCACCAGCACACGGGTCTACTTCACCGGATCATCGTCGAGGATCGATGTCGACCGCAACGACCTGAGCCCGATCGTCGACTACGCCCCCCGCGACCTGACGATCACCGGGATCGCCGGACATCTCGAGCTGACCAGCGCCGTGAGTCGGCCCGCGGGAGCCCCGGTCGACGTTGTCGTCTCGTTGTACGCCGGCCCGCCCGACGCCATCCGGTTCAACAAACTGTTCGACGCGACGTGCACGCTCGCGTCCTTTGAGGGCACTGTTCCTGCAGGGACCACCTCCGACTGCGACCAGACAGGGTTGGTCGGCGTGCAGGTGCCGGCCGGCGATCAGATGTTCCTTGTTCTGACCGCCCAATTGATAAACGAGCCAGGCGCAACAGATATCACCGGCAAGGTGACCGTGACTGTCACGGCGCACTGACCTCCGGCTGGATGACAGGCGTAGCGCCAGTAGGTGTCGCTCGCTACGAAAGGTTCAGCCCCGGGTAGAGCGGGTGCTTGTCGCGCATCTCGGCCGAGGCGTCCTTCACCTTGTCGGCCACCCCGTCCGCCAGCGCGTACGACGCCTAATGGCTTCTGCCGCATAGCGTGCGCTCGAAGACGCACGGTTGTGCGATCTACTCGCTAACGGCCCGTCAGCGCGAAGGCGTGACTATCCGGTTGAGGCGGGTTCACTCCGTGCGTAGGTTGTCGGGATCGACGGCCGTCTCGAGCCAGGGACGGATGAGGATGCTGGCGCACCAGACCATGCCTGCGACTACGACCACGGTGATGATCACTGCCAGCAGCCCAGCTGCGTAGGAGAGTGCGGACGCGCCGACCAGGTAGCCGTACCCCAAAGCGCCTGCAAGGGAGGCGACCACGGCGAGGGGCAGTGTGCTGAGCAGTCCCTCGTGACGTTGTGCCGGCGCCGACCGTGGACGCCGGTACGCCGGTCGCGACGAGTGCGGCCATCTCGCGTCGACGCTCGATCGTCGTCTCGACCGAGTGGACGGCGAGGGATGCTGCGATCATCGACATGGCGAGGAGTGTGCAGACACCGACGACAGCGGCCGGCACCAGGTACTCGCCGGCCTCGCCGTAGTTGTTCCCGCTGTCAAGGATGTCGACGACGAACACTCCGAGTACGCCGGTCGCGAGCGCGACTGCTCCGACTGCGGCCGCGGCCCGGCCAGCCGGGCGCGGGTCCGCCTGCAAGCGGCGGGCGGCCAACAGCATCTGGGCGGTCCGAGCACGCCGTGCTGCGAGCCCGCCTGCGCGGTACGCCGCCCAGGGCGTCAGCCCGATCGCGCCGGCGACGACGAGGACGACGGCCCCGATCATGGCAGCGAGATCCGTCGACTGGATCCCGGGCCACCCGACCATGACCAGGACCCCGGCGACTACCAGAAGGGCGGGCCATGGGCGCGGCGGCGGACGTCCCGTACCGCTCTCCACAACCGCTGTCACCCGGGATCCGGAGCGTAGGCCGACGAGCGCGCCGTACAACCCAACGGTCACGACGACCAACACCGCCCAAGCGCCCGGACCGACCGAGGTCGGCACGAGGGCAGCCGTGTGCTGAGCGAGTTCGCGACCGAGGAGCTCACGCAGGACCCACCAGGCGCCGATGCCGAGGATCGCGCCGGCGAACGCGGGAACACCGACCTCGGTTGCGGCCCATCGCCGTAGGTCGCGACGGGTCGCGCCTGCGACGGCGAGCGCTGTGTAGCTCCGGTGCTGGCCGGCCGAGCCGAGCCGGACAGCTTGGTCGAGGAGCAACAGGATGGGCACGGTGAGCAGCACGACTGCCAGCACCGCGCCCGGACGCGTGCCCGGGTCTGCAAGCGGACCCAGCAGCTGGTCGTCGTTGGAGTACGCGTGGGGGCCATCGCCGTAACCAGGGAGCCGAGCGATCGAGATCGCCACCAGCAGGAGGCCAGAGGTCACCGCCGTTGTGGCGACGACCAGCGCCGCCCGCCCGCGGCCGGCGGCCAGGGCGATGGTGAGCGTCAATGACCTCATGGCTGGTCGACCGGATCGGTGGCGCCATCATCCGTTTCGACGACCCCATCGCGCAGCACGACCTCACGGTCCGCGACCGCTGCCACGCGGTTGTCGTGGGTGACCAGGACCAGGGCCGCGCCGGTCTCGCGGGTCGCCTTGACGAGGACCTCGGAAGGTCAGTGACGATGGTCGTGGTGTCGTACGGCGCTACTGGATCGACCTCTGACCAAGGTGGACGACATCGTGTCGGGGGCTTCCGGTCATGCCGCGTTCCGCGCGTGCGAATGCGTCTTAGCTGCCGCGCGACGGTGCGCCTACCTCGTTCAACCCTCTTGCGCTGGGCCTCATCCGCAGACGGATCTGGTCCTCGTGGTTTTCCATCAGGGGCGGATCCGCGAGTTTGTCAGCGGAAAGTCAGCACTTTCAAGCCCGAAGTGTCCAGAGAACGGCCGAGGCGCTCGGGTACAGTCACGGGTGTCAGCCAATGCGGCTTCGGCATCAGTGCAGGTCAGAGCATGTTTCCTCCGAGAATCGCGCAGCACCGACGAGAGGTGGAGAGCCTCGGCTCTCATAGAGAAGGTCAGGGGTTCGAATCCCCTCAGCTCCACCGTGTGATGAGTCGCGACATAGGTGACACCTGAGTCGCGACATGTGTGACAGTCAGCGAGCTCCCGGCCATCGGCCGCCAGGGCCTTGCGGCGGCGACACGGGTCGTTGGTCCCTATCTCGGCGGCGCCTGACGATGACAGCCTTCGAGGCCTAATGGGTCGGAGGGCTTTGTCATGTCGCAGGTGCGTGAACTACCGCAGGTCATCCAGGGCGGCATGGGGGTGGGCGTCTCCTCGTGGGAGCTGGCGAGGTCGGTGTCGTGTGCCGGTGGCCTCGGTGTCGTCTCCGGGACCGCACTCGATGTCGTGCTCGCTCGAAGGCTTCAGGACGGCGATCGAGGCGGCCACCTGCGCCGCGCGCTCGCCGCCTTCCCCGAGCCGGGCATGGCGCGACGGGTGCGCGACAGATACTTCCAGCCCGACGGTCGGCCTGATGGTGGCCCGTACCGGCCGGTGCCCAAGCTGACGCTGCGCCAGACAGCCGCGCAGCAGGAGCTTGCGGTCGTGGCCAACTTCGTCGAGGTGTGGTTGGCCAAGGACGGTCATGACGCACCAGTGGGCGTGAACTATCTGGAGAAGGTGCAGATGGCCACGCCGGCCGCCGCGCTGGGCGCTCTGGTTGCCGGCGTCGACTACGTGCTGATGGGGGCCGGCCTGCCACGGCAGATCCCGCGCCTTCTCGACGACCTGGCCGCGGGTGTGGTGGCGGGTGTCGATGTCGACGTACACGGCGCCGACGAGCCGCACCGGGTGACGGTGGACCCGCGGGCCCTCCTGGCTGAGGCGATTCCGGACCTGGCGCGGCCCCAGTTCCTGGCGATCGTCTCCGCGAACATCCTGGCGGCATACCTTGCCCGCGACCCATCCACGTGTCCCGACGGGTTCGTCGTGGAAGGCCCCGGCGCAGGGGGCCACAACGCCCCGCCGCGGGGCAGGCTCACCCTCGACGAGCGCAACGAGCCGGTCTACGGTCCGCGGGACGAGGTGGACATCGACAAGCTCCGAGCCCTGGGCATCCCGTTCTGGCTGGCCGGCGGAGAAGGCACGCCCCAGGGACTGGCTGAGGCTCGTGCCCGCGGCGCGGCGGGAATCCAGGTCGGCACCCTGTTTGCGCTGGCCGCGGACTCCGGCCTCACGCCGAGCCTGCGTGAAGAGCTCGGCGACCGGCTCGACAGCGGCACCCTCGACGTACGCACCGACCCGCTCGCCTCTCCGACCGGGTTCCCGTTCAAGGTGGCCCAGGTTGTCGGGACGCTCTCCGACCCGTCGGTGTACGACGAGCGCCGACGACTGTGCGACCTGAGCTACCTGCGCACGCCCTACCTGACACCTTCCGGCGGCATCGGCTACCGCTGCCCCGGGGAGCCGGAACAGATGTACGTCCGTAAGGGTGGCGACCTGGCCGACACCGTCGGCCGTGCCTGCCTGTGCAACGCACTGACCGCGGACATCGGGCTCGGGCAGACCAGGCGCGACGGATACGTCGAGCCGCCACTGGTCACCCTCGGCTCGGACCTTACCGGCGCCGAGGAGTTGGCCTCGATCCACCCGAACGGATGGGCCGCCGCGGACGTGGTGGCGTGGTTGACCGGCGCGTGACCGCCCGTGGGCCTGGGACCTTCGGCCCTGTCTGTTCCGGCTGGGGGCCGTCCAGGGTGGGGACGTCCCCGTTTCTGCCCTGGAAGGCTGCGTGATGGCCCCCGACAACGTCCACCGGCAAGCCGCGCACGAGCGCCAAGCCCGCAACCGATGGATGGCCGAGACCGACTTCAGCCGCGCTCCGTTCACGATTGCCTGGGAGATCACCCGGGCCTGTGCTTTCTCGTGCGTGCACTGCCGCGCCGATGCGCAGCACCGACGGAATCCCGCAGAGCTGACGACCGAGGAGGGTTATGCGCTGATCGATCGACTGACCGAGTTCGGCTCGCCGATCCTGGTCTTCACCGGCGGCGACCCGATGATGCGCCGTGACCTGTTTGAGCTGATCAAGTACGCCGACGCGGCAGGCCTGCGCTGCTCGCTGACGCCGACCGCCACCGCGCTTCCCACCGTCGCCCGGCTGCGTCGGGCACAGCAGGCGGGCGTACGCCGGATCGCGCTCAGCCTGGACGCGCCCTTGCCCGAGGTGCACGACGACTTCCGCAAGGTGGCCGGATCCTGGGAGCGGACCATGACGATCCTGCGCAGCGCCAAGTCGCTGGGGATCAGCACCCAGGTCAACACCACCGTCACCAGCCACAACGTCGACCTGCTCCCGGAGATGGTCACCTTCGTGCAGGAGGTGGGCGCGGTGCAGTGGAGCGTCTTCTTCCTGGTGCCGATGGGCCGGGGTCAACAGCTGAGCATGATCAGCCCCCAACAGCATGAGGAGGTCCTCGTCTGGCTGTACGAGCTGTCCAGGGCAGGTGGGTTCGACGTGAAGGCGACCGCCGCGCCGATGTATCGCCGGGTGGCCGCACAGCGCGGCGCAGGAGGGTCAGCGATCGGTGCCGGCTTCGCCTTCCACGACGGGCTCGACCGGCCGGCGCAAGGCGTGAACGACGGCCGCGGGTTCCTCTTCATCTCCCACCTCGGCGATGTCATGCCCTCCGGGTTCCTCCCGATCATCGCCGGCAATGTGCGGCGCGACGACGTGGTCGACATCTACCGGAACCATCCGCTGTTCCGGGGGCTGCGAGACCCCGAGCGGCTGACCGGCAAGTGCGGTGTCTGTGAGTTCCGTGACGTCTGCGGTGGCCAGCGGGGACGCGCCTACGCCGTCACCGGCGACCCGTTCGCCTCCGACCCCGCCTGCGCCTATGTGCCAAGCGGATGGACCGCATGAGCGCTGGCGTGCCGGGGGTGGTCGTCGTGGGCGGTGGTATCGCCGGGCTCACGGCGGCCTACCGGATATCCCGGGGCACGGCGCCGGCGCCCGACGTCACGGTGCTCGAGGCGGCCGACCGGCTCGGCGGGAAGATCCGCACCGAGCTGGTGGACGGGTTCCTGGTCGAGGGCGGGCCCGACTCGTTGTTCGCCTCCAAGCCACCGGCCAAGGCGCTCCTCACCGAGCTGGAGATCGCCCACCGGCTCCTCCCCACCGAAGAGGCGGGCCGGGGCACGTCCGTGCTGCGGGGCGGGCGCCTGCGCCCGCTGCCGGAGGGACTGAACGGGTTCGTTCCCAGCAAAGCCGGGTCCTTCGCCAGAACCCGGCTGTTCACGCCGTTCGGCAAGTGCCGGCTCGCGTTCGAGTACGCCGTGCCCGCTCGGCCCGACGATGGCACCGACGAGAGCCTGCGGTCCTTCGCCGTCCGGCGGCTCGGGGTCCAGGTCTACCGGCGTCTCGTGGAGCCGCTGGCCGCGGGGATCTTCGCCGCCGATCCCGCGCAGCTCAGCCTGGCGGCCACCATGCCGCACCTGCGAGCCGCCGAGCTCGAGCACGGCGGGCTCATCCGGGCGATGCTGGCCGAGCGTCGACGTGTGCGGGCGCGCACGGTGACGGACGTCGCTGATCCTCCACCCCCATCCCTGGTCGCCCCCGTCGGCGGGATGGGCGAGATCGTCGACGCCCTGGCCGCTCGCCTGTCGTCGGTGGACGTGAGGCTTGGCGCCGCAGTAACCGAGGTCGCCGACGGCGGCGACGGCACCTACCTGGTGCGGGCTCGCAACGCCGACGGCGAGGAGACGGTCCTGCGGGCGGGTGCGGTCGTGCTCGCCGTGCCCAGCGCCGCGGCCGCGGTCATGGTGGCGGCGCTGGACCCGTCCCTGGCCGCGGCCCTGGCCGGGACGGCGTACACCTCGACGGTGACGGTGGCGCTGGGGTTCCGCAGCGACGAGGTGGACACGCGCCTGCGCGGCAGTGGATACCTCGTGCCGGCGTCGGAAGGACGCGCCGCGCGGGCCTGCACCTGGAGTTCCTCGAAGTACGCGGGCCGCGCGCCCGACGGACGGGTCCTGCTCCGGGTCTCCTTGGGCGGCCCCGGGCGGAGCGGCGTACTGGATCAGCCTGACTCCGAGCTGGTCGCCGTGGCCCGGCGCGAGCTCGCGGACGTCCTGGGTATCCGCGCCGAGCCGGTGCTCTCACGAGTGTTCCGGTGGACCGACGTGATGCCGCAGTACACCGTCGGACATCTCGACCGCCTCGCCGCGCTGGACCAGCATCTCGCCGGGCACCCCGGCCTCGTCGTCGCCGGCAGCGGCTACCACGGTCTAGGCGTCGCCGAGTGCATCGGGTCGGGGAGCCTCGCGGCCGGCACCGTCCTCACCCGTCTGGAGGCTGTGAGCCCCATCCGCAGACCTTGACCTGCCACGTGCGCATCACGCCTCGCAGTTCTGCACGGCCTCCGCCGTGCACTGGTCGGTCCCGGTCCGCCATCGGCGGTGTCGTCGCCAGGACCGCCGTCGATGTGCACGGCGGCTTCGCAGCCGTAGACCTGCAGCCGGTTGTCGCCGGAGTCTCCGGTGGCCGTGAAGTCCGCGAAGTTCCACAGGTCGAGGTCGGGGAACGCGTCGACCGCCAGCAGGTGATGGCTCGTCGGATCACGGAAGTCCGTGAGGTCGATCGCCCCACCCGCAAGGTCTGCAACGACCGTCGCGGTTCCGAAGACGTCCACGACGGAAAGAGCGTTGTCGCCACCTCCACCCGCGATCGGCCCGCGGTCCTCAGCGCTGACCAGGAGACTGTCGTCGCCCCCGCCGGCCTGGACGTCGATCTTGCGTCCCACGACTACCCACGGCGCCTCACTCCCGGGTTCGGAGGGCGAGGACAGCCAGATGTCCTCGGACTTGTCGCTGCCCACGAAGCGGAGCGAGGGGGTGCGCAGCACCACCAGGTCGAAGGTCTCGAAGCTGGAGAAGTCGAGCCTGGGGGCCTGCAACCGTGCGCCCTCGGTGGCCCGTCCGGCGCGTGCACCGACGCTCCAAGGCCGGTCCGACTTCCCCCTGATGTCGAACCGGTCGCGCCCGTGCCCACCCCGCACTCTCACGGCTGCTCCCCGGGGCCCGGTGTGGGTGATGCGGAGGTTGATGGCGTCTGCGCCAGGGCCCAGGTCCACGAGGTCGGGGCGCGGACCTGGGCGCTCGTCGCCCAACCCCACGGAGTCGTCGCCGCCCCGCGTGCGCACGCGGTCCCTCCCTCCGCCTGCGAGGTGCACTGAGTCGGGTCCAGGCCCGCCCCAGTAGGTGTCGTCACCTCCCTGCAGGCTCGCCACCACGCGCCGGGTCCCGAGAGCGCTGGCGTCGATCCGGTCGTCGCCCGGCCCGTCGTGCACCAGCACCCAGCTGCTCGGATTCTCGGCGAGCCCGGTGATACAGATCAGGTCATCGCCGCCGAGCGCCTCGATGCGGCCAGCACCGTTGCTCACGATGACGTCCCGCCGTGGCGTGCCCTTCAGGCGGGTCGCCGGACTGCCGACGAGCGTCGCGCGTTCACCCAGGCACGTGGCGACAGGAGCGGAGTCAGTGACACCTGAGGCCGTCGGCGGGAGCAGGCCCAAGGTCAGCATGGCGGCAACCGGCACGGTGAGTGCGAGCTTGGTGCGTACGGTCATCAGCCTCCTCGTCACGTGGCTGGCGCCGCGTGTCCCTCGACAGCAGGCGCGAAAGCCGAACCGGCCGGTCACTGGCGCCCCGGCTGCCCCAAGAGTGCTGCTGGAGGTGGCGCACTCACCCGGAAGGGTGAGGGTGGGGAATGGTACGAACTCGAAAAGTTCGCCAGAATTGCCCCTTATGAGCAGCGTCCCTGTTGCCCTCGCGGTGGTCAGCGACAGTGTCGTGGTGGCCGAGGGTTTCGTGTCCGTGCTGGCGTTCGGGGCCGCAGATCTCGACTTCGACCTCCAGCTGGTCCCGCCGGAGATGTCGGACGCTGCCGACGTGGTCCTGTACGACGTCACGGGGCTGCACGACGGCCACGAGCTGGTGCTGCGGCGGCTGGTGAAGGCCGACGGAGCGGTCGTTGTAGCGATCGGTGCCGCCTCCCGTGAGGACCTCACCGCCCGGGCCCTCGAGCTGGGTGCGGTGGGGTTCCTGCCGATGACCGCGGAGGCGGAGGAGATCATCGAGGGGATCCGGAAGGCTGCGGCCGGGGTGCTGGGCGACGACGGTCGGCACACGCTCGATGCGATCGACCAGGGTCAGCCGGCCGGGCTGACCGAGCGTGAGACCGATGTCCTGCGGCTGATCACCCTGGGGTTGAACAACACCGAGATCGCGGGCGATCTCTTCGTCTCGATCAACACGGTCAAGACCTACATCCGGTCGCTCTACCGCAAGATCGGCGCCACCAGCCGGGCCCATGCCGTGTCCTGGGCCATGCAACGCGGCTTCGCGCGCCGCGCGGACACCGAGTTCGGGGCCTAGGCGCCGCTCGGACCGACGTACGTCCCACGGCCGGTCGGCAACGGGAGATCGAGCGTCGTGCGGATGCCCGGCGCCGCGGCGCGGACGTCGGGGATCGCGTTCACGATCCGGCCGCAGGCGGCCACGATCGCGGCGTGGTTGTGGTCGCCGTGCTCGCTGCTGGGGACGACGTCGACGACGTAGCTCGGCTCGCCGGTGATCTCGATCCGGTAGGCACCGCCGCCGGAGGAGGGGCGCGCCCAGTCGGGGCGCAGGTCGTCGCGGGTCCGGGTGACGTGCTCGACGACGATCGCGGGGTGGCCGTCGACCAGGCCGCTGATCGAGAAGTGGAGGGCGGCGATGGTGCCCTTCTCGATCCGGCCGGCGGCGATGTCGTAGCTCTCCGGCGCCGGCTCGGCCTCCCAGAACTCCACGATCTCGTCGACCTCGATGCCGAGACCGCTGGCCATCATCCGGATCGCGGTGCCCCAGGCCAGCGCGAGCACGCCGGGCAGGAACAGCAGCGGGGTCGAGTCGACCGGGCTGCCGAAGCCCATCAGGTCGAACATCACCTCGGTGCCGTCGTACGTCGCGTAGTCGGCCAGCTCGTAGCACTTGATCTGCTCGATCCGCTGGCACGTGCTGGCCAGCGCCAGCGGCACCAGGTCGCTGGCGAAGCCGGGGTCCACCCCGGTGATGTACACCGAGGCCTGGCCGGCCTGCGCGGAGGCCTCGACCTTGTCGATCACCTTCTGGGGCATGGTGCCCCACGGGTACTGCAGCGTCCCCGGCGCCGACCCCACGACGTCGATGCCCGCCTCGAGCAGCCGGCGTACGTCGTTGGTGGCCGCGACCGGACGGGTGTCGCCCATCGCGCAGTAGACGACGCACTCGGGGCCGGCCGCGATCAGTGCGTCGAGGTCGCCGACTGCGGAGATCCCGGTGACCACCTCGACGCCGGCGAGCTCGCCGGCGTCCTTGCCGACCTTGTCCGCACTGGACGTGGAGACCGCCACCAGCTCGAACCGGTCGTCGGCGATGAGCTGGCGCAGCGTGAGCATGCCGGCGTTGCCGGTGGCTACCTGGGCGACGCGGATGGTCATGGGGTCTCCTGAACTGGAACGTGTTCTACCTGTTGGAAAACGATGTTATCGTCTCGCGCATGGGACGTGTAGACGGCAAGGTCGCGCTGATCAGCGGCGGCGCCCGCAACATCGGCGGAGCCAGCGCCCGGTTGCTCGTGGCCGAGGGCGCGAAGGTCGTCATCGGTGACCTCCTCGACGAGGAGGGCGCCGCCCTGGCCGACGAGCTGGGTGACAGTGCGCGCTACCTCCACCTCGACGTCACCAGCGACGCCGACTGGAAGAGCGCCGTCGCGTTCACGGTCGCGGAGTTCGGCAGCCTCGACGTGCTCTTCAACAACGCCGGCATCTTCAACGGCGGCCAGCTCCAGCGTTACAAGCAGGAGCTCTGGCAGGCGATGCTCGACGTCAACCTGACCGGCCCCTTCCTCGGCACCCGAGCGGCCGCCGACGCGATGATCGCCTCCGGCGGCGGCTCGATCATCAACACCTCCTCGATCGAGGGCCTGCGCGGCACGCCGTGGGCGCACGGCTACGTCGCCTCCAAGTGGGGGCTGACCGGCCTCACCAAGTCGACCGCGCTGGAGCTCGCACCTCACGGCATCCGGGTCAACTCGATCCACCCGGGACGGATCAGCACGCCGGCCACCGACGCGATGCCGGTCGACCTGATCCCGATCCCGCTCGGCCGACCCGGGCTGCCCGAGGAGGTCGCGGCCTTCGTGCTGTTCCTGGCGAGCGACGAGTCGTCGTTCGCCACCGGGGCCGAGTTCGTGGTCGACGGCGGCACCGTCACTGCCATCCCGACCAAGATCTGAGCAGCGCCGTACGCCGATGAGCCGGCCACCGCTGAGCGCCGAGCAGATCTACGCCGAGTCGCTGCGCATCCTGGACGAGGAGGGGCTCAAGGGCCTCAACGCGCGCAACCTGACGGGCCGGCTCTCCTGCTCGACCAAGACGCTCTACGCGCTCGTCGGCAACCGCGACGCGATGGTCCGCGGCGTCGTGGCGCACGCGTTCGCGGGGATGGACCTGGAGTTCAGGCCTGGCCCCGACTGGCAGACCAGCATCGGGAACTGGACCCGGACCCTGCGATCAGCGCTGCTTGCCCGGCCCTACCTGGGCAGCCTGATGACCCTCGAGGACCGGGATGCCACGGTGGCGTACGTCGTACGCCTGGTGGACGCCCTGGTCGCGCACGGCTTCCGGAGACGCCTCGCGATCGAGGTCGCCGGAAACGTCGGTCACTGGACCATCGCCTCATCGTTGCTGGACCTCCGCGCCCCGGGCGAGTGGGACCACCCCGAGCGGTTCGAGGCGACGCTCGGGTGGTTGGTCAGCGGCATCGAGGTGGCTCACCCCGGCGGCGGGTCGTAGCGCAGCGACCACCAGTAGCGCCCGCGGTCGGCCCGGCGCTTCCAGCCCGCACTCAGGAGATTGGTGTCCAGCTCGTTGAGCCGCTGGTGGGCCAGGTCGGTCCACTCGTTGGGCTCGGTCTGGCGCTCGAGGTCCTCGGTGGGCAGTACCGGGAAGGTGGCCCCCACGGCGGCGTGCTCGGAGGCGTCGTGCTCCGGGTCGTCGGGAGCCGCGACGAAGCGGTACGGCGGGCCGCCACCCGCCCCGATCACCGCGCCCAGGACCGCGCGGACCCAGGAGTGCTTGCCGAGCTGTTCCAGGTGGATCTGGACCACGGCATCCCGCGCGTTCGTCATCGTCGTCGCCTCCATCGCCGAAGGAACAAGGCTCCTCATCTCAACTTCTTCCCTGCGGTCGGGGGCGGCCAGAGGCTTTGGTCCCTGGTGACGCGAGCCATGCCGTCGCAGAGTGGTGGTATGGCAGACCAGTGGCTCACGGGGCCGGTCGTGGTCACCGGCGCGTCGGGACAGGTGGGCGCCGCCCTGCAGGAGCGGCTGTCTGGTCTCCCCAACGACGTGCGTCCGATCGGTCGCCGCGACGACCTCACTGCCGCTGTCCGGGACGCGGACGTCGTGGTGCACCTGGCGGGGACGCTCCGGCCGAGGCGCCCCGACACCTACGCGAGCTCCAACCTCGAGACGGCCGAGGCGGTCGTCGCCGCGCTGGTGGGGTCGTCGGTACGCCGCGTCGTCACCCTGTCCTACCTCGACGCCGACCCGGCCTCGGGCAACCTCTACCTGCGGCTCAAGGCCGAGGCCGAGCAGCGGCTGGAGGCGACCGGGGTGCCGACCGTCGTACTCCGGGCGGCGCACATCTACGGGGACGCGAGCCGGCCAGGGCCCACGGCCGAGGCGATGCTCTCGCGCGGAGGCAAGCCGGTCTCAGTCCTGGGCTCGGGCGGCCAGCGCTGGGCGTGGGTCGCCAACCGCGACGTGGTGGAGGCACTGACCCACGCGGCACTCGACCCGTCGACGCCGACGGGGACCTACGAGCTCGCCGGGCCGCGGGCGCTCACGGTCGACGATTTCGTGCGGCAGGTCAACGGAGCCCACGTCCGGGTCCGGCACCTGAACGACCCGATGGCCCGGGTGCTGAGCCGCGTGCTGCCGTCACTGCCGGCACCGCTGGTCGACGTGATGCTCCGCGACTGTGTGCCGACGGGCGACCCCGCCGACACCGCGTCTCGCTTCGGCTTCGAGCTGCACGACCTCGACGCCGAATGGACTTAACCCCCCGGGGGGTTATACTTCAGTTCGATGGTGTCGCCCCTGGACGCCCGAAGACCTGGAGTTGCTTGATGAATCTCGACCGCGCGGTGCTGACGCTGGCCGGCAGCATGGTCCTCGTCAGCGCGCTGATGGCCGCCCTGGTCTCGTCGTGGTGGCTGCTGCTGACGGCGTTCGTCGGCCTCAACCTGCTGCAGTCGAGCTTCACGGGCTTCTGCCCGGCAGCCCTCGTGTTCCGGCGCTTCGGAGTGACCAGCGGCTGCGCGTTCCGTTAGCTGAACAGGCGGCACGCCGAGTGGGTCGTGTGTGTCAGGGAGCGCCACAGCGCACTGTCAGGCACACGACCCGAGGCCCGCGCGCGAGGACTTCAATCACCGTGGGTCAGCGAGGTGTGGTCCGGCTGAGCGGCAGGCGGACGGTGAAGGTGCTGCCCTCGCCGAGCTCCGACTCCAGCCGGATCGAGCCGCCGTGGCGCTGGAGGATGCGGCGCACGATGCTCAGCCCCAGGCCCGTGCCGGGCAGGGCGAGTGCGTCGGGGTTGGTGGTCCTGAAGAACTCGGTGAACAGCTCCTCCTGGTCCGGCTTGCTGATGCCCATGCCGGTGTCCTTGACGACCAGCCGCACGAAGCGGTCGGTGCGCTCGGTCGACACCGTGACAGACCCGCCCGTCCGCGTGTACTTCACCGCGTTGCCGACCAGGTTGAGCGCCACCCGCTCGAGCTCGTCGCGGTCGCCGCTGATGAGCAGCGGCCCCCCATGAGGTACGACGGTCAGGTCGACGCCCTGCTCTTCCGCGGGCGGCCGGAACGCGGCGACCGCGTCCAGGGCCGCCTGGTGCAGGTCGACGACGGTGGAGGTGGGGGCCGGTGAGTTGGCGTCGGTGAGCTTCTTGAGCGTGAGCAGGTCGTCGATCAGCGTCATCACCCGCTCGAGGTTGCGGAAGATGACGCTGAAGCTGGCCGGCGTCGCCGAGCGCGGGTCGTCCTCGATCAGCTCGAGGTGGCCGGCGATGGACGTCAGCGGCGTGCGCAGCTCGTGCGACACCGTGGAGATCAGGTCGCTCTTGTAGTGGTCAAGCGACTCCAGCTGCCCGACCAGGATCCGCTCGCGCTCGAGGAGTCGAGCGTTGAGGATCGCCTGGCCGAGGTTGCGTGCGATCTGGCCCGCGGCCTGGACCTCGTGGGGAGAGAAGTCGCCGCTGCCGGCCGCGCGTACGGCGGCGAGGTAGCCAAGGCAGTCGGGTCCGGTGCCGACGGGCGCGAGCAGGATGGTGCCGGCGCCGAGCGGCCGGAGGTAGTCCGCCATGAGCCGGTGCTCGGGGTCGGCGGGGTCCTGACGCGTCGAGGGGCGGGGGACCCAGCCCGCGGCCCCACCGGCGACCGGGATCCGCTCACCGGAGGCGAGGCTGGGACCGGCCGGGAAGAGGGCGCGGTCGGTCAGGCTGACCGGCTCGTTCTCGGCGGCTCCGACCACACCGTCCTCGTCAAGCCGGGCGAGGGCCACGTCACCGGTGGCCCAGGCGTTGCGTGCGGCCCGGGAGACGGCCTCCATCAACAGAGGGGAGGCGGGCTGGGCCGAGTCGTTCGGCCACCTCGCGCCGTGGCCGGTGGTGGAGTCTCCGTCGCCGAAGGCGCGGAGCCAGACGTGGTCGGCACTCAGCGTCCGGGCGATCTCGCCCACGGTGCCCTGGATGATCTGCTGCACGTCAAGAGACCGCGCGGCGCGGCCGTGCAGCGACTCCACGGCGGTCGCCAGGCGTACCTGCTCCTCGAGCTCGGTGGCGCGGCGGGCGTTGTGGAGCGCGACGCCCGCGAGGTCGGCGTACATCTCGAGCAGCTCGCGCCGCGCCTGGTCCGGACGCTTCCCGTCGACGGGGAGGTCGACCGAGAGCAGGCCGAGCAGCTCGCCGGCGGGCGAGCGCAGGGGCGAGCGCAGGGTGTCCTCGGGGCGCCAGCGGTCGGGATCCGGCTCGGAGTCACCGTCGGGCACGACCTCGGGAGGGATCCACCCGAGGACCTCACCGTTGAGCCGCTCGGCCGGGATGAAGAGGAGCGAGCCCCACTGCTCGGCGAGCTCGAGCTCCGACTCCATCGCCGACAGCGGGACCCGGGCACCGAGCAGCAGCTCGCGCGCCTCGGCGCTGCCGGCCACCGCGGCGACCTGGAAGTGCAGGTCCCGCGTGAGGTAGCTGATCGCCGCGACCTCGAAGCCGACCGCCTGGGCGACCCCTTCGGCAACGGCCAGCAGGACGGACTCGACGTCGGCGCCACCGTTGATGCGCCGCATGATCTGGTAGATCGGCCTCAGATCGCCGACCTGTGCACGGACCGGACTCAACGCCACCTCCCGAAAGAGCGACCAGTCTCGCAGGTCACAGAGTCGCTGACGACACGAAGCGACCCACATCGATCCGGATCGCGACGCGGGCGGGGTTCTCCCGTGGTGTGCGGTAGCGGCTCGCGTAGCGCTCGCAGGCGCGGGCCACCGACGCCGGGTCGGTGACGACGATCCCCTGGCCCTCGAGGGTCGACCAGCGACCGCCGTCGACCTGGCAGGCCGCGAGCGCCCCGCCGTGCTCGAGGTTGCGCGCCTTGCGCGAGACGCCGTGGGTGATCACCCACGCGCACTGCTCCTCAGGGTCCAGCGCCACCCCGACGGGTACGACGTGCAGCCGTCCGTCGGGCCGCAGCGTGCTCAGCGTGCACAGGTGCCGCTCGCTCCAGAAGTCCAGCAGGGGTTGGGGAAACTCGTCCCAGCCGGGTCGCCACACGGTCATGTCAGATCCTCAAATCCATCGGGTGAACCAGATCCGGTCGAGCCACTCCGAACGGGTGAGCAGCTCGTTGGTGTAGATCGGCCAGAACCACGCGAAGTTGACCAGGACCAGCACGAAGAACGAGCCGGCCACGATCACCCCCGCCGTACGCCGTGGCGAGGACGGACGGGACCGCCCGACCAGCTTGCCCATCGCCAAGGTCAGTGCCAGCACGATGAACGGCAGCGTCGCGATCGCGTAGAACAGGAAGATCGGCCGGTCGTCGTAGCGCAGCCAGGGCAGCCACGTGGACGCGGTGCCGACGATCGCGACCCCGAAGCGCCAGTCGCGCGCGCCGATCCACATCGCCAGCCCGTAGAGCAGCGCCACGATCCCGCCCCACCAGAGCACGGGCGTGCCGATCAGCAGCACCTGCCGCAGACAGGTGCTGCCGGCGGGCGCGTCGCAGCCCCGGGTGCCGGGCTCGATGCCGGTGTCGGCGGCGACGCCCACCGGCCGGTTGAGCAGCAGCCAGCCCAACGGCTTGGAGCCGTAGGTGTGGTCGCTGCAGTTGAGGAAGTGGGTGTGGAACGTGAACAGGTCCTGGTGGTAGCTCCACAGCGAGCGCAGCGACTGCACGCCCTCGGCGGGTCCGGTCGCGTCGGGCTCCGAGGCGGTGGGCCAGCGGTCGTCGTTGAGCACCGGTTCGTCCTCGCAGGTCGCGCCCTCCGCGACGAAGCGCGTGTACTGGCTGGACGACAGGTGCTCCTCGTACTCCCCGGCGTGCATCAGCCACCCGGTCCAGGTGCCGACGTAGACCACGAACGCGACCAGGACCAGCTGCGCGAAGGCCGGGGCGCCGTCGACCAGCGCGGAGCGGAGCACCGGCCAGCGCACGCCGAACGAGCGGCGCGCCCCGGCGCTCCAGAGCCAGACCATCGTGCCGAAGGCGGCCATCGGGAAGGCCGCGGTCCACTTGGTGCCGATCGCGAGGCCGAAGCAGACCCCGGCCAGCACCAACCAGGGCCGGAAGAGCACCGGTCGCACCGGGCCCCAGCCGGTCGCGGGCACGCCGTCGCCCGCCTCGACCGCGGCCGCCAGCCGGGCGCGGTAGTGGTCGCGGTCGGCGACCACGCAGTGCACCCCGCAGAGCAGGAAGAACGCCAGGAAGATGTCGAGCAGCGCGAGCCGGGAGAGCACGAAGTGCAGCCCGTCGAGGCTCAGCAGCAGCCCGGCGACACAGCCGAGCGCGGTCGACCCGGTGAGCCGCCGGGCCAGCCGGCACATGACCAGCACCATCAGCGCGCCGACGACCGCGGCCGAGATCCGCCAGCCGAACGGGTCCATGCCGAAGGCCTTCTCGCCCAGCGCGATCAGCCACTTGCCGACCTCGGGGTGCACAATCATGGAGGGGTCGGATTTCCACACGTCGGTGGTCTGGCCGCCCAGGATCAGCTCGTTGGCGTCGTCGACGTAGTTGCGCACGTAGCCGTGGTTCGCCATCGACCAGGCGTCCTTGGCGTAGTACGTCTCGTCGAACTCGAACTCCTTCGGCGACCCGAGGTGCCAGAGCCGCAGGAACAGCGCGAGCAGGGTGACCCCGATCGCGGCGCTCCACGCGACCAGCGGGTCCTCGAGGCCGTCGCGCTTCCGGGACCGCTCCGGCGCCGTGGGGACGGCGAGCCCGGCGGCCGTGGTGGACAGGCCCTTGCGGGACCGCCGGTCCGGGGTCGTCACAGGGCCGTCTCCACGGGGCAGGACTCTACGTGCCCCTCCCGCCCCACTGACATGATCGGCGCGTGACGACTTCCGAGGGCGCGCCCCAGAGTGAGTACGGCGTGCTCGTGCTGGCCGCGACCCCCATCGGCCGGGTCGCCGACGCGGCCCCGCGCCTCGGCGAGGAGCTGGCGACCGCGGCTGTCGTCGCCGCCGAGGACACCCGCCGCCTCAAGCGGCTGACCACCGACCTGGGTGTCACCGTGACCGGCCGCGTCGTCTCCTACTTCGAGGGCAACGAGTCCGCCCGCACCCCCGTGCTCCTCGAGGCGCTGCTGGCCGGCGAGCGCGTGCTGCTGGTCACCGACGCCGGGATGCCCAGCGTCTCCGACCCCGGCTACCGCCTGGTGGCGGCCGCGGTGGAGGCCGGCGTCCGCGTGACCGCCGTACCGGGTCCCTCCGCCGTGCTCACCGCGCTCGCAGTCTCGGGGCTGCCGGTCGACCGCTTCTGCTTCGATGGCTTCCTGCCGCGCAAGCAGGGGGAGCGCGCCCGACGGCTCGCGGCGTTGGCGGCCGAGGAGCGCACGATGGTCTTCTTCGAGGCGCCCCACCGCACCGAGACGGCGCTGCGCGCGATGGCCGAGGCCTGGGGCGACGACCGCCTGGCCGCGGTCTGCCGGGAGCTGACCAAGACCCACGAGGAGGTACGCCGGGGCCCGCTGGGCGAGCTGGTGGCCTGGGCCGCGGAGGGCGTGCGCGGCGAGGTGACCGTGGTCGTGGCCGGTGCCGACGGCGGGCCGAGCATCGCCGACGACGAGGCCAGCCTCCGCGCCGCCGTACAGGAGAGGGAGGATCGGGGCATGACGCGTAAGGACGCCATCGTGGAGGTCGCCCGGCTCGCCGGTCTCCCCAAACGCGAGGTCTACAACCTGGTGCACGGCCGGTGAGCGGACCTGTGGGTGGGCGGATCCGTTCCTACCGGCGCGACGGGTTCACGTTCGACGTCCTCGACGACGGGCCGCTCGACGGCGACGTGGTCGTGCTCCTGCACGGCTTCCCGGAGCGCGCGACCTCCTGGGGCAGCGTGGCCCCGCTGCTCCACGCGGCCGGGCTGCGCACCCTCGCCGTCGACCAGCGCGGCTACTCGCCGGGTGCCCGGCCGCGCCGCCGGCGGGACTACCGGGCGACCGAGCTGGCCGACGACGTCGCCGCCCTGGTGGAGCTGGTCGGCGGTCCCGTGCATGTCGTCGGGCACGACTGGGGGTCCTTCGTGGCCTGGGCCCTGGCCGCGCGCCGGCCCGACCTGGTCCGCACCCTCACCGCTGTCTCGGTGCCGCACCCGGCGGCGTTCGAGCGCGCGCTGCTGACGTCGAGGCAGGGCCTCAAGTCCTGGTACATGCTGCTCTTCCAGATCCCCTTCCTCGTCGAGCTGTCGGCTCGTCGCCGCGGCGGCGCGTTCGACAAGGGCCTGCGCCAGTCCGGGATGACGCCCTCGGAGATCGCCCGCTGCCGCACCGAGGTGGTGGAGTACGGCGCCCTGCGCGGTGGTCTGTCGTGGTACCGCGCCATCGTCTTCGCGGACCGGGAGCTGGCCCGCCGCCCGATCCTGGCCCCGACGACGCTGGTCTGGAGCGACGGCGACACCGCGATCGTCCGCAAGGGCGCCGAGCTGACCGCGGCGCACGTGCAGGGTCCCTACGTCTTCGTCGAGCTGCCCGGCGTCAGCCACTGGATCCCGACGCAGGCGCCGGAGCAGCTGGCGACCGCGATCCTCGACCGGGTGTGGTCGGTGTGAGCAGTGTGGGTAGGAGCGCCGAGCGTCCCCCGGCACCGGAGCCGTTGCCGCACCCTGTGGTCGACAACCACTGCCACCTCGACATCGACGCGCACGGAGGAGTCGGCCTCGAGCCGGCCGAGGCGATCGCCGCCGCGGCAGCCGTCGGCGTGACGAGGATCGTCCAGATCGGGTGTGACCTGCCGGGTGCGCGCTGGGCGGTGGCCGCGGCCGCCGAGCACTCCGGGCTCATCGCCGGCGTCGCGCTCCACCCCAACGAGGCTCCCCGCCTGGCCGCGACCGGGTCGCTCGACGCGGCGCTCGCGGAGATCGAGAGCCTCGCCGTGGCCCACGACAAGGTGCGCGCCGTGGGGGAGACCGGGCTCGACCACTTCCGCACCGGCGAGGATGGCCGGGCGGTCCAGGTCGAGTCGTTCCGCCGCCACATCGACCTCGCCAAGCGCCTCGACAAGACGCTCGTGATCCACGACCGCGACACCCACGACGAGGTGCTCGCCGTGCTCGACGAGGAGGGGGTGCCCGAGCGCTGGGTGATGCACTGCTTCTCCGGCGACGCGGACTTCGCCCGGCGCTGCCTCGACCGCGGCGCCCACCTCTCCTTCGCGGGCACGATGACGTTCAAGAACGCCCAGCCGGTGCGCGACGCGCTCGCGGTCACCCCGCTCGACCGGGTGCTGGTCGAGACTGACGCGCCGTTCCTCACGCCGACGCCCTACCGCGGCCGTCCCAACGCGTCGTACCTCGTCCCGCTCACGGTGCGAGCGATGGCCGAGGTGCGCGGTGACGACCTGGAGACGCTCTGCGCGGCGCTCGACACCAACACTGAGAGGGCGTTCGGAGGCGCCTGGTGAGCGGGTAAAGGCGCGAGATCCCGGTCACGTTGCCCACCGACGGAGGGGCCGAGGGTTTGCAATCTCGACCCTGGGTTTGCTGTGGTGGAGCACAGACAGCCGGTTCTCGAGGGGCCGGGAAGTCCCAACGTTCGGAGAACTGTGCCCCAGGATGAGCAGCCTACCCAGGCCGTCACCCCGGCTTCCAAGCCCCCCTCCAAGCTGATTTCCTTCGTCCGCAGCAGGCGCGTCCTGGTTGCGCTCGCCGTGGTGGCGGCTCTCGCCGTCGGCGGCACCACCTACGGCTATGCGGCCCTCAGCACCACCGTCGAGATGTCGGTCGACGGCGAGATGCGCGAGGTCACCACCTTCGGCGACACCGTCGAAGAGGTGCTCGCCTCCGAGGGCATCGAGGTCGGAGAGCGCGACATCGTCGCCCCCGGTCTCGACGAGGCCGTCGTGGACGGCAGCTCCATCAACGTGCGCTACGCGCGCCCCTTCGACGTCGTCGTCGACGGTGAGGCGACCACCCACTGGGTACACGCCACCGACGTGGCCTCCGCCCTGGGCGAGATCGGCCGCTCCTTCCGAGACGCCGAGCTCTCCGCGAGCCGTGGCCTGACCATCGGCCGCGACGGGCTCTCCCTCGAGGTCGTGACCCCGAAGCGGCTGACCGTCAAGGTCGGCGCCCACAAGCCCGTCACCCGCACCATCGTGGCCCTGACCGTGGAGGAGGCGCTGGAGGAGCTCGGCGTCGAGATCCACCAGCCCGACGAGACCAAGCCCGCCCTGGGCTCTGTCGTCCAGGACGGCGACAAGATCGTGTTCACCAACGTCCGTGTCGAGCGCTTGAGCGTCAAGGGCGAGGCCGTCGACTTCGCGACCATCGAGCGCGAGGACGACTCCATGACCGAGGGCGAGACCACGCTGGTCCGCGCCGGTCGCGAGGGTCTGCGCAACGTGACCTACCGGCTCGAGTACCGCAACGGCGAGCTCACCGTCCGCAAGGTGCTGCGCCAGAAGGTGCTGCGCAACGCGGTCTCCGAGATCGTCGAGGTCGGCACCGCGCCTGCCGTGGTCGCCTACGCCACCGGCAACACCGTCTGGGACGCGCTGGCGCAGTGCGAGTCCGGCGGCAACTGGGCGATCAACACCGGCAACGGCTACTACGGCGGGCTTCAGTTCAGCCTCGGCACGTGGCAGGCCTACGGCGGCACCGGGCTGCCCAGTGCCAACAGCCGCGAGACCCAGATCGCCGTGGCGACCCGACTGCGGGACGCCACCGGCGGCTACGGCTCGTGGCCCGGCTGCGCGGCCAGCCTGGGGCTCCCCACCTGACCGCGGAGCCACGAACTAGCCTGGCACCCATGTCTGACACCTCCGCCGGCCCGAGGCTTCTCGGGCCGGCGGAGGTGCGTCAGCTCGCGGACCGCCTCGACCTCCGGCCCACCAAGCAGCGCGGCCAGAACTTCGTCATCGACCCCAACACCGTGCGCCGGATCGTGCGCGAGTCGGGGATCGGTCCCGACGACGTCGTGCTCGAGGTCGGCCCCGGTCTCGGGTCGCTGACCCTGGCCCTGCTCGGCGTGGCCCGCCGCGTGGTTGCGATCGAGATCGACGACAAGCTCGCGGGGCTGCTGCCCGAGACGGTGGCGACGTACGCGCCGGGGCAGGCCGACCGCTTCGAGGTCGTGCTGGCCGACGCGATGCGCGTCCAGGAGCTGCCCGGGCCGCCGCCCACCGCGTTGGTGGCCAACCTGCCCTACAACGTCTCGGTGCCCGTGCTGCTGCACCTGCTGATGCTGCTCCCGTCGCTCGAGCGCGGCCTGGTGATGGTGCAGGCCGAGGTCGCCGACCGCCTGGCCGCGTCGCCGGGCTCCAAGGTCTACGGCGTCCCGTCGGTCAAGGCCGCCTGGTACGCCGACGTACGCCGCGCGGGTGCGGTCGGGCGCAACGTCTTCTGGCCGGCGCCCAACGTCGACTCCGGCCTGGTCTCGTGGACCCGGCGCGACCCGCCGGCGACCACCGCCACCCGCGAGCAGGTCTTCGAGGTGGTCGACCTCGCGTTCGCCCACCGCCGCAAGGTGCTCCGCGGCGCGCTGCGCGAGCTGGCCGGCTCCGCCGAGGCGGCCGCCGCCGCGCTCGAGCAGGCCGGCGTCGAGCCGATGGCACGCGGCGAGTCACTGACCGTCGAGCAGTTCGCGCGCGTCGCGGAGGTGCTCGCGTCATGAGCGCCTCCGCAAGCATCACCGTGCGTGCCGCCGCCAAGATCAACCTCCACCTCGGCGTCGGGGCCCCCCGCGAGGACGGTTTCCACCCGTTGACCACGGTCTACCAGGCCGTCGGCCTCTGCGACGACGTCACCGCCACCGGCGAGCTCCCCGGCTGGGACCTGCGGATGCTGGTCGCCGACCACGTCGACGCCGGGGCGATCCCGCTCGACGACACCAACATCGTGAGCCGGGCCGCGACCCTGCTGGCCGCCCACCACGACCTCCCCGTCCACGGGCAGGTCTCGGTCGAGAAGGCGATCCCGGTCGCGGGCGGCCTGGCCGGTGGCTCCGCTGACGCGGCGGCCGCCCTGGTCGCGCTCGACCGGCTGTGGGACGCCCGCACCACCGACGACGACCTGCTCGCGATCGCCGCCGAGCTGGGCAGCGACGTACCGTTCGCGCTCATCGGCGGCACCGCCCTCGGCACCGGCCGCGGTGAGCTGGTCACCCCGGTCGCCGACCACGGCACCTGGTGGTGGGTGCTCGTCCCGAGCCTCGAGGGCATGTCGACCCCGGCCGTCTACCAGCACTTCGACAAGCTCTTCCCTGACGCCTCACCCACGCCGCCACCGGCCGACGAGCTCCTCGCCGCCGTGGCCGCGGGTGACCCGAAGGCACTCGCCCCACTGCTGCGCAACGACCTCCAGGAGCCTGCGATCGACCTCCGTCCCGACCTCGGCGTACTCATCGAACGCGGGGAGTCCGAAGGGGCGCTGCGCGGGCTGGTCAGCGGCTCCGGGCCTACCTGTGTGTTCCTGTGCGAGTCCGGCGACCACGCCCGCGACCTGGCCGGGGCGCTGCTCCGGGTCGGGCCCGAGGTCGTGCTCGTCGCCAACGGTGCCGTCGCCGGCGCCCACGTGGTCGGGGGCGACCGTGGCTAACCTCCTCAACCTCGAGCGGGTCTCGAAGGCGTACGGCGTCCGGCCGCTGCTCACCGACGTGTCCCTCGGGATCGCTGTCGGCGAGCGGATCGGCATCGTCGGCCGCAACGGCGACGGCAAGACCACGCTGCTCGAGGTGATGACCGGACTGGAGGAACCGGACTCCGGTCGGGTCTCGATGACCCGTGGCCTGCACGTCGGCTACCTGCACCAGGGTGACGAGCTGGTCGACACCCACAGTGTCCGCGAGGCCGTGTTGGGCGGCATGGACGACCACGAGTGGGCCGCGGACTTCCGCACGCGTGAGGTCGTGGAGGTGCTGCTCGCCGGTGTCTCCCTCGACCGTCCGGTGATCGGGCTCTCCGGTGGTGAGCGCCGCCGATGCTCCCTGGCCGCGCTGCTGCTCGGCGACCACGACCTGATCGTGCTCGACGAGCCGACCAACCACCTCGACGTCGAGGCGGTGGCGTGGCTGGCCGCCCACCTGGTGAAGCGGCCCTCCGCGATGGTGGTCGTGACCCACGACCGGTGGTTCCTCGACGAGGTCTGCCAGTGGACCTGGGAGGTGCACGACGGTGTGGTGGACGCCTACGAGGGCGGGTACGCCGCATTCGTGCTCGCCAAGGCCGAGCGCACCCGCCAGGCCTCGGCCTCCGAGGCGCGGCGGCAGAACCTCGCCACGAAGGAGCTCGCGTGGCTGCGCCGCGGGGCACCCGCCCGGACCGCCAAGCCGAAGTTCCGCATCGAGGCGGCCAACGCTCTGATCGCGGACGTCCCCCCGCCCCGCGATCGGTTGGAGCTTCAGAAGTTCGCCACCCAGCGGCTCGGCAAGCAGGTGATCGACGTCGAGGACGTGGATCTCAAGCGTGGCGAACGCTCCCTGCTCACCCACGCCACCTGGCGGCTCGGCCCCGGCGACCGGGTCGGCCTGGTCGGCGTTAACGGCGCGGGCAAGACCTCGGTGCTCGCACTGCTCGCGGGCGACCTCGAGCCCTCAGCGGGCACGGTGAAGCGGGGCCGGACCATCTCGATGAGGCACCTGACCCAGCAGCTCGACGACCTCGATCCCGATGGTCGGGTGCTGCCGATGGTCGAGTCGTTCCGCCGGGTCGTGAAGACCGACAGTGGCGAGATCAGCGCCACCTCGATGCTGGAGCGGTTCGGCTTCACCGGCGACAAGCTGACCGCTCGGATCGGGGAGCTCTCGGGTGGCGAGCGCCGCCGCTTCCAGCTGCTGATGCTGCTGCTCGAGGAGCCCAACGTGTTGCTGCTCGACGAGCCCACCAACGACCTCGACATCGACACGCTCAACGTCCTCGAGGACTTCCTCGACGGCTGGCCGGGCACGCTGATCGTGGTCTCCCACGACCGCTACTTCCTCGAGCGCGTCACCGACTCCGTCTGGGCGCTGCTCGGCGACGGCAAGATCTCGATGCTGCCGCGCGGCGTCGACGAGTACCTCGAGCGTCGTACGGCGTCCCTCCAGGCAGCCGCGGCGCCGGCGTCACCCGGGACCTCCGGCCAGGCGGTGGAGCCCAAGCGCAAGCTCGGCGGCGCCGAGGAGCGCACCGCCCGCAAGTCGATGGCGCGCCTGGAGAAGCAGCTCGCCCGCGTCAACGCCCGCGAGGCCGAGCTCAACGCGCTGATCCTCGAGCACGCCCAGGACTACGCCAAGCTCGCCGACCTCAGCGCCGAGCTCCAACAGCTGCACGCCCAGAAGGACGAGTTCGAGCTCGAGTGGCTCGAGGTCGCTGAGGTCCTCGAACGCTGACCCGAATCTCACGTTGACCCGCCCGAAACTTTCGGGCGGGTCAACGTGATTTTGTGTCAGTTTCGGGCGGGTGAACGGTCAGGCGTAGGGAGCGAGGAGGGTCCGGAGGAGGGACGCGAGGCGGGTCTGGTCGCGGGTGGGGAGATCGGCAAGGAGCAGGCGCTCGGCCTCGAGCAGCGCCTCGAACGCGGCGTCGACGGCGGTCTTGCCTTCGGCGGTGAGCCGCACGATGACCCCGCGCCGGTCTTCGGGGTCGGGGGAGCGCTCGACGTAGCCGCGCGCGGTCAGCCGGTCGACGCGGTTGGTCATGGTCCCGCTGGTCACCAGGGTCTCGCGCAGCAGGCGTCCCGGCGAGAGCTCGTACGGCGGTCCGGCGCGGCGCAGGGCGGCGAGCACGTCGAACTCCCAGGGCTCGATGCCGTGCGCGGTGAAGGCGTCGCGGCGGGCCAGGTCGAGGTGGCGCGCGAGGCGGCTGATCCGGCTGAAGACGGCGACCGGCTCGAGGTCGAGGTCGGAGCGCTCGCGCGCCCACGCCTCCACGAGCTCGTCGACCTCGTCCCGGATGCCAGCCATGCCAAGCAGCGTAGCGGAACGTCGAGAATCTTGACATCAAGATATATTCGTCGCAGGATGGGGCCATGGCCGACACTCCGACGCCCGCTGGGCCCCGCTGGGACCCCGAGCGCTACCTGACCTACGCCGACGAGCGCGGCCGCCCGTTCGTCGAGCTCGTGGCGCGGGTTTCGGCCCAGAGCGGTGACCAGCGCCCCGAGCGCGTCGTCGACCTCGGCTGCGGCCCGGGCAACCTCACCGCGCTGCTGGCCGACCGCTGGCCCGACGCCGAGATCGTCGGGCTCGACTCCAGCCCCGAGATGATCGAGGCCGCCAGGCAGAAGGAGCCGCGCGTCGCGTTCGAGGTCGCCGACCTCCGCGAGTGGGCACCGCCCGCAGCGAGCGTCGACGTACTGGTCTCCAACGCCACCCTCCAGTGGGTGCCCGGCCACCTCGACCTGCTGCCGCGGCTGGTCGAGGCGGTCCGGCCCGGGGGCTGGCTCGCGTTCCAGGTGCCCGGCAACTTCGGCGAGCCCAGCCACACGCTGCGCGCGGAGCTCGCCGACCGGCCGCCGTACGCCGCCCACACGCGGGGGATCGCCAGCCCCGCGAGCCACGACCCCGCCGTCTACCTCGAGGCCCTCGCGGCGCTCGGGTGCGACGTCGACGCGTGGGAGACGACCTACCTCCACGTGCTCACCGGTGACGACCCGGTCTTCGACTGGGTCTCCGGCACCGGGGCCCGCCCGACCCTGCAGGCGCTGCCCGACGACCTGCGGGCGGAGTTCGAGCGGGAGTTCAAGGCGCGGCTGCGCGAGGCCTACCCGGCTCGCGACGGACGCGTCGTGCTGCCGTTCCGCAGGGTGTTCGTGGTCGCGCACGTCTAGACCTCCGCGTAACGCCTGGTCCCCGTCCCCGTTGAGGCGCCAGGGGGTGTGCCATGGATCACCATTCGGCAGAGCACGTCGCGGTTGCCAACCGACTCAAGCGCGCCCAGGGCCAGCTGGCCGGGGTGCTCCGGATGATGGAGAGCGGGCGCGAGGTCCACGAGGTGCTCCACCAGCTCAAGGCGGTCTCCAGCGCCCTCGACCGTGCCGGGCTCGCGCTGATCGCCGGAGAGTGGCGCCTGGCGGCCGCCGGCGAGGACGGCCCCACCGAGGACGACCTCGAGCGCCTCGAGCGACTCTTCCTCTCGCTGGGCTGATCCTGGGCTGAGTCAGGGCACCAGCGACAGCGTGCCCAGGGCGCGGATCGCGGCGCACGAGCGCGCCACCATGGTCGCGAACATCCGGTCGCCGCGCTCGCTCCGGGTGCCGTAGGCGCAGCCGAACGTCGCCACCAGCGGCCCCTGGACCATCGCGAACCGGTAGTCGTCCCAGCACTCGTCGAGGTCGTGACCGCTGACGCCGTACGACATGAGGGCGCCGTGGTAGGCCGCCACCAGGTCGCGCTCGTGCGCACGCCGTACGTCGGGATCGAGCGACGTCCCGACGAAGTAGGCGAGGTCGCGAGCAGGCAGCCCGAGCGAGAGCGTCTGCCAGTCGAGCGCGACCGAGTCGGGCGCCCCGTCGGGCGCGAACATCAGGTTGTCGAGGCGGTAGTCGCCGTGCACCAGCGCGTAGCGCTCGCTGCGCGCCAGGCTCCACGGCCCGACGACCTCCGCGCACTCGCGCAGCGTCACCTGGTCCTCGGCCGAGATCAGGTCGCCGAGACCGTCGATGAACAGCTCGGTCGTCGGCGGCGCGAGCTCGACGAGCAGCGCGACGTCGTCGGGGCCCTGGCGGGTGAGGTTGTCGAGGTCCTCGAGGGTCGGGTCGCACCAGCGCGGCCCGTGCAGGCCGGCCAGGTTGACCACGGCGTCACGGGCCTGGGCGACGGTGCAGCCCGCGATCTGGTCGCCCTGCCGTGCCGGCGCGAGGTCCTCCATCACCAGGGTGAAGTCGCCCGAGCCCGGCGACATCGCGGCGTAGTGGCAGGCCGGCACGCGGATGGCGAGGGTCGGCGCGATCTCGGCGTAGAACAGCAGCTCGCCGCGGTAGGCGCCGGCGAGCAGGTCACGCGAGCCCTGGTCGGCGGCGGGGAGCTTGACCAGCACCGAGGCCGGGAGGTCGTCGCCGGTGAGCGCGAGCCGGTAGCAGGTGCCGATCTGGCCGGTCCCGACCTGGCTGGCGCTCACCGAGTCGACCCGCCGGCCGAGCGCCGCGCCGACCCACTCGGCGGTGAGGCCCTCGAGCTCGGTGACGACTCCGGCACTCACCGCATCCACCCGGGGTTGGCGGGCAGGGTGGGCAGGTCGGGCCGCAGCGAGCGGTAGGCCTCGAGGACCGGTGCCAGCTCGGTGGGGGTGGCGCCGTGCAGCACCACGCTGTCGGCGCCCGCGGCGAGCTGGTCGAGCACCCGCTGTGCGCAGGCCGCGGCGCTCCCGGTGGCGGAGGCGGCCAGCCACTCGGCGGGCAGTACTTCGTCGCGCAGGTAGCTCAGCTGCTCGGTGGTGCCGACGGCGTCGAACGCCCCGGCGTACCCCTGGACGAGGGGGTCGTCGCGGAAGCGCTGGAGGTCGGCGAGGTCCCAACCGTTGGCCCGCACCAGCACCTCGCCATAGCCCTGGAGGTAGGTCGCGAGCCGGCCCACGAGCTTGCGCAGTGCGAGCTCCTCGGGGATGGACTCCTCGACGACGGCCAGCACCGCCCAGACGCGTACGTCGGACGGGTCGCGGCCGGCGGCGCTCGCCGCGTCGCGGATCCGGGCGACCGAGCGGGCCAGCGTCTCGTCGCCCAGGAACGTGTGCAGCACGACGCCGTCGGCGACGCGGCCGGCGAGCTCCAGGGAGCGGTCGCCGATCGCCATCATCAGCACCGGGATGTCCTCGTCGAAGCTGCTGTCCTGGCTCAGGTAGGGGTAGGTCCCGGCGGGCCCGTCGTGGCCGAACGCCTCGCCGTGCCAGAGCCGGCGGTAGATCCCGACCGCGTCCTCCATCTGCGCGCCGGTGATCCGGGGGAGCCCCATGACGTCGAAGAGCAGGTTGAAGCCGCGGCCGAGGCCGAGCGCGTAGCGGCCGCCGGTCATCCGGTGCAGGGTGGTCGCCATCGTCGCGGTCACCAGCGGGTGCCGGGTGTTGTGGTTGGTGGCGGCGGTCGCGATGCCGATCGTGGTCGAGGCGGCAGCCGCCGCGCCGGCCAGCACGGCGGCGTCCTTGAGGTTGAACCGCTCGGAGAGGAAGACCGAGCCGAGCCCCAGTCGCTCGGCCAGCCGGACCTCGGGGATCAGGTCGGCGGGGCTGCTGCTGTGCCCGGCGAGGCCGTAGCAGGCCAGCTCGGGGAACTCCTGCGTCTGGGGAGGGGTGAGGGCGGTCACACCGGCGGACGCTAGCAGAAGTTGACGCGTGTCAACTGACAACGCCTCAACCCAGGAAGACCGGGTTGGTCATCGCGACCATGGCCAGCCCGGGCACCCCGTCGAGCGGGTTGACGACCGGGGCGCCGTCGAGACGGCGCACCTCCGCCCGGACGAACGGCGTGACGCCCGCCGGCACCTGGACCGTTACGGTCGCCCCGCCGTCGGTCGTCACCGCGCCCGCGAGCGGCCCGAGCGGTCCGTGCACCTGGGCCACGCAGTTGGGCGCCCCGGAGACCTCGAGCCGGACGTCGACCAGGTCCGTCGGCGCGGCCGTGAGCCGGTCGCCGCACGAGACCGTCGTACCCCCCAGCGAGGCCTCGAACGTCAGGTCCACGTCCGACGACTCGGCGAGCCAGGAGCGCCCGAGCTTGAGGGCATGTACGACGGCAGCGGTCGACAGGGTGCTCGCGCGGACGACGGTCTGGGCCTGGCCCACGGTCTGGCTCTCGTTGTGGGCGTCGGAGTTGCCGATCACCGGCACGAACCTGCCCTCGACCAGCATCGTGTGCCAGTGCTCGACGCCGACCTGGTCGTCGAGCGTCCACGGGCCGTTCCAGATCTCGACCGCGTCCATCGCGGCGTAGTCGTAGCCGAAGTCCCACTTGGTCGCCGGGATCGGCACCCACGGGTGGCACGCGATCGCCATCCCGCCGAGCCCGCGCACCCGCTTGGTGAACCTGGCGAGCTGCCCGTCCTCGGCCCGGTAGCGCCAGTCGACCCACGCGCCGGCCGGGACCCCCATCGCCAGCCAGTGCCCGGTACGGGTCGTGACCTCCTCGCCGCACAGCACCAGCAGCGGGTCGCCGGGCTTCACGTGCCGCCCCCAGGTGAGGCCGGCCGAGCTGGTGTTGTGCTCCGAGGAGCCGATGAAGTCGAGCCCGGCCGCGCGCGCGTCCCGGACGAGCCCTGCCTGGGTCCGCTTGCCGTCGGAGTGGACGGTGTGGAGGTGCAGGTCGCCGCGGTACCAGCCCGGCCCGGTCCCGCGGACGGCGCGCGGTGGCGGCTGCGGCCGGAAGCGGCGCCCGGGGCGCCCGAAGTGCAGCGTGACGGTCACCGACCACTCGACCCCCGGCGGCACGATCGCCACCGGGCCGAGGATCACCTGCCACACGCCCGGCGTGATCGGCCCCGCCAGGTAGCCCGGCGTGGCACCGCTGGGGCTGATCCGGAACTTCTTGCGCGCACCGCCCGACCAGCCGCGGAACCCGTGGGCGTCACCCAGCCCGTGGCCCGAGGGGTCGAAGATCCCGATGTCGATCACGTTGAGGCTGAAGCCGGCTCCGGTGTTGGTCGACTCGTAGTCGTAAGCGATCTCGATCGCCCGCACTCCGCGAGGCACCCGCACCGGCAGGTAGTGCCAGTCGGGGGTGTTCGCCCCGGTGAACCGGCCGCCGAACCGCAGCGTGCGCGTCGTGCCCGCCGCCGCCGGTGCGACGCCCTGCGCCGCGGCGTACGTCGCCACCCCGGCGCCGGCGAGCAGCAGGGAGCGTCGGTCTGGCCCGGGATGGTGATCCGCGTGGTGGTCGCACACACCGGACCAACGACCTCGTCCGGGGGGTGTTACGTCAGAGAGGGCCGCCGGTCGCGCCGGTCCCGACTGCGGTGACCATCGAGACCTCGAGCGGCTTGCGCTCCCCGACGAATCGCTTCTGCACCCAGGTGGCCACCCCGGTCAGCAACAGGTTCACCACGATGTAGATGACCGCCAGCACGAACACCGTCGGCACCTGGTTGCCGCCGAAGTCGGGGTCGCCGTAGATCTGCTTGCCGACGAACGTCAGGCCGGGGGCGGCCACGGCGTAGCCGAGGCTGGTGTCCTTCAGGGCGACCACGCACTGGCTGATGATGGCGGGGAGCATGATCTTGACCGCCTGGGGTAGCAACACCACCCACATGACCTGGCTCTTGCGCATGCCCAAGGCGTACGCCGCCTCGCTCTGTCCCTTGGGAACTGCGAGGACCCCGGCCCGGAACACCTCGGCCAGGACCGCCCCGTTGTAGACGGTCAGGGCGAACACCACGCTCCAGTAGGCGCCGCTGACGCCGCGGTCGATGCCCCAGGAGTAGAAGACCAGGATCATCACCAGCAGCACGGGGACCGCGCGCCAGAACTCCACGACGGCCCAGCACGGCCACCGCACCCAGGCATGGTCGGAGAGCTTGCCGATGCCCAAGATGACGCCGAAGACGACGGCGGCGATGACGGCAGAGAACGCCATCTTGAGGGTCTCGAGCAGCCCGTCGACCAGCAGCGTCTCGAGGTAGACGGGGCTGACGAAGGGCTCCCACTTGCGGTACTCGAACTGGTCGCTGTCCGCGAGCCGCCAGACGAAGAACGCGGCGACGCCGAGGACGAAGACGAGCCCGATCACGCTGTAGAGACGATGGCGCGCGACGGTCTTCGGCCCCGGGGCGTCGAACAGGATGCTGGTGCTCATGCGATCCGCCACCGCCTCTCGAGCCGGTTGGCGAAGAGGGACAGGATCTCCACGAGCACGACGAAGATCAGGGCGAACGCGATGAAGAGGGAGATCCGCTCCGGGGCGTTGTCGTTGGTCAGGCCCCTCATCCGGGCGAAGGCTTCGACCACGCCCAGCGCGCCGGCGACCGTGGTGTTCTTGAGCAGGGCGATCTGCACGCTCGCCATGGGGGGCAGTGCCGCCCGGATGGCCTGCGGCAGCACCACGGTCCGCATCACCCCGCCGAACGGGAGGCCGATCGCGCGGGCCGCCTCGGCCTGCCCGAGCGGGACGGCGTTGATGCCTGCGCGCAGGGCCTCACACACGAACGCCGACGTGTAGACGGTGAGTCCGACTACGCAGGCGGTGAACACGTTGTTGAGGCGAACGTCCCCGATCGTGATGTCGACGAAGTTGAACTTGATGCCCATCTTCGGTCCGGCGATCCGGAAGAAGATGAGCACGATCAACAGCGGGGTGTTGCGGACGACAGTGACGTAGGCCGTGCCGGCGAGGCGCAGCACGGCCACCGGCCCCACGCGCAGCGCGGCCAGGAACGTGCCCAGCACCATCGACAGGACGCCGCTGATGAGGAAGAGCAGCAACGTGTAGCCGAAGGCGAGTGCCACGGCCTCACGGTTGTCCCAGACAACGTGCACGTGTCTGCTCTCCTCACCTAGCGTCTGAGTCGTGCCGGTCGGTCGTCCTGGTCAGTGGTGCGAGCTCAGGCGCACTCGTCCAGGGCCGGCGGCTCCGGGGTCTCGACGTCGTCGCCGCCGAGGGTGGCCTCGAACGCTGCCTCCCAGGCGCCACTCTCGAACGACTCGGTCAGGACCTCGTTGATCCACTCGCACATCTCCGGCGACTCCAGGCTGTAGCCGACGCCGATCCGCTCCTCGGAGAACTCCTCGCCGACGACCTTCAGCTCGCCGTCGTTCTGGGCGGCGAGACCCAACAGGATCGTGCCGTCGGTGGACATGGCGGGCACGGTGCCGTTGAGCACGTCCTCCGCGCACTGCGAGTAGGTCTCGGCGGGAACACCGATGGCGCCGGCGGCCTCGACATTCTCGAGGGACGTCGAGCCCGTCACGGAGCAGACCTCCTCGCCCTCGAGTTCCTCGATGCCGGTGATGTCACTGTCAGCGGCGACCAGCACCTGCTGGCCAGTGATCATGTAGGGGCCGGTCTGGCCGACGACCTGACGACGCTCCTCGGTGATGGAGTAGGAGGCCAGGACCAGGTCGACGCGACCCGACTCGAGGTAGGGCTCGCGGTTGTCGGAGATCGTCTCCTCCCAGGTGACGCTGTCGGAGTTGGGGTCGATCCCCAGGTCCGCCACCAGCAGCTTGGCGATCTCAACGTCGAAGCCCTCGGGCACGTCCGATGCGGCGTCCTTGAACCCCAGGCCGGGCTGGTCGTACTTCACGCCGATCGTGATCTCTCCGGCCTCGGCTAGGGCCTTCATCGCGGTGCCGTCCTCGAAGTCGTCGGCGGCGTTCTCCTTGACCTCGACGTCGGGCGCGCTCTCGTTGTCCTCGCCGGCGTCGCCGCAGGCGGCGAGGCTGAGGCTCAGCCCGAGTACCGCGATCGCGGCCTTGATCCTCGTGTGTCGCATATCCGCAATCTCCTTCAGTGCTTGAGGATCTTGCCGAGGAAGTCCTTGGCCCGATCGCTCGTGGGGTTGGTGAAGAACTGCTCGGGGGTGTTCTCCTCGACGACCTGGCCGTCGGCCATGAAGAGCACGCGGTCGGCCGCCGTCCGGGCGAAGCCCATCTCGTGGGTGACGACGACCATGGTCATGCCCTGCTTGGCGAGGTCGACCATGACGTCGAGGACCTCTTTGATCATCTCCGGGTCCAGGGCCGAGGTGGGCTCGTCGAAGAGCATCACCTTGGGGTCCATCGCCAGCGCGCGGGCGATCGCGACGCGCTGCTGCTGGCCGCCGGAGAGCTGGGCGGGGTACTTCGAGGCCTGGTGGCCGATCCCGACCCGGTCGAGGAGCTCGTTGGCGCGGGCCTCGGCCTCGGCCTTCGACTTCTTGCGGACCTTGATCGGGCCGAGCGTGACGTTCTCGAGGATCGTCTTGTGGGCGAAGAGGTTGAAGCTCTGGAACACCATCCCGACCTCGGCGCGGTGCTTCGCGAGGGCCTTGCCCTCCTGCGGCAGCGGCTCCCCGTCGAGCGTGATCGTGCCCTTGTCGATGGTCTCGAGCCGGTTGATCGCGCGGCACAGCGTCGACTTGCCCGAGCCCGACGGGCCGATGACCACGACGACCTCGCCGCGGTGCACGGTCAGGTTGATGTCCTGGAGCACGTGCAGCTCGCCGAACCACTTGTCGACCTTGTCGAGCACGACGAGCGGCTCGCCCGGCTCGTCCTCCTGCATCGTCATGCGGGGACCCTAGCCGCAGGTAGTCCGTTCGGGCTATGTCGTGACTAGTGCGATGCCGTCTCGTGACCTAGGAATTCGGGGGCGAGACCCGACGGTCGTACCCTTTCGGGGTCATGTCAGCCACGCTCGCGAGCCCAGCCCGCACCTACGAGGTCCGCACCTACGGGTGTCAGATGAACGTCCACGACTCCGAGCGCCTGACCGGGCTGCTGGAGACGGCGGGCTACGTCGCTGCTGCGGCCGACACCCAGGCCGACGTGGTCGTCTTCAACACCTGCGCCGTGCGCGAGAACGCCGACAACAAGCTCTACGGCAACCTGTCCCACCTGGCGCCGATCAAGGCCGCCAACCCCGAGATGCAGATCGCCGTCGGTGGCTGCCTGGCCCAGAAGGACCGCGCCACGATCACCGCGAAGGCGCCGTACGTCGACGTCGTGTTCGGCACCCACAACATCGGCTCGCTGCCGGTGCTGCTGGAGCGCGCGCGGGTGCAGCAGGAGGCGCAGGTCGAGATCCTCGAGTCGCTCGACGTGTTCCCGTCGACGCTGCCGACCAAGCGCGAGTCGGCGTACGCCGCCTGGGTGTCGATCTCGGTCGGGTGCAACAACACGTGCACGTTCTGCATCGTCCCGGCGCTGCGCGGCAAGGAGAAGGACCGCCGGCCCGGCGACATCCTGGCCGAGATCGAGGCGCTGGTCGCCGACGGCGTCTCCGAGGTCACCCTGCTGGGCCAGAACGTCAACGCCTACGGCGTGGAGTTCGGCGACCGGCAGGCGTTCAGCAAGCTGCTGCGCTCGTGCGGGGAGGTCGAGGGGCTGGAGCGGGTGCGGTTCACGTCGCCGCACCCCGCGGAGTTCACCGACGACGTCATCGAGGCGATGGCCGAGACCCCCAACGTGATGCCGTCGCTGCACATGCCGCTCCAGTCCGGCTCCGACCGGGTGCTGAAGGAGATGCGCCGGTCCTACCGGTCCGCGAAGTTCCTCGGGATCATCGAGCGCGTGCGCGCCGCCATGCCCGAGGCCGCGATCACGACCGACATCATCGTCGGCTTCCCGGGCGAGACCGAGGAGGACTTCCAGGCCACGCTGGACGTCGTGCGCGAGGCGCGCTTCGCGGGTTCCTTCACGTTCCAGTACTCCAAGCGTCCCGGCACCCCGGCGGCCACCCTCGACGGCCAGATCTCGCCGGCGGTGGTCAAGGACCGCTACGGCCGCCTCATCGACCTCGTCAACGAGATCGCGTGGGAGGAGAACAAGCGCCTCGTCGGACGCAGCGTCGAGCTGATGGTCGCGGAGGGCGAGGGTCGCAAGGACGCCGCCACCCTGCGGCTGTCCGGCCGCGGCCGCGACAACCGCCTGGTGCACTTCGCGGTCGATTCGGTGGTTGAGGAGCGAGCGCCAGCGAGCGTCTCGAAACCCCGGCCCGGCGACATCGTCACCGTCGACATCACGTACGCCGCCCCGCACCACCTGGTGGCGGACGGGCCGGCGACGGTACGTCGTACCCGATCCGGCGACGCGTGGGACGCCCGCCAGGGTGCGCCCGTCGGCGTCTCGCCGGGTGTCACGCTGGGCATGCCCACGCTCGGCGTACCTCTGCCGCTCCCCGACGCTCCCGCGTGCCGCTGACATGACCGCCGACGCCCCGACCATCCTGGCCACCTCCGGCGGCATCGTGGCCGGGTCCCGCACCCGCTGGGAGGTCGGCCCGCTCACGCACCACGCCGTCGAGCTCGCCGGCGTGACCGGCCGCGCGCCGAAGGTCTGCTACCTCGGGACCGCCGGCGGCGACTCGACCGAGGGCATCCGCAACTTCTACGACATGGCGCAGCTGGCCGGCTGGGCACCGTCCCACCTCCAGCTGTTCACGATGCCCAACGTCCCCGACATCCGCGAGCACCTCCTCGCCCAGGACGTGATCTGGGTGTTCGGCGGCAGCGTCGCCGGACTGTTGGCGATGTGGGAGCTGCACGGCGTCGGCGAGGTCATGCGCGAGGCCTGGCAGGCAGGCGTCGTGCTGACCGGCGTCTCGGCCGGCTCCATCTGCTGGCACATCGGCGGCACCACCGACTCGTTCGGCCCCGACCTGCGCCCGATCACCAACGGCCTGGCCCTGCTGCCCTACTCCAACGGCGTCCACTACGACTCCGAGGCGCAGCGCCGCCCGCTCTTCCAGTCCCTGATCGCCGACGGCTCCCTGCCCGCCGGCTACGCCACCGACGACGGCGCCGGCCTGCTCTACCGCGGCACCGAGATGGTCGAGGCACTCCGCGAGACCGACGGCGCCGGCGCCTACTACGTCGAGCGTGGTGGCGCCGCCGGCACCGCCGTCGAGACCCCCCTCGACACCCGCCGCCTGCGCTAGGTTCGGTGGGGATTGCCGGCGGCAGTTTTGCCGGTCGACCGGCGAAACTGCCGCCTGACCGACGAAGTTCCAGCGGTCAACGTCCAGAAACGCCGGTCGACCGGCGAAACCGGACCGAACGGCAGCGAGCCGCAGCCTCTCAGCCGGAGCGGGGGTCCTTGCTGGAGTAGCCGGCCTTGGGCTCGAGGCCCTCGGGGGTCGGTTCGGGGTTGCCGGTCGACTGCTCCGGTGGGGTGTCGGCGTCGGGGTCCGGCTCCGGGGGGCTGGAGTCGAAGACGCCGGTGGTGCCGTGCTGGCCGGGGCCGGTGGGGCCTTCGCGCTCGCTGCTGACGCCCATGCCGTCCTCGGCGGGGTCGGGCCGGTCGCCGCTCATGCGGGGTTCTCCCGGTCGGCCTCGTCGGCGGCACCGGTGTTGTCGTCGTCGGAGTCGTCCTCGGTGGCCTCGGTCGAGGTGTCCTCGCCCTCCTTCACCTCGTCGGGGAGGGCGTCGTCGACGGCCGGGTTGTCCTCGGGCGTGAGGTCGGCGGGGACCGGCTCGGCGTCCCCGTCGGTGTCGGGGACGGCGTCGACACCGCCGGGGTTGGGCTCGCCGGGCTCGATCTCCGGCTCGGGCTTGGGTCCGAGATCCGCGTCAGGCATGGGGGCTCCTCAGAATCCGAAGGTGGTGTACGGCACGGAGGTACCCGTCCGGATGCCGTCCAACACGGCCCGCTCGTGGGGTACGACGGGGTCGGGCAGGTCGTCGAGCCGGCACCAGCGCAGCTCGGCGCACTTCTCGGGCTCGACGATGCGCGGCTCGCCGGACCACGAGGTGGCGGTGAAGAAGAAGTCGATCCGCTCGTCGATCGGCTCGGCGTGGGCGGTGCGCTGCATCGAGGTCACGAACTGCAGGAACAGGTGGCCGACGCCGATCTCCTCGCTCGCCTCGCGAGCAACGGCGGCGTACGCCGTCTCGCCACGCTCGACGTGGCCGGCCGCGGCCGCGGCCCAGTGGTCGTCCATGTAGCCGGTGTTCTGCCGGAGCTGGAGGAGCACCTCCTGGCCGCCGGACCCGTCGGGACCCTCGCGCAGCAGGAACAGGTAGGCCGCCGGGACGACGACGAAGCGGCCGTGGGAGGGGTCGGTCACTGGGCCCTCACTGGGACGGCTGGTCCACGCTGGTGCCGGCGTTCTCCTCCTGGAGGTCGCTGGTGTGGGCGTCGTCGTTCTCGTCCGGGAGCTCGCTGCCGTGCTCACCCGGAGGGTCGACGTCCATCGGCACGTTGTCGGTCGGCTCGGCCTGCGGCTCGCCCTTCGACTCGCTCACTTGATGTCGTCGTTCTTGCTGTCGAGCTTGTCCAGCCCGTCCTTGGCCGCACCGGTCGCCTTGGCGATCTTGTCGGTGTGCTTGCCGCCGGTCTTCCTGTCGGCCGCGGAGGCGGCCTTGTCGATGCCGTCGGCGATCTTGTCGCCGTGCTTGTCGACCGCGTCGGTCAGCTTGCCCTTGGCCTTGTCCAGGAAACTCATGTCGCTCCTCCGTCGGGTGCGGTGCTGTGCTGTCTGCGTTCGGTCCTTGCCACACTAGCCACATGCCTGCACCGCCGATCGTCGCGCTCGTGGGGGCGACGGCGTCCGGCAAGACCGGGCTGTCGCTCGACCTCGCCGAGCGTCTCGGCGGCGAGATCGTCAACACCGACGCGATGCAGGTCTACCGCGGCATGGACATCGGTACGGCGAAGGTCCCGCCGGCCGAGCGCCGCGGGATCCCGCACCACCTGCTCGACCTGCTGTCGGTGCGCGAGCCGCTGAGCGTCGCGCACTTCCAGGAGCAGGCGCGCGACACGGCCACCCGGCTCCGCGAGCAGGGCCGGACGCCGGTCCTGGTCGGCGGTAGCGCGCTCTACACCCGCGCGATCCTGGACCGCTTCGACTTCCCCGACACCGACCCCGCCGTCCGCGCCCGGTGGGAGGCCGAGCTCGCCGCGGTCGGGCCGGCCGCCCTGCACGCCCGCCTCGCCGAGACCGACCCCAAGGCCGCGGCGAAGATGGAGCCGCTCAACGGGCGCCGCGTCGTCCGCGCGCTCGAGGTCATCGAGATCACGGGCGCCCCCTACTCCGCCTCCCTGCCCGAGCTCGAGTACGCCGACCCGCGCAGCGTCCAGATCGGCCTGCTGATCGACCGGCCCACCCTGGACGTGCGGATCGAGCAACGGGTCGGCGAGATGTTCGAGGCCGGCTTCGTCGACGAGGTACGCCGCCTCCTGGACGAGGGCCTCGCGGAGGGGCTCACCGCGCGCCGGGCGATCGGCTACCGCGACGTGGTCGCGCACCTCGCCGGTGACCTCAGCCTCGACGACGCCCGCCAGCGAACGGTCTTCGCGACCCGCCGGTTCGCGCGCCGCCAGGACTCGTGGTTCAAGAAGGACCCGCGGATCGTGTGGCTGCCGTTCGACGCCCCCGACCTCGCCGACCAGGCCCTGGCCGCGCTGCCGAGCTAGGGCACGCCCCTGGGCCCAACTGGGCAAGAACGGTCGGGCGCGGACCGGCTGGTTGCGTCCACACTGGTCCGCATGGACGGACGTGACCGGCTCCGCGAGCTGCTCGACGCGGTGCTCGACGAGGACAACCGGACCCTCGGCGACATGGCCGGCGACGCCCACTCCTCGCCGTACCACTTCAGCCGGTCGCTGACCCGCGACGCCGGCGAGCCGCCGGTGGCCATGAAGCGCCGGGTGCTGCTCGAGCGCGCCGCCTGGCGCCTGCGCGGCGGGACGACGGTCACCGACGCGGCGTTCGAGGCCGGTTACGAGTCCGTGGAGGGCTTCAGCCGCGCCTTCCGCCGCGCCTACGGGCACGTGCCCAGCCAGGCCCTGGCCGCTACGACGAGCGTCGGCCACTGGCTGCCGGCCCCCAACGGCATCCACTTCCACCCTCCCATGTCCCTGTGGGTGCACACCCAGGAGCAGTCCATGGATCCCCTGACCGACCTGATGATCCAGCACGACCTCGACGACAGCCGCGACCTGATCGCGCTCGCCAAGGGGCTGAGCGACGAGGACTACCGCCGCGAGGTGCTTTCGGCACACGCGGCCCTGAGCTGGGACGGCGCCGACACCTCGATCGCCGCCGTGCTCGAGCACCAGGTGTGGACCAAGGAGGTCTGGCTGGCCGCGATCGAGGGCGCCGACATCCCGCCGCGCGACGGTGACGACCCGGCCTCGCTGCTTGCCCGGCACGACGCGGTCGCCCCGCGCTGGCTGGCAGCCGTACGCGACATCGACCAGCGGGGGGCCTGGGAGGACCGCCTCATCGACGCCCTGTGCGACCCGCCGGAGAGCTTTGTCCTGAGCAGCGTGGTCGCCCACGTGCTCACCTTCGCCGCGCACCGGCGCCAGCTCGCCCGCCTGCTGATGCGCGCCAACGGCCACGAGGTCGACCACGGCGACCCGATCGAGTGGCTGCGCGCACGGACGGGGGTGTCCTGATGGGCCGCACGACGTACTACACGGCGACCACGCTCGACGGGTTCATCGCCGACGAGCACGACTCGCTCGACTGGCTCTTCGTGCAGGACCAGGACGAGGCCGGGGCGCTCAACTACGACGGCTTCATCAAGGACATCGGTGCGATCGCGATGGGTTCGACGACCTACGAGTGGGTGGCCGCCCACAACGCCAGGACCGGCGACGCGTGGGCCTACGACATGCCGGCCTGGGTGTTCACGCACCGCGAGCTGGAGCCGATCGGCGACGGCATCACGTTCACCTCGGCGCCGGTTGTCGACGTGCACGCCGAGATGACCGCAGCCGCCGGCGACAAGGGGCTGTGGGTGGTCGGCGGGGGAGACCTGGCCGGGCAGTTCGCCGACGCCGGGCTGCTCGACGAGATCGTCACCTACATCGCGCCGGTGACCCTGGGGAAGGGACGCCAGATCTTCCCGCGCCGCTACGACCTGCGGCTCGTGGAGCTGGCCCAGAACAAGGCGTTCGCCTGCGCGCGCTACGAGGTCGTCGGCCCCCGCGGTGGGCCTACCCTCGGGGCATGAGCCTGCCCACGCCCGGACCCGACCGCACCGCCGTCGTCACCGGCGCCTCCTCCGGGATCGGCGCCGAGATCGCAAGGGACCTGGCCCGGCGCGGCCACCAGGTCACGCTGGTCGCGCGCACGGTCGCCAAGCTCGACGAGCTCGCCGCGGAGATCACCGCGGCCGGCGGCCGGGCCGACGTGATCGCGGCCGACCTGACCGATCGTGCGGCACGCGCCGAGTTGGTCGACCGGGTCACCGCCCTGGGCCTGGTCCCCGACATCCTGGTCAACAACGCCGGCTTCTCGACGCTGGGCCCGGTCGCCAAGGCCGACCCCGAGGAGGAGATGCGGATGGTCGAGGTCGACGTCGTCAGCGTCGTCGACCTGTGCACTCGCTTCCTTCCGGGCATGGTCGGACGTGGCCGCGGAGCCGTCCTCAACGTCGCCTCCACCGCGGCCTTCCAGCCGTTGCCGGGCCAGGCGGGGTACGGCGCCGGCAAGGCGTTCGTACTGTCCTACTCGCAGTCCCTGGCCGGTGAGCTGCGTGGCAGCGGTGTCACCGCCACCGCGCTCTGCCCCGGGCCCGTCGACACCGGCTTCGGCGCGGCTGCCGGCTTCTCCAAGGAGGACGCCGAGAACGCGCTCCCCGCGGTGATGTGGGTGCCGGCGACCGAGGTGGCGAAGGCCGGCGTGGACGGGATGGCCAAGGGGCGGCTCGTCGTGATCCCCGGGCTCGCCAACCGCGTGGGTGCGGCGCTGTCCCAGGTGGCGCCGCGCAGCGTCCTGCTGCCGATCCTCGCGCGCAGCCACCCGGGCCTGCGCGAGTAGATCGACCAGTAGATTGGGGGCGTGACGACTGCCGCCTGGACCGAGATCACCACGGCCGACGAGCTCGTCGGCTTGCTGGGGGAGCCCAACGAGCGGGCAGCCAACAAGGGGCGGACGGCCCTGCTCGACGTCGACCGCGACTGGCTGGCGGCGTCGCCGTTCTGCGTGATGGCCACTTCGTCGGCCACCGGCATCCTGGACGCCTCGCCCAAGGGCGACCCGGCCGGCAGCCTGGTCCACGTCATCGACGACGCCACGATCGCGCTGGCCGAGCGCCCCGGCAACCGCCGGGCCGACGGCTACAGGAACATCATCGACAACCCCCACGTGGGCCTGTGCTTCGTGATCCCGGGCCGCGGCGACACCCTGCGGATCAACGGCCGCGCCCGGCTGGTCTGCGACGCGCCGTTCTTCGACGACCAGGTGGTCAAGGGACACCGGCCCCTGCTGGCGGTGGTCGTCGACATCGAGGAGATCTTCTTCCACTGCTCCAAGGCGTTCCTGCGCTCGCAGCTCTGGAAGCCCGAGACCTGGGACCCCACCGGCCGCGTGCCACGCCGTGCCGTCCTCGCGCACGACGTCGAGCCGAACGGCATGACCGTCGAGGAGCTCGACGTCTACTACGGCCCGGGCTACGAGCGGGGGCTCTACGCATGAGCTACCCCTTCCTGAAGGGGCACGGCACCGAGAACGACTTCGTGCTGCTGCCCGACCACGACGGCACGGTCCACGGCGACCTGGACCCCGCGCGGGTGCGCGCCCTGTGCGACCGGCGCGCCGGTATCGGCGGCGACGGCGTGCTCCGGGTGCTGCGCCGCGACGGCGGCTGGTTCATGGACTACCGCAACTCCGACGGCTCGCTGTCGGAGATGTGCGGCAACGGCATCCGTGTCTTCGGTCTCCACCTGGTGCAGGAAGGGCTCGCCGACCCGACCCAGCCGCTCGAGGTCGACACCCGCGACGGGATCAAGGTCCTGACCTTCGACGGCGACCGGATCACCGTCGACATGGGCACCCCCCAGGTCCTCGGCGACTCCGAGGTCGCCGTCCCCGGCCACACCTGGACCGCCACCCACGTCGACGTCGGCAACCCGCACGCGGTCGCGTTCGTCGACGACCTCGCCGAGGCCGGCCCGCTGCTCGACGCCCCCACGCACGACCCCGGCGTCTACCCCGGGGGCGTCAACGTCGAGTTCGTCGTACGGCGCGGCCCGCAGCACGTCGCCATGCGGGTGCACGAGCGCGGCTCGGGCGAGACCCGCGCCTGCGGCACCGGCGCCTGCGCGGTGATGGTCGCCGCGGCCGTCGCCGACGGGGCGCCGCGCGACACGGCGTACCGCGTCGACCAGCCGGGCGGCAGCCTCTCGATCATCTGGACCGCCGACGACCGGGTGCTGATGACCGGCCCCGCGCAGATCGTGGCCCGCGGCACCACCGACCTCTGACCCACCCGAACGGGGGCGACCACTAAAGTCCGCTGCATGGAACTCACCGGATCTTCTGCCATCGTCACCGGCGGCGCGTCGGGCATCGGCGCGGCCGCCGCGCGTGCGCTCGCCGCCAAGGGCGCCACCGTCGTGGTCGCCGACCTCCAGGCCGACAAGGGCGAGGCCCTGGCCGAGGAGATCAAGGGCGTCTTCGCCCAGGTCGACGTGACCAACACCGAGCAGATCGCCGCCGCGGTCAAGGCCGCCAGTGACATCGCGCCGCTGCGCGCCGTCGTCAACTCCGCCGGCATTGGCTGGGCGCAGCGCACCATCGGCCGCGACGGCCAGCTCGAGTCGGCCCACTCGCTCGAGGCGTTCACGAAGGTCGTGCAGATCAACCTGATCGGCACCTTCGACATGGTCCGCCAGGCCGCCACCGCGATGAGCCAGAACGAGCCCGACGAGGACGGCTGCCGCGGCTCGATCGTCAACCTCGCCAGCGTCGCGGCCTTCGACGGCCAGATCGGCCAGGCGTCCTACTCCGCGTCCAAGGGCGGCGTGGTCGGCATGACCCTGCCGGTCGCGCGCGACCTGTCGGCCGCCGGCATCCGCCTCAACACCGTGGCGCCCGGCCTGATCGACACCCCGATCTACGGCGAGGGCCCCGACTCCGACGCCTTCAAGGAGAACCTCGGCAAGAACGTGCTGTTCCCCAAGCGCCTCGGCACCCCCGCCGAGCTGGCCAGCATGGTCGTCGAGTGCCTCACCAACGCCTACATGAACGGCGAGGTCGTCCGCGTCGACGGCGGCATCCGCATGCCCCCCAAGTAGCCGCTCACACGTTGACCCGCCCGAAACTTTCGGGCGGGTCAACGAGGTCGGTGAGGTCGAGGACGAGGTCGGCTCGGGAGGCTGCCGCCTCGATGAGTACGGCGTTGGGCTGGTCGACCCGCTCGACCCACGCGCGGGCCTCGGCCGGGCTCTTGCCGAACGCCACGTGGCGCGCGACCAGCCGCTCGAGCCGCAGGGCCTCGTCGGTGACGACGTGCCAGACCGTGTCGAGCTGCTCGCGCACCCGCGGCCAGGCGCCGTCCTCGAGCAGCAGGTAGTTGCCCTCGGTCACCACCAGCGCCGCGTCGCCGCGGATCGGCAGGGCCCCGGCGAGCGGCTGCTCGAGCCCGCGCTCGAAGCTCGGCGCCATCACCAGCGGCTCGCGCCCGCGCACCCGCGCGAGCAGGGCGGCGTACCCCTCGGCGTCGAAGGTCTCCGGCGCACCCTTGCGGTCGCGCAGCCCGCGCCGGACGAGCTCGACGTCGGCGAGGTGGAAGCCGTCCATGGGTACGACGGTCGCGCGGCGGCGGGCGCCGAGCAGCGCGGCCAGCGTGGACTTGCCCGCGCCCGGGGCGCCCGTGATCCCCAGCATCCGCCCGGCGATGGCGGGCAGGTCGTCGGGCGTCACGAGGGCCAGTGTTACGCGGCGCGGCCCATCCGCGCGAGCAGCCGGGTCTGGCGCGGGGCGTCGTCGGACACGTCGAGGGCCGGGGCGCACACGCCCTCGTGGTAGAGGTTGTCGCCGAAGCCGTCGAGTGCCGAGTCGATCCGGTCCATGTCGCCCTCGGTCCACGCCGGCTCGCGGCCGAGGGCACGTGCGAGGTCCCAGCCGTGGACCAGCAGGTCGAAGCCGTAGAAGCGCGCCATCGTGTCGGCGACCGTCGTACGACCGAAGAAGCCGTCGTACTCGCTCGCCGCGAAGGCGTCGTCGGACAGCGCGTCGCGGACCGCGCTCAGGTGTGCGGCCCACCGCGCGTCGGGAGGGCCTGCTGGGCGCTCGCCCAGGTCGGCGCCCCGTTGGGCGAGGAAGTCGCGCTGCGTGTCGACCACGTGGTCGACGACGTCGGCGGCGGTCCAGCCCTCGCAGGGACTGGCGGCAGCCCAGTCGGCTGCGGGGGTGGCCACGAGGTCGGTGAAGGTGTCGGCGTCGGAGAGGAACTCGTCGATCTGGGTCATGCCGCCCACTCTGGCCGGTGACCGTCGGTGGGGTCTTGTAAGAATCCGACACATGACCGACCCGACCGAGCGTGCCCACCTGCGCGACGCCCAGGGCTTCAGCCCGCCGGTGCACCGCTTCGCGGCCGCGCCCGGCCTCGCCGACGTCGTACGCCGTCACTGGCTGCCGGTCTGGTCCCTGCCGCCGGGGCAGTCGACGGTGCAACGGGTGCTGCAGTACCCCGTCTGCCTGATCGTGGTCGCCCCCGACTACGCGAGGCTGGTCGGCCCGACCACCGGCCTCTCCACCCAGGAGCTGGCCGGCGAGGGGTGGGCCGCCGGGGTGATGCTCCAGCCGGCCGCCGGGGCGCTGCTGCTCGACGGGCCGGTCCTCCCCGACACCGCCACGGACCTCGCGGCGCTGAAGACGATCGACGGCCCGACCCTGGTCGCGAAGGTGCGCGCCGCCATGGCGCCGGCCCCGTCGGACCCGGACCGGCAGGCGCTGGCGATCCTCGCGCTCGAGACCGAGCTCGAGTACCTGGTGCCGGTCGACCAGGAGGGTCTGTTCGTCAACGCCGTCGTGGAGTACGTCGAGGGCGACCCGCAGGTGCGTCGCGTCGGCCAGATCTGCGACAAGTTCGCGATCTCCGAGCGGTCGCTGCAACGGCTCGCTGCCCGGCGGATCGGGCTCAGCCCCAAGTGGCTGATCCAGCGCCGACGTCTGCACGAGGCCTCCGAGCGGCTGCGCGAGGCGGGCTCGGTCGACCTGGCGCGGGTGGCCGCCGACCTCGGCTACGCCGACCAGGCCCACTTCGGCCGCGACTGGCGCCGGGTCACCGGGCTGACGCCGGGGGAGTTCGCCGCAGAACCGCCGCCCACCTGATCGGCCGACCTGAGCCGACGTACCGTGGACGGCATGAGCATGACGTCACCGCGCACCCCGTCCTCCCCGCTGAAGCTGGCGTTCCCCCAGTCGCTCGCGGTCTACGACGACTACGAGGCCGCCCAGAAGACCGTCGACTACCTCGCGGACCAGAAGTTCCCCGTCGAGCAGTGCATGATCGTCGGCACCGACCTGAAGCGGATCGAGCGGATCACCGGTCGCCTCACGACCGGCCGCGTGGCGCTGGCCGGGCTGCTGTCCGGGCTCTGGCTCGGTCTCTTCGTCGGCCTGATCTTCAGCCTCTTCACCGAGGAGGACGCCCTCGGCGTGATCCTCTCGACCCTGGTCATCGGCGCCCTGTTCGGCGTGACCTGGAGCCTGCTCGGCTACGCGTTCACCCGCGGCCAGCGCGACTTCTCCTCCGTCACCCAGGTGGTCGCGACCCGCTACGAGGTGCTCGTCGAGCACAAGGTCGCCGCCCAGGCCCGAGAGCTGCTGGCGGGCCTGCCCGGGGCGACGCCAGACCCCTTCGCCTGATCTTTCACCCGTGAGGGCGCAGAAAGGGGTTCGCGTGCTTTCGCCCTCCGACCTACTCTGGAGGGGTATGACACACGCAAACGCAGACAACTTCTCCCTCGACGACGAGCTCGAGGCCACCTCCGACTGGGACGACGACTCGGAGATCGCTCTCGACCCCGACTCGGGCCCCGACGACTCCTGGACCGGTGAGCCCGACCCCGAGGAGCCGACCGCCGGGGCCATGGAGCTCGCGGAGCGCCACCAGCTCCGCCGGGTCGCCAGCCTGCGCACCGAGCTCGAGGACATCTCCGAGGTCGAGTACCGCCAGCTCCGGCTCGAGCGGGTCGTCCTCGTGGGCGTTTGGACCGACGGCTCCGTCGAGGACGCCGAGAACTCCATGGCCGAGCTCGCGCTGCTCGCCGAGACCGCGGGCTCCGAGGTGCTCGAGGCGATCTACCAGCGTCGGCAGGCGCCCGACCCCGCGACGTACATCGGGCGCGGCAAGGTCGAGGGGCTGGCCGAGATCGTGCAGGCCACCGGCGCCGACACCGTCATCTGCGACGGCGAGCTCGCGCCGAGCCAGCTGCGCAACCTGGAGGACAAGGTCAAGGTCAAGGTCGTCGACCGGACCGCGCTGATCCTCGACATCTTCGCCCAGCACGCCAAGTCCGCCGAGGGCCAGGCCCAGGTCGAGCTGGCGCAGCTGAGCTACATGAAGCAGCGCCTGCGCGGCTGGGGTGGCAGCCTCTCGCGCCAGGCCGGTGGCCGCGTCGGTGCCGACGGCGGCGGCATCGGTGGCCGTGGCCCCGGTGAGACCAAGATCGAGACCGACCGGCGCCGCATCAACGACAAGATCGCCAAGCTCCGCCGTGAGCTGAAGGCGATGAAGGGCACCCGTGACACCAAGCGCCAGGACCGCCAGCGTCACCAGGTCCCGTCGGTCGCGATCGCCGGCTACACCAACGCCGGCAAGTCCTCGCTGCTCAACCGCCTCACCGGAGCCGGCGTCCTGGTCGAGGACTCGCTGTTCGCGACGCTCGACCCGACTACGCGGCGTACGACCACGACCGACGGGCGCATCTACACGATGAGCGACACCGTCGGCTTCGTGCGGCACCTGCCCCACCAGCTGATCGAGGCGTTCCGCAGCACGCTCGAGGAGGTCGCCGACTCCGACCTGATCCTCCACGTGGTCGACGGCTCCCACCCCGACCCCGAGGGTCAGCTCGCCGCGGTGCGCGAGGTGCTCGCCGAGATCGGCGCCAGCCAGGTCCCCGAGCTCGTCGTGATCAACAAGGCCGACGCCGCCGACCCGCTCGTGATCGCCCGCCTGCGCCAGCGCGAGCCCCACTCGGTCGTGGTCAGCGCCAAGACCGGCGAGGGCATCGCCGAGGCGCTCGCGATCGTCGAGGACGAGCTGCCGCGACCGCACGTCGAGTTCCACGCGCTGCTGCCCTACGAGCGAGGCGACCTGCTCAACCGGATCCACCAGCAGGGCGAGATCGCCTCGCTCGAGCACACCGGGGACGGCACGATCGTGCGCGGCCGCGCCAACGACGACCTGGCCGGCGAGCTCGCCGCCTACGCCGTCGTGCCCGTCGACTGACCGATCGGTCACACTTCCGGCATTCGCCTGCGACACGGCGGATCGGCCCGCAGACTTTGTGGGTGAACCATCGGGGGAGATCGAAGCGCGTGCGTCTGCTGGCGAGCGCGCTGTGCCTCTTCCTCGCCGCCGCCCTGGTCACCTTCTGGCTGTCCAACGCCGAGGGTGCCGGGGACGACCGCTGCGACCGCTTCGCCCGTACGGCGGCCGCGCGCGCCGAGCGCGACACCGGCGTCGGCCGGCGCGTCGTCGTGATCGGCGACTCCTACTCGGTGGGTCTCGGTCTCGAGCAGCCCGACGCCTCGTGGCCGTCGCGCCTGCCCGGCCGGGTGCACGTGGCCGGCTTCTCCGGCTCCGGCTTCAGCCCCCGAGCCGGCGGCTGCGGGAAGGTGTCGTTCGCCGACCGCGCCGCCGCGGCGGTCGTCGGTGCCGACCTGGTCGTGGTCGAAGGCGGGCTCAACGACTTCGACCGCACCGACGCCGAGATCCGCGAGGGCTTCCGCGCGCTGGTGCGCGCCGTGGGGGACGTGCCTCTCCTCGTGGTCGGGCCGCCCCCGGCCCCCTCACGTGCGGCCGAGGTCCCGAGGGTCGACGCGCTGCTCGCCGCGCTCGCCGCGTCGCACGACGCGGCGTACCTCTCGATGGCGGACGCCGACCTGCCCTACCTCCCCGACGGCCTCCACCTCACCGCCGACGGTCACGTCGAGTTCGGCGACCTCGTTGCCGCCTACCTGCTGAACGCCGCGTCGAAGGCCTGGGCCGGCGGGTCGTAGTCGAAGCGGCGGAGGAACTCCAGCGCCTCGGGGGCGCCGTGGAGGCGGTCCATGCCGGCGTCCTCCCACTCGACCGAGATCGGACCGTCGTACCCGATCGCGGCGAGCGCCCGGAAGCAGTCCTCCCAGGGGACGTCGCCCCGGCCGGTGGAGACGAAGTCCCAGCCCCGGCGGGGGTCACCCCACGGCAGGTGCGAGGACAGTACGCCGTTGCGTCCGCCGCCCAGGCGCATCCGGGTGTCCTTGCAGTCCACGTGGTAGATCCGGTCGGCGAAGTCGGTGATGAACGCGACCGGGTCGAGGTCCTGCCACATCATGTGGCTGGGGTCCCAGTTGAGCCCGAACGCCTCGCGGTGCCCGATCGCCTCCAGGGTGCGCACCGTCGACCAGTAGTCGTAGGCGATCTCGGAGGGATGCACCTCGTGGGCGTAGCGCACGCCGCACTCGTCGAACACGTCGAGGATCGGGTTCCAGCGGTCGGCGAAGTCCTGGTAGCCGGCCTCGATCCGCGCCGCCGGCACCGGCGGGAACATCGCGACGTACGGCCAGATCGACGACCCGGTGAACCCGACCACGGTCGAGACGCCGAGCCTCTTGGCCAGCCGCGCGGTCAGCTTCATCTCCTCGGCGGCGCGCTCCCGCACGCCCTCGGGGTCGCCGTCGCCCCACACCTGCGGCCGCACGATCGCCTGGTGCCGCTCGTCGATCGGGTCGTCGCAGACCGCCTGCCCGGTGAGGTGGTTGGAGATCGCCCACACCTTCAGGCCGTGGCGCTCGAGCAGCGCGAGCCGCTCGGCGATGTAGTCGTCGTCGTCCCAGCGCCAGGCGTCCAGGTGCTCGCCGGAGACCGCGATCTCGAGGCCGTCGTAGCCCCAGCCGGCCGCCAGCCCCGCGACCTCGTCGAGCGTGAGGTCGGCCCACTGTCCAGTGAAGAGGGTGAAGCGCTTGCCCATGGGGTCTCCTTGGAGTCGGGGTCGATCCTCACACGTCGACGCACGTGCCGGCGCGCGCGTCGCTGGCCTCGATCGCGGCCAGCACCCGCTGTACGGCGAGGCCGTCCGCGAAGGACGGCGACGGCGCCACGTCGTTGGAGATCGCGGTCAGCAGGTCGGCGGCCTGTGAGGTGAACGTGTGGTCCCAGCCGAGCGTGTGGCCCGGCGGCCACCAGGCGGCGAGGTAGGGGTGGCTCTCCTCGGTGACGAGGACCCGCCGCAGGCCGGTGCCGTCGTCGATGCCGAGCTCGTTGAGCCGCTCGAGGTCGAAGGTCAGCGCGCCCTCCGAGCCGTAGATCTCCAGGCTCATGCGGTTCTTGCGGCCGGTGGCCATCCGGCTGACCTCGACGCTGGCGACGACCCCCGAGGCGGTCTCGAGCGTGGCCCACGCGGCGTCGTCGACGGTGACGGGTTCGCGGCCGGCGTCGCCGACCCGCTCGGTGACGAACGTCTGGAGGTGCCCGCGCGCGCAGACCACTTGCTCACCGAGCAGATGGTGCAGCTGGTCGACGACGTGCGAGCCGAGGTCGCCGAGCGCGCCCGAGCCGGCCTGCTCACGGCGCAGCCGCCAGGTCATGGGAGCGGTTGCGTTGGACAGCCAGTCCTGGAGGTACGCCGCCCGCACCTGCCGAACGGTCCCGATCCGGCCCTCGGCGATGACCTGCCGGGCCAGCGCGAGCGCGGGCACCCGGCGGTAGTTGAACCCGATCATCGAGCGCCCGGTCGCCGTCGCGGCCGCGGCCACCATCGCCTCGGACTCCGCGACGCTGTTGGCCAACGGCTTCTCGACGAGCACGTGCTTGCCGGCGGCGAGCGCGGCCAGCGCGATGTCGGCGTGCAGGTGGCCGGGGGCGCAGATGTCCACGATGTCGATGTCGTCGCGACCCACGACGTCGGCCCAGTCGGTGGCCGACTCGGCCCAGCCGTAGCGGTCGGCGGCGGCCTTGACCGCGGCCGGGTCGCGGCCGACCAGCACCTGCTGGACGACCGGCGGGGTGTCGGGGTAGAACGCCCCGACGTTGCGCCAGGCGTTGGAGTGGGCCTTGCCCATGAAGGAGTAGCCGATGACGGCGACCCCCAAGGGACGTGGGTTCTCAGACATGGATGTCTCCGTCCAGGGAGCGCAGGAACGCGAGGCCGTCGCGAGCGAGGTCGTCCGGCGAGGCCGCGAGCGGCCGCCAGATCGAGGCCGCGACGGCGATCGACGCGTTGTCGGGGGTGAAGCTCTCGATGTTCAGCGGGCCGGCGTAGCCGACCTGGTCCAGCGCCGCGACCAGTGCCGGCCAGTCGGTCTGGTCGCCGCCGGGGGCGCCGCGGTCGCTGCCGCAGACCTGCACGTGCACGAGGTGCCGCCCGGCCGCGCGTACGGCGTCGGCGCTGGAGCGCTCCTCGATGTTGAGGTGGTAGGTGTCGAGCGCCAGGCCCACGCCCTGCTCGAGCAGCGGCCCGAGGCCGGTGAGCGCCTGGTCGACGGTGTTGACCAGGGACGTCTCGTAGCGGTTGAGCGGCTCGATCCCGATCCGCACGCCGACGCCGGCCGCGTAGTCGGCCACTGGCGCGAGGTGCTCACGCCACTCGGCGTACGCCGTCTCGCGCTCGTCGGCGCTGAGCCGCCAGACCCGTCCGGTCGCCGCGTAGAACGGTCCGCAGACGCTGCTCGCGCCGACCGCCTCCGCGAGGTCGACGGCGCCACGCAGGTAGTCCTGGGTGCGGGCGACGGAGTCCGGGTCGGTGGCGACCAGGTCCCGGCCGGGCGCCATCGCGCCCACGACGTACGGCGTGAGGCCGACCTCGGCGAGGCACGCGGCGGTGCGCTGCGGGTCGAGGTCGCCGACGTTCTCGAGCGGCAGCTCGACGGCGTCGAAGCCCAGCTCGGCGATCCTGCCGAGCAGGTCGGGGAGCACCGCGTCGGTCAGCGGTGACGTCCACACCCAGGTGTTGATGCCGATCGCGCGCATGGTCAGGGCCTTCGGGCTAGAGAGGGAGGGGTGCGCGTGCCGGCCGGCGGTGAGGAGACCGCCGGCCGGCCGCACGTGGTGGAGCCGAGAGGACTAGCGGTCCTGCCAGGCCTCGGGGAAGCCGGGCAGGTCCTCGCCGCCGAACTTGGCGTAGTGACCGTCAGGCATGCCCTCGTTGGCCGCGAGGTAGTCCGCGCGCTCGTCCTCGGTGATCGGGGTCTGCGGCAGCACCCACTCGGCCGGGATCGGCTCGCCGGCGGCGATCATCTCGACCGCCAGCAGCGGGGTGCGCCACTGGAAGTTCGAGTAGACGGGGGCGAGACCGGTCAGGCCGGTCTCCTCCCACTTGCGCAGGAAGCTCATCTCGTCCTCGCCGGTCATGACCGGGTAGTCGACGCCGGCGTCCTCGAACGCCTCGATGGCGGCGACGGCGCCGTCACCGGCGTCCATCCAGATGCCCGCGACGTCGCCCTTGACGAGCTCGTCGGAGATGATCTGCTTGATCTTGGTCGGGTCGGCGCCGGTGAAGTAGTCGACCGCCTCGATGCCGTTCTCGGCGAAGATCTTGTCGGCCGCGGCCCAGCGGGTCTCGAGGACGTCGACGCCCGGCAGGATGCGCAGGGCGATGACCTTGTCACCTTCCTCGAGGTTCTCGCTGAGGAAGTTGGCGGTGTCGATGCCCCACGCGTAGCCACCGATCGGGTGGATGAACGTCGTGTAGCAGTCGGTGTTGACGCCACGGTCGAACACGATGACCGGCTTGCCCGTCTCACACGCTCGCTCGACGGCCGGGGTCATGGCCGCCGTGGAGTTGGGCGAGATGATGAACACGTCGCAGTTGCCCTCGGCGATGAAGTAGTCGATGTCGGCGATCTGCGTGTTGTCGTCGTCCTGGGCGTCCCGGACCTCCATGTCCGAGATGACCTTGGAGTCCTGCAGCGCCTGGAGCTGCTGGTTCATGGTGATGAAGCCGGTCTGACGCCACGGGTTGCTGATCGAGGCGTTGGCGAAGCAGACCTTCTGCGACTCCTGGGTGGCGTACTTCGACGTGTCGGTCATCGCGCCGTCGATGTACTGCAGCCACGGGGTGGCCGGGTCGCCCTCGAACGTCGCCGAACGCTGCGCGTCCTGCTCGTCGTAGTCGGCCTGGACGAACCACTCGGTGTCGGCCGGCGGCTCCTCGGCCGTCGACTCCGAGGTCGTCGGGTCGGACCCGGCGTCGGGTGCCGGGTCGTCGACCGAGTCGTCGGTGCTGCACGCCGCGAGCACGAGCAGTGCTGCGGCGGTCACCGCGGCACCCCTCAGCAGTGGAGTCTTACGCATCAGTTGTCTCCTGTGTTCGTGCCCTGGCTGGGCTGGTTGGTAGAGATGGGCGTGGGGATCCGAGTCGAGGGGGTCCGGGTGTCGGACCTGCGGGGGCGCCGCCCGGCCTGCCAACCACGGGCGGCGACGGCGACGGCGACGATGATGATCACGCCCTGCACGGTGTCGCGCCACGTGGACTCGACCTCCTGCACCGTGAGCAGCGTGAAGAGCAGCTCGAGGGCGATGGCGCCGACGGCGGCGGAGAGCACCCAGCCGCGGCCGCCGCCGAGCAGGACGCCGCCGAGCACGACCGCGGTGATCGCGGTGAACTCGTAGCCGTCGCCGACCGAGGGGTGTACGCCGGCGTACCCGACCAGCAGGATGCCGGACACCGAGGCCGCCAGCGAGGAGAGCATGAACGCGCGGGTCTTGAGCCACCACAGCGACGAGCCGGAGCGCTCGGCCGACTCGGGGTTGTCCCCGACGGCGAGCAGGTTGCGGCCGAAGGGGCGCCGCATCAGCCAGACCGCGGCGATCGCCAGGACGATCAGGATCAGCAGCGGGTAGGGCAGGAACTCCACGACCGGGACGTTCTCGAAGCGCCCGCGCCCGACCTCGCGGAACTCGTCGACCGGGTTGCCGGTCGCGGCGCCGCCGGTGACGTAGGAGACCAGGCCGCCGAGCGCCAGCATCATGCCGAGGGTGACGATGAAGCTCGGCACCCGCAGCAGCGTGGTCAGCACCCCGTTGGCGAACCCGACGGCCGCGCCGACCAGCAGCATCAGCAGGGTGACCGGCACGATCCGGTCGGGGTCCTCACCGATCAGGTTGCCGGCGAGCACCACCTGGGTGCCGATCACGGCGCCCATCGACAGGTCGAACTCGCCGGAGACGATCACGTAGTACTGGCCGATGGCGGCGATCGCGATCGGCGCCGTGCGGCCGAGGAAGAGCATGATCACGCCGGGGTCGCCGAAGTTGGGGTTGGCCTGGATGGTCGCGATGAGCAGCGCCGCGGCGAGCACGTAGACGGCGCCGCCAGGGGTCAGGACGGCGGCCAGGACCCGGCCGGCGAAGCCGCGCTGGTGGGCGGCGAGTTGGGTGCTCACGGCTTCTCCTGGAGTACGGCGGACAGTCCCGTGGGTCGGTCGAAGCGGGCGGGGCGCTGGTCGATCTCGCGCCGGGCGTAGACCGCGACCGCGGCGACGATGACGAGCCCGCGGATGACGTCCTTGAGGAACGGGTTGACCTGCATGACGCCCATGACGTTGTCGAGTACCGCGAAGATGGCGACGCCGGCGAGCGTGCCGACGATGTTGCCCTTGCCGCCGGCGAGCAGGGTGCCGCCGAGGACGACGGCCGCGATCGACATCAGGTCGTAGTCGCCCTGGCTGCCGATGGTCGGGCTGCCGACGCTGAGCCGGGCGAGGAGCAGCAGCCCCGCCATCGCGGCGAGCAGCGAGCACAGGACGTGGGCGGCGACCACCGGGACCGAGGTGCGGATGCCGGAGAGGCGCGCGACCTCGGGGTTGCCGCCGACCGCGTAGAGGTGGTGGCCCAGGCGGGTGCGGCGCAGGATCACGATCGCGAGCAACGCGCAGCCGAGCATGATCAGTGCCGAGACCGGGACCGGCCCCACCTGCGTGGCCCCGATCAGCCGGAACGAACGCGGCGCCGAGCCGTGGCTGCCCTGGTAGTTGGTGGCGAGGTAGCCGCTGATGATCAGCCCCATGCCGAGGGTGGCGATGAAGCCGTGCACCTTGAGGAAGCTGACGACCAGGCCGTTGACCAGGCCGATCGCCGCGGCGATGGCCAGGGCGAGCAGCACCGCGGGGGCGACCTGGGCGGGGTCGCCGTTCATCTGGCCGGCCGCGACCACGCTGGTCAGGCTGACGACGAACGGCACCGACAGGTCCAGGCTGCCGACCAGGATCACCAGCGTCTGCCCGATCGCGATGAAGCCGAGGATCGAGCAGCCGGTGAGGATCGCGGAGATGTTGCCGGTGCTGAGGAAGTTGCGGCCCTCGACCGCGGTCAGGATCGCACCGATCACCAGGCTGAGCGCCAGGACGATGACGACGATGCCGGTCGAGGTGAGGCTCTCCAGGCGGGTCCTCATCGGACCACCTCCGTCACACCGGTGGCGACCTGGAGGACGGCCTCCTCGGTGGAGCCCGCTGGCAGCTCGCCGGCGAGGCGCCCGTCGCGCATCACCAAGATCCGGTCGGACATCCCGATCACCTCCGGGAGCTCGCTGGAGACCATGAGCACGGCCACGCCGTCGGCGGCCAGCGCGCGCATCAGCTCGTAGATGGCGTGCTTGGCGCCGACGTCGATGCCCCGGGTCGGCTCGTCCATGAGTACGACGCGTGGGTGCGTGGTCAGCCAGCGCGCGAGGACGACCTTCTGCTGGTTGCCGCCGCTGAGGAACTGCACCTCCTGGTCCGTCGCGCGGGCCGAGACCGCGAGGGACGACAGCAGGCCCGGGACGTCGCGCCGGGCGCGCGACGTACGACGGGGGAAGACGGCGCGGACGACACCGAGGGTGTTGTCGAGGATCGTCTGGTTGAGCGCGAGGCCGGTGGCCTTGCGGTCCTCGGTGATCATCGCCAGCCCGGCGCGGATCGCGGCGCGCGGTGACCGCGGCCGGACCTCCTTGCCCTTGATCGTCATGGTGCCGCGGGTGAACGGGCGGACCCCGAAGATGGCCTCGAAGAGCTCGGTGCGGCCCGAGCCCTGGAGTCCGGCGATGCCGACCACCTCGCCGGCGCGCAGGGTGAGGTCGACGCCGTCGACGTACCCGTTGCCGGCACCGCGCAGCTCGAGTGCGGGCTCGCCGACGACGGTGCCCTCGACCGGGTCGGGGAAGAACGACGAGATCGAGCGGCCGACCATCAGCCGGACCAGCTCGTTGTCGTCGAGCGACTCGGCGGGCTGGGTGGTGACCTGGCGGCCGTCCTTGAGCACGGTGATCGTGTCGCAGAGCTGGAAGATCTCCTTGAGCCGGTGGGAGACGTAGAGGATCGCGACGCCGCGGGCGGTGAGTGTGGCGATGATGGAGTAGAGGAGCTCGACCTCGTGCTCGGCGAGCGCGGCGGTGGGCTCGTCCATGGAGATGATCCGCGCGTCGTAGCTGACCGCCTTCGCGATCTCGACGATCTGCTGCTCGGCGACCGACAGCGAGCGCACCCGCTGGCCGGGTCGCAGGCCGGTGACCCCCAGGCCCGTGAGGAGCTCCTCGGTGTCGCGGTGCATCCGGGCGACGTCGACGAGGCCCCGGCGGCGGGGCTCACGGCCGAGGTAGATGTTCTCGGCGACCGACCGCTCGGGCAGCAGGTTGAACTCCTGGAACACCGTCGAGATGCCGGCCTGCTGGGCCTGGACCGGGTGGCTGAAGGAGACCGGCCGGCCGTCGAGCTCCACGGTGCCGGAGTCGGCCGAGTGGACGCCGGCCAGGATCTTCATCAGGGTCGACTTGCCCGCGCCGTTCTCGCCCACCAGGCCGAGCACCTGGCCGGCCCGGAGCTCGAGGTCGACGTCCTCGAGGACGGTGTGGCCCACGAAGCTCTTGGTGAGACCACGAGCCGTGAGGAGGGCGGATGCAACAGGCACAGTCGTCACTGTGGCACTCGTCACGCACTTCTGTCGAGAGGTTGGCAGAAGTTCTTTGTTGGACGTGCAGAACTTCACATGGAACACTTTCGCTGTGCGGACCAGCGACGTCTTCGAGCTCCTGCGCGACGGCCGTCCGCGGACCCGCGCCCAGCTCGCCGACGCCTCCGGGCTGGCCCGATCGACGATCGCATCGCGGATCGACGTGCTGATGCGGATGGGCCTGGTGGCGCCCTATGGCGGCGGCGTCAGCACCGGCGGCCGCCCGCCGTCGCTGCTCGCGCTCAACCCCCAGGCCTGGGTGGTGGCCGGCGTCGACATCGGCGCCACGCACGCCACGGCCGCGCTGGCCGACCTCTCCGGCGCCATCCTGGTCGAGCGCCGGGCTGACCTCGACGTCGCGACCGGGCCCGAGCACGTGCTCGGCTGGGTCGAGCAGGTGCTCGGCGAGCTGCTCGTCGAGCAGAACCGCACCGTCGCCGAGCTGGCCGCGATCGGGATCGGCCTGCCCGGGCCCGTCGAGCACGACACCGGCCGCGCGATCAACCCGCCGATCATGCCGGGCTGGCACCGGTACGACGTACCGGCCCGGGTACAGCGCGCGTTCGCCGTACCCGTCCTCATCGACAACGACGTCAACATCATGGCGCTGGGCGAGCAGCACGCCCACCTGCCCGACGTCGACGACCTGGTCTTCATCAAGGTCAGTACCGGCATCGGTGCCGGGCTGATCTCCGGTGGCGAGCTCCAGCGCGGCGCGCAGGGTACGGCGGGCGACCTCGGGCACGTCCGCGTCGCGCGCGCCGAGGACGTCACGTGTCGCTGCGGCAACCAGGGCTGCCTCGAGGCGGTCGCGGCCGGGCCGGCCATCGCCGAGAGCCTGCGTGCGGCGGGGGTCGACGTCGACGCGGGCGTCGTCGCGCTGGTGCGCGCCGGCGACCCGCACGCCGTCCAGGCGCTGCGCCAGGCCGGACGCGACCTCGGCGAGGTGCTCGCCGTACTCGTCAACGTCATCAACCCGTCGGTCATCGTCATCGGCGGCTCGCTCGCCGACGCGGGGGAGAGCCTGCTCGCCGGCATCCGCGAGGTCGTCTACCAGCGCTCGCTGCCGCTCGCCACCGAGCACCTGCGGATCATCACCTCGCAGGCCGGCGAGCGCGCCGGAGTCCTCGGCGCCGCCGCCCTCGCCATCGGTCACGTGCTCTCGCCCGACTACATCGAGGCCCGCAGCCTGGCGCTGGCCTAGCAGCTCCTCGGCCCTCGGGACGGCGGCCGCGGACCGTCGGCGGCCACGGCTAGGGTTCTCGGGTGCCGAAGACTGCTGCCCTCCCGCTGCAGGAGGTGCTTGCGACGGCGGTCTCCGCACTCGGCGGCAGCGAGCGCAGCGGCCAGGTGACGATGGCCGACGCCGTGGCCAAGGCGATGACCGACAAGCAGCACCTGCTGGTGCAGGCCGGCACCGGCACCGGCAAGTCGCTGGCCTACCTCGTCCCGAGCCTGCTGCACGACGAGCGCGTCGTCGTGGCCACCGCGACCCTCGCGCTCCAGCACCAGCTGGTCGAGCGCGACCTGCCCCGGCTGATCGAGGCGGTCAAGGACGTGCCCGGGGTCGACACGTCCTACGCCGTCCTGAAGGGGCGCTCCAACTACGCCTGCCTCCACCGCTGCCGCGAGGGCGTGCCCGACGACCAGGGGGCGCTGGTCGAGCTGCCCGAGGGGTCGATGGGCAAGAAGATCCTCGAGCTGCGGGCCTGGGCCGAGGAGGAGGCCGGGGGCGGCGGCAGCGGCGAGCGCGACAGCGCGCCGCGCCACACCGACAAGGACTGGCGCCAGGTCAGCGTCAGCCACCGCGACTGCCTGGGCGCGGCCAAGTGCCCGTTCGGCCAGGAGTGCTTCGCCGAGCTGGCCAAGGAGAAGGCGCACCGCTCCCACCTGGTGATCACCAACCACTCGCTGCTCGCGATCGATGCGATCGAGGGCGTGCCGATGATCCCCGACTACGACGTCGTGGTGATCGACGAGGCCCACGAGCTGACGGCGCGGGTCACCCAGGCCGCGACCGACGAGCTGTGGGCGGCCGACGTCGAGCGGGCCGCCCGTCGATCCCAGCGTCACGTCGAGGGCCCGCAGGCCGACGACCTCGCCGACGCTGCCGGTGCCCTGCGCGACGCGATGAGCGGTGCCAAGCCCGGCCGCTTCGAGACCGTGCCCGAGGACCTCTCCGACGCGCTCGTGCTGGTCCGCGACGCCGCCCGCGCCTGCCTGTCGGCCTACCCGCGGAGCGACGGCGACGGCGACGCCGACGCCGGCCGCACCCAGGCCAGGGGCTCGGTCCAGGACGTCTTCGTCAACGCCGAGCGGATGGCCGCGGGCTCCGACGCCGACGTGCTCTGGCTCAGCGAGGGCACCGACCGCATCCCGCCGCGCCTGTGCGTCGCGCCGCTCCAGGTGTGGGGCCAGATGCGCGACAAGCTGCTCACCGACAAGACCGTCGTGATGACCTCGGCGACCCTGATGCTGGGCGGCGACTTCTCCGCGCTGGCGACCAGCGTGGGGCTCAAGCCGGGCGAGCGGGTGCTCGACGGCGCCACCGCCTCGGGCGAGGTCGCCGCGCTGCCGTGGGTCGGCATCGACGTCGGGTCACCGTTCGACTACGGCCAGCAGGCCATCCTCTACGTCGCCCGCCACCTGCCCCCGCCCGGGCGCGACGGCCTGGTCAAAGCGCAGCTCGACGAGATCTGCGAGCTCGTCGACGCCGCCGAGGGCCGCACGCTCGGGCTGTTCTCGAGCCGCCGCGCCGCCGAGGCCGCCGCCGAGCACGTCCGCGAGCGGCTGCCCCACCTGACCACCCTCGCCCAGGGCGACGCCCAGCTGCCCGAGCTCGCCAAGCAGTTCGTCAGCGACCCTCACACCTGCCTCTTCGGCACCCTCTCGCTGTGGCAGGGCCTCGACGTCCCCGGCGAGACCTGCCAGCTGGTGCTCATTGACCGGATCCCCTTCCCGCGCCCCGACGACCCGCTGATGAGCGCGCGCCAGAAGGCCGCCGACAAGGCCGGCGGCAACGGCTTCATGCAGGTCGCCGCCACCCACGCCGCGCTGCTGCTCGCCCAGGGCGCCGGCCGCCTCATCCGTACGACGAGCGACCGCGGCGTGGTCGCCGTACTCGACCCGCGCCTGGCCACCGCCCGTTACGGCAGCTTCCTCAAGGCCAGCCTCCCGCCGATGTGGACCACGAGCGACCCCGCCGTCGTCCGCAAGGCGCTCTCGAGGCTCGCGCAGGGTTAGGGGTTTCGCGTGCGTCGTCTCGGATGGTTGGTCGTGGTCGCTCTGATGGCCTCCGCATGCTCGGGCAGCAGCGGCGCCTCGTCCCGGACGGCCGCCCTCGACGCGACCTGGCCCCCATCGTCTGCCCTGGCGATCGAGGAGCCCACCCCTCTGTCCCTCGACGCCCCGCCGACCAAGGCCGCGGCCGTGAAGTACGCCAGCTACCTGATCGACCAGATCGACTACGCCCTCCGTACGACGTTCCCTGCCGCCGTGCTCGAGCGTGGGACCGATCGCTGGGGCCAACGCTGCGAGGTGTGCGACGAGGTCGTCGAGCTTGCGCAGGAGGCTCGGGCCGAGCGGCAGCTCTACGAGTTCGACGACTGGAGCGGCTATCTCCTGCTCGCCCGAGAGCTTGAGGTCCCTCAGGATCCCGCCGCCTACTGGCAGCTACGGATGATGCTGTGGCAGCCCGAGATCCGCACCCTCGACGCCTTGGGCCGGGTCGTCGAGACCACGCCGTACCAGCAGCGCGAGACCGTCCTCGTGCTCGGTGTGTTCAAGGGTGAGTGGCGCGTCTTCGCCTGGGACTTCCTGGATCCTGCGGCGGCGGCCTAGCTACAGCCGAGCGAACCCGTCCCAACCCTTCTTGGGCTTGCCGACGCCGAAGAACGACGCCAGGGTCGGGGCGACGTCGACGGTGCGGGCGTGCGCGGAGGAGGCCTTGCGGCGGGGGACGCGGGGGTGGCCGCCGCTGATGAAGAACGGGATCGGGCGGGTGGCGGGGTGGCCGTGGTTGCCCGGGATCGGGTTGTCGGCGACCGGGTCGGGGTCGCTGAAGCGCCAGCCGGCCTGGCAGAACACCACGACGTCGCCGGCGTTGGGGCCGAGCCGCAGCCAGTCGTCGGTACGCCGTGGCGCGGACAGCACGCCCGGGGTGGCGAGCGCGATCGAGCGCATCCGCTTGATGGCGCGCTCCTTGGTGCCCGCGGAGCCGGTCCAGTAGAGGAGGTCGGCACCGCCGTTGGCCGCGATCTGCACCTTGCCGGCCAGCAAGGGGTCGGCGTCCATCGAGGACTGGAGCGAGATGACGCGGTCGGAGCGCGACCAGTCCATCGAGTGGTCGGCGAGCACGATCACGATCGAGTGCCGCCAGCGGCCGGTCGACTTCAGCAGCTCGATGAAGTCACCCACGAGCCCGTCGGTCTTCTGCAGCGCGGCCCGCCGTGAGAACTGCACCGACGACCCGGTGAAGTCGGTGTGCCCATAGCGGTCGATGTCGCCGAGGTTGACGAACATCAGGTGCGGGTCGAACTCCTGGAGCATCGACGTGGCGGCCTGCATCGTGAACTCGTCGGGCGCGTGCCCCGAGATCGGGACGATCGGCGCCGGCTCCCAGCGGTGGGTCGCGCGGGCACCGAAGACGCCGTAGAGGTACTCCTTGCTGAGCACCGTCCCGGTCTTGTAGCCGTTGCGGTTGAGCCGCTGGATCACCGTGTCGACCTTGATGTCGCGCGCGCGGTCCATGGTGCGGACCTCGCCGAGGCCGCGGTCGTAGATCGAGTTGGACGGTACGCCGGTCCGGTCGGGGCGCATCCCGGTCATCATCATCACGTGGTTGGGGATCGTCTCCATGACCGGCATCGAGGAGGCCCGCGGGAAGTGGAAGCCGCCGTCGCGCAGGGCCTTCAGGTTGGGTGTCTGACCGCCGTCGATCTCGCCCGGCGAGCACCCGTCGACGACCAGCACGTAGGCCCGCTTGCGGTTGCCCGCAGGCACCGCCGCCGATGCTTCGGCAGCGCCGCCCACCGCGGTGGAGAACGCCAGCCCGGCGCCACCGACCTTCAGCAGCGTGCGGCGGCCCGCGCGGATCTCGGCCAGCCCGGCGGCGAAGGGGGACTCACCGTGCCCGGAGCCGGAGGGGGAGCACGGCAGCGACCCGCACATCAGCCGACCGGCCGATCGACGGCCTGGACCTTGCCGGAGCCGGACAGCGTGCGCCACGACGCGGTGTGGTTCACCGTCGTCGTCTTGTCGGCGCGGTCTCCGATGATGAACCAGTCCATCTGGGCCCGCTTGGCGGTGATGTCGAGCACCGAGAAGCCGTGGTCGTCGAAGTTGAGGTACTTGATGTGCCGGTTGTTCTCCATGATGACCTGCTCGACCGCCCGGCTGGTCGTGCGCGGGGGAGTGTTGGTGATGTCCTTGAGGTTGTTGGACGTCACCGAGCTGCAGACGAACTCCACTCCCGCCGAGTCGCCCTGCGCCGGGTAGGTCGCCGGGTCGTAGGGCAGCTCGCAGGCCCAGCCGGAGTGGATGTCGCCGGTGACGAACAGCGCGTCCTTGATCTGGTGGTTGCGGATGTAGGACAGCACTTCGCGCCGGTCGTCGGTGTAGCCGTCCCACTGGTCGACGTTGTAGGGCAGACCGTCCATCGGGATCAGCCCGGTCACGTCGTTGATCGGGCCGACGATCTCCTGCGGCACCTGGGCGAACGTCACCGGCGCGATCATCACGGGGTTGCCGATGATCTTCCACTGCACCCGCTTGCGGCTCAGCGAGCGCTTGAGCCAGAGCATCTGCTGGCGCCCCACCAGCGTGCGGTCGGGGTCACTGACCTCGGCCTCGGCGGCCGGCACGGGCGTGGGAGCCGCGGTCTCGACCTGCTGGTCGCGGTAGCTGCGCAGGTCGAGCATGCTGATCTCCGCGAGCCGACCGAAGCGCAGCCGCCGGTAGAGCCGGTCGCCGTCACCCAGCGCGGCGGTGCCGTCCATGCGCGCCGGCATCCACTCGTCGTACGCCCGGTGCGCGCGAGCGCGACGCCGCTTGTAGTTGCCTTCGTCATCGTTGTGGTTCTCCGCGCCCGCGCGCCACTGGTCGTTGGTGACCTCGTGGTCGTCCCAGGTGACGATGAAGGGGTACTTCGCGTGCAGGTCCTGGAGGTCGGCGTCGCGCTTGTACTGCGCGTGGCGCTGCCGGTAGTCGGCCAGCGACACCATCTCGTGTGCAGGCTGGTGCTTGCGGATGTCGACGTCGTCGAAGCCGTAGCCGTACTGGCCGGGGCCGTACTCGTAGAGGTAGTCGCCGAGGTGGAGCACGGCGTGGAGGTCGTTGCGCTTGGCCAGCGCGCGGTAGGCGGTGAACCAGCCCGCCTGCAGGTTGGCGCACGAGACGACGCCGAAGCGCAGGTGGCCCGGCAGCGACAGCATGCCCGGCGCGGTCCGCATCCGCCCGACCCTGCTGACGGTGCCGCGGTAGCGGAAGCGGTAGAAGTACCACGTGGCCGGCGCGAGCTTGCCGACGTCGACCTTGACCGTGTGGTCGCGGTCAGGGCCGGTGGTGAAGGTCCCGCGGCGGACGACCTTGCGGAACTTGCGGTCCTTGGCGACCTCCCAGACGACCTCGACCCGCGGGCCCTTGCCACTGCCCGGGGTGCTGGCGGCGGTCGGCGTCACCCGGGTCCAGATGACCACCCGGTGCGCCGTGGGGTCGCCGGAGGCGACGCCGTGCTGGAAGTGTCGGCGCCCGGCCGCTTCGGCCGGCGCCGAGACTCCGGCCGCGACAGTCGCCACGCCGGCGCCAGCGGCGCCGGTGGCGAGGACGGTACGACGGCGTACGGACTTGTCGAGTCGGGTCACGTCAGGCACAACGGAATCATGGCCCCGAAGTCATGGTTCGCGCGGCAACAGCACCGATCGTTCACCCGCAGGTCATCCCCCAGGTCACCCGCGGAAGGGCCGCACCGAGACCATCTGGTTCAGGTTGTTGTCCTTGGGCTTGCCGCTGCAGGAGAACGGCGTGCCCTTCCAGCAGTCGAAGCGGCCGCTGGCGTTGACCAGGGTGATCTCGACCTGCTTGACGCCCCGCACCGAGAAGGGCACGGCCCGGGTGCCGTTGCCCCGCTTGTTGAGCCTGACCCACTGCACCGTGACCTTGCCCGAGGTGAGGTACGACGTCACCAGTGCGGCGGAGCCGCGGGACGTGGCCTGCATGTCGACGTTGAGGCGCAGCTTCCACGCCTTCGAGGCCAGCGCCTTGGCGGGCACGAAACGGTAGGTCGCGGACGCGAGGTGGTCGAGCTTGATCGCGGCCTGGACCGGCCGCGCGACGGTCATGTCGTCGATCACGGGCGGGACGGGGTAGCGCTGGGAGGTGCCCTCGTCGTAGGTCTGGCCCGGGCGGCGGTTGGCCGCCGCGAACGCGGCGAACGCCTGGCTCGCGGTGGTGCCGCGACCCTTCAGCACCTTGCTGATCGCCTGCCAGGAGTAGAAGTCGGGGGCGCCCGCGACTCCTGAGGTCTTGCGGACGATGTCGCGCACCAGCGTGGGCATCCCGCCGTCCTGGGCGGGGAACCGCTCGGTGAGATAGCGGAAGAACACCCACGCACCGTAGTGGCGCAGCCCGCCGAACTTGTCCATGGAGATGCGCGACTGCTTCAGGGGGCTCTCGGCCTTGAGGTATTGCACGTTGTCGTTGACGTCGTCGAAGACCTCGTCCTCGACCCAGGCCGCGGTGCCCTCCAGCAGCCAGCCGTCCTCGGCGAAGTCGTAGCTGAACTGGACCGCGTGGAAGTACTCGTGGGCGGCGGTCACCTGGAGGTTCTCGATCGGCGTGTTGGTCGGGAACTCGCTGGAGGAGTAGTCGTTGTCCAGCACGCAGAAGGCCCAGCGGTCCCACGGTGCCTCGAAGGGGACGTCCTCGTCGGTGCTGCAGTAGCCGTAGAGGCCGTCGCTGCCGATGTCGGAGAGGTAGATGTCGGTGAGGGCGCTGCCACCCTTGTTGCCGTCGGGCTTCGGGGCGCGGTAGCCCGCGCCGACGTAGAACTGGTGCACCGCGCTGACGGTGTCGAGGACGGTCTGGGCGTAGGCCGGCGTGCTCTCGGGCGTGGCGTAGTGGACGCAGACCACCGCGGAGCAGAGCTGCTGGTCCTTGCCGCCCGGGCGGCCGAGCCGGCGCTCGGCGGCGGCGCGCTCGGCTCCGGTCAGTTCGGACTTGAGCATCGCCAGGTCGCGCAGGGCCATCGTCAGGTCACCGCGGCCGCCCTTGAAGACGTCGCGCACCCGCGCCAGGGCGTGTGAGGCCCGGGCGCTCGAGCCCGCCGCCACCTTGTCGGCACCGGCCCGGTCGGAGCCGGCGACCGGTGGGGGCGACACGTCGCCCTGGGCTGCCGGGGCCGCGAGCAGAGCGGTCAGCACCGCCATGACGACGACGAGAAGGGGAGTACGGCGAGAGGGGGAGGCTGACACGCCAGCGACAGTACAGCCGCCGGGTGACCATCCGGTGTCAGCCCACGATCCCCGCGGATACCTTGGCCACGCGGTTGTCGTCCACCGGGACAGCTCCTCCGCAGGAGAACGGCGTCTGGAACGAGAAGCAGTTGCGGAACCGCCCGCTGCCGTTGACCAGGGTGACCTCGACGGCCTTCACCTTGGTGCGCGCGAAGGGGAACGTCCTGGCACCGTTTCCGGCGCCGTTGAGCGAGATCGCCGACGTACTGACCGCGCCCGACTTCAGGTAGACCGACACGATGGCCGCCGGGGACGTCACCTTGTCCGCGAGGTCGACCGCGATCCTCAGCTTCGTGCCGCTGGCACGGGGGACGAAGCGCGCGGTCGCGGACGCGAGGTGGTCGATCGTCGTGACGTTCCAGCCGGACTTGAACTTGAAGGTGCCGAGGGGGGCCTGCGGGTAGGCGTTGGCGGCACCCTCGGAGTAGGTCTTGGCCGGTCGGCGGTTGCCGTCGGCGAAGAGCGCGAAGGCCGCGGCGCCGCTGCTGCCGCGCGCCCGGAGCACCCGGTCGACGGCCTGCCAGGAGTAGTCGTCGCGCCCCCCGGCAGCACCGTCGAGGCTGCGGATGATGTCGCGCACGATGGTGGGCATCCCCGCCTGGGTCGTGGGGTAGCGCTCGCTGAGGAAGCGGAAGAACGTCCAGATCCCGTAGTGGAAGCCCGTGGCCCCGTTGGTCTGGTCCATCGAGGCGCGCGGGATGGTCAGCGGGCTGTAGGTGAGGTAGCCGAGGTTGTCGTCGACGTCGTCGTACAGGATGTCCTCGACCCACGCGGCGGTCGCCTCGTAGAGCCAGCGGTCCTCGTAGAAGTCGTAGGCGAACTGGACGGCGTGGAAGTACTCGTGCGCGACCGTCACCTGGAGGTTCTCCAGCGGCGTGTTGCGCACCCCGAACTCCTCGGGGGCGTAGTCGTTGTCGACCACGCAGTAGGCAGTGACGTCGTAGGGGCCGCCGTCGGGGACGTCGTCCTCGCTGGTGCAGTAGCCGTAGAGGCTCTTGTCGCCGATCTGGGCGAGGTAGACGTCCGGCAGTGCGTTGCCGCCGTCGGTCCCGTCGGGCTTCGGCGCCCGGTAGCCGGCCGCGACATAGATGTCGTTGACCGAGGAGGCCTCCGCCAGGGCCGCGGCCGCGACCTGCGGGGTGCTCGCCTCGGCGCCGGTGGTCGTGTAGTGGACGCACACGGTCGCGGAGCAGGTCGTGGTGACCGCGTTGCCGCCGTAGGAGTCCTCGTCGCCCGGGTCGCTGGGACGCCCGAGGATCAGGTCGGCCGCGGCCCGGTCGGCGCCGGACAGGCTCGACTTGCTCATCGCCAGGTCGCGCAGCGCCATCGTGGCGTCGCCGCGCAGTCGCCCGGCGAGGACGCCCTGTGCCCGGTCGAGGGCGGCGCGGGCCTGCGGGGACGAGGCGGCCCGGGCCTTGTCGGGCTCGGCCGGTCGCGCCTGGGCTGAGGTCGGCGCCAGTACGGCAAGGGAGAGCAGGACGGTGAGGAGGCGAGCCAGCATCTGGTGACGCTATTGGCGCCGCTTGCCTGCTCGCCACTCGCTCAGCGACTGGTCTAGCGGTGGCTCACATCCGGCGCAGGACCGCGGTGACCTTGCCGAGGATGGTCGCGTGGGTGCCGTCGATCGGCTCGAACAGGTCGTTGTGCGGCAGCAGCCAGACCTGGCCGTCCTTCTTCTGGAAGGTCTTGACCGTGGCCTCGCCGTCGATCATCGCGGCCACGATCTCGCCGTTGTTGGCGGTGGGCTGCTGACGGATCACGACGTAGTCGCCGTGGCAGATCGCCGCGTCGACCATCGACTCGCCCGAGACCTCGAGCAGGAACAGCTGGCCGTCGCCCACGAGCTGCTTGGGCAGCGGGAACACGTCGGTGACCCGCTCCTCGGCGAGGATCGGACCACCGGCGGCGATCCGGCCCACGACGGGCACGTAGGTGGCCGCGGGCATCGCGTCGCCGGAGCCGGTCTCGTCGTACGACGTCTCGTCGGCGCTGCTCATCGAGCGGCGCGCCGCCATCACCTCGGGCAGGAAGACCTCCAGCGCCCGGGGCCGGTTGGGGTCGCGCTTGAGGAAGCCCTTCTCCTCGAGCGTCTTGAGCTGGTGGGCGACGCTGGACGAGCTGGTCAGGCCGACCGCCTCGCCGATCTCGCGCATGCTGGGCGGGTAGCCGCGCATCTCGATGCTGTCCTTGATGGTCGCCAGGACGCGCAGCTGACGGGGGGTGAGCCCGGTGGCGTCGGGGGGTCCGTCGGGGAGCTCGGTGACAGTCTTGCCGGCAGTCTTCTTGGCCATGACGTGAGGGTCCCACCATCCGCCCGGGTTTTCAAACACCTGTTCGAACGGGCGTGTCGGGGTGCTGCCAGGATGTGCGGCATGAACTCCACGAGCAAGAGCACCAGCTGTGTCGTCACCGGAGGTGCCCGCGGGATCGGGCGCGGGATCGCGGAGCTGATGGTCGCGCGTGGTCATCAGGTCGTGGTCACCGACGTCGACGGCGAGGCCGCCGCCCGCACCGCCGCCGAGATCGGGGCCGCCGAGGGTCTCGCCCAGGACGTGCGCGAGCCGGCGTCCCACCGCGCCGCGGTGGCCGCCGCGGCGCGCCACGGCGCCCTCACGGCGTACTTCAACAACGCGGGGGTCGGCTTCGACGGTGACCTTGTGGACCTGTCCGAGGAGCAGTCCCGGGCCCTGGTGGAGATCAACCTGCTCGGTGCGATCTGGGGCACCCGTGCGGCGGTCGACGCGTTCGGCGACGCCGGGGGAGACGTGGTGATCACCGCGTCGCTGTCGGGCCTCGGGCCGGTGCCCGGCCTGTCGGTCTACGCCGCCACCAAGGCCGCGGTCGTGTCGCTGGCGACGTCGGTCAACCTCGAGACCCCGCGCCGGGTCCGGATCCACGCGCTGTGTCCTGACGGCGTGGCGACGCAGATGGTCGCCGACATGGATCCGTCCGGGAAGGCTGCGCGCCTGGTCAATTCCGGTGGGCGGCTGCTCACCGTCGAGCAGGTCGCACAGGCTGCCGTCGACCTCCTCGGCAGCCGTCGCGTCGTCCGCACGCTGCCCGGCTGGCGTGGCGGTGCCATGCGCGCCGGAGCGCTGGTGCCGTCCCAGGCAGCCGGCGCGATGGCGCTCTTCGCCGCCCAGGGGAAGCGGGCGCTGCGCAAGCCCTGAGCCTTCGGGAAGGGCCTGGGAATCGTTCGAACAAATGTTCGTGTCGCCCTTGATTTCGTTCGAACACCTGATCTACTCTCGTACACATGTTCGATCGAACGTCTGATCGAACCACTGCCGCCGCACAGTCACTGTCGGTGGCGCTGGTTAGACATTCGTTCGACGGAGCAGCGAGACCCAGGCTGACCGCCACTTCCCCAGGAGGTCCCAATGAGCACCATGACGATCCACCCCACCGCCACCTTCACCGATGGCGCCGTCCGGCTGACCCGCCGCGGTCGGCTCGTCGTGCTGCTCGCCGCTCTCGGCCTGGTCCTCGCGGTCGGCTTCGTCCTGGCCTCCGGCTCGGTCGCCTCCCGTGACGCCGGCACCCCTGAGCCCACCCGCGTGGTGATGGTCGGCTCCGGCGACACCCTCTGGGACATCGCCGCTGACCTCGCCGGCGACGGCGACGTCCGCTCGATGATGGACGAGATCGAGCGGCTCAACGCCCTCGAGTCCGGCATGCTCGTCGCCGGCCAGGAGCTCGTGGTCCCCACCGACTGAGCCACACACAGACTTCGTCAACCGCCTCGACCCCGGTTGACGAGCCGGGGAAGACAGGGGGCGAGGCCATCGGCCTCGCCCCTTGCGGCGTTCTCAGCGAGCGGCGCGGTGCCCGCCGGTGTGTGGCGGAGGAGTGGTGGCCTCGACCGGCTCCGTGGCTGCTCGCGGCTCCGGGGCCCGGGTGATCCCCAGGCGCCGCAGCAGCCGCGCGATCAGGATCAGCCCGAGGAACAGGCACGCCACCGCGCCGACCGAGGCGAGGCCGAGGAACAGCCACGCGTCGGGCTCCCCGCCGCGCGCCTCGGAGCCGAAGTCGATGGCGGCGTACACGAGGTAGCCCCAGGCGACGACAGCCGCGGTCACGCCCAGCGCGAGCAGGAGCAGTGCAGGCTGGAATCCGCGCTTGGGCTTGCTGCCCTTGCGCGATCCTGCCCGCTTCCCCGATGACATATCGGGGCCATTGTGTCTGATGCCACCTCGATCCGGGCACTGTGGTCGCATGGAGGTTCTGCCCGACATCGTCGCCCCCGAGCCGGTCGTCGTGTTCTGCGGCCTGGCGGGTGCCGAGAGCACCAAGCACCGCGAGCACTACTACGCCTCGCCGGGCAACAGCTTCTGGGAGTCGCTGCACCAGAGCGGCTTCTCACCGCGCCGGCTGCGGCCCGACGAGGACGTCGAGGTGGCCCACCTGGGCCTCGGGCTCACCGACCTGGTGGGCCACTGGGACCCGCGCTGGGTCGAGATCGACGAGCTCGTCGCGAAGGTCGAGCGCTGGGCGCCGGAGTGGCTCGCGTTCACGTCCAAGACCGTCGCGCACGAGGCCGCGCGGGCGCTGGGGCGACGCCGTCCCGGGCTTGGTCCGCACGACTGGTACGTCGGTCCGAGCCAGGTTTTCGTGCTCCCGGGCACCAGTGGCGCCAACCAGCGCAAGGACTACGACGGCCGACCGCACCGACTGGCCTGGTGGCGCGACCTGGCGGCCCTCTCCGGGGTCGCGACACACCGGTGATCCGGACCAGTTCACCCACTCTGACCTGCGCAAACGTCGCAAGTGTGATCCAGATCGCGCGAATCTCGCCGATCCACTTGCGCCACCCCCGACCGGGGCGTACGGTTGCCACAACATCTAGTAGTTACAACGATGTAGTTATCCACATCTAGTGCACAGGCCGGATGGGGATGGCCCACAGGCTGCCAGGTGTTATGCACAGTAGGACCCGAGATATCCACAGGCTCAGCGACCCCGTCGAGGGGCACTGAGCCGCGCCCACGCCCCACCCGAGCCACCGTGAGGAGGACCCGACGTGCACTGCCCGTACTGCCGCAACACCGACACCCGGGTCCTCGACTCCCGCGTGGCCGACGACGGCGGCTCGATCCGCCGCCGGCGCACCTGCCCGGCCGACACCGGTGGCTGCGGCAAGCGCTTCACCACGGTGGAGCAGATGCAGCTGACCGTCCTCAAGCGCTCCGGCGCCACCGAGCCGTTCGCCCGCGACAAGGCGATCTCGGGCGTCCGGAAGGCCTGCAAGGGCCGCCCGGTCACCGAAGACCAGCTGGCCCACCTCGGGCAGGACGTCGAGGACGCGCTGCGTCTGTCCGGCGCCGCCGAGATCCCCGCCAACGAGGTCGGCCTGGCCATCCTCGGGCCGCTGCGCGAGCTCGACGAGGTCGCCTACCTCCGCTTCGCCAGCGTCTACCGCGCCTTCGAGTCGGCTGACGACTTCGAGGACGAGATCGCGATCCTTCGCGCCGAGCGTCAGGTCCCTGACTCGCCGGCCGAGCTCACCTCAGCCCCCAGCGGCTGACCAAGAACCGCCCGGCAGGTCGTGGGGAAGCGGCCTGCCGGGCGTACCAACTCTTTCCCCCGACAACTTCGGGCATCCCGGTCGATCAGGACCGTCGGTGCCAACAGCTTTCATTGACACCACCCCCCAGGGATCCAACCCAGGAAGCACGAGGAGCACCATGACCGAGACGGTGAGCGGCACCCCCAGCACGAAGGTCGACAAGGGGGCCGGCCAGGGTCTGACCCTCGAGCGCGTCTTCAGCACCGCTGGCGTGCACCCCTACGACCAGCTGACCTGGGAGCGTCGCGACGTCGTCCAGACCAACTGGAAGACCGGCGCCACCGTCTTCGAGCAGCGCGGTGTCGAATACCCCGACTCCTGGTCGGTCAACGCCTCCACGATCGTGACGACGAAGTACTTCCGCGGCGCCGTCGGCTCCGACGTACGCGAGTGGAGCCTCAAGCAGCTCATCGACCGGATCGTGAAGACCTACACCAAGGCCGGCCTCGACCACGGCTACTTCGCCACCCCCGGTGACGCCGAGATCTTCGAGCACGAGCTGACCTGGCTGCTCGTCAACCAGTACTTCTCCTTCAACTCGCCGGTCTGGTTCAACGTCGGCACCCCGTCGCCCCAGCAGGTCTCGGCCTGCTTCATCCTCTCGGTCGACGACTCGATGGACTCCATCCTCAACTGGTACAAGGAGGAGGGCTTCATCTTCAAGGGCGGCTCCGGCGCCGGCCTCAACCTCTCGCGCATCCGCTCCTCCAAGGAGCTCCTCTCCTCCGGCGGCACCGCCTCCGGCCCGGTCTCCTTCATGCGTGGCGCCGACGCCTCCGCGGGCACCATCAAGTCCGGTGGCGCCACGCGCCGCGCGGCCAAGATGGTCGTCCTCGACGTCGACCACCCCGACATCGAAGAGTTCGTGATGACCAAGGCCAAGGAGGAGGACAAGATCCGCGCCCTCCGTGACGCCGGGTTCGACATGGACCTCGGTGGCGCCGACATCACGTCCGTGCAATACCAGAACGCCAACAACTCGGTCCGCGTCAGCGACGAGTTCATGCGCGCCGTCGAGGACGGCACCGACTTCGCGCTGCGCGGCCGCAAGAACGGCGAGGTCATCGAGCGCGTCGACGCCCGCGACCTGTTCCGCAAGATCAGCGAGGCCGCCTGGGCCTGCGCCGACCCGGGCCTCCAGTACGACGACACGATCAACGACTGGCACACCAACCCTGAGACGGGCCGGATCACCGCGTCCAACCCCTGCTCCGAATACATGTCGCTCGACAACTCCTCGTGCAACCTGGCGTCGCTCAACCTGCTGAAGTTCCTCAAGGACGACGACACCTTCGACGCCCCGCTGTTCGCCAAGGCCGTCGAGTTCATCATCACCGCGATGGACATCTCCATCTGCTTCGCCGACTTCCCGACCGAGGCGATCGGCGACACCACCCGCGACTACCGCCAGCTCGGCATCGGCTACGCCAACCTCGGCGCCCTGCTGATGGCGATGGGCCTGGGCTACGACTCCGACGGCGGCCGCGCCATGGCCGCGACCATCACCTCGCTGATGACCGGCCAGTCCTACAAGCGCTCGGCCGAGCTCGCCGCGATCGTCGGCCCCTACGCCGGCTACGCCCGCAACGCCGAGGCCCACAAGCGGGTCATGCGCAAGCACCAGGCCGCCAACGACACCGTGCGCACCTTCGGCATCGCCGACAACCAGGTGCACAAGCTGGCCACCCAGGTGTGGTCCGACGTGCAGGAGGTCGGCGCCGCCAACGGCTTCCGCAACGCGCAGGCCTCGGTCCTCGCGCCCACCGGCACCATCGGCTTCATGATGGACTGCGACACCACCGGCATCGAGCCCGACTTCTCCCTGGTGAAGTTCAAGAAGCTCGTCGGCGGCGGATCCATGCAGATCGTCAACCAGACCATCCCGCGCGCGCTGCGCAAGATGGGCTACCAGCCCGAGCAGGTCGAGGCGATCGTCGCCTACATCGGCGAGCACGGCCACGTCATCGACGCCCCCGGCCTCAAGCTGGAGCACTACGACGTCTTCGACACCGCGATGGGTGCCCGCTCGCTCAAGCCGATGGGCCACGTGCGGATGATGGCGGCCTGCCAGCCCTTCCTCTCCGGCGCCATCTCCAAGACCGTCAACCTCCCCGAGACCGCCACGGTCGAGGAGATCGAGGACATCTACCTCCAGTCCTGGAAGCTCGGCCTCAAGGCCACGGCCGTCTACCGCGACAACTGCAAGGTCGGTCAGCCGCTCTCCGACGGCAAGGGCGACAACAAGGGCAAGGACTCCAACGCCCCCACCACTGCTGCCGAGGTCGAGACCAAGACGGTCGAGAAGATCGTCTACGCCCCGGTCCGCAAGCGCCTGCCCAAGTCGCGCGCCTCGCGCACCACGTCGTTCACCGTCGGTGGCGCCGAGGGCTACATGACCTCGGGTGCCCACGACAACGGCCAGCTCGGCGAGGTCTTCCTCAAGCTCGGCAAGCAGGGCTCCACGCTCGCCGGTGTCATGGACGCCTTCTCGATCGCGGTCTCCATCGGTCTGCAATACGGAGTCCCGCTCGAGACCTACGTCGCGAAGTTCACCAACCTGCGCTTCGAGCCCGCCGGCCTCACCGACGACCCCGACGTCCGCATGGCGCAGTCCCTGATGGACTACGTCTGGCGCCGCCTGGCCCTCGACTACCTCACCTTCGAGGAGCGCTCCGCCCTCGGCATCTACTCCGCCGACGAGCGCCAGCGCCACCTCGAGACCGGCTCCTACGAGCTGGTCGAGGAGACCGGCTCCGCCGCCGAGCTCATCGACGACGACCACCCCACGGTGGTTGAGGTGCGAGGAGCGCAAGCGACGAGCCTCGAAACCTCCGATGTGCACGACATCACGGACGCCGAGGTCGTCGAGACCAAGGACACCCGCGGCAGCGAGCAGCGCGAGGTCCCCGCCGTCATCCACACCCAGGAGGCCCAGACCTCCGCCGAGCTCATGGAGAAGCTCACCGGCACCGCCGTCGACTCCCCGCTCTGCATGACCTGCGGCACCAAGATGCGCCCCGCCGGCTCCTGCTACGTCTGCGAAGGCTGCGGCAGCACCAGCGGCTGCAGCTGATCGACCAGCCGTCTCGGCGCTGATGTCGGACGACACTCTTCTGAGTGACCGGACGACAAGTGCGGCGACAAGAGCGACGACAAGTGCGGAGCAGAGTCACACTGACTGTGTCGGACGACAGTTTGATGCTGAGCTAACGACAAGTGCTGCGACATGCGCTGCGACAAGTGCTGAATCGGTAGCGACTGACTGAGAGTTCACGACGACGAAGCCCCTGAGGAATCCTCGGGGGCTTCGTCGTTTGCTTGGGGCACGGGTTACGTGGCGTGCGCGCTCAAGGGTTTGCGGTCGGCGATGTCGAGACGTACGTGGTCGGCGTGGGAGAGGGCTTGTTCGATGAGTTCGCCGACGTGGTTGTCGTAGAGCCGGTATTCGATGTGGCGTCCGTGGCGTTCGGCTGAAACGAACCCTTGGTCACGAAGGAGTCTGAGTTGGTGGGAGACCGCCGACTGTTCGATGTTGAGCGCGACGGTCAGGTCGCCGACGGTGATAGGTCCGGCTTGCAGGGTCGCCAGAATGCGCAGCCGGTTGGGGTTCGCGAGTGCTCGGAGTGTCGCGGCGACGGACTTAGCGGTTTCGGCGTCGAGGCTCGACGGCAACTGATGACCGTTTGGTTGGTGTCCCACATCTGTCAGCCTACCCCAATAATATGACAATTCTGTCATGTGTCCTACACTGCCGATAGGACCCTTTACCTACAACGACGCCCGCTAAGGACAACCCAGTGCAGCCCCACCTAACCCAGTTCCTCTTGTCTCGCTCCCTCCTGACGCGACTGGGAACGCTGGTAGCGCTCGCGCTGGTCTTCAACGTGCTGTCAGCCGGTCCGGCGGCAGCCCATGGCATCGGTGGAGACGCTGCCACCGCCAGCGTCTACGGGTTCGTCGGCATCGGCATCAAGCACATGCTGCTGGGTTGGGACCACCTGCTGTTCGTAGCCGGGATTGTCCTACTCGCGGGCAACGTGCGACGTGCCGCAAAAGTGATCAGCGCGTTCGTTGCCGGGCACAGCCTGACCCTCATCACGGCGACGTTGGCGGGGTGGCAGGTCAACCCTGCCGTGGTCGATGTCGTAATCGTGTTGTCGGTGGCGTTCGTCGGCTTCTACGGCATGTTCGGGCGACCGCAACGCTGGGACATCTTCACTGCCATCGTGTTCGGGTTCGGACTCATCCACGGGTTTGGGCTCTCCACCCGGTTCCAATCATTGGGTGTTGCAGATGAAGGCATGGTGTCGCGACTCATTGCCTTCAACATCGGCATCGAAATCGGTCAACTGACCGCCATCATGGGCATGCTCGGCCTCGCCGCCGCCATCTCGTTGATGTTCAAGAGGGACCACGAGCCAGCCCTGACCAAGGTCGCCTTCGTTGCTCTGTTCGCGGTGGGTGCGATGGCTGCACCGTTCGTGGGGTTGGCGGAGTTTCGGTCCGCCGAGAACGATGCCGCTACGGTGGCGCTCCCTGACGACGCGCCGTGCGCCGTCGGTGAACGCGCCAAGGTGCTGCCTGGCGGTGGTGGTCACGCCCAGAAGGCTTTCTACGAACCGGATGAGGAAGCACCGCTCGCGGACTTTGGACACTCTCTCGGTGACGGCTACGTCGTCGTCCTGTACGGCAACGAACTACCCGACGCAGACCTCACCGCACTTCGCGACTTTGTTGACGCCAAGGACCCGGCGCAGGTGCTCGTGGCGAACGGCGACGTACCCGACGGTCAACTCGTTGCCGTCACGCTGGAGCAGCAAATGTCATGCGAGAACGTCCACGTCGGGGCACTGCGTCAATTCAGCCGTGAGTGGTTCAACAGCCTAGGAGCAGACCTATGAGCGACCCCACACACGATCACGGCGACGACCACAAGCACGAGGACGACCACGGGCACGACCATGAACATTCCACCGGTCTGCGAGGTGTCCTGACCGACCTGTTTCGCCCGCACAGCCATGACGCCGCCGACTCGATCGACTCTGCCCTCGAAGCGAGCGCCGACGGAATCCGGGCCGTGAAAATCAGCCTCGTCGCCCTCCTCGTCACCGCACTCGCCCAGGCAGTCGTCGTCGTCGTCACCGGGTCTGTTGCCCTCTTGGCTGACACCATCCACAACTTCTCCGACGCCCTCACCGCCGTGCCGTTGTGGATTGCGTTCGTGCTCGGTCGCCGCCGCCCCACCACCACCTACACCTACGGTTACGGACGCGCCGAGGACCTCGCCGGAATCTTCATCGTCTTCATGATTGCCGCCTCAGCGGTCCTCGCCGGATACGAGTCCATCCGACGACTCATCGACCCCAGCACCCTCACCTACCCGTGGGTCGTCATCGCCGCCGGACTCATCGGATTCGCAGGCAACGAACTCGTCGCCGCCTACCGCATCCGCATTGGACGCCGCATCGGGTCAGCCGCACTCGTCGCTGACGGCCTCCACGCCCGCACCGACGGGTTCACCTCACTCGCCGTCGTGTTCGGCGCTATCGGCGTCATGCTCGGGTTCCCCCTCGCAGACCCCATCGTCGGACTTCTCATCACCGTCGCCATCCTGTTCGTCCTGCGAGGCGCAGCCCGCGACATTTACCGCCGCCTCATGGACGCCGTCGACCCAGCCCTCACCGAACAAGCCACCACCACCGTCCGCGACACCGATGGGGTTCTCGACGTGGAGTACCTGCGGCTGCGCTGGATTGGTCACCGCATCAGCGCCGAAGCCGGGGTCATCGTCGCTGCTGACCTTGACCTCCGTGCCGCCCACGACATCGCCCACGACGCCCAGCACCGGCTGCTGCACGAGGTTCCCCGGCTGACCGCCGCGACCATCCACGTCAGTCCCCAAGCCGGTCTGGACCTCGACCCTCATCACAGCATCGGACACCACAACACCCTCCACTAGTCCCTGTCGGCACCTTGACGCGGTGTAGGCGTAGCGGCGGGGTTCGGGTGCGCCAGTCGCATGGTGTTATGCACTGTCTGGTGCTTTGGCGCTCCTACGTGGCGGCGGCGGGGGCCAGGCTCTGCATCACCTCGGGGGAGGGAACGAAGCAGCGTTGGTCGTTCTCGACGAGGCAGTCCCACCGCCGAGAGTCGAGCCGTCCGCGAGATCAGCGAAAAACTGTATGAGCACCTCAATACAGCGCCAGCTCGGGAACTGATGCGGCTCGCGAATCTCCCGGGCATGTCCAGTTCTGAGGTGCAGGCATCGTTCCTCCCCTATGCAGAGGGCCTCGGTTTCAGGAGTGAGGCCAAGGGGCTCTTTCTGGAGTACAAGAACAACCTGGGGCCCGACTACTACCGCCCCATCGGAAGTAGCGGCATCCTGCTCGAAGTCGAGCGAGGGAAGACCACCACGAACAACATGGACCTGTTGGACTTCTGGAAGTGCCACCTGTGTCGCTCGGCGGACTACCTCTTCCTCATGGTTCCCCAGGCGCTCAAGCACAACGACGCCATGACGCCCAAGAAGGAGTACAACGCAGTTGTGAAGCGGATCGAGACGTTTTTCGTCGAGGGGAACCACACGAACGTCCGAGAGGTGCACATCTTCGGGTACTAGCTCCCGGCGTGGCTGCACGAGACGTCATACGTCCGAGCAGTCTCCTGCTCGGAACGTTTGACGTCCTGGGCCGTCACTTCTTCTCGGCGGAGCGCTCCGTGTCAGCCGACTTGCCGTTGCGCACGATGACGACGGGGACGGGGGAGTGGCGGGAGACCTGGTCGCTGACGGAGCCGAGGGCGAGGCCGCGGAAGCCGCCGCGGCCGCGGGCGCCGACGACTACGAGGTCGGCGTTCTCGGCTGCCTCGAGGAGGGCGTTGGCGGGCGGGCAGTGGTTGGTGTCGTACTCGACCTCGACGTCGGCGTAGTCCGCGAGGATCGGGGCGACGTCGGCCTGGAGGTCCTTGAGGACGGCGGCCTCGAAGTCCTCGATCGGTGGGATGTGGCCGAAGGTCATGGACTCGGGCTTGGGGGCGCTGGTCATGGACCAGCCCCGGACCAGCAGGACGCGGCCACCCACGGCGCGGGCTTGGTCCAACGCCCAGCGCAGGGCGGGCTCGGACGCGTCCGAGCCGTCGTTGCCGACAACGATCAGGGGCTTCTCACTGGTCATGTGGCCATCTTGGCACCGAGGCGGGCGGCCAGGTACGGCGCGGTGGCGCTGTCAGGGTGCCGGGAGACCTCCGCCGGCGTACCGGTGGCGACCACCTGGCCGCCGGAGCCGCCGCCACCGGGGCCGAGGTCGATGACCCAGTCGGCGGTGGCGATGGAGTCGAGGTCGTGCTCGACGAGTACGACGGTGTTGCCGGCGTCGACGAGGCGGTGGAGCTGGCGCAGCAGGAGGGCAGTGTCGGCCGGGTGGAGGCCGGAGGTGGGCTCGTCGAGGAGGTAGAGCGCGTGGCCGCGGCGGGCGCGCTGGAGCTCGGTGGCGAGCTTGATCCGCTGGGCCTCACCGCCGCTGAGCTCGGTGGCGGGCTGGCCGAGGCGCAGGTAGCCGAGGCCGACGTCGCGCAGGGTCTCCAGGCTGCGCGAGGCGGCGGGGACGTCGGCCAGGAACTCAGCGGCGTCATCGACCGAGAGCCCCAACACCTCGGCGACGTTCTTGCCGCGGTAGGCGACCTCCAGCGTCTCCGCGTTGTAGCGCGCCCCGTGACACGTCGGGCACGGCGCGTAGGTGCCGGGCAGGAACAGCAGCTCGACGGACACGAACCCCTCGCCTTGGCAGGTCTCGCATCGCCCTTCCGCGACGTTGAAGGAGAACCGGCCGGCGCCGTACCCGCGCCTCCTCGCCTCGTCCGTCTCCGCGTAGAGCTTGCGCACGGCGTCGAAGAGCCCGGTGTACGTCGCCAGGTTGGATCGCGGCGTTCGCCCGATGGGCCGCTGGTCGACCAGGACCAGCCGGTCGAACGCGGTGTCGGAGGCCTCCTGCTCGGACAGGAGCGTCAGCAGCGTCGACTTGCCCGAGCCGGACACCCCGGTGACCGCGGTCATCACGCACAGCGGGAAGTCGACGGAGACGTCGTCGAGGTTGTGCCGCGTGACGTCGCGCAGCTGGAGCCAGCCCTGCGGCTCGCGCGGCTCGTGCACGACCGGCTCTGCGCGGCCGAACAGGTAGTTGCCGGTGACCGACTCCGCGACCTCCTCGAGTCCCGCGACCGGGCCTGAGTAGAGGACGCGGCCGCCGCCCTCGCCCGCGCCGGGACCGAGGTCAACGACCCAGTCGGCGCGTCGTACGACGTCGAGGTCGTGCTCGACTACGAAGAGGGAGTTGCCCGACGCCTTGAGCCGGTCGAGTACGTCGAGCAGTGGCGCCGCGTCGGCCGGGTGCAGGCCGGCGGAGGGCTCGTCGAGCACGTAGACGACGCCGAAGAGGCCGGAGCGCAGCTGGGTCGCGATCCGCAGCCGCTGCGCCTCACCGGGGGAGAGGGTCGTGGAGACGCGGCCGAGACCGAGGTAGCCCAACCCCAGGTCCAGCAGTACGTCGATCCGTGCGACGAGGTCGGTGGAGATCCGCACCGCGACCTCGTGCTCGTCCTCCGGGAGCTCGGTCACCGGCCGCAGCAGCTCGGCCAGCTCGGTGAACGCCATCGCGTTGACCTCGGCGATCGAGTGCCCGGCGAAGGTGACCGCGAGCGCCTCCGGCCGCAGCCCGCTGCCGTGGCAGTCGGGGCAGGGGGAGTCACGGACGAACCGCAGCGCCCGCTCGCGCATCCGCTCGCTCTTGGAGTCCGACAGCACGTGCATGACGTGGCTGCGGGCGCTCCAGAACTTGCCGTAGTAGCCGTGGTCGATCCGGTCGCGCTCGGGCTTGATCAGGACCGACGGCTGCTCCTCGGTGAACAGCAGCCAGTCGCGGTCCTTCTTGCGCAGCTTGCGCCACGGCGTGTCGACGTCGATGCCGAGACCGGTGACGATGCTGCGCAGGTTGGCGCCCTGCCAGGCGCCCGGCCACGCCGCGATCGCGCCGTCGCGGATGCTCAGCGAGGTGTCGGGCACCAGCAGGTCCTCGGCGACGTCGTGGGTGACGCCGAGGCCGTGGCAGCGCGGACACGCGCCGGCCACGGTGTTGGGCGAGAACGCCTCCGCCGCGAGATGGGCAGCGCCGGCCGGGTAGGTACCGGCGCGCGAGTAGAGGATGCGCAGCAGGTTGGACAGCGTGGTGATGGTGCCGACGGTGGACCGCGAGCTCGGCGCCCCTCGGCGCTGCTGGAGGGCGACGGCGGGCGGCAGGCCGGTGATCTCCTGCACGTGCGGTGCGCCGACCTGCTGGAGGAGACGGCGGGCGTAGGGCGCGACCGACTCGAAGTAGCGTCGCTGCGCCTCGGCGTACAGCGTGCCGAAGGCCAGCGACGACTTGCCCGACCCGGAGACGCCGGTGAACGCCACCATCGCGTCGCGCGGGATGTCGACGTCGACGTGGCGCAGGTTGTGCTCGCTGGCTCCGCGGACGCGGACGTAGGGGTCATGCGCGTCGGAGGTCACTCCCCGCCGTTACCCGGAGGACCGTCCGCTGACGCAGCGGTCAGCCGTGTCTCACGCCACCCAACAGCTCAGCGAGCGCGTCGTCGAGGTGGGGATAGCTGAACTCGAACCCCTGCGACTCCAGCAGCGCCGGGACCGCCCGGCGACCCGTGAGCGCCAGCGCTGGGTCGGTGCGCAGCAGCACGGCGCCGAGGCGGACGAGTGCGGCAGGCGTGGGTGGCGAAGGTGGTCGCCGCAGGTGCGTGCGCAGCCCCGCCATCAGCTCGGCGTTGCGGACCGGGTGGGGCGCGGTGGCGTGGACCACGCCGCTCAGCTCCGAGGTACCCGGCTCGAGCGCGCGGCGAACGATGGCCAACCAGTCGTCGATGTGGATCCAGCTGATCCACTGCGTGCCAGGACCGACCCGTCCACCCAGCCCCCAGCGCACCAGCCCGACCAGTCGGTCGAGAGCGGGGGTGTCGTTGTCCAGGACGATGCCGGTGCGGAGTACGACGACGCGGTCGCTGTGCGCTCCCTCGACCGCCGCCTCCCACGCGCGCGCCACTCCCGCCATCTGGGGTGGGCCGTCCGCCCCCGGCGCCGACTCGTCGAGCACGCGCTCCCCGGCGTCGCCGTAGATCGCCAGCGTGCTCGCCTGGATCCACACGGGCACGGGCGCCGACAGAGTCGCGCTCGCCTCGACGAGAGCCCGGGTGGGCTCCACCCGGGACCTGGTCAACAGCTCCACGTTGGCAGGCGTCGGCCGTCGGTCGACCAGCTCTCCGGCGAGGTTGACCACCGCGCTGCCCTCGAGCTCGGCGGCCCAGGGCCCGACGGACCAGCCGTCCCACTCCACCTGGCGGAACGGGCCGGGACGCTTCCGGCGCGTCAGTACGACGACCTCGTGGCCGTGCGCTGCGAGGTCCTGACACAGGCGACGTCCCAACGCCCCCGAGCCGCCGGCCACCGTCACCTTCATCGCGCCAGCCTAGGCGGGCACGGCGTGCGGTTCGACCGGGGCTCAGGCAGGCTAGCTACCCGGACGATGCGTGCTCGAAGAGTCTCAGTCGCAGGCGGTCTTCGCGATGTCGTCCGCGGTCAGGAGCTGCGCTGCTGAGTCCGCGCCGACGACCACGTGTTCGTACCCCCGGATCGCGTCTACCTTGCGGGCGGAGTTCGAGGTCGGGTCGAAGTGGTAACCCAGCCATTCCCGGGCCAAGCGGCGGGCCAGCTCGATCCCGACCACGCGTTGACCCAGGCACAGCACCTGGGCGTCGTTGCTCATCACGGCACGCTCGACCGAGTAGCTGTCGTGGGCGGTGACCGCGCGGATGCCGGGCACCTTGTTCGCGCTGATGGCGACCCCGAGCCCCGTGCCACAGAGGAGCAGGGCCCGGTCGGCCTTGCCGTCGGCGATGAGTTTGGCGGCGGTCACGGCGACGTGCGGGTAGGCCGTGCGCTCTCCTTGGCGGACGCCGACATCGATCACCTCGACCACCCGGCCGTCCGCCTCGAGGTCGGCTTTCAGGATCTCCTTGTACTGGAACCCGGCGTCGTCGGATCCCACGACGATCCTCAAGTGATCAGACATGGGTAGCTCCTGGTGATGGTGGGTTCGAGGGGTGGGCACGGGCTAGCGATCGTCCAAGGCCCGGCCGACGGCGCGCAGGCACGCCGCCATCGAGATCGCACCCGGGTCGGGGGTGCCGACACTGCGCTCGGCAAGCGGGCGGGCGCGGCCCACCTTGGGGCGCAGGGCGGCGGTCGCCAAGGCGGCCTCGTCGGCACGGTCGGCGGCCTGGTCCCACGCCTGCCAGAGGTGGGTGCCCTCCTTGACCGCGACATCCAGGGCGTCGATGAACGGCAGTAGGGAGTCGAGCATGGTCTTGTCGCCGGGCTGGGCCTTCCCGAGCTCGGTCAGGGCCTGGTATCCGTCGCGGAGGCCGGCGACCACGCTCTCTGCGCCGGGAGCACTGTCGTCGCCGATGCGTCGGCCGAGCGCGACCAGTCCCGCTCCCCAGAGGACGCCGGAGGTGCCGCCGGCTTTGGCGGCCCAGCTCTCTCCGGCGGCCGTCAGCACGGACCCGGGGCCGGCACCCTCGTCGCGCGCGGTGATTGCTGCCTCGCGCGCCGAGGCAGTGCCCCGGACCATGCCCCGGCCGTGGTCGCCGTCACCGGCGATGGCGTCGAGGTGCCCGAGCTCGGACTCCATCTCCGCCATCCTCGCGGCCATCGCGTCCAAGGCCCCGGCGACGCGAGCGCCGCAGGCGAGCGCCGCGGCGTCGAGGGTGGCGACGGCGCTGTGGTGCGCCGGCGTGTCCGTCGCGCCCTCACCCCGGCGCGGCTGGGCCGCCGCCGTGGGCGTGGCCGACGAACCCTTGCGGTACGCCGGGGTGTCGGCAGGTGCCGACCACAGCCGCTCCAGCTCCTCATCGAGCCACATCAGGGTGAGTGAACAACCGGCCATGTCGAGGCTGGTCACCAGCTCGCCCACCTCGGGCTGGACGATCTCCAACCCGGCGTCGCGCAGCCGCTGAGCGACCAGACCCCAGAGCAGGAAGAGCTCCTCGTACTTCGTGCGACCGAGCCCGTTCAGGATCGCAGTGACCCGGGACCCGGCACCGACCGGGATCTCGGCGAGCAGGGTGTCGACGAGGGTTGCAGCCAGCTCGGAGGCGGTGGGCATGGCGTCCTCGGAAACACCCGGCTCGCCGTGAATCCCCAGGCCCAGTCCCATCTTGCCTGCGGGCACGGTGAAGAGAGGTTCGTGCTCGCCTGGCAGCGTGCAGCCGTCGAAGGCCACGCCGAGGGTGCGAGTGCGGTCGTTGGAGAGCCCCGCGACCCGCTCCACGCCGTCGAGGTCGTAACCCGCCTCCGCGGCCGCCGAGGCGGTCTTGAAGACGGTGAAGTCGCCGGCGATGCCGCGCCGCTTGGTGATCTCCGCGGCGGGTGCGCTGGCCACGTCATCGGTCACAGCGAAGTACCGGGCATCGATCCCTTCGGCACGAAGCTGGTCCACGGCCAGGTTGAAGTTCATGACGTCGCCTGCGTAGTTGCCGGTCGTCAGCAGCACCCCGGCTCCTGCGTCGACGGCTCGTGCCACCGAGGCCGCATCGGCCGCTGAGGGGGAGGTGAAGACGTTGCCGACCACCGCGCCGTCGGAGAACCCCTGACCTACCACTCCGCAGAACGCGGGGTAGTGCCCGGAGCCGCCGCCGACGACGACGCCCACCTTGCCGGCGCGCGGCACCGCCGCCCTGACCACTCCGCCCGGCACCCCGACCACGTAGTCGGCATAGGCATCGAGGAAGCCGCTGAGCATGTCCTCGGTGAAGCGGGCCGGGTCGTCGTACAGGCGGGTCATGGTGTCTCCAGGAGTGCGAGTCGGTGCAGAGCTGACGGCGCAGAGATGCAGGTCAGCGGATGGTGTAGCCGCCGTCGACCAGGAGGTCGGCGCCGTTGATCATGTCGGCAGCGGCCGAGGCGAGGAACACCGCGGAGGCGGCGATCTCCTCGGGCTCGGCGAAGCGGCCGGTGGGGATGAGCTCCTTGAGTGCGTCGCCCTTCGGCCCGTCCCAGGCCTTGTGGCCGAGCTCGGTGAGTACGACGGTCGGCGAGATCGCGTTGACGGTCACCCCGCGGCCGGCCCACTCCGAGGCGAGCACCTTGGTGAGACCGAGGACGCCGAACTTGGAGGCGCAGTAGGCGACGTGCTCAGCGATCGCCACCGACCCGGCCTGCGAGGCCAGGTTGATGATCTTGCCGTGACCGGCCGCAAGCATGTGCCGACCCACGGCCTGCGCCATGAGGAAGGTGCCGGTGAGGTTGACGTCGATCGTGGTTTGCCAGGCCGACACCTCGAGGTCCTCCGCGGGGGCGAGCATGACAACACCGGCGCTGTTCACCAGGATGTCGATGCGGCCGAACGCCTCGACGACCGCTGCGGCGGTGGCCTCCACCGCGGCCGGGTCGGACACGTTGCAGACGAACCCCTGGCTGCCACCGCCGATCTTCTCAGCGTGGCGCTGGGCGGCCTCGGCGTTCAGGTCGACCACAGCGACCGTGGCTCCCTTGGCCACGAACGCGGCGGCGATGGCGGCGCCGATCCCTGAGGCGCCGCCGGTCACGAGGGCTGTCTGGCCCTCCAGACCGAAGTTGAGATCAACGTTCGAAGGACTGTGAGGCATGGTGACTTTCTCCTCTTCCGATGTTCCAAATCATCCAGAAGTATTGGAAAGTCACATCTGGACTGTGATCTCCAACGTTTCACATGGGGTATTCCACGTCAAGGGGTTTACATCTAACATTTCGCCCGCTACGTTCGGTGGCACGGCGATGCCGAACTGACACCGCTCTCATGCGAGAGGCGAAAGTGCATGACTACTGTTCCGGCCCTCGAGGTGCGTGACCTCGTCAAGGGATTTGGTGGCGTTCCGGTCCTGCGTGGCCTGAGCTTCGAGCTGCGTGCCGGGCGGGTGGTCGCACTCGTCGGTGAGAACGGCGCCGGCAAGTCCACCGCGATGAAGATCGCGACCGGTCAGCTGCGCGCCGACAGCGGACAGGTGTACGTCGCCGGCGAGCTGCTCAGCCAGCCGGATCCGATGCAGCTGCGCAAGCTGGGCGTGACGATCATTCCCCAGGAGCTCGCGCCGTACCCCGACCTCACCGTCTACGAGAACCTGTTCGTCGGCCGCGAGCTGCGCACCCGCCTGGGAACCTTGGACCGTCGGGAGATGGTGGCGGAGGCGCGCAAGATGCTTGCGGTCTTCGACGTTGACATCGACCCCCACCTGCGGATGGGCCGCATGTCGGTCGCGCTCACCCAGATCGTGGAGATCGCGAAGGCGACCACCTGGGGCGCGAAGGTGCTCTTCCTCGATGAGCCCAGCTCCTCCATCCCTGAGCGCGAGGTGGCCCGGCTCCACGCCGTCGTCCGCAAGCTGCGTGACCACGGGGTCGCGATGCTCTACACGACGCACCGCATGGAGGAGATCAAGGCGCTGGCCGACCAGATCGTGGTGCTCCGCGACGGGCAGCTGGTGATGGACGTCCCGATCGACGACGCCACCGAGGACGAGATCGTGAAGGCGATGATCGGCCGCGAGCTCGGCACTCTGTTCCCGCGGACCGCGCCGGTCCTGCCGGAGGTCGCCTACGAGGTGCGCGGTCTGCGGCTCAGCAGGAACGGCCCGCAGGTCGACCTCTCAGTCCGCCGTGGGGAGATCCTCGGACTGGGCGGCCTCGTCGGCGCCGGCCGCACCGAGATCGTGGAGGCGATGTTCGGCATCCGCCGCTCCGTCGAGGGCAACGTCGAGCTCGATGGCAAGCGGGTCCCGCGCAACGCGCCCGCCGCCGCGATCCGCGCAGGTGTGGCCTTCGTGCCCGAGGATCGCAAGGGCGCCGGCCTGGTCCTGACCCGATCCATCCTGGACAACGGCAGCCTGCCGCACCTCCGATCGTTCACCACCGCCGGCTGGCTGCTTCCCCGCCGCCGCAAGGCGGTCGAGGAAGCCACCAAGGCGGTCTCGGTCCGCTGCCGCAGCATCGACCAGCTCGTGGGGACGCTCTCGGGCGGCAACCAGCAGAAGGTCGTCCTCTCCCGGTGGCTGATCCACAACACGAAGGTGCTGCTGCTAGACGAGCCCACCCGTGGGGTCGATGTCGGTGCCCGCGGCGAGATCTACGACATCATCCGTGACCTCGCCAGCTCGGGGCTCGCGGTCATCCTGGTCAGCTCCGACATGCCGGAGCTGATCGGACTCACCCATCGGGTCCTCGTGGTCCGGGCGGGTGCAGCCGTCGCTGAGCTCAGTCGCGAGGAGCTCGACCGCGAGGACGCTCCGGAGCGGATCTTCCGGCTGGCCAGTGGTCAGACCGACCTCGGCGGCGTCCCCCAATCCGCACGGACCAAGGAATCCCAGTGAGCACAAAGGAAGCCTCGACCATGTCAGAACTCACGACGCCGCCGAACTCGGCTGCCAGACCCCGCTGGGACCGGTCGCGGATCGAGGAGCTGCTCATCCGCAACGCGATGGTGATCGTGCTGCTGCTGGTGATGGCCTACTTCAGCTACGAGAGCGCCCGCTTCGCGACGGTTCCGAACATGCGGACGATCCTGATCGCCGCCGCACCGTTCGCTCTCGTGGCGTTCGGTCAGACTCTGGTCATCCTCACCGGCGGGATCGACCTCTCGGTCGGCAGCGTGATCGCGGTGAGCGCGATGACCGGTGCGAAGGTGATCGTCGAGAACCCGGACAAGCTCTGGCTGGCCGTCACGGCCGGTGTCGGGGTCGGGCTGCTGGCGGGGCTGGTCAACGGCCTGATCGTCAGCTACCTGAACGTCGCACCGTTCGTCGCGACTCTCGGCATGCTCACCGCCGCCTCAGGAGCCGCCTACGTCATCGGGGGCGGAGCACCGATCAACGGCCTCCCGTCGAACTACGGCAAGATGGCCAACACCGAGATCCTCGGCGTCCAGGCGCCTGTGATCGTGATGCTGGTCGGGTTCCTCATCCTGGCCGCGGTCATGAAGCGGACCGCCTTCGGCCTTCGGATCTACGCTGTCGGCGGCAACCGGACCGCGGCCGAGGTCGCCGGCGTGAACACCCGCCGGACCCTGACCGCCGTCTACCTCTTGAGCGGCGGGCTGGCGGGCGCCTCCGGCATCATCTTGTCCTCGCGAGTCATCTCGGGGCCCCCCAACCTGGGCTCCGGCTACGAGCTCGACGCCATTGCCGCCGTGGTCATCGGAGGCGCCAGCCTTCTCGGCGGCCGCGGCACCATCTGGGGCACGTTCCTCGGGCTGCTCCTCATCCAGACGCTCAACAACGGCCTGGACATCCTCCTCGTCCCCGCTTACTGGCAAGCCGTCATCAGTGGGGTCCTGATCGTCAGTGCCGTCGCCGTGGACATGTGGGCCACACGGCGAAGCAGCACCTAGCCCACGCTCAACCCAGAGCCCGACAACACAACCAGGAGATAGTCATGATGGGAAGTTCGCTGCGCCGCGGGGCAATCGCGCTAGGAGGCGTGGCCCTGCTGCTGAGTGCCGCTGCGTGCGGCGCCGGAGACGAGAACGCAAACAACGATGGGGAGGGTGGCTCGGGGATCCGGGTGGGCGTGACGGTCTACGACATGTCGTCGTTCATCACCCAGGGTCAGGAGGGCATGGAGGCGTACGCCGACGCGAACGACATCGAGCTCCTCTGGAACTCGGCGGGCAACGACGTCGCCACCCAGGCCAGCCAGGTCGAGCAGCTGATCAACCAGGACGTCGACGCGATCATCATCGTCCCCGTCCAGGCGGACTCCCTCTCGCCGCAGCTCCAGGCGGCAAAGGACGCCGACATCCCCGTCTTCGCGGTGAACACCACGCTGACCAACGAGGACCTGATCACCAGCTCGGTCCTGCCTGACGACGTAGCCGCCGGCGCCCAGGAGATGGAGATGATGGCAGAGGCCCTCGGTGGCAAGGGAAATATCGTCATCCTGCAGGGCCCGCTCGGCTCCAGCCCTGAGCTGGACCGCACCGAGGGCATCGAGTCGGTGCTCGCCGACTACCCCGACATCAAGGTGCTGGCCAAGGACACCGCCAACTGGAAGCGCGACGAGGCGGTCAACAAGGTGAAGAACTGGATCTCCAGCTTCGGTGACGAGCTGGACGGTGTCGTCGCCGAGAACGACGACATGGGCCTCGGCGCCGTCCAGGCCATGAGCGAGGCCGGGATCTCCCTTCCCGTGGTGGGGATCGACGGCATCGAGGACGGCCTTGCGGCAGTCGCGAACGGTGACTTCATCGGCTCGTCCCTGCAGCACGGTCGTGTGGAGCTTGCCGCCGGTCTCGCCGTCGCCCAGAAGTTCATCGCCGGCGACGACGTCGAGAAGACCTACACCTACGTCATGCCGCCCATCTCCCCGGACAACGTGGAGCAGTACCAGAAGAACGTCGTCACCGAGAAGGACGCGTTCCTGGCCACGCTGGCCGACCTCATCGAGAAGAACCTCGCGAGCGGCGACATCGCCAACGAGGAGTGACCGCGTGGGGCCGGCCTCGGGGCCGGCTCCAACTGGTTGGGTACGAACTGGTGTCGCGCTGCGGCCAGGCCATGGATAGGGGAGAAGATGAACGCATCATGGACAGGTCCTCTCGCCACCGCACGCAGGACGGGCGCACGATTGTGAGTGAAAACCCGCTGCACCGCCTGCGACCGGCCGAGCGTCACGACGCCATCACCGAACGTGTCCTCACCGCCGGGTCGATGAGGATCGAGGAGCTTGCCGAGGCGTTCGGAGTGAGCGCCATGACGATGCACCGCGATCTGGACATGCTCGAGTCGCGCGGTGTCCTCCGTAAGTCCAGAGGCATGGTCACGGCCCTGGCCTCGAGCCTCGTGGAGTCCGGCCCCGAGTACCGGGCCCGCGAGCACAGAGCCGCGAAGGCCGCCATCGCCTCGGCGGCCTTCGCCCTCGTGGAGCCCGGCCAGGCGATCATCCTGGACGACTCCACGACCGGACTTCATCTGGCGAAGCTGCTGCCGCAACGCCAGCCACTCACGGTGATCACCAACTTCGAGCGGGTGATCACCCAGCTCGTCGGCCGCCCCGGCATCGCTCTGATCTCTCTGGGCGGACAGCACTACCAGTGGTGCGACGCCTACATGGGCAGCCTCACGCTGGAGAACCTGCGGATGCTGAGGGCCGATATCCTGTTCATGTCGACCCCTGCCGTCATCGACGACATCTGCTTCCACCAGCACCACGACGCCGCGCTGATCAAGAAGGCGATGTTCGAGTCCGCCGGACAGCGGGTGCTGATGCTGGACCACTCGAAGTTCGAGAAGCGTGCCTTGCACGCCCACACCTCGCTCACCGACTTCGACACCGTGATCGTCGACTACGAGACGCCTCCAGAGCATCTCGAGCGGCTCCAGAGCAAGGGAGTGAGCGTCATCATCGCCGAACCGAGGCCCCCGGGCCGCTCGACCGCCTGAGGCGCAGGCGGCTCAGCCAGGCTGGTTGATGTTGACCATCCAGGTCACGCCGTACTTGTCGGCGAGCTGCCCGAAGACGTCGCCCCACATCTGCTTCTCGAGCGGCACGTTGATCTGGCCGCCGTCGGCGAGCGTCTCGAACCAGCCGCGGAGCTTGGCGTCGTCGTCGCCGCTGAGGCTGAGCGTGACGGTGCTGCCAGGCGTCAGGGTCTCGCCGGGCGGCGTGTCGGAAGCCATGAGGACGAGGTCGGGTGCCTCGAGCTGGGCGTGCATCACCTGCTCGGCCTGCTCGCCCTGCATGCCCATCTCACCGAAGGTGTTGAGCGCGAGCTCGCCGCCGAAGACCGACTGGTAGAACGTGATCGCGTCGCGGGCGGTGCCGTCGAAGTGCAGGTAGGGGTTCAGCAGGGTGGCCATCAGGGCTCCTCGAGTAGGGGGACCTCCATCAGACCAGCCGCCGGGGACATAGTCATCGGTCAGCGGATGCCGGTGTCGCAGGGGACGTCCACGGTGGTGTGGGCTCCGGCGACGACCCGGGCGTCCATGAACTCGCACGACATGCCGGCGTCGGCGGTGACGACGTAGTCACCGGGAGGCAGGGCGAGCTCGAAGGCGCCGTCCGCATCGGTGTGGGTGGTGGCGACGGGTTCGCCGGCGCCGTACGCCTCGCCGGGGATCTGCTTCGCGACCTTGACCAGGACGTTGGCGGCCGGCAGGTCGTCGCAGGGTTCGCCGACGGACTCGACCGGGCACTGGGGTCCGAGGAGCACCTGCCCGGAGATGCCGGACGAGGGTTGGTCGTCGGACCGGTCGATGTGCCCATCGTCGCCGCAGCCGGCGAGGACGAGGGCCGCGGAGGCGACCAGGAGGGGGAGGCGCATGTGGGTAGGACGTCGTCGAGGGCTGTTCGGCTCCAGATCACCAGGTCGCCACCTGGGTGGGCCAGCGTGGCCGGCATGACTGATCTCGGGAAGTCCCTCGGCCGCCGTACCCTCCTCCGCTCCGGCGCGCTCACCGCCGGCGCCCTCACCCTGACCGGAGCCGCCGCCCCCGCGGGTGCCTCCCTGGTGCGCCGTCGCCTGACGCTGCCCTCCGGGGTCCAGAGCGGCGACGTGACCACGCGCTCCGCAGTGCTCTGGGCGAGGTCGTCGGGTCCGGGACGCCTGGTCGCCGACGTGGTCAGCGGGCGCCGTCACCGCCGCGTCCGCGGGCCGTGGGCGAGCGAGCAGAGCGATCTGACCGCGAAGATCGCGCTGGACGGGCTGGCGCCCGGACGTGAGTACGCCGTGGAGCTGGCCTTCGAGCACGAGGACGGGCACCGCGGGGAGTCGCAGGTCGCGACGTTCCGCACGGCCGCCGTGCATGCCCAGCCGACCAGCTTCGTCTGGACCGGCGACACCTGCGGCCAGGGCTGGGGCATCAACCCCGACCTCGGCGGCCTGGTGGGCTACCGCGCGATGCACGAGACCCGCCCGGACTTCTTCGTCCACGCCGGCGACACGATCTACGCCGACGGCCCGCTGGCCGAGCAGGTCACCGAGCCCGACGGGCAGGTCTGGCGCAACATCGTCACACCCGAGGTCAGCAAGGTCGCCGAAACCCTCACGGAGTTCCGCGGCCGGCACCGCTACACGATGCTCGACGCCAACGTCCGGGCGATGTACGCCGAGGTGCCGCTGATCGCGCAGTGGGACGACCACGAGACCACCAACAACTGGTGGGCCGGCGAGGTGCTGGACGACGCGCGCTACACGCAGGAGCGCCGGGTCGACGTACTGGCCGCCCGGGCGCGCCAGGCCTGGCAGGAGTACATGCCGATCGCGGACCCGCGGTCACACCGCCAGGACCGCGGCCACGACCGCGGCTTCGCCCCCGCGCGGATCTACCGCAAGATCGAGCGCGGGCCGCAGCTCGACGTCTTCTGCCTCGACATGCGCACCTTCAAGGACCCCAACACCCCCGGCCTCGAGCAGGACAAGACGCACATCCTCGGGGAGGAGCAGGTCGACTGGCTGATCCGGGAGGTACGGCGGTCAACGGCGACGTGGAAGGTGATCTCGGCCGACATGCCGCTCGGGCTGGTCGTGCCCGACGGGCCGGTCAACCAGGAGAGCCTGGCCAACCGCGACCCGGGCGCACCGCTGGGCAAGGAGCTCGAGATCGCCCAGGTGCTGTCGGCGTTCAAGCGCCACGGCGTACGCAACGTCGTGTGGATCACCGCCGACGTCCACTACTGTGCCGCCCACCACTACGACCCGACGCGCGCCGGCTTCACCGACTTCGACCCGTTCTGGGAGTTCGTCGCCGGGCCGATCGCAGCCGGAAGCTTCGGCCCCAACCAGCTCGACGCGACATTCGGGCCCGAGGTCGTGTTCAGCAAGCACGCGGCCACGCCCAACGAGTCGCCGCGGCACGGCAACCAGTTCTTCGGCCACGCCGCGATCGACGCCGACGGGCTGCTGACCGTCAGCCTGCGCGACCTGGCCGGCCACACGCTGTGGAGCAAGGACCTCGCACCTGCATAGCGTGGGTGCGCGAGAGTGTGCAACCCGCGGTACGGTGAAGGCGCGGTAGCGGAACAAGGTGACCAGTCGAGGGCTCTGACCCTCGTCGACCGGGCATCTCCCGACTGCCCTCGTCCCTCTCGGTGGCGGACAACCCTAGACAGAGCCGCGATGAGCGCTCGATCCCGATCCACCCGATCCCCTTCCTCCAGGACCACCGCGCTGACGGTGTTGGACCGCCGCACCGACCTGCGGGTCCTGCTGATCGAGGACGCGACGACCGACTGCGTGCTGGTGCGGGCCCTGCTCGAGGGGGAGTTCCCCAACGGGGACATCGAGGCCGCCACCAGCCTTGCGCACGCCCTCGATCGCCTCGCGCTGGCGGACTACGACGTGGTCCTCGTCAACCTCAACCTCCCCGAGGCCGACGGCTGCGCCGTCGTCCGCGCGGTGCGCGTCACCTCGCCCCACACGGCACTGATGGTCCTGACCGGCCGCGGCGACGGGACCCTGGCGCTGTGGGCGCTGGCCGAGGGTGCGCAGGACTACCTGGTGACCGGCGAGCACGACGGCCCGCGCCTGGCCGACGCGCTGCTACGGGGGCTCCAGCGCAGCCGCACCGAGCAGCGGGCGCACGCCGTACTGGGCTCGGCGCTGGACCACGAGTCGGAGAGCGCAGTACGGCTCCGCGAGCTCACCCTCGCGAAGAGCGAGTTCGTCGCGACCGTGAGCCATGAGCTGCGGACCCCTCTCAGCAGCATCGCCGGCTACGCCGAGATGCTGCGGTCCGAGGGCGGCCTCACCACCCAGCAGACCAGGTTCGTGGATGCCATCGCTCGCAACGCCACCCGCCTCGCCGTGCTGACCGACGACCTTCTCGTGGTCTCCTCCTTCAGCTCCGCGGTCGAGCAGCTGGAGCCCGTCGCGGTCGACCTGAGCGTGGTCGTCGCCGGCACCCAGGAGGTCATCCGGGTGCTGGGAGCCGGGCACCAGCTCGACTTCGTCTTCGAGCTGCCCGACCACCCGGCACTCGTGACCGGCGACGCCGGCCATCTCGAGCGCGTCGTACTCAACCTGGTGGGCAACGCCATCAAGTTCAGCAAGGAGCACGGCCGCGTGACGTGCCGGGTGTCGACCAGCCCGTCAGACGTCTACCTCGAGGTGATCGACAACGGCATCGGGATCCCTGAGGACGAGCAGCACGAGCTGTTCACGATGTTCTTCCGGGGCTCGACAGCGCGCAACCGCGCCGTCCAGGGCACCGGGCTCGGGCTCCACATCGTCTCGTCGATCGTGCGCCACCACCACGGGGAGATCGACGTCCAGTCGGGGAGTGGGCAGGGGACCACGTTCACGGTGCGCCTGCCGCGACGGCTGCGGGCCGCGTGACCGGCGGCGCCAACCGCGCTAGTAGCTGTCGGCGATCGTGATCTTGTCGTACGCCGCCGGCACCTCGTCGCCGCTGTAGCAGCTCAGCGTCACGACCTGCCCCACAGCAGCGGTGTCGGAGCTGCAGTCGAGCTGGGCGACCACCTCGAAGGCCTCGCCCTCGGTGATCTCCAGCGGGTTGTCGACGCCACCGGGAGCGTCGTCGTTGGGCACCCAGGTGTGCCCGTCCCAGCGCCAGTTGCCGTCGGGGCTGATCTGCTCTCCGCACCTGCCTTCGCTCATGTTCGGCACCTTCTCACGGACCGATCAGCGGCGCCACGCCTATGCTCGGGCAACAAGCCCTACCGTGGAGCCGTGGCAAAGAAACGCAAGCGTCCCGACCATCCTCGCGTGCCTCGCCGACCCACCATCGAACATCGGCAAGTGCCGCGAACCGAGCCGGACGCCGAGCTCCAGCCGCTGATGCAACTGCTCAAGCGCGCCCTCTACGCCGACCACCCCCTCGAACTGCTCGCCCTGGTGTCCGGGCTGATGGCCACGGCCATGCCGCGGCCGAGTCTCCGTGGCGAGGAGCCGAAGGTGTCCCTGGACCACCTGGTGGGGACCTTCGAGGACGTCGACCTGGCGGCCACGACGGCGGCCCTGCACGTGATCGCCGAGCTCACGACCGACGAGCTGATGACCGCGCGGATCAGGCGCACCCTCCGGGCGCGTCAGCAACCGATGCCGCAGTGGCTCCGCGACCTCGGACGCACTGAGCTGATCGGCGTCCACGAGACGTCGGAGGAGCTGGACGACGGCCGCAACGTCATCGTCGACGTACGGCTCCCTGACGGGAGCGCCGTGGCCGCGGTGATCTACATCGACCACAACATCGGCATGGTGGTGAAGGACGCGTTCACCGTTGACCTGCCGTTCGTGGAGCTCCGGCCCCGGTTCGCGGAGATCGAGCCCGACATCGACATCGCCGGCATAGACCCGGCACTGGCCAGGGCCAAGATCGTGAGGGCTGTCGAGATCGGCGCGATGACCTACCCGCCGATCGAGACGGAGACCTGGCCCGGGCAGCGCGCACTGATCGACTGGATGGTGCGGCAGCTGCCCGACGGCGCCGAGCTCCCGGAGTGGGAGCCGATGTCCGACGGGGACCAAGCAGCGCTCATCGACGACTTCCTCGGCTCGTCGTACGGCCAGCGGTACGTCGGGAGCGAGCCGCACCTCCAGCTGCTCGAGAGCCTCCTGTGGTTCGGCACCGGCTACGGCACCTGCGACCCCCTGCGCTGGTCGCCGGTGAACGTCGAGGTCCTGCTGGTCGACTGGTTCCCCCGCAAGGTTGTGGCGCCTGTCGAAGAGCTGACCCTGATGCCAGCACTGCTGCGCTCGTTCATCCGCTACGCCCATGCGAAGCGGGGCATCCGTGCCGACAACCGGACGGCAACCTTGGCGTCGGTCGACCGCTGGGAGCCGGAGTACCAGGCGCTCATCCGGACCGACCGGCCCCAGGGTGCCGAGGCGTTGGCGCGGATGCTGCTCACAGACGACCAGATCGAGGATCTGATGTTCGAGGAGCTGGTCGATGCCGTTGGAGGCATCGAGACGCTCGATCATCTTGACGACGAACCCCTTCCCGACGAGCCCTTCGACCCGTCCGGGGTACCGGACGAGATTCTGCCCAAGATTCTGGAGATGGTGGCGCTCTGCGACGACAACGCAGACGCCCTGCTCGATGTCGAGCACCGCACCGCCAACCGACGATTGATCCGCCTCCTTGCCCTGGCCGACCCCGGCTACTTCCGCGGTCGTGCCTCGGCCCGTACGTCGGCGGCGGCGGTCAGCTGGATGGTCGCTCGCGCCAACGACACGATCAGCCCCTACGGGCTCACCTCAGCCGAGCTCCTGGCCACGTTCGGGGTGGCGTCGGTCTCCGATCGCGCACATCGTTTCCGTCGGATGCTGGATCTACCGGACCACGGGCCGGTTCCCGGCCCGATCCCCCTGGGTCGGCCCGAGCTGCTCGTGAGTGAGGCGCGCGGAGAGATCATCGCCGAACGTGACGGGCTTCGGACCTGACTCGACGCTGAGCGACACCCGGTTCAGGCGGCCATCCACAGGCGCGGAAATCTGACTTTTCACGTCGGCGACTGCTGGCAACGGTGGTGGTCATGTCGCCCTCTCGGAAGCCCCTTTCGTTTCTCACCGTCCTCGCGCTCCTGGCCGCCGGCCTCGTCCTCGCTGTCGCGACCCCCGGTGCCGCGCCATCGGCCGAAGCGGCCACCCGGGTCGCCAAGGACACCTGCCGGCGGATCGACCCCAACCTCGTCAACGGCGCGTGCCTTCGCTACCGCACCCGGCACGGGACGGGGCTGACCTGGCTCGGCACCTTCCGCGCGCCCAGCGGCCGCGTCTTCTTCTGCATCGACTTCCTCTACGACTCCCGGCTGCCGCGTCGGGCGTTGACGGTCCCGACCGAGCGGATCGTCAACCAGCTCGGCGAGCGGGTGCACGACCCGGAGGTCGCGGCCCTCAACTACGTCATCTCGACGTGGGCGGGGCACGGGTCGACCGGCAGCGACGAGCGCGACGCCGCGATCGCGCTGCTCATCCGCGAGGTGATGAGCGACGGCGTACGCCGTGGCGGCACCGTCGTCTACCCGCCCGGTCTCGAGGTGGGCGAGCAGGTGCGACCGCCGATCGGTGGGCTCGGTGGCCGGATCATGGCCCTGGCCCAGGGGATGTGGCAGCGGGCCTCGCGCTACTACGGGCCCTACCGGCTCGTCATGGACAGCCGCAACCACGGCCCCATGCGGCTGGGCCGCACCCGCACCTACCGGGTCGAGGTCAGGTCCGCGGTGGGGCGGCGGGTGCCCGGGGTGGAGGTGCGGTTCGTGTGCACCGGCCCGATCCGGTGCCCGCGGCCCGTGACCTCCACCCGGCAGCGGACCAGGCTGCGGGTCAAGCCGCAGGACGTCGGCCGCTACCGGATCCGCGCCTACGCCACCGGCCCGTCCTCCGACGGCCTGCTCTACCGCGCCAGGTCCTGGCATCCGCACGGCGGGCAGGCCGCGCGCAACGCCGGCCGGCAGCGCGGCTGGATCGCGCAGGAGAGCCGCACGACGGCGGTCGTCCAGGCCAGCGCCAGGATCCGCAAGGCGCGTCCGTCGGTCGTCACCCAGACTTCCGAGGCGGTCGTGACGCCCGGCGCCTCCATCTTCGACACGGTCGTGGTGGCCGGGCTGCCCGAGGGGTACCGCGCGACCGTCGCCGCCGAGCTCTACGGCCCCTTCGACGCCCAGCCGGACGCCGACGACTGCACGCCCGAGACGCGCGCCGGCCAGGTCACGTTCGCCGTTGACGGCAACGGCACCTTCGAGACCCCGCCGCTGCCGGTGGAGCAGGTCGGCTACTACACCTGGGTCGAGTCGTTCCCGGGAGACGACCACACCGTGCCGGTGACGACCCGCTGCGGCCTGGTCGAGGAGACCACGCAGGTCATCGCGTTCACACCCGAGGTGCGCACCACGGCCTCGCGCCAGCGCGCCTTCGTCGGTGACGCGATCCACGACACGGTCGTCGTCAGCGGCATCGAGGACAGCCCGGTCACCGTCCTGTGGGCGCTCCACGGTCCGCGACCGCCGAGCGACGGATCGTGCGACGGGCTGGGCTGGGGCAACGCCCCGCTGGCCGCCCGCGGCAGCTTCGAGGCGCCCGGCGACGGCAGCTACCGCACTCCGAGCACGACCCTGCGGCGCGCCGGTTGCTACACGTTCAGCCAGCGGATCCCCGCCACCGCGCTGACCGACGAGGCCTACAGCCCGCCGGGTCTCGCCCCCGAGACGGCGCTGGCGATCCGTCGTACTCCCGAGGTGAGCACGGTGATCTCCGACCAGCACGCGCTGGTGGGGGAGCGGCTCCTCGACACGGTCCGGCTGCGCGGGCTCGGCCCCGACGACCGGGTCACCGTGCGGTGGTGGCTGCACGGACCGCTGGCGCCGAGCGACGGCACGTCGTGCGACGGGCTGTCGTGGCGCGGCGCTCCGGTCGCCGACCACGGCGAGCTCGTCGCCCGGGGCAACGGCACCCACCAGACGCGGAGCTCCCTGGTCGAGGTCGCCGGCTGCTACACCTACAGCGAGCGCCTCCCCGCGACGGAGGCGACCGAGCCCGCCTCCACCGAGCCCGGCGTCCCGGTCGAGACCGCGTTGGTGACCAAGCCGGTCACCCCGTATGTCCCCGAGATCCCGTCCGGTCCCGCCGACCCCGGCTCGGAGCCGGTGCGGCCGACCCGGCGTGCCGAGCCGCGCTACCTCTACCGGCCGTACGTCGCTCCCGCGACGCCGGCGGCGCGTCGCCGCCCGGCCGGGGTGCTGACGATCGACCGGGTCGGCATCCGCGCGACCGTCGACGCGGTCGGGCTCGACCACGGCACGATGGCCATCCCCAACAACCGCCGGCGGCTCGGCTGGCTCACCACGACCGCGGCGGCCGGAGAGCTGCTCGGCGCGAGCGTCATCTCGGGCCACGTGTCCGACCGGCACGACCGGCCGGGCGCGTTGTGGCGGCTCCGGCACGCGCGGGTCGGCGACGTGGTGCGCTGGACCGACCCCGCGGGTGAGACGCACCGGTTCGTCGTACGACGGATCGAGCGCTTCGCGCGCAGTCGCGGCGTGCCGGGCCGTCTCTTCCGCACCGACGGCCCGCACCTGCTCCACCTCGTGACCTGCACCAACCGCAGGAGCACGTCCGGTGGCGGCTTCCACTACGCCGACAACCTGGTCGTGACCGCGGAGGAGGTGTCGTGAGCGACCGATTTGGGCACCGGGGACCCTCAGACCACCAGGAGTGCCCATGCCACTGCTCACCGCTGCCGTTCGTGGTGCTTCCTCTGTCGGCGGGGCCGTGCTGTGTGGCGCAACGCGCGCCCTGGCCGCCGTACGCCCGGCGGCGAAGCCGCTGCACCCCCAGGGTCGGGTGCTCGAGGCCTGCCTCTACCGGCACGGCGTGGAGCCGCCGCTGGGCGTGGAGTTCCTCGACACGGTCTCGACCGACGAGGTCGTCGTGCGCGAGTCGCGGGCGATCGGCCTGCCGCGGCAGCTGCCCGACATCCACGGCCTGGCGATCAAGATGACCAACGCCGACGGCACCACGGGCGACTTGCTGTTCGCCACGACCGGCTCGGGGCGCCTGTCGCGGTTCGTGCTCACGTTCAGCAAGTCGACCTACGGGCGGCCGCTGACGACGCTCCTTCCCTACAGCACCAGCGCCGGGCCGATCGTCCTCGGCGCCCGGGCCGTCGGCTTCTCGACGGTCGAGCTCCGGTGCTCCGTCGGCGACGGCGAGTGGCGCCACTTCGCGGACCTGCGGCTCTCGGAGACCGTGGGAGCCGACCAGGACATCTCGTTCGACCCGGTGCGCAACCAGCTGCCCGGGCTCGAGCAGTACGGCTGGGTGACGCGGCTGCGCGCCCCGGCGTACGAAGAGGCGCGGGAGAGCCGCAGCGAGTGAGCGACACCCCGCGAGACCGGCTGCTCGCCGACCGTGAGCGGACCTCGGCCCGGCTGGCGACGCTGCGCGGCGACTTCCGCAGCGTGGTCGACGCGTCGCGCGACACCAACGCCGATGACGAGCACGACCCTGAGGGCGCGACGATCGCCTTCGAGCGCTCGCAGGTGTACGCCTTGGTCCGGCAGGCAACGCAGCACCTCGACGAGGTCGACGCCGCGCTGTCCCGACTGGACGACGGCACCTACGGCCGCTGCGAGGTCTGCGGGAACGCGATCGCCGCCGCGCGGTTGGAGGTCCGCCCGACGGCGCGCACGTGCGTGGCCTGCGCCTAGGACACGTCCTAGGTGACGACCCGGATCTCGTCGCCGAGCCTCGCCCCGAGCTCCAGGTCGAGCTCGTCGCCTGACCAGAACGTGCCCGGGTCGTAGTAGTTGGTCGGGCGGCCGCCGTCCAGCAGACCCATGGCCTGGTACGTGCCGGCAACGACCTCGGCGCAGTACGTCAGCTCGGCGGGGGCCTTGCTGCGGACCCGCCCCCGAGCCCAGCGCGCAGCCAGCTTGGCGGTCGGCGGGAACGGCGTACCGTCGAGCCGCGCGATCGCGCGGAGCACGGCGGCCTCCATGTCGGGGGTGATCTCGGCGTCGAGCTGGCGCAGCCAGGCGCGTTGGCCGTAGCGCCCGCACCACTGCTCGACGGCGCCGCGCAGGTCGTGGAGCTGGACCCCGCGGTGGTGCTTGCCGGTCCAGACGTCGAGAAGGCCCTTGCCGAGCTCGGCGTGCCACATCAAGGGAGGCAGGTCGTCGATCACGACCGCCATGCCGACGTGGTTGACCGGTGCGTTGGTCAGGACCCGGATAGCGTGGTCGGCGGCGGACTGGCCGCGGAAGAGCCAGAGGTCACCGGTGCGGGTCAGCTCCACGGCCGCGTCGAGGGTCAAGCTGGTCGTGTCCAACGTGAGGGAGTCCTGTCGATGAAGCTGTGGAAGTTGCTCGGGATCGCGGGGCTGACCGGGGTGGCCGCCACGGGGGCCATCATTGCGCGCGAGCAGCGCAAGCGCGCGCAGGTCACGCCCGACGACGTACGACGTCAGTTGCACCAGCGCCTCGCGGACATCGAGAACGCCCGGGAGGGCTGACCCGCGTGTGCTTCTCGATGGAGGCAGACCTGGTCGCGGGGGCCGTGCTCCTACCGATCGGCGTCCTGTCCCTGAGCCACGTGCGGGAGCCGCGCGAGGTGCCGCTCGCCGCGCTGCCGCTGCTCCTGGGCGTCCACCAGCTCGTGGAGGCCGTCGTCTGGGCCGGCGTTGACGGCTCGGTGTCGTCGGACCTCGCGCACCTGGCCGCTCTTGTCTACGTCGTGATCGCGCTGCCGCTCCTGCCCACCCTCTTCCCGCTGGCCGTGTGGCTGATCGAGACGTCCTCGCGGCGGCGGCTCGTGGTGCCCTTCCTGGCCGTCGGCGTCGTGGTGTCGGCCTACATGGGCCTACGCCTGTGGCAGAACGGCCTGGACGTGGTGGCGCACGACTTCGGGCTCGAGTACCGCGTCGGCCTGGGCTTCCAGGAGCTGTGGACCGGCGCCTACGTCGTGGCCACCATGGGCGCCTGCGTGGTCTCGAGCTACCGGACCGTCGTCGCGTTCGGCGTCCTGAACCTGATCGGCCTGACCATCGTCGGTCTCGCCTACGCCCAGGCGTTCGCGTCGCTGTGGTGCGTGTACGCCGCCCTGGTGTCGGTGCTGATCCTCGTGCACATGGTGTGGCGGAACCCTCGGCATCAGCCCCAGGCGTCGCTCGCTCAGCTGTAGCCGACCAGCACCGGGGTGGCCTCGACGACCTCGAGCGCGACTGCGTCGCCGGGGATCGTGACGGTGCCGGGCACTGGTCGCCACGCACCGCCGTTGACGCGGAACTCGGCGGAGTAGGTCGTGTCCACCGCCGGCCCGACCTGCCCCTTGGCGGTGTAGTTGTGGGTGATCTCGAGGTCGGGGTACGGCGACCCGGCCGACTCGGTGGCAGTGCTCGCGCCGTCGCCGAAGTGCCACTCGTAGCTGCTGGGCCAGATCCTCAGGTCGACCTGTTGGCCGAACAGCCGGATGGTGCGGTCGAGGGGTGCCGTCTCGGTGTAGAAGTTCGTGTCGAAGTTGACCAGCGTGCGGCCGTTGGGAGGTTGCACGATCAGCTCGGAGGGCGGGAGAGGCAGGTCACGAAACGCGGCGGCGACCAGACCGGAGGTTAGGAGTTCTACGGGTAGCTCCGGCGTCGCGCAATAGTCTTCGGGATCCGCACCGATCACGCCGGCCACTCCGATGCAGGCCGCGTTGCCGACAGGGGTGGTCGGCAAATCGGCCGCCGTGTCTGCGTTCGATCCAGGGTTCTCAGAATCGCAGATTTCGACGACAACAGTCCTGATTTGGTTGTCGATCATCACCACCTGCTCGACCCGGTTGCATCCGGCTGCAGCAGGAGCAAGACCTGCTAGCTGCACGCAAGAAGTCAGAACCGCCATCGCGAGGAGTCGCGGGATCATCGGATTAATCCGATGTACGAAACGACAAGCCCACCCTCAAAGGGCTTCACCTTGAACCGGAAGATGGCCTTGTCTTCTTCATACTTGTCAGGGGCGGTTCCTGATGCGGCGATCATGACGCCCGCGCCCATGGTTATGGCCGCCGTGACCTCCAGGTCCTCCAATTCCTTGGCGTTGTCGACGGTCCAACCCGTGGTCTCGTAGCTCCCGCCGGCCGCATAGACATCCTCGATCAGATCGATGTAGGGCTCACAGGAACCGCACTTGTCTGCAGTCAGCCCACGTAGAGCAGTTGTGTCGCCGGAGGTCAGTGCCCGGTTCCGCTCCTGCACCCAAGCGCGAACGGCTTGAACGGGAGTCAAGGACGCGGGCGGCGCTGAAGTGGTCGGAGTCGGTTCCGCGGTGTCGCTAGGCCTCGTGCTTGGGGTGGGGTCGACGTTGGGTTCGGGGTCGTCGTCGGAGCAGCCGACGAGGACGAGGGTGAGGGCCGCGAGTAGTGCGGCGAACCGAACCTGGATCAACGCTGGTCCTTCCCGAGATGCTGCACGCCCAGACCGAGGCGATGAGGAGAAAGTACCCCTCCCCGGCCCGGACCGGAAGCCGGAAGAATCCACCTGTGGAAATCGCCGCGACCCATTGACCAGGTAGTGGTGCGCGGTATAATCGAAGACATGTTCGAGATCGCCACGACTCAGAAGATGCGGCCCGACCCGGCCGCGTTCTGGGTCGAGCTCGTCGGTGACATCGACGGCGCAGGCCTCGACGAGCAGGAGCTGGTCGACCAGCTCGAGGCGATGGAGCGCCTCACCTGCGCCGCGGCCGCGGCCAAGGCACGGTTGACCGCCGATCTTCACTCCCGTCGCCTCGTCCGTGAGGCCCGGGCCGGGGTGCCGGCGCAGCGTCGGGGTCGGGCGGTGGCCCACGAGGTCGCCCTGGCCCGCCACGAGTCACCCCACGAAGGACGCCAGCACACCGCCCTCGCGTTGGCGCTGGTCCACGACCTGCCCGAGACCCTGGCCGCGCTCGGCCGGGGCGAGATCAACGAGTACCGAGCGCAGATCCTGGCCCGCGAGTCCCCCGACCTGTGCCGCGCCGACCGAGGTCTCCTCGACGCGACCCTCGGACCCCGCCTGGCCGGGATGGGCAACCGTGAGGTCATGGTGTCCGCCCGCCGGCTGGCCTACCAGCTCGACACCGCCGCCGCCGAGCACCGCGCTGCACGGGCCCGGACCCGGCGTCGGGTCACCGCACGTGGCCTGCCGGACTCGATGGCCCGGATCAGCGCCGAGGTGCTCGCCGAGGACGCCGTGGTCGCGATGGACTGCCTCCGGGAGTACGCCGACCTGCGGCGCGCGATCGGCGACGACCGCACCCGCGACCAGATCATCGCCGACGAGCTCGTCGCCCGGCTCTGCCGCCCGGCCCTCGCCGGCACCCGCGGGGTCGAGGTCCAGCTCGTGATGAACGCCGACATGCTCCTCGACGACGACACCACCCCCGCCCACCTCGTGGGCCACGGCCCGATCCCCGCCGGGATCGCCAGGAAGCTCCTCGCCGACGCCGACGGCAAGGTGTTGATCCGGCGCCTGTACGCCCACCCCGACGACAACTCACTGGTCGCGATGGACTCCAAAGGCATTCTCTTCCCCCGCGCGTTGCGACGCCTGCTGTTCGCCCGCGACGGCGAGACCTGCCGTACGCCGTGGTGTGACGCCCCCGCCCGCCACGGCGACCACGTCACACCCCGCCACCGGGGCGGCCGTAGCACCCTCGATGGCGGCCAAGGGCTGTGCGAGGCCTGCAACTACGCCAAGGAAGCCCCCGGGTGGCGACATCACACCCAGAGCCAGTGGCCCCAGCGCCACACCGTGCAGATCACCACCCCCACCGGACACACCCACCAGTCCCAGGCACCACCCCTGCCCGTGCGCCCGAACACCCGGGTCCTGACCTGCGAGATCTACCGCCCGATGCCGCAGCTCGACCTCGCCAGCTAGCTCGTCGCGCCCCGGGAGTTGCGGCGGATGGCCGCGAGCTCGTCGGCGACCGCGTCGAAACGATCGTGGGGAAACCCGAGCTGACGTCGCACCTGCGCGCGGCTCTCGACACACATCTCCTCGACGGCATCGAGGTCGTCGTCGGGGTCGACGTACGCGAGAGGCAGGGTGAGCCACCGATGCGCCTGGCGGACCTCGTTGTTCTCCCGAAGCAGGTCGCCGACGAAGTGGCACGTGGAGACGGTGACGAGGTCAGCCCGGAAGTCGGCCAGCAGCTGCTTCAGCAGTGCGGTCGCCCAGACCTCGTCACCAGTGGCGAACGCCAGCTGTAGCTGGGTCGCGCGAGTGGCGACCTCGCCCTCCGAGGGCTCGTCCTGGATCTCTTCCAGTAAGGCACGCGCGCGGTCGTTCTCGCCTCGCATCATCCAGTGCTCGGCGGCGGTGGAGAGGAAGGTGACCCGCCCGTACTCGCCCTGCGGGATCGAGCGGCCTAAAGCCTCATGGGCCTCCGCCTTGTCGGCGCGCATGGCGAATTCGATCTCGTCGTGCCGGGCCTCGACGTCGAGTGGATCCACGCGGCAAACGTTAGCGAGTGGCGAGCTCCACAGTGACCTCCGGACGTCGCTGGCGTTGAACAACGCATGCGCATCCGCCTCGCCGCCGTGCTCGCCGCCGCCGCTCTTGTGACCGCCGGTCTCGCACCCGCGTCCGTCCAGGCCGAGACACCGGAGCAGGCGGCGAAGGCCTCCGCCCAGTCGTCCTCCAAGTCGTCCGCCAAGCCGGTCGGCACGGTGCTGTCCTCGGAGACGCTCAAGCGCTCGCTGTGGATCCCGAAGACGACGAGCCGGGCGTTCAAGCTGAAGTACGTCACGACGGACGCCTTCGGGCGCCGTACGCCGAGCACCGGGACGGTGTTCGTGCCGAAGGGCCGGGCGCCGAAGGGCGGTTGGCCGGTGATCTCGTGGGCGCACGGGACGTCCGGGATCGGTGACGGCTGCGCACCGTCGTCGGTCGGTCCGGCGATGCCTGCGCGCGACTGGGCCTACCTGGGCACGTGGATGCGCCAGGGCTACGCGATCGTCGCGAGCGACTACGCGGGTCTGGGCACCACGGGCGTGCACGCCTACCTGCACAACCGCTCCACCGCCCACAACGTCGTCGACATGGTGAAGGCCGCGCGCCGGTTCTCGCAGTCGCACCTGCCGGAGAGCCAGCGGCTGAGCAACAAGTGGGTCGTCATCGGGCAGTCGCAGGGAGGCGGCGGGGCGATCGCGACTGCGAGCTACGCGACCGAGTTCGGGGGCAAGGGACTGGACTTCCGCGGCGGCGTGGGCACGGGGACGCCGGCGTTCATCGAGGTGCTGGTCTCCCTGCCCGGCCCGGGTGTCCTGCCCGTCGACGCGAGCCAGGCGCTGACGGCGTACCTGCTCTACATCCTCGTCGGCATGCGCGAGGTGCACCCCGAGCTCGACATCGACAGCGCGCTCACGCCCGAGGGCAAGCAGTTCGTCGACCTCGCCGAGACGGCCTGCATCATCGAGCTCGAGGAGGCCGTGAAGGGCCACGCGATGGGTGACTTCTTCAACCGCCCGCTCGCGTCGCTGCCCGGGTACGTCGAGACCGCGCGCGCCTACCTCGGGATGCCCGAGACCAGCTTCGAGAAGCCGATCTTCCTGGCCAACGGCCTCGTCGACACCGACGTGCCGATGGAGACCACCGCGGCGTACGTCGGTCTGCTGCGGGCCGGCGGGGCGGACGTGACCTTCCGGACCTACCCGACCGACCACAACACGACCATGCAGGCGTCGCTGGTCGACTCCGTGCCGTTCGTGAAGGGACTCTTCCGGTACTGACGCGGACCCGCTGACACCACTAGCGTGCTCCCCGTGGAACCGGACAACGGGAGCAACGACGGCCCCGAGCGCAACGACCCCGCCTGGTCGACGTACACGCCACCGGAGACGCCCCCACCGCCCAACATCTACGGACCGCCCCAGACGTCGTCACCTGAGGTGGCGCGGCTGTTCGGGACCAAGCCCAGCTCCAAGGCGGGGTGCGTGCTCATCCCGTTCGTCGTCATCCTGCTGGTCGTCATCGGCGTGATCGTCGGCATCATCAACGCGGCCAGCGACTCCGACGATGCGTTCGAGTTCGAGTTCGACGAGCCCTCCATCGAGTTCCCCGACATCGACCAGCCCCCGCCGCCGCCGAAGCTGCACACCGTCAGCGGCTTCAACGAGCTGCGCGACGCGATCCGCGAGGAGACCGGCTCGACGGAGGTCTTCGAGGCGAACATCTACCCCGAGTACGCCTCACTCTCGGTTCCCGCGCAGGCGACCGGCCAGCGCGCGTTCAGCTACTTCTACAACGGCGAGCTCGCCGATCCCGGCAAGGGGCGTTCGAGCTACGAGCGCTTCGACCTCACCCAGATCGACCCGCAGGTGATGATCAGGCTGGTGCAGAAGGCGAAGAGGCTAGTGGAAGACCCCACCAGCTGGTACGTCATCATCCGCAAGCCCGGACCCCCGTTCGACAACGGCGGCTGGTTCTCGGCCTACGCGTCCAACGAGTTCAGCGAGAGCGGCTACCTCCAGGCCACGCTCGACGGGACCATCGTCCACCGCTACGTCAGCGAGTAGAGGTAGCGGCTGGTCGGCACCAGGTCGAGGTCGCGGTCGGCACCGATCCGGGCGACGCTGGCCATCAGCGTCGTCAGTCGTTCGTTGAGTACGGCGTCGTCCCCACCGCTGCCGTAGAACGCGTGCATGTCGCTCATCCCCTCGATCGGGAACAGCTCCTCCACCAACGCGTGCACCTGCGCCATGATCGGGGGGGCATCGGGCGTGACCGGCGCGACCACGACGTTCTGGAGGTAGCCGAACGTGGCCTGCGTCGCGATCGCGATCGGCGTGTGGTCGACCAGCCAGCGGTGCAGCCACTCCTCCTGGGAGAGCTCGTCGGGCCGGCGCAGCACGGCCACGTTGGCCAGTCCCTCGCTGCGGGAGCCGTCCCAGGTCTCGGGCGGGTCGATCGGGCGCCGCTCCTCGACCTCCCAGCCCGCGACGCGTTCGGCGACCGCCGTCAGGGCGGCGACGACGACGTCGGCGGGGCCCGAGGTCCAGACGCTGACGATCGCGCCGATCGGCTCGTCGCCGGTCGGGATCCGCATCGCCGGCGCGACGTGCGCGTCGTCCACGTTGACCTGGAGCCGCTCCGCACCGGCTGCCTTCAGCGCCTCGCGCAGGTCAGCGGAGTGCAGGGACGCGGTGAGGTCGGGGCCCCAGAGGGCGAACATCAGCTTGGTCACGGCGTGAATCTAGTAGCCTGAGCGCGAAGGTTCGGGGGAACCTTCGTTTGCTGTCTGGAGCAGTGTCACTTGCGCACACCGTCACGCACGCCGCAACGCGTCCTCGTCGAGCCACCGCTGAACGTGGTCGAGGTCGCGTTCGTCGCGTCGTTCCAGGACAGCGACGTACGACGGGTGTGGCCCGGGCAGCCGAGCTCACGCTCGCCGTGGTCGCCCACGCCCGACGGCTGCGAGCTGGTGCTCGACGCGCTGCCCGACGCCGAGGCGGCCACGACCACCGCGGGCTGGCTGCGCTTCCTCGCGCGTGAGTTCCTGGCGCCGCGCACGGAGGCGTCCCTGGCGCTGGCGTTGCGCAACGGCCTCACCGGCGGCCATCGGCTCACCGGTCGGGTGCTGCTCGACGGCGTCCGCGAGATCACGGTGAGCAACAACCGGGTCAACGAGCGGGTGCTCCAGCACCGCCCCGACGCCGACGTCTTCGAGCTCGACGACCGGCGCCGCGCTCACAACACGGACCGGTAGATCCCCACGGTCCGTTCGGCGATCGCCGGCCACGCGAACGCCTCCACCGCGCGGCGGCGCCCGGCGGCGCCCATCTCGGCGGCACGGACGGGGTCGGCGACGACCTCCAGCAGCGCGGCGGCGAAGTCCGCGACGTAGCCCTCGGGGTCCAGGGGAGTGCCGGTGCCGTCGATGGCCTGCTCGATCGGCACCAGCCGGCCGGTCTCGCCGTCGACGACGACCTCGGGGATGCCGCCGGTCGCGGTGGCGACGACCGCGGTCTCGCAGGCCATCGCCTCGAGGTTGACGATGCCGAGCGGCTCGTAGATCGAGGGGCAGGCGAACGCCGTCGCCGCGGTGAGCAGTGCGCACACGGTGGGGCGCGGCAGCATCTCCCGGATCCACACGACGCCGGTGCGGGTCGCGGCGAGGTCGGCCACCAGCGCCTCCACCTCGGCCTCGATCTCGGGCGTGTCCGGCGCGCCCGCGCACAGCACGATCTGCACCTCGGGAGGCAGCTGCGCGACCGCGCGCAGGAACAGCGGCAGCCCCTTCTGCCGGGTGATCCGGCCGACGAAGACCACTGACGGACGGTCGGGGTCGACGCCGAGCGCGCGGACCACCTCGGGGTTGTGGTGGGGCGCCCAGTCCTCGGTGTCGATGCCGTTGTGGACCACATGCACGCGGGCCGGGTCGATGGCGGGGTACGACGTCAGCACGTCGTCGCGCATCGCGGCCGACACCGCGATCACGGCCGCCGCGGCCTCGTAGGCGGTGCGCTCCACCCACGACGACACGGCGTACCCACCCCCGAGCTGCTCGGCCTTCCACGGCCGCAACGGCTCCAGCGAGTGCGCCGAGACCACGTGGGGGACGCCGTGCAGCAGGCCGGCGAGGTGGCCGGCCATGTTGGCGTACCAGGTGTGCGAGTGCACCAGGTCGGTGCCGGCGCAGGCGTCCGCGATCGCGAGGTCGACCCCCAGCGTGCGCAGCGTCGGGTTGGCCGAGGCGAGCTCGGCCAGGTCGGCGTACGACGACGTCCCCGGCTCGGAGCGCGGCGCACCGAACGCGTGCACCCGGGCGTCGACGTCGGGCCGGGAACGCAGCGCGCGCACCAGCTCGGTGACGTGCACTCCGGCCCCGCCGTAGATCTCGGGCGGGTACTCCTTGCTCAACACGTCGACCCTCACGCCGGGCACGTTACCGCTGATCGAATCCGGGCTACGGTGAAGGCATGAGTGCCGCGGAGCGCAAGAAGGTTCTGACCATCGTGCTCGCGGGTGGCGAGGGCAAACGGCTGATGCCGTTGACGGCCGACCGCGCCAAGCCCGCGGTGCCGTTCGCCGGTATCTACCGGCTGATCGACTTCGCGCTGTCCAACGTGGTCAACAGCGGCTACCTGAAGATTGTGGTGCTGACGCAGTACAAGTCCCACAGCCTCGACCGCCACGTCACCCAGACCTGGCGCATGTCGACCATGCTCGGCAACTACGTCACCCCCGTGCCGGCGCAGCAGCGCGTCGGCAAGAACTGGTACCTCGGGAGCGGCGACGCGATCTACCAGTCGCTCAACCTGCTCAAGGACGAGAAGCCCGACATCGTGATCGTGGTCGGCGCCGACCACGTCTACCGGATGGACTTCTCGCACATGGTGGCTCAGCACGTCGCCAGCGACGCGGCCTGCACGGTCGCCGCGATCCGGCAGCCGATCGGGCTCGCCGACCAGTTCGGCGTCATCGACGTCCACCCCGACGACCCGTCGCGGATCCGCGAGTTCCTCGAGAAGCCCAAGGACCCGACCGGCCTGCCCGACAGCCCCGGTGAGGTGCTGGCCTCGATGGGCAACTACGTCTTCGACGCCGACGCGCTGATCGAGGCGGTCACCCGCGACGCCACCACGCAGGGCTCCAAGCACGACATGGGCGGCGACATCGTGCCGTCGTTCGTACGGCGTGAGCTCGCCGGCGTCTACGACTACAAGGACAACGTCGTGCCCGGCGCGACCGACCGCGACCGCGGCTACTGGCGCGACGTGGGGACGCTCAAGTCCTACTACGACGCCCACATGGACGTCGTGTCGCCGCTGCCGGTCTTCAACCTCTACAACTTCGAGTGGCCCATCTACACCTCCTACGGACCGCAGCCGCCGGCCAAGGTCGTGCAGGGCGCCAACGGCGCGCCCGCCCACGTCGACGAGGCCCTGCTCTCGCCCGGCACCGTCGTCAGCGGCGGCAGCGTGACCCGCTCGGTGCTGTCGCCCGGCGTCGGGGTCGCGGCCGGTGCGGTGGTCGAGGGATCGGTGCTGATGAACGGCGTCCAGGTCGGCGCCGGGGCCGTGGTCCGCCACGCGATCCTCGACAAGAACGTCGTCGTCCCGGCCGGCGCCCAGATCGGCGTCGACCTCGCCGCCGACCGCGCACGCGGGTTCCTGGTCGAGGACGGGCTCACCGTGCTCGGCAAGGACCAGCAGTTCCCCGGCTGACTTCCCCCAGCTGAGTCCTGGGAGGGGAACCCGACGCCGTTGGGTACCGTCCCATCACCATGCGCACACCTCTCGGAACGCTGCTGATCCTGCCCGCACTGCTCCTCGGCTCCCCGCTCCTCGGTGCCTGCGGTGACGACACCGCCTCCGACCCGGAGAGCCGGTCCAGCCCGGAGCCCACGGCGCTCGACTACACGGTGCTGGCGATCGTCTCGGAGACCGCGGCCGGCGGCACCGTCTCGCCGACGCTGACCCCGCTGCCCGGGCCGGAGGAGCTGACGGCCTTCGTCGAGCAGTTCGAGAACGGCGGCTTCCGCGACGAGGTCACCGCGGAGGTGCAGGACCACGAGCCGCGCGACGGCTACGTCGTGTCGGCCGCCGTGGTGGCCATCGGCTGCGACGTACCTCCCGGGGTGACCGTGGTCGAGACCGAGGAGAGCTACACCGTGCAGGCGGACAAGGTCGCGGACCCGCTGAAGGAGTGCTTCGCACCGGTCACCAGCGTGGCGGTCATCGAGGTGCCTGGTACGTGACCTCGATGGCGTTGGCCACCATCCGCTCGACCCCGTCGGAGGGGCTGTTGACCACGCCCATGCCGCCGCTGGGTCCACGCGCCACCATCGTGCTGGACCCGCCCCCGTCGAGGTTGAGCGCCTCGTCGGCACCCAGGTCCTGCATCAGCTCGGCGAGCTCGACCATCGTGTAGCCACGGCTGAAGCTCTGCCGCCCGTCGATCAGCAGCATGAGCACCTCGCCGGTGTCGCGGTCGATCCCGATCGCCGTACGCGGGTGCATCTCGCGGTCGTTGATGACCTGGACGACCCCGTCGAGGATCAGGAACTTGTTGCCCGTGATCGCCATCGTCGGGCCACCCTGCAGGCGACCGCGCAGCAGCACCTTGGAGCCCTTGCGCAGGCCGGCGAGCCGTTTGGCGCCCTCGCCGCGGCCGATCATCAGGAAGCCGTTGATGTGCTTGTTGACGGTGAGCTTGTTCTTGATCTCGACCACGCGCTGGTTGACCACGCGGACCATCCGCACCTTCTGCTGCTGCCCGCCGGTCACCCGGTAGCCCGAGGTGGGGCCCCACTTCTTGGTGTAGATGCCGATGCCACCGGGTCGGATCTCGGGGGAGTTGACGTTGGTGATCGCGAGGTTGGGCCGGTGCAGGACGCTCATCTTGAGCGGCAGGTAGCCGATGTCGGGGCGGCCCTTGGCGTCGAGGAAGAACGCGGAGTTCCAGCCGCCGCGGGGAGCGTGCAGGAAGCCCATCTGCCGGTCCTGCCCGAGGCCGAGCGGGGCGCCGGTGTCGCCGATGTCGAAGAAGTCGCCGTTGACGCCGGCGATCGCCCGGTGGCGGGCGAGGATGTCGGAGACCTGGTCGGTACGGCGTACCAGCCCGGGCGAGGCGTAGTCGAGCGCGAGACCGGGCGTGCTCAGGTCGACGGTGAGCAGGTGGGCGCGGATCGGCCCGCGGGCGTCGTGCTGGCTCCAGCGGGTGTAGGTGACGCCGGGCGCCACCTCCCACTTGGCGCGGACCGTGGTCGTGGTGACCCCGCGCAGGTAGCGCGGCATCGGGGTCGCGATCTCGCCCTGGACGCCGTCCGAGGTCTGCCTGTCCGAGGTTTGGGGGACGTAGTGGGGCTCGGGTCGGGGGTCACTCTTCTCGCCGCCGGCCGAAGCAGGCGGCGCAGAGAGGAGAGCGCAGCCGAGCACCGCGGCTGCGATCCGGGGAAGTAGGGAGCGCACTGCTCCCAGGGTAAAGACTCAGCGGCCCACAACTGGTAGTGAGACCACCGTGTCGTCGATGACCACCGCGCCCGGGGTGCGTGAGCCCATGGTGGCGAACGTGTCGCTGACGGGCGAGGCGATCAGGTAGAGCGTCTGGCCGGCGGGCACGTTGACCGCGACCGAGGGCAGCACGATCCGGCGGACGACTCCGGTGACCGGGTCGACCTCGCGGATCGGGAGCACGTTGTTCTGGATCAGGTGGGCGTCCAGCGGCGTCGTGCCGATGGCCAGGCCGTAGAACGCACGGTTGTCGGTGCCGAGCGCGGTCACGCTGCCGGTGAGGTACGGCGACCCGGCGATCCGGATCGGGCCCTCGACGACCGGGTAGGGCACCGGAGCGCCGGCCGGTCCGGCGGTCGTGGCGACCGTGCCGACGGCGTACGTCGTGTTCGGTGCGACCGAGGAGACCGTCGTGCAGGTGCTCGTGGGCGTGGCGAGGTGGATCTTGCCCAGGCCCCGCATCTCGATCGGCTCGCGCTTGAGGTTGGCGTCGAAGAACTTCACGGTGAGGTCACGGAAGTCGCCGCCGGCGAGCCGCTTGCTGCACGGGTCGGAGGTGACGTTGACGCCCTGGGGGAGCACCGAGGGCAGCACGTGGCCGCCGTTGTAGCCGATGAACATGCTCTGCTTGCGGGCGCGCTTGGTGATCGCCTTCTGCCAGTTGGCCAGGCCCTGCTGGAGCGGGAACAGCGAGTCGGTGGTGCCCTGGCCGAAGAGGACCGGGATGTCGAGCTTGCGGCCGTGGTCGACGTGCCACTTGGGGCCGTTCTTCTCGAAGAACTTCACGAGGTTCTCGCTGCCGGGGGTCGAGCCGTCGGGCCACTGGCCGGTGGCGCTCCCCTCGACCAGCGCCTTGTAGATGTTGTTGGGGAGGGCCTGCGCCGGCACCGACGCGGCGCTCAGCGCCAGCGCCCACTCCGTGCGGACGACGCCCTCGGGCGCCAGGCTCTGGGAGAGGTCGTGCCAGGTGATCTCGGGCGCGAGCGCGTCGAAGACCGGCTTGCCCTTGACCCGCAGCTCCTCGAAGGCACCGACGAACTGGTAGCCGCCGCCGTAGCTGCCGCCGATCGCGCCCAGGCGCGGGTCGCCCTTGGCGTCCTGCTGCACCCAGGTCAGGCGGCTGATCAGGGCGACCAGGGCGCGGACGTCGCGGCCCTCGTAGGCAGGGTTCTCGACGTGCGCCTTGCCGCCGGACTCGCCCCACCCGCGCTGGTCGAACGAGAGGACGCCGTAGCCGGCGCTCGTGAGCTCGGTGAACTCAGCGGCGTCGGTCGTGCGTGAACCGCCCCAGCCGTGGCTGTGCATGACCATCGGGACGCGCTTGGCGGCGGTCGCGCCCGCCGGCCGGAAGATCGAGTAGCAGATCTTGACCGGCGTGCCGCCCTTCGTCTCGGGGGCGCTCTTGAGGCAGCCGTCGGTCACCGTCACCTTGGCCGCTGCGGCGGGGGCCACCGCGGGCGCCGCGCTCGTCGGTACGGCGGCAAGACTTGCGGCGAGCAGGGCGGAGCCGAGCGGCAGGGCCAGGAGCGAGCGAGGCGTCATGCCCTGCTCAACTCCCACGAGTGGCGGAGGTCACGGAATGTGACCGCGGTCACGACGTCACGCGCAGGGGGTGTCGCCGAGGATCGCCAGGCCGCTGCGGTCTCCGGGCCCGAGCTCGGTCACCCCGGTCTCGGCGTACATCAGCTCATCGGGGTCGTCGACGTGGTCCAGGCCGACGAGATGGCCGAGCTCGTGCACGATGATCGCGCGCTGCTTGCGCTCGGTGCCGATGGCGGGCTCGAGGTCCTCGAAGGCGTCCTGGTCCAGGACGACCCGGCCGGTGACGTATGTCTCGATGAGCCCGTTGCCGCGGCTCATCGGTCCGGCGAGCCCGGCCACGTCCCCGGCCAGGCCGCTCACCTCGTCCTCGTCCGCCCAGCCGACCAGCACGGGCTCGGGCCGGCCGCCGATTCCGAATCGGCCCTCGAAGTCGCGGTCGTCGGTCTCGCCGCCGTAGTCGAAGAGGAGCCCGGTGGCCTCGCTGATGGTCGTGACCGCCTCGTCGACCAGGTCCTCCCAGTCGTCGGGCGCGCCGTCGGGGTTGACGACGTACTCGATCGGGTCGCAGGGGCTCCAGCCGATCGGCTGGTCGGTGCCGCGGCGGGTGGCGAGGAACGCGTAGTCGCCGCGGCCGTCGCCGTCCACCGCGGCGCCGAGACGGTCGGCGCCGATGCCTAGCCACTGCCGCACCTGGGCGGCCCCGGGGCTGAGGTTGAAGAGCGCGAGCGCGACCACGACGCACGCCGTGACCCCGACGGTCGCGAAGGTCCGTCGGCGGTCAGTGCTCACGCGGCCTACGCGCTCACGTCGCGGCGGGCGGCTGCGGGGCGGCTTGGGAAGCGGGCCGCGGATCGGCGTCACCGTCCCACCGTCCAGGCCGACGTCGACGCTGTCGTCGGTGGTCTCGAGGGCCCGGATCTCGCGCAGCAGCTCGCGCTGCCACTGCTCCTCGGCGCGACGCCGCGACCGCCTGAACCCGCCCACGCCCGAAATCATGACCCACGAGCGGTTACGGTGCGGCCGTGACCGTCGCAGCGCCGCCCTGGAACGCCTTCGTCGCGGGCGACAACCTCGACGTGCTGCGCACCCTCGAGCCGGCGAGCGTCGACCTGGTCTACATCGACCCGCCCTACAACACCGGCAACGGGTTCGCCTACCACGACGACATCCGCGGCGACGACGACAACGACCGCCACCAGGCGTGGGTCGCGATGATGCGCCCTCGCCTCGAGGCGGCCCGTTCGGTGCTCGCGCCGACGGGCGCGATCTTCGTGAGCATCGACGACAACGAGGCGGCGTACCTCCGGCTGTTGATGGACGAGGTGTACGGCGCCGGCAACCTGCTGGCGCAGATCGTGGTCAACCTCAACCCCAAGGGCCGCCAGCTCGGCAAGGGCTTCGCGACCAGCCATGAGTACCTGCTCGCCTACGCACGTGACGCCTCGATGTGTGTGCTCGACGCGAGCACGTCGGAGACCGTGAGCGAGCACGACTTCCCGCTGACCGACGACGACGGTCGCCGCTTCCGGCACCTGCCGCTGCGCAACACCAACAAGAAGTTCAACCCCGCGACCGCGCGCACGCTGCACTTCCCGGTCTGGGGCGACCCGGCCACGGGCGCGGTGCGCACGGCGCCGTTCGACGGCGCGGTCGAGGTGCTGCCGGTCTTCGGGGACGGTACGCCGGCGGTGTGGCGCTGGAGCCGGCCGCGGATCGACGAGCGGCCCGACGACCTCGTCTGTCGGACCGTCAAGGGCGTGCGCGGCGAGCGGGTCGACGTATTCCAGAAGGACTGGCTCCACCGCGACACCCCGGGCGGGCGGCGCAAGAAGCTGCGCACCATCTGGATGTCGGAGGAGGTCGGCTCCACCGACACCGCGGTCGCCGAGCTGAAGGAGATCCTCGGCCACGTCTTCGAGTCGCCGAAGCCGACCGGGCTGATCCGGCGGATCCTCGGAACCATGCCGGCGGACGCGCGGGTGCTCGACTTCTTCGCCGGCAGCGGTACGACGGGGCACGCGGTCGCGCTGGCCAACGTCGCCGACGGCGGCACCCGCACCTGCCTCTCGGTGAACTCCACCGAGCCCACCCGGGTTGGCTCCAACGCCCAGCTCGCCGGCTACGCCGCCGTCGCCGACATCACCCGCGCCCGGCTGCTTGCCGTGGCCGAGGTCGTCGGTGGTGGGTTCGTGGACCTGACGGACTAGCGGCCGCACATGGCATCGGGCCTGGCGACGAACTCAGATCCCGAGCCCGTCACCACGATGGTCGCGAAGGGCCTGTTGTCCTTGAACATCACCCGGGTCTCGGTGCCGGATCCGACGTAGCCGATAGGCGAGGCCCGCCGCGCGAGGAAGGCGGAAGCCTCGTCCACTGGCAGGTCGTCGTTCAGCTCACGGAACCCGTCCAGGACACCCTCGACGGCCTCGTCGGGGGTGGTGCCTCTGCTGATGCCGATGACCCACGAGGGCCCTAGGCCCGGTGAGCATGGGGGGTCTGTGATCGTTTCGCCCCGCCAGTAGCCCTCGGGGTCGGTGACCGTCATCGTCACCTCTTCGTCGGGGTCGGCGATCCCCGGCGGGTCGCAGGCCAGGGTGATCATGCCCGGCGCCAGCGGGAGGGTCCAGGTCTGTGGCTCAGCGGGCAGTCGCTGGCCGCCTCCGAGGGCTTCGCCCGAGAAGCCGCCGTCCGAGAAGTAGCTGAGTGACGTGCCGGGCGGCATCGTGCTCGAGACGACCAGCACCACACCGTTGTCCTGAGCTGTAATCGTGGTGGCGCTGAGGGTCACGCCTTCGGGAGTGCAGACAACCTCGACCTGGTCAGGGAGGCCGGTCGGCACGACCGCCGGGGCGGTCTTGGTGTCGTCGGGCATCGCCACAACCGCGATCCCGGAGCCGACCACGAGCGCCGCGGCCAGCCCGGCACCTGCGGTGACGGCCCGACGTACGCGACGGCGGTGGGTGCCGCGGGCGACAACCTGGTCGAGGTCCAGTGGGTCGGGTGGCGGGTCGGCGACCAGGCCCTCGAAGAGCGTGCGGACGTCGTTCATGATGTCTCCTCCTGATGGGCCGCCAGCACGCCGCGCAGCACCTCGAGGCCGCGGCTGGTCTGGCTCTTGACGTTGCCGGTGCCCACGCCGAGTGCGTGGGCGGTCTGCTCGACCGAGAGGTCCTCCCAGAACCGCAGCACCAGGACCGCCCGTTGGCCGGGAGCGACTTCGCGCAGGGCCGCGAGCACGCGTTCCCGCTCGCCCAGCTGCTCCTCGGACCACCCGACCTACGACGCGTCCGGCAGCTCGGCCCGGGAGTCCTCGCGCCGTGCTGGCCGGCGCCGATGGTCGAGGTAGAGGTTGAGCAGGATCTTGCGGACGTAAGCGTCGGGCTGGCCACCGCGCGCGACCCGCGGCCAGACCGCGTAGGCCCGCGTGAGGGCATCCTGGACGAGGTCGTCGGCGAGGTGCCAGTCACCGGACAGCAGGTACGCCGTCCGGCGCAGGCGGGAGCGGCTCGCCGCCGCCCAGTCGCGGAAGTCGGTCTCCGAGTCCGGTGCCATGCCCTTCACACGGGATCTGTGCCCTCGGAGGTTGCACCCGTCCGGAGCCGCTCCACCACCAGCCGCAGCGGCGGCCAGTCCTCGCGCCCGCGGCGGGTGACGGCGTACGCGCGCAGGACGACGCCGGGGTCGCGCAGGGGCAGCACCCGGACGCCGCGCTGACAGCGACGGGTGCGGGGGAGGAGGCCGACGCCGAGGCCGGCCAGGATCAGGTCCTCGACCAGGTCGAGGCTGTCGATCTGGTGCTCGATGCGCGGCGTGAAGCCGGCCATCGAGGCCAGGGTGCGCACGGCGTCCTCGTCGGCGGTGTTGCGGGAGTTGACGATCCAGGGGTGGTCGGAGAACGCGGCGAACACCGCGGCCGCGTCGCCGCCCGGTGCCCGGCCGTCGGAGGGCACACCCAGCCCCCACTCGACGTCCCAGAGGTGGATGGCGTCGAGGTCGCTGCGCAGCCCCGCGGGCGCCAGGTTGTAGTCGTAGGTCAGCGCGAGGTCGACATCGTCGGCGGCGAGCAGGTCGAAGGCCTCGAGCGGCTCGTACTCGTGGACGTGCACGCGCACGCGGGGGTGTGAGGCGCTCAGCGCGTCGACGACGGGCAGCAGGGAGCGTCGTACGGCGGTCGCGAAGCCGGCGACGCGGACGGTCCCGGCCGGCTCGGCGTCGGGGCCGAGGTCGAGGCGGGCGGCCTCGACGGCCGCCAGGATGGTGACCGCGTGGTCGGCCAGCCGCCGGCCTGCGGGGGTGAGGCGGACCCTGCGGCCGTCGGGCTCGACCAGGGGGGTGCCGGCCTCGCGGGCGAGGGCCGCGAGCTGCTGGGACACCGTGGACGTGGTGTAGCCGAGCTCCTCGGCGACCTGACGCATCGAGCCGAGGCGGGAGAGCTCGAGCAGCAGCCGGAGGCGGCGGACGTCCATCCAGTCAGTGTCCACGAATCATGAACGGTATGTCCATGATCCTCACGTGGACGTGAACGATTCTCAGCGGTCTACTGGACCCATGACCGCACGCACCGGGGCCTCGATGGCCGTCGTCTCCATGCTCTGCGTGCAGCTCGGGCTGGCCGTGTCGGTAGGCCTGATCGACGACCTCGGGGCCGAGGGAGCCGCCTTCCTCCGACTGGCCTGGGCGGGCGTGATCCTGCTGGTCGTCGTGCGGCCGCGCCGCTCGGACTTCTCGCGTCGCTCGTTCTGGACCTGTGTGCAGCTCGGCGTGGTCACCGCGAGCGTGACGATGCTGTTCATGGCCGCGCTCGACCGCCTGCCGCTCGGCACGGCCAGCGCGCTGGAGTTCCTGGGGCCGCTCGGCGTCGCCATCGCGCGCGGGCAGGGCGGCCGCAAGCTGTGGCCGGCGCTCGCGGCGGTCGGCGTGCTGCTGCTGACCCAGCCGTGGAGCGGCGCCGCCGACCCCGTGGGGGTGGCGTTCGCCCTGGGTGCGGCGTGCTGCTGGGCGGCGTACATCCTGCTCACGCAGCGCGTGGGTGACGAGGTCCTCGGCATCAAGGGGCTCGCGGTCTCGATGCCGGTCGCCGGCCTGGTCGCGACCGCGGTCGCGGGGCCGTCGACGTTCGGTCACCTCACCCCCGAGCTGCTGCTGATCGGCGTCGGGCTGGCGATCCTGTTGCCGGTGGTGCCGTTCACGCTGGAGCTGTTGGCGCTGCGCCGGCTCACCACCTCGGCCTTCGGCACGCTGATGAGCCTGGAGCCGGCGTTCGCCCTGGTGATCGGGTTCATCTTCCTGAGCCAGGCGCCCGGCTGGCTCGCGGTCGCGGGCGTGCTGTTCGTGGTCGCGGCGGGCATCGGTGCCGAGCGCACCGGTGCCAGGGAGCTAGAGCCCGGCAGCCTTCTCCAGGTGGCCTAGCTCGTCGTCGAGGTGGGTGAGCAGGCGCTGCAGGTGGGGGACCGTGCGCCGGCAGCCCGTGAGGCCGAACGCCATGTTGCCGTCGTACGACGTGCAGGTGATGTTGAGGGCCATCCCGTTGATGGGGATCGACAGCGGATAGGTGCCGAGCAGCTGGGCGCCGTTCCAGTAGTGCGTGGTGCGCGGGCCGGGCACGTTGCTGATGATCAGGTTGTACGGCGGCCGGACGATGCCCTGCATCCGCAGCAGCGGGGTCAGGATCGCCGGCGCCTGGCCGATCGCGCTCATCGCCAGGATCTGCATCGGCGTCATCGACGAGAGCGCCTCCTTGCCGTCCTTCATGGACCGGTGGATGGTCGCGAGACGCCGGGCCGGGTCGGCGAGGTCGGTCGCGAGCTGGACCATCACCGCACCCACGGCGTTGCCGCCCTCGGCGGAGGCGACCTGCGACTGCTTGGCGTTGAGGCCGACCGGCACCATCGCCACCAGCGGCGCCTCGGGCAGGGCATCGAGCTCGGTCAGGTAGGTGCGTACGGCGCCGCTGCACATCGCCATCACCACGTCGTTGATGGTGGTGCCGGTCGCCTTGCCGATCTCGCGCAGCCGCTCCACCGGCCAGTCCTGGGCGGCGAAGCGGCGCGACCCCGTGATCGACTGATTGAAGATCGTGCGCGGTGCGTAGAGCGACAGCGCCGACGTCTCGTTGCGTAGCCCCTTGCTGAGCGTCTTCACCAGCGCGCCGGGCATGCCGGCCGCCTCGGCGGTGATGCCCAGCGCCGTACGCAGCGCCTGGACGGGTACGTCGGCCAGGCTGGTCTCGGCGCGCTCCAGCTCGCGGCTGGACCGGGCCGTCGGGCGGACGCCCCACGGTGCGGGCATGTTGCGCTTGTCGGGATCGGTCGAGAGCACGCTGGCCAGCAGCCGCATCGCGGAGACGCCGTCGACCAGGGCGTGGTGCGTCTTGGTGTACATCGCGACCCGGCCGTCGCGCAGCCCCTCGATGATGTGCGCCTCCCACAGCGGCCGCTCGCGGGCGAGCCGGGTGCCGTGCAGGCGGGAGCAGAGCTCGAGCAGCTCGCGCACCCGGCCGGGCTTGGGCAGCGCGCTGTGCCGGACGTGGTGCTCGATGTCGAACTGCTCGTCGGGCTTCCACACGTACTGGCCAGCGGTGCGCACCGACCGGTAGGGCCGCTTGAGGAAGAGCGGCGCGATCTCGTCCTCCTGCCGCATCTGCTCGAACATGTCGCGCACGTAGTTGCGGCCCGCCCCCTCCGGCTTCTTGAACAGCTGGAGGCCACCCACGTGCATCGGCATGCTGCGGTTCTCGGCCAGCAGAAATCCGGCGGACGTGGGATCGATGGGAGTGACCATTGGGCGAACCTAGGCGATAGTCGTTCCAACGGCCACGTCACTCGGCCATATCGCTCGGCCATATCTCTCGGGGAGAACCATGCTGCGTCGTACCGCTCAGCTCCTGATCGCACCGTTCCTGGCCGTCGGACTGGTGGCGGTCCCGTCGGCGGCGTTCGCCGAGGACTACTCCGCACCGCTGACGACCGCGATCGCCGACCTGCCGGTCGCCGCCGAGGTGCGCACCGGCTACGCCCGCAGCCTCTTCCCGCACTGGGTCGACGCCGACGGCGACGGCTGCAGCACCCGCAACGAGGTCCTGATCAGCGAGGCCGACGACCCGGTCACGGTCGGCAGCGGCTGCTCGCTGTCCGGCGGACGTTGGTACTCCTACTACGACCAGGTCTCGTGGACGAACCCCAGCGACGTCGACATCGACCACATGGTGCCGCTGGCCGAGGCCTGGGACTCCGGGGCCCGCTCGTGGTCGACCGCCACCCGTCAGGCCTACGCCAACGACCTCGGCGACTCCCGGTCGCTGGTCGGGGTCACCGACAACGTCAACCAGGCCAAGGGTGACCAGGACCCTGCCGAGTGGCTGCCGACCTACAGCAAGTGCCGCTACCTGCGCGAGTGGGTCGCGGTGAAGCACCGCTGGCGGCTGAGCGTCAACAGCGGCGAGAAGTCGGCGCTCTCGTCGCTCGCGTCCGGGTGCACGAACTCCACGATCACCGTCACTCTGGCTCGATAGTCGGCCAGATAACGTCCACAGGTCGGGTTACCGGCCACCGTCTCCACAGCGGGCCTTCACGAGGCTGCTGCCTGTCCCTCGCCGCTCCTAGCGTCCGGGCCATGAAAACTCTTCTCTCAGCCCTGTCCGCTCTCACCGCTCTCGTCGCCGGCGTGCTCTGCGCGCCGGCCCTCGCCTCCGATGGCGCCCCCGACCGTGCCTACGAACCGCCCCCCAAGACGATCATCGGGGTCGAGGGCGACAAGGCCAACGGCTTCGGCATCTACTACTACGACGGCACCTCGATCTTCCCGCCCACCGACTCCGAGGCCTATGCCGAGTGCGGTGAGTACGACCGCTACGTCGACCGCGTGCGCTGCCGCACCGAGGTCCGCGTCTGGTACCGCGACCTCCGCGACCTCCAGCGCTCCATCGACTACGCGAGGTCGCAGTGACCGGGTGAGACGATGCGCCCATGGAGGCGCGCCCGCTCGACCGCATGTGGACCCGCGGGCGGTCCTCGATGGGCGAGCGTCTCGCCCGCCTGAGCTCCAAGCGCTGGCAGATCGCGCAGTGTGCGCTGGCGGCGGGCGTGGCGTGGTTCGTCGCGGCCGACCTGTTCGGCCACGACACGCCCTTCTTCGCGCCGATCGCGGCGGTGGTCAGCCTCGGTACGTCCTACGGGCAACGCCTGCGGCGAGTCGCCGAGGTCACCCTCGGCGTCGCGATCGGGGTGTTCGTCGCCGACCTGCTGGTGATCCAGCTCGGCTCGGGCGCGTGGCAGCTGGTGCTGATCGTCGGGCTGGCCATGACGATCGCGTTCCTGCTCGACGGCGGGCAGCTGTTCGTCACCCAGGCGGCGGTGCAGTCCATCGTGGTGAGCACCCTCCTGCCCGACCCCGGAGCGGCGCTGACCCGCTGGACCGACGCCCTGATCGGCGGCGGCGTGGCGCTGGTCGCGGCCACGGTCGCGCCGGCCGCACCGCTGCGGCGTCCGCGGGAGCAGGCGGCGAAGGTGATGGAGAAGGTCGCCGAGCTGTTGCGTGCCGCGGGCGAGGTGATGGTCGACGGCGAGGCCGACCGGGGTCTCGAGCTGCTCGCCCACGCCCGGGCCACCGACCACCTGATCCGCGAGCTCCAGTCGGCCGCCGACGAGGGGATGTCGGTGGTGGCGTCGTCGCCGTTCCGGGTGCGCCACAAGGGCAACCTGCGGCGGATGAGCGACCTGGTCGACCCGCTCGACCGGGCGCTGCGCAGCACCCGCGTGCTGGTGCGGCAGACCGCCGTCACCGCCTACTACCGGCGCGCGGTCCCGCACTCCTACTCACAGCTCGCCGCCGAGCTCGCCGCTGCCGCGGAGCTCGTGGCCCAGGAGCTCGCGGCCGACCGGATGGCTGAGGCGGCGCGGCCGGCGATCCTGGCCGTGGGCCAGGCCACCGGACAGGTCGAGCGCTCGGAGGTCCTCGCCGCCGAGGTGATCCTGGCCCAGCTCCGCTCGATCGTGGTCGACCTGCTGCTGCTCACCGGCATGGACCAGATGGAGTCCTCCGACGCGCTGCCGCCACCACCACGATGACCAGTCGGTGGGTGCTCCACGTCGACCTCGACCAGTTCATCGCGGCGGTCGAGGTGCTCCGGCGCCCCGAGCTGGCCGGCCTCCCGGTGGTGGTGGGCGGTCGCGGAGACCCGACGGAGCGCGGCGTGGTGTCGACGGCGTCCTACGAGGCGCGCGAGTTCGGCGTCGGCTCGGGCATGCCGCTCCGGCTCGCCAAGAAGAAGTGCCCCGACGCGGTGTTCCTGCCGGTTGACGGGCCGGCCTACGACGCGGCCTCGGTGGTCGTCATGGACACCCTGCGCTCGCTGGAGTGGGACGGCGTCCCGGTCGACGTCGAGGTGCTGGGCTGGGACGAGGCGTTCATCGCCGCGCGCGAGCCGGCCGAGGGACAGGCCGAGGGACAGGTCGAGGGGCGGGTCGAGGGGCGGGCCGACGACCCGGTCGCGTTCGCCGAGCAGATCCGCGCCGAGGTGCTCGAGGCGACGAGGCTCCACTGCTCGGTGGGCATCGGCAACAACAAGCTCCAGGCCAAGATCGCGACCGACTTCGGCAAGCCGCGCGGGGTCTACACGATCACCGACGACACCTGGAACGCCCTGATGGGCGACCGGCCGACCCGGGCGCTGTGGGGGATCGGCTCCCAGACGTCGAAGAAGCTCGCCGCGCTCGACCTCCATACCGTGCGCGACCTCGCCGGGTCCGACGTACGCGTGCTGGCTGCGGAGCTCGGACCCACGATGGGGCCGTGGTTCCACCGGCTGGGCCGGGGCGTCGACTCCAGCCCGGTCGACCCGACGCCCTACGTGCCGCGGGCGCACGGCCGCGAGGAGACCTTCCAGACCGACCTCGAGGTCTGGACCGAGGTCGAGGACGCTGCCCGTCGTCTCACCCGGAAGGTCGTCGCCGACATCGACGCGGAGGGCCGGCCGGCGGCCCGGGTCGGCATCAAGGTGCGGTTCCGGCCGTTCTTCACCGTGACTCGCAGCCTCACCCTCCCGGCGCCGACCAACGACCCCGAGGTGCTGGCCGCGGCCGCGGTCGAGCTGCTCGGCCGGGTCGACCACGACCGACCGGTCCGTCTGCTCGGCGTCCGCCTCGAGATGACGGCGCCCGAAGGCGGCTACTAGCCGAGGCCGGCGCGGAGCTCGAGGACCACCGAGTCGACGACCGCGACCAGGTCGCCGCCGGTGCGCTCGGCAACCGCCCGCTGCCGTTGGTACGACGCACCGCGGGCCGGGATGTCGCTCACCGAGGCCAGCTCGGCGGAGCAGCCGAGCCGCTCGGCGACCGGCTCCAGCCGGACCAGCAGGTCGGCGAGGTCGTCGGTGACCAGCCGCTCGTCGGAGGCGGCGTCGACGATCACGATCGCGTCGAGGCCGTAGCGGGCGGCCCGCCACTTGTTCTCCTGCACGTGCCACGGCGGCAGGCTGGGCAGGGTCTCGCCGGCCGCGAGCCGGGTGTCGAGGTCCACCACCAGGCAGTGCATCAGCGCGGTCAGGCCGGCCAGGTCCTCGACAGTGGAGATGCCGTCACAGACGCGGTTCTCGAGCGTGCCCAGGTGGCACGCGGGGCGCAGGTCCCAGCGGATCTCCGACAGGTCATCGATGACGCCGGTGGTGAGCTGGTCGCTGGCGAAGCTCTCGAACTCCGCCCAGGTGGCGAACTGGAACGGCAGCCCGGCGGTCGGCAGCTGCTGGAACATCAGGGCCCGATTGGAGGCGTAGCCGGTGTCGACGCCGGCCCAGATCGGCGAGGACGCCGAGAGGGCCTGCAGGTGCGGGTAGTAGTTGAGCAGCGCCGACAGCACGGGCATCACGCGGTCGCGGTTGGGCATCCCGACGTGCACGTGCACGCCCCAGATCAGCATCTGCCGCCCCCACCACTGGGTGCGGTTGATCAGCTCCGCGTAGCGGTGCCCCTCGGTCAGCTCCTGCGCGGTCCACGACGCGAACGGGTGGGTGCCGGCCCCGAAGAGGTCGAGCCCGAGCTCGTCGGCGGCTGGTACGACGGCCGCGAGCGTCTCGCGCAGGCTGGCCATCGCCTCGGGCACCGTGCGGCACACGTCGGTGACCACCTCGACGGTGTTGCGCAGCATCTCCTGGTGGAGCCGGCTCGGGTCACGCAGCCGCGGCCGCGCTCGTGCGAACAGGTGCGAGGCGTCGTTGCGCAGGTCGCGCGTCCGGCGGTCGACCAGGGCGAACTCCCACTCCACACCCAGGGTCGGCTCCGGCGAGCCGCGGAAGTCGATGCGCACGCGGCAAGCGAAGCACATCGCTCCTCAGCGGTGCGCCAGCAGGTTGAGCCAGGTGCCGGCGCTGCCGTCGAACGGCGCGGCCTCGTCGAGCACCGCGCGGTGCACGCGCTCGGCGGTGGCGACCGCGAGCTCGACGATCTCGTCGGGGTAGCCGAGCTCCACGCGGTGCTGCGCGAACTCGTCCTCGTCGTCGACCCACACCCGCCCCGCCGTACCCCGGATGACGTCGAGGTCCAGGTCGACCGCGTGAACCTCGAACCGGTCCCAGTACGGCGGCGTGGTCATGTCGACGTAGGTGTGCACCGGTCCGTGCGCGGCGTGGAAGGTGGCGACCCAGCCCCGCTCGGCGTTGGCGCCCGGGGCTGGCACCAGGATGACCTGGTCGACCGGGGCGACGTAGTCGGCGCCGGGCCGCGACATCGTGCTGCCGGTCGACAGCCCGATCCAGTCACCGTGGTGGTCGGACCCGAGCAGCACGCCGTCGAACTCCCAGTGCGGTCGCCGCCCCCACTTGGTCATCACGACGCGTACGACGTCGCCGGGCGCAGGGGTCACGCGCACCGTTCTAGCAGGCTCGTCGGTGAGTGGGTCACACCACCTTCGCGGGCTGGACCTTCTTCGCCGCGCGGGCCACGACGTCCTGGTAGCGCGAACCGGTGAGCTTGGCGAAGTGGTGCAGAGCGTGGGCGTCAATGCCGACGAGGACCCGCGCCTTGTTGGCGAGGATGCCCTTGACGATGATCTCCGCGGCCTTCTCCGGCGTCATCCGCGCGAGCTTCTTGTCGAAGAGTTCGGCCGTGGCCACCTTGTCCTCGCTCGCCGAGACCCGGGCGTTGCGGGCGATCGCGGTCTTGATGCCGCCGGGGTGCACTGCGGTGACACCGACCGCGTGGCCGGCGACGAGCATCTCCTCGCGCAGCGCCTCGGTCATCCCGCGCACGGCGTACTTCGTGGCGTTGTAGGCGCTCTGGCCGGGCATCGAGATCAGCCCGAAGAGCGACGACAGGTTGACCACGTGTCCGTCGCCGGACGCGATCAGGTGCGGGAGGAACTCCTTGGTCCCGTGGACGACGCCCCAGAAGTTGATGCCGACGATCCAGTCCAGGTCGTCGTAGGTGAGCTCCTCGAGGTCGCCGGCCAGCGCGACGCCGGCGTTGTTGATGATCACGTTGACCCGGCCGAAGTGCTCGGCCACCGCGGCGGCGTACGCCGTGAACGCGGCGCGGTCGGCCACGTCGAGGCGGTCGCTGCGGACCTCGCTGACGCCCGCGGCCTTGACCTGCTCGACGGTCTCGGCCAGGCCGGCCTCGTCGACGTCGGAGATCGCGAGCAGCGAGCCTCGTCGGGCCAGGTCGAGCGCGAGCGCGCGCCCGATGCCGGAGCCGGCCCCGGTGATCACGACGACCTTGCCGTCCAGCGTCCTCATGAGTAGGCCTCCACGTCGAAGGACGACAACCGGCGCCGGAAGTCCACCGTGGAGCGTGGCCACAGTGTGGTGTTGCGCCCGTGCTCGTCGAGGTACCAGCTCTGGCAGCCGCCGGTGGTCCACACCGTGCGCTCCATGCGCTTCTGCAGGCTGCGGTTCCAGCGGTCGGTGTCGGCCTGGGACGGCTCCAGCGCGGTGAGGCCGTCGCGGCGCATGGTCCGGATCGCGTCGCGCAGGTAGGCCACCTGCGACTCGATGATGAAGATCATGCTGGTGTGGCCCTGGCCGGTGTTGGGGCCGACGAGCATGAACAGGTTGGGGAACTCCGGGACCGTCGTGCCCTTGTAGGCGGCCATGCCGGTCTCACGCCAGCGGTCGGCCAGCGTCTGCCCGGTGCGACCGGTGATGTGCTCGGTGAACGGCAGCTCGGTCGTGTAGAAGCCGGTCGCCACGACCAGGACGTCGACCTCCCGTTCGACGCCGTCGTCGGTGACGACCGCGTTGCCGGTGACCTTGACGATCCGGTCGGTGACCAGCTCGGTGTTGTCGGCGTCGAGGGCGGGGTAGTAGGTGTTGGAGCGCAGCACCCGCTTGCACCCGAACGCGAAGTGCGGCGTCACCTTCTCGCGCAGGGCCGGGTCCTTGATCCCCTTCTCGATGTTCTTGAGCGCGACCTTGCGGGCCGGGGCGGCGATCTTGGGCTCGATCGTGAACGCCGGCACGTAGGCCTCGTGCGCCCAGTAGAGCCCGGTGCGGTAGAGCTTCTGCAGGCCCGGGAGTCGGCGAAGCGCCAGCCGCTCGAGCCGGCTGTAGGGCCGGTCGTTGCGGGGGATGATCCAGGGGGCGGTCCGCTGGTAGACGTCGAGGTGGCCGCCCGTGGCCTCCAGGGTCTTCTGGAGCTCGGGGATGATCTGGATGGCCGACGCCCCGGTGCCGATGATCGCCACCCGCTTGCCGGACAGGTCGACGTCGTGGTCCCACTGCGCGGAGTGGAAGAGGTCGCCCTGGAAGGTCTCCAGGCCCTCGATCTCCGGCAGCTTGGGTGCCGAGAGGCCGCCGGCGGCGACGATCAGGAAGCGCGCGGACCAGACGCCGTTGGGCGTCGTCACGGTCCACCGCTCGGTTCCGGCGTCCCAGGTGGCGTCGTCGACGGGGGTGTCGAAGACGAAGCGGTCGAGCGTGCCGGACTCGGCGGCGACCCGCTTGATGTAGTCCTGGATCTCGGGCTGGGGGGAGTAGGAGTTCGACCAGTCGTAGGCGGCGAACGAGTAGGAGTAGAGCTGGCTCGGGACGTCGCAGGTCGCACCGGGATAGGTGTTGTCGCGCCAGGTGCCCCCGACGTCGACGCCCTTCTCGATCACCACGAAGTCGGTCTCGCCGTCCTCCTGGAGCTTGATCGCCGCGCACAGGCCGGCGAAGCCGGCGCCGACGATCAGGTGGTCCACGCTCTTGGTGTTCATGGGGACCGACCGTATTGCCGTTATTGAACAAGTGTCAATATACTGGGCGCCGTGACGGCAACCACACGCACGCGGCTCTCGCCCCAGGAGCGCCGGTCCCAGCTCCTCGACCTCGGCGTCCGGCTGCTGGCCACCCGGTCGCTCGACGAGCTGTCGATCGACGTGCTCGCCGAGGAGGCCGGGATCTCGCGTGGCCTGCTCTACCACTACTTCGGGAACAAGCACGCGTTCCACGAGGCCGTCGTACGACGGGCGGCCGACGACCTGATCGCCCAGACCGCACCGCCGGTCGACGGTGACCCGATCGAGCGGCTGCTGATCTCGGTGACCGCCTACGTCGACTACGTCGTGGCCAACTACGAGGGCTACCTGTCGCTGGTCAAGGGCGCGGCCGGGGGCAACGACACGCTCCGCGAGATCTACGACGAGGCCCGCTCGGCCCTGACCGACCGGGTGTTCCGCGAGGACGCCCAGGCTGGATCGGGACTGGGCACGATCATCACCGACACCCCGACCAACCGGCTGCTGGTGCGCGGCTGGTCGGCGATGTCCGAGGAGCTGGTGCTCACCTGGCACGCCCACCCCACCGGGGTGAGCCGCGACGAGCTGATCGCGATCATGGCCACGTCGCTGCCGGCCCTGGTCGCGGCTCAGCCCGACGCGTAGCTAAGGTCGTAGAGCGTGACGCCGTCGACGGTCGTCGCCTCGAAGCTCTCGGCCACCCAGGTGCTGATCTCGGAGGTACCTCCGCCGGCGATGAAGTAGTGGATCTCGCCGCGGGCCACGTGGTCCTGGAACTCCGCGAGGGTCGGGCTCGGGTCGGTGCCGTTGAACCCACCGATCGGCATCACCGGCTCCTCGGTGGCCAGCTGGTAGCCGGAGGCCGAGTTGGCGCCGACGGTCGCCGCGACCCAGGTGTAGTCGTCGGCGTCGGCGAGCAACAGCTCGGTCAGGGCGTCGGTCGGGGCGCTGCCGTTGAGCAGGCCGCCCATGCCTCCGCCCATGCCTCCGCCCATGCCCCCGCCCATGCCCCCGCCCATGCCCATGGGTCCGTCCGGCGTGGTCTCACTGGGTCCGGCGCTGGGGATGGAGCCGGTGTGGGCGGTGGCCGCCGTGGCCAGTGAGTACGCCGTTGGGCCGGCGAGGGCCGCGACCAGTGCGGTCGCGGCGACGACGGCACCCACCCGGCGCGGCAGGTGCCGCACGCCGACGACCATCACGGCGGCGGCGAGGCCGAGCGTGGCGACGACGTACTTGAGCCAGGGGAGCCAGTCCGGGGTGCGGTCGAGGAGGAAGAAGGCGAAGGCCACGGTGAACGCGGTGGCCGCGCCGAGCAGCGCGGTGGCGACGAGCGAGTCACGGCGCCGCCACAGCGCCCAGGTGCCGATGCCGACCAGCGCCGCGATGGCCGGGGCGAGCGCGACGGTGTAGTAGGCGTGGTAGATCCCGGCCATCAGGCTGAACGTGAGGGCGGTGACGACGAGCCACGTGAGCCACAGCGTGACCGCCGGACGAGCGCGCCGGGCGAAGAAGAGCGCGGCCGCGCCGAGGACCAGCGCCGCGGGGATCAGCCAGGCGACCTGGCCGCCGTTCTCGGAGCCGAACATCCTCAGGAGGCCGGTCGAGCCCCAGCCGTTGCCGCCGCCGACGGAGCCGGCCTCCTCGCCGGTGATCCGGCCGAGACCGTTGTAGCCGAGGGTCAGCTCGAGGATCGAGTCGTCCTGCGAACCGCCGATGTAGGGCCGCGAGCCGGCCGGCCAGAGCTCCACCACCGCGATGTACCAACCGGCGGCAGCGACCATCGCTCCGAAGGCGACCAGCAGGTGTCCGAGCCGGCGCCACAGCGGCACGGAGGCGAAGAGCGCGTAGACGAGCGCCAGGGCCGGCAGCACCAGGAAGGCCTGGAGCATCTTGGTCAGGAAGGCCAGCCCCACCAGGGCGCCGCCCAGCGCCAGCCAGCGCACGGCGTGCTCACCCTCGAGAGCGCGCAACGTGGCGTAGGCGGCGCCGACCAGGAGCAGGGTGAGCAAGGCGTCGGGGTTGTTGAAGCGGAACATCAGCACCGCCACCGGCGTCAGCGCGAGCGTCGCTCCGGCCAGCAGCCCGGCCCACGCGGAGCCCGTCGTACGACGGACCGTGGCATGCAGGAGAGCCACGGCGCCGACCCCGAAGAGCGCCTGCGGCACCAGGATGCTCCACGAGGACAGCCCGAACACCTTGACCGAGAGCGCCATCGGCCAGAGCGCCAGGGGCGGCTTGTCGACGGTGATCGACCCCGCGGCGTCCGAGGCGCCGAAGAACAGCGCGCTCCACGACTCCGAGCCGGCCTGGGCGGCGGCGGAGTAGAAGGAGTTCGCCCAGCCGGACTCGCCGAGGCCCCAGAGGTAGAGCACCGCTGTCGCGACCAGCAGCCCGGCCAGGGCCGCCCGCTCCGGCTCGACCCTGACCCGTCGGCGGGAGGCGGTGGCCGGGGCCGCGAGGTCGTGGGTGTTCTCGGCCGGTCGGGTCGGCGCCGTGATCGTCATGCAGCCGACGATCGCCGCCCCCGCTGGGAGGACGGTCAGGCGAACCTGTCAGCCACCTGTGACCACGGCGGCGAGCTGGTCGAGGCCCCAGCCGAGGTCCTCGGCGGAGACGACGAGCGGCGGGGCCAGACGGATCGTGGAGCCGTGGGTGTCCTTGACCAGGACCCCGCGAGCCATCAGGGCCTCGCAGACCTGGCGACCCGTGCCGACGGCCGGGTCGATGTCGACGCCGGCCCACAGCCCGCGGACGCGGACGGCGAGGACGCCGTGGCCGACCATGGCCTCGAGGCGCTCACGCATCAGCACGCCGAGCTCCTCGCCGCGGCGCTGGAACTCACCGGTCGCGAGCATGCCGACGACCTTGCGGCCGACGGCGCAGGCCAGCGGGTTGCCGCCGAAGGTCGAGCCGTGCTGGCCGGGCTTGAGCACGCCGAGGATGTCGCGGTCGGCGACGATCGCCGACACGGGGACGATGCCGCCGCCGAGCGCCTTGCCCAGGATGTAGATGTCGGGGACGACGTCCTCGTGGTCGCAGGCGAAGGTGCGGCCGGTGCGGCCCAGGCCGGACTGGATCTCGTCTGCGGCGAAGAGGACGTTCTCGCGGGTGCAGGCCTCGCGGATGCCGCGCAGGTAGCCCTCGGGCGGGATGACCACGCCGCCCTCGCCCTGGATGGGCTCGACGAGCACGGCCACGGTGTTGGCGTCGATGGCCGCCTCGAGCGCCGCGAGGTCGCCGTAGGGAACGGTGACGAAGCCGGGGGTGAAGGGACCGAAGCCGTCGCGGGCGACAGGGTCGTCGGAGAAGCCCACGATGGTGGTGGTGCGGCCGTGGAAGTTGCCGGACGCAACGATGATCTTCGCCTGGTCGGCGGGCACGCCCTTGACCTCGTAGCCCCACTTGCGGGCCACCTTGATGGCGGTCTCGACGGCCTCGGCGCCGGTGTTCATCGGCAGCACGAGGTCCTTGCCGCACAGGTCGCCCAGCTCGGCGCAGAAGTCGGCGAACTGGTCGTGCACGAAGGCCCGGCTGGTCAGCGTCATCTTGTCGAGCTGCTCGTGGGCGGCCTCGATCAGTGCCGGGTGGCTGTGTCCGAAGTTGAGCGCGGAGTAGCCGGCGAGCAGGTCCAGGAAGCGGCGACCGTCGACGTCGGTCATCCAGGCGCCCTCGGCCTCGGCGAGGACCACCGGGAGCGGGTGGTAGTTGTGCGCGGTGCGTTCCTCGGCGCGGGCGAACTCGGTGGCGGTCGTCGGGGCTGCGGTCACGGTGGTCGTCATCTCGGCTCGTCTTTCGTCGCGTCAGGGTGGGGCAAAGATTGTCAGACAATCTGGTGCCAACACTAGCGCAACCGGACCAGAATCCTGGTGTTCCCGGGTGCGCTGTCGAGACTGACGGTGCCGCCGTGCGCGGCGACGATCGCCTGCGCCAGCGCCAGTCCCAGGCCGACGCCACCCTCGCGGTTGCGGGCGGCGTCGCCGCGGGCGAACCGCTCGAAGGCGTGCTCCAGCAGCTCGGGCGGGAAGCCGGGGCCGTCGTCGCGCACCTCGAACCCGCGACCGTCCAGGGCGACCGTGATGTGGGTGCCCGGCGGGGTGTGCTTTCGGGCGTTGGTCAGCAGGTTGGTGACCACCTGGTGCAGGGCCTGCTCGTCGCCCGTCACCTCGACGGACTCCTCAGGGAGGTCCAGCGACCAGCGGTGGTCGGGCGAGAGGACCCGCGCGTCCTCGACGGCCTCGAGCAGCACCCGCGTCAGGTCGACCGCCTCGTGCGCGAGCGGGCGGCCGGCGTCGAGACGCGCGAGCAGCAGCAGGTCCTCGACCAGCCGGGTCATCCGCGCCGACTCCTCCTCGACCTTGCCCAGCGCCGTCGCGGCGGCTTCGGCGTCGCCCGGCCGGCGGCGCGCCAGCTCGGCGTAGCCGACGATCGTGCTCAGCGGCGTCCGCAGCTCGTGGGACGCGTCGGCCACGAACTGCCGGACCTGCTGCTCGCTGCGGTGCCGCGCGGACAGCGAGGTCTCGACGTGCTCGAGCAGCGTGTTGAGGGCCGAGCCGACCTGGCCCACCTCCGTGCGCTCGTCAGTGAGGTGGTCGGGGACGCGTTCGGTGACGCCGATGTCACCGGACGACAGCGGCAGCCCGGCGACGGCGTGGGCGGTCTCGGCGACCTCACGCAGCGGCCGCAGCTGACGTCGTACGACGGTCGAGGCGAGCGCGCCCGTGGTCACCAGCCCGAGCAGGGTCAGCAGCAGTTCCCAGCGCACCACCGAGGCGACCGCGTCGTCGACCGCCTTGGTCGGCAGGCCGGTGACCTGGTCGTCGTCGACGGTCACCCGGTAGCTGCCGTGACCCGGGACCTCGATGCTGTGCACCTCGCCGTCGTCGGGGACGTCGGCAAGAACCTCGAGCGCCTCGTCGGAGAGCTCCTCGCCCTCGAAGCGCTGCTCGGTGAGGATCTCGCCGGCGCCCAGGTCCGGGAACGCGACGAGCGTCCCGGGCTCCTGGTTGCCGAAGTCGCCGCCGGGAGGCGCACCCGGGGGCCCGCGCCGGGCCGACGACTGCACCTTGTCGTCGAGCTGGCCGTTGAGGTAGCTGCGCATGGCCAGCGCCGTCGCACTGCTGATCAGCAACGCGGCGACCGCGACCAGCGCGACGGTGGCCAGGACCAGTCGCGACGTGAGCGAGCGGGGCAGGCTCACGGCTGGCTCACGGCGTGGGGCTTCAGGACGTAGCCGGCACCGCGCATGGTGTGGATCATCGGCTCCCGGCCGGCGTCGACCTTCTTGCGCAGGTAGGAGATGTAGAGCTCGACGACGTTGGCCTGCCCGCCGAAGTCGTAGTTCCAGACCCGGTCGAGGATCTGGGCCTTGCTCAGGACCCTGCGCGGGTTGCGCATCAGGAAGCGCAACAGCTCGAACTCGGTGGCCGTCAGGCTGATCTCCGCGCCGTCGCGGAACACCTCGTGGCTGTCCTCGTCGAGGGTGAGGTCGCCGACCGTGAGCACCGACGACGTCTGCGCCTGCTGCGCACCAGCTCGGCGCATCAGCGCGCGCAGCCGGGCCACGACCTCCTCCAGCGAGAACGGCTTGGTGACGTAGTCGTCGCCGCCCGCGGTCAGCCCGGCGACCCGGTCCTCGACGGCGTCGCGGGCGGTGAGGAAGAGGACCGGCACGGAGGGGTCGGCCGCGCGCATCCGGCGCAGCACCTCCAGCCCGTCGAAGTCGGGCAGCATCATGTCGAGCACGACCGCGTCGGGGCGGAAGTCCTTCGCGGTGCTGACCGCCTTGGTGCCGGTGTGGGCGGCGGCCACCTGCCAGCCCTCGTAGCGCAGCGCCATCGAGATCAGCTCGGCGATGTTGACCTCGTCGTCGACGACGAGGACGCGCAGCGGGGAGCCGTCGGCGCGGAGGAGGTCGGGTTGCTCGGGTGCCATGGGCACCACTCTGATGCCAGACGCTGTGCGTTTGCTGTGAGCGCGCCTTCATTGCGCCGTCACCTCCCGCACACAGGTGGTCCACAGGGAGACCCGCGAACGTCGGTGCCATGAATGACAACTTCGATGAGCAGCCCCCCACAGACCCGGCCACCGACCCGGCCACCGAGGCCGGGCCCGACCAGCAGCCTGCCGAGAAGACCAAGCCCGGCTGGCGCCACCGCGTGCTCGGTATCCGCGGTGTCGCCGCCGTGGCGATCGCCAGCCTGATCCTCGGCGGCGCCGGAGGCGCGGCGCTCGGTGCGCTCAGCAACGGCTCCGACAACGACGGCGGACGCGGCGGCTTCGGCCCCGGGAACGGGCCGGGAAACGGGCCGGGAAACGGGCCGGGACCCTTCCAGCAGCAGCAGGCGCCCCCGGGCGGCAACGGCGGCGGACCGCCGGCGATGACCCCGCAGGACGACGTTCAGCCCGACAGCAGCGGCGCCACCGACAGCTCGGGAGACACCACCTAGCCCAGCATGTCCCTCACGGCGAGCGAGGCGAAGACCATCGCGGAGCCGAGCGGCGCCCCCGGACCTGGGTAGACCGGGCCGAAGACCGAGGCCGCCGAGTTGCTGGAGGCGTAGAGGCCGGGGATGGCGGAGCCGTCCTCGCGCAGCACGCGACCGGCGCTGTCGGTGACCAGGCCGCCCTTGGTGCCGAGGTCGGAGAGCACGAAGCGGGCGGCGTAGAACGGCGCCTGGTCGCAGGGGGTGAGCGCCTTGTTGGGGCCGGTCCCGCCCGCGAAGAACGTGTCGTACTCGTCCTCGCCGCGACCGAAGTCGTCGTCCTTGCCGGTCTCGCAGAAGCCGTTGAACCGCTCGACCGTCGAGGTCAGCGCGTCCGTGGGTACGCCGATGGCGTCGGCGAGCTGCTCCAGCGTGTCGGCCTGCACCCAGGTGCCGGCGGCGAGGTGGTCGGCCGGGTCGCCCTCGGGCATCGCGATCGCGGGCAGCCGTCCGCCCTCGCGGGAGTCGAAGACGAACCACGACGGCACCCGTGCGTCGTCCCCGTCGAAGGCAGGAGCCATCTCGCGGCCGAAGCGGTCGTAGGGCAGGCACTCGTTGGCGTAGCGGCGACCGTGGGCGTCGACCATCAGGCCGCTGCGGAAGCCGAGGGTGAAGGAGCCGCTGCCGTCGGGGTGCTCCAGCCCGGGACAGAACCAGCCGACGGCGCTGAAGTCCGCAGCCGCCCCGAGGGTGATGGCGGCCTCGATCGGCTCGCCGGTGTTGGTGCCCTGCGGCGCCATCGTCCACGCCACGTCTCCCGGTACGCCGTGCTGCTCGCGCAGTGCCTGGTTGCCCTCGAACCCGCCGGCGGCGACCAGGACCCCACGGGAGGCGCCGAACGTGACCGGTCCCTCGGGGGTCATCGCGGCCACACCGGTGACCCGCCCGGTGTCGTCGGTGAGCAGCCCGGTGACCGGCAGGTTGGTGCGGATCTCGCCGCCCTCGCGCACCACGACGGCGGCGAGCCGGGCGATCAGTGACTGGCCGCCGCTGAGGGTGTTGCGGCCCGGCTCCCCGGCGCGGTCGCGCTCCACGGGCGGGCGGACCAGGTCCGCCACCTCCGCAGGCAGCTCGCCGCGCTTGATGTTGGTGGGCTGGATGGACCTGCCGAACGGCACCCGGCCCGGGGCGTCGTAGTACTCCGGGAATGGCAGCCACTCGAAGTCGATGCCCTCATCGGCCTCGAGCTCGGCGACCAGCTCCGGAGCGTGCGCGAGGAAGGCTTCCACCTTGGCGGCATCCGGGTCCTGGAGGATCGCGGCGAGGTAGGTCCGCGCCGACTCGGTCGAGTCGGGGATCCCCGCGCGCTGCTGCACCTGGCTGCCGGGCAGCCAGCAGGCGCCACCGGAGTAGGCCGAGGTGCCGCCGATCATGGCCGTCTTCTCGACGACGAGCACCGAGAGCCCCGCCCTGGCGGCCACCGCGGCGCCGGCCAGGGCGCCGCCGCCGGAGCCGACCACGACCACGTCGTACTGCTGCTGCCCGTCCTGCATCTCCATCACCGCGCGATCCTCGCAACTAGAACGTGTTCTAGCAAGACGGAAACCTGGTGAGCGGATGCGGGCGCACAAGGCAGAATGGGCCCAGCCATGACCGACCAGCTCCAGATCGTCTACCCCGCGGAGCTGCCCGTCAGCCAGCGGCGTGACGACATCGCCGCCGCGATCCGCGACCACCAGGTCGTGATCCTGGCCGGGGAGACCGGCTCCGGCAAGACCACGCAGCTGCCCAAGATCTGCCTGGAGCTGGGCCGCGGCCAGGGGCGTGCGGACGGGGGAGACGGCAAGCTGATCGGCCATACCCAGCCCCGCCGGATCGCGGCACGGTCGGTGGCGGAGCGGATCGCCGAGGAGCTGGGCACCGAGCTCGGCGACCTGGTCGGCTACCAGGTGAGGTTCACCGACCGCACGTCGAAGGCCAGCCGCGTCAAGCTGATGACCGACGGCATCCTGCTCGCCGAGCTCCAGCGCGACCGCAAGCTGCTGAAGTACGACACGATCATCATCGACGAGGCCCACGAGCGCAGCCTCAACATCGACTTCCTGCTCGGCTACCTGCGTCGGCTGCTCCCGCAGCGGCCCGACCTCAAGCTGATCATCACCAGCGCGACCATCGACGTCGAGCGCTTCGCCAAGCACTTCGACGCCCCGGTCATCGAGGTCTCGGGCCGCACCTACCCCGTGGAGGTCCGCTACCGGCCCCTGGTCGAGCGGCCCGAGGAGGACGAGGAGGGCGAGACCGTCGTCCGCGACCAGACCGAGGCGATCGTCGACGCCGTACGCGAGCTGTGTGCGGAGGGCCCCGGCGACATCCTGGTGTTCCTGCCCGGCGAGCGCGAGATCCGCGACACCGCCGACGCCCTCGGTGACGCCAAGCTCGAGCGGCTGGGCACGGTCGAGATCGTGCCGCTCTACTCCCGGCTGTCGGCCGCCGAGCAGCACCGCGTCTTCTCCGCCCACTCCGGACGCCGGGTGGTGCTCTCGACCAACGTCGCCGAGACCTCGCTGACCGTCCCGGGCATCCGGTACGTCGTCGACTCGGGCGTCGCGCGGATCTCGCGCTACTCGGTGCGCACCAAGGTGCAGCGGCTGCCGATCGAGGCGATCAGCCAGGCGTCGGCCAACCAGCGCTCCGGCCGGTGCGGCCGGGTCGCGGCCGGCATCGCGATCCGGCTCTACTCCGAGGAGGACTTCGAGTCCCGCCCGGAGTTCACCGAGCCCGAGATCCTGCGCACCAACCTGGCCTCGGTCATCCTCCAGATGGCCTCGTTGGGGCTGGGCGACGTCGGGCGCTTCCCGTTCGTGGAGCCGCCCGACAAGCGCAACGTCAACGCCGGCGTGCAGCTGCTCGAGGAGCTCGGCGCGCTGTCGGAGGGCAAGCTCACCAAGCTCGGCCGGCGCCTGGCCCGGCTCCCGATCGACCCCCGCCTGGCGCGGATGATCATCGAGGCCGAGCGGCTCGACTGCGTGCGCGACGTCGTGGTCATCGCGGCCGCCCTCTCGCTGCAGGACCCCCGCGAGCGCCCGGTCGAGATGCGCCAGCAGGCCGACGAGATGCACAACCGCTTCAAGGACGAGCGCTCCGACTTCCTGACGTTCCTCAACCTCTGGCGCTACCTCAAGGGGCAGCAGGCCGAGCTCGGGAGCAGCGCGTTCCGCCGGCTGTGCAAGCGGGAGTTCCTCAACTACCTGCGGGTGCGCGAGTGGCAGGACTTCGAGTCCCAGCTGCGCCGCGTCGCGAAGGAGATGGGGATCGAGGTCGGGCCCGTCAAGGACGGCATGGACTCCGACGGCATCCACCAGGCGCTGCTGTCGGGGCTGCTCAGCCACATCGGGCTGCTGGAGGAGCGCGAGCAGGAGTCCGGCCGCGGACGCGGCGGGCGCCGCCCGATGCGTGAGTACATCGGCGCGCGCGGCGCGAAGTTCGCGATCTTCCCGGGCAGCGCCCTGGCCAAGAAGCAACCGACGTTCCTGATGGCCGGCGAGCTCGTCGAGACCTCCCGGCTGTGGGCCCGTCAGAACGCGTCGATCCAGCCCGAGTGGGCCGAGCGCCTCGGTGGCGACCTGGTCAAGCGCAGCTACTCCGAGCCGCACTGGTCCAAGAAGCGTGCCCAGGTGATGGCGCACGAGAAGGTGACCTTGTACGGCGTACCGCTGGTCGCCGACCGCCTCGTGGGCTTCGGCAAGGTCGACCCGGAGTACAGCCGTGAGCTCTTCATCCGGCACGCGCTGGTCTACGGCGAGTGGTCGACGCACCAGAAGTTCTTCGAGCACAACCGGGCCCTGCTCGAGGAGGTCGAGGAGCTCGAGCACCGCCTGCGCCGCCGCGACATCGTGGTCGACGAGCACACCCTGTTCGACTTCTACGACGCCCGCGTCGGGCGCGACGTCGTCAGTGGCGCGCACTTCGACCAGTGGTGGAAGGTCAAGCGCCGCGAGAACCCCGACTTCCTCACCTTCGACCCGGCGATGCTGCGCCACGAGTCGGCCGACGAGATCCGCGAGCAGGACTACCCCGAGCAGTGGTCGAGCGAGGGGCTGACGTTCCCGATCAGCTACCACTTCGAGCCGGGCAGCGCCGACGACGGCCTCACCATCGACGTGCCGGTCGCCACCCTCAACCGGGTCGGCGCCGACGACTTCTCATGGAACGTGCCCGGCCTGCGCGAGGAGCTCGTGACCAGCCTGATCCGCAGCCTGCCCAAGTCGCTGCGGGTGAGCTTCGTGCCGGCGCCCAACACCGCGCGTGCCTTCCTCGCCGCCGTGCCCGCCGGTGAGGAGTCGCTGCTCGACGCGCTCGAGCGGCACCTGCGCTCGACCACCGGCGTCGTGGTGCCGCGCGCGGCGTGGGACTGGACCAAGGTGCCCCAGCACCTGCGCCCGACCTACCGCGTCGTCGGCGCCGACGGCCGCGAGCAGGCCCGGGGTAAGGACCTCGAGGCGCTCAAGGAGCCGTTGCGCCCGCAGTTCGCCCAGGCCCTGGCCGAGGTCGCCAGCGACAGCGGGCTCGCGCGCCACGGCCAGACCACGTGGACGTTCGGGACCGTCGAGGAGTCCTTCCGCCAGGTCCGTGCCGGCCACGACGTGCAGGGCTACCCCGGCCTCGTCGACGAGGGCGCGTCGGTCGGCCTGGCCGTCTTCGGCTCCGAGGACGAGCGCGACGCCCGCCACCGCCTCGGGGTCACCCGGCTGCTCGCGCTCGGGCTGCCGCGCGCCGACCGCGCGGTGCTCGACAGCCTGTCCAACGCGGACAAGCTCGGCCTCGCGGGGTCGCCGTACCCCTCCGTCGCGGAGCTGCTCGAGGACTGCCGCCACGCCGTGCTCCAGGCCGTCGTCGACGCGCACCCCGCGGTGCGTGACCAGGCGGCGTACGACGTCCTGCTGGCCGCGGCCGGCCACGCCCAGCAGGCCGAGCTTGCCGGCGTCGTGGCCGAGGTGGTGCGGGTCCTGGACGCGTGGCGCACCACCGACAAGGCGCTCGCGGGGCGGGCCGACCTGCCGATGCTGCCCGCGCTGGCCGACATGAAGGGGCAGCTCGAACGACTGGTGGGACGTGGGTTCGTGGGGCAGGCCGGGGTGGTGCAGCTGCGTTCCTACGTCCGCTACCTCACGGCCCTGCAGCACCGTCGCGACCGGCTGGGTGGGGGCGGCCCGGCGGTCAACCAGGACCGGGCGCTGATGGACCGGGTGACCGACCTCCAGGAGGCCTACCTGCACCAGGTGGCGGCACTGCCCGCCGACCGGCCGCCGGGCGATCGTCTGCGACAGGTGCGCTGGATGCTGGAGGAGTTCCGCGTCTCGCTGTGGGCCCAGCACCTCCGTACCGCCTACCCCGTCAGCGACCAGCGCATCCGCAAGGCGCTGAGTGGTGCGTCGTAGCCTGAGGCCATGAGCGACCGGCCGCACCACCGACCGATGCAGCGGGGCAGCGCCTTCTTCGACGAGATCGTCGGCGGCCAGGACCCGGCGCTGGTCACCGAGGCGGGCGACCGGGCGGCGGCGCTGTTGGTGCGGGGCGCTCGCGACAGCGACGACGACGCGGTGGCCGAGCGGCTGCTGCACCTGGCCGACACCGAGGGCATCGAGTCCATCGCCGAGGTGTGGTCGGGCTCCCCGGCCGACTCGCTCGCCGGCTGCCTGTGGCGGCTCTTCCTGCTGCGCTCGTGGGTCTACGCCGACTCGCAGACGGTCGCGCGCGAGTTCGAGGCCGGCCGCGCGCACGCCCAGGTGGCGCGGGTCGTCGCCGGGGTGGCCGACCCCCCGGGGGTCGACGAGCTGCGGGCGATGGTCGACCAGGTGCTCCGGGGCATCGCCGGCAGCGACTTCGCCGACGTCCTGTTCCGCGCCGCGGCGTTCGCCCGGGTGGTCGCGACCGGCCGGGCCACGCTGTCCGGCCCGACCGAGGCCGACGTCAAGCGGATGCTGCTGCTGGCCGAGCAGCTGGAGGCCGCCGCCCACGTCGAACTGACGCGCGGGCTGGCCTGACCGGCTAAAATGAACAACGAGTGCGTCGGGCCGCGGCAGCCCCGGGTCCCAAAATAAGCCGCTACGAGCGGCCACGCGCCGTGAGGCGCTCCCGGTCCGACGCACTCACCTAGTCTGCTCGTGTGAGCCCCGACGTGAGTCCCGACGAGAGTCCCGACGAGATCGGCTACTGGCCCGAGGTGGACGGCGAGCCCGACCCGGGCGAGGTCGTGTGGGCGTGGGTGCCCTACGAGGACGACCCGAGCCAGGGCAAGGACCGGCCGGTGCTGCTGATCGGGCGACGCACGGGTGGCGAGGCCTCGGGCGGGGAGCAGTGGCTCGCACTGATGCTCTCCAGCCAGGACCACGACCTCGACGCCGACGACGAGGCGCTCCATGGCCGGCACTGGATGGACGTCGGCAGCGGCGGCTGGGACCGCGAGGGACGACCCAGCGAGGTCCGGCTGGACCGGCTGCTGGTGCTGGAGTCCGACGCCGTACGGCGTGAGGGGGCCGTCCTCGACGCCGCCACCTTCGACGCGGTTATCGCCGAGGCCAGGCGGTTCCTCTCCGGGTAGGGTGGCGCCTTCGTACGCACGTCCAACGGGGAGTCAGATGAGGCACGGCGGGATCAGCGCGGGCCGGCACAGGGTGGCCGTCGGCGGTCTCGCGATCCTCCTGGCCCTCGGGCTCGCCGCCTGTGACGGCACCACCCCGGACCCTTCGCCGTCCCCGACCACCTCCACCAAGCCGCCGAAGCCGACCACGCTCACGTTCGGGGTCTGGGGCGCCAAGGAGGAGGTCGCGGCCTACGAGGACCTCGTCGAGACCTACAACGCCGAGGCCGAGGCGACCGAGATCGAGCTGGTCAACTGGCCGAGTCACGACGCGTTCGCGGCCGCGCTCCGCCGGGCGTCCGACCCGGAAGCGGGAGACACCTCCGAGATTCCCGACCTCTACCTCGCCTCCCGCGGCGACCTCGCCGAGCTGCGAGCGGCCGGGCTCAACAAGCCGCTGCTCGAGCTGCTCGACGAGCGCGGTGTCGACTACTCCGACGACTACGCGCGCGACGCGCTGCTGGCGTTCTCGGCCGACAACGAGCTCCAGTGCATGCCCTACGGCATCTCGCCGATGGTCATCTACTACAACACCGACCTGATCGACTTCGAGCGGATGCGTCAGCAGGGGCTGCCCGCGCCCGAGGACGACCTCCACGAGGAGTGGACGTTCGAGCAGTTCACGGCGGCGGCGCAGTTCGCGACCCGCCCGCGGCGTGACACGCGCGGCGTACACATCGACCCGACGCTGCGCGGGCTCGCGCCGTTTATCTACTCCGGTGGTGGCGAGCTCTTCGACGACGACGACAACCCGACCTCCCTGGCCCTGTCCGAGGACGACTCGCGCGACGCCCTCACCCGCACCCTCGAGCTCCTCCGTGACGCCTCGCTCACCCTCACCGACGAGCAGCTCACGCAGGCGACGGCGGTCGAGTGGTTCAAGCGCGGCAAGCTCGGCATGGTCGCCGGCTTCCGTGAGCTCACCCCCGAGCTGCGCCGGGTCGAGGGCCTCGACTTCGACGTGATGCCGATGCCGATCCTCGACGACGCCGCGACCGTCGGCGACATCACCGGGCTGTGCGTGTCGCCCGACGCGCCGAGCATCGCCAAGGCCGCCGACTTCCTGGTCTACGCCGTGTCGCAGGAGTCCGTGGCCCGCGTAGCGGCGGAGGGCTACCTCGCTCCCGCCAGCCTGCCGGTCTCGGTCTCCGAGGACTTCCTCCAGTCGACGCAGCTGCCCCTCCACGCCGGGGTCTTCACCCGCAGCGTCCGCTCGATGGTGGTGCCGCCGCTCCTGGACGACTGGCCCGTGCTCGAGCGCGCCGTTGCTTCCAGCCTCCGGTCACTGCTCACGTTGACCCTGCCCGACGTCGAGGCCCTCACGACCCAGATCGACGAGGAGTCACGCGTCGTGCTCGACCCGGAGCTGGCCTCGCCGAGCCCGACCGACGGCGAGTCGTCCGGCTAGACGTCGTCGACGACCTCGTGGCGGTGTGCGGATCACCCCGTCGCTGGTCGAGGTGTGAAAGCGCAAGCGACGAGCCTCGAGACCACCTGTTCGCGCGCGGGACTGGGGCCCGCGCGCGTAGCGTCCCGGGTCTCGCCGTCAAGGAGACAACACCTGCTTCGCGGCGGCGGTCGGGGCCGCAAAGTAAAGTCTCAGAAAGTTCGCGAATCCCCTGTGTACCAAGGGTTCTGAGGCCTCGGACTGTCGGTGGGCCCTGCTGTACTTGACCCTATGAGCAGCTCGACTGGACCCGACGACAGCACCCAGGTGCTGACGTCGCTGCGCGCCCACCGCGCGGTCCGCGACCGGGCCGAGCTCGGGGTCCTCCGAGACGTTCTCGACTGGTGCGTCCTCCATCAGACCGACGATGAGGACTTGGCGTCGTTCGGTGACCACGGGATCCCGCTGGCCGGCGACGGGGCGCCGTGGGTCTCGGAGTTCGCGGTGATGGAGCTCGGCACCGCACTCGGGGTCTCGACCGACTCCGCGAAGAGGTACGTCGGCGCCGCGCTCGAGATCCGCTACCGGCTACCCCGGGTGTGGGAGCGCGTCGCGGCCGGGGACCTGCCGTTCTGGAAGGCCAGGTTCATCGCCGAGCGGACCATGGCCCTGCCCGAGGCGGGTGCGGCGTTCGTGGACCAAAGGGTCGCGTTCGTCGCGCACAAGATCGGCTACGCCGAGCTCCAACGCCAGATCGACGCCGCACAGCTCCGGTTCGACCCCGAGGCGGCGGAGAAGTCCCGCCTGCAGGAGACCGAGCGCCGCAGGTTCGACATCCACAAGCACGCCGTGTCCCCGGCCGGCACGGTCGAGGTCAACGGCACCCTGGACCTGCCCGACGCCCTGGACCTCGACCAGGTCCTGACCCAGCGAGCGGCTGAGCTGCGCGAGCTCGGCTGCGAGGAGTCCCTCGACGTCCGACGTGCCATGGCGGTCGGCGACCTCGCCCGAGGGCAGGCCACCTTCGACTACGACAAGCCCCGGCCCCTGGTCCTGCACATCCACGGCGGCAGCACCGTCGGCCGGTGCGACAACACCAGGACACCCGTGCTCGCCGAGACCATCCGGGCATGGTGTGGCAACCCCGACGCCACGATCGTCGTGAAGCCCGTGATCGACCTGGCTGATCACATCCACGTCAACGCCTACGAGGTCCCCGACCGGTTGGCCGAGCAAGACGCTCTCGTCGACCACCACTGCGTGTTCCCGTGGTGCACCAGACCAGCGACCAGCTGCGACATCGACCATGCCGTGCCCTACGGCGAGGGCGGATCCACCTGCTCGTGCAACACCGCCCCACTCTGCCGCGGGCACCATCGGTTGAAGACACACGGCGGGTGGTCCTACGACGTCCTCGACCGCGGGACCTACCTGTGGCAATCCCCGCACGGACCTCTGTTCCGCCGTGACCACACCGCCACCGAACCGGTCGACCCTCCACGCCGTCGACGACCCTGACCGCCCCACACCCCGCCGACGGAGGGGTCATCGGCACGTCCAGAGTCGCGAGCTGCCGGCATCTAACTGAGGTGTCCCGTCTCCCGGGTGATTGAGACTCTGAGAGACGTGCACGCTCACGCCGATGTGCGAGCACGTGAGGGGTGCCTTGCTACTTGAAGCCAAGCAACCGCAGGTCCGTCACGTGGTGCGCCGGGAGGTCGTAGCCGACGTGCATGGCTCGTTGCGCTTCGCGTGATACACACGCGACCCCGAGGCCACCGATGACCCCACGTCCGGTCAACGTGTCGGCTGGCAGAGCCCACGGGTCGGTAGTTGCGAGTTCGAAGGTGCCATCGTCGCCGACTCTCAATCCGTGCACGTCGAGTTCGCGCCCGTCCTTGTGGCCTGCGAGGAAAGCGCTTGAGTAGCGACCGTCAACGAGGTCGACGGGCTGGCTCTCCTCCCAGTCGTAGAGCCCTGCGAAACCGTTGGCATCCATCCAACGGCCAAGGACTGCCAGGTCGTCAACGCGCACTAGTAGGTCCAGGTCGTGATGTGCGCGAGTCGATCGTGAGAGGAGTGCATCCACACCCCACCCGCCCATCACCCAGCAGCGAACTCCCGCCGACGACAAGCTCTGGAGGATTGCTGCCGCTTGGGTTGTCGAAGTCGTCGGACTGTTCATGACGATCACAACTCCTTGAAGTGGACGGTGACGGGCAACGGGGTCATGCCAAGGCTCTCGTAGAAGGCGAGCGCCGGAGCGTGGAACGAGTCTCCGCCGGTGCCGATCGCAACGACGTCTACGTCGTCTTGTCGCATCGCTTCGAAGACGTGTGCGCACAGCGCCCTCGCGACCCCGAGGATGACCAACGCTGCATGGCTCAGTATCTGACTAGCAGTGCAGGAAGCGCGCGACCATGCGCTGTGCGGAAGCCCGGGCCTACGCTCACGGCTATGCATGTGAAGGGATTCGACGAGCGGCACCTGGTCCGAGAGGGGCCGAGCGCGAACTTTGTCGTCTTCATCTACGAGGGCGGGGACGCCCCCAGCAGCTCGTGGTCGGTGGACAGCCTGCTGCTGACCGACACCGACGTTCCGCAGGTCCTGCACTGGCTGCGCCAGAACTTGCCGACCAACTCGTGCTGGTCACTTGGCGTCGTATTGGACCCCGAGCATCCGACGCCGGAGACGGATCTCCAGGTCGTCTGGATAGTGGGCGCTGACATCCTGAACGCGGACCCCCAGAGATTCAGTCCAGAGCAGCGGCGCGTGGCGGAGGAAATGCTCGCTCGGCGTGACCGGGTTGACCTCCCCTAGCCCTGAGGACGAACGCACGCTTCTGCAGCATGCCTAGTCGTCTTCGGTGGCCTCGACGGCGTCGTCGAGCAGTTCCTCAGGAAGCTCGTCCGGTTGGGGCAGTACTTCGGGCTCGGTGGCGGCCTCTTCGTCCGCCTGGAGGATGGCGGAGACGATGACCGGGGCGGCCAGCGCGATCTGCCAGCCGCGGGCGCCGTAGCCGGAGAGCTGGGTGACGACGGCGTCGACCAGCTCGTCGCCGCGGCGCGTGGTGGGCGGGGTCCAGAGCGTACGGCGCAGGAAGTCGGGGGTCAGGACGTTCTCGACCGGCAGGTTGCGCTCCTCGGCGAGCGCGGTCATCGCCTCGCGGGCCAGCGCCAGCCGCCGGGCCGCGACGGGGTCCTTCTCCGCCCATGCCCGGGGCAGCGGCGGGCCGTCGCCGCGCGGTGCCCGGGTCGGGAGGTCGGCCTCGTCCATCGCCTCGACCTCGCGCAGCGCGGTCACGAAGCGGCTGGCGTAGCGGTCGGCGCCGCGGCCGTGGAATCCCTTGGTGTCGAGCAGCGCCTGCCGGTCGAGCGGCATCGCGTGGGCGGCGGCCACGATCGCGGAGTCGGGGACGATCCGGCCGGGGGTGACGTCGCGCTGTTCGGCGATCGAGTCGCGCAGCTCCCAGAGGGCGCGTACGGCGCCGAGAGCGCGGCGGCCGCGGACCCGGTGCAGTCCGGAGGTACGACGCCAGGCGTCGACGCGGGCCGGGAGCTCGAAGGTGCGCAGGTAGTCGAACTCCTGGCGGGCCCAGTCGGCCTTGCCGGTCTCGACCAGCTCGGCGGCCAGCAGGTCGCGCAGCTCGACGAGCACCTCGACGTCGAGGGCGGCGTACTCGAGCCAGGCTCGGGGGAGCGGACGCGTCGACCAGTCGACCGCGGAGTGCTCCTTCTTCATCCGGCGCCCGAGCAGCGTCTCGACCAGGGTCGCCAGGCCCACGCGCGGGTAGCCGAGGAGCCGTCCGGCCAGCTCGGTGTCGAAGAGCGAGCTCGGGTAGAGGCCGATCTCGTTGAGGCACGGGAGGTCCTGGGTGGCGGCGTGGAGGATCCACTCGGTCCCCTCGAGCGCCTCCTGGAGCGGCGCCAGCGAGGTGAACGCGATCGGGTCGACCAGTGACGTGCCGGCACCCTCGCGGCGCAGCTGGATGAGGTAGGCGCGGTTGGAGTAGCGGTAGCCCGACGCCCGTTCGGCGTCGATCGCGACCGGGCCGGTGCCCTGGGCGAGGGCGTCGCAGACCACCCGCAGCGCGGCCTCGGTCTCGACCACGTCGGGCAGGCCGTCGCGCAGGGCCAGCAGCTCGGCGAGCGGCGCGGGCTCGGGCTCGGGCTCGACCTGCTCGGCTTCGGGCTGCTCGGGCTGCGTGGTCTCTGGTTCCAGGGTCATCAGCGACTCGTGCCCCGCTGGCCGCGACGGCCGGGCATGACCGTCACGCCGTCGGGCACGGGGGGCAGTCCAACGGCGGTGCAGAGGAGCTCGCCCCACGCCTCGACGTGGGGGGCGACGTCCAGGCTGACTCCGGGGCCGGCCCCCGGGCCGGCGTCGTCGTCGCTGCCCAGCGGTGTCCAGGAGGCACGGATCTCGAGCTGGGCGGTGCCCTCCTCGTCGGCCATGCCGCCGAAGCTCTCGGTGGCGACGCGGGTGACGGTGCCCGAGGCGGCGGTGTAGGCGGCGCCGTGCGAGTCGAGCGCCTCGGTGAGCCAGCTCCACCCGACGTCGGCGAGCAGCGGGTCGGTGATCATCTCGATCTCGATCTCGGCGCGCGCGTAGGCCACGCAGCGGAAGGTGCCTTCCCAGGCGTCGTTGCCCGCGGGGTCGTGCAGCAGGATGATCCGGCCGGTGCCCACGTCGGTCCCGTCGATGGTGACGTCTGCGGAGAGGGCGGCGGCGTAGGGGGCGATCCGCTGCGGCGCCGGCATCTCCTCGCAGAAGATCTCGGGGCGCAGGGTGGCGGCGCGCATGGTGGCGACGGCCGCCCGGAACTCCGGGGGGCTCGCCTCGGCACCGGTGCCGGTGCGCGACTCCTGACGGACCACCATGAGCCCACAGTAGGACCGGGCGACGAGAACCCAGATGCGAACACGCCGGACCGCACCTGCGAGGCTTGTCCCCATGTCTGTGCCCCTGCCCCGGAGAACACCGCACCCCGGACTCGCCGACAGCGCCCTGCTGAAGGCCGCCCGCGGGGAGCCGGTCCCGCACACTCCGGTGTGGTTCATGCGCCAGGCGGGCCGCTCGCTGCCCGAGTACCACCGCGTCCGCACGGGCGTGGGGATGCTCGAGTCGTGCATGGACCCCGAGCTGGTCGTCGAGATCACGCTCCAGCCCGTGCGCCGGTACGGCGTCGACGCGGCGATCTTCTTCTCCGACATCGTGCTGCCGCTCAAGGCGGTGGGCGTCGACCTCGACATCGTCGCCGGGGTGGGCCCGGTCGTCGCCAGCCCGGTCCGCACGCTCGAGGACGTCGCCGCGATCCCCGACCTCACGCCCGAGCACGTCCCGTTCATCACCGAGGCGGTCGGGGGCCTGGCCGACCAGCTCGGCGCGACCCCGCTGATCGGCTTCGCCGGGGCGCCGTTCACGGTGGCGTCGTACCTCGTCGAGGGCGGGCCCTCCAAGGAGCACGCCAAGACCAAGGCGATGATGTTCGGCGCCCCCGACGTCTGGGACGCACTGATGCGCAAGATCACCCAGATCTCGGCGGCCTACCTCGAGGTGCAGATCCTCGCCGGGGCGTCCGCCGTCCAGCTCTTCGACTCGTGGGCCGGCGCGCTCACCCCGGCCGACTACGAGGCCCTGGTGATGCCGCACTCGGCGCGGGTGCTCGCCCACGTCGGTGGCCACGGCGTGCCGCGCATCCACTTCGGGGTCGGCACCAGCAACCTGCTCGGCCTGATGGGCGAGGCCGGAGCCGACGTCGTCGGCGTCGACTGGCGCACCCCGCTCGCGAGCGCCGTCCCGCTGGTCGGCGACCGCAGCGTCCAGGGCAACCTCGACCCGACCCTGGTGTTCGCGCCCACCGAGATGATGACCGCTCGCGCGGCCGAGGTCATCGAGGCCGGCCGTGCCGCTCGCGGCCACATCTTCAACCTCGGGCACGGCGTCATCCCGTCCACCGACCCCGACCAGCTCAAGAAGCTCACGGAGTTCGTGCAGTCCTACCCGCTCTGATCGGTGGCCTGCTTCTTGGCCGGCCTCTTCCTGGCTGCCGCCTTCTTGGCGACCACCTTCGTCCGGAGCCGGACCTGGGCCTGGCCGGTGTCCGAGAGGTCGACCTCGAGGTAGTCCTGCGCGCTCAGCAGCGCGCCCAGCCGGGGTGAGCCGTAGTCGCGGGCGTCGAAGGAGGGGTTGTTGGCGCTGATGTAGCTGCCGACCGCGCCGAGCGAGGCCCAGCCGTCCTCGTGCGAGGTGTTGTCGATGGCCGCCACGAGGATCCGGCGCAGGTCGGGGCGTCGGGGCGGCGACTCGACGTCGGCCTCGTCGGCCGGCTCCTCGTCCTTGGCGTCGGAGGTGAGCAGCTCGAGGTAGATGAAGCGGTCGCACGCCGCCACCAGCGACGCGGGCGTCTTGCGGGCGCCGAGCCCGTAGACGGTCATCCCCGACTCGCGCAGCCGGGTCGCCAGCCGGGTGAAGTCGCTGTCGCTGGACACGATCGCGAACCCGTCCAGGTGGCCGGCGTAGAGCAGGTCCATCGCGTCGATGATCATCGCCGAGTCGGTGGAGTTCTTGCCCGAGGTGTTGGCGAACTGCTGGACCGGCTGGATCGCGTGGCCGGGCAGGGCGTTCTTCCAGCCGACGAGGTTCTGCGTGGTCCAGTCGCCGTAGGCGCGTTTGACCGTCGGCAGCCCGTAGCGGGCCACCTCACGGAGGACGGCACCGGCGTGCTTGGGGGAGGTGTTGTCGGCGTCGATCAGGACAGCGAGGCGGGGGGCGGTGGGCACCCGCCCATCATGAACCCTCTCCCCACGGACCGGGTCAGGCCCCGCTGGTCGCGGCGGGTGCCGTGCGGCGCCGGCCGACGCGGCGTACGGCGCGCCAGGCGGGCACCCCGAGGAGCACGAGGACGACCAGGAACGGCAGCGCGGCACCCGTCGCGGTCGCGAGGGCCACCGCCACGTTCTTGAACCCGGTCCAGCCCTTGTCGAGGCCGGCGACGAAGCCCTTCTCGTCCGCCTTCTTCTCCTGGGGCTCCGCCTTCGCCTTCGTGCGCTCGAGCGAGACCGTGATCGTGGCCATCGAGGTCTGGTCGGCGAGGTAGGCCTGCTGGCGCTGGAGGGAGCCGAGCTCGGCCTGGCGGCGGGAGAGCTGGCCCTCGATGTTGACGATGTCGCGGATGCTCTGGGCCCGGTCGAGCAGCAGCGCGATCCGGCGGATGCTGCGCTGCTGGACCTCGAGCCGGATCTTGTTGTCGATCACCTTCGTGGTGACGTCGTCGATGTTGGAGCTCGACGCGATCAGGGTGGCGGCGCCCTCGAGGGACTGCATCGCCTCGGCGAACCGCGCCGACGGGATCCGCGCCACGACCCGGGCCCGCTTGACGTCGCCCTCGTCGTCGGTGGCGGTCTCGTTCTGGGAGATCTCCCCGGCGAGCTCGTCGACCACCTTCTGCACCTCGAACAGCGCCTCCCCGACGTCGTCGGAGCGCAGCTGCACGTTGCCCTGGGAGATCAGGGCCCGCTCCTGCTCGGCGAGCGCGTCTCCGGACGCCGACGCGTCGTACGCGGACTCGCTGGTGAGGTTCATGCCGTCTCGGAGGGCGGCGTCGGTGTCGTTGACGGCGGCGCCCGCGGGGGCGTCCGCGGGCCGCTCCGCGGCCGCGGCGCCGTCGGCGTCGCCGCTCATGTCGGAGCCGGCATCGTCGGTGCCGGACGCGCAGCCGGCGGCCACGAGGGCGACGAGGAGGAGGGCGGGGATGGACGCGAGGCGGCGGCTGCGGTTCATGGGAGTACGACGTGTCGTGCGCCCCCGCGGTTCCCGGCCCCGAACACCCGTACCACCGCGACCGTGCACCCGGCCTCGGCGGTACGGGGTCTGACTGGCATGCTGAGGACGTGGGCACGAGCGTCGTTGTCGGGGCCGGCATCGCCGGCCTCACCGCAGCCCGCGACCTGGTCGCCGCAGGGCACCAGGTCGTGGTCCTCGAGCAGTCTGACCACGTCGGTGGCAAGCTGTGCCGGCACGAGGTCGGCGGGGTCCTCGTCGACGTCGGGGCCGAGGCGATGCTCAACCGCCGTCCCGAGGGCGTCGACCTGGCCCGGGCGCTGGGCCTGGAGGTCGAGCACCCGGCCCTCGCGTCCTCACGGATCTGGACCCGCGGCGCCCTGCGCCCGCTGCCCCGCTCGCTCATGGGCGTGCCGCTCGACCTCGAGCAGCTGGAGGCGTCCGGCGTGCTCTCCGAGGAGGGCGTGGCTCGGGTGAGGCAGGAGCCGTCGCTGCCTCCGGAGGTCATCGAGGGTGACATCTCGGTCGGCGCGCTGGTGGCGCGCAGGTTCGGGGACGAGGTCGTCGACCGGCTCGTCGAGCCGCTGCTCGGCGGGGTCTACGCCGGCCACGCCCGGGAGCTCTCGGCCCGAGCCTCGGTGCCCCAGCTGGTCGCCTTCGCCGAGCACGGCTCACTGCTGGAGCAGGCCGCGGCCATCCCCACGACGTACGACTCCCCGGTCTTCGCCGGCATCCCCGGCGGGATGGGTCGGCTGACCGACACCCTCGCCGCGGCGCTCGACGTTCGCACCGGCGCGACCCTCCGCTCCCTGGCCCGCACCCCCGACGGCTTCGCTCTCACGGTCGGTCCCACGACGGCGGTCGAGCTGGTCGAGTGCGACACACTCGTGCTCGCGACCCCGGCCGCCCCGACGGCCCGGCTGCTCGCCGACGTCGCGCCCGGCGCCGCGGCCGAGCTGGCCGGCATCGAGTCGGCGTCCATGGCGGTCGTGACCTTCGCCTTCCGGGCCGAGGACGTCGCGGTGCTGGAGGAGAGCGGGTCGTCGGGCTTCCTCGTGCCGCCGGTCGACGGTCGCCGGATCAAGGCCTCGACGTTCTCCTTCGCCAAGTGGGGCTGGGTCCGTGCCGCCGGCGCGGAGTCAGGTCTCGTGCACCTGCGCACCTCGCTCGGGCGGCACCGCGAGGAGATCGCGCTCCAGGCGACCGACGACGAGCTGGTCGCGGCGTCGCTGGCCGACCTCGCCGCCGCCACCGGGCTCGATGCGACCCCTGTCGACGTCCACGTGCAGCGCTGGGGCGGCGGCCTGCCGCAGTACGCCGTCGGGCACCTCGAGCGGGTCGCCCGGATCCGGGCCGACGTGGCGCGGGTGCCCGGACTGGCGGTCTGCGGTGCGGCGTACGACGGGGTCGGGATCGCCGCCGTCGTCGAGTCCGGCCACCGGGCTGCGAGGGCATTGACGGGGGCGCCGACCGGCCCCGGCACAATGGAGCCATGAGCGACCAGCCGTCCAACGCCGCCCGGGTCCGCGAGATCAACGAGTCGATCCGCTACACGATGTGGTCGGTCTTCCGGCTCGACGACGTCCTCGGTGACGCCGACCGGGCCGCCGAGGGCGCCGAGGTCGAGAAGCTCTTCGCCGAGCTCGCCGAGGCCGACGTGGTCGTGCGCGGCGTCTACGACGTCAGCGGGCTGCGCGCCGACGCCGACCTGATGGTGTGGATCCACGCGACGACCAGCGAGGAGCTCCAGCTGGCCTACCACCGCTTCCGTCGTACGGCGTTCGGTCGCCGCCTCGCACCGGTCTGGTCGCAGATGGCGCTGCACCGGCCCGCGGAGTTCAACAAGAGCCACGTGCCGGCTTTCCTCAACGACGAGGCGCCCAAGAAGCACATCTGCGTCTACCCGTTCGTGCGCTCCTACGAGTGGTACCTCCTCGAGGACTCCGAGCGCCGCCGGATGCTCGCCGAGCACGGCAAGATGGCGCGCGACTACACCGACGTGCGGGCCAACACCGTGGCCAGCTTCGCCCTCGGCGACTACGAGTGGATGCTGGCCTTCGAGGCCGACGAGCTCTACCGGATCGTCGACCTGATGCGGCACCTGCGCGCCTCCGACGCCCGCAAGCACGTGCGCGAGGAGGTGCCGTTCTACACCGGCTCCCTGGTGCCCGTCGCCGAGCTCGTGGAACGCCTTCCCTGACCGTCGCGTCAGACGCACATGAGGGTCCTCGGTCCGCTGCTCCTGCTCGCGCTGCTCGTCGGCTGCGGCGACGCGGGTGGTGGTCGCACGGCGATCGATGATGACCCGAGCGACGCGCCCCTGCTCACCAGCGGCGTAACCCTCGTGCTCGACGACGGTGACGGTGTCGAGCTGTGTCTCGGTGGCGCTGCCGACTCGCTGCCGCCCCAGTGCGGCGGGCCGACACTTGTCGGCTGGGACTGGGCCGACGTGGACGATGAGACCTACGAGAGCGCCAGCGGCGTGCGGTGGGGAGAGTTCGCCGTGACCGGCACCTACGACGGCAGCGACTTCACGCCCACCGAGGTGGTGCCTGCCGACGAGTACGACGCGTCGCAGCTGCCGCCGTACGAGCCTCCGGGCACGCCTTCACCCGAGCGCACCGAGGTGGAGCTACTCGATATCCAGCGCGAGCTCACGGAGCTCCCCGAGCACCTCGGCAGCGGCACACCCGGGGGCGTGGTCGAGCTCATCGTGATCTACGACGACGGCACCCTGCAGCAGCGCCTGGACGACGAGTACGGCGAAGGCGTCGTAGTGGTCCAATCCATGCTGCAGCCCGTCGGGTGACCGCGGAACCGGACGCCGGCTCGCCGCGTCCTACGGTCATGAAGACCACCCTCGTTGCTCTCTTGCTGGCCGTCCCGCTCCTCGCGTCCTGCGGGGGCGACGACCCCGCGGACACGGCCACCGACCCGGCCGGGAGCTCCGGCCTCGAGCGCCCCACCGAGGTGACGGCCGCGCCCGGCCAGGTGCGCAGCGCCAACCTGGCCACCGTCATGGACACCGGTTCGGTCGAGCTGTGCCTGGGCCCGGTCGCCGAGTCCTACCCGCCACAGTGCGGCGGCCCGGCGATCACCAACTGGGACTGGGCCGACCACACGGGCATGTTCGAGCAGCAGGGTGAGGTGCGCTGGGGGACCTTCGCGGTCACCGGCACCTGGGACGGCACGTCGTTCACCCTCACAGAGGCGATCCCGGGCGCGCTCTACGACCCGATGTACGAGGAGCCCACGCCTCTGCCCGAGCCCGAGAAGGACTACTCCGACTCCGAGCTCCAGGCGATGGCCGAGGACCTCGGCGGCCTCCCCGGCGCCCAGGGCGCCTACGCCGACGACGGCGGCCACGTCCTGGTCGACGTGATCTACGACGACGGCTCGTTCCAGGACTGGGCCGACCAGGAGTACGGCGACGACGTGGTCGTCATCGGCTCCGCGCTGGTCGACGTCAGCTGAGGGCGTGGTTGGCGAGGAGGACCCGGCCCCGGAGATCGTGGCACTGGTCGTGGCGGCTTTCGGGCTCACCCAGCGGGAGCGGGACGTCACCCAGCTGGTCCTACAGGGCGTCGACACCAAGGAGATCGCGGCGACGCTGCACGTCTCGGCGTACACCGTCCAGGACCACCTGAAGGCGGTGTTCGACAAGGCTGATGTGCGCAGCCGCCGCGAGCTCATCGCACGGATCTACTTCGACCAGTACGTGCCGAGGATGGGCTCCGAGATCGGGCCGTCCGGATGGTTCAGCTCCTAGGGCTCATCGCCACGCCGCTGGTGCCTCAGCTGACCCTGATCGTGGCCGAGCGCGACGCCTTGCACTTCTCGCTGGTGTGGGTGCGGACGTAGTACCTGCCCGGCGGGATGTCACTGCGACCCGGCCCGAGGATCGCGTACTTCCCCAGGCGGTTGCTGTTGTCGTCGGCGACGAAGATGAACTTCTTCGAGCCGACGTCCTTCCAGAAGAGCCCGACCTGCACGTTCTTCTTGCAGCCGGCGCGCGCCGACTTCACCTTGCCCACGACCTTGCTGCCATCAGGGGCGAGCGCGATCGTGAACTTAACCTCGGCCTTGGCCGCCGGCTGTGCGTTGCTGACAGGTCCTGCCGTGAGCGTGGTCGCGACCAGCGCGAGGGCGCCGATCCGGACCAGAAGTCTCGTGGATGCCATGGTTCTCCCCTTCGCCTGGGGAGAGTCAACGCCGCTTTACCCGGGGCCACCATGGCCCGTCTGGGCGGTTACTGCTCCGCGACCGGCTCCAGGGTCAGGCTGATCGAGTTGATGCAGTAGCGGTCGCCCGTGGGGGTGCCGTAGCCGTCGGGGAAGACGTGACCGAGGTGGGAGCCACAGTTGGCGCACCGGACCTCGACCCGCTTCATGCCGGCGGAGGTGTCCTCGATGTACTCGATCGTGTCGCTCATCGGCTGGTAGAAGCTCGGCCAGCCGCAGCCGGAGTGGAACTTCGTGTCCGACTCGAACAGCTTGGCCTGGCACGCCTTGCAGCGATAGACGCCGGTCGTCTCAGTGTCGGTGTACTCACCCGTGAACGCCCGCTCCGTGCCGGCCTTGCGGAGTACGGCGTACTCCTCGGGCGAGAGCTCGGCTCGCCACTCCTCGTCGGTCTTCTCCACCTGGTAGCCCATGGTCTCCACGGTAAGGGCTAAGACAAACTCGCCGAGCGCTTCACCCCCAAGGCTGGTTGACGGAACTCAGTCAACACATGTTCACTGAGCGGATGGCTGGCACAATCCCCTGGGAACGCGTGCGCAGGGCGGGGTCGAAGCTGACCACCCCCTTGCACCCCGACGACTACCTCTCCCTGCTCAACCCGCTGTGGAGCTCTCGTGAGCTGCGCGGGCGGATCGAGAAGGTGATCCCCGAGACCGAGGACGCCGCCACCCTGGTGATCCGTCCCGGGTGGGGCTGGCACTACGACCACAGCCCCGGCCAGTACGTCGGCATCGGCGTGCAGGTCGAGGGCCGGTTCCAGTGGCGCTCCTACTCCGTGAGCTCACCGCCGCGGCGCAGCGGTCGGACCATCTCGATCACGGTGCGCGCGATGCCCGAGGGGCTGCTGTCGGCCCACCTGGTGAAGGGCCTCGAGCCCGGCACCATCGTCCGGCTGGCGAAGCCCGAGGGCGACTTCGTGATGCCCGACCCGCCGCCCGCCCAGGTCCTGTTCCTGGTCGGCGGCAGCGGGATCACGCCGGTCATGGCCATGCTGCGCACCCTCGACCGCCGCGGCACCATGCCCGACGTGGTGCTCCACTACTCCTCGCCCACCGCGGACCGGATGATCTTCCGCGACGAGCTCAAGGCGCTGTCGGACAAGCACGAGCAGCTGACGCTGCACGAGCTGCACACCGACGTCGACGGCATGCTCGACCTGGCCGAGATGGACCGGATCTGTCCCGACTGGAAGCAGCGCAGCACCTGGGCCTGCGGCCCCGGGCCGATGCTCGACGCCGTCACCGAGCACTGGGAGCAGGCGGGGGTGGAGGACAACCTCCACCTCGAGCGGTTCTCGCTCGAGCTCGGCGGCGAGGGCGGCGAGGGCGGCACGATCACCTTCCGCAACTCGAACAAGACGATCGACGCCGACGGCGCCACGACGGTTCTCGAGGCCGGCGAGCAGGCCGGCGTCGGGATGCCCTACGGCTGCCGCATGGGCATCTGCCACACCTGCACCCTGACCCTCGTCTCCGGCACCATCCGCGACCTGCGCAGCGGTGACGAGTTCGGGCAGCCCAACGAGCCCGTCCAGACCTGTGTCACCGCCGCCGTCGGCGACTGCACGTTCGACATCTAAGGTCCGCGCGAAGCGCGGAGGTTGAGGTGCGAGGCCGCCCGCGGCCGAGCCTCGAAACCCCGTAAGACGAAAGGAAACCTGCAAATGGCTATCGCCGACGTCAAGGAGTACACCCACCTCAGCGAGGAGGAGGTCGAGCAGCTCGGACGCGAGCTCGACGCCATCCGCGCCGACATCGAGGAGTCCCGCAACGCCAAGGATGCGGCGTACATCAACCGGATGATCAAGATCCAGCGCGGCCTCGCCGCGGCCGGACGGGTCACGTTGATCGCCGGCACCCAGTCGGCCAAGGCCCGCAAGCCGGCGGCCGTGCTGGGCAGCAGCCTGCTCGGCGTGGCCAAGATCCTCGAGAACATGGAGATCGGCCACAACGTCATGCACGGCCAGTGGGACTGGATGAACGACCCGGAGATCCACTCCAGCAACTGGGAGTGGGACACCGCCCAGCCCGCCGAGCAGTGGAAGCACTCGCACAACTACGTGCACCACCAGTTCACCAACGTGCTCGGTCACGACAACGACATCGGGTACGGCGTGCTGCGGATGGCGCGCGAGCAGAAGTGGCACCCCTACTACCTCGGCCAGCCGGTCTACAACGCGCTGCTCGCCTCGCTCTTCCAGTGGGGCGTCTCGCTGCACGACCTCGACCTCGAGCGGATCCGCAAGGGCGAGAAGGACCCCAAGGAGATGAAGCGTCAGCTTCGTCAGATCGTGAAGAAGGGTCGCAACCAGATACTCAAGGACTACATCGTCTACCCCGCCCTGTCGGGCAAGCACTGGAAGACGACCCTCAAGGCCAACGCGACCGCCAACCTGGCGCGCAACCTGTGGTCCTACATGATCATCTTCTGCGGGCACTTCCCCGACGGTGCGCTGCACTTCACCGAGGAGGAGCTCGAGGACGAGACCCGCGCCGAGTGGTACCTCCGCCAGATGCTCGGTTCGGCCAACTTCGAGGGTGGCCGGACGCTCCACATCCTCAGCGGCAGCCTGGGCTACCAGATCGAGCACCACCTGTTCCCCGACCTGCCGAGCAACCGCTACCCGGAGATCTCGGTCAAGGTCCGGGCACTGTGCGACAAGTACGACATCCCGTACACGACCGGACCGCTGTACAAGCAGTACGGCCAGACGTTCCGCACGATCATGAAGCTGTCGCTCCCCAACCACATGACGGCGACCGACGACCCGGCCCCGCCGGAGCGCCGCGACACCGCCGACGAGCGGCCCCGCGACCACAAGCGTCGCTCCGACGAGGAGCGTCAGCCCCGCCGGCGCGAGCTCGGTGCCTACTCGCGCAGCCCGCGCGAGCGCGAGCACGACTGATGGACGCGGCGCCCACGACGTTCGCCGAGCTGCCGCGCGACCCGCGGCTCGGGGTGCCAGTGCCGTTCGCGTGCTCGTCTCCGGGCGAGCTCGACAAGCGGCGGGTCACACAGTGCGCCCTGAGCCGGGTCTGCGGTGTGTGCGGTGCCGGCCTCGGCCGGCCCATCGCGTTCCTCGGCTCGCGGCTCGAGGAGGGCCGCAACGCCTTCCACTTCCCGCCCACGCACGAGGCGTGCGCCAGCTCCCTGCTGGCGGCGTACGCCGGTCTCGGCGAGCCGGCGCTCGGCCAGGACGAGGTGCTCGACGACTGGGTGGTGGTGACGACCGCGAGCTTCGAGTTCGTGCGGCCGGGCCGAGAGGACCTCGACCGGCGCCCGACGTTCCAGCTGACGGCGGTCCTCTCCGGCTAGGGTCGGCGCCATGCCGAAGCCGCCTGCCGCCGAGGTCGACGCGGGCGGACGCGCGGTGCGCGTGTCCAGCCCCGACCGGGTCATCTACGAGGCCACCGACAGCACTCCCGAGGCCACCAAGCTGATGGTGGCGGAGTACTTCGCCAGCGTCGGCGACGGCCTGATGCGGGCGCTGCGCGACCGGCCGACGGCGCTGGAGCGCTGGCCCGCCGGCGTACGCCCGGAGATCAAGCTGGCGACCGGACGGCCCGGCGAGAAGGCCGACGCGTTCTACCAGAAGCGGGTGCCGAAGGGGGCGCCCGACTACCTCGAGAGCGTCGAGATCACCTTCCCGTCCGGTCGCACTGCCGAGGAGATCGTGCCGACCGAGATCGCGGTGCCGGTCTGGTGCGCCCACATGGGCACGCTCACGTTCCACCCCTGGCCCGTACGACGTGCCGACGTCGACCGGCCGGACGAGCTGCGCATCGACCTCGACCCCCAGCCCGGCACGGGCTTCACCGACGCGGTGCGGGTCGCCGGGGTGGCCAAGGAGCTGCTGGAGGACCTGGGGCTGCGCGGCTTCGTCAAGACGTCGGGCAACCGCGGGGTGCACGTCTACGTCCGGATCCGGCCGGAGTGGGAGTTCGCGGACGTGCGGCACGCGGCGATCGGCTTCGGCCGTGAGCTGGAGCGGCGCGACGACCAGGTGACGACGGCGTGGTGGAAGGAGGAGCGGGGGGAGCGGATCTTCGTCGACTTCAACCAGAACACCCGGGACCGCACGATCGCGTCGGCCTACTCGCTACGGCCGATCGAGGGCGCGCCCGTCTCCACCCCGCTGCACTGGGACGAGCTGGCCGGGGTGACCGATCCGAGCGTCTTCAACCTGTTCACGGTGCCGGAGCGGCTCGCCGACGGGGACCCCTGGGCGTCGATCGACGACGAAGCCTTCTCGCTGGAGCCGCTGCTCCGGCTGTGGGAGGAGCTGCCGGGCGGCGAGCTCAACTACCCGCCGGACCACCCGAAGATGCCGGGCGAGCCGCCGCGGGTGCAGCCGAGCAAGAAGGTCGCCTCCCACTGGGACGAGGCGGGCAACCGCATCGACCCGTAGGAGCTGGCCCGAAATGGCTGGAACCCCGCTCGGCGCACCCTCCGCGAGGCGCCGTGCGGGGTTCCATCCAACCTGTCCTCAACACCCCCCCAGGTGTCTCTGAGTCGCCCCTCCAGCGCTCATGAGGACTGATGCTTCCGGTGGACCGATCCTCGCGTCATCCCCCCGGATCCGCGAGGTCCCGGTCCTCCGTCATCAACATTTGTGGTGTCGATCTACAAAACCTAAGAATGCGTCTTACACCTGTAGGCAACAGGACATCCACACGACGTATAACGTTCGGTAACAACCTCCACAGCTGTGAAGGGTGAGGTTGAAGGGGTGACAATGCCGACTCGGGTACGGCGTCAGCGAGGTGGCTGCGACCTCGAGAGTGCTCTGCGCAGGCTGCCGCTGGCAGCCGGCGGAGACCGTCCGCTGCGCGTGGTGGTGTTCTGCGACCCCGCGGCACCCGACGGCCTGGTCCAGGCGGTGCGGCAGGCGTTCCCCGCTGCCCGGCTGCTGGTGCGCGAGGCCCAGGGGCTCACCCGGCGCGACCGGGTGCTGCGCCGCAACGGGCCCGTCGACCTCGTCGTGGTGCTGGCCTCGGCACCCGCCGCCCGGCACCGTCACCAGCTGCGGGAGCTGATGCCCCACCTGGCGCCCGACGGGATGTACGTCGTGGACCGCACGGCCGTCGGCCCGGGCCGCGATCTCGAGAGCCGGCTGGCGCGGCACGGCGCGCTCGTCTCGCGGGTGTGGGCCGACGAGCGGTTGGTCGGCGTGGTCAAGGGACCCGAGACCCTGCTCAAGCTCCGGCACGCGGAGGCCACGCGGCTGGTCAACAGCCGGCCGGGCGACCTGGCCGCCACGGAGCTCGCCGTACTCCCCGGTGGCGTGCTCCCGCCGCCGCCGCGGGTCGCCGTGCACGGCGCCGGGGGCCGGGGTCTCGACGCCGAGATGCGCTACCCGCCCCTCCAGCTGCGCCGCTACGACGGCGACCTCACGGTGGTCGCCGGCTCGGTGGCCCACGCCGACGGGGTGCTGCTCCCCGACTCGTTCCGCTGGCACCTGACCGACCGGCTCAGCCACGGGCGGCTGGTCGACGTGCGCGGCCGGTTCGCCCGGCTGAAGGGCGACTCCCTCCCGCCCCCTGACCGGTTGGCCGGTGCGTACTACCACTTCGACTACGTCAACACCGGTCACTACGGGCACCTGATGACCGAGGCGCTCAGCAAGCTGTGGGGCTGGGAGAGCGCCAAGGCCGCCGACCCGGAGCTCAAGCTGCTCACCCGGACCCACCCGCGCTACGCCGGCACTGACCGCGTGCCGCCGGACATCGAGCTGCTGACCAGGTTCGGCGTCGACCCCGACGACATCGTGCGGGTGGACGGCCCGGTACGCGTGGGCACGCTGGTCGCTGCGGCGCCGATGTGGCACAACCAGGAACCGTTCTACGCCCACCCGCGCATTGCCGAGGTCTGGGACCGGCTGCGGGAGCGCATGGCCGAGCCGGATCGGACGACATCCGAGCGGATCTTCGTGACCCGACGCGAGGGCGGACGACCGTGCCGCAACGTCGACGCTGTGGAGGCGGTCTTCGCCGACGCCGGGTTCGAGATCGTCCGCCCGGGCGGGCTCAGCCAACCGGAGCAGGCCGCGGTCTTCGCGGGAGCCCGGGTCGTGGCCGGCTTCGCGGGCACCGGCATGTTCAACCTCGCCTACGCCCACCGGGCCGAGCACGTGATCGTCCTGAGCCAGGAGTCCTACGACGCCCGCAACGAGCACCTGTTCGCGGCTGTCCACGGTGCGACGATCGACTACTTCTTCAGCCCCGCCGAGATCGCGCACCCCGAGGGCGACTGGTCCTACGAGGCGTTCCAGTCGCCGTGGTCCTTTGACTTCGACCGCTTGGGCTCCGCGCTCGAGGCGCTGCTGCGCTCCCACGGTGCAGGCACGGGGAAGTAGCTCTCGAGGAAGTCGCGCACCAGGGCGTCGACCACCTCGGGCGGTCGCGCCGGCGAGCCGTCCTCGTCGAGCCGGAAGCAGTCCTGCGCCCGGTCCAGCAGGTCGGACAGCCCCCGCTGCACGTCGGCCCGGTCCAGGTCGACCGAGGCCGTCACGACCTCGACGCCGGGGGCGAACCATCGTCCGGGGTGGATCGGCCGGCCCAGGTAGGTGTGCGCATCGAGGTGGATCACCTGCTCGGCCAGGTCGGGCAGGTCGACCAGCTCGAGCATCGGGTGCAAGGCGTCGAGCCAGGCGGGCACGGGGGACGCGCCGACCACGTGGATCCGGCGTACCCAGGGCGCGAAGAGGTGGAGGCTGCGCAGCGCGTAGCGCAGACCGTCGTGGCCGTCGCGGCGCTCGGTCCCGACCGTCACCACGGCATCGACGGGGGTGCGCGGCTTCTCCGCGGCCGGCTCGACCGTCGGCGGCTCCTGCCCGGGCGGGCTGTGCAGCTCGCCGTCGACGCCCTCCTCCCAGAACTCCACCCGCTGCCCGCAGCCGGCCAGCAGCGCGGGCCGGCCGTCGACGACCGGCCACGGCTCGAGGAGCACGACGCTGGTGCGGCCGCCACGGAGGTGCGGGACGAGCTCGGCGGGGACGCCCCGGCGGCCGGGCCAGCCGCCCAGCGGCGGGTCCATGAGGGAGAGGTACGGCGGCAGGTCGGCCGCGGCGAGCGCGTCGAGGAAGGCGCGCCGGGTGGTCATCGGCAGGACGAGCACGGTCTCGGCGGTGTGCGCGGGGATGAGGAACCAGTCGTCGCACACCCCGGCCGCCACGGCAGTGGCGATCTCGTGAGCCGTGGTGCGCGCCTGCTCCGGCGTCACGCCCGGCGCCCGTGCCCCGGTGGGTGCCTCGTGCCGGTCGACGGGTGTGGGCGCGGGCCCGGCCAGCAGCCGGGTCGTGCTGCGCCCGGCCGGCGAGCCGTGGCGTGCTGCGGCGGTCTCGTAGATCTCCGCCCAGCGGGCGGTGATCGCCTCGACGTCCCAGGTCGCGGCCTTGGCCAGCGCCGCGTCGCCGAGCCGGTCGCGCAGGTCGTGGTCGGTGGCCAGCCGCAGCAGCGCGGCAGCCAGTGCGGGCTCGGAGCCCTGGGCGACGAGCAGCCCGTCGACCCCGTCGTCGATGATCGCGCGCGGCCCGGACGGGCAGTCGTAGGCGACGACCGGCACCCCGGCGGCCATGGCCTCCTGGATGACCAGCGGGAAACCCTCGGCGCGCGAGGTCAGCGCCGAGACCGACGCCTTGGCCCACTCGCTGGCCAGGTCGGTGGTGGAGCCGGGCAGCTCGACCCGGTCCCACAGACCGAGCCGCCGGACCGTGCTCATCATCTCGAAGCGCGACGGGCCGTCGCCGAAGATCCGCAGCCGCCACTCGGGGATCCGGTCGGCGATGGAGGCGAAAGCCGAGATCAGCTGGGGGTACTGCTTCTCGCCCATCAGCCGGCCGGCGGCCACGATCAGCGGCGCGTCGCGCAGCGACCGCGGGCGGAAGCCGGGCGGGACCGCGTTGGGCATCACCACGACCTCGGGAGCGCGGGGACCGAGCTCGTCGGCCAGCCAGGTCGCCATCGGCTCGGTCAGCAGCGCCACGACGTCGGCGCGGGGGGCGAAGCCCAGCAACGGCTCGAGCCCCGAGGTGCGCTGCGAGGACGAGCGGTGCTCCTGGTGGACGACGGCCGTGGCCATGGGCACGAGCTGGGTGGCGAGCGCGAGGAGCGCCGGAGTGACGGTGACGAGCACGTCGGCGGTGACCCCGGGCAGGAAGGCCTCGAGCGCCACGTCGGCCCGGGCGTCGAGGCCGGGGTCCCAGGCAGGGTTGATGAGCAGCGGCGGTCGCCCGCGCAGCCCCTCCGCGTCATCGGGGTCGAGTGCGTCGACGAGGTCGTGGACGGTCACGGCCGGGTCGATCGCGTAGTGCGGCGCGTCCTTCTCCCGGTAGAGGCTGTAGATCTCCACGTCGTGCCGGCGCGACATCGCGTTGGCCTGGGTGACGATCGCGCTCGCCGTGCCGCCCAGGTCGTGGATCGTGGGGACGAGGTAGGCGATCCTCACGGGTCCACCGGGCCGGTGCTCGGTGGGGCGATGACGAGGCGGCCGTCGGGCTGCCACTGGAGGCGGCAGCCGTCCGCGACCTGGGGCAGCGCCACGGCGGCGTTCGGACGCTTGAGGTCGCGCTCACGTCGTACGACGGGCAGGGTCGCCGCGTCGCGGCGCACGGCCAGCCGGCCCGCCGGCAGCTCGGGCCGCGCGGCCCCGTCGGCCGCGACGGCGACCGATCCCAGCACCTGCTCGTCGTTGCCGAGCGTGACCAGCTCACCGGCGTCGACGTCCAGGCGCAGCAGCACCCCGTCGTCGTCGCTGGTGACCGACAGGACCCGCACGACCGGCTCCGTAGCCACCCGGGTCACCCGGAGCTCGCTGTCGGCGGACAGCACCCGCCACTGCCAGCGGCCGTCGCGGGTGGGCGGCACCTTGGTCGGCCCGGGCGGCGGACCGCCGTCGTAGGTGAGGGTCTCGCCGCCGAGCGCGAACGTGAGGGCCACCCGCGAGTCATCCACCCCGTCGATCAGCGGGGCGAGCCGGGCGCGGGCCACGGCCAGCCCGTCGACGTGCTCGGTCGGCAGCGGCTGCTCGCCGGCCGGACCGCGCACCGACAGGGTCTCGCCCGCCGTGGCCGGCACGGCCAGCCAGAGGGTCTCGCCGTCGAGGATGCGTGCGTAGGTGACCGCCGCGGTCATCCGCCGAGCTCCCACGGTGCGGCGACCGGGAAGTAGGCGGGGTACCAGGCGGCGAGGAGCTCCTCGAGCCGCGACTGGCGCAGCGCGTGGTCGTGGTGGTCGCCCAGGCAGATGAAGTCCTGCTCGCGCGTGAGCACCTGCTCCAGCTGGCGGTCGACGTCGTTGTTGGCCAGGTTGACGAACGCGAGGTTGGCAGCGGCGACGTACGACGACCCGGTCAGCAGCCCGTAGTGCTGGGCCAGGGAGCTGAGCATCGAGACGTCGGTGTCGGAGCGGAACGGCGAGCGGGCCGTCGCCTCCACCTCGGCGGGGAAGCGCGCCGCGATCTCCTCGAGCACCGAGACCCGATGGGGGTAGGGCGCGTGGGCGAGGTTGTTGGTGGTGACCTGGCCGAAGGCGTCGAAGAGCAGGTTGCGGTTGTTCCAGGCGGCCTTGAGGTAGGGCGCGGCGTCGGCGGTGTCGGTGAGGCCGATCGTGGTGGGGGAGAAGAAGCAGGCGTTGAGCCCGGCCGGGCTGAAGAACGCCTCGGGGTGCACCGGGCGACCTAGGAAGAAGTCGTCGTTGAAGTAGAGGAAGTGCTCGGCGAGCCCCTCGATGCGGTGCAGCGCGGTCTCGATCGCGTGGGAGTTGAAGGTCGGCAACGCGTCGGCGGGGAGGATGTCGCGGTGGTCGACCAGGTTGATCCGCTCGTCGCTGGTGTCGAGCCAGTCGGGCACCTGCCCGGCCGTCACCAGGTGGATGCGGCGCACCCACGGGGCGAAGAGGTGGATCGAGCGCAGCGAGTAGCGGAGCTCGTCGCGGGCGACGAAGCGCGCCTGGCCGCTGGACTCGCGGGTCTGGGCGGTGCCGACGATGCCCTCGAGCCGGGCCTGGCGGGAGGCGTCCCAGACCGGGTCGTCGCCGTCGACCCAGGTGTAGACGATGTCGACCGGGAAGGCGCACTGGGCCACGCTCGGGGCGGCCATGAGGGGGAGGGTGCGCACCGTGACGCCCTCGACCTCGTGGTCGACCGCGGGCACCTCGTGCGGGATCCGGTCGGCGTAGCGGTTGCGGCGCGGCGAGAGCAGGTCGCCCTCCGGCGAGCTCTCCCAGAACTCCACGTCGATGCTGCAGCCCTGCGACAGCACCGTCGGCGCGTCGTCCTGGGTGGGCCACGGCTCGAGCGCCACGACCGACGTCATGCCGCGGTGCAGGTCGCGGGCCAGCGCTCCGATCTCGCCGCGGCGCTCGGGCCAGCCGTGCATCTCGGGGTCGCGCAGGCAGAGGTACGCCGGGTGGTCGCTGCCCGCGAGCGCGTCGAGGAAGGCGCGGCGTGCGGCCATCGGCAGCACGACCGCGGTGGCGGTGGTGTGGTCGCCGGGCACCACCAGCCAGGAGTCGGTGACCCCGCGGGCGGTCTCGACCGCGAGCGACAGCGCGGCGTGGCGGGCCTGCGCCGGGGTGAGGCCGGAGATGTCGGCAGTGGAGCCGTCGACCACGCGACGGCGGGCCGGCGGGGTGAGCGCCCGCGACGCGAGCCGGCCACGGCCGGCGCGACGGGCGCGCGCGTCGGCGAAGACACGGTGCCAGCGCTCGGCGACGGACGACGCGGCGTACTGCCTGGACGAGCGGAGCGCGCCCTCGCCCAGCCGGAGCCGGAGGTCGTGGTCGGAGGCGAGCCGCAGCAGCGCCGCGGCCAGGCCGGAGATCGACTCGGGCCCGACCAGCAGCCCGGTGCGCTCGTGCTCGATGACCTCGCGGGGCCCGGAGGCCGAGTCGAAGCTGACGACGGGCACGCCGGCGGCCATGGCCTCCTGGGCGGCGAGCGGGAAGCTCTCGGTGCGCGAGGACAGCGCGCAGATCGAAGCCTTGGCCCACTCGGCGGCCATCTGGGTGGTCGGGCCGGGGAGCTCGACGCGGTCGTAGAGGCCCCACTTGCGGACCTGGCGCTGGACCTCACCGCGCTGCGAGCCCTCGCCCCAGATGCGCAGGCGCCAGTCGGGGAGCTGGTCGGCGACCTCGCCGAAGGCCTGCACCAGCTTGGAGTACTGCTTCTCGGGGACGATCCGGCCGGCCGCCATGATCAGCGGCTGGTCGAGCCGCGAGCGCGGGGCGAAGCCGATCGGCAGCGGGTTGGGCAGGACCACGATCTCGGGCGCGAGCTCGCCGAGCCGGTCGCGCAGCCACTCGGCGGAGGTCTCGGTCAGCACCGCGACCACGTCGGCGCGCGGGGCGTGCGCGGCCAGGGTGTCCAGCCCGGTCACGCGGTCGGAGAGCACGCGGTGCTCCTGGTGGATCACGATCGTGTCGTCGGGCAGCAGGATCACGGCCGGCCGCAGGAGGTCGGGGGAGACGGTGACGGCGACGTCGATGTCGAGCACCGGGAAGGCGGCCTCGAGGACCAGGTCGTCCAGGGCGCTGAGGCCGGGGGCGACCGTGGACGCCCGCTCCCGCAGGCGCTTGGCCTCGAGCGGCTTGACCAGGCCGGCCTCCAGCGGGGTCGGCGCCTTCGGGTCGCGCAGGTCCAGGAGGTAGTCGAGCCGCAGGCACGGGTCGACCGCGAAGTGCGGGGCGTCGGCGGTGCGGCGCACGCTGATGACGCGTACGTCGTGGTCGGCGGCCAGGGCCTGCGCCTGGGTCAGTGCCGAGCGCACCGGGCCGGTCATCGCGTCGACGTCGTCGATCAGGTAGGCGATCCGCATCAGGCGCCCGCCTCCTGCCGGCCAGGAACGCGGGCCGCGATCCGCAGGCCGAGCATGCCCTCGGGGGCGAAGCGGAAGCGCAGCATCGGTGTCTCCGGGTCGTCGCCGAACAGCATCGGGAGCAGGGTCGCCTGCTGCGGCTTGGCCAGGTCGTTGTGGCGGCGGCGGACGGGGACGTCGCCGACGTGCACGCGCGGCCACACCTCGTCGCCCGGCGGCAGGTCGGCCAGCGACAGCGTCGCGCGAAGCAGCCCGTCGTCGCCCAGGGTCATCTGCCGGGTGAGGACGACGTTGCCCTCAAGGTCGGCCAGCCGCAGCTCCGGCTCGGCGTCGGGGACGGGGTCCGTCGTGACGGTCACGGTCTCGCCCTCGAGCCGGAGCGACCGCAGCCACACCGAGGCCGGCTGGGGGACGCGCACCACCTGGAGGGTGCCGTCGTCGCGCCGGGCCAGGTCCCACAGGTGGGTGCCGTCGGCGGACACCCGGGGGCACACCTTGCTCTCCGCGGGCAGCGGGTAGGACCACACGGCCTTCGCCGAGCCCCCGCCGGTGACCAGCACGGCGTCGTACGCCGTGGTGTCCTGCGCGGTGCCGAACAGCTCGTCGAGGTCGACGCGCGCCGACAGGTAGCCCGGCTGCTCGTCGGCGACCGCGCTGCGCAGCGGCACGACGGTGCCGGCGTCGTCGCGCAGGCCGAGCGTGCCGGGGCCGGCGTCGACCGCCAGCCACAGGGTGCGGCCGTCGACGGCGGCGTACGCCGCGACGGGCCGGCCGCGAGGAGGGGTCGGGGGCGGCGGGGGAGCGTCGTCGTCAACCGGCTCGGGGGCGTCGGTGGGTCGACGCAGGGCAAATTTCACGGGGTGGACGTCGCTCAGAGCCCGCTGACGCCCTCGCCGCCACCGGCCTGCTCGTCGAAGTTCTCGTGCTCGAGGAGGTGGAGGACGGGGACGCCGATCTTGCGGCGGGCCTGGCTGGTCCAGTCGAGGTGGAAGAACTCCGCGACCACGTGGGGGCGGGTGAGGATGATCGCCTCGCGCCCGTCGACCGCGGTGACCTTGGCGGCCAGGGCGTCGATCGGGGGCTCGGTGACGACCGTGCTGCTGCCGATGGTCGCGCCGACGGCCTCCAGTGCCGCCACCGTGTGGGTCAGCTCCCTGGCCGAACGCTCCTCGCAGTCCTTGCGTACGGCGTCGAGGTCGACCTCGCTCATCGCCATCGCGGGCGACGCCAGCATCTCGCCGGCCGACAGCGACCCCATCGACGCCTCGATCCGGGCCGCGGCGTCCTCGAGCGGGAGCAGCACGTGATAGGTCACCGGGTCGTCGAGGCCCTCGTGCAGCGACCGCAGCTGGGCGGCGTCGGCGGCGCTCAGCTCCTGCTCGATGAGCAGGACCACGTCGTAGTCAGCCATGTGCGTCTCCTAAGTCGATGGGGCCCGTCGAGACCCCGCTCAACACACTAGCGAGGTCGTAGCGGACAGGCTGCTCCAACTGGTCGTAGCCGCACGACTCCGGGTCGCGGTCGGGGCGCCACCGCTTGAAGTGCGCCGTGTGCCGGAAGCGGCGGCCCTCCATCGCGTCGTACTTCACCTCGAGCACGAGCTCGGGCCGCAGCGGCGTGAAGCTGAGGTCCTTGCCCGAGCTCCACCGGCTCTGCGTGCCCGGCACCCAGTCGGGGTTGGCGATGGCCTGTGCCGTTTCTTGGCGAGCCCACGCCGACCACGGATGGTCGGCGATGTCGCACACCAGTGGCTGGAGCTCCTCGATCAGCTCGGCTCGGCGGGCCTCGGTGAACGACGCGCTGACGCCGACGTGCTGGAGGTTGCCGTCGGCGTAGAGGCCCAGCAGCAGGCTGCCGAGCAGCGGGCGCTCCGGGGTGCTGGACTTGTGCTCGCGGTAGCCGCAGACCACGACGTCGGCGGTGCGCTCGTGCTTGATCTTCATCATGGTGCGGCCACCTGCGGTGTACGGCGCGTCCAGCGGCTTGGCGATCACCCCGTCCAGGCCGGCGCCCTCGAACTCCGTGAACCACTGCTCGGCGACGGCCGGGTCGGAGGTCGTGCGGGTGAGGTAGCAGGGGCCGGCCAGCCCGGCGAACGACTCCTCGAGCGCGGCCCTTCGCTCGCGCAGCGGCCGGTCGACGTAGGACTCGTCGCCGAGCGCCAGCAGGTCGAAGATGACGAACCCAGCAGGCGTGGTCTCGCTGAGCAGCTTGACCCGCGACGCCGCCGGGTGGATCCGCTCCTGGAGGACCTCGAACTCCAGCCGGTCGCCGTCGGGGGAGAGGCTCGCGACGAACAGCTCGCCGTCGACCACGCACCGCTCCGGCAGCTGCGCGCGGACCGCCTCGACGACCTCGGGGAAGTAGCGGGTCAGCGGCTTGGTGTTGCGGCTGGTCAGCTCGACCTCGTCGCCGTCCTTGAACACCAGGCAGCGGAAGCCGTCCCACTTGGGCTCGAACACCAGCCCGCCGAACTTCGCCGGGTCGGGCACCCCCTTGACCGCCTTGGCGAGCATCGGCTGGACGGGCGGCATCACGGGCAGGTCCACTCGCCGAGGCTAGCCCGGAGAGGGCCTATCGTGTTCCCCCTATCCCCGGTTGGTCTGCCGGCAGGGCCCGCCTGACTTTGAATCAGGATTAGCGACGATGGTTCGACTCCATCCCGGGGAGCTTTGGCTGGGCCGCGTGCGAGACTGCGGCTCGTGACCGGGTCCTGGCTCGCCCCGCGGCTCGCGGACGCACGCGAGGGTCGGGTCGCCCTCGTGGTCCGGCCCGGCGAACCGGCTCCGCCGGACGTCCAGGCACTGCTGACGTCGTACGACGTGGTCCCGGTGGTGCTCGAGGTCGACGGCGACCTCGACGACCTGCACCTGCGGCTGGCGGCGCTCGGACGCCTCGACGTGCTGGTCGACTGCGCGCGTGGCCCGGGCACGACCAAGCGGGTGCTGCGACTCGTCCACCACGTACGCCGGGGCGGTGGCTACCTCGTCCTGAAGCCCGACCCCGACGCTCACCGACGCGAGGCCGGGCGGCTGGACGACCTGCTCGCCGCGCTCCAGGAGGACCCGCCGCCGCACGCCCCGGCGCGCGGTCGCGACCGCCGCGGCGACGCCGTTGCCGACCGGGCCGCGCTCGCGCACTCGGTGACCGGGGTGGTCGTCACCGACGAGGCCATCGCCTTCGAGGTCACGGTCGACACCGTGGCCAAGGTCCGCGAGGCCGAGGCGGATCGGTTCCTCACCCTGCGGGGACGGGCCGACGACGTGCTGGTCACGGTCCCGGCCGCGTCGTGGGACGCGCGGGCGGAGGTGCGGGCCAGCTCCCCGCCGCCGCTGAACCCGCTGCCGACCCACGTCGAGGCACCGGCGCTGTCGGTGCGGTCCTACCGCGACGTCGTGTGCCTGCCGAGGCAGGCGGTGCTGGCCGACGACTTCGTGCTGCCCGAGAGCTTCCGGGACAGCGCCCGGCACCGGGTGCGGACCGCCGTGCTGGTCGACTGGGCGCACGGCTTCTTCCGGCGCCCCGACGACGTGATGGCGCAGGCCGAGCCGTTGCCGGGGACGTTCTTCCACCTCGACCCGCACCTCCCGGAGCACTTCGGCCACGCGATGACCGAGCAGCTCTCCCACCTGTGGGGCTGGCACCGGGCCCGCGAGCTCGACCCGGACCTGCGGGCGCTCGTGATGGGCCACGAGGGTCGGCCGCTCCCCAACTGGCAGGTGGAGCTGCTGGAGGCCGGCGGCGTGCCCGCCGAGGCGCTCGTGGTGCCGTCCGGCCCGGTGCGGGTCGAGCGGCTGCTGGCCTGCTCGCCGGCGTACGGCATCGGCTCCTTCGTCCACCCCGAGATCCTCGGCACCTGGGAACTGGTCGGGAGCGCGCTCGCCGGACGGACCGCACCGAGCGAGGTACGTCGGGTCTTCCTCACCCGCACCCACGGCAAGCGCGCGTGCCGCAACCGCGACGAGGTCGAGGGCTGGTTCGCGGACGCGGGCTTCCTGGTCGTGTCTCCCGAGACCCTGCCGCTGGCCGACCAGGTCCGGCTGGTCCGCGACGCCGAGGTGGTCGCGGGGTTCGCCGGCAGCGCGATGTTCCACATCGCCCTGGCAGAGCGCCCGCTGCACGTGGTCGTGGTCGGGTCGGAGAACTACCCGGCCCACAACGAGCACCAGATGGCCGCGCTGCGGGGGCACCGGCTCGACCTGGTGGTCTGCCGTCCCGACGTGCCTCGCGGGGAGGGTTTCAGCCTGGAGGCGTTCCACTCCGACTTCGCGGTCGACCCCGACCAGGAGGGCCGGTTCCTGCGCTCGGTGCTCTCGGAGCTCTGAGCGCGCGGGCCGTGGTCGGCTCCCTCGGGCGTCCGGCTCTGAGATAGTCGTGCAATGTCGGCAGCCGAGGCGATCCGCCCTATCGCCGATGGCGTGTTCTTCCGGGTGCCGCGATCTCTCCCGCGCGGCAAGAACGCGCTGGGGCGGAACGAGGTCGTGCGCATCCAGCGGGAACGCACCCTGATCGCGGTCACCGAGCTGCTCGCGGCCCGGGGGCCACACGACTTCGGCCCCAAGGACATCTGCTCGCGGGCCGGTCTGTCGCTGTCGTCGTTCTACTCGTCCTTCGCCACCAAGGAAGAGTGCGTCTTCGAGGCCTACGACCGCTTCATCGGTCATCTCCTCACCAGCCTCGCGGTCATCGACGGCGCTGGTCGGCCGTGGGGCGAGTACGTCCGGATGGTCCTCGACGCCTACCTCGGAGCCCTGAGCGCTGACCCGGTCGTCGCGATGGCCTTCCAGGTCGAGATGGACGCCATGGGCCCAGGAGCCAGGCGACGGCGGCGCGAGGCGTTGTCCGGCGTTGCCAAGCTGCTCTTCGACAAGCACGTCGAATGGGATCCGGGGGCGCGTGACCGCTTCCCCTTCGAGGCCTACCTCTCCGGCGTCTACGGCATTCGTCAGCTCGCCGCCGACGCACTGGAGGCCGGCGACCGGGAGCGGCTCGAGTCGCTGGCACCCCTGGCCGCGGACTGGGTGAGCACCATGTTCGGAGCTGGCCCAGACCACGCGTAACTTTCATATGTAATAACCGTTACTTTGAGAGTGAGTACCGTCACCCTCCCAGGAGTCGTTGCATGAACGTGCCCTCTTCCATCGGCCGTCGCGCCATCCTGTCCGCCGCCCCGGCTGCCGCGATCGGTGCGGCTGTCGTCGCCTCGGCAGCCCCTTCCGCGGCGAGCGGCAGCGCCATCGCCGGCGTCGCCTCTCGAGACTCGCTCCTCCCCGGCAGAGCCTCGATGATGCGCACCATCGAGCACATGGTCTCGATAGCCCCGCGCAAGACCGGGACCCCCGGAGGGCGCGAGGCCGCGGAGTACGTCGCTCGCCGCCTGCGGGCTGCCGGCATGGACAAGGTCTGGTTCGAGAGGTCCACGTCCTACTCGTGGGCGGCCAAGGACGCCAGCCTCGTGATCGCCGGGCGGCAGATCAGCCAGAGCCCGATCTCCTACTCACTGATCGGTGGTCCCGAGGCAACGGGGGTGCGGACCCTGGGTCCGCGAGGACTGCACGCCGAGGTGGTGGATCTGGCCGAGCGGCCGCTCTCGGCACTCGAGCGGCTCGACGTACGCGGCAAGATCGTGATGATCGACCTGAAGTTCCTCGCCCCGCTGATCGCGCTGACGCCGCTGATGGAGTTCATCAACGACCCGTCCGGTGAGATCCTGGACGCCCAGACGCTGCTGTCGGCCAACCCGTACATCACCTCGCTGACGTACACGATCGATGCCCTACAGGCAGCGGGAGCAGCCGGGATGATCGGCGTCCTGTCCGACTACTTCGCGTCGAACAAGTACCACAACGAGTACTACCGCCGTTCCCCGATGACGATCCCGGGCATGTGGATCACCCGCGCCGAGGCGACTCGGGTGCGAAGGCTCCTCGACCGGGACCCCACCGCGACCATGAAGCTCACCACGACCCGGCGCAAGGTGGTCGCCCGGCAGCCGATCGGCGTGATCGAGGGCCGCAGCAAGGACACCATCATGGTCCAGTCCCACCACGACTCGATGGGGCCGGGAGCAGTTGAGGACGGCTCCGGCACGGCGGAGGTCCTCGCGCTGGCGGAGTACTACGGGGCGATGCGGCGACGGGGTATCCGGCGGGACAAGACGCTGATGTTCACCACGTTCGACACTCACTTCACGGGCTACCAGGCCCATGACCACTTCGGTCGGAAGTACGTCCTGGAGCAGAAGACCCCCTACCGGATCGTGGCGAACGACACGATCGAGCACATCGCCAAGAAGGGCCGGGTCGGACTCAACGGCAAGCTTCTACTGCTCGACGAGGTGGAGCCTCGCGGCTTCTTCGAGGACCTGTCCGTGGAGGGCAAGTCGATGATCATCCAGACGATTCTTCGACACAACCTCCGTGCCACGACGATGCTCAACGCCCAGGCGGTCCAGCCGGTGGGCATCCCCACGGACGCGTCGTGGGCTGTCCTCTGCGGAGTCCCCACGGTGAGCCTGATCGCCGGGCCGATCTATCTCTACGACGAGGCGGACAACATCGACGCGGTCGCCCAGGAGGAGCTGGTTCCGATCCTCAAGGCGAACCGCGACATTATCGACTGGTTTGAGAAGACACCATCGAACCGGATCGGCCTGGCTGCCGTGCCCTACCTCGGCTGACGCGTGATGCTGAGGAGAGCTGCCGCGGCAGCCATCACGTTGGCGATGACGACGTCGGCCACCACGGCCTCGGCCGGGACCCCCGCCGCGGTGACCGGACCGGACTCCACCTCTGTCCTGGCGGCGCGACAGGAGCCAGGCCGGCCGATCCGCCGCTCCCCAGCCGGGCCGACGAGTCAGCTCGAGGGTGCCGGGAAGGCCTTCGTGCTCCGCTACACGACCACGTCATCCCTCGGTGAGGTCGTCGCGGCCACGGGCCTCGTCCTGGTGCCGGAGGCGCCCACGCCCGACGCGGGGTGGCCACTGGTCGTCTACGCGCACATGACCACCGGTGCGGCCGACATCTGCGCACCCACCAGCGACCAGGTTCCCGCGGGTGAGGACACCCGGCTGGCCCAGCAGGGTGACGACCTGGCGCGAGCCCTGCTGGCGGCCGGGGTCGTCGTCATCCGACCTGACTACGAGGGCCTCGGCGTGCCCGGCGGCCACCCCTACCTCCAGGGGCCGGCGCTGGCCACCTCCCTGATCGACATGGTGGCGGCGGTGCGCCGGATCCTGCCCCTCAACGGGCGTTGGGTGGCAGCGGGCCATTCCGAGGGAGGTGTGGCGGCGCTGCACGTCGGCGACCGCCGCCTCCGACTCGTGCCGGGCATGACGTTGCGTGGCATCGCGTCCTTCACACCGGTCACCCGGATGGAGGTGCTCCTCCAGGCCCTCCAACCGACCCCGGTCACGGTGCCGCGCGTGACGCAGGGGCTGACCAGCCTCGCTGGCCTGCTCGTCAAGGGACTCGCTGTCGTCGATCCCCACTTCCGGCGCCTGGTGCTCCGAAGGGGCGGCCTCAGCGAACGGGCGCTGGCCCTGTGGCCGCACCTCGAGCGACGCTGCCTCACCGGGCTGAGCGCCTCCGACTCCTGGGGAGGGATCGCCCCGCGCGACATCCTGGGTCCGCGCGGCGAGGAGGCAGCGGCCTACCTACGCCGGGAGCTCGATCGGATCGACGTACGACACATCCCGATGCGTGAGGTCCCGATCCGCATCGATGAGGGGCTGCTCGACCTGGTCGCTCCGGTGGCGTTCACCGAGGCTCTGGTCAAGACCTACCGAGACCGTGGGTTCCTGGTGACTCACGGACGATGGCCAGCTGGACACTCGCCGACCAACTCGCAGGAGCAGGCAGTGCCGGCGTCTGTCCGGTGGATGCTGTCGCTGCTCTCAGGCCCGCCCAAGCGGACCCATCGGAGCTCACCGCCCCACCCGTAAGGCGGGTTCTTCACCTGCCGCCGAGCCATGTGTCGCGACCTGTGAAACCATGCGTTGGTACCGACAACCCACGGGAGCATGAGCAGTGCAGTGTCACGCGATCTGACCGTCATCGTCCTCGCTGCGGGCGGCGGCACCCGGATGCGCTCCAAGACGATGAAGGTCCTGCACCCGGTGGCTGGCCGCAGCATGATCGGCCACGTGCTCAACGCGGTGCGCGCTGTCGAGCCGCAGCGGGTCGTGGCCGTCATCGGCCACCAGCGCGAGGTCGTGGGCGCTCACATCCTGGAGCTGCTGCCCGACGTGGTGCTGGCCGTGCAGGACGAGCAGCGCGGCACCGGCCACGCGGTCCGCGTGGCCATGGAGGCGCTCGGCGACGTACGCACCGGCACCGTCATCGTCGCCACCGGCGACACGCCCCTGCTCGAGGGCGAGAGCCTGCGGATGTTCGCGGCCGAGCACGACGCGGCCCAGCGCGCGGTGAGCGTGCTGAGCGCGATCGTCGACGACCCCTTCGGCTACGGCCGGATCGTGCGTGACTCCGACGGCGACGTCGAGGCGATCGTCGAGGAGAAGGACGCCAGCCCCGCGCAGCGCGAGATCGCCGAGATCAACTCGGGGATTCTCGCGTTCGACGTGGAGTTCCTGCTCGAGGCACTGCCGCAGATCGGCAACGACAACTCCAAGGGCGAGTACTACCTCACCGACACCGTCCAGCTCGCCCGCGATGCGGGCCTCACCGTCGGGGCCCACGCGCTCGACGACCCGTGGCAGACCGAGGGCGCCAACGACCGCGAGGAGCTCGCCCTGCTCGGGCGCGAGCTCAACCGCCGGATCGTGGGCCGCTGGATGCGCGCGGGCGTGACCGTCATGGACCCCGCCACCACCTGGATCGACGCCGACGTCGTGCTGGCAGCGGACGTCACGATCCTCCCCGGCACCCAGCTCCTCGGGGCGACGGTGATCGGCGAGGACGCCGTGATCGGCCCCGACAGCACGCTCAAGGACTGCGAGATCGGCGTCGGCGCCCGCGTCGTGCGCACCCACGGCGAGCTCGCGGTGGTCGGCGCGGGGGGGACGGTCGGGCCCTTCTCCTACCTGCGGCCTGGCACCCAGCTCGGCGCCAACGGCAGGATCGGCGCGTTCGTCGAGACCAAGAACGCCGTGATCGGCGACGGCGCCAAGGTGCCGCACCTGTCCTACGTCGGCGACGCCGAGGTCGGCGAGGGCACCAACATCGGCGCCGGCACGATCTTCGCCAACTACGACGGTGTCGCCAAGCACCGCACCAAGGTCGGGCGCCAGGCCCGCACGGGGTCCAACAACACGTTCGTCGCCCCGGTCGAGATCGGCGACGGCGCCGCGACCGGTGCCGGGACCGTCGTACGACGTGACGTGCCGCCGGGTGCGCTGGCCGTGAGCGCGGGTCCCCAGCGCAACCTGCCGGGCTGGGCGCAGTCCAAACGGGCCGGCACCGCGCAGGCGGCGGCGGCCGAGGCGGCCGCCCGTGAGGAGTCTCACCCGGACGACCCGGAGTTGGGCTGAGCGACCGGCGGGGGCAGAATCAGCCCCTACACCACCCGCGCGAGCCCAGGAGCACCTCACCGTGAGCGGAATGAAGCGGGCCACCGAGAAGAACCTCATGATCTTCAGTGGCCGGGCCCACCCCGTGCTCGCCGAAGAGGTGGCCGCGATCCTCGAGACCGACCTGGTGCCCACCGCGGCCTACGAGTTCGCAAACTCCGAGATCTACGTGCGCTTCGAGGAGTCGGTGCGTGGCTGCGACGCCTTCGTGATCCAGAGCCACACCGCTCCGATCAACGAGTGGATCATGGAGCACCTGATCATGGTCGACGCCCTCAAGCGGGCGAGCGCCAAGCGGATCACGGTGGTCATGCCGTTCTACGGCTACGCCCGCCAGGACAAGAAGCACCGCGGCCGCGAGCCGATCTCGGCGCGGCTCATGGCCGACCTGTTCAAGACCGCGGGTGCCGACCGGCTGATCACCGTCGACCTGCACGCCGACCAGATCCAGGGCTTCTTCGACGGTCCCGTCGACCACCTGATGGCGCTGCCGATCCTGGCCGACTACGTGCGCGAGAAGTACGGCACCCAGCCGCTCGCCGTGGTCTCGCCGGACGCCGGCCGGATCAAGGTCGCCGAGCGCTGGTCGTCCCGCCTGGGCGGCGCGCCCCTCGCCTTCATCCACAAGAGCCGCCGCATCGACCGGCCCAACGAGACCGTCGCCAACCGCGTCGTCGGTGACGTCAAGGGCCGCATGTGCGTGCTCGTCGACGACATGATCGACACCGGCGGCACGATCGTGAAGGCCGCCGAGGCGATCATGAACGACGGCGCCGCCGGCGTGATCATCGCCGCGACCCACGCGATCCTGTCCGACCCCGCGGTCGACCGGCTCAAGAACTCATCGGCCGCCGAGGTCGTGGTCACCAACACGCTGCCGCTGAGCCCCGACCGCGAGTTCGACAAGCTCACCTGCCTGTCGATCGCGCCGCTGGTCGCGCGCGCGATCCGCGAGGTGTTCGAGGACGGCTCGGTCACCTCGATGTTCGACGGTCACGCCTGAGGCTCAGCCGGTCGCGGGCACGCGTCCCAGCTCGTCGAGATGAACTCGGCCCACTCCGCCTCGCCCTCGGGGCTCTGGTGCGTGCCGTCGACGAGCAGCTCGGGCTGGTCGGTGACCAGGGCACGCCAGTCGGCCAGGCAGGTGCCTGGACGGGTGGCCGTGATCTCGCGCATCCACCGGTCGTAGGCCTCCAGTCGCGCCACGGCCCAGGCCGTGCTCTGGGCCGGGTCGCGGTAGGGCGTCACGAAGAGCACCCGGGTCTCGGCGGGCACCAGGGCCACGGCGGCGACGTAGTCGCGCTTGCGCCACGACGCCCGCGGGTTGGTCCCCAGCGCGACGACCAGTGTCTCCGGGGCGCCTCGGGCGGCGAGGTGCTGGCGGATGCGTGACGACAGCTGGGTCACCGGGCGGCCCGGCACCGCGTCCAGCGACCAGCGTGGGTGCAGCCCGGCCAGCTCGTTGGCGCCACGCCAGCTGAGCGAGTCGCCGACCAGCAGAGCCCCGGCCGTCGCGCCTTCGGCGAAGGTCGGTGGGTCGGTCGCACGGCACCGCCCGCCGACGTACTCCGCGTTGTCGCGCAGCGCACACAGTGCGGGCGAGCGCTGCTCCGCGACCTCGCTGAGCGGGGTGCCGGTCTCCAGGGCGATCCGCTCGAGCTGGCGGCGGCGGGCGGGCGTCACGCACTCGTCCCACGCCCCGGGGCTCTCCCGGACCATGACGTAGTCGCTGTACTCGCCCACGCACTGCTGGGCCCGCGTGACGTACGCGCGGTGGCGGGCGGGATTGGAGATGCAGAGGTTGACCTGGGGTGCCCAGTAGCGGTGCAGCGAGCGGCAGGCACGGAAGTCGATCGGGCGGCCGTAGTAGTGGCCGGACGGCGTGAAGCACACCTCGGCGTTGGTGTTCCTGCGGGCGCGGTCGCTCGTGCGCTCGCAGGTGGCGCGGCTGCACCCGGTGGCGAGCCAGGCCCGGCCGAGGAGCGTGCAGAGGCGGGTGCCGACGCGGGCGTCGACCTTGCCCGAGGTGCTCGTGGTGCTCCCGGCGCTCTCGGCGCCCTGTGCGCCGGCGTTCGACGCGACCAGGAGCCCCCCGAGGCAGGTCAGCGTGAGCAGGGCCGCGAGCGCGGCGACGAGGGCTCGGGGACGGGACACAGGATGAGGGTACGTAAATGACGCGAGAAGCCGGGGGTGGCTGGCCTAGTGTCAACGCGTGAACTCGGACCTCGCCGTCGAAGCAGTGGGGCTCGAGCGGAGCTTCGTCACGCACACCGGTGTGCTGCGCCGCAGCCGCAAGGAGGTCGAGGCGGTCAAGGGCGTCTCCTTCCACCTGGAACGCGGCGAGCTCTTCGGCCTGCTCGGCCCCAACGGCGCCGGCAAGACGACCACGATCAAGATGCTGATCACGCTGCTGCTGCCGACCGCGGGCACTGCTCGGGTCCTCGGCTACGACGTGGTCGACGACGTGCGCGAGGTCCGGCGCCGGATCGGCTACGTCTTCGGCGGCGACCGCGGTCTCTACGAGCGGCTGTCCGCGCGCGACAACCTGCGCTACTTCTCCGAGCTGTACGGCGTCGACCCGCGCCGCCAGAAGGCGCGCATCGAGGAGCTCGTGGAGCTGGTCGGCCTCACCGGCCGTGAGCACGAGCGGGTCGAGGGGTTCTCCCGCGGCATGCGGCAGCGGCTGCACATCGCCCGCGGGCTCCTGCACGACCCCGACGTGCTCTTCCTGGACGAGCCGTCGATCGGGATCGACCCCGTCGGCGCCCGCGAGCTGCGCGCGACGATCGGCTCGCTCGTCGACGTCGGCAAGACGGTGCTGCTCACCACCCACTACATGTTCGAGGCCGACGAGCTGTGCGACCGGATCGCCGTGATCCGCTCCGGCGAGATCGTCGCGGAGGGGACCCCCCAGGACCTGAAGCGTCTGGTCACCGCCGGGCGGGTCCTCGAGATCGAGACCTACGGCGTCGCACCCGACGCGGTGGCCGCCGCGACCGGCGTACCAGGGGTGCAGGGTGTGGTCGTCGAGGAGCGCGGCCAGCAGCAGGTCCTGATCGTCCAGTTCGAGGCCGGGGCAGAGGTGACCCAGACGGTCCTCGCGAGCCTCGGCGACGTGCACGTGGGCCGGGTCTCCGCGCGCGAGCCGACGCTGGAGGACGCCTACATCCAGCTGGTCACCCAGGACGTGCCCGGGTGAGGCAGCTGCTCCACCAGCAGTGGGTCTGCTACCGGCTCCAGCTGCGGGTGCTGTCGACCTCGCTCTTCGACGGCCTGCTCGCGGTGTTCTTCCCGCTGATGTTCGCGACCGCGGCGCTGCTCGTCTACCGGCTCAACGGCGACGAGGAATCCCTCCAGTACGCCGGTCTCGGCGCCGCGATCATGGGCATGTGGACCTGCCAGGGCGTGATCGCCTCGTCGCTGCTGACCCGTGAGCGCTGGGCCGGCACCCTCGAGCTGCTGGTCGCCGCACCCACCTCGCTGACCCGGGTGCTGGTGCCGATCACGATGGCCCTCTCGACGATCGGGCTCTACTGCGTCGTCGCCACGATCCTGTGGGAGCGCTGGGTCTTCGACCTGCGGCTCGAGGTCGCGAGCTGGCCGCTGTTCGTGGTCGGCGTGCTGATGGCGGCGCTCAGCCTGGCGCTGTTCGGCTTCTTCCTCTCGGTCACCGCCGTGCGCTACCGGACCTCGTGGGCGCTCGGCGCGGCGCTGGAGTATCCCGGCTGGCTGCTTTGCGGCTTCCTGATCCCCGTCTCGTCATTGCCCGTGTGGATCCAGCCGCTGTCGTGGGCGATCCCGACGACCTGGGCGATGGCCGGCATCCGCGAGGCCGCCAACGGCGGCAGCCCGTGGGTGGACCTCGCCGTGTGCGCGGCCGTCGGGTGCGTCTACGCCGCCCTGGCGGCCTACCTCGGGCAGCGGCTGGTCGACTCCGCCCGCAAGCACGCGACGCTGGCCCTGACGTGAGGGGCCTGGCATGACCTCTGTCCGGATCTTCTTCATCGGTGGCCTGATGAGCTACCGCGCGATGTTCAACTGGCTCAGCCCGTGGATCCTGATCCCGTCGCTGGTGGTCTCGCCGATCTGCCAGATCCTGCTCTTCGCCTACATCGGGCGCAGCGCGGGCGTCGGCAACGACGAGTTCTACGTCATCGGAAACGCGCTGAACTACGCGGCCATCCCGTGCCTGTTCGCGATGGGGGCCACCATCGGCGGGGAGCGCGAGGGTCACACTCTCGGCATCGTCCTGGCCACGCCGGCGCGGCGGATCCCGCTCTTCCTGGGCCGGGCGCTGCCGGTGATCGCCAACGGCTGGGGCGTGGCGATGGTCGGGGTGCTCGCCGGCGTGCTGCTCCTCGACGTGCACATCCCGGGCAGCGCGTGGCCGGCGATCCTGCTGGCGGTCGTGGTCGCGTCCGCGTCATGCACCGGCCTGGGCCTGGCCATGGGTGCCGTCGCGCTGCGGGTGCGCGAGAGCGCCGTACTGGGCAACGTCGTCTTCTGCCTGCTCCTGGTCTTCTGCGGGGTCAACGTCGCGCTCGACGACCTGCCGGCCTGGATGGCCGCGGTCGGCACCTGGCTGCCGTTGACGCACGGGATCGAGGCTGCCCGGCTGCTCGCCGATGGCAGTGGGCTCGGCGCGGTCGACGGGCTGCTGCTGCGCGAGATCGGGGTCGGCCTCATCTACACGGTCGTCGGCCTAGCGCTGCTGCGCTTCTTCGAGGACGAGAGCCGGCGCAGCGCCAGCCTCGACCGCAACTAGGCGTTGGCCCTGGGAGTTGGTGCTGGCGATTCGCCTCGTACCCCGGCTGTTGTCTAAGATTGGCAAGTTGCCTCGGCGAGGGAGCCTCCCAGCTCCGTGATCGACAGGGCCGGCCTTTGAAAGCCGCGCTGTCGCGCGGCTTTTGTGCTCTCCGCCCCGGCCAACCAGCCACCACATACAGGAGAGTCACACGATGTCTGCAGAGAAGATCCAGGCCGAGGCCCGCACCGAGTTCGGCAAGGGCGCCGCCCGCCGCATCCGCCGCGAGCACAAGGTCCCCGCCGTCGTCTACGGCCACGGCAACGACCCGATCCACATCACCCTGCCGGGCCACGCCACGATGATGGCGCTCAAGAACGGCGGCTCCAACGCGCTGCTCGACCTCGACATCGACGGCAAGTCGCAGCTCGCCCTGACCCGTGAGGTCCAGGTCGACCCGATCAAGCGCACGCTCGAGCACATCGACTTCGTCGCCGTCCGCAAGGGCGAGAAGGTCACCGTCGACGTGCCCGTCCACCTGGTCGGCGACGCGCAGCGCGAGACCCTCGTGGTCACCGAGAACGCCACCGTCCAGATCGAGGCCGAGGCCACGCACATCCCCGAGTTCATCGAGATCGACATCGAGGGCGCCACTGCCGGCACCCAGATCCTCGCCTCCGACCTCAAGCTGCCCTCGGGCTCCACGCTGCTGGTCGACGCTGACACGCTGATCGTCAACGTCACCGAGCAGGTCAGCGCCGAGGCGCTGGAGGCCGAGCTCGAAGAGGCCGAGGCCGAGGCCGGCATCGAGCGCGAGGTGTCCGACGAGGACGCCGCCGCTGCCGACGAGTCCGGCGACGAGGCTGCCGCGGAGCCCGCCGAGGGTGGCGACAGCGAGTGATCGCGCGGCTCAGGTGCTTCCTGGGCCGACTCCTCTCGGCGGTCTCACCCACCGCTGAGACGCACCATCACGAGGAAGGCCCTGCCATGACCACCGACCAGACGTCTGCCGATGTCTGGCTGGTGGTCGGGCTGGGCAACCCGGGGGAGAAGTACGCCGGCCACCGGCACAACGTCGGCTACCTGGTGGCCGACGAGCTGGCCCGTCGGCTCGGGTCTCCCTTCAAGTCGCACAAGACGGGTCGCGCCGAGGTAGCCGAGGGCCGCCTCGGCGCCCCCGGCCAGCCCGGGCCGCGGGTCGTGCTCGCCCGGCCGCGCTCCTTCATGAACGAGGTCGGGGGCCCGGTCAAGGCGCTCGCGACCTTCTACAAGGTGCCACCGGAGCGGATCGTCGCGATCCACGACGAGCTCGACATCGCCTTCGGCACCCTGCGCACCAAGCTCGGCGGCGGCGACAACGGCCACAACGGACTGCGCTCCCTGCGCTCCTCCCTCGGCACCGGCGACTTCTACCGGGTGCGGGCCGGGATCGGCCGGCCCCCGGGGCGCCAGGACGTCAGCGACTTCGTGCTCTCCAACTACTCCGGTGTCGAGCGCAAGGAGCTGCCCTTTCAGGTCGACACCGCCGCCGACGCCGTCGAGTCGCTGATTACCGAGGGCCTCGAGAGGGCCCAGCAGCGCTACAACTCCTGACGCTTTCGACGATGGTTGAGGTGCGAGCGACGGGAGCCTCGACACCATCACCGGTGCGCGTAGGTGGTTTCGAGGCTCAACGCGACCGAGCCCAAGTCACGATCGCCCAGACCCCGCTGGCCAGGAACCAGGCGGGCAGGCCCACTACGAGCGAGCCGATGCCGAGGATCCAAAATCCGTCCTCGAGGCCTTCGAGTACCAGGCCCAGGATGAAGACGAGCGGATAGAGGAGCGCCACCATCCCGAGCGCGCAGAGCAGGCGCGGCAGGGCGCGGGACCGCCACGCGAGCAGGCACCCGGTGACGATCCAGAACTCCGTCAGCACTACCCCCGCGAGCAGGCCGCCCTGCGTCCCGGCCATCTGCACGACGAGGTAGGCCGCCTCTCCCCAGTCCTGGTCATATCCACGGATGTGCTCGATGGGTCCGGGGCTGGAGATCCGCAGGGCGCCTGTGAAGGCCCACAGCCCGGCCGCCACCGAACCGACAGCGGTCTGGAAGGGGGTGCGCCAGGTGACTGAGGTAGCAGCGCGCATCAGGCCGAGCGCGGCCAGGAGGAGGCAGCAACCACTCAGGGCGTACGCCGTCCCGTGCTCCTGCAGGTAGAGCAGGCTGTCCGCTGCGTTGTCTCCATCCGTTCCCGCCGGACGGGTAGCAGCCTCGAGACCGAACGAGAGTGGAAGGAACAGCCCGACGGAGACAAGCCCGACGCCGGCGAAGACCTGGGTGCGCACCACGCCGCCATCTTCCAGCAACTCGGAACGGGTGACACCGGATGCGGGCAAAGGCACTGGTAAAGAGTGCTCCCGGGCGTGCGCGTCTAGGGTGCCGCCATGGCCGACCGGATCGCGATCTCAGTCGCGGCGCTCGTGCGCGACGGGCTGGTGCTCCTGGCGCATCGCCATCCCTCGCGTCGGTGGTACCCCGACTGCTGGGACCTCGTCGGCGGGCATGTCGAGTTGGGGGAGCTGCCGCACGAGGCCGTCATTCGGGAATGCCTCGAGGAGCTCGGTGTCCGGGTTCACGACCCCGCACCCATCCCGATGCCGGTCAGTGACCCCACCCTCGACGTGCACGCGTTCCTCGTCACGCGGTGGGAGGGGGAGCCGGTCAACGCCGCACCCGAGGAGCACGACGACCTTCGCTGGTTCCGGCCAAGTGAGCTCGCGGACCTGACGTTGGCCCACCCGGCCAGCCTGTCGAGCATCCTGAGCGCCATCGAGGTCTCAGGCCCTCGCTAGGGTGAGCGCGTGACTTTCGAACCCACCACACCGCCCGAGGCAGCCGCGACCGATGACCACGTGCTGGCCACCTGGCTGGCCGAGGAGGCGGGCCGCAAGCTGCTCGACGTACGCGGGCAGGGGCTCGAGGGCCGCGAGCTCAAGGACGCCGGTGACGTCGCCGCGCACGACCTGCTGATGGCGCTGCTCGCGCAGCACCGGCCCGACGACGCCGTGCTGTCCGAGGAGGGTGCTGACGACAAGGCCAGGCTCGAGGCCGACGCCGTGTGGATCATCGACCCGCTCGACGGCACCCGTGAGTTCTCCGAGCCGCCCAGAGACGACTGGGCCGTGCACGTGGCGCTGTGGGAGCGGACGCCGGACGGCGAGCACGACGGCGAGCTGACGGCCGGGGCCGTCGCCCAGCCCGCGCTCGGCGAGACGTTCAACACCGGCCAGGTTCCCGCCGTACCTCCCCGCAAGCCCGGACCCCCGCGGATCGCGGTGTCGCGCAGCCGCCCGCCGGCGTTCGTGCACGCCCTGGCGAAGGAGATCGGCGCCGAGCTGGTCCCGATGGGATCGGCCGGGGTGAAGGTCATGTCGGTGGTCCGCGACCTCACCGACGCCTACGTGCACGCGGGCGGTCAGTACGAGTGGGACTCCGCTGCTCCCGTCGTGGTCGCCGACGCGGCCGGGCTGTTCACCAGCCGCATCGACGGCTCGCCGCTGGTCTACAACCAGGACAACGTCTACCTCCCCGACCTCATCGTCTGCCGCCCCGAGCTCGCCGACCAGATCCTCGACTTCATCAAGGAGCACGGCGTGGAGTGACTTCGTCACTCCATTGGGAGTACTCGCTTCGCTCGTGCTCCCGGACCCAGGGCTGACCCGCCTTCCACGTTGACCCGCCCGAAAGTTTCGGGCGGGTCAACGTGCATTGGGGCACCTGGCCCGATCGGGGGAGGGGCGGACAGGCCCGCATGGCCCGTTGTGACTAGATCGAGGGCGATTGCCTGACCTGTTCGGCGAACCACGGCCCGTTCTTCTCCTGTCGTTCATCCAGGACCTGCCGACCGTTCCGTTGATCTCCTGAGACTTTCGGTGTTTGCGCCACTCTCGGAAACACCGGAAAGCCAGCAGTTGACAACGATTCCTACGCCCGCCGCAGTCGCGGAGGTGCGCCCTCGCAAGATCTCCCGGAAGTCGACGGGAGGCGATGCGGTCTTCGAGCTCGGGGCCCGAGCGATCGGGGCCTCGGTGCTCGTCATCATCGGCGGCGTCGGTGTGTTCCTGGCCTGGCAGGCCTACCCCACGCTCGAGCGCTACGGCTGGAGCTTCTTCACCGAGTCCGACTGGGCGCCCGACAAGGACGTCATCGGTATCGCGGCGGTGCTGGTCGGTACCGTCTCCGTCGCGCTGGTCGCGATGAGCATCGCGTTCCCGCTGTCGGTGCTGATGGCGCTCTACATCAGCGAGTACTCGCCGGTGCGCTTCCGCGCGTCTCTCGTGGCCCTGATCGACCTGATGGCGGCCGTGCCGTCCATCGTCTACGGGCTGTGGGGCTTCTTCCTGATCATGCCGTACGCCGCGGAGCTCGCCCTGTGGCTCCAGCAGAACTTCGGCTGGATCCCGATCTTCGACGTGGAGAACACCAACCCGGACGCGGCGGTGTGGGACACCACGCGCTACGTCTCCAGTGCCTTCTGCGCCGGCATCGCGGTGTCCATGATGGTGATGCCGATGGCCTGCGCGGTCATGCGGCAGGTCTTCTCCCAGACCCCTCCGGGCGAGAAGGAGGCCGCTCTCGCCCTCGGCGCGACGCGCTGGGGGATGATCACCTCGGTCGTCCTGCCGTTCGGCCGCGGCGGCATCATCGGCGGCACCATGCTCGGCCTCGGCCGCGCGCTCGGCGAGACCATCGCCGTGGTCCTGATCGTCTCGCCCGCCTTCGACATCAAGCCGCGGATCCTCGAGATCGGCACGAGCACGGTCAGCTCGCTGATCGCCGGCCGTTTCGGCGAGGCCAGCACGTCGCAGCTGTCCGCCCTGCTGGCCGCCGGCTTCGTGCTGTTCATGATCACCCTCGTCATCAACACGTTGGCGGCCGTCGTGGTCAACCGCAGCCGCTCAGGCGCCGGAACGGACGCGTGAGCCACATGACTCTGCAGGCCGAGCCGACGACCGCCCCGCTCACCCACCTTCCGACGTACGACGACGACGCACCGCCGCCGGTGCCGCGCGCGTCGCTCGGCAAGCCCAGCCCCGACGAGCGCTTCGCCCACATCGGCTCGTGGGCCGCAGGCGTCGCCCTGGCCTGGCTGGTCACGCAGCGGCTGCTCCCGCTCGATGGCCTGCCGTGGTTCTTCATCGCCTGCTTCGTGCTGGGCACCCTGGTCACCGCCGTGACCGCGGCGATGACGGGCGGGATGATTGACGTCAAGGACCGCGTCGCCACCTCGGTGGTCACCTGGGCCGCGATCCTGGTCATCACCGCGGTCGTGAGCACCATCGTCTTCGTGGCCATGCGCGGCTGGCGCCCCGCGATGCACCTCAACTTCTACACCCAGGACATGAGCGGGGTCGGCCCGAAGGACAGCTTCGAGTCCGGCGGCATCCTCCACGCCATCCTCGGCTCGGGCATCGAGCTCGGGATCGCGTTGGTGATCACGCTGCCACTGGGCATCGGCACAGCCGTCTTCATGACCGAGGTGGGAGGCAAGTTCGCCCGCATCGTGCGCACGGTGGTCGAGGCGATGACCGCGCTCCCGTCGATCGTGGCCGGCCTGTTCATCTACGTCGTCCTGATCGTGGCGCTCGGCTTCCCTCGCTCGGGGCTCGCCGCCGCGCTCGCGATCGCCGTGATGATGCTACCGATCATCGCGCGTGCCGCCGACGTCGTGCTGCGCGTCGTACCCGGCGGGTTGCGGGAGGCGAGCCTCGCGCTCGGGGCCAGCCGCTGGCGCACGGTCTGGTACGTCGTGCTGCCGACCGCCCGTCCGGGCCTGGCGACCGCGGTGATCCTCGGCATCGCCCGCGGGGTCGGCGAGACGAGCCCGGTGCTTCTCACGTCCGGAGCCGCCGCGTTCACGGTCACCGGCCCGACCGACGGGGTCATGAACTCGCTCCCCCTCTTCATCTACACCAACGTGCGCAGCGGCGAGCCGCAGGCGATCGCGCGGGCCTTCGGCGCCGCGTTCGTGCTCCTCGCCCTGGTGCTCATCCTGTTCGTCATCGCCCGCCTGCTGGCCCGCCCTCGCGGGACCGGTCCGACCATTCGCGCCCGGCTAGCCGGCGCCCTCTCCCCGAATCGAGCACCCCGGTGAACCGCCAGTCAGTCCGCTACCTCCTCGCCCTCGTGCTCGCCGGGAGCTGCGTGGTCTCGCAGCCCGGGACGGCGTCCGCGACGGTCTATGCGCAGATCGAGGGCACCGGCTCCACGTGGTCGGAGCTGATCGTGCAGCAGTGGATCGCCGACGTGGACGCCAACGGCATGAAGGTCGTCTACACCGGTGGTGGCTCCTCGAAGGGCCGCAAGGACTTCTCCCAGAACAGCACCGACTTCGCGATCTCGGAGATCCCCTACCAGGGCACCGACGAGACGGGGCAGGCCGACACCAGCAACGGCCGCGACTACGCCTACCTGCCGATCGTCGCTGGCGGCACGGCGTTCACCTACCAGCTCAAGATCGGCAACGACCTGGTCCGCAACCTGCGGCTCTCCGGGGAGACGATCGCCAAGATCTTCACCAACAAGATCACCAACTGGAACGACCCCGCGATCACCGCGGACAACAACGGACGGGAGTTCCCGTCGCTGTCGATCACGCCCGTCGTCCGCTCTGACGGGTCCGGCACCACGGCGCAGTTCACGACGTGGATGGACAAGGAGTACCCCAGCGTCTGGCGGCCGTTCTTCGGAGGCTCCGGGCTCACGTCCTACTACCCGCGCGAGGGTCGCGCGATCGGCCAGGCCGGCTCCGACCAGGTGATGAACACCATCGCCGGGTTCGCGGGCAACGGCACCATCGGCTACGTCGAGTACTCCTACCCGGTCAACAAGGACTACCCGGTGGTCAAGGTGCTCAACAAGGCCGGCTACTACGTCGAGCCGACGCAGTACAACGTCGCCGTCGCGCTGACCAAGGCCCAGATCAACAAGGACAAGAACTCCCAGCTCTACCTCACCCAGATCCTGGACGGCGTCTACCGCAACGCCGACCCGCGGGCCTACCCGATCTCGTCCTACTCCTACATGGTCATCCCGACCGCGGCGGACGACCCGCGCATGACCACGGCCAAGCGCCAGACCCTGGCCGACTTCCTCTACTACTCACTCTGCTCGGGCCAGACCAAGGCCGGCCCTTACGGCTACTCTCCGCTGCCGCTCAACCTGGTGCAGGCCGGCTTCGAGCAGATCGGCAAGCTCAAGTCCGCCGACGATGCAGTGGACCTGACCGACCGCGACGTGCGCAGCTGTAACAACCCGACCTTCGACGGCAAGAACCTCAACCGGAACCTGCTCGCCGAGACCGCCCCCCAGCCCGCCTCCTGCGACAAGGTCGGCGAAGGACCGTGCGGCACTGCGACCGGCGAGAACACGCCGTCGACTGACGGTGAGGGCAGCGGCGACGGAGAGGGCACCGGGACCGGAACCGGCACCGGAACCGGCACCGGGACCGGAACTGGCACCGGGGGTACGACGGGTGCGCCCAACGCACCCGGTGGGGGAGCCCCGCCGGTGGTCGACCCCGCGACCGGCGAGGTCGTCGGCGGCACCACCACCGGCACCGGCGAGGAGGCGATCTACGCCAACCCGACCGAGCTCGCCGCGGAGCGACCGCTGGACAGCCGCACGTTCGGCTGGCTAGCGGCCCTGCTCGCAGTCGGGCTGGTCGTCCTGCCCGGTGTGTACGGCGCGTCCCTGCGGCGCCGACGCCGGCCCGGCGCGGGTGCCCGATGAGCACCCCGATGAACGTCCTGACGCGCCTGCGGGCGCACGTGCGCGACCGCAGCCGGCGCCCGCTCGCGGTGTCCGCCTCCGCACTCCTGCTGGCGGGCCTGGTCGCGTGGGCGCCCGCCGACGCCACCGCCCCGCCGGCTGCCGCGGCCGGCCGACCGGCTTACCAGGCCACGAAGACGCTCACCCGGGTGTTCACCAACCCGGACGGCACGACGTACTCCTTCCCGAGCAACACCGTGACCGTGACCGCCGACCAGACCAAGAACCTGCGCGGCCGCCAGCGGATCCTGGTCAACTGGAAGGGCGCGCAGCCCAGCGGTGGCCGGGCCAGCAACCCCTACGGGGAGAACGGCCTCCAGCAGGAGTACCCGGTCGTGATCATGCAGTGCCGGGGGATCGACGACCCGTCGCTGCCGGCCGCGAAGCAGCTGCGCCCGGAGACCTGCTGGACCGCTTCGGTGGCGCAGCGCTCGCAGATCACCCGGTCGGAGAGCGAGGCTTCGTGGACCCACGACCTCGACGCCAATCCCGAGGACAAGGCGCGAGTCTCCGGGATGGAGCCGCTCCCCACCGCTGAGCAGTGTCCCACCGCCGACATCGACCCGTTCTACACGCGCCTGACGCCGTTCGTGACGCGCAAGGGGGAGGTGTTCCCGGCCTGCGACGCCGACAACATGCCGCCCGAGGCGGCGGTGGGCGCGGCCTTCCCACCCAACGAGATCGCGGCGTTCACCGACACCGACGGCAGCGGCGGGGTTCAGTTCGAGGTCCGCAGTGACGTCGAGAACGAGTCGCTCGGCTGCAACCACAAGGTCGCCTGCTCCATCGTCGTGATCCCGATCAACGGCCTCAGCTGTGACCTGCCGGCCACCCCCATGAGCAACGCGGACAAGGCCTGCCGCAAGGGCGGCCGCTTCCTGCCCGGCTCCAGCAACTTCGGCAACGACGGCGTCGACCAGGCGGTGTCTCCCTCCCTGTGGTGGTCTGCCTCCAACTGGAAGAACCGGTTCGCGATCCCGATCACGTTCGGCCTCCCGCCGGACACCTGCGACATCCTCGACCCTCGCGCCCCGACCGGCTTCTACGGCTCGGAGCTGCTCGCGCAGGCCGCGCTCCAGTGGTCGCCGGCCTACTGCCTGAACAAGAAGCGCTTCAAGTTCCAGCACAACCGGACCTCCGACGAAGCGGGCTTCACGCTCATGGAGACCGGCGGTGCGGCGGCCGCGATCGTCTCGGGTCGGCACAACCGCCGCGGCACCGATCCGGTCGGCTACGCACCGATCGCGGTGACCGGCTTCTCGGTCGGCTACGTCATCGACAAGCCCGAAAACGCCGGCGAGTTCACCTCGCTCAAGCTCAACGCGCGGCTGATCGCCAAGCTGATGACCCAGTCCTACCTGGGCTCCGACCTCGGTCGTGGGCACCCTGGCATCGGCGACAACCCACTGGCGATCATGGCCGACCCGGAGTTCGTCAAGCTCAACCCGGGCCTCAGCCAGAACGCCCAGGAGGTCGGCGCCTCGCTGCTGTCCCTGTCGGAGTCCTCCGACGTGATCGAGCAGGTCACCGACTACATCGCGCGCGACAAGCAGGCGATGGAGTTCGTCGAGGGGAAGCCGGACCCGTGGGGCATGAAGGTCAACCCGGCCTACAAGAACATCAAGCTCCCGACCTCGACCTGGCCGCTCCTCGACTCCTACATCCCCGAGACCGAGAACACCTGCCGCCAGGAGAACCCGAGCGTCTACTTCACCCAGCTCGCGGCGCCGGTGACCACGCTGCGCAAGATCGCCGAGTCCCTCCTCGATGCCTGGCCCAATGTGCAGACCCGCTGTGAGTTCGACCAGGCGACGCGCACCTACAAGCTCGGCCGGGTCGAGCGACAGTCCTTCGGGTCGCGGTTCATGCTCGGCCTCATCAGCCTGGGCGACGAGGAGCGCTTCGGCCTGCGGTCGGCGGCCCTGCAGACGAAGACAGGGAAGTACGTCGCGCCTGACGCCGACTCGATGTCCGCAGCGATCGCGCTGACCGAGCAGGACAAGCGCTACGAGCCGTTCGTGCTGGACCAGGCCGACGTCAAGCGGTCGGCGCGCGCCTACCCCGGCGCCATGGTCGTCTACACCGCGGCGCGGCTGCGCAACCTGGACCCGGAGGAGGCCGCCAAGGTCGCCCAGTTCATCCGGGTGGCCACGACCGAGGGCCAGCAGGTCGGCACGGGCAATGGCGAGCTGCCCCGGGGCTTCGTGCCCATCCGCGACAGCGGCGCGACCAAGAAGCTCTTCGCGTCGGCCCAGGAGGTCGCCGACGCCGTGGAGAAGCAGACCCCGGCACCTGAGCCCGACCCGGAGCCCACGGACGTGCCGTCGGACAACCCCGGAGGCGGCGGTGGCAACCCCTCCGGCGGTGGCCCGGTCGCCCCGCCCCCGGGTGGGGGCGAGCCCTCGATGACCGCCTCGCCGGCCGCGCCGCCGACCTCGTCGGCTCCTCCCGAGCCGGTCGCGATGCCCGAGACCACGGCACTGACCTCGTCGATGGCCGGCGGTCTCCTGCCGACGCTGCTCATCGTCGGTCTGATCGGCATCGCCCTGGCCAGCGGGCTGCGCTTCTTCGTCCAGCCGCCCCGGCGGCGACCGTGACGGCAACCCTTCCGGACACGGCCGTGAAGCGAGAGGGCCGCGCCCAGAAGGCGCGGCGGGCCAAGCGCGCACCCCGGCCCCCGCGTGCCCCTCGCCCGGTCCGCCCGCCGCGGCCCGCCGACGACACGGCGATCGCCCTCTCGTCGTCGCTGACGATGCTGTCGATCGTCTGCCTGTGGGTCGCCGCCCAGCTGCTGCTGCTCGGCAACCTCTCCCACGACCGCAGCCAGGCCCTGCTCTACGACGAGCTCCGGACCCAGCTGGCCAGCGCCACTGCCCCCATCGGGCCGGTGGTGCCGGCCGGCGCCCCGGTCGCCCTGATGACCAGCACCCGGATCGGTCTCGACGAGGTGATCGTGGAAGGCACGGCGTCGGGTGACACGCTGGCCGGACCCGGCCACCTGCGCAACACCGTGCTGCCGGGCCAGGTGGGGACCTCGGTGGTGATGGGCCGCGCCACGACGTACGGCGGGCCGTTCGGCAACCTGGGCGCCCTGGGCAAGGGCGACGTCATCACCGTCGTGACCGCACAGGGCACCCAGGAGTTCACCGTGCTGGGGCTGCGGCGCCCAGGTGACCCGCTGCCCCAGCCCCTGGTCGAGGGCGCCGCCCGGCTGACCCTGGTCACGGCCGAGGGCGGCGGGCGCTTCGCGAGCCTCACCCCCGACTCGGTGCTCTACGCGGACGCCGACGCCGAGGAGGGGTTCGCCGCGCCCAGCGGCCGGCCGGCCGTGGTACCCGACTCGGAGAAGCCACTGGCCACCGACGACGGCGCCCTGCCGCTGCTCGCCTTGAACCTCACTCTCCTGCTAGCGCTGACCCTCGGGGTCGTCGCCGCCCGCCAACGCTGGTCGACCCCGCTCGTGTGGGTGGTCGCCAGCCCGGTCGCGATCGCCCTGTCGTGGGCGACGACGGATGTGGTGATGCGGCTGCTGCCGAACGTCATCTGAAGAACGCACGACGAGAAGACGAACGACGCACGAAGCCCGCCTCGCGGCGGGTGTCTGGCACCAAGACTCGCAAGTGCCCAACGCCGGTCGCATCCGCGGCCACAATCAAGGAGACACACACGATGTACGCACGCAAGCTGCTTGCCGCGACGATCACCGCAGCGGTGACCGCCTCGGCGCTCGCCCTGACCGCCGGCTCCGCGTCGGCCGCCGTCGACCCGAACGACACCACCTTCACCCCCGTCGCCTCCGACCTGATCGCAGTCGGCTCCGACACCACCCAGGGCGCGCTCAAGCTCCTTGCTGAAAGCTTCAACGCCCAGACGCCCGCCCCCGCGTTCCGGGTCGCGACGTTCGCAGCCACGGGCGGCGGCCAGATCACCCTGCCCAGCGGCGCGGTCAACCGGCCCAACGGCTCGGGTGCCGGCAAGGCCCTGCTCTACGGCGCCGGCAACAACCCCGACGTCGACTTCGCCCGCTCCTCGTCGGCGCAGAACACTGCGGAGACGGCCGCCGGCCTGCAGTCCTTCCCCTTCGCCCTCGACACTCTGACCATGGTGGTCTCCAACTCGGTGCCCTCCAACGCCCCGGCCACCCTGACGCCGGCTCAGATCGTCGAGATCTACAAGGGCAACATCACGAACTGGAACCAGATCCCCGGTGGCACCGCCGGCACGATCGCCCCTAAGACGCCGCAGCCGGGCTCGGGCACGCGCAGCTTCTGGGACGCGCAGCTCAAGACCATGAACAACGGCGTGGCGGTGACCTACGGCGCCGCTGTGCAGGAGGTCCAGGAGCACGACGACAGCCAGATCAAGAACGACCCCAACGCGATCGCGCCGTTCTCGGTCGGGCGCGCCGGACTCCTCGGGACCACGCTTCGTCTCGAGAACGGCTACAAGGCCGACCGCGCGGTCTACAACGTCGTGCGCGGCACCGACGTCGGCAACGCGAACGTGCTCAGTGTGCTCGGTGAGGACGGCTTCTTCTGCTCCATCGGCGCCCGCTCGCTGATCGAGGACGCCGGCTTCAAGCAGCTCGCCACCCCTGACTTCGGCGGCGTCTGCGGCTCGCCCACCCAGGCTGCGACCAGCAACTTCACGCTGAACGAACGGGTCGTCACCACGACCACCCTGACCGTCTCCAGCCCGTCGGCCCGTACAGCGAAGCTCGCGGCTGTCGTGTCCGGCAGCACCTCGCCCCAGGGCACCGTGTCGTTCTTCGACGGTGAGACCCCGCTGGCGGCCAACGTGCCGCTCACCTCGGGCCAGGCCGTCGCCACGCTGAGCAACGTCACCCCGGGTGCGCACACCTACCGCGCCGTCTTCAACCCCGCCGCCGAGTCGTTCTTCGACCCGTCGGAGGACACCGGTGCCGGCACCGTCAAGACCTCGTCGTCGATCTCCGAGACCTTCGCGGCGACGGTCAAGGCGGGCAAGCGCGCCAAGGGCACGATCACGGTCGTCCTCGCCGGCATCTCGGCGAAGGCCTCCGGCACGGTCAAGGTCCTCAAGGGCACCAAGACGATCGCGTCCAAGTCGCTCGTCGGCGGCAAGGCCACGATCACCCTGCCCAAGCTCAAGGCCGGCGTGAACAAGCTCAAGATCGTCTGGGGCGGCAACGGCGTGGCCGTCGGCTCGACCAAGACGTTCACGATCAAGCAGCTCAAGTAGGTCAAGCGCTAGCCCGGCTCGACCACTAGCCCCACCCGCGTCCGGGTGGCCGTCATACGGCGGCCACCCGGGCGCAGCCCCACACCAAGAGAGAACACGATGAACGCAGCCGACTCGACCGCCCTCCTGCCCGCCGTCCCGGCGCCGACCCCGGGGGAGGTGCGCCTCGCCGAGATCGAGGCCCGCGACATCACGGCCTGGTTCGGCACCCACAAGGTGCTCGACCGCGTCTCGCTCACCATGGACGCTGGCGCGATCACGGCGCTCATCGGTCCGTCCGGCTGCGGCAAGTCGACGTTCCTGCGGATTCTCAACCGGATGCACGAGCTGGTGCCCTCGGCTCAGCTCGCCGGTGAGGTGCTACTCGACGGGGAGGACATCTACGACCCGTCCAAGCGCCTCATCGACGCCCGCCGCGCGATCGGGATGGTCTTCCAGAAGCCCAACCCGTTCCCCGCGATGTCCATCCGCGAGAACGTCCTGGCCGGTCTCAAGCTGACCGGCACCAAGGCATCGCGCAGCGACAAGGAGCAGCTCGTCGAGTCCTGCCTGACCAAGGGCGGGCTCTGGAACGAGGTCAAGGACCGCCTCGACGCCCCCGGCGGCAGCCTCTCCGGCGGCCAGCAGCAGCGGCTGTGCATCGCGCGGTCGCTGGCGATCAAGCCGCGGGTACTGCTGATGGACGAGCCCTGCTCGGCGCTCGACCCCACCTCGACCCGGGTCATCGAGGAGACCATGCTCGAGCTGGCCCACGAGGTGACCATCGTGATCGTCACCCACAACATGCAGCAGGCCGCCCGCGTCTCGAGCAAGTGCGCGTTCTTCCTCGCCTCCCAGGGCACCCCCGGCGTGATCGTCGAGCACGGCGACACCCCGACGATGTTCCAGAACCCCCGCGACCAGCGCACCTCCGACTACGTCAACGGTCGCTTCGGCTAAGCGTTGACCCGCCCGAAAGTTTCGGGCGGGTCAACGTGTTCCGGTGCCGTATTCGCGTTGCTCGCACCACCGGGGCGGGAGAGAGTGGCGGGCATGACGTCCCTGATCTCGCACACGACCGTCGACTGCCGCAACGCCTACGAGCTCTCGGAGTGGTGGAAGCAGGTGCTCGGCTACGTCGACGTGGACGGCGACCCGAACCTGCCGGGCCACGAGGAGTGCATGATCCTCGACCCCGAGACCAGGCACCGCGTGCTGTTCATCGAGGTGCCCGACGAGAAGTCGGTCAAGAACCGGATCCACTTCGACATCCGTCCGCGCAGCGCGTCTCGCGACGCGGAGCTCGAGTGGCTGCTCTCCCTGGGCGCGACCGTGGTCGGCGACCACCGCGGCCAGTACGGCCCGGGGACCGGCTGGGTCACCCTGGCCGACCCGGAGGGCAACGAGTTCTGCATCCTGCGGTCCGAGGCGGAGATCGAGGCCTCGCGCGCCGAGGCCTGAGGAACCAGTCGGGCACGGCGGCCGTCCCACCGGCATGCTCGATCGTCGCTCCCTCCTCCGTGCCCTCTCCCTGTCCGCACTCGCCGTCGGGGCAGCGCCCCTGCTGGCGGCCTGCGGCGACGACCCCGGCAAGCCGACCCCGCCGGCCCCGGGCGGCGACACGGAGCTGGGCCTGGTCTCCTCCGACGTACGACGTGCCGAGGCGCCGGCCACCGCGGTGCCGGCGGCGTCCGCGTCCGTGCATGCGCTGGGCGCCGGTCTCTACGGCCAGCTCGCCACCGAGCCCGGCAACCTGGCGCTGTCGCCCTACTCGGTGGCCGTCGCGCTGGCGATGACCCAGAACGGCGCCGTCGGCGAGACCCGCACCCAGATGCTCGACGTGATGGACGCCGACGACGACGCCCTCAACGAGGGTCTCAACGCCCTCACCGTCCACATCGAGTCGCTGGCCGGGACGCAGAAGCGCGCCGACGGCACCGAGGCAGAGGTCGCGCTCGACGCGGCCAACGCGCTGTTCGGCGAGGAGACCATGACGTTCGAGGAGCCGTTCCTCGACACTCTCGCCCGCGAGTACGGCGCCGGGATGCGCACCGTCGACTACGTGGGAGCGACGGAGGCGGCGCGCACCGCGATCAACGAGTGGACCGCGAAGCAGACCCACGACCGGATCGAGGAGATCATCCCGCCGGACCTCCTCGACGTGACGACCCGGCTGGTGCTGGTCAACGCGATCTACCTCAAGGCCCCGTGGGAGCGGCCGTTCGAGAAGGACCTCACCGAGGACGCTCCCTTCCACCTCGAGGACGGCAGCACGGTCAGCGTGCCGATGATGCGCCCGACTGACGGGCCCATCGCGCTCGGCAAGGGCGACGGCTGGCAGGCGGTCCCGCTGCCGTACGCCGGCGGCCGCGTCGCCATGACCGTCGTACTGCCCGACGAGGGGCGGCTGGCCGACGTCGAGGCGCAGGTCGTCGCCGGTGGGCTGCCGGAGATCCTGGCCTCGCCGAAGCCGGAGGGGGTGGGGCTGCTGCTGCCGAAGTGGACCTTCCGCACCGACGCAGCGCTGGGTGACGCCCTGATGGCGCTCGGGATGACGCTGCCGTTCGAGGCCGGCAATGCGGACTTCTCGGCGATGACGACCGAGGCCGATCTCTACATCTCAGCGGTGCTTCACCAGGCGTTCATCGCCGTCGACGAGGAGGGCACCGAGGCCGCGGCCGCGACGGCGGTCGTGATGATGGAGTCGTCGGCGCCCCAGCTCACGCCGGTCGTGGTCGACCGGCCGTTCCTCTTCGTCATCCACGACGTCGAGCACGGGACCCCCCTCTTCGTGGGCCGGGTGTCGGACCCCTCGGCGTAGACTGAGGACCCTCACCCCCCGTCAATTCGTGACTGGGGGCTGCTGTGTTGTCACGCCACCCCCTCACCAACAGGGAGCACCTGTGTCACTCGCCGGCCTCGCCGACGCCGTCATCGCCGACCCCACCCTGAGCAGCGTGCTGGACGACGCCCGCGACGGCCGGGTGCGGGCGCTCGACCTGACCGGCCCGCAGGCGCTGCGGCCGTTCGTCGTCGCCGGACTCGTGCGCACCGGCCGGACGGTCCTGGCGGTCACCGCCACCTCACGTGAGGCCGAGGACCTCGTTGCCGCGCTCGGCGACCTCCTCGACCCGGCCACGGTCGGCTACTACCCCAGCTGGGAGACGCTGCCGCACGAGCGCCTCAGCCCCCGCAGCGACACCGTCGGCACCCGGCTCGCGATCCTGCGCCGGCTGCGCCACCCCGGCACCGACGCCTCCAACGGCCCGCTCCAGGTGGTGGTCGCGCCGGTGCGCTCGATCCTCCAGCCGCAGGTCAAGGGCCTGGGCGACCTCGAGCCCGTCGAGCTGGTCCCGGGCGACACGGTCACCCTCGACGACGTCGTACGCCGCCTGGCCGACGCGGCCTACTCCCGCGTCGACCTCGTCGAGCGGCGCGGTGAGTTCGCGGTCCGCGGCGGCATCGTCGACGTCTTCCCGCCGACCGAGGAGCACCCGCTGCGCGTGGAGTTCTGGGGCGACGACGTCGAGGAGATCCGCTCCTTCTCGGTCGCCGACCAGCGCACCCTCGACAAGGTCGAGCGGCTCTGGGCGCCGCCGTGTCGCGAGCTGCTGCTCACCGACGAGGTACGCCGCCGGGCGGCCGAGCTCGGGCGGGCCCACCCCCAGCTCCTGGAGCTGACCGACAAGATCGCCGCGGGGATCGCGGCCGAGGGCATGGAGTCCCTCGCGCCGGTGCTCGTCGACGAGATGGAGCTCCTCGTCGAGCTGATGCCGGCCGACACCCACGTGCTGGTGCTCGACCCGGAGCGGGCGCGCAGCCGCGCCCACGACCTGGTCGCGACCAGCGAGGAGTTCCTCGGCGCCAGCTGGGCGGTCGCCGCCAGCGGCGGCACCGCGCCGATCGACCTCGGCGCCGCGTCGTACCAGGCGATCGCCGACGTCCGGCTGCGCAGCCTCGAGCTCGACCTGCCGTGGTGGACGATGAGCCCCTTCGGCCTCGACACCGATCTGGGTCTCGAGGCTCGCTCCGCTCGCACCTCGACCACCGGTGTGGCCGAGGACGTCGGCGTCCCCAGCCGTGCCCTGCCGGCGCACCCGGTCGACGCCTACCGCGGCGACGTCGAGACCGCCATCGCCGACCTCGAGCGCTGGCGCGCCGACGGCTATCGCCCGGTCGTCGTGCACCTCGGCCACGGCCCGGCCCAGCGGATGGTCGAGGCGCTCGGCGAGCGCGACGTACCGGCCCGGCTCGTCGACGACCTCACCGACCTCGACCCGCAGGTCGTCTCGGTCACCTGCGGCGCCATCCAGCAGGGCTTCGTCGACGACGTCAACCGGCTGGCGCTGCTGACCGGCGAGGACATCAGCGGCCAGAAGTCCAGCACCCGCGACATGCGCAAGATGCCCGCGCGCCGCAAGAAGCAGATCGACCCGCTCGAGCTCAGCGCCGGCGACTACGTCGTCCACGAGCAGCACGGCGTGGGCCGCTTCGTGGAGATGAAGCAGCGCGTGGTGGGCGGAGCGACGCGGGAGTACCTCGTCCTCGACTACGGCGCCAGCAAGCGCGGCGGCCCTCCCGACCGGCTCTACGTGCCGGCCGATGCGCTCGACCAGGTGACCCGCTACGTCGGCGGCGAGCAGCCCAGCCTCGACCGGCTCGGCGGCGCCGACTGGGCCAAGCGCAAGGGCCGGGCCCGCAAGGCGGTGCGCGAGATCGCGGCCGAGCTGATCAAGCTCTACGCCGCCCGCCAGGCCACCAAGGGCTTCGCGTTCGGCCCGGACACCCCGTGGCAGCGCGAGCTCGAGGACGCGTTCCCGTTCACCGAGACCGCCGACCAGCTGACCACGGTCGACGAGGTCAAGTCCGACATGCGCCAGACCGTCCCGATGGACCGGCTGGTCTGCGGCGACGTCGGCTACGGCAAGACCGAGATCGCGGTGCGGGCGGCGTTCAAGGCGGTCCAGGACGGCAAGCAGGTGGCGGTGCTCGTGCCCACCACGCTGCTCGTCACCCAGCACCTGAGCACGTTCTCCGAGCGCATGAGCGGCTTCCCGGTCGTGGTCAAGGGACTCAGCCGGTTCCAGACCGACAAGGAGGCCAAGGAGGTCACCGCCGGTCTCGCGGAGGGCAGCGTCGACATCGTGGTCGGCACCCACCGCCTGCTCAACCCCGACATCCGGGTCAAGGACCTCGGCCTGATCATCGTCGACGAGGAGCAGCGCTTCGGTGTCGAGCACAAGGAGCAGATGAAGCGGATGCGCACGTCGGTCGACGTGCTGAGCATGAGCGCGACGCCGATCCCGCGCACGCTCGAGATGGCGATCACCGGCATCCGCGAGATGTCCACGATCACCACCCCGCCCGAGGAGCGCCACCCCGTCCTCACCTACGTCGGTGCCTACGAAGACCGCCAGGTCGTGGCCGCCGTACGACGTGAGCTGCTGCGGGAGGGCCAGGTCTTCTACATCCACAACCGGGTCACCTCCATCGAGAAGGCGGCGGCCAAGCTCCGCGAGCTGGTGCCGGAGGCGCGGGTCGCGGTGGCCCACGGGCAGATGGGGGAGCACCAGCTCGAGCAGGTGATGCTGGACTTCTGGGAGAAGAGCTTCGACGTGCTGGTGTGCACCACGATCGTCGAGTCGGGCCTGGACGTCTCCAACGCCAACACGATGATCATCGAGCGGGCCGACACCCTCGGCCTCAGCCAGCTCCACCAGCTGCGCGGTCGCGTCGGCCGCAGCCGCGAGCGGGCCTACGCCTACTTCCTGTACCCGGCCGAGAAGCCGCTGACCGAGACCGCCCACGAGCGGCTCGCGACCCTGGCCCAGCACTCCGACCTCGGCGGCGGCATGGCGATCGCGATGAAGGACCTCGAGATCCGCGGCGCCGGCAACCTGCTCGGCGGCGAGCAGTCCGGCCACATCGCCGACGTCGGCTTCGACCTCTACGTGCGGCTCGTCGGCGAGGCGGTCAGCGAGTTCCGCGGTGACGGCCCGAGCGACGAGGACGTACGGGAGGTGCGCATCGAGCTCCCCGTCGACGCCCACCTGCCCCACGACTACGTGTCGAGCGAGCGGCTGCGCCTGGAGATGTACAAGCGCCTGGCCGAGGTGCGTGCCGACGAGGACGTCGACCTCATCCGCGAGGAGATGCTCGACCGCTACGGCGAGCCGCCGCAGGAGGTCGAGGCGCTGCTGCTGGTCGCCCGGTTCCGCGCCCGCGCCCGCCGGGCCGGCATCACGGAGGCCACCATCGCCGGCAAGAACGTCCGGTTCGCCCCGGTCAGCTTGCCCGAGTCGCGGACGCTGCGGCTCCAGCGCCTCTACCCCAAGTCGATCGTCAAGGCCCCGGTCGACACCATCCTGGTGCCGCGGCCGGGCACTCCCGGCGCCACCGGCCGTCCGCTCACCGGCGTTGCCCTGCTTGAATGGGCACGCGGGGTGATCGACAGCGTGATCGACCCCGAGACCTGACCCTAGGAGAACGCGTGAGCACCAGTCGTCGAGCCCGCCTGGCGGTGGCCACCACCGCCGCAGCCCTCGCCGTGGTCCTGACCGGGTGTGGCGTGACCGGCACCGGTTTCCAGCCCGGTGTGGCCGCCCAGGTCGACGACCGCACGGTCACCACCGACCGGGTCGACGAACTCGTCGGGCAGTACTGCGACGCCCTCGAGGAGCAGCTCGGCGCCGACGGCTCCGTCGTACCCCTCAGCTACTTCCGCGGCGGCGTCGCCGGCCAGCTCGCGCTGGTCCTGGCGGCCGAGCAGCTGGCCGACGACCACGGCGTCGAGCCCACCACCGACTACGACCGCACCGTCTCCGGCATCGAGGCCCAGACCACCACGCTCACCGACGAGCAGCAGGAGGCCGTGATCGAGATCGAGGCGTCCTCGGCCTACGTCGCCTCCGTCCAGATCGCCGTCGGCGAGCAGCTGCTCTCCGAGGAGGGCGTGGGCGAGCCCACCAACGAGGAGGCCGGACAGCGTGGCGTCGAGGCCTTCAACGAGTGGCTCGAGACCCACGACATCGAGTTCAACCCGGAGTACGGCGTGACCATCGAGGACGGCGGTCTGGTCGCCAAGGACACGCAGGTGTCTTTCCCGGTCGGCGAGGCCGCGAAGGCGGGCCAGGCCGACGAGCCCGACCCCGGCTACGCCGAGAACCTGCCCGAGTCCCAGCGCTGCGGCTGAGCCTGCATGTCCGAGGTGGGGCCCGAGCCCCTGCTCGACTTCCTCGCCGTGATGCGGCGGCTGCGCGCGGAGTGCCCGTGGAAGGCCGAGCAGACCCACCGGTCGCTGGCGCGCTACCTGCTCGAGGAGACCCACGAGACCCTCGAGGCGATCGACACCGGCGACCTCGACCATCTGCGTGAGGAGCTCGGCGACCTGCTGCTCCAGGTCTACTTCCACGCCGTCATCGCCGAGGAGACCGGCGCCTTCACGCTCGACGACGTCGCCCGCGAGATCACCGAGAAGATGGTGCGGCGCAACCCCCACGTTTTTGGCCCACACGTCTTCGGCGAGGCCGGCCGGACCCGGGACGCGGCGGCCGTCAACGAGGCCTGGGAGGCGATCAAGGCGACCGAGAAGGCGCGCACCCAGGTGACCGACGGACTGCCGCCGACCCTGCCCGCGCTGCTCTACGCCGACAAGGTGCTCGACCGGCTCGCCCGCGCGGGCGACGCGCCGCTCCCGACGGGTGACGACCTGGGCGACCGGCTGCTGGCGCTCGTCGCCGAGGCCCGCGAGACCGGCACCGACCCCGAGCAGTCTCTGCGCGACGCCGTACGCCGCGTGGTCGCTCAGGCGCGACCGAACGTGTAGCGGATCGCGACGTCGAGGGTCCCGCCGGCGTCGTCGAGCAGCCGTTCGACCCGCGTCATGATCTGCGGGTGCGACTCAGCCGGGATCGACATCCAGAGCCCGCGCATCGCGGTGCCGAGCGACCACACGCGCCACTGCTCCACATCGTCGAAGGGGACCGGGTAGGTCGCCGCCTCGGTGCGCACCTCGCCGAACCCGGCCGCGACGACCAGCTCCTCGACGCTCTCGTCCGCGGCGAAGACCTCCGGCATCCGGGTGGTAGTCGCCGCGTCCGGCGCGAGGTGCTCGCGGAAGACGTCCTCGATGGCCTGCCAGGTGGCGGGCCATGGCTGGAACGTGGCGAACCCCAGGCGGCCGCCGGGCACCAGCAGCGCGCGCCAGCGAGTCAGCGCGGCCTGCGGGTCGGGCAGGAAGAACAGGACCAGCGACGACGCCACCACGTCGTACGACGCCGGCGGCAGTGCCGGGTCGGCGGCATCGCCCACGGCCAGGGACACGTGGTCGAGACCGCGGTCGCGGGCGGAGGCCGTCGCCAGCTCGACCATGGTGGGCGCGATGTCGATGCCGTCCACTCTCCCGGTCGGCCCCACCGCCTCGGCCAGCGGGAAGGTCGCGGCCCCGCGACCGAAGCCGACGTCGAGCACCCGCTCACCGGTTGCGGGCTGGAGCCGGCCGACGAGCCCCTCGGCGATGGTGGTGAAGAACGGCACTCCGGACTGGTCGTAGGTCTTCGCCAGCTGGTCGAACATCGCCGCGAACATCGCCGCGACCTCGCGTGACTGATCGTCCTCGGATGCGCTCATCACCCGAGTATGGGCCCGCCTCCCGAGCCGCGCCATGACCCAGGTCTAGGCTGGGGTCCAAGCCCATTCACCTCTTTCAGGAGCGCACACAGTGGCAGCCATCGAAGCCGTCGGAGCACGCGAGATTCTCGACTCACGCGGCAACCCCACCGTCGAGGTCGAGGTCCTTCTCGACGACGGTTCCTTCTCCCGCGCGATGGTGCCCAGCGGTGCCTCCACGGGTGCCTTCGAGGCCGTCGAGCTGCGTGACGGGGGAGACCGCTACGGCGGCAAGGGCGTCGAGAAGGCCGTCTCCGCGGTGGTCAACAAGATCGGCCCGGCCGTCGAAGGCCTCGCCGCCGACGACCAGCGGATCGTCGACCAGACCATGCTCGAGCTCGACGGCACTCCCAACAAGGCCGAGCTCGGCGCCAACGCGATCCTCGGCGTCTCGCTGGCCGTCGCCCGCGCCGCGGCCGACTCCGCCGGCCTCCCGCTCTACCGCTACGTCGGCGGGCCCAACGCCCACCTGCTGCCGGTGCCGATGATGAACATCCTCAACGGCGGCTCCCACGCCGACTCCAACGTCGACGTCCAGGAGTTCATGATCGCGCCGATCGGCGCCCCGACGTTCCGCGAGGCACTGCGCCAGGGCGCGGAGGTCTACCACGCGCTCAAGTCGGTGCTGAAGAAGAAGGGCCTCTCCACCGGCCTCGGCGACGAGGGCGGCTTCGCGCCCAACCTCGACAGCAACCGCGCCGCGCTCGACCTGATCGCCGAGGCGGTCGCGACCACCGGCCTCAAGCTCGGCACCGACATCGCGTTCGCGATGGACGTCGCCGCCTCCGAGTTCTTCGAGAAGGGGTCCTACGCGTTCGAAGGTGGCTCCAAGTCCTCGGACGAGATGACCGCCTACTACGCCGAGCTGGTCTCCGCCTACCCGATCGTCTCGATCGAGGACCCCCTCGACGAGGAGGACTGGGACGGCTGGAAGGCCATCACCGACGCGCTCGGCTCCAAGACGCAGATCGTCGGCGACGACCTGTTCGTCACCAACGTCGAGCGCCTCCAGCGCGGCATCAGCGGCGGCCAGGCCAACTCGCTGCTGGTCAAGGTCAACCAGATCGGCACGCTCACCGAGACCCTCGACTCCGTCGACCTCGCGCATCGCAGCGGCTACCGCTGCATGATGAGCCACCGCTCCGGCGAGACCGAGGACACCACGATCTCCGACCTCGCCGTGGCGACCAACTGCGGCCAGATCAAGACCGGCGCCCCGGCCCGCTCCGACCGCGTCGCGAAGTACAACCAGCTCCTGCGCATCGAGGACGACCTCGGCGACGCCGCCCGCTACGCCGGCGCCGGCGCGTTCCCGCGCTTCCAGGGCTGACCCGGAGGCTCCGAGATGCCCGACAGCCGCCGTACGCCGCCCCGCGGGTCCCGCCCGCGGGGCCGCACCGGTCCCGGGCGGGTCCCGGGCCGCGGTGGTCGTGGCGCTCCGGCGCCGACGCCCGTGCGGGCTGCTGCGGCTCCCGGCGCCGAGCGGCGGCCACGGCTGACGGGCCGGGCCGCGATCCTGGTCATGGTGGTCGCGGTGCTGGCCGTCTCCTACGCCTCGTCGATGCGCGCCTACCTCGACCAGCGCGCCGAGAACAACGCCTACCTCGAGGAGATCGCGCAGCGCTCGGCCAACATCGACGACCTCGAGCGCGAGAAGCGCCGCTGGGACGACCCGGCCTACGTGCGCTCCCAGGCCCGCGAGCGGCTCAGCTACGTGATGCCGGGGGAGACCTCCTACGTCGTGCTCGACGAGGACGGCAACCCGCTCGAGAGCGAGTCCGAGCTCAGCGACCCGGCCGCCGTCGACGCCAAGGACCCCGAGGCGTGGTGGGGTCCCGCGTGGGAGTCGGTCGAGCTCGCCGGCAACCCGCCCAAGCAAGGTCCTCCGCCGCTCACCGAGATCGACGGCTCCGGCCAGCCCACCGGCGAGTGAGCGGTGATCCAACCGAACGACGAGGCCACCGTCCAGGCCCAGCTGGGCCGCGAGCCCCGTGCCATCCACGCAGTGGGCCACCGCTGCCCGTGTGGCAACCCCGACGTCGTGACCACCGCGCCCCGGCTGCCCAACGGCACCCCGTTCCCGACGACGTTCTACCTCACCTGCCCGCGTGCGGCCTCGCTGATCGGCACCCTCGAGGGCTCCGGACTGATGAAGGAGATGCAGGAACGGCTGTCCGACGACCCCGAGCTGGCTGCGGCCTACCGCGCCGCGCACGAGGCCTACCTCGCGACCCGCGACGAGCTCGCCCGCGAGGCGGGGCTCGACGTACCGGAGATCGCGGGCATCTCCGCCGGCGGGATGCCCGACCGGGTCAAGTGCCTCCACGTCCTGGCCGGCCACGCGCTGGCCGCCGGCCCGGGCGTCAACCCGTTCGGCGACGAGGTGCTCGAGCTGCTCGGTGACTGGTGGGCGGCCGGTCCTTGCGTCACCGTCGAGCCCGGCGAGACCGTCGAGCCATGACCGTCGCGGCCATCGACTGCGGCACCAACACGATCAAGCTGCTGATCGGTGACCTGCCCGACGTCGCCGTACGCGAGTCCCGGATGGTCCGCCTCGGACAGGGCGTCGACAAGACCGGCCGGCTCTCCGACGAGGCGCTGGCCCGGGTGTTCGCCGCGATCGACGACTATGCCGCCCTGATCGCCGCCCACGACGTGAGCCGGCTGCGCTTCTGCGCGACGTCGGCGAGCCGCGACGCCGACAACGCGGAGGTCTTCGGCGACGGGGTCTTCGCCCGGCTCGGCGTCCGGCCCGAGGTGCTGTCGGGCGACGAGGAGGCGGCGCTCGCCTTCGCCGGAGCGATCCGCAACCTCGCCGTCCACCCCGAGGCGCCGCTGCTCGTCGTCGACATCGGGGGCGGCTCCACCGAGCTCATCCTGGGATCGACCGCCCCGGAGTCGGCCACCTCGATGAACATCGGCTCCGTACGCCTCCACGAGCGGCACCTCCATTCCGACCCGCCGACCGCCGCTGAGGTCGCCGCGTGTGTGGCCGACATCGACGCGGCGCTCGACGCCGCCCCGGTGTCCCCGGGCGACGCGGCCACCGTGGTCGGGATCGCCGGCACCGTCACCACCGTCGCCGCCGGCGTCCTCGACCTGCCGGTCTACGAACGCACGGCGATCGACCAGCAGGTGGTCTCCGTCGACGCCGTCCACGACTTCGTCGACCGGCTGGTCGCGATGCCGGTCGCCGAGCGGCTCACGCTGCCTTACCTCCACCCCGGCCGCGCCGACGTCATCGACGCCGGGGCGCTGATCCTCTCGCGCGTCCTGCGTCGTACGACGGTCTCGACAATGGTCGTCTCCGAGTCCGACATCCTCGACGGGATCGCCTGGTCGATCGCGTGAGCCCATCCCGGTGACAGAGACGCTGGCCTCGCTGGAGGCGAAGATCGTCGAGTGCCGCCGCTGTCCGCGGCTGGTCGAGTGGCGCGAGCGGGTCGCGGTCGAGAAGCGCGCGGCGTTCGCAGACGAGACCTACTGGGGCCGGCCGATCCCCGGGTTCGGCGTGGCGCAGCCCCGGGTGCTGATCGTCGGGCTGGCGCCGGCCGCCCACGGAGGCAACCGGACCGGCCGGCTCTTCACCGGAGACCGGTCGGGCGACTGGCTGTTCGCCAGCCTGTACCGGGTCGGGCTGGCCAACCAGCCGACCAGCACCCACGCCGACGACGGCCTCGAGCTGCGCGACACCCGGATCGTGGCCGCCGTCCGCTGCGCGCCGCCGCAGAACAAGCCGACGACCCAGGAGCGCGACAACTGCGCGCCCTGGCTCGACGTCGAGCTGCGCCTGGTCGCGCCGTCGCTGCGGACCGTCGTGGCGCTCGGCACGATCGGCTGGGACGCCGCGCTGCGGGCCTTCCGCGGCGCCGGCTGGGAGGTACCGCGCCCCAAGCCGAAGTTCGGCCACGGCGCCGAGGCGACCATCGTGACGCCGTACGGCGAGCTCCTGCTGCTCGGCTGCTACCACCCCAGCCAGCAGAACACCTTCACCGGCAAGCTCACCGAGCCGATGCTCGACGACGTGCTCGGGCGCGCCGCTGGGATACTGCCTGCGTGACCCTCCACGCCATCACCGTCCTCGGCCACGACCGACCCGGGATCATCGCCGAGACCACGCGGCGTCTCGCGGAGCTCGGGCTGAACCTCGAAGACTCCACGATGACCCTGCTGCGGGGTCACTTCGCGATGACGCTGATCTGTGCCGGTACGGCGAGCGACGCGGAGATCCGGGACGCGCTCGTGCCGCTGACCGCCGACGGCACCCTGACCGTGACCGTGCGTGAGGTGCCGGAGGAGCACGTCGACGCGACCGACGCGACGCCGTGGGTGCTGACCGTCCACGGGGGAGACCGCCCGGGGATCGTGTCGTCGGTGGTCAACGAGGTGGCCGCCGTGGGCGGCAACATCACCGACCTCACCACCCGGCTCGCCGGTGAGCTCTACCTGCTCGTCGCCGAGATTGACCTGCCCTCCGGGGTCGACGTGGCCGGGGTCGAGGCGGCGATCAGGTCGGCTGCCGCCAACGTCGGCGTCGTCGCGACGATGCACCCGGCGGAGACCGACGAGCTGTGAGCGACGAGCGGGTGTCCTCCTGGACGGAGGACGAGCTGGGCGTGCCCGGGCGGGTGCTGCCCGTCGTACGCGCCCCCGACGCAGTGCTCTCGACCGCCGGCGCCGAGGTCGACCCGTGCGCCGCCGAGACCGTGCAGCTGGCCGCCGACCTGGTCGCGACGATGCGCGTGAGCCCCGGGTGCGTCGGCCTCGCGGCGCCGCAGGTCGGCGTGGGAGTGCGCGTCTTCTGCGTCGACGTCGCCGAGCACCCCAAGTCGCGGACCCACCACGGCACGTTCGTCCTGTGCAACGCTGAGGTCGTGGAAGCCAGCCGCAACGAGAAGGCGAGGGAGGGCTGCATGAGCGTGCCCGACCTCACCGGCGACGTGAAGCGCGCGACCCGCGTGCTCGTGCGCGGCGCCCTGCCCGGCACCGGCGAGACGGTCACGATCGCCACCGACGCCTTCGAGGCCCGCGCCCTCCAGCACGAGATCGACCACTGCGCCGGCCTGCTCTTCGTCGACCGCGCCGCCGGCGCCCACGCGATCTACGCGCGCAAGACCTACTTATAGCGCGGGACGTCATACGAGACGTGGATGCGACTCCACGGTCCGTATGACGACCCGGCCCAACCTCGCCCCCGTATCCCAACCGGCAGAGGAAGCCGCCTTAAAAGCGGTTCAGTGTGGGTTCGACCCCCACCGGGGGCACCATCCGAAACCCGCGATCAGCGGGCCCTGACCACGGCCTTCGCGGTGGCCGAGTTGTTCGCCTTCACCTGATCCGCTTGGGCGCCGCCGACCTTGGCTGTGATCACGACCCTCCCGGAGGCCGGCATGCGCAGAGCCAGCAGGACACGCTTGGGGGTACCCTTGGCGACCGTGCCGAGCTTGCAGGTGGCTCGGTTGCCGGACACACGGCACGAGCCCCCGAGCACGGTCGCCGACAACACCTTCGCCCTGAACGCCGTCACGGTCAGCCGCGTGCTCGTGCTGTGGTCGAGGCCCCTGTTCAGCGCGGTCGCGGTGGCGATGATGTCCGAGCCGGCGGAAGGCTTCCGGTTGGACACCGACACAGCGGCCTTTCGGTTCGAGCCTGACTCGGCCGCCCCGAGGTCGCACTTGCCGGCGATGGGACGGGCCTGGCCGCGCTGATCGGTCGGCGTGGCGCAGGTGGACGCCGCGTTGAGCGCGAGGCTTCCCGGCGCGGGAACCCGGGTGTTCGTCTGTCCACCGTTGTTGGCGAGCGCGCCGAGGCGCGTGGGACCGATCGTGCGCGTGGCAGCCGCCGCGCCGCAGCTGGTGTCGTCGAGCAGGTTCCGGCCGAGGAAGACCGGCGTCTTACCGCCCGCGGCGCAGTTGGTGCCGCCCTGCGGCAGGGCGAGGACGGAGTCGCTCACCTCGACGCTGCCGGTGCCGCCCATGTTCTGGAAGACCCCCGCGCCGAACGTGCTCGGCGCCGAGACGGTGTTGCCGGCGACGGTGGACGAGGTGAGGGTGACCGTGCTGTTCAGCCCTGCCCACACCCCGCCGCCGAGCGCCTGGGCCGAGCCAGCCATGACGGTGTTGTCGGCGATGGTGGTGTTGAGGACGGTCACGGTGCTGCTGTAGACCGACAGGCCTCCGCCGAAGGCGTTCGAGCTGGTGCTGGTCGTGCTGTTGCCGCTGATCTCGGAGTCGCGCACGGTCATGGTGCCGTTCATCGTGTAGACCGGACCGTACGCGCCCCCCGCGCCTGACGCGCTGTTGTTCGTGACCCTGATCCCCTGCAGGGTCAGGTCACCGCCGCTCTGATACACCGCCAAGGCGCCACCACCGGTCGCGCCGGTGACGGTCACACCCGAGACGTTCACGACGCCAGAGGTGACCAGGAGCATGCCGTGCGCTCCCCCGGTCGCCTGCAGGATCGTGCTGCGGGCGCCGGCGCCCCGCAGGGTGAGGTTGCTCGAGATGGTGAGTGGTGATCCCAGCGAGATGGTCATGGCGGGGACGGTGACGACGTCGGAGCCCGCGGTGGCGTTGGCCTGCTGGATGGCGGCGCGCACGGTGCAGACGCTGGTTGCGGTGGCGCAGGCCGGATCCGAGAGGTCGGCGTCAGCTGCATCGCTGTTGCTGTTGACCGTGAAGCCGGCAGCTGCCGCCGGACTGACGGGCGCGAGGGTCAGCGGTGCCAGCACGAGTGCGAGCACGATCAGGACGCGACGAGTCATGAAGATACCTCCGGGTACGGTCGGTCATCGTACGGAAAGGACCGCGGCAGGGTGCGAGAAACCGTCGAACCGGTCGCCTTGCATCGCCGTTCGGGATTCTTGGACCCTCGACCCCCACCGGGGGCACTAGCGTGTCGATCCTCGGACTCTCGGAAGATCGGACGTGCTCATGGAGATCGTGCACTCGGCCATCGCCATCCTGGCGGCCATCCTGCTCATCATCGCCCTCAAGGTCGACCCGGTGATCTCGCTGCTGCTGGCGTGCGTCTACCTCGGGCTCGCCACCAGCCAGGGTGCCGAGGGCACCGTGAGTGCGATCACCGGAGGCTTCGGCGAGATCATGGCCGAGGTGGGTCTGTTGATCGGATTCGGCGTGCTGATCGGGGCGCTGCTCCACTCGATGGGCACCTTCCGCGACCTGGTGGAGATCCTCGCGCGCCGGGTGGGTCGGCGGCTGCCGTACGCCATGGCGGCCACGCTCTCCACGATCTTCCCGTCCATCTACGTCGACGTGCAGGTCGTGCTGGCGGCGCCGATGGCCAAGGAGTCGGCGCCGGCCGTGGACAGGAAGCACGGCCTGCCGTGGCTCGCCGGGGCGATGGCCATCGGCATCTTCTCGGGCTACGTCTTCGTGGTGCCCGGCCTCGCTGCGGTCGCGATCGCCGGGCTGATGGACGTCCCGCTCGGCACCTACCTGATGTACGGCCTCCCGATCGGGCTGACGACCGCCCTGGTCACGACCTTCCTGTTCCGGGTGCTGCTGGGCCGCGGCCTGTGGAACGACGAGACCGACTACGACCAGGACGTGGTCCTGGAGGACGGCCGTCCTCACGACGAGACCGAGGACGTACCCCTGGCCGAGCGCGCCGTGCGACTGCCGCTGCTGGTCCGCCTGCTGCCGATCCTGGTGCCGCTGGTGCTGATCGCCACCGCGGCGATCCTCGACGTGGCGGACGCCTCCAACGACGTGATCGCGTTCCTCGGCGACGCCAACATCGCCCTCTTCCTGGGCCTGCTGATCGCCTTCGCCATGGTGCGCTTCTCGATGGAGTCCGACGGGGTCGGCAAGGTCCTCACCGCCGGCTTCCACACCACCGGCGAGATCCTGCTGGTCACCGGCGTCGGCGGGTCGCTCGGCGCCGTCATCGCTGCGAGCGGCATGGACGCAACCCTCGAGGACCTGTTCTCCGCCGATGCCAACGCCCCGGTGTTCCTCAGCATCCTGCTCGCCTGGTTCATCGCCGCGGTGCTGCACTTCGCGATCGGATCCGTCTCGGTCGGGGCGATCACCGCGGCCGGGATCATTTCCCCGGTGGTCGGCTCGCTGGGGGTCGACCCCGTGGTGATCGCGCTCGCCATCGCCTCGGGCGCGATGTTCGCGCTGCACGTCAACAGCAACTTCTTCTGGATGTTCAGCACCCTCCTCGACCTCTCGACGAAGGGAAGCCTGAAGACCCTGACCCTGGCGACGTCGCTCGGTGCGGTCGTCTCCCTGCCGCTCGTGCTGCTCGCCAGCCTGGTGGCCGCGGCTACCTAGTCGTACTCGCGGTGCAATGGCCAACGTTTATTGGTGTATCCAAAACGAGAGAGACATATACTATTAGATATGGACCTATCTGATCCGACACGGGCCGTGATGCCTACTCTCGACGGCCCGGTGCTGGCTGTCCTGGCTACTGCTGGTCGGCCGCTGACTGTGGGCCAGGTCGCGGCGGAGGTGGCACGAGGGTCCGAGATCGGTGTCCGGCGAAGTCTCGCGCGACTCGTCGAGCAGGGCACGGTCCGGGCCACCTTGATGGGGCGAAACCGGGTCCACGAGCTCAATCGCGACCATGTCGCCGCTCAGGTCGCAGTGCTATTGGCCGGGCTAAGGCTTGACCTATGGGAGCGATTCCGGTCCGAGCTGAGGTCGTGGAAGATCCCCCCGCTCTACGCCGCTGTCTTCGGCTCTGCGGCGCGAGGTGACGGAGGCGTAGACAGCGACATCGACCTGCTCGTCGTCCACCAAGTATTTCCTGGTGAGAAGAGGCCAAAGAGCGTCCGCAGCGACATCCGAACTCAGGTTGCGGACGCAGCAGGCGCCGTGACTCTAAGCGCCGCTGATCGAGATGCGGAGAAGCGCTGGGAGAGCCAACTTGCCGATCTGCACGACCGGGTAGAGCGATGGACCGGCAACCCACTACAGATCGTCGACTTGTCCTTCTATGAATGGCGCCATCCGCCTAAGGAGTATCAGCCTCTGCTGTCTGATGTCCGCCGCGACGGAGTCGAGCTGGTCAAGGCGCGCGGACTCAAGATATGGACTACCACGGGGCCAGCTGATGGCTAAGCCGCCGCGGACCCGCGTGGCCGACAACGACAATGCTCGGACGCGGGCTCAAGCGGCTGTCGCGTACCTCGAGGTCGCCGGGCTCGTTCTCGATGATGATTCAACCGCTATGCCTGGCGTCGCGGCGGGTCTTGCGGTCCTCGCCGGCATCGCAGCGTCCGACGCGATCTGTGCTCGACGACTTGGTGTGATTCACCGCGGCGATGACCATCGAGCGGCTTCCGGACTCCTCGCCACTGCGACCCCCGACGGAGCAAAGCTGTCTCAGGTGTTCCGCCGACTCATCGACATGAAGGACGAAGCGCACTACGGACTAAACCTCGTGTCCTCGCGCAAGGCGCGTGATGCAGTGCGTTGGGCGCAGACCCTGGTGTCTCGAGCGGCCGAGGAGCTTGAACGCTGACGAGGTAGTTCGCTGCGTGACCCGAAGGACGCACCGCCCGTGTCGACGAGCTACACAGCCTCGCGCAGGTCCGAACTCCAAGCCTCGACGAGGTCGAGGTACTCCTCGGGGCTCTCCATCATCAGCGCGTGCCGGCGGTCGTCGAGGACGTGACCGACCCAGTCGGGGCGGGACTTGAGCATCTGGCGCAGGACCCGGGCCGGGACGAGGGCGTCGGCGGTGCCGCCGAGGACGAGGGTGGGTGCCTCCACGGAGGCGATCGCGCGGAGCACGCGGCGCGGGCTGGCCCACAGCCGGGTGATCGAGCCCAGGGCGGTGCGGAGGGCGCGGCGCCGGGCGGCGACGAGGTCCGCGTCGTCGTCGGCGAACTCCTTCGCCATGAGCTCGATCAGCTCGGGGCGGACGCCGTCGGGGTCGGTGAAGATCAGGCGCAGCAGGTGACGGTTGCGGCGCTCGTCGGAGCCGGTCCCGGCGCCGACGACGCTCAGGGCCGTGGCGCTGATCGAGGACAGCACGATCGGGGCCATCCCGTCGATGGTGGCGCGCGCCGGCATCAGCAGCTTCACGGGATGCGAGGGCGGTACGGCGGGGGAGACCAGCACCAGCCGCTCCACGCGCTCGGGCTGCTGCGCGGCGAGGAGTACGGCGATCAGCCCGCCCATCGAGTTGCCGTGCAGCGTGAAGCGCGTCCAGCCGAGGGCGTCGGCGACCTGCAGCACGAACGCGACGTACCCGTCGATGGTCAGCGGGTCGCCCGGCCCGGCCGGCGTGTGCCCGAAGCCGGGAAGGTCGACGGCGACCACCGGGCCGGAGGCGCGCAGGCCCGGCATGACCTCGACCCAGGTGACCGACGAGCCGCCGAGACCGTGCACCAGCAGGTGCGGCGTCCCGGTCTCGGCCCCCCTCTCGGCGGGCGCGCGCAGGACTCTGACCGGTCGACCTCCCACCTCGAGCGTCTCGTCGACCACGCCGGGCCAGGTGGGGCCGATCTCGTCTACCAGTTGCATACCGGGAGTATCTCGGCAGCCTCTGCGACCGGGGCACACCCCTGGAGGTGACACTTGCCTTCAGGTCGACCTGAAGCGGCAGAGTGATCCCCATGAGCCATGAGCACCACGAGGTCGACCTCGCCACGATGTACACGCAGGAGACCTGGGACGCGCGGTACGCCGAGTCCGAGCGGGTCTGGAGCGGCAACCCCAACCCCCGCCTGGTCGAGCAGGTCGCGGGCCTGACGCCCGGCCGCGCGCTGGACGTCGGCTGCGGCGAGGGCGCCGACGTCGTCTGGCTGGCGCAGCAGGGCTGGGCCGCGACCGGCGTCGACGTCTCCGAGGTGGCGCTGCTCAAGGCGGCCGCGCACGCCGAGGAGGCCGGGGTCGAGGACAAGGTCCTCTGGGAACGCCTCGACCTGATCGGTGGCGACGAGCTGCCCGGTGACCAGGACCTGGTGTCGGTGCAGTTCTTCCACCCGCCGCCGGCGATCTTCGCCGAGATCCACGAGCGGATCGGCGCCGCGGTGCGCCCCGGTGGACACCTGCTCGTCGTCGGCCACCACCCGGACGACGTCACCACGGGCGTACGGCGCCCGCACGGACCGGACCTGCTCTTCACCCCGGAGCGCGTGGTCGCCGCCCTGGACCCCGCGGCTTGGGAGGTGCTCGTCGCCGAGACGCCCACCCGTGAGCACCAGCACGGGGACGGTCCGGCGACGGTGACCGACACGGTGGTGCTCGCCCGAAAGAGGTGACTCGACGCCGGTGACGGCAGTCACCTTCAGGTCTACCGTTCGTTGGATGAGGGTGACGAGAACACGTTCTACCTGGCTCGGGCTGCTGGCTGCGGCGCTCATGGTGCCCACGTTCGGCGTCGGGGGTTTCGAGACGGTTGCCAGCGCAACCTCCTCAACCAGCGCAGTCGGGGGTTTCGAGACGGTTGCCAGCGCAACCTCCTCAACCACCGTTGGGCCTGCGCCGCAGCTGCGGCGTAAGGGTCGCTGGCTGGTCGACCCGCAGGGCCGGGTGGTGATCGTGCACGGGCTCAACCTCGTCTACAAGCGCAAGCCCTACGCGCCACCGGCCAAGGTCACCGGCTTCCAGGCGCGCGACGCCCGGTGGCTGGCCCGGCACGGCTTCAACGGCGCGCGGATCGGCACGCTGTGGGCCGGGCTGACCCCGGACGCGCCCGGCCAGGGCGACCCGTCGTACCTCAAGCGGTGGCAGCGGGTCATGGACCTGCTCGCCGGGCAGAAGATATGGATGCAGCTCGACGCCCACCAGGACCAGTGGCACGAGATCTACGGCGGCGAGGGTGCCCCCGACTGGGCGGTGATCCGGCCGGCGCCGTACAACGCGCTGCCGCCGGTGGTCGCACCGTTCCCGACCGGCTACTGGACCCCCGAGGTCTCCACGGTCTTCGACAACTTCTGGGCCAACCAGGACGGGTTGCTCGACGGCTGGGTCGCGGCCTGGCGGGTCGCGGCGAAGGAGTGGAAGCGCCAGCCCTACCTGATGGGCTACGACCTGATCAACGAGCCCTGGATGGGCACCGAGTGGGAGACCTGCCTGGTCGACGGCTGCCCCTCGTCGTACGCCAACGAGCTCCAGCCGGCGCTGGAGAAGGCCACGCGGGCGATCCGCAAGATCGACCAGCGCAACATCGTGTGGTGGGAGCCGCAGCAGTTCGCCGGCGGCCAGAAGCTCGACACGTTCTTCGAGAAGATGGTGGGGGAGCGCCAGCTCGGGCTCTCCTGGCACAGCTACTGCCCCGACGTGTTCCTCGAGTCGCAGGGCATCCCCGGCGGCGACGTCGAGAACTGCACCGACTTCGCCAACGACCGGCAGCGCCACGCGCTCGGCCAGGCCCGCGAGATGAACGCCGTACCCCTGATGTCCGAGTGGGGCGCCACCGACAACATCCGCGCGATCGAGATCGACGCCGACGTGGCCGACCGCCACCTCATGGGCTGGACCCACTGGGCCTACAAGTTCTGGAACGACCCCACCACGGCCGACAACGCCCAGGGCCTGTTCCGCGACGACCGCGACCTGACGACGGTGAAGAAGGCCAAGCTGCGGCGCCTGGTGCGCACCTACGCCCAGGCCACCGCCGGTACGCCGCTGCGGATGCGCTTCGACGCCAAGACGGGTGCGTTCGCCTACCGCTACCGGCCCGACCGCCGGATCACCGCACCGACGCAGGTCTTCGTGAGCCCGATCCACTACCCCCGCGGCTACGTCGTGCGCGTCGACAACGGCCGCGTCGTACGGCGTGACGGGCGGCTGCTCAGCGTGCAGCCGACCTCGCGCCAGGTGGTGACCGTGCGGGTGGTCCAGCGCCGCCGTTGAGCGTCAGGTTCACAAGGAACTCTCAGGTTTGCGGGAACGCCCGCGCCCGCGCCGACGTTGGACTCGGTACAGGCCCTAGACTGGGGTCTAGACAGATCCACCGTCAGAGAGACGGTGACCCGGCCTCCAAGGAGGAGACCAATGCAGAGCAACAACCCCGTGTTCAACCGCTCCGAGGAGTTCAAGCGGGGCGGCGGCGCTGCCACCTACCAGGGCTACGGCACCGACCCCTCCACCTGGGGCACCGGCGAGCCCGGTCAGCCCGGCACCCCCGCCACGCATGCCCCGGTATCCACGGGGCCCATGACCATCGACTCGGTCGTCCAGAAGACCGCCATCACGCTCGGCGTCGTGATCATCACCGCGCTCGCCACCTGGATCCTCAGCCCGGACGTGTCGTCCGACGCCGACCTCGGTCCCCTGATCGCCGCCGTCACCATCGGCAGCCTGGGCGCGTTCGCGCTCTCGATGGTCAACTCGTTCAAGCGCGTCATCAGCCCGGCCCTGGTGCTGGGGTTCGCCGCGCTCGAGGGCGTGGCCCTCGGTGGCATCAGCAAGCTCTTCGACGCCCAGTTCGGTGACGGTGTCGTGTCCGGTGCCGTCATCGGTACCTTCGCCGCCTTCGCCGGCACGCTGACCGCCTACAAGGTGCTCAACATCAAGGTGGGCGACAAGTTCCGCAAGATGGTCATCGCCGGTGTCTTCGGCATGATCGGCCTCAGCATGATGTCGCTGGTCCTGAGCCTCTTCGGGGTCCAGACCGGACTGTTCGGCGTCAGCGGCCTCGGCATGATCACCGCCGTCGCCGGCCTCGTGCTCGGTGTGTTCATGCTGATCATGGACTTCGACTTCGTCGAGCAGGGTGTGGCCAACGGCCTGCCCGAGCGGGAGTCGTGGCGTGCCGCGTTCGCGATGACCGTGAGCCTGGTCTGGATCTACACGAACCTGCTCCGCATCCTGGCGTTCTTCAGCCAGGACTGATCAGGCGACCGACACGCTCGGTCGACAACTGCAAGGCCCCGAGGGGAGACCCCCGGGGCCTTTGCCGTGTCCGGAGGCGACCAGTAGGTCGAGGGTGAGGCACCCGCGTCAGGGCTGCGGTGCGTCTGTTGGACCCCCACTGTGGATGGGTCGGACCTCGAGCCCACCTCCCTGCCGCAGGACCGGGTTGGTTGCCGCCGTGGCGAGCGCAGCGTCCAGGTCGGGAGCGTCGAGGATGTAGACACCAGCAACCACTTGGCGTGAGTCGACGAGAGGCCCGTCCGTGACCGCCTCGGCGCGAACTGACTTGGCCATGGCCCGCGGCGTGAAGGCCCAGGCAGCGGTCATGGTGGCTTTCGAGGCCAGCTCCTCCGCGTGCTCGTCACAGACGGCGATCTCGTCCGAGGTGGCAGCGGTCTTGTCAGGTTCGTGGGCGGAGTCATCGCTGTAGATGAGGACTGCGAACTGAGGCATCTCGCGCCTTCCATGTGGTTCTCGGCAGCCCATGCGGACAACCAGGGCGTCATCACACCACGCCTCGCCTCGTCAGCTGGACGCCTGCTCCTGGACCGGCTGGTCGGCGCCGTCGCCCGCGTCGGGGCCCTCGCCCTCGGCCTGCGGCCGGCGGCGGCGGTGCCGCAGCTCCACCCACAGCCCGCGTACGCCGGCGCGGTTGCCGGCGACCTCGGTGCCGTCGAGCTCGGTCCCGGGCATGGCCACGGCGCGTACGGCGGCAGCGGCGACCGGCAGCACACCCTCGCCGCGGTAGGGCTCGGGGCGCTCCTCGTCGTCCGGGGCCAGGCCCAGCGAGGCCAGCACCGACGGCAGCAGCACCGTCGCCAGCGACCGGTAGCCCTCGGCGGACGGGTGGAACTGGTCGGGGCCGAACAGCAGGGCCGGCGCGGCCGCGAACTCGGGACCGAGGACGGCGGCGAGCGAGACGGTGCGCCCGCCCTCCTTGATCACCCCGATCGTCTGGGCGGCGGCGAGCCGACGCGACCACGCGCGGGCCACCTGCTTGAGCGGGGGCATGATCGGCTGGATCGTGCCCAGGTCGGGGCAGGTGCCGACCACGACCTCGACGCCGGCGTCGACGAGGCGGCGTACGCCCTCGGAGAGGTGGCGCACCGACTGCGACGGCAGCACGGTGTGGGTGACGTCGTTGGCGCCGATCAGGATCACGGCCACGTCGGGCTCGATCGGCAGCGCGCGGTCGATCTGGCCGCCCAGGTCGGAGGACTCGGCGCCGACCTTGCACACCTCGCGCAGGTAGACCCGCCGGTCGGCGTGCTCCGCCACCCCGTTGGCCAGGACCGCGCCGGGCGTCTCGGTGACCAGGTCGACGCCGTAGCCGGCGGCGCTGGAGTCGCCGAGGAGCGCGATCTTGAGCGCGGGGCCGGGCCGGCCGCGGCCGTACCAGCCGGTCGCGTCGGGGGCCTCGCCGTCGGCGTTGCCGATCGTGCGGCGCGCGAGCTTGGCCTCGACGGTGAGTACGCCGTAGAGGCCGCCCCCGAGCGCGGACAGGCCGCCGCCGCCGAACGCCGCGGCGGCAGCCAACTTTCTGGCGGCTCCGGCTTTCCCCACGTGCCGCAGTCTACGGACGGCGCTCTATGTTGATCATGTGCAGTACGTGAACTCTCTCCTGGACCTGATCGGCAACACTCCGCTGTTGCGGCTCTCGCGCACCCTCGACCTGCCTGAGGGGAGTGGTGACGGGGGGCCGCTGGTGCTGGCCAAGATCGAGTACCTCAACCCCGGCGGCTCCGTGAAGGACCGCATCGCCACCCGGATGATCGAGGCGGCCGAGGCGTCCGGCGAGCTCAAGCCCGGCGGCACGATCGTCGAGCCGACGTCGGGCAACACCGGTGTGGGGCTGGCGATGGTGGCGCAGGCGAAGGGCTACCACTGCATCTTCGTGTGCCCCGACAAGGTGTCGGAGGACAAGCGCAACGTGCTCAAGGCCTACGGCGCCGAGGTGGTGGTCTGCCCGACCGCGGTCGCGCCCGAGCACCCCGACAGCTACTACAACGTCTCCGACCGGCTGTCGTCGCAGCCCGGTGCCTGGAAGCCCGACCAGTACTCCAACCCCAACAACCCGCGCTCCCACTACGAGACCACCGGTCCGGAGATCTGGGAGCAGACCGACGGCAAGATCACCCACTTCGTGTGCGGCGTCGGCACCGGCGGCACGATCAGCGGGATCGGGCGCTACCTCAAGGAGCGCGCTGCTGAAAGAGGGGGGCCGGACGTCAAGGTGATCGGCGCCGACCCCGCCGGCTCGGTCTACTCCGGCGGCTCCGGCCGCCCCTACCTCGTCGAGGGCGTGGGCGAGGACTTCTGGCCCGAGTGCTACGACCGCGACATCGCCGACCGGATCATCGAGGTCTCCGACGCCGACTCCTTCGCGTTCACCCGCCGGCTGGCCCGCGAGGAGGCGCTGCTCGTCGGCGGCTCGTCCGGGATGGCGGCCTACGCCGCGAAGCAGCTCGCCGCCGAGCTTGCGGGCACGCCCGAGGGCGACGCCGCCGTGATCGTCGTACTGCTTCCCGACTCGGGTCGCGGCTACCTCACCAAGGTGTTCAACGACGAGTGGCTGGCGCAGTACGGCTTCGCGAGCGGCCACGAGACCGCCTCACAGACCGTCGGGGAGGTGCTGCGCGGCAAGTCCGGCCGGCTCCCCGAGCTCGTGCACACCCACCCCAGCGAGACCATCGCCGAGGCCGTGCAGATCCTCCAGGAGTACGGCGTCTCGCAGATGCCGGTCGTCCGCGCCGAGCCTCCGATCGTGGCCGCCGAGGTCGCCGGCTCGGTCTCGGAGCGCACCCTGCTCGACGCGCTCTTCACCGGCACCGCCCGCCTCACTGACCCCGTCGAGGACCACATGTCCGAGGCGCTCCCCACCATCGGCTCCACCGAGGACGCCCGCGACGCCGTCGCCCTGCTCGAGCACGCCGACGCGGTCCTCGTGCAGGAGGACGGCAAGCCCGTCGGCGTACTCACCCGCCAAGACCTGCTGACCTTCCTCGCCAACGGCTGAGTCCAGATCCCGGGAAAGTACGGAACGAAATCGACCCTGATCGGCCGATTTGAGGTCGATTTCGTTCCGTACTTTCCCGGGCACCTGCGCGTCCGTGCGAGAATGAGAACCTGTTCTAGTTCCGGACGCTCGGAGGACGCATGACGGCCACACCTGCCATCGAGGGCTGGTTCACGACGGGTGCCGCACCGGCCCTGGTCGGGACCCGCTGCGCGACGTGCACGACGGTGTTCTTCCCCAAGGCCGACGGGTTCTGTCGCAACCCTGCGTGCGACGGCGAGACCTTCGAGGAGGTCGAGCTGTCCCGTCGCGGCCGGATCTGGTCCTACACCGACGCGCAGTACCAGCCGCCGCCGCCCTACATCCCCGCGGCCGATCCTTACGAGCCGTTCGCGCTCGCGGCCGTCGAGCTGCCCGAGGGCCTCGTCGTCCTCGGCCAGGTGGCGAAGGGCTACGGCGTCGACGACCTCAAGGTCGGCGACGAGGCCGAGCTGGTGGTCGAGACGCTCTACACCGACGAGACCGGCGAGCGCTCCATCTGGCGCTGGAAGCCTGTGACCGAGATGGGCCAGGAGGCCGACCAGTGAGCACCAGCAAGGACGTCGCCGTCGCCGGAGTCGGCATGCACCCCTGGGGCAAGTGGGGCAAGAGCTTCGTGACGTACGGCGTCCACGCCGCGCGTGCTGCCCTGACCGACGCCGGGATCCCCTGGCAGGACGTCGACCTGATCGTCGGCGGCGAGACCGTGCGCAACGGCTACGGCGGCTACGTCGCCGGCGCGACGTTCGCCCAGGCCCTGGGCTGGAACGGCGCCCGCGTCGCCACGTCGTACGCCGCCTGCGCGACCGGCGCCCAGGCCCTCGACACCGCGCGGGCCCGGATCCTCGCCGGCATGTGCGAGGTCGCGCTGGTCGTCGGTGCCGACACCACGCCCAAGGGCTTCCTCGCACCCAACGCGGGGGAGCGGTGGGACGACCCCGACTGGCTGCGGTTCCGGCTGCTCGGCATGACCAACCCGGCGTACTTCGCGCTCTACGCGCGCCGCCGGATGGACCTCTACGGCGCCACCCAGGCCGACTTCGCGCAGGTGAAGGTCAAGAACGCCAAGCACGGGCTGCACAACCCCAACGCCCGCTACCGCAAGGAGGTCAGCGTCGACGACGTCCTCGGCTCCGCGGTCGTCTCCGACCCGCTGCACCTGCTCGACATCTGCGCCACCTCAGACGGGGCCGCGGCGGTCGTGCTGACCAGCGTCGACTACGCGCGCCGCCACGGGCTCACCGACCCGGTCAAGGTGAAGGCCATCTCGACGGTCACGCCGACGTTCCCCAACACGGTCATGGACATGCCCAACCTCTCCACCGACTCGAGCGCGGTGGCCGGCGTGCCCGAGCGGACGTTCAAGGAGTCGATCGGCCACGCGGCGTACGAGGAGGCCGGGATCGGCCCCGAGGACGTCGACGTCGCCGAGGTCTACGACCTGTCGACCGCGCTCGAGCTGGACTGGATCGAGGACCTCGCGCTGTGCAAGCGCGGCGAGGCCGAGGCCCTGCTCCGCGCCGGCGACACCACGATCGGTGGCCGGATCCCGGTCAATCCGTCCGGCGGGCTGGCCTGCTTCGGCGAGGCCGTGCCGGCGCAGGCGCTGGCCCAGGTCTGCGAGCTCACCTGGCAGCTGCGCGGCCAGGCCGAGGGTCGCCAGGTCGAGGGGGCGCGCGTCGGGATCACCGCCAACCAGGGCCTCTTCGGGCACGGCTCCTCGGTGCTGCTGGCGATCTGAGGGGCTGACCATGTCGTACGTCGAGGTCGCGCGGCCGCACGACGCGGTCGCGGTGGTGACGCTCAACCGTCCTGAGCGGATGAACGCGATGTCGTTCGACGTGATGGTCCCGTTCCGCGATGCGCTGCTCGAGGTGGGCGCCGACGTCGGTGTCCGTGCCGTGGTCGTGACCGGCGCCGGCAAGGGCTTCTGTTCCGGTGCCGACCAGGAGTCGGCCGGCATCCCACCGGGCCTGGAGGGGCTGCCCCCGCCGGCCTACGCGCTGCGCGCCATGCAGCTGCTCGAGGACGTCGTGCTCACCCTCCGCCGGCTGCCGCAGCCGGTCATCGCGGCGGTGAACGGCGCCGCGATCGGCGGTGGACTGTGCCTCGCCCTGGCCTGCGACCTGCGGCTGGCCGCGCCGGCGGCGTACTTCCGCGCGGCCGGGATCAACAACGGGCTGACCGCCAGCGAGCTCGGCCTGAGCTTCCTGCTGCCTCGGGCGATCGGCTCCACCCGCGCCGCCGACCTGATGCTCACCGGGCGCGATCTCGGCGCTGAAGAGGCCGAGCGGATCGGCCTGGTCTCGTCGCTGCACGACGACGTCGTGGCCGCCGCGGTCGAGACCGGAGCCCGGATCGCCCGCCTCTCGCAGCCCGGCATCGAGCTCACCAAGAAGTCGCTCCAGGCCGGGATGGCGGCCTCGTCGCTCGAGGCGCACCTGACCTCCGAGGGTCTCGGCCAGCTCTACCTGCGGCTGCTCACCGACAACTTCGAGGAGGCCACCTTCGCCCGCAAGGAGGGCCGCGAGCCGGAGTTCCGCGACCGGCGTTGACTAGCCTGGCCCGGTGCCCGACCTGCCGCCAGCCGAGGTGCTGGACCTGTTCGCCGTACCAGGCGACCTCGCGCGGTTGCCCGGCGACCGCGGCGGCAGGGTCCGAGCGGGCGACCTGCTGCTCTCGCCCGGTCGTGACCCGGAGACGCAGGCCTGGCTGAGCCCCTTGCTGGCGCGGCTGGCGGTGCGCCTCGACGAGCGGCCGGGACGACGTCCGCGGGACCTGCGGATCGCCATGCCGGTGCCGGCGCGCGACGGCTCGTGGGTGGTGCGGGGGTGGGGTGCGAGCCGCTACGAGCCCGGCACCGATGTCTGCGACGACCTCGACGTGACCCTCGCCGCAGGGCGGCTGCTGCACGCCGAGCTCGACTCGCTGGTCCGCGAACGACCGACCGGCCTGGACGCCGACCCGGGCTCAGCCGGGCCGGACCAGCTCGTCCACGCCGCCCTGGACGGCAACGTGCTGCTCGACGCCCGCGGAGCACCGGTCGTGATCGACGTGACGCCGGCCTGGCGCACGGTGCGGTGGGCCGAGCAGGAGTGCCGCCGGAGCTTCCGGCTGCGTCAGGCCGAGGCCTCGCCGACGTAGACCCAGTCGCCGCGGCGCAGCTCGAAGACGCTGCGCTCACGCCGCTCCCCGGCCGTGCCGCCTCGCGAGTAGGCCGCCACGAACTCCACCCAGTCGTCGCCGGAGTCGACGATGGTCAGACCGGTCCAGGTCAGCGACGGATCCGGCGCGAGCTCGTCCGGTCGGGTGCGGGGGTGCCAGGTCCGGAAGACGAAGTCGAGGTCGCCGACGGCGTATGCCGCGTAGCGGGCCCGCATCAGCTCCAGGGCACTGACCGCCCGGGCGGAGCCACGGTGCAGCCGCCCGCAGCACGCGTCGTACGTCGCGCCGCTCCCGCAGGGACAGGGTTGCTGGAGCTTCATCTGGCGTCCTTCCGCTCGACGCGGAACAGCTCGTGCCGGCCGGGCAGGCCGCGCAGCTCGACGTCCGCGGCCTTGACCAGCTCCACCGCAGCGTCGTCGTCGAGCGCCTCGACGACCGCGGCGCTGGCCAGCACCTCGCCGCCGACTGCCTTGTCCGCGACCCGCGCCGCCATCGCGACGTTGCGCCCGAAGTAGTCGCCGTCCCGGCTGACCACCGTGCCGGTGTGGATGCCGATGCGCACCCGCACCGGCCGCAGCTTCGGGTCGAGGCTGCGGCGCAGGTCGCGCTGGACCCCGAGCGCGGCGCGGCAGGCGGCCTCGGCGTCGCGGAAGGCCACCATGAAGCCGTCGCCCGCGGTCTTGACGACCTGGCCGCGGTAGCGCTCGACCCGCGAGCGGACCACCGTGTCGTGTGCCGCCAGCAGCCGCACCCACGCGGCGTCACCGAGCCGGTGGTTGAGCTCGGTCGACCCCTCGATGTCGGAGAAGAGCAGCGTGACGGTGCCGTCGGAGGCCGCGATGTTGGCGATCTCGGTGCGCTCGTCGGCCGCCCAGCTCGCCAGGTCGTCCAGCGACCGCCCGAGCAGCCCGGCGAAGCCGTGCTCGCGCACCCGGGTCGCCGTCTCGACGACGCGGCGTACGGCGCGCTCGGTGGCGGTGGCCGCAGGCCGGGGCCGCAGCGCCGCGTCGAGGTCGGCCTCGAGCGCGGCCGAGCGCTTCCGCTCGGCGCTCAGCTCGGACCGCGCCCGCAGCAGGAGTACGACGGTCAGCGCAAGCCCGGCGCCGAGCACCGCGACGGCGACTGCCAGCAGCTCGGTCACGCCAGTGCTGCCTCGAGCCGGTCGAGCTCCTCGCCGGCGTAGACCGCGATCTTCTGGAGGCTCGGGATCGAGTCGCGGCAGCCGGTGAAGCCGATGTTGAACTCGCCGTCGTAGCTCACGGCGGTGATGTTGAGGGCCTGGCCGTTGAACAGCAGGCTGACCGGGTAGATCTCCTCCATCCGCGAGCCGTCGAGGTAGCGCGCCTCGGCCGGGCCGGGCACATTGGAGATCACCAGGTTGGAGGCCGGCCGCCCGCGGCCGCCGACGCCGAGGATCGCCTGCGCCATGAACGGCAGCATCAGCACCGCCGTGTAGGCGTCCATCGCGACCCCCGAGACCTCCGGCAGCCGCGCCTTGCCGAGCCGGGTCGAGGCCTTGATCGCCGTGATCCGCTCGACCGGGTCGTCGATGTCGCTCCCGAGCGTCGCGTAGAGGAACGTGATCGCGTTGCCCACCTTGGCGCTGCTCCCCTCGCGAACCGAGACCGGGACGTTGGCGGTGAGGCTCTCGCCCGGCAGCTGGTCGTGCTCGGTCAGGTAGCGCCGCAGCGCCCCTCCGCAGATGGTCAGGAAGACGTCGTTGAGGCTGCCGTCGGCGGCCTTGGCCACCGCCCGCAGCCGGTCGATGGAGTAGTGCTGGGTCGCGAACCGGCGCGGGGTGTGGATGCGCCCGTTGAAGATCGACTTCGGCGCGCGGAACGGTGCCGCCTGGTCGTCGTCACCGAGGCCGGTGACGGTCTCGACGTACGTCTTGCCGAGCGAGTAGGCGACCGAGACGCCGCTCTTGATCCCGTCGACCAGCAGCGAGCCCCCGTCGCCAGCAGCCCTCTCCGGGACGCGCGCCGGCTTCGGCGCGACCTCGAGGCCGGACTGGTCCGGACCGCGGGTGCCGATCGCCCACGGCGGCAGCATGTCGCGGGCGTCGGGGTCGGCGGAGAGGATGCGGCGCAGCAGCCGGATGCCGCCGACGCCGTCGACCTGCGAGTGGTGCGCCTTCATGTACAGCGACCAGCGGTCCTTCTCCTGGCCCTCGATGACGTGGCACTCCCACAGCGGGTAGCGGCGGTCCATCTTGGCCGAGTGGAGCCGCGAGACCAGGACGCCGAGCTCGCGCTGGGAGCCGGCGCCGGGCAGCGCCGAGTGGCGCAGGTGGTAGTCGAGGTCGATCTCGTCGTCAGGCAGCTCGACCCAGCTCGGCACCGGGGTCCTGTGGAAGAGGTAGTTGAACGGCGGCGCGAACTCGTGGCACTCACGCCACCGCGCCACTAGGTCCTGCACGAACGTCGGTCGGTCCTCCGGCACCCGGAACGTCGCCAGCATCCCCACCTGCATGGGGGTCCGGTGACTTTCGGCAAACAGCCATGCCGAGTCGTTGACGGCCAACAGCTTGCGCCCCACTGTGTCTCCTCGTCTTGCTCCCGGGCGCACCTTAGTGCCCCGTGAAGAACCGTGGGAGCCGTCTTGGACCGCGCTCCAGGATTGCGCGGGCGGCTAGGTTCGGAGAGTGACAACCTCTGAGGCTCCCACCATCTCCACCGTCGGCGAGCTGCGCGCGTCCGGGCACGTGCACCGGTCGCTGCGCACCGAGATCCGCGACAACCTGCTGGCCGCCCTGGCCGAGGGGCGCGACCCCTGGCCGGGCCTGCACGGTTTCGGTACGACGGTGATCCCGCAGCTCGAGCGCGCGCTGCTCGCCGGGCACGACGTCGTGCTCCTCGGTGAGCGCGGCCAGGGCAAGACCCGGCTGCTGCGCACCCTGTCCGGGCTGCTCGACGAGTGGACCCCCGTGATCTCGGGCTCCGAGCTCGGTGAGCACCCCTACGAGCCGATCACGCACGCCTCGCAGGCGGCGGTGGCGACGTACGGCGACGACCTGCGCATCTCGTGGCGCCACCGCGACGAGCGCTACGCCGAGAAGCTCGCCACCCCGGACACCTCGGTGGCCGACCTGATCGGCGACGTCGACCCGATGAAGGTCGCGGAGGGGCGCTCGCTGGGTGACCCGGAGACCATCCACTTCGGGCTGATCCCGCGCAGCCACCGGGGGATCGTCGCGATCAACGAGTTGCCCGACCTCGCCGAGCGGATCCAGGTCGCGATGCTCAACGTGATGGAGGAGCGCGACATCCAGATCCGCGGCTACGTGCTGCGGCTGCCGCTCGACGTGCTCGTCGTGGCCAGCGCCAACCCCGAGGACTACACCAACCGCGGCCGCATCATCACCCCGCTCAAGGACCGCTTCGGCGCCGAGATCCGCACCCACTACCCGATCGAGCTCGACGCGGAGATCTCCGTCATCCGCCAGGAGGCCGACCTGGTGGCCGAGGTGCCCGACTACCTGGTCGAGATCCTCGCCCGCTTCACCCGCAACCTGCGCGAGTCGTCGTCGGTCGACCAGCGCTCCGGCGTCTCCGCGCGATTCGCGATCGCCGGGGCCGAGACCATCGCCGCGGCCGCCCTCCACCGCGCCACCGTGCAGGGCGAGGACGCCGCCGTCGCCCGGGTCGTCGACCTCGAGACCGCCGTCGACGTGCTCGGCGGCAAGATCGAGTTCGAGTCCGGCGAGGAGGGCCGTGAGGACGAGATCCTCACCCACCTGCTCCGCACAGCGACCGCCGAGACCGTGCGCGCCCACTTCCGCGGCCTCGACCTCACGCTGCTGGTCGACGCGATCGAGTCCGGCGCGATGGTCACCACCGGTGAGCAGGTCACCGCCCGCGACTTCCTCACCGGCCTGCCGGTGCTGGGCGAGTCCGAGCTGTACGACGACCTGTGCGACCGCCTCGACGCCACCAACGACGGCCAGCGCGCCGGCGCCATCGAGCTCGCCCTCGAGGGCCTCTACCTCGCCCGCAAGATCGGCAAGGACTCCGACGGATCCGAGACCGTCTATGGCTAGGCCAGGTCACAGCAGGGCGTCCCGTTTCAAGCGGTACGACGGCGGCGACCCGCTGGCGCCGCCGGTCGACATCGCCGAGGCGCTCGACGCCATCGGCGAGGACGTGATGGCCGGCTACAGCCCCGAGCGGGCGATGCGTGAGTTCCTGCGCCGCGGGGGCAAGGACCAGCAGGGCCTGGACGACCTCGCCCGGCGGGTGGCCGAGCGACGCAAGGACCTGCTCCAGCGGCACAACCTCGACGGCACCCTCCAGGAGGTCAAGGAGCTCCTCGACCACGCCGTCCTCGAGGAGCGCAAGCAGCTCGCCCGCGACGCGATGATGGACGACGCCGACCGGGCCTTCGCCGAGATGCGCCTGGAGAACCTCCCCGACTCCACCTCGGCCGCCGTCAGCGAGCTCGCCGACTACGACTGGCAGAGCCGCGAGGCCCGCGAGGACTACGAGAAGATCAAGGACCTGCTCGGCCGGGAGCTGCTCGACCAGCGCTTCGCCGGCATGAAGCAGGCGCTCGAGAACGCCACCGACGAGGACCGGGCCGCGGTCAACGAGATGCTCCAGGACCTCAACAGCCTGCTCGCGAAGCACCGTGAGGGCTCCGACACCGACGACGACTTCCGTCAGTTCATGGACAAGCACGGCGACTTCTTTCCCGAGAACCCGCAGGACATCGACGAGCTGCTCGACGCGCTCGCCCAACGCGCCGCCGCGGCCCAGCGGATGCGCAACTCGATGACCCAGGAGCAGCGCGACGAGCTCGACGCCCTTGCTGCGCAGGCGTTCGGGAGTCCCGAGCTGATGCAGTCGCTGTCCCAGCTCGACGCCAACCTCCAGGACCTCCGCCCCGACGAGGACTGGGGCTCCTCCGAGCGCTTCGACGGACAGCAGGGGCTCGGTCTCGGCGACGGCACCGGCGTACTCCAGGACCTGGCCGACCTCGACGCCCTGTCCGACCAGCTCTCCCAGTCCTACGGCGGCGCGCGCATGGACGACGTCGACCTCGACAAGCTCGCCCGCCAGCTCGGCGACCAGGCCGCCGTCGACGCCCGCACCCTCAAGGAGCTGGAGAAGGCGCTGCGCGACAGCGGCACCCTGCGCCGCGACTCCACCGGCCAGCTCAAGCTCACGCCCAAGGCGATGCGCCAGCTGGGCAAGGCGCTGCTCAAGGACGTCGCCGACAAGATGTCCGGGCGCCAGGGGCAGCGCGACCTGCGCCAGTCCGGCGCCGCGGGGGAGCGGTCGGGCGCTACCCGCGAGTGGGCGTTCGGCGACACCGAGCCCTGGGACGTCACCCGCACCATCACCAACGCTGTCGTACGCACTGCCTCCGAGGGCGGCGACGCCTCCGCCGGCGTCCGGCTCGACCTGCGCGACGTCGAGGTCACCGAGACCGAGGCTCGCACGCAGGCCTGCGTGGCGCTCCTGGTCGACACGTCGTTCTCGATGGCGATGGACGGCCGTTGGGTGCCGATGAAGCGCACTGCGCTCGCCCTGCACACCCTGATCAAGTCGCGCTTCCGCGGCGACGCGCTCCAGCTGATCGCGTTCGGCCGGCACGCGCAGGTGATGGACATCGAGGAGCTCACCGCGCTCGACGCCATGTGGGACAAGGGCACCAACCTCCACCACGCCCTGCTGCTGGCCAACCGCCACTTCCGCAAGCACCCCAACGCTCAGCCGGTGCTGCTGATCGTCACCGACGGCGAGCCGACCTCGCACCTCGAGGCCGACGGCGAGGTCTACTTCTCCTACCCGCCGCACCCGCTGACGGTCGCCTACGCCGTACGCGAGCTCGACAACGCCGGTCGCTTCGGCGCCCACACGACGTTCTTCCGCCTCGGCGACGACCCTGGACTAGCCCGCTTCATCGACTCGATGGCCAAGCGGGTAGACGGAAATGTGGTCGCACCGGAGCTCGACGACCTGGGCGCTGCCGTGGTCGGCTCCTACCTCGGCTCACGCGGGTCGAGCAGCCCGATGAGCCAGGTGCGCAGCGCCTACGGCGACTGGTTCGGCGGTCGCGGCTTCTGGGTCGGCGACTGATCCGTTTGCTGGACGCCGAGCCCCGGCTGGTGCCACACTGAGTTTGGACCAGGTTCTGCCGGGTCCGTTCAGGGTCCTCACGATGTGGGGGCTAGGGGGCAACACAAGACGCTCGTAGACGAGCAAAACACGGCTGGGGGGCCGGCGACCATGTCGCTTTTGCGTGTAATTTCGCGTTCATTCCGTACTCCGCGGGCTCGGATCACTGGGCCGCTCTCGTTGCTGGTGGTCGCCTCCGGGCTGACCCTGCTGCCGATCGCTCCGGCGTCGGCGACCACGGGTGTGTCGAGCTTCGTGTGTGGCAGCAACACCGTCTACACCGTGTCCGGCAGCTCGTCGTTCGGCATCGACAAGGTCAACGCGCTCACCGGCGCGGCGTCCGACAACGGGAACTTCTCGGCCGACAACGACGACGCCGTCAACGCGCTCGCCCTGCCGGCCGGCGGCGGTCGCTACATCTACGCGTTCAACCGCAGCACCAACAAGGTGCTGCGCTTCGACGCCACGACGTCGTCGACGAGCAGCTACACCGCGCCCTCCAACAGCGAGGCCTCGAGCGTCGTCGCGGGCGCGATCAACCCGGCGACGGGCATCTACTACTACGCGTCCGGCGGCTCGACCTGGACCGTCAACGCGTTCAACACCAACACCAACACCGCGATCGGCAAGGTCGCCACGATCTCCGGCACCGGCCTCTCCGGCAACGGCGACTTCGCCTTCGACGCGCTCGGCAACCTCTACGTCGTCAGCAACGCCAACTCGACCGCAGCCGGCACCCTCGCCCGGGTCAACGAGGCCATCCCCACCACGGCCGGCAGCGCCGCGCTGACGATCACCGTCCTCACCAACACACCCGACGACTCCGGGCAGTACCACTCGATGGCGTTCGACTCCTCCGGCGCGCTGGTCATCGGCAGCGGCAGCGGCAAGGTCATCCGGGTCAACCCGAGCACCGGCGCGATCATCTCGAGCGTCACCACCGGCACCTCGTTCGCCGACATGGCCTCCTGCGCGCTCCCCAGCACCGCCTCGGCCAACGTCAACCTGCCCAGCGGCCGCTACGCCTCGACCGACCAGTTCACGGTCTCGATCACCGGCAACGGCGTGACCTCCGGCAACACCGGCACCACCGCCGGCACCGACACCGGCCTCCAGTCCAACACCGCTGAGGTCGCCGGACCGGTCGTCGTGCTCCCGTCCTCGTCGTACACGATCACGCAGACCGCGGCCGGCGGGGCCAACCTGGGCAACTACGTCACCACCTGGAAGTGCGTGGACGGCAGTGGCACCACCATCGCGTCGGGGACCGGCAGCACCGGCACGTTCACCGTGCCCGCGGCCAGCGGCGCCAACGTGACCTGCACGTTCACCAACACCCCGAAGTTCCCGGCGATCCTGCTCGACAAGACCGCCTCGTCGGTCAACGACCTCGATGGCAACGGTCAGGACGCCGGCGACACCATCACCTACTCGTTCCTGGTCACCAACACCGGCCAGGTCAGCCTCGACCCGGTGACGGTCTCCGACCCCAAGCTCGGCGCGATCACCTGCCCCACCGGCGCACTCACCGCCGGCGCGTCCCGGTCCTGCACCAACAAGACCTACACGCTGACCCAGGCCGACATCGACACAGGCAAGGTCGACAACACCGCGACCGCCTCGGGCACCTCGCCGACCGGCGTCGTTGTCACTTCGCCTGACACCGTCTCCACGACGGTCACGCCCAGCCCCGCCGTCGAGCTCGACAAGACGCCCTCGGCGATCTCGGACAACGACAGCAACGGGCACGACGCCGGCGACACGATCACCTACGGCTTCAAGGTCACCAACACCGGCAACGTGACGCTCAACCCGGTCACGGTCCACGACCCGCTCTTCGGCGGTACGTCGCCCAACGTCACCTGCCCGACCGGTGCGGTGGCTCCGGGCGCGTCGATCACCTGCACCAGCAAGACCTACACGCTGACGCAGGCCGACGTGAACGCCGGCAAGGTCGACAACACCGCGACCGCCACGGGCACCGCGCCCAGCGGCGTCAAGGTCACCGACCCCGACTCCACCACCAGCTCGATCGCCACCGTCCCGGCGATCGAGCTGGACAAGACCGGCAGCGCCGTCAACGACCTCGACGGCAACGGTCCCGACGCCGGTGACACCGTCACCTACGGCTTCAAGGTCACCAACATCGGCAACGTGACGCTCAACCCGGTCACGGTCCACGACCCGCTCTTCGGTGGCACGTCGCCCAACATCACCTGCCCGTCGGGCGCGGTCCTGCCCGGTGCCTCGATCACCTGCACCGGCAAGACCTACACGCTGACGCAGGCCGACGTCGACGCCGGCAAGGTCGACAACACCGCCACCGCCACGGGCACCGCACCCGGCGGCGCCAAGGTGACCGACCCCGACTCCGTCTCGACCATCGTCGGCCGCACCCCGGCCGTCGAGATCGACAAGACCGCCGGGGCGCTCAACGACCTCGACGGCAACGGCGCAGACGCCGGAGACACGATCACCTTCGGCTTCCTGGTGACCAACACCGGCAACGTGACGCTCAACCCGGTCACGGTCGACGACCCCAAGCTCGGCGGGGCGATCGCCTGCGGGACCGGCGTACTCGCTCCCGGAGCGTCGCGGACCTGCACGCCCAAGACCTACACGCTGACCCAGGCCGACGTGAACGCCGGCAAGGTCGACAACACCGCGACCGTCACCGGCACCACGACGCTCGGCACCACGGTGACCGACTCCGACTCGACCACGAGCCCCCTCGGCGCGACGCCCGGGATCGAGCTCAACAAGACGGTCTCGGCGATCTCGGACGTCGACGGCAACGGCGTCGACGCCGGTGACACCCTCACCTACGCGTTCACCGTGAAGAACGTCGGCAACGTGACCCTCAACCCGGTCACGGTCCACGACCCCCTCTTCGGCGGTACGTCGCCCAACGTCACCTGCCCCACCGGGCCGCTGGCCCCGGGTGCATCCGTGACCTGCACCAGCAAGACCTACACGCTCACCCAGGCCAAGGTCGACGCGGGCACGGTCGCCAACACCGCCACCGCCACCGGCACGCCGCCGACCGGCCCGAACGTCACGGCCGACGACTCGACCACCACGACGATCCCGGCAACGCCCGTGATCGAGCTGGACAAGACCGCCGGCGTCCTGAACGACGTCGACGGCAACGGTCCCGACCTCGGTGACACGATCACCTACGGCTTCAAGGTGACCAACACCGGCAACGTGACGCTCAACCCGGTCACGGTCCACGACCCGCTCTTCGGCGGTACGTCGCCCAACGTCACCTGCCCGACCGGGCCGGTCGTCCCGGGTGCGTCGATCACCTGCACGGGCAGGACATACACGCTGACCCAGGCCGACGTGAACGCCGGCACCGTCGACAACACCGCGACCGCGACCGGCACCGCGCCGAGCGGCACCAAGGTGACCGACCCGGACTCCACCAGCACCCCGGTGCCGCCGCACGCCGACATCGCCCTGGACAAGAGCGCCTCGGCAATCTCCGACGTGGACGGCAACGGGCACGACGCCGGTGACACGATCACCTACACGTTCGAGGTGACCAACACGGGCAACGTGACGCTCAACCCGGTCACGGTGGCCGACCCCAAGGTCGGCCCCGTCACCTGCCCGGGCGGCGCGCTGGCTCCGGGTGCCTCACGGGCCTGCACGCCCAAGACCTACACGCTGACGCAGGCGGACGTCGAGGCCAGCGAGATCCGCAACACCGCGACCGTGACCGGCACCACGCCGGGCGGGGGCACGGTGACCGACGACGACTCGACGCTGACCACCATCGCCGTCGAGCCGTCGATCGAGCTGGACAAGACCGCGGGTGCGGTGACCGACGTCGACGGCAACGGTCCCGACGCCGGTGACAAGGTCACCTACGGCTTCAAGGTGAAGAACATCGGCAACGTGACCCTCAACCCGGTCACGGTCCACGACCCGCTCTTCGGCGGTACGTCGCCCAACATCACCTGCCCGACCGGTGCGGTGGCTCCCGGTGCGTCGATCACCTGCACCAGCAAGACCTACACGCTGACGCAGGCCGACGTCGACGCCGGCAAGGTCGACAACACCGCGACCGCCACGGGCACCTCGCCCAACGGCACCGAGGTCACCGATCCCGACTCCACGTCGACCCCGATCGCTGCCCACCCGGGCATCGAGCTGGTCAAGACGGCGAGCGCGATCAACGACCTCAACGGAAACGGCACGGACGCCGGTGACACGATCACCTACTCGTTCGAGGTGACCAACACCGGCAACGTCACCCTGACCGACCTGGTCCTGGGCGACCCCAAGATCGGCCCGGTCACCTGCCCCTCCGCGCCACTGGCGCCGGGTGCGTCGGTGGCCTGCTCGCCGCGCACCTACTCGATCACCGAGGCCGACGTCACCGCCGGCCAGGTGCACAACACCGCCACCGTGCGCGGCACGGCACCCGACGGTGAGGAGGTCGAGGACGACGACTCCACCACGACCCCGATCACCCCGGCCCCGCCGAGCAAGTCCAACATCCGCGTGACCAAGAGCGTCGACGACACCAGCCCGCGGGTCGGTGACGTCGTGACCTACACGCTCGTCGTCACCAACGACGGGCCCGCCGCGGCCGACGACGTGGTGCTGAAGGACGTGCTCCCGCCGGGGGTCACCTTCGTCTCCGCAGACGCCCCGTGCACCCTCGCCGGCTCGACCGTGACCTGCGCCTTCGGGACGCTCGCCGCAGGCGCGTCGAAGACGGTCACAATCCAGGCGAAGGTCAACGCGCTGCCGCCGGCCGGAGCCGGCGACCAGCACTGGATCGACGTACAGAAGACCGAGGCGCAGCTCGACCTCGAGCCCGGTCAGCAGCGGACGATGACCGTCTCCTGCATGTCGGGCTACGTGATGACCGACGGGTCCGGCCGCATCGACCACGTCGACCAGGACACCGGCACGCTCGCCTCGCCGCGCATCCTCGAGTCGCGCGCGGTCGGTCTCGACACCTGGCAGATGACGGCGGTCAACCAGGCCACCGGACGAGCCCAGCTCAAGGTCTTCGGGCTCTGCGTGAAGCAGCAGACCGAGGTCGTCAACGGCCACAGCCACGCACTCCAGGTCGGCGGCGTCGTCACCGAGACGAAGCCGATCGGCGCGGGCCAGACCACGTCGACGCTGACCTGCAACCCGGGCCAGGTGCCGATCCAGCCGGGCTACCAGCTCGACGGGACGGCCAACGTGCCCACGTCGTACCCCTCCGGCGCCACCGGCTGGACCTTCGCGGTCAGCGCCGGGGCCGACGGTACGGCGACCACGGGGACGTTCACGATCCGCTGCCTGGACCGTGCGCTCACCACCGCGGCCGGGCACAGCCACAACCTCAGGCTCGACGAGATCATGCAGTCCGTGGTCGTCCAGCCCGGCCAGGTCGCGGAGATCACGCTGAGCTGTGCGGCTGACGCCAAGGGGATCGTGGCCGGCTACGACCTCGACCACGGTCTGGTCAACCTCGGCAACGACCCGCGGCCGATCGTCCGCGTGTTCAAGCTCTACAACCCGACGTCCGGTCCGCTGGGCGCGAGGCTGTGGCTGCTGTGCCTCGGCAACCGCACCACGGGTGGCGAGGGCACCGCGACCGTCGTGAACACGGCGTCCGCGACCACGTCGACGGCCGAGACCACGACCGCCGACAACAGCGACAGCGCCCAGTTCGTGATCGACTCCTCGGCCCCGCCGGCCGGTTTCGCCAGCCTGGCGGCGCCGACGGTGACGGTGATGTCGGGCGCCAAGTCCCAGGCCTCGGTGCAGTGTGCGGCCGGCGCTCGCGCCTGCCAGGGCACAGCGGTGCTGATGGCCAGCAAGACCCAGAAGCTCAACGGGGTCGTCGTCCGCAAGGGCGCGGTGCTGGCCAAGGCGACGTACCGGATCGCCGCCGGGCGGAAGGTGATGGTGGTCCTCAAGTCCACCGCGACCGGCCGCAAGGCCCTGGGCTCGGCGTCGCTGAAGAGCGCCAAGCTGAAGATCGCCGGCACCACCAAGGTGGTGCGGATCCGTCACTGACGCCACGGTGCCTTCTCCGGGGCACGCCTGGGCCTAGCCCCGCAGGATCCGCGCAAGCTCCTCGACGCCGTCGACGAGGCGGGTCCCGGGGCGGGCCCAGGCGGCGTTGGCGTCGACGGCGTGCACGGGCACGCCGGACGGCAGGACGCCGCGGCTGACCAGCTCGTCGGCCAGCGCCTGCGCGCCGGGGAGGTCGTAGCCGCAGGGCGCCACCACGATCACGTCGGGACGCGCCTCGTGGACGTCCTCCCAGGTCACGCGCACGGACTTGCTGCCGGCGGTGCCGAGCACCGACTCGCCGCCGGCGGCCTCGATCATCTCGGGGATCCAGTGGCCCGGCGCGAACGGCGGGTCGGTCCACTCCAGCAGTACGACGCGTGGTCGCGGCCCGGCGGGCACGCCCGCGCGCACCGCCTCCAGCCGTCCGCGCAGCGACGTCACCAGGGCGTCGGCCTCGCCCTCGTGGCCGGTCGCCTTGCCGAGCACGAGGATCGAGTCGAACACCTCGTCCAGCGTGTGCGGGTCGATCGTCAGGACCTCCGCCGTACAGCCCAGATGGGCGAGGGCCTCGTCGACCACCGAGACGTCGACGGCGCAGACGGCGCACAGGTCCTGGGTGACGACCAGGCCGGCGTCGAGGCCGGCCAGGGCACCCTCGTCGAGGTGGTAGAGGTCCTCGCCGCGGGCCATCGCGCCCACCACGAACGCGTCGATCTCCGCCGGGGCCAGCCCTTCGGGCATCGCCGAGGTGGACACGATCGTGCGCGTCCTGGCCTCGGCCGGGTGGTCGCACTCGAAGGTCACGCCCACGACGTCGTCCCCCGCGCCGACGGCGAAGAGGATCTCGGTGGTCGAGGGGAGCAAGGACACGATGCGCACGCGGTGAGCCTAGGCTCCGTCCGTGGACGACCCGAGCCTGACCGTGCTGCTGCTGCTCGGGCTGGCGGCGGTCACGGCCGGCTTCGTGGACGCGGTGGTCGGCGGCGGCGGGCTGGTCCAGCTCCCGGCGCTGCTGCTGGGGCTCCCCGGCGCCACCCCGGTGCAGGTCCTCGCGACCAACAAGCTCGCCTCCATCTGCGGTACGACGGTCAGCTCGGCGACGTACTACCGGCGGGTCAAGCCGGACCCACGCACGTTCCTCCCGCTGATGGCCCTGTCGTTCGTGGGCGCGGTCCTCGGTGCGGGCGTGGCGTTCCTGATCCCACGCTCGGCGTTCGACCCGATCGTGCTGGTGGTGCTGGTCGCGGTCGGCGCCTACGTCGTACTGCGCCCCGAGATCGGCGACACCACGACGCTGCGCTTCGCCGGGCGCCGGCACACCTCTGCCGCGATGCTCACCGGGCTCGCGGTCGGCTTCTACGACGGGGCGCTCGGGCCGGGCACCGGCAGCTTCTTCGTGTTCATCCTGGTCGGCCTCCTCGGCTACTCGTTCCTGGAGGGCTCGGCCAAGGCCCGGCTGGCCAACTGGGCCACCAACCTCGGGGCGCTGGTCGTCTTCGTCCCGCAGGGCGCCGTGCTCTGGAAGGTCGGGCTGCTCATGGGCGCGGCCAACCTGGTGGGCGGCTACCTCGGGGCGCGGATGGCGGTCTGGCGCGGCGCGGGGTTCGTGCGTGTGTTCTTCATCGTGGTGGTCTCGGCGTTCGTGGTGCGGATCGGCGGCGGGGTGGTCGGCCTGTGGTGAGCGGCTACCGCACGGTCGCCCGCGACGCCGAGGCCGAGACCGAGGTGAAGCGCTCGCGCTTCCTGGCCACGCTGGTCCGGGTCGAGTCCGAGGACGCCGCGCGCGCGGTGGTGGCCCGGCTCCGCAAGGAGCACTGGGACGCCCGGCACCACTGCACGGCCTACGTCCTCGGCCCCGAGGCCGCGATCGAGCGCTCCAGCGACGACGGCGAGCCGGCCGGCACCGCCGGTGCGCCGATGCTCGAGGTGCTGCGCGGGCACGGGCTCTCCGACGTGGTCGCAGTTGTCACCCGCTGGTTCGGCGGGACGCTGCTCGGCGCCGGCGGGCTGGTGCGCGCCTACGGCGACGCCGTGCGCGCCGGCCTCGACGCGGCCGGGACGCTGCGCCGCGACCTGCTGACCGAGCACCTGCTGGACCTCGGACATGCCGACGCCGGCCGGATCGAGGGCGAGCTGCGCCAGCGGGGCGTCACCGTGCTCGACACGTCGTACGGCGCCGTGGTGACCCTGCGACTAGCCGTGCCGCCGGACGGTGAGGAGCGGCTCGCCGGCCTGGTCGCCGAGCTGACCGGCGGCACGGGAGCCACGAGCCCCGCAGGACAGCGCTGGGTCGATAGCCTCGACCCATGAGCATCCCCGTCGACCTGGCCGACCTCGACCGCACGCTCGCAGACTTCGACGCGGGCTACCTGCTCACCACCTCCGACGAGCGGGTCAAGGCCGTCAGCGTCGCGCCCGACCTGGTCGACGGCGTGCTCGTCGCCCGGTCGCCGGGCCGGGGGTCGTGCGCCAACGTGGCCGCCAACCCCCAGGCCACGGTGCTGTTCCCGCCACGGTTGGCGCTCGGCTTCACGCTCCTCGTCGACGGCACCGCCGAGGTCGACGGCGACGACGTGCGGCTCACGCCGACCTCCGCCGTCCTGCACAAGTCCGTCGGAGGGGCCGCCTGATGACGCCCTTCTGGGTCAGCGCCTTCCTCGACCTCGCCGACGACGACTTCGCGCGGGGCGTGGTGTTCTGGGCGGAGGTCACCGGCTACCGGGTCTCGTCGCCGCGTGGCGACAGCGAGGAGTTCGCGACCCTGGTCCCGCCCCAGGGTGACGACTTCCTCCGGGTGCAGAAGCTGGCCGTCGGGCCGTCCCGGATCCACCTCGACGTCCACGTCGACGACCCGCAGGTCGCGGCCGAGGAGGCGGTCGCCCTCGGCGCCCGGGTCGTGCACCGGTCCAGGCACGGCTACGTCGTCGTGGCCTCTCCCGGGGGCTTCGTCTACTGCCTGGTGGCCCACCCCGCCGGGGTCCGGCCCCCGCCCGCCGGCTGGCCGGGCGGCTCGTCGCTGGTCGACCAGGTCTGCCTCGACATCCCGGCGGCCGGCTTCGACGAGGAGTGCGCGTTCTGGCAGGCGGTGACCGGCTGGGAGCTCCAGGAGGCCGGCCCGGAGTTCCGCCGGCTGGTCCGCCCGGCGGGGATCCCGCTACGCCTGCTGCTCCAGCGGCTCGACGACCCGGCCGGGCAGGTGAGCGCCCACCTCGACCTCGCCAGCAGCGACCGCGCTGCGGAGGCGGCGCGCCACGAGCGGCTCGGGGCGCGGGTCCTCTCGGTCAACGAGCACTGGACCGTGCTGGCCGACCCCGCCGGCTCGGCGTACTGCATCACCGACCGCGACCCCGAAACCGGGCTGCTGCCCTGAGCGCAGACCGCTAGCGTCGGGGCATGGACTCCGAGCAGCGTGGCTTCCCGCCCAACAACGCCGACGAGCGCACCACGCTCCTGGCCTTCCTCGACTGGCACCGCAACACCCTGCGGATCAAGACCGCCGGTCTCGGCGCCACCCAGCTCGACACCCCGCACCCGCCGTCGGACATGACGCTGGGCGGGATGCTCAAGCACCTGGCCTACGTCGAGAACTGGTGGGCCCGCTCGATCATGGCCGGCCACGACGACGAGCCGTGGGCCTCGGTCGACTGGGACGCCGACGGCGACTGGGACTGGCACAGCGCCAAGGACGACAACCCCGCCCAGCTGCGCGATCTCTTCGACGCCGAGGTCGACAAGGCCGACGCGGTGATCGCCTCGTTCACCAGCCTGGACGCGCCGTCGGCGCGCAAGAGCGGGCGCACCGGCGAGCACTTCAACCTGCGCTGGGTGCTGGTCCACCTCGTCGAGGAGTACGCCCGGCACAACGGCCACGCCGACCTGATCCGTGAGGCGATCGACGGCACCGTCGGCCACTAGCTCGGGTCGGCGAACCCCGGCAGGTAGTCGGTGAGGATCTGCCGGAACGGCGCTTCGGCTTCGAGCTGGCTGAGCACGCCGATGCCACCGATCCAGGTGCGGTGGATGAGCATGTACGACGGCGGCAGGTTGAGCTTGATCGCGACCGTGTAGGTGGGCTCGCGGGGGTTGTTGATGCGCTGGAACTGCTCGCGCATCCACTCCCGGTTGAACTGGAAGCGCTCGACCAGCGTCGGCTCCACCAGCGGGGAGAGGTAGTCGACCAGCAGGTCGGGGTCGATCTTGATGTTGTCCTTGATGAAGCCCTCGCGGCGCAGCTCGGCCATCAGCGGCTCCTTGTCCGCCAGTGCGGTGAGCCGGATCAGGGTGCCCATCGCGTCGGGGAAGCGGCCCTCGGGCAGCCGGGCCACGGCGCCGAAGTCGAGCACGCCAAGGCGACCGGGCGAGCCGTCCTTGGCGGGGATCACCCGGTAGTTGCCGGGGTGCGGGTCGGCGTGGAGCATGCCGGTGCGGGTCGGGCCCTCGAAGAGGAACTTCACCATCAGCTCGCCGTAGTGGTTGCGCTCCTCGACGGTGCCGTCGCGGATGACCTGCGCGAGGGACGAGTCGGAGTCGAGCCACTCGGTGACCAGCACCTCACCGCCGACGTCGACGACGTCCGGTACGACGATGTCGGGGTCATCGCGGAAGACCTCCGCGAACGCACGCTGCGCCTCCGCCTCGAGGCGGTAGTCGAGCTCGTCCTCGGCGCGCGCCTGGACCTCCTCGACCAGCGGCTTGATGTCGATGCCGGGGAAGAGAGGCCCGATCGTCCGGGCCAGGCGGGCGAGCTGGCGCAGGTCGGAGCGCAGGGCGTCGCCGGCGCCGGGGTACTGCACCTTGACGGCCACCTCGCGGCCGTCGTGCCAGCGGCCCTTGTGCACCTGCCCGATCGAGGCGGCGGCGGTCGGCCCGCCGTCCAGCCACACCAGACGGTCGGGCCAGTCCGGGCCCAGGTCGCGGGTCAGGATGTCACGCACGGTCTGGGTGGGCATCGGCGGCGCGGAGTCCTGGAGCCGGGTCAGCTGTTCGCGGTAGGGGCCGGCCAGGTCCTCCGGAAGTGCCGCCTCGAAGATCGACAGCTGCTGGCCGAACTTCATCGCCCCGCCCTTGAGCTCACCCAGCGTGCGGAACAGCTGCTCCGCCGTACGTTGCTGGATCTCGCCCATCACCTGCTCGGCGGGCGCACCTCCGAGCCGTCGGCCGAGACCCATCGCACTGCGGCCCGCGAAGCCCAAGGGCAACGCCGCCAACCTGGCCGTACGTGCTGCTGCCTTGCGGGGGAGGTCGGCCATGCGCCCATTGTTCCAGGGGGTCCCTGATCGCCTGCGCCTCAGGCGCCGCCGTCGCGCCGGGCGGCGTCGACGAGACCGCTCTCGTAGGCGAAGACGACCAGCTGCGTGCGGTCCCGCAGGTCGAGCTTGGTGAGCAGGCTGGAGACGTGGGACTTCACCGTCGCGGCGCCGATGAACAGCTCCCCGGAGATCTCGGTGTTGCTGGCGCCCTGGGCGACGGCGAGCAGCACCTCGCGCTCCCGCTCGGTGAGCCGTTCGGCCTGGGCGGCGGTCGCCGTGTCGACCGCGAGGCGCTGGGCGAACCGGCCGATCAGCCGCCGGGTGATGGACGGCGCCAGGAGCGCACCCCCGGACGCCACGGTGCGGACGGCGACCGGCAGCTCCTCGGGCGGGATGTCCTTGAGGATGAAGCCGCTCGCGCCCGCGCGCAGGGCCTCGTAGACGTAGGCGTCCGGCTCGAAGGTGGTGAGGATCAGCACCCGGACCGGCCAGTCCGCCTCGGCCAGGATCCGGGCGGTCGCCTCGAGCCCGTCCATCTCGGGCATCCGGATGTCCATCAGGATGACGTCGGGCCGCGTGGCCCGGGCGACCTCGATCGCCTCCGCCCCGGTGCCCGCCTGGCCCACCACCTCGAGGTCGTCCTGCTGGCCGAGCACCATCGCGAAGCCGCCGCGGACCAGGGCCTGGTCGTCGACCACGACGACCCGGATCGTCATGCGCCGTCCCCGAGGGGCAGCACCGCGAGCACCTGGAAGCCGCCACCGGAGCGCGGCCCCGCCTGGAGGCTGCCCCCGAGGAGCTGCGTCCGCTCGCGCATCCCGACCAGCCCGTGCCCAGAACCGGCTCGGACCTGGCTGCCGGGTCCGTCGTCGGCGACGTCGATGGTCATCGCACGGTGGTCGACGCGGATGCCGACCGCGACCGACGTACCCGGGCCGGCGTGCTTGAGGGCGTTGGTCAGCGCCTCCTGGACGATGCGGAACGCGAAGAGGTCGACGCGACCGGGCAGGCCGGGGGGTGCGGGGTCCGCGTCCAGCGACACGTGGAGCCCGGCCTCGCCGAGCTGGGAGACCAGGCGGGGTACGTCGGCCAGGCCGGGCTGCGGCCCCAGCTCGCCGTCGGCGCTGTCCGGGCGCAGCACCTGGAGGAGGTGACGGAGCTCGCCCAGCGCCTGGCGGCCGGCCTGCTCCACCGCGGCCATCGCCTGGACGGCTCCCTCGGGGTCGACGCGGGCGACGGTCTTGGCGGCGCCGGCCTGGACGGTCATCAGGCTGACGCCGTGGGCGACGACGTCGTGCAGCTCGCGGGCGATCCGGGTCCGCTCCTCGGCCAGCACCCGGCTCTCCTGGGCAGCCTGCTCGCGGACGAGCAGGGCGGCCCGCTCCGCCCGCTGGCGGACCACCAGGCCCGCGGACCACACGAGCACGGTGACCAGGGCGCCACCGACCGCGTCGGCCACCGTGGCGTCGGCCGTGAGCGCGTCGACCATGGCGAAGCCGAGGGCACTGGCGACGACCAGCCCGTTGGCCACCCGGCCGGGGGAGTAGCGGCCCACGCTGTAGAGCGACACCAGGGTGGCGACGCCGACGTGCCCGAAGTCGAACGTGATCGACAGCGCGGCGCAGGCCAGCACCACGGCGAAGACCGCCACCGGCTGCCGGCGGCGGCCGAGCAGGGCCACGGCCGCGACGGCGAAGACGAGGTACGCCGGGAGCGGGACGTCGCCGAAGGTGCGGAAGGCGCTGTCCTGGCCGTTGCGCGCGAAGACCAGCACGCTCGCCAGGAACGAGGCGCCGACCAGGGCAGCGTCCGCGGAGCGGCGAGGGGGCATCTGGCCACTGTAGGGCGCTGCGGGCGCGCGCAACTCCGTCTGGAGGAGGGGCTCCGGGTCCGCCTCGTGGGGGGCGACCACTGGCCTCGTCGCACGGCACCGTCGTACCCATCAGCGACCGCCGAGGCCGCCGCCCCACGAGGAGACAGACCATGAACCGCTTCAGTCGCAGCATCGGAACCGCCAGCGCCAGGCACCCGTCGCGCACGATCGTGGGCTGGGTGGCGCTGCTGCTGGCGGTGGTGTTCCTCGCGGCCGGCGGCGGAGGCTCGTTCGTCGACGACTTCGTCGCACCTGGCAGCGAGAGCGGCCGGGCACTGGAGCAGCTCGAGGAGGACTTCCCGGAGGCGGCACAGGGCTCCGCACTGGTGGTCTTCGCCTCAGAGGACGGGCAGCCCCTGGCGGCCCACCGGCGGGCGATCGACGCAGTCATGGTCGAGGTCGCGCTGGCCCAGCACGTCGAGGGCTTCGGCGACCCGCTCCGCGTCGGAACGGTCTCGGCCGACGGCCGGGTCGGGTTCGTCGAGCTCACCCTCGACGCGCCCGGGGTCGACCTGGGCAAGGGCTCGCTCGCGGACCTGACGGACGTGGTCGAGACGTCCGACGTACCCGGTCTGCGGGTCGAGCTCGGCGGCGACGCCGTCTTCCTCAACGCGCCGGACGAGAGCTCACCCAGCGAGGGGATCGGCATCCTGGTCGCCCTGCTGGTGCTGCTGGTCGCGTTCGGCACCATCGTGGCGGCTCTGGTGCCGATCGCTCTCGCCCTGGTCTCGGTGGGTGCCGGTATCGGCGGGATCCTGCTGCTTGCCGGCTCCATGAACGTCTCGGTGTCCGCGGTCCCGGTCGCCGGGGTGGTCGGGCTCGGCGTCGGCATCGACTACGCCCTGTTCATCGTCGCCCGCTACCGGGAGAACCGCGAGGCCGGGCAGGACAACGAGCGGGCGCTCGCCGGCGCCATGGGCTCGTCCGGAGCCGCGGTGATCTTCGCCGGCGGCACCGTCGCCGTCGCGATGTCCGCCCTCGCCCTGACCGGGCTCGGCCTGCTCACCTCGATCGGCCTGGCCACCGCCATCGTGGTGCTGGCAGCGGTCGCCGCCGCGCTCACCCTGCTGCCCGCCCTGCTCGCGCTGCTCGGCGACCGGATCGACACCGGCCGGGTGCTGCGCCACCGCCCCGCGGCTCGCCCCTCCGACAGCGCCTGGTGGCGCTTCGGTCACCGCGTCGCCGGGAGGCCGTGGCCCTACCTGCTCGGTGCGACCGTGGCCCTGCTCGCGCTGGCCGCTCCGGCACTGTGGATCCAGACGGCGTTCCCGGCCGCCGGCGACGCGCCGAGCGGCACGACGTACCGCCAGGCCTATGACCTGCTCGAGGAGGGCTTCGGTCCGGGCGTCAACGGCCCGCTGCTCCTCGTGGTCGACCTGGAGGCCCCGGGTGCGGGTGCCGCCGACCTGACCACCCTGACCGAGGCCGTCGCTGCCAACGCGCACATCGCCTCGGTGAGCGCTGTGCGGACGTCGGCCGACGGCGGTACGGCGGTCCTCACCGCGATGCCGACCACCGGCCCGGCGGACCTCGAGACCTCGGTCGCGATCGCCGAGGTCCGGGACCTGCTGCCCGGCAACGTCCGCGTCTCCGGGATCACGGCCACGACCGACGACCTCACCACCCAGCTGAGCGACACCATGCCGCTGTTCGTGGGGGCGGTGCTGGTGGCGTCGTTCCTGCTGCTGATGCTGGTCTTCCGGTCCGTGGTCGTCCCACTAAAGGCGGCCGTGATGAACCTGCTGTCGATCGGCGGTGCCTACGGCGTCCTGGTCGTGGTCTTCCAATGGGGCTGGGGCAGCAGCCTGATCGGGCTCGAGGGCCCGACCCCGATCACCTCGCTGATTCTGGTGATCATGTTCCCGATCCTGTTCGGCCTGTCGATGGACTACGAGGTGTTCCTGCTGTCGCGGGTCCGCGAGGAGTACGTGCGGACCGGCGACAACACCGAGTCGGTCGCCCGCGGCCTCGCCGGCACGGGCCGCGTGATCACCTCGGCGGCGCTGATCATGGTCGCGGTCTTCCTCGCCTTCGTGGCCAGCCCGGTCCCGTCGCTCAAGATGCTCGGCCTGGGCCTCGCGACCGCCGTACTCATCGACGCGACGGTGGTCCGGATGATCCTGGTGCCGGCGACCATGGCGCTGCTGGGCAGGGCCAACTGGTGGCTGCCGGCCTGGCTCGACCGGGTCCTGCCCCGCCTCACCGTCGAGGGCGAGGCGTCCCCGCTAGAAGAGCCCGACCACGTTGCCGTCGGCGTCGAGGTCGATCCGGCCGGCGTTGGGGTGCTTCGGTAGTCCCGGCATGGTCCGCATGTCTCCGCAGATCGCGTAGACGTAGCCGGCCCCCACGGAGGCACGTACCTCGCGCACCGGCATCCGCCAGCCCGTGGGGGCACCCTTCAGCTTGGGGTCGGAGCTGATCGACAGGTGGGTCTTGGCAATGACCACCGGCAGCCGGCCGAAGCCGAGTCGCTCGAAGTCGGCCAGCCCCTTGGCCGCGGCGGGGGAGAGATCGATGCCGTCGGCGCCGTAGACCTGGGTGGCGATGGTCTCGATCTTCTCCACGAGCGGGACCGACAGATCGTAGAGGAACTTGAACGCGGACCCGTCCTGCAGCGACTCCATGACGACCTCGGCCAGCTCGCCGGCTCCGGCGCCGCCCTCGGCGACGTGGCGGGTGACCGCGCAGCGGACGCCGAGGCGCTCGCAGAGATGGCGGATGACCTCGTGCTCGGAGGCGTGGTCTTCAGGGAACGCGTTGATGGCCACGACCGGCGTGACGCCGAAGCGCTGCACGATCCCGATGTGCGCCTTGAGGTTGGGCAGCCCCGCGGTGACGTCGCCGGGGTTCTCCTCGAGCATCGTCGGCGGCAGGTCCTTGCCGGGGCGGATGTCGTAGCGGCCGGAGTGGGCCTTCATCGCCCGGACCGTGGTGACGACCACGGCCAGGTCGGGGGTCAGGCCGTCGGCTCGGCACTTCACGTCGAAGAAGCGCTCGGCACCCATGTCCGCGCCGAAGCCGGCCTCGGTCACGACGATGTCGGCGTGCGCCAGGGCGATCCGGTCGGCGATCACCGACGACGTACCGGTGGCGATGTTGCCGAACGGTCCGCAGTGCACCAGCGCCGCGCCACCCTCGAGGGTCTGCAGGAGGTTGGGCTTGAGCGCGTCCTTGAGGATCACCGCCATCGCCCCGGCCGCCCCGAGCTGCTCGGCGGTGACCGGCTCACCGGTCCAGGTGCTGCCGACCACGATCCGGCCCAGCCGCTCGCGCATGTCACGCAGCGACGTGCTGAGCGTCAGGATCACCATGACCTCGCTGGCCGCGGTGATGTCGAAGCCGGTCTCGCGCGGTACGCCGTCCATCCGGGCGCCGAGCCCGACCACGACGTTGCGGAGCGACCGGTCGTTGACGTCCATGACTCGCCGCCAGGTCACGCTGCGGGGGTCGAGACCGACGGCGCTGCCGTGGTGCAGGTCGTTGTCGACCATGGCCGCCAGCAGGTTGTGGGCCGCGGTGACGGCGTGGAAGTCGCCGGTGAGGTGGAGGTTGACCCGCTCCATGGGCACCACCTGGCTGTAGCCGCCACCGGCGGCCCCGCCCTTGATCCCGAACGTCGGCCCCATCGACGGCTGCCGCAGGGTCACGACCGCCTTCGCGCCGCGCTGGACCAGCCCCTGCGCGAGACCCACGCACGTGGTCGTCTTGCCCTCCCCGAGCGGCGTGGGCGTCACGGCCGTGACGACGACGTACTTGGCCCTTCCTCCTGGCGCCCGGCCCACGTCCAGCGCCTTCAGATCGATCTTCGCGACGCCCGCGCCGTAGTGCTCCAGGTGGGCCTCCTCTATCCCGAGGTCGGCCGCGACCTCCGAGATGGGCCGCAACGTGGCGGCGGTGGCGATCTCCAGGCTGGACGGAGGGGCGGGGGTGCTCGCAGTCATGTCCCCTGCCTACTCCCTCGGGGTGCCGGGTCAGCAGGGACGAAGGTCACCTATGTGTGCGTCGACGGCCCCGCTTCCTTCGCTGGTCGAGCCGGGGGAGCGCAGCGAGCCCGTGTCGAGACCCGGCGACGTGACTGCCTCCGCAGGGGACTGGGGCCCGCGCGCGTAGCGTCTCGGGCCTCGAAACCACCAACGTAAAGACTCAGAAACCTCTCGAAACCCTTGTGGATACTGGGGTCTGAGCCCCGTGACTGTCGGTGCCTGGTGCTTGAGTAGGTGTCATGAGCATCAGCGCCGATCACACACCGAGGCACCCGGTTGCCTCGTTCGTGGCGCGCATGCACGACGAGCTCGATCACATCGGCGAGCGCCCGATGTGGTCGATGGGCGACGACGAAACCCGCCACACGCTGGTCGAGGCGACCCGGCTCCTCGCGCGACTCAGCGCCCTCGAGCTGAAGGTCGCCGCCCACGCCGACCGCAACCAGGTCGGCGACGCCACGGGTGCCACCTCGGCGGGGGTGTGGTGGGCCAACCACACCCGGATGACCCAGGCCGAGGCGCACCGCAAGATCAAGCTCGCCAAAGCACTCGAGGCCCACGAACCCGTCGGTGAGGCTCTTGCGGGCGGTGACGTCCTGGTCGACCAGGCCCGGGCAATCACTGACTCCGTCGGCGCGTTGCCCGACACCGTCCAGTCGGACGTCCGCACTCGAGCACGTGACTACCTCCTCGAAGCCGCCGCGCACTACGACGCCCGCGCGCTGCGGATCCAGGGCCGACGGATCCTCGACGTCGTCGCCCCCGAGATCGGCGAGGACGAAGAAGCCAGACAGCTCGCCGCCGAAGAGAAGACGGCAGAGCAGGCCGCCAGACTCACCATGCACGACGACGGCCACGGCCAGACCCATGGCCGGTTCACCGTGCCCACCGAGGTCGCCGACACCTTGCGCAAAGCGGTCCAGGCGATCGCCTCGCCCAAGGCCGGCGGTGAAGGTCTCTCCTCCCACGGCATGGGGCTCGCGTTCGCCGAGTACGTCCGCCGTTACCCCACCGACAAGCTCCCCACCGCCGGCGGCGTCAGTGCCACGGTGGTCGTGACGATGACCCTGGAGACGTTGATGGGTGGGCTCAAGGCGGCGCAGCTCGACACCGGCACCAGGATCAGCCCCGGCCTCGCGAGGAAGCTCGCCTGCGAAGCCGGTGTCATCCCTGTCGTCCTCGGCGGCAGGTCCGAGGTCCTCGACGTCGGCCGCAGACGCCGCTTCCACACCAAGGCCCAACGGATCGCGATGCTGGTGCGCGACGGCGGCTGCGTCACCCTCGGGTGCGAGCGCCCCGGCTCCTGGTGCGACGCCCACCACCTCACCCAGTGGGCCAAAGGCGGGGGGACTTCGGTCGGGGACGGTGTCCTCCTCTGTCGGAGACACCACACCCTGGCCCACCTCCAGGACTACGACCTCACCCACCACCCCGGCGGCAAGATCAGCTTCACCCGGCGCGAGTGAGCACGCCCGGGTTCGAGATATGGAGCGGACGCGAGGATTTGAACCTCGACCCCTTCCCTGGAAGGGAAGCGTGCTGCAACTACACCACGTCCGCGAAGCCAGCCTCTGACGAGCCTGACCGGGTCTCAGTATTCACCACGTTCAGTGAAAACCGAGCCAGGGGTCCTCGCGCTGCCACAGCGTCGGGAAGTGGACGGGGACCGCGTGCTCGCCGGAGAGGTCGTCGAGGACGCGCATGGTGAGGTCGAGGTCGTCGCCGAGATACGGGAGCGCCCGGAGCTCCTTGTCGAGGGGCCGGAAGAAGTCGTCCCAGTGGGTGAGTACGACACGTTTCGCGCCGACAGCTTCGACGGTCTCGGCCCAGTAGGTGCGGATGTAGTCCTCGCTCTGGACTCCGAGCTGGCCGACGCCGAGGTAGGCGACGTCCGCGCTACGCCCGGTGAGTGACCCCTCGACGAAGCCGGCGCTGCCCTGCAGCAGCGCCGTCCTGCCGCTGGTGTGCTCGACCAGGATCGACCAGGCCTCGCCGCACTTGTAGTCGGCCATCTTGGCGGGCGGGACGACGGGTTCGGTGATCTCGCCCGGGGTCCGGTCGGGCGGGCAGTGATGGGACTCGACCAGGGTGACGGTGAACGCGCCGTACGTCATCGGCTCGCCGGGCGTCGCGACCCGGATCCGGTCCTCGGGGAGGCCATGACCGCGCCCGATGTTCGCGCTGGACTCGCCGCCGACCAGGACCGCTCCGGTCCGGTCGGCGACGACGGCGGAGTCGAGGGCGTGGTCGTAGTGCGTGTGGACCGGCAGTACGGCGTCCAGCGTCTCGACCCCGGCCCGCCTCAGCGCGCTGTCGATCCGGGCGAGGTCGGGGGCGAGCTTTCCGGTCGCGACCTTGAGCAGCGAGGGCCGCGAGAAGAACCCGTCGGTCATCACGGCGGACTCGCCGTCGCTCACCAGGAGGCTGGCGACCCCGAGGAACGTGACCGCCAGGTCCCCGTCGGCCGGCGGTACGTCGAACCGGCCGGCGTACCGATCGAGTCTGGGACGGCCGAGCCGGAGTCGCATGAGCGAACGCTAGTCCTCCGAGGTCTCGATCTCGGGCATGGACCCGAACAGCCGGACCTCCTGGGGCCAGCCGCACGCCTCGGCGATCTTGCCGGCCCACATCCTGGCCCGCTCCTCGTCGGCGACGTCGACGACGGTCAGCCCGCCCAGCCACTCCTTGGTCTCGACGTACGGCCCGTCGGTGAACATGAGCTCGCCGCTGGTGGCGTCGGCGCTGAAGACCGGCCCCTCCTCCTCGAGCCCACCGGCGAAGAGGTACTCCCCGGCGGCCTTGATCTCGTTCACGACCGCCATGGCGAGCGGGCCGCGGCTGCGGAACCACTCCTCGGTGTGGTCGCCGACCCACTGCTGGTTGAAGTAGATGAGGTACTCGGCCATTCCTGCTCCCTCGCTCAGGCGCACCCGGTGTCCGCCGTTGCCTACGCTACGAACGGCCGGCGCCGGATACGACACCCGCAGCCAGGAAACTTTGCGCCCGTTGTTCGTCGAGGACAAGGCTTCTTGGAAGCAGCCCGCCGGCGGTGTTCCGAGCGCTAGTGTGCCGAGGACGCTCCCGTGGTCACCACGACCGAGCCCTAGGTCCGGAGGTTCCTCATGCTGAAATTCCTCGGATATCTACGCAGGCACGCAGTAGCCGTCTTGGCACTCGCGTTGCTCATGGGCGGTAGTGGGGTCGCCTATGCGGTGGCCGGCCACGGCCAGAGCGCGTCGGTGGCCCAGAAGGTGACTCGGCTCTACGCCTGCGTCAAGGTCGACACCCGCAGCATGACCCGCATCGGCGCTCTCAAGCGTTGTCCGAAGGGCTACTACAAGATCTCGTGGAGCGTCACCGGCCCCGCCGGCGCACCAGGGGCGCAGGGCCCGGCCGGGGCTGACGGCGCGACCGGTCCGGCCGGCGCCAACGGTGCGGTTGGTGCCCAGGGTCCGGCTGGTCCCCCGGGTCCGGTTGGTGCCGCCGGTGCGAACGGCGCCGATGGCGCGGACGCCATCTCCGAGTTCGCCGAGTTCTTCGCGCTCGCGCCGCCCGACAACGCAGCGACCGTGGCGCTGGGCGCCGACGTCTCGTTCCCCCAGGACGGGCCCTCCGTGGGGTCGATCGTGCGCACTGGCCCTTCCACGTTCAACCTGGCGCAGATCGGCACCTACCGGGTGTCCTTCTCGGTGCCGATCAGCGAGGCGGGTCAGCTGGTGCTCACGCTCAACGGCGTTGATCTGGCCTACACGGTCGTCGGCCGGGCCACCGGGACGACACCGATCTCCGGCACGGCCTACGTGGAGTCGACGACGGTGAACTCCATCCTGACCGTGCGGAACCCGGCGGGTAACAGCACCGCCCTCACGGTGACGCCTCTCGCGGGCGGGTCCCACCCCGTCGCCTCGACGCTCACCATCGAGCGACTGAGCTGACCTGACACCGGTGCCTCGCCCGGCACACGCGCGGCGCGCCCAGCCCCGGCGGCGCCATCAGCCCGAGCGTGGCTCGGTCAGGGCGTGTCCGGGAACTTCACGCCGGTGTTGGCGTGGCAGCGGTAGCCGTGGGGGCCTTGGCCGGTCGAGAACACCCTGGCCTGTGCCGACAGCGTCGGCGGGACGTCGACAACCTCCTGGCCATCGGCCAGCAGCCGCAACGCCACGTGACGAGTGACCACTTGGCAGGTCGACCGTTGAAGGGGCGTGCTCACCAGCAACCGGTCCCTTGTGCTACCCAAAGCGCAGCCTTCTCGTGTCGGTCCTCCGGCGTGGCTCATCCGACTGGTGGTCGCGTTAGTCGTCGCGCCGCCTAACCGGCCTTTTCGCGCTCTTCGCCGTGGCGATGACCGGATGGGGTTTCGAGACTGATCCGGGCGACCAGTTGAGGCGCGACCTCCCCATGCTCATCGCTAGCGGGATCGCTGGTACGGGATGCGGCGCTGCCCCGGCTACGCGCTGGCTGGACCACGCCGCGCGCCGATCCTGTCGCTGATGGCTCTGGGCGTGGTCCCTGCCATCCTGAAAGGAACGGCCTTCTTCACGCACAGTGACTAGGACGAGGACTGAGCACACTTACGCTCATGCCGCGACCCGAGCGGTAGTCGATGCGCGAGCGACCGGCAGCCACTGCTTCACGTAACTCCCTCCCCTTCACTCCGTTAGGGGACCGTGATCGACAACTCCTCCACGCTGGGCGGCGCTTCTGAGTCGCCCGAGTCCCGGGCAGGGACGCCGGTCGCACGTCGGCGCACAGTCCTTGCCGCCGCAACGACGGTCACTCTCGTGATCGCGCTGAGTGTGCTCGCCTGGGTCTGGCGTCATCCGCACGCCTTCGATGACGCAGACGGGAGCATCGGCCAGGTCGCTCGCTCGTGGCCAGTGGGCAAGTCGATCTATGTGGGAGTCACGTACGGCGACCCCAACGGCACCATCACCCTTGAGGACGCCGAGCCGGTCGTCGAACGCAACAGCGCGCGAGCCGAGATCGACCACTTCATCTGCATCCCCGTACGGACCGGCGGCGGCAGCATCGGCTCCATAGACGAAGCGGGGGCCGAGCAGCACTGCGCCACGCTAGAGCCTGTCGATGGCACACCGATCACCTGGGAGTCCAGTGAGAACCCTCAGGTCCTCATGCGGATCACGCCCACCGCCGAGGGCGTGATCGAGGTCCCGAGTTCCGAGCTCACGTACCGAGACGGCTGGCGCGTGGGCAGCCAGCGGGTCGGCGACGGCATCCGCCTTCGAGCACTCCTGGGGTAGGAGACACCATCCGCTTCCGCCGCGAAGCGGTCGGTCATGAGCGGTCGTGGCGTCCCGGCAGTAATCAGCCCCGCCGCTCGCAGGCGCGGAGAGGAACCATGGGTCGCCCTAGTTCGACCAAGGAAGGGCTAAGGGGCGGGACCTGGGACAACGGTCGGCTACCGGTCCTGCTCTCCAACGTTGCCTTCGCTGGAGTGTCCCAGGGGGACGACGAAGGTGAATGTGGTTCCCCCCCGAATCGTGGGGGAGGTCTGGAGTTGCCCGCCCATCAAGTCAACCAGGTCACGACAGATTGCTAGGCCGAGTTCGGCACCCTCATAGCCGCGTGTGGCGGAGGGGTCGGTCTGGGTGAACGGCTCGAACAGGGCGTGCAAGTGGTCTTCGCCGACGTTGACGTTCTCGCGCAACGCTTCGGCAAGGACGATCCGCTGGAACAGGCCCAGGTGCTTGACGCAGGGTTCGACCCCCAGGTCCTCGCGCAGATGATGGACACCCTCAAGCGGTTCGCCGCCGACGAGATTCCGCTTGCGGCAAGCGATCTCCCGCTCGCCAAGACGTTCTTCGAGGGGTGGGCCGACGAACTGCGTTGAGTGGGCAAGATCCTGCAATTGAGGAGGGGGGAGTCGTCGTCGGCCCCATCCATGTCCTCGTAAGCGGCCGAGTGGCACACCGGCACGAACTCTTCACCCCCACGCTCAGGACCTGACCGTGAACTAGCCCACTTTCGCCAGCTGGGGCAGTACGTAGGTGGCCGTCGACGCGCCGCTCGGCGGGGGCAGGATCGACGGCTGGGTGTCGCTGCCGGGCGACGGGTAGTACATCCGCATCATCGGCCGGATGCTCGTCGCCATCGACGTGCCGGTGGCGCCGTACACCGACTCGTTGTACGCCGTCGAGGGCGTCGGGAGCCAGTTGGTCATCGGCGCGCCGTCCGGCAGTGTGGGTGCGATCCAGATCGTGACCGAGCCGTCGGGGTTCGTCGCTAGTCGGCCCGACGTGATCTGTTGCGAGCCGAGCTGGGACACCGGTTGGACCGGCCCCCACGTGAGGTCGACCGCATCGCCCGGGTCGTCGATTGGCACCACGTCTCCCGGCTCGCCGCCCGTCCCCTGGATCGGCACGGGGTGTGCGTCTGTCGCCTTCCATTCCTGCTGCCACGTCGTACTGACCTGGAATGTGTAGCTCGTGACGATCCCGTCGGCGGTGGTCTCGGTCGGAACGCTGGCCACGTAGTGCGGCGTGTTGGGCTGCAGCCCGTACGACCCGGCCGTCGACCCGAACAGCACGGGTGAACTCTGCACCAACGGGCCCCAGTCGGAGGGCGTCACTGTCACCGTGTCGGCGACGGCGTCCACCGCGGTGACGGTGAGGTCGGCGTCCGAGTAGGCCGTGTTGAGCACGCTGGCCTGGGTGATGAACGGCGCAGCTGCCTGGGAGGCGTCCGTCGCGTAGGCGTGGATCGACCAGAAGCCCTTCGGGTTGCCGTTGGGGCCGGTGACCATCGGCGGCAGGATCCCGTCGGCGGGCACGGGTGCGCCGTCGACCGGGGGCGTGAAGGTCAGCGTGTAGGTGTTGTTGCCGTCGAGGCCCTCCGCGACGCCGTCGGGGTCGACGTACTCGTTCAGCTGGGCGTACACGGCGTCCTCCGGGAGGTTCGCCGACCCGCCCGCAAGGACCACGATGGCGCGCATGAGGTAGCCGGCCGCGGAGTTCGGGTAGCTGCCGATGTCGTTGTTGAGGTAGCTCCAGTAGTGGGTGCTGCTGCTGACGCCGACCGCGGTCGCAGCTCGGGCGACCCGCTGCTGACCGAGCTCGAAGCCGTCCTGCAGGGCCTCCAGCTGGGCTTCGCCCCAGTTGCTGGGGACGTGGAAGCCGCGCTCGGTCAGGCCGAGTCGCGCGAACCGTTCTAGGGACTTCCGCTGGCCGTACGACGGGTACCGGTAGATCTTCTTCGCGCCGGGTTGCGCGATCACCCACGGCGGCAGCGCCTTCAGGGGCGTGCCGTTGAGCCCGGTGTTTCGGGTGGGCAGGGGGCTGATGCGCAGTGAGCGCCCCATCTGTTCGAGGAACGTCGTCGCCTCCGTGGGTGTGTTGTGCCACTTCTGGGCTGCCGCCTTCTGCCAGGCAGTGGGGGTGTACCCGGGTTCGAAGTAGCGGGGTTCATGATGACTCCGCTCGAAGCTACGCAGGCTCTGGAGTCCGAAGCCCGCGACGACGTGGTCGATGACCGACCGAGCCGACGCGGGGGACGCCGGGTCCACGAGGGTGTCGGCCCGGATGCGAATCAGCAGCCAGTTGAGGTTCGTGTCCATCGTCATCACCCGATAGGTGAAGCCGTTGATCGTGACCTTCCGCCGATGTGCGTACTTTGACGACGGGCCGGCGACCAGGTACGTCTGCGCGGTCGTGGACGGCGTGGTCCGGGTGCCGATGCTGCCCACCGTGTTGACGAAGCTGTCGAGGAGGTTGGCCACGTAGTAGTCGTCCTGCGACGGGGGCACCGTCATGACGAGCTCGCGCGTGTGGCCACGGCTCGGGTCGCCGCTCAGGTCGAGCATCGCGTTGAGGTAGACGACCGAGGCGTCGCCTGCGTTGGTCGCGTTGTTGTTCCAGGCGGCCGCGGCCCTCCCGCCGCCGAGCTTGTTGCGGGGTGCGGTCGCCAGGTAGTTGTAGCGCGAGAAGCGGTAGACGAACTCGGCCGGCAGGCCCCACCGGTAGGCCTTGGCGGCCAGCGAGCGAATTCGTCCCGGGTCGGTCAGCGTCGAGGCGGGTCCGTGCGAGTCCGACGAGACCGTCGTGGGCTGCCGGATCGTTGCGTGTGCCTCCGCGTGGGCCGGGAGGAGGAGCGAGCCGTTGAGGCAGACGGCCACCGCCATGACGACCGCCCTGCGTCGTCGAAGGCAGGTCAGGGGCTCCGTGGGGGACATGTGTTGGCCTTCCGTCGACTTGTGATGAGACGCTCCAGCGGCGGCGACGGCGTCCGACCTCAAGCTCGGACGTCGTTCGGAGCACCCGACGAAAGTAGTGAGGCGACGTTAGCCCTGGCGCCCTCTTCGGCGCAGCCGTACGCGGATGTGGGCTAGTCAGTAAGACTTCCGCGACGTTTGGCAGGTTCCTGTGGACGAGGTTCACCCGCCCCCTCCCTCTGCAGCCTCATCACGGACACCCGTCGCCGTTAGGTTTCCGTCGCCACAATGATCGAAAATCTTCTCAAGCTCGACCCTTAGATGCCTCGACTGAGCCGTTGTTCCTCAGTCGCTACATGCCGGACGGCATGGATCTAGACGAGGTTGCAGAAGCGGTTCAGTCGCGACCCCTTCGTCATCCGTGCTGCTTCCGGACCTTCCTTGACGTGCTACCAGCGCGGTGGGACGCTCTGGCGATGAGCACCCTCGAGCAGGCTTCCGACACGTTCTACAGGGCACTCAACACGATGCTGACCGGAGACGTGGGACCGATGCTGGAGGTCTGGTCGCACGCGGACGACGTGACTTACATGAGCCCGTTCGGCGAGCTTCTCGTGGGTTGGGAGGCCGTCCGAGAGTCGTGGGAGAAACAGGCCGCTGCCCGACTCGGCGGTCAGGTCGCCGCTGAGGAGCTCCGGTGCCTCAGCTCGTCCGACCTCGGTTTCGTGGTCGGCTGCGAACGCGGCAGCGTGGAAGTCGGAGGCGTCACGCAACTTGTCGACATCCGGGCCACGAGCATGTACCGCCTCGAGGGTGACCGGTGGGCCATGATCGGCCACCACACGGACCCGCTGTCCTAGCGACGGACGGCCCTCATCGGTGTGACCTGTCTGAGGTCGAGGCCGCGGACGTCATGGACTGTCCGCACTGAGACATGTTCCCAGCGGACCCGCGTTCGTGACACATGGACAGGCAGGTTGGCTGCCACCGGCTGAAGTTGAGCGTGGCGCATGGCCGATGCAGTCGCATCTGCCTGTCGAGGCCAACGAGCGATCTTGCCGCGCAGCGTGCGCCCGAAGACGCACGCTCTTGCTTGTTATGCACGTGATCCAGTTATGCACGTGATCCAGCAGGACATTTCGACCAGCCGTTGTGGCTGCCTGTCGACGGAGCTGGAGGCCCCGAGATGTCGCTGCTCGATCCGTGTCTAATCCGTTCTCGAGGGCCGTCCGGGCAGGTGGTGGTCCGGCTCGGGGTGCCGCTGGTCGACGACTATCTGGAGTTCATGCGACTGCTCGGCAACGGCTACTGCACCCGCCCGACCGAGCTCGACTGCGCCTTCGAGGCCATCTGCGAGAACTGCAGCTTCTTCCAGACCAGCATCGAGTTCCGACCCACCCTGCAAGCCCAGCACGACGACGCTGCAGCCAAGGGCCAACACCACCGAACCGCCCTCTTCGACCAGCTCCTCACCGGCCTCACGGAAGGCGAAGCATCATGAGCGACCGCCGCGATCCTGTGCATAATGCCGCTGATGGTGCGCAACGTCGATGAGCGGACGTCGGATCATCGCCGCCCTAGTACCGAGCTGGGAGCGGGAAGAAGCTGTGTGGCCCCGGCGCGGCGCGTCGCTCGTGAGCCGACCCGCGGGGGTAGGCGTGCTCCAGAACAGCGCCGTGTAACTGGAGGCCGCGATGGGCTAGCGTCCTGCGGACCCTTACAAACTTTAGTCCGCTTTATCGAGATCCGATAAACAGAGATAAAGAAGGTAAGATCCCCGAGCTCATCATGCCGCCGGAGCGTTCGAAGAAGTCCCGAAAGAAGGACTAACTTACCCACGGCACAGACCTGTGGCGCCGCCGGTCGCCGCGGCACCGGCACCGGTGTGCGACCGCCCGTTCGGCGAGAACAGGCGCGTGCGCCAGCGCCCGTGAACGTGGTTTGCGTCTCCCAAGAGTGCGAGCTCCTGCCGCGATGCGAGCGCCCAAGGCATTGCGGGCTCGGGGTGGCGACGGCGATGGGGCTGAGGCCGATGACGATGGGGCCCGTCCGTGCCGGTCAGGCAGTCTCGGGGAACTTCACGCCGGTGTTGGCGTGGCAACGGTAGCCGTGGGGGTTCTTGGCGAGGTACTGCTGGTGGTGGTCCTCGGCGTAGTAGTACGTCGGGACCTCGCGCACCTCGGTGGTGATCTCGCCCAAGCCGCGGCGGGCGAGCTCGGCGCCGTACACGTCGGTCAGCTCGCGCGCGACCTTCTCCTGCTCGGGGGAGGTGAAGTAGATGGCGGAGCGGTACTGCGTTCCGACGTCGTTGCCCTGGCGCATGCCCTGGGTCGGGTCGTGCACCTCGAAGAAGCGCTTGACCAGGTCGGCGAAGGACACACGGGCAGGGTCGAAGACGATGCGGACGGCCTCGGTGTGCGCGGTGCGCCCCGAGCAGACCTCCTCGTACGACGGATGCGGGGTGTGTCCGCCGGCGTAGCCGACCGACGTCGACCAGACGCCGGGGGTCTTCCAGTAGATCTCCTCGGCGCCCCAGAAGCAGCCGAGCCCGAAGACCGCGACGTCGAAGCCGGCGGGTGCCTCGTCGGTGACCAGCGGAGTGCCGAGCACCAGGTGCTTCTCGGCCAGGGGAAAGTTGCGCTCGCTACGGCCGGGAAGGGCCTGCTCGGCGTCGATCAGCTCGGTCTTGCTGCGGGAGAAGAACATGGCTCCATTGTCTCCGGTCACGCAAGGCGGCGGGTCTCGGACAGCACCGCCGAGAGCCCGAGGGGATGGAGCAGGCGGGTCACGCTGCGGTTGCCGCCGGACAGGACGAGGGTGCCGCCGGAGTCCCGGACGCGACGGCGGGTCCACAGCAGCGCGCCCACCCCGGAGCAGTCGATGAAGCGGACGTCGGTGAGGTCCATCGTCACGTCGGCGGCCACGTCGGGGGCGAGCTGGCGGCAGACCGCCTCGCGCAGCCGGAGGGCGCCCTCGAGGTCGAGGTCGCCCGACACGGCCATGGTGAAGGTGCGCGTGGTCTGCATCGTTCCCGCCTCCCCGGCAGGGTGAGGAGAGCCCGAGCGACATCTCCCTGCACAGCACAACGAGTGTCGGCGGCCAGCGATACCCGTGGGCGACGAAATGACTCGAAGTGACTACGCGGGAACCCAGGAGGACTACCCCGTCGGCGTCGAGATCGGTCTGAGTACGCTCGATGAGTGAGCGAGCAGCAGCACAGGAACAAGTCCGGCTTCGAGACGCGTGCGATCCACGCCGGCTACGAGCCCGATCCGACCACCGGGGCCGTGATCCCACCGATCTACGCGACCTCGACGTACAAGCAGGACGGCGTCGGAGGGCTGCGCGGCGGCTACGAGTACAGCCGCTCGGCCAACCCCACCCGCACTGCGCTCGAGGGCGCGCTGGCGGCGGTGGAGGAGGGGGAGCGTGGCTTCGCGTTCGCCTCGGGCCTCGCCGCCGAGGACACGTTGGTGCGCGCCCTGTGCCGGCCCGGCGACCACGTGGTGATCCCTGACGACGCCTACGGCGGCACGTTCCGGCTGTTCGACAAGGTCGAGCAGGCGTGGGGGCTGACGCACAGCCCGGCACCGGTCTCCGACGTCGACGCGGTGCGCGCGGCGATCCGGCCCGGCGAGACCAAGCTGGTGTGGGTCGAGACCCCCACCAACCCGCTGCTCAACATCGGCGACATCGAGGCCCTCGCGGCCGTCGCCCACGATGCCGGTGCGCTGCTGGTCGTGGACAACACGTTCGCCTCGCCCTACCTCCAGCAGCCGCTGGTCCTCGGTGCCGACGTCGTCGTCCACTCGACCACGAAGTACGTCGGCGGCCACTCCGACGTGGTCGGCGGTGCGATCGTCGTACGCGACCTCGACGTCGCCGAGGCCGTCACGTTCCACCAGAACGCCATGGGTGCGGTGCCCGGCCCGTTCGACTCGTTCCTCACCCACCGCGGGCTCAAGACGCTCGCGGTGCGCATGGACCGCCACTGCGACAACGCCGAGCGGGTCGTCGAGTTCCTCACCGGCCACCCCGCGGTCAGCCAGGTGATCTACCCCGGCCTCGAGGAGCACCCCGGGCACGCGGTCGCGGGGCGCCAGATGAAGCGGTACGGCGGGATGGTGTCGTTCCGCGTCGCCGGCGGCGAGGCCGCGGCGCTCGCCGTCTGCGAGCGCACCGAGGTCTTCACGCTGGCCGAGTCCTTGGGCGGGATCGAGTCGCTGATCGAGCACCCCGGTCGGATGACCCACGCGAGCGTGGCCGGCACCGACCTCGAGGTGCCCGCGGACCTGGTCCGGCTCAGCGTCGGCATCGAGACAGTCGACGACCTGATCGCCGACCTCGACCGTGCGTTCGGCTGACGTCGCGGTCTGCGTCGACTTCGGCTCGACGTTCACCAAGGCCTCGCTGGTCGACCTGACGCAGGGCCGGATCGTGGCCTCCGCCGAGCACGCCACCACGCTGCCGGTCGACGGGGTCGGCGACGTCCTCGACGGGTACGACGAGTGCCTGACCGCGCTGGTGGCCGCCGACCCGCGCGCGGCGGACGCCGAGGTGCTCGCCTGCTCGAGCGCCGGAGGAGGGCTGCGGATCGCGGTGATCGGCAACGAGGAGCTGGTGACCGCGGAGGCGGGTCGCCGGGTGGCGCTCTCCAGCGGCGGCAAGGTGGTCGAGGTGGTCGCGGCGGCGGGTCGTGGCCCTGACAGTGCGCCCTACCGCTCGCTGAGGCACACGACCCGGCCCGACGTCGTACTGCTCACCGGCGGCACCGACGGCGGCAACAGCGACGTGCTGCTCCAGGCGGCACGCGACCTGGTGGCGTCCGGGTGGACCGGCCCGGTCGTCGTGGCCGGCAACGTCGAGGCGCAGGCCGAGGTCGGCGACGTCCTCGGCGCAGTGCCGCACGTGCTGGCCGACAACGTGGTGCCCAAGATCGGCGTGCTGGCCCCGGCCGGCGCGCGCGCCGCGATCCGCGAGATGTTCCTGGCCCACGTGATCGGCGGCAAGCACCTCAGCAGCCGCGCCGACTTCACGGCCATGGTTCGCGGCGCCACGCCCGACCTCGTGCTCACCGGCGTCGAGCTGCTCGCCAACGGGCTCGACAGCGAGCACCCCGGAGCCGGCGACGTGGTCGTGGTCGACGTCGGCGGCGCGACCACCGACGTGCACTCGGTCGTCGAGGTCGACCCCGAGGACTCCGGCCTCTCCCGCGAGGTGGTGGCGACGACGCCGGTCACCCGCACCGTCGAGGGCGACCTCGGGATGCGCTGGTCGGCGCACACCACCGTCGAGGCGGCCGGCCTCCCCGATCTCGCCCACCAGGCCGTACGCCGTGCGTCGGACCCGGGCTTCCTCCCCACCACCGCCGACGAGCAGGACGCCGACGAGGCGATCGCCCGGGCCGCGGTCGGGCTGGCCCTGCGCCGGCACGCCGGCCGGTCGAAGGTCGTGGTCGGGCCCGAGGGCCGCGTGGTCGAGCGCTCCGGCAAGGACCTGCGCGAGGTGGACCTCCTGGTCGGGTCCGGCGGCGTGCTGCGCCACGGCCGCGACGGTGTGGCCGAGCGGGTGCTCGCCGGCAGCGTCGGTGCCGACCTCGACGGTGCGTGGCAGCTGCCGGAGCGGGCCCGAGTCGTCGTGGACTCGTCGTACGTCCTGGCGGCGGTGGGGCTGCTCGCCGCCGACCACCCCGACGCCGCCTACCGGCTCGCGATGACACTGCTGTGACACCCGTTGTCACACCCCCTGGCCTAGGGTGACGCCGTGAGCAACGACGACGCCGAACCGGGGCAGGACGCGCAGCCCGAGCACCGGCGTCGGCTCCGGCTCCCGGGCTCCTCGTCCCACCTCGAGCCGATCACCCAGCGCCTGGCCCACCAGTGGTCCGCGATGCGCGAGGAGCGGCGCAGCGAGCCGCCGGTGATCGTGTCCGGGCCGTCCAACTTCAACCGGGCCCAGGTCCCGTGGGGGCTGGACCTCGCCGCGGCGTGGGGCTGGCGCTTCCTCGTCATCGTGGCGGCCGGCGCGGTGCTCTTCAAGACGATCGGATTCTTCTCGGTCATCGCGCTCCCCGCGGTGATCGCCCTGCTCATCTCGGCGCTGGTCAGCCCCGTGGTCTCGTGGATGGCTCGCCACCACGTGCCGCGAGGCATTGCCGCGATCCTGGTGGTGCTCGGTGGCCTCGGCATGGTGGGTCTGCTCCTCACGTTCGCGGGGCAGCAGGTGGCCAACGGCGCCAACGACCTCGCCGACTCCACGGTCGAAGGCCTCGAGGAGATCAAGAACTGGCTCAAGAACGGTCCGGTCGACGCCAGCGAGTCGCAGATCAACAACTGGATCAACCAGGCACAGGACGGCATCGCGAGCCGGGCCGAGAACGGCGAGATCCTCAGCCAGGTGACCTCGCTCGGCAGCACTCTCACCCACGTGCTGGCCGGCTTCTTCATCGTGCTCTTCTCCACTTTCTTCTTCCTCGCCGACGGCGAGCGGATCTGGGCGTGGATGGTCCGGCTCTCCCCGCGCGCCGCCCGCTCCCATGTCGACAGCTCGGGTCGGGTCGCCTGGATCTCGCTGACCCAGTTCGTGCGCGCCACGGTGCTGGTCGCCCTCGTCGACGCGGTCGGCATCATGATCGGCGCCGCCGTGCTCCGCGTGCCGTTCGTGCTGGCGATCGGCGTGCTCGTGTTCCTCGGGTCGTTCGTGCCAATGATCGGTGCGTCTGTCGCCGGGACGGTCGCGGTCCTGGTGGCGCTCGTGGACCAGGGCCCGATCACCGCGCTGCTGATGCTCGGCGTCGTGATCGGAGTCCAGCAGATCGAGGGGCACGTGCTCCAGCCGTTCCTCATGGGCCGCTGGGTCTCGATGCATCCCCTTGGTGTCATCTTCGCCATCGGTGCCGGCGTCATCGTGGCCGGCGTGGCCGGGGCCCTCGTCGCCGTACCCCTGGCCGCCGCCGCTAACGCCGTCGTCCAGCACCTGGCGACCTATACGCCGATCGGCGACGAGGATCCGGTGGAGGAGCTCCGGCAGGACTACGAGGAGACCGGCACGAGCGTGGAGATCGAGGCGCCGGTTGATGAGTGACGTGACGTTGGACGACATCGAGTCGGCGCGGGCGGTCCTCGCCGGGGTCTCCATCAACACCCCGATGGAGGAGTCCCGGTGGCTCTCCGCGCTGGTCGGCGGTCCGGTGTGGCTCAAGTGCGAGAACCTCCAGCGCACCGGCTCCTTCAAGGCCCGCGGTGCCTACGTCCGGATCTCGCGGCTCACCCCCGAGGAACGGGCCCGCGGCGTCGTGGCGGCGTCGGCCGGCAACCACGCACAGGGTGTGGCACTCGCCGCGCAGCTGCTCGGCATCCACTCCACCGTGTTCATGCCGGAGGGCGCTCCGATCCCGAAGGAGAAGGCCACTCGGGGGTACGGCGCCGAGGTGGTCTTCGAGGGCCGCTACCTGGAGGACTCCCTGCGGGCCGCCGGGCAGCACGCGGCGGAGACGGGGGCCGTGCTGATCCACCCCTTCGACCATGCCGACATCGTCGCGGGCCAGGGCACCTGCGGTCTCGAGATGGTCGAGCAGGCACCGGACATGCGCACGGTGCTGGTCCCGACCGGCGGCGGAGGGCTGCTCGCCGGGATCGCGATCGCGGTCAAGGCGCTGCTCCCCGGCGTTCGCGTCGTCGGCGTCCAGGCCAAGGGCGCTGCCGCCTATCCCGACTCGCTGAGGCAGGGCCGCCCGGTCGCGCTGAGCTCCATGAACACCATGGCCGACGGCATCGCGGTCGGCCTGCCCGGCGAGATCACGTTCGCCGCGGTGCGCGACTACGTCGACGACATCATCACGGTCTCCGAGGAGTCGATGTCACGGGCGCTGCTGGCCCTGGTCGAACGGGCCAAGATGGTCGTCGAGCCGGCCGGAGCGGCCGCGGTCGCGGCGCTGCTCGACCAGCCGACGGCGTTCGAGACCCCGGTGGTCGCGGTCCTGTCGGGCGGCAACATCGACCCGCTCCTGCTGGGCAAGGTCATCCGTCACGGCATGGCCGCCGCGGGGCGCTACCTCAACCTGCGCGTCAACATCCCCGACCTGCCCGGCGGGCTGGCGAAGCTGCTCGCGGAGGTCGGCGACGCCGGCGCCAACGTCCTCGAGGTCGCACACGAGCGGATCTCGCCGCTGCTGCACCTCGACGAGGTCGAGGTACACCTCCAGCTCGAGACGCGCGGCGAGCCGCACGCCGCGAAGGTGAAGTCCCGCCTCCGCGAGTGCGGCTACACGATCGTCGAGTAAGAGTGGAGCGACGGTGGAGCGACTCCGTCGCTCCATTGGGAGTACTCGCTGCGCTCGTACTCCCGTCGCTTCACGAACCTGTGTAGGGGACCGCGTCGACGATGACGACCTCGAGCTGCTTGCCGTTGGGCGCCTCGAAGGAGACGGTCTCGCCCTTCTTGTGGCCGTTGATGGCCGAGCCGAGCGGGGACTGCGGGGAGTATGCGGTCAGGCCCTCGGGCTCGATCTCGCGGGCACCCAGCAGGAACGTCTCGGTCTCGTCCTCGGCGTCGCCGACGAAGCGGTAGGTGACGACCATGCCGGGCTCGACGACGCCGTCGTCGGGAGGGGTCTCGCCGACCTCGGCGCGACGCAGCATGTCCTCGAGCTGCCTGATCCGGCCCTCGAGCTTGCCCTGCTCCTCGCGGGCGGCGTGGTAGCCGCCGTTCTCCTTGAGGTCACCCTCGTCACGCGCAGCGCTGATCTTGGAGATGATCTCTTCGCGCACAGGCCCCTTGAGGTTGGCCAGCTCGGCCGTGAGCTTGTCGAAGGCGTCCTGGGTCAACCAGATGGTGCCCTGCTCGGTCTGCTGCGTCATGGGGGTACTCCTGTACTGCTGCATTAGTGGTGAGACTGCGTGGTGAGGCTTCGAGACAACGGGCCGATCGGCCGGTCTCGGCGTCGCAGGGCTGACGCCCCGGGGACGGGTCAAAGGATCAGTATACAAAGGAAGTGCCAAAGACCTGGTTCGTACGGGCGGCAGCAGGCTCAGCGGCGGCGTGACTGGCCCTCGGCAAGACAGCCGACGGACTCGACGGACGTGGCCCGGCGCTCGGTGCGGATCGTCACCTCGAAGCGGTCGCCCTCGTCCGGGTCCGGGGTGAACGACAGGTCACCGACCGAGGAGTGGTCCTCCGCAAGGGCGCGCAGCATGCAGCTGGCCTCGATGTCGTCGTCGGAGAACTCGACCTGGAGCACCGCCGTCGCGGTGTGCTCGTCGACGATGTCGAACGACACCAGCTCGGAGTCGACGCTGGGGTTGGCGTGCTCCCACGTGGTCCAGGCGAGCCACGCGAGGAAGGCGAGGGCGACGACGACGGAGACGGCGATGACGGCCCTGCGCCGGCCCGGCCGGGGCGCGCCGTACCGGTCGACCGAAGGTGCTGGGGGAGTCTGCGCGGTCACCACTCCAGGGTGACACCTACGATGGAGGGATGCCGCAGCACCCTCCGACCGGCGCCCGTGAGGGCCTCCGGTTGATGCACGTGCACGCCCATCCCGACGACGAGTCCAGCAAGGGCGCCGCGTCCACCGCGCGCTACGTCGCCGAGGGCGTCGACGTCCACGTCGTCACCTGCACCGGGGGCGAGCGCGGCTCGATCCTCAACCCGAAGATGGACCGACCCGAGATCCTGGCCAACATCTCCGAGGTGCGCCGCCAGGAGATGGAGCGCGCGCGCGACATCCTCGGCGTGACCCAGGACTGGCTCGGCTTCGTCGACTCGGGCTGGCCGGAGGGCGACCCCAAGCCCCCGCTGCCCGAGGGCTGCTTCGCCCAGGTCCCGCTCGAGGAGGCGACCGAGCGGCTGGTCGCGCTGATCCGCTCGTTCCGGCCCCACGTGGTCACGACGTACGACGAGCGGGGCGGCTACCCGCACCCCGACCACATCCGCTGCCACGAGGTGAGCGTCGCGGCGTTCGCGGCGGCCGGCGACCCTTCGCTGTTCCCCGACGCGGGGGAGCCGTGGCAGCCGCTCAAGCTCTACTACCACCACTCGTTCAACCGGCCCCGGATGCAGGCGATCCACGAGGCGATGCTCGCCCACGACCTCGAGTCGCCGTGGGCCGAGCGGCTCGCCGAGTGGAAGCCAGAGCCCGAGTGGGACGCCCGGATCACGACCAAGGTTCCGTGCGCCGACTACTTCGGCGTGCGCGACCAGGCGCTGCTCGCCCACGCCACCCAGATCGACCCCGACGGCTTCTGGTTCGCAGTGCCCCGCGAGCTCCAGGAGAAGGTCTGGCCGACCGAGGACTACGAGCTGGTCGTGAGCCACGTCGCGTCGAGAACCCCCGAGGACGACCTGTTCGCCGCCATCATCGACCCCGCCTGAGAGACTGTGACCATGGACGCCTTGACCCTGCTTCTTCTCCCGCTCGTGGAGAAGGGACCCGAGCCCAACGACGTCGTCGCCGGCTGGACCGCCTTCGCGCTCTTCGGGCTGGGCATCCTCGCTGTCGCCCTGCTCGGCTTCAGCCTCACCAAGCACCTCAAGCGCGCCGCCCAGTCCGAGGCCGAGGGCCGTTTCGACCCCTCCACCAAGAAGTCGCAACCCGGACACCCCTGACGTCACCTCCGACAACACGCACGTCACTGCGGCGCGGTGGCTTCCCCGGCCCGCCGCGCATTTGTAGCGTCGATGCGTGACCCGGACTAGACCATCTCCCACGGCACCGCTGCGCCGTACGTCCAATGGCGTGGGCGCGCTCGTGGGGTTGCTGGCGCTCGTCCTCGGGGTCCCGGCCGTCGCCGTGCCGACCCTGCCCGCGCCGTCCGATACTCCCCGCGCGCGCTACGCGTCGTTCCAGGTCGCCACGTTCAACATCCTGGGCAGCCAGCACACGGTGGGACCCGGCGGGCGCCCACCGGGCAAGAAGCGGGCCCGGATCGTCAGCGAGCTGATCGAGCGCAAGAGCCTCGACCTGGTGGGGCTCCAGGAGGTGCAGGCCGACCAGCTCCTCGTGCTCAAGCACGAGCTGGACCACTACCGGATCTGGCCGGCCTACCAGCTCGGCAAGGGATCGTTGCGGTTGCAGGTCGTGTGGCGCGAGCGGGCCTTCGACCTGCTCGACACAGGCACGCTCGTGACCAAGTTCGACCACCAGAACCGGCCGATCCCCTGGGTCCTGCTCCGCCACCGCGCCACCGGGCGGGCGCTCTACGTCATCGACGTGCACAACTCTCCCCGTAACCAGGAGCTCGAACGCGACCGGGCGACCGGTCGGATCATCGAGCTCGTGCACCGGCTGCGGAGCACCGGGCGCACCGTCCTGCTGCTGGGCGACCTCAACGAGCACCGGGAGGGCTTCTGCAAGGTCGTCGGGCGCACCGACCTCAGAGCGGCTAACGGCGGCTGGGTCTCGGCTCGGCGCTGCGCGCCGCCCGAACGCCCACTTCGGGTCGACTGGATCTTTGGGCGAGGGCTTCTGGAGCTCTCCGACTACGAGTCCGAGGACGGCAAGGCAGTACGTCGTGCCAGCGACCACCATCTCGTCCGCGCGACCGCCCGGCTGAGGTCCAGGGTCGGTCGTTGATGGGGTGATCGGCCGCTCCGGCCGCTATCCTCGTCCGGTGCGCCGCCGCCCCACACGCTCTCGAGCCCTGCTGCTCGTGGCGACCCTGGTCACATCGGCCGCGGTGGGGATCGGCATCCTGAGCGCCCCCGGCCCGGTCGACCTGACGGTCGTCGACGTGGCCGCCCAGTCGGTCGTCCACAGCGCCGACGTGACCGCGCGACCGGTCGACGTCTCGCGCGGCGGCCTCGCGTCCGGCAACCGCACGCCGGCCCTGAAGGCCACGACGGCCACGGCGAAGGCCCCCGAGTCCTCGCTGGTGCGCATCCCGCCCTACAAGGTCGTCGAGGCCAAGCCCACGATCGAGAAGCTGCCGCCCGGCCCCGTCCCGGGCGATCCGTTCTCCTTCAGGCTTGGCACCCTCAACATCTTGGGCAGCCAGCACGCTCCCGGAGGCACCAGCCGCGCGGCCGCGCTGGCCGGCGCGATCGAGGGTCGTGGGGTCGACATCGTGGGTCTCCAGGAGGTCCAGGACGACCAGCTTGCCGTCATGCAGAGCCAGCTCGGGGGCTACACCATCTGGCCCGGCCAGGGGCTCGGCAACCAGGGCGTCCGGCTTCAGATCGCGTGGCGCGACTCGATGTTCTCCCTGCAGGACACCGGCTCGATCACGACCACGTTCGACCGCCAGCAGCGCCCGATCCCGTGGGTGCTGCTCCAGCACCGCGCCACCCAGGGCGAGTTCTACGTCATCGACATCCACAACTCGCCCCGCGACCAGGAGGGCGATCGCGACGCCGCGACCGGCGAGGAGATCGCGCTCATCAACGAGCTGCGCAGCACCGGCAAGACCGTCTTCATCCTGGGCGACACCAACGAGCACACCGAGTTCTTCTGCCGGGTCGCGGCCTCGACCGGGATGGTCGGCTCCAACGGTGCCTACTACTCGGGCGGCTGCAGCACCGGTGCCGGCCCGATCAAGATCGACTGGATCATGGGAGCCGGCGAGGTCGACTTCTCCGGCCACGTCGTCGACTACGGCTCGCCGGTCAGCTCGGCGACCGACCACGCGTTCGTCCACGCCGACGTCCGGGTCACCCCGATGATCGCGCGCAGCGAGCTCGACTAGCCCCAGGCGGCGCCGATGTCGACCAACGTGTCCGGTGAGCAGCTGCTGACGTTCGGGCTCGCGGCGCTGGTCCTGATCGTGATCCCGGGGCCCAGCGTGGTCTTCGTGATCGGCCGCGCCCTGGCCTACGGCCAGCGCGTGGCACTGGCGAGCGTCGCGGGCAACACGCTGGGCCTGCTGCTGGTGATGACGCTGGTCGCGGTGGGGCTCGGCGCGGTCGTGGCCGAGTCGATCCTGGTGTTCACGGTGCTCAAGGTCCTGGGCGCGGCCTACCTCGTCTGGCTCGGCATCCAGGCCTTCCGCCACCGCTCGGCCCTGCACGTCGACGACGACCTGGCGCGATCGCCGATCGGGTGGCGTACGGCGATGCGTCAGGGCTTCGTCGTCGGGGTCAGCAACCCCAAGGGGTTCATGATCTTCGCGGCGCTGCTGCCCCAGTTCGTCGAGCGCTCGCGGGGCCACGTCCCGGTCCAGATGTTCGTGCTCGGGGCGTTGGCGGTCACCCTCGGCCTGGTGTGCGACGCCGTCTGGGCGGCGGCCGCGAGCCGGCTGCGGGACTGGTTCAACGCCTCCGCGGGTCGGGGCCGCGCGCTCGGCGCCGTCGGCGGTCTCTCGATGATCGGGCTCGGGATCGGGATCGCCGCGACCGGTCGACCCGACTGACCGAAGACCTAGCCGTTACCCGGGGTTTGCCGCCTGCGGGGAGCGGGAACCGGGGGAGGAGCACCGCCTCCCCCGTGGGCGGACCGACACGACGAGGCCCCATGAACCGCGACCAGGAACTCCCCGGACAGGTCGACCCCGAGCCGACCCAGGCGATCGCGGACATGGCAGCGCTGCTCGCGGAGCCCTCCGAGCCGCTCGCGGTGCCGGCGCTCATGGACCGGATCGCCGGTCGTTACGAGCTCGGCCCGGTCATCGGGCGCGGGGGCGTGGCCGACGTGCACCGGGCCCAGGACACCCTGCTCGACCGCGAGGTCGCCGTGAAGCTGCTGCGTCAGGAGGCCACGTCGGAGGCGGACCGGGCGCGGTTCACGGCCGAGGCCCGCACGCTGGCGCAGCTGTCCGATCCCGGGCTGGTCACGGTACTCGACGCGGGCACGAGCGACGACCATCCCTACCTCGTGATGGAGCTCGTCGAAGGCACCAACCTGGCCGCGGCACTGGAGGCGGGTCCGTTGGGCCGCGGCGAGGCGGCGCGGATCCTGCGGGTGGTGGCCGAGGCGCTGGCCTACGCCCACGGTCAGGGCGTCGTCCACCGCGACGTGAAGCCCGGCAACGTCCTGGTGGGCCATGACGGCCGGGTCAAGCTCGCCGACTTCGGCATCGCCCGCCTGGTCGGCGACGCGATCCGGCACACCGCGACCGGCACCACGATCGGCACGGTGAGCTACCTCGCGCCCGAGCAGGTGACCGGCGGCGAGCTGACCCAGGCCGTCGACATCTACGCGCTGGGGCTGGTGCTGCTCGAGTCCGTCACCGGCGAGCGGGCGTTCATCGGGCCGACCGCCGAGGCCGCGCTGGCCCGGCTGACCCGCGACCCGGAGGTGCCCACGGACCTGCCGCCGGCCTGGCAGGACCTGCTGCGGGCGATGACCGCACGGGAGGCCGCCGACCGGCCCTCCGCGGAGCAGGTGGTCGGACGCCTGACCGCCCTGGAGCACGGCAGCACCCACGACCTGGTCCCGCTGGCACCCACCGCGGGCGCCGGTCGTCGCCGCCCCTTGGCCGGGATGATGGCCTCGGCGGCCCTGGTGGCGGCCGCGATGATCATCGCCGGGACCGGGGTCTTCGGGGCGGGGGAGCCGACGGCCGCGGGCCGGGCCGTTCCCGACCGCACCCCGAGCGTCTCCGGGACGAAGAAGGCGGTCCAGACGCCCGCGCCCGCGAAGGTCGCCTCCAGCGCGACCGCTCCACCCACGGCCCACGCGGGCGCCACCAAGACCAAGCCCAAGGTCACGAAGCCCAAGGTCACGAAGCCCAAGGTCACGAAGCCCAAGGCCAACGCCAAGCCGAAGAGCAAGGGCAAGGGCAAGGGGAAGGGGCGGCGCTGAGCCGTCGGCTCACCGTCAGGCGAGGGCGAGGAACAGCTTCTCCATCTTCTTCACGTCGACGCTGTCGAGGCCGTCACCGGCCTCCAGGCAGTTCTGCAGCCCGGTCGCCACGATCGCGTAGCCGCTGCGGCTGATCGCCTTGTTGACGGCGGCGAGCTGGGTGAGGACCGACTCGCAGTCGGAGCCCTCCTCCATCATCCGGATCACGCTGGCCAGGTGGCCGTTGGCGCGCTTCATCCGGGTGATGATCGCCTTCATCTCGGTGGGCTCGAGCTCCATCAGCTTCCTGCTTTCTCGTCGAGGGCGGCCAGTGCGGCCGAGAGGCGGTCGCGGGCTTCGCTCGCCACGGACCTCAGTGTCTCCCCCGCGGCACCGTCGCCGGCGAAGGACATCATCACGTTCGGGTCGAAGGCCTCCACGACAGTGCCGTCGGGGGTCGCCCGGACCACGACGTTGCACGGCAGCATGGCCGCGATCGAGGGCTCGACCTCGAGCGCCCGGTGGGCGAGCTGCGGGCGGCACGCACCGAGGATGACCTGCGGGTCGACGTCGACGTCCAGCTTCGCCTTGAGCGTGGCCTTGATGTCGATCTCGGTCAGGACGCCGAAACCGGCCTCGGCGAGCTGCTCGCGCACGGCAGCCACCGTCTCGTCGTAGGGGCGGGAGGTCGTGATGCTCATCGTGTAGTCGGCCATGCCGTCAACTATACAACCCCCTGGGGGGATCTGTTAATGTTCTCCCGGAAACCCCCTAGGGGGATGACGCACTCTCGAACGGACTGACGATGACCTCGACGGCTACCGGCCGCCCACCTGTCCACCCGCCCACCGACGACCTGCCGTGGCGACCCGGCCCCTTGGGTCGCCTCGGCGTGTGGGTGACCGAGCATGCCCGCCTGACGATGGTGGTCTGGCTGCTGATCATCGCGGGCCTTGGCGCGTTCGCGCCCCAGGTCGAGCACAACCTCTCCGGCGCGGGCTGGCAGGCCGACGGATCTGAGTCGGTCGCGGCCCGTGAGCTGGCCCAGGAGAGCTTCGGTGGCAACGCCAGCTCGGCCATCCAGGTCGTCGTGCACAGCACCGAAGGCCCCGTGACCGAAGGGGCCGGCGCGGAGATCCTCGCCGAGGCCACCGCACTGCTCGAGGAGGACTCCCGCATCGCCCAGATCGTGCAGCCGGTGCCGGGTGCCACGCTCAGCGAGGACGGCACGACGGCGATCCTCCTCGCCGGTGCCGATGCGGACCCCAACGACATGGTGCGCGCCGCCAACGACCTGAAGGGTCCACTGGCCGACATGTCCCGCGACGGGGTCGAGGTCAACCCGACCGGTGCCTCGCTGCTGTGGTCGGACTTCAACGAGGCCAACCTGGACGCGATGCTCAAGTCCGAGATGGTCTCGTGGCCGGTGACCCTCGCCATCCTCGTCCTCGCCTTCGGAGCCCTGGTCGCCGCCGGGCTCCCGCTGATCCTCACCCTGGCCGGGCTGGTCGCCTCCGCCGGTTCGCTGGTCCTGATCAACGAGCTGGTGCCGGTCTCGATCTGGGCGATGAACTTCGCGATGATGTTCGCGCTCGCGCTCGGGATCGACTACGCCCTGTTCCTTGTCGTGCGCTTCCGAGCTGCCCGGATGGGGCACCACGAGACGGCCAGGGAAGCGGTCGCCGAGACCATGGACACCGCCGGCAAGGCGGTCCTGCTCTCCGGTGCCACCGTGCTGATCTCACTGTCCGCGGTGATGCTCGTGCCCTCGCCGTCCTTCCGCTCCATGGCCGGCGGGATCATGCTCTCGGTGGTCTTCGTGCTCGCGGCCACCCTCACCCTGCTGCCGCTGGTGCTGTTCAAGCTCGACTACAAGATCAACAAGCTGTCCCTGCCGTGGGTGCACACCGGTGAGCACCGCTCGCCCAGGTTCGCCGCCTGGGGCGAGCGCCTGTGGAAGCGCCCGGTGGTCTGGGGACTGGCCTCGCTCGTCGTCCTGCTGGCCCTGGCCGCACCGATCTTCGGCCTCAAGACCGCGATGCCCTCGATCAAGGTCCTCCCGGAGGAGGCCAGCGCCCGGGTCGGCTACGACCAGGTCCAGGACGCCTTCGGAGACGGCGCCCCCGGCACCCTGACCATCGTGATGAACGCCAGCGACGCCGACGCCGCCACGGCCGTCCTCAACGCCGACGAGGGGATCGCGGGAGCCATGCCGCCGATGCCGGCCTCCGACGGCACCGACTCGGTGATGATCCAGGCCGTGCCCACGGTCGACCCCTCCGACCCGCAGCTGGGAGAGACCGTCGACCGGCTACGCGCCGACCTGCCCGACTCCGCCCTCGTCGGTGGTGCCCCCGTGGAGAACCTCGACCTGAAGACCCAGCTCGACGACTCCACGCCGATCGTGATCGGAGTGATCCTGGCACTGGGCTTCCTGCTGCTGCTGTTCGCCCTCCAGGCGCCGCTGATCGCGTTGCTGGGCACCCTGGCCAGCCTGCTGTCGACCGCCGCGGCGTTCGGCGTGGCGCGCCTGGTCTTCCAGGAGGGGATCGGGGCCGACCTGCTCGGCTTCGAGTCCCAGGGCTTCCTGGACGCCTGGGCGCCGGTGTTCTTCTTCGCGATGATCTTCGCGATCGCGATGGACTACACCGTGTTCCTGCTGGCCTCGGCCAAGGAGCACTGGGAGCACTCCGGTGACGCCAAGGAGGCGATGGTCGGCTCCCTGGCCCACTCCGGGCGGGTCATCTTCGCCGCGGGAGCGGTCATGGTCGCGGTGTTCTTCACCTTCGCCCTGTCCGGCCCGCTGCCCCCCAAGGAGATGGGTATCGTGCTCGGCGTCGCGGTCCTGCTGGACGCCTTCCTGGTCCGTCTCGTGCTCCTGCCGGTGATGCTGCGGCTCACCGGTGCGGCCGCCTGGTACAGCCCGGCGTGGCTCACCCGGATCCTGCCGTCCGTCCGCTTCTCGCACGACTGACCGAAGGAGCCTGACCATGTGCAGACCCGTCCGTTGCCGCACCTGCGGCAAGACCGGCTGGGCCGGCTGCGGCCGGCACGTCCAGCAGGTCCTCGCCCACGTCCCCCAGGCCGACCGCTGTCCGGGCCACCCCCGGGTCGCGGGAGAAGGCGGCTGGCGCAAGCTGCTCGGTCGCTGATGCGCTCATTGTGAGCAAGACACAACACCGAGGTGGAGCCAACCACCTCGGTGTTGTGCTGCGCCGCGCTTCTAGGAGGGCTTGGGCGCGCCGGGACGGACGTACCGCATCCACGTGATCACGACGCACATCGCCGCAAACGCGACTCCGATGTAGAAGAAGGTCTCCGGTTCCATCAGGGTCAGCCCGACCCCGAAGAAGAACGGTCCGAAGGCGGCGATCGCTGCCGTCCACCCGATCACTCCGCCGGCCTGTCGCCGCTCGAAGATCATCGGCATCTGTTTGAACGTGGCGGCGTTGCCGATCCCGGCGAACAGGAAGATCGCGAGCATCCCGTAGAGGAACTTGTCGAAGTCGGCCTCCAGGGCGGCGGCGCTGGAGGTTTCCGGTGAGAGGTGCATGCTCGTGTAGAGGACCGACCCCAGGATGCCGATGCCGCTGAAGAGCGTCCACCGAGCCCCGCCCGTCTTGTCCGTGAGCGGACTGAACACCACCCGAGCGCCGGCGCCGATGAGCGGGCCCAGGAAAGCGAACTTGACCGGGTCAGGGATGGAGTAGCCCTCCACCAGCACCTGTGTCGTCCCGTCCGACAGCAGGCGCGCGATCTCGGCGTTGCCTCCGCCGTAGAGGTTCTTGATGAGCAGGCCGAACTGCCCGGACAGACCGGCGAAGGTGCCGAAGGTCATGATGTAGAGCAGCGTCATCCACCAGGTGTCCTGGTTCTTGAAGATGTCGAACTGCTGGCGCACGTTGGCCTTGATCGGGACGCTCTTGAGCATGGTCCAGGCAAGGACCGCGCCGATGATGACGAACGGCACGTAGACGTAGGTGGCGTTCTGGTACCAGACGTCCTTGGACGCCTTCCCCGGGAACGACTCGGTCTGGGAGGCGCCGAGGAAGCCGATCATCGAGAAGCCGATGATCCACGGGGTCACGAACTGGACCAGTGACACACCGAAGTTGCCCACGCCGGCCTGCACGCCCAGTGCCGTCCCCTGCATGCGGCGGGGGAAGAAGTACGACGTGCTCGGCATGAAGCCGGAGAATGCGCCCCCGCCGATGCCGGACATGAACGAGAGCGCCAGCAGCCACGTGTAGGACGTGTCAGGGTCCTGCACCGCGATCGCCCAGCCCACCAGGGGGAACAGGAGGAGCAGGGTGGTCATCGACACCAGCCTGCGGGTGCCGAGGATCGGCGGCAGCACCATCCACACCAACCGCAGGAGACCTGCGGAGAGGCCCGGCAGGGCGACCAGCCAGTACAGCTGGTTCTGCGTGAGGTCGAAGCCGAGGTTGGTGAGCTTGGGAGCCAGGGCGCTGGCGATGAACCAGGACGCGAAGGCCAGCGTCAGCGTAAACGTCGTGACGGACAGGGTCCGCCAGGCGAGGGCCTTGTCCCACGTCTCGTCGTTCTCAGGATCCCAGTCCTGGAGCCACTCTTTCCCGGTCCGCTCGTCCTCGGTGGAGGTTGATGAAGTGGGCATCAGACGTGGGCCTCTCTGGGGGTGGGTTGTTCGAAGTGGTCTGCCAGCTCAGGCGACTGCTCGTGCAGCATCTGAAGGACCGTGAAGTGCATCCAGATGGCGCACGCCAAGGTCAGCAGGAACAGGACGAAGAAGGTCGCGGACGGCAGGCCTGTCCACGCGGTCGTGTAGGCGAACAGAGGCGGGAGGAAGAACCCGCCCAGGGCGCCGAGCATGCCCACCAGCCCGCCGACGGAGCCGACCTCGGTGGGGAAGTACTCGGGGATGTGCTTGTAGACGGCCGCCTTGCCGATGCCCATGGAGCACCCGAGCAGGAAGACCAGGATGGCGAACGGCCAGAGGCCGATCGAGTAGGGGAGGACATCGGCGGTGCCGGCCGAGGTGTGCTTCTCCGAGACCTCCACCACGACGTGGCCGTTCGGCATCATCAGGAGAAAGGTCGTGACGAGCATGATGGCGAAGGTCCAGTACATGACCCGGCGCGCGCCCAGCCGGTCCGAGAACCAGCCGCCCACCGGGCGCAGCAGGCTGGCCGGGAAGATGAACGTCGCCGTGAGCAGGGCAGCCGTGCTCAGGGACAGGTCGAAGTTGTCGACGTAGTACTTGGGCAGCCAGGCCGAGAGCGCGACGTACGCGCCGAACACGGCCACGTAGTAAGCGCTGAAACGCCAGACCCGGACCTGGCGCAACGGGACCAGCTGCTCGCGCAGCGGCCGCCCGGCGCCGGGCTTGCGGTCCTGGCGCGGCGTCATGGTCCAGAGCAGCACGGCCACGATGACCAGCAGCGCGGCGTAGATGACGGGGATCAGTCGCCAGCCGCCCTCCACGAAGCCCAGGTAGGTGCCTCCCGCGGTGGCGGTGATCAGCACGGGGCCGATGAACTTCGTGACCGACGCGCCCACGTTGCCGGCGCCGAAGACGCCGAGCGCGAACCCCTGGTGGTGGCGCGGGAACCAGGCGGAGTTCCAGGCGATGCCAGCGGTGAACGCGTTGCCCGCGAACCCCACGGCGAAGGCCAGCACCAGGAGCATGCCGTAGCTACCGGCCAGCGAGATGAGGTAGGAGAAGAGTGCGGTGGCCAGCAGCAGCACCGTGAAGACCACCCGGCCACCGAACCGGTCAGCGGCGATGCCCGCAGGGAGCCGCCACAGTGCGCCGTTGAGGATGGCGACGGCGGAGAGCCAGGACAGCTGGACGTCGGTCAGGCCGAACTCGTCGCGAATCGGGAGGCCCAGGACGCCGAACATCAGCCAGGCCGCGAACATCAGGGTGAAGGCGACGGTGGAGAGTGCCAACACCCTCCGCGCGCCGGGCGGGACGGCTGACGGTGCGGGATCCGAGGCCGTAGGGCCCGGGTTCCCGGCGAGGTCGGTGGCTGGCATCAAGGCTCCGGTGAGTGGCGAAGGGCACCCCGAGTGAGGGTGACCTTGGTCAGGATGCGCCACGCCGGGGGGACTCAGAAGGGACCTTGGTCATCGGAACTGCAGGACCAAGTGTCGAGATATCCACGGCGCTCACGCGCCTATGGTGTGACGACAGCGCGCGACCAGCCGGCGACGACACCGAGGGAACCCACATTGAGCACCGACGTCCAGCCAGAGCCGAAGCCGACAGTCGACCCAGGGATGGACGGGTCCTTGAACGACGCACTGGTGCGGAGCCGGAGGTTCTTCACCAAGGGGACGGTCTCGCCGGACCTGCGGACCCTCACGAAGAAGGGCGGCCGGTCGGCCGACGACTTCTACCGCGACCGCTGGAGCCACGACAAGGTCGTCCGCTCCACCCACGGGGTCAACTGCACGGGCTCCTGCTCGTGGAAGGTCTACGTCAAGGACGGGATCATCACCTGGGAGACCCAGCAGACCGACTACCCCTCGGTCGGCCCCGACTCTCCCGAGTACGAGCCCCGCGGCTGTCCGCGTGGTGCCGCGTTCTCCTGGTACACCTACTCGCCGACCCGGGTGCGCTACCCCTACGTCCGTGGCGTGCTGCTGCAGATGTACCGCGAGGCCAAGGCCCAGCACGGCGGCGACCCGGTCAAGGCCTGGGCGCACATCGTTGACAACCCGCAGCGCGCCAAGGCCTACAAGTCCGCGCGCGGCAAGGGCGGCCTGGTCCGCGCTACCTGGGACGAGGCCACCGAGATGGTCGCCGCCGCCTACGTGCACACGATCCAGAAGTGGGGGCCCGACCGGGTCGCCGGTTTCTCGCCGATCCCCGCGATGTCCATGGTCTCGCACGCCTCCGGCGCCCGGTTCACGTCGCTCATCGGCGGCTCGATGCTGTCCTTCTACGACTGGTACGCCGACCTGCCCGTGGCGTCGCCCCAGGTCTTCGGTGACCAGACCGACGTACCCGAGTCGGGGGACTGGTGGGACGCCGGCTACCTGATCATGTGGGGCTCCAACGTCCCGGTGACCCGCACGCCCGACGCGCACTGGATGGCCGAGGCCCGCTACCGCGGCCAGAAGGTCGTCGTGGTCGCGCCCGACTACGCCGACAACGTGAAGTTCGCCGACGAGTGGCTGGCCATCAACCCGGGCACCGACGGCGCGCTGGCGATGTCGATGGGTCACGTGATCCTCAAGGAGTTCTTCGTCGACCGGCAGACGCCGTACTTCACCGACTACACGAAGAAGTTCACCGACCTGCCCTACCTCGTCTCGCTCGACGAGGTCGCCGACGCGCCCGGCACCTACCGGGCCGGCAAGTTCCTCACCGCCGCCGACCTGCCCGCGCACGCCGCGGAGGAGAACGCCCACTTCAAGACCGTCCTGCTCGACGCGCACACCAACGAGGTCGTCGTGCCCAACGGCTCGCTCGGCGACCGTTTCGGCGAGGCCGGGGTCGGCAAGTGGAACCTCGACCTCGGCGACGTCGACCCGCGGCTGAGCGTGCTCGAGCCCGGCGGCGAGACCGTCTCGCTGGAGCTGCCCCGCTTCGACGACGTCGACGGGACCCCCGGCTCGCTGCCGCGGGATGTGCCCGTCCGACGCATCGGCGACCGCCTGGTCACCACCGTCTACGACCTGATGCTCGCCCAGTACGGCGTGGGCCGCGACGGCCTGGCCGGCTACGCCAGCGGGTACGACGACGCCTCGGCGCCGTACACCCCGGCCTGGCAGGAGTCGATCACCAACGTCCCCGCGTCGGCGGCTGCCCGGATCGCTCGCGAGTTCGCGCAGAACGCCGAGGACTCCAACGGCCGCTCGATGATCCTGATGGGCGCGGGCACCAACCACTGGTTCCACTCCGACACGATCTACCGCGGCTTCCTCGGCCTGACCACGCTCACCGGCTGTCAGGGCGTCAACGGCGGCGGCTGGGCGCACTACGTCGGTCAGGAAAAGTGCCGCCCGGTGACCGGCTGGGCGCAGCTCGCGTTCGGCCTGGACTGGAACCGCCCGCCGCGGCAGATGATCCACACCGCCTACTGGTACCTCCACACCGACCAGTTCCGCTACGACACGTTCGGCGCCGACACGGTCTCCGCCAAGACCGGCACCGGCCTGCTGGCCGGGATGAGCACCGCCGACGTAATCGCGAAGAGCGCGCGCATGGGCTGGATGCCGTCGTACCCGACGTTCAACCGCAACCCGCTCGATGTCGCCGACGAGGCGGCCGCGGCCGGGAAGCCGGTCGCCGAGCACGTCGTCGACCAGCTGAAGTCCGGAGACCTGCGGTTCGCCGCCGAGGACCCCGACTCTCCCGAGAACTTCCCACGGGTGCTCGCGATCTGGCGGGCCAACCTGCTCGGGTCGTCCGGTAAGGGCAACGAGTACTTCCTCAAGCACCTGCTCGGGACCGACAACTCGCTGCGCGCCGGTGAGGCCTCCGAGGGCCAACGGCCGCAGGAGGTGGAGTGGCACGACGGTGCGCCCGAGGGCAAGCTCGACCTGCTGCTCACGCTCGACTTCCGCCAGACCAGCACGACGATCTTCAGCGACGTCGTGCTGCCGGCGGCCACGTGGTACGAGAAGCACGACCTCAACACCACCGACATGCACCCGTTCATCCACTCCTTCAACCCCGCCATCGCACCGCCGTGGCAGACGCGCACCGACTGGGACGCCTGGCAGACGATCGCCACCAAGTTCAGCGAGCTCGCGGCGGGCAGGCTCGACACCCGCAAGGACGTCGTCGCCGTACCCCTGCTGCACGACACCCCGGACGCGATGGCCAACCCGCACGGCGTGGTCCGCGACTGGAAGCACGGTGAGTGCGAGCCGATCCCGGGCGTCACGATGCCCAAGATCGTCGAGGTCGAGCGTGACTTCACCGCGGTGGGCGACAAGATGCAGGCCCTGGGGCCGTTGCTCGAGAAGCTGGGCACGACCACCAAGGGCGTCACCTACGACGTCACGAAGTCGGTCGACTACCTGCTCCACAAGAACGGCGCGATCCGGGGCGGCGCGGCCGACGGCCGGCCCTCCCTGGTGAAGGACGTGCACGCCTGCGAGGCGATCCTGGCGCTGTCCGGGACCACCAACGGCCACCTGGCCACGCAGGGGTTCAAGACCCTGGAGAAGCGCACCGGCCACCTGCTGCACGACCTCGCGGCCGAGCACGAGGGCAAGCAGATCACCTTCGCCGACACGGTCGCCGCGCCGGTGCCCGTGATCACCTCGCCGGAATGGTCCGGCTCGGAGACCGGCGGGCGTCGCTACTCGCCGTTCACGATCAACGTCGAGCGGCTCAAACCGTGGCACACACTGACCGGGCGCCAGCACTTCTACCTCGACCACGACTGGATGACCGAGCTCGGCGAGGGGCTGCCGGTCTACCGGCCGCCGCTCAACATGGGCGCGCTGTTCAGCGAGCCGGAGATCGGCGACGTGGGCGAGCTGGGGGTCACGGTCCGCTACCTGACCCCGCACAACAAGTGGTCGATCCACTCGGAGTACCAGGACAACCTGTTCATGCTCTCGCTGTCCCGAGGTGGGCAGACGATCTGGATGAGCGACCAGGACGCCGCCAAGGTCGGCGTCGTCGACAACGACTGGATCGAGGCGGTCAACCGCAACGGCGTCGTCGTCGCCCGTGCGATCGTCTCCCACCGCATGCCCGAAGGGACCGTCTACATGCACCACGCCCAGGACCGGCTGATCGACGTCCCCATCGCGGAGACGTCCGGGAAGCGGGGCGGCATCCACAACTCGCTGACCCGGATCCTGGTCAAGCCGAGCCACGTGATCGGCGGCTACGCCCAGCTGTCGTTCGCCTTCAACTACCTCGGGCCCACCGGCAACCAACGCGATGAAGTCACCGTCATCCGCAAGCGCTCGCAGGACGTGACCTACTGATGAAAATCATGGCGCAGATGGCGATGGTGATGAACCTCGACAAGTGCATCGGGTGTCACACCTGCTCGGTCACGTGCAAGCAGGCGTGGACCAACCGCACGGGCACGGAGTACGTCTGGTTCAACAACGTCGAGACGCGGCCCGGGCAGGGCTACCCGCGCACCTACGAGGACCAGGAGAAGTGGAAGGGCGGCTGGGAGCTCAACAAGCGCGGCCGGCTCAAGCTCAAGGCCGGCGGACGGTTCAAGAAGCTGGCCACGATCTTCTCCAACCCGAAGATGCCGTCGATCCAGGACTACTACGAGCCCTGGACCTACGACTACTCCACGCTGACCGACGCCCCGGCGCAGGAGCACACCCCCGTCGCTCGGCCCAAGTCCCTGCTGACCGGCAAGGACATGAAGATCACCTGGTCGTCGAACTGGGACGACAACCTCGGCGGCTCGGCGGCGACGCTCGAGCACGACCCGATGCTCAAGAAGATCGCCGACAAGGTGAAGTTCGAGTTCGAGCAGACCTTCATGTTCTACCTGCCGCGGATCTGCGAGCACTGCCTCAACCCGTCGTGCGCCGCGTCGTGCCCCAGTGGCGCGATCTACAAGCGCGAGGAGGACGGCATCGTCCTCGTCGACCAGGACAAGTGCCGCGGCTGGCGCATGTGCATCTCGGGCTGCCCGTACAAGAAGATCTACTTCAACCACAAGACCGGAAAGGCCGAGAAGTGCACGTTCTGCTTCCCGCGGATCGAGGTCGGGCTGCCCACGGTCTGCGCCGAGACCTGCGTCGGCCGGCTGCGCTACATCGGCCTGATGCTCTACGACGCAGACAAGGTGCTCGAGGCCGCGACCACGACCGACGAGCACGGTCTCTACGAGGCCCAGCGCGAGGTCTTCCTCGACCCCAACGACCCCGAGGTCCAGCGTGAGGCCGAGAAGGCCGGGATCCCGCGCGACTGGGTGCAGGCCGCCCAGCGCTCGCCGATCTACGCCCTGATCAACCGGTTCAAGGTGGCGCTCCCGCTCCACCCGGAGTACCGCACGATGCCGATGGTCTGGTACATCCCGCCGCTCTCGCCGGTGGTCGACGTCGTCAAGGACACCGGCTTCGACGCGGAGGACAAGGGCAACCTGTTCGCCGCGATCGACGCGCTCCGGATCCCGATCGAGTACCTCGCCGAGCTCTTCACAGCCGGTGACGTCGCCCCCGTCGACGGGGTGCTCAAGAAGCTTGCGGCGATGCGGTCCTACATGCGCGACATCAACATGGGCCGCGAGGCGGACGCCTCGATCCCCGAGGCCGTGGGGATGACCGAGGAGGAGATGTACGACATGTACCGCCTCCTGGCGATCGCCAAGTACGACGAGCGCTACGTCATCCCGGCGGCGCACGCCGAGCAGGCGCACTCCCTGGAGGAGTTGGGCACCGAGTGCTCGGTCTCCGAGTACGGCGGCGGGCAGCAGGACCTGTTCGGCGAGGGCTCCGGCTCGCCGGTGCCGATCGCGGTGGAGAACTTCCAGATGCTCCAGGAGCGCCAGACCGCCGACAGCCTGGCCTCGCCGGCCGATAAGTCGTCGCGGGTCAACCTGCTCAACTGGGACGGCAAGGGCACCCCCGAGGGGCTCTTCCCGCGCCGGTCCGACGACGAGGAGGCGACCCCGTGAGCCGCACCCTGACCGGACGTGCCCCGAAGAGTCGTCGCAGCCCCGCGTTCACCGAGTCCCAGCTGACGGTGGCCTGGCAGGCGGCGTCGCTGCTCCTCGGCTACCCCGACGAGGAGCTCCTCGGCCGGCTCGACCTGATCCGGCAGGCGTCTCTGGGACTGCCCGACCGGGTCGGTGAGCCGCTCCGGGCGTGCGTCGCGCAGCTGGAGGCGACGCCGCTCACCGAGCTGGAGGCCGACTACGTCGAGACCTTCGACACCCGGCGTCGGCACAACCTGTTCCTGACCTACTTCGCCCACGGCGACACCCGCAAGCGTGGGATGGCGCTGCTGCGGTTCAAGCAGACCTACCTCGCGTCCGGCTTCGAGCTGACCGACACCGAGCTGCCCGATCACCTCTGCGTCGTCCTCGAGTACGCCGCGACGATCGACCACGACCGCGGGCGCCAGCTGCTGCTGGACCACCGGGCCGGGCTCGAGCTGCTCCGGATCGCGCTCGGTGAGTCCGGCTCGCGCTGGGCCGGCGCGGTCGAGGCGGTCACCGCCACGCTGCCGCCGCTCCAGGGCGACGAGTGGGACGCCGTACGCCGGCTCGCAGCCGAGGGCCCACCCGAGGAGGAGGTCGGCCTCACGCCGTACGAGACGCCTGCCTTCGACCCCGGACCGGCGCGGCCCGACGGTCCCATCTCACTGCCGATGCCGTCGTTCCGGGCTCGGTCCCATGGAGGGGAAAGCTGATGGACGTCTTCCTCTGGGTGATCGTGCCCTACCTGTGCCTGACGACGTTCGTGGTCGGCCACTTCTGGCGCTATCGCTACGACAAGTTCGGCTGGACCACCCGCTCCTCGCAGCTCTACGAGGACCGGCTGCTGCGCATCGGCAGCCCGCTGTTCCACTTCGGCATGCTCGGCGTCGTGGGCGGGCACGTGATCGGCCTGCTCATCCCGGAGTCGTGGACCGACGCGGTCGGCATCTCCACCGAGATGTACCACGTGGCGGCGGTCGGCGGCGGTCTCGTCGCCGGGGTCATGGCCCTGGTCGGCATGGTGATCCTGATCTACCGCCGGCGCACCGTCGGCCCGGTCTTCTCCGCGACCACCAACATGGACAAGGTGATGTACGCCTTCCTCGGCGCCGCGATCGCCCTCGGCATGTGGAACACCATCGCCGGCTCGATCCTCTCGGTCGGCGGCCACTACGACTACCGTGAGGGGGTCTCGGTCTGGTACCGCTCGTTCCTCGCCTTCCAGCCGCAGCCCGAGCTGATGGGGGAGGCCCCGATCGGCTTCCAGCTGCACGCGCTGGTCGCCTTCGCCCTCTTCGCGCTCTGGCCGTTCACCCGGCTGGTCCACGTCTTCAGCGCGCCGGTCGGCTACCTCACCCGCCCCTACATCGTCTACCGCAGCCGCGACGACGTGCAGCTCGGCAGCCACAGCTCGCGCCGCGGCTGGGAGCGCATCGACAAGTAGGGAGCCGCCTCAGGCCATGCCCTGGAAGGGACGGACCTCGACCTTGCCGCCGCAGGCCTTCGAGCCCTCGGCCGCGAGCCTCAGAGCCACGTCGAGGTCGGGCGCGTCGATGACCCAGAAGCCTCCGATGAGCTCCTTGGTCTCGAGGTAGGGGCCGTCGGTCATCACCGGCGTGTCGCCCTGGCCGTCGACGACCGTCGCCGTCGACGCCGGCTCGAGGCCCCCGGCGAAGACCCAGTAGCCCCCGGCGCGAAGCCTCTCGTTGAAGGCGCCGGTCGCGGCGAACGCCGCCTCCATCTCCTCCTCGGAGCCGTAGTTGCCGAACTCGTTCCGCTCGGCGGGGCCGTGCACGCTCATCAGGTAGTGCGTCATCAGACTTCTCCTCGGTTCTGGGTGGTCCGGTGACCACCTTCCACCCTCACCACGAACGGGGTGGCGTGGATACGACAACGTTCCGCAGAGCTTCCGAGCGGATGACCGGTGGAGCCAGTGCGGCCAGCCAGCCTGCAATGTCGGCGGTTCGCCACGCAACCGACGCAGCCCGCGCTCAGGCTCGACCGGACTCGCGCGAACTGCCGACGTTCGCCGCCTGCGCCGCGACATTCGGGCCCCCGCCCGTGCGCAGACATGACAGGGTGAGCGACATGCGGGTGGCACGGGTCGGGTTCACGCCCCTCAAGGGCGGCCGGCACCTCACGCACGGCTCGGTGGAGCTGAGCGCGATCGGACCGGTGGGGGACCGGGCCTTCTGCCTGATCGACCCGGCGACCGACCGCTGCCTGCGGACCGTCGAGCGCCCGACGCTGCTCCAGGCGCGCGCAGAGTGGGACGGGACCGTGCTCTCGGCCGAGCTGCCGACAGGCACCGTGGTCGGTGAGCCGGAGCCGACGAACGACATCCGCACGGCCGACTACTGGGGTCGAGCCGCGATGCTGCGGGTGATGGACGGGCCGTGGGCGGCAGCGTTCTCTGCGCACCTGGGCCGCGAGGTGCTCCTCGCCTCCGCCGCTCCGGGCGCCGTGGTCTACGGCGCCTCGGTGTCGCTGGTGACGAGCGCGTCGCTGGCGCGGTTGGCCGACGAGGTCGGGGGGCACGTCGACGGCGCCCGCTTCCGAGCCACGTTCCAGCTCGACGGCGACGAGCTGACACCGCACACGGAGGACGAGTGGGTCGGGAGACGACTCCGGCTCGGCGCCGCCGAGATCGAGGTCCGGAGCGTCATCCCGCGCTGTGCGGTGGTCGACCTCGGTCCCGACTCCGGCGTACCCGACCTGGCTCTGCTGAAGGCCCTCGCTCGCTGTCGCCGTGACCAGCAGCTCGGTTTCGGTGTCGACGCCATGGTCACCGTCGCCGGACGGGTCAGCACGGGCGACCCGGCCAGGTTGCTCACGGTCTGAGCAAGCTGGCCGGGACGGTGGTTGCGCAGCCACCGGCAGAGTACGTTTCGCAGATGGCCGAGGACAGGTACGACTACGTCATCGTGGGAGCCGGCAGCGCGGGTGCGGTGCTGGCGGCACGGCTCACCGAGGACTCCGGGACCACGGTCCTGCTCCTCGAGGCAGGAGGCGAGGCCGACGCCGACGAGGTGATGATCCCGGCCGCGTTCCCGACGCTGTTCAAGACCAAGTGGGACTGGAACTACCAGACCACCGAGCAGAAGCAGCTCCACGGCCGCCGCGCCTACTGGCCTCGGATGAAGGCCCTCGGCGGCTGCTCGTCGATGAACGCGATGATCTACATTCGCGGCAACCGGGCCGACTACGACTCCTGGCGTGACCAGTACGGCGCCGCGGGCTGGGGCTTCGACGACGTGCTGCCCTACTTCGTTCGCAGCGAGACCAACACCCGGCTCGGCGAGCCGCTGCACGGCCGGAGCGGCCCGCTGCACGTCGAGGACCGCAGCTACACCCACGCGCTGAGCAACCTGTTCGTGCAGAGCGCGGTCGCCGCCGGGCTGAAGCCCAACGACGACTTCAACGGCGCCGAGCAGGAGGGCGCTGGGCTCTACCAGGTGACCTGCAAGGGCGGGCGCCGCTGGTCGACCAACGAGGGCTACCTGCGGCCGGCTCGCGGCCGCCCCAACCTCACCGTGGCCACGGGGGCGCTGGCCTCGCGCGTCGAGATCGACGGCGAGCGGGCCACGGGCGTGACCTTCCGGCAGGGCGGCGCCGAGCACACGGTCACCGCCACCCGCGAGGTGCTGCTGTGCGGTGGCGCGGTCAACAGCCCGCAGCTCCTGATGCTGTCCGGCGTCGGGCCGGGCGCCCACCTCGCCGAGGTCGGGGTGACCGGCAAGGTCGAGCTGGGCGGGGTCGGCAGCAACCTGCAGGACCACCCGGTCGTGCCGATGCTCTGGTACACCCGCGGGATCAGCGACCTGGCCCAGCTCAACAACGTGTCCAACTTCCTGCGCTGGAAGGTGCGCGGCACCGGTCCGTTGTCCTCCAACGTGGGGGAGGCCGGCGCCTTCTTCACCAGCCGCGACGGCCTCGCCGCTCCCGACCTCCAGATCCACGCCGCGCCCTCGGGGTTCTACGACAACGGGATGCACGAGCCGACCAGCCGGATGTTCACCGCCGCGCCGACCCTGGTGTCGGTACAGAGCCGCGGCTCGGTCCGGCTGCGCTCGGCCGACCCGTCGTGGCACCCGGCGATCGACGCGGCGTACCTCGAGGACCAGAGCGACCTCGACGCCCTGCTCGCGGGAGCGCGCCGTACCTGGGAGATCTGCACGCAAGGCCCCCTGGCCCGTTATCTCGACCGGCCGTGGAACCTGCCCGACGACCCCTCCGACGAGGACCTGCTCGAGCACATCCGCACCTGGACGCAGACGCTCTACCACCCGGTCGCGACCTGCGCGATGGGCAGCGGAGACGACGCCGTCGTCGACGCCTCGCTCAAGGTGCGCGGGGTCGACGGGCTGCGCGTCGTGGACGCCTCGGTGATGCCGGCCGTCCCCCGAGGCAACACCAACGCCCCGACCATCATGATCGCCGAGAAGGCCGCCGACGAGATCAGGAAGAACCGATGACACAGCAGCTGGACCAGACCCGCACCGAGACGTTCGACTCGCTCAACCCGATCACCGGCGACGTCGTCGGCACCCACCCGGTCCACTCCGCCGCCGACGTCGAGGCCGCTGTCGCGAGCGCCCGGGAGGCCGCGGCGTGGTGGTCGGCCCTGTCGTACGACGAGCGCGCGCGGCACCTGACCACCTGGCGGGGCGTCATCACCCGACGGCTCGCGCAGCTGGCCGACGTCATGCACCAGGAGACCGGCAAGCCCCACGGTGACGCCACCCTCGAGGCGGCGCTGGCGATCGACCACCTCGCGTGGGCGGGCGGCCACGCCGAGAAAGTCCTCAAGCGGCGCCGCGTGCCGTCCGGCCTGCTGATGGCCAACCAGGCCGCCAGCGTGGAGTACCGCCCCCTGGGCGTGGTCGGCGTGATCGGCCCGTGGAACTACCCGGTGTTCACGCCGATGGGCTCGATCGCCTACGCGCTCGCTGCCGGCAACGCGGTGGTCTTCAAGCCGAGCGAATACACCCCGGGCGTCGGCGAGTGGCTGGCCCGCACCTTCGTCGAGGCGGTCGGCCGGCCGGTCTTCCAGGTGGTCACCGGGCTCGGCGACACCGGTGCCGCACTGTGCCGCGCCGGCGTCGACAAGGTCGCCTTCACCGGCTCGACGGCCACCGGCAAGCGGGTGATGGCCGCCTGCGCCGAGACCCTGACCCCCGTCGTGATCGAGGCGGGCGGCAAGGACGCCGTCATCGTCGACTCCGACGCCGACATCGACGCGGCCGCCGACGCCACGCTGTGGGGCGCGTGCGCCAACGCCGGCCAGACCTGCACCGGGGTCGAGCGGGTCTACGTCCACGAGCGGGTCTACGACCAGTTCCTCGACGCGCTGGTCGAGAAGGCGCAGGGCCTGCGCGCCGACGCAACCTCCGGCTCCCAGCTCGGGCCGATCACGATGCCCAAGCAGCTCGACGTGATCCGCAGCCACATCCAGGACGCCCTCGACCGGGGCGGCCGCGCCGTGGTCGGCGGCATCGACGCCGTGGGCGACCGCTTCGTGCAGCCGACCATCCTCGTCGACGTACCCGAGGACTCGCTGGCCGTGCAGGAGGAGACCTTCGGTCCCACCGTCACCGTCGCCAAGGTGCGCGACATGGACGAGGCGATCGCCCGCACCAACGCGACCCGCTACGGCCTGGGCTCCACCGTGTTCTCCAAGGCGCGCGGCATGGAGATCGCCGAGCGGATCCGATCCGGCATGACCGCGATCAACGGCGTGATCACCTTCGCCGCGATCCCGTCACTGCCGTTCGGCGGCGTCGGCGACTCCGGTTTCGGCCGCATCCACGGGCCCGACGGGCTGCGGGAGTTCACCTACCCGAAGGCGATCTCACGCCAGCGGTTCAAGCCGGTGCTCGCGCTCACGTCGTTCACCCGCACCGAGAAGGCCGACCAGCAGCTCGCCTCGATCATGGCGATCCTGCACGGCCGCGGCGGGACCATCCCGAAGGACTGACCAGGACTGACCCGTCGCAAAGTTTGCGATCGGTCAGCGTCAGGTGCCGGTGCCGGTGCCGGCCTCGGCCTCGGACTCCTGTGCGTCGGCGATCTGTCGGCGTACGTCGTCCATGTCGAGACCCTTGACGCCGGTGATGACCTGCTCCAGCGCCTGCGGCGGCAGCGCGCCGGGCTGGGCGAAGACCAGGATGCCCTCGCGGAACGCCATCAGTGTCGGGATCGACTGGATGCCCGCGGCCGAGGCCAGCTCCCGCTGCTCCTCGGTGTTGATCGAGCCGAAGGTGACGTCGGGATGGGCCTCGGAGGCCGCCTCGTACGTCGGGGCGAACTGCTGGCACGGGCCGCACCAGCTGGCCCAGAAGTCGACGAGCAGGATGTCGTCGTTCTCGACGTGCGAGGTGAAGTTGTCGTTGGTCAGGTCGATGGTGGCCATCACCCCACCGTACGACGGCAGCGGCTCAGCACAAGCCTCAGCGCAACCCTCAGCGCAGGGAGTAGGTCGCCAGCGAGACGCTGACGTAGTGGCTCACGAAGGCGAGGATCGTGAACGTGTGGAAGACCTCGTGGAAGCCGAACCACTGGGGCCACGGGTTGGGGCGCTTGAACCCGTAGACCACGCCGCCGATGGTGTAGAGCGCGCCGCCGACCGCGACGAGCACGAGCACCGCGGTGCCCACTCCCGAGCCGAGCCGCGTCGAGGCGCCGTCGATGAACCCGGGGATGAAGAAGACCGCGGCCCAGCCCAGGCCCATGTAGAGCGGGGTGTAGAGCCAGCGTGGCGCGTCGGTCCAGAACACCCGGAACAGCACGCCGAGGACGGCGCAGGACCACACCGTCGTCAGCAGCACCACGCGCTGGGTGCCGTCGAGCAGGATCAGCGTGAGCGGCGTGTAGGAGCCCGCGATCAGCACGAAGATGTTGGCGTGGTCGAAGGCCCGGAGCCGGGCCCAGGTCTTCGGCGACCACGTGCGCGTGTGGTAGAGCGCCGAGATGCCGAAGAGCAGCAGCGCACTGGCGGCGAAGACCGCCGAGCCCCAGCGCGTCGTGGCGTCGGGGGAGAGCACGATCAGGACGATGCCGCCGGCCAGGGCCAGGGGCGTGAGCACGAGGTGCATCCAGCCGCGAAGCCTGGGCTTCACCTCTTGGATCGTCTCGTGAATCGACTCTTGGATCGACTCGAGCCCCGCGCGCACGGCCTCGTTGGCGTGGTGGAAGGGCTGGTTCATACCTAGAAGGTACCCATTACCGCGAGATAGGTGACAACGACGGGGTGAACGTCACGTGCCGACGTGAGCCGCTTCACCCCCTACCATCGGAGACATGGACTGGAAGGGCGGACTGCGACGGGTGATCTACCCCGCCTACGAGTCCCGGCTCCTGCGGAGGCTGCCTGACAGCCTGCCCCAGCACGTCGGCGTGATGCTCGACGGCAACCGGCGCTGGGCGAAGGCCGTCGGCCGTGACACCGCGCACGGGCATCGGGCCGGAGCCGCCAACATCGAGCCGCTGCTCGGCTGGTGCGACGAGGTCGGCATCCAGGTGGTCACGCTCTGGCTGCTCTCCACCGACAACCTCAACCGTCCCGAGGCCGAGCTCGCGCCGCTGCTCCAGATCATCGAGGAGGCGGTCGACTCCCTGGCCGACCAGCGCCGCTGGCGCCTCCACCCGGTCGGCGCCCTCGACCTGCTACCCGCCCACACCGCCGAGCGGCTCAAGGCCGCCGCCGAGGCCACCCGCGACGTCGACGGGATGCTGGTCAACGTCGCTGTCGGCTACGGCGGGCGGCGCGAGATCGCCGACGCCGTACGAAGCCTGCTGCACGAGCACGCCGCGATGGGCACCTCGCTCGAGGACCTCGCCAACCTGATCGACGTCGAGCACATCTCCGACCACCTCTACACCAAGGGCCAGCCCGACCCCGACCTCGTGATCCGTACGTCGGGCGAGCAGCGGCTGGGCGGGTTCCTGCTGTGGCAGAGCGCGAAGTCGGAGTTCTACTTCTGCGAGGCCTACTGGCCGGAGTTCCGGCGCGTCGACTTCCTGCGCGCCATCCGGGCCTACGCCCTGCGCGAGCGGCGCTACGGGTCCTGAACCGACTCTCGTTCGTAATGCGGCCTTCATCCCGCGTTCGGGCGTGTCGCCGAAAGAGTGTCCGGTCTCGGGCGTACTTTCGCTGCAATGGCGAGTGGGGAAGCTCGCCACATCGGAGGCCCGTTCGTGATCGCTCACGACCAGCTCGCTGGTACGACGAAGCAGGTCAACCCCTGCCCTTCGTCGCCGGTGACCGGATGCCGGCACTCCGGCGTTCGGGTCCCTCGGTCCAACTTCGCTGACTAGGGCCGGGCGACGAGTGCGCGCGCCGACCCGTGAGGGGTGACCCGTGCCGACCGAGGCCACACAGTCCCAGAGCTCAGCTGTTGCGACCCGCACCTACGTCATCGACACCAGCGTCCTGCTGGCCGACCCAGGGGCGTTGCGCAGGTTCGAGGAGCACGAGGTCGTCCTGCCCGTCGTGGTGATCACCGAGCTCGAGGGCAAGCGGCACCACCCCGAGCTCGGCTTCTTCGCGCGTTCGGCGCTGCGCATGCTCGACGAGCTGCGCGCGGTCAACGGCCGTCTCGACGAGCCGGTTCCGGTCGGCGACCTCGGCGGCACGGTCCGCGTCGAGCTCAACCACACCGACCCCAACGCGCTGCCGTCGGGCTTCCGGCTCGGTGACAACGACACCCGGATCCTCGCCGTCGCGCGCAACCTCGCCAACGAGGGCCACCAGGTGACCCTGGTCTCCAAGGACCTGCCCCTGCGGATCAAGGCCTCCGCCGTCGGCCTGGACGCGGAGGAGTACCGCGCCGAGGCGATCAGCGACTCCGACACCGGCTACACCGGGATGATGGAGCTCGACGTCGAGGCCGCCCAGCTCGACGAGCTCTACGACGACGGCGTGCTCGATCTCGACACCGCCCGCGGCTTCCCGTGCCACCAGGGCCTGGTGCTGCTCTCCGACCGGGGTACGGCGCTCGGCCGGGTCGGTCCGGACAAGCAGGTCCACCTGGTGCGTGGCGACCGGGAGGCGTTCGGCATCCACGGTCGCAGTGCGGAGCAGCGGATCGCGCTGGAGATGCTGCTCGACCCCGAGGTCGGCATCGTCTCCCTCGGCGGCCGGGCCGGCACCGGCAAGTCGGCGATGGCGCTGTGCGCCGGACTCGAGGCGGTCCTCGAGCGTGGCCAGCACAAGAAGGTCGTGGTGTTCCGGCCGCTGTTCGCGGTGGGCGGCCAGGAGCTCGGCTACCTGCCCGGCTCGGAGTCGGAGAAGATGTCGCCCTGGGGCCAGGCCGTGTTCGACACCCTGGGCGCGATGACCTCCAAGGAGGTCATCGACGAGATCCTCGATCGGGGCATGCTCGAGGTGCTGCCGCTGACCCACATCCGCGGGCGGTCGCTCCACGACGCCTTCGTGATCGTCGACGAGGCACAGTCGCTGGAGCGCAACGTGCTGTTGACCGTGCTCTCGCGCATCGGCGCCAACTCCAAGGTGGTGCTCACCCACGACGTCGCGCAGCGCGACAACCTGCGGGTGGGGCGGCACGACGGCGTGGTGGCGGTCATCGAGAAGCTGAAGGGGCACCCGCTCTTCGCCCACGTCACGCTGACCCGCTCCGAGCGCTCGCCGATCGCGGCACTGGTGACCGAGATGCTGGAGAACGTCACCATCTGACGCTTCCTGGGCCTGCTGTGCCCCATGGGTCGGTTGTGACTCATGGGGCACAGCAGGGTCCGGTGTGGCGCAGAACTCGCCGGTTTTGCCCACCAGTTCGGCCGTTCGGTTTGCACGCCCTCCGAGGCTCGGGCATGGTGGGCCGAGACCAATTCGTGACCTAACGCCACGTTGATCGGTTGTCGTACGAAACCCGTTGCCTACCCCTGGACTACTTCTCTGTGTCTAAGCACGTCAAGCACGTCCCCAAGCACCGCGGTCCGGTCACCCGGCCCGCTCTCGTCGAGGCTCCTCGCAAGGCGCTGCGCAACACCGTGATCCTGTCCTCGGTGGCCGTCGCGGCCACCGGCGCGACGGTGACGACCGGCCTCATCGGCCAGGCCCCGGCGGTGTCGGCCGCGTCCGGCGACACCCGCCCGGCGACCGCCGCCCAGGCGTCCGGCACCCTGAGCTCGCTGAGCCAGCGCGGTCTCGCCGACCGCGCCCCCGCGGTGTCGCGCTCCTCCGACCGCCGCCGCGCGGCCGACCCGGTCAAGGCCGCGTCGCTGCTGCAGACCGACGGCCCCGCGATGACCCGCACCGAGGACCTCTCCGACGACGACCCGCGCGAGATCGGCCGGGCCCTGCTCGCCGAGTTCGGCTTCTCCTCCGACCAGTTCGGCTGCCTCGACTCGCTGTGGACCCGCGAGTCCAACTGGACCTGGAACGCCGACAACCCGTCGTCCTCCGCCTACGGCATCCCGCAGGCCCTGCCCGGCTCCAAGATGTCGTCGGCCGGCGCCGACTGGGCCACCAACCCGGTCACCCAGATCCGCTGGGGCCTGGGCTACATCCAGGACCGCTACGGCAGCCCCTGCAGCGCCTGGGGACACTCCGAGTCCGTCGGCTGGTACTGACTCTTCCACGTTGACCCGCCCGAAACTTTCGGGCGGGTCAACGTGCATTTCAGTCAGTTTCGGGCGGGTCGACGCCTCAGCGGGCGACGAAGACGGTGACCTGACCGGCGTACTCGCGGGGGCCGTCGAACCACGGGAGCTCGCGCTCGTCGGGCTCGTCGGAGGAGGCGAGGTAGGCCACGGCGGCGGCGTGGTCGGGGAAGATCGCGCGCGGGACGAGGTCTTCACGGTGTACGTCGGTGAAGTGGGAGCGCAGCACGGCCTCGCCGTTCTGGCTGCTGAACTGGGTGACGGCCGGCGGCCGCCCGACCGCCCGGCGCAGCTCGCCGACGTGCTCGTCGCCGTTGGTGGCGGCGACGAACGTGCCGCCCGGGCGCAGCACCCGACGGATCTCCGTGAGTCCCCGGTGCAGGTCGGGCACGTGGTAGAGCATCCACATCGCGGCCACGAGGTCGAAGGAGTCGTCCTCGAACGGCAGCGCCTGTACGTCGGCGAGCCGCGCTGACACCCCGCGCGTCGCCGTCAGCTCGACGAACCGCTCGGACTGGTCGATCGCCACCAGGTCGACGCCGGGCAGGGTGTCGAGCAGCCGCGCGGCGAACGCACCGGTGCCGCAGCCGACCTCCAGCACCCGACCCGGTCGCAGGTCGCGGATCTCGTCGAGGGCGACGGTGGCGGGGTCACGCCCGTCGATCGTCGGGTGCCACACGGAAAGCCGGGTCTGGAGGTTGTCCTCCGTGGCGTACTGCTCGCGGACCCGGGCCGGCTCGTTGAGGGCGCTCATTCGGGGAGCCCCACGAGGCCGAGGCTCACGTCGCGCAACCGGATCCCGGTCGCGTCGTCCTGGGCGAGCTCGGACGGCTCCTTGAGGCGGTCGTCGTCGTAGTAGCCACCGGTGAGCCCCTCGACCTCCGGCCCGACGGCGAGGTAGGTGATCCGTCGGCCGCCCTCGCTGGGCGAGACCATCACGATCCGCTTGGCCAGCGCGAGCACGGGCCTGGCCCACCAGGGCGCTCCGCCCCAGATGCTGGTCGCGACGGTGCCGGGGTGGAGGCAGTTGACGGTCACGCCGGTGCCGTGGAGGCGACGGGCGAGCTCGCGGGTGTGGAGCACGTTGGCCAGCTTGGAGCGGCCGTAGGCGCGCATGATGCCGTAGCCGCTCTCGAAGCCGAGGTCGTCGAAGTCCATCGTGCCCTGGTAGTGACCGGTCGAGCTGGTCAGCACGATCCGCGCGGGCGCGCTGGCCAGGATCCGGTCGAGCAGCAGCTCGGTGAGCAGGAAGCCGCCGAGGTGGTTGACCGCGAACGTCGCCTCGATGCCGTCGTCGGTGACGGTGCGCTTCTCGAAGACGGTGCCGGCGTTGTTGACGAGTACGTCGATCCGCTCGCAGCGCTCGAGCAGCTCGGCAGCGAGCGCGCGGACCGAGGCCTGTGACGCGAAGTCGGCCAGCGCCGTCTCGACCACCGCGTCGGGGTGCTCGGCGGCGACGGAGGCGGCCGCGGCGCGGGTCTTGTCGGGGTTGCGGCCGACCATGACGACGCGGTGCCCGAGTGCCGCGAGCTGGCGCGCCGACTCGAGCCCGATGCCGTCGCTGGCACCGGTGATGACGACCGTCAGCGGTGTGGTGGCGCTCATGGGTGGGTCATGCTCTCGAGGTCGAGTGCCTCGTCGAGCTGTTGCTCGGTGAGGTCGCCGCGTTCGACGTAGCCCATCGCGAGCACGGTCTCGCGGATCGTCGATCCCTCGGCCAGCGCCTTCTTGGCGATCTTGGCGGCGTTCTCGTAGCCGACGTACTTGTTGAGCGGGGTGACCACCGACGGCGACGAGGCGGCGTAGCGGCGCATCCGCTCGGCGTCGGCGGTGATGCCGTCGACGCAGCGCTCGGCGAGCAGGGTCATCGACGTCGAGAGGATCCGGACCGACTCGAGCAGGTTGCGTGCGATCACCGGCATGGCGACGTTGAGCTCGAAGCTGCCGCTGGCGCCCGCGACCGTGACCGCGGTGTCGTTGCCGATCACCTGCGCGCAGACCATCAGCGTCGCCTCGGGCAGCACCGGGTTGACCTTGCCGGGCATGATGCTCGACCCGGGCTGCAGGTCGGGCAGGTGGATCTCCGCGAGGCCGGTGGTGGGGCCGGACGACATCCAGCGCAGGTCGTTGCAGATCTTGGTGAGGCCGACCGCGAGCGTGCGCAGGACGCCGCTGAGCTCGACCAGCGAGTCGCGGGTGCCCTGAGCCTCGAAGTGGTTGCGCGCCTCGGTGAACGCCTCGCCGGTCAGCACGTTGAGGGCGCCGATGGCGGCCTGCGCGAAACCCGGCGGGGTGTTGATGCCGGTGCCGACCGCCGTACCGCCGAGGGGCAGCTCGCGCACCCGGGGGAGCACCGACTCGAGCCGCTCGGCGGCGTAGCGCACGGTCGCGGCGTAGCCACCCATCTCCTGGCCGAGCATCACCGGCGTCGCGTCCATCAGGTGCGTGCGACCGGACTTCACGAGGCCGCCGAACTCCTCGGCCTTGGCCTCGAAGCTGGACCCGAGGACGTCGATCGCGGGCAGCAGGTCGCCGACGACGGCGCGGGTGACGGCCACGTGGATGGCGGTCGGGAAGGTGTCGTTGCTGGACTGGCTGGCGTTGACGTGGTCGTTGGGGTGCAGCTCGATGCCGGCGTTGGTGGCAAGTGAGGCGATCACCTCGTTGGTGTTCATGTTGGAGCTGGTGCCGGACCCGGTCTGGAAGACGTCGATCGGGAAGTGCGCGTCGTGGGTGCCCGCGGCGACCTCGGCGGCGGCGTCGGCGATCGCGGTCGCCTGCTCCTCGGGGAGGATCCCGAGGTCGCGGTTGGCCCGGGCGGCGGCACCCTTCACCAGGGCCAGCGCCTCGATCATCCGGCGCTCCAGGGGGGTGCCGCTGATCGGGAAGTTCTCGACCGCGCGTTGGGTCTGCGCCCGCCAGAGGGCGTCACGGGGGACGAGTACCTCGCCCATGGAGTCGTGCTCGGTGCGGAACTCGTCGGTCATAGGTCCACGCTAACCCGCGAGGTGTTGCCGGATCTTCGTGGCCACGGCGCGCATGCCGGCGGCGTTGGGGTGGTAGGCGAGCGGCCGGCCGGGGAGCGGCAGCGCCGCGCCGACGGTCCAGGGGGCCCCGGACCAGGCGTGGTGCTCGCGGCTCGCCTCGGCGACCGGCACGACCTCGCAGCCGGTCTCGGCCGCGGCCTCCGAGGTGATCTCCACGAGCCGGTCGGCCAGGTGCCGGGCCAGGTCGACGTGCTTCGCCTTCAGCGGCCAGGCGGGTTCGCCCGGGGGTGGCATCAGGGTGAGGTACTCCACGAACAGGATGCGCGCGTGCGGTGACCGCCGGCGCAGCGTCGTTCCGACCGCGCGCAGCGAGTCGGCGACCCGCACCAGGGCCTCCTCGCGCGCGTCGCGGTCGAGCGCGTCGCGCAGCCGAGCGCCGATGACCGGCAGCGCCCGGACGACGCCCGGGAGCGTGGCGACGAAGAGCCCGGGCACGTAGCCGATGTCGTTGCCGCCGATGGTGATCGTGACCAGGTCCTCGGTGCCGTCGAGAGCCTCCACCTGCGGGGGCGTGCCCAGCTGCGGATCGGTGAGCACGTTGGCCGTCGTGGCTCCCGAGTGGGAGACGTCGACGAGGTCGAGGGTCAGGTCGGCGGCCAGCAGGTGGGGGTAGTTGCTGGCCGACCGCATCGCAGCGCGGGGGCTGCCCGAGGCCCGGGGCGTGATGCCGGGCCCGGCCGCCATGGAGCTGCCGAGGGCGACGTAGCGCCGCCCGCCGTGTGGTCGGGTCATGTGTCAGTCCATCCGGGCCGCGAACAGCCAGTAGCGCTCGTCGTGGCCCTGGAGCTCGACGTCGAGCGGCGTCACCTCGACGTTGCCGAAGACGCTCTCGAGGGCGGCGGCCAGGTCGGGCGACTCGTCGGCCGACCACACCGCCAGAGCGCCGCCGGGACGCAGCACCTGCCGGGCCGCGGACAGCAGGGGTTTCTCGTAGAGCGCCGCGTTGCCTTGGTGGACGAGGTAGCCGGGGCCGTTGTCGACGTCCAGCAGGATCAGGTCGTACGACGCCGGGTGGGCCTCGGTCAGCGCGATCGCCACGTCGGCGACCACGATGCGTACCCGGGCGTCGGCGAGCAGGGCGGGGCCGTGGTGGATGGTGCCGTCGCGCATCCAGCCGACCAGTGCCTCCTCGATCTCGACGACCGCGCAGTGCTCGACCCGGTGGTCGGAGAGCACCTCGTGCATCGTGAAGCCCAGGCCGAGACCGCCGACCACGACGGCGGCCGGGTGTTCGACGAGCGCGAGGGCCGCGGAGGCCAGCGCGCGCTCGGTGCTGACCTCGAGGGTGTCCATGACGAAGACGCCGTTGGCGCGCAGCTCGACCGCGGTCGGCCCGTCGTGGGGACGCCGCTCGCGCAGCACGAGCTCACCGCGCTCGGACTCGGCGCGCGCGAGCTCGACGTACTCCATGGGCCCATCCTGCCAAGTGGGGCCGCGCCCTGGGTGCGGGGGCGCCCGAGAAGGTCAGTCGAAGATCTCGCTGAGCCAGCTCTCCTTGCGCTTCTTCTTGTACTGGCCCTGCTGCGGGTAGCCCTGGCGCGGCTCCTCGTAGCGCTCGTAGCCGCGCTCGCGCGACTGCTGCGGAGCGGCCGGCTGGGCCGGAGGTTGGGCCGGAGGTTGGGCCGGAGGTGGGGGAGCCTGCTGGGCGAGCGAGCGGTCGATGATCTTGTCCAGCTCCCCACGGTCGAGCCAGACGCCGCGACAGGTCGGGCAGTAGTCGATCTCGATGCCGCTGCGCTCGCTCATCGTCAGCGTGGTTCCGTCGGTGGGGCACTGCATGGGTCGCTCCTGAGGTGGGGGGCTTCTACCCGGCTAACGGACGAGGCAGGATCGGGGTTCCATCCACGCTCGGAGCATTGCATGCGTCTCACGACGACCCTGACCGCCGCCCTGCTGGTCGCGGCCGTGTCCGCCTGTGCGGTCGGCGGCTCCGAGCCCGAGGCGAGCCCGGAGGCGGAGGACACCTGCGCACTGCTCTCTAGCGACGAGGTCGTCGCCCTTGCCGGCGAGGACCTCGGCGATCCCGAGCCGGGCGACGCCGCCGGGCTGCCCACCTGCCGCTGGGGTTCGCCCGAGGGCATCGGGGTGCAGGTGATCGACGTGCCGGTGGCGGAGTGGGTCGCCAACCTCGACCCCGTGCTCGACGAGGCCGAGCGGAGCGATCTGGCCGACGACCCCGCGACCGCCGCCAAGCTCGAGGAGGCCCGCGACCTCATCGCCTCGGAGGAGGTCGACGACGTCGAGGGCTGCGAGCTCTTCGGGCTGTTCCTCGAGATCCAGGGCCTGGCGCCCGGCCAGACCCGCACCGTCAACGTCATCCCCTCCACGGAGTCGCCCGAGGCCGTCACCGCGCAGACCTGTGGCGACGGCCGCTTCAGCTCGGTACTCATCCAGGGCAGCGCCGTCACCGGCTCGGACGACGAGATCCAGCGGGTGGACGACGCGCTCGACGCAGTCCTCGCGGCCGCCGAATGACCTGGTTGGCGGGATAGTCCCCAACAGGAGAGCGAATAAGAGGACTCTTATGGTCTCTCCTGTGAGGGACTATCCCGACGGGACGATGTCATCGGCGTTGGCGGCCACCCACAGCAGGAGGGGTGACATCGCCTCCATCAGGTCGCGACCGCGGTCGGTCAGGCTGTAGTCGACGTGCGGCGGGATGACCGGGTGTGCCACGCGCTCCACGATCCCGTCTCGCTCGAGCGTCTTGAGGGTCGAGGCGAGCATCTTCTCGCTGATGCCGTCGACGGCTCGGCGCAGCTCGCTCCAGCGCAGGGTGCCGTCGGCGAGGGCCGCGAGCACCAGCACGCCCCACTTGCTGGTCACGTGGTCGAGCACGACGCGGGTCGGGCAGCCGTCCGTGAAGGCGTCGCCGTCACCACGGAGCGAGGAGAGACTAACTGTCATGTAGGTACCTTACCTAAAGGTGGGTACGGCGGATCGGGAAGTATCGGTCAGATGTAGGGGTTCGGGCTGGTGACACCCATCCGCACGACCGCGAAGGACCCCTCATGACCATCCTCGTCACCGCCGCCTCCGGCCACCTCGGCCGCCTCGTCCTCGACTCGCTGCTCGACCGCGGCGTCGCGCCCGCCACGCTCCGCGCGGCCGCCCGCCGGCCCGAGACGCTGTCGGAGTACGCCGAGCGCGGCGTCGACGTCGTCGCGCTGGACTACGCCGACGCCGACTCGGCCAGAGCAGCCCTCGCCGGTGTCGAGAAGGTGCTGCTGATCTCCGGCTCCGAGGTCGGCCAGCGCATCGCGCAGCACGGCAACGTCATCGAGGCCGCCGCGGCCGCCGGCGTGCAGCAGCTCGTCTACACGAGCGCCCCGCAGGCCACGACCAGCGAGCTGGTGCTGGCCCCCGAGCACAAGGCCACCGAGGAGCACATCGCTGCGTCCGGGCTGCCCGCCACGATCCTGCGCAACAACTGGTACACCGAGAACTACGCCCAGGACCTCGAGGTCGCCCGTGAGCACGGCGTTCTCGTGACCAGCGCAGGGGGCGGTCGCGTGCCCAGCGCGTCGCGCGCCGACTTCGCCGACGTCGCTGCCGTCGTACTCACGACGGAGGGGCACATCGGCCAGGTCTACGAGCTCGCCGGCGACGTCGCCTGGGACTTCCCGACCCTGGCCGCGACCCTGGCCGAGGTGCTCGGTCGCGAGGTGGTCCTGGAGCAGCTGACTCCCGAGGAGCGCGTCGCCCAGCTCACGCAGATCGGCCTTGACGCCGGTACGGCGGGCTTCGTCGCGGCGCTGGAGGGCAACATCCGCGACGGCGTCCTCGACCACACCGACGGCACGCTTTCGCGTCTCCTCGGCCGCCCCACCACCCCGCTCGTCGACACCCTCCGCACCCTCACCGCCTGAAATCACGTTGACCCGCCCGAAACTTTCGGGCGGGTCAACATGTCATTGAACGGAGCGGACCCGGATACCACTGATCGGGACGGTGACGGTCCCGGAGGGGTCGGTGAAGAAGTCGTTGCCCTGGTCGTCGACCACGATGAAGGCGGGGAAGTCCTCGACCTCGATCTTCCAGACCGCCTCCATCCCGAGCTCCTCGTACTCCAGCACCGAGACCGAGCGGATGCAGTCCTGGGCCAGCCGGGCGGCCGGGCCGCCGATCGAGCCGAGGTAGAAGCCACCGTGGGCGTGACAGGCCTCGGTGACCTGCTTGGACCGGTTGCCCTTGGCGAGCATCACCAGCGAGCCGCCCGCGGCCTGGAACTGCTCCACGTAGGAGTCCATGCGCCCGGCGGTGGTGGGGCCGAACGAGCCCGATGCCATGCCGTACGGCGTCTTGGCCGGTCCGGCGTAGTAGACGGGGTGGTCGCGGAGGTACGACGGCATCTCCTCGCCGGCGTCGAGGCGCTCCTTGATCTTGGCGTGCGCGATGTCGCGCGCCACGACCAGCGGGCCGGTCAGAGACAGGCGGGTCTTGACGGGATGCTTGCGCAGCTCGGCCAGGATGTCGGCCATCGGCTGGTTGAGGTCGATCGGTACGACGGCGCCCCCGGAGATGTCGTCGGCCACGCCGGCGTCGGGCATGTAGTGGGCGGGGTCGGTCTCGAGCTGCTCGAGGAAGACACCCTCGGCGGTGATCTTGCCCAGCGCCTGGCGGTCGGCCGAGCAGGAGACGGCGATCGCCACCGGGCACGAGGCGCCGTGGCGGGGCAGCCGCACCACCCGGACGTCGTGACAGAAGTACTTGCCGCCGAACTGCGCCCCGATCCCGAACGACTGCGTGAGCTTGAAGACCTCCTCCTCGAGCTCGAGGTCGCGGAAGCCGTGCGCGCTCATCGACCCCGCCGTCGGCAGGTTGTCGAGGTAGTGCGCCGAGGCGTACTTCGCGGTCTTCAGCGCGAACTCCGCCGACGTGCCGCCGATGACCACCGCCAGGTGGTACGGCGGACAGGCGGCCGTGCCGAGGGAGCGGATCTTCTCGTCGAGGAACTCCAGCATCCGCTTGGGGTTCAGGACGGCCTTGGTCTCCTGGAAGAGGAACGACTTGTTGGCCGAGCCGCCGCCCTTGGCCATGAACAGGAACTTGTACTCCGCCCGAGAGATCCCATCTGGCCCGGGCTTGTCGGGCGTCGAGTAGAGCTCGATCTGCGCGGGCAGGTTGGTGCCGGTGTTCTTCTCCTCCCAGGTGGTCAGCGGCGCGAGCTGGGAGTAGCGCAGGTTGAGCTGCGTGTACGCGTCGTAGACACCGCGGCTGATCGCCTCGCCGTCGTCGGCGCCGGTGAGGACGCCCTCGGACTTCTTGCCCATGACGATCGCGGTGCCGGTGTCCTGGCACATCGGCAGCACGCCGCCGGCGGAGATGTTGACGTTCTTGAGCAGGTCGAGCGCGACGAACCGGTCGTTGCCGGACGCCTCGGGGTCGTCGATGATCCGCCGCAGCTGGGCGAGGTGCGCGGGTCGCAGGTAGTGCGAGATGTCGTGCATCGCCTCGGCGGTCAGTCGCTGGATCGCCTCGGGGGCGACCCGCAGGAACGTCTGCCCGTCAGCCTCGAACGTGGAGACGCCCTCGGTCGTGACCAGCCGGTAGGGCGTCTCGTCGTGACCGATCGGGAGGAGGTCGGAGTAGTGGAACTCGGGCTCGGTGCTCACGAGCGCAGCCTATTCCGGCCACTCCGCGCGCCAGAGGCGACCCGTCTGGCCGTCGTCGGCGAGCAGCAGCACCGTGCCGTCCGCACCTGCCACCGTCAGCACCTGCCCGCCACCGGCGTCCGGAGCGACCGGCACGTCCACAGGCGCCCAGGCGGCTGGTCCGAGCTTCGCCCAGAGCCCGTACGACGACCCGTCGCTCACCGCGGCGATCGCGTCGTCGCCGTCGGTCGCCAGCCCGGAGGCCCCACGGAAGGCGTAGCCGTCGGGGTCCACGGCGCCGAACTCCTCGCCCAGCCGCCAGGTGCCGTCGGTCCGGCGCCAGGCACCGAACGCGTCACCCCGCAGGCCGAGCGCCAGCACCCCGTCGTCGGTGGCGGCGACCCGCTCGAGGTCACCGAAGCCCTCGTCGGCCGGGACCTCCTGCCGCTCCCAGGTCATGCCGTTGACGGAGGACCACGCCATCGGGACCACCTGGCCCCCGTCGTCCACCTGTCCGCTGCCGACCACCGTCCACCCGGTGCCGTCGTGGACGTGGTCGATGGCCAGGGTGTCGACCTCCTCGTCACGGACCAGGGCCGGGTCGTCGTCGACCAGCACGAAGTCGTGGTCGTTGGCGGCGACCCACACCGCGGCGCCCGCGGTCCGGTTGCCGGAGATCAGCCAGCCGGACGGGCCGCCCTCTACCCGCCCGACGCTGACGGCCGAAGGCCCGCCGTAGAGCGGGAACGGGGCGCTCACGTCGACGAACACGCCGTCGGCCCGCTGGCGCCAGGTGGAGACCCGGGGGTTGCCGTGCGCACCACCGGACTTGGCGCCGACCATCACGACCCGGTCGCCGTGGCAGGCCACCGACGCCAGCAGTGCCCGCTCGGCCCAGTACTCGCGCGCGGCGAACCGCACGGAGGTCCAGGTGACACCTCCGTCGTCGCTGCGCCACCCGGCCGGAAAGCCTTCGCCGTCCGCACCGAGCACCCCGCCCACCAGCCACCACGTGTCGGCGCAGGAGACCGCCTCGCGCACGGCGACCCGTCCGGCGGGCCCGGGCGGCTGCGGCAGGTCGACGTACGCCCAGGCAAGCTCGACCGTCTCGGGGCCTGGCGGCTCGTCATAGGCCGTGGTGCACGACGCCGCGGCCAGGGCGGCGCAGACTGCGAGGGCGGTGAGGGCTCTCACCCGGCCAGGCTAGTGGGGGACAGGCTTTACAGTCGTGCTCATGGACGGAGAGCTGGAGCGCCGGCCCGACCGGAGCCGGCTGCGGATCTCCGACGCCGAGCGCCACCGGGTGGCCGAGATCCTGCGCGAGGCGGCCGGTGACGGTCGGATCGACCTCACCGAGCTCGACCAGCGGCTCGAGGCGACCTACGCCGCCAGGACGTACGGCGACCTGGTGCCGATCACCCACGACCTGCCCGCCCATCGTGACCCGGTGGCGTCCCCGGCACCGGCACCGGCGACGGCGCCCGTCGACACCCGCACCCAGCGCCGGTTCGCGATCCTCAGCGGCGTCGACCGCTCGGGTGTCTGGACGGTGCCCGAGCACCTCACGATCCTGTGCCTGATGGGCGGCGCCAACCTCGACCTGCGCCAGGCGACGTTCGCCGCGCGCGAGGTCGTGATCACCGTCAACGCGTTCATGGGCGGTGCCTCGATCATCGTCGGCCCGCACACGCACGTCGTGGTCGAGGGGATCGGCGTCATGGGCGGCTACTCCGGCCCGTCCGGGCTGGTCGACGCCGTCCTCGACGAGTCGTCACCGACGGTGCGGATCAAGGGCGTCGCAGTGTGGGGCGGCGTGTCGGTGGAGCGCAAGCAGATGCCCGGCCCAGGCCGCGGGAAGCGGCTGGACCGGGCATAGGTTCTGCTGCTGTCAGCTGCCCTCGGCTGCTGCCGTCTGCTCGTCCGCGACGCGGCTCTCGGCCGCCATCTCCTGGGCCGGGTCGTGGCCCTGCTCCAGCGCCGGCACCCGACCGGCGTTGGCGGTGTCGATGGTGAGGTTCTCACCGGTGGCGGGGTCGAACAGGTGCATCTTCGAGGTGTCGACCCAGATCTCGGCGTCGTCGCCCTCGGCGACCCGGCTGGACCCGTCGAGCGAGACCACGAGCTGGGTGCGCAGGGTCTCGCCGTCGAGGTCGCGCTCGAGCTGCTGGAGCTGCTCGAGCACCTCCGGCGGCGCCTCGAACGGGATGTAGGCGTAGGCGGTGTTGCCGAGCCACTCGACCACGTCGATCTTCGCGCGGAACGTCGAACCCTTCCGGGAGGCGTCGACCACGGAGGCGTCCTCGAACGACTCGGGCCGGATGCCGGCGATCAGGAGGCCGCGGCCGGCCGCCCGCTCCGCCTTCTCGGCGGAGATCTCGACCTTGCCGAACGGCAGCTCGACGGACGTGCCCTCGACCTTCGCGGGCAGGAAGTTCATCGGCGGGGAGCCGATGAACCCGGCCACGAACAGGTTGCCCGGGTTGTCGTAGAGCTCCCGCGGGGTCGCGAGCTGCTGGAGGATGCCCCGCTTGAGCACCGCCACGCGGTCGCCCAGCGTCATCGCCTCGGTCTGGTCGTGGGTGACGTAGACCGTGGTGATGCCCAGCTTCTTCTGCAGCCGCGCGATCTCGCTGCGCATCTGCCCACGCAGCTTGGCGTCCAGGTTGGACAGCGGCTCGTCGAAGAGGAACGCGTCGGCGTCACGCACGATGGCCCGACCCATGGCCACCCGCTGGCGCTGGCCACCCGACAGGTTGGCCGGCTTGCGGTCGAGGTGCTCGTCGAGCTCGAGCGTCTTCGAGGCGGCGCGCACCTTCTCGTCGACCGTCTTGTCGTCGGTCTTGGCGAGCCGAAGCGGGAACGCGATGTTCTCGTAGACGGTGAGGTGCGGGTAGAGCGCGTAGTTCTGGAACACCATGGCGAGGTTGCGGTCCTTGGGTGCCAGGTCGTTGACCTTCCGGTCCCCGATGACCATGTCGCCGGAGGTGATGTCCTCGAGGCCCACGATCATCCGCAGCAGCGTGGACTTCCCGCAGCCGGACGGGCCGACCAGGATCATGAACTCCCCGTCCTGCACGTCGATGGAGACGTCGTTCACCGCCGGGAACCCGTCGCCGTACTTCTTGACGATGTTCTTCATGTCGATGGCAGCCATGAGATCAACCCTTCACTGCGCCGGAGGTCAGGCCGGCGACGATCTTGCGCTGGAAAATCAGGACGATGATGATGATCGGGACCGTGACGACGACCGAGGCCGTCGCCAGCTGCCCGTACGGCGGGTTGAACGGGTCCGGCCCGACGAAGTACGACAGCTGAGCAGGCACCGTGCGCGACCCCGTCGTCGAGGTCAACGAGATGGCCAGCACGAACTCGTTCCAGGCGAAGAAGAACGTCAGGATCGCGGCGGTGAAGACACCGGGTGCCGCGAGCGGGACGATCACCTTGCGGAAGGCCTGCCACGACGTGGCACCGTCGACCTGGGCCGCCTGCTCCAGCTCCCACGGGATCTCCCGGAAGAACGCTGCGAGGGTCCAGATCGCCAGGGGCAGCGTGAAGGACATGTAGGGGATGATCAGGCCGGGCCAGGTGTTGAACAGCCCGAACGTGCGCCACATGTCGAACAGCGGCCCGACCAGGGCGACCACGGGGAACATCGCGATCGCCAGGGCCAGGGACAGCACGGCGCGCTTGCCGCGGAACTCCAGCCGAGCGATGGCGTAGGCCGCCAGCGTCGCGAACACGACCGACAGGAACGTCGCGATCAGCGCGATCCCGAAGGAGTTGCGCAGCGCGTCGAGGAAGTCGGGGTTGTCCAGGATGTCGCGGTAGTTCTGGAGCGTCGCGTCCTTCGGCAGGAACTGTGGGCTTCCGGCCGCGGTCTCCTCCGGGGACTTGAACGACAGCGAGATGATCCAGGCCACGGGCAGCAGGCACCACACGAGGATGAGCACGAAGCCCGCTCCGGTGCCGAGGTTGTTCTTCTTCATCAGCCTTCACCCCTCGCCTGGGCCAGGTCGACCCGGAACAGCTTCACGATCAACCACGCCAGCAGCAGCACGGACAGGAACAACAGCACCGAGAGAGCCGAGCCCAACCCGAGCTGTAGCTGCTCGATCACCTGCCGATAGGTCAGGAACGACGAGGACTCCGTGTCTTGTGCTCCTCGTGTCATCACGAAGATGTTGTCGAAGATGCGGAAGGCGTCGAGTGCCCGGAAGAGCACGGCGACCATGATCGCGGCCCGCATGTTGGGCAGGATCACCTTGAACAGCCGCTGCCACCAGGTGGCGCCGTCGACCTTCGCGGCCTCGAGCATGTCCTCGGAGACCTGGGAGAGCCCGGCCAGCAGGAGCAGCGACATGAACGGCGTGGTCTTCCAGATCTCGGAGACCATGATCGCGAACATCGCCGGCCAGTGGTCGCCGAACCAGTTGGTGTCGGGGCCGATCCACGGCAGCCACTCGAACCAGCTGTTGACCCAGCCGTTGTTGATGCTGAACGTGAACTGCCAGGCGAACGCCGAGACCACGGTGATGATGCCGTAGGGGATCAGGATCGAGGTCCGCATCAGGCCGCGGGCGAAGATGATGCGGTGCATCACCATCGCGAACGCGAAGCCGATCACGAGCTCGACGGCCACGGTGATCACCATGATCAGCACGGTGTTGAACGTGTCCTGCCAGAACAGGGAGTCGCCGAGGATCGTGGTGTAGTTGCCGATGCCCACGAACTCCTTGTCGTCCGGAGCGGTCAGCCGGTAGCGGAACATCGAGAGGTAGAGCGCCTGGATCATCGGCCACGCGGTGACCAGCAGCATCAGGATGACGGCCGGGGCCACCAACCTGAGACCGAGGCGGTTCTCCGACACGGAGCGCGCGGTGGCGGGCGCCTTGCCCAACTTGCCCGGCCGGCGCGGCTCCTGCGCCGCCGCTGGTGCGACGGAGGTGCTCACAGCAGGCTCCTTTGCTGGAGGATGTCGTCGATGAAGGACTTGGAGTCCGCCGGGGTGTCGGAGTCGACGCCCGAGGCGGGGTGCCAGGTCCCCTGGATGGCACCGGAGATGTCACTCCAGTAGGGGGTGACGCTGCGCGGGGTGGCGGCGTCCAGGGACTCCTGGAACAGGTCGAGCAGCTCCTGCGGGTAGATCTCGGCCAGGGCGGGGTACTCGTAACCGCCCTCGCTGGCCGGCATGTTGCCGGTCAGCTCGGCGTTGACGCCCTGGTTCTCCGCGTTGGTGATGCACTCGATGGCCTGCATCGCCTCCTCGGTGTGCTCGGAGAAGGCACTGACGCCGACGCCGATGCCGCCGTACGGCGGGTGCGACTCCTCGCCCTCCACCGTCTGCGGGTAGCGGGCGAACCCGAGGTCTTCCTTGACCTCCGGCTGGGCCGCGTCGTAGTTGGTCCAGATGTAGGTCCAGTTGGTGAGGAACGCACCGACGTCGGAGCCGAAGGTGGCACCGGCCTGGCCCTCCTGGGCGATCGACAGGTCGGACGGTGCGGCCTTGGAGCTCGCGAGCTTCTCGATCACCGCGGCCGCGGCCTTGCCGGCCTCGTCGTCGATGTCGATCGAGAGGTCGACGCCCTTCTCGGTCTCGCTGACGATGTCGCCGCCGGCTCCGGCGATGAGGGCGTTGATCCACACGACGTAGCCCTCGTACTTGTTGGCCTGGACCGCCACGGTGCCGCCGCCCTTGTCGGCGGCGTCGATGATCTGGTCCCAGGTGACCGCCTGGCTCATGTCCAGGCCGGCCTTCTCTGCGAAGGACTTGCGGTACCAGAGCACCTGCGTGTTCGACCAGAACGGTGCGACGACCAGCTGGTCCTCCCAGGTGGCGGCCTCGGCCGCACCGTCGAAGGACTGCTCGCGGAACTTGTCCTGAAGGTCCTGCGGGATCTCGGCGAGGTAGCCGGCGTTGGCGAACTCGGCCGTGAACGGCGGGTCGATGCTCATGATGTCGATGCCGGTGTCCTCGGCCGCGAGCCGCCGGATCAGCTGGATCCGCTGCTGGTTGGCGTCCTGCGGGAGCACCTGGACCGAGATCTTGTAGGCGCCGTCGCTGGCCTCGGTGCAGTTGGCCGCGACCGCTGCCTGTCCGCCGGCGTCCGGGTTGGTGTACCAGACGAGCTCGGGCACACCGCTGTCGTCGCCGGAGGAACAGGCCGCCAGCAGGCCGCTGGCCAGGGCGAGCGAGGCCGCGACGGCGAGACCGCGGCGCCGACGACGTCCGCCCCCTCCGCGACCCCTCGGTGGTGCGGATGCGTGCGTCATGCGGCCCCTCCCCGAAATCATGTGGCTGTGGTCACATGGTCTAGTCCTGATCGCCGCGTTTGTCCACTGCCCGCAGGGGTGAGGCGATCCTGCTCAGAGAATGCTCAGGAGGTTGGTCAAGGCGCTCGGTCAGGCCCGGTCGGCGGTACGCCGGATGCCGCTCGCGATGGTCTCGTAGAGCGGCCGGGGCATGTCGTGGCCCATGCCGTCGATGAGCAGCAGCTCGGCTCCCGGGATCGCCGCGGCGGTGGCGCGGCCCCCGGAGACGTGCACCATCCTGTCCGCCAGGCCGTGGATCACCAGTGCCGGGACCTTCAGGCTCTTGAGCCGTGCGGACCGGTTGGGCTGGGTGACGATCGCCATCATCTGGCGCACGACGCCGGACGCGCTCACGCCCCGGTCGAAGGTCTCCCCGGCGCGGGTCGTGATCGTCTCGTGGTCCAGCGGGAAGCCGGGGGAGCCGATCAACCGCCACATGGTGGCGCTCGACTTGATGTAGGCCTCCCGGCCCCGTCCCCGCGGTGCGAGCAGGGTCGGGGTGAGGTTGGGGTGCTGCCAGCCCACGGTGCGCTTGCCGGTGCTGGACATGATGCTGGTCAGGCTGCGGATGCGCCGCGGTTGGAGGATCGCCATCGTCTGCACGATCATCCCGCCCATCGACACGCCGACGACGTGGGCCGACTCGAGGCCGAGGTGGTCGAGCAGGCCGAAGGCGTCCTCGGACATGTCGTCCAGCGTGTACGGCGGCCGTGCCCGGGTGCCGGCGGCGACGGCGCGCAGGAGCGCCGTACGGCCGACCCGGACGCCGACCCGGCTCGAGCGGCCGGTGTCGCGGTTGTCGTAGCGGATGACGAAAAAGCCCTTGCGCGCCAACAGCCGACAGAGGTCCTCGTCCCACCAGGTCATCGGGCCCCCGAGTCCCATGACGAGCAGCAGCGGGTCGTCGTCGGGGTCGCCGAAGGTCTGGTAGCAGAGCTCGATCCCCTTGTTCACAGGGGCGAACAGCTCACCGGAGACGGTCACCTCCGGTTCGGGAGCGGCGCGGCGTGAGGCAGGCGTTGGCATACCCAGAGTCAACCGCACAGAACAAGAGCGGTCTTCAAATGGGTCGAATTGGCGCCGAGTTGGTGTTACTTCGGCGTAACGTCATCGCGGTGAGCACCTCGACCTTGGCCTCGTTCCTCCTTCCGGAGGGCTTCGCGAGGCCTGCCGTGGCCGCCGTCCTGCGGGAGGGCAGCCTGGTCGCGGAGGCCGGCCGCTACGCCCTCCACTCGGTCGGCCAGCGGCGCGAACGACGCAGTGCCCCCTACACCGGACGCCAGACCACCCGCGAGGCCGACCCGGTCCTGCTGGTGCCGGGCTTCATGGCCGGCGACTCGTCGCTGACGTTCATGTCCCGGTCGCTGCGTGCGCAGGGCTACCGCACCTACCGCTCCCACATCCGCGCCAACGTCGGCTGCACGCTCAACGCCGCCGCCCAGCTGGAGGCGCGGCTCGAGTCGATCGCGATCCGCCGCGGCTCCCGGGTGCAGATCGTCGGGCACAGCCTCGGCGGCATGCTCGCCCGCGGGATCGCCGTACGACGACCCGACCTGGTGTCGGGCATCGTCACCCTGGGCAGCCCGATGCTCGCGCCCGGCGCGCACCACCGCGCGCTGACCGCCGGGGTCGACGTCCTGATCCGGCTGAGCCGGGCCGGCATCCCCGGCCTGATGTCGGAGGAGTGCGTCGCCGGCGGGTGTGCGCGGCAGAGCTTCGAGGAGAGCCAGGAGCCGATGCCCCACGACGTGTCGTTCACGTCGATCTTCTCCAAGCGCGACGGCATCGTCGACTGGCGGGCCTGCGTCGGACCGACGGCGCACGCGATCGAGGTGACGGCCTCCCACATCGGGATGGCCCTCGACCCGCGGGTCATCGACCACGTGGTCGGGTCGCTGCGCCGGACGGCGCAGACCTCAGTGCTCGAAGTCGACCGAGGAGTAAGCGCGTAGCTTCTGGAGCTTGTGCTCGGAGGTGATCGACCGGATCGTGCCGCTGCGCGAGCGCATCACCAGCGAGTGCGTGGTGGCGCCCCCGGCCCGGTAACGGACCCCGCGCATCAGCTCACCGTCGGTGATGCCGGTGGCCACGAAGAAGCAGTCGTCGCCGGTGACCAGGTCGTCGGTGCCGAGCACGAAGTCGGGGTCGAGGTTGTGGCCCGCGTCGGTGGCCTTCTGCCGTTCCTCGTCGCCCTGGGGCCACAGGCGGCCCTGGATGGTGCCGCCGAGGCACTTCATCGCGCAGGCGGTGATGATCCCCTCGGGAGTGCCGCCGACTCCCAGCAGGAGGTCGATGCCGGTCTCGGGGCGCGCGGCCATGATCGCGCCGGCCACGTCGCCGTCGGAGATGAACTTGATCATCGCGCCGGTCGCCCGGATCTCCTCGACCAGCTGGGAGTGGCGCGGCCGGTCGAGCAGGACGACGGTGATGTCGGAGGGGCGAGAGCCCTTGGCCTTCGCGACCTGGTGGATGTTCTCCGCGACGGGGTAGCGGATGTCGACGACGTCGGCGGCCTCGGGGCCGGTCACCAGCTTCTCCATGTAGAAGACCGCCGAGGGGTCGTACATCGAGCCGCGGGGCGAGACGGCGAGCACGGAGACCGCGTTGGTCATGCCCTTGGCGGTCAGTGTGGTGCCGTCGATCGGGTCGACGGCCACGTCGCAGTCAGGGCCGGTGCCGTCGCCGACCTGCTCGCCGTTGAACAGCATCGGGGCCTCGTCCTTCTCGCCCTCGCCGATGACGACGGTGCCGTTCATGCCGATGGTGGCCAGCAGCACCCGCATCGCGTTGACCGCGACCGCGTCGGCGCCGTTCTTGTCGCCCCGTCCGACCCAGCGGCCAGCAGCCATCGCGGCGGCCTCGGTCACCCGGACCAGCTCCAGGGCCAGGTTGCGGTCGGGAGACTGGGGGGCGACGTCAAGGCGTTCCATAGGGCGCATGTTAACGGTGCCGGTCAGCTCACGGCGTACGCCTCGACGGCGGTCTCCTTGACCGACAGCCAGACCTGCTGCCCCGGGGCCAGTCCGAGCTCCGCGGCGGCGGCGGGGGTGACGTCGGCCAGCAGGTCCGGGTCGGCGGCGACCAGCAGGCGTACGGCGTCGCCGTGGGGGACTGCGCTCACGACCGGCCCGGCCCACTGGTGCCGGGCCGAGCCCTCGGGTCGGTTGAGGGACACCGTGACCGCGCGCGGGCTGAAGGAGCGGTAGGTGTCGCCGTCGCGGATGACGTTGAGCCCGACCAGCCTGGCCACGTGGTCGGTGCGCGGACGGGCGGCGACCTCCCGGGGGGTGCCGGCCTGGGCGACGGTGCCGCCGTCGAGCACGAGCACCTGGTCGGCGAGAGTGAGGGCGTCGAGGGCGTCGTGGGTGACGAGGAGCGTGACGCCGGCGAAGTCGCGCAGGTGGCGGGCGAGCTCGAGACGCAGCGAGGTGGCGACGCCGACGTCGAGGCCGGCGAAGGGCTCGTCGAGCAGCAGCAGCGCCGGGTCGGGCGCGAGGGCCCGGGCGATGGCGACGCGCTGCGCCTGGCCGCCGGACAGCTCGCCGGGCCGGCGGTCGGCCAGGTCGTCGATGCCGAACCGCTCGAGCCAGCCGTGCGCCGCGGCCTCCGCCTCGCGCCGCGGCGTACGGCGTGCCCGGAGGCCGAAGGCGACGTTGCCGAGGGCGCTCAGGTGGGGAAACAGCGACTGGTCCTGGAAGACGTAGCCCAGCCGGCGCTCGCGGACCAGGCGTCGCGGCGTGGTCCAGCTCTCGCCGTCGACCGTGATCTCGCCCTGCATCTCGACCAGCCCGGCGACGGCCCGCAGCAGCGTGGTCTTGCCGGCGCCGTTGGGCCCGATCACGGCGACGACGGCGCCGGGCTCGGCGGTGACGGCGGCATCGAGCCGGCCGGGCACGGCGACGGTCGCGTGGAGGCCGGTCACGGTGTCGTCAGCCATCGGTTGCGCAGGGCCGCGAGGATCGCCACCGACGCGACCAGCAGGATCATGCTCAGCGTGCGGGCGACCTCGGGGTCGCCCTGGAGGGTCGTGTAGATCAGCGACGGCATCGTCTGGGTCGTGCCGGGGTAGTTGCCCGCGAACGTGATCGTCGCACCGAACTCCCCGAGCGAGCGGGCCCAGGCCAGCGCCGACCCGGCGAGGATCCCGGGCATCGCCAGGGGCAGCGTGACCCGGCGCAGGGTCTCCCACCGCGTGGCACCCAGCGTCGCCGCGACGACGTCGTACCGCTCTCCGGAGGAGCGCAGCGCGCCCTCGACGCTCAGCACGTAGAACGGCATCGAGACGAAGGTGTGGGCGATCACGACGGCGGTCGTGGTGTAGGGCAGCGTCACGCCGAAGGCATCGTGCAGCGGGCCGCCGACCACGCCGTTGCGGCCCAGGGCGGTCACGAGCGCCACGCCCGCGACGACCGGCGGCAGCACCAGCGGCACGGTCACCGCCGCGCGCAGGAGTGACCGGCCGGGGAAGTCGACGCGGGCCAGGAGCCAGGCCAGCGGCGTGCCGAGGACAAGGCAGCCGACCACCGTGAGCAGCGAGGTCAGCGCCGTGATCCGGAGCGCGTCGAGCACCGCCTCGCTGCCGAGCAGCGAGAAGAAGCTGCCCCAGGGGGTGTCGACCACGAGCGTGAGGAGCGGTACGACGAGCAGGGTCGCCGCCACCGCCGCGAGCGCCACGAGCGGTGTGGGTGGGCGGCCCAGTGCGGCCTGCTGGCTCACGGCGTACCGAACCCGGCGTCCCGGAGGATCTGCTGGCCGGACTCCGCGAGCACCAGGTCGACGAACTCCTGGGCCAGGTCGGCCTCCTCGGACTGGTCGAGCGGCGCGATCGGGTAGGTGGTGACGACCTCGGCGGCCCCCGGGATCTCGAAGGTCTGCACGGCCGCACCAGCGGCGACCGCGTCGGTGGCATAGACGAGCCCGGCGTCGGCCTCGCCGCTGATCACCTTCGCCAGCACGGACTTGACGTCGACCTCGAGGCTGGCCGGCTCCGCGGCGAGACCGGTGGCGGCGATGAGCGTGGCCGCGACCTTGCCGCACGGGGCGGTGTCGACGCAGACGACGTAGGTCACGTCGCCTGTCGCGAGGTCGTCGTACGACGTGATGCCGGCCGGGTTGTCGGCAGGGGTCACGAGCACCATCGTGTTGGTGGCGAAGATCTCCGGGTCGGCGGCCAGGGCGTCGGCGGCGCTGTCCATGGTGGCGGTGTCGGCGGTGGCGAGCACGTCTGCCGGCGCCCCGCCGACCGCCTGCTCGGCGAGGGTGGCAGAAGAGTCGAAGGCGAGCTCGACCTCCACGTCCTCGTGCTCCCGCTCGAACTCCTCGGCCAGGGTCGTGAACGACTCGGTCAGCGAGGCGGCCGCCAGCACCGTGATCTTGGAGGCGGCGTCGTCCCCGGCGCCGCACGCGGCGAGGGGCAGGAGCAATGCGAGGGTGAGCAGGCGTGTCATGGGCGCTCCACCACGACGTTGGTGGACTTGACCGAGGCGACGGCGCGGACCCCCGGCGCCAGCCCGAGCGCGTCGGCGGCCTCGCAGCTCATCAGCGAGACGATCCGGTAGGGCCCGCAGATCAGGTCGACCTGGGCCATCACGGTGTCCTTCTTGACGCGGGTGACGATCCCGGTGAGCCGGTTGCGTGCGCTGACCGTCGCCGCACGGCCCGGGTCGGGGTCGCGGGAGTCGGCGAGCGACTCGGCCAGCACCGCCAGGTCGGAGCCGTCGACGACGGTGCGGCCGTCGAGGACCGAGGCCCGCAGCCGGCCGGCCTCCACCCAGCGCCGCAGGGTGTCGTCGCTGACGCCGAGGACCTCTGCGGCTTCCGCAACTCGGTAGGTGTTCACGCAGCCAGTGTGCCGCAGGTGCGGTCAGGTGACCAGCCACAGTGCCGTGACTGCGGTTCTTTCAGGCGCCGGGTGGGCGAGGGTCGGCACTCGCGCAATCTACGTCACCTGTGAGGATGGGCCCGTGAGCGAGAGCGAGAAGCCGGGCAAGTACGCGCGGTCGGCCAACGGCCTGATCGCCTCGCTGGTCGTCACCGTCGTCGCCGTCCTGGCCTTCGTGGGGTTCCGCGCCGTGACCAGCAAGGACCTCGAGGTCCGGCCGGAGCCGGTCGACTACCTGGAGACCGTCGGGCTCGCGCAGGACTCCGACCTGACGCTCGTCTACCCGCCGACGCTGCCGGAGGGCTGGATCGCCACCAACGTCGCGTTCGTGCCCGGTGACCGCCCGGCGTTCGGGCTCTCGATCCTCACCGACGACGAGACGTTCATCGGGGTGCGCCAGGAGGACGAGTCGGTGGCCGACCTGCTGGAGACGTACGTCGACGAGGAAGCCAGCGAGCAGGGGACCACGGAGTTCGACAGCCGGATCTCGACCACGTGGGAGACCTACACCGACGAGGGCGGCGACACTGCCTACGCGACCGAGCTCGGCGACGACACCCTGCTGGTCTACGGCTCGGCCGACGAGGGCGACCTGCGGCTGCTGCTCGAGTCGCTGACGGTCGACCCGCTCTAGTCCTCGGCGGAGTCTTCGCCAAGCACGGTGTCGAGGCGCTGACGGGCGCCGTCGAGCCACTCCTGGCAGATGGTGGCCAGCTGCTCGCCGCGCTCCCAGAGGGCCAGGGACTCCTCGAGGGTGGTCCCCCCGGTCTCGAGGCGGCGTACGACGTCGAGCAGCTCTTCGCGGGCCTGCTCGTAGGACGGCTTGTCGTCGGTCATCGGGACTCTTCCTGGGCGGTGACGGGATCTGGGGCGACGCTGTCGACGGTGGCGTGGATGCGGCCGTCGGCGACCCGGACGCTGACGGCGGCGCGGGCAGCGACGCCGTCGACCGAGGTGAGCACGTGGCCGTCGGCGTCCTGGACGACGGCGTAGCCGCGCTGGAGGGTGGCCAACGGGGAGAGGGCCCGGGCGCGGGCCCGCTGGTGGCCGATGTCGTCGGCGGCGCGGTCGAGCGCGTGCCGGACCGTACGACGGCAGCGGTCGCGCAACGCGGCCAGCTCGTCGCCCCGGTCGTCGAGCAGAGAGCGCGGGTCGGCGAGCGACGGGCGGGACCGCAGCGCATCGAGCCGCGACTGCTCCTGGTGCACCAGCCCCGAGACCGAGCGACGCATCCGGTCGCGGGCGAGACCCAGGCCGGAGAGCTCCTGGTGGACGTCGGGCACGACGAGCTTGGCGGCGTCGGTGGGAGTGGAGGCGCGGACGTCGGCGACCAGGTCGAGCAGCGGGGAGTCCGGCTCGTGGCCGATCGCCGAGACCACCGGAGTGCGGGCCTTGGCGACCGCGCGGATCAGCCCCTCGTCGGAGAACGGCAGCAGGTCCTCGACCGCGCCGCCGCCCCGGGCGATCACGATCACGTCGACTTCTGCGTCCCGGTCGAGCCGGTCGAGCGCCTCCATCACCTCGGCCGCGGAGCGGGTGCCCTGCATCGCGGCGTGCACCACCACGAACTCCACCGCCGGCCACCGGCGCCTGGCGTTGTCGAGCACGTCGCGCTCGGCCGCCGAGTTGGGTGCCGTGATCAGCCCGACCTTGCCCGGCAGGAACGGGAGCCGCCGCTTCAGCTCGAGCGCGAACAGACCCTCGGCCGCCAGCAGCTGCCGGCGCTGCTCGAGCCGGGCGAGCAGCTCGCCGAGCCCGACCATCCGGATCTCGCGTGCGTAGAGCGACAGCGTGCCCCGGTTGGCGTAGTAGGACGGCTTGGCGTGGATCACGACGCTCGCGCCCTCCACCAGCGGCGGGTTGAGACCGTCGTACAGCACGCGCGAGCAGGTCACCGGCACCGAGATGTCGGCCACCGAGTCGCGCAGCGTCAGGAACACCGTGCCGACCCCCGGCCGCCGGCTCACCTGCGCCACCTGCCCCTCGACCCACACCGCACCCAGCCGTTCGACCCAGCCCGAGATCGCGGTGGCGATCTGACGGACCGGCGCCGGTGCCTGCGCGGAGGTCTGCAGAGCCATGCCGCGACCCTAGGCCAGCCGAGCCACCCCGTGGCGTTGACCCGTCACAAACTCAGCGGAGGCCACGTTGACCCGCCCGAAAGTTTCGGGCGGGTCAACGGGGAGTCGGTGAGGAACGGGGCCGCCCGTAGACTGGGGAGCATGACGACCGACCTCGGCACGCCGCGCCTGCTCTCGCCCGAGGAGGCCGACAAGGCCGTCCTGCTGGCGGCCCCGCGTGGCTACTGCGCGGGGGTCGACCGGGCGGTGGTGACGGTCGAGAAGGCGCTGGACCTCTACGGCGCGCCGGTCTACGTGCGCAAGCAGATCGTCCACAACAAGCACGTCGTGGCCGACCTCGAGTCGCGCGGCGCGATCTTCGTCGAGGAGCTCGACGAGGTGCCGGCCGGCGAGACCGTCGTCTTCTCCGCCCACGGCGTCTCTCCGGAGGTCCACCGCCAGGCCGAGGAGCGCGAGCTCAAGACCATCGACGCGACCTGCCCGCTGGTGACCAAGGTCCACCACGAGGCCAGGCGGTTCGCCGACGACGACTACGACATCCTCCTGATCGGCCACGCGGGCCACGAGGAGGTCGAAGGTACGGCGGGCGAGGCCCCCGACCACATCCAGCTCGTGCAGGGTCCCGAGGACGTCGCCGGCATCGTCGTACGCGACCCGGCGCGGGTCGCGTGGCTGTCACAGACCACGCTCTCGGTCGACGAGACGCTGACGACGGTCGCGGCCATCCGGGAGCGCTTCCCGCTGCTGCTGGACCCGCCCAGCGACGACATCTGCTACGCCACCCAGAACCGCCAGCTCGCGGTGAAGGAGATCGCCGAGGGCGCCGACCTCCTGATCGTGGTCGGCTCCGGCAACTCCTCCAACTCCGTACGCCTGGTCGAGGTCGCCCTCGAGGCCGGCGCCAAGGCGTCCTACCGCGTCGACGACGCCTCCGAGATCGACGAGTCGTGGCTCGACGGCGTCCGCACCGTCAGCGTCACCTCGGGTGCGAGCGTCCCGGAGGCCCTGGTCGACGGCGTGCTCGCCTACCTCGCCGAGCGCGGCTACCCCGACGCCAAGGCGGTCCACAGCGCCGAGGAGTCGCTGATCTTCTCGCTGCCCAAGGAGCTGCGCCGCGACCTCAAGGCCGCGGGTCGGAGCTGACCGCCTCGTCGGCGGTGGCGCCCATCGTGGGCCACACCACCCACCGGTAGGCCGCGAAGTTCAGCACGAAGCTGACCCCGATCGCGAGCACTTTCACGACCAGCACCAGCAGGTCGCCGTCAGCGAGGCAGTCGAGCAGCCGCAACAGGCCGTGGATCACCAGTGGCTGCACCAGCCACATGGTCAGGCCGGTCGTGGCGAGGAAGAGTACGGCGTGGCGCAGCGTCAGGCGGTCGGCGCGGAACGTGAACAGCCCGTTGACCACGAAGCTGAACGTCATGCCCGCGCTGGTGGAGACGAAGTTGGCGCCGATGATGCCGATCCGGTCGTGGAGCACCATGAACAGCACGATGTCGATGACCGTGTTGGCCACCCCGACGACCGCGAACCGCCCGAGCACGACGTGTCGTCGGGGGACGGTGTCAGGCTCGGTCATGGTGCGCCGAGGGTAACCGGTCACCGCCTCAGACATGCGCCTCGGACTCGTAGTCCTCGGTGAGTCCGTGTGGTGTCTTCTCCCATCGATGGGGGTCCCAGATTACCTGGTAGAGAGCCCGCCAGGCCGCGATGCTGTGGAGGAGCCAGTAGACGGGGCTGAAGATCGCGAAGATTCCGATGCGCCAGTTGTAGCGCCAGGTGGCGGCCAGCCCGGCGGAGACGATCATGACGAGGTTGCCGACCACGAACGTCGCGACGCTGACCTGGACGAGGGCTGGCGGCAAGGTCAGCCCGATGAACTGGACGCCGATGTACGTCGCGATGGTCAGGCTGAGTGCCAAGGGGTAAGCGAGGAACGCCAGCGGAGTGGCGATGATCAGGCCGGCCATGCCGATCACCCCTCGGACGCCGACGGCGCGGGCGAACCGGGCCGGCCGCCGGGTGTTGACCGCCGCGGTGATCATGTAGCCCTTGATCCAGCGGGTCCGTTGCTTGATCCAGGCCCCGATGTGAGCACACGCCTCCTCGCCTGTGGAGGAGGGAATGACGGCCACCCTGTAGCCCATGAGGCTGGCTCGTAGCCCGGCGTCGGCGTCCTCGGTGACGTTGTAGGGGTCCCACCCGCCCATGTCCCGCAGGAGACTGACGTCGAAGTGGTTGGACGTGCCGCCCAGCGGCAGCGGGAGTCGTGCGGTGTCCATGCCGGGCAGCATGGCCTCGAACCAGTGGGCGTACTCGATGGCGAACATCCTCGTGAGGACGTTGTAGTCAGCGTTGAAGTAGTGCAAGGACGCCTGGACGATCGCGAGTGGAGGCCGTGCGCTGGTGCCGGTCTCGCGCTCGAAGCGGTCTCGCTCGAACGCCTCGACGGCGGTGCGCAGCTGCTGTGGGTCCGGGCGGTCCTCGGCGTCGAAGATGACGGCGTACTTGCCCCGCGCGAAGGCGAGCCCGTAGTTGCAGGCGCGGGGCTTGGTCTGCGGGGTCCCGGGGGGCACGATCACCACCCGCATGTGGTCGGGCAGCGCCATGCTGCGCGCTACGTCGATGGTCTCCTGGTCGTCCGCCTCGAGCAGGAGCATGACGTCGAGCTTCGAGGAGGGGTAGTCGATGGCGCCGAGGTTGGTCACGAGCTTGGCGACGACGTTGGCCTCCTTGTAGGCCGGCACCAGCACGGTGTACGCCGGGAGGTCGGAGTCGTCCGAGAACGGCTCCCACACAGCAGGAAGACCACGACGGAGGCGCTCGCGCACCTCCGCCAGGTCACGCCTCGACCGCAGCAGGTTGCGGGTGGGCACCAGGAAGGAAGCGATGATCTTGAACGCGATGTTGGTCAGGAACAGCAGGTTCGCGATCACCAGGAGCGTGACCAGTGCGTCCAGGGGGTCCCAGGCGAAACCGGCTGCCAGCATCGCCACCGCCGCGAGTGGCAGGCGTCGTTGCCACGCGCTGAGCCCCGAGCGAGCCGAGGCGAGCGGGCGTTCTGTGGCCAGCCGGTCCGCGGACTCGAAGAGCAGCTGGTCGCGGTGGGCGAGCTCGAACGAGTTGCGCAACGCCGCTGGGCTCGTGGTCCGGAACTCGATCGGCCCGGCCCCGAAGAGCTCGGCGGCCACTCTCGCCGCCTGCTGGGTCGGCGGTACGGCCGTGGCGATGACGAGGGTGTCGCCGTTCCGCCTCCAGGGGATCCACCCCTCGCGCATCGCCACGCGGTAGCTCATCCGTGCCATCAGCGCTGCGTCCGGTGGCTCGAGGACCAGGTCGACGCTGGGGTCGTCGTTCACGATGGTCATCCGACTGGTCCGATCCGCCGGTAGATCCCGAGATCCGCGATTGCGTAGACGAGCCGGAAGCGCGCATGGAACTGCGGATCGGGCATCAGCGCCTCAGTGACGAGATCGACGCCGGTCTCCGTCGCACTGTCGGTGACCTGCTCGCGATGCATGAACACCCAGCGGGCGTGGCTGTAGGGGTCGGCGATAGCTTCCTCGAACACGTCGCCGGACGCTCGGGTGAAGAACTCGTCGATCCGCAGCCCGAGGATCGGTGCTATCGACGACTTGTCTGGCGTCTGGTCCATGAGGATCCCGCCCCCGTCGTAGTGGGTCCTCAGCCACTCCCCGGCGGTCTTCACACGTTGGTAGGCCACGTGTTGGTCCTGGGCCTCCTCTATGACCGTCATCCGTTCGCCCGGTCTCTCGGTCCACCACAGGTTCTGCGCGGTGACGGCGATCGTGCAGGCGAGGACCAGCGGCAGCCAGAGCCGGGACAGATGCCGGACCAGCAGATGGACGCCGACGCCAGCGAGCAGGGCGAGCCAGGGGATGGCCGAGAGGACGTAGCGATTGTTGTAGGCCCCGGTCGGCAGTGACTTGTCGTTGACCATGATGTGCTGCCCGGTCGTGAGGCTGAAGAGCAGGAACGCGGTCGAGGTGGCTGCCGTCCAGACGATGAGTGAGCGGTTGTCGAGTCCCCAGTGCCACGTCATCAGCAGCAGGCCGACCCCGGCCGCCACTAGTGCCACCAGGCCAGCTGTCTCCATGAGTGCCCAGCTGAGGACGGCGAACGACAGCCCCAGGTTGCCCTTGGTGGTCAGCTGGCCCTTGTCGATGAAGACTTGGGTGAACGCGGCCGCGGAGTACTGGCCGCTCAGGAACTCGAAAGGACTGCCGTACGTGGCCATGTTGTAGGCCAACCACCACGCCGCCGCGGCCACGCCGGGAGCCGCGAACGCCGCGGCATAGCCGGCCACCCGCCGCCACGAGTGCCCGCGACGCCGACTGGCTGCGATGACGACGACCATGGTGCTGAGCACCAGGGGCCACGCCTCGTACCGCGTGAGTACGCCGGCCGCGGCCGGCAGGCCCGCGAAGACGGCCAGCTCACCACCGCTCAGCTGTCGGGAGCTGTGCACCCATCCGGCGACCCCGGCGATCGTGCACAGCATCGCGGCGATGAGGACGGGCTCGGTGAGGGCGGTCGTGAACACGTACAGCAGGCTGGGGTTGGCGACCAGCAGGAGCAGGCTCACGACCCGTCCGCCGAGGCCGAGGCCGAGGCGTGCCGTGATCCGCCACATCGCGGTCGCCGAGGCGCCGAGGCACAGGGTGCCCACGATGCACCCGGCGACCCCGGTCCGGAAGAGCCACATGTTCTGCACCAACGGCATCAGGAGCAGGTGGGGCAGCGGCAGCCAGACGGTCCCGAGCTGGGCCAACCCCGGGGCCTTGTTGTCGATCACGCGACGCGCGATGGTCAGGTGCGCCATGGCGTCGCCGTAGTCGAGGTTGGTCCCGTTGCGCACGGTGTAGATCGACGCGAGGGTCCCGATCGCGCAGGTGAGGACGAAGACCGGGACGCTCCCGGCTACCCGGCGCTTCCCGGCTGCGGGCGCGGAGGCAGGGACGACTACGGGTGCGGGTGCGGGTGCCGGGCGCAGATCGACCACGGCGTCACTCACGCTCTCCTGGGCCGCCGAGACACTCCTGGGCGCGGACGAGATCGCGGACGGCGCGTTGACGCCGGCTCGCGAGCGCCATCTGGAGGAGCAGCACAGCACCGACGAGCGCGGCTCCGCCGATCAACCACCACACCTTCGACCGTTGCTCGTCGACCCGGTCGGCCTGTGGCAGCACCGAGTCGGTCGAGAGGTTGAACGGCTCCTGGTCCGGCGTGGCGATCAGCAGGTCCTCACGCAGCGCACGCCATCCGGAGTCCGTGACGCTGGCCACGACCTCGGACTCGAGGTCCCTCTCGGAGGTCTCGGTGTCCGGGGTCCATCCCCCGAGCATCAGGATGTGCCGACTGTCGTTGGAGACGGACTCCAACGCCGCGAACGGGCGAGCGGTGCCGATCTGGAAGGTCTCCTCGGCCATGTCGATCAGCTGGATCTCCGCGAGCCGCAGGGGTGCCCCGATCGCGGCGGAGTCGGCGTACGACGCCCCTACCAGCAGTCCGGACTGGTTCCCGTTGATCAGGTCGTCAGGGCTGACCAGCCTGACCGTCAGCGGGTGTGTGGCTGCACGTTGCAGCGCGGAGAGCAGCGAGGCCGCGGCAACCGCGTCGCCCAGCGTTCTCGCCGAGGTGTTGCGTAGGGCCACCGGGACGTCGCCGCCGAAGACCTGGGGATAGAGCTCGAAGCCTGTGAGGCGGCCGGCGCCGCGCTCGGCCGTGATCACCGAGCGGGTCCCGTCGATGTCGAGCAGGGGGGGAGCATGCGTGGCGGCATCGCCGCAACGGCCGTCTTGCGGGAATGCCTGCAGCACGACCTGGAGACCGTTGTCGGCACGCAACAGGACCGAGTCGACCGTGATCGGCAGGTGGAACTGGGCCTCGTCATCCAAGAGGGTCGACCCGACGAGCACGTCGTTGAGGAACACGTCGACCTGGGCGTTGATCCCCTGGACGGCGGTGTGCGTCCCCACGAGGTCGATCTCGAGCGAGTCGATCGGACCTCCGAACTCGTCCTGGGGGATGCCGACGTACACGTCCGTCTGTCCCCACCCCGACAGGCGGAGCCGCTCGGCTCCGAGGTCTGCGAGTGACGACCGGGTGTCGAGGTCGGAGTCGGCCACGCGCAGGGACATGCCCTCGGCGGTCTCGGCGTCAGCGATGGCCAGCGCGTCGGCTCGCAGCGCGCGCGCGGCGTCGACCACGGCTGGTCCGGAGCCCTTGATGGTGAGGGTGGGGATCCCGCGTTCGACCCCGACGGTCGACGTGATGGGCCCTCCGCCCCCCGGCACGAAGCGGACCACTCGCTGCCCGGCCCCCACACGCGGAACCGGCTCGCCCGCGGGGGACAGGGTGACCGGCACCCCGGCCGGGTACTTCTGACTGAGCGCGACCACCGCGGTGAGCCCGGCCTCGACCAGGAAGTCGTCCGCGGAGTCCGGTACCACCACGTCGACGCGTGATGCCGTGGCGGGAAGGAAGGCGGCGACGGACGTGGGGGCGGACTCGCTACCGGTGAAGGCGAGCCGGAGGTGGCTCAGGCGGGTGAGCGCCGGTGCACTGCCGGCGACGCAGCGGTCAGCGGTCGGTGCGTCGTACTCCAGACCCACCGAGATGGCCCCGTCCGCCTCCAGGTCGCGGGCCGAGACGGGGATCGTCACCCACTGGCTGGGCCGGGCCGGCACGGCTCGCACCAGGCGCCCGTGGACCGAGATCCGGACCTGCCCACCTTCGGCGTTCTCCACGTTCAGCAGCCCGCGGAGCGCACTGGGCGTGACCCCGTCGGGCACGACCAGACGGGTGACATTGGGCTGCGAGCTCTGGGTCGTGAGCGACTGAGGCAGCGCCAGCTCGTCGGCGGCAGCCGGAGCGGTGGGAGTCATGAGCAGGATGACTGCGGCGAAGAGAGCAGCAGTCGTCGACACGATCGTTTGCATCCGGTCCCCCCCAGGATCGCGCTGCCAGAAAGGAGCCCCCCACAGTCCTCCCCGCATGGAACTGTAGGGCCTGCGCTCCCCACCTGTCCCGGCAATGCGGGGACGTGAAGTTAAATCGAGCGGATGCGCGGGTCGCGGCGGGACGCGGTCACACCGACCCGCTCACCGCGCGCGCTGAGCGCCAGCGAGTAGAGCGGCCGGTCCTGCGTCTCGACGTAGACCCGGCCGAGGTAGCTGCCGATAACGCCCATCATGATCAGCTGGAGTCCGCTGAGCAGGAACATGCCGACCCCGAGGAACGCCCACCCGGGCACGGCCTGCTGCGGCATGAACAGCCGCACCCAGAGCACGTAGACGGCGAGCAGGATGCTCACGGCGGAGATGAAGAAGCCGAGCCTCGAGATCCAGCGCAGCGGCGCGGTCGAGAAGCCGAGGATGCCGTTGGCCGCGAACGCGATCATCTTGCGCAACGGGTAGCCGGTCTCACCGGCGTGGCGCGGGTCGCGGTCGAACAGCAGCGCCTCCTGCCGGAAGCCGACGTGGGAGACGATGCCGCGCAGGAACCGGCCGTGCTCGCGGTAGCGCGCCACCTCGAGGGCGACCTTGCGGTCCATGAGGCGGAAGTCGCCGACGTTGCGAGGGATCTCGATGGAGGCGAGCCGGTCGAGGACCCAGTAGAAGAGGTACGCCGTCGCGCGCTTGAACAGCGAGTCCTGGCGGCTGCGCCGTTGGGCGTAGACGACGTCGACGCCGTCCTCCCACATCGAGATCATCTCGATGCTGACGCTCGGCGGGTCCTGGAGATCGGTGTCCATGATGATCACGGCGTCGGCGTCGGTGGCGGCGTCGAGGCCCGCGGTGACCGCGATCTGGTGCCCGTAGTTGCGCGAGAAGCTCAGCACCGTGACCCGGCTGTCGGCCTGCCGCAGCTCGAGGAGCTTCTCCAGCGAGGCGTCCCGGCTGCCGTCGTCGACGTAGACGAACTCGAAGTCGACGTCCGCGCGCGGCAGGGTCGCCGCGATCAGGGCGCCGTGGAAGACCGCGATGTTGTCTCCCTCGTTGTAGACGGGGAGCACGTAGGCGATCTTGGCGCGCGTCACCTCGACAGCCTCGGTCGGGCTCGGGGAGTGCTGCTGGTCAGACATGGCCTTCGCTCTCGTCGTCCTCGGTCAAGTCCGTATCGTGGCACGCCAGGAGTGACCGGACCGGGGCGACCCGCGTCCCCCGGGTGGCGCTCGAGAGGAGCTGGCAGTGGCGAGGTACGTCGACATTCATCCGGTCAACCCCCAGCCGCGGCTGCTGAACATGGTGGCCGACGCGTTGCGGGACGACGCCTTGATCGCCTATCCCACCGACTCCGGCTACGCGCTCGGCTCGCGGGTCGGCAACCGTGACGGCCGCGACCGGATCCTGCGCATCCGCGGCCTCGACGACCGCCACCACTTCACGCTCGTGTGCAAGGACTTCTCGCAGCTCGGGCAGATGGTCCACGTCGACAACTCGGCGTTCCGCGCGATCCGGGCGGCGACCCCGGGGCCCTACACCTTCATCCTGCCGGCGATGCCCGAGGTGCCACGGCGCCTGATGCACCCCAAGAAGCGCACGGTGGGGGTGCGGATCCCCGACCACGTCGTGGTCCAGGCCCTGCTCGAGACCCTCGGCGAGCCGCTGCTCACGAGCACGCTGATCCTCCCCGGCGAGACCGAGCCCCGCACGATGGGCTGGGAGATCAAGGAGGAGCTCGACCACGAGGTGGACCTGGTGATCGAGGCCGGTGACACCCCGGCGGAGCCGACTACGGTCGTCGACTGGTCCTCAGGCGTGCCCGAGGTCGTACGCCGTGGCGCGGGGGACCCCGACCGGTTCAGCTGAGCCTGCGGGACATCTCGTCGGCCTCGGCGAGGTCGGCCTCCGGCAGGACCTGCGTGATGCCGTCGAGGTCGGTGGCGGGCAGCACCCGCTGGCGGACGTAGAGCACCGCCAGGCAGAGCAGGTAGCCGGTGACCAGCGCGATGCTGTGCTCGGACAGACCGGTGATGACGGCCTGGAGGGTGCCGTCGCCGGCGTTGCCGAGGACGGTCGGCCGGCTGATCCCGATCAGCACGAAGACGCCGACCATGAGCAGCGGCGGCAGCACCCCGACGGTGAAGAAGTCGGTCGGCCGGACGGCCAGGGCCAGGCCGACGCAGAGCAGCACGAAGCACAGGTCGAAGAAGAAGGAGACGTGGCCGCCCACGAGGAGGTCGATCACCACGGCGGTCAGGGCGGCGGCGCTGGCGAGCGCCACCAGCTCGCGGCCGGGCTCGCGGCCTTCCTCCCAGATCGTCCGGGCGTGTGTCACAGGGCCACCGTATGGTCCCGCTCCGGTGTCTCCGGGGCGGCGCGCCGCGCGACCGCGTGGAGCTCGACGGCGCGAGGAGTGGGCAGCTCGTCGTCGGTGACCGACAGATCGGTGAACCGCCGGGCCGCGACGAGCACCCGCGACTCGAGGGACCCCACGGCCTGGTTGTAGTGACCGACGGCCGCGTTGAGGGAGCGGCCGAGCTGGTCGACGTGCGTGACGAGCGTGCCGAGGCGGGTGTGGAGGTCGCGCCCGAGCCGGTGGATCTCGCGCGCCTGGTCGGCCAGCGCCTCGTGGCTCCAGCCGTGGGCGACCGTGCGCAGCAGGGCGATCAGCGTGGTGGGCGTGGCCAGGACAACCTGCCGCGAGGCGGCGTAGTCGATCAGCTCGCCGTCGGCCTCGAGGGCGGCCGCGAGGAACGACTCGGCGGGCATGAAAAGCACCACGAACTCCGGGCTCTCCTCGAGCGACCGCCAGTAGGCCTTGCCGGCCAGGCCGTCGACGTGGGTGCGGAGCTGGCGCGCGTGCCGCGCGAGGTGGGCCTCGCGCGCGTCGTCGTCGTCGCAGGAGGTGGCGTCGAGGTAGGCGTCGAGCGGCACCTTGGCGTCGACGACGAGCTGCCGGCCGCCGACCAGGTGGACCACCAGGTCGGGGCGGCGGGCACCGTCGTCGAGCCGCACCTGCTCGGAGAAGTCGCAGCGGTCGACCAGGCCGGCGAGCTCGACCGCGCGCCGCAGGTGGAGCTCGCCCCAACGGCCACGCACCTGGGGCTTGCGCAGCGCGGTCGAGAGCGACTGGGTCTCGCGGCGCAGGGTGTCGGTCGAGTGGCGCATGTCGACCACCTGCTGGTGCAGCTGGCTCTGCCAGGCCACCCGGTTGTGCTCGAGGTCGCGCATCTGGTCCTGGAGCCGCTCGAGCCCCTCGCGGACCACGGCCTGGTCGGCCGCGCGCTGGTCGAGCGCCGCGCCGACCCGCTCGGACTGGGGCGTGGTGTGCCGCCCGCGGACCAGGCCGGCGAGGTAGCCGAGCCCGGCGCCGACGGCCAGGAAGAGCAGCAGCGCAAGCAGCGTGGTGGGTTCCATGTGGCCAGCATGGACGCGACCACCGACAGTCACTCCCCGGCAGTCAGCTGAGGTCGACGACCACCGGCGCGTGGTCGGAGGCGCCCTGGCCGGCGCGCTCCTCGGTGTCGATGAAGGCGCCGGTCACCCGCTCCGCGAACGACGGCGAGCCCAGCACGAAGTCGATGCGCATGCCCCGGTTGCGCTCGAAGCGCTGCCGGTAGTAGTCCCAGTAGGTGTAGACGCCCGGTCCCGGCGCGTGCGGCCGCACGACGTCGGCGTACCCGTCGTCGAGGAAGCCCTGGAACGCCGCCCGCTCCGGAGGGGTCACGTGCGTCGACGTACGGAACTGCGAGATGTCGAAGACGTCGTCGTCCTGGGGGGCGATGTTCCAGTCGCCGACCAGGGCGGTCGGCTGGTCGCGCCAGCCCTGCGCGGCGGCCCGCAGCCGGGTCAGCCAGTCGAGCTTGTAGACGAAGTGAGGGTCGTCGACCTTGCGGCCGTTGGGCACGTAGAGCGACCACACGCGTACGCCGCCGCACGTCGCGCCGATCGCGCGGGCCTCGGCAGCCTGGGGCTCGCCCCACTCGGGCATGCCCTCGAAGCCGACCTCGACGTCCTCGATCCCGACGCGGCTGATGATCGCGACACCGTTCCACTGGCTGAAGCCGGCCGACGCGACCTCGTAGCCCATGGACTCCAGACCCATCAGCGGCAGCTGGTCGACGCGGGCCTTGGTCTCCTGGAGCGCCAGTACGTCGATCTCGTGGCGCTCGAGGAGCTTCTCGACGCGGTCGATGCGGGAGCGGAGGGAGTTGACGTTCCAGGTGGCCAGGCGCACGCGGTCAGGGTAGGCGGCCCAGCACCAGCGGTACGACGACGGCCTCGACGTAGGCGCGACGGCGGGCGCGGGTGTCGAGGCGGGGAGGGGCGTCTGGCGTGAGCAGCAGCGACTGCGTCAGCCGGCCCAGGGTCACCGCGATGGCGTCGACGTCGCCGCTGCGCTCGTTGCCCACGTGGGCGCGCAGCGACCGGATCCGGTCGGCGACCAGGCCGGCGGAGAGTGTGAGTGCGTCGCCGGCGCGCGCGGTCAGCCCGACCAGGGTGTCCTCGCGGTCCTTGAGCATCAGCTGCTGGAGCAGGTCGTTGCCCCGGACCTCGTCGACGGTGACGGAGAAGAAGGTCAGCACGTAGTCGACCGGGTCGAACCCGTCCGTGCCCGGCGGCGGGACCTCGCCGATGGCGGTCTCGATCCGGGTCAGCACCCGGGCGGTCTCCTGGAGGACGGCGCGCGCCACGATCTGGTCCTTGGTGCCCAGGCGTCGGTAGAGCGTGGCTCGGTTGACCCCGGCCCGCCGCGCGATGTCGTCGGCACTGGTGCGACGTACGCCGGTCAGCACGAACTGCTCCACGGCCGCGTCGAGCAGGGCCTCGTCGGACATCGCGCCTCCAGGTCAGCACTTGCATCAGTGCAACATTATCTGCCACATTGTTGCACATGGTAGCTCTTCGTCACGAGAACCCGGTCCCGTCCGACGCGTCGTCCGCGGCGGAGGGCGCCTTCGGTCTCGACGAGTTCGTCGCCGAGCAGATGCTGATGCTGGGCGCCGGCTCCACGGTGATGTACCAGCTCGCCATGAAGGGGGTCGGTCTCGGTGTCGCCGAGCACTCCACCACGCTGCGCCGCCCGATCGACCGGCTGCGCACGACCCTGACGTACGTCTTCGTGATGGTCCTCGGCTCCGAGCAGGAGAAGAAGGACGTCGCCCGCCTGGTCAACCGGATGCACGCCACGGTCCGCTCTCCCGGTCGCTACACGGCCTTCGACCCCGACCTCCAGCTGTGGGTGGCCGCCACCCTGGCCCGCAACGGCGAGACCCTCTACGAGAAGGTCTTCGGGCCGATGGACCCCGCGACGCGTGAGCGCTGCTACCGCGAGGCCTGGATCTTCGGCACCGCGCTCCAGGTGACGCCGGAGATGTGGCCGCAGACGCGCGCCGAGTTCGAGACCTACTGGGAGGAGTCGCTCGGTCGCCTCGAGCCCGACCCCGCGGTCCAGTGCTACGTCAAGCAGCTGCTGTCGACCGACGGGGCTCCGCTGCTGATGCGCGCCGCCGTACCGCTCCAGAGCCTGATGACCCGCGGCAACCTCGACCCCCACACGCGCGAGATCCTGGCGCTGCCGTGGTCGCGACGCGACCAGGTCGTCTACGACCTGTTCTGGAAGGTCTTCCCGCCCGTCTACCGCCTGGTCCCGCGCCGGCTGCGGCAGCTGCACGCCCACCTGATCCTGCGCGACATGCGCCGCCGGATGCGCCGGGGCAAGCGCGTCATCTGAGGATTCGTGGCGGGGTCCCCCCGCCCGTAGACTCGCCCGCCGTGGCACTCACCATCGGCATCGTCGGACTCCCCAACGCGGGCAAGTCGACCCTCTTCAACGCGCTGACCAAGAACGACGTCCTCGCGGCCAACTACCCGTTCGCGACCATCGAGCCCAACGTCGGTGTCGTGGCGGTGCCCGACGACCGGCTGCCGCAGCTCGCGGAGGTGTTCGGGAGCGCCAAGCTCCTGCCCGCGACGGTCGAGTTCGTCGACATCGCCGGCATCGTCAAGGGCGCGTCCGAGGGTGAGGGGCTGGGCAACAAGTTCCTCTCTCACATCCGTGAGGCGGCCGCGATCTGCCAGGTGACCCGCGTCTTCCGCGACGCCGACGTCACCCACGTCGACGGTGAGGTCAACCCGTCGAGCGACATCTCCACGATCCAGACCGAGCTGATCCTGGCGGACCTGCAGACGCTGGAGAAGGCGATCCCGCGGCTGGAGAAGGAGGCCCGCGGCAACAAGGCGGTCGCCGCCAACCTCGACGCCGCCAAGGAGGCGCTCGCGCTTCTCGAGGGCGGTACGCCGATCATCGCCACCTCGATCGACCGCAGCCTGGTGCGGGAGCTGTCGCTGCTCACCGCCAAGCCCTTCATCTACGTCTTCAACTGCGACGCCGACGAGCTCTCCGACGAGACGCTCAAGGACGAGATGCGCGCGCTGATCGCGCCCGCCGAGGCGATCTTCCTCGACGCGAAGTTCGAGTCCGAGCTGGTCGAGCTCGGCGACGACGACGAGGCCCGCGCGATGCTGGCCGAGATGGGCGTCGACGAGCCCGGGCTCGACGTACTCGCCCGCGTCGGCTTCGACACCCTCGGCCTCCAGACCTACCTCACGGCCGGGCCCAAGGAGACGCGCGCCTGGACCATCCCCAAGGGCGCTACGGCGCCCGAGGCCGCCGGCGTCATCCACACCGACTTCCAGCGCGGCTTCATCAAGGCCGAGATCGTGTCCTTCGACGACCTGATGGCCGCCGGCTCCATGCAGAAGGCCAAGGAGGCCGGCAAGGTCCGCATGGAGGGCAAGGACTACGTCATGGCCGACGGCGACGTCGTGGAGTTCCGCTTCAACGTGTAAACGTGCAGGGCAGCGCCTGTTTAGGCACGATCTGCCCTCACAGTGCCCTCACAGTGCCCTCACTTCGGCTCCCGCCGATCGTCGGACGAGTCGCCTAGACTTCTCGGCATGACCGCGAACCGCGACGAGCTGCTCCACCTGATCGAGGGCTTGCCCGACGATCAGGTCGAGGTCGTGCTCGCGGACGTGCGTCGCTTGGCTTCGGAGAGGCCGCGGGGGGACTGGCCACCAACTTTCTTCGGAGCCGGTGTTACGAAGGACGGCCGGACCAACATTGCGCGGAATGTGGATGAGTACCTCGCCGAAGGCTTCGGTCGTCGACGCTCGTGATCCTCTGCGACTCGGGTCCACTGATCGCGGCCGCGGCCAGCAACGACGCTGATCACTACGCCTGCACGGAGTTGTTCAGTGGACTGCGGTTGGCAGGGCGTCGCTTGCTCGTCCCGCAGACCGTCGTCGCGGAGGTCGGCTACATGCTGGCCGAGTGGGTGAGCACCGAGGTCGAGGCGAAGTTCCTCGACGCGCTCGTCGACGGAGACTTCGAGGTCGTCAACCTGACGACTGCGGACTTCGCCCGCATGGCTGAGCTGGTGCGCCGCTACGACGACCTGCCACTGGGCACGACCGACGCCTCGGTGATCGCCCTTGCCGAGAGGCTCGGGATCGACGAGATCGCGACGCTCGACCACCGTCACTTCCGCATCGTGCGCCCGAATCACGTCGAGGCGCTCACCCTGCTCCCGAGCATCGTCGCCTGACGTTGCCCGCCTGCCCTCAATCTGCCCTCACCAGGACGCAAACCGACCTCGCCGCTGATGACCACCGCGAAGCGTTTGCGCAGGTCAGCGCTACATTCGCCGAATGTCGGCCAGCACTGAACATGGCCGGATTCGTTCCGCTTCAACGTCTGAGTCACAGCCACGCGTGAGGGCGCCCCAGGGCGAACTGCCGGTGAACTTCGCCGGAGCGGGCATAGGCCGGGACTCCCGGTGGTTGACGCAGCACCCGAGCGATCCTCGGGACCACCTTCGCCGAAAGAGCCAGCCATGACCGTCACCACCGCCCCTGCCAGCACCGAGATCCTCAACGGCCGCCTCGCCACCCTCCGCGCCGAACGCGACCTGGCCCGCGAGGACAGCCTGATCGTGGCGACCGGTGACGCCGCCGACCGGGCGACCAACGTGGAGGCCACGATCCGCCTCCAGGTCCTCGACGAGCGGATCGCCGCGATCGAGAAGGAGATCGAGGAGAGCGGCCGCCGCCAGCACACCGACGGCGTCCTGTCCGTCGGCGACGTGGTCACCCTGGACCTCGGTGACGGACCGGAGCGCTACCTGATCGGCTCGGTCGAGTCCGCCACCGCCGGCGTCGACGTGGTCACGCCGTCGAGCCCGCTCGGTCGCGCGATCGTGGGTACGTCGGTCGGCGACACCGTCACCTACAAGCCCCGTCGCGGCGTGACGCTCTCGGTGACGGTCCTCTCCGTCTGAGCCTGCTCGTCAGAGGAGACTCCGGTCAGCGCGCGGTCCCCACGAGCGCGCCGATGCCGCTGAGCAGCACCAGGACGATGGTCAGGAGCTCGAAGCGCCGTTCGTCGAGCGAGTGGGCGAGCCGCAGCCCGAACGCGTTGCCGAGCATGCCCGCCAGCAGCCAGGCCGCGAGCACGGACGAGTCCTGCCTGGTCGAGAGCCCGTGGGTGGCTGCGATGGCGAGGAGCGTGAAGCAGTTCCCGACGGCGAAGAAGACGCTGAGGTCGGCCAGCCGCGTCCGCACTGATGCGCCGGACCGGGAGAGCAGCACGGCGGGTGGGACGCCGTTGAGGCTGGTGGTGACGCCGAGCAGTCCGCTGGACGCGCCGGCGAGCAGGGTTGCGGTGGTGCTGACGCCCGGGGTAGCGAGTCCCGATCGGCGGGCCCGCAGCAGGTAGAGGCCGCTCAGCAGGACGAGGGTCCCGGCCGCCACCTCCAGGGCCTTCTCGGGCACCAGGCCACCGACCAGCACGCCCACCCCGATGCCGGGGAGGGAACCGGCCAGGAGGGTCCCCGTCCGCCGGACGTCGACATGCGACCGCAGGACGATCACCGACGGCAGCCGGGTGAGGATCGCCAGCACCAGGTTGAGCGAGACGGCGTCCCACAGCGGCACGTCGAGCAGGAGCAGGACCGGCAGCAACAGCAGCGAGCTGGCGAAGCCGACGAGACCGCCGACGGCGTTGGCGAGGAACGCCCCAAGTGCCCCGATCGCCAGCGTCACATCCGGACCGTAGCCCTGGCGGTCCTCGCACGTGCCTTCTCCCGCTCAGTGGGATGTGAGCTGAACGAGGCCGGTCAGCCGGTGACGTCGTGCGGGCCGCTCGCCTCGTCGTGCGGTACGCCGCGTCGCCGCAGCTCGGCGGCGGCCCGCTCGAGGCCGCCGTGCTCGAGCGCCGCGGAGGTGGAGCTGCCCCGCCACACCACGCGGCTGCCGCGCCGGACGGTGACCGTCATGGTGGCGCCCAGGTGCTCGATCGCGCCCGGGATGTTGCGCCGCTCGCTGGGCAGCGGCACGGGCAGGACATGGGCGTCGGAGAGAGGAGCGTGCCCGTGGACCTCGACCTTCCAGCCCCCGCCGCGGCCGCGCATGACCCAGTCGTGGTCGGTGACCTGGGCCCGCACGGGCGACGTGACCGGGTTGCCGAGCCGCACGAGCTCTCCGTCGGGCAGCCGCACGACGAGAGCGGTCACCTCGGTGCGCAGCGGGCCGGCCGTGACCTCGCCGCCGGCGAACGCGACACAGGCGCCGTCGCCGAAGCCCTGGGCCTGGCCCCACCACCACGAGTCCGGGAAACCCTCACGGCCCCAGTTCTTCTCGCCGTAGACCTCGGCGTCCGCGAAGTCCCACACCTCGTCGCCGAGAGTCGCGCGGCCGGTCGCGCGGCCGCCGAGGAGCCAGGGGTGCCAGTACTGGTTGAGTCCGGGCACGGCCTGGAAGCCACTCGACCCGCCGAGGCGCCGCCGCGGCCACGGCTGCGCGTCCGCGATGGTGAGCTCGAGCTTGGCGCGGGGCCCGAGGTCGACCCGGACGCGTCGCTCGTCGGCGACGAAGGCACCGCCGGCGCTCACCGTCAGCCGGCCCGGGTCCGCGAAGCCCTCGGGGTGGGCGTCGACCGCGAGGAAGCCGCCCGGGTGCCCGGCCAGACCGAGCGTCGACCAGTGGGCGCCCTCGGAGTCTCGGTTGACGCCGATCAGCGCGATCACCACCCGGCCGGTCGCCGGGTCGGTCACCCGCCAGAAGTAGCCCTCCATCGCGACGCCGTGCGCCGCCAGGAGGTCGCCGTACGGAAGGGTGGCGCCGGTCGCCCGGTACGCCGCATGAATGCCCACAGCGCACGATCCCACGCCGCGCGCCGGATCCGAGCGGCCGTCCCGTGCGGACCGGAGTGACGGCCGTCTCCGTTTGTCTTTGATGTTGGTCACATGTGCCCGGTTGATGGAAGGAAACAGGGTCCGCGGGTGGTTAATAGAAGTGTGAACAACACAGCACCCCGACTGATCGACGACCTCAACGCGCTTCACGCGAGGTACGTCGCCGCCATCAACGCCGCCGTGGCCACGGGCGACCAGGACCTGGTCGACGAGCTCGCGTTCGGCTACGACACCGAGGCCACGTGGATGGTCGCCGAGCGCGAGGGCAAGACGCACCTGCTCCCGCTCAAGCGCCGCGCCGCCTGACCACAGCCCCTACAGAGCAGCAACCGTCTCCCGCACCTCCGGGCGCCAGCCCGGAGGGCCGAAGACGTAACCCAGCTTGTCCCGCAGCCGCGGCGTCCGCCGCACGTCGCGCACGATCGCGGCGTACTCATGGGTCTGCAGCCGCACCAGGTGATAGGTGCCCACCGGCGTCGTGAGCCCGTACGTCGGTCGGTGCAGCTCGGGCTGGAACGAACCGAAGATCCGGTCCCAGATGATCAGGATCCCGCCGTAGTTGCGGTCGAGGTACTCCGGGTCGGTGCCGTGGTGCACGCGGTGGTGTGACGGGGTGTTGAGCACGAGCTCCACCGGCCGCCACAGCCGGTCGACGCGCTCGGTGTGCACGAAGAACTGGTAGACCAGGCTGACCGAGAACCCGAAGAACACCAGGGCCGGCGGCACCCCGAGCAGGGGCAGCGGCAGCCACGCGACGATCTCGGCGGAGTTGTTCCACTTCTGCCGCAGCGCGGTCGCGAAGTTGAAGTACTCGCTCGAGTGGTGCGCCTGGTGGGTCGCCCAGACGAGGCGCACCCGGTGGGCCACGCGGTGCGCCCAGTAGAAGAAGAAGTCCACGCCGACGATCGCGATCGCCCAGGTCCACCACGCGTCGACCGGCAGCTGCCAGGGCGCGACGTAGGCGAACAGGACGGCGTAGAGCACGAGCGCCGCCGACTTCCACAGCGTCATGGTCACCACCGACACCACGCCCATGGACATGCTGGTGACGGCGTCTCGTCGCTCGTAGCCTCCGGGCACCGGCAGCGCCCGGCCATCGCTCGACCGCCGCCGCTCCGGGGGCCGCTCGTCCTCCAGGAGGTAGGCCGCCAGGCCCTCGAGCCCGACGAACAGCAGGAAGAACGGGACCGCCAGGGCCACCGGGTCGTGCAGGGCCTCGGGCATCGCCTGCCAGAGGTCGCTGAGGGACTGCATGGACGCAGACCATAGTGGCGGGAACCCCACCCCGCACCCGACCCGTCGCAGGAGTAGGGGACAAGGACGAGGAGACCAGGTGAGCCGAGCGGACCCGGAGTTCGACGAGTTCGTGGCCGCACGCTGGCCGCGGCTGGTGCGCGCCGCCGTACTCCTCGGCTGCGGCAGCCACGAGGCCGAGGACGTCACCCAGACGGCCCTGACCCGCTGCCTGGTCAGCTGGTCGCGCGTCCAGCGCGCCGACGACCGCGACGCCTACGTCTACCGCGTCCTCGTCAACACCTTCACCGACACCCGCCGCCGCCGGTGGCGCGGAGAGCAGCCCACCGAGCACCTGCCCGAGGTCGTCACCCCCGACGGCACTCGCGACGTCATCGCCCGCGACGCTGTCGACCGGGCGCTCGCCAAGCTGTCCGCCGACCAGCGGACCGCCGTGGTGCTGCGCTACTACGCCAACCTCACCGAGGTCCAGATGGCTGTCGCCCTCGACGTCGCGCCCGGGACGGTCAAGAGCCGTCTCTCGCGCGCCTTGTCGACGCTGGCCGCCGATCCGGACCTCGCCGACCACGAGGGACACGCATGTTCGACGACAACCTGACCGACCTCCTCGAGGCCCGCGCCGCCGACGTGCTCGTCGGACCGCCGCCTCTCGCCGAGATGCACCGCGTCGCCGCCCGGCGCCGTCGTTCGTACGGCGTCGCGCTGGCCGCGGCCGCCGCGGTCGTCGTCACCGTCGGCGCGGTCGCCGTCTGGCCGGACGGCTCCGGCTCCGGTCGGGACGACGCGCCGATCGCCTCCGACTCGCCGACGGACCCGGCGGCCGGCGACGTGCCGCCCCCCGGCTTCCGGTGGGTCGGCATGGGCCAGGCCGTCGTCGCGGTCCCGAAGTCGTGGCCGCTGAACGCCACCAACTGTGGGACGCCGGCGACCGACACGGTGGTCGTCGACCAGGGCGTCGTTCCGCTGTGCATGGCGCTCTACCCCGCAGGCGTCACCAGCGTCGAGATCCGAGCGAAGAACAACATGGAGGAGGTCTCTAGCTGGACCCCGATCGAGGTCGACGGCGAGGCGGCGCTCCGGTCAACGGACCAGGCGCCCGTCGACGCCGAGCCGAAGGTCTACCGCGCCAGCATCTACCTACCGGAGCGCGACGTGATGTTCGCGGCCTCGTCCTCGGTGTCCCAGGAGGCCGCCGACGAGGTGCTGACCCGGGTAGCGATCCTCGACGCCCTGGTGGCCGTCCCGGGCATCTCGGAGGCCAACTACGGGGGTGAGCAGCGCAAGGCCGGGGAGAACTACGTCCGGACGCTCGAGGAGGCCGGCCTGACCGCTGAGGTCGTCACCGAGCGCCACCGCGGTGGCGCGGGCTTCGTGCTCGGTGTGTCACCCACCCCGGGCACCGTCGTCGAGCCCGGCACAGTCGTGACCGTCACCGTCGCCCGCTGACCCTGCCCCCTTCCGCGAGTCGGCGCTTGTACACGGCTGTACGACGCCGAGTCGGCGTGAGGTGAGTGCACAAGCGCCGACTCGGCGATCTGGGAGCGTGCACAAGCGCCGACTCGGCGGCTCACGGGTCAGGCGACCAGTGCGACCGCGAGCAGCACGGAGATCGCGACCAGCACGACCGTCACCACGAGACCGAGCCCGAAGTGGGGGAGCGGCTCGCGGTGCCGCATCGCGCGCTCGATCCGCGCCCAGCGCCAGAAGGCCAGCGCGCTCATGAGCCCGCCGAACAGCGCGAGCCCCACGACCAGGGTGCTGCGCAGCCAGTCGGTGGTGGGGAACTCCAGCGAGTGCAGCGCCACGGCACCGGCGAGCATCGCCAGGGTCGTGCGCACCCACGCGAGGAACGTGCGCTCGTTGGCCAACGTGAAGCGCGGGTCGGGCTCGTCGCCGTCGTCGTAGACACCCATGGGGCCAATCGTGGCGGATGGACCGCGTCCTAGGCTCGGCACCATGCCTTCGGTGTTCGACAAGACCACAGCGGTGACCCCCGATGGGGACGGCCGCTACGCCGCCGAGCTCGACGCGGGCTGGGTGGTCGGCGGCGGCCTCAACGGCGGCTACCTGCTCTCGCTCATGGGCAACGCCATGCGCGCGGCCCTGCCCGGCAAGCCGGACCCCCTGGTGGTCAGCGCCTACTTCCTCGGCGCGTCCGCCCCGGGAGCCGCGACTGTCGAGGTCGACGTACGACGGTCGGGTGGCAGCACCGCCACCGTCGCGGCCGACCTGCGCCAGGGCGACGACACCCGGATCACGGTGCTGGCGACCTTCGGCGACCTCGACCGCAACGCAGGCGACGTGCGTACGACGGCGCAGCCTTTCGAGCTGCCCCCTATAGAGCAGTGTGTCCCCAACACGATGGCGCCACCCGAGGTGCGCAGGATCGCGCCCCTCATGGACCGCTTCGACATGCGCTTCCACCCCGACCACGTGGGCTGGGCGGTGGGGCAGCCGACGGGGGAGGCCGTGATGAGCGCCTGGTTCAAGCTGGAGGACGACCGCGAGCCCGACCCGATCTCGCTGCTCCTCGTCGTCGACGCCCTGCCGCCGGTCACCTTCAACCTGGCCAAGCCGGGCTGGGCGCCGACCCTCGAGCTGACCGCGCACGTGCGAGCCAAGCCCGCACCCGGCTGGCTGCGCGTGCGCCACCAGAGCCACAACGTGGCCGGCGGCATGTTCGAGGAGGACTGCGAGGTGTGGGACTCCGCGGGACGTCTCGTCGCCCAGAGCCGCCAGCTCGCGCTGCTGCCGCGCCCTGCTCCTGAGGCCTAGTCGACCTCGACCACGTCGGGGTCGCGCGTGCCCCCGCCCTGGAGCAGCCACCAGGCCGCCCGGCGGCGTACGTCGTCGTCGGGATGGTCGGTCAGCGTGGCGAGCTCGGGTGAGCCGTGCATGCCGAGCGCGAACAGGGTGGCGTGCTGCTCCGAGGGCCGCGACCGGGTGAGCCCCTCGGACATGGTGCGCGCCTGGGTCGGGGTGGGCGGCACGTGGTTGAGCCCGACGTTGATCAGCGCCCGGGGGCGGTGGGCGTCACGGGTCTCGAGGACCGACGACCGCAGCGCCTGCGACTGGGCCTTCGTCGAGCGGACCCGCATCAGGACGGTCCACGCGCGCGCGGCGATGAAGTCGTCGGGGTGGGACGTGAGCTCGTGGCAGTGGCTGGCCACCGCCGGCGCGTAGGGGCTGGCCGCGAGCATCAGTGCGGCGTGGTGGCGGCGCGCCTTGTGGGTGTGGACCAGCGACTCGCGCACCAGGCGGTGCAGCATCATGTCCGACTCGACCGGGTGGTGGGAGGGTGTCGACTCCTGTACGGCGACCGCCAGCCGTGATGCGAGCTGGGCTGCCTTGCGCGGGGCGATCAGCTCGTGGGTGCCGCGGGAGCGAGCCACGAGCGCCTGGACCCCGGGGTCCCTGAGCCGACTCTCCACGTTGGTCCAGGACGGCTCGGGCAGCTCGACTGCCAGGTCGAGCGGGTCCAGGTCGCCGTCGAAGCTGACTCCTCGGGCCAGCCGCCGCTCCACGTGCTCCTCGAGCGCCGGCAGCGCGCGCCCCTCGAAGTGTCCGCGCGCGATCTTCGCGGCCGCGACGGAGGAGGCGGCCCGGTGCAGGTGCTTGGCCGGCGAGTTGAGGAGCCGCAGCACCAGGTCGCTGGCGGCCTGGTCGGAGACCTCGGCGAGCAGGTTGAGCACGGGGGCGACCACCTGGGTGTCGGGGTCCATGACGAAGTTGCCCAGCGCCATCGAGACGTGGCGCTTGGCGCTGGGGTGGTTGAGCAGGCCGACGGCGGCCTCGAAGCGGCGGACGTAGCCGACGCCGGTCGCCGTGGCGAGCTCCTGGACCAGGTCGGTGCAGATGCGGTTCCAGTCGTCGTTGCGCAGAAAGACGTGGTCGTAGTACTGAAGGGCAGTGCTCGCCGCGAGCCACTCAGCACCCGTCGCGGACCCCCCGGAGACGACCCCGAGGAGCTCGTCGAGCTCGGCGTCGGGCACCGCTCCGACGCCCCCTCGGTCGCGGGTCGCCGCCGGCGTACCGAAGGCCCGACGCAGGCCGCTGACGGTCGCGGTCAGGGAGCCGGGGGTGCGCCCGAGCACCTCTTCATAGGCAGTGATCGCCCGCGGCGGGACGTGCAACGCGCCGGACTCCCAACGCGACAGCCGAGGGGCGTCGACGGTGATTTCACGCTCAGAAAGGCGCGAAATGAAGGACTCGCGCCTGGCGGAGTCGGGGTCGGCACCCAGGATCCGGCTGGTGACGAGCAGCCACGCGATCCGGGACTCGGGGCGGATGGAGGACCCGGAGAGGTTGGAGGAGTCCTCGGGCAGGTGGAGCGGCCGACCACGTCGACCGGCGGACGTGCCCGCCTTCCGCGACTGCGACAAGGGGTTCCTTCCTGAGGGGCAACCGAGACTCGCGACGCGACGGATGGGGCCGTCGCGGCAATTGTTGCCGAAGAAAGTTCGGACGGCAACAACCACCTCTTGGGGAGTAACGCTCTTTAAGTTGTCAATCGCATCGGTCCGTCGTTCGACCATCTCGGGAGTTCGACGCGGCTCGATGACGAGGGCATCAGTTCCTCGTGATCATTCATTCGGAAGGAATACGCATGAACAGCAGCGGCATCAAGCGGGGACTGGCCACCACGGCCATCACCGCACTGGCAGTAACGGGAATCCCGTTCCTCGCCACCTCAGCTAACGCAGTCCCCCTGGACAGCTCCGTGCCTACGGCGACCAGCGTCATCGTCGTCGCGCCGGACACGGCCATCGCGTCCACCAAGAACGACGGCCAGAACACCACGATCCGCCTCGAGGCGCTCGGTGGCACGTCCGTCGCGCAGGTGCGTTTTGAGTACAGCATCGGTGTGGGCACCTACAACCCCATCGCCACTGTCTCTCGCAACGACAACGGCGCCTTCTCGACCGAGTGGGCTGCGGCGGGTCTCAACGGCGCGACCGTGAACATCCGCGCGGTGGGCATCACCGCCGGTGGTGTGGATGGCACGACCACCACCCCGGACGTCGTCGCGATCAACTCGACTAGCGACACCGTGAACGTCAACGACGGGGCCAGCATCGCCGTCTTCCAGAAGCCGGACTACGACGGGGCCGGTGCGGATGTTGCCGCGCAGAACGTCGCCGTGTCGGGCACCTCGTCCTCGACGACCGGCGCGCCTTCGCTCGCCTTCTGGGACCCGAGTGCGGCCGCCTACGTGACCGGTGGCACCGCCACTAGCACGACGACCGGCACCCCCGCGCCTCCCACCGGTACCTGGTCGGGCGTGCTCGACATCACCGGCTACGACTACGGCACCAATGACGAGCTGCTCGTCAAGGCCACGCAGACCACGGACGACGCTGAGGCGTTCGCCCTCGTTAAGCAGGTCATCACCACCGTCACGGCCGTCGCGGACCGCACTAACGTGCCGGCCGGCGAGACCGCCACGGTCGTCGTGACTGTGCGCGACCAGAACGGCACCCCCGTTGTGGGCGCCGAGGTTCGCGACTCTGATGGCAACCTGATCGGTCAGACCAACAGCCTGGGCCAGGTCACGACCACCCAGGGTCCGGGTGCTGAGTACTACTACGCCAACGCCACGGCTTCCGACCCTTACGAGGCCAACCTCGGCGACAAGCAGTCGCAGACCATCACGGTCACCGGCTTCAACGCCGTACCCACCACGCTGGCGGGTACGTCCACGGACGGCGCAGCCTTCGACTTCGACGAGTACGTCTCTGGAGACATCTTCGTTCAGGTCAAGAACCAGAACGGTGGCAACCTGGACGTCGACGACAGCCAGGACCTCGAGTACTACTGGGTCGTCACGCCCTTCGACGGTTCTGCCCAGGTGCGGTACCCCACCGCCCCGGCTGTCTCGACCCAGACCACCGACGCCGGCGGCAAGTTCGTCGTCGATCTCCCGGCCGCGCCCCGCATCTCGGGCACGTACGAGCTCTTCGCCGCACTCGACGCTGACACCCTCGGCAACGGCGCGATCGCGAGCAGCAAGGTCCTGACGGTCAAGGCTGGCGAAGCCACCGTGACCTACGACGAGACCAGCCCCGAGTCGGCTCCTGCCGGCACGGACGAGGTTGTCGACGGTCAGGTCGTGCTCGAGGACAAGACCACTGGTCTTCCCGGCCGGTCGGTCGTCCTGACCTACCAGCAGGGGACCACCGGTAGCGACCCGGTCAAGGACGCGAACTTCGTCCCCGCCACCGGTGTCGTGCTGACGTCCACCCGCACCGTTACGACGGGCGCCGACGGTTCCTTCAAGGTCACCGTCGACGACCCGGCCGATACCCCGCAGGGCACCGAGCTCGGCGGCAACGTCGACGCGGTCGTCACCGGCATCGGCGCCAGCGGCATCGTCAACGACCAGGGCGTCGACTTCGTCAGCGCCACTGCTCCCGCCGGCTCCACGGTTGTGATCACGCCGATCACCGCTGTTGTCAGCCCCGGCGAGGCCCAGTCGGGCACCGCTACGGTCACCCAGCCCGATGGCGCCGACCTCGGCACTGACCGCGACCCCGTCGCCGGCCAGCTCGTCACGCTGACGGTCGACAAGGGCTTCTTCACCAGCGGTGCGGAGGAGACCCCCTCCGTCGTCGGTGCTGACGCCGGCAACCTGGTCAACCTCGGCACGTCGATCACGGCGGTGACCAACGCTGCTGGCGAGGTCACCTTCAAGACCGCGATCGAGCGCGACGCGGGCTTCGACGACGACGGCCTCGTCACGTCGATCGTGACGGCGACTGCCGGCACCGGCGTTTCCGACACCGAGGACGTGGACTACACGTCCGCCACGCCGCTCAACGGTGGCACGGTTGAGATCGCCCTCTCGCCTGCGAGCGAGCAGGACGGTCCCACCGACCCGGCCATGGTCGGCGACCGCGTCTTCTACGACGTGTTCGTGACCGACCAGTTCGGGAACCTCGTCGGCGGCGAGTCTGTTGCCATCACGGACAACGAGGAGGACGTCACCGTCGTCACGAGCCCCGTGGTTTCGGACTTCGACGACAACGGTGACTTCTACGTGACCGCCTCCCAGGCCGCCAGCGCCACGATCACCGGCACCTGGAGCTCGGACTCGTACGAGTACACAACCACCACCGGCACCGCTCTTCCCTCGACCGACGAGCCCCGCACCGGCACCGCCGACGTGGAGTTCTACGAGTCGGTCGTGACCACCACGACGATCGAGTCCACCCCCGAGGGCGAGGTCCCGGTCGGCACTGCCGTCACAGAGACCGTCACCGTCCTGGACCAGGAGGGCAACCCGATCCCGAACGTCGCTGTGGAGTTCATCCGCAACGGCCCGGGAGCCGGCGACGGCGACGCCAACGTCGAGCGCACGACCAACGCGCAGGGCAAGGCGTTCTACACCTTCATCGGTACACAGGCCGGCGTCGCCAACATCACCGCCACGGTGACGTCCAACGACGGCATCGAGACGCTGAACGACTCGGTCGTCTTCGTCGCCGATGAGCCCGTCGGGCCCGTCGCCATCGTCGCCAAGCTCTCCGGCAACGACAACGGTGCAGCCAACGACAAGCTGAAGGTCAACGCCCCGTCGATCGCGCAGGGTGCTGAGGTTCGGCTGTTCAAGGTGATCGACGGTCGCCGGATCCAGGTCGGCAAGACGAAGGGCCTGAACCAGTTCGGCAACGCCGTGTTCATCGTGCGTGACCGCAACGGTGGCCGCCTCACCAAGTACGTCGCCGTGGTCGTCAAGACCGCGAAGACGCTGGGCGACACCACGAACCCGAAGCGGGTTCGCTGATCTAGCACCACCACGTGAGGAAGCTCCGGGGCACCTAGTGCCCCGGAGCGGACTCTCAGGGGTATCTTCCGTATCCCCCTAGCAACACTGCCCCAAGACGGGACGCACAGACGCGGTCCGGGCCTTCCTCTCACGCCGCTGCGAGAGAAGGGCCCGGACCGCCTGTCGCATTTACGGGCACTTCGCCCCGCGGCTGGTTGAGGCCGCTCACGCGAAGCGGGAGCGCCGCATCGAGAAGATCCAGCGCCGCCACGGGTGCTCGGTGACCGACCACAGCAGGTCGGTGTCCGGCCAGTAGGCGATGTCCTCGGGCCCCATCGGGGTCGCGAACCGGTGCCGGCGCAGGTCGCCGGGCTGACCGACGTACAGGGAGCCGGGCGTGAACGACCCGTGCGACACCGTCAGGTGGTAGCGCCCCCCGGCCATCACCGCACCCTGCATCTGGCCCACGCCCACGCCCAGGCCGAGCGGGCGGGAGACGCCGTCGTCGTCGGTGGCGGGCAGCAGCGTGTCCGCGTCGAGCGGGAAGCTCACGAGCCGCCTGGTGGCTGTGCCTCGGGCGTACTCACCGGCGATGAGTGCCGGCGGCGAGGATGACCGGTCGAGCGACAGGAACGAGTAGCGCAGGCGCTCCTCGCCCTCGTCGGTCTGGGCCTGGTAAGCGAAGCGCGTGGGCAACACGTAGCGATAGCCGTACGACGCCACGCGGTCGTTGAGGATGCCCAGCTGGTTCGCGGGGCCGGCCAGGGCGTCGGGGACCCGCACCAGGTCGTCCAGGCGGCAGGTGAAGAGGCCCTTCGCGGTGGCCGCGACGTGGAGGTAGGGCCCGCACCACACCAGGCCGCCGGCGTGCACCCGCAGGGGCGAGAGCCCCAGGACGCCGTCCTTCAGCTCCGGCACCACCAGCAGCACGTGGCGGTAGCGGCGGGTGTCGAGGTCGAAGATCGTGATCCGGGCGCCGTGGTTGCCGCTGCGGTCGCCGGGCAGCTGCTTGGCGTACCACGCCACGACGACCAGCCGGCGTCCGCCGACCGTCCCGGTCTCGGACGCGTCGGCCGACGTCGTCACGCCCTGCGGCCACCACCGGAGGTCGCGGCGGTCGGCGGCGTCGAAGGTGAAGGCCTGGTGGACCGCGGGGAGCGGCAGCCAGGAACGGCGTCCGGCTCGGTCCAGGTCCTCCAGTACGGCCTCGACCCCGACCCGCCCGCCCACGAGCCCGGCGAGGGCGTCGATCTCGTCGGCGTTCTCGTCGGTCCGCACCAGGTGGATGCCGGGGGAGGAGGGCATGGGGCGACGTTAGTGCCCCACGGTGGTTTCGAGGCTCAGGCGCCAGGGCGCCTTCGCGCCTCAACCACCGAGGGGGGCCTGGCGGTGGTTGAGGTGCGAGGAGCGCGAGCGACGAGCCTAGAAACAGCAGCACTGGCACCGCCTGATCGGCCTAGGCCCAGAGTGACGAGTAGGGCAGGGCCCAGAGTCGGTCTCCGAACGGCAGCGCCTGTGTTCCGGTGTAGAGGACGACTCCCATCGCGAACCGGCTGCCCAGCTTGTCCCGCAGGAAAGTCAGTCCCTTGAAGTCCCCCTGCGAGACCGATCCGGCGGCCTTCATCTCCACGCCGGCCACCTGTCGTCCGTCGCTCTCGACAACGATGTCGACCTCCAGGCCGTCGCGGTCACGGAAGTGGAAGAGCCGTGCGGGCGTCTCGGCCCACACCAGCTGGCGGCGGAGCTCGCCTGCGACGAAGGACTCGAACAGGCCACCCGCGGCGTCGCTGACGGCTCCCGGCGCCATCGCCGCGGGCGTGACGTGGTTGAGCCGTGCCGCGAGGCCGGTGTCGAGCAAGGAGACCTTGGGGCGTCCCGTGACCCGCTTGGTGAGGTTGTCACCCCAGGCGGGCAGCACGTGGATGAGGTACAGGGTCTCCAGCAGGTCCAGGTAGCCGGGCAGGCTGGTTTCGGGGATGCCGGCGCCGTTGCCGACCCGCGCCTTGACCAGCTCCCCGGAGGTGTTGGCTGCCAGCAACCGGAGCAGGTCGGGCAGGCGGTCCAGGTGGGCAAGACGACTCACATCCTGGACGTCGCGGGTCATGATGCGCTGCACGTAGTTGTCGAACCAGGCGTTGCGGCGTCGTTCGGCCCGGCTCAACGGCTCGGGGTAGCTGCCGGCGCAGATGACCTGGAGGTAGTCGTCGCGGGTCAGCGTGCCGGCCCGGCTGCGCATCGCCTTCTCGTCGCCCGCCAGGAGGCGGTCGACGAAGTCCTCCCGGCGACCGGCCAGCTCCCCCTGGCTCAGCCCGTACAGGACCACGGTCTCAGCCCGGCCGGCCAGGCTCTCCTCGGTGCCGGGGATCTGGAGCAGGTCAGCAGACCCGGTGACCAGGAACCGTCCCGGTCGCCGGTCCTCTTCGACGGCGTCCTTCATCGCGCGCACGAGCTCTGGCACGCGCTGGACCTCGTCGATGACCAGCAGTCCGTCGGACTGGCGGACGAACGCGTCGGGGTCGGCCCGGGCGGCGTTGTAGGTCGCGGTCCCGTCCAGGCTCAGCACGGTCGCGTCCCGATCGGCGACCACCTCTCGGACCAGCGTGCTCTTGCCCACCTGGCGGGCGCCCTGGATGACCGTGATGGGGGTGTCCTCGAGGGTCTCCTCGACCAGTCCCTGCGCGTACCTGGTGCGCATGCCCGTCAGTGGACCCATGGTGGCCATGCCTGCATCCTACTGCGCTGACCTGCGATGACGATGACTTCGTCGCGGATTCGCGGTATCTCTGTCGCGGATTCGCGATACTGGAGTCGCGGATTCGCGGCGTCTGAGTCGCGGGTTCGCGGCCGCGTTGAGCTCGCCGCGCGATCGCGTGAATGCGCACTTCCTTCCCAAGGTCGGCGACCGCATGCGAGCAGCAGCAGGAACGTGATCACGAAGTGGAAGAAGTAGTCGACGAGGAAGGCGATGACGACCACGACGACGTCCGTCGCCGTCGGCGAGCGCCGAAGGCTGGTACCGATGGGGGGTTTCGAGGCTCAGGCGCCGGGGCGCCTTCGCGCCTCAACCACCGTGGATAGCCTGGGCGGCATGTCCCAGGTCGTCGGAGCCGCCATCGTGCGCCACTCACGCGTGCTCGCGGCCCGCCGTACGGCGCCCCCTGAGGCCGCGGGGCGCTGGGAGCTGCCCGGAGGCAAGGTGGAGCCGGGAGAGGACCCCGCAGCGGCCCTGGAGCGCGAGGTGGCCGAGGAGCTCGGCTGCACCGTCGAGGTCACGGGCTGGCTGGCCGGGCGGGCGCCGATCGGCCAGCCAGGCAACCAGACCCACGAGCTGACCGTCGCGTTCGCACGGCTGGTGGCGGGGGAGCCGGAGCCGACCGAGCACGACCAGGTGCGCTGGCTGACCCGCGACGAGCTGGGCGAGGTCGACTGGCTCGAGCCCGACCGGCCGTTCCTGCCCGAGATCGCCGCCCGGCTCGGGTCCCCCGACGCCTTGCTGCGCGCGATCTTCTTCGACGCCGACGACGCCCGCGCGGTGCGCGACCGCCTGACCCGCGACGGCTTCGAAGCCAGCGTGGTGCGGGAACGCCTGCACGGCGAGGACGACGACGAGGACCACCCGTGGGCGGTGCTCAGCGATGCGCCTGAGCTCGTGGTGGAGCTGCTGGTCGACGAGTACGACGGGTGGCTGGACCGCGACGACGACGCGGCGCCGGTCGCGACCCCGTTGGACCTGCCGGCGGCACCGAGGCGTCGGGTGGGTGACACTACGATTCCCACATGAGTGAAACGCCGGGTCACCGGCTGCTGCTGGTCCACGCCCACCCCGACGACGAGTCCATCGGCCAGGGCGCCACGATGGCGAAGTACGTCGCGGAAGGACGCGGGGTCACCCTGGTCACCTGCACGGCGGGCGAGATGGGCGAGATCCTCGTCCCCGGTCTCGAGCACCTCGCGGCCGACCAGGACGACACGCTGGGCGAGCACCGGCGCGGCGAGCTGGACGACGCGATGGCCGCGCTCGGCGTCACCGACCACCGATTCCTGGGTGGCTTCGGCACCTACCGCGACTCGGGCATGAAGTGGCACGAGGACGGCCACGCGGTCGCCGCCGACGAGGTGCACGACAACGCGTTCTGGCACGCCGACCTGACCGAGGCGGCCACCCACCTGGTCGCGGTGATCCGCGAGGTCCGCCCGCAGGTGCTGGTCACCTACGACGAGTTCGGCGGCTACGGCCACCCCGACCACATCCAGGCGCACCGCGTCGCGACGTACGGCGCCGCGCTGGCCGCCGTACCGTCCTACCGTCGTGACCTCGGCGAGGCGTGGGACATCCCGAAGGTCTACTGGGGTGCGATGTCCGAGACCCGGATGCGCGCCGGGCTCCGCTCCCTGCGCGACGCCGGTGACACGACCACGTTCGAGGGGATGGACCCCGACGGTCCGCTGCCGCCCTTCGTGACCTCCGACGACAACCTCGCGGCCATGGTCGACGCCCAGGACTTCCACGAGCAGAAGATGTCCGCGCTGGCGGCGCACAAGACGCAGATCACCACCGACGGGCCGTTCTTCGCCCTGTCCAACAACGTCGGCTCGACGGCGTGGGGCATCGAGTACTACCGGATCGCCAAGGGCACGCGCGGCGAGGTCGGCGACGACGGTCTCGAGACCGACCTGTTCGCCGGCCTCTGAGTCCGTGAAGCCCGTCGTCGCCGTCGGCCTGCTGCTCGGCGGGGCCGTCGTGGGGCTGGCCGCGGTCGCCCTGCACACGATCTGGTGGGGGCTGCTGCTCGGCGCCCTGGCGACCGCCGCCACCGTCTACGCCCTGCCGGCCGGCTGGTGGCTGCGGGCGTCGTTCGGGGTGGGGTGGGCCGCCTTGGTCGGCTACCTGTCGGTGCCGCGTCCCGAGGGCGACTACGTGATCTCGGCCGACACCAACGGCTACCTGCTCCTCGGGCTCGCCGTCGCGGTGCTCGTCGTGTCCCTCGCGACCCTGCCGAGACCTACCAGCAGGCGGGCGGATACGGGTAACGGGCCCTCCGCTTCATAGGATGCAGCGGTGACCCTGTGGGACGAGACGACACCGACCGAGCCCGACCCGCGTCGTGAGCGCGAGGGCGGCCGCGTCGTCTGGCTCGTCCTGGTGGGGCTCGTGCTCCTGGTGGCGGGCGGCTACACCGCGGCCTACCTCTCCGCCGGCGACAAGGTGCCGCGCGGCGCGACCGTCGCCGGGGTCGAGATCGGCGGCCGTACGCCGGAGGGCGCGGCGTCGGCGCTCGAGGCCGGTCTGGCCGACCGGGCCGACGCACCGATCAACGTCAAGGTCGACGGCAGCACGGAGTCGGTCAGCCCAGAGGAAGCCGGGCTCTCGGTCGACTACGCCGCGTCGGTCGAGCAGGCCGGTGGCGAGCAGAGCTGGGAGCCCACCCGGCTCTGGGACTACTACACCGGCGGCGACGACCTCGACGCAGTGGTCGACGTCGACGAGGACGCCATGGAGGCGCTCGTCAAGCGCCTGGCCGGTGACCTCGGCACGGAGCCCACCGACGGCGCCGTGGCGTTCAGGAACGGTGAGATCGTCGTCACCGACCCCGTCGCGGGCGACGCCATCGACCCCGACGAGGCACGCGACGCGCTGGTCGCGGCGTACCTCTCCGACGACGACGCCGAGCTCACGTTGTCCCCGTCGCAGCCGGAGATCGACGACGCCGACGTCCAGGCCGCGCTCGACGACTTCGCCAACCCCGCGCTGTCCGGGCCGGTGACGCTGGTGTTCGGCGACTCGCGGATCCGGCTCCAGCCGCGTGAGTTCGCGCCCGTGCTGGGGATGAAGGCGGAGGACGGCGCCCTGGTGCCCTCGCTCAACACCAAGAAGCTCACCACCCTGGTCGCCTCCGGCATCAGCGACGACGGTGCCCCCGTCGACGCGTCGTTCGAGGTGGTCGACGGCAAGCCGCGGGTCATCCCGGCGAAGCCCGGCGTCACCTACGACCCCGCCGACGTGACCGACGCGTTCCTGACGCTGGTCGCCAAGTCCGAGGGCGAGCGTGAGATGAAGGTCGAGGCGACCGTCGACGAGCCCGAGTTCACCACGAAGGACGCCCGCGCGCTGAAGATCAAGGAGCAGGTCTCGACGTTCACGACCTACTTCCCCTACGCGGAGTACCGCAACATCAACATCGGCCGTGCCGCCGAGCTGGTCAACGGCACCGTGCTCGAGCCCGGCGAGACGTTCTCGCTCAACGGCGTCGTCGGGGAGCGCACGCGCGAGAACGGCTTCACCGAGGGCTTCATCATCAGTAACGGCATCTTCAAGGAGGACCTCGGCGGCGGCGTCTCGCAGATGGCGACGACGACGTTCAACGCGATGTTCTTCGCGGGGCTCGAGGACATCGAGCACAAGCCGCACTCGTTCTACATCGACCGCTACCCGGTCGGCCGCGAGGCCACCGTGGCCTGGGGCGCCGTCGACCTGCAGTTCCGCAACGACACGCCGTACGGCGTGCTGATCGAGGCCAACCTCAACCCGAGCACCGGCTCCTCGCAGGGTGAGCTGACGGTCTCGATGTACTCCACGAAGTACTGGGACATCACCACCCGCACCGGCGACCGCTACGCCTACGTCTCGCCCGCGACCCGCACCCTCGACACACCCGACTGCTACCCCAACACCGGCTACTCCGGCTTCCAGATCGACGTGTGGCGCTACTTCAAGAAGCCCGGCTCCGACGAGCTCGACCACTCCGAGAAGTTCCACACCAGCTACACGCCGTCCGACACCGTCATCTGCAAGCCGCCCGGCTCGATCGACTGACTTGGCGCGGGAGGTCAGCGCAGGTCAGGTGGGGGACTCTCCCGGCCGGACGAGGCCTGACTCGTAGGCCAGGACGACGAGCTGGGTCCGGTCCCGCAGCGCGTGCCGGGTCAGCACCTCGCTGAGGTAGCCCTTGACGGTCGTCTCCGCCAGGTGCAGGTCAGCCGCGATCTCGCGGTTGGACAGCCCGCGCGCGACAAGTCGTACGACGTCGGTCTGACGCTCGGTGAGCTGCATCGTCCGTGCCGCGCCAATGCGGGGTGAGGTGAGGTGGGCCTCGATCAGGCGTCGGGTGATGCTGGGCGCGAGCAAGGCGTCCCCCGACGCCACGGCGGCGATGCCGTGCCACAGCTGGTCGCGCGGCGAGCTCTTCAGCAGGAAGCCGCTCGCTCCTGCCCGCAGCGCCGCGTGGACCACCTCGTCGGTCTCAACCGTGGTGAGCACGAGGACGCGGCACGCCGGATGGCTCTCGACGATGCGCGACGTGGCCTCGATGCCGTCGAGCCGGGGCATCCGGATGTCCATCAGCACGACGTCCGGGGCCGTCCTGGCGACTACGGAGACCGCGTCCACACCGTCGGCCGCTTGGCCGACCACCTCGATCCCGGGGCCGGCGCCGGCGATGACGACGAGACCCTCACGCACCAGCTCCTCGTCGTCGACGACGACGACGCGGATCACGAGGCGGTCCGCGGGAGCGTGGCGACCACGGAGTAGCCGGAGGTGGCGCCCGGGCCCGCCTCGAAGGTGCCGCCGAGGGCGAGCACCCGTGCGCGGAGTCCGGCCAGGCCCGAGCCGGTCCCGCCGTACGACGACTGGTGGGTCGGGCCGGTGCTGTCGACGCGCAGGTGGAGCGCCTCGGTGTCGTGGCGCAGGACGATGTCGACGCGAGGGGACAGCGTGTGTCGCATGGCGTTGGTCAAGCCCTCCTGCACGAACCGGAACGCCGCCTGGTCCACGGCCGGGGTGAGCCCGCCCGGGCTGCCCTCCTCCGTGAGCGAGACGCCCACCCCGGCCGCTCTGGCCCCTTCCACGAGCGCCGTGAGCCGGGACAGCCCAGCGGGAGCGTCGGAGCCGGCGGGCTCGCGCAGGAGGGACAGCATCGCGTGCAGCTCGGCGAGGGCGTCGCGGCTGGTGGCGCCGATCGCGGCCAGGGCCCGACGGGCGCCCTCCGGTTCCGTGTCCAGCAGGGCCTGACCGGCTTCGGCCTGTACGGCGATCAGGGTCACCGCGTGGGAGACCACGTCGTGCAGCTCGCGGGCGATGCGTCGTCGCTCGTCCTCGACCGCGGTCTCCGCCTCGCGGCGCAGTGCCTCGTTGCTCCCGGCGAGCGTCGCGAGATCGCGGCCGCGGCGGCGGAACGCGAAGCCGAGCCCTGCGGGCAGCGCGAGGAAGAGCGCGAGGGTGGGCGGGATGTTGGAGACGGAGTCGGACGGGTCGACGCTGATCGAGAGGGAGATCGCCGCAGCGAGCAGCCCCAGCCCCAGCAGGGCCTCGCGGCGCTCGGCGTAGGCGGCCACGGAGAAGGCACTCACCAGGATCCCGAGCAGCAGCGCGACCTGGTCGGGTGACTCGGTGACCACCGACTCCGACGCGAGCGCGAGGCTGACCAGGGCCACCGAGAGGGCGGGCTGGGTGCGGCGCCAGAACAGCCCGAGCGGGGCCAGGGAGGCCAGCAGGATCCGGAGCAGGACGTCGTCGTCGGTCGCGAGGGCCGTCTCGACCACGGTCGCCGCCAGGAGGGCCGCGGCCAGAGCCAGGTCCCACCAACCGGTCCAGCGCGGGTCCGCCCGCTCGCCGTCTCGCATGGGCTCACGCTAGCCACTCGGGCGCCTCAGCACCCCCTCCTGCGGAAGGGGATCGCGCAGTCCTCGCGGACGGGCCGGCGGGGACGTACGGCGGTGCCGACGGACCGTTCGCCGTACCTAACGTCGAAGTCGTTCATCCGACCCCTCCGAGAGGCCCAGACCATGAAGAGCATCCCGCGCACCCGGCTCGCTTTCGCCGCCGTCATCACGACGACCACGCTGCTGGTCGCCGGCTGCGGCGACGACACCCCTGCGTCCAACGCGGTCGACGCAACGCCCGCACCCTCGGAGGCCACGCCCTCGGAGACCACGCCGTCCGAGAGCACGCCGGCCGCGCCCGAGCCGGTCCCGCTCACCGACCACGTCGTGGACGCGCTCCCGGGTTTCACGGCAGACGGTGTGGCCACCCTGACCGACCTCAAGGCGTTCGCCCGTGAGCACGAGAAGACGGTGCAGGAGCTGAAGGACAGCGGCATGCTCGAGGCCGCCTCGCTCTCCTTCCAGCCCAGCGGCGGTGAGGGCTTCGCCATGTCCATCGCAGCCTCCTACGCCTCCCCGGAGCAGGCGGAGGCCGAGGCCGCGCGACTGTTCGCCGCCAACTCCGAGCCCGACCCCGGCACGGTGGTCACTCCGCTGGAGCTGGCCGGTATCCCGGGCGGCCAGGCGATCCAGATGACCGGCAAGGAGGGCGGTCTGGCGTTCACGGGCACCGAGGTGGTCTTCGTCGACGGTGCCGTGATGCACGAGGTCTTCGCCTTCGCGCAGGACCCGCTGCTCTCGGTCGAGGACGTGCTGGCGGCCGCGACCGCGGTCTACGAGGCCGTGGCCGGGCACCCGGTCGGATGACGGAGCGGGCGCTCAGGTCGGGGCGAGGTAGCGGTAGCGGTGGTGCTCGCGGAAGCCGAGCCGCTCGTAGAGCGCCAGGGCGGGCTCGTTGTCGCCCAGCACCTGAAGGTAGGCCGTGGTGGCGCCCTGCTCGGCGCCCCAGTCGAGCAGTGCGGCCATGACCGCGAGCGCCAGCCCGCGCCGACGGTGCTCAGGCGCGACCTCGAGGCTGCGGAAGCCCACCCAGTCGCGGTCGTACGCCGCCACCCCGCCGCCGACCTGCTCGCCGGTGTCGAGCAGCAGGCGGGCCGTGGCCTGGTGTCCGTCTACGTCCACCTGGACGCCCGCCACGTCGGCATGACGCAGCGACCGCATCGCCTGGCTGACCGCGGCGAGCTGGAAGACGGTGTCGGCGTCGTGGCTCTCCAGCGCCCAGCCGTGGCCGCGGAAGAGGTCGTCCTCGGCGGAGTCCGGGAGCACGGCCGCGATCGGGCGGCCGGTCGAGGCGGCGTAGAACTCCACGACCTGGGCGTAGTCGTCGGGCACGCCGGACGGGCCGAAGGCGAGCACCGAGTTGGCCCGGCGGGCGGTCGCGGCGGGGGAACGGCGCAGCACCCAGTCGCCGACCGGGTGGGTCTCGAGGTCGGCGAACAGCGCGAAGCCGCGCTCCTGCGCCTCGCGGGCCGGCACCCGCTGCCGTACCGAGGGCCGTGGCGGCACCGGCTTGCCGGACACGATCTCTGCGAGCGCGATGGTCACCGGGGGACCGGCCGCGGGCTGGACGACGCACACGCCGTCACCCCACGCCGTACAGACCCCGAGCAGGTCGGTCTGGCGCGGGCCGCCGGACGGGCCGGTCTCGCCAGGCAGCACACGGCGTACGACGATCCGTTGGCCGACGATGTGTGGGCCGAGCCCGTGCGCGCCCACATGTTGGCCCACGTGCTGGCCCACATGCTGGGGTTCCTGCGTGTCGGCCACGTCGGGATACTAGGCTGGCCCTGCTCTCGAACGCCCCGGATCGACCGTCCTCAGGAGGAACCGGTGACCTACGTCATCTCCCAGCCATGTGTCGACCTCAAGGACCGTGCCTGTGTCGACGAGTGCCCGGTCGACTGCATCTACGAGGGCAAGCGGATGCTCTACATCCACCCGGACGAGTGCGTCGACTGCGGCGCGTGTGAGCCGGTCTGCCCGGTCGAGGCGATCTTCTACGAGGACGACGTGCCGGAGCAGTGGAAGGACTACTACACCGCCAACGTCGGCTTCTTCGACGACCTCGGCTCGCCCGGTGGCGCCGCCAAGATGGGTGAGATCGACAAGGACCACCCCATCGTCTCCGCGCTGCCGCCGCAAGAGCACGACGAGTGACCTTCGGCCTCCGGCCCAAGGTCTCCGCCCGGCTCCCGGACTTTCCCTGGGACCACCTCACCGAGTACGCCGCCCGGGCGCGCTCGCACGCTGACGGCATCGTCGACCTGTCGGTCGGCACCCCGGTCGACCACACGCCCGAGGTCGTCCAGCAGGCGCTGCGCGACGCGGCCGACTCGCCCGGCTACCCGCTCACGGTCGGCCTGCCCGAGACCCGGCAGGCCTGCCTCGACTGGCTCTCGCGCCGGCACGGGGTGACCGGCCTGGGTCTCGACCAGGTACTGCCCGTCATCGGCTCCAAGGAGCTGATCGGGTCGCTGCCCGTACACCTCGGCCTCGGCGCCGGTGACCTGATCGTCTACCCCGAGCTGGCCTACCCGACCTACGAGGTCGGCGCGGCGCTCGCCGGCGCCCGCGCGGTCGCGACCGACTCGCTCACGTCGCTCGGCCCTGAGACGCCGGCACTGCTATGGCTCAACTCGCCGTCCAACCCCACGGGGCGGGTGCTGCCGGTCGACCACCTCAAGAAGGTCGTCGACTGGTGCCGCGAGCGCGGCGTGATCCTGGTCTCCGACGAGTGCTACCTCGAGTGCGCGTGGGAGGCCGAGCCGGTCTCCGTGCTGCACCCCGACGTCTGTGGCGGCTCGGCCGACGGCATCCTCAGCGTCCACTCGCTGTCCAAGCGCTCCAACCTGGCCGGCTACCGGTGCGCCTTCGTCGCCGGTGACGCTGCGCTGGTCGGCGAGTTGCTCGCCGTACGCAAGAACCTCGGGCTCCAGATGCCCGGCCCCCAGCAGCGGGCCATGGTCGCCGCGCTCGACGACGACGAGCACGTCGCCGTCCAGCACGCGACGTACGCCGCCCGCCGCGTCGTGCTGCGCACCGCCCTCGAGGGCGCCGGTTTCCGCATCGACCACTCCGAGGCCTCGCTCTACCTCTGGGCGACGCGTGACGAGGACTGCTGGGACACCGTCTCCTGGCTCGCCGAGCGCGGCATCCTGGTCGCGCCCGGCTCCTTCTACGGCCGCAAGGGCAACCGCCATGTGCGGGTCGCCTTCACCGCGACCGACGAGCGGGTCGCCGCCGCCGCGGCTCGCCTCGCCTGACTCACCGCGGCGGCGGGTCTCCTGTTCGATGGCACAGGCGGGTCGGGTCAGGAGCCGGCGGGCACCAGTTGGGCGTGCAGGTGGTCGATGACGCGTCCGTGGGCGACCTGCGGGGAGAAGAGGACGACCTCGGCGTCCTCGTGCACCGCGACGCTGTGGCCACCGGGCCAGAAGAAGACATCGCCGCCGCTGACCTGCTCGGCACTGCCGTCGCCGTAGCTGACCGCGACCTCGCCGGTGATGAGGTAGCCCCAGTGCGGCGCCTGGCATTGGTCGCCCTCGAGCCCCGCGAGCAACGGGGCGATGTCGGTGCCCGCCGCGAGCGAGAAGTACTCCGCCCCCATGGTCTCGTCGGCCGTGGTCGCCCCGAAGCCCTTCAGCTGGCGGGCGACGGCTCCTGGTACGTCGATGCGGGTCGGGATCTGCTCCTTGGGGAGGTGCATGGTCGTTTCCTCTCGTCGATGACGGACGCCGTGTCCGTCATCACCAAGGCGTGACAATCGATGTCACAATGCGACAGTGACCGGCCTGGACCGCGCCCGAGCGGCGCTGGCGGTCGGGGACTGGCCGACTGCCCTCGACGCAGTCGGCCGCGAGCGCTCGACCGACGACCACCCGGAGCTGCTGAAGGTGCGCGCCCAGGCGGCGTACGGCGTCGGGGAGCTCGAGCTCTCCATCGCGTCGTGGGAGGACCTCTACTCACGTCACCTCGGCGACGGCGCCGAGCGTGAGGCCGCCTGGGCAGCCGGCATGGTCGCGATGTTCCTGATGATCGATACCGGCCTCATGGCGCCGGTGCGGGGCTGGCTGCGTCGCGCGGAGCGGCTGGTCGGCGAGGATGCCGACGCGCCGGCGCACGCCGTCGTGGCCATGACCCGGGCCTACGAGCGGGTCATGTGCGGCGACCCCGTGGGTGCCCTGGCCGCCGCGGCGCTGGCCATCGAGCTGGGCGAGCGGCTCGAAGTGCCGGCCGCGGTCACCATCGGCCGGACGGCGACGGGACGGGTACTCATCGCCGAGGGCCGCGTCGCCGACGGGCTCGACCTCCTCGACGAGGTGGCCGTGCAGCTGATGTCCGGCGAGGTCGACCCGCTGACGACCGGGATGATGTACTGCGAGCTCATCTGTGCCGCCCAGGGCCTGGCGCTGCACGACCGGGCCCGGGAGTGGACCGAGGTCATGGAGCGATGGCGTCATGGCTCCGCCTACGGCGGCGTCCACGGCCGCTGCCGGGTGCACCGGGCCGAGATCCTGCGGGTGACCGGGCCGTGCGATCTCGCGGAGGCCGAAGCCCTGGGTGCGTGCGAGGAGCTGCGACCCTGGATGCGCCGTGAGTTCGGCTGGCCGCTCGTCGAGCTGGGCAACATCCGTCTCCGCAAGGGCGACCTTGAGGGCGCCGAGGAGGCCTTCCTGGCGGCGCACGAGCACGCCTGGTCACCCCACCCCGGTCTGGCCCTGCTGCGGCTCGCGCAGGGCGACGTGACCACGGCCGCCGCCCTGGTGGCCGACGCCATCGAACACCCGATCGAGGTGCCCTGGAAGGAGCGCCCGCCCTTCGGTGACCTACGACTGGCACCGTTGTACGACGCCCAGGCTGAGATCGCCGCGGTGGCCGGCGACGCGGGGACGCTCTCAACGGCGGCTTCTGCCCTGCGGGACGTCGCCGAGCGCCACCCGAGCCCCGGCCTGGCTGCCTCGGCGGCCCTGGCGACCGCACGTGAGGCGCTGCTCGCCGGCGACACCGACGCCGCCATCGATGCCTCGTCGGGCGCGGTCGCGGCCTGGGCCGACCTGGGGGCGCCCTACGAGACGGCCGGCGCCCGGGTGGTGCTGGGTCATGCCCACGAGGTCGCCGGGAGTGCCGGGAGGGCGCGCATGGAGTGGGAGGCGGCGCTCGCGGGTTTCGCGGGGTTCGGCGCCCCGGGCCGGGCAGACCAGGTGCGCGAACTGCTCGACGGACGCGCGGTGGGGCCGCCACCGGTCCCCACGTCCGGCGGCTCGATCTCGGCGACGTTCCGGCGGGCCGGCCGGGGCCGATCGGTGTGCTTCCGAGGTCACGAGGTGCTGGTCCCCGACCTCAAGGGCTTCCGCTACCTCGAGCGGTTGCTGGCGGCGCCGGGCCGGGAGTTCCACGTCCTCGATCTGGTTGCGGTGGAGCAGGGCACGCTGCGCTCAGCTCGCGCGGACGCCGGTCTCGACGGGGTCGGCGTCCCCGCTGTCGGGCTGCCGGTGCTCGACGACGAGGCGCGGGCGGCGTACCGCAGGCGGCTCGGCGAGGTGGAGGAGGACATCGCGGAGGCGGAGGAGCACGACGACCTGGCTCGACTGACCCTGGCCCAGCGCGACCGGGACTACCTGGTGGCGGAGCTGACGCGGGCCGTGGGTCTGGGAGGCCGGGCACGCACCGTCGGCGGCACCTCGGAGCGGGCGCGCACGAGCGTCGCGCGGTCGCTGCGCTACGCCCTGCGCCGGCTCGGCGAGGAGCACGCCGACCTCGGTGCCCACCTCGACCGGACGGTGCGCACCGGCACCTACTGCAGCTACGAGCCGGACCCGCTCACGCCCGTGGTGTGGGAGCTAGGCGGTTAGCGCCGCCGCTCGATCGAGGCGAAGCGGGCGCGCCCGCCCCGGCCCCACGCAGGGCCCCGGGCCTATCCGCGGCAGCAGGGACGGCCAGGATCGGCACGCGAGCAGGACTGCGATGACTCCCGAGGTCTTCATCGCCGGCGGGGTACGTCCGGTCGTCCGGCGAGGGTCTCAGTCCGCGTCGGGCTCGTAGCGCGCGAGGAGCAGGGCCAGGTCGTCGTCGAGGCTGTGTCCGGTCGTCTGGAGAAGCTCCTCCAGGACCTGGGACAGGGCCAGGTCGAACGGCGCGGTGCCGGCCGTGCGGAACAGCGGGGCCGGGTCCACGAACGCGCCGTCTCGCGTGCGCGCCTCGACCAGACCGTCGGTGAAGAGCAGCGCTCGGTCCCCGGGCTCCAGCCGACCCGACGCCGGCACCGGGTCGACGCCGAGCCCCAGTGGCGGCGCGTGGTCGAGCTCGACCATGTCGACCGCACCGCTCGCGCGCAGCACGACTGGTGCCGGATGCCCGCAGGAGACGACGGTGAAGCGACCGTCGTCGGTGATCTCGACCAGGACGCCCGTGACGAAGTCCTCGTCGGTGAGGAGGTGCGCGCGCATCCGCTCGTCGATCTCGCGCGCGACGTGGGCGAGGTCGCTGGTCCCGGCCGCGGCGGCACGGAACTCGCCGAGCACCACGGTGGCGGTGCGCACTGCCGCGAGACCCTTGCCGCGGACGTCCCCGACGAGCAGCCGCACCGACCCCGGGGCCGCCACGACCTCGTAGAGGTCACCCCCGACCTGGGCCTCCACGGCTGCGCTGACGTAGCGGGCAGAGAGCGCGACCGGCCCGACCCTCTCCGGGGGCGGCGCCAGGATCGCGCGCTGGGCGGCCTCGGCGACCAGGGTGACGCCGGCAAGCCGCTCGCCCTGCCTCGCGAACGAGGCGGCCGTGTCGAGAGCCATCGCCACGCGGTCGGCGACCGCCTCGAGGAAGCCCAGGTCCTGCGCGCCGTACCGGCGACCCGACTCGGCGTGGATCAGGGTGACGACGCCGAAGACCCCTTGGCGCCCGGTGAGCGGCGCGACGATCGCGCTGGTCAGGCCGAGGCGACGCAGGATCTGGAGGTGCTCCTCACTCTGGGCGCCGGCCTCCACCAGCTCCTGGGGGATGAACGGGAAGTGCTCGCTGAGCCCGGTGCGGATGACGTTGGCCGCACCCGTCGGGGCGTCCATGTCGGTGGGAAAAGCGCCTTGCATGCTCAGCGCCCACGCGGTGGTCTCCGGATCGCGGTGCTGGACGGCCGCCGTCTCGAGCTGCCCGTCGCGCAGGAGCTGCACCGAGCACCAGTCCGCGAAACGCGGAACCAGGAGCCGGCAGGTCTCGGCCAGGGTGGTCTGCAGGTCGAGGCTCCGCCCCAGCGTGAGGGATGCCTCGGCCAGCAGGGCGGTCCGCTGCGTCGCCGAGTCGCTCTCCTCCAGTTCGCGCGCCCGCACCACGGCCTGGGTGAGGGCGCCGGACATGGACACCAGGAGGGACTCGTGTCCCGCGGTCGGAACCACGCCCCGGGGGAAGGTGAGGGCAAGCAACCCCAGGATCGTCCCCTCGTGATGCAGTGGCAGCAGGTGGAGGCTGCGCTCCTCGCCGTAGTAGCCGCGCAGGGCCGGGAAGTCTGCCTCGATCTCGGCCAGCGACCGGTAGTGGCGGACCTTGCCGTCGCGGGCCGCGACGGCGCCGGGGACGTCGGCGGTCAGCGGCAGCTCGTGATACTGGTCGGCTTGCGCGCCCCCGCGGCCCATCCACGCGATGGAGCGCAGTACGTCGTCGGCGTCAAGGACGTAGACGAGGGCCGAGGTCGCCCCCACCGCCACCGCTGCCTTGCCGACGAAACCCTCGGCGACGTCCTTGACGGTGCGGGCACCGGTGAGCTCCGACGCGAGCGCGTCGAGCATCGCCTGGGCGAGCCCGCTCGTCTGCTGGACCTGGCGACGGCGCCGGTCGCTGATCACGAGGGCCGCCACGGCCCCGGTAGAGATCGCCGCGCAGGCGGCGAGTCGGACGGCCCAGTCCGTGCCGAACCCGTCGTGCCAGGTGCCGGACACCGCAGCCAGCGCGGTCCCGAGGACGGCCACGGCCGCGGCGGAGCGGGTAGGCCCGGTCGCGGACGCCAGGACCGTGGCGCCTGCGTACGTGCCACCGAGGGCGACCCCGGTGGCGAGGTCCACACCGACGAGGACGGCAAGCGTGGCGACGCCGACCATCAGGGCGACGTCCGTGCGTGCGGTCCACCGTCCTGACGTCACGCTCGTTCTCCTCGTCCGCGCTGGTTCCGCCCGCGTCCCCGAGCCGCGCGGCGGGTTGGTCGCGGCAGAGCCAGGCTAATCGCCGAAGTCCCGTCACGTGCCGGAACCGTGGACCCGGTGTACGGGTCAGTCGAAGACGTCGACGTGCACGTGGTCGCGGTGCTCGAGGATCTGGCGGTCGCCGTTGCGTGACGGCGGGTCGTAGTCGCGCCACCCCTCGTCGTCGCCAGCCTTCCAGATCCGGTCGTCGAAGATGACGGTCTGGACGCCGAGCCGCTCGGCCTGGGCGACCAGGTAGTGGGCGATCGCCCAGCCCCTGGTCTTGTTGGCCGGGCTGACCGGGCGCACGAAGATGTCGACCGCGCGGCCGTCGTAGTGGGCCGAGCCCTCCATGTGGCCGTCGCTCACGCCTCCGGGGGCGAAGCCGCCCAGTGACAGGTCGCCGAAGACGCCCTCGGCCTCCTGGCGGACCGTCTCGGCGCGTGCGGTCAGGCCGCTCGCGACCAGCTCGGGGTCGGTCGGGACGCTGTCGTCGTCGATGTCGCAGACGAAGGCGCCGCGGGAGTTGCCCGTGAGGGCCGACGCGAGGACCCGGGCGTCGGCCTCGTGGTCGGCGTAGGCGCCGGGGAAGCCGGAGCGCTGCACCTCCTGCGCGGCCTCGGTGATCTCCAGCGCCTCGTAGCCGTCGACCTCGACCAGGCCGTCGTAGAACGCGTTGGTGGCGTAGGCGGGGTCCAGGATCTCGTCGACCGAGCCCCAGCCCATCGACGGCCGCTGCTGGAAGAGGCCGACCGAGTCGCGGTCGCCGTAGTCGAGGTTGTAGAGGTCCGACTCCTGGTACGCCGTGGCCAGCGCGATCGACGCGGCGCGCGCGGGCAGCCCGCGCCGGACGGAGATCGCCGTGATCAGCGCGGCGTTCTCGGCCTGCTCCACCTCGAGCTCGACCGTGTGGCCGTCGACGGTGGCCGTGCAGGTGTCGGCGACGGTCCCGAGCGGGCCGTCGCCGGTGAGTACGCCGTACCCCACCGCGGCCACGACACCCACCGCCGCGAGGCCGATGACCGCCGTGCTCACACCTCGTCCCATGCGTCGAGTGTCCCGGGTGGGGCCAACTAGTTGCTGTGCAGCGCCGCGTTGAGGGTGATTCCGTCGCCCTGCCACGGGACCGCCTCGATGGCGCCGGTGACCGAGTTGCGGCGGAAGAGCACGTTGCTGGCGCCGGAGAGCTCGAGTGCCTTGACCACCTGCGGCTTGCCGTCGATGTCGCGGATGGTGACCTTGGTGCCGGCGGTGACGTAGCAGCCGGCCTCGACCACGCAGTCGTCGCCGAGGGAGATGCCGATGCCGGCGTTGGCGCCCAACAGGCACCGCTCGCCGATCGAGATCACCGTCTTGCCGCCGCCCGACAGGGTGCCCATGATCGACGCGCCACCGCCCACGTCGGAGCCGTCACCGACGAGCACCCCGGCGGAGATCCGTCCCTCGACCATCGAGGCGCCGAGCGTGCCGGCGTTGAAGTTCACGAAGCCCTCGTGCATGACCGTGGTGCCTTCGGCGAGGTGCGCACCGAGCCGGACGCGGTCGGCGTCGGCGATACGGACGCCGGACGGGATGACGTAGTCGACCAGCCGCGGGAACTTGTCGACCCCGAAGACGGTCACGTGCTGGCCGGTGGCCCGCAGCCGGGCGCGGGTGGTCTCGAAGCCGGCGACGGGGCACGGACCGGCGGAGGTCCACACCACGTTGGTGAGCAGCCCGAACACTCCCTCCATCGAGATGGAGTGGGGCACGACCAGCCGGGTCGAGAGCAGATGCAGGCGCAGCCACACGTCCTCGGTCGAGGCCGGGGGAGCGGACAGGTCGGCGATCTCGACCAACCGCACCTCACGCCGTACGCCGCGGGTCTCGTCGTCGCCCTCGAGCGCGGTCAGGGACGCCGGGGCGTCGCCGCCGTCGGCGGCGCCGAGCGCCGGGGAGGGGAACCACACGTCGAGGACGGTGCCCTCCGCGTCGAGGGTGGCGAGGCCGTGGCCGTGGGCTGTCGTGGGTGCGTCAGTCACGGCTCCACCCTAGGGTCCGGCGCCGGGCACAATGTCAGTGTGTCCAGGCCGGTGTGGGTGCTCCACGAGCACGAGCAGCCGCGTCACCACTTCGACCTGCGCCTGGAGGAGGGCGGGACGCTCCGGTCGTGGGCGGTGCCCAAGGGGCTGCCGACCGACAGCCGCCACGACCGGCTCGCCGTCGCGGTGGGCGACCACGACCTGGACCACGCGACCTACGCCGACGAGCACAAGTCGATCGCCGACCACGGCTGGTGGGAGCTGGTCGACCGCAACGAGCGCCGGTTCGTGTTCGACCTGCACGGCACCACCGGCGTACGGCGTTTCGCACTGATCGACACCGGCAGCGACTGGCTGCTGCACCTGGTGAAGGACCAGCCGTGACCGATTGGTCGAGGGCTACCGGAGCGCCGTAGACTTGACCCACAGGCGTTCGAGCCGTCATCAGCGGCGAGCCTCCGGAAGAACACGAAGTGCCGAACTACTTCGTCAGTAGAACCGGACGGGTGGGCCCGTCAGAGCCTTCGACAAGAGTGGTCCCGTCAGGGGCAATCGAGGTGGTACCGCGGCAGACGTCGTCCTCGTCCGGAGTTGACGACGTACCGCAGGAGCTCACCGATGACGTACCCGAAGGTCTCCACCTCGACCGCCGGCGCCGGCAGTGTGCCGTCGAGCCCGAAGTTCCCCGAGATCGAGGAGCGGGTGCTCGCCTACTGGGACGCCGACGGCACGTTCCAGGCCAGCATCGACCAGCGCGACGCGGGCGAGGACGGCGCCAACGAGTTCGTCTTCTACGACGGACCGCCGTTCGCCAACGGGCTGCCGCACTACGGCCACCTGCTCACCGGCTACGTCAAGGACCTGATCCCGCGCTACCAGACCATGCGCGGACGCAAGGTCGAGCGGCGCTTCGGCTGGGACACCCACGGCCTGCCCGCCGAGCTCGAGGCGATGCGCCTCAACGGCATCAAGACCACCGACGAGATCGTCGAGATGGGCATCGACAAGTTCAACGAGGCCTGCCGCGAGTCGGTGATGAAGTACACCGGCGAGTGGCGCGAGTACGTCACCCGCCAGGCCCGCTGGGTCGACTTCGACAACGACTACCGCACCATGAACCCCGACTACATGGAGTCGGTCATGTGGGCGTTCAAGCAGCTGCACGAGAAGGGCCTCGTATACGAGGGCTTCCGGGTGCTGCCCTACTGCTGGAACGACGAGACACCGCTGTCCAACCACGAGCTGCGGATGGACGACGACGTCTACCAGATGCGTCAGGACCCGGCGGTCACGGTCGGCGTCGACGTCACCACTCCTGGGGAGTTCCAGGGAGTCAAGGTGCTCGTCTGGACGACGACACCGTGGACGCTGCCGTCCAACCTCGCGGTCATGGTCGGCGAGGACATCGACTACGTCGTCGTCGACGTCGATGGGACGCGCTACCTGCTCGCCGAGGCCCGCGTGGCGTCGTACGCCCGAGAGCTCGCCCCGAAGGATGGGCAGAGCGAGCCGCAGGTCACCTGGCGCGGCAAGGGCTCCGAGCTGGTCGGGCTCACTTACACCCCACCGTTCAGCTACTACGCCGGCCACGCCAACGCGTTCCGGCTGGTGCCGGCCGAGTTCGTCACGACCACCGACGGCTCCGGGCTCGTGCACACCGCCGGCGCCTTCGGTGAGGACGACAAGGTCGTCACCGACCGCGAGGGCATCGAGGCGGTCATGCCGGTCGGCAAGGACGGGAAGTTCACCTTCCCCGTCGTCGACTACGAGGGCCTGCTGGTCTTCGACGCCAACCTCCAGATCATCGACCACCTCAAGGCCGCGACGTCGGGCTCGGGGGAGACCGGCTCCGTGTCGCCGGGCACCGTGCTGCTGCGCCGCGAGACCTACGACCACTCCTACCCGCACTGCTGGCGCTGCCGCGAGCCCCTGATCTACAAGGGCGTCTCGTCGTGGTTCGTCGAGGTGACCGCGGTCAAGCAGCGGATGCTCGAGCTCAACCAGCAGATCCGCTGGGTCCCTGAGCACATCAAGGACGGCCAGTTCGGCAAGTGGCTGGAGAACGCCCGCGACTGGTCGATCACCCGCAACCGCTTCTGGGGCTCGCCGGTCCCGGTCTGGAAGAGCGACGACCCGACGTACCCCCGCATCGACGTCTACGGCAGCTTCGAGGAGATCGAGCGGGACTTCGGCCGGCTGCCCGGCAAGGGCGACGGCGTACCCGACCTGCACCGGCCGTACGTCGACGACCTGGTGCGCCCCAACCCCGACGACCCGACCGGCCAGTCGATGATGCGCCGGGTCCCCGACGTCCTCGACGTGTGGTTCGACTCGGGGTCGATGAGCTTCGCACAGGTGCACTACCCGTTCGACAACGCCGAGTGGTTCGACCACCACTTCCCGGGCGACTTCATCGTCGAGTACATCGGCCAGACGCGGGGCTGGTTCTACACGATGCACGTGCTGGCGACCGCGATCTTCGACCGGCCGGCGTTCAGCTCGTGCATCAGCCACGGCATCGTGCTCGGCTCCGACGGCAACAAGATGTCCAAGTCGCTGCGCAACTACCCCGACGTCAGTGAGGTCTTCGACCGCGACGGCGCCGACGCGATGCGCTGGTTCCTGATGTCGAGCCCGATCCTGCGCGGCGGCAACCTGGTCGTCACCGAGCAGGGCATCCGCGACTCGGTGCGCCAGGTGATGATCCCGCTCTGGAACAGCTGGTACTTCTTCCAGATGTACGCCAACGCCGCAGGCGGCGGGCAGGGCCACGACGCGCAGTGGTCGACGGCGTCCATGGACCCGCTCGACCGCTACCTGCTGGCCAAGTGCCGGCAGTACGTCGAGACCATGACGCAGCAGATGGACGCCTACGCCGTCGCCGACGCGTGCGACTCGACGCGGACGTTCCTCGACGTGCTCACCAACTGGTACATCCGACGCTCGCGCGACCGCTTCTGGGGCGACAGCACCGAGGCCTTCGACACGCTCTACACCGTGCTCGAGGTCGTCTGCCGGGTCACCGCGCCGCTGCTGCCGCTGACGGCCGAGGAGGTGTGGCGCGGGCTCACCGGCGAGCGCTCGGTGCACCTCGCCGACTGGCCCGACGCCTCCGAGCTCCCCGCGGACGACGCGCTCGTCGCCGCCATGGACCAGGTGCGTGAGGTGTGCTCGGCCACGTCGGCGCTGCGCAAGGCCGGCAGCCTGCGCAACCGGCTGCCGCTGGCGACGCTGACCGTGGTCGTAGACGACCCGGCCGCGCTGGCCGGTTTCGAGGGCATCGTCGCCGACGAGGTCAACGTCAAGCAGGTGCGGCTGCTCGCGGCCGACTCGGCCGAGGCGGCGTCGTACGGCGTCGAGCGTCGGCTCACCGTCAACGCCCGTGCCGCCGGTCCGCGCCTCGGCAAGGACGTCCAGCTCGCGATCAAGGGCTCCAAGTCGGGGGACTGGTCGGTGGCCGACGACGGCACCGTCACGTCGGGCGGGCTGGCGCTGGCCGAGGGCGAGTACACCCTCGACACGGTGGCCGGGTCCGCTGACGCCGACACCGCCACCGGCGTGCTGCCCGGTGGCGGCTTCGTGGTGCTCGACACCGCGGTCACCCCCGAGCTGGCGGCCGAGGGCCTCGCCCGCGACCTGGTCCGCGCGGTCCAGCAGGCCCGCCGCGACGCCGGTCTCGACGTCTCCGACCGGATCGCCCTCACCGTGGCCGGCTCGGCCGAGGTGCAGGCGGCGGCCCGCACCCACGAGCAGATGGTCACCACCGAGACCCTCGCGACGTCGTACGACGTGGTCGACGGCCCCGACGGCGACCCGGTCGTCACCGTCACCAAGGCCTGAACGTTGACCCGCCCGAAACTTTCGGGCGGGTCAACGTGGTGTTCGGTGAGTTTCGGGCGGGTCAACCGACCTTGATCGAGGTCAGGCGGGGCTCGGCGAGGCGGAGGTTCTCGCCGCCCATCTCGGTGCAGCGCAGGTGCACGGGCAGCGACGCGTCCGGGACCGTGATGACCTGCTGGAGCGTGAAGCTGGCGACCTCACCCGGGGCGCCGTTGGCGGCCAGGGCGAAGCGCGCCTCGTTGAGGACCACGCCGCCCTGCACCAGCGCGCAGCGGTTGGAGATCGCGGGCACGCCGGCGGCGAAGTTGTCGATGGTGCCGCTGGCCGTCACCAGCTGCGAACCGGGCACGATGCCGACGGTCAGCAGGTTGGTGCAGTCGTCCAGCGTGGTGTCGGCACACGTCGGCACCTCGAGGAACAGGTTGGTGTCGGCGTCGGACTTCAGCGTGGTCCGGGCCGACGCGTGCAGGTCGCCGAAGCGGACGCTGCCGTTCTTGACGTCGAGCGTCGTGATGGTGCCGTTCTTGATCTGCTTGCCGGTGATCAGCTTGGCGGCAGTCGCGCCACCGGCCATGGCGACGAGCAGTACGACGGCGGCGAGGATGGCGGCGGGGAGGGCGCGGGTGCTGCGGAACATGGTCTTTCCTTCGGTTCGGTGGCCGCCTCGTTGCGGCCGGTGAAGGAAGACTCGTCGCCGGGGCACCCCCCGGGCATGAGGGAAGATCCCTCAACTGGGGGTCCTGGGGGCTACCCAGGGTGCGGGTCAGACCAGCCCGAGGCGTCCGGCGAGCCGGTCGAGCGAGCCGAGCACCTCGTCGGGAGCCTTGTCCGGGACACCCCAGATCAGCTCGGTGGCACCCTGCTCGGCCCACGCCATCAGGTCCTCGGGGTTGGGCCTGAAGGCGATCAGGATCCGGATCTCAGGGGCGCCGTCGCGACCGGCGTCGGCCCACGCCTGCTTCAGGGCGGTGATCTGCCCGGAGATGTCCTGCTGGGTCGGGGTGGTCATCCAGCCGTCGGCGTTGGCGGCGATCCAGGCGAACGTCTTCGGGCCGCCGCCGGCACCGATGATCAGCGGGATGTGCGCGGCCGGCTTGGGGAAGGCCCACGACGGCCCGAACGACACGAACTCGCCGTCGTACGACGCCTCCTCCTGCGTCCACAGGGCGCGCATCGCCTCGACGTACTCACGCAGCACGGTGCGCCGCTTGCCGGCGGGGACGTGGTGGTCGGCCAGCTCGTCGGTGTTCCAGCCGAAGCCGGCGCCTATCTCGACGCGGCCACCCGAGAGGTGGTCGAGCGTGGCGATCTGCTTGGCCAGCGTGATCGGGTCGGACTCGACCGGCAGCGCGACCGCGGTCGACAGCTTGATCCGCGACGTCGCCTGGGCGACGGTCGCCAGGGAGACCCAGGGGTCGAGGGTGCGCAGGTAGCGGTCGTCGGGCAGCGTCTCGTCGCCGGTGCCGGGGTGGGCCGCCTGGCGCTTGACCGGGATGTGGGTGTGCTCGGGCACGTAGAACGTGTCGAAGCCCCGCTCCTCCGCGGCCGCGCCGAGGGTGGCCGGCCGGATGCCGCGGTCGGAGGTGAAGAGGACGAGTCCGTTGCGCATGCCCGAACACTAGAACGTGTTTCAGTTTTCGGGAAGCGGGGCTAGTGCTTCGCGCGCGTTTCGGTCACTTAGTGGGGGTTGCAACGCCCGACAAGTGATGGGATCCCCGGCCGGCCGGGGAATCCGCCACGGCCGGGCTGGTTGACTGGCGCCATGCAGCTCGACCTGACCGCCGACGTCGTGACCCTCACCCAGCAGCTCGTCGACATCGAGTCGGTGAGCAAGGGCGAGCAGGCGATCGCCGACGTGGTGGAGGCGGCACTGACACCGCTCGCGCACCTCACCGTCACCCGCCACGGCAACACCGTCGTCGCCCGCACCGACCTCGGCCGCTCCGAGCGGGTGGTGATCGCCGGCCACCTCGACACCGTGCCGCTCAACGACAACCTGCCGAGCCGCCTCGACGAGGAGACCGGCCTCCTGCACGGCCTGGGCACCTGCGACATGAAGGGCGGCGACGCCGTCATCCTGCGCCTGGCCGCCACGCTGCCCGAGCCCAACCGCGACCTGACCTTTGTCCTCTACGAGTGCGAGGAGATCGACTCCGAGTTCAACGGCCTCAACCTGCTCAGCCAGAGCCACCCCGAGCTGCTCACCGCCGACTTCGCGATCCTGATGGAGCCCTCCAACGGTGTCGTCGAGGCCGGCTGCCAGGGCACGCTCCGCGTGGACGTCCGTACGACGGGCGAGCGGGCCCACTCCGCGCGCAGCTGGAAGGGGGTCAACGCCATCCACAAGGCGGCCGACGTCCTGGCCCGGCTCAACTCCTACGAGGCGCGCAAGCCCGTGATCGACGGGCTGGAGTACCACGAGGGGCTCAACGCGGTCTTCGTCCGCGGCGGCGTCGCCGGCAACGTCGTACCCGACGAGTGCGTGGTCGAGGTCAACTACCGCTTCGCCCCCGACCGCTCCGAGGCCGCGGCCGAGCAGTTCGTCCGCGACTTCTTCGACGGCTTCGAGGTCACGCTGACCGACACAGCGCCGGGCGCGCTGCCGGGGCTCGACCGCCCCGCCGCCAAGGCGTTCATCGAGGCGGTCGGCGGCCCCGACGCGGTGGTCAACCCGAAGTTCGGCTGGACCGACGTCGCCCGCTTCACCGTCCTCGGCGTGCCGGCGGTCAACTTCGGCCCCGGCGACCCGATGCTGGCTCACAAGCAGGAGGAGTTCGTGCCCGTCGACCAGATCCGCAGCTGCGAGCGCGCCCTCACCGACTGGCTGGGGGAGACCCGATGAAGTCCAAGGCCAAGGGCCCGATCCTGCAGCGCCGCGACCAGGTCGACGCCACCACCACCGACCAGCGGCTGCTCGACTCGCGCGGCCCGACCGACTGGGTCCACTCCGACCCATGGCGGGTGCTGCGGATCCAGGCGGAGTTCGTCGAGGGCTTCGGCGCCCTGGCCGAGCTCGGCCCGACGATCGCGGTCTTCGGCTCCGCGCGCACCCCCGCCGACCACCCGTCGTACGCCGTGGCGGAGCAGGTCGGCCGACGGCTGGTGGAGGAGGGCTTCGCCGTGATGACCGGCGGCGGCCCGGGCGTGATGGAGGCGGCCAACCGCGGGGCCAGCCAGGCCGGCGGCCTGAGCGTGGGCCTCGGCATCGAGCTGCCCTTCGAGTCGGGCCTCAACGAGTGGGTCGACGTCGGCATCAACTTCCGCTACTTCTTCGTCCGCAAGACGATGTTCGTCAAGTACTCCCAGGGCTTCATCGTCCTGCCCGGCGGACTCGGCACCCTCGACGAGATGTTCGAGGCGCTCACGCTCGCCCAGACCCAGAAGGTGACGGCGTTCCCGGTGGTCCTCATTGGCACCGCCTACTGGAGCGGGCTGCTCGCGTGGTTGCGCGACACCGCGCTGGCCGACGGCAAGATCGCCGAGAGCGACCTCGACCGGCTGATCCTCACCGACGACGTCGACGAGGCGGTCGCGGTCATGACGGCCTCCAGGAGCACCCGATGATGTGGTTCTTCGCGATCCTGATCGTGCTCGCCATGGGCGGGGTCGCGATGGTCGCGGCCGGCAAGGGAGCCCCCCTCGCGGAGGCGTACGACGACCGGCCCGACGCCCTGGTGCCCACCGACGGGCCGCTCACCGGACGCGACCTGCGCCGGGTGCGCTTCTCGCTGGGTTTCCGCGGCTACCGGATGTCGGAGGTCGACGCGCTGCTCGACCGGCTGGCCCGTGAACTCGACGCGCGACCCGACCCTCAGGGGCCCGGCCAGCCCTTCGGCCGCGAGGCTCGTGGCGGCGACCCCGCCGCGTAGGGCACACTGCCCCCCGTGTCGACCGAGGTCATCGTCTACGTCCTGACCGGGCTCGCAGCACTGGTCATCGTCCTGACCAGGCTGCGCCTGGGCAACGACGACGGCGGCGCCGGACGGGTCCACGTCCCGCTGGTCCTGCTCAACGTCCACACCGTCTCCGGGGTCCTCGCGCTCGTGACCTGGCTGGTCTTCCTGCTGGCCGGCGGCTCGTTCAGCGAGAACACCGAGGCGATCGTCGGCATCCTCGCCCTGGCCCTGTGGTGGGTCGTGGTCGTCGCCGGGCTGCTGATCCTGGTGCGCTGGCTGCCGAGCCGCGGCCGCCATGCCGCCGACGGCCGCGAGGACACCTGGTCCGAGGGGCCAGGCCTGTCGGTGCTCGCCCACGTCGGCATGCTGGTCGGGGTTTGCGTCTTCACGTGGGCCTACCTGACCATCTGACATGCGCAGTCTCGGAACCCTCCTCGCCAGCGTCCTCACCGCCGGCCTCATCGCCACCCTGCTCACCCCGCCCGTGTCGGGCGCGGCCCCGGCCCAGCAGACGGCAAAGGCCGCCGCCCCCGACCGGCCCGCGGTCATCGAGAAGCGGGTCATCGGCAAGTCGGTGCGCGGCCGCCCGATCGTGGCCTGGCACCTCGGTGAGCCGGCCGCCCCCGACGTCGCGACCGTCGTACTGATCTCCACCATGCACGGCGACGAGCCGGCCACCCGCCGGATCCTCGAGACGCTGCGCGACGGCGCACCGGTGCACGAGATCGACCTGTGGGTCGTGCCGACGTACAACCCCGACGGGCTGGCCCGCGGCACCCGCAAGAACGCGCGAGGCATCGACCTCAACCGCAACTACCCCTACGCCTGGGCCGACCTCGACGGCAGCTACGAGTCCGGCCCGAAGCCGGCGTCGGAGCCGGAGACCCGCGCGATGATGCGCTTCCTGGGCGAGGTGCGCCCGGACCGGATCCTGAGCTTCCACCAGCCGCTGCTCGGCGTCGACACCGACACCAAGCGCCCGGCCTTCGCTCGCCGCGTGGCCCGCAAGCTCGACCTGCCGCGCCGCTCACTCACCTGCGGCGGGGTCTGCCACGGCACCATGACCGGCTGGTTCAACCACAACTTCAAGGGCGCGGCGCTCACCGTCGAGTACGGCTACCACCCCTCGCGCCGGCGGATGACCCGCGTGGCGCCGGGCCAGGTGCTGTCGGTCTTCGACGCCTACCGCGGCCCGCGCAGCCTCGAACCGCTCTAGGCCGCTCTAGCGTCCCTCGAAGACCGGCTTCTCCTTGGCCACGAACGCCGCGACCGCGGCGGCGTGGTCGGCGGTGGCGCCGGTCTTCTGCATCATCGCGCTCTCGAGCTCGACCGCCTCTTCGAAGGAGTGGCCGGCGGCGTAGGCCACCGACTGGCGGATCGCGCCGAACGCCACGGTCGGGCCGGCGGCGAGGCGCGAGGCCAGGTCGGAGGCGACGGTGGTCAGCTCGTCGGCCGGCACCACCTGGGTGGCCAGTCCCAGCTCGAGCGCCTCGTCGGCCTTCACCGTGCGCGGGAAGTAGAGCAGCTCCATGGCCTTGGCCCGGCCGACAAGCATCGGCAGGTGGTAGCTGGCTCCCGTGTCGCAGGAGAGCGCCACGTTGGCGAAGGCCAGGTTGAAGCCGGCCGTGTCGGCCACGATCCGCAGGTCGCACGCGAACGCCAGGCTGGCCCCGGCGCCCGCCGCCACGCCGTTGACCGCGGCGATGACCGGCTTGGCCATGCCGGCCAGGGCGGTGACGATCGGGTTGTAGTGGTCGTCAACCGTGGCGAAGAGCTGGTCGCTGCCGCCGTTGTGGAGCAGCTGGATGTGCTCCTTGAGGTCCTGGCCAGTGCAGAACGCGCGGCCGGTGCCGGTGAGCACCACGCAGCGCACGGCGGGGTCGTCGGCGACGGTCCGCACGATCTCGAGAAGCAGCACCTTGGTCGCCACGTCGAGGCTGTTCATCGCGTCGGGGCGGTTGAGGGTGATGGTGGCGACGCCGTCGGTCGTCTCCAGCTGCACGGGCGCGGCTGACGTGGAAGAGGTCATGCGGGCCAGTCTGTCAGGACGTCAGACAGCGCTGCACGAAGCGGTCGGCCTCCTGTCGCAGCCGCTCGGCCTCGGCCGCGAACACCTCCGCCGCCCGCCGTCCCGGCCAGTCCGGGGGCAGCAACTCGTCGGGCAGCCCCGGGTCGGCGAACAGGAACTTGCGCCACTCGTGGACCAGGTGGAAGCGGGCCGCGAACGCCGCCTCGTCCGGGTCGGCGTGGGCTCCCAGGTGGTGACGCAGCAGGTCGGGCGCGCTGCGCTGCCACGCGTCGTACGCCGTGCGGAGGGCGTCCAGGTCCCAGGCCGAGGTGGGCAACGGGTCGACCTCGACGGCGCGCGCCGTGTGCGCGGTGGCGGCGTCGCGGGTGAGCACGGAGGCCAGTTCGCGCCGCTCGAAGGGGCTGACCCACACGTTGTCGCCGAGCTCGGCGTAGCCGAGGTAGCCCAGGTCGGCGCGCAGCCGGGTGCGTCCCGCGCGGTGTGTCGGCGGCGCGACCAGGGCGAGGTGCCAGGTGCCGTCCCAGGCGTGCTTGGTGCTCGGGTAGATGCGCCCCGCCGCCTCGTCGAGCCGCCGGGTCGCCTGCGCGGTCGCCCGGTAGCCGCGGGCGCCGTCGATGGTGACCTGCTCCAGCCAGCCCTGCGTCATCATTCGCGAGATGGCGGTGCGGACGGCCGGAGCGGCGATGCCGACCGGGGCCAGGAGGCGCACGAGCGCGGCTACTTTGGCCTGTCCGTCACGGCCGCGCAGGTGGTCGCCGTACAGGTCGAAGAGGGCCGACCGGGCATGCATGCGGTGAGTCTGCCAGGGCTGTGGTCCCGATCACTCCTGCCATGGGGGATAATGGTGCTCACGCCATCAACAGGAGTCAGCTCCAGGCGTGAGCGGCAGGTCCCCCCGGCTGCTATTCGAATCGGGAACAGGAAGAGGTGCCGCATGGCGGCAATGAAGCCGCGGACGGGCGACGGTCCGCTAGAGGTCACCAAGGAAGGACGCGGCATCGTCATGCGCGTCCCCCTCGAAGGTGGAGGCCGGCTCGTCGTCGAGCTCAACGCCGAAGAGGCCGGCGCACTGGGTGATGCCCTCAAGAACGTCGTCGGGTGACGCGCACGTCCACGCTTCTCTCCTTCCCCAGTCAGGTCTCACCCCCGGAGTTCGCGATCAGCGGGCTCCGGCCTCACGTGATCCTCGGGGTCGACGTGGTCGCCCTGCCGGTGCTTCCGGCCGAGGCCGAGGACGGCTCCGTCCTCCTCGGCCCGGGTGCCGCCGAGCTCGGTGACGCGCTCGACGTCGACCTGCTCGGCGCCCTCGAGGTCAGCCGGGCCACCGGCGCGGTCGGCGAGGTCGTCTCGGTCGCCGTACCCCTCGGCGCCCCCGACAACGCCGGCCTGCGGCTGGTGCTGCTGGTCGGCGTCGGGGCCCAGCGTCCCGTCGACTTCCGGCGTGCGGGTGCGGCCCTGGCCCGGGCGGTCCACGACCGCCAGGCCGTCGCGACCACCATCCCGGCCCTCGACCCCACCGCACTGTCTGCGTTCGTCGTGGGCGTGATGCTGGGGTCCTTCGGCTTCCACTGGCGCTCGACCGCCCCCGAGTCGGTGCCCGTGCCGCGCGTGGTCCTCGCCGACCTGGCCGGCACCGCCGAGCAGGCCCTCGAGCTGCGCCGCGCGATCGCGGTCGGTGGCGCCGGCTGGCGCTCCCGGATGCTCGCCTCGGTGCCTTCCAACCTCAAGAACCCCGCCTGGCTGGCCGACCAGGCCCGCGAACTGGCCGGCGAGGCCGGCCTCGACCTGCGGATCTGGGACGAAGGCGAGCTCGAGGCCGGTGGCTTCGGTGGCATCGTGGCCGTCGGCAAGGCCTCGGCGACGCCGCCGCGGCTGATCCGCCTCGACTACACGCCCTCCAAGTCCGCCCGCGCCGCGGCCGGCACGTCGGCCCGCAAGACGCCGACGGTGGTGCTGGTCGGCAAGGGCATCACCTTCGACACCGGCGGTCTCTCGATCAAGTCCGGCGAGACCATGGTCAACATGAAGCGCGACATGACCGGCGGCGCCGTCGTGCTCGCGACCATGGCCGCCCTCGCCGAGGTGGGCTGCCCGGTCCGCGTGGTCGGACTGGTCCCCGCCGCGGAGAACGCCATCTCCGGCAACTCCATGCGTCCCGGCGACGTCGTACGCCACTACGGCGGCCGCACCAGCGAGGTCACCAACACCGACGCGGAGGGCCGTCTGGTCCTCGCCGACGCGCTGGCCTATGCCATCGCCGAGATCGAGCCCGACGTGGTCGTCGACGTCGCGACCCTGACCGGTGCGATGAAGGTCGCGCTCGGCCAGCAGGTGGGTGGCTTCTTCGCCAACGACGACGCCCTCGCCGCCACCCTGTTCGACTCGGCCGAGGAGGCCGGGGAGCCGCTGTGGCGCTTCCCGCTCTACGCCGGCTATGAGGACCGCCTCGCCTCCAAGGTGGCCGACGCCGACAACGCCGCGGGTGGGGCCGGCGCGATCACCGCAGCCCTGTTCCTCCAGCACTTCGTGGGCAGCACCCCGTGGGCCCACCTCGACATCGCCTCGACCGGTGACGCACCCGAGGACAACTACGAGTGGTCCAAGGGCCCGACCGGCTTCGGCGCCCGCGCCCTGCTGGCCTGGCTGGCCCGCCCCAACCCTCTGGAAGGTGTCCGATGAACGGCCTCACCGTCCGCTGGTCCCTCGCCGACGCCGCTGCGGGCGTGGCCGACGAGCTGCGCACCTACGTCGCGGAGACGTCGCACGCCAAGTTCACCGGGATGTCCGGACTCCGCTTCAAGACCTGGCGGATGGTCGAGGGTGAGTGGTTCGAGGGCTGCTACGTCTTCGTGAGCGACGAGGCGCGCCGCGCCTTCCAGGAGACCTTCACCGCCGGAGCCGCGGAGGCGCCCGGCTCCAAGATCATCGGCAGCTCCCCGGTCCTCATCGAGGAGTGCCACATCGTGGCCGTCGCCGAGGGCTGGGACGGCTTCCAGGCCACTCCCCGCGGTTGATCCGCCCGAAACTGACACAAAATCACGTTGACCCGCCCGAAAGTTTCGGGCGGGTCAACGTGATTTGTGCAGTTCGTGACGCGTCAGTCGGCTTCGGCGATCCATTCCTTCTTGGCGACCAGCAGACCGTCGCCGACGGGGAGCAGGGCGGAGACCAGGCCTTCGTGCTCGGCGATGGCCTTGCCGAGGTCACGGATGGTGACGGTCTCCTCGTCGCGCTGGGCGGGGTCGGCGACGCGGTCGTGCCACAGCGCGTTGTCGAAGGCCACGATGCCGCCCGGGCGCAGCAGCCGCAGCGCCTCGGTGAGGTAGGCGGCGTACTCGGCCTTGTCGCCGTCGGCGAAGACCAGGTCGTAGTGGCCGTCGGTCAGCCGGGGGAGTACGTCGAGCGCGGCACCCGCGATGGTGCGGACCCGCTGGCTGGGGAGCCCGGCCTCGGCGAAGGTCTCGCGGGCCAGCCGCTGGTGCTCGGCCTCGATGTCGACGCTGGTGAGGATGCCGTCGGAGCGCATGCCGCGCATCAACCACACCCCGGAGACGCCGGTGCCGGTGCCGATCTCGACGACGGCGCGGGCATCGATCGCCGAGGCCAGGAACCGCAGCGCGGCTCCGCCGCCTGGGCTGATGGGCGTCACGCCGACCTCGTCCGCCCGCGACCGCGCGGCTGCGAGCACGTCGTCCTCGGGGACGAACGCCTCGGCGTAGGACCAACTCGCGGGCTTGATCGGGGTTGTGATGACGGCCTCCTGGGTAGGGCTCATGGAGCCCCACCACCGTATCGCCACCGGCGCCCGTGCGACCGGGACACACGCGGGCCGATCCGATCGGCCGGGAACACCGGACCCGCGCGAACCGTTGGCACGGTCGAAGGCTCTTCACAGGGAACGTTCAGACAGGACCTCTACCGTGCAGTTCAGAACACGAGTGCCAACGCGAGGAGCGACGATGTCAACGCCGGGTAGTGCGGCGGGCCAGGGTCCGGACCAGCCCACCGAGGGCGTCCCCACCTGGGACGAGATCGTCGAGCAGCACTCCGACCGCGTCTACCGCCTCGCCTACCGGCTCACCGGCAACCGTCAGGACGCGGAGGACCTCACGCAGGAGGTGTTCGTGCGCGTGTTCCGCTCCCTGTCGACCTACACCCCCGGCACCTTCGAGGGCTGGCTGCACCGGATCACGACCAACCTCTTCCTCGACCAGGCCCGCCGCAAGCAGCGGATCCGCTTCGACGCCCTGTCCGACGAGCGCGCCGACCGGCTGACGAGCGCCTCGCCCGCCCCGGAGGCGGCCTACGCCGACCAGACGTTCGACGACGACGTCGAGCGCGCGCTCGCCACGCTGCCGCCCGACTTCCGTGCCGCCGTGGTCCTCTGCGACGTGGAGGGCCTCACCTATGAGGAGATCGCCGAGATCCTCGACGCCAAGCTCGGCACCGTCCGCTCCCGCATCCACCGCGGCCGGGCCATGCTGCGCACCGCCCTCGCGCACCGCGCCCCGAGCGCCGGCCGCGCCCGCTACTCCGGCCCGGCCGGCGACCCCGCCGCCGCGTGGAGCGCCTCATGATCGGCGGGCACCTCGGCGCCCGCGTGAGCGCGCTGCTCGACGGGCAGCTCTCGCACGACGAGACCGAGCGGGCCTGGGCCCACGTGCACACCTGCCACACCTGTCGCGACCACGTCGAGCGCGAGGGCTGGGTCAAGACCCGCCTCGCCGGCCTCTCCTTCGGCGGCGTCGGCACCGCGCCCGAGCACCTCAAGGGCTCGCTGCTCGGCGTCACTCCCGGCGAGCTCTACCTGTCGATCGCCCAGGACGACCCCCACCGCACGCGCCGCGCGCTCAGCATGGCCGCGATCGGCGGCGGCGCCGTCGGCGCCGCCGTGATGGGCGTGCTCGCACTCGGCGCGGCCCCGGCCGACGCCCCCACCATCGAGCGCCGCGCCCCGGTCACCCAGATCAACACGCCCTCGCCGAGCCCGCTGGGCGGGCCGGTACGACGTACTCCGTGACGGTCGTTTCACCCTCCGGGGGATGATGTGACGGTGAATGAGCCGGACCAGCCCTCGAACTCGGACGAGACCTCTCCGTCCTGGCTCCCCCCGTCCCCGCCGCCCGGTGCCCCCGAGCACGCCTCTTGGGGCGGTTTCCCCTCTTCGTCCACGCAGCCCCTGCCCGTGCTGCCGCCCGCCCGGCCCCCGAGCCACTCCGGGCGCGCCCGCGTCAGCGGCTGGGTGTGGCCGGTGTTCGCGTCGGTGGCCCTGGTCGTCGGCCTGCTCGGCGGCGTCGCCGGCAGCATCGCCTACGACGAGCTGCGTGACGACGCCTCCGACACCCCGGGCACGGTCTCGGGTGGTCTGGCCGACGTCGAGACGGTCTCCCTGCCCCCGCTGTCCGCCGACGAGGAGGGCTCGGTCGCCGCGGTCGCAGAGAAGCTGCTGCCCAGCACCGTGCAGATCTCGGCCCAGTACGACGGCGAGGACGGCGGTGCCACCGGCTCCGGGTTCGTCCTCGACCGGCAGGGCCACATCGTCACCAACAACCACGTCGTGGAGTCCGCAGCCGAGGACGACGGTCCGATCGAGATCGTCGACCAGGACGGCAACCGCTACGACGCCACCGTCGTCGGGCGCAGCCCGGTCTACGACCTCGCCATCCTCTACGCCGAGGACGCCACCGGCCTCGAGCCCGCCGCGCTCGGCCGCTCGCAGGGGCTCCGCGTGGGTGAGGGTGTCGTGGCGATCGGCTCCCCGCTCGGCCTGAGCTCCACGGTCACCGCCGGCATCGTCAGCTCGCTCAACCGGCCGGTGACGACGGGGGAGTCGGCCGACGACTCGTCGTACATCAACGCGGTGCAGACCGATGCCGCGATCAACCCCGGCAACTCCGGCGGTCCGCTGGTCAACCTCCGCGGTCAGGTGGTGGGCGTCAACTCCGCCATCGCCACCACCGGCGGGGGCACGTTCAGCGGTGAGGCCGGCAACATCGGGGTCGGCTTCGCGATCCCGGTCGAGCAGGTCATCATCACCGCCGACCAGATCCTCAAGACCGGCAAGTCCAGCTATCCCGTCATCGGCGCCAAGGTGCAGACCGGGGTGCGCGACGGCACCGGCGCCGAGATCGACGAGGTGCTCGACGACAGCCCGGCCGAGGACGCGGGGCTCGAGAAGGGCGACGTCGTGATCGCGGTCGAGGGGGAGCGGATCACCGACGGCATCGCGCTCATCGTGTCGATCCGGACCCACCAGCCGGGCGAGACGATCGAGTTCACCTACCGGCGCGGCGACGCCGAGCGGACCACCGAGATCACCCTCGACGCCGAGACCGGCTGATCGCTACTCCGGCGCCTCGGCGTCGACGAACGGGTGTTGGGCCACGAAGTCCTCGGCCTGCTTGTACATCCGGGCGATGTAGTCCTCGAGCATGCTCGCCTCGACGCGCCACTGGCCGCGCCCGCCGATCTTGATCGCCGGCAGGTCGCCGCGGCGTACGAGCGCGTAGACCTGGGCGCTGGAGGTGTTGAGCACCTCGGCCACGTCGGCGAGCGTTAGGAAGCGGGGCGTTGCGGCCATGGGCCCCATCGTCGCACCTCCCGCCACATCCGTGACACCCTCCCGGGTCCCCTGTGGAGGACCGGGTGACCGGAGGCGCCGCAGAATGCATGATGTCCTCGTGGCCAGGAATCTCGGGAGGCCGGACACGGTGGTGCCCCCACCGGCGGTCCGTGCGTCCACGCCCGGTTGGCGCGACCCGCGGCTGTGGGTCGGCGTCGCGATCGTCGCCGTGTCCGTGGTCGGCGGGGCCCGTCTGCTCGCGTCCGCCGACGACACCATCGCCGTGTGGGGCGTCGCCTCCGACATGGGCGCCGGCGACCTGGTCAGCGAGGACGACCTGGTGGTCCAGCGGGTCCGGTTCGCCGACGAGTCCGGCAGCGACCGCTACTTCACCGTCGACGAGGGGCTTCCCGGTGACCTCGAGCTGCTCCGCGGGGTGGGCGCGGGCGAGCTGCTCCCGCGCGCCGCCGTGGGCTCGGCCGCCGACACCGACACGCTCGAGGTCCCGATCTCGGTCGAGTCCGGGCGGGTGCCGGTCGGCGTCGACGCCGGCTCGGTCGTCGACGTCTACATCGTCGCCCGACCGACCGACCCAGAGCAGGGCGTCCCCGGCGGGCTGGGCGAGCCCGCGCTCCAGGCGGTCACCGTGGTGGCCGCGCCGAGCATCGACGACACCTTTGGTACGTCGGGCCAGCGACAGCTCGACCTCGCCGTGCCCGAGGCTGCCGCGCAGGCGTTCTTCGAGCTGCTCAACTCCTACGACAACCCCGTGCTCACGGTGCTCCGGCGGGGCTGATGATCGTCGTCCTGGTGGTGGCCTCGGGGGCGACGTGGGAGTCCCCGGCGCTGACCCTCCTCGGCAGCCACCGCGACATCGTCGTGCTCAAGCGCTGCGTCGACGTCGACGACCTGCTCGCCTCGGCGACCGCCGGCCAGGCCGACGTCGCGGTCCTCGGCCTCGACGCGCCCGGTCTCGACGCCGCGGCCGTCGACCACCTGCGGCGCTACGCCGTCCGCCCGGTCGCCGTGGTCGGGGCCGACGCCCTGGACTCCGGGCGGCTGCGTGCCTCCCGCATCGGCATCGCCTCGCTGGTCGCCGACGACGACCTGGACGGGCTCCTGGCCGCGGTCCTGGCGTCCGAGGCGACGCCGGTGGCACCAGAGGCGCTGCTCGCGGACCCGCTGGTGACTGGATCGCCGCCCGTGGCCGGCCGGGTGGTGGTGGTCTGGGGGCCCGGGGGTGCCCCCGGCCGCAGCACGGTCGCCGCGGGCGTCGCCGCCGAGCTGGCCCGGCGTCGCTGCCGGACGATCCTGGTCGACGCGGACCCCTACGGCGGCACGCTCGCCCAGCAGCTCGGGATCCTCGACGAGGTCTCGGGCCTCCTGGCCGCCGCCCGGCTGGCCTCCGGCGGGCTGCTGGCCGAGCGCTTCGCCACCGTCCAACGGGCTGTCGACGCGCACCTGTCGGTGGTCACCGGCCTGCCCCGCGCCGACCGCTGGGTCGAGCTGCGACCGGGCTCTGTGGAGCACCTCCTGGAGGTGGCGCGTGAGCACGGCCAGGTCGTCGTCGACACCGGCTTCAGCCTCGAGGACGACCCGGGGCGTGACTATGGCGCCCGCCCGGCCCGCAACCAGCTGACCCTCGGTGCGTTGGAGGCGGCCGACGAGGTCCTCGTGGTGGGTGCGGCCGACCCGGTCGGTCTGTCCCGGCTCGCGCGGGGGCTGGTCGAGCTGCGCGAGGTGACCGCCGGGGCGCCGGTGCGGGTGGTGGTCAACCGGATGCGACCCACCCTGGGCTGGACCGAGAAGGACATCGCGGGCATGGTCGGCGGCTTCACGAGGCTCTCGGGGCTGCACTTCCTGCCCGACGACCGGGCCGCCGTCGACCGCGCGCTGGTCACCGGCCGCACGCTCGTCGAGTCCGGTGACTCCCCGCTCACCCGGGCGCTCTCGTCGCTGGTGGACGCGCTGGCGCCCGGCCCGCCGCCGAGTGTGGCGCCGACTGCGGTCAGGCCGCGAACAGCAGGTACAACCCGCCCGCGGTGAAGGCCACCATCGCGAACAACAGCGGCAGCTGTCCCGTGAGCTGGTGGCGCGCGGGGAGGAGCCGGACTGCCCGGTCGTGCGCGGCGATGACGCCGAGCACGTGGCCGACGACGACCGCGATCACTTTCGTGTTGGCCAGCAGCGTGGGGTGGTAGGACAGCCAGTAGTTGATCGTCCAGTCACCGGTGCCGAGGATGTTGGAGCCGTCGCCGAAGGGGTCGCTGGCCAGGATCAGGGTCCGCTGCCCGAACTCCACGAGGTAGGTCAGGTAGTGGGCCACGACGTAGCCCACGACGATCGGGACGATCGAGTGCGCGTACCGGTCGGGCAGCGAGCGACGGCTGGTCTCCGGGCCGACCCCCGTGAGCATGCAGCCCAGCGCGAAGACCAGTCCCACCCCGATGCAGAACGACAACAGGGCCAGGTTGTTGAGCAGGTAGGACGACACGGTCGTCGACTGGATGAACGAGACCCACTCCGAGGAGTCGCGGAACGAGTCGAAGGCGGTGCTGCCGAACAGCACGGCCAGGACCGCCACCAGCCCGGGCCGCACCACGACGGAGTCGAGGTTGGCCAGGGGGCTGCGGACCAGCAGGCGCCCCTCGCGGGTGCCCCACACCGACAGCTTGCCGACGAGGGTGGAGTAGACCTCGAACGGGTCGGCGTGCTCGTAGAAGGTGTTGCCGAAGAGCGCGCCGCCGATCAGCATCGCGGCGACGTAGACCGCGCACCACAGCCGGACCGGCCCGAGCTCGGTCATGAACGGGTAGACCAGCTCGAGCCACACGAACGCGAACAGCCCGATCGCGGCCGGCCAGTGGCCCAAGCGCTGCGGGTAGGTGAAGACGCCGACCTCGGGGTCGCTGCCCGACAGCTTGGCGAAGGCCAGGTTGATCGTGCGGACCGGGCTGATCATCTTCCAGACCGGGCCGAACAGCAGCGAGAGCGGGACCAGCCCCACCCACCACCAGACGAAGACGATGCCGAAGAACGGGTTGGTGCGCAGGTCCTCGCCGAGCACGGCGACCATGACGGTGTAGGCGAACACCACGAAGCCCAACGCGCGCAGCGCGAAGCGCCACCCCGTCGAGGCGACCAGCCCGTCCAGCCACGCGGGGGCAGGTCGACCGGTCGTGGCCTCGTCGTAGCGCGGTGTGCGCCACGCGATCGCGAGCACGGTGAAGGAGATGACCAGCGCCGCGACGGCGCCTGCGATCGCGAGGGACGGCGAGATCGGCAGGTCCGCGGAGCCGCCGATGCCGTGCGCGAACGCGCGGTCGCCCACGGGGACGTCTGGCACGGCGTGCTCAGCTCACTTGGAGCTGGACGATGATCTGCTCGAGGTTGTGCGACTCCACGTCGACGACCCCGGGCTTGTCGATGACGATCTTGAGCGTGGTCGTGCCCACGGCGTATTCGAACTGCTGTTCTGGCTCGGAGTGCACGTGGATCTCGCCCGGCTCGTCGGCCTCGACGACCAGGTCGATCGGCTGATTGACGTCGACCTCGACGCGCTCGCCGTTGGGGGTGACTTCGCCCTCGCTGAACGTGACCTCGATGGTCTCGGTGTCCTTGCCGTCGCCGCTGCCGGAGGGTTCGTCGTCCCCACACGCGGAGACGAGACCGAGCGTCGAGACGAGGACGGTCAAGGTCGCCAGCTGTCGTCGCATGGTGTCGGGATCCAATCTCTGGGGTTCGGCGAGAACTCGTCGAGTGTCGGTGGGCGGGCGGTGCCGCGACTTCGGCACAACTCTGTCAGAATCCCATGCGGGGCAAAGCGTGGACTGTGGGGGTCCACGGTGGTTGATTCAGCGCGGAAGGAACGGCACATGAGCGAGCGGCTCCGTCCGCGGGATCTCGCCTTCCTCTCCGAGGAGACCCCCGAGTCCCCCATGCACAACGCCACGATCGAGATCTTCGAGCCGGGCGAGTCAGGCTTCGACCACGAGCAGCTGCTCTCGCTGATCCAGGACCGGATCTCGTTCGTGCCGCGCTACCGCCAGCGCCTGCAGACGGTCCCGGGCCGGCTCGCCAACCCGGTGTGGGTCGACGACGACCAGTTCGACCTCGGCTACCACGTACGTCGGTCCGCGCTGCCGCGCCCGGGCTCGATGGACCAGCTGCGCGAGCTGGTGTCGCGGATCGTGTCGCGCCCGCTCGACCGGTCCCGGCCGCTGTGGGAGATCTACTTCGTCGAGGGGCTCGAGGAGGGCCGGGTCGCGCTGCTCTCCAAGACGCACCAGGCGCTCGTGGACGGCGTGGACACCGTCGACCTGGGCCAGGTGCTGCTCGATGCCACGCCCACCCCGAAGTCGATGGAGTCCGACGACTGGCACGCCCAGCGCGCGCCCTCGCCGCTCGGCCTGGTCGCCGGAGCCGTCAGGGACTCGCTGACCGAGCCCGAGACGCTCGTCGACACCCTGCGCAGCCAGACCGGGTCCGCCCTGCGCAACGCCGGCGCCGCGGCCGAGCGCACCCGCCGCGTGGTCAACGCGCTGAGCGGGCGCAGCCCCGTGAAGGACTCCCCGATCAGCGGCGCGCTCTCGCAGCAGCGCCGGGTGGTCACCATCGACACCCCGCTCGCCGACTACCGCAAGATCCGCACCGTCCACGGCGGCACCGTCAACGACGTCATCCTGGCCACGGTCGCCGGCGGGCTCCGCGCCTGGCTGATGACCCGCGCCGAGTCGCTCAAGGGGATCCGCCAGATCCGGGCGGTCGTCCCCGTCTCCGTGATCGACTCCGAGCTCGAGGCGACCTCGCTCGGCAGCCAGATCGCCGCCCACTTCGTCGACCTCCCGGTCGGCGAGCCCAGCCCGCTGGTCCGGCTGCACCAGGTGTCCTACTCCTTCCAGGCGCACCAAGCGACCGGCCGCGGCGTGGCCGCCAACCGGCTCGCCGGCATCGCCGGCTTCGCCCCGACCACGTTCCACGCGATCGGCTCCCGGGTCGCCGCGGCCGAGCGTCGCGGCTACCAGCTCAACGTCACCAACGTGCCGGGCCCGCAGTCCCCGCTCTACGCCGCGGGCGCCCGGATGGTCAGCAGCTACCCCGTGCCGCCGCTGCTGCCCGGCCACCCGCTGGCCATCGGCGTCACGTCGTACGACGGTCGGGTGTTCTACGGCCTCACCGCCGACCGGGTGCAGCTGCCCGACGCCGACCTGCTCGGTGTGTGCCTCCAGGAGGCGCTCGACGAGCTGCTGGAGGCCTCGAGCGGGTCGCGGGTGCGTGCGCCGCGAGGCCGCAAGCGCGTCACGAAGAAGCCCTGACCGTGCGCGTCTACGTGCCCGCCTCGCTCGACCTGCTCGCCGACTGGCTGGCCGCAGCGACCGTGCCCTGGCCGCCCGACGCGATCGTCGCCGACGACGACGACGAGGAGTCGGAGTACTCCGCGTTGATGGCGGCCGCCGACGAGTCGGCCGAGCTGATCGGCCGGGCCGGGCGCCGGGTGGTCGTCGTGGCCGAGGTGGCGACCGAGGGTGGTCCGATCCCGATGCGGCAGGTCGTGGCCGCCCATGCCGACGTCACCGACTTCACCGACCCCGACGACGACCTCGCGTGGTTCGCCACCCAGGAGATCCCGGACCTCTTCTGAGGACTGGCCGGGGCCTTTTCGACAACCCGACCGCCGGGTGACAACATCCGAGCATGGACGCCATCTCCTACCCGCCGGCCCCCACCAACGAGCCGAACCTGACCTACGCGCCGGGGAGCCCCGAACGGGCCGACCTGGTCACCGAGCTCGAGCGCCAGGAGCGCAAGCAGGTCACCCTGCGGGCCCACATCGGGGGCCGCAAGCGGTCGGGAGGCGGCGCGGAGATCCCGGTCGTGCAGCCCCACGACCACCAGCACGTGCTCGGCGTCATGAAGAACTCCACCCAGGCCGACGCCCAGGCCGCGGTCAAGGCCGCCGCCAAGGCAGCTCCGGACTGGGCCGCGATGAGCATGGACGACCGGTGCGCGATCCTGCTCAAGGCCGCCGACCTGCTGGCGGGGCCGTGGCGCCAGCGGATCAACGCCGCGACCATGCTCGGCCAGTCCAAGACGGCCTTCCAGGCCGAGATCGACGCGGCGTGCGAGCTGATCGACTTCTGGCGCTTCAACGTCCACTACGCCAAGCAGATCCTCGCCGACCAGCCGATCGCCAACAGCCCCGGCATCTGGAACCGCACCGACCACCGCCCCCTCGAGGGCTTCGTCTACGCGATCACGCCGTTCAACTTCACCGCCATCGCCGGCAACCTGCCGACCGCTCCGGCGCTGATGGGCAACACCGTCATCTGGAAGCCCTCGCCCACCCAGCAGCTGGCCGCCTCGCTGACCATGGAGCTGCTCGAGGAGGCCGGGATGCCGCCGGGCGTCATCAACATGCTGCCGGGTGGCGGGCTCGAGGTGTCCAAGGTCGCCATGACCCACCCGGACCTCGCCGGCATCCACTTCACCGGCTCGACCCCGACCTTCCAGTCGCTCTGGCGCACCGTCGGCGAGAACATCGCCGGCTACCGCTCCTACCCGCGGATCGTGGGGGAGACCGGTGGCAAGGACTTCGTCGTCGCGCATGCCTCGGCCGACCCGGACGTCGTACGCACCGCGCTGGTCCGGGGTGCCTTCGAGTACCAGGGCCAGAAGTGCTCGGCGGCCTCCCGTGCCTACGTCGCCCGCTCGGTGTGGGACAGGATGAAGGACGAGTTCCTGGCGGAGGTCGAGGCGATCGCGGTGGGCGACGTCACCAACTTCTCCAACTTCATGGGCGCCGTCATCGACGACCGGGCGTTCGCCAAGCACAAGGCGGCGATCGCCCGCGCCAAGCGGCAGAAGAACCTCACCGTCCTCGCCGGCGGCCAGGTCGACGACTCGGTCGGCTACTTCGTGCGGCCCACGGTCGTGCAGTCGACCGACCCGACCGACCAGATGTTCTCCACCGAGTACTTCGGGCCGATCCTCGCCGTCCACGTCTTCGCCGACGGCGACTTCGAGAAGGTCGTCGCCCAGCTCGAGTCGTTCGCGCCGTACGCCCTGACCGGCGCCGTGATCGCCCGCGACCGACAGGTCGTGGCCTGGGCCCAGAACGCGCTGCGCTTCGCGGCCGGCAACTTCTACATCAACGACAAACCGACCGGCGCCGTCGTCGGCCAGCAGCCCTTCGGCGGCGGCCGCGCCTCCGGCACCAACGACAAGGCCGGCGCGGCGATCAACCTGCTGCGCTGGACGTCACCGCGCTCGATCAAGGAGACGTTCGTGCCGCCGACCGACTATCGCTACCCGTACATGGGCTGATGACCCCCGTCCCGATGCACCTCGGCTCGCTCCACCCGATGGAGCAGGCGCTGACGTTGGTGCTGGCGTTCGGGCCCTTCGTGGTGCTCGGGATCGTGATCGCCGTACGCCGTCGCCACGACCGCGCCGCGGACGAGGAGCTCGCCCGGCAGGACCGGGCGTCGAACCCTCAGCGCGAGAGGTAGGCGCGTCCGGCGGTGTTCTCGGCCTCGAGCGCCTTGGTCATCAGGTCGCGCAGGAGCTCCTCGAGCTTGCCGCCGATCAGCGGGATGCCGACCTTGATGGTGAGGTCGACGGTCTCGGTGGTGACGCCGTCGGACTCGGTGATCCGCGCGGTGCCCCGGATGTCACCGGGCTTGCCGGGCAGGGTGACCACGATGTCGCCGAGCAGGGGAGTCGCCCACGACTCGGCCTGGATGACGTTGGTCTCCTCGCCGACGAACTTCTTCGCGAACGACGGTACGCCGGCGGTGTGCTGCCACTGGTCGACCACGACCTCGAGGTGGTCGCCGTCGCGCTGGACCGACACCTCCGAACGGGTCACCCGCTGGGCGGCGCAGACCTCCTTGCGGAACTCCGGGTCGGCGAGCATCGCCGCCACGTCGGCCGCGGGCGCGTCGTAGGTCAGCTCGTGGAGCAGGCGCCGGCTCACCGGCCCGCCAGCCAGTCGCGGCCCACGGTCAGCTCGACGTCGTAGCCCTCCTTGATGGTGTCGGCCATCAGCTGCTCGAGCTTGCCGCCGATCAGCGGGACCTTGACCTTGACGTCGAGCTCGACGACCTCGTTCGTGCCCGAGCCCGCCTCGACCAGGCGGACCGTGCCCGAGGCCCCGGTGGGCTTGCCGGGTGCGGTGATCGACACGGTGCCGCCGGAGCCGTCCTTCCAGGTCTCGCTGAGGATCGCGCGGGTTGTGTCGCCCACGATCTTCTTGGCGATCGACGGCAGGCCGGCGGTGTTCTGGACGGTCTCGACGGTGACGGTCATCCCGGCGCCGGCCATCTCCACGGTCACGTCGTGCGAGACGGTGTGCTGTGCCTCGCACACCCGCTCCCGGAAGGCCGGGTCGGACAGCATGGCGAAGACGTCGGCGGGGGGAGCGTCGTACGACAGCTCGATGTGGAACTTCATGGCGGACATCATGCACCCCCCGACGCAGGACCGACGTGGTTGAGTGGTCGACTGTGACTACCGACCAGAGCCCCGACGAGGCGTTCGTCTCCTTCGGCGAGCAGGGCGCCCAGCTGACCTACGGCAGCTACCTGCGGCTCGGCCAGCTGCTCGACTCCCAGCACCTCGAGTCCGACCCGCCGGCACACGACGAGCTGCTCTTCATCACCATCCACCAGGTCTACGAGCTGTGGTTCAAGCAGCTGCTGCACGAGGTGACCGCCGCCCGCGACGCCATGACCGGCGGCAAGGTGTGGTGGGCCCAGCACCTGCTCCAGCGGGTGCACGTGATCGAGCGGGTGCTGGTGCAGCAGGTCGACGTCCTGGAGACGATGACCCCGCAGGACTTCCTGGAGTTCCGTCAGCGGCTGGCCCCGGCGAGCGGGTTCCAGTCGGTGCAGTTCCGCGAGCTGGAGTTCCTCTCCGGCGCCAAGGACGCGACGTACGTCAAGCGCTTCCGCGGCCTGACCGAGGAGGAGCAGCAGCGGCTCACGGCACGCCTGGACGAGCCGACGCTGTGGGACGCGTTCCTCGACGTGCTCCGCGCTCACGGCCTCGCGGCCGGGTCCGACGAGGAGGTCTCGGCCTCCATGCGCACGGTCGCCCACGACCGCTCGCAGTACGCCGCCGTGTGGGCGTTGGGCGAGGCCCTGCTCCAGCACGACGAGCTGGCCGCGAGCTGGCGGGCCCGGCACGTGGTGATGGTCGAGCGGATGATCGGCGCCAAGTCCGGCACCGGTGGCTCGAGCGGATCGACCTACCTGCGCAGCCGGCTCCCAATGCAGTACTTCCCGCTGTTGTGGAACCTGCGCAGCGAGCTGTGACCCGTGTTGTGGGTGGGGCATCGGGGGTCCTACTGTCAGGGGGTGTCAACGACGACGCAGGACGTGCACAAGGCTGACCTCCTCGACCAGGCCATCGACCTGGCCAAGCACAGGTCGGGCCGCGGCGGACCCCCGCACGACCGGGTCGCCGCGCTCCTCCGGGCCTACTTCCGCCACACCGCCCCCGAGGACATCGTCGAGCGCGCCGACGTCGACCTGTTCGGGGCCCTGGCGTCGCACTACAAGCTGGCCGCCGAGCGGCCGCAGGGCACAGCGAAGGTCCGGGTCTTCACCCCGACGCTGAGCGAGCACGGCTGGTCCGCCGGCGGGCACTCCGTCGTGGAGGTGGTCGTCGACGACATGCCGTTCCTCGTGGACTCGCTGACCATGGAGCTCTCGCGCCAGCTGCGCGGCGTCCACCTGGTCATCCACCCGCTGTACGACGTCGTGCGCGACATCACCGGCGCTCTGCAGGAGGTGTGCGTCGTCGACGACGGCTCGGTGCAGCCGGCCGACGGCAAGGTGCGCGAGTCGTGGATGCACGTCGAGATCGACCGGATCCGCGAGGGCGACGACTTCACCGCCATCGTCGACGACATCCAGCGGGTGCTGCGCGACGTCCGGGAGTCGGGGGAGGACTGGGGCAAGATGCTCGGCCAGGTCCGTGACATCGTCACCGGCCTCGAGTCCGACCCGCCGCCGCTCCCGCCCGACGAGGTCCGGCAGGCGTCCGCGCTGCTGTCCTGGCTGTCCGACGAGCACTTCACATTCCTCGGCTACCGCGAGTACTCCCTGGAGCACACCACCATCCACGGGCAGGAGGAGGAGGTGCTGCGCGCCGTACCCGGCACCGGCCTCGGGATCCTTCGTGCCGACCAGGAGATGTCGGCGTCGTTCGGTCGGCTGCCCGAGCTGGTCAAGGCCAAGGCCCGGGAGAAGACCCTGCTCGTGCTGGCCAAGGCCAACTCCCGTGCCACCGTGCACCGCCCCGCCTACCTCGACTACGTCGGCGTCAAGACGTTCGGCCCCGACGGCGAGGTCACGGGGGAGCGCCGGTTCCTCGGGCTCTTCTCCAGCTCGGCCTACACCGAGTCTCTGCTGCGGATCCCGCTGATCCGCGAGAAGGCCGAAGCGGTGCTGCACCACAGCGGCTTCGACCCGCGCAGCCACGCCGGCAAGGCCCTGATGGACACCCTCGAGAACTACCCGCGCGACGAGCTGTTCCACACGCCGGTCGAGGAGCTGGCCCCGATGGCCGAGGCCGCGATGGTCGCGCGGGAGCGGCGCGGCCTGCGGATGCTGCTTCGCGCTGACACCTATGGCCGCTACGTCTCGGTGCTGGTCTACCTGCCGCGCGACCGCTACAACACCGGGGTCCGCGAGCGCTTCGCCCAGCTCCTCAAGGACCGCCTCGGCGGCGAGTCCGTCGAGTTCACGGTGCGGATCAACGAGTCCACCACCGCGCGCGTGCACTTCGTTGTCCACATGCCCAAGGGGCAGCCGATCCCGGAGGGTGTCGACGCCCTGGACCTCGAGCGGCGGCTCTTGGAGGCCTCCCGCTCCTGGCGCGACGACTTCGTGTCGGCAGTCATCGCGGAGTACGGCGAGGAGGTCGGCCTGAGCCTGGGGCGGCGCTACGTCGACTCGTTCCCCGAGGCCTACAAGGAGGACTTCCCGGCCCGCACCGCCGCGGTCGACCTCGGGCGCCTCGAGGCGATCACGGGCGACGAGGGCATCGACCTGTCGCTCTACGAGGAGCTCGACGCGGGCCGCGGCGAGGCCCGGCTGAAGGTGTTCCGCATCGGTGAGCCGCTGTCGCTCTCCGAGGTGCTGCCGATGTTGTCCTCGATGGGGGTCGAGGTCGTCGACGAGCGCCCCTACGAGCTGGCCGGCCTCGACCGGACGTCGTACATCTACGAGTTCGGCCTGCGCTACGGCAAGGCCCTCCCCGCCGGGGCGCGCGAGGTCTTCCAGGACGCGCTGCGCGCCGTGTGGAACGGCTTCAACGAGATCGACGGCTTCAACTCCCTGGTGCTCGGCGCCGGGCTCACCTGGCGTCAGGCCACGGTGCTGCGCGCCTACGCCAAGTACATGCGCCAGGGCGGGTCGCCCTTCGCCCTCGACTACATCGAGGGGGCGCTGGGCAGCAACGTCGACATCACCCGGCTCCTCGTGCAGCTCTTCGAGACCCGGTTCGACCCCGGGAGTGCCGGGCTCGCCGCCGACGCCGAGGCCCGGACCGCGCGCTCCGACGAGGTGCAGCAGCGGATCGTCCGCGCGCTCGACGACGTCGTGAGCCTGGACCACGACCGCATCCTGCGCTCCTACCTCACGCACGTGCAGGCCACGCTGCGCACCAACTACTTCCAGACCGACGCCGAGGGACTGCCGCATCCCTACATGTCGTTCAAGCTGGAGCCCTCCGCGATCCCCGACCTGCCCGAGCCGCGGCCGAAGTTCGAGATCTTCGTCTACTCGCCTCGGGTCGAGGGCGTGCACCTGCGCTTCGGCGCGGTCGCCCGCGGCGGCCTGCGCTGGTCCGACCGACGCGACGACTTCCGCACCGAGGTGCTGGGGCTGGTCAAGGCGCAGATGGTCAAGAACACCGTGATCGTGCCGGTCGGCGCCAAGGGCGGCTTCTTCTGCAAGCAGCTGCCCTCGTCGACCGACCGTGAGGCCTGGATGGCCGAGGGCATCGCCTGCTACAAGACGTTCATCTCCGGGCTGCTCGACATCACCGACAACCTGGTCGAGGGCGCGACCGTGCCGCCCGAACGCGTGGTGCGCCACGACGGCGACGACTCCTACCTCGTGGTGGCCGCCGACAAGGGCACCGCGACGTTCTCCGACATCGCCAACGGTGTCGCCCAGGACTACGGCTTCTGGCTCGGCGACGCGTTCGCGAGCGGCGGCTCGGTGGGCTACGACCACAAGGCCATGGGGATCACCGCCCGCGGCGCCTGGGTGTCCGTCCGCCGCCACTTCCGGGAGATGGGCGTCGACTGCCAGACCGAGGACCACACCTGCGTCGGCATCGGCGACATGTCCGGCGACGTCTTCGGCAACGGGATGCTCTGCTCCGAGCACACCCGCCTCGTCGCGGCCTTCGACCACCGCGACATCTTCCTGGACCCCGAGCCCGACGCCGCCGCGTCGTACGCCGAGCGCCGCAGGCTCTTCGAGCTGCCCCGCTCCAGCTGGCAGGACTACGACAAGAGCCTGATCTCCGAGGGCGGCGGTGTGTTCTCCCGCTCGGCCAAGGCGGTCAAGCTCAACGCCCACATCCGGGCCGCGCTCGGCATCGTCGGCTCGGTCGACACGATGACCCCCGCGGAGCTGATGCGCGCGATCCTGCTGGCGCCGGTCGACTTGCTCTGGAACGGCGGCATCGGCACCTACGTGAAGGCCGACGACGAGGTCCACGCGGAGGCCGGCGACAAGGCCAACGACGCGATCCGCGTCAACGGCGGCGAGCTGCGCGCCCGGTCTGTGGGTGAGGGCGGCAACCTCGGGTTCACCCAGCGGGGCCGCATCGAGTACGCCCTGGCCGGTGGCCGGATCAACACCGACTTCATCGACAACTCCGCCGGGGTCGACACCTCCGACCACGAGGTCAACATCAAGATCCTGCTCGACCGCGTCGTCGCGGCCGGCGACCTCACCACCAAGCAGCGCAACGCACTGCTGGTCGAGATGACCGACGAGGTCGCCGAGCTCGTGCTGCGCGACAACTACGAGCAGAACCTCGCCCTGGCCAACGCCGCCGCCTACGCGGCGCCGCTGCTCCACGTCCACGAGTTCTGGATGAAGAAGCTCGAGAGCGACGGGGTGCTCAACCGGGAGATCGAGGGGCTGCCCTCGAGCCGCGCCGTACGCCGTCGCCTCGACCGGCACGAGGGGCTCACCCTGCCCGAGCTCTCGGTGCTCCTCGCCTGGACGAAGATCGTGCTCGCCGACGAGCTGATCGCCTCCGACCTGCCCGACGACCCCTACCTCGACCTGGACCTGCGCGCCTACTTCCCGAAGCAGGTCCGCGAGGGCTTCGAGGGGCAGGTCAGCGACCACCCGCTGCGCCGCCAGATCATCGTCACCCAGGTCGTCAACGACCTGGTCAACGGCGCGGGGATGACGTTCTGGCCGCGGCTCGGCGGCGAGACCGGTGCCGACGCGGCCGACCTGGTGCGGGCCAACTTCGTGGCCCGCGAGATCTTCGCGTCGCTTCCCCTGCGCGACGAGCTGCGCAAGTTCGACAACGTGCTCGAGGCCTCGGTGCAGACCCGGATGCGGGTGGAGATGCGCACACTCGTCGAGCGCGCGTCGCGCTGGCTGGTCAGCAACCGGCGCCCGCCGCTCGACAGTCAGGCGACGGTGGACTTCTTCGCCGGCCCGGTACAGGCGACCATGGCGCAGCTGCCCGACCTGATGACGGGCCGCGAGCTGGCGTCGTACGAGGAGCGGCGCGAAGCGCTGGTCTCCCGGCACGTCCCCGAGGCGCTCGCCTCGAAGGTGGCGGGGCTGCCGCCGGCCTACATGCTGCTCAACGTCATCGAGATCGCCTCGCGCGAGTCGCTCGACCCGGCCGACGTGGCCCGGGTGCACTTCGCGCTCGGCGAGCGCCTCGGGCTGCCCTCGCTTGTCCAGCGGATCCTGGGGCTGCCGCGCGACGACCGCTGGCAGACCATGGCCCGGGCCGCGCTCCGCGACGACCTGCACGCGGTGCACGGGCAGCTCACCACCCAGGTCCTGGCGGCCACCTCGGCCGACGACCCGGCTCCGGTGCGCATCTCGGCGTGGGAGGCGGCCGACGCGGCCGTCGTCGCCCGGGCCGCCACCACGCTGCAGGAGATCTGCGTCGACGACCAGGCCGACCTCGCCCGGATGTCGGTCGGGCTGCGCGTCGTGCGTGGCCTGCTCTCGTCGGGCTGACGTCAGCACCCACACCCGGACACACCAACACCCCGCCGCGAGTGCGGCGGGGTGTCGGTATCCGGGGGAGAGCCCAGTGACGGGCCGGTGACCAGCGGCGAGCCCGGTGATCAGTTCGGGTTGACGCAGATGACGTAGGCGTTGAGGTCGACGTCGCCGAGCGCGTTGTGCTCGCCGGTCAGCTTCCAGGCGGTGGCCGGGTCGCCGTCGGGGGCGGCGAAGAACTCACCGATCTGCTTCTGCGGGGCGGACTCGACGATGACCTGCGAGTTCTCGGTGTTGGCCCAGTCGCCGCCGCCACCGACGGCGTACTTGCCGGGGGTGCAGGCGAGGAAGATGGTGCTCTGGCCGGCGGTGGTGACCGTGACGGTGTCGGTGATGACCTCGTAGCCCACGACGTTGGGCTTGTTGAGCTTGTTCTTCACGGCGCCGTTGAAGTCCTTCGAGGAGAGCGACCCGTCCTTGACGTCGGCGCTCGACAGGTTGTTGTTCTTGATGTCCTGGGTGGTCACGGTGTTGTTCTTGATGTTCTTGCCGGTGATCAGCTTGGCCGCCGTGGCGGTTCCGGCGAGGCCGACCATGAGCAGGACGGTGGCGATCAGCAGGGCGGGGATCACGGACTTGCGGCTGGAGCGGTTCATGGTCGTTCCTTCGGTTTCGGGTGGCCGCTCCGTCGCGGCCTGTCTGAGGAGGACTCTGTCCGGGACGGCACCCCCCGGGCATGAGGGATCGACCCTCAACTCCCCTGGCACCCCCCACCTGGGGGTTCTGGGGGTGCCCCCGGGGGGAGGGGCTGCGGGGCGGGGAAGAGGGCGTCCTAAACCGATTCGCGCGGTGTCGGTGGCGCGACATACGCTGCTCGTCAGATGACTGCGACTCCTGACTCCGACGCTCTCGAGGGGCCTCCCGCAGGGGTGCACTCCCTGTGGCGGCTGCGCCACTACCTCCGTCCCCACCGGGGCGCCCTGGCGGTCATGCTGGGCACCGCGCTCGCCGGGGTCGGTGTCGCGATCGCGATCCCGCTCGTGACCAAGGCGCTCATCGACGGCCCGATCACCGAGCGCGACCTGGGCCCGGTCCTGCCGCTCGGCCTGATCGCGCTGGCGCTCGGCGTGCTCGAGGCCGTGCTGGTCTTCTGGCGCCGCTGGGTGCAGTCCAGCGCGGTGCTCGCGATGGAGACCGAGATGCGGCGCGACCTCTACGCCCACCTCCAAGTGCTCCCGATGGGCTTCCACAGCCAGTGGCAGTCCGGCCAGCTGCTCTCGCGCGCCACGACCGACCTGTCGGCGATCCGGCGCTTCGCCGGCTTCGGGCTGCTGTTCCTGGTCATCAACATCCTCCAGGTCACCCTGGTGACCGGGGTCCTGCTCCACATGTACTGGCCCCTCGGGCTCGTCGTCGCGGCCGCCGCGGCACCCATCGTGTGGCTCTCGACGCGCTTCGAGAAGGCCTACGTCGTGGTCTCGCGCCGCGTCCAGGACGAGCAGGGCGACCTGGCCACCCTGGCCGAGGAGGGTGCGGTCGGCATCCGGGTGATCAAGTCCTTCGGCCGCAGCGAGCACGTGTCCCGCCAGTACGAACGGGCCGCCCAGCAGCTCCACGAGACCTCCATGGACAAGGTCCGGCTCTCGGCGAAGTTCTGGACCTTCCTCGAGGTGATCCCCAACCTCGCCGTGGTGGTCGTGCTGCTGCTCGGCGCGATCGGTGTCGGCACCGGTCGGCTGACCCCGGGTGAGCTGGTCGCGTTCATCACGCTGATGCTCTCGCTGGTCTGGCCGGTGGCCTCGCTCGGCTTCATCCTCGCGATGGCCCAGGAGGCGATGACCGCCGCGGCGCGGATCCTCGAGATCTTCGACACCGAGCCCGACATCGTCTCCGGCGCCCAGGTCATCGAGCGCCCCCGCGGCCACCTGCGCTTCGAGCACGTCGACTTCGCGTTCCCCGACGCCCCCGACGAGCCGGTCCTCCGCGACGTCAACCTCGACCTCCAGCCGGGCGAGACCGTGGCTCTCGTCGGCGCGACCGGGTCCGGCAAGACGATCCTCACCGCGCTGGTCCCACGCCTCTACGACGTCACCGGCGGCCGGATCACCATCGACGGCGTCGACGTGCGCGACCTCGAGCTCGGGCACCTCCGCACCCTGGTCGCCACCGCGTTCGAGGAGCCGACCCTGTTCTCGATGAGCGCCCGCGAGAACCTCACCCTCGGACGCGCCGACGCCAGCGACGCCGACATCGACGAGGCTCTCGACATCGCCCAGGCCGGCTTCGCGCGCGACCTGCCCTGGGGGCTCGAGACCCGCATCGGCGAGCAGGGCATGGCCCTGTCCGGAGGCCAGCGCCAACGGCTGGCCCTCGCCCGGGCGGTGCTCGCCCAGCCGACGGTGCTCGTGCTCGACGACACGCTCTCCGCGCTCGACGTCCACACCGAGAAGCTGGTCGAGGAGGCGCTGCGCCGCGTGCTCGGCTCGACCACCGGTCTGGTGGTCGCCCACCGCGCCTCCACGGTGCTGCTCGCCGACAAGGTGGCCCTGATCGAGGGCGGCACGATCACCCACGTCGGGGGTCACAGCGAGCTCCTCGCCACCGTGCCCGCCTACCGCGAGCTGCTCGCCGCCGAGGCCGACCACGAGGCCGCCCACGAGGGGGCGCGGTCATGACCGACACCGGCTGGCGCGGAGTCGCCGAGGTCGACGCGATCGAGGCCGCCGAGCGCGACGCCGCCGCCGCGATCAGGTTCACCGGCGGCTCGGGCCAGCTCCTGCGCGAGCTCCTGAGGCCCTACAAACGCGCGCTCAAGCTGTTGGTGCTGATCGTCCTGGTGGAGAACATCGCGCGGCTGTCGATCCCCTACCTCGTCAAGGAGGGCATCGACACCGGCATCCCGCCGATCATCGCCGACGACAACCTCCGGCCGCTGTTCGTCATCGTCGGGATCGTGCTGGTCGCGACCCTCACCCAGGCCCTCGCCCGCCAGCTCTTCCTGGTGCGCTCGGGCCACATCGGCCAGGACATGCTCTTCGAGGTACGCCGCCGGGTGTTCCGCCACTTCCAGGTGCTCAGCCCCGCCTTCCACGACAGCTACACCTCGGGGCGCGTGATCTCGCGGCAGACCTCCGACGTCGACGCCATCTACGAGATGCTCGAGACCGGCTTCGACGGCCTGGTGACCGCGGCACTGACCCTGGTCGGCACGGCCGGGCTGCTGCTGTTCCTCGACGTCAAGCTCGGCCTGGTCGCGCTCCTCTGCGGGCCGTTCCTGTTCTGGATCACCAACTGGTTCCGCAAGGAGTCCGGCAAGAGCTACCGCGTCACCCGCGAGAAGGTCGCGCTCGTGATCGTGCACTTCGTCGAGTCCATGGGCGGCATCCGCGCGGTGCAGGCGTTCCGCCGCGAGCCCCGCAACCAGGAGATCCTCGACGACGTCAACGAGCAGTACCGCGCGGCCAACCTGGTCGCGTTCCGCCTGGTCGCCTGGTTCATGCCCGGCATCCGGCTGATCGGCAACGTCACCATCGCCGTCGTACTGCTCTACGGCGGCTACCGCGCCTACCACGGTGAGGTCACGGTCGGCGTCCTCGCGGCGTTCCTGCTCTACCTGCGCCAGTTCTTCGAGCCGATGATGGAGATCTCGCAGTTCTACAACACCTTCCAGTCCGCCTCGGCGGCGCTGGACAAGCTGGCCGGGGTGCTGCGCGAGGAGCCCAGCGTGCCCGAGCCCGAGCAGCCCACCCACCTCGACCACGCCCGCGGTGAGCTGCGCTTCGACGGGGTCCGGTTCTCCTACGTCGACGGCCGCCCGGTCCTGCCCGGCCTCGACCTGACCGTGCCCGCCGGCCAGACGCTGGCCCTGGTCGGCACCACCGGCGCCGGAAAGACCACGCTGGCCAAGCTGGCCACCCGCTTCTACGACCCCGACGGCGGGCGCATCCTGCTCGACGGGCTCGACCTGCGCGACCTCACCTCCGACAACCTGCGCGAGGCCGTGGTGATGGTGACCCAGGAGAACTACCTCTTCTCCGGGACCATCTCCGACAACATCCGCTTCGGTCGCCCCGACGCGAGCCAGGAGGACGTCGAGCGCGCCACGCGAGCGCTCGGCGCCCACGACTTCATCATGGCGCTGCCCGAGGGCTACGACACCCACGTCGCCAACCGGGGCGGCCGGCTGAGCGCCGGCCAGCGCCAGCTCGTGGCCTTCGCCCGCGCGTTCCTGGCCGACCCGGCGGTGCTGATCCTCGACGAGGCGACGTCGTCGCTCGACATCCCCTCCGAGCGGCTGGTCCAGCAGGCGCTCCGCACGGTCCTCGCCGGCCGCACGGCGCTGATCATCGCCCACCGGCTGTCCACGGTCGAGATCGCCGACCGGGTGATCGTGATGGAGCACGGCCGGATCATCGAGGACGGAGCCCCCGCCGACCTGGTCGCCGGTGGCGAGGGCCGCTTCTCCGACCTCCACGAGGCCTGGCTCGACTCCCTGGCCTGAGCACGAGCGCTAGCCTCACGTCGTGACCGACCTGAGCCGCGCCAGCGTTGCCGAGACCGCCCGACTCGTCGCCGAGGGCGACCTGACCGCCCGGATCGTCCTCGACGAGACCCTCGACCGGATCGCGGCGACCGATCCGGGGCTCAACGCCTTCTCGGTCGTGCTCGCCGACGCCGCGCGCGATGAGGCCTCGTCCCGTGACCAGCAGCGCGAGGCACGAGGCCCGCTCCACGGCGTACCGATAGCCATCAAGGAGGAGCTCGATGTCGCCGGCACCGTGACCACGTTCGGCGGCGAGGCTAACTCGACCCCGGCCGCCGAGGACGGCGAGGTCGTCCGCCTGCTGCGGGCGGCGGGGGCGGTGATCGTCGGCAAGACCACGATGCCGGAGTTCGGCGCCTGGCCCTACACCGAGTCGGTCTCGCGCGGGATCACCCGCAACCCGTGGGACCGTACCCGCACGCCCGGCGGCTCCAGTGGCGGTACGGCGGCAGCGGTGGCGAGCGGCATGGTCCCCGTCGGGATCGGCGGTGACGGCGGCGGCTCGATCCGGATCCCTTCGGCGTGCTGCGGTCTCTTCGGCCTCAAGCCGCAGCGTGGCCGGGTCACGACCGCACCCCATCCCCACCTGTGGTGGGCGCTCGGCACGGTCGGTCCGCTCAGCCGCACCGTGCTCGACAGCGCGCTCGTCTACGACGTCATCCGGGGCAGCCGGCCCACCGACCGCTTCTCCGCGGGCGGGTCCGGCTCGTTCGTGGAGGCGGCGCAGCGCGCACCGGGCCGGCTGCGGGTCGGCTGGTCGGTCAAGCCGGTGACCCTCGGCATCAAGCCCGACCCGGTCCACGTGCGCGCCGTCGAGGACACCGCGCGGCTGCTGACCGACCTCGGCCACGACGTACGCGAGATCGAGCCGCACTACCCCGACCCGACGGCGGCCTTCGTGCCCCAGTTCTTCGCCGGGATCCGCACCGAGGCCGACGCGGTCGAGCACTACGACCGCCTCGAGCGACGGACCCGCGAGACCTACCGGCTCGGCTCCTGGGTGACGCCGCGGGTGACCGAGTGGGCGGTCCGGGCCAGCGAGAGGGTCGGGGCCAAGGCCAACCGCGTGTTCCAGGACATCGACGTGCTGCTCACCCCCACGATGGCGCACCGGCCGCCCCGGGTCGGCGTCCTCGACGGCCGCGGCACGGTCGCGTCGTCGCTGGCGGCCATGCCGGCGATCGCCTACGTGGCGCTCTGGAACGTCGCCGGCAACCCCGCGGCCTCCGTGCCCTGCGGCCTCGCGGCCGACGGACTCCCCGTCGGTGTCCAGTTGGTCGGCCGGACCGACGACGAGGCCACCTTGTTGAGCCTCTCCGCCCAGCTCGAGCAGGCTCGGCCCTGGCCGGTCGTGGCGCACGAGCCTCGCTAGTGTGGGCTCGTGCCCGCCATCGACGTCGTCGACGTCACCAAGAAGTACGGTGACCTGGCGGCGGTCGACCGGGTCAGCCTGGAGGTGGCCGAGGGCGAGTTCTTCGGGATCCTCGGTCCCAACGGCGCCGGCAAGACGACGTTGCTCGAGATCGTCGAGGGGCTGCGGCGCCCCGACACCGGCACCGCGAGCGTCCTCGGGCTCTCGGCCTGGCCGCTGAGTGGCTCGAGCGTGTCGGGCTGGTCGACAAGGCGGACACCCGGGTCGAGGACATGTCCGGGGGACAGGCGCAGCGGCTCTCGATCGCCTGCGCGCTAGTGCACGACCCGGAGGTGGTCTTCCTCGACGAGCCGACCGCCGCCCTCGACCCCCAGGCGCGCCGCAACCTGTGGGACCTGCTGTCGGGGCTCAACGACTCCGGATGCACGGTGGTGCTGACCACCCACTACATGGACGAGGCCGAGGTCCTCTGTGACCGGGTGGCGATCATGGACACCGGCCGGATCCTCAAGGTCGACTCGCCCGCGGCGCTGGTCCGCGGGCTCGACGCCCCGGCCCGGATCACGGTCGCGCCCGGCGCGGTCCCCCTCGACGAGGCCCGCGCGATCGACGACGTCGACGAGATGCTCGATGTCATGGTGCGCGGCGAGCCACCGTCGGCGGCGCTGCTCCCGATCCTCATCCTGGCCGGGTTCGCGCTGGTCGTGACTCTTGTCGCGGCCCGGCTGTTCCGGTGGGAGACCACCTAGCCGAACCTCTGTCGTTGCGTTGGCGGACGCTCTAGGGTGTGCTCAGCCCGACTGCCTGAGGAGCCCGGATGCACGCAGCCGACATCACCACGATCCTCCTCGAGCTCGCCCTGATCATCGTCCTCGCCAGGGCTGCGGGCTGGGTCTTCGTCAAGATCGGGCTGCCCGCGGTCGTCGGCGAGATCTGCGCCGGGATCATGCTCGGCCCGAGCCTCCTCGGCATGGAGTTCAGCCAGCAGCTGTTCCCCACCGACACCCGCCCGTTCCTCACCCTGCTCGCCCAGATCGGGCTGATCCTCTTCATGTTCGTGGTGGGGCTCGAGCTCGACGTGTCCCTGATCAAGGGCCGCGGCAAGGTCGCGGTGTCGGTCTCGCTCGCCTCGATCCTGCTGCCGTTCAGCTCGGGCCTCGTCCTGGCGAGCTTCCTCGAGGACCAGAACATCCTCGGCGACTTCTGGCCGTTCGCGCTGTTCGTCGGCGCGGCCATGTCCGTCACCGCGTTCCCCGTGCTCGCGCGCATCCTGACCGACCGCAATATGCACCGCACCGAGACGGGCGGCCTGGCCCTCGCCTGCGCCGCCACCGACGACGTACTCGCCTGGACCCTGCTCGCCGTCGTCATCGGCATCGCCGGCGGTGGCGGCGACCACGCGCAGTGGGTCGTGGCGCTGGCGATCCCGTTCGCACTGTTCGCCTTGCTGGTGATCCGCCCGCAGCTCAACCGCCTCACCGCCGCCTACCACCGGGCCGGCCGGCTGACGCCCGGGATCCTGTCGGTCGTGCTCGTGGGCCTGCTGCTGTTCGCGGCCACGACGGAGTACCTCGGCGTCCACTTCATCTTCGGCGCGTTCCTGCTCGGCGCGATCATGCCGCACGAGGGCGCCGCCGCTATGCGGCACGAGATCCTGGTCCGCCTCGAGCAGCTCTCGGTGCTGCTCCTGCTCCCCGTCTTCTTCCTGGTGTCCGGCCTCAACGTCAACCTGCGCGGCCTCAGCGGCGACAACCTGGTCCAGCTCGCCGCCATCCTCGGGGTCGCCATCGGCGGCAAGTACATCGGCGCCTACGCCGGCGCCAGGCTCAGCGGGGTGCCGCACTGGCAGGCCAACTCGCTCGGCATCCTGATGAACACCCGCGGGCTCACCGAGCTGGTCATCCTCAACGTCGGCCGCGAGCTCGGCCTGCTCGGCGACACGTTGTTCACGATGCTCGTGGTGATGGCGGTCGTGACCACGATCATGACCGGACCGCTCCTGCACTTCGCCTATCCCGCCCGCCGGGTGGCCCGTGACATCGCCGAGGCCGAACGCATCGCGCTGGGCGACCAGGCGTCCACTCGGGTCCTGCTCGTCGCCACCCCCGACCAGGACGACACCGCGGCGCTCGACGTCGCGATCGGCCTGGTGCGCCTCGAGCTCAACCCCGAGGTCGTCGTCGCCGCCCTCGAGCCGCAGCTGGTCGGCAAGCTCGAGATGGGCAGCGGCCTGACCGACGAGCTGGCCAAGATGACGGCGTCGATGGAGCGGCTGGAGGTGCTCGTACGCCGCGGCCAGGAGTACGGCGTACCCGTCCGGATCATCAACCACCCCAGCGCCGACATCACCGCCGACGTCGTCGAGCTCGCCGCTGCCCTGCGCCCGCAGTTCCTCGTCGTCAGCGAGGGCGACTCCTCCGCGACCGGGCTGGCCGGGGTGACCGACTGCCTGATGGTGGCGGTCGTGCCCGGCACCTCGAGCCCGGCCGACCGCACCTGGCTCCGCGTGACCTGGACCCCCGACACCGACGGCGACGCCGCCGTGGTGCTGGCGTGCCGGCTGGCCGCCTGCTTCGGGGCCCGCGTCGGCATCGAGACCGAGCGCGAGACCCGGCGCTACACCACGATGCTCGAGCAGCTCGGCCAGCGCGGCCTCCCGCTGGCCGACGGCTCCGAGATCGGTGACCCGCTCTCCGTCGGCTCTCTCGGTCGGGCCGAGGCGATCCGCGTGCGCGCCGAGGTCGACGCCGAGCCGACCGACTGGTCGTCGGTCGACCTCGGGGTGCTGGACCCACAGCCTTAGCGGCCCTCGCCTGCGGGCCGTCGGCCAACAGTGCGGTGGATCTGACACGCCTGGTGTGTCAGATCAACCGCGTCGATCCACGAGCCGAGCCGCGGAACAGACCGCACCCCAGCTTGCGCACCCTCGCTCCGGATCAGATGTCCTGCGCAGACCCGCCGTGGGTGTTGAAGGCCAGCGTGCGGTGGCCGATCCGGACCCGGGTGCCGGGGGTCAGGACCTCCTCGCCGCCTGCAGCCATCCGGCGCCACTCGACGCTCTTGGGGCTGTTGACGAAGGTGCCGTTGGTCGAGTTGTTGTCGATCAGGGTGACGTCCCACCCGCGCAGCTCGAGGCGGGCGTGCACGCGCGACACCATGTTGGACGCGTCGATGATCGGGATGCCGCGGCACTCGCCCTGACGGACCCGGTCGTCGGCGTCGGGGTCGCGGCCGAGCAGGTAGTCGGTGTCGAGCTGGAAGACCGCGCCGTCGTCGAGCACGATCACGCCGATGGGTGGCCGCTCGCCCTTCACCAGCACCGGCGTCTGGTGCACCATGTTGATGCCGCAGACCGCGCAGAAGAGCACGCGGGGGTCGTTGAAGTGGCGGTTCTTGCAGAAGACGCCACGCACCTCGGAGACCGCGCCCGAGGACGGGACGTCGCGCTGGTCGACGACCAGAGGCAGCGGGGCCGGTACGTCGTCGTCGTCGAGGTCGCTCAGCTTGACCGAGTCGAAGTGGGCCACGACATCGGGCTCGACCTGCGGCAGCGGACGGTCGCCCGTGGGCGACGGGTCCACCGGGGCGGGCGTCTCCATCGGCGCGGGCGGCGCGGGCGGCGCCGGGGGCTCGGGGGCGGGAGGCACCGGGGCGGCCTCGGGTGCCGGGACGGGCTCGGGTGCCGGGACGGGCTCGGGGGTGGGCTCGGCGACGATCTCGCTCATCGCCATGGCCGGGGTGGCCTCGACGCTCACGGAGAACCCGCCGGCGGGGATCACGCCGGCTCGCAGGTCGAACAGGCCGCTCATGGGCGTGCCGTCCGGGTCGACCGTGGCCACGACCTGGTCGACCGGCCACGGCACCAGGCGCTCGACCCACGACAGGGAGCCCACGCCGGTGATGGTCTCGCTGCCGACCGTGACGGTGGCGTCACCCGACACGATTATGGCGAGCCCGTTGCCGTGCGGGGCCAGGGCCGCGAACGCCGGCTCGTCGCCCGCGCCGGCGGAGAGCTGTAGCGCGAAGCCGCGCACCAGCTGGCGCCCGTCGCCACCGTTGGCCGACACCATCTGTGCCTGGTCGAGCAGCGGGGCGACCGCTGCGGGGTCGGTCGAGCCGACGAGCAGCACCACACCGCTGAGGCGGGCCAGGGTGCCGGACCCGGCGTGCGGTGCGAATGCCACCGACGTCCAGGCCGCAGCCGAGTCGAGCGAGGTCGTGTCGGTCACGTCAGACCAGCCTTCCGCCGAAGAAGCGCCACCGGATGTTGAAGATCCGCATCGGACCGTTGGTCCAGACCCAGATGAAGAGCCAGATCACGAGGAACATGATCAGGAACGCCGAGAACGGCACCTCTCCCTCGATGCCGGGCACCAGCTCGAGCTCGAGCAGCACCCACACGAGGATGCCCTCGTTGATCGCGTTGAGGAGCCCGAAGAGCGTGGGCCAGTCCTTCTCCCACCGCCACTGCATGAGGCCGTGGTAGATGACCTCCCAGATCACGCCGAGCACCAGCACCGTCGCCAGGATGATGAACGTCGTGCGGTAGTCGGGGTCGCCGGGCAGGACGGGGGTGATCAGCAGCGTGATGATGCTGCCGAAGAAGGCGAGCATGAAGATGCGGGTCTGGATACGCCCGTTGAGGGTCGGCAACATGGTCGGCGCCTCCTAGATCTGCTTGCCGGAGAACCACTTGAGCCACTGCGACGTGGACCGGAGCGTGCCGATCCGTTTGCCGAAGCCGCGCTTGGCCAGGTCGGCCTGGATCTCCTGGGCCGCCACCTGGAGACCCAGGAACGTGTCGACGCCGGGGAAGTAGCCGCCGAGCGTCGTCGAGCCCGAGGCGTACATGACCCCGTTGCCCGAGACCGTGCCCTTGAGCTCGAAGTTCCTGTCCACGTCGAGGCGTCCGACCGGGTTGCGCCCCGCGCCGCTGTGCTCGAGGAGGTCCTTGAGAAGCCGGTGCTCGGTGATGTCGGCCTCGAGACCGGTGCAGTCGATGACGAAGTCGACCTCGAGCGGGTAGACGCCCTGCGCGGTCTTGAGCTGGTTGAGGATCCGGCCGTTGTGCGGCTGCATGCTCTCGACGGTGCCGATCGCGAGCTGGTACCAGCCCTCCTGGCGACCCTGCTTCATCTGCTTCTGCCAGTAGCGCCGGTAGGGCGTGTTGGTGCCGCCCATGACCTTGTACTTCGCGGCCCGCTCGGCGCCCTCGAGCTTGCGCATCTCGGCCTTGAGCTGCCCGCCCCACACCGACTTGGGGTAGTTGAAGCCCTGGTAGGCCCAGCCGTCGGCGCCCTTGCGCTTCATGAACGGGTGCGGCTTGAGCGAGCCCGCGCCGTCGTTGGGACCGTCGATGAACGTGCGGAAGAGGTGGATGATCGTGGTCTGGGCGCCGTGCAGCAGCCGGTCGTCCATCAGCCGTTGGAGGACGCGGGAGGCGACGATGCCGCCGCCGCGCACGAGCACCGTGCTCGGCGTGGTCCTCAGCCGCTCGTAGACGTGCTCGTGGGACTCGTAGGCGTTGACCACGTGCTGGTAGTCGTTGTGCTCGGTCCGGTAGGCCTGCAGGTCCGGCAGGAACTTCAGGCCGGGGTAGCCCACGGCCAGGTGGACGTACTGCGAGCGGAACGCCAGCCGCTTCGTGGAGGTCGCGCCCTCGGGCGGGGTCAGGATCGTGAAGTAGCCGCCGCCGGCCCGACGTCGTACGACGCGCACCAGGCCCTTGGCCAGCATCTCGTCGTAGCGGATCCGGTTGGCCTCGCGCTCGATCTGCTCGAACACGAAACCGGCCTTGGGCGTGTAGAAGTCGTCGAAGACCGGCTCGACCAGGACCTGCCACAGCCGGCGCGGGTTCTTGGTGCGCCAGGCCTCGCTGACGGCGTACGACGGGAAGCCCCAGATGTTGTCGGGGCGCGACGCCGAGTCGGACCGCAGCCGCTCGCCGCGGGGGATCTGCGAGACCCGCGTGAGGTACTCGTAGGTCTCCCAGGGATGGTCGAGTGCGGACAGGATCCGGATCTGGCTGGTGTCCACGCCGCCGATGCGCAGGTAGTCGGCGGTGACGAAGCTGCCGATGCCGCCGCCGACCGACACGAAGGGCACGTCGATGATCGGGATCCCTGCCGAGGCGACGATCTCGTCGGTCCACCAGTCGGTGTTGAGCAGCTCGTCGGTCAGGTCGCCGGGGGCAGATTGTGCGGGCAGGTAGTTCTGGGCGCCAGGTGTCGGAAACACGGTGCCTGCGGAGGGGTCGATCACGGGCATCCCTTCAACGTCCTGAAATCCCTGCCGCACCGTACACCTCGTGGGCAGTCTCGGACAGGTAAAGCGCACGCCGGGCTGGGGATCGTGCCATGCTTCCTGGGCAACGAGATTCAGTCACGGATAGGAGCCCGTGTGAAGGGAATCGCCGACTACGAGTTCGTCCGGCCGCTCGGGGTCTCCAACTACGGGACCAACTACCTGGCGACCGCCCCACCGCGCCTGGGCATCGGCAGTGTCGAGGTCGTGGTCAAGGTGATCTCCGGGCCCACGTCCGACGACGCCTTCCGTCGCGCCACCCGCGAGCTCAAGCACTTCAGCCTCGCCGACTCCGACAAGCTGGTGGCGGTCTACGACGCCGGCCGCCAGGGTGGCGACTTCTTCTACGCGATGGAGTACCTCCCGCTGGGGTCGCTGGAGTCGCCCACCGGCACCCTGACCCGCGAGCACGGACTGCGTGCGGTCCGCGACGTCGCCGAGGCCGCGCATGCCCTGCACGAGCGCGGCATCGCCCACCGCGACATCAAGCCGGCCAACATCCTGATCGCCGCCGACGGTGGCCGGCTCGCCGACCTCGGCCTGTCCCAGCTGCTGTCTCCGGGCATGGTGGTGACCGGCATGGGCCAGATCGGCCTGGAGTTCACCGACCCCGCGATCATGCTGGGGGCGGCCGCGTCGAGGGCCTCGGACATCTGGTCCCTCGGCGCCTGCCTCCACTACGCCGCCACCGGGGTCGGCGTCTACGGCGACCTGCCGAGCCGCGAGCCACTGCTGCTCGTGCGCTCCATCCTCGGCTCCTCACCCACCGTGCTCCCCGACATCGAACCAGGACTGGCCGAGCTGATCTCGGCCTGCCTCGACGCGGACCTGCGCAATCGCCCCCAGACCGCCGCCGAGGTCGCCCAGCGCGTCGCGGCCCTAGCCTGATCGAGGTAGCCATGGAGCTCCACGAGAACCTCTACCAGCTGGGCATCTCCTTCGGTCGTGACGTGTTCGACGACGCCGACGGGCTCCGGGCCGCCCTCGACGACTTCCTCGACGAGGGCGCCGCGTCGACCGGCGACATCAACCTGCTCGTCGACGCCGTGCGGCTCGGCTCGTTCCGGTGGATGGTCAGCACCATCGAGAGCGGTGCCGAGCCCGCGCGCGCCATCGAGTCCGCGGGCGACCTGCTCGCCCGCGACCGCGGCAGCGCCGACGTGGCCGGCTCGCGCTGGGCGTGTGCCGTGCTCGGCTTCGCGGTCGGCAAGGTGACCGACACCGACGTACGTCGCTACCGGACGCAGGGCCCACCGCCCCCGCCGCAGGCCCAGCCGGCGTCGACCAGCCCGGCGCCGCCGCCCATGTCACCCACGATGGTGCCGCCGCCGGCCGCCCCCCAGAGCGCCTCGGCCCCGGGCACGCAGCTCGCGGGCCAGCCGGCGCCTGCCTTCTCCGCACCTCCGCCGGCCGGACCGGCGTACTCACAGCCGCAGCCGCCCGTGTGGTCGAGCCAACCCACCCCGCCGCCCCCGGCCAAGAAGAAGAAGGGGCTGCTGCCGCTGCTGATCGGCGTCGGCATCGGCTTGGTGATCCTGGCGGTCGTGTTCGGGGTGCTGAAGCTGACCGGCGACGACGACAAGGACCCCGGAGCCGAGCCCGACGACCCGAAGTCCGGTGAGACCACGGAGGTGACCGAGGACCCCCTCGACCTCGACTTCATCGCTATCAACGAGCGCTACTCGGCGCTCGGCACCCGGGTGACCACCGGCCAGTCGGAGTGCCTCGAGGGTGAGCTCTTGTCGGGCCAGACCGAGAGCCTCGACTGCACCTTCCCCCAGGGGACGCTCAACCTGACGACGTACGACACGCTCGAGGAGCTGGAGGCGGCCCGGCTCCGGGAGGTCAACACCGAGATCGGCGGCCGCTACGCCAAGGCGGCGTCGGGCGTCGTCTTCAGCTTCGCCCCCGAGGGCGCGACCCCGACGCTCTACTGGGACAACGACAGCGCACTGCAGAGCGGCCTCTACGAGGCCTCGTCGGCGACCGTCGAGGTCGGCGCGCTCGCCTCGGTGTTCCAGAGCGTCGGCTCCCAGGTGCAGTACCCCGAGGGCCTGACCGACCCCGACCTGACCGACTTCGCCGACCTGTGGGTGCGGCCCAACCAGTGCGACCGGATCCAGACACTGGCGAGGGGCGAGCTCGAGGAGAGCCTCTGCAAGGCGCGCAAACAGATCCAGGTCTATGTCGGGAAGTTCGAGAACAAGGCAGCCATGATCGCCTACCGGCAGACCCGGCTGCGCGACTCACGCCGGGACGGTCTGATCCTCAACCCGCCCGACTGGACCTACGGCGACGGGCCGGTCGAGGGGCGGCTGGCCGACTCCTACGCCGAGGGCGACCGGGTGCTGCGCTACTGGGACCTCAACGCCTGCCTGTGCTACATGGAGGCGTACTACCCGACCAACGACCTCCAGGCCCTCACCGACTGGTGGGTGGACCCGCGGCCCCAGGGCTAGGGGAGGACTTCGTCCTCCCTTGGAAGTACTCGCTTCGCTCGTACTCCCGGGGCCGGCGCCCGTCAGCGCGTGTGGTGCGGGTCCAGGTCGGCGCGGGCGAGCAGCGCCAGCGTGGTGTCGTCGCCGCCGATCCGGGCCGGCTCCTCGAGCCAGCCGGGCAGCCGTTCGCCGATCCAGGCGAAGCCGTGCTCCTGGGCGAACGCCACGAGCTCGGCCCCGGTCTGCTGCCACCACCCGTCGCGGTCGACGCGTGACGTGCTGAAGCCGTCGGTGCACAGGTAGCCCAGCACCAGCTGGTCGGCCGCGGCGTCCAGGGCGCCGACCCGCAGTGACGCGACGGGGTCGGGTTGGCACAGCGACGTGGTGCGGGTGCCGTCGAGGTCGGGGTCGTCGGGCACCGGTCGCAGCGCCTGGCCGGAGCCGGTCACCACGATCGCGTCACCGTCGCCGATCTGCAGGACGCCGACCAGGTCGCCGGTGGCGACCATGGCCAGCACGGTGGACCCGTAGGGGCGGGTGAGGTGCTCCCGGTCGGAGCCGCTGACGAGCGCGCGCTCCTCGGGGTCGAACGGGTGCTGCTCGATGTGGGCGTAGACCGCCGCGGTCCAGCGCGCGACCAGGTCGGTGCCGACCGCGCGCAGGGTGGTCTGCGCCTCGGCCACGTCGGTCAGGTGCGGCAGGGCCGCCTCGAGCAGCTCGAGGCTGAGGTCGACGGCGAGCGCCGAGCCCACGTCGCTGCGGAAGTGGAGCCGGTGGCCGTGGCCGTCGGCCACCGCGACGTACGCCGTGTCGCCGGCGACGCGCACGGCGTGGGAGTCCTGGAGCGGGAGCCCGTCGCGCACGTGCACGGAGCCGATCTGCGTGCCGGACAGTGCCGTCCAGCGACGGCTCATCCGAGCGTGCTCCAGATCGGGTCGCCCCCGGCCGCCGAGGGCGGGGTGTAGGTGACGCCACTCGTCCCGAGCACCGGGCGCGAGGCGCCGCGGCTGGCGGCCTTGGAGGCCCAGACGATGTACTCGACGAGCTGCTGCGGGTTGTCGGCACGCAGCAGCGGCACGTCCTCGTTGCCGATGAAGCGGCGCAGCGAGTGCATGTCGGCGTCGCGGCCGACGCCCAGCGCCAGCCGGACCGCGGCGGCGCCCCAGCGTTCGTCGAGGACTTCCTGGAGGCCGTCGGCGAAGCTGATGCCGGTGCTGTCGGTCGGGCGGCCGTCGGAGACGAGGATGATCGCGGGCGGGTAGGCGCTCGCGCCGGTGTCCATCTCGTGCAGGCTCTTGGCCAGCACCGACAGGGCGCTGCCGAGCTCGGTGAAGCCCTTGGGCGTCGCGGGCAGGCGCTCCCAGTGGAACTGGTCGATCGGGGTCGGCTGCTCGACGACCCACGTGGTCTCGGTCGCGAAGGCCAGCACCCTCACCAGCAGCTCGGCGTGCGGGTTGGCCCGGGCCTCGTCGCGCAGGTGGGGGATCACCTCGGCCATGGCGTTGTTGAGGGCCTGGATGCGGCCGCCGCGCAGCATCGAGCCGGACACGTCCAGCACGAAGATGAAGTGCAACGGCTTGCGCCCGAGGGCACCGCCCAAGCGATCACTCATGTTTTCCCCGCCTCGATGCCTTGGCCGAGCCGAGGATATACCCTGTTCCCGCTCCGGCACGGTCTCTTCGGCGGGTCTGCATCTGGACTCCGGTGACACCGGCAAGGGGCATTCTTTCTGGTGAACCGTGGCTGTGAGCGGAGGTGGTCGGCGCCCATGAGCCTGTCGGACGGGACCGAGGTCGACCTGGGGCCTCTGGGGCGCGCGCGGATCATCCAGCTTCTCGGCCAGGGTGGCCAGGGTTTCGTCTACGACGTCCGCCTCGCCAACGGCGAGGCGCTCGCGCTCAAGTGGTACCGACCCGAGTGCGCCTCGGTGGAGCAGTTCAACGAGATGCAGCGGCTCGTGGAGTCCGGGTCACCGCACGAGCGGTTCCTGTGGCCGATCAGCATGGCGCGCGTCGAGGGCGAGCAGTCGTTCGGCTACGTCATGAAGCTGCGCGACGACCGCTACCTCGAGCTGAGCTTCCTGCTCTCCAACACCGACCGCGACGGCAACCCGCTGTCGGTGTCGTTCGCGTCGACCATCAACATGTGCCGCCAGCTCAGCTACAGCTTCCTGCGGCTCCACGCCCGCGGCATGTGCTACCGCGACATCTCCTTCGGCAACGTCTTCTTCGAGCCCGAGCACGGCACGGTCCTGATCTGCGACAACGACAACGTCGGGGTCGACGACGGCACCAGCCGGGTCCTCGGCACGCCGTTCTTCATGGCACCCGAGGTCGTGCGCGACCTCACCTACCAGACCCTGCCGAGCACCGACACCGACCGGCACTCGCTGGCGGTGCTGCTCTTCTACACGCTCTTCCTCGGGCACCCCTTCGAGGGCGCGCGCACCGATGCGGGCCTGCGCGACACGTCGTGGCTGCTCAACTACTTCGGCACCGACCCGGTCTTCTGCATGCACCCCGAGCGCGACGAGAACCGCCCCTCCGACATCGTCCAGCAGTACTGGTCGATCTACCCCAAGTTCCTTCAGGACCTCTTCGTCCAGGCTTTCGTGGCCGGCGTCGACAACCCCGGGCAGCGGGTCACCGAGGGGCAGTGGATCAAGGCCATGGACCGGCTGCGCGACGGCATGGTCACCTGCCGCGGCTGCCGCGCGACCGGGTTCTGGGACGTCGCCGAGCCCGACCGCACCTGCCGTTCGTGCGGCACCTCGCTCCAGCCGCCCTACCTCCTGCGGATCGGGCGTCGCACGGTTGCGGTCAGCCCGCTCGCCACGCTGCGCACCGACCACCTGGCCTCCGGAGTCGACGAGTCGGTCGTGGTCGGGCAGGTGCGCGCCCACCCCGAGGACGCCAGTCGCTGGGGCCTGCACAACCTGTCCGACCGGCCGTGGGAAGCGACGTACGGCGCCGGCCAGCAGGTGCGCCTCGAGCCCGACCGCACCATGGAGATCTCCGACGGGCTGCGGGTCACCGTCGGCTCGGCCACCGTGGTGGCCGTCCGGACCCAGGCGGTCTGAGGTGCCTTCGCTGCGGGTCCAGGTGGACGGCCGCACCCTCGACATCGACCCGCCCCGGCTGCTGCGGATCGGGCGCGCCAACGAGTCCGACATCCTGCTCGCGGGTGACTCGGTCTCGCGGGTTCACGCCGAGCTGCGACCCACCCGCGGCGGCTGGGTCCTGGTCGACGTCGCCAGTGCCTACGGCACGTTCGTCGACGGCCAGCGGGTCACCGAGCTCCAGCTGACCCGCACCACGACCGTCCAGTGCGGCCCCGAGGGGCCCGGCAGCTCGTTCACGGTCACGCCGTTCCCCGGCGTGGTGCCGGTCCAGGGCGACCCCGCTCCGGTGGCGGCACCCTCACCGACCCCGCCGCCGCCCCCGCCACCTCCGCCGTCCCCGGCGCCGTCACCTTCGCCGTCGCCGGCTCCGCCGCGCTCACCGGGACCGGGCTTCGAGAACACCATGGTTGTCGCCCCGACCCAGCGGTTCGGGCCCGTACCGGGTGCCCCGGCGGTGCGCACCGGCCCCGACCTGCTGGTCTCGGCCGAGGGCCACGAGCACCGCTTCGTCCACCCCGCCAACGTCACCATCGGCCGGCTCCCCGACTGCACCATCGTGCTCAGCGACCCGGTGGCCTCGCGGCTCCACGGCCGCGTCGACGCCGTAGCCGGGGGGTGGACCTACTCCAACGCCTCGCGTGAGGGCACGTTCCTCGACGGCCGGCGCGTGGAGCGGCAGCAGATCACCGAACGGGTCACGCTGCGGCTCGGGCACCCGGTCGCCGGGCCCGAGGTCGTCGTCGTACCGATCCTGTCCGCCCAGGAGGAGGAGCGCCGGATCGCGCGCCGCCGCTGGGCCCGCCGGCTCAAGGTCGGCCTCTCCGCCGCGGCGGTGCTGGCCGTCGTCGCCGGTGGTACGACGGCCGCGGTGCTGGCCTCCGGCGACGACGACCCGCCCACCACCGAGCCGACCCCGACCGTCACCACCGACGTCCTCACGGGCGACGAGCTCGACAGCGCCAAGGTCGCCACGGTGCTGATCGGGGCCGAGTCGGAGGACATCTTCGGCAATCCCGTCGGGTGGTCGGGCTCCGGCTCGATCATCAGCTCCGACGGCCTGATCCTGACCAACGCCCACGTCGCCGAGCCCGAGGCCGACGGCCTGGAGCAGCAGTACGGCCCGAGCGACGAGACCAACCCCGAATACCTCCAGATCGCGCTGATCGAGGACGCCGACGACTCGGCCGCGGCGCCCGCCTACCGCGCCCGGGTCGTCGTCAGCGACGGGTTCCTCGACGCGTCGGTCATCCAGATCTACGCCACCATCGACGGCGAGCCGCTCGACGGGCCGCTCGACCTGCCCACCCTCTCCATCGGTGACTCCGACGAGCTGCGCACCGGCGACGACGTGACCGTGCTCGGCTTCCCCGGCATCTCCGGGTCGGCCGGCGTCTCCATCACCCGGGGCGTGATCTCGACCTTCCTCGACGACCCCCGCCTCGGCGAGCGCTCCGAGATCGACACCGACGCGCGGATCGCGCCCGGCAACTCCGGTGGCGCGGCGATCGACAACGACGCCCGGATCGTCGGCATCCCGTCGGCCACGTTCTCCCAGGAGGGCTCCTCGGTGGTCTCGGGCCGGATCCGCTCGATCAACGCCGTCAAGCCCCTGATCGAGGAGGCCCAGGGCTGACGTGGGCCTTCTCCTGCAGACTCCTCGCGCCCGCCTTCGCCGTCTCGTACGTCGGTCCGGCACCAGCCCGCTCTCGGGGCGCACGGTGCTGGTCACCGGAGCGTCCAGCGGGATCGGTGAGGCCACCGCACGAGCCGCGGCGGCCCGTGGCGCGCATGTGCTCCTGGTGGCCCGGCGCGCCGACGACCTCGCGCGGGTGCGGGCCGACGTCGAAGCGGCAGGCGGGCGCGCCACGGCCCACCCCTGCGACCTGACCGACGGCGACGCCGTCGACGACCTGGTGGCCAAGGTGCTCGTCGAGCACGGCCCGGTCGACTACCTCGTCAACAACGCGGGACGCTCGATCCGGCGCTCGCTCTCCCTGTCCTACGACCGGTTCCACGACGTCGAGCGCACGATCGCGATCAACTACCTCGCGCCGGTGCGGCTGACCCTGGGGCTGCTGCCCGCGATGCGCGAGCAGCGGTTCGGCCACGTCGTCAACATCCTGAGCTGGGGGGTGCAGATGAAGGCACCGAAGTTCAGCGCCTACCTCGGCTCCAAGTCCGCGCTCGACACGTGGTCGCGGATCGCGGGCCGCGAGACCTACGCGGACAACGTCACCTTCACCAACATGCGCTTCGGGCTGGTGCGCACGCCGATGGTGGTGCCGACCGAGTCGTTCGAGGACCGCCGCGCGCTCACGGCCGAGCAGGCCGCCGACCGGGTGGTGCGGGCGCTGGAGGACCGGCCGGTCGTGGTCAACGTGCCGTTCGGCAGCATCGGCGAGCAGCTCAACATCCTGGCCCCGCGGCTCAGCGACGCCCTGATGAGCCGCTTCGACCGGATGGTGCCCGACTCGAAGGCGGCGTCGGAGAAGGTCAGACCAACATCGTGACCGCGGCGGTGACGCCCGCGACGACGACCAGCACCCGGAACAACGTCGGCGGCAGCCGCCGGCCGGCCCGCGCCCCGACGTACCCCCCGACCACCGAGCCCGCCGCCAGCAGCCCTGCGGCCCGCCAGTCGACCTCGGCCACGAACACGAAGATCACCGCCGCCATGACGTTGCCGCACAGGATCGCCAGCGTCTTGAGCCCGTTGACGATGCGCAGCTCGAGGTCGAGCCCGAAGCCCAGGACGGCCACCATCATCACGCCGGAGCCGGCGCCGAAGTAGCCGCCGTAGACGCCCACCAACGTGGAGAACGCCGTCGTGACGGGGGACATCCGGGTGCGCTCCGGTGGCGGCTGGCCGGCCGGGTGCCGCCGGCGCAGGGCTTTCGAGATGCTCGGCTGCGCCCCGACGAGCAGGCAGGTGAACAGGATCAGCCACGGCACGACGGACTCGAAGACGCCGGAGGGGAGCCCGAGCAGCAGCACCGCGCCGAGCACCGAGCCGACCGTGCAGGTCGCGATGACGGTGGCGGTGACGCCGGGGTGCTCGCGCAGCTCGCGGCGGTAGCCGAAGGAGCCGCTGATCCCCGCGGGCGTCATGCCCAGGGTGTTGCTGACGTTGGCGACCACCGGCGGCAGGCCGACCGCGACCAGGACCGGGAAGCTGACCAGCGAGGCGACGCCGACCGTCGACGTCAGGACACCGGCGACGAGGCCGGCGGCCAGCACCGCCAGCTGCTCGAGCCCGGTCACCGGACGCCCACCGGCGGCGTCACTCGGGCGGGCGCAGCAGCGCGACGTCGCTGACCATCGCGACGTGGGCGTGCATCGCGTCCGAGGCGGCGTCCGGGTCACCGGAGCGGATGGCCTCGGCGATGGCGCGGTGGCCGGCCAGCGAGTCGCGCGGACGGCCGGGCTGGGAGAGGGACTCGATCCGGCTCTCCTTGATCAGGTCGCCGATCTCGTCCATCAACCGGGCGAGCAGCAGCGAGTGCGCAGCGGCGGTCACGGCACCGTGGAATCGCTCGTCGCCCTCGACGCCGCGGCCCCCGGCGTCGATGTCGGCCTCCATGGCGTCGAGTGCGTCGTCGATCCGGGCGAGGTCCTCGTCGCTGCGGCGGGCGGCCGCGAGCGCGGCGATCTTGGTCTCCAGCGCGTCGCGGGTCTCGATGATCTCGGGCAGCCGGTCAGCGTGGGAGCGGATCGCCTCGACGATCCGGGTCGACCCGGGTGAGCCGCGCAGGATCGTGCCGTCGCCGTGCCGTACGGCGACGACGCCGATCACCTCGAGCGCGACCAGCGCCTGGCTCAGCGTCGCGCGGCTGACTCCGAGCCGCTGGGCGAGCTCGCGCTCCGGCGGCAGCCGGTCGCCCTCGCGCAGGTCGTTGTCGGTGATCCAGGCGGTGAGCTGCTCCGCGACCTGCTCGTAGAGGCGGGTCCGCATCAGCCGCTGCGGGAAGACGGGATCGGAGACCATGAGCGGGATTGTATTGACATCCGGCCTACTGACCTATTGGCTAGGCCACTGAGCCAGCGTGTGAGCCCGGTCACCATGACCTGCGCGTCGGCCTCGGGAGGAAATATGGGACCGGAATGGGTGGCGATCCTCGCCCTCGTAGCGCTGTTCGTGATCGGCACGGTGCTGCCGATCAACATGGGGGCGCTCGCGTACGTCGCCGCCTGGCTGGTGGGGATGTACTCCCTCGGCCTCGACGAGAAGGAGATCCTCGGGGGAGTCAGCGGTGACCTCATCCTCACCCTCATCGGAGTCACCTACCTGTTCGCCATCGCGCGCAACAACGGGACCGTCGACCTGATCGTGAGAACCGCGGTTCGCGGTGTCGGCGGCCGGGTCGCGCTGATCCCGTGGGTGATGTTCGCCGTGACCGCACTGCTGACGGCGATCGGCGCGGCCAGCCCCGCCGCCTGCGCCATCATCGGGCCGATCGCCCTCGGCTTCGCCGGCCGCTACAAGATCAACCCGCTGATGATGGGGATGTTCGTGGTCCACGGCGCCCAGGGCGGTGGGTTCTCCCCGATCAGCATCTACGGCGTCATCACCAACTCGGTGATGGAGGACGCCGGCCTGCCCACGAGCGAGACCACCGTGTTCCTCGCCAGCCTCGTCGTCAACACGATCATGGCCGCGATCCTGTTCGTCCTGCTCGGTGGCCGCGAGCTGATGGCCCGCCGGATCGACCCGGACGAGCCCGACACCCTCGACGAGGACCTGCACCGCGGCGGGGCTCACGTCCCCGGCCGGGGCACGGGCGCGGACACCGACACCACCACCCAGGCGCTCGGCGTACGGCGCGACCAGATCCTGACCCTGGTGGCGTTCGTGGGCGTGGCCGTGATCGCGCTGGCCTTCGACAAGAACATCGGCTTCGTCGCCATCACGGCCGCCGTCATCCTGGCCATGCTCGCCCCCAACGAGCACAAGGACGCGGTCAAGCAGATCGCCTGGCCCACCGTGCTCCTGGTGGCCGGCGTCAGCACGTACGCCGCCATCCTCACCGCCGCCGGGTCGCCTGAGTTCGTCGGAAAGTGGGCCGCAGGCTTCAGCGCGGTCGTGGTCGGGGCCCTGATCCTCTGCTACGTCGGCGGCGTCGTGTCAGCGTTCGCGTCGTCGACTGCCCTGCTGCCGATCATCATCCCGATCGCGGTGCCTCTGATCTCGGAGGGCGGCATCAACGCCGCGATGTTCGTCGCCGCGCTGGCGGTGTCGTCCACGATCGTCGACGTCAGTCCGTTCTCCACCAACGGTGCCCTCATGCTGGCCAACAAGCCCGACACCATCAGCGAACCTGTCTACTACAAGCAGATCCTGACCTACAGCGTGATCGTGGTGATCGTCGGACCGCTCCTGGTCTGGGCCGCGCTCGTGCTGCCGAGCTGGTGACGAGAGGTTGAGCAGCCACATGACCGGACCCCTGGACGACGTCCTCGTCGTCGACCTCACCCGGGCCCTGGCCGGCCCCCACGCGACGATGATGATGGGCGACCTCGGTGCCCGGGTGATCAAGGTCGAGGCGCCCGGGACCGGCGACGACACCCGCGGCTGGGGACCGCCGTTCGTGGGCGACCCGGGCCGTCGCGAGTCGACCTACTTCCTCGCGGCCAACCGCAACAAGGAGTCGATCGCGCTCGACCTCAAGGACGAGGGCGACCGCGAGCTGCTGCTGCGGCTCGTGGACCGGGCCGACGTGCTGGTCGAGAACTTCCGTACCGGCGTGCTCGAACGCCTCGGCCTCGGCATCGCGTCGCTGCAGGAGCGCAACCCGCGCCTGGTGGTCCTCTCGATCACGGGGTTCGGCCACGACGGTCCCGAGGGCGGCCGCGCGGGCTACGACCAGATCGCGCAGGGGGAGGCCGGCCTGATGTCGCTGACCGGCTCCGGCCCCGACGACCCGCAGCGGGTGGGCGTCCCGATCGCCGACCTGCTGTCGGGGATGTACGGCGCCTACGGCGTGCTGGCCGCGCTCAACGAGCGGCACCGCACCGGGCGCGGGACCGTCGTCCGGACCTCGCTGCTCGCCTCGGTCGTCGGCGTCCACGCCTTCCAGGGCACCCGCTGGACCGTCGCCGGCGAGGTGGGCCGCGCGCAGGGCAACCACCACCCGTCCATCGCGCCCTACGGGCTGTTCCACTGCCGCGACGGCGCCGTGCAGATCGCCCTCGGCAGCGAGGGACTGTGGCGGAAGTTCTGCGAGGGCTTCGGCCTGGACCCGGCGGCGGAGGGGCTCGTCACCAACGAGGAGCGGGTCGCGGCGCGGGAGCGGGTGATCGAGGTGGTCGAGACGGCGTTCGCCGACTGGGACGCCGAGCCGCTGCTGGCGCGGCTGGCCGAGGTCGGCATCCCCGCCGGCAAGGTCCGGACGCTCGACGAGGTCTACGGCTGGGACCAGACCGCCAGCCAGGGGCTGCTCGTCGACGTCGAGCACCCCACGCTCGGCCGGGTGACGCTGCCGGGGCCGCCCCTGCGCTTCTTCGACGCGGCCGGCGCCGAGGTGACGCGGCGCGAGCACTCCCCGCCGCCGGTGCTCGACGAGCACGCCGGCTCCATCCGTTCCTGGCTGGAGTCCGACGCGTGACCCGCCGCTGGGGCGCCCAGGACCTGCTCGATCTGGTCCTCGACGACGGCTCGTTCGTCTCCTGGGACAGCCCGATCGACATCTCCCACCACCCCGAGCCCTACCGGCGCGAGCTGGAGGCGGCGGCGGAGAAGTCCGGTGCCGACGAGGCCGTGCTCACCGGTCGCGGCCTGGTCCGTGGCCGGCCGGTGGCCGTGGTCGCCAACGAGTTCCGCTTCCTCGGCGGGTCGATCGGCCAGGCCACCGCCCGCCGGATCGCGTCCGCCGTACGACGGGCGACGGCGGAGGGTCTCCCGGTGCTGGCCACCACCAGCTCGGGCGGCACCCGGATGCAGGAGGGCACCCCGGCCTTCGTGCGGATGGTCGACATCTCGCGCGCGCTCATGGACCACCGCGCCGCCGGCCTGCCCTACCTCGTGCAGCTGCGGCACCCCACCACCGGCGGGGTCTTCGCGTCCTGGGGCTCCCTGGGCCACGTGACCGTCGCCGAGCCCGGCGCGCTCGTCGGCTTCCTGGGGCCGCGGGTCTACGAGGGGCTCAACGGGGTGCCGTTCCCCGAAGGGGTGCAGACCGCGGAGAACCTCGCCGCCAAGGGCATCATCGACGCAGTGGTCTCGCCGGAGGAGCTGCCGGCTCTCGTGGACCTGGCGCTGGCCGTGCTGGTCGACGGGCCCAGCGAGCCCACCCTCCCGCGCCGCGAGGATCGCCCGACCGAGCGTCGTACGACGGTCTGGGAGTCGATCACCCGCACCCGCGCCGCCGACCGGGCCGGGGTCCGCGACCTGCTGCGCCACGGCGCCACCGGCACGCTGCGCCTGAGCGGCACCGACCAGGGGGAGTTCGACGACACGGTGCTCCTGGCGCTCACGCGCATCGACGGCCAGCCGTGTGTGCTGGTCGGTCAGGACCGCTCACGGCAGTCGCCCGACCGGGCGATGGGGCCGGCCGCGCTGCGCGGGGCGCGACGCGCGATGACCCTGGCCGAGGAGCTGCGGCTGCCCTTGGTCACGGTGATCGACACCCCCGGGGCCGAGCTGTCCCCGGAGGCCGAGGAGGGCGCGATCGCCGGCGAGATCGCGCGCTGCATCGGCACCCTCGCGACGATGACCGTGCCCACGCTCTCGGTGCTGCTCGGCCAGGGCTGCGGCGGCGGCGCGCTCGCGCTGCTCCCGGCCGACACCGTCATCGCCGCCGAGCATGCGTGGCTCTCGCCGCTGCCGCCCGAGGGTGCCAGCGTCATCGTCCACGGCGACACCGGCCACGCCGCCGAGATGGCCGCGGCGCAGCGCGTCGGCGCCGCCGACCTCCTCGCCGACGGCACCGTGCAGCGGGTCGTCCCCGAGATCGACGGCGAGTCCGCGCAGGAGCTTGCCGTCGCGGTCGCCGCCGAGATCGGCGCCCAGCTGCGGCGGATGACCTAGGCCGCCTCGACCGGGCCCATGACGTGGAAGCGCACCCCGGCGGGGTCGGCGAGCTCCGCCAGCCGGCCGTACGGCGAGTCCTCGGCCGCGGTGACGACGGCACCGCCGAGCTCGTCCGCCCGGGCGACGACGGCGTCGGTGTCGTCGACGATCACGTAGAACTGCCACGCCGATCCCTGGTCGCCCAGGACCGAGGCGGCGTCCTGGATCCCGGCCCGGGCGTCGTCGTCCTTGCCGAGCGTCGTGTAGCGGAAGTCGGCGGTGTCGCTCATGGTGTCGGTGACCCAGCCGAAGACGTTCTCGTAGAACGCCACGACGGTGTCGTAGTCGCCGGTCAGCACCTCGAACCAACCCGGCGCCCCGACCTCGCCGACGTCCTCGATGCCGGCCATCTCGCCGGGCTGCCAGACGCCGACCATGGCACCGCCGGGGTCCCTCACGAACGCCATGTGCCCCAGTGGGCCGACCTGGATCGGCTCCACGACGACCTGGCCGCTGTGGGCCTCGGCCATGGCGACGGTGGCCGCCGCGTCGTCGGTCTCGAGGTAGACGCCCCAGTTGTCCGGGGTGTGCTGGGTGCCGTCGTTGCGCATGAGCCCCGCTACCCGGCGGCCCTCGCGGCGGAACGTCACGTAGCCGCCGTACTCCTCGCCGGCGTCCTCGTGGGTCCAGCCGAACAGGCCGCCGTAGAAGCGGACCGCGTCGTCGACGTCGGTCGCGAACAGCTCGACCCAGCAGGGCTCGCCGGGCACCTTGGAGCGGGACATCTCAGCTCGCCTTCTTGACCGGGGTCTTCCTGGTGGGCGTCTTCTTCGCCGGGGTCTTCTTGGCGGCGGCCTTCTTGGCCGGAGCCTTCTGCGCCGGGGTCGACTTGGCGGGCGCCTTCTTGGCCGCGGTCTTCTTCGCCGGCGTCGCCTCGTCCGCGTCGTTGGTCTCGCCGCGCGCGGTCTTGGCCGCGTCGACCGAGCGCTGGAGCGCCGCGAGCAGGTCGACGACCTCGCCGGAGGACTTGGTCGACGTCGCCGTGCGCTTGACCTCGCCGCCCTCGATCTTGGCCTTCACCAGGGCCTCGACGGCGCCGGCGTAGTCGTCCTCGAAGTCGGAGGCGTCGAAGTCGCCGGCCAGGGTCTCGACCAGCATGTTGGCCATCTTGACCTCGGCGTCCTTGATCTCGCCGGTCTCGATGGAGAAGTCGGGCTTGCGGATCTCGTCGGGCCACATCATGGTCTGGAGCACGATCACGTCGTCGCGCACGCGCAGCACGGCGACCGAGGTGCGCTGCCGCAGGGCCACGGTGACCACGGCCATCCGGTCGGCGTCGAGCAGCGCCTGGCGGAGCAGGGCGTAGGGCTTGGCGCCGGTCTTCTCGGGCTCGAGGTAGTAGGACTTCTCGAACATCATCGGGTCGATCTGCTCGGTCGGCACGAACTTCTCGACCGCGATCTCGCGCGACGACGTCAGCGGCAGCTCGGCCAGGTCGTCGTCGCTGAGGATGACCATCTCGCCGTCCTCGGTCTCGTAGCCCTTCGCGATGTCGGCGTAGGCCACCTCCTCGCCGTCGATCGAGCAGACCCGCTGGTACTTGATCCGGCCGCCGTCCTTGGCGTGCACCTGGCGGAACGAGACGTCGTGGGACTCGGTGGCGGAGTAGAGCTTGACCGGCACACTGACCAGCCCGAACGACACCGCACCCTTCCAGATCGCGCGCATGGGGAAGCCTCTCTTGTCGCTGACGTCGCATCAGTATCCGTGGTTACGACCCGCGCCGCATCCTCCACTCATCGAAGGCCTGGCGACTGGTGCGCGTGGGCCGGTACCCGAACTCGTCCTTCAGCCGCGTGTTGTCGAGCACGGGGCGGTACTGCAGGAAGCGCGTCTGCTCGGGTCCGTACGGCGTGAGGCCGAGCCGGCTGCCCACGGCCAGGGCGGCGCGGAGCACCCGCTCGGGCAGCACGAGCGTCGGCTTGCCGAGCAGCCCGGCGATGTCGTCGACGGTCAGCGCGCCGTCGCCGGCGACGTTGAAGATCCCGGTCGCGGCGCCGGTGACCGCCCGCTCGATGACGGCCACGACGTCGGTGTCCCAGATGAACACGAAGGGGGAGTCGGCGCCGCGGATCTTGAGCAGCCGCGGCCGCTGGAAGAGCGCGGTGATCTGGTTGTCGACCGACTCGCCGAGGATGGTGCCGATCCGGAGCACGACCTGCTCCAGCTCCGGGTGCTCGGCCCGCGCGGTGGCCAGCAGCTCCTCGACCAGCCGCTTGTGGTGGCTGTAGGCGAACTCCTCGTTGCCGCGCACCGGGTCGTCCTCGGTCAGCCAGCCACCGTGGGCCGCGCCGTTGTCGGGGTGGTAGCCGTAGGCGGCCCCGCTCGACGAGACCACGATCCGCCGCACCCCGTGGGCGAGGCACGCGTCGAGCACGTGGCGAGACCCGTCGACGTCGACGGCGTGCTCCAAGGCCCGGGAGGAGCCCTTGCCCGGCGTGACGATGGACGCCAGGTGGACGACCACCTCGGGTGCCGCCGCGGCGATGCCCGCGTCGACAGCCGCCGCGTCGGTCACGTCCATGAACACGTGGCCGACGCCGTCGACCGGGGTCGTGGGCAGCCGCAGGTCGGCGCTGGTGACGGTGTGGCCCGACGCCGCCAGGCCGCGCACGACGGAGGAACCGAGGAAGCCGCTGCCGCCCGTGACCAGTACGGCGGTCACGCGGCCGCCACCGAGTCGGCTGGGCTGGGGGCCACGCCGCGCACGCGCCGCCAGGCCACCGCGACCGTGAGGCCCGCGATGATGTCCCAGATGCCCCACCAGGCCGCGACCAGCGCCATCCCGCCGAGCCCGTCGAAGTAGGTGAAGACCAGCAGCAGCCCGAGCCCGGCGTTGCGGATCCCGACTTCGAAGGTCATCGCACGCACGCTGGCGTCAGGCAGCTTGGTGGCCCGCCCGATCCCGTAGCCCAGCAGCAGCGCGAGCGCGTCGTGGAGGAACACCGCGAGCAGCACGATGCCGATGTAGTCGACGAAGATCTCCCAGTTGTTGGCGACGCCCGCGACGATGATCGCGGCCAGACCGACGTACGACAGCGGGCCGATGATCCGGTGCCCGACGGCCGCCACCCGGGGCCAGAACCGCGCGATGGTGAGGCCGGCGGCGAACGGCACCCCGATCACCAGGCCGACCTCGACCAGCATGTCCAGCGCGCCGAGGTCGATCTCCTCGAGCAGCTTCTTGCCGGTAGGGTGCAGCCCGCCCCAGAACGCCATGTTGAGCGGCATCAGGACGATCGCCAGGAGGTTGCTGACCGCGGTCATCGACACCGACAGCGCGACGTCACCGCCCGCGCGGTGGGTGAGGATGTTGGACACGTTGCCCGGCGGGCAGCAGGCGACCAGGATCAGGCCGAGGGCCACTGAGCCGCGCAGGTCGAGCACCAGGGTCAGCACGAACGTGATCGCGGGGAGCAGGAGGAACTGCGCCAGGACCCCGATCGCGATCACGCCGGGGCGGCGGGCCGCGGCCTTGAAGTCGTCCAGCTTCGTGTCGAGCGCGATCCCGAAGAGGATCGCGCCGATCACGATCTTGAGCGTCGTCAGCGAGCTCTCCTCGAAGACGATCCTGATGTTGTCGACATCGGTCATGGTGCGAGCCCTTCGATCTCGGCGCGCACCGCGGAGCGGTAGGCGTCCTTGTTGACGTAGTAGGACATGCGTTCGAGCCCGAGGTAGTGGTAGCCGCCCGACAGGTCCGGCCGCGGCCCGGCGACCCGCGCCTCGAGGGCCCGGGCGGCCCCGGGCTTGTCGCGTCGCGCCCGGAGGTACGACGCCACCAGCTCGGCCTGCTCGTAGCGGCCCTGCCAGCCGATGCCCGACGCCTCGATCATGCCGAGCACGAACAGGTCGGGGTCGGCCTGCGTGAAGATGTTGAGGTAGAGGTCGGGCGCGCTCCCGCGGCCCCTCCAGCGCAGCAGCTTCGGGTCCAGGAACGGGTAGTGCAGGTGGTAGCCAGTCGCCAGCACGATCACGTCGTACGGGGACCTGCTGCCGTCGCGGAACACCACGCCGTCCCCGTCGAAGCGGTCGATGTCCGGCCGCACGTGCAGGTCGCCGTGGCCGAGGTGGTGCAGGACCAGGGTGTTCACGATCGGGTGGGACTCGTAGATCTTGTAGTCGGGCTTGGGGAAGCCGAAGCGCACCGGGTCGCCGGTGAACATCTTGAGAACCCGCGAGTCGATCGCCTGCTTGATCCGCGGCGGCAGCGGCTTGCCCTGGTTGAGGGTGTCGGCGGGCTTGCCGAAGAGGTACTTCGGCACGAAGTAGTAGCCGCGGCGCACCGACAGGTCGACCGACGCGGCGTGGTGCACGGCGTCGACCGCGATGTCGCAGCCGGAGTTGCCGGCGCCGATGATCAGCACCCGCTTGCCGGCGAACACCGACGCGCTCTTGTAGGCGCTGGTGTGCAGCACCTCGCCGTCGAAGCTGCCGGCGAAGGTCGGGACCGACGGCTCGCTGAGCGTCCCGTTGGCGACCAGCACCCCGGCGTGCCGGTCCTGTCGGACCTCCCCGTCCGGCCCGCCGTGTCGGACGGTGACGGTCCACCCGCCCTCGGGGTGCGGCGCGGCGGCGACCACCTCCGCGCCGAACTCGAACCCCGACGTCAGGTCGTACGTCGTGGCGAAGTCGCGGAAGTAGCCGAGCAGCTCGCGATGCGACGGGTAGTCCGCGACCTCGTCGCCCATCGGGAACTCGGCGAACTCCGTGGTCCGCTTCGACGAGATCAGGTGCGCCGACTCGTAGACGGTGCTGCGCGGCCCGTCGATGTCCCACAGCCCGCCGACCCCCGACGCCAGCTCGTAGCCGGTCCACGGGATGCCCGCGCGCTGGAGGTTGCGCGCCGCGGCGAGCCCGGAGGGGCCCGCGCCGATCACCGCATAGGTGCGTTGGTCAGTCGAGTTTGGCGGTTCCACGGGAGGCATGATGTCGGTATGCGTCCCATGCTCGCCACCAAGGGCACCCACGTGCCCACCGGAGCCGAGTGGTCGCACGAGGTGAAGTGGGACGGGGTGCGCATCCTCGCGGAGGCCCGCGGGTCCGACGTGCGGCTCTACACGCGGAACGGGAACGATGCCACCGTCGCTTGGCCCGAGTTGATTCGTTCGGAAGCGGCTGCTCGCGACCTTGCCGTGGATGGCGAGGTGATCGCCCTCAACGACCGGGGGATTCCTGACTTCCGAATGCTGCGGGATCGGATGCACTTGCGCCGCCCCGCCGACGTAGCTCGGCTGGCCCTAGAGACCCCGGCGACCTTCATGGTCTTCGACCTGCTGCGTCTGGATGGCCGCGACCTCACGAGCCTGCCGCTGGAGGAGCGCCGCGCGCTGCTCACCGGCCTGGACCTGGGGGGCTCGGCCTGGCAGGTGCCCGCGTCGTACGACGACGGCGCGATGCTCTTCGACGCGACCCTCCAGCAGGGGCTCGAGGGCATCGTCAGCAAGCGACGGTCTTCGCGATATCGCCCTGGTGAGCGCAGCCGAGAGTGGCTGAAGTTCGCCCACCGCCACCGGCACTCCTACGTCATCGGCGGCTGGCGACCCCAGGAGGGGACCAGTGACCGGCTGGCGGCGGTGCTCGTGGGCGAGCAGACCGCCGAGGGGCTGCTCTACCGCGGCCGGGTCGGCAGCGGCATCGGCGGCAAGGTCAGTGCCCAGCTCGCCGAGCTGCTCGCGCCGCTGGCACGCGCCGACAGCCCCTTCTCCGACGAGGTGCCGCGCGTCGACGCGCTCGGCACCCGGTGGGTGGAGCCACGGATCGTGATCGACGTCGACACCCACGGGGTCGGCTACACCCGCCTGCGCCAGCCGTCCTACCAAGGCGTGCGGCACGACCTGGTCGCGGAGGACCTGTGAGACGCCTGCTGTCCGTCCTCGCCCTCACGGTGCTCGCGCCGCTGCTCGGCTCGCCGGTCGCGGCCGCCCCGCCCGGCACCGCGCCCGCCCGCGCACCCGAGTCGGTGGTCCTCGACGGCGTGACCGTGCGCCTCGGGCCGCACACGGCACAGGTGGTCACCGTCAACCACACCCGCGGCTACCACGCCCGGGTCACCCTGTGGGCGCGCCACGACGGCGAGTGGGTCCAGCGCCTCCAGGCCGACGACGGCCGGATCGGCTACGGCGGCCTGGTCGCCGGGACCCGGCGTCGCCAGGGCACCGGCACCACCCCGCTCGGCACCTACCCGCTGCCGTGGGCCTTCGGCACCCACGCGCAGCGGCCGGGCTGGGACCTGCGCTACCGCGAGATCCGCCGCGGCGACTTCTGGGTGCAGGACAACGCCTCCGACTTCTACAACCGCTACCGCGCCAAGCGGCAGGGCGGCTTCCGCTGGTGGCTGCCGCCCAGCGACCCCAACGCCTCGGAGCGGCTGACCGACTACGGCCGGCAGTACGAGTACTCCATCGTGGTCGGGTTCAACATGGGCCAGGTCCGCCACCGCGGCTCCGGGATCTTCCTGCACGTCAACGGGCGCGGTGCGACCGCGGGCTGCGTGAGCGCCCCGCGGGGCTTCCTGCGCGCGCTGATGAGCCGGCTCGACCCGCAGCGGCGGCCCGTGATCGCGGTCGGCCGATGAGCCCCAAGAAGCCGGCGTACGACAAGCAAGAAATCATGGTCGACGTCGAGGGCCGCACCCTCAAGATCAGCAGCCTCGACAAGGTGCTCTACCCGCGTACGGGCACCACCAAGGGCGAGGTCCTCAACTACTACGCCCAGATCTCCCCCGTGCTGCTGCCGCACTTGAAGGACCGCGCGGTCACCCGGATCCGCTGGCCCCACGGGGTGCAGGACATGAGCTTCTTCGAGAAGAACGCCCCGTCGGGGACGCCGTCCTGGGTGCGCACGGTGACGGTCCCCACCACGGGCAGCCGGTCGGGCAAGGGCGACGGCGAGATCACGTTCCCGATCGTCGAGGACCTGGCCACGCTCACCTGGCTGGTCAACCTGGCTGCGCTCGAGCTGCACGTGCACCAGTGGACGGTCGGGCGCAACGGCCGACCGCGCAACGCCGACCGGCTGGTCATCGACCTCGACCCGGGTGAGCCCGCCGGCCTCCACGAGTGCTGCGTGGTCGCGCTCCTCGTGCAGGACAAGCTCGCCGAGCGCGGTCTGCACGGCAAACCGGTGATGAGCGGCAGCAAGGGGCTGCACCTGTACGCCGACCTGCCGAAGCGGATGCCGAGCGACGACTCGACGGCCCTGGCCAAGGTGGTCGCCGAGGAGCTGCAGCGCGAGCACCCCTCGCTCGTGACCGCGACCATGACCAAGACGAAGCGGCCGGGCAAGGTGTTCCTCGACTGGTCGCAGAACGCCGGCTCCAAGACCACGATCTCGCCGTACTCGCTGCGCGGCAAGGAGCTGCCGTACGTCGCGGCGCCGGTCTCGTGGGCCGAGGTCGAGGAGGGCGCGGACGACCCGCTCGGCCTCGAGCAGCTCCGCTTCGACGAGATACTCCGACGGGTATCCGAGCACGGCGACCTCTTCGCGTCCTGACCTGGGGAAATGCCTGTTACCAATTGGTGGATCGGGCGTGTAAACACCGTTCCTCAACCGTGGTCGCCCCAGGCGTAGCGTCCGTGCTGTCCTAGAGATTTTTCTGGCCACGTCGTTGTGGGGGGTGTCATGAAGTTCACGATCAGCCGCAAGCTCGTCGTCTCGGTCGTCTCCGTGCTCGTCGTGGCCGCGATCGCCGCGTTGAGCGGCATCTCCTGGAGCCAGGCGAGCGAGTCGCCGTCGGGGGTCCAGCTGGTCGCCGACGGGCACCTCGCTACCCTGACCGTCACCGACATCCAGCCTGGTGACGAAGCCTCACGCCTGGTGACGATCCACAACTCGGCCGACCGGCCGGCGCGGATCGACTTCACTGAGCAGGGCGAGGCGACGGGCTACCGTGACGGGCAGCTCCAGCTGTCGGTCGACGCCGGTGGCCGGCAGGTCTACGCAGGACAGTTCGGAGCGATGGCCGACCTCACCCAGGACATGGGTCAGATCGGTGCCGGCGAGTCGGTCACCTTCCGGTTCACGGTGTCCCTCCCGGACGAGGTCACCTACCTCGGCCCGGGTCGAGAGACGGCCACGGCGTCCTACGCGTGGGTGCTCGTGCCCGTCTAGCACCACAGCACCACCGCAGCGCAGCAACTTTGGGGGGTTTGGCGGGGCACACGCCTCGTGGTCAGCAGCACCGGCCCCCGACCTCGGGAAGGACATGATGGAGATCGCCCCGGCACCGCATCGGCGACGGCTGTCGCCGTTTGCCCGCGTGCTGATCGCGCTCGGGGTCTTCGCGCCCGTCACCTTCCTGGCCCTCGTGCCGACGATGTTCGGACTCCAGCGCTACGTCGTCGCCAACGAGTCGATGGACGGCGGCATCAGCCGCGGCTCGGTGGTCCTGGAGCGCCGGGTCCCGATCAGCGACCTCAAGGTCGGCGACGTGATCACCTACGACCCGCCGCCCGCGTCCGGCGTGGAGGGTCTGCTCACCCACCGGGTGATCTGGATCGACGGCATCCACCTGCAGACGCAGGGCGACGCGCAGCCCACTCCGGACCCCTGGCTGGTGCCCCTCGAGGAGCCGGTGATGTCCCGCGTGGTCGTGTCGATTCCCTACGTCGGGCTGCCGTTCGTGGCCCCGATCGGGGAGTCGGTGTGGCTGCTCGCGCTGATCGTTCCGGGCTCCGCGCTGCTGCTCCTGCTGCTCCAGGACTCGATGCGCGCGAGGCAGCCGCGTCCGGGTCCGTCCCAGACAGTCGGCACGTCACCCCGGTAGTAGAGATGAGAAGCCCTATGATGCTGGACTGTGGCCCACAGAGTTCTTGTCGTCGAAGACGAGGAGGACATCGCGATCCCTCTGGTGCGCACCTTGGAGCGCGAGGGGTACGACGTCCTGTGGGTCGACAGCGGACAAAAGGCGCTCGACGAGCTGGACTCCCGCTCGGCGGACGTCGTGATCCTGGATCTCGGTCTTCCTGACATGGACGGCCTGGAGGTCTGCCGCAAGGCACGTGGCGCCGGCTACGACGGCGCGATCATGATCGTCACCGCCCGGGCGGGCGAGCTCGATCGGGTCGTGGGCCTCGACTACGGCGCCGACGACTACCTCGCCAAGCCGTTCGGCCTCGCCGAGCTGCAGGCCCGGGTGCGCGCCCTGATCCGGCGCACGACCGGTGGAGCCAGCGGTGAGGGCGCCGACGAGGGTGCCCTGCGCATCGACGTCGCCGCGCGGCGGGTCTACGCCGGTGACGACGAGGTGCCGTTGACCGGCAAGGAGTTCGACGTCCTCAACATCCTCGCGGCTCACCGCGACAAGGTGGTGTCGCGCGGTCGGCTGATGGCCGACGTGTGGGACGAGAACTGGTACGGCTCGACCAAGACCCTCGACGTGACGATCGGGCGACTGCGACAGAAGCTCGAGAGCGTCGGGGTTTCGGAGCGAGTGGTCGCTGTTCGAGGCGTGGGTTTCCGCCTCGAGGGCAACACTCCCGATGCGTAAGCGACTCACCCTCGCGTTCGTCCTCGTCACCTTGTTGCTCACGGCCGCGGGTGGAGTGGTGCGTACGGTGACGCTCGAGGGGCTGCTGCGCGAGCGGGAGGGCGAGCACATCTTCCGTGAGGCCCTGACGCTCGCGACCGTCGTCGACCAGCGGATCCGGCAGGACCAGCGCGTCGACGAGGACTTCCTCGCCGACTACGCCGGCTCCGACACCCAGGTGGCGTTCGTGCCGGAGGGCGGTGAGGCGGTGGTCGTCGACGGCCCCGACTACCGCGAGTCCGACGACGGCATCTCCTCGACCGTCGTACTCGAGGACGGGTCGCTCACGATCCGGCAGTCCGGCGGCGTGATCCGCGGGCTGTGGCGCGACGACACCTCCGCTGCCCTGATCCTGCTGGCCCTGATCGCGGTGGCCGCGGCGGTGCTCGGCTACCTCATCGCCTGGTCGATGTCGGCGCCCTTCCAGCGCCTCGCCGTCGCCGCCAGTGCGCTGGGCCGCGGCCGGTTCGACCTCGACCTGCCCCGCACCCGGGTGCCCGAGGCGCGGGCGATCTCCGAGGCACTGGGTGCGAGCGCCGTGGCCCTGCGCAGCCGGCTCGAGCGCGAGCAGGAGTTCGCGATGCACGCCTCCCACGTGCTGCGCACGCCGCTGACCGGGCTGCGCCTCCAGCTCGAGGAGATGACCCTCGACGACGACCTTCCCGACGCGACCAGGGCCGCCGCGGTCAGCTGCATGGCCGCGGTCGACGAGGTCAACGAGGTCGCCGGTGACCTCGTCGACCTGTCCCGCCGGGGCCTGATCGGCGGGGCGCAGATCCCGCTGCGCGAGCTGGCCACCAGCAGCGCCCAGCACTGGGCCGACGAGCTCGGCGAGCACGGCCGGGGTCTGACGGCGGCGGTCGAGGGTGACATCGAGCTCACGTTCACACCGGGGCCGATCGAGCAGATCCTCGATCTGCTGCTGCGCGACGCCGTACGCCACGGGCAGGGCGACGCGCGGCTGATCTTCGAGGGCGACGCCCGGGGCCACCTGCGGGTGACCGTTCGCGGCCACCGCACGTCGTCGCCCGAGAGTGACGACCTGGTCGAGGAGGCGCGCTCCGTGGTCGAGGCCCTGGGCGGCCGTCTCCAGTCGCTGCCCGGCCCTCAAGGTGCCACCGACCTCGTGGCGCTGCTCCCGCGCCGCTGATCAGCGCTGGGTCTGCCCCTCGAGGAACGCGGTCACCAGGCGGTTGACCTCCGCCGGCTGCTCGAGCTGGAGGAAGTGGCCCGCGTCCGGGACCACCACGAGCTCCCCGTGCGCAGGCATCCGGGGGGCGGCCCGCCGGGCGAAGCCCGCCTGGAGGCAGCCGTCGTCGGCCCCGTGCAGGTTGAGCGTGGGCACCGTGGGCATCGCGGTCCAGGTGCGGTGCCAGTCGGCATACCCCGCCGGGACGGCCCACGGGCGCGCCACCGCGCGGTAGTAGCCGACCGCAGCCGAGCGCTGCTCGGGGGTGGCCAGCGAGGCGAGCACGTGGTCGAGGTCCTCGGCGGCGTCGTAGCCGGGCGACCACGCGCGCCAGAGGTGGCGCACGAGCCGCTCCAGGTTGCGCTCGGGCAGGACCGGGAGCTGGTTGAACATCGTGTACCAGGACAGGCGCACCTGACGCGGGATCATCCGTGCCCACTCACCGACGCCCGGGGTGACGCCGGCCATGGCCGGGAACGGCGGCACGGCGAGGGTGACGACCGCGCGGTAGGGGTTGCGCTCGTGGGCACCGAGCCCGTTGGCGGTGATCGCGCCCCAGTCGTGGCCGACCAGGACCGCCCGCTCGTCGCCGCCCAGCACCTCGTGCGCGGCGGCCGCGTCGGCCATCAGCGCCCCGACCTGGAAGCAGCCGTCGGCCGGCACGTCGGAGGGCCCGTAGCCGCGCGTGAACGGCGCGACGACCCGGAAGCCGCACTCCGCGAGGTGCGGGCCGAGGTGGCGCCAGGTCCAGGCCGTGTCGGGGAAGCCGTGGAGGGCGACGACCAGGGGGCCGTCGTCGGGACCCCAGGCGAGCGCGGACAGCCGGACGTGGGGGAGGGGCAGGTCGAGGATCCGGGGCAGCACGCTCATGCGCGCATTCTCACGCAGTGCTGACGAGGGTGGTGAAGACGACCACGTTGGACTGCCAGCCGCCGCGCGCCGCGTCGTACTCGCCGCCGCAGGTGACCAGGTTGAGTGCGCGGCGGGCGGGGTCGCCGGCGTACACCTCCTGGGCGGGGAAGTCCTCGTTGGCGTAGGTCGCCACCCGGTCGACACGGAACGTGGCGACCGACCCTCCGACCAGGCTGACCTCGACCGTGCTGCCGGGCTCGAGCTGGGCGAGGTCGTGGAACACCGCGGGCCCGTCGACCGAGTCCACGTGCCCGAGCACGACCGAGGAGCCCAGCTGGCCGGGGACCGGCCCCTGGTCGAACCAGCCGGCGCGCGCCGGGTTCTCGGGCACCTCGACGGTCCGGTCCTTGTTGAGGCCGAGACGGATCAGGTCGGTGGCGACGCCGATGGAAGGGATGGAGAGGTGCTCGGGGCGGGCCGGTGGCCCGGCCGGTGTTGTGTTGGCGGACGGAGGGGTCGGCGCGGCCGACGCCGTCGACGGTGGGACCGAGCCGGGCGCGACCGGAGCGGGCGCGGCCCGGTCCTCCGTCGGGGCGGACTGCTGCACCGCGAGCATGACGAGCACCGCCGCCGCACCGAGGAGCACGGCCGCGAGCGCGGCCCAGCGCCTCTGGCGCGGTGTTACGGGGTGTCGCATGGGTCAGTGCGTGCGGGTGGTGCGGGCCGAGACGGTGACCGCGACCAGGGCGCCCAGGGCCGCGAGACCGGCGAGCACGTAGAGCACCACGGGCCCGCGTCCGTCAGAGGCGGGCTTCAGACCGGTGTCGGGGTTGCCGACCGGGACGACCGGGGTCCCGGTGCCGCCGCCCGGCGTACTGCTTTCGGTGCCCGGGCCGGTCGGCGAGTCGGTCGAGGTCGGCGTGCTCGTCGGGGTGCTCGAGGGGGTGCTGGTCGGGGTCGCCGTCGCGGTGGGGGTGGGCGTCGGGGCGGCGCAGCCGGGGGAGGTGATCACGTTGGTGTCGAGCGTGACCGCGGCGTTGCGGGCCAGGATCCGGCCTACGACGTCCGCGCCGGTGTCGAGCGTGGCCGAGGTGAGGGCCATGACGGTGCCCACGAAGTCGGTGCCGGTGCCCAGGGTCGCCGAGCTGGTGACCTGCCAGAAGACGTTGCACGGCGAGGCGCCGTTGATCAGGTTGACGCTCGAGCCCGACGCGGTGGTCAGCGACGACCCGGCCTTGAAGATGAACACGGCACTGGGGTCGCCCTGGGCGTCGAGTGTGACCGTGCCGGTGAGCTGCATGCTCGAGGTGTCCTCGTAGACGCCGGGGATCAGGGTCAGACCGCCGAGGTCGGTGCCGGTCAGGTCCGTGTCGGTGGGCGAGTTGGCGGCCTGGAGGTAGGCGGTGGTCAGGTCGTTCTGGGCCTGCAGGGCGACGGCGTCGGCGACGTGCTGGGTGCCGTTGTTGACCTGGCCCGGCGGGAAGCCGGAGACGGCGGTTCCGGGGCTGACGCCGAGGTCGCCGGAGACCACCGACGCGCCGGTGTTGGTCACCTCGCTTCCGGCCAGCACCGCGAAGGACTCGGCCGTGCCGAGCAGGATCGGGTCGGCGGCGTACGCCGGGGAAGCGCCGCTCATCGCGACGCCGACCACCAGGAGGGCGCCGGCGGCCACGCTGAGCGAGGAGACGAGGCGGCGGGGGCCGCGCGGCCCGGGAGCAGGCGCGGAGAAGGGAGTATGGGGGGACATACGTGGCTGCTTTCTGCGGGCTCCGCAAGGGGGTGGTCAATGCGCCCTAGGGGGTGGGTGCACATGCGTGAGTCGTTCCACGGTACCCCAGACGTGACCCTCCGAAGCGGCAGTACTCGCGCACCCTAGGCTGCCGGGATGGCCGACAGCGCCCGTCAGATCGAGAACCTGCTCTACGACTACGCCGAGCGGATCGACGCCGGCGACTTCGAGGGCGTGGCCGACCTCTTCACCCACGCGCGGATCCACGGCCAGGAGAACGGCCCGCCGGAGACGGTCTTCGAGGGCCGTGCCGGCGCGCTGCGGCTGTACGAGATGTCCACGCGTCGCTACGACGACGACGGCACCCCGAAGACCCACCACATCACCACCAACGTCCGGGTCGAGGTCGACGAGGAGGCGGGCACCGGCACCTGCCGGTCCTACTTCGCCGTCGCCCAGGCCACCCCTGAGCTGCCGCTCCAGCTGATCATCACCGGCCGCTACCACGACACGTTCCAGCGGCTCGAGGGCCGCTGGTGGTTCGCGTCGCGCACCATGTTCGTCGACCAGGTCGGTGACCTCAGCCAGCACCTGCTCTTCTGAGCGTCTGCCGCGCCGTACAGTTCGGCCGGTGACCGACGCCCAGCTCGCCGTACGCCACCCCACGCCCAGCGTGGTGCGCGGCCTCGACCTCTTCGCCAAGAGCGGCCTGTTGCTGCTGCTGGCGATGGCGACGATGAACCCCGAGCTCGGCAACCTCGAGGGCAAGGGCGCCAACGCGCGCACGATCGGCTACTCGGTTTTGGCCTTCACGGTGCCGGCCATCTGGTACGCCTTCTGGCGCGAGCGGGCCTCGTTCCCGTGGGTGGCCGACCTGCTGGTCACCATCACCTGCTTCAGCGACACCCTCGGCAACCGGATGGACCTCTACGACGCCATCTGGTGGTTCGACGACTGGATGCACCTCGTCAACACCGGCCTGCTCGCCGCTGCCTTCATCCTGCTGACCCTGCACCACCGCGCCAGCCTCGGCCGCACCATCGAGCGCGGCCTCGCCTTCGGCGTCACCGCCGCACTCGCCTGGGAGATCGCGGAGTACTTCGCCTTCGTCAGCAAGTCGTCGGAGCGCGCCGGCGCCTACGACGACACCCTCGGCGACCTCGCTCTCGGCTCCACCGGCACTGTTCTCGCCGCGCTCGTCGTACACGCGATGTGGCAGCAGGGCCGGCTGCGCGAGACCGCGCCGCAGCTCGCCGTCACGCGCTGAGGGGTCAGCCGCGGGCGATCTCGGCGACAGCGTGCGCGTCGGGCGCGAAACCGTCGGCGCCGACGACACGCCACAGTTGCGGGTCGCGCCGGAAGGCGGCTCCACCGACGATGATGCGGGGCGGGTCGACGCTGCTTTCGCGGACGAGGGCGATCAGGTCGTGGGCGCGCGCGGCACAGCCGCTCATCGTCACCGAGATGGCAAGCAGTGTTGCCCTGTGCTGTTCGATCGCCGAGACGATCGCGTCATGAGGCAGGTTCGTGCCGATGAAGCGCACGTCCCACCCATCCGCATCCAACACGTTCGCGACGATGCTCGCGCCGACGACGTGGTTCTCGTCGACCACGCCGGTAACCACAGCCGTCCCCCTCCGACCTCTCGTCCGGGGGAGCTCCTCCTGGAGCACGCTGAGGATGAACTGGGTCGTGGCCGTCGCCATGTGCTCCTCGGCGATGGTGAGCCCGGTGGTCTGCCAGCGCCGCCCCACCTCGTAGAGCGCACTCTCGAAGACCTCGACGTAGACGTCTACCGGGGACTCAGCGTCGCTGAGCGCACCCCGCACGATGGCGAGAGCCTGCTCGCGGCGACCGCTGATGGCCGCAGCGACGTACAGCAGGCAGGCGGGCGACAGCGGGTTGTCTTCACCCCAAGGTGAGCTCTCGTCGGCGGCGAGGGACTCGAGGGCCGCGCTTATGGCGAGACGAACTGCCTCAGCTGCTGGTGGCGTCAGCCGACCCGTCAGGTGGTCGCGGATCGTCTCTAGGTTTTCAGCGAGGAACACCCCGCTGATCCCGTGCGACTGGAGCAGGTCGCGACACCAGAGCGCGTAGTCCCGGAAGGTGGTGGGGTCGTCCAGCTCGACCGATGCCTGCAGGAAGTCGATGTGGTGCCGGGCGTCCTGAACGCCGCGCGCCTGCGCCCGGTCGCCGTAGCGCTCGATCCAGTCGGGATGACGAGACAGGAAAGTATGGGTGACTGCGGCGGCGGCGGCGTCGTCACGGGCGCGGCCGATCTCGGCGGCGAGCTCGGCCTTCACGTGAGTCTCACTCGGCCACTACGTCGTAGCTGGTCATGCTCTTGAGCCGCTCGCGCTTGATGCCCTCACGCAACTCGGGAGAGATCCGGTCGTGGGAGACCGAGACGTAGGCCGTCATGTGCGCGCCAGTCCGTGGGGGAGAACCAGGGAGAACGTGGAGCCGGACCCGGGCTCGCTGACGCACGTGAGGTCGCCCCCGTGTGCTTCGGCGAAGGCGCGTGCGTTGGCCAGTCCGAGTCCGGTGCCTTCGATCCCGTGGTCGACGGCTGTCGAGGCGCGGAAGTACCGGTCGAAGAGGTGCTGCTGCTCTGCCGCGGGAATCCCGATGCCGGTGTCGGTGACGGTGATCGCGATCGTCGGTCCTCGTACCTCGCAGTCGACGTTCACCCGCCCGCCGCCGGGGGAGTACTTGACGGCGTTCGAGAGCAGGTTGTCGAGGATCTGTCGTACGCGACGCTCATCGACAAGTGCCGGTGCGGACTCGGCTCCGCTCAGTGTGATCGTCGCGTGCCCGGCCCGGGCCGCGGGCAGGAGGCCATGCACGGCATCTCGGGCCACGGTCACCAGGTCGGTGTCGCTTGGTTCGAGTCGCAGCTCGCCGGTCATGATCGTGGCCGCAGCGAGCAGGTCGTTGATCATGCTCAGCACCCGTTGCGCACCGTTCTCGATGGTCAGTGCCATGCGCTGCGCCTCAGCCGGAAGCTCCTCCTCGCCCAGCAGCTCGGCATAGCCGAGGATCGAGGTCAAGGGCGTCTTGAGGTCATGCGCTGCTGACGCCAGGAACATGCTCTTGAGCTCGTCGAGCTCGCGAAGGCGACGGTTCTTCGCGCTGAGCGAGCGGCGGGCTGCGAGCAGCTCGTCGTTGAGCTCGAGAAGAAGCGCGTTCAGCTTCTCCGCCGGAGCGCGCAGCGGCTCCGCCAGGACAAGGACGTGCTCGCCGTGGAGCAGTGCCCAGAACTTGCAGTCGACCACGTCTCCGCTTCGGCGTACGAGCCCCGCCTGGACGGACTGCCAGCTCGCCCCGGCGGCGGCCAGCAGGCCGGTCACGATGGCAGCCTGAGCAGGTACGACGACCCCGGGAAGGGAGTCAGTCGACCCCACCGTGCGATGGAAGGCGGGGTTGGCGCCCACGATCGTGCCGTCGCGTTGCACCGTCACAGCCGCCACGGAGTCGGTTCCCGCGAGGAACCCGTCGAATGGGGTCATGGTCTCGATCGGCCCGGGCCCGGTCACCCGAATCTCCTGCATATCGCAGTATGCGCCTTGCCCAACTCCCCCCCCGGCTGTCACTCGGCGTCCATGTCGTCAGCGCGTGTCAGACGTGGCCACATGTAGGCGGGACGACCTCATCCTGACCGAACAGATGACAAGATCCCGTCGTCCGCGTCATCGCGGGACGCCACCGTCCGAAAGGCATCACTCGTGAGCTCTCGAGGCACGCCGCGCCGCGTCTGGGTAAGCCCCGTGCGCTGCGGTCCCGGTGCCCTCCTCGGCGCCTGTCTCGCGGCCGTCGCGCTGGTCACCGTCCTGCTGCCGACGACCGCGGTCGGCAGTGCGGGCACGGCCGCCTCGAGCATCGTGGCTGCCCGTGTAGCAGACCCCACGCAGGACCGGCCGACCCTGCCGGCCCGGTGCCGCCCCGACTCCGAGCAGCACATCAGCAAGCCAGCCCCCTGCTACGTCACCCGGTTCGTCCGCACCCGCCCGACGGTGATGCTCTGGGGCGACTCCCACGCCTACCACCACATCCCCGCCGTGCGAGCGGCCGTGCGCGGCCAGAACGTCAACCTCGTGCTCTTCATCGCGGGCGCATGCCCGCCGATGGTCCGCATCGCCAAGCAGCAGGACACGTGCTCGGTCATCAACCGCCAGGCGCTGGAGTTCGTGACCCGCCTGCACAAGAACGGCCGTCCGCTCACTGTCCTCCTAGGCGCCTACTGGCACTGGTACCTCAGCACCCTGGAGAAGATCGACGCGGGCGAGGAGCCCGGGGCGGACGAGGCCTACATCTTCGAGCAGTCCCGGGAGTTCCGGCCGGGCGTCCCTCGGATGTTCCGCACCCTCGGGCGGATGGGGGTCAACGCCGACGTACTCGGACCCGTGCCCACCGTGCCCGACGAGGTGTTCCCGTGCCTCCAGGGCGAGATCCCCTACGCGTGCCCGATCCCGCGCGGCCAGGCCCTGCCCGACGAGAGCACCACACGGGAGTACGTCGAGACCCAGATGGAGGCCCTGGCCGGACGGCCGCGGCTGATCAACCTCAAGCCCCGGATCTGTGACTCGGCGTTCTGCTACGGGCTGCGCGACGACGTCTACACCTGGTACGACGGGATCCACCTGAGCGCCACCTTCTCGCGGAGCACCACGTCCGCCTTCCGCGGCATCGTCCGGGACCTGAAGCGCTGACCTGACGCGGAACCTTCCGCGTCTCACCCGCCACACCATCCACAGATTGCGCGGAGCCTCTGGCGCGACGGCGCCGACAGTCGTACCTTCACATCAACTGCCAGCAACTTCTTCTCGGGAGACGCCATGGCGATGGTGCAGGCTGATCCACTTCCGGACCAGCATCGCGAGCTGGTCGACCAGCTCGACGAGCGCGTGCGCGCGCTCGTCCGCGGCGAGGGCGTCGACCCACAGCGCGACGCGGTCGTCGTACGCCGGATCGCGGAGAGCGTGGTGCGCGACCATGACGAGCGGTCGCTGACCGGGGCCGTGGTTCCGGTGCCCGACGTCGGGTCGATGGTCGGTGAGCTGGTCGCGCGGGTGTCGGGCTTCGGGCCGCTCCAGCCGTTCCTCGACGACCCAGCGGTCGAGGAGATCTGGATCAACGACCCGAGCCGGGTCTTCGTCGCACGCCACGGGCGCCACGAGCTGACCAACCTGATGCTGAGCCAGGCCCAGGTCAACGAGCTGGTCGAACGGATGCTCAAGTCGAGCGGGCGCCGCATCGACATCAGTCGCCCGTTCGTCGACGCGATGCTGCCCGAAGGCCACCGGCTCCACGTCGTGCTCGAGGGGATCAGCCGCGGCTTCTCCGCGGTCAACATCCGCAAGTTCGTGCTGCGCGCCTCCCGGGTCACCGACCTGGTCGAGCTCGGCAGCCTGACTCCGCGCGCGGCCGCGTTCCTCGAGGCCGCGGTGCGCGCCGGCCTCAACATCCTGGTCGCCGGCGGCACACAGGCCGGCAAGACCACCATGCTCAACTGCCTCGCCGCGGCGATCCCCGGCGGCGACCGGGTGGTGTCGGCCGAGGAGGTCTGGGAGCTCCGGTTCCCACATCCCGACTGGGTGCCGCTCCAGACCCGGCAGTCCGGGCTCGAGGGCACGGGCGAGATCCGGCTTCGCGACCTGGTCAAGGAGAGCCTGCGAATGCGGCCGAGCCGGATCATCGTCGGCGAGGTCCGCGCGGAGGAGTGCCTCGACCTGCTGCTGGCGCTCAACGCCGGGCTTCCGGGCATGTGCACGCTCCACGCCAACAGCGCGCGGGAGGCGCTGGTCAAGATGTGCACGCTGCCGCTGCTCGCCGGCGAGAACATCTCGGCCGGCTTCGTCGTACCCACCGTGGCGGCGTCCGTCGACCTCGTCGTCCACCTCGGCATCGACCAGCACGGCGTACGCCGGGTCAACGAGGTCGTCGGCGTGCCGGGGCGGGTGGAGAACGGCGTGATCGAGACGGAGTCGATCTTCGAGCGCCGCGAGGGTGGCGACCTGCGCCGCGCCAACGGGATGCCGCCGCGGGCGGAGCTGTTCGTGCGCGCCGGGATCGACGTCCACCGGATCCTGACCGAGGACCACTGATGGGCGCGCTGGTCGGTCTGGGCGTCGGCATCGGGCTGATGCTCATCTGGTCGGCGTTCTTCCTGCCGCGTACGCCGCGTCGTGCGGCGCGGGCCGACGGCCGCGGCGCGCAGCTGCTGGCGCGCGCCGGGCTGGGGGAGGTCTCGCCGACCGGCTTCGCGTTGCTGTGCCTGGTCTCGGGGGCCGTGTGTGCGGTGGTGATCCAGGTGGCGTCACGGACGGCGCCGGTGGCGGTCGCGTTCGGGGCCCTCGGTGCCTACCTCCCGGTCGCCGTGGTGGCCGGACGTGCCCGGCGGCGACAGCGCGAGTTCGCGGAGGTGTGGCCGGAGGCGGTCGACAACCTCGCCTCTGCTGTTCGCGCCGGGATGTCGCTGCCCGATGCCCTGGCGGGCCTGGCGGTCCGGGGTCCCGAGCCGCTGCGCGACGCGTTCGACGCGTTCGCCCTGGACTACCAGGTGACCGGTCGCTTCGGGGAGTGCCTCGACCGGCTCAAGGTCCGCCTCGCCGATCCGGTCGGCGACCGCGTCATCGAGGGCCTGCGGATCGCCCGCGAGGTGGGTGGCGGCGAGCTCGGGCGGCTGCTGCGCAACCTGTCGGGCTACCTGCGCGACGACGCGCGCACGCGCTCCGAGCTCGAGTCCCGCCAGGCGTGGACCGTCAACGGTGCGCGCCTGGCCGTCGCTGCTCCGTGGCTGGTGCTGCTCATGATGTCGTTCCAGTCCGAGGTGATCCGCCGCTACGCCTCGCTGGCCGGCGCGTTCGTCCTCGCGCTCGGCGCCGCGCTCTGCCTGGTCGCCTACCGGCTGATGATGCGGATCGGCCGCCTCCCCGTGGAGAGGCGGATCCTGTCGTGACACTGACGCTGTGGGGTGCGGTCCTCGGGGCGCTCGCCGGCGCGGGCGTCGTACTCGTCGGCGTGCGGTGGCGAGTCATCGGCCGCCCGCAGCTCTCGACCCGGGTGCTGCCCTACGTCCGCGACCTGCCGCAGGTCGGCCGCACCCCCGCGCTCCGCGTCGTCTCCAGCTCGCCGACGTCCGCCGCCGCCGGGGTCTTCGGCCCGGTGCTGCGCTCGGTGGCCGACTCGCTCGAGCGGGTGCTCGGCGGAGCCGCGTCCGTACGCCGCCGCCTCGAGCGCGCCGCGATCGACAAGAGCGTGCACGAGTTCCGGATCGAGCAGGTGATGTGGGGTCTCGCGGGGCTCGGGGTGGTCGCCGCCTACGGCCTGCTCAAGACGCTGACCGATCCCGGCGGCGTGCTCGGGCTGGTGGTGCTGTGCGCGGTCGGGTTCGCGGTCGGGGTGATCGCCCGCGACAACCGCCTGAGCGGCCAGGCCACGAGCCGCGAGCGCCGCATCCTGGCGGAGTTCCCGACGGTCGCCGAGCTGCTCGCGCTCGCCGTCGCCGCGGGGGAGAGCCCGGTCGCCGCGCTCGACCGCGTCGTACGACGCAGCGGCGGTGAGCTGTCGAGCGACCTCGCCAAGGTGCTGGCCGCGGTGCGCACCGGTGAGCCGGTGTCGTCGGCCTTCGACCAGCTGGCCGCGGCCAGCGGGCTCTCGCTGGTGTCGCGCTTCGCCCAGGGCATCGCGGTCGCGGTCGAGCGCGGCACCCCGCTCGCGGAGGTGCTGCACGCCCAGGCCGCCGACGTACGCGAGGCCGGCCGCCGCGAGCTGATCGAGGTGGCGGCGCGCCGCGAGATCTTCATGATGGTCCCGGTCGTCTTCCTGGTGCTGCCCGTGACCATTCTCTTCGCATTCTGGCCCGGAGTCGTGGGCCTCGACCTGACCACTCCCTGACCTCTCGGAAAGGTTCTGTCATGGAGAACATCGCAATGATGATGACCCGCTTCTACCTCGTGTTGACCGCACCCCGGTCGCGCGACGAACGCGGTGACGTGCCCGGCTGGGTCCTCGTGACGGTGATGTCGGCCGGCATCGTGATGGCCATCTGGTCCGTCGCCAGCGAGTCGCTGACCGGGATGCTGAGGGACGCCCTCAACTCGGTGAAGTAGTGCTCGCCAGGCTGCGGGCCCGGTCGCAGCGCGGTGCCGCCGTCGTCGACTTCGTCCTCGTGCTGGTGGTGCTGGTGCCGCTGTTCCTCGGCATGCTCCAGGTCGCGCTGGTGATGCTGGTGCGCAACACCCTGGCCGCCGCGGCGTCCGAGGGCGCTCGGCTGGCCGCGACGTCCGACCGCGGGCCCGGGGACGGGGTCGCGCTCACGCGCGAGCAGATCGACCAGGCCATCGCCGGAAGGTACGCCGAGGACGTCACCGTCCGCCGCGTCCTGGTCGACGGGGCGCCGACGATCGAGGTCACGATCCACGCGCGGGTCCCCGCCCTGGGCATCGGCGGGCCGGCCGTCGAGCTGTCGGTGACCGGGCACGCGGTCGAGGAGCAGCCGTGAGGCGCCGTGACGACGACGGCAGCGCGGTCGTCGAGGTGGTCTGGCTCGGCATCCTGCTGCTGGTCCCGCTGCTGTGGATCGTGCTGTCGGTCTTCGAGGTGCAGAAGGGCGCGTTCGCGACGAGCGCCGCAGCCCGGGCGGCCGGGCGTGCCTACGCCCTGGCGCCCACCGACGCGGTCGGCAAGGCCCGCGCCGAGCAGGCCGCGCGGCAGGCGCTCGCCGACCAGGGGCTGTCCGGGGCGCCGTTGACGGTGACCGTGACCTGCGCGTCGGCCGGCACCAGCTGCCACAGCGGGGGAGCGGTGATCACCGTGCACATCTCCTCGCGGGTCGACCTGCCGCTGATGCCGGAGGTACTCGGTGGCGACAAGCCGAGCTTCGCGCTCGACGCGACGCACACGGTGCCGATCGGGCAGTACCAGGAGGTCGAGTGAACCGCCCCCGCACTCGCACTCGCGACGAGCGCGGCTCCTCGGCCGTGCTCATCATCGGCTTCGCGGCCTTCCTCGCGATGACGATCGCGATGGTCGTCGACGCCTCCGCCGCCTACCTCCAGCGCCAGAGCCTCGACACGCTCGCCGACGGCGCCGCCCTCCACGGCGCCGACCTCGGCGCGACCGGCCGCGACGTCTACCAGGGCGGCGTACCCGATGAACGTCTGGAGCTGACCGAGGCCCAGGCCCGCATCGCCGTACGCGACTACCTGCGCGACGTCGGCGCCTACCGCAAGTACCCCGGGCTCTCCTACGACGTCCGCGTCGACGACACCCGGATCACCGTCGAGCTCCGCGCGCCGGTCGACCTCCCGCTGACCGTGCCGGGTTCACCCGAACACCCTGTCGTCGGTGCCTCCGGGTCGGCCGTCGTCGCGCCCGAGTGAACGCTGCGCAGGACGTCATACGGATCGTGGATGCGACTCCTCGGGACGTATGACGTCCTGGAGCGGCCGGGGCCCGAGCGGTGAGCCGCTGGTCTAGCGATCCCGTCATTCCCGCACGGCGGCGATCCCATCGCTCTAGCCTGCACGACATGTTGCATCTTGAGACTCCGCCGAGCTGGATCGTCAACCTGTTCACGATCGGCATCTCGCGGGCCCGTTGGATCGCCGAGTCCAACCAACGCCTGGGGCAGGGGGGCGCGGGCTTCATGTTCGCGTGGTTCTTCCTGGCGTTCGCCAACTACGGGCTGGCCGAGCGGATGAACGGCGCGTTGCGGCAGGCCGGGTCGCCGGTCACCGTGTCGCCGATCGTGTGCTTCCTCTTCACGGGGTGGCCGTTCTTCGGCTCGAACGCCCAGTTCCGGAAGGGCACGCAGGCGCTCAACGCTGCCTACGCAGGGCGGCAGCAGGCGCCCGTCGCCTAAGCCAAGGCGCCGGTCAGGACGACGTCCTTGGCGGGGTCGTGGTGCTCGTAGGTGCTCGCGGCCGCGGGTCCCGCGACGCCGAAGGCCAGGGTGAGGGCCAGTGCCCCGGTGGTCGCTGCACGACGCATGAACGCCTCCTCGATGGTCATTAGTGACTATGCGGTGACTACACCCTAAAGTGTCATGTGGGTGGGGAGAACAGGACGAAAGTACCTATGACGCTCGGTACGTCCGCGCATAAGTTCAGGTTCATGCTGGTTCGCCTCATCGCCCTTCTCGCCGCGGCGATCCTCTTGCTCGTCGCCACTCCTGCCGTGGCGGCCACCCCCACGCAGGTCTACGCGAGCCAGATCATGAGCGCGACCAACACCGTGCGCATCAACCATGACCGGCCCAAGCTCCAGGGCAACGCCTGCGTCAAGCGCTTCGCCGTGCGCCAGGCCCAGCGGATGGCCAACCAGGAGCGCATCTTCCACCAGAGGCTGGGGCCCGTGCTGCGCGAGTGCGGCCTGACCAAGGCCGGCGAGAACGTCGCCTACGGCTTCCCCACAGGCCTGGCCGTGGTCTTCGAGGGCTGGCTGCACTCGCCCAGCCACCTCGTCAACATCCTCGACCGTGAGTTCCGGCTCCTCGGTGCCGGTGCTCGCAAGAGCGACAGCGGCGTCTGGTACGCCGCCCAGGTGTTCGGCCGGAGGTGACCCGGCGCCCGTTCAGCGAGCGGGCCGTACCAGCCGCGATGCCGCCACCCGGATGCTGCTGGTCGTGTGGCCGGGTGCGGTGGCGGTGATCCGGACCCGGATCCGCTTGCCGAGCGCACTGTGGGGTACCCGCAGTGTCGTGCCGGTGGCGCCCAGCACCTTGTCGTTGGCGGTCCACCGGTAGCGGAGCACCAGTCCCGCCACCGGGCCCGGGAAGGCTCCGGAGACGAAGATCTGGGCGGTGAGCCGCTTGCCGACCCGCGCGGTGCCCGCGATGCGGGGGGAGAGCAGTGCCAGTGCGCCGGGGACGACCCGGTCGCTGGCGGCGCTGCCGGTGGCCGGCTCGTAGCCCTCGGCGGTGTAGGTCACGACCACTCGGAGGAGTGCCTCGGCGTCCTCGACCCCGACGGCGTACGTCGCGGCCGTGGCGCCCGGGATGTCGGTGGCGATGCCGTCGGCGCCGATGCGCTGCCACTGGTAGCCGACGGTGCTCTCGCCGGGGTCACCATGTGCGGCGGTGAGCGTGCGACCCACGTTGGCCGTCCCGGTGATCGTGGGCTGTGGCGCGGGCAGCCCGGTGCCCGGGGCGACGACGGTGTCGGTGACGACGAGCTCGGTGTTGGGCTGGTAGCCCGCACGGGAGGCGACCGTGACCAGCCGGATCCGCCGGCCCACGTGCTGCGTGGTCGGGACCAGCGTGCGTGCTGTCGCGCCCGGGATGTTCGTGAAGTCGCCGACGTCGGTCGAGCGCTGCCACTGGAAGGCGAGGTCGACCGTGGCGTCGCCGTCGAGGCTGGTCACCGCGGTGAGGGACTGGCCTACCTGCGGAGCGCCGGCGATGGTGGCGTCGAACCCCGAGATCGTCGGCAGCGCCCAGTGGGCGTGGAGCTCGAGGGGGAGCGGGCCGGAGCCGTCGCTGCTGCCCGGCAGCGTGCTGGTCGCCGTGACCGACGTCCCGCCGCCGTTGGGCGCGGTGAACCAGCCGCCGAAGACGAAGCCCGCCTTGGTGGGGTCGGGCGGGAACGCGCGGCCGCCACGGGTGAACGTATCGGCGAACACGGTGACCGGGCCGGGGGCGGCGGAGCCGCCGTCGGTGTCGAACGTGACCAGGTAGTGGTGGTTGCTGACCGCCACGGCGTCGCTGGTGAGGCTGGCCGCCGGCAGCAGGATCCGGCCGTTGTTGACGACCTGGCCGTCGCCCGTCACGTCGGCGTACGTCGGGACCGGGTCGGCCGAGCCGTCGATGAGGCCGTCGGGTCCGACCGTGACCTCGGCGCCCGGGTCGGTGTCGGGGACGTCCATCGGCCCGGCGGGGAGGCGCAGCGTGCCGCCGGTGACGCGCAGCGTGCCGAAGTCCGCGCTGCCGCCGCAGCCGCACCCGAACCCGGCGCCCACCGCAGTGCCGTCGACGTCCGCCATGGCCGTGACGGTTCCGCCGGAGATGGTGACGGCGGAGCCGCGCTGGTCGGGGCCGCCGCCGATGCCGGCGCTCTCGATCCCGCCGGTCGCGGTCACGGTGCCACCCGACACGTCGACCGTGGAGGTCGGCACGGGCAGGGCGGAGGTCGCGGTGGTCCCGATGCCGGGGCCCTCGTCGCCTCCGGTCGCGGTGACGTCGCCGGCGCTGATCTCGATGTCGGTGGTCCCGGTGGTCTCGGCGCCGGAACCGATGCCGGGACCGCCGGGGCCACCACCTGTGTTGACCGTGCCGCCGGCGACCGCGACCGCCAGGTCGGTGCCGAGGATGCTGCTGCCGATCCCGGCTGCCAGGACACCACCCTCAGCGGTGACCGTGCCGCCCTCGACGCGGACGTCGGCGCTGCTCGGACCGGCCCCGGCGCCGACGCCGGCCCCGAAGAATCCGCCACGCGCGTCGACCGTGCCGCCCGAGATGACGACGGTGGACTCCACCGCGTCGGCGAACGGGTCGCTGGTCGCGCCGCCCCCGATGCCGGCACCGCCGCTGCCTCCGGCAGCCCAGACGGTCCCGCCGCTCATCATGATGTCGGCGGTGTCACCGTCGAGGCCGGCTCCGATCCCGGCCGCGGCGTCGCCGCCGTACGCGGTGACGTCGCCCCCGCTGATGGTGATGTCGCCGATCTGCGCGGCCCCGCTGCCGCCGATGCCGGCGGCCTCCAGGCCACCGGTCGCGTCGACCGTGCCCGACTGGATCGTGATGTCGGTCCCGTCGGAGTTGTCGAGGCCGGCGGTGGACCCTGCCGAGGCGTCGACGGTCAGGGTTCCGGTGCCGCCGGTGGACCTGACGGTGAGCGCGCCGCCAGTGAGCACCTGGATGGTGGCCAGCTCCACGTCGAAGCTTGCGAGGTCGAGCACGACCGGGCAGTCCACGACGATGCCGCCGACGTCGGAGATGTCGGCGGTGACGATGATGACGCTCGGTGACACCGGCGTGCCCGCGCAGCCGGACGTCGCCGCGCCGAGCTCGGTGTAGTCGGCGACGGAGGCGTCGCCCGCGGCGTACGCCCCGGAGGGCGCGAGCGACAGCGTCGCGAGGGTGGTGGCGAGCCCGAGCACCGCCGCCCGGCCCAGAGCGCGAAGCGTGGGCAGGTGGCTGACCGGCATCTTCGGAGTAGAGCAGAGTCAGCGTCCGGCCGAGGCGGTTTCGGCGAGACTTTGCGGTGCGGCCCGGACCGCGGAATGGTCCTGGAGTGGAGCAGTCCGTAACCTTGCTCCTTGTGGCAGGCCCCGACTACGACTCCGAGATCAAGACTCTCCAGGCGACGATGTACACCATCGAGCAGGTGCTCGACATCGGCGCGATGCGCACCGAGATCGCCGACCTGGGCGAGCAGGTCGCGGCTCCGGACCTGTGGGACGACCAGGCCAACGCGACCCGGGTGACCGGCCGGCTCTCCGCGCTCCAGGGCGAGGTCGACCGCTTCGACAGCCTCACCGGCCGGATCGAGGACCTCGAGATCATGGTCGAGCTCGGCACCGAGGAGGGCGACGCGGCGTCGCTCGCCGACGCCGAGCGCGAGCTGGGCCGGATCAAGAAGGCCGTCGAGGTGCTCGAGGTGCGCACGCTCCTCAACGGCGAGTACGACGCCCGGGAGGCGCTGGTGAGCATCCGCGCCGGCGCCGGTGGCGTCGACGCCGCCGACTTCGCCGAGATGCTGATGCGGATGTACGTCCGCTGGGCCGAGCAGCACAACTACAGCGTCGAGGTCTACGAGACGTCGTACGCCGAGGAGGCCGGCCTCAAGTCCGCCACCTTCGCCATCCACGCGCCCTACGCCTACGGCACCCTCTCGGTCGAGGCCGGCACCCACCGGCTGGTCCGCATCAGCCCGTTCGACAACCAGGGCCGGCGCCAGACCAGCTTCGCGGCTGTCGAGGTCGTCCCGGTGCTGGAGCAGACCGACGAGATCGACGTGCCCGACGAGGAGATCCGCGTCGACGTCTACCGCTCCGGCGGTCCCGGCGGCCAGTCGGTCAACACCACCGACTCCGCGGTCCGGCTGACGCACATCCCGACCGGCACGGTCGTCTCCTGCCAGAACGAGAAGAGCCAGCTCCAGAACAAGGCCAGCGCCATGGTGGTGCTCAAGGCCAAGCTGCTCGCGCTCAAGAAGGCCGAGGAGAAGGCGCACCTCGACGGGCTGCGCGGAGACGTGCAGGCCTCGTGGGGCGACCAGATGCGCAACTACGTGCTCAACCCGTACCAGATCGTCAAGGACCTGCGCACCGGCTACGAGGTCGGCAACCCCAGCTCGGTGTTCGACGGCGACCTCGACGGCTTCCTCGAGGCCGGCATCCGCTGGCGCCGCGGCGCCGACAAGGCCGACGACAACTAGGGCGTGTCTCCCTATTCGCGAAGCCAGATGGTGATGGCGCGTAGGACTACGCCTCCGCGGTAGACCACGGCGAGTTTGTCGTAGCGGGTAGCCAGACCGCGCCACTGCTTGTGGTCGTTGAAGGATCGCTCGATCACGTTGCGCCCTTTGTAGGTCGCGGCGTCGAATGCTGGCGGTCGGCCGCCGGCCGATCCGCGACGCTTGCGGTGGGCGATCTGGTCCGAGGGCTGCGGGATAACCGCTCGGACTCGTCGTGATCGCAGTTCAGTGCGGATCGCGCGGGAGGAGTAGGCCTTGTCGCCGAGCACCGCAACCGGGCGGGTGCGCGGGCGCCCTGGCCCCAGTC
>NZ_FNIC01000003.1 GCF_900103935.1 Nocardioides szechwanensis
CCACGGCGCCAGCAGCGTCGGCTTCAGCGACCAGACGAGCGTGGATCTTGTCCCAGGTTCCGTCCGTGCTGAACCGCTTGTGACGCTTCCAGATCGTCTGCCACGGCCCGAAGGACTCCGGCAGGTCCCGCCACGCCACCCCGGTCCGGAGCCGGTAGACGATGCCTTCGATCACCTGCCGGTGATCGCGGAACGGCCGTCCCCGCTGCCCGTCAGAGGAGGGCATCAGAGGCTCGACCCGAGCCCATTGAGCGTCAGTCAGCACAGCAGAACGCGACATGAGTCAACAATCCCGGACCGACCCCGCTGTCTTTAGGAGACACGCCCTAGCCGTCGAGTTCCGCGCGCATCGCTGCGGCCGCCTCGTCGATGATCTCCCGCATGGCGGCCTCGGCCGCGGCGGGATCACGGTCGCGCACGGTGCGGGCGACGGCGTCGTGCAGCGCGATCGCCTGGGGGTTGGGGCTGCTGGGCATCAGGCCGTGGTGGGTGCGGCCGGCCAGGATCTCGGAGACGACCCCCGCCAACGAGCGCAGCATCTCGTTGCCGGACGCGGCCAGCAGCGTGCGGTGGAACACGACGTCCGCCTCGAGGTAGGCCTCCAGGTCGCCGGAGCGCCCATGGACCACCAGGTCGCTGGCGGCGGAGGCGAGGGCGGCGCACTGCTCCGCGGTCGCGCGCTCGGCGGCCAGGCTCGCCGCGACCGGCTCGAAGCCGCGCCGGAGCTCGGACAGCGAGAGCAGCTGCGCGCTGCGCTCCGAGCTGTCGAGGCGCCAGCGGATCAGCAGCGGGTCGAAGACGTGCCAGTCGGCGCGCGGCTGCACGGTCACCCCGACCCGACGGCGTGACGCCACCAGACCCATCGTCACCTGGGTGCTCGCCGTACTGATCCGCCTGGCCACCGGCTCGGCCACGGTCGCGACGATCACCGCCTCCGCACTGGTCGTCGGCCTCGCCGAGGGCCTCAGCCAGGGCGAGACGTCACTCGTCGTCCTCGCCGTCGGCGCCGGCTCGGTCTTCTTCTCCCACGTCAACGACGCCGGCTTCTGGCTGGTGAAGGAGTACTTCGGGATCTCCGTCGGTCAGACCATCAAGACGTGGTCGGCCATGGAGACGATCCTGTCCGTCACCGGCCTGATCTTCGTCCTGCTCCTCAACATCGTGATCTAGCAGCCGGGCCACGGTCCGAGGGGCACGTGACAAGCGGAGAGCGAGCCCGACTACGAGCCCCCGAAGAGAGCGAACGTCTCGTTGAGCAGCGCGTTGAAGGCCTCGCCGGAGGCGTTGTAGTCCTCGATCGACCCGTGCTCGATCAGGATCAGCATCCCGGCCCCGTCCGAGCGGACGGCGCCGAAGATGCGACCGGTCACCGGCAGCGAGCTCTGCGAGTCGACGTAGGTGCCGTCGTAGTCCACCGAGGCCACGGACACGATCGAACCGGACGGGTTCGCGGGCTGTGGGTTGCTCAGCTCATAGGTGTACGACGAGGGCGGCAGCATCGCGTCGAGGTTCTGCTGGATCAGCGAACCGGACTCCAGCGAGGGGTCGCCCTGGCCGGTGAGGACGAACGCGTAGGCGCCCTCGCCGTCGATCATCTGGACCGCGAACTGTCCGGGATCGCCGGCCTCCCAGCCGGGAGGCACGTAGACCTGGAGACCGTTGCCGGGCAGGGTGACGAGACCGCCACCACCGGCGGGCGGGTCCACGGGCGGCTCGGGCTCGGGCTCGGGCTCGGGCGTCGGGGTCGGCTCGGCCGGCTCCGTCGGCTCGGCGGGGTCGGTCGGCTCGGCGGGCTCGGTCGGCGCCGGCGAGGCGGAACCGACCGGCTTGGGGTCGAGGATCCCGGAGTTCTGGTCACTGCCGGCGGAGGGCTTGTCCTCGTCGTCCCCGCCTCCGAAGACCAGCGCACCGATGCCACCGAGTGCACCCACCGCGACCACGCCGGCCACGATGAGCCCGATGGTCTTGCCCTTGCCGGAGCTGAAGTTCGAGCCGCCCGGAGGGGTCGGCACCGCGGAGCCGGGCGGCAGGCCCGGGAACTGCGGCGGGTAGCCCGGCTGGACCGGCGCAGCGGCATAGCCCTGCTGCGGCGGGTAGGGCTGCTGCGGTGCGGCGTACTGCGGCGGGTAGGGCTGCTGGGGCGCGGCGTAACCCGGCTGGACCGGCTGGACCGGCTGGCCCGGCTGGGGCACCGGCTGCTGGGGCGCCATCTGGGTCTCCGGGGAGGTCGGCTGCTGAGGCTGCTGGGGCTCGGTCACGGAGCACCCCCCGTCGTGCCGGTGCCGGTATCGGAGCCGGGGTCCGCCACCCCGACCGGGGCGTCGCCGGGCGATCCCATGCCGCGACGGGCCTGGTGCGACGACGACCGGACCGACGTGCCGCACACGATGCAGAAGTGGGAGCCGGCGAGCAGCATGTTCTCGCACTCGGGGCAGAAGCTCTCGACGAACGTCTCGCGCTTCGACGGGTCGGACTTGGCCGCCGCCTCGACGGCCGCCTCGAGCAGCGCCGCCTGCATCATCACGCGGATCCGGATGACCAGGACCACGAGGATCACGAAGCCCCACAGGAGCCCGATCAGCTGGCCGTAGGGCAGGTTCGCCGCGAGCCGCACACCCACCCAGTACAGGACGTTCATGACCATCGCGAAGCCGAGGTTCTTGACGTAGTAGCCGGTGAACCCGTCGTAGCCCTCGCCCTTGCCGGAGAAGGCCGCGACCGCGATCCCGCTCGCCGTGCCGTAGATCAGGGACTTGATGACCATCAGGTTGATGATCACGACGACCCAGGTGGCCAGGCCCTGGTCGGTGCGGATGTCGCCACTGGTGAAGACCGACCGGTAGAGGACGATCGTCTCGAAGGCGGCGTACGCCGTGCCGGCGGCGACGCCGAAGGTGAGCCCGTCGATCATGTCGTCGAACTGGGGCATCCGCGCCAGCAGGACTCCGGGCAGGTTCTTCACCAGCTCCGCCACCACCGGCAGCAGCACCGCGAAGATCAGCAGCGGGACGAGCGGGAACGAGTCCATGCCCATCCGCGACGACGCCGCGAACTCACGGAACTGGTCGGCGAAGACCCAGTCGAAGAAGAACAGCGAGACCAGGACCGAGAGGACGCCGGTCACCAGGAAGAGGCCGGCCACCACGGGGGCGGGCGCGTCCTCCCAGAGGTTCACGTCGTAGATGTAGACGAGGTAGGAGATCGGCACCAGGAACGCGGCTGCGGCGATCGCGATCGGCAGCAGGCCCAGGGCCGTCGCGCCGATGATCAGCACGGCGCTGATGATCATCGCCCAGCGGTAGTTGTCGGCCGTCTCCCGGTTGCTGTGCGGCATGATCGTGGAGATCACCGCGAACTGGTTGACGCCCTCGGAGGACTGCACCGCATAGGTCCGGGTGCTGCGGGACGAGGCGCGTTGCGAGGTCCCGCAGCGGTGACAGAACGCCGCAACGTCCGGGTTCTCGGACTGACAGGTGGGGCACGACACGACGGCTACCTCCCGGTAGAGACAGAGTCGGGACGCTCAGGGCGTCCACTCGCAGGCATGATGACAGCGGTTCGCCCGCTACGCGGGGTAACACGATCCAATTGCCGACCCCGGTATAGACCACGCGGCGATCGCCGGGCCCTTTACCCGCAATCCGGGCTAGGGCGGACTCTCGGTCACCTACATTGCACGCACTCTCGTGCACCCGAAGGACGGCCATGTCGACCACCGAGCGCGGCTCCCACCGCCGAGCCTCCCGCCTCCTCCTGCCCGTCGCGCTGGTGGTGCTCGCCACCACGATGTCGGCCTGCGACGAGCCCGCTGCCGTCGGCGGCGATGACGCCGGCGCGTCCAGCCTCACCGCCTCGGAGACGTGGACGCGGGGCAACCCGGACGACGCCCAGGGACGGCTGGCCGACCTCCAGTCCGCCATGGACGAGCTGCGCGGTGAGACCGGCTCGGGCTGGACCGCCCGCCAGGACGACGTCACGGGCTACCTCACCGACCTCTCGGGTGGCCGGTACGCCCCCCAGGACGGCGCCGACCTGCCCGAGGTCGTCACCGGCTTCTTCGGGTCGCACGGGCAGCAGCTGTTCGGCATCGGCTCCGCGGAGCTCACCCTCGGCGAGGAGGAGACGCTGCCCGGGACCGACCTGTCCTCGGTGCGCGCCCAGCAGGCGATCGACGGCGTGGACGTGCTGGATGCGCAGCTGGTGCTGTCCTTCACCACGGACACCACCGGATCCCGTCTCAACGCGGTGCGGGGCCGGGTCTTTCCCGACCTCAGCGTGACCACCGAGCCGCGCGTCTCCAAGGCGCGCGCGGAACGCGTCGTACGTCGCCAGTCCGGCGGGAGCGTCGCCGGGACGACGACGCTGGCGATCGTGCCCGACGCAGGCGGCACCCTCGTCTGGAAGGCGACCGCACTCGGCATCGCGTCCGGCCCCGAGGGCAGCGGTCTGGCCGACGCCATCTACCTGATCGACGCAACGACCGGCAGCGTCGTGTCGGTCCTGCCGGCGTCGGGACACGCTGAGCTGGCCCGCCTGGCCGGGGCGCCGGCCGGGATGCGGATCACCCCGGTACGCACCGCGCCGACCAACGCCGAGGGCGACGCCGTGGAGGTCCACGGCACCAACCCCCTGACCGGACCGCTGACCGCGGTCGGCAGGCAGACCCCCAACGGGGTCGAGCTCGTCGACACCACGGTGCCGACGTACGACCCCACGACCGGGGAGGGGGGCATCGAGACGTTCGACGCGAGCGGGGCCGGCGAGGGCGACCTGCCCGGCCAGCCGGTCATCGCCGACGGCACCCAGGTGGCCGACGAGGACGCCATCGCCGCCCACGCCTACGCCCGCTTCGTCTACGACTTCTACGCCGGCCTCGGCCGGCGGTCGTGGGACGGCGCCGGTGCCACGCTGCGCAGCTCGGTCAACTTCGGCCCGCCGGACTTCTGCAACGCCTTCTTCTCCTCGGCCATCGCCCAGATGACCTACGGCAACACCTGCACCGTCGACGGCCAGCCACAGGCGGCGGCCGGCTTCTCCATCGACACCGCGGGCCACGAGATCACGCACGGGGTGATCGACAGCACCGCCAACCTGATCTACTCCGGCGAGTCCGGGGCGATGAACGAGAGCTTCGCCGACTACCTCGGCAACGTGATCGGAAACCGCTACACGGGAGACGACAGCGACGCCTACTCCGAGCACCGCTGCGTCGGCATCACCCCGGAGACGAGGACCTGTCACCAGAACCCCGACGGCTCGGTCTCGGCGCGGTTCCTGCCCAACGGCGCGACGTACGCCGACTACCTGCGGCTGCTCCAGCCTGACTACGCGTCCTACATCAACGGCCTGGACCCCCAGGACAACGCAGGCGTGCACCTCAACTCGGCCATCTGGAACAACGCGCTGTGGTCGATCCGCAAGCGGCTCGTCCTGATCGACGGCGTCCCGGGCAACGAGTCCGAGCTCGCCACGGCCTTCGACCGGATCATCTACTACACGCTGACCACGCAGCTCAGCCCGACGTCGGGCTTCCTCGACGCGCGCTCGGCGATCGAGCAGGTCACCCGGGACTCGGGGGCGGACCCGGAGGTCCTCCGCGTCGTCCGCGAGGTCTTCGACCTCAACCTGCTGTGCGAGGGCTGCGTCGACCTGGGCCCGGTGCTGGGACAGCGCGTGGCCACCACCTCGAGCGGCGAGTTCTCCCCCATCGTCTCGGGCGACCGCATCGCCTGGATCGAGCCGGGTCAGGCGGAGGCCTTCTTCCTGGTCGGCACGCCGATGGCCGCCGACGTGGGCGGCGAGGCGGCCCCGCTGGGCACGGCGGCGGACGCCTCCGACATGGCCTTCGCCGGGGACGGCATGCTGGTCGTGAACGAGCGGACCGTGACGTTCTACGCGGCCGACGGCACCAGCACCGACCTCGCCGAGACCACGGACGCGACGCGCGGGGCCGGGACGGCCGGGTCGCCGCTGGGCGCGGCCTGGGCGACGGACGCCGAGGTGGTCTTCGTCGACCCCACCGGCACCGCCGTAAGCACCCCGGTGCCCGGCGGGGTGCCGGTGACGGCGCTGGCCACGGACGCGGGACAGGTCGTCTTCGGCAACTTCGACGGCGAGGTGTGGACGTGGACGCCGGGCTCGGAGGCGACGCTCCTCGGCACGGTGGACGCGCAGGTGACCGCGGTGGCGACCAACGGCGGTCGCGTGCTGGTCACCGACAACAGCTACGCCGCGACGCTGTTCGACGGCTCCGGGGCCACGCAGCTCTCTGCGAACGCCGCGCCCTTCGGGGCGGCCATGAACGACGGCTACGCGATCTGGCCGGAGGCGGTCGGACCCCTGCCGGACAAGGTGGCCGAGGGCAGCTCCTGGCCCGACACCGACCTCTACCTGTACTCCTTCGAGACCGGCACGACCTACAACCTGTTGGAGGAGACTGGGCAGCAGGGCTACCCGGCGTTGTCCGAGGGCCGCCTGGTCTGGCAGGACGCGGTCTACGGCAGCAACGACATCTTCACCGCCACGCTTCCCTCGGGTCTCTAGCACCGGGCATGAGCTCCCGCTGGCGCTACCTGGCGTCCTGGGTCCCGGCCCTGGTCGTCGTGCCGCTCGCCCTGGCCGGGGCGTACGTCGTGTCCGAACCGGAGGAGGAGTTCCCCGACCTGGTCCGCCTGCACCCGCTCGAGGTCGGCACCACGTGGGTCTACGCCGTGTCCGACCACGACCAGCCCTCGGGCACGCGCACCCGGCAGGTGCTCGGTGACTCGGGGCTGATCGACGAGAACGGGCTGGTCGAGGCGGTCCAGGTCTCGAGCGACTACAGCGACTACCCGGGCACGGGCGCGCAGTCCTCGGTGAGCTACCTGGGCTACCGCGGCGACTCGATCCTTCAGTACTCCCTGCGCACCGGGGTCACCGACCAGAAGCTGGAGCCACCCGCGCCGGCCTACCGGCTGCCGGTCGAGGAGGGCGCGTCCTGGAGCTACGAGGGCCTGCTCGCCGGCAGCACCACGATCTCCTTCGAGGTGACCCTCGAGGACATCGGCGACGTCGAGGTGGCCGGGCGCACCTTCGCCGACTGCGCCCACTACGTCAATGAGTTCGACCTCGTGTTCGATGACGGCACGCAGGGCGACCACGAGGTCAACGAGGAGTGGACCTGCCCCGGCTTCGGTCCCGTGCGGAGCCGCTCGGTCATCGAGGCGCAGGGCACCGACGTCACCGAGGAGCTGATCGAGTTCCACGGCGTCGACACCCACTGGCGGGCCGCGCCCGCCGACGACCTCGCCGAGCCGACCGACGTACCTCTGGGGACGACGGTGGGTCTGACCCCCGAGCGCACCAACACCGTGCCCGACGGCGAGATCTCCTCCGAGCTGGCGTGGAGCGACGCCCGGGACCAGCGGCTCTCGTTCGGCCCGGCCTCCGACGGCGAGGTGATGGTCGTGGGCGACATCGTCGGCGACGTCTCCGCCACCGAGGTGAGCACCGGGGCCGTACGCTGGCGGCTGGCCCTCCCGGGCCCGATCGTGGCACCGCCGGTGATCGTGGGCGACCTGGCCCTGCTGTCCGACTCCGCCAAGAACCTCGTCGCCGTCGACACCACGACGGGCGTGACCCGGTGGCTGCACCACTTCGACGACGTCGTCTCCGCGGCTCCGACGGCGCTCGGCTCGTCGCTGCTCGTGCCGACCGACGACGGGAGAGTGACGGCGCTGGACCTGGCCGACGGTGAGACCCGGTGGACCGATGACCGCACCGGCCCCGTGCGCTCCGCGCCCGCCCGCGCCGACGACCGGTGGTACGTCGCCGACCGCACCGGGGCGCTCACGGCGTACACGGAGGACGGTGAGGACGTCTGGTCGGTGGGGCTCGAGGACGCGCTGGCCGTCGGCCCGACGGTCACCGACGGCGTGGTGGTGGTGGCCGACGACGGCGGGACCATCTACGCCTTCGACGCCGACGACGGCGAGGTGGCCTGGCAGGCGCAGCCGCGGGACTACCCGGGCGAGGCCTTCGCCGCGTCCGACGGCGTGCTCGTGGTGGTGCAGGACGCCCGCCGCGTGGAGGCCTTCGACACCGCCGACGGCGACCTGCTGTGGAGCACGACCGAGGACGACCTGCGCAGCGCGCCGGTCATCGTCGGCGACCAGGTGGTGGCCGTCGCCTCGACCGGCGGCGTGGTGGTCCGCGACCTGGCGTCGGGATCCGTCACCGACCGGTGGCGCCTTCCCCTGGTGGCCGACGACGCCAAGGTCGACAGCGACATCGAGCCGGCCGTCGTCGGCGACGCCCTGGTGTTCGGGGCCGCGGTGAGCGCCACGGAGAACACCGCGGCGCTCTACGCCTACCCGCTCTCCGCTGCCGGGAGGACCCGCGGCGTCTACCTACGGGTCGAGGACGTCGTCGCGCTCGGCACCTCCCCGTCCGGCGTGCCCGCTGTCGACGGCGAGAACCTCTACGTCTCGGGCCTCGACTCCACGCTCTACCGGGGCACGGTCGGCGGGTCCGACCCCGAGAAGATCCACAGCAGCACCCAGTTCCAGCCGTCGCCGGCGGTCGGGCAGGGCCTCGTCGTGGCCCAGCTCGACGAGGAGTACGTCGCCTACCCGGTCGGGGGCGGCGACCCGCTCTGGACCTTCCCGGCGGTCGCGTCGTCGCCAGGCGTCCGCCCCGCGATCGGCGAGGACGCGGTCTTCCTCCCGCAGTACCAGGTCGGGCTCAGCGCGGTCGCCCTCGACGGCACCCCGCTGTGGAACAAGCCGCTGACCGGTGCGATCGCGCCGACCGGCCCGGTGGTGCTGCCCGGCGGTGACGTCGTCTACGGCGCCGCCGGACTCACCCGCTTCGACGCGGCCACGGGCGCCACCGTGTGGAGCGACCCGAGTGCGCTGCTGCCGGGCTTCCCGACGTACGACGACGGCGTGGTCTACGCCGGCGTGCTGCGCCAGAGCGGGGCCTCCGAGCTGGCGGCGTACGACGCCGGCGACGGCCGGCAGCTGTGGTCGGTGCCAGTGCCCGAGCAGCTGTTCGGCGGCGGTCCCGCCGCGGCCGACGGTGTGGTCGTCGACGTCGACGGCGCCGGCCTGGCCCGGGCCTTCGACGCCCGCGACGGCACCGAGCTCTGGAGCGTGCCGTCCACGAGCACCCCCGGCGGCTCGGCGGTCATCCTCGACGGACGGGTCTACCTCATGGAGCTGGGACGCACCGAGGACCTCTTCTCGCGCGACCTGCGCCTGAGCGTGCACGACCTCCGCACGGGACGGTTCCTGGCGGCGTACGAGCCGGCCACCACGCCGTTCCTCAGCGTCCCCGTGCTGGGCCTGGGCCCCGCCGGGACCGTGCTCGTGCCCAACGGCACCGACTTCGGCGCCCTCCTGGTGATGGAGCCGGCCTCATGACCGACCGTCCCGTCCCGCCGCCGCCTCCCCCGGCCCCGCCACCGCTCCCGCTCCCGCTCCCGCCCCCTCCGTACGTCGTGCCGGCGCCCACCGCGTCGCGGCGCTCGGCGATCGCCGGCCGGACCCGGGTCGTGGTCCGCCCGTTGTGGGAGACCACGCTGCGCGACCCCATCCGCGACGGGCACCTGCGCCTGGACGGCATGACCGGGACGCAGCGCCAGCTCGCCAAGGCCGGGCTGGTCGCGGTCGGCGTACTGCTGGTGTCGGTGCTCTTCAGCGACGTCTGGCGCCGCGGCGAGCTGCTGCACCTCTACTTCGAGCTCACCCCGACCTTCGTCCCCCGCGGGCTGATGCCGGTGACCCTGGTGACGCTGACCCTCGCCTGGGCGCTGCTGGTCTGGGGGGCGCTGTCCGCCTCGCCGCTGGTGAAGGTCTTCGTCGGCCTGATGTTCGGGCTGACCGGCACCGTCTTCCTCGCGCCGACGTCGATCAACACCTCGGGGTCGTGGATCCTCGACCACGGGCCGCTCGCCGTGAAGGTCGGCTACTACACGATCCTCGGCGCGCTCACGTTGTCCGTCGCGCTGCACTGGCTGCCTCGCGTCAACCGCTGGGCGGTGCACGTCCTGCGGCTCGTGACGCTGGCGGCGATGGCGGCGTTCTTCCTGACCAGCCTGTGGATCCACGTGGCCTACGTCGACCAGGGCTTCGACAGCACGGTCCAGTCGCTGGTCGGTGGGGCCATCGACCAGATCGACGCGTTCCTGCTCCCCCTCGTCTACGCCGCCGCGGTCGCCGTGGTGCGCTTCGGGCTCGACGTGTCCACCAGCCTGGCCACCGGGCTGGGCGAGCTCAGCGTGCGGGTGGTCCGGTGGCTGGTGCTCGCGCTGATCCTGGCCAAGCTGTGGTTCGTGCTGGTCTCCAAGTGGGGCTTCTGGACCGACTACGTCGTGGACCGGGCGCCGACGACCATCCGCACCGTGGTCTCGCTGGTGCTGCTGGCACTGCTGGTCTGGGCGGTCACGCGGTTCGCGACGACCACCGAGTTCGCCGCGGCCCGCGAGCGGCTGATCTACGGCAGCAGCGTGGCGCTGGGGCTGACCTTCATGGTGTCGGTGGCGGCCACCTGCGCGACCATCGCGGCCCTGACGATCTTCCACACCGAGAAGACGCCGCCCTTCACCGACTGGACCTCGAGCGACTGGTTCGTCGACTACGGCACGGTCAGCACGGCGGTCCTGGCGATCGTGGCCGGGATCTGGCTGCTGCGCCGGCACCGGTCGACCAAGGGCTCCGAGCTCGGCTCGGGCCTCGTCGTGGTCGGCGCGTGGAGCCTGCCGGCGCTGGTGCTCAACCTGCTCGCGGTGCCGTGGGGCTTCAGCGAGCAGCTCTTCGACGTGACGATCACCCTGGTGCTGCTGGTCCTGCTGCTCGTGTGGTGGCGGCGCTGGGAGGGGCCCGGGCTGGTGTCGGTCGCAGCCGTCACCGTCTTCGCCTGGCTGGTGATGAGCCGCGGCGACTACCTCGTCTGGCTCGGCGCCATCCTCGGCCTGCCCGCCGTACTCGTCACGGTCTTCGGCATCGCCTACGTCGTCGCCAGCGACTCCACCTTCGCCGCGGCCAGCTCCCGGCGCCTGCCGCAGGACTCCCGCGTGCTCCTGTTCGTCGGCTACCTGCTGTTCTCGGTCACGATCCTGCACTGGAACGTCACCTCCCACGGCTCGAGCACTGACTCCGACGCGGCCGCGGCGTTCTTCTACATCGGCATCCCCGTCGCGGCCTGGATGCTCGGGCGCCAGCTGGTCCCCCGCGCCGACGAGCTGGTCGAGGACGAACCGTCCGACGAGCCGCCTCCGCCGTTCGACCCGGCCCGGACCGTGCGCCGCCCCGACCGCCGGTGACGCCGGGCCGCGCTCAGGCCGCGTCGACCTTGCGGTGCCCGACGAGCACGACGCCCTCGACCACCTTGACGTCGTAGGCCGGAACGGAGACGTGGGCGTCGTCGAGGCACTTGCCGCTGCGCAGGTCGAAGGCGTGCTTGTGGGCGGGTGAGGCCACGAACGGTACGTCGCCCCGGGTGCCCACGATCCCGCGTGCGATCACCGACGCCTTGGCGAACGGGTCGTGGTTGCCGAGGGCGTAGACGTGGTCGTCCTGCGTCCGGAAGATCGCGATCGCCTGGCCGTGGACCAGCGCGGTCACACCGCGCTCGACCTCGAGCTCGGCCACCTGGCAGACCGGCTGCCACTCCTCTGCGTATGGGGAGCGAGGTGTCATCGCGACCTCCTTTCCGTGCTCTGGAACCTAGGTCGCGTGTGTGTGGGCGCTGTTTCGCCGTGTAACAGCCGTGAAAACGAATGCCTGCGGCCGCGCTTCGTAGACTCCGCCCGTGCCCACCGCTGTCGTCGTCCTCGCCGCCGGTTCCGGGACCCGCGTCGGCGCGGCCATCAACAAGGTCCTGCTGCCGCTCGGCGACCGTCCCGTGCTGGCCTGGTCGCTGCGCGACGCGCTCGCACTGCCCGACGTACGGCGGGTGGTGCTGGTGGTCCGCGACGGCGAGCAGGACGAGGTCGCGGCGGCGCTCGCGCCGTACGTGGGTGACCACGAGGTCGCCCTGGTCGTCGGTGGCGACACCCGGCACGCCTCGGAGTGGGCGGCCCTGCAGATGCTGGCGGCCGACATCCGCGCCGGTGACGTCGACGTCGTCGCGATCCACGACGCGGCCCGACCGCTCGCGGGGACGGCCCTCTTCACCGCGGTGATCGACGCCGCCCGCGCCCACGGGGGTGCGATCCCGGTCGCGCCGCTCGCGGGCCTGGTCCGCCGTGACGGCGGGCCGCTCCCGCCCGGGCGGCTGGCCGGGGTGCAGACACCGCAGGCGTTCCGCGCGGGCGAGCTGCTGGCGGCCTACGAGCAGGCGGCGGGCGACGGGTTCGAGGGCACCGACACGGCCGGCTGCGTGGCGCGCTACGGCAGCGCGCGGGTCGCCGCCGTCGCCGGCACGTCGCACAACCTCAAGATCACGTTCCCCGAGGACGTCGCGCTCGCCGACGCGGTCTCCCAGGCGGTCACGCAGGAGCAGTGAGCGCAGCCAGCAGCTCGACGTCGGCCAGGTCGGCGACCCGGCGGCCCTCGGGCGGGGCCTCGACGTACTCCACCGGGAACCGCGCCGCCAGCGCCCGGGCGAGCTCGACGAAGTCGAGGCTCGGCAGCCCGTCGAGGGCGGCGACGACGGCCGCGGGCAGCACGATCGGCGAGCAGACCGACCACAGGCCTTCCCGGTCGACGGTCTCGCCGACGAAGCCGTCGGCCACGGCCTTGACGGTGTCGGTGACCGGGCGGACCGCCACGACCACGGCACCGGTGGCGACCGAGCGCATCAGGCAGGCAGCGATGAAGGTCGCGGGCGTCATCGGGCACAGGCTGTCGTGGACGACGAACGGCTCGCCGCCGTCGACGAGTCCGGCCCACTCCGTGCCGAGGTCGACCGGCGTCACGCCGGAGTCGCCCAGCGCCCACGCGGCACAGGTCACCAGCGCCTCGCCGTGGAGCAGCGCGAAGGGCAGCGACCCGCGCTCCTCCTCGAGCACGACGCCGAGCGCCAGCAGCTCGTCGTCGTCGTCGTACGGCGTGGTCGTCATGGTCCGCCCAACCTACGACGAAGGCCCCCGGCGCAGCGCCGGGGGCCTTCGTCGTACGAACGGTCGATCAGGAGGCGAGGACCTCGTCGAGGATCGCCTCGGCCTTGTCCTCGTTGGTGTGCTCGGCCAGGGCCAGCTCGGAGACGAGGATCTGGCGAGCCTTCGCCAGCATCCGCTTCTCACCAGCGGAGAGGCCACGGTCACGCTCGCGGCGCCACAGGTCACGCACGACCTCGGCGACCTTCATGACGTCGCCGCTGTGCAGCTTCTCCAGGTTGGCCTTGTAACGACGCGACCAGTTGGTCGGCTCCTCGACGTGGGCGGCACGGAGGACGTCGAACACGCGCTCGAGGCCTTCCTTGTCGACGACGTCGCGGACTCCGACGAGGTCCAGGTTGCACGCGGGGACGCGCACGACGAGATCCTGCTGGGCGACGATCCGAAGGACGAGGTACTCCCGGTCCTCCCCCTTGATGGTCCGCATCTCGATGTCCTCGATGATGGCAGCCCCGTGATTTGGGTAAACGACCGTTTCGCCGACGGTGAAAGTCATATGTAATGAACCCCTTCCTAGGTGACCATTCTAACACGTCCCCGAAGCGGCTCTTCCCGCGTTTGTGCAGGTCAGAGGCCCTATCCAGGCTTGACAGATTCCGGGTTCATGTGGTGGACCCTGGTCCCACTTCCGGCCGGACGGCCCCGATCTGGCGACTATCCGGTTCGAATGGGCTTCCCCGGGCGCCGCGTGGTCGATACTGCTCGGATGGTGAAGACGCAGCGCTGGAAGCGACGCGGCTCCACCGGTGAGGCGACGGCCAAGACGGCCGACGGCACCGCGGACCAGGGTCCCCTCGACGGGGACACCCTGACCGAGGCCACGTTGGACTCCGATGCCCTGTCGCCCCCGGTGAGCCCGAGTCCCGAGCCGCAGCGGCGAGCCGCGGGCCGACTGAGGCTGCGGGACCGCGCGCCCGTGCTGCTGCTCCAGGCCGCGCACCCGCGGCAGGCGCTGCTGACCGGGCTCTTCGTGGGTGCCGCCGCGGCCGTGTCCGGGCGCCCCACGCGTGAGGTGGCCGTCGTCTTCGCGACCGTCCTGGTCGGCCAGGTGATCCTCGGCTGGCACAACGACCTCGTCGACCGGCGCCGCGACGCCCGTCACGAGACCCCCGGCAAGCCCCTGGCCGACGAGCGCCTCGACCCCGGTACGGCGTGGTTCGCGCTGACCTGCGCGGTGCTGCTCGTCGTACCCCTCTCGATCACGTCGGGCGTGACCGCCGGCAGTGCCTACCTGCTCTCACTGGTCGTGGGTCTGCTGGGCAACGTCGTGCTCCGCAAGGGCTTCTTCTCCTGGCTGCCCTGGGCGTTGTCCTACGGGCTGATCCCCGCCTTCTTGTCGTACGGCGGCTGGGGCGGCGAGTTCGAGGGCGACCCGCCCCGGATCCTCATGACCGCGCTCTTCGCGGCGCTGGGCGTCGGCGTGCACTTCCTGCGCGCACTGTGGGGCCTGGTGCCCGACAACGAGGACGGGTGGACCTACCTCCCGCTCAAGCTGGGGCTACGCCTCGGCGCGACCCGGCTGCTGATCCTCTCCGGGGTCTACACGGCGGTCGTCCTGCTCCTCATCGTCTTCGCCGCCACCTACTCCGGCCTGGCCCAGTAGGGGCCCGGCGCGGGCGCTAGGCTGACCGTGCTCATCGCCGCCCCGGCGCCCGATCGATCCCGAAGGCCCTGACGATGCATCATCGCCGCACTCTCGTGCTCGCCGTGGGAGCTCTTCTGCTCGCCACCCCCGCCCTCAGCTCCTGTGGCTTCAACCTGGCCACCGACCGGGTCAACACCACTCAGCACGGCGCCACCAACCGCGACAAGGCGGTCGACGTGCTGGCGGCGGTGATCATCGCCGAGCAGCCCGGGACGGGCACGCTCAGTGCGCGCCTGGTCAACAACTCCGACGGGCCCACGGAGCTCACCGAGATCGCGGGCGCCGAGGCCACGCTGAGCGTCAGCAGCATCGAGCCGACCGAGATCGCCTCCGGACGCGCGCTGGCGGTCGCCGACCTGGGCGAGGGCATCCGGGTCGACGGCGACTACGTGGCCGGTGAGGTCGTGCCGCTGACGATGACGTTCTCCAACGGCGACCAGGTGACGCTCGACGTACCCGTCGTCAAGGCCTGCGACATCTACGCCGACGTCGAGCAGGCGCCGCCCGTCGAGAGCGAGACGGGCGAGTCCGGGGAGACCGAGGCCGAGGCCTACTCCTGCGAGTCCCACGACGAAGGCGGTCACTGAGCCGTGAGCCACACCCTGATCCTGCTCCGCCACGGCGAGAGCGAGTGGAACGCCAAGAACCTCTTCACCGGCTGGGTCGACGTCGCGCTGACCGAGAAGGGCCGCGCCGAGGCCGTGCGCGGAGGCCAGCTGATGCGCGAGGCCGGCGTCCTGCCCGACGTCGTACACACCTCGCTCCAGCGGCGCGCGATCAACACCGCCTACCTCTCCCTCGACGCGGCCGACCGCCACTGGATCCCGGTGAAGCGCTCCTGGCGCCTCAACGAGCGTCACTACGGCGCGCTGCAGGGCAAGAACAAGAAGGAGACGCTGGAGGAGTACGGCGAGGAGCAGTTCATGCTCTGGCGCCGCAGCTTCGACACGCCTCCGCCCCCGATCGCCGACGACGACGAGTGGTCGCAGGCCGGCCTTCCTCAGTACGCCGACCTCGGTGACGAGATGCCCCGCACCGAGTGCCTCAAGGACGTCATCGAGCGGATGCTCCCCTACTGGGAGTCCGACATCACCACCGACCTCACCGCCGGCAAGACGGTCCTGGTGGCCGCCCACGGCAACAGCCTGCGCGGCATCGTCAAGCACCTCGACGACATCAGTGACGCCGACATCGCCGGCCTCAACATCCCCACCGGGATGCCCCTGGTCTACGAGCTCGACGACTCGTTCGCCCCGCTCAAGGTCGGCGGCACCTACCTCGACCCCGAGGCCGCGGCCGCCGCTGCCGCCGCCGTGGCCAACCAGGGTCGCTGACCTTCACGCAACGCACCCCCGATTGACCGCTCCGTCGGGATAGTCCCTAACATCAGAGCCACTAAGAGCCCTCTCAGTCGCTCTGATGTTGGGGACTATCCCGCGCAGAGGGTCAGCGGGTGGGTGGTCACTCAGCACGTACGGCGCTGGGGTTGTGGCCGGTGACAACGAAGACGACGCGGTTGGCGACGGAGACGGCGTGGTCGGCGATCCGCTCGTAGTAGCGACCGAGCAGGGCGATGTCGACCGCGGCTTCGACGCCGTGCGGCCAGTCCTCCGAGAGCAGCTGGGTGAAGCTCTTGCGGCGCAGCTGGTCCATGACCTCGTCGTCGCGGCCGAGGGAGATGGCCGCCTCGACGTCGCGGCCGAGGATGATCTGGGCGACCCGGCGCACCATGTCCTCGGCGACCTCGGCCATCCGGGCGATGGTCGGCTGGATCTCGACGGGTACGGCGACCTGGGGCACCCGGAGCCGGGCGATCTTGGCGACGTGGACCGAGAGGTCGCCCATCCGCTCGAGCTCGGAGACCATCCGCAGCGCCGAGACGACGGTACGCAGGTCCCCGGCCACGGGCTGCTGGAGGGAGAGCAGCGAGAACGCCGTCTCCTCCACGCGCTCGCGGGCCCGGTCGATCTCGATGTCACCGCTGATGACCTGCTCGGCGATGGCGGCGTCCCCGGTCATCAGGGCCTCGGTGGCCAGGGTCACCGCCTTCTCCACCTGGTGGCAGATCTCGGCGAGGTCGGCGAAGACGCTGTCGAGCTGTTCATGGAAGTGCTCACGCATGTGGAGAGCCTAAGAGGGCGAGGTGACCAGTGGGGGTCGATCCGTGAACGAGCGGTGAACACTCGGAAGGCGGGGTCCGGCTGGCGAAATCGCGATGAACTCGGCCGTACGCTTCAAGTGTGGACCCGACGACGCAGGCGTTTCTCGCCGCGCTCATGGGTGCGGTCGTCGCCGGCGGCGCCGTGCTCGCCTGGGCCATCAGCGACCGGCAGCAGCACGACCTCCCCGAGACCGACGAGCCGGTCGTACCGCCGGGGGTCGCTGCCGTGCTCTCCGTCCTGCGCAGCAGCGCGGTCGTGGTCGACGACGCCGACGTCGTGCTCAAGGCCTCCGCGCCGGCGTACGCCTTCGGGCTGGTCCGCGGCACGCAGCTGGTCTCCCGCGAGCTGGCCGACCTGGTCAGCCAGGTTCGCCGCGACGGCCAGATCCGCGAGACCGAGCTGGTGATGGTGCGCGCGGTCGGCCCGGCGCGCCACGTGACCGCCCGGGTGGCGCCGCTCGGCTCCCGGCTGGTGCTGGCACTGGTCGAGGACCGGACCCGCGAGCGCCGCGTCGAGGCCGTACGTCGCGACTTCGTGGCCAACGTCAGTCACGAGCTCAAGACCCCGGTGGGCGCGATCCGGCTGCTGTCCGAGGCGGTGCACGAGGCCGCGGACGACCCGGAAGCGGTCAAGCGCTTCGCCAACCGGATGCTCACCGAGAGCGACCGGCTGTCGCGCCTGGTGCAGCAGGTCATCGAGCTATCCCGGCTCCAGGGCGACGACCCGCCCGACTCCCCCGCGCCGGTCCCGCTCGACCACGTGATCGAGGTCGCGATCGACACCAGCGCGATCGACGCGGCCTCCAAGAGGATCTCGATCGTCAGCAGCGGCACCCGCGGGCTGCAGGTGCTGGGCAGCGACGAACAGATCACCGCCGCGGTCGCCAACCTCGTGGCCAACGCCGTCGCCTACTCCGAGCCCGACTCGACGGTCCTGGTCGCGACCAAGCAGACCGACGGCGTCGTGGAGATCTCGGTCGTCGACCAGGGCATCGGCATCCCCAACCGGGAGATCGACCGGATCTTCGAGCGCTTCTACCGCGTCGACCCCGCCCGCCACCGCTCGACCGGCGGCACCGGCCTGGGTCTCTCGATCGTCAAGCACGTCGCCGCCACGCACGGCGGGGACATCCGGGTGTGGTCGGCGGAGGGCCAAGGCTCGACGTTCACCCTCACGCTGCCCCACCATTCATTCAACGGCATCGCCGGCAGGACCTACCAGGAGGAGAGCCAGTGACGCGTGTACTCGTCGTCGAGGACGAAGAGAGCTACAGCGACGCGCTCGCCTACATGCTCCGCAAGGAGGGCTTCGAGGTGGCCATCGCCGCCGACGGACACGCGGCGCTGACCGAGTTCGACCGCAACGGCGCCGACATCGTGCTGCTGGACCTGATGCTGCCGGGCATCCCCGGGACCGAGGTGTGCCGCACCATCCGCCAGACGTCCAACGTCCCGGTGATCATGGTCAGCGCCAAGGACGACGAGGTCGACAAGGTGGTCGGGCTCGAGCTCGGCGCCGACGACTACGTCACCAAGCCCTACTCGCCGCGTGAGCTGGTCGCCCGCATCCGCGCCGTACTGCGTCGCGGCCTCGACCCGGACCTGGCGCCCGACACCCTCGAGGCCGGCCCGGTCCGCATGGACGTCGAGCGCCACGTCGTGACCGTCGACGGCACCGAGCAGCGGCTGCCGCTCAAGGAGTTCGAGCTGCTCGAGATGTTCCTGCGCAACCCCGGCCGGGTGCTCACCCGCGGCCAGCTCATCGACCGCGTCTGGGGCTCCGACTACGTCGGCGACACCAAGACCCTCGACGTCCACGTGAAGCGGCTGCGCGCCAAGCTCGAGCCCGAGCCCAGCGAGCCGAAGTACCTCGTGACCGTGCGCGGACTGGGCTACAAGCTCGACTTGTAGGCGACTGTCCGCATCTCGCGCATCGACGTCCGAATCCCGCGTGTCGGGTGTCGGTGCGCGCCCCTAGGCTCAGCGCGTGACGAGTACGACGACGCCCCCGCCGACTGCGCCGGCCACGCCTACGGCGTCGTGGCTGCCGGTCGCCGCGGTCGCGACCACGCTGGTGCTGTGGGCCTCGGCGTTCGTCGCGATCCGCCACCTCGGCCACGACTTCTCCGCCGGCCCGCTGTCCCTCGGGCGGCTGCTGGTGGGGGCACTGGCGCTGGGGGCGTTCGCGCTCAGCCGCGGGTTCCCCCGCCCCAGCGGTCGCGAGTGGGTCTCGCTGGTGACGATCGGGGTGCTGTGGTTCGGCGTCTACAACGTGGCGCTCAACGAGGGCGAGCAGCGCGTCGACGCCGGCACCGCCGCGATGCTGATCCAGGTCTCGCCGGTGCTGATCGCCCTGCTGGCGGCGGTGTTCCTCTCGGAGCGCTTCACCGTCTACCTCGGCCTCGGTCTCGCGCTGGCGTTCGGCGGCGTCGCAGTCATCGGCCTCAGCACCTCCCCCGGGGGTGACCGCGACCTGCTCGGCGTCGGGCTGTGCCTGGTCTCGGCCATCGTCTACTCGGTGAGCCTGGTCCTGCAGAAGCCGCTCGTGGCGCGGCTCTCCGCCCTCCACGTCACCTGGCTGGCATGCACGATCGGGGCCGTGGTCTGCCTGCCGTTCGCGCCGGCGCTGGTGAGCGAGGCCGCCGACGCACCGACCTCGTCGCTGCTCTGGGTGCTCTACCTCGGGATCTTCCCGACCGCGATCGCGTTCACCACCTACGCCTACGCGCTGCAGCACATGACCGCGAGCAGCCTGGGCATCACCACCTATCTCGTGCCGCCGATCACGATCGTGATGGGCCTGGTATTCCTCGACGAGGTGCCGCCCGGCCTGGCCTACGTCGGCGGCGCCCTGGCCCTGGTCGGGGTGGCCGTGGCCCGACGCAAACCACGCACGCGCGCCGTGGAGGCTCCCGCTCCGGCCTGAGGGGTGCCATGCTGCCGGGATGGACGTCGTCGCCAACATCCTGGTCGGTCTCGTGGCCGCGCTGCACCTGTGGTTCCTGGTGCTCGAGATGTTCCTCTGGACCAAGCCGCTGGGTCGCAAGACGTTCGGCAACTCCGCGGAGCTCGCCGAGACGACCAAGGTCCTCGCCGCCAACCAGGGGCTCTACAACGGCTTCCTGGTCGCCGGCCTGGTCTGGGGCCTGGTCAGCGAGCAGACCGACGTGAAGGTGTTCTTCCTCGCCTGCGTCGTCGTCGCCGGTGTCTACGGCGCGGCGACGGTCAGCAGCCGGATCCTGTTCGTGCAGGCGGTGCCGGCGCTACTCGCGCTCGGCGCCGTCCTCGTCGCGGGCTGAGTCCTCCGCCTCGAGCCACCCGCGGAACGCGTCGAGGTTGTGGGTGGGCTCGCCGCGCAGCTTGCGCCACTCCCACTCCTTGCGGATCGAGGTGGCGAAGCCGAGCTCCAGGATCTGGTTGAACGACTCGTCCGCGTAGGACAGCACCGAGCCGAGCAGCCGGTCGAGCTCGGCGGGCGACACCGCCGAGAGCGGCAGCCGCGCGTCGAGGTAGATGTCGCCGAGCCGGTCGACGGCGAACGCCACGGCGTACATCTTCAGGTTGCGCTCGAGCAGCCAGCGGTAGACCCGCTCGAAGTTCTCGTCGGGCCTGCGGCACACGAACGCGTGGATGCCGAGGGCGTGCGGTCCGACGTCGAGACGCACCGCGGTCTGGAGCTTCTTCTCACCGGGCAGGGAGAGCGAGAAGACGCCCTCGGAGGGCTCGGTGAACTCCACGTCGTTGTCGCCCAGGTAGTGGCGTACGACGTCAGCAGGCGAGGCGGTCACGCCACCGACTCTCGCATGAGGCTGCGCGCGCGCTGGTAGACGGCCAGCGTCTGCGCGGCGGTCGCCTCCCACGAGAACTGCCGGGCCTGCTCGAGGGCCCCGGACTGGAGCCGGGTGAGCAGGGCGGGGTCGGCGATGACCCGCCCGAGCGTGTGCGCCCAGGCCTCGGGCTGGTGCCCGTCGACGAGGAAGCCGCTGTGGCCGTCGCGCACGATGGTGGTCAGACCGCCCACCGCGGCGGCGACCACGGGCGTGGCGGTCGCCTGCGCCTCGGCGGCGACCAGCCCGAACGACTCGTTGTAGGACGGGACGGCGACCAGCGTGGCCGCGGCGTACCAGCGGGCGAGCGTGGCCTGGGAGACCGGCGGGACGAAGCGCACCACGTCGGCGATGCCGAGCTCGTGGGCCAGGGCGGCCAGCGACTCGGGCCGGTCGAGACCGCTCCCGGACGGGCCTCCGACGATCGGGACGACCAGCCGCGAGCGCAGCGAGGGGTCGCGCCGCAGCAGGACGTCGACCGCGCGCAGCAGCACGTCGGGCGCCTTGAGCGGCTGGATCCGGCCCGCGAAGAGGAGCACGTGTGCGTCCAGGGGCAGGCCCAGCTCGGCACGGGCCACCGCGCGGTCGACCGGCCGGAAGACGGACAGGTCGACACCGGGGTGGACCACCTCGACCCGGCCGGGCTCGGCGTCGTACAGGTTGATCAGCTGCTTGGCCTCGAGGTCGGTGTTGGCGATCAGCATGTCGGCGGCCTCGACGACCTGCTCCTCGCCGATGATCCGGGCGACCGGCTCGGGCTTGTCGCCGGCCGCGAGAGCGTCGTTCTTGACCTTCGCCATCGTGTGCATCGAGTGCACCAGGGGGACGCCCCAGCGGTCGCGCGCGAGCGCACCGACCTGGCCGGAGAGCCAGTAGTGGGAGTGCACGGCGTCGTAGTGGCCTAGCGGCTGGGCGGCCTCGGCACGCAGGACCTCGCGGGCGAAGACGCAGAGCTGGCCGGGCAGCTCCTCCTTGGTCAGTCCCTCGAACGGGCCGGCGTGGATGTGCCGCACGCTCACGCCGTCGGTGGCCTCGACCAGCGGCGCCAGCGTCGAGTCGGTGGCGCGGGTGAAGATGTCGACCTCGATGCCCCGCTGGGCGAGCCGCTTCGCGAGCTCGATGACGTAGACGTTCATCCCGCCCGCGTCGCCGGTACCGGGCTGGTCCAGAGGCGAGGTGTGCAGGCTGACCATGGCCAGGCGCCGGATCGGCTGCATCTCGCTCCTCACGTCTCTTCGGTTCCCGGGAACAGGGCTCCCCGTCAACCGAACCACCTCACGGCCCCGCTGATTCCCGCCGGTCCCCCACGTCTAGGCAGCGTGCGAGCCGGCGTGGTGTCGGGCGCGGCCCGGGCGCACCAGGGCGACCACGCAGGCGAGCGCCACGACCGCGCCGACGAGCGCGTCCACCAGGGAGTCGCCGCCGGAGTCGTGGAGCACCTCGACCACCGACCAGACCAGCGCCGGGAACGCCACGGCCACGATCACCCGGAGCCAACCGGCGCTGCTGCTGACCAGTGCGGCGCCTCCCCCGGCCAGCGCGACGGTCAGCAGGACCAGGCCGGGCCAGCGCAGCTGGTCGACCCCGCCCAGGTGGCGGATCACGAGGAGCAGCCCGCCGAGCACCCCAGCGAGACGGGGCACGAGAGTCAGGAGCACGGGGCGAGTCTGCCACCGGCGGAAGGGGGCGGCCAGAATGGTCCGATGAGCAGTCCTCGAACCGCCGTCGTCACCGGCGCCAGCAGCGGCATCGGTGCCGCGACCGCCCGCACCCTCGCCGCCCAGGGGTTCCACGTCTACTGCGCGGCCCGCCGCACCGACCGGATCGAGGCGCTCGCCTCCGAGATCGGGGGTACGGCGGTCGTGTGCGACGTCACCTCGAAGGAGTCGGTGGCCGCGCTGGCCGAGACGGTGGGCGACCGGCTCGACGTACTCGTCAACAACGCGGGTGGCGCCTTCGGAGCGGCGCCGGTGGCGCAGGGAGACGCCGACGACTGGCGGCGGATGTACGAGGTCAACGTGATCGGGCTGATGCAGGTCACCCGCGCGCTGCTGCCCGCCCTGGTCGCCTCGGGGGCGGGGGTGATCCTCAACGTCGGGTCGACCGCCGGGAGGACCGCCTACGAGGGCGGTGCCGGCTACACGGCGGCCAAGCACGGCACCAAGGTGGTCACCGAGACCCTGCGGCTCGAGCTGTGGGACCAGCCGGTGCGGGTCTGCGAGATCGCGCCCGGGATGGTTCGCACCGACGAGTTCGCGTTGGTGCGCTTCGAGGGCGACCAGGAGCGCGCGGAGGCCGTCTACGCCGGCGTCGCCGAGCCGCTCACCGCCGAGGACGTCGCCGACGCCATCGGCTGGATGGTCACCCGGCCCGTCCACGTCAACATCGACGAGCTGGTGATCCGGCCGCGCGCCCAGGCGGCCCAGCACAAGGTGCACCGCGTCCACGACTGAGAGCTGTCTGTGACCGGGCGTACCAGACCTGTTACCCAACCCTGGGCGAGCGGTGGCTGTCGCGTACCCCGCCCGTGGGTGCCCTGCTCGTAACGTTGTGGACATCGGCAGGACACCGCAAATCTGGGGGGATTGCGGGACCAGCCCGTAAGAAGTTGACCCGCTCGGCGCCCCGGGGGACGCGCTCCGAGCGGGTCCTTCTGTTCTCCGGCCCGTCGCCGGTGGCAGACTGCGCGGGTGCAGACCATCGGACTCATCGGCGGTATGAGCTGGGAGAGCAGCGCCGCCTACTACGAAGGCCTCAACCTCGGCGTCGAGGCGCGCCTCGGCGGGCTGAGCTCGGCGCGGACGGTGCTGACCTCCGTCGACTTCGCGGAGGTCACCGCCCTCCAGGAGCAGGAACGCTGGGACGACGTCGCCACGATCCTCGTCGACGCGGCCCGCGGCATCGAGCGCGCGGGCGCCGACTTCCTGATGCTGTGCACCACGACGTTCCACCGCGTCGCCGACCAGGTCGAGGGGGCCGTCGACATCCCGCTGCTCCACCTCGCCGACGTCGTCGCCGAGGCGTGCCGGGCGCAGCAGGTCAGCTCGGTCGGCTTCATCGGTACGACCTTCGCGATGTCGCGCAGCTTCTTCACCGACCGGCTCTCGGGCCACGGCCTCGACGTACACGTGCCTGACGCCCGCCACCACGCGGAGGTCAACCGGATCATCTACGACGAGCTCGTGCACGGGAAGGTGCTCGACAGCTCACGGCGCACCGTCGTCGCGCTGATCGACGAGCTCTGGGACGCCGGCGCCGCCGGACTGGTCCTGGGCTGCACCGAGCTCGAGCTGCTGGTCCACCAGGCCGACTCCGACCTGCCGCTCTTCCCCTGCACCACCCTCCACGTCGCCGCCGCCCTGGACCGCGCGCTCGCCTGACCCGGTCAGCCGGCCTCGGCCAGCGCCAGGACCTCCTCGAAGCCGGCGACCAGGCAGTCGTGGAACACGTCGTAGTCGGGGATCGCGCCGACATCGACATTGATGCCCAGCGCACACGTGTCGACGTACGACATGAGGGTGACGTTGACCCCGGCGCCGATGGTCGGTCCGAAGGGGTACTGCATCGTGACGCGGGCCCCGCCGAGGTAGACCGGCACCGGGATCCCGGGGACGTCGCTGGCCAGGAAGTCCACATGCCGGAGCACGCTCGCGAGGTACCACCGGGGCAGCCGGATGAGCCCACCTGCGATGGCCTGGGTGTAGGGCAGGGACGGCTCCGAGCGCACGGCGGCGACCAGCTCGTGGATCTGGGCGATCCGCTCGGCTGGGTCGACGAGGCCCACGGGGAGGTCGAAGCGCATCAGCGTCAGCCGGTTGCCACCGACCGGGTCGTCCTCGCGCCGGATGCTCATGGGCATGGTCATGTGCAGGTCGCCCACCTCCACACCGTGGTGGCTGTGGTACCTGCGGAGCCCGGCGGCGACGCCAGCCAGGAACGCGTCGTTGAGCGTGCCACCCGCCAGCCGACCGGCTGCCTTCAGCGCCGGCAAGGACACCTCGTGCGTGTCCAGGTGCCGGATCAGCCGACGCTCCGTCATGATCGGGGAGCCGCACTGGTTGATCGGGCGGACCATCCGGTAGACCGAGGCCGCCATCCCCGCAGCCGTCCTGGTGCTTGCCACGGGGCGTCGTACCGCCTTCAGCAGGGCCGCCGGCGCCGTGCGGACCGCGAGCTGAGCCGCCTTGCCGACGAGACCCACGTCGTAGCGCGCCGACAGCTTGAACGGGTCGAGCCTCCCCCGGGCATCCGGCTCCGCGTCGTCGGACGTGCCGGTCTGCGGCTCTCCGTCGCCCGGCTCACGCGCGAGGTCGAAGAGGATCATCGAGACCTGGACGGCGCCGATCCCGTCGCTCAGCGAGTGGTGCAGCTTGCAGACCAGCGCGGCTGCGCCGTCGGCGAGACCGTCCACCAGGGTGGTCTCCCACAGCGGCCGCGCCCGGTCGAACTCCCCCATCTCCGCGAGCCGCGCCATCTCCAGGACGGTCGCGAAGGTCCCCGGTGCCGGTGCGGTCACCCGACGGAGGTGGTAGCCGAGGTCGAAGTCGGGGTCCCGCTCCCAGTGGGGTGGCGCAGGCGGCAGTGTCTCCACCACCCGCTGCCGGAACATCGGGACCTCCACGCAGATGCGCTCGAACCTCTCGACCAGCACGTCCCAGTCCGGCGACCGGTCGAGCATGACGATGCTGACCACCGTGGACCTGAGCGCGGCGTCGGCCTCCATCTGCCAGGCGAACGCGTCACTGTTGATCATGAACTGCGGCATCACGCCACCTCCCGTGCGAACCACCTCACGCTAGGCCGCGCGACCCTCCGGCACAGGAGGCGAAGGTCACCGGATCAAGGGGGGCGAAAGTCGATCGCAGTCACGCGATGACAGCCGGACACCCGGGTCCGACCCAGGCCGTCAGGCGATGCGCACGGGCGCGCTGGTCGCGAACTGCGAGCCGGCGGCGGTCGACGCGATCACGGTGCAGGTGAGGGTGCGTCCCGAGTCGCCCGACACCGTGGCGTACGTCGGGGAGCTGCCGACCACGACGCCACCGCGCAGCCAGAGGTAGGAGTACGTCGGGGCGCCCGACCAGGTGCCGGAGCTGCAGGTCAGGGTCCGGCCGACCTGGAGCACTCCGGAGATGACCGGTGGGGTGACGTTGACCGGCGCCACCGGGTCGCCGACGAAGACCGGGTCGCTGGTCGCGGCCGTGGCGCCGATGGCGTTGCTGGCCGTCACCCGGCAGGACAGCTCGGTGCCGAGGTCGGCGGCGGTGACGACGTACGTCGAGGCGGTGGTGCCCGGGATCGGTACGCCGTCGCGCAGCCAGCGGAAGGCGTAGCCGCTCGGCTCGCCCTGCCAGGTGCCGGTGGCGCAGGAGACCGTCCGCCCGCTCGCGGCCACCCCGTCGACCGTGGGCCGGGTCGTGTTGACCGGCGCCGCGTCCTCGTCAGGATCGCCCGGGTCGCCGGGACCGCCCGGGCCGCCCGGGTCACCGGGGTCGTCGGGGTCCGGATCCCACGGGCTCCCCGGCCCGCCCGGGTCACCGGGGTCGCCCGGGTCGTCCGGGTCACCCGGATCGCCCGGGTCACCCGGATCGCCCGGGTCACCCGGATCGCCCGGGTCCCCCGGATCGCCGGGGTTGTCGGAGTCACGGGGCCGGGGGGCCGAGACCGACTCCGCCCAGTAGGTGTAGCCGCCACCGATGTCCCAGCGCTGGGCCCGGCCGTTGCCGGTATCGGCGATGAACAGGTTGCCCGACAGACCGCCGCCGTCCTGCTCGTGCTGGGCCATGGCGGTGGCGCGGTCCAGGGCGCCGGCGAACTTGCCCGCCCGCGGCGGGTGGCCCAGGACCCGGAAGCGGGACATGCCGGAGTTGGCGTTGTAGATGTTGACGGCGTGGTTGGCGGCGTCGGTGATCGCGACGATGCCGTACCTGTCGGCGGTCACGCCGCTCGGCTCCGGCTTGGAGCCCCGGTCGGGACGCTCGACCTGGTGCCGGGCCGACGGGCGGGAGGCGGCGCGCAGCGTCTCGGCGTTGTAGGTGAGCAGCTCACCGCGCTTGGGCATGGCGACGAACAGCCGCGCGGGGAGCTTCGGGTTGCCCTGCGGCGGCATCCAGGCGACGCCGCGCGGGTAGCCGCCGCTGGGCAGGGCGACCCGGGCCCGCCGGAGGCCGAACTTGGAGTAGGCCTCGAGGGTGTTGTCGCAGCGGCTGGCGACGTAGACGGTGGTCGCGGTGACCACCAGGCCGCCGTAGCGGCTCGGGTCGTGGGCGTTCCCGGCGCAGCTGCCGGGCTCGGCGACGTCGAAGTGGCGGTGCAGCCGGCCACCGGGCTCGAAGGCACTCACGCTGGTCCCGTAGTAGACCCAGACCCGGTCGTCGGGCGCGACCGAGATCGCGGTCACCGGTCCCTGCTGGTCGAGCACCAGCGGTGAGAGCTTCTTGCCCTCGGCGTTGAAGCGGGCCAGCGCGCCGCCCGTAGCGAACCCGACGTACGACATGCCGTAGGAGTTGACGCCGATCGCGATCGGCTGCGTGGCGGCGGTCCGCTGGACGCTCGCCGCGACGGCGGGCTCGGCGGGTCCGGGCATGACGGAGAACCCGGCGGCCGCCAGGGCAAGGCAGAGCAGACGTGCTGTGGTTCCCCCCACGGGCGCAGGCTACGACAGGTCCGCTGGCCTGCGCTGGAATCGTGGGAAGTGTCTAGTCCCGCGTAGACTCCACGAGGCCCATCGGGCCCCTTGAACCTCCACTGGAAGAGTCGTCTAGCCCCATGTCTGAGAAGAAGACCGCCAACCTGCGCAACGTCGCGATTGTCGCGCACGTCGACCACGGCAAGACCACGCTCGTCGACGCGATGCTGCGCCAGGCCGGGGCTTTCACGGAGCACCAGGCCGAGAGCGTGGCCGACCGGGTCATGGACTCCGGCGACCTGGAGCGCGAGAAGGGCATCACGATCCTCGCGAAGAACACCGCGATCCACTACACCGGCGCGTCCGCCCCCGACGGCATGACGATCAACATCATCGACACCCCCGGCCACGCCGACTTCGGTGGCGAGGTCGAGCGCGGTCTGTCGATGGTCGACGGCATCGTGCTCCTGGTCGACGCCTCGGAGGGCCCGCTGCCGCAGACCCGGTTCGTGCTGCGCAAGGCGCTCAACGCCAACATGCCGGTCGTCCTGGTCGTCAACAAGGTCGACCGCCCCGACGCCCGCATCGACGAGGTCGTCGACGAGACCTACGAGCTGTTCATGGACCTGCTCGACGACACCCACAGCCAGGACGCGCTCGACTTCCCGGTGGTCTACGCCTCGGGCAAGGTCGGCATCGCTGCGCTCGCGCGTCCCGAGAACGGCACCATGCCCGAAGGCAAGGACCTCGAGCCGCTGTTCAAGACCATCATCGACACGATCCCCGCGCCGCAGTACACCGAGGGCGCGCCGCTTCAGGCCCACGTTACCAACCTCGACGCCTCGCCCTTCCTGGGCCGTCTCGCCCTGGTCCGCATCCACGAGGGTCACCTCAAGAAGGGCCAGAACGTCGCCTGGATGCGCCGCAACGGCGACGTCAAGACCGTCAAGATCACCGAGCTCCTCGTCACCGAGGGCCTCGAGCGCAAGCCCGGCCCCGAGGCCGGCCCCGGCGACATCGTCGCCATCGCCGGCATCCCGGAGATCACCATCGGCGAGACCCTCGCCGACCCCGAGAACCCCGTCGCCCTGCCGCTGATCCACGTCGACGAGCCCGCGATCTCGATGACGATCGGCACCAACACCTCCCCCCTGGTGGGTCGCACCAAGGGCGGCAAGGTCACGGCCCGCCTGGTCAAGGACCGCCTCGACCAGGAGCTGGTCGGCAACGTGTCGCTCAAGATCCTCCCGACCGAGCGCCCCGACGCGTGGGAGGTCCAGGGCCGCGGCGAGCTGGCGCTGGCGATCCTTGTCGAACAGATGCGCCGCGAGGGCTTCGAGCTGACTGTCGGCAAGCCGCAGGTGGTCACCCGCGACATCGACGGCAAGGTGCACGAGCCCGTCGAGCGCCTGACCATCGACGCCCCCGAGGAGTACCTCGGCACGATCACCGAGCTGCTCGCCACCCGCAAGGGCCGCATGGAGTCGATGACCAACCACGGCACCGGCTGGGTCCGCATGGAGTTCCTGGTCCCGGCGCGCGGCCTGATCGGCTTCCGCACCGAGTTCCTGACCGACACCCGCGGCACCGGCATCGCGCACCACATCTTCGAGAAGTACGAGCCGTGGGCCGGCGAGATCCGCTCGCGCAACAACGGCTCGCTCGTCGCCGACCGCAAGGGTGCCGCCACGGCGTACGCCATGACGTCGCTGCAGGAGCGCGGCGTGATGTTCGTCGAGCCCACCACCGAGGTCTACGAGGGCATGATCATCGGCGAGAACTCCCGCGCCGACGACATGGACGTCAACATCACCAAGGAGAAGCAGCAGACCAACATCCGGTCCGCGACCTCCGACAACTTCGAGAAGCTGATCCCGCCGCGCAAGCTCTCGCTCGAGCAGTGCCTGGAGTTCTGCCGCGAGGACGAGTGCGTCGAGGTCACCCCCGACTCGGTGCGCATCCGCAAGCTGATCCTCGACGCGCACGAGCGCGCGAAGATCGCGAGCCGAGCGCGTAAGCCGAAGCAGTAGGCCGCCCGCCGGAACGAGTCCGCTACCTCTGACAGAGGGGCGGCCTATTGGTTCGGCTTCTGCGAGGCGAGAGATTCCCGCGACGAAGTCGCGGCGATCGCGAGCCGAGCGCGTAAGCCCAAGCAGTAGCCCGCCCCCGCAACGGTGGTTGAGGCGCGACGAGCGCCAGCGAGGAGCCTCGAAACCACCCCCAGGTCACAGGGGTCTCGCGGCTCGCTTGACTCGCACCAACCACCGTGGAAGTGGCACCTAGGCGGAGAGCCTGGCCCCGGTGGCCTTGTCGAAGATGTGCACCTTGTCGGGCGAGGTGGTCAACCGGACCACCGACCCCTTGGTGAGGTTGAGCCGCGCGTCGACCCGTACGACGATCTGGCGCAGCAGGTCGGCCGGGACGTCGGTGGCGGGCGTGCCGTAGAGGAAGGCGTCGGCGCCGAGCTCCTCGACCACGGCCACCTTGATCGGGTAGCCGTCCTCGCCCTCGCCGGCCAGGTGCCACGACTCCGGGCGCACCCCGAGCGTGATCCCGTCGGTCGCCTGGGCGGCGACCGCACGGTCGATCGGGAGGCTGAAGCCGTCGACGACCGCCGAGCCGTCGGCGGAGATCGTCGCATCTAGCAGGTTCATGGCCGGTGAGCCGATGAAGCCGGCGACGAACACGTTGGCGGGCTTGTCGTAGAGCGCCAGCGGGGTGTCGACCTGCTGGAGGATGCCGTCCTTCATGACGGCCACCCGGTCGCCCATGGTCATGGCCTCGACCTGGTCGTGGGTGACGTAGACGGTGGTGATGCCCAGGCGCTGCTGGAGCGCCGAGATCTGGGTGCGGGTCGAGACCCGCAGCTTGGCGTCGAGGTTGGACAGCGGCTCGTCCATGCAGAAGACCTGCGGCTGGCGCACGATCGCGCGGCCCATCGCCACCCGCTGGCGCTGCCCGCCGGAGAGGGCCTTGGGCTTGCGCTCGAGGTAGTCCTCGAGGTCCAGCAGCTTGGCCGCCTCGCGGACCCGGCGCTTGCGCTCGGCCTTGTCGACGCCGGCCATCTTCAGGGCGAAGGCCATGTTGTCGCCGACGTTCATGTGGGGGTAGAGCGCGTAGTTCTGGAAGACCATGGCGATGTCGCGGTCCTTGGGCGGGATCCGGCTGACGTCGCGCTCGCCGATCTTGATCGTCCCGGCGGTGACCTCCTCGAGGCCCGCCAGCATCCGCAGCGAGGTGGACTTGCCGCAGCCCGAGGGGCCGACGAGCACCATCAGCTCGCCGTCGTCGATGTCGAGGCTGAAGTCGTCGACGGCTGGGGTGGCGGCGCCGGGGAAAAGTCGTTCCGCGTGGACGTAGCTGACCGAGGCCATGGTTCTATCCCTCTCGCCGACCGGGTGTGGGCACACCCTAATCCTGTGCTCTGACAGGCGTCTAGTGGAAGCGCTCTCACTGAAATGCCCTCATTAATTAGGCAGGGTCCAGGCAGATTGTTGCCACACTGTGTGACAGGTGCCAAGTTGAAGCCGTACGACCTGTGGAAGCGCTCTCATGGCAAGTCACGGAGGGGCGCACCCACGTCTTGGGTCACCCCGACCCGTCAGTCCCAGCACAACGGCAGGAGCGTTACTCGTGCAAACTTCACCCAGCGGGCCCCGAAGCAGGGTCCTTCATCGGCTCATGAGCGGTGCCTCGCGGCGCAAGGGCATCGCCCTCGCCGCGACCGGCGCCGTAGTCCTCAGCCTCGGCCTCGCCGCGTGCGGCGGGGACGACGAAGGCTCCGAGGACGGCAAGATCACCTTGACGGTCGCCACTTTCAACGAGTTCGGGTACGAGGACCTCCTCGAGGAGTACATGGACCTCAACCCCGACATCAAGGTCGTCCAGAAGAAGCTCGGCACCTGGGAGGAGCACCGCGACAACCTCTACACCAAGCTCGCCGCGGGTTCGGGCCTCTCCGACATCGAGGCGATCGAGGGTGACGGCATGCCGGCCATCCTCGAAGAGGCCGACGCGTTCACCGACCTCAGCGACTCCGAGGTCGACGGCCGCTGGCTGGACTGGAAGCAGGCCGCCGGCACCAGTGCCGACGGCAAGCTGATCGGCTACGGCACAGACATCGGCCCGGAGGGCATCTGCTACCGCGCCGACCTGTTCGAGAAGGCCGGTCTCCCGACCGACCGGGCCGAGGTCGCGCCGCTGTTCGCCGACTGGGACACCTACTTCGCCACCGGCCAGGAGTTCATCAAGAAGCTCCCGGACACGGCGTGGTACGACTCGTCCAAGGGCACCAGCCAGGCCATGATCAACCAGCTCGAGTTCCCGTTCGAGACGGCTGACAACGAGGTGGTCGCCACGACCAACCCCGAGGTCAAGGAGGTGTTCGACACGGTGACCTCCATGCAGGCCGCCGGTCTGGCCACCAACCTCGACCAGTGGTCCAACGACTGGGTCGCCGCCTTCCAGAACGACGGCTTCGCCACGATGGCGTGCCCCGGCTGGATGCTCGGCATCATCGAGGGCAACGCGGCCGGAGTCACCGGCTGGGACATCGCGGACGCGTTCCCCGGCGGTGGCGGCAACTGGGGCGGCTCGTTCCTGACCGTTCCGGCGCAGTCGGAGCACCCCGACGAGGCCAAGGCGCTCGCCAACTGGCTGACGGCTCCCGAGCAGCAGATCAAGGCGTTCGAGGCCAAGAACACCTTCCCGAGCCAGGTCGAGGCGCTCAGCGACCCCGCGCTGCTGGAGGCGACGAATGCCTTCTTCAACGACGCACCCACCGGTGAGATCCTCTCCAACCGGGCCCAGGCTGTGACCGTGCAGCCCTACAAGGGTCCCAAGTACGCCGACATCATCGCGGCGTTCCAGGCGGCGATCCTCCGGGTCGACGAGGGCCAGGAGACGCCGGACGAGGCGTGGGACTCCTTCACCGCTGATGTCGAGCGGATCGGCTGACCAACGCCGATGAGCTCGCACCCGCCGACCGCGCCCGCCGGAGAGGTCCCCTCCTCGACCTCTCCGGCCGGGCCGGCGCGGTCGGAAGAGCCGCTGCCCCAGGCCACCACCCCGGTTCCACCGGGACTGACCTGGCGGCAGCGGCTCTCTCGGATCGACGTACGGTTCTCGCCGTACCTCTACATCTCGCCGTTCTTCCTGCTCTTCCTCGTCATCGGCATGTTCCCGCTCATCTACACCGGCTACGTCTCGGTGCACGAGTGGAGTCTGATCGGCGGCAAGGGGGAGTTCGTCGGCCTCGACAACTACCGCGCGGTCTTCGAGGACCGCTACTTCTGGCGGGCACTGCGCAACACGGTCAGCATCTTCCTGCTGTCCTCGGTGCCCCAGGTGATCCTGGCCCTGATCATCGCCGGACTGCTCGACACCCAGCTGCGCGCGCGCACGTTCTGGCGGATGAGCATCCTGGTCCCGTTCGTGGTCGCCCCCGCCGCCGTGACCCTGATCTTCGGCAACCTGTTCGGTGACCGCTACGGCCTCATCAACTCCGCGATCGGCGTGATCGGCATCGACCCCGTCGCATGGCACGTCGACACGCTGGCCAGCCACATCGCGATCGCGTCGATGGTCAACTGGCGCTGGACCGGCTACAACGCGCTGATCCTGCTCGCCGCCATGCAGGCCGTGCCTCGCGACCTCTACGAGTCGGCCGCCCTCGACGGCGCCGGCAAGGTACGCCAGTTCCGCTCGATCACCATCCCGATGATCCGGCCCACCGTCATCTTCGTGATCATCACCTCGACCATCGGCGGCCTGCAGATCTTCACCGAGGCCCGCCTCTTCGACAACGTCGGCCTCGGCGGCTCCGACCGGCAGTGGCAGACCGTGACCCTCTACCTGTGGGAGCTCGGCTGGCGCCTGCGCAACCTCGGCATGGCCTCGGCCGTGGCCTGGCTGCTGTTCCTCTTCATCGTGATGTTCGCGTTGGTCAACCTGTTGCTCAGCCGACGGATCGGCGGAGGTGGGAAGTCATGAACCGGCGCCCGGGCTTCCTGGTCTACGGCCTGCTCACGGCCTTCGTGCTCGGCTCCGCGGCCCCGCTCTACTGGTCGCTGATCGTCGGCTCCCACGACAAGTCCGTCGTGACCCAGCGGGTCCCGCCCTTCATCCCCGGGGGCGAGTTCTTCAGCAACGCGCAACGGGTCTTCGACACCGTCGAGTTCTGGAAGGCACTGGGCAACAGCCTGCTGGTGTCCACGGTGTGCGCGACGTCCGTGGTGTTCTTCTGCACCCTGGCCGGCTACGCCTTCGCCAAGCTGCGCTTCCGTGGCAGCAACGCGCTGATGGTCTTCGTGGTCGCCACGCTCGCCATCCCCACCCAGCTCGGTGTCATCCCCCTGTTCATCCAGATGGCCAAGCTCGGCTGGACCGGGACGGTGTGGGCGATCATCGTGCCCACCCTGGTCACGGCCTTCGGTGTGTTCTTCATGCGCCAGTACCTCGTCGACGCGATCCCCGACGAGCTCATCGAGGCGGCCCGCGTCGACGGCTGCACGATGTTCGGGATCTTCCGCAACGTCGCCATCCCCGCCGCCCGGCCGGCCGCGGCCATCCTCTGGCTCTTCACCTTCATGACCGTCTGGACCGACTTCTTCTGGCCGATGATCGTGATGCCGTCCACCAACCCCACCGTGCAGATCGCACTCCAACAGCTCCAGAGCGGCTACTACGTGGACTACGCCCTGGTGCTCTGCGCCGCGGTCCTGTCCACCATCCCGCTGCTGATCCTGTTCGTCCTCACCGGCCGACAGCTGGTCGCCGGCATCATGCAAGGAGCAGTCAAGGGATGACGCACCAACTCGACACCCGCCCGCTCGGGACCTCCGCCGACGAGCTCCGGTTCCCGCCCGACTTCCTGTGGGGGGCGGCCACTGCGTCGTACCAGATCGAGGGCGCCGCCGGCGAGGACGGCCGCACCCCCTCCATCTGGGACACCTTCGCCCGAGTGCCCGGCGCGGTCGTCAACGGCGACACCGGCGACGTGGCCTGCGACCACTACCACCGGATGCCGCAGGACGTCGCGCTGATGAAGTCCCTCAACCTGCGCAGCTACCGCTTCTCGGCGTCGTGGCCACGGGTCCGCCCGGACGCCGGGCCGGTCAACGCCCAGGGCGTCGACTTCTACTCCCGGCTGGTCGACGAGCTGCTCGCCCACGACATCCGGCCGTGGCTGACGCTCTACCACTGGGACCTCCCGCAGACGCTCGAGGACGCCGGTGGCTGGACCAACCGCGACACCGCCTACCGCTTCGCGGAGTACGCCCTGTCGCTCCACGACGCCATCGGTGACCGCGTCCCGGTCGTGACCACGCTCAACGAGCCGTGGTGCTCCGCGTTCCTCGGCTACACCGGGGGGCAGCACGCGCCGGGCCGGCAGGAGGGCGTGGCCGGGCTGGTCGCCGCGCACCACCTGTTGCTCGGGCACGGCCTGGTGATCGACGAGCTCCGCCGCCGTGGCGCCACCGCCGACCTCGGCATCACCCTGAACCTCACCGTCGCCGACGCCCACGACCCGGACGACGAGGTCGACCGCGATGCCGCCCGGCGGATCGACGCGCTGCACAACCGGGTCTTCCTGGACCCGCTCTTCAAGGGCAGCTACCCCGCCGACCTGGTGGCGGACACCGCCGACCTGACCTGGCAGGGCAAGCCCTGGCCCAGCGTCGTGCACGACGGCGACCTGGCGCTCATCAGCACGCCCATCGACGTGCTGGGCGTCAACTACTACAAGGGCGACGCGGTGTCCGGACACCCGCAGCCGGTGACCACCGGCGTCGACGGCAGCCACGCCGAGCGCGCGACCAGCACGCCGTTCGTGGGCTGCGAGGACGTCACGTTCCCGAGTCGCGGGCTGCCCCTGACCGCCATGGGCTGGGAGGTGCAGCCCGAGGGACTCACCCGCCTGCTCACCCGCCTCGACGCCGACTACGACGTGCCCCCGATGTACGTGACGGAGAACGGCGCGGCCTACGACGACCGCGTCGAGGAGGACGGGTCGGTGCACGACCCCGAACGGCGCACCTACATCGCCGACCACCTGCGGGCCGTGCACGCAGCCATCGCCGACGGGGTCGACGTACGTGGGTTCTTCCAGTGGTCGCTGCTCGACAACTACGAGTGGGCCTACGGCTACGACAAGCGCTTCGGCATCGTGCACGTTGACTACGACACGCAGGTGCGGACGTCGAAGTCGAGTGCTCTCTACTACGCCGAGGTCGCGGCCTCCGGGCGTCTTCGCGATCCAGAGGGATAGGCCACTAGCGTGAGCCGGATGGACGGAGGGCGCGGCATCACAGGACCGGGTGGCTCACCGACCCTGGACGAGGTGGCGCGCCTGGCGGGCGTGTCCCGGGCCACGGCCTCACGCGCCATCAACGGCGGCAACCGGGTCAGCGTGCAGTCGCAGGCGGCCGTCGACCAGGCTGTCCGCACGCTCGGCTACTCCCCCAACCCGGCGGCCCGCAGCCTGGTGACCCGACGCACCGACTCGGTGGGGCTGGTCGTCCCCGAGCCCGACGAGCGGGTGTTCTCCGACCCCTTCTTCGCGCGCACGCTGCGCGGTGTGACCCGGGTGCTCGCGGAACGCGACCTGCAGCTGGTGCTGCTGCTGACGCGTCCGGGCGAGGAAGAGGCGCGGATGCTGCGCTACCTACGCAACCGGCACATAGACGGGGCGCTCGTCGTCTCCCACCACCGCAGCGACAGCCTGGCCGACCACCTGGCCGCGCTCGACCTGCCGTGCGCGTTCGTCGGGCGGCCGTGGACCAGCGCCGACAAGGTGGCCTACGTCGACACCGACAACTTCGCCGGTGGGCGCGACGCGACCCAGGTCCTCATCGACCGTGGCTGCCGCAGGATCGCCACCATCGCCGGGCCCGACGACATGAGCGCCGGCGCCGACCGTCTCGACGGCTGGCACGCCGCGCTCCGGGCCGCCGGGCTCGCCGACGACGCTGTCGAGCACGGAGACTTCACCGAGGACGGCGGCGAGCGGGCGGCGTACGCGCTGCTGGAGCGTCACCCCGACATCGACGGCATCGTGGCCGCCTCCGACCTGATGGCCGCGGGCGCGCTGCGCGTGCTGGCCGCCGCCGGGCGCAAGGTGCCCGACGACATCGCCCTGGTCGGCTACGACGACCTCGGCGTCGCCGAGCGCACCGACCCGCCGCTCACCACCGTGCGCAACCCGATCGCCGAGATGGCCGAGCAGGCCACCCGGCTGCTGCTCCAGCAGATCGAGGGCGACCGCACCGCCCGCGCCATGCGCGTCATCTTCCCGCCGACCTTGGTGCGGCGAGCCAGCGCCTGAACGCGGGGTCAGGGCGTGAACAGCTTGACCGGGTAGCGGACCTTCGGGGCAGCCGCGCCCTTGATGCCGGTGACGGTCACGACGTACTTGCCGGACCTCCGGAGGCCGTAGACCTCCCACACCAGGGTGGGCATGGCGTAGCCGTCATGGACGGTGTACTTCTTGGTCCGCACCGGACTGCCGTTGCGACGGACGCTGATCTTCGCCGAGCGGAAGTCGGCGTGGGGGTCACCCGAGCTCAGCGACCAGCGGCCCATGGGCTCCGCCTGGCTGGGGAACCAGCCGGCGCTCGGCCACCTCACCCACGCGGGGTTGGGGTTGGCGGTGTCGAGGGGCCCGACGACGAACATCGCGTTGGTGGTCTTGGTCAGTGCGTTGCCGAAGGACTCGGCGAACGGGAAGAGGATCCAGCGCCGGTGGCCGACCACGGTGTTGGGCGAGCCCCAGTCGTCGAGGTACTGCATCACGGCGCCGCCCGCGGTCAGCCGGGGGAAGTCGATCGACAGGTTGGAGCGCGCCGCCGCGTCGCTGCCCACCTCGGACCAGCACTTCCACCTCTGGGGCGGGTAGTGGGTCAGGTTGCGGTTGGCGGCCATGATCAGGGCGGCGTACTGGGCACGGGCGGAGAGCTTGGCCGACCAGGAGACCCGCGACAGGCCGTTCAGGGCCCGCGCGAAGTTGAGCGACTCCATGGTCGCGCGCTGGGCCCGGGCGGACGTCTTGCCCGCGCGGCAGCCGCGCAGCGACCCGGTCCAGCCCGACGGCACCGACAGGTTGGGCCGCAGCCGGGTCCGGAAGGCCTTGGCCACCGCGGCCCGGTTGGAGGTGTCGATCGCGAAGCCGGCCGCCCGGCGCGTGGTGGTGCTGACGTCGAGACCGGCCGTCCTGCTCGAGGTGGGGCCGGGGGCTCCGGTCCGGTCGGGGTCCGGCGCGCCCGGCGACGCCTGGCTCAGCGGAGCCGTCATCGGCAGCAGGAGGGCGACCATCCCGACCGCCAGAACCCGCCGCCGTTGGCGTCGCGATCCCCTACGTTGTGGTCCGTGCTCCTCGACATCCAGCTCGATGCCCGCCCCGACCAGGCGTCTGAGCGAGCCCGTGCGCTCGCGACGACCGGGATCGCCGGCCTGTTCACGTTCGAAGGTCCGCATGACGTCTTCCTGCCCTTGGTCTCGGCGGCCGAAACGGCCGCGACGGATCGGATCACACTGGACCTGATGACGAACGTGGCCATTGCCATGCCACGCAGCCCCATGCACCTGGCCAACGCGGCATACGACCTGCAGTTACTGTCCAAGGGCCACTTCCGGCTCGGGCTGGGCTCGCAGATCAAGCCGCACATCGAGAAGCGGTACGGCGCGACCTGGAGCCCGCCCGCGGCCCGGATGCGCGAGATCGTGCTGGCGGTGAAGGCGATCCTGACCTCGTGGCAGGACGGGACCCGCCTCGACTTCCGCGGCGAGCACACGCAGCACACGCTGATGCCCCCGACGTTCGTGCCCGGGCCCAACCCGTACGGCCTCCCGCCGGTGCTGCTCGGCGCTCTCGGCCCGGTGATGACCCGGACCGCCGCCGAGGTGGCCGACGGGCTGCTGGTGATGCCGTTCCACAGCTACCGGCACTTCCGCGAGCGCACGCTGCCGGCCGTCGACGAGGGCCTGTCACGCTCGGGCCGCACGCGCGCGGACTTCCAGATCTTCCCCCAGGCCATCTGCGCGATGGGCCGGACGCCCGAGGAGCAGGAGGCCGCCGCGCTCGGGGTGCGCGGGCTGCTGGCCTTCTACGGCTCCACTCCGGCCTACCTGCCCGTGCTGGAGGCCGAGGGCTGGGCCGACGTGCAGCCGGAGCTCAACGCCCTGTCCAAGGTCGGCGACTTCGCCTCGATGATGGCCCTGGTCGACGACCGCATGCTCGAGACCCTCGCCGTACGCGGCACGCCGGAGGAGTGCGCCGCCGAGATGAAACGTCGCTTCGGTGACGTCGCCGAGCGGGTCTGCGCCTACTTCCCCGGGTACGATGCCCCGCTCGACCAGATCAGCGCCCTGGCCGCAGCCCTCAAGTAGCGGGAGTACGAGCGAAGCGAGTACTCCCAATGGAGTGACGAAGTCACTCCACCAGGTCGGCTACGCGGTGGACCTGGGAGACGTCGGAGCCGGTGGGGATGAGGTGCACCTCGTCGGCGCCGGTGTCCTCGAAGCGCTTCAACGTGTCGCGGAGGTCGCTCTCGGTGCCGGCGAAGCCGGTGGTGGGGGCCATGGCGTCGACCAGGCCGACCGGTAGCCAGTTCATGTAGTGGCGCAGGTGGCGGTGCACCTGGCTGCGGGCCGAGCCGTCGCCGTCGTCGAGGGCGAACCAGAACGAGGTGGTGAGCCGCGGCGCGGGCTTGCCGGCGTCGGCCCACGCCGTACGCGCCTGGTCGAAGAGTCCGGCGACCGCGTCGGTGTCGAGGTCGAGGGTGATGCCGGCCAGGCCGTCGGCCCAGGCCGAGGCACTGCGGATCGTCTTGGGACCCATGGTGCCGACGAGGAGCTCCGGGCCACCGGGCTGGAGCGGCGGCGGCCCGACCGGGAGGGTGGCGCCGGTGACGTCCTCACCCGACCAGACCCGCTTCATGACCCCCACCCGCTCGGCCATGCCGCGCATGGTCTGGGTCGCGAGGTCGGCGCCGGCCGCGCGGTAGTCCTCCTCGCGGCCACCGACCCCGAACCCGACGGTCAGTCGACCCCGGGTGAGCTGGTCGCCGGTGGCGAGCGCCTTCGCGAGCCAGACCGGGTCGTGGAGCTGCGGCACGATCACCGTAGTCACGACGCGGACCCGCGACGTCCACGCCGCGACGGCGCCGAGGAGCGTGAGCGTCTCCGGGTTGTCGAAGGCCATCCGCTCGCCGAAGCACAGCGACGCGAACGGGCCGTCGTCGGTGGCGCGGGCCCACGCCTCGAGCGTGTCGGCACCCTGCGCCCCTGAACCTGACGGCCAGAGGTCCGGCTCCATGACCGGCAACGTCATTCCCACCTGCATGGCGTCACTGTGGCAGATGGGTGGCTCAGACGGGCTCGGGCACGCGCCTGACCTCGGGGACCAGTGCCACCAGGCCGAGCACCGGTACCGCGGCCAGGACGGCGAGGGACGCCGGGATCCCGATCACCTCGCCGAGGCCGCCGACCACGGCCGAGCCGACCGAGCCGCCGACCAGGAACAGCAGGGTGGCCACGCCGAGGGCCACACCGCGCACGTCGAGGGCGACCGACTCCCCGACCGTCGCGATCAGGGCCGGCTGGCCGAGACCGAACGAGACCGTCACGAGCGCGACCGCGACGACCAGGACAGCCGGCGAGACCAGCCAGGTGCCCAGCGCGGCCAGCAGCAGGGCGAGCGTGGCGACGATCCCGGCGAGACCGAGCGAGGACGCGGAGCCGATCCGGGTGAGGAGCAGGCCGGCGGTGCGGGGCATGACCATCGCCAGCACGGCGCTCGGCACCAGCAGGAGCCCGACCTGCCAGGCCTCCCAGCCCTCGTGGACCAGTACGGCGGGCACGGCGACCAGGTGCGCGAACCACGCCGCCGGGACGGCCGCGGCCGCGAGCGAGCTGCGGACCACCGTGCCGTCGCGGACCACCGAGAGCGGGAGGAAGCCGTGGGGCCTGCTGCGCACGCGCCAGGTGACCGCAGGGACACCGAGGACGAGCAACGCCCCGCCGAGCACCGCGATGACCAGGCCCGTGGCCGGCGACTGCACCAGCAGGACCAGGCCGGCGGCGGTCGCGGCGACGAGGACGGCGCCGAGGACGTCGAGGCTGGCACCGGAGCCGTCGGGGCTCAGCGCGCGCCACAGGAACGGGATCACGGCCACCCCGAGGATCGGCAGCGCCATCACCGCCCGCCAGCCGAACGCGTGCTCCAGCAGGCCACCGGCGAGCGGGCCCAGACAGCTGATGGCCGCGGCCATGCCGGCCAGTCGGCCCAGCGCGACGCCGCGCACCTCTCCGTCGTACCGCTTGCTGAGGACGGCGACGCCCAGCGTCGGGACCGCGGCGGCCCCCGCACCCTGGAGGACCCGCCCCAGGAGGAGCACCTCGAACGTCGGCGCGAACGCCGCGACGAGCGCCCCTGCGGTCATCAGGCCGATGCCGACCAGCAGCGGGAGGCGCACGCCGACCAGGTCGGACACCCGGCCGTAGACGGCGGTGGTGACGGCGAGCATCAGCACGTAGAGGGTGATCGTCCAGGTCGCGTCACCCACCCCGACGCCGAGGTCGGAGCCGAGCAGCGGCAGCGCGATCGCCGCCGACGAGGAGCCCATGCCGGCCAGTCCGAAGAGCACTCCCAGGAGGACGGACACGCGTCGTGAGTCGTCCGAGATCATGTCTCGCCCCAACAGGCCCCGGGGCCGTGGCATTCCCTCAGGGGCGCCCGAAGGCCGGCTTCTCCTTGGCGAGGAAGGCCCGCACACCCTCAGCGAAGTCGGGTCCGGTGTAGACCTCGCGCAGCATCTCGGCGTCGTTGTCGGGGCTCGCCTCGAGGCGGCGGGAGCGGTCGAGCAGCTGGTGCTTCGTGGCTCGGACGGTGACCGGTGACAGGGCGAGCAGACCCTCGACCAGGGTGTTCAGCTCCGTGTCGAGCTCCTCGACGTCCGCGACGACCGACATGACCGCGCCGACGGCGTACGCGCGCTCGGCGTCGACCAGGCGCGACGCGAGCAGCATCTCCCGGGTCAGCGACTCCCCGAAGACGGAGGCGCAGCGGTAGACGATCGAGCCCGCGAGGGCGTTGCCGAGCGTGCGCGCGATCGGGTAGCCGAACCGGCTCCCGGCGGTCGCGATCCGCAGGTCGCAGTGGGTCGCCACGGCGAGGCCACCACCCACACACACGCCTGACACCGCGGCCACCGTGACCTGGGGCAGGGCGTGGAGCATCTCGAGCAGCTCGCGGATCCAGTCCTCGTAGGCCACGGCGTCGGCCTCGAGGAAGTCGGAGATCTCGTTGCCGGCCGCGAACGCCCGGCCACCCTCGCCGCGCAGCACCAGGACCCGGACCGAGGTGTCGGCGCGCAGCTCCTCGCACAGCTCGCGCATCCCGGCGTACATGTCACGGGTGAAGGCGTTGTGCCGCTGTGGACGGTTGAAGGTGACCTCGACGACGCCGTCGGTGCGGCGTACTTGCAGCTCCTCGTTCACGCGCCGGAGCGTACGGGGGTGCGCGGCTGCTCAGGAGAGGGGTCCACGTGGACCCCTCTCCTGAGCAGCCGGGAGGACCCACCAGCGCCCGAGGAGCGTCCCGTCCTCCTCGAGCAGCGACTGGAGCGAGAGCGGTACGTCGACCGGCGGTCCGGCCACGATCCGGGGGTGGTCACCACCGACCAGGCGGGGTACGACGGTCGCGGTGAGCTCGTCGACGACTCCTTGGGCGAGCATGGCGCCCAGCAGCGACGGGCCGCCCTCGGAGAGCAGGTCGACCAGCCCGCGCCCGGCCAGCTCTTCCTTCAGGGCACACAGGTCGACCTCGTCGGCGCCGAGCGTGAGCACCTGGTCGGCGCCGAGCAGGCCGCGGGCCTCGTCGAGGTGCTCAGCACTGGCGGTCGTCGCCATGAGCACCGAGCCGGGTGGCGCGTTCCGCAGCCTCTCCGGCACGTCGGCGCGCCGGCTCACCAGGACGATCGGCCTGTCGACCGGCCCGTAGCCCTCGGTGCGCGCGGTGCCGGCGCCCACCACGATGGCATCAGCGAGACCACGCAGGGTGTCGAAGACCCGCTTGTCGACGGCGTTGTTGATCGAGCCGCTCTTGCCCGAGGACCCGCTCGCGGCACCGTCGAGCGTGCTGATCATGTTGACGCGCAGCCACGGCGTGCGCGGGGGCGCGTAGAGCTCCTCGAGGCTGACCTCGGGACCGATCAGCACCCTCATCGCCACCTGCCTTCCATACGCATCACCCAGTACTGCACGCCGTACGGGTCGTCGTCATAGTCCACCTGCACCGAGGCCGGGTCGACGTCGATCTCCTGGCCGAGCCGGACCAGGCTGTCCACGTCGGCCCACAGCTCGCGTGCGAGCTCCTCGTCGAGGTCTCCGAGGTCGCCGGCCAGCAGGGCAGCGCGTAGGGCGTCGTCGAAGGCCATGGCACGATCGTCCAGGTGGCCCGGCGCCTTCTCGGTGCGCTTCGCGCTGCCGTTGGCCACGAAGAGCACGCCGTCCGACGATGGTTGAGGTGCGAGCGAAGCGCTTGTCCTGAGGTGCGAGCTTGCGAGCCTCGAAGGGAGCCTCGAAACCTCGGTCGCCAGGTACGTCGCCACCGTGGCGCCCTGCGCTCCAGCCACGACCCGCGGGTCAGCGCCCAGCCAGCGCACGGCGTCGAGGCACGCGGCCCGCAGGTCGGCGACCGGATCCTCCAGCCCGCCGTACGACGGCAGCAGCGCGAGCGCGCCTGGCACGAGCACGACCCGGGTCACTGGAGGCCCCGGATCGCGCGCTGCGGCGGGCGGCGCCCGGCGATCGTCCAGACCATGTCGACGGTCTGCCGGGTCTCGACGACCTCGTGCACGCGGTAGATGCGCGCACCGGCCAGCGCGCAGACGGCAGTGGCGGCGAGGGTGCCGGTCAGCCGCTCGCCGACGGGCAGCCCGAGGGTCTCGCCGACGAAGTCCTTGTTGGACAGCGACACCAGCACCGGCCAGCCGGTGGCGACCATCTCGTCGAGCCGGCGCGTGAGCTCCAGGGAGTGGAAGGTGTTCTTGCCGAAGTCGTGGGCGGGGTCGATGACGATCGACTCCTGCGCGACCCCGGCGGCCAGGGCGCGCTCGGCGTAGGCGACGGTGTCGTCGATCGCGGACCGAACGACGTCGTCGTACTCCACCCGGTAGGGCCGCGTGCGCGGCGTCGCTCCACCGGTGTGCGTGCAGATAATCGCGGCGCCGTGCTGCGCGGCGACGTCGACCAGCTCGGGGTCGGCGCCGCCCCACGCGTCGTTGAGCACGTCGGCGCCGGCCTCACACACCGCACCGCCGACCTCGGCGCGCCAGGTGTCGACGGAGATCACCAGCTGCGGAAACGCCTCGCGGACTCGAGCCACGAAGTCGACGACGCGCTCCTTCTCCTCGGCGGCGCCGATCTCCACGCCGGGCGCGGCCTTGATGCCGCCGATGTCGACCATCTCGGCGCCCTGCGCGACGACGAGCGAGACGCGCTCGAACGCCTTGTCCTCCGCCCAGGTCGCGCCCTGGTCGTAGAAGGAGTCGGGGGTGCGGTTGACGATCGCCATCATCAGCGTCGCGTCGTCGGCGAACTCGTGCCGCCCGAGACGCAGGCTCATGCGCTCACCGCCGGCGGCCGCTCGCCGAGCGGCACCGATCGCTCGACAGGAGTGATGGAGCCGCCCCCGGAGCGGTACTGACGCAGCTGGACCGCCTCAGGCACCGGCCGACCCTGGCGGGCGTGGACGGCGGCCAGGATCTGGGTCGCCATCGCGCCGAGGTCGAGCAGCGCCTGGTGTGCGTGCGAGCGGCGGCCGAGGTCGACCTGCGCGATCGCGTCCGGGCCGCGCGCGGCCAGGGTGTCGATCAGCGCGGCCAGCTCGACGGCGTACCCCGTGGGCACCGACAGGGTCTCGAACAGCGAGCGGCGCACGGCCCACTCCCCCGCGAGCGGCTGCACCAGCCCGGCCAGCTCGGGGTAGTCGAGCGCGATCACGGGGCGCGCGACCAGCTCGGTCACGCGACCGCCGTCGAGCGGGCCACCCTGGCGATCGGAGGTCGGGCCGTCGAGCATCGGCCGCTCGTAGAAGCCCTTCACCAGCGCGACTCCCGGGTCGGTCAGCAGCGGCCCGAGCAGCCCGGGCACGAAGTGCGTGTCCCAGTCGAGGAGGTCGGCGTCCATGAACACCAGCACCTCGCCGCTCGTGACGAACAACGACTTCCACATCGCCTCACCCTTGCCGGGGCGGGTGCCGAGGTCGGGCCGGATCTCCGCGGAGCGGTGCACCACGGCCCCGGCGTCGACCGCCACCGCGTACGTCGCGTCGGTGGAGTCGCTGTCGATCACGACGATCTCGTCGAGCAGCGCCACGGTCTCGACCAGGGCCTCGCGGACCCGGGTCACCACGTCGCCGACGGTGGCGGCCTCGTTGCGGGCCGGTACGACGAGGCTCACCCGGGTGTCGCCCTTGGCGGCGAGCAGGTCGTCGAGGGACCAGTCGTCCCAGTGAGCGGTGCGGAGCACGTCGCGACCCTAGCCCGGCGTCCACTGCGGATGGTCTCGAGGCTCGCTCCGCTTGACCGCTAGGGACGCTGTCGAAGGAGATCTAAGAAGACCTGGACAGTGAGCGTGTGGTCTGGCCCGGTTGCCGGTGGCGCGCCCATGCTCAGGTGCGCTGCCTGCCCGTACAGGAGCCCGTCGGGGCGTGGCTTGATCCGCACGAACGGCGGCAGGCCGTATCGGACAGCGACCCAGTTCGCCCAGGTGCGCGCGGTCCGTCCGTTGCCGTTGGCGAAGGGGTGGATGCGGACCCATTCACCGTGGGCAACGGCGGCGAGCTCGACGACGCCGAGGACCTGCCTGGTGTCGACCGGGCTGGTCCCAACCGGGATGGCGGCGTCGAGGCTGACCACGGATGCCTGCATCGACCTTTCGAACGTCGCGAGCTCGGCAGCGACCTGCTCGGGCGGGGCTCCGGAGGCCAGGATGCGGCCCCTCGTGCTGACGAGATGAACCTGGTAGTCGCGAAGGTCCGGGTCGGAGCTCCCTCGGAGAGCACCAAGATAGGAAGGCTTCGGCGGCGACGACGTCCCTCGATAGATGTCCCGGTGCCAGTGCTTGGCAAGGTCGATGGTCGGGGATTCTCGCCGCGCCGCGTTGGTCACCACATCCCGCAGGACGACCTTGATGTTCGACGCAATCCGTGTCTCGTCCTGGGGCGAGTCCTCGCCCCAGCTCGGTCCCGGCATCCTCAGCGCCGCGCGAAGGCGGCCAGCACTCCGAACGGGTCGTCCAGCGTCGACTCGTCCTGGGTGCGGGCAGCGACTCCTGCGGTGTTCGCTACATCACGCATCGGGTCGAGCCCCGACTCCTCACCAACCGCAACGGCGTCGATCCAGTCCTCGACGTCGCCCTGACCCGCCTGGTTGTAGGTGCGAACGACCTCCAGCGCTTCGGTGAGGCGGCGCTCCATGTCCGCCCCCAGCAAGGCGACCTCGTGCTCGATGGCACGCTCCGCCACCTCAGTCATCGACGTGCCCTGGGCAGCAGCCAGTCGCTTCAGCGCCTCCTTCGTCTGGGGTCGCTTGAAGCGCATCGGGAACGTGCTGTCGCGCGGCTTCGTCACGCCTACGATCGTCCTCCTCGGCCAAGTGGATGTCAATCCACTCACCTGACATCCAGATCGCCCGGAACCGCTGCGGGTCAGGGGTGGACCAGAGCACCGATCCGACGGACCAGGTCGTCGAGGGCGGCGGCCGCCGCGGGGCTCATCGCGGCCATGTCGATGAAGCCGTGGATGAGCCCGTCGTACCGGGTTTGGTCGACCGGGACCCCCGCGGCGGCCAGCGCGTCGGCGTACGCCTCGCCCTCGTCGCGCAACGGGTCGAACTCGGCGGTGACCACCACGGCCGGCGCCAGCCCGGTGAGGTCGCCCAGCAGCGGCGCCACCCGCGGGTCATCGGGGTCGGTGGGCCCGTAGTGGGTGAAGAACCAGTCCATCGTGGCCGCCTCGAGCAGGTAGCCCTCGGCGTTGTCGGCGCGCGAGACGTAGTCGCCGAGCGGGTGGGTCGCGGGATAGATCAGCACCTGAGCACCGACCAGGTCGCGGTGCTGCTGGGCCACGACGGCGGCCAGGTTGCCCCCGGCGCTGTCGCCGCCCACCGCGAGGAGGTCGTTGCCGCCGAGATCAGCGAGCCGCTCGGCGACCCACACCAGCGCGGCCGACGCGTCCTCGACCGCCGCCGGGAACGGCGCCTCCGGCGCGAGCCGGTAGGCCACCGATACGACCACGCACGACGCGCCCGCGCAGATCCGGCGGCAGATCTGGTCGTGGGTGTCGAGGTCGCCGATCACGAACCCGCCGCCGTGCAGGTAGAGCATCGTGGGCCACGGCACGTCGCCGTCGGGGCGATAGACGCGCGCATCCATCCCGGCGACGGTGGTGGCCTCCACAGCCCCGACGGGGACGACGTCCTCGGGCCGCACCAGGTCCACCGACATCGCCCGCAGCGCCTTGCGTGCGGACTCCGGCGTTCCCTCATGCATGGGCGGGTATCCGCTGCCGGCGATGAAGTCGAGGAGGCCTTTGGTGGCGGGGTCGAGAGGCATAGTCGAATCCAACCATCCCCCGGAAAGGCCAGCCGGCGCCGGGCCGCCGAGTTCAGCCAACCTACGACGCGCGGACTTCCGTACAGTTTGGGGCATGAAGGACTTCGCCGGGACACACAGCGAACGGACCATGTCTGTCACCGACGCCGCCGTGGTCTCGATCGGCCACTTCGAGGAGCTTCGTCGCGTGCGTGCAGACGTGACCAGCGCTGCTCTGGTACTCGCCCGCGAGCTCAACGACACCGGGCGACGCACCGACCTCGACGAGGCGATAGCCGCATTCGGGCTGGATCGGGCCGAGCTGACGGCAGAGCTGGCCGCCGACCTCAGCGCGTCAGGTAGCGCAGCACGGCCCGCCTGAGGCCGTCGGCGTAGTCGGACTGGCCGGCGGTGCTGGTCATCCGGCGCGCGTCGCGACGGCTGCGCATGTTGCCGAGCTCGACCATCACGGTCGGCACGTCGGAGAGGTTGAGAGTGCCGAGGTCGGAACGGAAGTCGAGGCCGTCGCCACCGGCGATGTAGTTGGCGGCCGGGAAGCCGGCCTCTCGCAGCGCCCGCCGGACGGTCACAGCCAATGCACGGGAGGACCGGAAGATGTCGTGGGTCCAGCGGCGCCGGTCGGTGGGAGCGATCACGTGGAAGCCACGAGCCCCGGAGGCGTACGTGCCGTCGCCGTGGATGCTGAGCTTGAGGTCGGCGTCGACCTTGTTGCCGGCCCGGCCCCGGGTGTCGACGCACGGCCCCCAGCGGTCCTGGCGGTTGCTGGTCCGCGTGAGCACGACCTTCGCGCCGAGGAAGACCAGACGCGCCTGGAGCCGGCGAGCGACCCGCCAGGCGAACGTGGCCTCGGAGAAGCCTCCGTTGGTCGCGGTGCCCGTGGTGTTGCAGGCCTTGCGGAACCCGCCCGCGGGCACCAGCCGGTTGATCTGGCGCGGGAAGTTGTGGTTGCCGAGCTGGTGACCCGGGTCGATCACCACGACCCGTCCCGCGAGCGGCTGCGCCCGCGCGGAACCGGCGTCCGGTCGCGCCTCGACGCCGGCCGCCGCCCCCACGGGCAGCGTCAGCGCGAGGGCCACGGCCACCGCGGCCGCCGTACGAGGCCTCACTCGTAGCCCAGGATCTCCTGGCGCTTCTCGCCCCAGGCCAGCGCGGAGGCGATCGCGTCGTCGAGGCTCAGCTCCGTGCTCCAGCCGAGGAGCTGCGCGGACTTGTCGGCGTTGGCGAAGGCACCGACGGCGTCGCCGGGCCGTGGCGGCGCCTCGGCGAGCGGGACGCCGCTGCCGAAGACCCGCTCGAAGGACGCGACCAGCTCACGGACGGTGACCCCCTCACCGGTGCCGATGTTGATGACCGTGCTGGTCGAGCCGACCGAGGCGATCACGTCGTCGAACTGCTCGATCGCGCGCACGTGGGCGCGGGCGAGGTCCCAGACGTGGATGTAGTCGCGGATGCCGGTGCCGTCGCGGGTGGGGTGCTCGACGCCGGTGATCGTGAAGGCGTCCTTCTGGCCGCGGGCGGCCATGACCAGCTGGCCGAGCACGTGCGACGGCTCCTTGGCGTAGATGCCGGACTCGAGGTCGGGGTCGGAGCCGATCGGGTTGAAGTAGCGCAGGATGATCGCGCGCAGGTCGGTGGCGGCCGCCATGTCCTCGAGGACCTGCTCCATCATCCGCTTGGTGCGGGCGTAGGGCGACTGGGGGTCGAGCGGGTCCTGCTCGGTCACCTCGAAGTCGTCCTTGGTCGCGTAGAGCGACGCCGAGGACGAGAAGAGCACGCGGTTCTTGCCGAGGGCCGCGAGCTCGTCGAAGAGCTCCAGCGACTTCGCGACGTTGTCGCGGTAATACATGTAGGGCTGCTCCACCGACTCCGGTACGACGATCCGTGCAGCCATGTGGATGGTGGCGTCGAGGTCGGGGTGCTCGGCGACGATCCGCCGGAGCAGCTCGCGGTCAGCGATGTCGCCCTCGTAGAACGCCCGGTCGCGCACGAAGACGAGCGGGCCGTTGAGCAGCGAGTCGAGGATGATCGGGGTGTGCCCGGCCTGCTCGAGCGCCTTGGCCGTGGTCGAACCGATGTAGCCGGCGCCGCCGGTGACGAGAACCTTCATGCCGGGCAGGATATCGGCCGCCCCCCACGGTGGTTGAGGCGCGAGCGCAGCGAGCCTCGAAACCCCCTCAGCCGCGGGCGAGCAGCTCGTCGAGCTTCTCGTAACCCTCGTTGACGCCGACCTCCATGCCGCTGGACAGGATCAGGTCGCGCAACTCCATCGACTCGACGACGCTGACGCCGACGATCCGGGTGCGGCCGCCCTCGAGCGGCTCGAACCTCAGTGTCTCGAGCGAGACCGAGTCGGGCTCGCCACCCCAGGTGAACGTCTGCACGAGGCGTTCGGGCGACCGCACCTCGTGGAAGGACCCGAAGAACGTCTCGTGCAGGTCCTCGCGCTCGGCGGTGTAGCTCCAGCTGCCGCCGGTGCGCGCGTCCCAGTGCTCGATCCGGGTGTCGATGCTGCGCGGCCCGATCCACTGCACGAACAGCTCCGGGTCGACCCAGGCCTGGAACACCCGCTCGGGCGGTGCGTCGAACTCGCGGGTCATCGTGATCGTGGGGACCTCCGGGTCGGCCTCGATCGTGGTCTGCTTGGTGGTTGTGCTGCCGGTGGTGGCACTCATGGTGCTTCTCCTTCGGACTCGTCCTCTCGGGCCAGCAGCGCGTCGAGGCGGCTGAACCGCTCCTCGGCCTCCTGGCGGTATCGCTCGATCCACTTCGTCATCAGGTCGAACACCTCCGCTTCGAGGTGCACCGGACGCCGTTGCGCGTCGCGGCTGCGGCTGACGAGACCGGCCTCCTCCAGCACCTTCAGGTGCTTGGAGATCGCCTGCAGGCTGACGTCGTACGGCGCCGCGAGCTCGCCGACCGTGGCGTCGGCGACCGCAAGCCGCGCGACGAGGTCGCGCCGGGTCGGGTCGCCGAGCGCCTGGAACACCCGCGACAGCTGGTCCGCCATCACATCCTCCTCAACCGATTGGTTGACGAAAACGCTAAGACCGTTGCTCCCCTTTGTCAACCATCAGGTTGCGGATGGCCGTGCGTCATTGATGCGACTCCTCGAGGAGCCGCGTCAGGTAGGCGCCGTACCCGCTCTTCGCCAAACCCTCGGCGAGACCGGCGAGACCGTCGTCGTCGATGAAGCCCATCCGCCAGGCCACCTCCTCGGGCGCACCGATCTTGGTGTCCTGGCGCTTCTCGATCGCCCGCACGAAGTTGCTGGCGTCGTTCATGTCGTCGAAGGTCCCGGTGTCCAGCCAGGCGGAGCCTCGAGGCAGCACCTCGACCTGGAGGCGTCCCTGCTCGAGGTAGAGCCGGTTGAGGTCGGTGATCTCGAGCTCGCCGCGCGCCGACGGCTCGAGGTGCTTCGCCATCTCCACGACGCCGTTGTCATAGAAGTAGAGCCCCGGGACGGCGTAGTGGCTCCGCGGGCGCTCCGGCTTCTCCTCGAGCGACAACGCCCGGCCCTCATCGTCGAACTCCACCACGCCGTAGGACGTCGGGTCGGCGACGCGGTAGCCGAAGACGGCAGCGCCATCGATGTCTGCGAAGCGCCGCAGCCGGGTGCCCAGACCTGCGCCGTGGAAGATGTTGTCGCCCAGCACCAGGCCGGCGGTCTCACCACCGATGTGCTTCTCGCCGATCACGAACGCCTGGGCCAGCCCGTCCGGCGACGGCTGCACGGCGTAGCTGATGTCGATCCCGAACTGGGACCCGTCACCCAACAGCCGGCGGAACTGCTCCGACTCGTGCGGGGTGGTGATCACGAGGACCTCGCGGATGCCGGCGAGCATCAGCGTGGAGAGCGGGTAGTAGATCATCGGCTTGTCGTAGATCGGCATCAGCTGCTTGCTCACCGCGTGCGTGATCGGGTGCAGACGGGAGCCGGTGCCGCCGGCCAGGATGATTCCGCGCATGGCCGGAGCCTAGGGTGAAGCCGTGGAACATGTACTAGTGACCGGCGGGGCCGGGTTCATCGGCTCCAACTTCGTCCATCATCTCGTGCGCGAGACCGCCGTGCGGATCACGGTGCTCGACAAGCTGACGTACGCCGCGTCGCGGGAGTCGCTCGAGGGTCTCCCCAGTGACCGGGTGTCGCTGGTCGTGGGCGACGTCGCAGACGGCGCGCTGGTTGACGGGTTGGTAGCGGCGAGTGACGCGGTCGTGCACTTCGCGGCGGAGTCCCACAACGACAACTCGCTGACCGAGCCAGGTCCGTTCATCCAGACCAACATCGTCGGCACGTTCCAGATCCTGGAGGCGGCCCGGCGCCACGGCACCCGGCTGCACCACATCTCCACCGACGAGGTCTACGGCGACCTGGAGCTCGACGACCCGCAGCGGTTCACCGAGGCGACGCCGTACAACCCGAGCAGCCCCTACTCCGCCGCCAAGGCCGGCTCCGACCACCTGGTGCGCGCGTGGGTGCGCAGCTTCGGCGTGGTGGCGACGATCAGCAACTGCTCCAACAACTACGGCCCGTGGCAGCACGTCGAGAAGTTCATCCCACGCCAGATCACCAACGTGATCGACGGCGACCGCCCGAAGGTCTACGGCACGGGCACCAATGTGCGCGACTGGATCCACGCAGAGGACCACTCGTCGGCGGTCTGGCTGATCCTCCAGCAGGGCCGGATCGGCGAGACCTACCTGATCGGCGCCGATGGCGAGCGCAACAACCTCGACGTGGTCGGCCGCATCCTCGAGCACTTCGGCCGCCCCGCCGACGACTACGACCTCGTCACCGACCGCGCCGGCCACGACCTGCGTTACGCGATCGACTCCTCCAAGCTCCGCGAAGAGCTCGGCTGGCGCCCCACCTACCCCGACTTCGAGGCGGGCCTCGCCCGCACCATCGCCTGGTACCAGGCCCACGAGGACTGGTGGCGCCCCCACAAGCAGGCCACCGAGGCGTCGTACGCCGCCAAGGGCCAGGCGTGACGGTGGTTGAGGTGCGAGCGAAGCGAGCTCTCCCAACGGTGGTTGAGGTGCGAGCGAAGCGAGCTCTCCCAACGGTGGTTGAGGTGCGAGCGAAGCGAGCCTCGAAACCACCCTCAGGACGGATCACCGCGCTTTCGACGCGCCGATGGCCGGCGCGACAGTTCCGGCAACGCGTCGAAGTCCCCACGGATCAGCGCCTCCCTCTTCGCCCGGCTCCATCCCTGCACCCGCTTCTCGAAAGCGAACGCCTCCGCGATCGAGTCGAACTCCGCGTTCCACACCAGCACGACCGGTTGGCGGCACCGCGTGTACGCCGCTCCCCCGTCGTTGTTGTGCTGCCAGAGGCGGGTGTCGAGGTCCCACGTGCTGCCGACGTAGTAGCTCCCGTCGCTGCAGCGCACGATGTAGGCGTGAGGCATGCCCCGAACGATGCGACGTACGACGGCAGCGCGCGAGTACGTCGATGCTCGCCTGTGGATGACCGCGTCCGCGTGGGGTGGTTTCGAGGCTCCTCGCTAGCGCTCGTCGCACCTCAACCACCGTCGAACTCACTCTCAACGGTGGTTGAGGTGCGAGCGAAGCGAGCCTCGAAACCACGCCACGCTGTCACGGGGGCCTCGTGAGCGACCTCACGGTCGAGACGACCCCGATCCCGGGGCTGCTCGTAGTCCGCCTCGACGTCCGCGAGGACGCCCGTGGCTGGTTCAAGGAGAACTGGCAACGCGAGAAGATGGTCGCCCTCGGGCTGCCGGACTTCGGGCCGGTGCAGAACAACATCTCCTTCAACGCCGCCCGCGGGGCGACGCGCGGCATCCACACGGAGCCGTGGGACAAGTTCGTCTCGGTCGCCAACGGCAGGATCTTCGCGGCCTGGGTCGACATGCGCGAAGGCAAGTCGTTCGGCACGACGTTCCACGTGGAGATCGACCCGTCCGTGGCGGTCTTCGTGCCCCGCGGCGTCGGCAACAGCTATCAGACCCTCGAGGACGGCGTCGCCTACACCTACCTCGTCAACGACCACTGGCGCCCCGGCACGGCCTATCCGGCGCTGCACCTCGGCGACGAGACCCTGGGCATCCCGTGGCCGATCCCGCTCGACGAATGCGAGATCTCGGAGAAGGACCTGGCCAACCCCAAGCTTGACGCCGTCACCCCAATGGCGCCGAAGAAGACCCTGATCATCGGCGCGCTCGGGCAGCTCGGACGCGCCCTTCAGCCGGTCTTCCCCGGTGCCGACCTGGTCGACGTCGCCGAGCTCGACCTGACCGACGCCGACGCGGTCGCCGCGTGGCCGTGGCAGGACTACGGCCTCGTCCTCAACGCGGCCGCCTACACGGCCGTCGACGCCGCCGAGACGCCCGACGGACGCCGTACTGCGTGGGCAGCCAACGCGACCGCGCCGGCCACGCTCGCGCGGCTGTCGGACGAGCACGGCTTCACGCTGGTGCACTACTCGTCGGAGTACGTCTTCGACGGGACCGTCCCGGACCACACGGAGGACGAGCCGGTCTCACCGCTGGGCGTCTACGCACAGTCGAAGGCAGCAGGCGACCTGGCCGTCGGCACCGCGGCTCGCCACTACGTGCTGCGCACGTCCTGGGTCATCGGCCGGGGCAACAACTTCGTGCGCACCATGAAGCGGCTGGCCGACCAGGGCGTGTCCCCCGACGTGGTCTCCGACCAGGTCGGGCGGCTCACGTTCACCTCTGAGCTGACCCGCGCGACCAGGCACCTGCTCGACGTCGCCGCACCCTTCGGCACCTACAACCTCAGCAACAGTGGGCCGGCGATGTCCTGGGCGGAGATCGCCGGCGCCGTCTTCGAGCTGGCCGGGCGTTCCGCGACCGACGTACGCCCGATCACCACCGCGGAGTACGCCGCGGGCAAGTCACTCTCACCGCGTCCGGCGAGCAGCACCATGTCTCTCGACAAGATCCGCGCGACGGGGTTCGAGTCGGTCGACGCGATGGTCGCGCTGGACGACTACTTGGCCGGCTGGAACCCAGCGGCGGACCCGGGGACCTGAGCCGATCGGCACAGCTGGGCCATCGCGGCTCGAACCGTGTCGACAGAACCGGTCACGGGTAGAGCAGCGACACAGTCGAGCGACATGAGGGGCACAGGCACGTGTGACACCAGCTGGTGCACCGGCCGGATGTCCTGCGGCTCGTCGTCGCCGAAAAGCTCCTCGTGCATCTTCTCGCCCTCGCGAAGTCCTGTGAACTCGATCTCTACGCGCGTGCCGGACTGGTCGATCAGCTGGTGCGCCACGTCGACGATGCGGACGGGCTCGCCCATGTCCAGCACGAGAGCCTCACCGGGGCCACCGATGGCCGCCGCCTGGATGACCAGCTGGCAGGCCTCCTCGATCGTCATGAAGTAGCGGGTCACGTCGGGGTCCGTGACCGTGACCGGCCCGCCGTCCGCGATCTGCTTCGCGAACGACGTGAGCACAGAACCGCGGCTGCCGAGCACGTTGCCGAAGCGCACTGAGAGGAATGCACCTTGCGCATCCTGAGCCTTCGTGGCGGTCAGGCACTCCGAGATCCGCTTGGAGTATCCCAGGACGCTGCACGGATTTGCGGCCTTGTCGGTGGAGATGTTCACGAAACGGTCGACGCCGACCAGGTCCGCCGCGTCCAGCACGTTGGCGGTCCCGACGATGTTGGTCTTGACCGCCTCCGCGGGATACTGCTCGAGCATCGGCAGGTGCTTCAGTGCCGCCGCGTGGAAGACCACGTCGGGCCGACGTGCGGCAAAAATGCTGTTGACCGCCGCCCGGTCGCGGATGTCACACAGGATCACCTCGTCGGAGTCGAGCAGGGCGCGCCCGTGGATCGACAGCTGAAGTGCGTGGAGCGCCGACTCGTCGCGGTCGAGCATCATCAGCTCCGCCGGCGCGAAGCGGTGGATCTGGCGGCACAGCTCGGACCCGATCGAGCCGCCGGCGCCCGTCACCAGGACCCTGCGCCCGGTGAGGTACTTCGCGATCGACCCGATGTCGGTGTCGAGCTGGTTGCGACCGAGGACGTCGGTCAGGTTGATGTCGCGCAGGTCGCGGATGCCCACGTGTTCGCTGAGCAGCTGGGTGCTGGCCGGCAGCACTTTCACCGCGAGGTTGGCGTCGAGCGCCGCGAGGCGGAGCCGGTTGATCGTCGCCGAAGATGCGCTGGGCAGCGCCAGGACTACGGTGCCGACGCGGTGTTCGACCGCCTTCTCGGCGAGGCGTTCGGTGGTACCGACGACCGGGATCTGGCGGATGCGCAGGTGCCGCTTGCGGTGGTCGTCGTCGAGGATCGCGACGGGCCGCCACGCACGCTGGGGGTCGCGCAGCATCGAGCTGATCAGCTCGCGGCCGGCTTCGCCTGCCCCCACCACCAGCACGCGGGTCGAGCCGTCGTCAGAAAAACGCTCGTCGTCGAACTCGTTGAACCGCCGCCACGAGGCGCGGGCATACGCCATCACGACCAGCGCCAGCAGGGTCGCGCCCGCCGGTACGGTGCGCGGCACCCAGTGCGCGAAGAGGTTGACCGTCGCGACCAAGCCACCCGAGCTCGCCACGCAGACGCCGAGCAGCAGCATCTCCTCGAGGCTGGCCACTCGCGCGCGTCCCTGGTGCAGGCGGACGAAGGAGGCTAACCCGAGGAAGAGCAGCGCCGTCCCGGCGCCGACGGCCGTGACGGTCACCCAGGGCACGCCCACGGTTTCGGTGTCGAACCGTAGCCATGCAAACGCCAGGTACGCGAACATCCAGGCCGCGACATCTAGCCCGGCCGCCAACAGGACCCGGAAGCGACGGGCAAGCGCAACGACGTTGCTCACGACAACCAGGCTCCAACTCTCGGTGGTAGGACAGCAGTATCGCGGAGATCTGAACGGCTGAGGCCCCTTCACGCAAAGCCGGACAAGCACACCAGCCGAAGCCTAGTTCCGACGCTTCCGAGACTCCGCCTTCGCCGGCGCGTAGGAGTAGCCGTAGCCATACCCGTAGCCGCGGTTCTTCTTCGCAGGTGCCAGGTTGACGACCACCCCGACACACTTGGCGTCGACCTGCTCGACCCGCTCCAGGGCGTGACCGAGCTGGTCCTTCGTCGTCTTCCCGTGCCGAACGACCGCCAGCATGCCGTCGGCCTGGGCCGACAGCAGGGCGGCATCGGTCACGGGCAGGAGAGGCGGCGCATCGAGGATGACGATGTCGAAGCGCTCTCGCAGGTCCTTGATGAGGAGTCCCATTGCCTGCGACTGGAGCAGCTCCGAGGGGTTGGGCGGCAGGGGGCCACACGCGAGGACCTCGAGGTCCGTTCCTTCGTACGTCTGGAGGGCGTCGTTCAGCGAGACCTTGCCGATCAGCACGCTGGTCGTGCCGACGGCGTCGTCGAGCCCGAGCCGGCGGGCGATCAGGGGGCGCCGCAGGTCGCATTCGACGAGCGCGACGCGCTCGCCCGTCATCGCCAGGGTGATGGCGAGGTTGACCGCCGTCGTCGTCTTGCCCTCCGCGGGCAAAGAGCTCGACACCACGAAGACCCGGCGCTCGTTGTCGACGTCGACGTACTGCATGTTGGTCCGCAGCACGCGGAACGCCTCCGCCCATGGTGTCGACTCGGCGAGCGCCTTCACCGGCAGCTTCTTCACAGCGGCCGGGTCGCGGTTGATGTGCCCTAGGAGTGGAGCAGCCGTGACGTGGCCGATGTCCTCGGCCGATTTCAGAGTGGTGTCCATCAGCTCGCGCAGCACCGCCAGCCCCATGCCCAGAAGCAGGCCCAGGATCGCTCCCAAGCCGACGTTGCGGAGCGGCTGCGGGCTCACCGGAGACGACGAGACCTCGGCGTTGTCAACGATCGACGCTGTGATGAGTGCGTTCGACTTGCCGGGAGGCGTCTCGAGGTCCGCCACCAAGTCGCTCATGGCTTCGGCGTAGGCCTGGGCGACGTCGCGGGCCTTGGATGGATCGGGATCGGTGGCGGTGATCACGATGTTGACGGTCTCAGGAACAACCTCGGCCGAGATGGCATCGCGCAAGTCCTGCGGGTCGTTGGTGGCAGACCCGCCGAGGTCGCTAGCCACGCTCTCCGCCAGCTTGCGCGTGCCGACCAGGTCGACGTACGACGCCGCGCGCTGCGTCGCGAACGTGTTGCCCGCGAGTGCGTCACTGGTGTCGGAGGGCGTGGTGGAGACGAAGATCCGGGCTGACGAGGAGTAGAGCGGCGTCGCCTGCCAGGTCACAAAGCCGGCGGCGCCCACGCACACCAGGAAGACCACGACGATCAGCTTCCAGCGACGACGGATCGTCTGCCAGTAGTCCTTCAGTTCCAAGATCGTCCCGTCCTGTCGTGGCGCTCCCCACGCGCGGCGCGAAGGTCACTGTAACGGCAGGTCACGGGTCGGCCGAAACCAACAGGCGGGCCCCGACTGGAGGTCGAAGAGGGCGACGTCAGGCGGAGACGGCCACCGAGGCGCGACCGTAGTCGTCCTCCAGCCGGCAGATGTCGTCCTCGCCGCAGTAGGCACCGCGCTGCACCTCGATGAGGATGAGCGGGTAGTCCTCCCTATTGGTAATCCGGTGCGCTTGGCCGATCTCGACGTCGACCGACTCACCCGGTCCGGCCAGCACGGTCTCGCCGTCGACGACGCAGGTGGCCCGACCACTGACGATCGACCAGTGCTCGGCGCGGTGCTCGTGAGTCTGGTACGACAGCCGCTGATGTGCCTTGACGACGATCCGCTTGACCTTGAAGCCCTCGCCCTCGTCCAGGACCTGCCACGCCCCCCAGGGCCGCTCGTCGAAGTCGCCGATCATGGTTTGCCCCCCAGCAAGTAGGTCCGAGACGAAAACCCGAGATCTCAGAGGCTAGGGGAACTGCCCGGCCGGCGACAGCCAAATACCCAACTGTTACCGACGCTTTAACCCCGCGAGTGCCGGGCGGACATCGACCAGAAAGACGATCGCGGCGATCGTGAAGGCCAGGTTGAGGATGCTGCCGAGCAGGATCAGCTGGAGCACCACGCCGAGGCCGAGGCCGATCGACCAGGCGGGCTTGGTGAGCTTGCCGGCGGCGACGTAGGACTCGGCGGAGAAGGTCAGCGCGTTGACGAACGCGAAGATCTTGACCGCGAGCATCGCCAGCGCGACCAGCAGCGCGATCTGTCCTTCGAGAACTCCCATGAGAACCAACCTTATCCGGAGACAGCGAGGCCCCCGGAGCACATACCTCCGGGGGTCTCGTGTTGCGTCAGAACAGCCTCAGCTGGCCGTCAGCCGGGTCTCTTCAGTCGCCGACCTTCTCGGCCGCGTCGGTCGTCGCCTGGGCGGCGTTCGTCGCGGTCTTCTTTGCGGCGGTCACGGTGGCCTTGGCGCTGCTGCGCGCGGGGGCCGAGGACTTCTTCGCGGTGGTCGTGGCCTTCTTGGCCGTCGACTTCGTGGCCTTGGTGGCCTGGGTGTTCGTGGTCTTGGCCTTCGCCGTGGTGGTCTTGGCCGAGGACTTCGTCGCCTTGGTCGACTCCTGCTTGCGGATCCGGGTCACCAGCACCTCGCCACGCTTGGCCAGGTCGGCGTAGGTGTCGGTCAGCGTGGAGACGTTCTCGTTGACGGCGCTCTGGACCTTGGTCGGGAGAGCCTGGGCGTCGGCCTGGAGCTCCGCGACGCGGGCCTCGACAGCCGCACGGCGCGCGTTGACGACGGTCACGGCCTGCTTGCGCAGGGCCTTGGGCTCGAAGTCGAAGCCAGTGACGGTCTTCTGGACGTCCTTCTGGTAGCCCACGAGCTTCTTCTGCACGTCGGCGACGTACTCACGCACGTACTCGACCGCGAGGTCGGTGACGCCGACGCCGGCGTAGAGCGGCTTGGCCGCGACGGGGGGAAGCTCCAGGGTCTTGATGTCGAACTTGGCCTTGGCCATGTCGATCTCCTTCAGTTGGTGGTGCATCGGGTTTGCGGGGGTGGGGATGGTGCGGTCGTGCAGGTCAGCTCTCGTCCGCCGGGCGTCCGGCATTGAGCGCCAGGAACGAGGAGTAGACATCGAGCAGGGACTGCTTCTGCCGCTCGGTGAGGCCGGCGTCGTTGAGCACGGCGAGCTCTACCGAGCCGCCGACACCGTCCTCGGGGCTGAGGATCCCGGCGCGGATGTAGAGCTGCTCCGCCGAGATTCGCAGTGCCTTGGCGATCTGCTGCAGCACCTCGGCCGAGGGCCTGCGCAGGCCGCGTTCGATCTGGCTGAGGTAGGGGTTGGACACGCCAGCCTGCTCGGCCAGCTGCCGGAGCGAGAGCCTGGACGCGACCCGCTGCTCCTTCAGGTAGTCGCCGAGTGACTCGACGGTCTTGCCTACCTTTCCTTTTACCACGTCTCCATAGTGCTAACTGTTGCTAGCAAAATGCAAACTGTGACGCGGTGACGTGTCCCACAACCCTTGTGCAGTTGAGAATCTCTGCTTGCAGCCACCACCGCTGATCGAGGTGCGAAGGCGCCCTGGCGCCTGAGCCTCGAGATCCCGCACCACGAATTCTCAGAAGACAGCGCGGATCTCGCCGACAGGTACGCCGCCACCCAGCAGCTCCGCGACCCCGGTACGTCGCACCGCGTCACCATCCACCCCGGGCTCGGCGTCCACGCCGGAGCGGCGCAGCGCAGCCGCCATCAGCACCGGTCGCACCCGCGGGGCTCCGTCGTCCGTCTTGAGGGCGAACGCCCGGCCGTCCGGCAGCGCGACGGCGTAGCAGGACTCCGCGCCGGCCTTGCCGATCGCCCCGGGGATCGCGGTCAGCAGCGCGTGCTCGTCGCGCTGGGTGCCGGACACGTATGCCGGGTGCCGCCGGATGGCGTTGGCCACCCGCGCCTCGGGTCCCTCGGTGGCGACCGCCAGCGCACGGAACGCCCGGGCCAGTCCGACCAACGTCGTGGAGAGCAGCGGGGCACCACAGCCGTCGACGGCGATGGTGGTCACGGGCTCACCGGTCAGCTCCGCGAACGTCGCCAGGATCGCCTGCTGGAGCGGGTGGTCCGGGTCGCGGTAGGTGGCGAGGTCCCAGCCGTTGACCGCGCAGGTCACCAGCATCCCGGCGTGCTTGCCCGAGCAGTTCATGGCGATCGGGCTCTTGTCGTGGCCGGCGCGGATCGCGGCGGCTCGGGCGTCGTCGTCGAGCGGGTAGTCGGGCGGGGTCTGCAGCGCCGACTCGTCGAGCCCTGTGGTCGCCAGGATCCGTCGTACCCCGTTGACGTGCATCGTTTCCCCGGAGTGCGAGGCGCAGGCCAGCGCCAGCAGGTCGTCGTGCAGGTCCAGCCCGAGCCGCACCATCGCCAGGGCCTGAAGGGGCTTGTTGCAGGAGCGCGGCAGCATCGGCTGGTCGACCACCCCGATGGACCAGTCCACCGAGCCGTCGGCGGCGAGCGCCACGACGGACCCGTAGTGGTGGCCCTCGACGAAACCGGACCTGACGATCTCGGCGACGACCGGCTGCCCGCCCATCATGGGAGCGGTTTCGCAGGCACGCCTACGACCGTCGTGTCGGGCTCAACGTCTTGTGTCACAGCGGCACCGCTACCCACGACAGCGTTAGCGCCGATCACAAGCCCCTGCTTGAACGAGGCGCCGGTGCCGAGAAACGACCCGTTGCCCAGACTGATGTTTCCGCTGACGGCTACCAATGGGCTGATGGTCACGCAGGATCCGACTCGACAGTCGTGGCCGATCGTGCTGTTCGCACCTATCTGGGTGTCATCACCGATGACCACATGATTCGCGATACTGACGTGCGAGCAGACGACGGCACCTCGTCCAATCCTTACAGCGCGCCCCACGGTCGCAGTCGGATGTACCAGAGTCAGCCGCGCGCGGTGGCCGACTGCCTTCACGAGCCGGCTACGCGTGTACGGGTGGGCGACTCCCACAACCACGGAGACTTCATCGGGAAGATCCAAGAGGTCCGACACGGTGCCCGCGTGCTCCACATCGTAGCTCGCCAGGAGTTTCCTGTCGGGCTGCCCGTCGTCAAACACTCCGACAACTTCAATGTGAGCTCGCGAAGGCGCGACGGCATTGATCGCATCGACGATGTCGAGGATCTCTCGGCCAAAACCCCCGCCACCCACAAGAGCGAGGCGTTGCTTTGCGATCATCTGCTGACTCACGGCTGGGCCTTCACTCAGCGCGCCCGAAGTCGTCCTCGAGGCGGGTGATGTCGTCCTCGCCGGTGTAGGCGCCCTGCTGCACCTCGATGATCTGGAGGTCCTCGAAGTGCTCGTTGGACAGACGGTGCGCGACCCCGATCGGTACGTCGATGCACTCGCCGGGCCAGGCGACCACGACCTGGTCGTCGATGGTGCAGGTGGCGACGCCGAAGATGACGACCCAGTGCTCGGAGCGGTGCCGGTGGGTCTGGTACGACAGCCGTTTCCCGGGGTGGACGACGATCCGCTTCACCTTGTAGCCCTGGCCGTCCTCGATCACGTGCCAGGAGCCCCAGGGGCGGTCCTGCGAAAGCTCGGTCACGGATTCTCCAGAGGATGGGGGACGGCGCGTCGAAACGCTACCAACGCTGCGCCCGCCACGTGTGGGCGACCGGGAGACCGGTGGCAGGATGACCCCGTGCCGTCCCCTGTCGTACCCCAGCACTGCCCCTCCCAGCGCGAGCTCGACGACCTCGAGCTGCTGAGCGTCGGAGCCCTGTCCCCCATCCGCGCGTTCAACGAGCCGGACAGCCCGGTCACCCTCACGCTGCCTCCCGAGGTTCTCGAGCAGGCGGCACGGGCCGGGGCCGTCGAGCTGGTCGACCCCGAGGGCCTGCCGCTGGCCCGGGTCGCGGTCGGAGACGGCCCCTGGACGGTCGAGCCCCTCACCCACGCGCAGTACGGCCCGTTCCGCAGCTTCTACCTCTCCCCCGCCGACGTGCGCGCCCAGTACGCCGGCCGCGCGTTCGTCCCAGTGACCGACGCCCTCACCGACGTCCAGCTGCGCGAGGTCCGGGACCTCGGCCCGGCCGTGTTGCTCGCCCTCGTCGGCCGCGGCACCCCGTCCCTGTCGCCGGTCGCGCTGCTGCGCGCGACGCTCACAGCGGCCGACCACCTCGACGCGGAGGTGGTGGCCGTGCCGCTCGCCTCGCACGGCGACGCAGACGTCGACCACGCCCTCGGCGTCCAGGTGGTCGCCAACTACGCCGGGATCGACCGGGTCCACGGTCTCCAGGACGCCGGCGAGCTGCCCCTCGAGATCGCCGAGATCGTCGCCGCCGACCGGCCCGCGCCCGAGGAGCAGGGGCTGGTGCTGTTCTTCACCGGGCTGTCCGGCAGTGGCAAGTCGACGCTGGCCCGCGCGCTCATGGACCGCGTGCTCGAGCAGGGCGAGCGCACCGTCACCAGCCTCGACGGCGACGTCGTACGTCGCAACCTGTCGGCCGGCCTCACCTTCTCCAAGCAGGACCGTGAGACCAACATCCTCCGAATCGGCTGGGTGGCCGCCGAGATCTCGCGTCACGGCGGCCTCGCCGTGTGCAGCCCGATCGCCCCCTTCGACGCCACCCGCCAGCAGGTCCGTGCGATGGTCGAGGAGGCTGGGGGCGCCTTCTTCCTCGTGCACGTGGCCACGCCCCTCGAGGAGTGCGAGCGTCGCGACCGCAAGGGGCTCTACGCGAAGGCGCGCGCCGGCGAGATCCCGGAGTTCACCGGCATCTCGTCGCCCTACGAGGAGCCGGACGACGCCGATGTCCGGGTCGACACCACCGGACGTTCGATCGAGGATGCCCTCGACGACGTCCTGGACGCCTTGGCCTCGGCCGGCTTCCTCGACCTGACCGACGAGGACGCTGACCCTGACGAGGTCTCGAGGCTCGTCGCTAGCGCTCCTCGCACCTCGACCAGCGAAGACGAGGGCGACCCAACGGTGGTTGAGGTGCGAGCGGAGCGAGCCTCGAAACCACCCGCAGAGGAGCGCCCAGCCCTCCAGGTGCTCTTCGTCTGCACCGCCAACATCTGCCGCTCGCCGTACATGGAGATCACGGCCCGCACTGCGAGCGCCGACCAGCCCGGCGTCCAGTTCCGCAGTGCCGGCACCCACGGGTTCCGCGACCACCCGATGGACGGCGTCATGGCCGAGGCGCTGGGACGGCGAGGGCTCGAGAGCGACGAGTTCACCAGCCGGCCGCTGAGCGCGGCGCTCATCGAGCAGGCCGACCTGATCCTCACCGCCGAGATGTCGCACCGGAGCTTCATCCTCGACGACCACCCGGGCGAGTTCCGCAAGGTCTTCACGCTGGGCCAGTTCGCGGAAGCCGTGGCCAACTTCGACCTGGCCGGCCATGAACTGGTCCTGGCCGTCGGTGACCGACGGGGCACCGCCGAGCCGCGCTTCGACGTGCACGACCCCTACGGGCGCGGACCGGAGGCCGCCGAGGCCTGCGCGACGCAGATCGACGACCTGCTGCGCGTCGTGGTCCCGGCGCTGACCGGGTCCGACAGGATCACGGCATGAGCGACTGGTTCACCTCCGACTTCCCCTCGATCCTGGCCGCGGCGTTCTTCGTCGGGATCGTGGTCGGCCTGACCGGGATGGGCGGCGGCGCCCTGATGACCCCCGCCCTCATCTTCCTGGGCGTCGGCGACACGGCCAAGATCGTCACCGCAGACCTCACGGCTGCGGCGATCTACAAGACCGGCGGCGCGATCGTGCACTCGCGCGAGGGCTCGCCCAACCTCGACCTGGCCAAGTGGCTGGTCCTCGGCTCCGTCCCGACGGCGCTGGCCGGACCGCATCTGCTGGCCGGCGTGGTCGACCCGGAGGACGTCGACGACGTGCTCAAGATGAGCATCGGCTTCGCGCTGCTGCTCGCGGCCGCGACCTACGCCCTGCGCCTCTACATCAACCTGCGCCGTGTGCGGGCGGGTGGCGAGAGCGGCGACCCGAACCCGCGGGTCCGGCCGCTGCCGACGTTCCTCGTCGGCGCGCTCGGCGGTTTGCTCGTCGGCATCACCAGTGTCGGCTCCGGCTCGGTGATCATGGTCGCGCTGCTCATGCTCTACCCCGGGTTGTCCGCGGTGAAGCTGGTCGGCACCGACCTCGTGCAGGCCGTCCCCCTCGTGCTCGCGGCCGCGATCTCCAACATCATCGTCAACGACGGCCTCGACATGGGCCTGACGATCCCGCTGGTCCTCGGCTCGGTGCCCGGCACGATCATCGGCAGCAAGCTGGCGCCGCGGGTGCCGCAGTCGTTCATCCGGCGCGCGATCGTCGTCGTCCTGACCATGTCGGGCGTGGCCCTGCTCGACAAGGCTGGCTGGGCGCCCCTCGGCGTGGAGGAGACCCACCCGATCCTGATCGGCGTCATCGGTCTGATCATGGTCGTCCTCGTCCCCCTCGTCTGGGGGCTCCTACGCAAGGAGCAGGGGCTGCCGATGTTCGGGGCACCTACGGTCGCGGAGCTCGAGGACATGGGCTATGCCCGGGCCACACCTTCGCCGCCCCGCGACGGCGACGCTCCCTAGTGCCACTGGCGGGGGACACGAGGGGCACATGTTCCTGCTGAGCAACGCGGTGCGCGACTACGCCTGGGGTTCCAGGACGCGTCTTGCCGAGTTCCTGGGGCGTACGCCGTCGGGCCGGCCGGAGGCGGAGCTGTGGATCGGCGCTCACGAGGGTGACCCCTCGCGGCTGCCCGACGGGACCTCGCTCGGCGAGATGATCGCCGACGCCCCGCAGCAGCTCCTCGGCAGCCGGGTCGCGGACATCTTCGGCGACCGGCTGCCGTTCCTGATGAAGGTGCTGGCGGTCGACGAGCCGCTGTCGCTCCAGGTCCACCCCAGCAGCGAGCGGGCCAGGAGCGGCCACGCCCGAGAGAACGCCGAGGGCATCCCCGTGGACGCCCCGGTCCGCAGCTACAAGGACCAGTGGCACAAGCCGGAGCTCCTCTTCGCCCTGACCCGCTTCGAGGGGATGGCCGGCTTCCGCGACGTGCCGGGCACGGTCGAGCTGCTCCGGCTGCTCAGCCTCCCGTGGGCCGACGACCTCGCCCGGCGGCTCGAGGACGGGCCACCGCACCAGACACTCGAGGCGGCCACCACGGAGATCCTCTCCCTGTCCGGGCGCGGCCTGGCCCGCACGCTGCGCGACGTCGGCCACGCCGCCACCCACGCCGAGGCGCGCGGACGCCGTACCGACCTGCGGAACCGCTCGTCCGGCCGCGACCGGCGCCTGGTCAACCGGGAGGCGGTCCGGGTGTTCGCCCTGCTCGGCGGGTTGGCCGCGAAGTACCCCCGAGACCCCGGCGTCCTCGTCGCGCTCCTGCTCAACCACGTCGTCCTCGCCCCAGGGGAGGCGATGTTCGTCAACGCCGGCATGATCCACGCCTACACCTCCGGCTTCGGGGTCGAGATCATGGCGTCCTCCGACAACGTCCTGCGCGCCGGGCTCACGCCCAAGCACCGCGACGTCGCCGAGCTGCTCCACGTCACCAACTTCACGCCCATCCCGCCGCCGCGCTGGCAGTCCATCCAGCGCGGTCACGGTTTCACCCACATCGAGCCACCGGTCTCGGAGTTCAGCCTGACCGTGGGGCGGCCACCGCTGCGCCGGCTGCCCGCGTCGGGCCCACGGCTGCTGCTGGTGCTCGACGGCACCGTCGAGGTGGCGAGCGAGCGTCAGCGGCTCACCCTGGTCCGGGGCGATGCGGTCTTCGTGGCACACGAGGACGGGCCGTTCGACGTCACGGGCGACGGCGAGATAGCCGTCGGTTCGGTGCCCGCCTGAGTCCGATAATGTGATGTGGTCAACTCGACAATGGTCACGTTTCCGTCCTCCCCGGACGACCTGGCTACGATGTGGGCTGCTGTCCCACCGAGAGGTCCCTGTTTTCCCATGACCCAGACGCATGCCGACTACCGGCTGAGCCAGCTCGACCAGCTGGAAGCCGAGTCGATCCACATCTTCCGCGAGGTCGCCGCCGAGTTCGAGAAGCCCGTCCTGATGTTCTCGGGCGGCAAGGACTCCATCGTGATGCTTCGCCTGGCCGAGAAGGCCTTCTACCCGGCCAAGATCCCCTTCCCCGTGCTTCAGATCGACACCGGCCTCGACTTCCCCGAGGTGCTCGTCACCCGCGACAACTGGGTCAACCGCCTGGGCGTCAAGCTCGTCGTGGCCAGCATCGACGACGCCATCGCCAACGGCGTGGTCGTCGACGACGGCAAGACCAGCCGCAACCGGATGCAGACCGCCGTGCTGCTCAACGCCATCGAGGAGAACGGCTTCACTGCCGCCTTCGGTGGGGGTCGCCGCGACGAGGAGAAGGCCCGGGCCAAGGAGCGCGTCTACTCCCACCGCGACGAGTTCGGCCAGTGGGACCCCAAGATGCAGCGCCCCGAGCTGTGGAGCCTCTACAACGGACGCCTGCACGCCGGCGAGCACATGCGGATCTTCCCGATCTCCAACTGGACCGAGCTGGACGTCTGGGACTACATCGGCCGCGAGGGCATCGAGATCCCGCCGATCTACTTCTCCCACCAGCGCCGCGTGTTCGAGCGCGACGGCATGTTGATGAGCGAGACGCCGCTCAACCCGCTCCGTCAGGGCGAGGTCGTCGAAGAGCGCACCGTGCGTTTCCGCACCTGCGGCGACATCTCGCTGACCGGGTGCGTGGAGTCGACCGCGTCCACCATCCCCGAGATCATCGCCGAGGTGTCGATCGCCAAGCTCACCGAGCGGGGCGCGACCCGCGGTGACGACCGGTTCTCCGAAGCAGCCATGGAAGACCGCAAGAAGGAAGGCTACTTCTGATGCCAGCCCCCACGGAGGCCACCGTCACCGAGTCCCTCACGGCCAACATGGACATGCTCCGCTTCGCCACCGCCGGCTCTGTCGACGACGGCAAGTCCACGCTCATCGGGCGCCTGCTGCTCGACTCCAAGTCGATCTTCGAGGACCAGCTGGAGGCCGTCGAGGCCACCAGTGCCTCCAAGGGCTACGACTACACCGACCTGGCTCTGCTGACCGACGGCCTGCGCTCCGAGCGCGAGCAGGGCATCACGATCGACGTCGCCTACCGCTACTTCGCCACGCCCGCGCGCAAGTTCATCATCGCCGACACCCCGGGCCACGTGCAGTACACCCGCAACATGGTCACCGGCGCCTCCACCGCCGACCTCGGCCTGGTGCTCGTCGACGCCCGCCAGGGGCTCACCGAGCAGTCGCGCCGCCACGCGGTGATCCTGTCGCTGCTCCGGGTGCCGCACCTGGTGCTCGCCGTCAACAAGATGGACCTCGTCGACTACTCCCAGGAGATCTACGACAAGATCCAGGCCGAGTTCACGACGTTCGCCACCAAGCTCAACATCCCTGACCTCGAGGTCATCCCGATCTCGGCGCTCGCCGGCGACAACGTCGTCAACCGCTCCGAGAACATGGACTGGTACTCCGGCCCGACGCTCATGCACCACCTCGAGAACGTCCACGTCGCCTCCGACCGCGACCTGGTCGACGTCCGGTTCCCGGTCCAGTACGTCGTACGCCCGAAGTCCGACGAGCACCACGACTACCGCGGCTACGGCGGCATGGTCGCCGGTGGCGTCCTAAAGCCGGGCGACGAGGTCGTCGTCCTCCCCAGCGGCATGACCTCCAAGATCGCCGGCATCGACCTGTTCGACAAGGAGATCACCGAGGCCTTCCCTCCGATGTCGGTGACCGTCCGCCTCGAGGACGACGTCGACGTGTCGCGAGGCGACATGATCGCGCGCCCTGCCAACGCTCCCAAGCCGTCCCAGGACATCGACGCGATGATCTGCTGGATGGCCGACGCGCCGCTCAAGCCGCGTCAGAAGCTGGCGATCAAGCACACGACCCGTGTGGCCCGCGCGCTGGTGAAGGACATCCAGTACCGCCTGGACGTCAACACCCTGCACCGCGACCAGGAGACCAAGGAGCTGGGCCGCAACGAGATCGGCCGCGTCCAGCTGCGCACCACCGTGCCGCTGCTGTGCGACCCCTACTCGAAGAACCGGACCACCGGCTCCTTCATCCTGATCGACGAGGCCACCGGCATCACCGTCGGCGCCGGCATGATCAACAACGCCAGTTGAGGGTCGCTTCCATCACCATTTGGCTAGGCACTTGCTGCCTGGCTGCGCACTCTCTTGATCGTCCCGTCGAGCCAGACCATTCCGTTCACGGAAGGCATCAAATAGGCCGCGACAGAACGAGACTCTGGAGGAGTATTGACGTACGAGCATGCTCATGCGCCCAAGCACAGGGGCTTGCGAGCGCACGCAGAGAGTGCCTCGCATGTCATACCAACTCGTTCACGCTGTTCGCGTCACGGAAGCTACAGGGTAGGGGATGCGCCAGCGAGCCAGCGCTCGATTGCTGCGGGCACTTCGAAGCGCTGGCGTGTATGGGTAGCTGCGCACGTCCACCCTTAAGGCTGGCCCGTCTATGCACACTACGGATTGACGGCATCGTGGCGACCCAGAAACCGAATCAAACCCGCAAGATGCCCCCAGTTGAGAGCGGCAAGCAGCCCGAAAAGGGATAGTCCGACTACGAACTCGATCTGTCGATCAAGACCCACGTACAGAGAAACCATCTGGGCTCCTACGACCACAGCGGACAATCGGACTGCTAGTGAGGGCATTGCAATCTGAACGTAGGAACGCGTCCCTACGACACGCAACAACCACATGACAAGAAACCCGCCCGCCACCCCAGAACTCGCACCCATGCCGCCCCACAGAGGCACAAGTACGACACTGAGGCCGACGCTCGCGACCCCTCCCAGTATGGACGTAGTCAACGCTCCACCCGTCTTCATCGCCGCCGAATAGTTTGTGCCGAAGAAGGACGCAAAACTCTGAAACAAGACGGCAAGTATTAGCACCGGAACATAGATCCAGGACTCGGCGTACTCCCGCGCAATTAGGAGTTCGTACCCAGTCTTGAGGAATAAGAGAACGAGAGAGGTGGCCAGAAAGGACATCAATACGAGATATTCAAAGACCCGCGAGTAGAAGCGCGCTCTAGTTTCCGAGTTCACTTCTTCGAACGCGGATTGCTGCCACGCCCTCCCAAACACAAGTGTGAGCATTGAGAGCACTGATGGAATCCGTGACGCAACCGCGTACAACCCCACCACCCTCAAACCCTCAAAGTGTAAGAGAACGAATCGAGAAGAGCCACTGATAAGCCACCACATTGCCGCATTGGGCACAAGAGGCAAAGAATATCTCAGGAGTTCAACGGCCAGCGCAGGGCTCACCTTGCTCGGCCGCCGCAGGTCGCGCCCATCAAACCAGATCAGCACAGAAATCGAGGTGAGATTGGCAGCAAACATCCCCAGCATGTATCCATCAACACCCATCCCCAACGCGGCGATCAATGCAATATTGAATACGGCAAGACTGCCCGCTAACACTACGCCGCTAACAGCGTAGAGAACAGTGCGCCCCCGCGCGCGGGTGTATTGAGCCAAGAAGATCTGCAACATCTGAGCAAAAAGCACCCAATGAAAAAAGGGGGGTAGCCATATGAATCCGCCGAGACGCAGCAACCACAGCAACAATGCAGCAACTGCCGCCCCCGTCGCCATTACAGCCAAACTCGTAGACAGCACCCGCTGGCGCGAATAGTTGGGGTCAATCGCGAACCTCAGCACACCCTCATAGATGCTGACCGATGCTATCGGCACGAGCAACGCCAAGCTCGTCATGGCAAGATCCACTGCACCGTATTGTCCTGTAGACAGGTGACGAGTGTAAAAGGGCAACATTGCGAGGGAGAGTATTTGCACGCTGGCATTGCCGACAGCGAATACACCAACGTTCGCCACAAGGCGCCGGTACCTATTCATATGCAGGGCCCCGTGAATCCACCCTCATAGTGCCCAGCCCTCTCGATAGCGCCCGTCCCTCTCGGCACTTGTCCACAACCGGTCCCAGTCCGGCGATCCGCCCAAACACCCAGGGCACCAAATAGTCCTTGAACGCGATGGTCGAGCCAGATCGCTGTTGACGCCACGCTACAGCTGTACTGAGGCCACGAGCTCATGATTAACCAAGAATCGCTCTTCAATTGCCTTACGTCGGATAGTCATCTCCCGGCGCTCTTCATGCCTAGCTTCGATTTTCTGGTGAATCTTCTCCAAAATGTTCGGGATTTCCGCCGGGAGATTATCACACTCAAAGACGGAAGAGTCGTCCTCCACTATATCGAAGAACTCGCGAACCTTGGACTGCCATGCGAGGCCAACCACGGGTATCAATTGAGCATACGAAGTTATTAATGCATGCATACGAGCGGCGACAACTACATCAAAGGACGCGTAGAGGGTGAGCAAACTGTGTCTGCCGTCTACCTTCGCCACCCGACAACGGGGTGAAGAGACACGCCTATCGATGTCGAAGAGCAGAGGATAGTCGTTCAAGTCAGTGGAGAACAGCACGATGTCGTTCGTAAACCGTCTTAGGATCGCAGCGATCAGCTCGCAGTAGCGCCTACGGTTCTTCATAGCGACCCACGGGCCGGCGCCCGCCAATCGCATATCCACGAAATTCACTCCGATGACCCCACGCTCACCAGCGCCTCCCACCACCAGCGGCATGGTAAAGACTGGATCGACACTCAGATGCGCATTGCCCGCGCTCGAGTACCTCCTGTACAGCTCAAGCGAACGCCGATCGCGAAATGAGACAGCAGCACACTTTTCCAGGCTACGAACGGCGTTAAGATTCTGCTCGTCCGTGGCGAACGGACCGATACCCAAACACATTCCTATCACAGGTATGCCCCGCCCACGTGCAGCATTCAGGGCCGAATCAAAGAACTCCCAGGACCTCGTCCAAGGGTCGACATCAAAGATGAGATTTCCCCCGCCAATGACCACCAGGTCAGCGTCACCTATACAACGCGCCACCTCAGGATCGTCGCGCCAAGGGTTGATTGCTGGATGTGTCCGCGCCCGGCGCAGTAGAGGATCAAGCCCCAGGCGGCTTGCCCATCGCCGCAGTACGCTCCGCCACACGGATGCGTTGACAGGTGTGAAGTCGGCGCCCATGCTTTCGATGTCCGAAGAATGCAATGGTGACGACGAGTAGCTTAAGCGTGTAGTCGCACCGTGTAACTCAAGAGCGTCAGCGAGAGTACGCGCAATAAGCAAATCTCCAAGATTCGCGCTTCTAAAGAAGCTGATCAGGACAATCTTCACACCTTTACCATTCTAGGATGGACAGGAGCAGAGTTGAGCATTCTCACGGCCCTTCCTCACCTACGTCCTTGACGAGTTCGACTAGCAACCTCTGCATGACTGAGAATTGACGGCGGCTGCTGTGCTGTCGTCTATTCTCTGCCCCAAGGGCGGCACAGTACTCCCTTTGGGAAGCTAGCATGTCCAATGCTGCGGCGAGTTTAGGAGCGTCTCTGGGCGGAATCAACAAACCGTTTGATCCCGGGAAGACAAACTCTGCCGCGCTGGGGAAATCGGATATTACGATGGGAAGGCCAAAGGAGCCAGCCTCGTATACTGGGCGGGCCTGATGAGCGAGACTTGATGGAAAAATGACCACGTCGGACGCTGAATAGGGAACGGACATGTCGTTTCGCGGACCGAGCAGCACCACTCGCTCTTGAACGGACCGCGACTTCAACAGAGCAGCCACCCTAAGTCTGTAGTAGGCATTTCGAGGGTCGGCGACCCAATTGCGCAACTTCACGTTGGGAGTCATGGCGTCGCCTCCAACTCCAACCGCCAGCAGTCGGATCTCAGAAAGCCGTGTGCGACCGATAGCCCGCAGTGCCGTGTCAAAACCTTTGAGACGCGAGTTCCCTCCAGTGAATAGGACCCAGAAGTAGTTCTCCGCTATCGAGAGCTCGCGGCGCGCCTCCTTACGACCTTTCTCCCGGAGTTCATCCTGCCGCATGCAATCCAACAGTACCGCCGCCCGGGATGGCGGCAAGGCAGCAGCCTCGCGGTCCCGCTCGGAGAGGAAGACGGACCGCGAGAAGTGGCGCCCGAGGACCCGGTAGAGGATTCGAGTCCTGACAGAGCGGGAACTAGGTGGGAAAGTTTCTCGCACAAAGCAGATGGGCTTAGCTCCCGCGGCCCGGATGATAGGTCCGAAAAGGCACAAGGCAGCCGAATTGACGATAACGATCTGGGCGCCTGAATCACGAATCACCTCGATCCACGCACTACGGTAACGGAGATAGGTAAGTAGCCCCCGCAACATGAGGTGCCAACATATGGGCGCCCCGGCAGTGCCGTTGTAGTGATAGTAGATAGGCAACGGAAGAATGGCCGGCGAGAATTCGACCCCTCGTCTCTCAAGTTCAGAGCTCAACCAAGACGGGCTGGCCGGGGCACATACGATGACCTCGTGCTCTTCACGGAGCATCGCGACTACGTCTAGGAGGCTAATGCTCCCGCCGCCTAAGGCAGAGGCGTGGTGAATAAGGAGAACCTTCACTTTTGCGTCCCCCGAGGCGGGGATGCCGGAGAGGATTCAGTGGCTTGAGTCCTCGACTGGAGATGGCTGCTCGCATACATGACCCCCGAGAAGGCCAAGTAGGCAAAGAGCATCCGCCAGAAGAGCGCCTCGGTTGAAAACGCCACAGTCATGAGTGCCAGGGCGGCCACCGGATGCCGATACTGTCGGCAGTAGCGCACGTAAAGGGCACCGAGCCCTAGAGTGAACGGTAAGCCCAACGTCACTGCCGAGTGAATTACGGAGTTCCACAACGACAACTCCGTGTCTAGCCACGCCGTAAAGCCGACTCCAAATATCGACTGGAAATCACTAGCGACAAAGCCCACGCGGTCAAGCCCGATCCGCTCAAGGGCAAGGACACTTCCGTTGCTAAATTCACGCGTGAATTTCTCGCCAATGAAGGTTGCATCCACGTCCCGTGCTGCGAACAGTAGCCCTGCGGCCACTATGGCGACTGGGCCCACGGCGTATCGTATGAGATGCCGCGTCATTCCAAAAATGGCAAACACTTCTCGCGAGTACGCAGACAAGATGACCGCCATCGTCAAGTATCCGCCTGTCGAGAGCGTGGTGACTACGCCGGCCACAAGGGCCAGCGCAACGATTCTGTCTTTTCTGCGCTCGACGGTTTGGGCGCGACGCTGAACCAAGAGAAGGATCGCCAAGTTTAGGAAGACTTGGTATGCGCCGGGTTCCCACGCGAAGCCGCTATTCCTATCAAGCGGTATTCCCTGCTCTCCCACGGCTCTGGAGACTAGGAACACATGGACGCCAGCGTCATAGTAGTCGTACGACTCCGTGCTCATGCGAAGGGGGAAGAACGAGATCACCGAGGGAGCTATACGGGCGACAAGGTACAAAGCCACGGATATAAGCGCACTGGCGGCCATCACGTTTATGTATGCGTCCCGGAAGAATCGAGGCTCCAGGATATAGCAGGCAAGGAATCCCACTGTCAGGTGCAGAGGAACGGTTAGGTACGGGCCAAGGTCGGGATCGCCCGTGTGCAGCGCGACGAGCAGCACGCTGGCGACCAGTAGCATTAAGACTGCGAGCCCGGCCCGGCCATCCCTAACACCGAATGATCGTCCCGTCGCGAGTAGGACGAGCGCCAACATGGTCATGGCTATGAGTTTGGGCGCATACCATTGAGGCATGAACGCCGAACCTGATAGGTAGACAAGTAGGACGACAAAGACATACCGCGGAGCGTTCATCCGCCTGCTTGTGTCAGGCACCGCGTGCCTGCTTCCGTAGGAACTCTACGACGCGAGCCGCCTGCTTCGCCCAACTCTTCTGCTCCAACACAAACCGTCGAGCTCGTCGCGCCGTGCGTTCGTACTCGCCGGATTCGTCCCAGCAAACCTCGCGGATTGTCGCAGCCCAGGCCTCAGGGGTCGGGCTCGCAGGTACTACTACGTATCCCAGGTACTCCTCAGGGATCCCATCTAGGCAATTGCTCAGGACTGGTGTGCCCGATGCCATGTACTCGAGCAGTTTGGACGGAAACGTATAGCGTGTGACGAACTCATCCGGAATCCTTGGAGAGAGAAGCATGTCCACCTCAGATTCGATCTGGAGTATCTCCCGGCGCTCGACAGTGCCGTGGTAGACGATGGAGTCCGATTGGTAGGCCCTCACGGAGGCGACCTGCTCGGCGGTCCCGGACCCGTAGATGTGGAGGACCACCTCGCCGTCCGGAATGAGGCGAACCGCCTGGATTGCTAAGGCAATGCCAGAAACAGAGTTGAGCGATCCCGCGTAGAGCAGACGGCGAGGGACCGTGGCGTCCCGTGCCACGACGCGACCCGCCCGATCTATCTCGGAGTGACCGCCCTCAACGACAATCGACGGCACATTGGGAGCAAGGTCCGGTTGCGTATGACGGGTTAGTGGGACTAGGAAGTCAGCGTGGCGCAGACTACCTACCTCCAGCCATTGTTCAACCTTCTCGATAACCCCTCCAAGGGCGTTTCGAGTCCGGCCTAGAGGAAGATCGGCAACCACGACACCAAACTGACAGCGAAAGAGTCGGCTGGCCATATAGCATGGCAGGAACTGATATGACAGGCTGTTATACAAAATCACCGTGTTTCCGCCAGAATCTTCCCATCCTCGCAATCGCCAAACCACAAGTCGACTGAGTGTTCCGACCGCGATACAGAGTTGTTTAACGCCGGGGATATTGACAAAGCCAACCGTCCTCCCAACTAGGCCTTGAACGAGAGGCTGGGTCGATGCTCGAATGACGAGCCTATCGCCGGGTCGCTTCCCCATTGCATGAGGCTCTACTGCGACCACTGTGAGGCGCACGCCGAGTGTGGCGGCGCCGCCCAAGAACCCCAGTTGAAAGTTGTTCCCGGCTGGCGAAGCGGCCCGGAGGGACTCTTGGGCCTCTCTGGAAACGACAGAACCTACGAAGACCACGTTCACCTGCTTGTGCCCCATTCCAACCAGGGGCAGATCGGTCGTCCGGCAGCGCCGCCAAGATCGAACACGTGTCGAAGTACGTCGATCATGTACTGCCCAACTACGTCTGGCGAGATACTTGTTCGGTACGCAAGCGCCGCTCGCTTGAAGTGCTCAACCATGTGCTGAGCATCGAGGACTTCCTGAACGGCCTGATTCAGCGCTCTTTGATCGTTGCGCGGGATGACAATCCCTGCACCAGAAACTTCGACCAGTTCGTCGGACGTCGCCCCATCTGTGACGATGCACCCGAGCCCAGCGTTGATCGCCTGATTCACGATCACGTTCCAACCATCATAGCGACTAGGAACCACGCAGACGTCGTATCGCGACATATTGCGAACGACCTCGTGCGGCTCCCAGATTCCCAAGAATGTGATTCTTGAGTCCTGACGAGCGGCGTCCTGGACTTCTTCGAGCATGTCGCCATACCCACCCACGATGTCCAGCCTGAAGTCCGAGCGACGTTGGTCCATGAACGCCTCCAAGAGCATGTCGACACCCTTGTTGGCTTGGTCCAGACGTCCGACGTATATAAAGCGCGTCGGGTCGGATGGCACGGTCCGCAGTTCGGGTCGAGGGTCAACGTGGTCATATATCCCGTACATGAACGGAAATAGCAACTGGTGGCTAAACCCGAGGCGGGCGTAGGTATCAACGCCTCGTCTGCCCATGGCAAAGAAGACTGAGCAATCATTTCTGAACTGACGGCAGTAGTGCTTGTAGACCTGTCGGCTTACACGCGTCTTGGCAATACCTAGGAACGTCGAATCAAACTCGGTGGGGCGCTCGGCAAGAATACCCCACCGAGCGCCCTCCATCGCACGCAGCCGCATGAGGGACGTCCGGCTCCCGCCCCGGAATCCGTTGAATATGTGGATTGTGTGGGGCTCGGCAATGAGAAGCTCAGCCTTGCGGCGGAGCTCAGGAGAGTTCTTAAGAATGACTTGATTGAGCTCAGGAATTCTCCACGCAAGTTGCGCGCGCTCGCTTGAGTAGTCATTCTCACAAACGAAGGTGACTTTGGCACCCCACGTGCTCTCCACGAACTCAAAAACACTGGCCTCGACGTCGACGGGAGCGTCTCGCCAGAAGACAAGCTGTGGTGGACTCACACTGTTCACAATCGCACCCCCTTTCCCAAGCTAAGGGCGCTGCGTGGACCAGATGGGCCCACATACTCGACTGCCTGGTATGAATATCGAGCACAACCTCGACACGGTCGTCGCCGTCGAAACTGAAGCACCGCCATCGTCGTCAAGACGACTCCCCACGGACCCCTGTGGTCTGACAATGGCCCAGGATAATGTCCGCCATTCTGTCCCGAAGAGAAGCAGCGCTGAACGGGTCGAAATACTCCGCGCGCTCGTAACCAGCAAGCACCTCGCGGGCGAAAGGCAGGTCAGTCGCAAGGATGAGGCACCCAGCTTGCCTAGCCTCAAGCAGCGGTAGGCCAAACGTCTCGACGTACGAAGGAAACACAAGGACGGATTTCGATATCTTGTCGAGCGCTTCCTCTCGGCTCATTGTGCCGACGTAACGGATGGGAAGACTTAAGGATTCGGACCTCCGTTTTAGTTCCACTATCCTTGTGGATTCATTCCCCGTCAGCGTAAATATCACTGTGAAACCACTGAGACCCATAGTCTGCAATTGTTCGACGGCTTCCACGACAAGAGCGTGATTCTTGTAGACAACGTCGCTCGCGGGGTAGAAGAACGTTGGGGCAGTAGCAGGAACGCCGCTATCACGACCCTTTGTCCTCGTCTGCGGCACCGCGGGTGGGATCACCTGTACAGATTCGCTAGGTGCGCCGGTTCTTGCTAGAACCGCCTCCCTCATCCAACGTGTCTGGACTATCGTCAGTTCGCAATGTCGGATTGAGTATAGGATGGCGGGTGCCATGATCCTTTGATAGACCCAAAGAAGCGGGGCTTCTCGGAACGCGAAGCGCACGTCCACGAAGGGCAGAGGGGTGTGCACAAGCAGAGTCTGAGGTTTCCCAGTGAATGGGACCATCAGGTTTTGCAGGGACACAACTCGCTCAGCTCGTGTAACGCCTATCAGCATCGGCGCCATGAACAGGTCAAAGGCTAATCTGAAGATCCAGTTCCTTTTCGGCCACGAGTACTTCAGCACTCGTACGGATTCGGTGGATCGGAACTGTCCGGTGCTGTGTACTAGGTAGACCTTGCCAGGTCTCTGCGTGGCCACTAGTTCGTCGTAGAAGTCGCTAAGCACTGACATGGCACCCCCATGAGATGCAGCGACGTCGAACACGATCGAAGTGCCTCGAGTGGGAATTACATTGCCGAGCGAGTCCATAATCAAAGCCCCTACTTGCAAAGGCGACATTTGCTTCGAGCGCCATGTTCACAAAGTTCGAATGCCCGCCCATTGGTGGTGTCGGTTCGCCGTAGATCCGATGAAGCGGACCACACGATTGCTCGTGTCGGTTACTTCGTACCCCGCGGGGAGTGGCGACATCACTGCCCCGTCGGCGGAGGCAATACGGACAGAGCGGACAACATCAGCGACTTCCAGGCCCGTCATAATTATTGACCCGCTGTCCAAAGCCTCGGGCCGCTCGATCGAATCACGCAACGTAATTGCAGGGAAGCCCAATATGGAGGATTCTTCGGAGATCGTACCTGAGTCAGATAGGACGCAAGCGGCAGAGGACTGCAGCCTATTGTAGTCGTAGAAGCCGAAGGGTTCCATGAATTCTACTCCCGATATGTCGGGGGTGCCTTCGAGGGCCTCGATCCGCTTGCGTGTGCGCGGATGTGTTGAGACCACAACTCGCTTTTGAAATTCATCGCGAACCCCCCTGAGGCAGTCCAGAAGCATGCGAAGACGCGCCGGCGAATCCACGTTTTCCTCACGGTGAGCACTCACAAGGAAGTACTCTCCTTGCTTGAGACTCAGCCGCTCCAGCACGTCGGAACGGGCTATTTGTTCGCGGAACGCCCCGAGCACTTCAAGCATGGGCGATCCAGTCAACAGGATGCGTTGAGGGTGGATTCCCTCGGCTAGAAGATTGCGACGCGCGTGCTCAGTATAGGCGAGATTGAAATCTGCGACGTGATCTACGAGTTTGCGGTTTGTCTCCTCAGGAACATTTTCATCGAAGCAGCGGTTACCTGCCTCCATGTGATAGGTGGGGATCCGCATTCGTTTTGCCATTACCGTAGCGATGCAAGAGTTGGTGTCGCCCAACACGAGAACTGCGTCTGGTCGCTCTGCTTCCAGAACTTTTTCAGTGCCAGTTAGGACACCGCCGAGAACGGCCCCTAAGCTGCTTGTGTCGACCTGCAGGAAGTGGTCGGGAGGGCGAAGCCCTAACTCTGCAAAGAACACCTCGTTCAGGAAGTAGTCGTAGTTCTGTCCAGTGTGCACGAGAACGTGCTGCATGCCCGGCGTGTTGTCGAGGCGGTGGACTACACGAGATAGACGGATGATCTCGGGCCTGGTGCCAACAATGGTCAGAACCTTCATCGCGCGCCCTCTCGGCCAACTTGCTCGGGGTATTGGTCCGGACGCACGGGGTCCAGCAATTGGTCCGCCCAGAACATGGTCACCAGTTCCTCGTCGCCGACGTTCGTAATGTTGTGCACCCACAGGGTGGGCATGTCGACAAAGCCCGGTCGGTCGCCACCTAGCTGGAACGTGACGACCTCTTCGTGCAGCAGTCGTCGCAAGGAGATCTCGGCCTCACCGCGCACGACGAAGAATCTCTCCACTTTGTGCAGGTGGTAGTGGTCACCTCGAGTGAACCCCGGCCTGGTCGTCGACACGAAGGCCTGACCAGTCCCCCCGTGGCTGCGACCCGTCTCGACGAGATCGCCGCGCTCGTCGCTGTGCACCTGGGGGTGCATCGGGAACATCTGGGGAAAGGTGTAGGAGCGGTAGGTATTGAAGAGATCCACCAGGAAGGGATCCGTGAGGGCGGGAGTCTCGCCACGTTCGTACAGCTCATGAAAGCCGCGCAGCAGACTCAGCACCTCCGAGACTCTCTTTAGCTCGCCCTCGGGGCGAAGCTGTACGTCGCACGCGCCCTCCATCGCGTCGATCAGGTGCTGCGCGGCCGACTGGGCGTGGAGAAGGAGCACGGCCTTGTCGTCGGTGACCGACGGCGTGCCCCCGTCCGCCACCACGCGGCAGAACGTCGCCACGAAAGAGTTGTAGTGGGGTTTGCCGTGCTCACCGAAGAGGTTGGGAAGGAGAACGTCGGCCAAAGACCCGCCCACTTCGCCCGCCGCTTGGCGCAGGATCGAGGCAGCGGCCGCCTTGCCGACACCGTACGGATTGTCGAGGTCTGCCTGGATCGAGTTCGCATAGACCAACCTGATCGGACGGCCGGCCGCCACGACTGCTGCGGCCAGCTCGCGAGCGAGGTCCTCGTTGCCCTGCTGGACCGCTGCATCGGACGCGGCGCGGTTGATCCCGGCGATGTGGATCACTACGTCAGCCTCCGCTACCGAGGCGTGCAGCTCCTCCTGCTCGCCTCGGCCCAGGCGCCTCGCCTCCACCCCACGGAGAGCGCGCAGCCGACACGCGGTGTGCCAGCCAAGGAACCCGTGTCCTCCAGTGATCACGACCTTCATGCGGCGCCCTCCGGCGACCGGCCAGCGGCAGCAAGCTCCCGCTGGATCGGGGGCAGGGTGAGCAGCAGCTCTTTGACCCCGGCGACGTCCAGGCGCTCGGTGTTGTGCGAGGTGTAGTCGTGGTCGACGAGCTCGCGCTCGCCCTCTTCGAAGAACAGCTCGTACTCGAGGGAGCGAGCGTCGAGCGGCACCCGGAAGTAGTCGCCGTGGTCGTCGGCCTTCTGCAGCTCCTCACGGCTCAGCAGGGACTCGTACAGCTTCTCGCCATGCCGGGTGCCGAGGATGCGGATCTCGGGGTCCTCGACACCGAACAGCGCGGCGACGGCAAGCGCGAGATCCTTGACCGTGCTGGCAGGTGCCTTCCGCACGAACAGGTCGCCCGGCTTCGCCTCGGTGAAGGCGTACTCTACGAGGTCGACCGACTCGTCGAGCGACATGAGGAAGCGGGTCATAGTGGGGTCCGTGACCGTCAGCGGCTTGCCGGTCCGAAGCTGCTCGACAAAGACAGGGATGACCGAGCCGCGGCTGTACATTACGTTGCCGTAGCGCGTGATGGAGACGATCGGGCCATCATCGCCGCGGTGGCGCGCGTGCGCCTGTGCCACCTTCTCCATCATCGCCTTGGAGATGCCCATCGCGTTGATCGGGTAGACGGCCTTGTCGGTGCTCAGGCAGACCACCGACTCGACGCCGGCACGCTCAGCGGCTCGGATCACGTTGTCACTGCCATTGACGTTAGTGAGGACCGCCTGTTGTGGGAAGAACTCACAGCTGGGCACTTGCTTCAGCGCGGCCGCGTGGAAGATGTGCCGCACGCCGTTGACCGCGTCTTCGACACTCCGGGAGTCGCGCACGTCCCCTACATGGAACTTCACACGGCCGTCCGCGAGCTCACGACGCATCTTGTCCTGCTTGGCCTCGTCGCGGCTGAGGATACGGATCTCCTCGATGTCAGTCGCCAGCAGGCGTCGCACCATGGTGGATCCGAAGGATCCCGTCCCTCCCGTCACCAGAACGGGACCCTGGGCAGAAGTGGTCACCTGCTCGTCCTTATCTTTCGAGGCTGCGCATCACGGCTGGGGGCTGCCGCACGAAGCGTGTCCATCATCAGCCCTGCGCCTATATTCTCGGCCATCCGGGTCTCGTAAAGGTTGCGACCCCTTCGCCCAAGCTCGTCGAGCTCGTGTGCGCTGAGGTCCGCGAGGGCGCGCAGCTGTCGTGCCAGTACGTCGACGTCGCCGGCGGGGGCAGTGCGGCCAGCGCCTCCCTCTTGAACGAGGCGTGCAGTGTCACCATCGGCACTGACGAGGACGGGCTGACCCGCTTGCAGCACGGACTGAAGCTTGCTCGGGGTCGTCACCGCGAAGAGCGGGGCGGACACGAGCGACACGAGCTGAGCGTCCGCTTGGCTCATCAGTTCGGCCATCTCGCTGCGTGGTCGCGACCCCAGGAAGTGCACGAGGCCCTGCGCCTCTCGCTGCGCCACTTCCTCGAGGGCAGCCTTCTCGACGCCGTCGCCGACAAGGACCAGGTGACACTCACGCCCCGGCCCGACCTGGGCGCAGGCGCGGATCGCCACGTCAAGACCCTGCGCGGCACCGTGGTTGCCCGCGTACATGAGGACGAACGCATCCGCCGGGATCCCCAGCCGGTCTCGGAGGGCTCCCGGACTGCTCGGCGGCGTGCCCACCTCGCCGTCAGGGACCCAGTTGAAGATGACGCTGACCCGCTCACCGGGGACCCCGCGATCGACGAGCAGGTCGCGCATGCCGGGCGATGTGACCACGATGCGTGCCGCACCGCGGTAGGCGGCATCGACGAACCGGTTCACCAGTCGACGAGCGAAGCGCCCGGCCAGACCTGGCAGGAATCCGGAGGCAAAAATGGAGTCGGGCCACACGTCCTGGATCAAGAGGACGTACGGCGTACCGCGTCGTCGGGCTCGCATCGCGGACATGGCCGCCGTCGCGGGCGAGGAGTACACCAGCACAACATCCGCGGACCGAAGAAGTCGCTGCCCGAACACGGTGCTGCTCACAGCCCAGGACAGGTAGTTGAGCATCCGCGGCAGCGCCGATGAGCCGTGGTTCGGAAACAGCGGTGTGCGCTGTACGGAGAACCCATCAACCTCCTCGAAACGCCGCCGCCACGCTTGATATCCCGGCACGACCCGCCCGGTCGGGTAGTTGGGGATGCCTGTCAAGACTCGGACATCCGCCCCGCGAGCCGCCAGCGCCTCGATGATCCACGTCGGCTGGCTCACGGGTTCCGGGGCGAACCACTGGCACACGAAGGCCACCCGCAGTCCGCGAGCCACGTTGGTGTCAGACACGACCGTCGCCCATGAACTCTGCCATGGTGGCCGACTCTCCGTCGGAGATCCCTTCCCGGCGGAGCACCTTGGTGACGGTGGCGAACAGGATCGTCAGGTCGAGAGCGAACGAGCGGCGGTCGACATACTCGACGTCGAGGGCGAACTTGTCCTGCCAACTCAAGGAGTTGCGGCCGTTGACTTGTGCCAGGCCGGTGATGCCGGGGCGCACTTCGTGGCGTCGGCGCTGCGTAGGCGAGTAGCGCTCGAGGTAGTGGACGAGCAACGGGCGTGGGCCAACCAGGCTCATGTCGCCCTTGACGACATTCCACAGCGTGGGGAGCTCGTCCAGGCTCGTGGCGCGCAGCATGGCGCCCAGCCGCGTGATGCGGTCGGCGTCGTCGACGAGGCCGCGCTCCGGGTCCGGCGCCAGCATGGTGCGGAACTTGACCAGCTCGAAGATCTCTTCGTCCTTGCCCGGGCGCTCTTGGCGAAAGAAGACAGGAGCCCCGAGCCTGAGGCGCACGAGTGACGCGACGACCAGCTGAATGGGGATTGTCAGCACCAAGACCGTGCCGCCGATCAGGACGTCAAGGGCGCGCTTCAGACGGTCGTACGGGACTGCGGTCATGACACTGTCACGGAGCGGATGACCGACTCCACGGAGGCAAACTGCTCGTCAGTCATCGCCGAGCCACTAGGGAGGGTCAGACCCTGAGCGAAGATGGTCTCGGCCGAGCCGTCCAAAGTCCCCCCCAGGCCGCGGGAGATCGGCTGGAGATGCATCGGCTTCCAGATGGGCCTGGTCTCGACGCCGACTTCTGTCATCGCAGCGCCGAGGTCGGTTGCCGTCCACCCGGAAACCAGGGGGTCCACCACGATGGCTGTGAGCCAACAGTTGTCTTGGGCATCGTCGTCACCGCCGAGGATGCGCACGCCCAAAGACTTAGAGAAGTTTGCTCGGTAGCGCTCACGCCACTCTCTACGCCGCTTGATCATGTTGTCGAGACGCGTGAGCTGACCTCGGCCGAGGGCGGCGAGAATGTTGGAGAGACGATAGTTGAAGCCGATCTCCGCGTGCTCGTAGTGAGCCACCGGCTCGCGCGCCTGCGTCGACAGCTTGCGAACATGCGCCGCCAATCGCTCGTCGTCCGTGAGGAGCATCCCACCGCCAGAGGTGGTCATGATCTTGTTTCCATTGAAGGACAGCACGGAGGCATCGCCGAAGGAGCCCGCCGAGCGCCCGCCGTAGGTCGCGCCGAACGACTCGGCGGCATCTGCAAGAAGCAGCGCGCAGTGCGCCTGCGTGACCTCGGCGATCGGCGCGTAGTCGACGCACTTGCCCAACATGTCCACCGGGATCACGACCGGGACCCTCTGACCCGAAGCCGCCAGCTCGGAGAGTGCCTGCTCGAGAAGGGCCGGACTCATGTTGCCGGTCTCAGGGTCACAGTCGACGAAATGTGGCGTCGCGCCCACGTAGCGGATGGCGTTGACGGTGGCGGCAAAGGTCAGCGTCGAGACCGGCACGACGTCACCAGGTCCGACCCCCCACGACACCAGGGCCAGGTGAAGAGCGGCGGTCCCCGACGAAAGACCGACCGCGTGGGTGACGCCGACCCGCGCCGCGACCTCCTGCTCAAAGGCTGCGAGGTCCGGCCCAGCAGGAGCGACCCAGCCAGAGCGCAGAGCCGCCATGACGTACTCGTGCTCGAGGTCGCCTACATCAGGGGGGGAGAGCAAGATCTTCAACGCTGGCGCTCACCCTCGGGTCGGTCCGTCATTGCGCCCTTATCCTATGCGGGATTTCCACCGTGGGGTGTACGGATCAGCATGCGCTGGCGAAGCTGGAGCTCTTGTTTCCCGGCTGTACGCCGGGCGTTACGTCAACCGTCCCGTCACCGGTCTGGCCTATCCCAGCGGTCATCGACCAGGTGACCACGACGTCGTTGCGCGTCTCGAGGATCATCGCCAGGAACACGACGGGACGTCCATCGAGCTGTAGATCCCTGGAGGGCTTCATCTCCTTGCCGTCGATCTTGATGTCTTGGATCTTGCCCCCAGCCGGGCCGTAGAGGCGCACGATCACCAACTGAGAACCTGGCTCCGTGCCGTAGTTGCCCCCGCCAGTGACCGAGGGCGGCAGTTTCGCCGCCTCCGCCGGGGCGATGGCCTGGCTCAGGCTCATGGAGGCCTCGAGCTCCTGAGTGCCACCTGTGCAGGACACCGCTCGAACGTCGGCCCAGTAGCGGAGGTAGTAGGACATCTTGGAGCCGGTGGCGTCGTTGAGACCGATGTCGACGTAGGGCGTCGTCTCGCTGTCTCCCCCCATGGCGCCGAGCACGTTGCTGTCCGCAAGGGCCGCGGCGTCCTGCTCGGCAAACGGTGCGACGAGGAGGCGGCTCTCCTCGGCCGCCTTGCTGAGCCCGCGCACGAGGTCGACCGGAGACTGGAGATCACCGGTAATCGCGTCGAAGATCTCGCGAGCGGCTTCCTTGAACAGCTCGTCCTGGGCGCTCGTGTCTAGCTCGAGGTAGGGCCGGTTCAGCAGCTCTTCGACCAGGTTCTGCCGGGTCAGGGTGGTGCCGCCGACACTAACGGGTCCGGTGCCGTCGATGAGGTAGGACATCGCGACCGGGTCGAGGGCGATGACTCCGTCGATGGGGGTATCGGGGAACTTGCGTTCCCAGTGGGCTCGCCACAGGGCACCAGCGCGAGGGAAGTCTGGCGTGAAGCCGGGGTCCTGGAAGTAAGTGCTTATCTCCTTGCCGTAGACGGCGACCTCCTCGTCGGTCAGCGGGAGGACCGGCTGGGCGGTCATGGGGAAGTCACCGGCTGTGCCCTGCTTAACCATCTCCAACTCGCCGTCCTCGGCGTGGAGCTGCGCCCAGGAGCCGGGCATGCCACCAGTGGCGCGGATCTCGGCGTTGTTCTGGAAGATGAGCAGGTAGTCACGAGGGCCACTGGCGCCCAGCATGTCGGGGAGGGCCCGCGTGGCGGTCTCGGTAGAGGCGAGAGCCGAGGCGGCCTCGTCCACCCGCTCGACGTACTCGTCGAAGCGTGGCTGGAGCGCACCGACGCACCCACTGCAGTCAATGTTGTCGACCTCGGCGGCCGCAGCCTCGAAGGCCGATCGTGCCTGCGAGACCGGGTCCTGAAGGTCCTCGATGAGGTCAATGTCGATGCGGCCGCCCACGGACACGCGGTCGAGGTCAGTGATGCTGTCGGACAGCGGACCGACACCGTCCGTGGCGACCATGCTGAGCGAGGCGCTCAGGGCGCGGACCGCCTCGGCGTCGTCCCCGAAGGCCGGGAGCTTCGTCAGCGCCCCCCATAACGGGCCGTCCGTGCGCTCCTCGGCGGACTGGGCGGCATCCTGCAGGTCCATGATCGCCTGCTTGCGGGCCGCGGCATCGCCGGAGTCGATCGCGGCAGTCAGGTCGTCGACGCTGGCCTCGGCCTTGGTGAGGTCCCGTTGGACCTGCCACGCCTGGTAGCAGACGAAGGCGGAAGCCAGGACCACAACCGCGGCGAGGGCGAGTAGTACGCGGCGTCGAGTCACCGGGGCATTCTGTCAGCAGTTCCCGAGACCCGGGGCACGCCCTTGCGGCCGCAGACACAAACGGGCCCCGCAGCCTCGGCTGCGGGGCCTGTCATAGAGCGAGTGTCAGTTGCGACGCGTGACCCAGAAGGAGTCGGTGTTGTTCGAGTCCTTCCACACCGAGTTGGGCTTGCGGTCGAACCGGCACGTGACCTGGTACTTGCCACGCTTGTCGAGGTCGGGCGTCTTGAAGATGATCACGCCGCCGTCGTAGTCCTTGGTGTTGATGTAGCGGAAGTCGCCGACGTTCTTGACGACGCGGACGGTAACGTTGCCCCTGGGCTCGGCGTTGCCGTCAGCGACGATGCGGACCGCGATGCGGCCATTGTCGCCGCGCTCGACGTTCTGTGCCTTGCAGACTGTAGAAGTCGGAACGGTTCCCGTGTAGGGGCCCGCGGTAGCCGCCGTGCCAGAGACGCCCACGAGACTGGCGGACGCGAACATGGTGGCCATCAGGCCAGTCGTCATCTTCTTCATGGTCTATGTCTTCCCGCTGAGGCGCCGGAGGGTGCGCCAAATTCGTGGTACGTGAGTTCACAGTCAATCACACGTTGCGAAATTGAGACATATGAAGAACCTGGATCCGGAGCCCACGCAGGGGGCCGACCCGGGCGTCTTCTGATGAGAGAGTTTCACTCTCGCGAACAAGCGCTGGACACCGATCTGTCCGGTTGGCGAGGGCTAGGCCGAGGTTTTACGCCGCATGAGTGCCGGCCGTCTGGCCGGCTCCGGTGCGCAGCACCCACTCGACCCGCACCGGCCTCCGGCCCGAGACGGGCGCGTTCAGCGTGTCCGCCGGGCGCCCTGCCAGGTCGAGGACTTGGGCCACGTTGTCGACATTCTGGCCGGCGACCGGCAGGTTCGAGACCTCGCCGCCGTGGCGGAGGTAGGACAGCTTGGAGCGCATGGCGTTCGTTGAGGTCCACGTCGACGTGCGGTGTCCGGCCCTCGTCACCCGTCAGTGCTCCCGCGTCGCGCCTGCTGGGCAGGGGTGAGGCCGAGCAGGTCCCGCGCCTCTGTGGTGGTCATCGGCCGCCGCTGGGCCAGCGCGCCGAGACCCACCACCCGCTCGACAAGCTGCGCGTTGTTCTCGACCGGGACGCCTCGACTGATGGTGAGCACGTCCTCCATGCCCACCCGCAGGTGACCACCCTTCGACAGCGCCGCGAGGGCGACCGGCAGCGTGCTCCGGCCGATCCCCGTGGCCGACCACGACGTGACCTCGGGAGGCAGGGTCGCGACGCCGGCGACGAGAGCGTCTGCCGTGCCCGGCATCCCGCCGGGAACGCCCATCACGAAGTCGCAGTGCACGCGTCCGCCGTACGGGAGCCCGAAGCGGTCGATCAGGCGGGTCAGCGCGTGCGCCTGCCCGAGGTCGAAGAGCTCGAACTCGGGAACGATGCCGCGCTCCTGGCTCAGCTGGTAGAGCTCGCACACGAACGGCCAGGGGTTGGCGAAGACGTCGTCGCCGAAGTTGGTGGTGCCCATGGTCAGGCTGCACGAGTCGGGTCGGGCGTCGAGCACCTTGAGCCGCTTGTCGAGCGGGTCGTGGACCGACCCACCGGTGGAGAGCTGGACGACTAGGTCCGTGCTCTCGTGCAGGGCATCGACGGTCTCGGTCAGCAGGCCGAGGTCGAGGGTCGGGCGATGGTCGGCGTCGCGAACGTGCACGTGGATCATCGCCGCCCCGGCGCTCTCGCACTCCCTGGCGGTTGCCACGAGCTCCTCGAGCGTCGTCGGGAGCTGGGGGCAGTCGGCCTTGGCGGTCTCGGCGCCGGTGGGTGCGACCGTGATCAGCAGTGCTTCGGGAGGTACGGCGGGCATGCGGCCCATGCTGTCAGAGCGTGCGTCAGACCCTGTTCATGCCCTTGTAGACCAAGAAGAGAGTCACCAGACCCAGGAGTGACAGGCCCACGGCCTGCACCGTCAAGATCCACCGACGTTCGATACCCAAACTCGCGGACTTGCGTCGTCGCGCCATCGTTTAATACTCCCCCGTTAGACCGTCCTGAGGTTAGCGCCTCGAGCGCGTGCGCCGCAGGTGAATTGGGTGCACAGCGGGTGACGGTCCAATAGACAAACCGGCCCGCCGCAGAGCGACGGGCCGGCGATGTGTGTGGGTCAGATCGCGACGGTGACCTCGGCGACGGATCCGATGGCGGCCACGACCAAGTTGTCGACCGGCTCGGCCTTGGGAGCGAGAGTGCGGAGCGTCCACTCACCCTCGCCGGCGAAGAATCGGAAGTGGCCAGTCGCCGAGGTGGGCACCTCGGCGGTGAACTCACCGGTGCGGTCGAGCAGGCGCACGTAGGCGTTGCCCACCGGGACGGAGCCACGCAGGACCTGGCCCTGGATGATGGCCTCCTTCTTGACGTCCACGCCGTCGAGGGACAGGCCGCCCTCAGTCGCGCCGCACATCAGGCACCCTGCCCGTCAGCCTGGCCAGGCTCGTCGCCGAGCGCGATCGGGACGCCGACGAGGGAGCCGTACTCGGTCCAGGAGCCGTCGTAGTTCTTGACGTTCTGGTGACCGAGCAGCTCCTTGAGCACGAACCAGGTGAGCGACGAGCGCTCACCGATGCGGCACAGGGCGATGGTGTCCTTGGAGTCGTCGATGCCGACCTCGGCGTAGAGGGCCTTGAGGTCCTCGTCGGACTTGAAGGTGCCGTCGTCGTTGGCGTTCTTGCTCCACGGCACGTTGAGCGACGTGGGCACGTGGCCGGCCCGCTGCGCCTGCTCCTGCGGGAGGTGGGCGGGCGCGAGGAGGCGACCGGCGTACTCATCGGGGCTGCGGACGTCGATCAGGTTCTGCACGCCGATGGCCGCCACGGTGTCGTCGCGGAAGGCACGGATGGACGTGTCCTGGTCCTGTGCGGTGTACGTCGTCTTCTCACGGGTCGGAAGCTCGTCGGTGAGCTCGCGGGAGTCGAGCTCCCACTTCTTGCGACCGCCGTCCATCAGCACGACGTCCTGGTGGCCGTAGAGCTTGAAGTACCAGTAGGCGTAGGCGGCGAACCAGTTGTTGTTTCCGCCGTAGAGCACGACCTTGTGGTCGTTGGAGACGCCGCGGTCGGACAGGAGCGCCTCGAACTGCTGCTTGTTGACGAAGTCGCGACGCACCTGGTCCTGGAGGTCGGTCGTCCAGTCGAGCTTGATTGCGTTCTTGATGTGGCCCTTGTCGTAGGCCGTGGTGTCCTCGTCGACCTCGATCAGGACGATGTCGGGGTTGTCGAGGTTGTCCTCGACCCACTGGGCGGAGACGAGAGAGTTCTCGCGGGTCATGGTGTTGCCTTTCAGTTGGTTGCGGACTGGCCGGCGGCGACCGGGCCCGACGTCGTGGTGGTGGCGGTGAGGCGCTTGAGGATCAGGTAGAGCTCGCAGCCGAGGCAGAACTTGAAGACCGCGTTCAACACGGCGGCGGCGAGGGCGAAGCCGGTGGCGACGAGCCCGACCACGGTGGCGCCGGCGGCGAGACCGATGACGCCGACGAGAGCGAAGGCCAGGCCGACCCCCTGCGCGAACCTCGGGGGCGCCGGGTCCTCCAGCTCGGCGGCCTTCGTCAGCCGCGGCCGGACCAACGAGCGGAAGACCCACGCGTGCGGCGTCCTCTGGACCCCGAGCCCGGCACCGATCGCGAACAGCACGGCCTGGGCGCCGAGCAGGGCGGTGGCGAACGTGCTGGGCGCGGTCACGAGCACCGCCGCGAGCACGACGACGGTGACGGCGGCGGTGAACTGCGGGCCCCGTGAGTCGATCTGTGAGTCGATCTGGGTGGTCATACGAGTCTCCTGAAGTGTCCTGGCTGGGAAGGCGTAGGGCCCGGCGCGCACAGAGATGCGCGGTCCAACTCACAGGATTACTGAAGTGATCCAGTAGACTTAGCGAAGTTGTGGACGAGGCCCGTCAGGACATTCGACACAGGGACGAGTGCATACGGCAGTGGTCCACTGCGCGCCGCTTCGTCAACCAGGTCGAGGACATGTCGTCAAGAGTAGGGAGCCCGGAACGGGGCGCCCAATTCGTGTCTCATATCGTGGATGGCCAGTCCGAAGGTTGAGATGACTCTCCGCGGACGTATCTGGTGGCGGCGACCAGCAAGGCGCCCACCAGGGCCCCCAACGTGTTGGCGACGACGTCGACGTACGTTGCCGACCGCTCTGGGAGCAACAGCCCCTGGACCACCTCGATGGCGCCGGCGAACACGAACCCGTAGGCCGTCCAGTCGCGCCAGGTCGCCGCACGCCAGAGCAGAGACCCCAGGGCGGAAGCGGGCACCAGGATCGCGACGTTGCAGAGGAACTCCACCCGATCAGGGATGAGGACCCGCTCAGGAGCCCCCAGGCTCCGCAGCACCTCAGCGACCCAGGAGACGCTCGACGACGGCGTCGCTGCCGACGGCGTGAGAAGTGCGAAGAGGAGGACGAGGAGGTAGGCGGTCAGCGCGATCGTCATCAGACGGCGAGCTCGGGTGACCTCCACGGCCCCACCGTGTCAGAGGGCGGCGCACTATCCTCGACCAACCCCACTTTCGAGCAGGACGGGATCGACGTGCCCAAGCGCGCTTTCATCACCGGGATCACCGGGCAGGACGGGTCCTACCTCGCCGAGCTCCTGCTCGCGAAGGGCTACGAGGTCCACGGCCTGGTACGGCGCTCGTCGAGCTTCAACCGCGGGCGGATCGACCCGATCTACCTGGACGCCGAGGCCGGCGAGCGCCTCTTCCTGCACTACGGCGACATGACCGACGGGGTGAGCCTGGTCAACCTGGTGCTCGAGATCCAGCCCGACGAGGTCTACAACCTCGCCGCTCAGAGCCACGTGCGCGTCTCGTTCGAGATGCCGGAGTACACCGCCTCGGCGGACGGGATCGGCACCGTGCGGCTGCTCGAGGCGATTCGCGCGGCGAAGCTCGACTGCCGCTTCTACCAGGCCTCCACTTCCGAGATGTTCGGCGCGACGCCGCCCCCGCAGAACGAGAAGACCCTCTTCTACCCACGCTCGCCGTACGCCGCCGCCAAGCTCTACGCACACTGGATGACGGTCAACTACCGCGAGGCCTACGACATGTACGCCGTCTCCGGGATCCTCTTCAACCATGAGTCCCCCCGTCGCGGCGAGACGTTCCTGACCCGCAAGGTCACCAAAGCGGTCGCGGCCATCAAGGGTGGCCACCAGGACATCCTGATGCTCGGCAACATCGATGCGGTGCGCGACTGGGGCTACGCCAAGGAGTACGTCGAGGGCATGTGGCGGATGCTGCAGGCCGATGAGCCGACCGACTACGTGCTGGCAACCGGCGTCGGGACGACCGTCCGGGACTTCGTCGAGCTCGCGTTCCAGCATGTCGACCTCGACTGGCGCGACTACGTCATGTTCGACGACAAGTATGAGCGCCCCACCGAGGTCGACGCCCTCATCGGTGATCCGTCGAAGGCACGCGAGCTGCTCGACTGGAAGGCGCAGACCGACGTCGAGGCGTTGGCCAAGCTGATGGTGGATGCGGACATCGCCGCGTTGGCCGAGATCTCGCCACCCGACCCGCGGTGAGTCCTGCGGCGCGCACGGCGCTGGTCACCGGGGTGGCCGGCCAGGACGGCATCTACCTCGCGCGCCGGCTGATCGGGCTCGGCTTCCGGGTAGTCGGCACCGAGCGGCAGGCCGCGACCGCCGAGCAGGACCTGGCGGTCTACCTCGACGGCGTTGACCTGGTGCAGCACGACCTCCGAGACGACACCGGTTTTCGGAGGCTCCTCGAGGAGTGCCGACCCGACTGGGTCTTCAACCTCGCCGCCTTTTCGTCGGTCGGGGCCAGCTGGGACCAGCCGGACCTCGTCGACGATGTCAACGGTGCGGCGGTGGAGCGAATGCTCGACGTGATGCTCGACCACCGCGCTCGCACCGGTGATGACGTTCGGTTCTTTCAGGCCGGCTCGGCCGAGGAGCACGGTTCGGCGGCCGACAGCCCTTACGCCAAGGCGAAGGCGCGCGCCCACGCCGCGACCACCCAGCATCGCGAGGAGCACGGGCTCTTCGCCTGCACCGCCGTACTCCACAACCACGAGAGCCCGCTGCGGCCGCAACGCTTCGTGACCCGGAAGATCACCCGCGCCGCTGCTGAGATCGCCCTCGGGAAGCGCGAGTCCGTGTCGCTCGGCAACCTGGAGGTCTCGCGCGACTGGGGAGCGGCCAGCGACTACGTCGCCGCCATGACCCGGATGCTCGAGCTCGACACCGCTGCCGACCTGGTGGTCGCGACCGGGGTCACGCACACCCTGCGCGACCTCGTCGAGACCGCCTTCTCCGCCGCGGGTGTCACCGACCCCTGGTCGTACGTCGTCCAGGACCAGGCGCTGGTCCGGCCCGCCGACGCGCCGACGCTCGACGCCGACACGTCGGAGACCCGACAGGTCCTCGGCTGGGAGCCGACGCTCACCTTCGAGCAGGTGGTCGAGCACATGGTGGCGGTCGACCTGGAACGACTGCGGACCGGCGTCGAGGAGTCCACGGACTACCTCTACCCACACTGACTGCTACTCGGTCTGGGCCAGCGCCTGGAGTACCTGTTCCTTGCGCGGCGCACCCGCGGCGCGCGTGACCTCGACGCCGTTCTTGTCCAGGACCAAGGTCGTCGGGGTCCGCATCACGCCGACGCGGCGTACGAGATCGAGGTGGTGCTCCGCGTCGACCTCGATGTGGGTGACTCCGGGCACGACCTCGGCCACCTCGGACAGGATGCGTCGGGTCGCGCGACAGGGCGCGCAGAAGGCGCTCGAGAACTGCAGCAGGGTTGCCCGCTCCCCCAGCTGACCAGACCACTCCGTGTCAGCGAGCACCGACGTGGGCTCGTCCTCGGCGAGGGCCACAACGCCGGACTCGAGCTCGACATCGCGCACCCGGTGGGTGCCGCGGAAGCGGCCGTCGGTCACCGCCCGGTAGCCCCCGAAGACGAGAGCCGCGGCGAGAGCGACGAGCAGCACGATCAGTCCGGGGGGCACGTCGGCGACAACAAACATGAAGTGGGCAGCATTCCGTCGGGGGTTTCGAGGCTCGTCGCTGGCGCTCCTCGCACCTCAACCAGCGGTGGGGTTGGGAGCGTCAGCCGCCGGCGAACGGCGGTAGGAACTCCAGGGTGGAGCCGGGCGGGACGAGGAGCTCGGCGGGGTCCTCGGTGGAGACCGGGCGGTCGCCGAGCAGCACCGAGCAGACGCCGATCACGTCGATCAGGCGGGTGCCCGGGTGCAAGCGGGAGAGCCGGTCGACGACCTCGGCGAGAGGTATCGGGCCGGTAACAGGGAGCTCGTCGCCGTCGACGCCGGCGGCCGAGCGCGCGGCGGCCCAGTAACGGACCCGGATGACGTTCGTCTCAATTAACTTGGATCGTTCCGATATGTCGCCCACGTTTCGGTACTCTTCTCACTTGATCTAGCCCGACCGGAGCCCAGCGTTGCGTTTCGGTCCCCGCCCCTAGCTGGGAGGAGACCATTGTGAGCACACTGCTTCTACTCACGAGTGCCTTGCAGCCTTCGGCCGAGGTCCTGCCCGGACTTTCGCTCCTCGGCCATGCTGTGAAGGTCCTTCCCGCGGAGGGTAGTGCGCTGCTCGAGGCGCCCGAGGCCGACCTCCTCCTGGTCGACGGCCGGCAGGAGCTCGCCGGCGCCCGCGACCTGTGCCGGCTGATCCGCACCACCGGCACCGACGTGCCCGTGCTCCTCATCGTCACCGAGGGCGGCCTGTCGGTCGTCAACCACGACTGGGGCATGGACGACGTCGTCCTCCACACGTGCGGTCCCGCCGAGCTCGAGGCCCGGATCAAGCTCGCCATCGGCCGCCTCAACGCCCGCCGCGAGGCCGCCGACCCCGACGCCCACGTGATCCGCTCCGGCGAGGTCGTCGTCGACGACGCGACCTACACCGCGAAGATCGGCGGGCGCTCGCTCGACCTGACGTTCAAGGAGTTCGAGCTCCTCAAGTTCCTCGCCCAGCACCCCGGCCGGGTCTTCAGCCGCCAGCAGCTGCTCCAGGAGGTGTGGGGCTACGACTACTTCGGCGGCACTCGCACCGTCGACGTCCACGTACGTCGCCTGCGCGCCAAGCTCGGCGTCGAGAACGAGACCCTGATCGGCACCGTGCGCAACGTCGGCTACCGCTTCGTCGTGCCGGCCAAGGAGAAGGAGAGCGCGGACGACGCCGCGCTCGTCGCGCAGCGCGAGCAGCAGGACGCCTGAGCCTGCATGAGCCTCCAACGGTGGTTGAGGTGCGACGAGCGCCAGCGAGGAGCCTCGAAACCACCACCTCGCGGGACGTCACCCACTCAGGCGTGGTTTCGAGGCTCGCTGCGCTCGCACCTCAACCACCGTTGGGCGGCCACTGCTTCTAGGGTGGGGTGATGCGCGCAGTGGAGGAGATCGCGGCCGAGGCCGAGGCCGTCGACGGCGCCGCACCGGTGGACGAGGCGATCTGGCGGGCGCTGCGCCACCATCCCGAGCAGGTACGCAGCTTCCACGACGACGACGGGTTCGCGCTTCTCGTCGGACCTGAGCTCAGCCTGGTCGTCCGTCCCGAGGCTCGCGGCCGAGGCATCGGGCGCGCGCTGCTCGGGCAGGCGCTGGCCGAGGCACCCGAGGGCACCCTGCTCGCGTGGTCGCACGCGGACCACCCAGCCGCAGCGGCCCTCGCAGCGACGCATGGGTTCGAGTCGATCCGGGCGTTGTGGGTGATGCGTCGTCCCACTGCGATGCCGCTGCCCGAGCTCGTCGTACCCAGGACCGTGACGCTGCGCTCATACCGCCCCGATGATGCGTCCGAGGTGGTGCGCGTCAACGCGGCCGCCTTCGCGGCACACCCGGAGCAGGGCCGGATGGACGCCGAAGACCTGGCCGCTCGGATGGCCGAGAAGTGGTTCGACCCGGCCGGGCTGATCGTCGCCGATGCCGGCGACGGGACGCTGCGCGGCTTCCACTGGACCAAGCGGCACTCCCCCCAGCTCGCGGAGGTGTACGTCGTCGCCATCGACCCGGCGGCGCAGGGCCAGGGTCTCGGGAAGGTGCTCACGCTCGCGGGGCTGCGCCACCTCGCCGACGCCGACGAGGTGCTCCTCTACGTGGAGTCGGACAACGCCCCCGCCATCGCCGTCTACTCGGGCCTCGGCTTCACGCACGCTCCCACGGACACCCACGTGCAGTACCGGTGCTGACCGGCCTCACCACTCTGGAACCGGTGACGCCTCGGGGTCGGGGTCATCCTGGGAGTCCTCCCGCGCCTCCCGGCGCTGCTCCTGCAGCCCGACCACGTCGGCGGTGCTCAGCACCGGGGTCACCTCGGCGGCGTGCGGGCCGAGGGTGCCGTCGGCGATCCGGTCGAGGATGTCCAGCTCGTCGGTCATCGAGGGGTAGTCGACGACCTCCTTGAGCAGGAAGCGGTCCATCTGCGCCTCAGGGAGGACGTAGGTGCCTTCCTCCTCGATGGGGTTCTGCGTGGCCAGCACCATGAACGGCTCGGGCAGTCGGTGGACCACCCCGGCGATCGAGGTCTGCCGCTCCTGCATCGCCTCGAGCATCGCCGACTGGGTCTTGGCGCTCGCCCGGTTGATCTCGTCGAGCAGCACGATGTTGGCGTGCACCGGGCCGAGCTGGGTGTCGAACTCGTGGGTCCGCGGGTCGTAGACCTGGGTGCCGATGATGTCGCTGGGCAGCAGGTCGGGGGTGCACTGGATGCGCGCGAACACGGCGGCCATCGACTTCGCGAGGGTCGCCGCGGCCAGGGTCTTCGCCAGGCCGGGCACGCTCTCCAGCAGCAGGTGGCCCTCGGCGAGGACAGTTGTGATCAGGGCGGTCCGGACCTGCTCCTGCCCCGCGATCCGCGACGAGAAGCTGTCCTCCACCGCCGACAGCATCCGGCGCGCGTCGGCGAGCTCGCTGGCCTCGATCGTGCTCAAGAGTTCTCCCGGTCGGTCGACGAGCGTGAAGGTCAGTAAACCAAGAGATTGTTGCGCCTGCTCCACGTGTACGTGGCGCGCGGACCCTCCGTGCTGAGAACCTCGGGTCCGCCAAGTTGGGCAAAGCGAGGGTGTTGCACCGGTCGCCGTGAACCCGATGGCGATCCGAAGAGCCGCGAAGTACAGTCGTGGCATGGCGACCAAGCGAGACAACCGCGAGGCGTCGATTGCTGCCCCGGTGAAGGTTGCCGACCGCGAGAAGGTCCGCGAGATCTCGAAGAAGATCCGTAAGCGTGACGCGGAGCTGCTCAAGCGCCTCGCCCGGTGAGCGAACCGCAGGGCCTCGACGTCGAAGCCGTCGTCGAGATGAACGTTGACCTCTGCGCCGAGACCGGGGAAAGCTCGGTGCTCCTCGACGCTGCCGGACTGGACGCCGCCTTGTCGCGACCTTGGTCGGGCTTCGGCGATCACGAGGCGTTCCCCACGCTGTACGAAAAGGCCGCGGCCCTGCTGCACGGCATCGCGGCGCGCCAAGTCTTCGAGAACGGGAACAAGCGCACCGCGTGGGTCGCGGCCGTCACCCTGCTCGAGCTCAACGGCATCGACATCGGTCGCGTCGAGACGGTGCAGTCGGACATGTTCGTGCGGGCGGTCGCGCTGGATCACTCGCTCGAGGTGGCAGATATCGCCGAGTGGTTCCAGGTCGCCCACCTGCACCATCGCTCCGGCGAGGCCTGACAGGCTCAGGGGGACGACCTGCAAAGTCGGAGGCGCAATTGGCCAACAGCGCCGCCGGCGGGCTGACCGACGCGGACTGGCGAAGTCAGCGCCTGGGCAGCGATCGAGTCCGTGGTCAGCGGGAGGCCCTGGGAAGCAGAGGCAAAGCGGACCGGGGTTATCCACAGATCGCCATTTCGGTCTGGTGGGCGACGCGGGGCTGAGTTGGACTGGCTGCATGCCGAAGTCACGACGCCGCAAGCCCCGCCACCCTCGTTCGCACGGTCCGCGACCGCAGCCGTCGTTGCCACCCGAGCTCGGCCCGATGTTCAAGGCCGATGAGCTCGAGACCCAAGCCGACGCGGCGGGAGCGCTGCGGGTGGTCGAGGGCATGCCCCTCGACTCCCGGGGCAAGGTCTTCTGGCGGCCGGAGCGCACCCGTCGGCTCCGCCAGCTGGTCCTGCTCGGCGACGCAGCGCCGGCCTGGGTGTGGGCGCGCTGGGTCGTTGCCCAGGCAGCGCAGAGCACCCCCGGAGACGTGCACCGGGCCATGGACCTGGCCGTCGAGACCCGAGGGGGACCGAGCACGCTGTGGGGGGTCGACGAGATCGACGCCCGGGCCAAGGTGATCGACCACGACTGGGTCTACCGCCAGCTGGCGCTGCACGAGTACGGCGGGCTGGCCACCTTCGTACGTCGTCGCGCCAGCCGCATGCTCCTGTCGCGAGCGCAGGGCATCGCGACGTGGGCAGGTGCCCCGATGGGCGCCTATGAGCTGGTCGAGGAGTCAGCCAGCCACCTCACCTGGCGCGACGTCGACGCGGACCGCCTGCTCACCACCCTCAACCTCGGTGGCGCCGTCTTCTGCGCGCCCGGCGCCCACGTGATCGGCCGGGTGGTCGCGTCGGGGGGTAAGAGCCTCTTCGAGAGCGCGCCGCTGGCCGTGCCCCCCGATGTGGCAGAGGCAGTCGCGGCGTCACCGACCGACTGGGTCGACGCGCTAGCCCAGGGCTGCGACGACTATGGCCCGACGCTTTCCTTGTTGGTGGCGAGGCTGCACCGCTTCGACCTCCTCGCCGACGCGCCCAGTCACGTACGAAACGGCCGACACTCCGACCTCTCGCTGGTGCTTGCGGCCGTAGCCGGCGACCTCGACCTGGAGGACACCGACGTACCGGCGGCGCCGATCGTGGCCGCCGCGCTGCTCGAGCCCGGGACGGTCGAGGCACTCGACGGGTTGCTGGTGCCATCCGATGCGGCCGCGCTCACCTGGCTCGGCGGCGTTCTCGCCGAACCCGCGGGCGTCGTGTGCCAGCGACTCGTCGCCGAGTTGTCCAGCGCGGCCTAGTGCCTCCGGAACAGCAAGTAGGAGCAGCCGCCCATCCCGACCGCCCACAGCAGCAGCACCGGGAGGTCGCCGGTGTTGAGGCCGTGCCGCCCACCGAAGTCGATGAGCGTCCGACCGGACCACGGGCCGTGGCCCGCGAGAAGCAGCAGGGCGAGCAGCGAGATCACGAGCGCCAGCAGGATCGCGATGGCGCGACCAGGTCCGGGCATCTACCGGCGCGGACGGACGTGCAGGCCCACCTCGGGGTCGACGACGACCTCCTGGGCGGCGGGCATCGAGTCCGTGGTCAGGGTGGCGTCGAGCGCGACGTTGCGCTTGACCAGGGCGAGGGCGATCGGGCCGAGCTCGTGGTGGCGTGCGGAGGTGCCGACGTACCCGACCACCTTGTCGCCGGCCAGGACGTCGCTCTCGCGGGTGGGCAGCCGGTTCTCGGTGCCGTCGAGGTGGAGCAGCACCAGCCGTCGCGGCGGGCGGCCCAGCGTGTGGACGCGCGCGACCGTCTCCTGCCCGCGGTAGCAGCCCTTGTCGAGGTGTACGGCGGGCCCGATCCAGCCGACCTCGTTGGGGATCGTGCGGTGGTCGGTGTCGAGGCCGAAGCGCGGCTCGCCGCGCGCGATCCGCAGCGCCTCGAAGGCCCAGAGACCGCAGGCGGGGCCGGCGGCCTCGGCGAAGACCTCGAGCTGCTCGCGCGGGACGAGCTGGTAGCCGGCGGTGGGCCGCCAGGCGACGGCGAGCTCCGCAGTCACGTCGGTGACCTCGACCCGCATCATGAAGATCATCCGCTCGAGGAACGCGACCAACGGGCCGCTCGCACCGGGCTCCGTGAACGCCGTGAACGCCTCGCCGTCGTCGACACCGCGGAGCTCGTGCTCCACGTGGCCCTGAGGGCTGAGCACGAGCGCTTGGGTCCAGACACCGGGGGCGAGGTCTGTGAAGTGTTGAGTGGTGAGGTTGTGCAGCCAGGTCAGCCGGTCGGGGCCGCTGATCCGGATCACGTCGCGGTGGGACAGGTCGACGAAGCCCTCGCCGGCCTCGAGCTGGCGCTGCTCGACGTTGAAGGAGCCGTAGTGGGCCGCGACCGGGGCGTCGATGCCGTTGCCGGCTACCGCGCCGGGCAGTGAGAGGAGCGGGGAGAGCAGGGGGCCGGTCATGACGAACAGCCTCCCGCACAGGTGCCGAAGACGGTGAGGTGGCCGACGTCCACGACGAACGCGTGGTCGTCGCGCAGGGTGTCGCGCAGGGAGGTCAGCACATCTGGTCCAACGGACTCGACGCGCCCACAATTCCGGCAGACCAGGTGGAAGTGCTCGTGGTCGGTCACCGAGTGGTACGTCGGGGCCCGGTCGCTGAGGTGCGCGTGGCGCACCAGCCCGAGCCCCTCGAGCACCTCGAGGGTGCGGTAGATCGTGGAGATGTTGACGGCCTCGGACTGCTGCCGGACGTGCGCGAGCACCTGGTCCGGAGTGGCGTGACCGAGCTCCTCGACCGCCGCGAGGATGAGCTCGCGCTGCGGGGTGAGCCGGTGGCCGCTCTCCCGCAGCCGGGTCCGCCAGTCGTCGGCCACGGTCACCGCCGCTTGAGCCTGGCCCACAGGTGCGGCTGGAGGGCCTCGCCCATCGCGGCCATGTCGTAGGCGTAGAGCAGGTCGCCCTCGACGTTGCCGTAGAGCCGGTGCCCGCCGACGTACTCCTTCGCCGTGTGGCTGCGTACGACGGCGTCGGTGCTGACCTCGAGCTTCCCGGCCTCGGCCATGCCGTAGTAGATCTCCACGAAACCCGTGTTGTGGGTGAGCAGCAGCTCGACCTGGCCGTCGGGCAGGCAGCGCAGGAAGCCGGTCTCGAGCGCCCCGTCGCGGACCTTCTCGCCCGCCTCGTCGACGATCCAGGCGCGCGCCATGTAGTGCAGGAACGGGCGGCCGTCGTGGGTGAAGATCAGCTCCTGCCCGAACTGGAAGGGGTCGATCGTCGGGTAGTCGCCGTGGCCGTTTCCGGCCCAGGTGCCCAGCAGCCACGCCACGGGTCCGCACTGCGGGTGGAGGTTGTCCGGGATCTCGAAAGCCACGCCGTCAGCCTAGTCTGTGCTCATGTCGCGGTCGCTGGTCGTCAAGGTCACGTGCGGGACAGACGACGCCGAGCGCAGCAACCAGGGCTTCACGGTCGCCGCCGCGGCCGCCGCCTCGGGTGCCTCGGTGTCGCTGTGGCTCACCGGCGAGGCGGTCTGGCTGGCCGGGCCGCGGCGCGAGGACGGCCTCTCCCTCGAGCACGCCACGCCGGTCGCCGACCTGCTCGCGGTGGTGCTGACCACCGGGACGGTGACCGTCTGCTCCCAGTGCGCCGTACGGCGTGGGCTCACCCAGGACGACCTCGTTGGAGGTGTGCGGATCGCCGGGGCGGCGGTCTTCGCCGAGGAGATCTTGTTTCCCGACGTCCAGGCGATCGTCTACTGATCCCGCGGAGGCCCTTGTCCCACTAGGCTCGCGGTGATGAGCAACCACCCGCCGGACGAGGTCTCTCGACGTTGGCGCCGCAAGGACCGCCCCGAGACGACCGAGACCGTCGAGCAGGCAGCTGCCCGGGCCGCGGAGATGACGTTCGCAGCGGCTCAGGCTGCCTCGCTGCACCGCTCCGCCGAGCTGGCCGCGGCCGAGCAGGCCGCCGAGCGGCTGGTCGCCGAGGAGACCGCCCGCGACGCCCTCAACGCCCGCGAGCAGGCCGACCGCGGCGCCGCCGAGCACGCCCGCCTGGCCGCTGAGGCGCACGAGGCGCGGGCCGCCGCCGAGCGGGTCGTCACCGAGCACGCCTCCGCGCGGGCCCAGGCCGAGGAGGCCGCCACCGAGTCCGCCGTACGACGGGGCGAGGCCGAGGAGGCCGCTCGGGTCGCCGCCGCTGCCGCGGAGGAGGCCGCGACTGCCCGGCTGGTCGCCGAGGAGTCCGCCGCGGCTGCCGCCCAGGGACGTGAGGCCGCCGAGACCAGCGCTGCCGAGCTGGCCCAGCAGGCCTCGGAGGCCGCGACGGCACGGACCGAGGCGGAGCGGGCCGCCGCGCTCGCGGCGCAGGCCGCCGAGGAGGCCGCCGCCGCCCGTGCCGCTGCCGAGGAGGCCGCGGCCGTCGCCGTGCGTGACCGCGAGGCCGCCGAGGCCATCGCCCGCGAGCAGTCGGCCGCCGCCGCCGAAGCCGCCGAGGCCAGGACCCTCGCGGAGCAGGCCGCCACCGAGCAGGCGGCCGCCCGGGAGAGCGCCGAGACGGCTGCCGCCGAGCAGGCGGCCGCGCGCGAGGCGGCCGACCGGGCTGCCGCGGAGTCCGCGCGGCTGGCCGACGAGGCCATGACCGCCAGGCTGGCGGCGGAGGAAGCCGCGACCCAGCGGGCCGAGGCCGCCTTCGCGGCCAGCGAGGCCCGGCTGGGCGCCGAGGAGGGCGGCCGGCTCCAGGCCCTGGCCGCGGCCGAGGCCGCCGAAGGGCGTGCGTCGGCCGAGAGCGCCGCGGCCGAGTCGGCGCAGATCGCCCATCAGGCCAACGAAGCCGCCGCCGAGTCGGCGCAGATCGCCCACCTCGCCAACGAGGCCCGCACCGTGGCCGAGCAGGCCGCCGCCGAGCAGGCCGAGGCGCGTCGTACTGCCGACGAGGTCGCCGCCGAGCACGCCCGCCTCGCCGCCGAGGCCCACTCAGCGCGAGAGCAGGCGGAGCAGGCCGCCGAGGCCACCGCCGTCGAGCGCCTGGCCGCCGAGGAGTCCGGACGCGTCCACGGCGTCGCCGCCACCGAGGCCGCCGAGGCCCGCACCCTCGCCGAGAGCGCCGCCGCCGAGCAGGCCGAGGCCGCCCGGGTCGCTCACGAGGCAGCCGCCGAGCACGCCCGGCTGGCCGCCGAGGCCCACGAAGCACGCACCGCGGCCGACACCGCCGCCGCCGAGCACGCCGCCGGCCGCCGAGCCGCCGACGAGACCGCCGCCGAGCACGCCCGCCTCGCCGCCGAGGCCCACTCAGCACGCACGGCTGCGGAGCAGGCCGCCGAGGCCACCGCCGTCGAGCGCCTGGCCGCCGAGGAGTCCGGACGCGTCCTGGGCATCGCCGCCACCGAGGCCGCCGAGGCCCGCAGCCTCGCCGAGAGCGCCGCCGCCGAACAGGCCGAAGCCGCCCGGGCCGCCCACGAGGCGCGTGAGGCGGCGGAGGCCGCGGCGATCGAGTCGGCCCGCCTGGCCAGCGAGGCCCACGAGGCGCGCGCGGAGGCCGAGCAGCGCGCCGCCGAAGCCCTGGCCGCGCGGGCGGTCGCCGAGGAGGACGCCCGCGCCCACGCCGAGCTCGCGCTGCAGGCCGCCGCCGAGCGGCTCGAGGCCGAGCAGCAGCTCGCCCGCGCGACCGAGGAGGCCGTGGTCCTGCGGGCCGAGCTCACCGAGGCACTCGAGCAGGCGCGCTCGCAGGCAACCCTCCGGGCCGAGGCGGAGCTTGCCGCCGAGAACCGCGCGATGGAGCGCAGCGCGGTCGAGGCCGCCGTACGACGTCAGACCGAGCTGGTCGAGGAGACCATCCGCGAGCGATTGGAGGCGGAGCAGAAGCTCACCGATGTCACGCAGCAGCTCGCCAGCAGGGCGCCGGCCAAGCAGACCAAGCTCATGTCGGAGCCGGCCGACGGCGACGGCGACGCCGCGCCCGCACCGCGCCGGGGCAGGAGCGCCCGGGCCCTCCTGGCCGTCGCGCTCGGCCTGGCCGCGCTCGTGACGGCGGGGGTCGCGCTGTACACCGCCGTCAACGGCGACCTGGTCTCAACCCTGGGGCTGGGCATGTCCGGGCTGACGCTGGTGCTGGCGTTCTTGGCCTGGCAGTCGCGTACCTCCCCCAGCCACGTGAGCATCGACAGCGGCGTCGTCGACATCGAGACCGACGGCCGGCTCTACCGCTTCGACCTGAGCAACGAGGGCGTCGACGTCCGCATGCACGGCCAGCCCGGCGACCGGGACTGGCGCGTCGAGTTCGTCCGCCGCAGCCTGCCACCGTGCGCGGTCACCTCCCGCATGGTCGACCCGCAGGAGTTCGTCTCCGCCGTACGCCGCTACCGCCCCGACCTCTAGATCCGTCCCGTCGGGATAGTCCCTAACACCAGAGCGATGTGGATCGTTCAAAGTTCGCCCTGGTGTTGGGGACTATCCCGGCAATCCCGGAGATGAGCTCAGCCGCGCAGGGCGTCGCCGAGCTTGGCGGCGATCTCGTGGACCGCGGCGGGAGAGCGACGACCGACGCCCACGATGTTGAAGAAGCCGTGGATCTGGTCGGGGTAGCGCCGGAGCTCGACGTCGGCCCCCGCGTCGGTGAGCTTGTGGGCGTAGGCCTCGCCCTCGTCACGCAGCGGGTCGAAGCCGGCGGTGGCCACGAACGCCGGCGCCACGCCGTCGGGGATGTCGGCGAAGAGCGGCGACAGCCGCGGGTCGTGCAGGTCGTGCCCGGCCGGGATGTAGCACTCGTTGGCGAGGTCCATGAACGCCCGGGTCAGGTAGAAGCCCTCCCCGAACATGTCGAAGCTGCGGGTCTGCCGGTCGCAGTCGGTGGCGGGGTAGACCAGCAGCTGGAAGGCCAGCGGCCACCCCCGCCGCGCCGCCTCCAGCGCCACTCCGGCCGCGAGGTTGCCGCCGGCCGAGTCGCCACCCACGGCCAGCCGCTGCGGGTCGCACCCGAGCGACTCCGCGTTGACGACCGCCCACTCGTACGCCGCCAGCGCGTCGTCGTACGCCGCGGGGAACGGGTCCTCGGGCCCCATCCGGTAGTCGATGGCCAGCACCCGCACCCGGGCCTGCTCGGCGAGCACCCGGCACGGGGCGTCGTGCGACTCGAGGTCGCCGTACATGAAGCCACCGCCGTGGAAGAACACCAGCAGCGGCGTCGGGCCGCTGACGTCGGTGGGCGTGTAGAGGCGCGCGGGCAGGTCGCCGACGGGGAAGTCGCGGACGGCGCCGATCGGCTGCTGCCCGGCAGCCAGGCCGGCATGGTGCGCGACCGCGGCTCGGCCCTCAGCGATCGGCAGCGTCTCGGCACCGGGAAGCCGCGCGAGTCGCTGCAGCCGCAGCATCAGCTGCGTCTCGGGCGCCAGCCGCTGCCCGTCGAGCACGACCGGACGACCGGCCAGGCGCGCCTGCACGCTCTCCGGCAGACCCATCGCGGCGCGCAGCAGCACAGCCTCGGCAACCCCGTTGGCGGCGCTCAGCGCCTCACTCGCACCCACGCGAGCAACCTACGTCAGGACACCGCGCGTTCACCGGGCAGTGCCACACTGCGGGCATGGCTCTCGAGATCGTTCCCAACGCCGTCGACGTCGACGGGGTCACCCTCAACGGTGACGACCACGACGGGCATCCCGCCGAGCCGTACGACGTCGACGTGACCTACGAGCCCGACGAGTCGATGCTCTCGTCGATCACCGGCCACACCGACCGGTTCCTCGACCGTGAGCTCTCGTGGCTGCGCTTCAACCAGCGCGTGCTCGAGCTCGCTGAGGACGACACGCTGCCGCTGCTCGAGCGGGCCCGCTACCTGGCGATCTTCACCAGCAACCTCGACGAGTTCTTCATGGTGCGGGTGGCCGGGCTCAAGCGACGGATCGCCGCCGGGCTCGCCGTACGCGCCGCGTCGGGGATGCTGCCCCGCGAGGTGCTCGAGTCGATCTGGACCCACACCCGCGAGCTGAGCGAGCGCCACGCGCGGCTGTTCCGCGAGGAGATCGTCCCGGCCCTGAAGGAGCACGAGATCGAGCTCGTCCGCTGGGACGACCTCGACCGCAACGAGCAGAAGGAGTGCAAGCGCCTCTTCCAGGACCGGATCTTCCCCGTGCTGACCCCGTTGGCCGTCGACCCCGCGCACCCGTTCCCCTACATCTCCGGGCTGTCGCTCAACCTGGCCGTCGTGATCCGCAACCCGAAGAGCGGCACGGAGCACTTCGCCCGGGTCAAGGTGCCGCCGATCTTCGAGCGCTTCGTGCCGCTCGGCAACGCCCGGTTCGTGCCCCTCGAGGACGTCATCGGCGCCCACCTGAAGCGGCTGTTCCCCGGCATGGAGGTGCTGGAGGTCCACACCTTCCGGGTGACCCGCAACGAGGACCTCGAGGTCGAGGAGGACGACGCCGAGAACCTGCTGGCCGCGCTCGAGAAGGAGCTGCTGCGGCGCCGGTTCGGTCCGCCGGTGCGGCTCGAGGTCGAGGAGTCGATCGCCCCCGCGGTGCTCGAGCTGCTGATCTCGGAGCTCGGCGTCTCCCAGGACGAGGTGTTCAAGCTGCCCGGCCCGCTCGACCTGCGCGGGCTGCACGGCATCGCCGACCTGTCGCACGAGGAGCTGAAGTACCCCGCGTTCGTCCCCACGACGCACGCCCTGCTCGCGGAGGTCGAGTCGGCCGCGCCGGTCGACGTCTTCAAGGCGACCCGGCGCAACGACGTCCTCCTGCACCACCCCTACGACTCGTTCGCCACCAGCGTGCAGCGCTTCCTCGAGCAGGCCGCCGCCGACCCGCACGTGCTCGCGATCAAGCAGACGCTCTACCGCACGTCCGGCGACTCCCCGATCATCGACGCCCTCGTCGACGCCGCTGAGGCCGGCAAGCAGGTGCTGGTGATCGTCGAGATCAAGGCCCGCTTCGACGAGCAGGCCAACATCCGCTGGGCCCGCAAGCTGGAGGAGGCCGGCTGCCACGTGGTCTACGGCCTGGTCGGTCTCAAGACCCACTGCAAGCTCTCCATGGTCGTGCGCGACGAGCCCGAGGGGATCCGGCGCTACACCCACATCGGCACCGGCAACTACAACCCCAAGACCTCGCGGACCTACGAGGACCTCGGCATCATCACCACCAACGAGCGGATCGGCGAGGACGTCGCCCACCTCTTCAACAACCTCAGCGGCTGGTCGCGCAACGCGAGCTACGAGGAGCTGCTGGTGGCGCCCGACTCGTTGCGGCGCGGGCTGGTCGACCAGATCCACGCCGAGATCCAGCACCACCGTGCCGGGGAGCCATCCGGGATCCGGATCAAGGCCAACTCGCTGGTCGACGAGAAGCTCATCGACGCGCTCTACCTCGCCTCGCAGGAAGGCGTGAAGGTCCAGCTCCTCGTGCGCGGCATCTGCGCCCTGCGCCCCGGCGTGCCCGGCCTGTCGGACAACATCGAGGTGCGCTCGATCCTGGGACGCTTCCTCGAGCACAGCCGGGTGTTCTGGTTCGAGAACGCCGGGACTCCCGTCGCCTGGATCGGGTCTGCCGACATGATGCACCGCAACCTCGACCGGCGCGTCGAGGTGCTCGTCCGGGTGCCGGGCGAGGAGAGCGTCCGGTCGATCGGGCGGCTGCTCGACCTCGCGTTCGCACCCACGACCAGCGCCTGGGACCTCCACGCCGACGCCACCTGGACCCGCAACGACGGTGCCGTGCATCTCCAGGAGGCGCTGATCGAGAGCCAGCGCAGGCGGCGACCGGGCAGCTGAGCGACCCGGAGCGTCGTACGACGACGGGACCCGGAGTTGCGCGGTCGCGACCGGCACCCCCTAGCATGATGCCGTTCGTCACCGCCACACCAGGAGTTCTCCGTGGGTTTGCGATTCCGCCCGGTCGACACGTCCTTCTACGACCTCTTCACGGAGTCGGCCAACCACCTCGTCAAGGGTGCTGACCTGCTCGCGGAGATGCTCAGCGAGGGCGCCGACCCCGTCGATGTCGGCCAGCGGATGCGCGATGCCGAGCACGCCGCCGACGAGACGACGCACGCCATCGTCAAGCGGGTCAACAGCACCTTCGTCACACCGTTCGACCGCGAGGACATCTACTCGCTCGCGTCCGGCCTCGACGACGTCATGGACATGATGGACGAGGTCGTCGACATGATCCTGATCTACGAGGTGAAGGAGCTCCCGGCCGGGCTCTCCAACCAGGTCGAGGTGCTGCAGCGCTGCGCCGAGCTGACGTCGGCCGCGATGCCCAACCTGCGCTCGATGCAGTCGCTCGACGAGTACTGGATCGAGATCAACCGGCTCGAGAACGCCGGCGACAAGAACCACCGTCGGATCCTGGCCCACCTGTTCTCCGGTGAGCTCAAGACCATCGAGGTGCTCAAGCTGAAGGACATCGTGGAGTCACTCGAGGACGCGATCGACGCCTTCGAGAAGGTGGCCAACATCGTGGAGCAGATCGCCGTCAAGGAGTCCTGACCCACCGTGGAACTCGCGCTCGTCATCGCCGTAGTCGTCGTTGCCCTGACGTTCGACTACACCAACGGTTTCCACGACGCCGCCAACGCCATCGCCACCTCGATCTCGACCCGGGCCCTCACCCCGCGGATCGCGCTGATCATGGCCGCGCTCATGAACTTCGTAGGCGCCTTCCTCGGCCAGGAGGTCGCCAACACCGTCGGTAGCGTGATCTCTCCCGAGATCGGCACGCACGGGCTCGTGATCATCATGTCCGGGCTCCTCGGCGCGATCACGTGGAACCTCATCACCTGGTACTACGGCCTGCCGTCCTCGTCCTCCCACGCCCTGATCGGTGGCCTGGTGGGCGCGGCGATCGCGTCCGGGACCACGGTCAAGTGGGACACCGTGCTGGAGAAGGTCGTCATCCCGATGATCATCTCGCCGCTGTTCGCGTTCGCGGCCGGCTTCGGTGTGATGCTCGCGATCATGTGGATCTTCCGGAAGCGGAACCCGCACAAGATGAATCGGAACTTCCGGTTCCTGCAGACCCTGTCGGCTGCAGCGATGTCGTTGGGCCACGGCCTCCAGGACGCGCAGAAGACGATGGGAGTCATCTTCCTCGCGCTGCTGGCCGGTGACTACGTCGACGCGGGCGACGGGTTGCCGCTCTGGGTGATCGTCGCCGCGGCGGGCGCGATCTCGCTCGGCACCTACTCCGGCGGGTGGCGGATCATGCGCACCCTCGGCCGCCGGATCATCCACCTCGACCCGGCGCGCGGCTTCGCGGCCGAGTCGGTCGCGGCCAGCGTGCTCTACACCACTGCGTTCGTCTGGTCCGCCCCGATCTCCACCACCCACACGATCACGTCCGCGGTCATGGGGGTCGGCGCCACCAAGCGCTTCTCCGCGGTCCGCTGGGGCGTTGCCAAGTCCATCGTCGCGGCCTGGATCCTCACCTTCCCCATGGCCGGCCTCGTCGCCGCCGCCTGCTACTGGGTCAGCCACCTGCTCATCGAGGTCATCCCCTAAAGCTCGCGTCGTCGGGATAGTCCCCAACGGGAGAGCTCTTAAGAGGGCTCTCATGAGCCCTGGGGTTAGGGACTATCCCGGCGATACATCGTCAGTGGCGTCGCCCACGAGGTCGGCGAGGAGGTCACGGACCCGACGGTCGATGTCGTCCCGGATGGGGCGTACGGCGTCGGCGCCCTGGCCGGCGGGGTCCTCGAGCGCCCAGTCCTCGTAGCGCTTGCCCGGGAAGATCGGGCAGGCGTCGCCGCAGCCCATCGTGATCACCACGTCGGAGGCGGCGACGTCCTCGGTGAGCAGCTTGGTGGGGACGTTGCGGGAGACGTCGATGCCGAGCTCGTTCATCACCTCGACCACCGCCGGGTTGACGGTGTCGACGGGCGCCGAGCCGGCGGAGCGTACGGCGACCCGGCCGGCGGCGTGGTGCTCCAGCAGGGCCGCAGCCATCTGCGAGCGGCCTGCGTTGTGCACGCAGACGAACAGCACTTCCGGGACGTGCGGGGCGGCGGTCATGACGTGCTCCTGTTCCAGTCGAAGCGGCGCCGCGCCCAGAGCGCGACGTAGACGAGGCCCACCAGGACGGGGACCTCGATGAGCGGGCCGACAACGCCGGCCAGAGCCTGCCCGCTGGTGACGCCGAAGACGCCGATCGCGACGGCGATCGCCAGCTCGAAGTTGTTGCCGGCGGCGGTGAAGGCCAGCGTGGTCGTGCGCTCGTAGGACATCCGCAGCCGGTGCCCGAGCAGCATCGACAGCCCCCACATGAGAGCGAAGTAGGCGAGCAGCGGCAGCGCGATCCGAGCGACGTCACCGGGCCGGTTGGTGATGGTGTCGCCCTGGAGCGCGAAGAGGATCACGATCGTGAACAGCAGCCCGTAGAGGGCTGCGGGGCCGATCCGCGCGATGAGCTCCGACTCGTACCACTCGCGGCCCTTCGCCTTCTCCCCCAGCCGGCGGGTGAGGTAGCCGGCGAGCAGCGGGATGCCCAGGAAGATCAGCACCGACCGGGCGATCTCCCACACGGACACGTCCAGCGACGACGTGTCGAGGCCCAGCCAGCCCGGCAGCAGCTCGAGGTAGAACCACCCGAGCGCGGCGAACGCGACGATCTGGAAGACCGAGTTGATCGCGACCAGGATCGCGGCGGCCTCGCGGTCGCCGCAGGCGAGGTCGTTCCAGATCAGCACCATCGCGATGCAGCGGGCCAGCCCGACGATGATCAAGCCGGTGCGGTACTCCGGCAGGTCCGGCAGCAGCAGCCACGCCAGCGCGAACATCAGCGCCGGCCCGAGCACCCAGTTGAGCCCGATCGAGGCTACGAGCAGCCGCTTGTCGGCCGTGACGTGGCCGAGCTCGTCGTACCTCACCTTGGCCAGAACGGGATACATCATCACCAGGAGGCCGATCGCGATCGGCAGGCTCACCGACCCGATCTCGACCGCGGACAGCGCGTCGTCGAGACCGTCCACGGTGCGACCGAGCACGAGCCCGACGGCCATGGCGACGCCGATCCAGACCGGCAGGAAGCGGTCGAGCGTCGAGAGCCGATGGAGTACGTCGGTCTCGTCGCGCACGGCGGTGCTCACGCCGGGGCCAGGCTTGCGTCGAAGAGCGTGCCGAGCGCGGCGATCGCCTCGGGGCGGGCGCTGAAGTAGACCCAGACGCCGCGCTTGTCGCGGTCGAGGAGCCCGGCCTCGTGGAGCACCTTGAGGTGGTGGCTGATGGTCGGCTGGGACAGGTCGAAGGCCGGCAGCAGCTCGCACGCGCAGGCCTCGGCGCCGACGCGCGAGAGCACCATCGACATCAGCCGCAGGCGGACCGGGTCGGCCAGCGCCTTGAGCATCGGCACGACCTGGTCGGCGCTCTCGGCCGACATCGGCTCGCGGGCCAGGGGGGTGCAGCAGTCCAGCGGGTCAGATATCGACATATATCAATATTGACAGACGTCGATGCCTTCCGCCACCCCGGGGGCAGTCTTCGCCTAGTCCTCCGCGCGGCGACGCTCGAGCAGCACCGTGTCGCGCCACACGCCGTCGAGCTGGGCGATCCGCGAGCGGACGGCCAGCGTCTGGAAGCCGGCGGAGTGGTGCAGCGCGATGGAGGCGCGGTTCTCCGGGAAGATCGAGGTCTGGAGCGTCCAGAGCCCGCCCCGGTCGGCCTCGGTGACCTGCCGGTGGACCAGCGTCTTGCCCACGCCGCGACCGCGCGCCGCCTGCGCCACGTAGACCGAGGTCTCCCCCACGCCGGCGTAGCAGGCGCGCGCGGAGACCGGCGCGGCCGTGGCCCAGCCGACGACCGCGCCGTCGAGCTCGGCCACCCAGCGGTGGCCGGGGAGCCACTTGCCGTCGAGCTCGTCGGCGGACGGCGCGTCGGTCTCGAACGTGGCGTTGCGGGTGGCGATCCCCTCGACGTAGATGTCGCGGACCACCTCGAGGTCGACGTCGCCCATCGCCCGGGTCGTGACGTCCTCGGGCAAGTCCTCGGGGCAGCAGGGCACCTCCGCGAGGGTGCCCATGACGACGTCGGCGGCGTGCGGCAGGCCCGTGCAGCAGGCGGGGTTGACCGTCACCACCGAGGACGTGCCGACCTTGTCGACGGTCACGAACCCCACCTCGGCCAACCGGCGGACGTGGTGGGAGGTGGTCGACTGGCTGATCCCGAGCGCGGTGGCGAGGTCACCGACCCGCAGCGCGCCTGCGCGCGACGTCGACACCGCGTGCAGCAGCCGCACCCGCGTCGGGTCGGACAGCGTCGCGAACCACTCGGCGTACGTCGTGGCCGCGTCAGCGGGCAGGGCGGGGCTGACCAGGGTCTGCGTCATACCGTCGACCATACATCGATCTTGATCGATGGTTGCATTCATCGATATCGATCGATAGAGTCTCCGCCATGACCCACCACCCCCTCATCATCGTCGGTGCCGGCCCGATCGGGCTCGCCGCCGCTGCCCACGCCCAGTCGCGCGGGCTCCCGACCGTCGTACTCGAGTCCGGCGCCACCGCCGGCGCGGCCGTGCGCCAGTGGGGCCACGTCCGCCTGTTCTCCGCCTGGGGTGAGCTCGTCGACCCGGTCGCAGCGACCCTGCTGTCCGACCGCGGCTGGAGCACACCAGCCCCGACGTCGTACCCCACCGGCGAGGACTGGGCGCGCGACTACCTTGCCCCCCTGGCCGACGCCCTGGCCGCCACGGCCGAGGTCGAGGTGCGCTTCGGGCACCGCGTCACCGCTGTCACCCGCCAGGGCCGCGACCGGATGGTCGACGCCGGGCGCGCGGCGACGCCGTTCGAGCTGCGCGTCGCCACCTCGTCGGGGACCCAGCGGCTGCTTGCGTCCACCGTGATCGACGCCTCCGGCACCTGGGGCGGCCCCAGCCCCCTGGGCGCCGACGGGCTGCCGGCGTACGGCGAGGCGGAGCATGCCGAGCAGGTCACCTACGGGATCCCCGACTTCACGTCGCCCGAGACCGCCGCCCGCTTCGGTGGCCGCCACGTCGCGGTCGCCGGCACCGGCGCCTCGGCGCAGAACGTCCTCGTCGGCCTCACCCAGCTCGCCGAGCGGGTGCCGGGCACCCGCGTCTCCTGGCTCGTACGCCGTGGCGAGACGACCGACGCGTTCGGGGGCGGTGACAACGACCAGCTCGAGGCCCGGGGCGCTCTCGGGAAGGCGGCGCAGGCCGCGGTCGCCGCTGGACCGGTGACCTCGGTGACCGGCTTCCGCACGGCCGAGCTCACCGACGACCCCGACCACCCCGGCATGCTGCGGGTCGTCGGGGTCGACGGCTCGGTCGTGGCGGGCGTCGACGAGGTGGTGGTCGTGACCGGCTTCCGTCCCGACCTCGACTGGCTCTCCGAGGTGCGGCTCGACCTCGACCCGGTGCTGTCGGCTCCCAGGCAGCTGGCGCCGCTGATCGACCCCAACGTCCACTCGTGCGGCACGGTCTACCCCCACGGCGCCGCCGAGCTCGCCCAGCCCGAGCCGGGCCTCTACCTCGCCGGCATGAAGTCCTACGGGCGCGCGCCGTCCTTCCTCGCGCTCACCGGCTTCGAGCAGACCCGCAGCATCGTCGCGGCGATCGCCGGCGACCACGAGGCCGCGGCCCGGGTCGAGCTCACCTTGCCCGAGACGGGCGTCTGCGGAGGCTCGGGGCTCTTCGACGGAGCCCCCGCCGAGGCCGACGGCGGCTGCTGCGGGGCGCCCTCCGAGGAGCTGATCACCATCGGTTCTCGCGCGCAGGCGTGACTCTCGACGCCGGTGCGCTGCGGCGGGTGGTGGCGGTCCTCTGCGCGACCGAGATCGTGTCGTGGGGTGTCCTCTTCTACGCGTTCACGGTGGCGGCTGTGGACATCTCGGACACCGAGGGCTGGCCGCTCACGGCTCTGGTCGCGGTCTTCACCGTCGCGCAGCTCGTCGGCGCCGCGACCGGTGTCTGGGTCGGACGCCACATCGACGCCATCGGTCCGCGCCGGGTGATGACCGCGGGCTCGGCGCTCGCGGTCGTCGCGGTCGTCGCGATCTCGTGGGCGCCGACGCTGGCGACGTACGCAGCCGCGTGGGTGGTCGCCGGCGCGGCGATGTCGGCGACGCTCTACCCGCCCGCGTTCGCGGCCGTCACGCACTGGGGCGGCGAGCACCGCGTACGGGCACTCACCGCGATCACGCTCGTCGCCGGCTTCGCGTCGACGGTCTTCGCGCCGCTGACGGCGTGGCTGCTGACGGTCGGCGACTGGCGCTCGGCCTACCTGGTGCTCGCGGCCGTGCTGTCACTCACCGTCCCGCTGCACTGGTGGGGGCTGCGCGGGCCCTGGACGGCGTCAGTCGTCGTGGTGGATCCCTCGCCGGACGCGGCGGCCTCGCCGGCATCCGCGCCGGAGAAGGTGCGGCTCGAAGGCTTCGTACTGCTCTGCCTGGCGATGAGCCTGGCCGGAGTGAGCGTCTACGCCGTGGTGGTCAACCTCGTCCCGCTGCTCGTCGAGGGTGGCCTCACCACCTCGGAGGCCGCGTTGGCACTGGGCATCGGCGGCGCCGGCCAGGTCGCCGGCCGTCTCCTCTACGCCCCGATGGCGCGTCGCCTCGAGGTCGTCGCCCGCACCCGCGCCACGCTGCTGTTCGCCGGGCTGCTCACCGTCGGCCTGGCGCTGGTGCACCAGCCGCTGGTGCTGGTCGCGGCGATCTCGTTCGCCGCCGGGTCCGCGCGCGGCGTCTACACGCTGCTCCAGGCCACGGCCGTCTCGGACCGCTGGGGAACGGCGTCGTACGGCGCTCGCAACGGCGTACTCTCCGGCGCCGTCATCACCGCCTCCGCCCTCTCCCCCTGGGGCGGAGCACTCCTCGCCGCCGGCCTCGGTAGCTACCAGTCCGCGTTCCTCGTCCTCGCCCTGGTCGCGGTCGCCGCGGCCGGCCTGGTGCCGCGCCTGCCCCGATAGTCCCCAACAGGAGAGCCACTTTCGCGCGCTCCGGTGGCTCTCACGTGAGGGACTACCCCGACGTCCGCAACGACCTGTCTCGGGTTGGTCCGGACACTCGGGCTCAGAGAGTCAGGCGAGGCGGTGTGCGAGCAGGCGCGCCCGCTGGGACTCCGTGAGGGCCCGGCGCTGCGCCACCGTGTCGGTCGAGACCCACCAGGGCGGACGCTGCAGGGTCCAGCGGCGTTCGTCGGCGGTACGGCGCGCGGCGCGGCCGTAGCAGTCGCGCAGGCGCCACTCGAAGTGGTGCGGGTCCGCCAGGTCGGCGGCGAGCATGGTGACGTACTCCAGACCCACGGCACGGAACGCCGCTTCCCGCCGCACGTCCTTCGAGCGCTGCGGCCCGGCGAGGTGGTGCGCGCCGTCGTACTCCCCCACGATGCCGACGACCGGGTCGAGCAGGTCGGGGGTGCCGATCAGCTGTCCGTGCAGGTCGAAGACCGGGACGTTGCAGAGAAGGAGCCGGCCGCCGGGGTCGGGACGCCACGCGAGCCGCATGTCGACCTCCCGTGGGGACCAGGCGTTCTCCTCGGCGAGGGCGAATGCCTCGCGGCACTGCGGGACACCCGTCCAGCCGTTGAGGTGGGGGAGGTAGGCGGCGCACTCGGCCAGGGAGACGATGTCGTTGTACGCCGCCATGTCGAACACCCGCACCGCGGAGCGCAGGTCCGGTGCGTAGCGGGCCTCGAAGCACACCGACCTCGCCGCGATGGTCAGGGGCAACCCGTCGCACATGAGGATCTCGCGCCGGTTGAGCCGCTCCTCGCTGAAGACGACCCCGGGCCGCGAGCGCGCATGGATCATGGTGGCGACCGTGACGTCCCGCAGCGCGCGTTGCCCCTCGACCCACAGGTCGTCGCCACGGAACCAACGCCCGCCCTGCCAGCACAACGCCGCCCATCCGGTCACGCCGCCGTACCCAGGGATCATCTGGGCGGCCTCGACGATCCGCTGCTCGGGGAGCTCGGTGCTCACGTCCGCCGGGACGTAGAGCCCCGGGCTGGAGCGCCGCCACCGTCGACCCCGCGCCTGGGGCTTCGTCGGCCCGCTCACGCCAGCGGGGTCGGTGCGCGCCGGCACCACCACGCCGGGGTGACCCGGGTGGTGACCGGTGGGCGCGTGGATGACCTCCCGTCGCATGCAGACGAGGGTCCCCGATCCCGCCCGCACTCGCGCTCGTCCTCCACAGGCCCTGACGCGGCTGCTGGGCGCCGCACGTCCGGGTTGCCGGGATAGTCCCTAACACCAGAGCGATTGAGAGGGCTCTCATGAGCTCCCCGGTTGGGGACTATCCCGACGAGACGACCTAGCCGAAACGACCGGAGATGTAGTCCTCGGTGCGCTTGTCGGCGGGGTTGGCGAAGATGTTGCTGGTGCGGTCGAACTCCACGAGGAGGCCGGTGCGGTTGCCGGTGGTCTCGTCGGGGCGGGCGGTGAAGAACGCCGTCCGGTCCGAGACGCGGGCGGCCTGCTGCATGTTGTGGGTGACGATGATGATCGTGTAGTCGTCACGCATCTGGAGCATCAGGTCCTCGATGCGCGAGGTGGCGATCGGGTCCAGCGCCGAGCACGGCTCGTCCATCAGGATCACGTCGGGCTTGGTCGCGATGGTGCGCGCGATGCACAGACGCTGCTGCTGGCCGCCGGAGAGTCCGTACGCCGACTGCTTGAGCTTGTCCTTGACCTCGTCCCAAAGGGCGGCGCCCTGGAGCGCCTCCTCGACCAGGTCGTCCATGTTGTCGACCTTCATGCCGGTGACCCGCGGGCCGTAGGCGATGTTGTCGTAGATCGACTTGGGGAACGGGTTGGGCTTCTGGAAGACCATGCCGATCTGGGTGCGTACGGCGATCGGGTCGACCTTGCGGGCGTAGATGTTCTGCCCGTGGTAGGTGACCTCGCCGTCGACCCGAGCCCCGGCCACCAGGTCGTTCATCCGGTTGAGGCAGCGCAGCACCGTCGACTTGCCACAGCCCGACGGCCCGATCAGCGCGGTGATCTCGTGCTTGCCGAAGCTCAGGTTGACGTCGTGGACCGCGTGGAAGTCGCCGTAGAAGACGTTGAGCTTGAGCGCCTCCATCACCGGGTCCGGCGGTACGTCGGGCACCTCGCGCTCGGCGTCGCCATGGAGGCCGGTCATCATCGAGATCTCGCGTCCCTCGGAGTTCGCCGGGCGCGTGGACGCGGTGGCGGGGTGGGTGGACATGTGGGTCTCCTACCAGGTCTTCTGGAACTTGTTACGAATGTAGATGGCCAACGCGTTCAACCCGAGGATCATGATCAGAAGCACGATGATGGCGGCCGAGGCCGCCGTGCGGAACTCCTCCTGCGAGTTCGACGTCAGCGAGTAGATCATCATCGGGAGCGCGGTGATCTCGCTCATGACGCCGGTGGGGTCGAAGCGCACAGACCCGGCCAGGCCGACGACGATCAGTGGCGCCGCCTCGCCGATGGCCCGGGACAGGCCGAGAATGGTGCCGGTGGCGATGCCGGGTACGGCGGACGGCAGCGTCTGGCGCCACGTCGTCTGCCACACCGTGGCGCCGAGCGCGAGCGAACCCTGTCTGATCTCCTGCGGGACCGAACGCACTGCCTCGCGCGTGGTGATGATGATGACCGGGAGGATCAGCAGTGCCAGGGCGATGGCGCCACCGAGCACGATGCCGCTGCGGCCGAAGCCCATGAGCGCCATGACGGCGACGGCGAGGAGGCCGTAGACGATGGCGGGAACGGCCGCGAGGTTCTGCAGGTTCAGCTCGATCAACCGGTTCCACCAGCGGTCGCCGTCTGCAAACTCCTCGAGGTACAGCGCAGCCGCGATCCCTAGGGGCACCGCGAACAACGCGGTGAACACCATCAGCCACAGCGATCCGAGGATGCCGGCCCGGAAACCCGTCGACTCCGGGCGAACCCGCGAGCCGTACTCGGTGATCAGCGCAGAGTCGAAGCGCGGCGAACCCTCGATCGCGGTGTCGACGATGAGCACCAGAAGCACCATGACGCCGAAGAACAGCGAGAACCACAGAGCCCCGAGGAACACCAGCGAACCGAGGGACTTGTCCTTGCTACGCCCGGTGGACACCGTCCGTGTCACCTCGCGCGCCGTACTTGTCGCGACACTCATCAGTACACCTGCCGGAATCGTCGAACGAGAGCGATGCTGATGACGTTGATGACCAGTGTCAGCAGGAAGAGCAGCATGCCGACGGCGAACAGCTCGTTGTAGGACGTCGAGCCAACGGCGTTCTCACCGCCTGCCGTGGTCGCGATGAAGCCGGTCATGGTCTGCATGTCCTCGCGGGGGTCGGCCGATAGGTTCTTCAGGTTGCCCGAGGCCAGCGTGACGATCATCGTCTCGCCGACCGCGCGCGACATGCCCAGGACGACCGCCGCGGCGACGCCCGACAAGGCGGCCGGCAGCACGACCCGAAGGGTGGTCTGCATGCGGTTGGCGCCCATCGCCATCGACCCCTGGCGCATCGACTGCGGCACGGCCGTCAGGGCGTCCTCGGACAGTGAAGCGACGGTGGGGATGACCATGACGCCGAGGACGAGCCCGGCGGAGAGAGCGTTGGTGAAACCCACCTCGAGGCTCAGGATGTCCTGCAGCAGCGTCGGCGTCACGAAGCTGAGCGCGAAGAAGCCATAGACCACCGAGGGCACGCCGGCGAGGAGCTCCACCGTCGGCTTGAGGACCCTGCGCGCCCGACGTGAGGCGTACTCGGAGAGGTACATCGCCGCGCCGAGCCCGAGCGGTACGGCGACCAGCAACGCGATGACGGTGGTCATCAAGGTGCCGCCGACGAGCGGGAGCACGGCGTGAGTGCCCTCAGTCGCGAAGAAGTCCCCGAAAGGGACTTCGGCGAAGAAATCGATCACCGGGCGGATCAGCGCGAAGATGATGCCGACGGTGATGGCGACCGAGAGGAACGCCGACACCATCAAGATGGTGCGGATCACGGTCTCGAGCGGACGCGCCTTCTTGCGAAGGTCGGGCGCAGCGGGCAGGCCCGCCCCGAAGGGCGGGCCTGCGCCGGTGCTGGAGATGGTGCTCATCAGCTGGTCAGTAGCCCTTGATCAGCTTCCGATGCCCTCGAGCGCGGACTGCGTCTCGCCGTAGAGCTCGTCGCTCAGCGGAATGAACTTCCCGACCTCGGCAATCTCGGCGAGGTTCTCGATGTAGAAGTCCACGTACGTCTTGACCGCCTCGTTGTCGTTGTACTTGGCGTTGTTGACGTAGATGAACAGCGGCCGGGCCAGCGGCGTGTAGGACCCGTCCTGGGCCGTCTCGGCCGAGGGCTCGACACAGCCGTTGCCACTGTCGATGGAAAGCGCCTTCAGCGAGTCGGTGTTCTCCTCGTAGTACGTGTAGCCGAAGTAGCCGGTCGCACCCTCGGTGCCGGCGACGCCCTGCACCAGGACGTTGTCGTCCTCAGAGGACTGGTAGTCGGCGCGGGTCGACTCCGACTCGGCGCCGATGACATCAGCGGCCATGTAGTCGTAGGTGCCCGAGTCGGTGCCGGGGCCGTACAGCGAGATCTCCTGGTCGGGGAAGCTCGGGTCCAGCTCGTTCCAGTTCTTGACCTTGGAGTCGGGGCCCCACAGCTGGATGATCTGGTCGACGGTCAGGCAGTCGACCGCGAGGTCGGGGTGCACGACCATGGTGAGCGCGTCGGTGGCGACCTGGAGCTCGGTGTAGTCGATCCCCGCCTCCTCGCAGATCGCAGCCTCTTCGTCCTTGATCGGGCGCGAGGCGTCGGAGATGTCGGTCTTGTCGGCACAGAAGGCCTCGAAGCCGCCACCCGTGCCGGACTCGCCGACGGTTACGTCGACGTCGGGGGTCTCCTCGAGAAGGAGCTCGGCAGCGGCGTCGCTCATCGGGAACACCGTCGAGGAGCCGTCGACCGCGACCTTGCCGCTGACGCCATCCCCTGAGGTGTCGTCGCCGGCGTCGCTTCCACCACAGGCGCTGAGCGCGAGGGCGAGGGCGGCGATGCCGGGCACCAGTGCCCGGCGGATGGAAGTGAGCTTCACTTCAGTTCTCCTGTTTCGTCTGTTGTGTGACGTCTCAGAAGTTAGGGAGCGCAGGTGGACGGATCCGGGGTCGTCGGTGAACGAGGGGTGAACTCGGCCCTGCCAGTTGGCCACCGGCCGCCGGAGGTGAGACGACGGTCACGTGAACAACGGCCGGCGGGCTTGACTCAGCGCGCCAGATGCCGCTCGGCAGCGACCACGACGCCCTTGCGCAGATGGGCCACCAGCATCTCGCCCACGGCGAGCTTCGGGTCGTCGATCCCGAGCGCCTCGAACACCTCGGGCAGGACCGGACGGTGCGTGCACAGCACCGCGCCGCGGTCGTCCCGGACCAGGTCGCCGACGAGGTCGTCGACGACACGGCGTACGCGCTTGGGTGAGCAGTCCTCCTCGCTCAGCCGGTCGTCGGGCTCGAGCGACCAGCCCGTCGTGTCGGCGTACGGCGTGACGGTCTCCAGGCACCGCACGCTGCTCGACGTCACCACCCGGCTGACGCCGTACGCCGCCAATAGCGGCACGAGGCGCTGGGCCTGGACACGCCCCGCCTGGAGCAGGGGCCGGAGCCGGTCGTCACCGCGCCACGCCTTGCGGGAGCGGGACGGCCCGTGCCGCAGGACGACCAGTGGGGTGGTACGCCGCCGCGCCTTCAGCGCCTCGGCCAGGGTGGACCGGTCGTAGTCGTAGCTGAGCCGCTCAGCCGCCTCCGACGCCTCGAGCCACTCCAGGTCGTCGATCTCGGCGTTGACCAGGTAACCGCTGACGTCGTGGTCGCCGACCGGCCGTCCGGTCCAGTAGCTGACGGTCTTCATCCGTGCACCGAGCGAGTAGCGCTGGCTGCCCAGCGGTGGGCCGAGCCGGACGTGGAGGCCGGTCTCCTCGGCGACCTCACGGACCGCGGCCGCCGCGGCGTGCTCGCCCCGGTCGAGCTTGCCCTTGGGGAACGACCAGTCGTTGTACTTGGGGCGGTGCACGAGCAGGACCCGCTTGCCGGGACGGAAGACCACGACCCCGGCGGAGAGCACGTCCGGGAGAGGAGATGCAGGCACGACGGCTAGTCTCACACCACCTTGGCCACGACAGGAGACCGGCGCCACCGTGAACCGTAAACGTCTGAGGAACATCGGGGTTCTCGTCGTCGTCCTGGCCCTCGTCACGGCGGCCACGGTGGTCGGCCTGCGCTGGTGGCGCGACGCCCACCGCACCGACCTGCAGCGGGCGATGGACCTCGCCCCGAGCGACGGTCAGCGCTTCTCCTGGACCGACTGGTCCGCCGTACGCGAGGAGCTGGGGGTCGACCTCGACGCCGACAGTCCACAGGGCGAGGTGGTCGACTTCCTCGACCAGGGGTACGACGCCGACCTCACCTCGGCCTCCGCCCTGCCGGAGTCGGCGCAGGTCATGCACGTGCGCTTCGGCTTCTCGCCGGCGTCGGTCGACTGGGAACTGTTCAGCCAGTCCGAGGCAGGCGCGGTCGTGATGATGCACCTCCCGGAGTCGACCGACTGGGGCAGCCTGGCCGCACAGCTCAAGACGCTGGGCTACACCGAGCCGGACGACGAGGCAGGAGTGTGGATGGGTGGCTCCGAGGCGCTCGGCCGGATCGGCGGCGTCACCCCCGAGCTCGGCTACGTCGCGCTCGACGAGGAGGACTCGCTGATCTTCACCAGCGACACGGTCGAGTACCTCGAGGACGCGCTGGACGACGCGCTCGGTGACGGGGACCCGGCCGCCGGGATGGACGACGTGGTCGACGCGTCCGGTGAGGCCCTGTCGGCCAGCATCTACACCGGTGACCACGCGTGCGCGGCGCTCTCCATGGGCCAGGCGGACCCCGACGACCAGGCGTTGGCCGACGAGCTCGTGCGGGAGGCCGGCGAGGTCAACCCGTTCACGGCGTTCGCGCTGTCGGTGCAGCCCGGCCTCGACCTGCGCCTGGCGCTCGCCTTCGAGAACGACGACCAGGCCCGCGCCAACGCCGACTCGCGCGCCGTACTCGCCGCCGGTCCCGCACCCGGACAGGGCGGCGACTTCTCCGACCGCTTCGAGCTCGGCCGCGTCGAGGCCGACGGCCGTCTCCTGACTATGGAGCTCGAGACGGTCGAGGGCTCCTACGTGCTCTCCGACCTCAGCAACGGCCCCGTCCTCTTCGCCACCTGCTGACCTCCCCCTTCCTGAGTCGTGCGCCGGGATAGTCCCTAACAGGAGGGACCATAAGAGCCCTCTTATTCGCTCTCCTGTTGGGGACTATCCCGAGAAGGAGAGCGATCAGGAGAAGCGGCGCAGGCGGAGGCTGTTGGTGACGACGAAGATCGAGGAGAGGGCCATGGCGGCGCCGGCGAGCATCGGGTTGAGGAGGCCGGCGGCGGCCAGCGGCAGGGCAGCGACGTTGTAGGCGAAGGCCCAGAAGAGGTTGCCCTTGATCGTGGCCAGCGTGCGCCGGGACAGCCGTACGGCGTCCGCCGCGACCCGCAGGTCGCCCCGGACGAGCGTGAGGTCGCTGGCCTCGATGGCCACGTCGGTGCCGGTGCCCATCGCGATGCCCAGGTCGGCCTGCGCGAGCGCGGCGGCGTCGTTGACGCCGTCGCCGATCATGGCCACGACCCTGCCCTCGGACTGGAGCTGCTTGACCACGTCGACCTTGTCGGCCGGCAGCACCTCGGCGACTACCCTCTCGATCCCGACCTCGGCAGCGACGGCGCGCGCTGCGCGCTCGTTGTCGCCGGTGAGCAGCACCGGGGTCAGCCCGAGCCCCCGCAGCGCGACGATCGCCTCGGCCGACGTCGGCTTCAGGGTGTCCGAGACGACGAGGACCCCGCGAGCGGTGCCGTCCCAGCCCACCGCCACCGCGGTGCGCCCCGCGGCCTCGGCCCGGTCGACCGCGGCGAGCAGCTCCGGGCCGAGCGGCAGCCCCTCGCGCTCGAGCAGCGCCGGGCGGCCGACCAGGACCTCGCGGACACCGACGGTCCCTCGGACGCCGAGACCCTCGAGGTTGCGGAAGCCGGCGACCTCCTCGTGCGACGCCGACTCGGCGATCGCGCGGGCGATGGGGTGCTCCGAGCCGGCCTCGACGGCGCCGGCCGTGCGTCGTACGTCGTCGACGGACTCGCCGTCGGCAGCCACGGTCTCGACCAGCGACATCCGGCCGGTGGTGACCGTTCCGGTCTTGTCGAGCACCACGGTGTCGACGGCGCGGGTCGACTCGAGGACCTCGGGCCCGCGGATCACGATGCCCAGCTGGGCGCCGCGTCCGGTGCCGACCATGAGCGCGGTCGGCGTGGCCAGGCCGAGGGCGCACGGGCAGGCGATGATCAGGACGGCGACCGCGGCGGTGAAGGCCACCGACGCATCGGCGCCACCCCCGAGCCAGAAGCCGAGCGTGCCCACCGACAGCGCGATCACGACCGGCACGAAGAAGCCGGAGACCCGGTCGGCCAGGCGCTGAACCTCGGCCTTGCCGTTCTGGGCCTCCTCGACCAGCCGCGCCATCTGGGCCAGCTGCGTGTCGGCACCGATCCGCGTCGCGCGCACCACGAGCCGGCCGCTGGCGTTGACCGTGGCGCCCGTGACCGTGGACCCGGGGCCGACCTCCACCGGCACCGGCTCACCGGTGAGCATGGAGGCGTCGACCGCCGAGTGGCCGGAGTCGACGACGCCGTCGGTGGCGACCTTCTCCCCCGGCCGTACGACGAACAGGTCGCCCACCGCGAGCGACCCCGCGGGCACGCGCGTCTCGACCCCGTCGCGGAGCAGGCCCACGTCCTTGGCGCCCAGGTCCATCAGGGCGCGGAGCGCGGCGCCGGCTCGGCGCTTGGACCGCTTCTCGAACCAGCGCCCCGCCAGCAGGAAGGTCGTGACCCCCGCGGCGACCTCGAGGTAGATGTTGTCGAGCCCGCTGCTGCGGTCGACGGTGAGACGGAACGGGTGCGTCATGCCCGGGTCGCCGGCCGTACCGAAGAAGAGCGCCAGCAGCGACCATCCGAACGCGGCCAGCACCCCGACCGACACCAGGGTGTCCATCGTGGTCGCGCCGTGGCGGGCGTTGGTCCAGGCGGCCCGGTGGAAGGGCCAGGCACCCCAGACCGCGACCGGCGCAGCGAGGGTCAGGGAGGCCCACTGCCAGTGGTCGAACTGCAGGGCGGGCACCATCGACATGGCGATGATCGGCACGGCCAGGACGGCCGAGACCACCAGCCGCTGCCGGAGTGCGTCGAGCTCGGGGTCGCCCTCGGGGGCTCCGCCGTCCGCAGTCGTCCCAGGAGGGGCCGGCACGGCGGCGGAGTAGCCCGCAGCCTCCACCGTCGAGAGCAGGTCGGCGGTGGACACCGAGTCGGGGTAGGCGACCTTCGCCTTCTCCGTGGCGTAGTTGACGCTCGCGGTGACGCCCTCGAGCTTGTTGAGCTTGCGCTCGATCCGGTTGGCGCACGACGCACAGGTCATGCCGCTGATCGCGAGCTCGATCTCACTCGTCGACATCAGGGCACCTCCCTCTCGTCGTGGTCGCTCGGCGCGTGGCTGGGCTGCTCGCTGGGCGCCTGGTTGGGCGTGTGGCTGGGCGTCTGGCGCACCGGGGCCGGCTCCTCGAGGTCGACGAGCTGGCCCAGGCCGAGCCCGACGGCGAACACCGCCGCCAGACCGGCCACGAAACCGAGGACCCGCTGCGTCGTACTCATGACTGGCTCATCGATGGCTCATGACGGGCGCCGCTCAGGCGAGCGCGTAGCCCGCCTCGGCCACGGCGGCCTCCACGGCCGCACGGTCGAGCGGGGCGGCGCTGGTGACCACGGCCTCCCCGGACTCGTGGGAGACCTCGACGCTCTCGACACCGTCGATCTCGCCGATCTCCTCGGCGACCGAGGTGGCGCAGTGGCCGCAGGTCATGCCGGTGACGTTCCAGGTGCTGACTTCGCTCATGGCGTGCCTCTCAGGGTTGCTGTTCAGGACCGGACCAGTCGGGCGATCGCCTCGACGGCCTCGGCCACCTTCTCGCGTGCCTCGTCGTCGCCCGCCCGGGCGGCGTCGACCACGCAGTGGTGCATGTGCTCCTCCAGCAGTCCGATCGAGACCGCCTGGAGTGCCTTGGTCATGGCGGACACCTGGGTGAGGATGTCGATGCAGTACTGCTCCTCCTCGACCATGCGCTGGAGGCCGCGGGCCTGGCCCTCGATCCGGCGCAACCGCTTGAGGTAGTCGTCCTTGCGCTGGATGTAGCCGTGCTGGTGTTCAGTCGCCATGCTTACACCATACCCCCCTACGGTATGAGTGCAAGGGCAAAGAAGAACCCGCCGGCGGCAGCGCAGGCGGGTCGGGTAGGTCGGGGCGGAAGAGGCGCTCAGGCCTCGCGGCGGGGCTGAGGAGGGGCGACGCCGAGGATCCGGTCGATCTCCTCCGCGGGCAGGTGCCCGTCGGACTCGCTGGCCGCGATGATCAGGTTGGTCGTCAGCTCCACCTCGCCGAGGAGGTCGACGTCCTCGAGCGTCACGTCGAACTGGTCGTACACGAGGGTCTCCGTCCGAGTTGGTGGGCGCTATCCGATCGAGCCTTCCCAGCCAAGCGTACGCGCAAACATTCGCTTTCCAACTGGTCATAACGGGCCATGCCCGCAGCCCCTGGCATGCCCCGAAAAGGCCACGAGGCCCCAACCCGAAAACGGGTTGAGGCCTCGTGCGAAGACTCGAGAGTCGTCTGAACTCAGACGGCCCGAACGTTCTCAGCCTGGGGACCCTTGGGACCCTGGGTCACGTCGAACTCGACCTTCTGGTTTTCGTCCAGGGACTTGTAGCCCTGGGTCTGGATCGCCGAGTAGTGCACGAAAACGTCGTCGCCGCCGTCCTCCTGTGCAATGAAGCCGAAGCCCTTCTCAGCGTTGAACCACTTCACGGTGCCTTGAGCCATGTGCTCGATACTCCTGTTATCGGAACGAAAGTCGCCACTTCGGCGACCCGCATCAGATGCGGTGACACGTCGCTCCGACCCGTGATTGGTAACACCACAAACCAGAAACGCCGGTGGATCACAAACTCCTTGGGCGTTAGACCAGCTGGAACTTGCACCTGTTGCAACTACGACACTACCAAGCAATCGCCACAACCGAACTTTCCGGAGCGAAGTTTCTGCCGAGCACCCATGAAGGTTGTGCGTCGCGGGCGTGTCGGGCGGGCCAACGGGCGTGCCGCTGCCCGCCCTCCTGGGGTCAGGTCACGGTGCCCGGACGGTAGTCGTCGGAGGTGTGGTCGACGTCGGGGTCGATCCGGTCCGCCTCGCGGATGGCGTCCTCGGTGCGCGCCTCCTCGACGTGGTGACCCTGGCGCGCCTCGGCGGCTCGCTGCTCGGCACGCTCGGCCTCGGCGCGCTTGAGCTGGGCCTCCGCCTCGGCCTCCTGGGCCTGCCGTGCGGTCTCCGCGGCGGTGCCTCGATGGCTGACGGCCTCGGTGCGGAGCTGCTCGGCCTCGTGCCGGCGGCGCTCGGCCTTCTTCTTGTTCATCATGGCCGCGACGAGTGCAAGCACGGCGAGCACCGCGATGACGATGACGACGAGCACGATGATCTCTGTGGTGGACATGGTCCCTCCAGTTCTCTCGGAATCGCCCGAGGTACCCGAATGCCTCGACGACTACCCGTCAACCGGCGACGAACCGCCTGCGATACTTCCTCGTGGTCATGGGCCCCTAGCTCAATTGGCAGAGCAGGAGACTTTTAATCTCTTGGTTGTGGGTTCGAGTCCCACGGGGCCTACCGCGTCCGAGTCCCTTAGGGTCGGCCCCACGGCATCGGGGTCCGGGAGGTGACAGCGGCGATGAGCGCAGACGCTGAGGAGCAGCAGGGTTCCGCGCGCCTGGCCGCGGTGGAGCGCGAGATGCGCGAGACCGGCGAGCGCTACCGCTCGCTGTTCGAGTACCACCCCAACGCCGTCTTCTCGCTCGACCTCGAGGGCTGCTTCACGACCGTCAACCCGGCCGCCGAGCGCGTCAGCGGCTACGCGGCGGACGAGCTGCTCGGGATGCCGTTCACCGAGATGCTGCCGCCGGAGGAGCTCGAGCCCACGGTCAACGCGTTCCTCGAGATGGTGGAGCGCCGTCCTCAGCGGTTCGAGGTCCGCTTCCGTCACAAGGACGGTCGGCTGGTGGACCTGAGCGTGACCGGGCTGCCGATCGTGGTCGACGACGAGGTGGTGGGCGTCTACGGCATCGCTGAGGACATCACCGAGCGCAACCGGATGCAGGCCGACCTGGCCGACGCCCGCCGTACGGCGGAGCGGGCCAACGGCGCCAAGTCGCTGTTCCTCGCCAACATGAGCCACGAGATCCGGACTCCGCTGACCAGTGTGCTGGCCGCGGCCGAGATGCTGTGCGAGACCGACCTCGACGAGGAGCAGCTGAGGCTCGCCAAGGTGATGGACCGTCAGGGCGACCGGCTGCTCCGTCTGGTCGACGAGATCCTGGACTTCTCCCGGATCGAGGCCGGCAAGACGTCCCTCGAGGAGGTCCAGTTCGGGCTGCGGGGGCTGGTCGACGAGGTCGTCGCGCCGCATCGCGCCGAGGCCGCGGCCAAGGGCCTGGCGCTGTCGGTGCACATCGACGAGCGGGTCGACGACCGCGTCACCGGCGACCCTTCCCGGCTGGCGCAGGTGTTGACCAACCTCATCGGCAACGCGGTGAAGTTCACCCACGACGGCTGGGTGCGGGTCAGCGTCACCGACGACGCCTCGGCGGCCGGGCCGATGGTCCGGTTCGAGGTGGCCGACTCCGGGATCGGGGTCAGCGCCGAGCAGCAGACGCGGCTCTTCGAGTCCTTCAACCAGGCCGACCCCTCGATCACCCGGAGGTACGGCGGCACCGGGCTCGGACTGGCCATCTGCAAGCAGCTGGTGACGCTGATGGGCGGTGCCATCGAGCTCGAGTGCCCCGAGGGTGAGGGCTGCACGTTCACCTTCACCGTCCCCGCGGCCGCTGCCACTGCCGGCTGAGTCGGCTCAGCGGCCCTTCCACACCGGCGGACGCTTCTCCGCGAACGCCGTCGCGCCCTCCTGGGCGTCCTCGGACGTGAACACCGGCATCATCAGCTCGGTCTGCCGGCGCCAACCCTCCTCCAGGGTCCAGTCCGGGGCGGAGCGGGCGATCTGCTTGCTGACCGCGACGGCCAGCGGCCCGTTGGCGGCGACCTGGGCCGCCAGCTCGAGCGCACCGGCGAGGGCGCCACCCTCCGGGGTCAGCCGGTTGACCAGGCCCAGCTGGGCGGCCCGGGCGGCGTCGATCGAGGCGCCGGTCATCAGCATCTCGAGCGCGATCGCCTGCGGGATCCGCTGGGGCAGCAGCAGCGCGGCGCCCGCGGCCGCCACCAGGCCACGCTTGACCTCGGGCACGCCGAACATGGCGGTCTCGGAGGCGACCACGAGGTCGCAGGCGAGCAGCAGCTCGAAGCCGCCCGCCACGGCGTACCCCTCCACCGCGGCGATCAGCGGCTTGCGCGGCGGCGCCTCGGTCAGCCCGCCCAGGCCCCGGCCCTCGACCAGCGGCACGTCGCCGGTGAGGAACGCCTTGAGGTCCATGCCGGCGCAGAACGTGCCCCCGGCACCCGTCAGCACGGCCACCCGCAGGTCGGATGAGTCCTCCAGCTCGTCGATCGCGGCCGCGATGCCGCGCGCCACCGCACCGTTGAGGGCGTTGCGCGCCTCCGGACGGTTGATGGTGATGACCTGTACGCCGTCGCGCTGCTCGACCTCTACCTCGCTCATGCGCCACACCCTAGGGGGCCTCGGTCTTCTCACCGCCGGGAAAGTACGGAACGTTTTCGACGTGAGCCGGCGCGGAACGGGTCGAAAACGTTCCGTACTTTCCGGAGAGGGTCAGCGCAGGAGCCGGGCGGCCTCGGCGGCCCAGTAGGTGAGGATGACGTCGGCGCCGGCGCGGCGGATCGAGGTCAGGGTCTCGAGGATCGCTGCCTCGCGGTCGATCCAGCCGTTGGCGGCGGCCGCCTCGACCATGGCGTATTCGCCGGAGATGTTGTAGGCCGCGACCGGCACGGAGACGGCGTCGCGCACGCGGCGCAGCACGTCGAGGTAGGCCAGCGCCGGCTTCACCATGACGATGTCGGCGCCCTGCTCGACGTCGAGCAGCGCCTCGCGCACGCCCTCGATCGCGTTGGCGGGGTCCTGCTGGTACGTGCGGCGGTCGCCCTCGAGCGAGGAGTCGACGGCCTCGCGGAACGGACCGAAGAACGCCGAGGCGTACTTGGCGGAGTAGGCCAGGATCGAGATGTCCTGGTGGCCGGCGCCGTCGAGCGCCGCCCGGACCACGCCGACCTGTCCGTCCATCATCCCGCTGGGGCCGACCATGTGGACGCCGGCCGCGGCCTGCACACGCGCCATCTCGGCGTACGCCGCCAGGGTGGCGTCGTTGTCGACGCGACCGTCGGCGGTGAGCACCCCGCAGTGGCCGTGGTCGGTGAACTCGTCGAGGCACAGGTCGCTCATGACGGTGATGGCGTCGCCGACCTCGGCCACCACGTCGCTGATCGCCACGTTGAGGATGCCGTCGGGGTCGAGCGCGCCCGAGCCGGTGGCGTCCTTTCGCGTCGGGATCCCGAAGAGCATCACGCCGCCGAGACCGAGCTCGGCGGCCTCGGCCGCGGCCGCCGCGAGCGACGACCGGGTGTGCTGCACGACGCCCGGCATCGAGCTGATGGGCCGGGGCTCGTCGAGACCCTCACGCACGAACAGCGGCAGCACGAGCTGACGCGGCTCGACCGAGGTCTCCGCCACCATCCGGCGCAGCGCGGGCGTCGTCCGCAGCCGGCGCGGTCGCACGACCGGGCCGGCTACGGAAGGGACGTCCTGATCGGTCATGTCGTTACCGCGACGAGGTCGCCTTGGTACGACGACCCGACGGCTTGCGCGCCGACGGCTTGGTGACCGGGTCACCGGCGTCGAGCATCGCGACCCGACGGGCGGCACCGAAGTCGGCGAGGGCGTCGACCAGGGCGTCGACGTCCGGCTTGGGAGAAAGCACGTCGACCCGCAGGCCGTGCTCCTCGGCGGTCTTGGCGGTCGCGGGCCCGATCACGGCGATGATCGTCGACGGGTGCGGCTTGCCGGCGATGCCGACCAGGTTGCGCACGGTCGAGGACGACGTGAAGACGACCGCGTCGAACTTGCCGGTCTTGATCGCGTCGCGCGTCGGCGCCGGCGGCGGCGTTGCCCGCACGGTGCGGTAGGCGGTGACGTCGTCGCACTCCCAGCCCAGGTCGACCAGGCCGGCGACGAGGTTCTCGGTGGCGATGTCGGCGCGCGGCAGGAACACCCGGTTGATGGGGTCGAGCAGGTCGTCGTACTCCGGCCAGTCGGCCAGCAGCCCGGCGGCGGACTGCTCGCCTGAGGGCAGCAGGTCGGCGCGCAGGCCCCAGGCGGCGATGGCGGCGGCGGTCTTGTCGCCGACCGCGGCGATCTTGAGGCCGGAGAACGCACGCGCGTCGAGGCCGTACTCCTCGAACTTCTCGCGCACCGCCTTGACCGCGTTGACGGAGGTGAAGGCGATCCACTCGTAGCGGCCCTCGACCAGGCCACGCACGGCCTTGTCCATCTGGAGCGGGTTGCGGGGCGGCTCGACCGAGATGGTCGGGACCTCCTCGGGCACCGCGCCGTAGCCGCGCAGGCGGGCCGACAGCGCCGGGGCCTGGTCCTTGGTGCGGGGCACGAGCACGCGCCAGCCGAAGAGCGGCTTGCTCTCGAACCACGACAGCGTCTCGCGCAGGTCGACGACGTTGCCGACGACGGTGATCGCGGGCGGCGTCATCCGGGCCGCGCGGGAGTCGGCGCCGATGTGCTCGAGCGTGGAGATGACGGTGGCCTGGCCCGTGGTGGTGCCGACCCGGGTCATCGCGACCGGGGTCTCGGGCGAGCGGCCCGCGAGCATCAGGGCCGTGGCGATGTCGCCGATCTGGCCGACGGCGGAGAGCAGGACCAGGGTCCGGTTGTCCGCGTAGGCGGTCCAGTCGACCTTGTCGCCACAGGTGATCACCGACATCTCACGGTGGTCCTTGGTGGTCAGCGGGATCCCGGCGTAGGCCGGGACCGCGCCGACGGACGAGACACCAGGGACGACCTCGAAGCCGATGCCGGCCTTGGCGACGGCCTGGGCCTCCTCGGGCCCGGAGGCGTAGAGGAAGGGGTCGCCGGAGAGCAGGCGTACGACGCGCCGGCCCTTCTTGGCGTACCGGACGACGACCTTGGCCCGCGCCGCGTGGGTCAGGGGCTGGCCGTCCTCGCCGAAGCCGCCGTCCACCAGCTCGGGGCCGGCCGGGACCTCGACGACGACGTCGCCCTCATCGGTCTCGTCGGGCTCGACCGGCTCGGGGAGCCCGAGGAGCGAACGCACCAGCGGGGCGTGCTCGGGTGACTCGGTCACGATCACCTCGGCCTGCTTGATGAGCTCGACGGCGCGCACCGTCAGCAGGTCGGGGTCGCCCGGGCCGCTGCCTACGAACGACACCCAGCCGCGTGTAGTGGCCTGGTTCGTTCCTGTGGTCTTGCCTCGCGTCATGCGTTCTGCACCTCTGCTGATGGTTCTGCCGGTTGATTCAGTTGTCCTGCTCCGTCGGCGAGCATCTCGTTCGCCAGTCGGATGCCGACGCTCGTGGCGTCAGCGGGGGCGCCGGATGCGGACATCCGCACCGACAGGCCCCCATCGGGTGAGAGCGCGATGGCCCGCACCCAGATCTCGTCACCGTCGTCGCCCTCCGCCACCTCGGCCAGTGCCCCGATCGGTGCGGAGCACCCACCTTCGAGGGTGGCGAGCACGGCGCGTTCGGCGTTGACCGCTGCTCGGGTGGCCGGGTCGTCGAGCTGTTGGAGCTCGGCGGCCAGATCACCCTCGCTGAGGCACTCGATCGCCAACGCACCCTGCCCGGGGGCGGGAAGCATCTGCAGCGGGTCGAGCACCTCGGTGGCCTCGTCGAGACGGCCGATGCGGGCGAGCCCCGCACGCGCGAGCACGACTGCGTCGTACTCACCCGAACGGACCTTGCCGATCCTGGTGTCGACGTTGCCACGAACGCCGACCACGTCCAAACCGAGGCCGAGCGCGTGCAGCTGCGCGACCCGTCGGGGAGAGCCGGTGCCGACCCTGCTGCCGACGGGGAGCTCGCCCAGCGTCAGGCCGTCGCGGGCGACCACGACGTCGCGCGGGTCCTCGCGGAGGGGTACGGCGGCCAGCGTGATGCCGTCGGCGGGGTAGGTGGGGACGTCCTTGAGCGAGTGGACGGCGATGTCGACGCGCCCGTCGAGCAGGGCGTCGCGCAGGGCGCTGACGAACACCCCGGTGCCGCCCATGGACTCGAGCGGGGTGCCGGCCGCCTGCGTGCGGTCGCCCTTGGTGCTGACCTCGACCAGCTCGGCGTCGCGGCCGAGGGTGGTGCGGATGAGCTCGGCGACGTGGCCGGCCTGGGTGGTGGCCAGCAGGGAGGCGCGGGTGCCGACGCGCAGCGCGGGGAGACTCATGCGAGCCCCTCCGGCCGGGTGACGGCGTCGACGGCCTCGGGGTCGAGGGCGAACAGCTCGGCGAGGGCCGCGGCGTAGGAGACCGCGCCCTGGTCGTTGGCGAGCTCCTTGACGCGGACCGTCGGCTCGTGGAGCAGCTTGTCGGCGACCCGGCGCACGGTGTGGAGGATCTCCTGGCGCGCGGCCTCGTCGAGGTCGGGCAGGCGTCCGGCCAGACGGATCATCTCGGCGTCGACGACCGAGGTGGCCATGGAGCGCAGGGCGACGACGGTCGGGGTCACGCTGGCCTGGCGACGGGCCGCCAGGAAGGCGGTGACCTCCTGGGTGACGATCCGGCGGACCTCGGCGACCTCACGGCCGGCGGCGGAGTCGTGCAGGAGCTCCGAGAGCTGCGCGAGGTCGACCAGCGTCACGCCGGGGAGCCCGACCACGGCCGGGTCGACGTCGTGCGGGAGGGCGAGGTCGATGATCGAGAAGGGACGCGGCTCGGGCAGCGCTGCCTCGACCATCTCGCGGGTCACCAGGACGCCGCGGGCGCCGGTGCAGGTGATCACGACGTCAGCCGCGGCGAGCTCGGCGGCGAGGTCGGGCATCGCGGCCGCACGCACGCCGTACTCGAGGACGAGGCGGTCGGCGCGACCCGGCGTGCGGTTGACGACGGTGACGTCGCCCGCGCCCAGGCGGGTGACGGTGGCGGTGGCGAGCCCGGCCATCGCGCCGGCGCCGACGATGAGGACCCGCTTGCCGGCGACGTCGCCGACGGACTCGGCAGAGCGCTGGAGGGCGGCGGTGACCAGGGTCGGCGCGACACGGTCGATGTCGGTCTCGGCACGGGAGCGCTTGCCGACGCGCAGCGCCTGCTGGAACAGCAGGTTGAGGGCCGGTCCGACGGTGCCGAGCTCCTGGCCAAGGCGCAGCGCCTCGCGGGCCTGGCCCAGGATCTGGGCCTCCCCGACCGCCATGGAGTCGAGACCGGCCGCGACCTGGAAGAGGTGGGACACCGCGGCGTCGTCGTAGTGGACGTAGAGGTGCGGCAGCATCGCCTCGGTCGACTCGCCGGCGCGGTCGAGCAGGAGCCGCGAGAGCTCCTCGACGCTGCCGTGGAAGCGGTCGACGTCGGTGTAGATCTCGACCCGGTTACAGGTGGAGATGACCGTGGCCTCGTTGACGTGCTCACTGGCGTTGGCATCGCTGATCAGCTTGTTGACGCCGTCGTCGTCGAGCGCGACCCGCTCGAGCAGGGAGACCGGGGCGGAGTTGTGGGAGATGCCCACCACGAGGACGCTCATGCTGGCCCCCTCATGCGCTCTGCGCCTTGCGCTGCTCGTGGTAGGCCAGGATCTGCAGCTCGATGGAGAGGTCGACCTTGCGGACGTCGACGCCGTCGGGCACCGCGATCACGGCCGGCGCGAAGTTGAGGATGCTCGTGATGCCGCAGGCGACCATGCGGTCGGCGACGTCCTGGGCGGCGATGGCGGGCGTGGCGATGACGCCGATCGCGACGCTCTGGTCGCCGACGATCTGCTCGAGGTCGTCGAAGGGGCGTACGTCGACGCCGGCGACGACCTCGTCGTGGCGCGCCGGGTCGGCGTCGAGCAGCGCGACCACGCGGAACCCGCGGCTGCGGAAGCCGGAGTAGTTGGCCAGGGCGTGGCCCAGGTTGCCGATGCCGACGATGACGACCGGCCAGTCCTGGGTCACGCCGATCTCGCGGGCGATCTGGTAGCGCAGGTAGTCGACGTCGTACCCGACCCCGCGGGTGCCGTAGCTGCCGAGGTAGGAGAGGTCCTTGCGCAGCTTGGCGCTGTTGACGCCGGCCGCGGCGGCGAGGTCCTCGGAGGAGCAGGTGCGGGTGCCGCCCTCGGCCAGGGTCGTCAGCGCTCGCAGGTAGACGGGCAGGCGGGCGACCGTCGCCTCGGGGATGTCCCGGGCGGTCTCGCTCGAACTCCGTGCGGTCACTGCTCTACTTTCCAGTCGCACGCCACGTTGTGGGGGTTCTGGGGCACATTTCTCAGGCGCTGGGGGTGCGGCCCGATCACTGTAGGAGTTTGTGAACGCGAGAACAAAACGAGCAGGCGCCTCTGCCGGGCGCTGTGCCGGTGTCGGACTATCACATGTGAGATGAGCCACTGTCGGCGGGTGGCAGGGAGCCGCCCTTGGAACCAGGCGCTCTCAGGCGAGCGCGGCGCGCAGGCGGGCCTCATCGACGCGCCAGAAGTCGTGCTGGCGGCCGTCGACGAAGGTGACCGGCACCTCCTCGCCGAAGCGCCGGGCCAGGGCGGGGTCGTCGTCGACGGAGATCTCGACGTAGGACTCCCCCAGGTCGGCGCAGACCCGCGCGATCACCACCCGGGCGTCGTCGCACAGGTGGCAGCCCGGCCGGCCGTAGAGGGTGACTCGCGGAGCGCTCACTCCAGGATGCCGAGGGTGCGCCGCCGCTCGAGCCCGCGCAGGCGCCCCTTCTGGACCTTGCCGGTGACGGTGAGCGGCAGCTCGTCGACCACCTCGATCCGGCTGGGCCGCTTGAAGCGGGCCAGGCGCATCTCGCAGCGCTCGCGTACGGCGGCCTCGACCTGCGCCGCGTCGCCGCCGGGGGCCACGACGTAGGCGACCACGGCCTCGCCGGAGACGGGGTCGTCGACGCCGATCACGGCGACCTCGCTGACCCCGGGGGTCTCGCGGATGACGTCCTCGACCTCGACCGGGTAGACGTTGAAGCCGGAGACGATGACCAGCTCCTTGAGCCGGTCGACCAGGAACAGGTCGCCGGTCCTGTCGAGGAAGCCGACGTCGCCGGTGGACCACCAGCCCTCGTCGTCGGGGCCGTCCGAGCCGTCGGGCCAGTAGCCGCTGAACAGGTTGGCGCCCTTGATCTGGATCTCGCCCGGGTCGTCGCCGAGGGGCAGGTGCCCGGCCTCGTCGACCAGCCGGATCTCGATGCCCTCGAGCGCGGCCCCCACCGATCCGTTCTGCAGCGACTCCGAGCACAGCGTGCTGGTCACCACGGGCGACGCCTCGGTCAGCCCGTAGCCCTGGTGGATCGGGACGCCCGTGCGCTCGGTGAACTCCTCGATCACCTCGGTCGACAGCGGGGCGGAGCCGGAGAGGATCAGCCGCACCGGACCGAGACGCTCCTCGAGTGCCTCGACGTCGCGCCAGTAGGCGAAGACCGGCGGGGCGACGGGTACGACGCTGCACGCCTCGTCCTCGATCAGGTCGAGGGTGCCCTGCGGGTCGAAGCGCTCGGTCAGGACCAGCTTGGCGCGGTGCCGCAGGACGCCGCCGAGCACGGCGTTGAGGCCGTAGACGTGGAAGAGCGGGAGTACGCCGAGCACGACGTCGTCACCGTGCATCATCGGCGGCTCGACCGCGGCGACCTGCTCGATGTTGGCCAGCAGCGCCCGGTGGGTGAGCATCGCGGCGCGCGGCCGGCCCGACGTACCACTGGTGTAGAGGAGGGCGGCGAGCTTCTCCGGGTCCTGCAGGGCGGGCGACGGCCGCGGGGTGTCGGCACGCAGGTGGTCGTAGGAGCGCTCCCCCGGAAGCAGGGTGGCGCCGACGACGACGATCCGCGGCAGCGTCACCCGGGCCATCACGTCCGGGTCGACCTCGCCCAGGCCCTCGATGTCGCCGTCGAGAGCCCTGCCCAGCAAGGCGACCGCCTCGCGCACCGCGGAGACGGTGGTGCCGTCGGCGACCACCATCCGCGATCCGGAGTCGACGATCATCCGAGCCAGCTCACCGGGCGTCGACGACGGGTTGACGGGTACGGCGACCGCCTGCGCGCGCAGCGTCCCGAGGTAGGTGGTCACGAACTCGATCCGGTTACCTAGCGCCGACATCACGCGCAGACCGGCGACGACACCCGCGGCGCCCAGGCCGGTCGCGATCCGGCTCACTTCCTGGTCGAGCTGGGCCCAGGTGAGGCTGCGGCCGCCGGCCTCGACGAGCGCGAGCCGGTCGGGGCTCTCCTCGGCGGCAGCCGTGACCAGGTCGGCCACGTCCGTCACGCCCGAAGGGGGGCTCACGCTGGACATGGAGGGATACTTCCACACCCGCCGGTCGGGGGTCCGGTAGCCGGCGGAGCCGTGACTCCCCGGCGCTAGTGTGATCGCGTGCCGCATCCGGACCGCCACCGACACCATCTCAACCTGCAGCAGCGCTCGACGCTCGCAGGGGAGGCAGCGGCGGCGGCGGCGGAGGTCGAGACCGCGCTGGTCACGCCCGCCGACCCGTTCTCGGCGGCCTTCTTCGACGTCGACAACACCGTCATGCAGGGCGCCAGCATCTTCCACCTGGCCCGCGGGCTGCACCGGCGCGACTTCTTCACGACCCGCGACATCCTGGGCGCCGCGTGGAAGCAGGCCTACTTCCGCGTGGTCGGCGTCGAGGACCCCGAGCACGTGGCCGAGGCCCGCAACTCGGCGCTGAGCTTCATCGCCGGCCACACGGTCAGCGAGCTCGAGGAGCTCGGCGAGGAGATCTTCGACGAGGCCATGGCTCACCGGATCTGGCCCGGCACCCGGGCCCTCGCCCAGATGCACCTCGACCAGGGCCAGCGGGTCTGGCTGGTCACCGCCGCGCCGATCGAGATCGCCACGATCATCGCCCGCCGCCTCGGGCTGACCGGCGCGATGGGCACGGTCTCCGAGCACGTCGACGGCGTCTACACCGGACAGCTGGTGGGCGACCTCCTCCACGGCCCCGCCAAGGCGGAGGCGATCAAGGCACTGGCCGCCCGCGAAGGACTCGACCTGTCCGCGTGCTCGGCCTACTCCGACTCCTACAACGACCTGCCGATGCTCTCGCTCGTCGGTGACCCGATCGCGATCAACCCGGACGCCCGGCTCCGGGTCCACGCCCGGGCGCAGGGCTGGCGCATCCGCGACTACCGCACCGGCCGCAAGGCGGCGCGGGCCGGCCTGGTGGTGGGTGCCGTGGCCGGCGGGGTGTCCGGCACCGTGGCCGCCGCGCTGGCCCTCCGCAGGCGCCGCTGACCCCCACCGAACGAGTCCTCTGTAACTCTGCGTCACAACATTTTACTGACTCAGAGGCGATGCTGCCCTAAGATCGGCAGGGCATGGGGGAACGAATCGCTGGAGGGTTGCTATCGGCACGCCGTCGGACGGTCTGGACATCACGCGCGGGCTCGACGCCCTGCGCGTCGTCCTCACGCGTCTGATCATCGTCCCGCAGCCCCTCCTCGCAGGCGGGTACGACGTCCTGTTCAGCGAGGCGCTCGCCGGCGACAGCATCGGCCGCCCCAGTGCCACCGGTGGCTCCGGAGGATTCGGCGACGCCGACCTGGCCACCTCCTCGGAGGAGGACGAGTTCGAGCGCACCAGGCTGATCGCGCTGGTCGAGCTGGCCCGCACCGGCGACTCGGACGCCTTCGGTCTCCTCTACGACCACTACCAGAGCTCGGTCTACCGCTTCCTCTACTACCGCACCCGCTCGGCCACCCTCGCCGAGGACCTCACCTCCGAGACCTTCTTCCGGGCGCTGCGGAGCATGACCAACTTCCGCTGGCAGGGCAAGGACTTCGGCGCCTGGCTCATGACCATCGCCCGCAACCTCGCCACCGACCACTTCAAGGCCGGCCGCACCCGCCTCGAGATGACCACCGAGGACATGGGCGCGCACGACGACAGCACCGAGGGCCCCGAGCTGACGGTGCTCGCGGGCCTCACCAACGAGATCCTCCTCAAGGCACTCACCCAGCTCCCCGACGAGCAGCGCGACTGCCTGGTCATGCGCTTCCTGCAGGGCATGAGCATCGCCGAGACGGCGGCCGTCCTGGGCCGCAGCGACGGCGCCGTCAAGCAGCTCCAGCTGCGCGGCGTACGCAACCTCGCGAAGCTGATGCCGGAAGGGATCCGGGGCTGATGACGTTCATCCAGAGGCAGCCCGCGTGCCCCGGCCTTAAGCACGTGGCTCAGGCCACCATTTTGCCCGTCGTCCCCGCCGTAACCTCCCTGGCAACCGGCTCGTTTAGCCGAGTGTCAGCACGCACCACACAGACACAGACATTCAGTACAGGACGGAAGAGATGACACCCGCATTCACGGCGCGCAAGCGCGCCGAGGAGTTCAACTCCCTGGTCGAGAACGCCTCGACCAGCGAGCTGACCCGTGCGCGGTACGTCGACGTCCTCGAGCTAGTCGAGGCCATGCGCCACGCAGCCCCCGTCGAGGCCCACCCGGCCTTCGTCGCCAACCTGCGTGAGCGGCTGATGCTGGCCGCCGACGCCGCCCTCGCGCCGGCCACCGACGCCGAGCTCAAGGCACGTCTGACCGTTGCACCGCGCCGCACCCCTCGCGAGCGCCGGATCGCTGTCGCGATCGGTGGTTTCGCGATCGTCGGCGCCACGACCTCGATGGCCGTCGCCGCCCAGACCGCCCTCCCGGGCGACACGCTCTACCCGCTCAAGCGCGCCCTCGAGAACGCCCACGCGGGCGTCCAGGTCGACGAGGGCGACAAGGGCGAGACCCTGCTGGCCAACGCCTCCGGACGCCTCGACGAGGTCGACGAGCTGAGCCGCCAGGGCGCCGGCCAGGACGGCCTCGCGATCGCCGAGACGCTCCAGGCGTTCGCCGACCAGGCCACGGCTGCCTCCGACCTGCTGATCGCCAGCTACCAGAGCACCGGCCAGGAGGGCTCGATCGCCGAGCTCCGCGAGTTCGCCGCCGACAGCATCGCCGCCCTCGAGCAGCTCGAGGGCGTCGTGCCCAACGAGGCCCGCGCGGCGCTGATCCAGGCCGTGCAGGTCCTGAGCCAGATCGACGAGCAGGCCCTCTTCGCCTGCCCGAGCTGTGCGCCCGGCGGCCCGGTCTCGATCCCCCAGGAACTCCTCGACCACGTGGCCTCGACGGTCACCGGCGACGGCGAGCCCGAGAGCGCCCCGCCGGTCGGCACCCCCGACGGCAAGGGCAAGGGCAACAAGGGCAAGGGCAACCAGGGTCCGGGCGGCACAACCCCGCCCGAGGCCGAGCCTGGCGACGGGTCCGGCACCGGCACCCCGCCCGTGCAGCAGCCCGGCGGCTCCGACGGAGACCCCACCGACGAGCAGACCGACGACCCGATCGGCGACATCACCAAGGGCCTGACGGGCGGGGCCACCTCGATCCCGTCCTCGTTGCCCGAGCTCGGCAACGTCATCGGTGACGTCGTCGAGGACGTCACCGAGCCGCTGCTGCCCTGATCCTCCTCAGCCAGGCTCAGCCCGACTCCTAGATCAGCGGAAGACGGACTGGCGCTGCATGAGCAGCGAGTAGAGCGTCTGCTGGATCGTCTCGCGCACCTGGTCGGTCACGTTGAAGACCAGCATGGGGTCGTCGGACGCCCCGCCGTCGTACTCGTCGGTGCGGATCGGCTCGCCGAACTCCAGCAGCCACTTGGACGGCAACGGCACCAGACCGAGCGGTCCGAGGAGCGGGAAGAACGGCGTGATCGGGATGTAGGGCACGCCCAGGACCCGGGCCAGGCCCGGGATGTTGCCGACCAGGGGGTAGATCTCCTCGGCACCGACGACCGCGAGCGGCACGATGGGTACGCCGGTGCGCAGCGCGGCCGACACGAAGCCGCCGCGGCCGAAGCGCTGCAGCTTGTAGCGGTCGGAGTAGGGCTTGCCGATGCCCTTGAAGCCCTCGGGCCAGACGCCCACCAGCTCACCGCCGCGCAGCATCCGCTCGGCGTCCTCGGTGCACGCCATCGTCGCGCCACCCTTGCGGGCGAGCGCACTGACCAGCGGCATCCGGAAGACCAGGTCGGCACCGAGCGGCCGCAGGAACCGGCCGGTGTGGTCGTGGATCGAGACCATCGTCATCAGGCCGTCGACCGGGATCGTGCCGGAGTGGTTGGACACGACCAGCGCGCCACCCTCGGTGGGGATGTTGTCGACGCCGCGGACCTCGATGCGGAACCACTTCTCCGCGATCGGGCGCAGCGTGGCCATGAAGAACCGCTGGGTGACCTCCTGGTCGAAGCCGTACTCGTCGACGACGTAGTCGCCGGTCAGCCGGCGTCGCACGAACGCGAGGAAGCGGGCGAGCTGCGGCTCCCACTGGTCGCCGAACACCTCGCGGGCGGCGTACTGGAAGGCGGAAAGCCAGTCGGAGCTGGGGATGCCCGCCATGGGATGACGCTCGCGGGTGGTCGCCGGTGCGGCGGCGTGCGGCTGCGGGGTCTCGATCACCGGGGTGTCGTCGACTGCCGGGGCCGGCGGAGCATCCGGCTGTGAAGGCTTCTTCGTGGGGGCCTTGGACCCGGCCTTGGGAGCCTTGGGCTGGGCCTTGGTCCTGGGCGTGGGAGCCAGGCTGCGCGCGGCCGAGCTCGGTTGGGTACCGGTGCCGCGGCCCGGACGGCCGCGGGTCCCGATCGGGATGATCTCGGCGTCACCCACGGCGACCACCTCCTGTGCCGATCTCGACAACGCTGGTGGGCTGCTCGACGTCGGTGTCGGGGAGCTGGCGGGCGACCGCGGCCAGCACCTTGTCGGTGCGGCCTCCGGTGACGGGCAGGAGGCGGCCGAAGTCGGCGAACGCCTCGGCGGTGGTGAAGCGCGGCTCGAAGCCGAGCACCTCGCGCATCCTGGTGGTGTCGACGCCGCGCCCGTAGGTGAGGAACGAGAGCTGCTCGGGCGAGAAGTCGGCAACCCGCGCCGAGCGCAGGAAGGAGCCGAGGGTGCCGACCGCGAAGCCGGGCATCGGGACGATCGGGCGCTGCAGCCGGCGCGCGGCCTGCGAGAGCATCAGGATGCCGTCACCGGCGACGTTGAAGGTGCCGTGGATGTCGTTGCCGACGCTGTGGCGCAGCACCGCGAGGAGGTCGTCCTGGTGGAGGAACTGCAGCCGGGCGTCGAAGCCGAGGACGACGGGCAGCACCGGGAGCCGGAAGTAGGACGTCATCGGGCTCGAGACGTGCGGACCGATCACATTGGCCGCCCGCAGCAGCGTGACTCGTACGTCGGGGCGCCGGCGCGCGAAGCCGCGGACGTAGCCCTCGATCTCGGCGACGTCCTTGGCGTAGCCCGCGCGCGGAGCCCGCCGGGGCTCCATGTCCTCGGTGAACATCGCCGGGTCGCGGTTGCTCGCGCCGTAGACGGTGGTCGTCGACTTCACGACCAGGTGGCGCAGCCCGGGGGCCTTCTGACAGGCAGCGAGGAGCTGCATCGTCCCGATGACGTTGAGCTCTTTCATCGTGTTGCGGCCCCCGGCGCTGCCGGGGGTCGAGATGACGCTCATGTGGACGACGGTGTCGACGTCCTCCTTGGCGATCACCTTGGCGATCACCGGGTTGCGGATGTCGGCGCGGACGAACGACACCTCGCCCATGTCACCGCGTGGGGGCACCACGTCGACGCCGATCACCCGGGCGACGCCGGGGTCGGCGGCGATGGCACGCGCGGCCTTGCGACCGAGGTCACGAGAGACCCCGGTGACGAGTACTACCTTGCCGGCGCCGGCCATCGAGTCAGAAGCCTGACCGCGCGCTTACTTGCCGAGCTTGCGACGCTGGACGCGCGTCTTCTTCAGCAGCTTGCGGTGCTTCTTCTTCGCCATACGCTTGCGACGCTTCTTGATGACAGAACCCACGAATAAACCTCTCCAGACTGCATAGTCGCTCCAGGAGTCGCCCGGAGAACCCGGTCAGCCTATCGGCGTGGGTGCGAGCACGAAGAATCCGCCTACGTGAGTTCCACCATGTGGGTCCGCGGCGGCGGCGCCGGACGTGCCCTGAACGGGGTCAGCCGGCGTTGTAGAAGCTCTTGCGGAGGTAGTCGTTGACGTCCTCCTCGAGCACCCGGAAGGACCGCCCGACGCGCAGCGCGGGCAGCTCACCGCCGTGCACGAGCCGGTAGACCGTCATCTTGGAGACCCGCATCATCGCGGCAACCTCGGCGATAGTCAGGAACTTGGACTCGGAGAGATCTCCAGTCGTGTTCGAAGCCATGGCGCACCCAACTCTCTGTGCGCTCGCCATCGGCTTCCCCACCGATGATCACACGGGCGCGTCGTGGTGAGAATAGGGCCAGAAGTGACTGATGGGGAAGGGATTCACCAATGTAACTTCTGGGGCTTCGGCGTGTCGGCTTGACCTGGCGCGTTCCCGGTCAGGGCATCGGGTCCAGTCCGTGCAGCGGGAACGCCTCCATACGGGTCGCGTGGATGGCCCGATCGAGCCAGGTCTCGGGGTCGTAGCCGTCCTCCCAGCGCCGGTAGGCGGGGGTCCGGCCGTCGGTCATCCGGAACGGCGCGGTGCGTCCCATCGTCTCGCGGACGTGCTCGCGCCAGCCCGGCGGCGTCTCCAGCGTCGGCTCCAGCGGGCGGCCGCCGACGATGGCGAGCAGGTGGCTCCAGGCCCGAGGAACCACCTCGACGAGCGCGTAGCCACCGCCCCCGGTCGCGACCCACTTGCCCCCGGCCACCTCGTGCGCCAGCTCGTGCAGTGCCTGGTAGGTGGCGCGCTGTCCGTCGACGGTGAGCATCAGGTGCGCCAGCGGGTCGTCGGCGTGGGAGTCGCAGCCGTGCTGGGTCACCAGGATCTCGGGGGCGAACTCCCGCAGCAGCGGGGGTACGACGGCATGGAAGGCGCGCAGCCAGCCCGCGTCGCTGGTGCCCGGCGGGAGGGGGACGTTGACCGCCGTACCCTCGGCGCCGGGGCCACCCAGGTCGACGGAGAAGCCGGTGCCCGGGAAGAGCATCTGGCCGGTCTCGTGCAGCGAGATCGTGAGCACCCGCGGGTCGTCCCAGAAGATCGCCTCGACGCCGTCGCCGTGGTGGACGTCGACGTCGACGTAGGCGACCTTCTGCGCACCCTGGTCCAGGAGGTACTGGATGCCGACCGCGATGTCGTTGTAGATGCAGAACCCGCTCGCGCGGTCACGCATCGCGTGGTGCAGGCCGCCGGTGATGTTGGCGCTGTGGAGCGACTCGCCGGTCCACACCTGGCGAAAAGCCTCGCAGCTGGCCCCCACGACGTGGGCGGAGGCACGGTGCATGCCGAGGAAGACCGGGTTGTCGTCGGTGCCGAGGCCGAACGCCTCCTCCCCCGGTCCGGGGTTGTCGCCCATGCGCTTGACCGCCGCGATCAACCGCTCGTCGTGCACGGTGGCGATCGTCGCGTCGTCGGCCATCGGGGCGTCGACCAGCCGCAGCCCGTGGTCGAAGACCCCCAGCTCGCGGGCCAGACGCATCGTCAGGTCGACTCGCAGCGGGGACATCGGGTGCCCCTGTCCGAAGTCGTACTCCGTCAGGCTCTCGTCGAACACCACCGTCGCCGGCCCGGTGCATTCTGCCGCCGTGGTCATGTCTGCAACCTACTCGCCGCCTGCCCGGGAGAAGTGGCAGGATGGGCTCGTGCTGAACACCCGATCGACCCAGTGGTGGGCCGCCTGACCGGCGGACCACGACGAAGCACACCCTTCAACGGCCGCCTGCGGGCGGCCGTCGTGCATTTCCGGCACTGATCGGCGTCCTGCGGGCCTCACCTCAGGAGTACCTCATGACCACCCACCACCAGACCACCCGGCGGCTCTCGCTGCTGAAGCCGACCGGGCGCCTCACCCTCGGCAACCTGCTCGGCGCCCTGCGCCCGATGGCTGCGGCGCAGCACGACGCGGACTGCTTCTACGGCATCGCCGACCTGCACGCCCTGACGGTCACCCACTCGCCCGGGCGGTTGCGCGAGCTCGTACGCGAGCAGGCGACGCTTCTGCTCGCGGTCGGGCTCGACTCGAGCACGCTGTTCGTCCAGAGCCGGGTGCCGGCGCACAGCGAGCTGGGTTACCTGCTCGAGTGCGTCGCCACGACCGGTGAGCTGAACCGGATGATCCAGTTCAAGGAGAAGGGCCGGGGTGTCGACGGGACACGGGTGTCGCTCTACACCTACCCGGCGCTGATGGCGGCCGACATCCTGCTCTACCGGCCGACGCAGGTGCCGGTCGGCGACGACCAGCGCCAGCACGTCGAGCTCACCCGCGACCTGGCGATCCGGTTCAACAACACCTACGGGCAGGTGTTCACGGTCCCGGAGATCACCACCCCGCCGACCGGTGCCCGGGTCATGGACCTCGCGGACCCGACCAGCAAGATGGGCAAGACCGGGAGCGACGGCGCCGGCGTGATCGGCCTGCTCGACCCGCCCGACGTCGTACGGCGCAAGGTGGGGCGGGCGGTCACCGACAGCGACACCGGGCCCTCCGCGCTCACGGCCGACCGCCACACCAAGCCCGGTGTCACCAACCTGCTCGACATCCTGGTCGCGTGCGGCGGCTCGCCCGACGGGCTGACGACGTACGGCGCCCTCAAGAAGGCGGTCACCGACGCGGTCGTCGCCGAGCTCGAGCCGATCCAGAAGCGGTACGCCGACCTCGCGGCCGACCCCGCGGCGGTCACCGAGGTCTACGCCGCCGGTGCGGCCCGCTGCCGCGAGGTCACGGGTCCGGTGCTCGCCGCGGCGCAGGCGGCGGTGGGGTTGTGAGTCAGGCGCGCACGAACTCCGCGACGACGTGGCCGAGCTCCTCGCCGGCGTCCTCCTGGAGGAAGTGGCCGGCGCCGCGCAGGGTCGGGTGGTCGAGGCCGGCGGCGCCGGGGATCAGCTTGCGCATGATCGGGCCCATGGCTCCGGTGATCGGGTCGCCGTCGCTGAACGCCGTGAGGAACGGCTTGCCCCAGGTGGCGAGCACCGCCCACGCGGCCCGGTTGGCGGCGGCCGCGGGGTCCTCGGGGTCGGTCGGCACCAGTGTCGGCATCACCCGCGGCCCGGCCTTGGCCTCCTCGACCGGGAAGGGTGCGTCGTACGCCGCCCGGCCGGCCTCGGAGAGCCCGCGCAGGCAGCCGGCCTCGACGAAGCGGCCGATGTCGAGCGCCGGCGCGCTCTCGACGGCGCGACGGAACTCCCACCAGATCTCGGGCATGTCGAAGTCACCGGTCGGGAGGCCGGTGTTGGCGGCCACGATCCGCTCGAAGCGCGAGGGGTTCTCCGCGGCCAGGCGAAGCCCGATCAGGCCGCCCCAGTCCTGGCCGACCAGCGTCATGTCGGTGAGGTCGAGCTCGTCGACCACCAGCGAGCGCACCCACTCGACGTGACGGGCGAAGCTGTGGTCGGCGGTGGCCAGCGGCTTGTCCGAGCGCCCGAAGCCGACCAGGTCGGGCGCGATCACGCGCATCCCGGCATCGACGAGCACGCGGATGACGTGGCGGTAGAGGTAGGACCAGGTGGGCTCGCCGTGCAGCAGCAGGACGACCGGCCCGTCGGCCGGGCCGGCCTCGACCCACGCCATCCGCAGGCTGCCGCCGTCCTGGTCGGGGACGTCGGCGTACGACGGGTCCCACGGGAAGTCGTCCAGCCCGGCAAAGCGGTCGTCGGGGGTTCGGTAGGTCTGCACCTCCTCACTATGCCAGTGGGGACCTGCTCCGTTCAGCGTCCCGCTCGGCCAGCTGCTTCAGCGTCAGCAGCTCCTTGCGCATCATCACCAGGTCTCCCCAGGCCAGCAGGGGCGCGCGCACGCGGGCGACGCGCCCGTCGACCTCGGAGACGAGGCGGCAGACCATGCGGCTGGCGGTCGGGTCCGACCCGTCGGGCTCGGCGGCGTACGTCACCGCGACCGGCCCGAACAGCCTGGCGGCCCCGGGCGTCGTGACGCCGGTCCAGTGGTGCCCGGGCTCGTACGACGTCACGCGGAAGATCATCATCAGCTTGCCGACGTGCAGCTCGTCGGCGCCCGGGGTCAGCTCACGCGGGCTGCGCCGGCCGCGGTTGTCCAGCAGGTCGTAGGAGTAGGGCGCGACCGCGATCTGGCAGAGCCAGCGCCAGGACAGCTCCCGTGGGGCCGCGACGCGCACGGCCCGCGTCATGGCCGTCGTCCGGCCGTCCAGGAGGCGGTCGGCCGGGTAGTCGCGCAGCACCTCGTCGGAGGTGGCGCCCCAGACGTGCGGGAGTCGGCTCAAGTGCCCTCGGCGAGCTCGCGCGAGCGGTCGCGCGCAGCCTCCATGGCGGCGAGGAACGCGGCGCGCACCTTGTGGATCTCCAGCTCACGCAGCGCGGACGCCGTCGTACCACCGGGAGAGGTGACCTGCTCGCGCAGCACGGTGGGGTGGGTGCCGGTCTCGCGCAGCATCTTGGCCGAGCCGACCAGGGTCTGGATGACCAGCTCGCTCGCCATCGCGCGCGGCAGCCCGAGGTGGACGCCCGCCTCGATCATCGACTCGACGACGAAGAAGATGTAGGCGGGCCCGGACCCGGAGATCGCGGTGACGGCGTCCTGCTGCCGCTCGGGGACGCGGACGACCTTGCCCACCGACGCGAGCAGCGACTCGGCCTCGGCCAGGTGGGACTCGTCGCAGTGGGAGCCGGGCGAGATCGCGGCCATGCCCTCGTCGACGAGAGCCGGGGTGTTGGGCATGACGCGTACGACGGCGATGCCCTCGGGCACGCGGGACTCGATGAACGCGGTGGTGATGCCGGCGGCGAGCGAGACGATCAGCTGGCCCGGGCGCAGCACGCCGGAGATCTCGTCGAGCAGGTCACCCATGTCCTGGGGCTTGACGACCAGGGCGAGGGTGTCGGCCTTCTCGGCCGCCTCGATGTTGGTGACCACGGCGACGCCGTAGCGCTGCTCGAGCTCGGCGGCGCGCTCGGCGCGCTTCTCGCCGACGAGCAGGTTGTCGACGCGGCGGCCGGCGCGGACGAGGCCCGAGAGCAGGGTCTCGCCCATCACCCCGGCGCCGAGGATGGCTGTCTGCGAGCCCATGTTTCCACTCCTGTACTGGATTTCGACGCGCCTTCGCGGCCTCGTCCCTCGCCCGCGAGCTTGCTCAATCTTCGCCCGCCACGCGTCCGCTCCTTCGTCGCGGCCACTGCGATCTCACTTCTTCGAGAACAAGGACTTCACGAAGAATGACAGGTTCTGCGGTCGCTCGGCGAGCCGACGCATCAGGTAGCCGTACCACTCCTCGCCGTAGGGGACGTAGACCCGCACGGTCTCGCCGCTGGTGGCGAGCCGGCGCTGCTCGTCGGGGCGGATGCCGAACAGCATCTGGAACTCGTAGGTCTTCTGGGCGCGGCCGTAGCGGCTGGCCAGCGACGAGGCGATCTCGATCATCCGCGGGTCGTGGGTGGCGATCATCGGGTAGGCCTCGCTGGCGAGCAGGATCTTCAGGCAGCGCACGTAGGACTTGTCGACGTCGATCTTGTCCTGGAAGGCCACCGACTCGGGCTCGTTGTAGGCGCCCTTGCACAGACGCACGCGCGAGCCCTCGTAGGCGAGGGAGCGGCAGTCGTCCTCGGTGCGGTGGAGGTAGGCCTGGAGCACGGCGCCGGTCTCCGGGAAGTCCTTGCGCAGGTCGCGCAGGATCGCCAGCGTCGAGTCGGTGGTGGTGTGGTCCTCCATGTCGAGGGTCACCGTCGTCCCGGCGTTGCGGGCGGCGCGGCAGATGGTGCGGGCGTTCTCGAGCGCGATCTTGTGACCACCACCGAAGCCCAGGGAGTCGGGCAGAGCCTGGCCGATCGCCGACAGCTTGACCGACACCTCGGCGTGCCGCGGCAGCCCCTTGGTGGAGAGCTGACGCAGCAGCTCGACGTAGGCGGCGACGGTGGCGTCGGCCTGCTCGACGTCGGTGGTGTCCTCGCCGAGGAAGTCGAGCGTGATCTTGAGATGGTCGTCGACCAGTGCCGCGGTCGCGTGGACGGCCGACTCGGTGGTCTCGCCGGGCACATAGCTCGTCACGATGCTCGCGGTCACCGGGAGCGTGCTGACGAGCTTCTTGACCCGGCCACTTCGGGAGAGGAGCAGGATCGGCTGGCGCAGCAGGGACATGCGCTCCAGATTACGCGGTACGGCGGCGCAGGGTCGCCGCCCCCAGGGCCAGGCCCGCCAGCACGAACGCCGCCACCACGACCAGGTCGCCCCACACCTCGCCGGCGCTCGACGACACGGTCAGGTGGGTCATGGCGTCGACGGCGTAGGACAGCGGGAGTACGTCGGAGATGGCGCCGAGGACGTCGGGCATCGAGTCGCGCGGCACCAGCAGCCCGCACAGCAGGATCTGCGGCACCACGATCGCGGGCATGAACTGCACGGCCTGGAACTCGGTGCGCGCGAACGCCGACACGAACAGCCCCAGTGCGGTGCCCAGGGTGGCGTCGACGACGGCGACCAGGGTCAGCAGCCACACGTGGCCCACGATCTCGAGCCCGAGCAGCCCCACGCTGACCCCGACCGCGAGCACGGACTGGAGCGCCGCGACCACGCCGAACGCCACGGCGTACCCGACCAGGAAGTCGAGCTTGCCCATCGGCATCGCGAGCAACCGCTCGAGGGTGCCGGAGGAGCGCTCGCGCAGGGTGGTCACGCTGGTCACGAGGAACATCACGATGAACGGGAAGATCGCGAGCAGCGCCGGGCCGATCCGGTCGAAGATCGGGCCGGAGTCGTTGTACATCCACCAGAGCAGGGTCATCAGCAGGCAGGGCAGGACGAGCAGCATCGCGAGGGTGCGGTGGTCGCGCCGGAGCTGGCTGAGGACGCGGCCGGTGACCGCCATGGTGATCCGGGGGTTCATGCCGGGCTCGCTTCCACGAGGGCGAGGAACGCGGTCTCGATGTCGTCGGCGCCCGCCGCGGCCTTGATTGCGGCGGGTGTGTCGTCGGCGATGATCCGGCCCTCGCGCATGAGCAGCAGCCGGTCGCAGCGCTCGGCCTCGTCCATGACGTGGCTGGAGACCAGGACCGTGGCTCCGGCGTCGGCGATCCGGTGGAACAGCTCCCAGAGGTCGCGGCGCAGCACCGGGTCGAGGCCCACGGTCGGCTCGTCGAGCACCAGGAGGTCGGGTTTCCCGAGCAGCGCGACGGCCAGGCTGACCCGGGAGAGCTGGCCACCGCTGAGGTTGCCGGCCAGCGCGTCGCGGTGACTGGTGAGGTCGACCGCCTCGACGGCCCGGTCGACCTCGTCGGCGCCGACGCCGAGGACCCGGGCGAAGAAGCGGAGGTTCTCGGTGACGGACAGGTCGAGGTAGACGCTGGAGTCCTGCGTGACGTAGCCGATCCGGTCGCGCAGCGGGGCGCTGCCCGCCGGCTCCCCCAGCACGCTGACGGTTCCGCTGTCGACCCGCTGCACGCCGACGATCGAGCGCAGCAGCGTTGACTTGCCGCAGCCCGAGGGCCCGAGCAGCCCGGTCACGCCCTTGCCGATCACGAGGTCGAGCCCGGTCAGTACCGGCCTCCCACCTCTCACCACCGTCAGCCCGCTGACCTCCACGGTCGATTTCATCATGTGATGAATTGTGCTCCTCGGGGGCGCTGGTGCGCAAGAGATCGGGCATGTAACTCACCGTTACTGCTGGTGTCATGCCCGTACACGGGCGTGGCAGATCCAGTAACGGTGAGTTACAAGGGCGTTTGCGCCGCCGCCTCAGCTCGGCAGCGGGCCGGTGAGGAAGCCCTGGAGCACGGGCGCGTACGTCGCGACGACGAGGTCGGGGGGCATGGAGGCAAGGGGTTCGACGGCCAGCAGGTAGCGGATGACCACGAGGCCGATGAGCTGGGAGCCGACGTGGGCCATCCGCCGCTCGGGCTGGTCGATGCCGAGCGCCAGCCCCACCGGACCGAGCACCATCTGCGTGAACCCGTCGCGCATCAGCTGCTGGGTCGGCGGCTCGGACATCCCGCGCACCAGCGCGCGCAGCGGCAGCGAGACCTCCGGGTCGTCCCACACCGCGACGAACACCCGCATCAGCGCCTCGCCCGCCTGGTCGGCACCGGCCAGCACCACGGGCGTCATCGCCTCCCGCGGGTCGAGCCGCAGCTCGAGCGCGGCGACGAACAGGTCCTCCTTCGTGCCGAAGTAGTGGTGCACCAGGGCCGCGTCGACCCCGGCCGCCGCGGCGACCGAGCGGACCGACGTACCTGCGAAGCCGGAGGTGGCGAAGCCGGCGCGCGCGGCGTCCAGGATCGCCGAGCGGGTGTCGGGTGCCCCTGGCCGACGACCGCGCCGCGGAGCGGTCACGGGACACTCACGGGACACTCACGGGGCGGCCACCGCGAGGTGCTCGCGAGCGAACTCGAGCGACTCGCGCAGGTCCACCTCGCGCTCCTCGCGGCTGTTGCAGCGCCTGGTGTTGATCTCGACGACGATCTCGCCGGCGAAGCCGACCTTGGTGAGGTAGCGCAGGAACGGGCCCGCACCCATCGAGCCGCGCCCCGGCACCAGGTGCTCGTCCTTGGCCGACCCGCTGCCGTCGGTGAGGTGGATGTGGCGCAGCCGCTCCCCCAGCCGCTTGGCCATGTCGATCGGGTCGGACGCGGCGATCGCGGCGTGCGACAGGTCGATGGTGGTGTTGGCGTAGTCCTCGGCGGAGGGGTCCCAGCCGGGGACGTACATCTCGACGCCGCGCTTGGAGGAGGCCCGCCAGGGATACATGTTCTCGACGGCGAACGCGATGCCGGTGGAGTTCTCGAGCGCCGCGATGCCGTTGACGAAGTCGCGGGCGTAGTCGCGCTGCCACCGGAACGGCGGGTGTACGACGACCACCTCGGCGCCTACCTCGGCCGCCATCTCGGCGGAGCGCTGGAGCTTGCCCCACGGCTCGGTGCCCCATACCCGCTGGGTGAAGAGCAGGCACGGCGCGTGCACCGCGCTGATCGGGATCTCGTGGTGCTCGGAGAGCTGCTTGACCGCGGAGGTCTGCTGGCTCAGGGCGTCGATACCGACCATCACCTCGACGGTGTCGTAACCGAGCTGCGCGGCGTAGGCGAAGGCGTGCGCCGACGACTCGGGGTAGACCGAGGCGGTCGAGAGTCCGATGCGCGACACCACGAGGTCAGTCCGTCACGCTGAAGCTGTCAAGGCGCTCAAGGATGACGCCCTCGCGCAGCGCCCACGGGCAGATCTCCAGCTCGCTGAGGTCGAAGATGTCCATGCACGCCTCGGCGACGAGTGCCCCCGGCACGATCTGGTGGGTGCGGTTGGCCGAGACGCCGGGCAGCTCGGCGAGCTCCTCCGGCGACATCGCCACCAGCTTGGGGATCCACTCACGCAACGCGCCGAGCGGCAGGGTGCGAGGCACCAGCTGTCCGTCGGCGGACGGCGCGGCCCCGCAGATCCGACCCAGGGAGCGGAACGTCTTGGACGTGGCCGCCGCCCGGTGCGGGGTGCCGGCGCGCAGCAGGTGCCCGGCGTCGCGGGCGATCTCGGCCCGGATCTCCTTGCGCAGCCTGCGGATGGCCGCCTCGTCGGGGCGGTCGGCGAAGAAGCGGGCGAGCCGCGCCGCGCCGAGCGGCAGCGACCATGCGACGTCGGGCCGCTCGTCGGTGCCGCCGGCGATCTCCAGCGAGCCGCCACCGATGTCGAAGACCGCGAGCCGTCCGGACGACCAGCCGAACCACCGGCGCACGGCGAGGAAGGTCAGTCGCGCCTCGTCCTCGCCGGACAGCACGGCGATGTGCTCCCCGGTCCGGGCCAGCACGTGGTCGAGCACCTCCTCGGAGTTGACGGCATCGCGCACGGCGGACGTCGCGAAGCTGAGCATCTCCTCGCAGCCCTTGTCCTCGGCCACCAGGAGCGCCTCGGCCGTGAACTCGGTCAGCAAGTCGATCCCGGTCTGGGTCACCGCGCCGGACTCGTCGAGGTGCTCCGCCAGCCGCAGCGGCTGCTTGTAGGAGTACGCCGGCAGCGGCGCGGCGCCACCATGCGCGTCGACCACCAGAAGGTGGCCGGTGTTGGAACCGATGTCCAGGACGCCCAGGCGCATGCGACAAACGTACCGCCGCCACCCGCGTAGTCTTCCGGCATGCCCGAAGTAGACCTGGTCTTTCCGCGCGCCTTCGTGGAGTTCGAGAACCCCGCGGACGCTAGCGAGGTGATGCGCTGCGACCTGACCTGGCTGACGTCGAGCTTCATGTGCATCTTCGGCCAGGGCTGTCAGGGCATCTACGCCGACGCCCCCGACACCGGCTGCTGCACCCTGGGTGCGCACTTCGCCGACAAGGAGGACGAGCAGCGCGTCGCGTCGTACGTCGCGCAGCTCGACGAGACCCAGTGGCAGTTCCACCCCGGACGCGAGGTGAAGAAGAAGCACTGGATCGAGACCGACGAGGAGGGCGAGCGCAAGACCCTCATGATCGAGGTCGACGGTCAGCGCGCGTGCGTCTTCCACAACCGCAAGGACTTCGCGCCGCCCAACGGGCAGGGTGGCGCGGGCTGCGCCCTGCACGGGCTGGCGCTGCAGCAGGGGCGCAACCCGCTCGAGACCAAGCCCGACGTGTGCTGGCAGCTGCCCATCCGGCGCCGCTTCCGCAACGTCGAGCGGCAGGACGGGACGACGTACACCGAGGTGACGATCACGGAGTACGACCGGCGGGGCTGGGGCGAGGGCGGCCACGACCTCGACTGGTACTGCTCCGGCAACACCGAGGCCCACGTGGCCGTCGAGGCCGTCTACATCACCCATGCGGCCGAGCTCACCGAGCTCATGGGCCCCGCGGCGTACGCCGAGCTGGTGCGCCACTGCGACGCGCACGTGCGCTCCCGCTCGGCCCTCGCGCTGCACCCCGCCGACCCGCACTGACCCCAGGCTTCTCGACGTCAAGACAACCCGACCCCCCGGTCTGGGGCGGTTCCGGGTGACGCAGAATGTTCGGTATGCGCCTGGACCATCTCTCGTACGCAGCAGGGCCGGACGGACTCGTGGGCACCGCCGAGCGCCTCGGACGGGTGCTTGGCCGGGACTTCACCGACGGCGGCGTCCACCCCCGCTTCGGCACCCGCAACATGATTCTGCCGCTCGCCGACAACACCTACCTCGAAGTGGTCGAGGCCCTCGACCACCCGGCCTCCGACAAGGCCCCCTTCGGCCAGGCCGTCAAGGCCCGCTCCGCGCTCGGCGGCGGCTGGCTCGGCTGGGTCGTGGCCGTCAAGGACATCAGCAACGTCGAGGAGCGCCTCGGCCGCGCCGCCGCGATCGGCAGCCGGCACCGTCCCGACGGCACCGAGCTCCGCTGGCGCCAGATCGGCGTCAACGGGCTGATCTCCGACCCGCAGCTGCCGTTCTTCATCGAGTGGGAGAGCCCTGCTGAGCTGCACCCCTCTGCCGGCGCCGACGGCACGTTCTCCCTTGCCTGCCTGGAGATCGCGGGCGACCCGCAGCGTGTGAGCGAGTGGCTCGGTGAGACCGTCGAAGCGCCGCTGGAGGACATCAAGGTCGAGTGGGTCGCACCCCACGGCACGCCCGGAGTGATCGCCGTCCAGGTGCAGACCCCCACCGGCCTGGTCCGTCTCTGACCTGTCGCCGGACCGACCGGTGAGACCTCAGGGCACCGTCGCGAGCCCCAACATCTGGGAGCACCCGGCGACGTACGAGATCGAGAACCGCGCGGTCGACCCCCACGGGCACCTCGACGCCGCCCTCCGCTCGCTGGCCGACTGGGACGGCACCACCGTCCTCGACCTCGGCTGCGGCACCGGCTTCCACCTCCCCGGCTTCGCGGCGACGGCCGGCCAGGTCATCGGCGTCGAGCCGCACCCCGACCTGCTGGCGCTGGCCCGTCGCCGTACCCGCGCACTGAGCAACGTCATCCTGCTCCAGGGCACCGCACAGGAGGTCCCGCTGCCGGCCGCATCGGTCGATGTCGTGCACGCCCGCTGGGCCTACTTCTTCGGGCCGGGCTGCGAGCCCGGCCTCGCCGAGCTGGACCGCGTCGTACGGCGTGGCGGCACCGCGCTCGTCATCGACAACGACGGCTCCCGCTCGACGTTCGGCGCGTGGTTCCGGCGCGGCTACCCGCACCTGCCGAGCCCCCAGGAGATCGAGCGCTTCTGGGCCACCCGTGGGTGGACCCGCACCCCGGTCGACATGGGCTGGTCGTTCGGGTCGCGTGCCGACCTGGAGGCCGTGGTGCGGATCGAGTTCAAGCCGGCGGTGGCCGAGGAGATCCTGCGTCACCACGAGGGGACCGACGTCGACTACGCGGTCAACGTCTGGTCGAAGGTCTACTAGCTGGACCCGCGCACGGCCAGGGTCGGCGTGAGCAGGATGCCGGGACCGACCCTGGGCGGGTGCGCGAGCAGGCCCTCAAGCGCGTTGACGATCTGGCTCGCGACGTCCTCGAGCGGCTGGCGCACCGAGGTCAGCCCGGGGCGCACGACCTGCGCCACCTGGGAGTCGTCGAAGCCGATCACCGCGACGTCCTGGCCGGCACGCAGGCCCCTGTCGGCGAGGGTGTGGAGCACCCCCATGGCGAGGGTGTCGGACGCGCACACGAACGCCGAGGGGTGCGCCTCGTCGAGGAGCACGGCACTCGCCTCACGCCCGCTGTGGATGGTGTCCTCGACCCGCGAGGCCAGACCGGAGGTCGACAGCCCGCGCGCCTTGAGAGCTCGGCTCCAGCCGGCCCGGCGGTCCTCGCCGATCCACGAGTCCTTGCGCCAGCCGATCCACGCGATCCGCTCGTGGCCCTTGTCGAGGAGGTGACGAGCCGCCAGCTCGGTGCCGGCCGCGCCGTCGACGTCGACCCACGGGTGCGTGGCCTCCGCGTCGTCCCAGGGACGGCCGAACGCGACGAACGGGGCCCGCCGCTCGCGCAGCCACGCGGCCTGGGGGTTGCCGAGGTAGGTGTCGGTCACCACGAACGCGTCGACGGCCGTGGACCGCAACAGGTCGTCGTACCCGGCCAACGGGTCGGTGCCCGAGCCCGCGAACAGCAGCACGTGGTAGCCCGCCTCGCCGGAGGTCTCCACCAGGGAGTGCACGAAGCGGTCCATCGCGGCGTTGGCGGTGAACTCCTGGCCGGGGTTCATCCGCAGCCCGATCAGGTGGGAGGCGCGGGTGCGCAGGTTGCGCGCGGCCCGGTTGGGTGAGTAGCCGAGCTGCTCGATCGCCTCCTGCACCCGGACAAGGGTGTCGGCGCGCAGCAGGTCGGGGTTGTTGACGGCGTTGGAGACGGTCTGCCGGGAGACTCCGGCGAGCTCCGCGACGTCGGCGAGGGTCGGCGGCTGAGTGGGTACCCGTCCCGGGATCCGGCTCATCTCGCCTCCTGCGCTTGATCGTTCCAAGGGAGCATAACGGCGTACGACGCGCCGCTCCCTCATCCGTAGGTGGGGATGTCGCGTGAGTTGTCGGGGGGTTGTCGGTGGGAGCGCCTAACGTTCGGGCCATGGCCAAACCTCCTCGCCCTGCTTACCGCTGCACCGAGTGCGGCTGGGAGACCGGCAAGTGGGTCGGCCGCTGCGGCGAGTGCCAGGCGTGGGGGTCGGTCGCCGAGACCGCAGCGCCGTCCTCCCGCACCGGAGCCACCCCCGTCACCCGGGCCGCCGTACCCATCGGCGAGGTGTCGGTCGAGGAGTCGGCGTTCCGCAGCAGCGGGGTCCCCGAGCTCGACCGCGTGCTCGGCGGCGGCCTGGTCCCCGGTGCCGCGATCCTGCTGGCCGGCGAGCCGGGCGTCGGCAAGAGCACGCTGCTGCTGGAGGTCGCGGCGCAGACCGCGCGCTACCACCGGCGCACTCTCTACGTCACCGGCGAAGAGTCCGCCTCCCAGGTCCGCCTGCGCGCCGACCGCACCGGCGGCGTCCACGACGACCTCTACCTCGCCGCCGAGACCGACCTCGGTGCCGTGCTCACCCACATCGAGGACGTCCGGCCCCTGCTCCTGGTCGTCGACTCGGTGCAGACCATCGGCGCCCCCGGCGTCGAGGGGGTCCCCGGCGGCGTCACCCAGGTCAAGGAGGTCGCGGCCGCGCTGATCCGGGTCGCCAAGACCCGCAACATCACCGTGGTCCTGGTCGGTCACGTCACCAAGGACGGCTCGATCGCCGGCCCCCGCGTCCTCGAGCACCTCGTCGACGTGGTGCTCCACTTCGAGGGCGACCGCAACTCCCGCTTCCGGATGCTCCGCTCGGTGAAGAACCGCTTCGGGCCGGTCGACGAGGTCGGCTGCTTCGACCTGGGCTCCGAGGGCATCACCGCGGTCACCGACCCCACCGGCCTGTTCATCGAGAACCACCACGGCCAGGTCTCCGGCACCTGCGTCGCCGTGACCATGGAGGGCAGGCGCCCGCTGCTCGCCGAGGTGCAGGCCCTGGTGACCCCGTCGGCGCTCGAGCGGCCCCGGCGTACGACGTCCGGGCTCGACGGCTCGCGGATCGCGATGGTCCTCGCCGTGCTCCAGCAGCACTGCGGCATCCGCCTCCACGCCCACGACGTCTTCGCCTCCACGGTCGGTGGCGCGCGTCTCAACGAGCCCGCCAGCGACCTGGCGGTGGCGGTCGCCCTGGCCTCCGCCACCTTCGACATCGCGCCGCCGGCGGGAGTGGTCGCCATGGGCGAGATCGGGCTGGCCGGTGAGCTCCGGCGCGTGCGCGACCTGCCCCAGCGCCTCGCCGAGGCGGCCCGGCTCGGCTTCCGGATGGCGGTGGTGCCGACCGCCCCCGGCCAGCCCGGCGGCGTACGCCCCTCCTCCACCGACCGCACCATCGACGGGATGCGGGTGGTCGAGGTGCCCGACGTCGCCTCGGCGCTGCGCTGCCTCGGGGTCGCGCGTGCGACAAAGCGGGGGCTGCGCAGCGCCGACGAAGGTTAAGATCGGACCGCCCGACACCCAGGGCGACCGAATCCCCAGGGAGCACCGTGGCAGTCGACCGTTCGGACGAGGTTCTGCGCCTGCGCGAGACCCTCGCCTCCATCGCACCTGGCACCGCCATGCGCGACGGCCTGGAGCGCATCCTCCGGGGTCGCACCGGTGCGCTGATCGTGATGGGCCACGACAAGCTGGTCGACTCGATCGCCACCGGCGGCTTCACCCTCGACGTCCCCTTCACGGCCACCGGCCTGCGCGAGCTGGCCAAGATGGACGGCGCGATCATCGTCGACGGCGACCTGACCCGCATCCTGCGCGCGGCCGTGCACCTCATGCCCGACCACACGATCCCGTCGGAGGAGACCGGCACCCGCCACCGCACCGCCGACCGCGTCGCGCGCCAGACCGGCTTCCCGGTGATCTCGGTGTCGCAGTCGATGCAGATCATCGCGGCCTACGTCGGCGAGACCCGCCACGTGCTCGAGGGCTCCGGCCAGATCCTGTCGCGTGCCAACCAGGCGCTGGCGACGCTGGAGCGCTACAAGCTGCGCCTCGACGAGGTCTCGAGCACCCTGTCGGCGCTCGAGATCGAGGACCTCGTCACCGTGCGCGACGTCGCCGTGGTCGCCCAGCGGCTCGAGATGGTGACCCGGATCGCGCGCGAGATCGAGGACTACGTGCTCGAGCTCGGCTCCGACGGCCGGCTGCTCTCACTCCAGCTCGAGGAGCTGGTCACCGGCGTCGACACCGAGCGCGAGCTGGTGATCCGCGACTACGTCCCCGCCGGCCGTCGCAGCAAGAGCCCCGAGGAGCTGCTCAACCGGCTCGAGGCGCTGTCGGCCACCGAGCTGGTCGACCCCGCCGCCGCGGCCAAGGTGCTCGGCCTGGGCAGCAGCGAGCACCTCGACGGGGCCGTCGCCCCGCGCGGCTACCGGCTGCTCGCCAAGGTGCCCCGGCTGCCGTCGTCGGTGGTCGACCGCCTGGTCGAGCACTTCGGCACCCTGCAGAAGCTGCTCTCCGCCGGCATCGACGACCTCCAGGCCGTCGAGGGGGTCGGCGAGCTGCGCGCCCGCAGCGTCCGCGAGGGCCTCTCCCGCCTGGCCGAGTCGACGATCCTCGAGCGCTACGTGTGAGCGGAGACGCGCCAGCGGACCCGCTGATGGTGGTCGAGCGAGCCGCGCGGGTGAGGAACGAACCCGCGACCGGCGTGTCGAGACCCGGTCAGCCGTTCGGCTCGACCGCTCCGGAGGGCGCGTCGGCGGGACCCGTCGCGTCGTCGTCGGGCTGGTTGGGCTTGCCACCGCCCGGCTGACTGCCGCCACTGCCAGCCCCGGCACCGTTGCCCGTTCCGTTGCCCGTTCCCGTGCCGCCCTCGCCGCCGGGCGGGGTGGTCTCGACGACCACCTCGGGCTCCGGCTTCGTAAGCTCGAACTGGACGTCGACCGGTTCACCGCCGAGGGCGGACGCGGCGACGTGGTAATAGCCGGGCATCGCCCAGCCGGTCAGCCGCGAGCACTCCTCGTCGGAGCGCCGGGCGTCGGCCCAGACCACGGTGATGCTGGCGCTGACCGCCCGCCGGACGATGACGTTCTGGACCGGGATGGCCGCCGGGCACTGCTGGCTCGACCAGATGTCGTCGGCGCCGGAGGTGATCGCCACGGTGAGATGCTCGGACGACACCCGCCAGGTGCACGCCTCGTCGACGATCGTGCGCAGGTCGAGCTGGAAGGTGACGTCGCGACCGGCCACCGCGTCGACGACGCTCGGCGTGACGGAGATGTCGTCGTCGGCGCACGGGCCGTCAGGTACGGCGAGCTCGGGCGCCCGGCTGCTCGGCGGGGAGATCGGCTGGTTGGGACGCGACTTCTTCTTCTTGGTCGAGGGTGACGCGCTCGGGGCGGACGAGGTCGGCTGCCCGGCCACCTGCGCGGCGCCGGGGTCCTCGGACGACCCGTCGCTCCCGCCGCCCAGCACCCGTCCGAGGGCGAGCACCAGCGCGAGGGCGCCACCGACGAGCACGAGCCGGCGTCGCCAGTAGACCTTGGCCGGGAGCGGCCCACGGGTCAGCGACGATGCCATGCCCGAACGCTAGTCAGCCGACCGCCCGCAATCGCGTTGCCACACCGTGAGGACAATGGGAGCGATGGACCTCCATGCGCCGATCCTGCGGTGGTACGACGAGACCGCCCGCGAGCTGCCGTGGCGCGGGCCTTCTGCGTCCGCGTGGTCGGTGATGGTCTCGGAGTTCATGCTGCAGCAGACGCCGGTCGCCCGCGTCCTCCCCGTGCACGAGCACTGGCTCGATCGCTGGCCGACGCCGGCCGACCTCGCAGCCGAGGCCACGGGTGAGGCGGTGCGGGCCTGGGGCCGGCTGGGCTACCCCCGCCGGGCCCTGCGGCTGCACGCCGCCGCGACCGCGATCGTCGAACACCACGGCGGCGAGGTCCCCGATTCCTACACCGACCTGATCGCGCTGCCCGGGATCGGCGACTACACCGCGGCGGCCATCGCGACCTTCGCCCACGGCCGACGCCACGTCGTGCTCGACACCAACGTGCGCCGGGTCCTCGCCCGGACCGTGGGCGGCGCCGAGCTGCCCGGGCCGTCGGTCACCAAGGCCGAGCGCGAGACCGCCACCGAGCTGCTGCCCGAGGATCCGCCGACCGCTGCGACGTGGTCGGTCGCGGTCATGGAGCTCGGGGCGCTCGTCTGCACGGCCACCGGCCCGAGCTGCGGCGCGTGCCCCGTCGCCGACCTGTGCGCGTGGCGCGCGGCCGGCTACCCGGCGTACGACGGTCCGCCGCGGCGCGCGCAGGCCTGGGCCGGCACCGACCGGCAGTGCCGCGGCCGGCTGCTGGCCGTGCTGCGCGACACCGAGGGCGCGGTCCACCAGAGCCGACTCGACGCCGTGTGGCCCGACGACACCCAGCGGCTGCGCTGCCTCGAAGGGTTGGTCGAGGACCGGCTGGTGGTCAGGACCGGCGCCGGACGCTACGCCCTGCCCTAGCCGGGCCGGCGGCCCGGTCGAGGATCTTCTGCGCGGCAGACGCGGGCTCACCGGGGTGGAAGGGACGCTTCGACTCGGTGCGCAGGAACTCGAGGACGGCGAGCATCTCCTCGCGAGCGCCGTCCGGGAAGTCCGCCGGCTGATGGATGCCCTTGGTCGGGTCGGCCTCGACCAGCATCCCGAGCTCCCGCAGGGTGTCGAAGTCGTCGGCCGTGGTGCGCTCGAAGATCCGCATCAGGTAGGGCCGGACCTGCTCCTCGCTCAGCCCCTTGCCGATCAGGGTGTTGAGCGCGACCGCGGTGGGCTCGCGCGCGGGCCGGAAGTTGGCCATCGGACCGGCCGAGAGGATGGCGGTCCACTTGCGCACGAAGTCCTCGCCGGAGAACGACTCGTAGTGCAGCAGCCGGAGCTGATCGTCGGTGTACGCGTCCAGCTCCTCGCCCGACGCGTCGACGCCGAGGTGCAGGGTCAGCCACATGTCGAGGGCGGGGCGGACGCCGGACTTGCCGTCGACGTGGCCGTGGAACAGGGCACCGTTGGCCGGCCGGTCGATCACGCCGAGCACCTGGAGCAGGGTCAGGTCGCCCTTGCCGAGCAGCCGCTTGAACCAGGTCGGGTCACCGTCCCAGCTCATCTGGCTGACAGCCTCGAGCGGGGCCAGCCTCACCACCCGGGTGGAGGCCGGCACCGTGTCGAGCAAGGCCCGGTCGATCTGCACGATCTCGTCGCCGTCGATGTGGAAGACCCAGTCGGCCCAGTCGAAGAAACTCAGCAGGGCCTTAACCAGGTTGGCGTTGATGCGCTGGCGCACGTTGAGGTCGGCGGGCCGCTCACCGTGCCACCAGGACTTGTCGGTGCGCACGCAGGTGACGTGCGGGTGCTCGTCGAGCCAGGTGCGGACCTCGGCGTCGGCGGCGTCCAGGAACACGAACAGGTGGTCGGCTCCGCCGGCCAAGTTGCCGGCCACGAACCGCTGCACGTTGGGCAGCGTGTCCTTGACCGTGCTGACCGTGAAGAGCATGCACAGAGACTAACGACCCCCCACGAACGCCGAGAGCCTCACCGGCTGACCGGTGAGGCTCTCGCTGCGTGGTGCTGTGCTGCTGCTCGGCTGCTACTCGGTCTCGCGGGGCACGTCGACCGGGCCCTCGCTGTCGTCGGGGCCCTCGAGGACGGCACCGACCTCGGCGACCTCGAAGGGCGGCAGGTCAGGAAGCGCGCCGACCTTCTGGCCCTTGAAGGTGAACGTCGCGGACGCGCCTTCACCCTCCACGTCGACCAGGATGATCTGGCCGGGTCCGACCTCGCCGAAGAGCATCTTCTCGGCCAGGGTGTCCTCGATCTCGCGCTGGATCGTGCGCCGCAGCGGACGCGCACCCAGGACCGGGTCGAAGCCGCGCTCGGCAAGCAGGTCCTTGGCGGGCTGGGTCAGCTCGAGGCTCATGTCGCGGTCACGCAGCCGCAGCTCGACGGCGATGATCATGTTGTCGACCATCGCGACGATCTGCTCGCGAGAAAGCGGCGGGAAGACGATGATCTCGTCGACACGGTTGAGGAACTCAGGGCGGAAGTGCTGCTTGAGCTCGTCGGCGACCTTGCTCTTCATCCGCTCGTAGGAGCCCGCGACGTCGCCGGACTGCTGGAAGCCCAGGTTGACGGCCTTGTTGATGTCGCGGGTGCCGAGGTTGGTCGTCATGATGATGACGGTGTTCTTGAAGTCGACGACTCGGCCCTGCGAGTCGGTCAGGCGACCTTCCTCGAGGATCTGCAGCAGGCTGTTGAAGATGTCGGGGTGGGCCTTCTCGACCTCGTCGAACAGCACCACTGAGAACGGCTTGCGCCGCACCTTCTCGGTGAGCTGGCCGCCCTCTTCGTAGCCGACGTAGCCCGGAGGCGAGCCGAAGAGCCGCGAGACGGTGTGCTTCTCGCTGAACTCCGACATGTCGAGCTGGATGAGCGCGTCCTCGTCGCCGAAGAGGAACTCCGCGAGCGTCTTGGACAGCCACGTCTTACCGACACCGGACGGGCCGGCGAAGATGAACGAGCCACCGGGACGCTTGGGGTCCTTCAGGCCGGCACGGGTACGACGGATCGCGCGCGACAGCGCGCGGACGGCCTCTTCCTGGCCGATGACGCGCTTGTGGAGCTCGTCCTCCATCTTGAGCAGCCGCGTGGACTCCTCCTCGGAGAGCTTGACGATCGGGATGCCGGTGGCGACCGCCAGCACCTCGGCGATCAGCTCCTCGTCGACCTCGGCGACCTCGTCCATGTCGCCGGCACGCCACTGCTTCTCGCGCTCGGTCTTCTTGAGGATCAGCTGCTTCTCCTCGTCGCGCAGACGCGCAGCCGCCTCGAAGTCCTGGCCGTCGATCGCGGCCTCCTTGCGCTGACGCACGTCGCTGATCTTGTCGTCGTACTCGCGCAGGTCGGCGGGCGCCGTCATCCGGCGGATCCGCAGCCGGGAGCCGGCCTCGTCGATCAGGTCGATGGCCTTGTCGGGCAGGAACCGGTCGGAGATGTAGCGATCGGCCAGGGTGGCGGCCGAGACCAGCGCCTCGTCGGTGATCGTCACGCGGTGGTGCGCCTCGTAGCGGTCACGCAGGCCCTTGAGCATCTCGATCGTGTGCGCGATCGACGGCTCGGCGACCTGGATCGGCTGGAAGCGGCGCTCGAGCGCGGCGTCCTTCTCGAGGTACTTGCGGTACTCGTCGAGCGTGGTGGCACCGATGGTCTGGAGCTCACCACGAGCCAGCATCGGCTTGAGGATGCTGGCGGCGTCGATGGCGCCCTCGGCCGCACCGGCACCGACGAGGGTGTGGATCTCGTCGATGAACAGCACGATGTCGCCGCGGGTGCGGATCTCCTTGAGCACCTTCTTGAGGCGCTCCTCGAAGTCACCGCGGTAGCGCGAGCCGGCCACGAGCGCGCCGAGGTCGAGCGTGTAGATCTGCTTGTCCTTGAGCGTCTCGGGCACGGTGCCGCGCACGATGTCCTGCGCCAGGCCGGCCACGATCGTGGTCTTGCCGACGCCGGGCTCACCGATGAGGACCGGGTTGTTCTTCGTGCGTCGCGAGAGGATCTGCATGACCCGCTCGATCTCGGCCTCACGACCGATGACCGGGTCGAGCTTGCCCTCGCGGGCGTCCTGGGTCAGGTTGCGGCCGAACTGGTCGAGCACCAGCGAGGAGGACGGCGCATCAGCACCGGCACCCTGGGCGGCCGCCGCGGCGGTCGACTCCTTGCCCTGGAAGCCCGAGAGCAGCTGGATGACCTGCTGGCGCACGCGGTTGAGGTCGGCGCCGAGCTTCTGCAGCACCTGGGCGGCGACGCCCTCGCCCTCACGGATCAGGCCGAGCAGGATGTGCTCGGTGCCGATGTAGGAGTGACCGAGCTGCAGCGCCTCGCGCAGGGACAGTTCGAGCACCTTCTTGGCGCGTGGCGTGAACGGGATGTGGCCGCTGGGCGCCTGCTGCCCCTGGCCGATGATCTCCTCGACCTGGGCGCGCACGGCCTCCAGCGAGATGTCCAGGCTCTCCAACGCCTTGGCGGCGACGCCTTCGCCCTCGTGGATGAGACCGAGCAGGATGTGCTCGGTACCGATGTAGTTGTGGGACAGCATGCGGGCCTCTTCTTGGGCCAGCACCACCACCCGACGGGCTCGGTCTGTGAACCGCTCGAACATGCGCATCGCTCCTGAAGCTCAACGGGGCCGATCCACCCTGGGTCGGACAGATCAGAACAAGAGATCTAACCCCGCAGACAGCCTACGCGTTCCCCATCACGTCCCAATGCCGTCCGCTGAGAGCGAACACTCGACCCCACACATGTTGACCCGCCCGAAACTCACCGAAATGACCGTTGACCCGCCCGAAAGTTTCGGGCGGGTCAACGAAAAGGTGGGTCAGTTGGCGGCGTCGAAGGCGGTGCGGACGTCGGCGGGGATGCGGCCACGGTCCGGGACGGTGAAACCGTTGGAGCGGGCCCAGTCGCGTACCTCGCGGGCACTGGGGCCGAGCGAGGTGGACTTCTTGGCGGTACGACGGCCGCCGGCGGACCTGCGCGCGTGACCGACGTAGGCGGCCAGCGAATCGCGCAGCTTGGCGGCGTTCTTGTCGTTCAGGTCGATCTCGTAGGACGTGCCGTCGAGGCCGAAGGTGACGGTCTCGGTGGCGTCGCTGCCATCGATGTCGTCGACCAGAACGATGTTGACCTTTTGCGCCATCTGCAGGGACCTCTTGTCATGTCGGGGATATCTGGATATCGATCATGACATTCACGGACCGAAAAGGGAATTCGTCCGGCAGTTAAGCATCAGGTATTGCGAGCGAAGACCAATTCGAGCCCGATCAGCGTCAGCCAAGGGCTGTGCTCGGTAAAGCAGCGGCATTCGTCGATCACGAGATGCGCGAGATATCCCGTCGCGATGACCTTCACCTCCTCGGGCGGCACCCCGAGCTCGACGGTCATCCGGTCGACGATTCCCTCGACCTGGCTGGCGACGCCGAAGACCATGCCCGACTGCAGCGCCTCGACGGTGTTCTTCGCGATGACCGAGCGCGGGCGCAGTAGCTCCACCTTGCGCAGCTGGGCGCCGCGGCGGCCGAGCGCCTCGAGCGAGATCTCTATTCCGGGCGCAATCGCCCCGCCGACGTACTGGCCCTTATCGCTCACGACGTCGAATGTGGTCGCCGTCCCGCCGAAATCGACCACGATGGCAGGCCCGCCATAAACCGTCGCGGCCGCGAGAGCGTTGATTATCCGGTCGGATCCCACCTCGCGCGGATTGTCCATCAGGACCGGCACGCCGGTGCGCACCCCGGGCTCGACGACGACGTGCGGGATGTCGCCGAAATGCCGAGTCAGCATGTCTCGCCACTCGTGCAGCACCGCCGGGACGGTCGAGCAGACCACGATCCCGTCGACGTCGTCCGCGAGGGCACCGAGCAGTCCGCGCAGCAGCACCGACCACTCGTCGGAGGTACGGCGCTCGTCGGTGGCGACCCGCCAGTCCGCGCTGACCTGGCCGTCGGTGATCAGGCCGAGCACGGTGTGGGCGTTGCCGATGTCGGCGGCGAGCAGCGTCATCGATCCTGCCGGCGGTCCTGGAGGTCCATGCCGATGTCGAAGACCTTCACCGAGTGGGTCAGCGCCCCGACCGAGATGAAGTCGACGCCGGTCTGCGCGACCTCGCGTGCCCGCTCCAGCGTGAGGCCGCCCGAAGCCTCGAGGGTTGCCCGGCCGTCGGTGATCCGGACCGCCTCGGCCATCGTCCCGGTCGCCATGTTGTCGAGCAGGATCTCGGTGCAGCCCACCTCCAGCAGCTCGCGGAGCTGGTCGAGGTCGGTCACCTCGACCTCGACGCGCAGGTCGGGGTACTTCGCCCGGACCGCCTCGAAGGCCGGGACCACGCCGCCGGCGGCGATCACGTGGTTGTCCTTGACCATCGCGCGGTCCGCCAGGCTGAAGCGGTGGTTGACGCCGCCGCCGCAGCGCACGGCGTACTTCTGGAGCGCGCGCCAGCCCGGCAGCGTCTTGCGGGTGTCGAGCACCCGCGCACGGGTGCCCTCGAGCGCGGCCACCCAGTGCGAGGTCGCGGTGGCGACGCCCGAGAGGTGGGAGGCGAAGTTGAGCGCAGTCCGCTCGGCGGTGAGCAGGCCGCGCGTGAGTCCGGCCACGCGCATCACGACGTCTCCGGCGGAGACGCGGGTGCCGTCGGGGAGGCGGTCGGTGATCTCGACGTCGTCGCCCATCACGATGTGGAACACCAGCGCGGCCACCCCGAGCCCGGCGACGATGCCGTCCTCGCGGGCGGCGAGGACCGCCTCGGCGCGTGCGTCGGGCGCGATCGTGGCCACCGAGGTGACATCGACCTCGCCCTCGGCGAGATCCTCCTGGAGCCCACGCATGATGTGGTCGACGAGGGTCTGCCGGTCCAGGTCGGCCTCGATGAGCTCCTGGGTCAGCGCAGCCGGCGGTGGCAGGTGGAACTTCATGCGGCTCCCCCGTCAGTGAGTGGCCCGTCGCTCGCAGGCGCGGGACGGAACGTCAGCACCGAGGAGCCGTCGACCATCACGGCGTCGAAGTGGCCGGCCCACCGGGCGTCGTCACGCTCGGGGAAGTCCTCGCGCCAGTGCGAGCCCCGGGTCTCTTCGCGCAGCATCGCCGCGGCGGCCAGGGCGGCGCTGATCGTCAGCAGGTTGGTGGTCTCCCACGACTCCAGGTCGACGAGCTCGGCGGGGCTGCCGGCCAGCTTGTCGAGCAACGCCGTCGCGTCGGAGAGCCCGGAGGCGGTGCGGAGCACGCCCGCCTTGGAGGTCATGACCTCCTGCATCTCCGTGCGTACGGCGCCGGGCACCAGCCCCTCGGGGCGCTGGTCGTCGACGGGGTCGGCCCAGGGGCGCAGCTCGCCGGGCAGCACGGTCGCGATCCGGCGGGAGAACACGAGCCCCTCGAGCAGGGAGTTGGAGGCCAGCCGGTTGGCGCCGTGGACGCCGGAACAGGCGACCTCGCCGGTGGCGTAGAGGCCGGGTACGTCGGACCGGCCGTGCAGGTCGGTGCGGACCCCGCCGGAGGCGTAGTGGCAGGCGGGCGCCACCGGGATCAGGTCGGTGACCGGGTCGACCCCGTGCGAGCGCGCGGTGGCCAGGATGGTCGGGAAGCGCTTCTGCCAGAACGCCTCGCCGAGGTGGCGGGCGTCGAGCCACATGTGCGGGTGGCCGGTGTCGAGCATCCGCCGCATGATGGCCTTGGCCACCACGTCGCGGGGAGCCAGGTCCTCCTGCGGGTGGACGCCCTTCATCAGCCGGTTGCCCTCGAAGTCGACCAGGAAGGCGCCCTCGCCGCGTACGGCCTCGGAGATCAGCGGCTGCTGGCCGTGGGAGTCGGGGCCGAGCCACATCACCGTGGGGTGGAACTGGACGAACTCCAGGTCGCGCAGGGTCGCGCCGGCCCGCAGCGCGAGCGCCATGCCGTCGCCGGTCGAGACCGACGGGTTGGTCGTCTGGCTGAACACCTGCCCGAGACCGCCGCTGGCGAGGACCACGGCCCGGCAGTGCACGGCGCCGACGCCGTCGCGCTGCCCCTCGCCCATCACGTGGAGGGTGACCCCGGCGACGCCGCCGTCGGCCGCAAGCAGCAGGTCGACCGCGAGCGCGTGCTGGACCACCTCGATCTCGGGGGCCGCCGCCACCGCCTCGATCAGCGCGCGCTGGATCTCGGCACCCGTCGCGTCGCCGCCCGCGTGCGCGATCCGGTCGCGGTGGTGGCCACCCTCGCGGGTCAGCGAGATCAGCCCGTCGACGTCGTGGTCGAAGTTGGTGCCGAGCGCGATCAGCTCGTGCACGGCCTCGGGGCCCTCGTTGACCAGGATCCGTACGGCGTCCGGGTCACAGGCTCCGGCGCCCGCGACGAGGGTGTCGATCTCGTGCTCCTCGGGGGTGTCGCCCTCACCGAGCGCCGCGGCGATGCCGCCCTGGGCCCACTGGGTGGAGCCGGCCGCGAGCACGTCCTTGGTGACGACGAGGACCTTGTCGACGTGGTCCTTGAGCCGCAGCGCGGCGGTCAGCCCGGCGATCCCGGACCCGATCACCACGACGTCGGAGCGCGTCGTCCAGCCCGGCTCGGGCGCCGTGAGGCGCGCGGGGACCCGTCGTACGGGTGCGTCGAACAAGCGCTCCGAAGGCATCCGCCGAGGCTAGCGCGTGGCAGTCGTGTCGCCGCGTACGAGCCCGGCGCCGTCGAAGGTCTCGGCCGGGTCGAAGCCGGTGGCCAGGATCCGGTTGTCGGCGTCGACGAAGACGACGTGCGGCTTGAGCTCCTTGGCCTCCGCGGTGTCCATCTGGCCGTAGCCGATCAGGATCACGATGTCGCCGGGGTGGACGAGACGGGCGGCGGCACCGTTGATGCCGATCACGCCGCTGCCGCGCTCGCCGGCGATCGTGTAGGTCTCGATCCGGGCGCCGTTGGTCACGTCGACGATGTGGACGAGCTCGCCGGGCAGCAGGTCGGCCGCGTCGAGGAGGTCCTCGTCGACGGTGACCGAACCGACGTAGTGCAGATCGGCCTGGGTCACGGTGGCCCGGTGGATCTTGCTCTTCATCATGGTTCGCAGCATCAGCTGTTCCCTTCGGTGCTCACGTCTGGGCTGCCGGTGGTCCCGATGACCAGGGGCATGTTGTCGATCAGACGGGTGCTGCCGAGCCGGGCGGCGACCAGGATCCGCGCCTCGGTGCCGGGGGGTACGTCGGCGGGCAGCTCGTCGAGCTCGGGCGTGGTGATCGCGAGGTAGTCGAGGTCGACCAGCTTGGCGGCACGCAGCTCCGCGCGGGCGGCCGTGAGCGCCGCGGCCACGCCGTACTGCGCCCCTTCGCGCGCGGCGTGCAGCGCCCGGCTGAGGGCGACGGCGTCGTGCCGCTGCTCGGGGTCGAGGTAGCGGTTGCGGCTCGAGAGCGCCAGGCCGTCGGGTTCGCGCTCGGTCTCGGCTCCGACGACCTCGACGCCCTGGCAGAGGTCGGCGACCATCCGCCGGATCAGGGCGAGCTGCTGGTAGTCCTTCTGCCCGAAGACGGCGACGTCAGGTCGGACCAGCCCGAACAGCTTGACCACCACCGTCAGCACGCCCCGGAAGTGGGTCGGCCGGGTCTTGCCCTCCAGAACGCCGGCGAGCGGGCCGGGCTCGACGGTGACCATCGGCTCGCCCTGGGGGTAGACCTCGTCGACGCTGGGAGCGAAGACGAGGTCGACGCCCTCCCGCTCGCAGAGCTTGAGGTCGTCGTCGAGCGTGCGGGGGTAGCGGTCGAGGTCCTCGCCGGGAGCGAACTGCATCGGGTTGACGAACACCGACACCACGACCGGTCCGTCGCCGACGTGCTCGCGGGCGACCCGCATCAGGCTGGCGTGGCCCTCGTGGAGGGCGCCCATGGTCGGCACGAGGCCGACGCGGGAGTCGGCCGCCCGGGCGGGCGCGAGCCGCGCCGCCAGGTCGGCGCGCGTGTGGACCAGGACCGGCCGGGTCATGGCAGCCTCAGCGCCCGTCGCGGGCGTCACGGACGTCGCGCAGGTAGACGGGGCGGACGGCGCTCTCGGCGAGCGCCTCCTCGAGGAGCTGGTTGATCCGCAGCGCGCGGATCGGCACCAGCCGGCCGTCGGTCACCGCGCGGCTCAGCGTGGCGCGACCGAGGGCGACGTACGACGGCATCGTGTGCGGCGCATTGGCGGCGATCTCCTCGAGGTGCGCGGCCACGGTGTTGACGTCGCCGCGCACGATCGGGCCGGTCAGGGCGGCGTCGCCCTGCGCCAGCGCGTTGTCGAGGGCCGCGCCGAGCAGCGGCCGCAGGGTGCCGGCGGGGTCGTCGGCTCCCGCGGCGGTCAGCATCTCCATGGCCTCGGTGACGAGGGTGACGAGGTGGTTGGCGCCGTGGGCGAGCGCCGCGTGGTAGAGCGTGCGGCTCTCCTCGGGCACCCACAGGGGGCGGCCCCCGAGGTCGGCGACCAGGCCAGCGGCGAACTCCCGCTCGGCGGGCCCGGCGGTCAGGCCGAAGTAGCAGCCGGTGAGCCGATCGAGGTCGATCTCGGTGCCCGTGAAGGTCATCGCGGGGTGCATGGCCACGACCCGCGCCCCGAGCTCGGCTGCGGGAGCGAGTACGTCGAGCCCATGGCGGCCGGACGTGTGAACGACGTACTGGCCCGCGCGGAGCGCACCGCTCGCGCTGAGGACGTGGACGACGTTGGCCAGCATGTCGTCGGGGACCGTGAGCAGCAGGACGTCACAGGCACGCGCGACGACGCTCGGCTTCTCGGTGGGGACACCGGGCAGCAGCGCGGCGATGCGCTGCGTGGAGGCGTCGGACTCACCGGCGGCGGCGACGATCTCGTGACCGGCGGAGCGGAGGCGGGCGGCGAGGACGGCGCCGACGCGACCCGCGCCGACGACACCCACCCGAAGGTGCTGCGTCATGTTCGAACCTTTCGTTCCAGTCCCTCCGACCACCCGCTCGCGCGGGCCGGTGTGGGTACCGGACGGTGTGCTCGTCAGTTGTTCTTGCCTACAACAACGTGAAATGTACGCGGAGGTTTCCCTTCTGGGAACGACGAGTTACGTGACCTACCCGACACGCCTGCCCGGAAAGTACGGAACGTTTTCGACCTGAGTCCGCCCGATCCGGGTCGAGAACGTTCCGTACTTTCCCGGTTTCGGTCAGCGGGGGGCGGCGTCGTCGGAGGTGACGATGGAGCCGACGTCGAGGGGGCGGGGGGCGCGGGGGAGCCAGTCGTGGGTGACGTGGTCGACGATGTGGACGCCGTCGGGGGCGTGGATCTCGTGGACGCCGGGGAGAACCGTGCCCTCCTTGAGGGCGTTGAAGACCGCCCACTCGCGGCGCTTGCGCTTGTTGCGGAAGCTGGTGGCGAACGACGCCGGGTCGGTCCAGTGCGCGAACTCGTCGCCGTCGAGGTACTTCAGCTCCACGCAGAGCCCGTGCGGCAGCCCGATCGAGCGGACGTGCTCGGGCGTGGTGCGGACCTCCCACTCGAAGGCCTTGGTGAAGACGAAGTCGGGCCCCATCGGGTAGCCCCACTCCTCGGCGTTGCGCAGCCCGAGGTCGAGGTAGCCGTGCCGGTCGCCGTCGAGGTAGAGGCCGTGGCGCGGCACCCGGATGATCGACTGCACGTCGCCCACCTGCCACGCGAGGTCGCCGATGGACGTCTCCCCCTCGGTGGTGAGCACCATGTCGCCGTCCCACTTCCAGGAGTAGCGGGTCTCGACCTGGGAGAAGCACCAGTTGTAGAAGTACGACAGCGAGTGCACCGACAGCTCGTGCTGGGCGAGGTGCTCGGCGCCGGCGCGCGCCACCTCGAAGGGGTACGACGTCAGCGTGAGCTTGTCGGTCCGTCCGGCCTTGGCCGCGGTCTCGCGGGCCACGTCCGGGGTGCCGTCGGTGGAGCCGTTGTCGACCACCAGGACGTGGTCCATGGCGCGCAGCAGCGGCGGCAGCACGAACGGCAGCGACGGCGCCTCGTCCTTGACCCGGAGCACGGCGGTACTGCCGGCACGCAGGCCGCCCGGCCGGGTCCAGGGCCAGGTGATGTCGAACTCGGCGTGGCCCTCGAGGTTGGTGATCCCCGTGGGGCCGGAGTGGGCAGTCATCGTGCGCGGCCGGCCATCTTTCGCAGCCCGCGGCGCACCGACGGCGGGATCGCGGCGCGCACGCCGTGCGGGATCTTGTCGGCGAGGGTGGTGGGTTCCTCGGCCGGCGTGGCGGGGACGCCGGGCGCCCCACCGGGCCGCTTGAGCTGCGCGCGGAGGGTCTGCTCGGCGGCCACCACGGAGGAGGCTGAGATCGCCTCGGCCTCGGCGTACAGGTCGACGTAGGCCTCGCGAAGCTGGTCGAGCGTGGCGTGCACGTCGGCGGTGTCACCGTCGGGCTCGGCGAGCTTGTTGAGCTCGCCCCACGTCTCCTCGGTCAGCTCGTGCAGCTTGGGCGGCAAGTTGAGGTCGGCGAGGCTCTGGCCCATCCGGCGCAGCGACGGGTCGACGAAGCGGTGGCCCTCGCGGATCTGCTCGCTGTTGGCGTGCAGGACTCCCTGGAGCTGGAGCTTCTCCCCCACCCACATGGTGGTCTTTGTCCAGTCGTCGAGCAGGTCGGCGTAGCGGACGAACACGCGGCCGCCGTCGGCCACCGACTCGCGGGTGGCCCGTTCGGTGTGGAGCAGCATGTTGAGCCACGACGCGGCGAGGTGGGCCGAGCCGAGGCGGTTGGCGTAGTACTTCTGCTTGCTGCCCACGACCTCCGCCGGCGGGCGCAGCATGGTGGCGAACACCGGAGTGGCGCCGTTGCGGATCGCGGCCACCCGCCACAGCGACAGGAACCAGCTCAGTCGCGGGTCCTTGACGACCAGCTCACGGCTGACGTCGAAGTGCTCGCCGAGCCAGGTGGCGGTCTTGATCCGCTCCTGCTCACGGGTGGAGATCCGGCCGGTCTCGAACCACGCCTCGGGGCGGGCGTCGCTGACCTGCACCAGCGCGGCCTTGAGCAGCCGGTCGTGGTGGTCCACGACCCAGCGCGGCTCGCCGAAGCCCTTGGGGTTGGTCTCGTCGGCCGCCACCTCGGGCTGCGGCACGTGGAGGCCGAGGATCGACATCAGGCCCGCCATCGTGCTGGTGCCGCTGCGTCCGGCACCGGCGACGAAGAGCACCTTGCGGGGATAGTCCTCGGGGGTCACGTCAATGGGGTCGCTCACGAGCGACGAGCCTATCTGTCGGTAGCGTGCGGACATGAAGTTCGGGCGGCGCCCAGGCCGTGGAGCGCCCCGCGTGAGCGTGGTCGTGCCCGTGTACGACGTCGAGGCGTACGTCGACGAGTGCCTCGAGAGCCTGCTCGCGCAGCGCGACGTCGACCTGGACGTCGTGGTGGTCGACGACGGTTCGACCGACGGGTCCGCCGCGCGGGTGCAGCGCTTCGTCGACGCCGGCCACCCGGTGCGACTCGTCCGCACCGCCAACCACGGTCTCGGGGCCGCGCGCAACGAGGGCGCCCGGCACGCCACGGCCGACCTGCTGGCGTTCGCCGACTCCGACGACGTGGTGCCGCCGACGGCGTACGCCACGATGGCGCGGGAGGTACGGCGCAGCGGCGCGGACTTCGTCACCGGCTCGGTGGCCCGGTGGGAGGGCGACACCCTCTCGGAGCCCCCGTGGATGCGGCGCCTGCACCGCACCCGTCTGGTCATCGACATCGACAGCGAGCCGGAGATCCTGGGCGACGTCTTCGCCTGGAACAAGCTCTTCACGCGGGACTTCTGGCATTCCAGCGGGCTGCGCTGGCCCGAAGGAGTCCGCTACGAGGACCAGCCGACGACCACCGACGCCTACCTGCGGGCCCGGAGCTTCGCGATCATCCCGGACGTGGTCTACCACTGGCGGATCCGCGCCGAGGGCACCTCGATCACCCAGCAGCGCTCGACGCTCAAGGACCTCGAGGACCGGTGGGCCACCAAGCGGATGGCGCTGCACAGCGTCGAGGCCTACGGCTCGCCCAAGGTCACCCAGGTGTTCCGCGACAGGGTGATGGCCGGCGACCTGCACCGCTACTTCACCGAGATCCCCGGCTGCGACGACGAGTGGTGGGCGCTGCTCGAGAGCGGGGTGCGCGAGCTGTGGAGCGGTCGCTCACTCACCCACAGCGGCCTGCCGCCGGCGCATCGGCTGACCGGGTGGCTGGTCGAGCACGGCCGCCGCGAGGACGCCGCCGCGGTGATGGAGTACGTCGCCACCCTCGCCGGCGGCCCCGTGCCGCGGGTCACGGACGACCAGGGGCCGCGGATCGACGTCCCGGTCATCGACCGGAGGAGCGTCGATCGCGCGGCCCTGGCCGTGCGTGAGTTCGAGCGTTAGGCCGCGGGATCAGAGCAGACCCTGGTCCTCCAGGAACTGCTGGGCGACGTCCTCGACCGGCTCACGGTCGATCTGGACCTTGACCAGCGCCTCGGCCAGCAGGTCGTTGGTGAGCACCTCCATCAGGCCGTTGAGGGTGTCCCCGACGTCGGGGTGCTCGCCCAGGAACTCCGTGGAGACGGCGGGGATGAGGTTTTGCGCCGGCTGGATGCCGCGGTCGTCCTCGAGCAGGAGCAGGCCCTGCTCCTCGAGGGTCCCGTCGAAGGTGCTGGTCTGGCCGAGCTGCGCCTCACCCTCGAGCACCGCCTGGAACGTCTCGGGAGAGGCGTAGCCGAGCGGCTCGAGCGTGATGTCGATGCCGTAGACCTCGGTGAGCCCCTTCTCGCAGTCGTCGCGACCCTTGCAGTCGGGAGCCGCCGCGAGGGTGACCGACTGGCCCTCCAGGTCGGACAGCGCCGTGACGCCCTCGCTGTCGGAGAACTCCTGGGTGACGAAGTAGGCGTTCTGGGAGTTGGCCTCGGAGGGCTCGAGGACGGTGATCCCCTTCTCCTCCAGGAGCGGCGCCATGGCGTCGAGCGTCTCCTGGGTGTCGCTGGTGCTGATCGGCGCGGCGTCCTCGCCGTTGGCGTCGGTGTTGAGCTGGTCGCCGAGGCCGGCGAGGTACTCCGGGGCGATGTCGATCTCGCCCGGGAGCTCGTTGAGGTAGGCCGGGCGGGTCTCCACCAGCTTGGTCTCCACGTCGTAGCCGGTGTCCTCGAGGAGGGCGGCGTACATCGCGGTCACCAGGGCCGCCTCGTCGAAGGCCTGGCTGCCCAGCGTGACGGCACCGCCGGTCGAGCTCGAGTCGTCGCTGTTGTTGTTGTCGTCTTCGGCGAGGTCGTCGCCGGCACAGCCGGCAAGGAGCAGCAGCCCGGTCGAGAGGGCCACGGCGAGTGGGCGTCGGAGCTTCATGAGTGTCTACCTTCTGTGTCCCGTGGCCGACGGCCACGCGTGTCCGGTGGTGCGAGCGAACGCGCTCAGCGTCCGACGGTGTCGGCTGCCTCCGCAACCTTAGGTCGCGGCTCCGACAGTTGCTCCTCACGATTCGGTGACGACCCGGCTCGGGCGCGCGGGACGGGGTCGACCAGACGCTGCGCCACGGCGGCCAGCAGCTCCAGCACGAGGGCGACCGCGGCCACCACGACGGCACCCGCCATGCCCTGGCTGTAGGTGTTGGTGGCGAAGCCCTCGGTGATGATCCGGCCCACGCCCGGGCCGGCGACCAGCGCCGCGATCGTGCTCGTCGCCCACACCTGCACCAGGGCCAGCCGCACCCCGGACATCACCAGCGGCATCGACAGCGGCAGCTCGACCCGCCAGAACTTCTGGGCGCCGGACATCCCCATCCCGTCGGCCGCCTGCCGGATCTCCAGCGGGACCTCGCGCACGGCGACGTACGCGTTGGTGATCAGGGGCGGGAGGGCGAAGAGCCCCAGCGCGATCAGGGTGGCCAGGCCGGCCCGGCCGTAGGGCCCGAAGTAGCCCGAGCCGGGCCAGTCCAGGGTCACCAGCAGGGCGAGCAGCGCGAACGTCGGTACCGCGCGGCCGACGTTCGAGATGTTGATGGCCAGGAAGCCGCCCCGGCCGAGATGGCCGAGCCAGAGCGCGATCGGGAGCCCGATCGCCATTGCCAGCCCCAGCGCGGTGAACGACACCAGCAGCTGCTCGACCAGGCGGGAGAGGAACCCGCCGTTCTCGGTCCAGTTGCTCCCGTCGAGCAGGTAGCGCCAGGTCTCTGCGAAGAGGTTCACGAGTGCGCCCCCCGGGTCCAGGGCGTCAGCAGCCGTTGGGTGAGCACCAGGAGGACGTCGAGCAGCACCGCGAGCAGCACGCACAGTACGGCGGCGGTCAGCAGCTCGGCGCGGAAGTCGCGCTGCACGCCGTGGGAGATCAGGTTGCCGAGGCCGCCGTTGGCGACGAGCGTGCCGACCGTGGTCAGCGCGACCGTCGACACCGTCGCGACGCGCAGGCCCGCCATGATCACCGGCATCGCCAGCGGCAGCTCGACGCGGACCAGCAGCCGCCCGGAGCCGTAGCCCAGTCCGACCGCGGACTCACGTACGTCGTCGGGGACCGACCGCAGCCCGTCGAGGAACGCGCGCACCAGGATGGTCAGGGCATAGAGCCCGAGACCGATGACGACGGTGGTCGCGCTCAGCCCCGTGAACGGCACCAGCAGCGGCAGCAGCGCCAACGACGGCACCGTGTAGAGGCCGGTGCTCAGCGCCAGGATCGTGGACTCCAGCCGAGGCATCCGGCGGGCGACCAGCGCGAGCGGGAAGGCGATGACCAGACCGAAGACGATCGCGGCAAGGGTGATGCCGATGTGCTCCACGAGCGCGTCGACGATCTCGTCCTGACGGTCGTCGACGTACTGCCAGCAGAACCATTCGTTGACGAACCGGCTGTAACAGCTCGGGGTGTCCGCCGCGAGTAGGGTCACCGCATGGAGAGTAGCGGCTCGGAGGCGATGATCCGTCTGACCGGGGTCGGGAAGACCTACGACGACGGCACGGTCGCGGTCCACGAGCTCGACCTGGAGATCGGGCGCGGCGAGCTGGTCGTGCTGGTCGGCCCCTCCGGCTGCGGCAAGTCCACGACGCTGAAGATGATCAACCGACTGATCGAGCCCACGACCGGGACCATCGAGATCAACGGCGAGGACGTCACCACGCAGGACCCGGTCAAGCTGCGCCGGGGCATCGGCTACGTCATCCAGCAGGTCGGGCTGTTCCCGCACCAGAAGATCACCGCCAACGTGATGACCGTGCCGCTGCTGTACGGCGAGTCCAAGGCGACCGCCCGCGAGCGGGCCAACCACCTGCTGGAGCTGGTCGGCCTCGACCCCGCGACGTACGGCGACCGCTACCCGCACCAGCTCTCCGGAGGCCAGCGGCAACGCGTGGGCGTGGCCCGCGCCCTGGCCGCCGACCCGCCGGTGCTGCTGATGGACGAGCCGTTCGGTGCCGTCGACCCCGTGGTGCGGGTGCGGCTGCAGGACGAGTTCCTGCGGCTCCAGCGCGAACTCGGCAAGACCGTCGTCCTCGTGACTCATGACATCGACGAGGCCGTGCGGATGGGCGACCGGGTGGCGATCTTCGCCACGGGCGGCCGCCTGGCCCAGTTCGCCACCCCGGCCGCGCTCCTGGCCCACCCCGCCGACGACTTCGTGGCCGACTTCGTGGGCTCCGAGCGCGGGCTGCGCCGGCTGACGGTCACCCCGATCGACCCCGCCCACCTCGAGTCGCTCGACGGGGTCAGCGCGGGCGAGCTCGGCGCCGCGATCGACCTCGACAGCACCCTCGAGCAGGCGCTCGCCGCGATGCTGCGCGACGACAAGCCGATGGTCGGCGTCAAGGACGGCGTCCGCTTCGTCGGCGTACTCACCCCCAACGGCGTCCACCGCGCGCTGCGGGCGTCGCTCGCCGACTGACCCCCAAAGCCGTCTCGTCGGGATAGTCCCTAACGCGAGAGCCCTAAGAGGTCTCCTATTGGTCTCTCAGGTTGGGGACTATCCCGGTGACGTCAGGTCTCGTCGGTAACGGGGACGTCGCGGTGCCAGGACTCGGTGACGTAGGAGATCTTCCAGCCCAGGGCGACGTAGAGGCCGTCGGCGCCGGTGGAGGAGTCGGCGTCGACCTCGAGGGTCACGCGGTCGCGGCCGCGGGAGGCGGCGTCGGCGATGATCGTGTTGAGCAGGCCCTTGGCCACGCCGCGGCCGCGCGCCTCCTCGAGCACCCCGATGTAGGAGACGTAGGAGCCGTCGGGGCCGGTCGCCGACTCCGACGCCGTGCCGATCAGGGCGCCGACCGGGACCGGCTCCCCGCTCTCGGTGACCTCGGCGAGCCACCAGTGGTCCCAGCGGTGGCCGGGATCCTCGCGCAGGCGGCTCTCGAACTCGTCGAAGGTCTCCTCCCACGAGTTGAAGTGGTCGAGGAAGGCGCTCTCGAGCACCTCGTGGACCTCGCGGAGGTCGTCGACGTCGGGCAGGCCGTCAGCGCCACGGCGTACGGTCCGGAAGCGCGCCTTCTCCGACTCCCAGAACTCGGTCGACGGCACCAGGCCGGCCTCGTCCGGAGTGACCGGGCGCTTCATCTGCCACCACGTCCGGACCTTGGTGAACCCGCCGGCCTCGAGCCAGCGGTGCTGACGGTCGTCGTCGGCGAACGCGCCGGTGTCTATCTGCTGGACCTCGAGCCCACGGGCGGCGCCGACCGTGCGGGCCTGGCCCACCGCCCATTCCACGAGTACGTCGGAGCAGGTGCGCGCCAGCCCCTCGGGGAGCTCGCGCGACACGATGTGCACGAACAACATCCGGCCGCCGGCCCGGTCGTGGACGCTGCCCCACGCCTGCACCTCGCCGGTGCGGTCGCGCACCACGACGTTCTGGCGGGTCCGCAGTCCGGCCTCGGACACCTCCACCAGGACGTCGTCGACGCCGGAGCCGGCCCAGCCGCGGCCGTGCCGCTCGTGGGCGCGCAGCAGGTGGGTCAGCCGGGCCAGCGTGAAGCGGTCTCCGGGGTCGGGGACATCGACCGTCCACCCGGTCGGGAGACCCGGCAGATCAGGCAGGAGCTCGTCGGGGTCGGCCTCGAAACGGGACTCGTCAGTGCTCACGAGAAGCCATTGTCCCAGTCGAGCCCGCCGAACCGGCGGCGTGGGTCAGTTGCGGGTCAGGCTCGCTTGCGGGAGAGCTCGGCGGCCTGCCACTCGGCGGTGACGACATCGAGCTCACGCTCGATCTCGGCGACCCGCACGATGGCCTGGGCGGCCCGCTCCTCGGCGCTGTCGAGGCGGGTCGTCAGGGCGGCGACCTCGCGCTCGGCGTCGTCGGCACGAAGCTGCTCTGCGACGAGCTGGCGGTGGGCATCGATGAGGCAGCCCTGGGCGTCGCTCAGGTCGCGCTCGAGGCCGGAGATGGTCTGCTCGTGGGCACCGACGCGGGCGTTGGTCGCCTCGACGAAGGTGGCCTGCTCGGCGGTCCGGGCGACGGTGAGGTCGCGGTAGGCACGGGCCTGCTCGGCTCGGTCGCGGGCGGCCTCGCGGCGCGCCTCGGCGAGCTCGGTGTGGGTAATCCGGGTGGCCGCGGTGCCGAGGACGACACCGAGGGCGGCAGCGATCGTGGCGACGAGCCACGAGCCGCTGAGGGCGGCGCCGGCGACAGCCAGGGCACCGACGAGGAGCAGGATGACAGCGACCACCAGGCGGGTGGACCGCTGGCGGCGTCGCATGGGCGTGCTTGACGGGGAAGTCATGCAAGGCACATTAGGCCTGGTCAGGGCCGTTTCTGACGCGACACGCACGCTCGAGGAGCAGCGCTGTGACGACCGTCGCCAGCCCGCCGAGGGCGGCCACGGCCGAGCGGACGACCCGCTCGTCGGCCAGCTCCGACCTGGAGCCCAGCCAGCTGAGGGCGTAGCCGAGGTAGCCGGCACCGACCAGCGCGCCCGCCAGGGCGCAGGCCCGCGCGAGCACCAGGCGGTTGACCGCACGGTGGGGCTCGAGGCGCTCGCGGCGTACGTGCACCGAGCGCCAGGTGGCATGGGCGGTGACGCCGAGGATGGCGGCGACCAGGAACAGCGCGAGCGGCTGCGCCCACGACACCACGGGAGCGGTGGCGTTGACCAGCTCCGACACGGGGTGCAGGAACCAGCCGCCGACCAGGCCCACGGCCGCCCACGCGGCGAGCGTGGCGTAGCGGGTGGGACGCAGCGAACCGAGCTGCTGGTCGTCGTCCTCGGGCCGCTCAGGCAAGCGTCATCCCACGTCGAGGGACAGGTCGTCGCGGTGGACGAGCCCGTCGGTGCCCAGGTCGGCGAGGAGCTCCGCGATCGGCCCGCGCTCGGGCAGGACGGCGTCGGGCTCGACGTCGAACCACGGCTTGAGCACGAACGCGCGCTCGGCGGCGCGCGGGTGCGGCAGCCGGAGGTGGTCGTCGTTGCTGCGCCGGTCGCCGACCACGATCAGGTCGACGTCCAGGGTGCGCGGGGAGTTGGGGACCTCGCTGCGCTCGCGGTCGAAGGCGTCCTCGATGGCCAGTGCGCGGTCCATGAGCCGGTTGGCGGCCAGCGTGGTGTCGATCAGCAGCACCGCGTTGAGGAAGTTGTCGGAGCCGGGAGGGCAGTTGACGGGCGTGGTCTCGTAGACCGGCGACGCGGCCGTGACCCAGACGTCGGGGGTGTCGGCGATCGCCTCGACGGCGCCCTGGAGGCTCGCCAGGCGGTCGCCGAGGTTGGAGCCCAACGACAGCACCGCACGCCGGATCGGCCGCATCTCTCCGGTCAGGGTGTCGGCGTCGACGATGTGGGGGTTGGGGGTCTCAGTCACTGCGGCCCTCGCGTTTCCGGGTGATCGTGAGCGCTACGTCCGAGAACGTGGTCTCAATGGGGGCATCCGGCTTGTGAACGGTCACCCGCGCCCATTCAACACGGGCGTCCAAGAGGCAGACATCCGCAATCCGCTGGGCGAGCGACTCGATCAGGTCGACCGGATCTTTCTCCACGGCGGCTTTCACCGAGAGCACGAGACTCCCGTAGTCCACGGTGTCGCGCAAGTCGTCGGAGGCCGCCGCGGGGGCGGTGTCGAGGCCCAACGCGAGATCGATCACAAAGGTCTGTCCCTCTCGCTTCTCGAACTCGAACACGCCGTGATGGCCGTAGCACTCGATCCCCAGGATCGCGAGCTCGTCGGTCATGGTGACTCCTTCGTGGGGGTCGTTCCGGCGCCCGTCTCAAGGGCCAGTCTGTCGAGCACGTCCAGCACGTCGCGGTTGGCCCGTACGTCGTGCACTCGCACGCACCAGACGCCCCGCTGGGCCAGCAGCACGGTCAGCGCCAGGCCGGCTGCCTCCCGTTCGTCGACCGGGCGCGGGTCGCCCCCGGCGTCGGCGAGCAGCCGGCCCAGGAAGCTCTTGCGGCTGGCACCCACGAGCAGCGGGAACCCCAGCTCGGCCAGCCGGTCGAGGCCGGCGACCAGCTCCCAGTTGTGGGCCGCGCCCTTGGCGAAGCCCAGGCCGGGGTCGAGCACCACCCGGTCGTCGGAGATGCCCGCGGCCCGGATGGCGGTGACCCGCTCGGCGAGCTCGGCGCGCACGGCCTCGACCACGCCGCCCGGACCGTCGTACGACGCGAGGTCCTGCATCCGGTCGGCGTGGGCGCGCCAGTGCATCGCGACGTACGTCGCACCGGTCGCGGCCACCACGTCGAGGATCTCGGGGTCGGCGAGCCCGCCGGACACGTCGTTGACGATCGTCGCCCCGGCCTCCAGCGCGGCGGCGGCGACCTCCGCGCGCATGGTGTCGACCGAGACCACCGCCCCGTCGGCCGCCAGGGTGCTGATGACCGGGACCACCCGGTCGAGCTCCTCGCGCACCAGCGGTCGGGTGGCGCCCGGCCGGGTGGACTCGCCGCCGATGTCGAGGATGTCAGCGCCGTCGAGCAGCAGCTGCCGGCCGTGGGCGACCGCGCTCTCGGTGTCGGCGTACAGGCCGCCGTCCGAGAACGAGTCGGGGGTGACGTTGACGACCCCCATCAGCCGGGTGGACACGGCGGCCTAGGGCTCGGGGGTGTCGGCGTAGCGCTGCCGGAGGACCGAGCGCCGGTTGGTGCCCTCGACGTTGCGACCCTTCTCGATGAACACGAGGTTGTGGTAGCAGTGCACGGCCACGACGTTGAGGTCGGTGTAGGTCGGCTCGTAGGACTCGTCGACGTACTCCTCGTAGTTGAGGCCGTCGACGAGGTCCTTGACCAGGGCCATCGTGGTGGTCGGGTCGTGGCGGTCCTCGCTGCCGCCCCACTCTGGCCAGTAGGACGTCTGGATGTCCTCGATGGCGTAGACGCCACCGTCCTCGAGGAGCGGGAACAGCACCCGGAACGTCTCGCGGATGTGCTCGGGGCGGTGGCTGCCGTCGTCGATGATGACCTTGATCGGGCCCTTCTCGTCGACCACGCGGCGCAGCAGCGCCTCGTCGTCCTGGCTGCCCTGGTAGGTGTCGATCCGTGGGGCGCGAACGAACGCCTTGTCCTCGATGTCGAGGCCGACGATCTGGGCGTTGGGGAAGAAGTACTTCCACATCCGCAGCGAGGCACCGCCCTTGCGGTCGCGGATGTAGCCGCCGATGCCGATCTCCAGGAGCGTGAACCGCTCCTTGCGGAGGTGACCGAAGTGGCGCGCGTAGTGGGGGGTGTAGAAGTGCATCCCGAACTTGTCGGTCCCGAAGTGCACCGCCAGCTCGTCGAGCGACATCGCCTTGAGCTCCCGGCGCCGGCGCTGGGCGTCGGTGAGCTGGGGTGCGGGTCGCCGCGGAGGCGGGGCCGGGGCCTTCATCCGGGGCGGCGCGGGGGCCGGCGACGGCCCGATCGACTTGAGGCGGTCCCAGACCTTGGGGCTCACGAGCGGCTTCACCGCGCGCACACCAACAGTGGCCGCGATCTTCTTGGCCCTGGCGGGGTTGGACACAGGTGCTGCTCCTCTGGTTCCGGCCTCTGGCTCCGGTCGCGCCACGCTACCAACGTCGGCTCCGGCGTGGCGGTGGAGGCCGGTCAGTGGTTGCGGTTGATCAGCGCCATCGCCTCGGAGCGCGTGGCGGCGTTGTGCATGATGCCGCGCACGGCCGACGTGATGGTGCGGGCGCCGGCCTTCTTGACCCCGCGCATGGTCATGCACAGGTGTTCGGCCTCGATCACCACGATCACTCCCCGGGCGTCGAGGATGTCCATGAGGGCGTCGGCCACCTGGGTCGTGAGCCGCTCCTGCACCTGCGGCCGCTTGGCGTAGACGTCGACCAGCCGGGCCAGCTTGGACAGCCCGGTGATCTTGCCGGACTCGGCCGGGATGTAGCCGACGTGGGCGACGCCGGTGAACGGCACCAGGTGGTGCTCGCACATCGACCACAGCTCGATGTCGCGGATCAGCACCATCTCGTCGTGGCCGATGTCGAACGTGGTCGTGAGGACGTCCTCGGGAGCCTGGCGCAGGCCCTGGGTGAGCTCGGCGTAGGCCCGGGCCACCCGGGCCGGGGTCTCCTTGAGGCCCTCGCGGTCGGGGTCCTCACCGAGCGCGATCAGCAGCTCGCGTACGGCGGCCGCCGCGCGGTCGTGGTCGAAGTCGGGGATGTCGCGCGGCGCGCGCTCGGGCGTGCTGATCGGGTCGGGCACGGGACCGCCTAGCTCGGGAGACCGGGACCGGGCTCGGGCGAGCCACCCGTCGGAGGCGTGCCGCCGTGCACGTCGCCACCGGAGCCCGGCGGGGTGAGGATCACGCCCGCGCCCTCCTTCTCCGGCGCCTGGCCGTTGGTGGCCGCACGGTCGCGGATCTCCTGCGGGATCTCGATCGGCGGGATGTTCGACGGGTTGCGGTCGGGCGAGCCGGTCCAGGCCGGGCGCTCGGGGCGCCGCCGCAGCGGCACGAAGATCTCGGCCACCTCGGCCTTGTCGAGGGTCTCCCGGTCGAGCAGGGCGAGCACCAGCGAGTCGAGGACGTCGCGGTTCTCCTCGAGGATGTCGAAGGCCTCCTGGTGCGCGGTCGCCAGGAACTTCTTCGTCTCGTCGTCGATCATCGCGGCGACATCTTCGGAGTAGTTGCGCTGGTGGCCCATGTCGCGGCCCAGGAACGGCTCGGAGTTGGCGTCGCCGAGCTTGATCGCACCGAGGCGCTCGGTCATGCCGTACTGGGTCACCATCGCGCGGGCCAGGCTGGTGGCCTTCTCGATGTCGTTGCCGGCGCCGGTGGTCGGGTCGTGGAAGACCATCTCCTCGGCGGCGCGGCCACCGAGCATGTAGGCCAGCTGGTCGAGCATCTCCGAGCGGGTCTGGGAGTACTTGTCCTCGTCGGGCAGCACCATCGTGTAGCCGAGGGCACGCCCGCGCGGCAGGATCGTGATCTTGTGCACCGGGTCGGTGCCGGGAAGCGCCGCGGCGACGAGGGCGTGGCCGCCCTCGTGGTAGGCCGTGATCAGCTTCTCCTTCTCGCTCATGAGCCGCGAGCTGCGCTGCGGGCCGGCGATGACGCGGTCGATGGCCTCGTCGAGGGAGTGGTTGGTGATGACCTTCTCGTTGTTGCGCGCCGTGAGCAGGGCGGCCTCGTTGAGCACGTTGGCGAGGTCGGCACCGGTGAAGCCGGGAGTACGACGGGCGTACGACATCAGGTCGATGTCGGGCGACATCGGCTTGCCGCGCGAGTGCACCTCGAGGATCTTCTTGCGGCCGGCGAGGTCCGGCGCGTCGACGCCGATCTGGCGGTCGAAGCGGCCCGGGCGCAGCAGCGCGGGGTCGAGCACGTCGGGACGGTTGGTCGCGGCGATCAGGATCACGCCGCCTCGTACGTCGAAGCCGTCCATCTCGACCAGCAGCTGGTTGAGGGTCTGCTCGCGCTCGTCGTGGCCGCCGCCCATGCCGGCGCCGCGGTGACGCCCGACGGCGTCGATCTCGTCGATGAAGACGATCGCGGGGGCGTTCTCCTTGGCCTGCTCGAAGAGGTCACGGACGCGGCTCGCGCCGACACCCACGAACATCTCGACGAAGTCGGAGCCGGAGATGGAGTAGAAGGGGACGCCGGCCTCGCCGGCGACCGCGCGGGCCAGCAGCGTCTTGCCGGTGCCCGGAGGGCCGTAGAGCAGCACGCCCTTGGGGATCTTGGCGCCGACGGCCTGGAACTTGGCCGGCTCCTGGAGGAACTCCTTGATCTCGCCGAGCTCCTCGATCGCCTCGTTGCAGCCGGCGACGTCGGCGAACGTGGTCTTGGGCATGTCCTTGGTGATCAGCTTGGCCTTGGACTTGGCGAACTGCATGACGCCGCGGCCGCCACCGCCCTGGACCTGGTTCATCAGGAACAGGAACAGCAGGATGATCAGCGCGAAGGGAAGGAGCGTGGCCAGGATCGAGCCCAGCAGGCTGGGCTGGGGGTTCTCGGAGTTGGACTCCTCGATCGTCCCCTTGGCGACCTGCTCGTCGACCAGGTTGATGATGCCGCCCTGCTGGCCCTTGACCCAGAACGCCGTGACCTTGGAGCCGCTGTCGCGCACGCCGGAGTCGAGGGTGGCCTGGATCGCTTGGTCGCCGTCGATGAAGGAGATCTCCTTCACCTCGCCCTTGGAGATGTAGGACTCCATGCGGGAGGTCGAGACCTCGTCGTACCCGCCTCCGGGGGCGAGGTACTGGAGGGCGAGGAGCACCGCCACCACGGCGAGCGCGATCCACACCCAGGGACCCTTGAATATGCGCTTCACAGACATCTCTTCGCTTGTACTGGGCCTGTCGACGTGAGCCCAGGACTGAACACTCGACGGTACACGCCGATCACAGAGCCCAGTCTGTCAGGCAAGGCAATGCGAGCACCCCCGGCCGGGGTGTTCCCAGCCCGGGTCAGTCGAAGAGGCGCGGCTGGGGCGAGGCGTGGGCGGGGTCGACGCCGTCGAAGAGGCTGCTGACCGACTCACCCGCGTGGATGCGCTCGATCGCGGTGGCGAAGAGGCCGGCGACGGAGCGGGTACGCAGCTCGGGCCACCCGGTCGGGGCCGGCACCGTGTCGGTGGTGACCACCTCGGAGATCATCGGATGGCCCTGGAGCCGCTCCACGGCCTTGCCGACGAACAGGCCGTGCGTGCAGGCGATCGACGCACCGGTGCAGCCCCGCTCGGCCAGCCGGTCGAGCAGCTCGAGGATCGAGCCGCCGGTCGAGATCTCGTCGTCCAGCACGATCGCGCGCTTGCCCTCGACGTCACCGACGATCTCGTCGATCACCACCCGGTCGTCGGCCAGCCGCTTCTTGCTGCCGGCGGCGACCGGCAGGCCGAGCAGCCGGGAGAACTGGGTGGCGGTCTTGGCGTTGCCGAAGTCGGGCGAGACGACGACGCAGTCGGTGAGGTCCTGGCCGAGGAAGTGGTCGGCGAGCTCGCCGAGCGCGGTCAGGTGGTCGACCGGGACCGAGAAGAAGCCGTGGACCTGCGGGGCGTGGAGGTTCATGGTGATCACGCGGTCGACGCCGGCGGCCGTGAGCAGGTCGGCGACCAGGCGGCCACCGATGGAGATCCGGGAGGCGTCCTTCTTGTCCGAGCGCGCGTAGGAGAAGTAGGGGATCACCGCCGTGATCGACGCGGCCGAGGCGCCGCGGGCGGCGTCGGTCATGAGCAGCAGCTCCATCAGGTGCTCCTGCGTCGGCGGCGACAGCGGCTGCACGAGGTAGACGTCGCGCTGGCGGCAGTTGGCCTGGAGCTGCGCCTGGAGGCAGTCGTTGGAGAACCGGGTCAGCTCGACGGCGGACAGCTCGACCCCGAGGTGCTCACAGATGCCTGTGGCGAGGGCGCGGTGGGCACTACCGCTGAAGACGACGATCTCGCGCACGTGGCTGCTTCCGGAGGGTCGGGGCGCTCGGTGGTGCTGAGAGTAGCCGTCGGTGGCCGCTCAGGAGTAGACGTGCGGGGCGAGGGTGCCGATGTCGCGCAGGTTGCGGTAGCGCTCGCGGTAGTCGAGGCCGTAGCCGACCACGAACTCGTTGGGGATGTCCCAGCCGACGTACTTGACGTCGACGGGCATCTGCAGCGCCTCGGGCTTGCGGAGCAGGGTGCAGATCTCGACGCTCGCGGGGCTGCGGCTGGAGAGGTTGGAGGTGAGCCACGACAGGGTCAGGCCGGTGTCGATGATCTCGTCGACGACCACGACGTGGCGACCGGAGATGTCGGTGTCGAGGTCCTTGAGGATCCGTACGACGCCGGAGGACTTGGTGCCCGAGCCGTAGGACGACACTGCCATCCAGTCCATCTCGACGTGGCGGGTGAACGCGCGGGCCATGTCGGCCATCACCATCACCGCGCCGCGGAGGATGCCGACGATCAGCAGCTCCTTGCCGGCGTAGTCGCGCTCGATCTCCTCGGCCAGCTCGCCGATCCGCTCGAGGATCTGGGCCTCTGTGAAGAGAACGTTGACGAGGTCGCTCTCGACATGGGCTGAGTCCATGGGCGTCAGGATTCCACAAGGGTCGGCCGGAACCACAGGTGGTGCCCTTCGCGGACGGCGGTGACGTGGCCGGGGAGCTGGATCTCCTTGGGGAGCTGGTCGCGGTTGTGGACCTGGCGCTCCAGTGCGTCGACGTGGACGGCGAAGAGCTCGGAGGCCGGGCTGCCCGCGGCCAGGGCGGCGAGCCGGAGCATCCGGGTGCGGACCGCGGGCTCGAGCGCCCGGATCTCTCGTACGTCGAAGCCCGCGGCGTCGTCGTGGTGCTCGGCCAGCGCCTGCTCGGCGAAGCGGTCGAGCGCCTCCATGTCGGGACGCAGCTGCTCGCCGGTGCGGGCCAGGGTCTCGGCGACGCCCGGGCCGAGCTCGCGCTCGAGCATCGGCAGCACCGTGTGGCGGACGCGGGAGCGGGTGAACCGGGGGTCCTCGTTGTGGGGGTCCTGCCAGAAGTCGATGCCCTCGGAGCGGCACGCCGCCTCGGTCTGCTCGCGGCTGACGTCGAGGAGCGGGCGCCGGAAGACGTCGAAGGAGCGGCGCATCCCGGCGATCGAGCGGCCCCCAGAACCCCGGGTGAGCCCGAGCAGCACGGTCTCGGCCTGGTCGTCGCGGGTGTGGCCGAGCAGCACCACCTCGGAGCCGAGCCGACCGGCGACCTCCTCGAGCACCGCGTAGCGCGCCTCGCGGGCCGCCGCCTCGGGCCCCTGGCCCTCGGCCACGACCGCGACCCGGCACGACGCGGTCTCGTCGGCCCCGAGCCGCGCCATCTGGGCGACCACCCGCGACGCGTGGTCCGCCGAACCGTCCTGGAGGCCGTGGTCGACGGTCACCCCGATCACCCGCCACGGGCGCGAGCGCGACTCGAAGACAGCAGCGGCGAGCAGGGCCAGCGAGTCGGCGCCGCCCGAGCAGGCCACGATCACCGGGTGGTCGCCGACGTCGGCGAGCGACCGTCGTACAGCGAGACGGACGGCGGCGACCGCGGGGTCGAGCGTCACGGCGTCAGAGGACCCGGGCGACCCAGGCTGCCGGGTCGGCGATCTCATCCTTGGACGGGAGGTTCTCGGGCCCGGCCCAGACCGCGTTGAAGTCGTCCATCCCGACCTTGTCGACGACGGCGCGCACGAAGGCGGCGCCGTCGCGGTACTGCGCCATCTTGGCGTCGAGGCCGAGCAGCCGGCGCAGGACCCGGTCGAGGGTGCCGATGCCCTTGCGGCGTTCGTTGAACGCGCCCCGGATCTTCTCGACGCTCGGGATGACGGAGGGTCCGACGCCGTCCATGACCACGTCGGCGTGGCCCTCCAGGAGCGACATCACTCCGGTGACCCGGTCGAGGATCTGCTTCTGCTCGGGCGAGCTCATGATGTCCATGAGGCTGCCGCCGCGGACACCGTCCTTGAGCGCGTCGGTGACCCGCTTGAGGCCGTCGTCGAGCAGCTTGGTCGGCTCGACGGTGCGCGCGAGCGCCTCGATCTCGGAGAAGAGGTGGCCGCGCATCCACGGCACCGCGGTGAACTGCACGCGGTGGGTCTCCTCGTGCAGGCAGACCCAGAGGCGGAAGTCGTGGGGGTCGGCGTTGATCTCGCGCTCGACGTGGACGATGTTGGGCGCCACCAGCAGGAGCCGCCCGTCGGGCTCGTAGAACGGGTCGAACTGGCCGAGCACCTTGCTGCCCATGAAGCCCAGCAGGCCACCGATCTCGGCGCCCGTGATCCGGGAGCCGACCTTGAGCGCCAGCCCGGTGGGCGGCTTCTTGGACGAGAGCTTGTCGACCAGCGGGCCGATGACGACCTTGAAGCCGTCGGCGTTGGCGCGGATCCAGCCGGGCCGGTCGACCACGAGCACCGGGGCGTTGTGGTGGGCCGCGACCAGTCCGGTGAACTCACGGACCAGCCCGGTGGAGCGTCCGGCGCCCGCGCGCAGCTCCTCGACGACCTCGTCGGCCTCGTCGCGGCCGACCTCGGGGCCGTCGCCGGCGATCTTGGTGCCGACCGAGACGGCGAAGTCCCAGTCGACCATCGACTCAGCGGTCGGGTTCGTCGTCATGCCCCGAATCTAGCCGGGGGTTGGTGCGCCGTTCCGCGTCGAGTGACGCGGGGGGCCGGTTCTGGGGGCCGAAATGCCGGCCTGCCGCGTCACTCGACGCCGCAGAGGCAGGCAGCCAGAGCCGCGGCGGCGAAGTCGAGGGCGACCTCCGCGTCGGTCTCGTCCGGCTTCGCCACCCGGTCGGCCATCAGCACGAACAGCATCGGGCGCCCGGTGGCGTCGGTGGTGAAGCCGGCCATCGAGCTCACCCCGGTCAGGGTGCCGGTCTTGGCGCGGACCCTGCCGCGCGCCGGGGCCGCCACCTCGGAGAACCGGTCGGCCAGCGACCCGTTGAACGCCGACACCGGCAGCCCGCTCACCACTGCCCCCAGCCGGGGGCGGGACGTCGCCAGCTGGAGCACGGCCAGCAGGGTGCGGGGGGTCAGCCGGTTGCGGCGGCTGAGACCGCTGCCGTCGTACAACGTGTCGGCGGTGAGGTCGACCCCCGCCTCGCCCAGGACCTGCGCGACCCCACGCCGGCCGCCGGCGAACGACGCGTCGTCGACGGCCCGGAGCCCGACGTGTCGCAGCAGCACCTCGCTGGCCTCGTTGTCGCTGGTCTGGAGCACCCGCTCGACGATCTGGGCGAGGGGTGCGCTGGTCACGCGGGCGATCGTGGGCGAGCCCGCGGCGGCGGTCGCGGGGGCGGGCGCCGCGGTGACGGTGATCCCCTGCTCGGCCAGGGCTGCGGCGAACGTCTGCGCCGCGTCGAGCGCCGGGTCGGCGACGCGGCCGAAGCCGGTGTCCGGGCGCCCCTCGTCCACCCACAGCGAGGTGATCGGGGAGACGACGCCGTCGGGGACGTAGTCGGGCTCCCACTGCGGGCTCGCGCTCGGTCCGGTGAACAGGCTCGCGTCGTAGCCGAGCGTGACCCGGCGGACACCGCGCTCGCGGAGGCTGGCCGCTGTTCGCGCGGCGAGGTCGGCCACGTCGGCGCGGACGGGGTACAGCGCCTCCTCGTCGGCCGCGACCGGGCCGCGGGCGAGGAACGGGTCACCCCCGCCGACGAGCACGATCCGCCCCTTGCCGGCGCGTACGACCGTGGTCTCGAAGGTGTGGTCCGGGCCGAGGGCGAGCAGCGCGGCCGCGCTGGTGACGACCTTGGTGGTCGAGGCCGGGACCGCCGTGCCGGAGCCGATCAGGACCGGCCGGCCGTCGGCCGGGTCGAGCGGCGCGACCGCCGCGAGCACGTGCGGCCCGAGGTCGGGGTCGCCGAGGTAGGGAGTCAGCACCTTGCGTACCGCCGACACGTTGAGCGCTCCTGGCAGGAGTACGTCGGCGACCGGGGAGGGCACCGTGACCGGGGGCAGCTCGAGCCCCTCCGGGGGGGCGACCGTGTTCGGGTCGGCGCCAGGCGAGGGCTGGTCGCGGCCCAGCCAGCGGTCCACGAGGTCGTAGCGCCAGGTCGCGACGCCGCCGACGGCGAGCGCGAGGACCAGGAGGATGCCGATCGTGCGGCGCATCTCTCATCCTCCATTTGGGTCCCGACTGGCTGCCCGACTGCGCGTGCGGAGCCATTGTGCGGGACAATGACCATCGGCCTCGCCGGGGCCTGCCGCAGTAGACAGACATTCCGGAGGATGACGTGCTCGAGTTCGACGTACTGGTGGAGATCCCCAAGGGGGAGCGCAACAAGTACGAGGTGGATCACGAGAGCGGTCGGATGCGCCTCGACCGGATGCTCTTCACCTCGACGCAGTACCCCGCCGACTACGGCTACATCGAGAACACCCTCGGCCAGGACGGCGACCCGCTCGACGCGCTCGTCCTGCTCCAGGCACCGACCTTCCCGGGCTGCCTGATCAAGTGCCGCGCGATCGGCATGTTCCGCATGACCGACGAGGCCGGCGGCGACGACAAGGTCCTCTGCGTCCCCGCCAAGGACCCGCGCCAGGAGCACCTGCGCGACATCAACCACGTGCCGAAGTTCGACCGGCTCGAGATCCAGCACTTCTTCGAGGTCTACAAGGACCTCGAGCCCGGCAAGTCTGTCGAAGGCGCCGACTGGGTCGGCCGCACCGAGGCCGAGCTCGAGGTCCACGCCTCCTTCAAGCGCTTCCAGGACATCGGCGGCTCCGGGCACTGAGCCCAGCTGGAGCTCCCGCTCCGCTTCTGCGCCCCGGAGCAACGCCGAGTCGGCGCTTATGCACGCTGTAATCACGCCGAGTCGGCGCTTATGCACTCACTTCGCGCCGATTCGGCGATCTTTTGCCGCGCACAAGAGCCGGCTCAGCGGGTTCTCGGCGTGCACAGGCGCCGACTCGCGGGGGTCAGCGGGGGTCAGCGGGGCTATGACTTCACACTGCGGAAGTAGGCCATCGCGCCGGACCACTCGAGGGTGACGTCGGTGCCGCCCTGGGCGTGCAGCCACAGCTGGACGTCCTCACCGGTGCAGCCCGGACCGATCAGTCCGGTGAGCCGGCCGATCCGGCGTACGGGTGCGTGGCGGATGCCCGAGTCGTTGAGCAGGGCGCTGCCGGTGAAGACACCACCGCGGCGCAGCACCCGCATCATCTCGACGACCGCGCGAGCGGGGTCGGGAAAGCAGTGCAGGCCGGTGAACGACGCGACCAGGTCGAAGGACCCGTCGGCGAACGGCAGGTCCGCGACATCGGCGACGTGGGTCTCGACCTGCTCCTCGACGTCGCGCGCGTAGGCCACAGCGAGGGTGCGCTTGAGCATCTCCGGGGAGATGTCGGCGGCGACATAGCGCAGCCCCTGGTCGGGGCGTAGACCGCGCAGGGCGACCCCGCCGCCGCACGGTACGTCGAGCACCGAGGCGCCGGCGGGGAGCCCGGCGATCTCCTGGGTGGCGGCGTACAGGCGCTCGAGGTCGCTCTGGATCCCGACCGCCCACACGGGCCGACCGACGCGCGGGTGCTCCACGAGCCACGGGTAGATCGAGGCCCAGACGGGGTCCTCGGTCCAGCCGCCCAGTCCGAGGCGGCGCAGGCCGGGGACCCTCATGCGCCGCCCACCAGGCCGGGCCGGACGAGGTCAGGAGAGCGCAGCATCTCGGGGGGTACGCCGAAGGCGTCGACGAGGTCGCCGGCCAGCGGCCGGAGCTTGCGGCACAGCGACGACACCTCGCGGCTGATCGCCTTGGAGCGGGCGGTCGTGAGGCGTCCGTGCTCCATGAACCACGCCCGGTCGGCCTCGATCGTCGACAGCGCGTGCAGGTCGCACAGCAGGTTGAGCGCGACCTTGAGGTCGCCGTCGGGCTGGGCCCGGGTCTTCTCGACGAACGCCTCGAGGACCAGCCGCTCGACGTGGGCGCGGGCCGCGCCGATGACGTGGTCCTGCACCCGGGAGAAGACCGCGCCGGGGTTCATCTTCTGGTCGATGCCGCGCTTGAGCCGCCGGGCGACGCCGCCGAGCATGTGCTCCTCGCGGAAGCGCAGCATCGTCAGCTGGTAGTCGGAGTCGAGCAGACCGGCCTCCTGGTCCCAGCCGTCGTCGCCGCCGGGCAGGACGTCCTTGATCCGCTCGAGGAGCTTGTGGACGTTGGTGCGCTCGAGCACCGTCTCGACCGCGAGGCCGGCGACGAACTTCACCATCCCGAACTGGTCGAGGTCGGAGAACTCGCTGGAGTAGTCGGTGAGCAGGCCCTTGGCGACCAGCTGCAGCAGGACGTGGTTGTCGCCCTCGAAGGTCGTGAAGACGTCGGTGTCGGCCTTGAGCGCCGCGAACCGGTTGATCGACAGGTAGCCCGCGCCGCCGCACGCTTCGCGGCACTCCTGGATCGTGCGCGTCGCGTGCCAGGTGCCGAGCGCCTTGGCGCCCGCCGCCAGCGACTCGAGCTCACGCTGGCGGTGCTCGCTCTCGACGACGCCGGACAGGATGTCGTGCAGCTCGCCGGCCACCCGCTCCTGCGTGAAGTGCAGCGCGTAGGTGCGCGCCAGCAGGGGGAAGAGCCGCCGCTGGTGCATGCCGTAGTCGAGGAGCAGCTCCTCCTCGTCCTCGCTGGTCGCCTCGAACTGGCGGCGGTGCAGCGCGTACTTCGTCGCGATCGTCATGGCCACCTTGGCGGCGTTGATCCCGGCTCCGCCGACGCAGACCCGGCCCTGGATGAGGGTGCCGAGCATCGTGAAGAAGCGCTTGTTGGGGTTCTCGATCGCGCTCTCGTAGACCCCCGCCGGCGTGACGTCGGCGAAACGGTTGAGCATCGAGGTGCGCGGCACCCGGACCTCGTCGAACCACAGCCGCCCGTTGTCGACACCGTTGAGACCCATCTTGAGGCCGTCGTCCTCGATCCGGACGCCGGCACACGGCTTGCCGCCTTCGCGGATCGGTACGACGAACGCGTGCACGCCCTCGGAGCCCCCGGCCACGTGGAGCTGTGCGAACACCACCGCCACCTCGGCGTGCTTGGCGGCGTTGCCGATGTAGTCCTTGCGGGCGTCCTCGCGCGTCGTGGTGATCACGAACTCCTGCGTCGCCACGTCGTACGTCGCAACGGTGCCGAGGGCCTGCACGTTGGAGCCGTGGCCGGTCTCGGTCATGGCGAAGCAGCCCATCAGCTCGCCGGTGATGAGCTTGGAGAGGTAGGCGTCGTGGTGCTCCTTCGTGCCGAGCTGGAGGATCGCGCCGCCGAACAGGCCGAACTGCACGCCCACCTTGACCAGCACCGACAGGTCGCCGAACGCCAGGGTCTCGAACGCCGCGATCGAGGCGCCGATGTCACCACCGCCGCCGTACGACTCGGGGAAGCCCATGCCGGTCTGGCCGGTCGCGGCCATCTCGACCACGATCTCCTTGACCCGCTCGCGGTAGTCGTCGACCGACATCGTCTCGGCGTCCTCGAGGACGGAGGCGTAGTCGGCGAGGTTGCTGCGCACCAGGTTGCGGATCTCGGCGTACTTGCCGTCGAGCACCGCCTGGAGCGCCGCGACGTCGATCCGCGGCTGGACGTAGGCGCCCTCGGGCGTGGGGGTCTGCGGCGGCGCGGTCTCGGTAGCCATGACCGCACGCTACCGGCGGTACGCCCTCCGTGGCTTCGTCCCTACGGGCGTGCGTAGAAGTTGGGCGTCGTCCAGTAGTACATCGACTCCTCCGAGACCGGCTGTCCAGACCGCGGGGCGTGGATGATCCGGCCTCCGCCGATGTAGAGCGCGACGTGGTAGATCGAGGAGGGGCTGCTCGACGACCCCCAGAAGACGAGGTCGCCCGGCGCGAGCCGGCTCGCGGAGATCGGCGTCGACTGGTCGTACTGCGCCACCGAGTAGTGCGGCAGCGAGATGCCGCCGCGCTCCCAGGCACCCATGGTCAGGCCGGAGCAGTCCCACGAGCCCGGGCCGGCGGCGCCCCACACGTAGGGCTCGCCGATCTGGTCGCGGGCGAAGGCGATGGCGGCCTGCGCGCCCGAGGACGCCGGCGGGGGGTCGTTGTCCGGCTGCGGCTGGGGAGCCGGGTCGGGCTGAGGCTCGGGCTGGGGTGCGGGGTCGGGCTGCGGCTCGGGCTCGGGTGCCGGGTCGGGCTCCTGCTGCTGCTGCTGCTGCTGGGCAGCCTGGTCTGCGGCGTCCTGGGCCGCCTGCTCGGCGGCAGCCTCCGCCGCTGCCTCCGCCGCTGCCTGCTCGGCCGCGGCCTGGGCGGCGGCCTCGGCGGCGGCCGCCTCGAGACCGGTCTGGCGGCGCTCGGCGAGGTCCACGCTGATGTCCTGGAGCCGGGCCATCTCGGCGAGCAGCCGCGACTTCTCGTCGGCCACCGCCTGCGCCTCGGCCGCCGCGGCGTCGGCCGCGGCCTGGGCGGCGTCGCGGGCGTCGCGCGCTGCGCTCTCGGTCTCCTCGGCCTCGGCACGCGCCTCCGCTGCCTGGTCGCTGGCGACCTGGGCCCGGGAGGACGCGACGCGGAACTCGTCGTACCTGTCGTCGAGGGCGTCCTCGGTGTCGCGCATGGTGTCCATGCGCTCGATGACGTCGAGGATCCCCTCGGACTCCATGACGCCGGAGAGGGCGTTGAGCGTCGGCATCGACTGGTACGACGTCACGACGGAGCTGGCGTAGACGTCACGCAGCCGGGCCAGGTCGGCGAGTGCCGCGGCCTCCTCGCGGTCGGCCCTGCGGGCGGCGGCGCGAGCCACGGCGGCCTCGTACCGGGCGCCGTTGAACGCCTCCGAGGCCTGTGCGGCGGCCACGGAGGACGCCCGGAGCCGCTCGTTGGCGGCAGCGATCTCGGCCTGGAGGGAGTCGACGTCGCTGGTCTTCGCGACCACCGCCTCCTCGGCCTGCGCCACCTCGGCACGGGTCGGGACGTCGGTGTCGTCGGCGTGGGCGACCTGGGCGGTCACGACCCCCGCGGCGAGGGCGAGGCACAGGGCGGCGGCGGTCGCGCGGGAGCGCACGGCGGTCTCCAGACAGGTCGGGGACGTGGGTAACTCCCGGCACGCTAGTGCTCAGGAGTCCCAAAAGAAACATTTGTCCCAACTTTTTGTGGATCTATCGGCGTGTCGGCTTGACGAACTACATATTTGTAATTCACGGAGCGCGGCCCGACCGCGCCGTCTCCTGACCGTCGTCGGGCCGTCGGCCAGGAGTCGGACGGAGGACCGGTACCGGCCAGATCGGCTTCCTAGCGTCGACGTACGACAGGGCCGCGCGAGCGGCCGGTGCCTCGTCGTCGCAGGAGTTGGCATGATGCCCCGTCCCGGTTGGCGCATCCTGGTCTCGTCGCTCGTGATGTCGGTGCTGGCTGTGGGCGCGGCGCTCGCGCCGGCACCGGCGTCCGCCCCCGCCCCCGGCCCGGCGACGCTCGCCGTGGCGGCGGTCCCCAGCCACAGCGACCCCGTCGCCCGTGCCTCCCCTCCGCGGTGGCCGCTCACCCGAGCCCTGCTCGACGAGCCGGGACGGCTCCGGATCCGCGCCCTGCTGGTGCGGCACCTGCGCGCGTCACCGCCGGGATCGGTGGTGCAGGGCGTGGTGTGGGCCTACGACAGCCAAGCCCTCACCTCCGCGCTGGTTCGTACGGCGCGCAGTGGCGTCCGGGTACGGGTCCTGGTCGGCGGCATCTCCTGTGGGGAGCCGGCCTTCGTGCGCCTGCGCCGGACCCTGCGCCCTCCGTCGTACGCCGGGTGCGTGCGCGGCTCGGCCCGGGGTGGCGCCGTGTTCGACGGCGCGGAGGCCAACCTGCACCAGAAGTCCTGGACCTTCTCGCGGGTCGGCCGGGCCCGTTGGGTGAGTGTCGTGACCACGGCCAACGCGACCGAGGTCGCGGAGCGCCACCAGTACAACGACGCCTACGAGGTCGTGGGCCACCGCGAGCTCTACCGCCGTCTCGGCCAGGTCTTCGAGCAGCAGGCGAGGGACCGCGCGGTTGCTCACCCGTTCCGCCACTACGAGGTCGGTCGCGGGGTGGCCGTGACCTTCCTGCCGTGGAACTCGCCGGGGCAGGCGGACCCCGTCGTCGAGCGGATCCGCGGCCTGCCCGGCGCCAGCACCACGATCCTGGTCGCGCAGTCGAACTGGCAGGACCAGCGCGGCGTCGCCATCGCGCGGGCGCTCGTCGGGCAGCGCCGGGCCGGCGCCACGGTGCGTGTGCTCGCCAGCCAGCCGCTGGGTCGGGGGGTGCGGGCGGTCCTGCGCGCGGGAGGGATCCCCGTGTCCAACACCTGGTGGGGACCGCACCGCTACAGCCACCTGAAGTTCATGGCAGTCCGCTACGCCACTCCGGCCGGCCCACGGTCGCGGGTCTGGACGGGCTCGGAGAACTGGTGGTCACCCTCGCGCGGGCACGACGAGCTCGTGCTGCGGGTCGACGGCGGGCCGGCGTTCGCGGCGTACCAGCGCATCTTCCGCATCGTCCGCTCGGCCTGACGAGCCACCCCCGGAGACCCCACGAAGGCGCTCTTGCCGGGGTAGTCCCTAACCCCAGAGCGCATTTGATCGATCCAAAATCTCTCTAGCGTTGGGGACTATCCCGACGGGGCGATCAGACAGGGTCCCTAGGGCCGGTCGATCGGGATGGCGGAGGTGGTGGTGGTGGGGTGCGACTGGAGGCCGTGCTTCTCGAACTTCTGGCCGGTGGCGATGCCGCCGAGGTAGAAGGCGACGAACGCGATCATCGCGCCCGCGACGTCGTCGGCGATGTAGTGCCAGCCGAAGTAGAGGGTGGCCACCACGGTAATCGCGAAGTTGATCCAGAAGACGATCTTGAGGACCCGGCTGCGCAGGGTGAACTGCACCATCAGGGCCACCAGCAGGGTGATCGCGACGTGCAGGCTCGCGAAGCCCGCGACGGACTGCACGATGCCGGTGACACCACCATGGATGACGTCCGCCCGCGCGGACGCCAGGCTGTTCATGAGGTCGGTCGTCGGCGTTCGGGTCAGGCCTTCATAGCGGGCGAAGTACTCGAAGCCCGGGCCCTTGGTGGGCAGCGCGTAGTAGGACAGCGTGCCGAGCGACCAGGCCAGGCACTGCGAGGTGGCGAACCAGTAGCCGTAGGAGACGTTGCGCGACCAGACCAGCCACGCGGTCAGCGCCAGCGGCACCATCGGCAGGAACAGCAGGTAGACATAAGAAAGGATGTACGCCGAAAAGGTCTCCCCGAACACCGCGTGCAGCACCACCGGCGGGTCCTGGCCGAAGAACAGCACCCGGTCGAGGTACATCAGCTCGCGGTCGTACTCGACGTCACCGCGCGCGATCGGCAGCGCGGACTTGAGGTTCCGGTAGCTGACGTAGGTGATGTAGAACGCGACGATCCCGGTGACCACCAGCGTCAGCCGCTCCCGGCTCCAGTGCTGGCGGATGCGCTCACGCACCAGGTCCGGCACGGCCTTCGGGTTGAGACGCGACATCCACAGCGTGCGCGGCAGCAGGTCGAGCAGCGCGGCGCCGAGCAGGAGCAGCGGCAGCCGGAGCCAGGAGGGCCCGAGGAACTTGCCCTCCGGGTCGAGCAGCGGCCGGTCGTAGTGCCGCGAGACGATGAGCGCCAGGATCCCCATGACGGCAGCCGTGCCGATCAGGGTCACGTAGGCGCGGCGGTACACCCGGGTCAGTGTAGAGACCGCTCTTGCCAGGCTCTCACCGGATCGTCGCCAGGCGCGACGGGTCGACGGTGAGCCGCACCGGCTCGCCCGGCGCGGGGTGGGTGTTGACCGACGCGACCGCGTCGAGCTCGCCGACGCCTTCGACGTCGACGACCAGCCGCACCTGGTCCGGGGTGACCCGCGCCGACAGCACGACCCCGCGCAGCGCCTCGGGACCCGCGGAGCCCTCGGAGACGTCGACGGTCAGCGCCGAGCGACGTACGGCGACCGCGCTCGCGGCCCGCAGTCCCGCCGCGGCGAGGACCCGGTCGGCGGCGGTGCCCTCGAGCACCCGCGCGTAGCCGAGGAACAGGGCCGTCTCGGGGTCGGCGGGCGCGGCCCAGACCTCGTCGATCGCGCCGCTCTGCACGAGGCGGCCCGCGCGCATGACGGCGAGCCGGTCGGCGACGGTGTAGGCCTCGTCGTGGTCGTGGGTCACCATCAGCGCGGTGGTGCCGGCCGCGACCAGGATGTCGCGCAGCTCGCCGGCCAGCCTCTCACGCAGCCCGGCGTCGAGGGCGGACAGCGGCTCGTCGAGCAGCAGCAGCCGCGGCTCCACGGCCAACGACCGGGCGAGGGCGACGCGCTGGCGCTCACCGCCCGAGAGCGTCGAGGGCAGGCGGTCGCCGTACCCGGACAGCCCGACGAGCTCGAGCAGCTCGGTGACCCGGCGTTCGGTGTCGGGGGCCCGGCGCAGGCGCAGCGCGTAGCCGACGTTGCGCGCGACGGTGAGGTGGGGGAACAGCTGTCCGTCCTGGAACATCAGCGCGAAACCGCGCTTGTGGGTCGGCGTACCGGCGAGGTCCTGCCCGGCCCAGGCGATGGTGCCGCGGGCGGGCTCGAGCCCGGCGACCGCGCGCAGCAGCGTCGACTTGCCCGAGCCGGACGGCCCGAGCACGGCGAGCACCTGGCCGGCGGGGAGCCCGAGGTCGACGTCGACCACCGCGGGCACTCCGTCGTAGTCGACCGACACGCCAGTCAGGCTCAGGCTCATCAGAGCGCTCCCAGCGAGGGCACGCGCAGCCGCTCGACGGCGAACATCACGACCGCCGTGGTGACGGCGAGGACCACGGAGGCGGCGAGGGCCATGCCGTAGTTCATCGCACCCGGGTGCCCGATCAGCCGAAAGATCACGACCGGGAGCGTCGCGGACTCGTCGCGCGCGAGGAAGGCGGTGGCCCCGAACTCCCCCAGCGATGCGGCGAACGCGAACCCCGAGGCGGCGAGCAGGGGCTTCCAGAGGACGGGTACGTCGACCGTGAGCAGTGTGCGCAGCGGTCCGGCGCCCAACGAGGCCGCCGCCTGCCGCTGGCGGTCGTCGATGCCGTCGAGCACCGGCACCAGCGTGCGCACCACGAGCGGAAGTGCCACCAGGGCCTGGGCGATCGGCACGAGCAGCGCCGAGTCCCGCAGGTCGACCGGCGGCCGGTCGAGGGTGATCAGGAACCCGAAGCCGAGGGTGGCCGCGGAGACGCCGAGAGGGAGCATGAAGAATCCGTCGAGCACGGTGCGGACGCTCCGCTCCGCCCGCGAACGCGACCGCCGGGTCACCGCCAGCGCCACGAGGAGGCCGAGCGTCAGCGAGATCCACGTGGCGTCGACCGCCGTACGAAGTGAGGTGGCGAGCGCCTCGGTGACCGGTACGACGAGTGCCTGCTGCGAGCCGGTCGAGTCGAGGGCCCGGTAGTTGGCAAGTCCCCAGCCGTCGCCGACGCGCAGCGACCCCAGCACCAGCGTGACGATCGGCGCGGCCACCAGCAGCAGGAGCAGCCCGGTCATGACCAGCTGCGGGAGGTCGGCGCGCGCGGGGCGGCGCGGCCGGGCCGGGACCCGGGTGACGCTGGGGTCGGCGCTCGCCCGGAGCCTGGCCGCCACGGCGAGCAGGGCGACGACCGCGAGCAGCTGGATGATCGACAGGGCAGCCGCCGCGGGCAGGTCGAGGAGGTCGGTCGTCAGCAGGTAGATCTCGGTCTCGACCGAGCTGTACTCAGTGCCGCCGAGGGTGAGCACGACGCCGAACGACGTGGCGCAGAACAGGAAGACCACGCTCGCGGCCGACACGATCGCGGGCCGCAGCGACGGCAGCGTCACCGTGCGGAACACCTGGAGCGGCGTGGCGCCGAGCGCCGCCGCCGCCTCGGCCGGCCGCGAGTCCAGCGACTCCCACGACGCCCCGACCGCGCGGATCACGACCGCCGCGTTGAAGAACACCAGGCCGGCGATGATCGCCACCGGGGTGCCGTCGAACCCCAGGAAACCGAGCGGGCCCGACTCCCCCAGCAGCTCGAGGAACGCCACACCGACGACCACCGTGGGCAGCACGAACGGCACCAGCAGCCCGGCCCGGACCAGCCGCCGCAGCGGGAAGTCCAGGCGGTGCAGGGCGTACGCCGCCGGCAGCCCGAGCACCACCGACACCACGGTCGCGGTGCCGGCGGACCAGACCGTGAACCACACGACCCGTCCGGTGCGCGGGCGGGTCAGCACCTCGACCACGCCACCCGGCACGAAGTCGCCCTCGACCCAGAACCCGCGCGCCACCATCCCGCTGACCGGCAGCAGGAAGAAGACGCCCAGCACCAGCACCGGCAGCAGGGCCAGTGCCAGCAGCGCCGCAGGGCGCCGTACGGCGTGGGTCAGCCGGTGGTGATGTCGCGCCACTCGCTCAGCCAGTCGTCACGGTTGGCCGCCACCTCGGCGGGGTCGACCTCGTGGGGGTCGGTCGGCTGGACCGCGAACGTCGCCCACTCCTCCGGCAGCGGGGTGCCCTCGACCACGGGGAAGACGTACATGCTCTCGGGCAGGGCCGACTGCACCTCGGGTCCGACCAGGAACTCCACCAGCGCCTCGGCACCCTCGGGGTTGTCCGCCCCGGCCAGCACTCCGGCGTACTCCACCTGCTGGAAGCAGGTGTCGAGCAGCGCGCTCGTGGTGGACCCGCCCTTGCCGTCGACGGTGAACGCCGGCGACGAGTCGTAGGACAGCACGATCGGCCGGTCGCCCTTGCCGCCGCCCTGGGTGAAGTCGCCCTGGTAGGCCTCAGACCAGCCGCTGGTCAGCTTGGCCCCGTTGTCGACCAGGTCGGCCCAGTAGTCGGGCCACGCGTCGCCGAACTCGTCGATGGTCGCGAGCAGGAAGGCCAGGCCGACGGAGCTGGTGACCGCGGACGGAAGCACGAACAGCCCTTCGTACGCCGGGTCCGCGAGGTCCGCGAACGTCTGCGGCGGAGCGAGGCCCTCGGCGGTGAACCAGGGGTCGTCGACGTTGACGCACACGTTGCCGTTGTCGACCGGCGTGAGGGCGTGCTCGTCGTCGCCGGCCAGCGCGAAGTCGCCGGCCCCCGCCGGGAGGTCGAACTCGTGGCCGTCGAAGACCCCGGCCTCGAGGGCCCGGGACGCGAAGGTGTTGTCGACCCCGAACGCCACGTCGCCGGTCGGGTTGTCCGCGGTGAGGACGAGCTTGTTGGTCAGGGTGCCCGCGTCGCCGGACGCCCGGATGACGAGCTCGTAGCCGGACTCCTCCTCGAACGCCGCCACCACCTCGTCGGGCAGTGCGAAGGACTCGTGGGTGACGAGAACGACCTGTCCCCCGGCCTCGGCCGCGGACTCCTGGTCGTCGCCGCCCCCGATGACGGAGCAGGACGTGGCTGCGAGCGCGCATGCGAGCAGCACGAAACTGGACTTCATGTGACTCCCTTCGCCGGTACTAACCGGAGCAGGTTCGAGGGTCTGCGGCTGGTCCGCACTCTCAGCAAGCTCGCGCTTGCTCCCCTGTCGTGTGCCTGCACTCTAGCCCTCCGCCGGCGGGTGGCGGGGCGTGGTCCGACTCAGGCGCGGGTCAACGCGGTCTCCGTGCCCAGCCGGGCCAGCTTCTCGGGGTTGCGCACGAGGTAGAGCGCGGTCACCCGGCCGTCCTCGATCAGCAGCGAGCCGATCGTGTCCACCTCGCCGTCGACGACCAAGCGGACGGCGGGGGCACCGTTGACGACGACCACGTCGGCGACCGCGTCGACGCCCTCGGCGACGGCGGCCAGGAAGCGGAGCACCTTCTCGACGCCGACGATCGGCCGCAGTGCGGCCTTCTTGAGCCCGCCGCCGTCGGTCATGAGTACGACGTCCGGTGCGAGCACGTCCATCAGTCCCTGGAGGTCGCCGGTCGCCGTCGCCTCGACGAACCGCTGGAGCACCGCGTCGCGCTCGCGCACCGACACGCTCGCCCGCGGCCGGCGCGACTCCACGTGGCTGCGCGCGCGGTGCGCGATCTGGCGCACCGCCGCGGGCGACTTGTCGACGGCGGCCGCGATCTCGCCGTACCCCACGTCGAAGACCTCGCGCAGCACGAACACCGCCCGCTCGGTGGGGGTCAGCGTCTCCAGCACCAGCAGCATCGCGGTGGAGAGGCTGTCGGCCAGCGCCACGTCGTCGGCCACGTCCGGGACCGTCAGCAGCGGCTCCGGCAGCCACGGACCGACGTACGCCTCGCGGCGGCGCGCCACCGTGCGCATCCGGTTGAGGGCGAGCCGGGTGGTGATCCGCACGAGGTAGGCGCGCGGCTCGAGGACCTCGGTGTGGTCCACCTCGGCCCAACGCAGCCAGACCTCCTGGAGCACGTCCTCGGCGTCGACCGCGGAGCCGAGCATCTCGTAGGCGACCGTGAACAGCAGGTTGCGGTGGCGCACGAAGTCGTCGGTCGCAGCCGTCATGAGGTGGAGGGTACGGCGAGCGGCAGCTCGCAGACGTCCGAGTAGCCCTGGCTCTGGAGTCCCGCCGCGGAGTTGAAGCGGGAGCGCATGTTCTCCAGCGCCACCATCTGGGTGAGCTCGACCACCGCGGGGGTGCCGAGCGTGGCGAGCAGCCGGCCGGTCAGCTCGTCGGTGACCGTCAGCGGGGTCACGCTCATCGCCTCGGCGTACTCCAGGACGTCGCGCTCCACGTCGGTGAACACCGACGACTCGCGCCAGCGGGGCACCTCGCGCAGCTTCGCGAGGTCGAGGCCGTCGTTGCGGCCCAGGAAGTAGCCGAAGTCCAGGCACCACGAGCAGCCGATCACGGCGGCGCTCGCAAGCTGGGCGTAGGACTTGAGGTCGGCGTCGAGCCGGTCCCACTTGCGCACCTTGCCCTCGAACGAGAACACCGCCTTGAGCACCTTGCGGTGGTGCCAGAGGACGTAGGCGTTGTCGGGGACCTGGCCCCACTCGCGGCGGGCGTACGCGGACATCACGCGGCCGTAGACACCGGTGATCGTGGCTCTCGGGATGCGGAACGTGCTGGGCATGACTGCTCCTTCGGTCGCTGGTTTCTCGTGGCCCCCTTCAGACACCGGCCGCCGTCGTTCTGTGACAGCGCTGTGGAAGTCTTGGCGTATGGCGAGCCTCCGACACCAGGTCCTCGCGTGGACGATCCCCAAGCTGCGCGGCTCGTGCGAGCTCACGGACGTCGCCGAGGAGCGGGCCCGCATCGAGGTCTGGCACGCCACGCTCGACCGCACGCTGCCGACCGGCCGGGTCCGCGGCTTCGACCGGGACTTCACCGTCACGACCGAGACCCTGGCCGGCGCCGACGGCGACTTCCCGTCGTACACGATCACGCCACGCGGCTACGAGCCCGAGCTGACGCTCTACTACTTGCACGGTGGCGCCTTCATGGCGCCCATCGACCACTTCCAGGTGCTGTGGGTGACCCGGCTGGCGAAGGCGCTCCGGGCCCGGGTCGTGGTGCCCGACTACCCGCTCACCCCCGAGCACACCGTGCACGCCTCCCACGCGGCCGTGGCCGACGCGGCCGCGCGATGGGCGGGTGCCGGCCCCACCGTGCTGGTCGGCGACTCGGCCGGCGGTGGCTACGCCCTGGCGGTGGCCCAGACCCTGCGCGACCGCGGGGGGCCCCAGGCGACGCGGCTGCTGCTGGTCTCGCCGTGGGTCGACCTCTCCACCAGCACCAAGGCCGAGACCGAGGCGCTGGACAAGGTCGACCGGTGGCTCTTCATCGGCAAGCTCCGCGCGTACGCCGAGTGGTGGGCCGGGTCGGCCGAGGCGCTGACCCAGCACGAGGCCTCGCCGGCGCTGGCGCCGCTCGAGGGCCTCCCACCGGCACTGATGTTCTGCGGCACCCGCGACCTGCTCGTGCCCGGCTGTCGCCTGCTGCAGCGGCGGGCCCAGGAGGCCGGCTGGGACCTGACCTACGTCGAGGAGCCGGACCTCATCCACGTCTACCCGATCCTGCCGGTGATCCCGGAGGCGCGGGTGGCCTGGCGCCAGACCCTGGAGTGGCTGCGATGAACCTGACCACCGTCCCCTTCGACGCCCTCGACGCACGCACGGCGTACGACGCCTGGCGGCTGCGCCAGGCGGTCTTCGTCGTCGAGCAGGAGTGCCCCTATCCCGACCTGGACGGCCGGGACCCCGAGCCCGGGACGCGCCACGTGCTGATGCGCGACGACGACAACCTGCTGGTCGGGTACGCACGGGTGCTCGACGACGCCACCGCCTGGCGGATCGGGCGGGTGGTGCTGACCCCGTCGGCCCGCGGGCGGGGACTGGCCGACGGCCTGATGGCCGCGGCGATGGAGGCGTGCCCCGGCCGCGACATCGTGCTGGATGCCCAGTCGCCGTTGTGCGGCTGGTACGAGGGGCTCGGCTTCGTCGTCGACGGCGACGAGTTCCTGGAGGACGACATCCCCCACACCCCGATGCGGCTCAGCGCAACTCCCAGGCCCTGAGGTCCAGACCGCTGGGCGAGTTTCCGAACATCGCCGGACCCGGCGGCGGCACCCACCTACGGTGACGCCATGCCCACACCGTCTGCCGCCGCGTTCGCGCGCGCCGGCACCGTCGCCCTGGCGCTCGCGCTCGCCTCAGCCACGCTCACCACCGCCCAGGCGCAGTCCCCCGAGCCGGGGTTCCAGCCCGGGAGTGCGAGCGCAGCGAGCACTCCCAATGGAAGGACGAAGTCCTTCCACGCGCCGCCGGCGTACTCCATCGCCACCGACGGCGACATCACCGACCTGCTGCGCCGCGAGGGCAAGCTCTACGTCCGCGGCACGTTCTCGAAGATCGGTCCCTTCACGGGCTCCGGCATGCCGATCGACCCCGCCACCGGCGCCCGGGTCGTGGCGCCCGCGATCGACGGCCAGATCTCGGTGTCGGTCGCCGACGGAGCCGGCGGCTGGTACGTCGCCGGCGACTTCGAGACGATCGACGGGCACCGCTACCGCGGCCTCGCGCACATCGGCGCCGACGGTCTCGCCGACCCGGCGTTCGCGCCCAAGGTCGGCGGCCTGGTCAGCGCCCTGGCCCTCGACGGCGACACGCTCTACGCCGGCGGCCTGTTCGACGAGGTCAACGGCAAGGCCCGCACCAACCTCGCCGCCGTGTCGACCGCGACCGGCGAGCTGACGGCGTTCGTGTCCTCGCGCCCGTCCCGGGTGACCGAGCTGCTGCACGCCGACGCGCGACTCTACGTCGGCACCGAGAAGGACCTCGTCGCCGTCGACCCGGCCACGGGCGCCCGCGACGCCGGCTTCACCGCGCCGGTCTCCGGACCGATCCGGGCCTTGGCGACCGTCGGCCCCCACCTCTACGTCGGCGGCCGCGGCCTGGTCGACCTCGACACCGACACCGGCGTCGCCAACGCGTCGTTCCAGCCCACGACGACGGCGTTCGGCAAGCTCGACGGCCGGGTGCACGCCCTGCTCGCCGTGGGTGGTCACCTGATCGCCGGCGGCGACTTCCGCCGCCTGGGCGGCCTCGATGGCCCGCTCGTGGCGCTGGACCCGCAGGACGGCAGCGGCGACCCGGGGTTCGCGCCCGCCATCGGCAGCACGCGCCGCGGAGCCGCCGACAGCGGCGTCTTCGACCTCGCCACGCTCGGCTCCGACCTCTGGGTCGCTGGCCTGTTCACCAGCGCGGGCGGCGCGCCCGCGCAGAACCTCGCCGCGGTCGACCCCCTCACCGGCGCGCGCAACGCCAAGTCGCTGGCCTCGCTGGACGGCCAGGTCAACACCGTCGAGGCCTCCGGCGACGGGGTCTACGTGGGCGGCCAGTTCTTCATGGCCGGCTGGGTCCCGGCGCGCGGCATGGCCGCGCTCGACGGTGACACGCTGCTGCCGATCGCCGGCTTCGGCGGCCACCGCGTGTCCCCGAGGGGCTCGATGGTCGACGGGCAGCGCGCGATCTTCATCGCGGAGACCAACTTCCACGGCTATGACGAGGACGCACTGGAGTACGGCTACCGCCTGTACACGCCGACCCGGTCGAAGGTCCGCGCCGTCAACCCCACGACCGGCGCCGTCATCAAGCGGCTCGGGATCGACAAGGTGCGGAACCTCACCGGCATCGCCACGCTCGGCGACCGCTACTACGTGGCCCAACGGCTCGACAACGACGTGCGCTTCCCGCGCAACCGGGTGACGGCGTACTCCCAGAAGACCGGGCGGGTCGTGGGCGGCTTCATGCTCCCCCTGCGCGGCTACATCGCGGAGATGTCCTCCGCGGACGGTCACCTGCTGTTCGCGGGCAGCTTCCGCCGCGTCCGCGCCAACGGCCAGCGCGCCCACCTGGCACTGCTCAAGGTGCGGCCCCGCTCGGGCGGCGTCCGCCAAGGTTTCGACCCGCAGACCAACGGCCCGATCTACGACATCTCACGACAGGGTGACGACCTCTACGTCGCCGGCATCTTCGACGACGCGGGCTACCAGAACACGCCCATGAAGGGCCTGGCGAAGTACACGTTGGTCGACGGCTATCCCGACCTGCGCAAGGGCTGGCGCGCCCCGGCCCACCGGCTGAGCCACCACGTCGGCGTGGAGGCGCTGGGCGACGTCGTCCACGTCACCGGCGGCTGGGCCGTCCAGTTCCTGTCCGAGGACGACGCCCGCCCGATCTCCGACGTGTTCGACGGCTACGACCGGCAGGTCAGCCTCGCCGTGCGCGAGCCCGACGGCATCGCCTACGCCGGCCAGGTCTACCTGCCGCTGGCCGGCGACAGCTTCTACCGACTGTCCTACGTCTCGCGTACGGCGAGCTGAGGACGGAAGCGCACACCCTCGGGGTCCTCTTCGCGCGTGGCCAGGCCGCGCGCGACGAGGAGCTCGAGGTGGGCCTTGGTCTCCATCGAGGCCATGCCCTGGCTGAAGAGGTCGAGCTCGGGCAGCGGCGTCTCGTGGCGCGTCCACGGCAGGTGGCCGGCCACCTCGAACGCGGTCGTGCTGCCGGCCTCGAGCGCGGCCAGGCTCAGGTCGAGCCGCTCCTCGTGGTGGACGAGCAGCTCGTCGACGCGGGCGTGCGACGACGGCGCGACCGGCCCGTGCGCCGGCAGGATCGTCAGGTCGGGCAGCGCACGCACCTTGGTCAGCGACGCCATGAAGTCGCCCAGCGGCTGGTCGGTGGGCGGCACCGTGAAGCCGATCGACGGCGTGATCGTGGGCAGCACGTGGTCGCCGGCGAACAGCAGCCCCGCCGCGCGCTCCGCGAACACGAAGTGCCCGGGGGTGTGGCCCGGAGTGTGCACGGCGTCGATGGTGCGGTGGCCCACCTTGATCTCCTGGTCGCCGTCGAGCCAGGTGTCGGGGAACGTCCAGATCGAGGGGTCGGGCGGCTCGCGGTCGGCGTCCATCCGGACCCACTGCTCGGCGACCAGCCGCGCGCCGGCCGAGACGAGCACCTCGACGAACGGGTTCTCGGTCAGGTCCTCGAGGTTGTTGAGCAGCTCGAGCGCCGGCTGCTCTCCGATGCCCAGGGCGACGTCGGCGCCGTACTCGTGACCCAGGACGGTGGCCAGCGTGAAATGGTCGCGGTGCACGTGGGTGACCAGGAAGCGCCGGATGTCGCCGAAGCCGTAGCCGACACCGCGCAGGCAGCTGTCGAGGAGGTCGCGCGCGACCGGGATCGCCCAGCCGCCGTCGACCAGGGTCAGCCCGTCGTCGGTCTCGATGACGTAGACGTTGATCGCGCGCAGCCCGTCCATCGGCAGCGGCAGCGGGATCCGGAAGACGCCGTCGGCCACCCGCCACGCACCCTCGGCCGTCCAGTGCTCGCCCGAGTCGGGAGAGATGGCGTACGCCGTGCTGACGCCCGGGTCCTTGGCGGGTGCGGCGGAGTCCGGGATCACGGGACGGACGCTACGCGCCGACGTCGGGGAACCCGAGGTCGAGGGTCGGCTGCTGGATTCCGCCGTCCACCTCGAGGAGCTTGCCGGTGACGTACTGCCCGGCCCGCGAGCTGAGGTACAGCACCGCGGCGGCGATGTCCTCCGGCTCACCGACCCGGCCCAGCGGGGTCTTCGTCTCGAGCTGGTTCATCATCTCGGGCTGCCCGGCGACGTACTCGAGGGCGCTCGTCATGATCGAGCCGACGTAGATGCCGTTGACCCGGATCTTCGGGGCGAGGTCCTGCGCAGCCATCTTGGTCCAGTGCGCGAGTGCCGCCTTGGCGGTGCCATAGGCGATGAAGCCGCGGTCGGCCGTGCGGCCCATCATCGAGCTGATCGTGACGATGCTCTTCTGGAGGTCGTCGTCCTTCAGCATCAGCGGCACGGCGGCGACGCTGAGCGCGTGGGCCGTGGTGACGTTGAAGCTGAACGCCTCGTTGAGGAACTCGTTGCTGGTCTTGAGGAACTCGGTCGGGAAGGTGCCGCCGACGTTGTTGACGACCGTGTCGAGGCGGCCGAACTCGTCGTACGCCGCCTGCGCCAGGCCGGCGACCGCGTCGAGGTCGCTGAGGTCGGCCGGGACGACGAGGACGCGGCGCCCGGTCGCGCGGATCTGCTCGGCCACCCGGTCGAGCTGCTTCTCGGTGCGTGCCGAGATCAGGACGTCGGACCCGGCCTCGGCCAGGGCGACGGCGGTGGCGGCACCGAGGCCGCGGCCGGCGCCGGTGACGATGGCGACCTGACCAGTGACCGCGAAGCGGTCGAGGATGCCGCTCACTTTGACACCAGGCCGCGGCCGGTGACGAGCGGCAGGTCGATCGCGGTGACCAGGCCGGGCTCGGCCGCGACGACGGCCGGCAGCGCGTTGATGATCCGCTGCGCGGTGGTGATCATCCCGGACACGTTGTGGTCGCCGTACTCGCCGTGGTGGGTGAAGTCGACCTGCATCATCGGCTCGCCGGTGATCTTGATCCGGTAGCAGCCGTCGTGGCCGGTCGGCGGGGTCTCCCACTCGGGAACCTGGTCGGGCGCCGTACGCGTGATGTGCTCGAGCACGACGCGGGGCGTGCCGTCGACCTTGCCGATCAGCTGGAAGCGGACCGCGCCCATGGTCCCGGCCTCGACGTCGCCGGAGACCGACGGCGTGAACACGTCGGCGGCCCGGCGGTCGACCTCCTCGGTCAGCGGCTCGTCGAGCACGATGTCCAGGCCGGCCGCGATCTGGCGTACGACGCTGCCCCACGCCATGGTGAGGATGCCCGGCTCCCAGAGGAACGGCTTGAACTCCATCGGCCGGCCGAAGCCGAACATGTCGCCCATGACGACGGGCTGGTAGTAGGTCGAGTAGTCGCAGATCTCCATGACCCGGACCTCGTCGATGCGCTGGCTCAGGCTGGTCATCACCAGCGGCAGGAGGTCGTTGGCGAAGCCGGGGTCGATGCCGTTGATGTGCATGCTGGCGTTGCCGGCCTTGCAGGCGTCGTCGATGCGCGCCAGGAACTCCGGCGGCAGGATCTTCTCCGGCCACTGGAGCAGCACCGGCCCGCTGCTCGTGACGTTGATGCCCGCCTCGACGAACGAGATCAGGTCCTCGATGCACTCGAAGACCCGGTCGTCGGCCATCGCGGTGTGCACGATCGCGTCGGGCTTCAGCGCGATCAGCGCGTCGCGGTCGGTGGTCGCGGCCACCCCGAGCTCGCGCCCGAGCTCGGCCAGGATCCCGGCGTCCTTGCCGTCCTTGTCCGGGTTGGACACCCACACCCCCACCAGCTCGAGGTCCGGGTGGGCGTCGATGCCGGCGATGGCGTGGCGCCCGATGGTGCCGGTCGACCAGACGACGACACGGAGCTTGCGGTCAGGGATCACTTGAGACATGGCGCAAACCTAGAACACGTTCTAGAAATGCGGAAGGGTTGGGCCCCTATGTAACTCGGGCGCTCAGCCGCCGGTAACGACGGGGCAGCGGGTGCCGGAGTAGATGGTGGGCATGCAGCGGTTGCAGTGGATGCAGACGCCGGAGGTCTGGCGGCCGGCCTGGAGCTTGTTGACGAGGTCGGGCTCGCGGAGGACGGCGCGGCCCATGGCGACGAAGTCGAAGCCGTGCTCCATCGCGCGCTCCATGGTGTCGCGGCGGTTGATCCCGCCGAGCAGCATCAGGGGCATCGACAGGCCCTCGCGGAAGCGCAGCGCCTTCTCCCAGAAGTAGCCCTCCTGGAAGTCGTAGTGCTTCATGAAGCCCTTGCCCATCGGCGTACGCATGCCGAGCCGCACCGGCAGCGGCATCGACGCCGCGAACTCCTTGAGCGGCACGTCACCGCGGAAGAGGTACATCGGGTTCATCAGCGAGCTGCCGCCGCTCATCTGCAGGGCGTCGAGGTTGCCGTCGGCCTCGAGCAGCTGGGCGTACTCCAGCCCGGCGTCGGTCGTGACCCCGCCCTTGAAGCCGTCGCTCAGGGACACCTTGGCGGTCACCGCGACCTCGCCGCCGACCTCGTCGCGTACGGCGCGGGCGACCTGCCGGCCCAGCCGCGCCCGGTTCTCGAGCGAGCCGCCCCAGCGGTCCTTGCGGCGGTTGAGCCCGGGCGCGAGGAAGGACGAGATCAGGTAGCTGTGCGACATGTGCAGCTCGAGTACGTCGAAGCCCGCACCGACCAGCGTCCGGGCGGTGGCGACGTAGGCCTTGGTGACGCGAGTCAGGTCCTGCTCGGAGGCGGACCGGATCATCTGCATCGACAGCGGGCTCGGCATCCGACTGGCGCTGATCGCCTTGACCCCGTTGGAGCGTCCGTTGGCGACCGGGCCGGCGTGGCCGACCTGGCCGGCGATCTTGGCGCCGGTGGCGTGGATGGCGTCCGTCATCCGGGCGAGACCGGCCGCGGTGTCGGGGCCGACCACGATCTGCTCGGCGTGCGTGCGCCCCTCCGGCGCCACGGCGAGGTAGGCCACCGTGGTCAGCCCGATCCCGCCCTCGGCGACCGCGAGGTGGTAGCCGATCAGGTCGTCGGTCACCTGGCCGTGCGGCGCGCGCCCCTCGAACGTCGCGGCCTTGACCGTGCGGTTGCGCAGGCGGACCGGACCGAGGGTCGCGGGGCCGAAGACGTCGGGGGTGCTCACGGGCAGAACGATAACGCGTTCTAGTTTCCTGGTGGGCCGGTGCGAGACGATGACGTGTGGGCACCGACGAGATCACCGTCCGACTGCGGGCGGCAGGCTGCGTGTTCGCGGAGGACGAGGCCGCGCTGCTGGTCGCCGCCGCGAGCGACGAGGCCGAGCTCGAGCGCCTGGTCGCCGCCCGGGTCGCCGGCCCGCCGCTGGAGCAGGTGGTGGGCTGGGCCGGGTTCGACGGCCTCGAGGTGTACGTCGAGCCCGGGGTCTTCGTGCCACGCCTGCGCAGCCTCCTGCTGGTCCGCCTGGCCGCGGAGGCCCTCCGGCCCGGCACGGTGGTGGTCGACCTGTGCTGCGGCACCGGCGCCCTCGGCGCCGCTCTGCTGGCCCGCGAGCCCGGGATCGACGTCCACGCCGCCGACGTGGACCCCGCAGCGGTCGCGGCGGCCCGGCGCAACCTGCCGCCCGAGCGCGTCCACGCCGGAGACCTGTACGACGCCCTGCCCGACCTGCTGCGCGGCACCGTCGACGTACTGGTCGTCAACGCCCCCTACGTGCCCACCGCCGCCATCGCCACGATGCCGCCCGAGGCCCGCGACCACGAGCACCGCGAGGCGCTCGACGGCGGCCCCGACGGCCTCGACGTCCAGCGGCGCGTCGTCGCGCAGGCTCGCGCCTGGTTGTCACCGGACGGGCTGCTGCTGCTCGAGACCGGGCGCGACCAGGCGCCGACGACGGCAGCGCTGATGGCCGGCGCCGGCCTCACGCCCGAGGTCCACCTCGACGACGAGGTTGCGGGCTGTGCGGTCAGCGGCCGACCCACAGGCTCCCCGGACTAGGCCCTAGCGCGCGGTCTCGACGACCACGACCGGGCAGGCCGCGAAGCGGATCACGGCACGCGCGACCGAGCCGAGGTGCGACCCGATCGGCAGCGTGGGGTGACGCCGCCCGAGCACGATGAGGTCGGAGCCCTCCGACGCCTTCGTCAGCGCGGCTGCGCTCTGGGCGTGGAACACCTGGATCTCGACCTCGACATCAGCGAACTCCGCGGCGAGCTCGTCGACGTGCGGGGCCAGCTCGCGGTGGAAGCGGTCGCTGAACTCCCGGCGCATGTCGTCACCGACGACCACTGCGTCGTAGCCGTTGGCCAGCCACCAGGCGTGCACGACGTGCAGCGTGGCCCGTCGCTCGCGCGCCAGCTCGAAGCCCACGCGCAGGGCATCGTCGGCACGCTCCGGGTCGTGGACGCCGACCGTCACCCGACCGTGTGGCTGCTCCGGAGGACGCCAGCCCTCGGGCACCGACACCACCGAGGTGTGGGCGCGAGCTGCGACGCCGTACGTCGTCGAGCCGCTCGCGACCCGGCGCAGGCCGGACAGGTGGCGGTGCTGGAGCACCACCAGCCGGGCGTCGGCGGAGCGCTCCACGAGGTCGCTGACGGTGCCGGCGCCGTGGTCGACCAGCTCACTGGTGACGGCCACCTGGCCGGCCACGAGCTTGGTCGCGGTGCGCTTCGCGTCCTCGAGGATCGACGTGCCGAGCTCCCGGGCGCCCTCGTAGGCGACGACGTACGCCTCGGGGAGGCTGGGCGGCATGGTCATGACGTGCACCAGATGCAGGTCTGCGCCGGTGCGGACCGCCTCGTCGGCGGCGAAGTGCAGAAGCGAGTCGACGTCATCGGCACCGACGGCGGCGACGATGCGGTTGCGTACTTGGTTCATCAGAGGGCCTCCTTTGTCACTCACCTCCAGTCTTGTCCCGCCGCCACGAACCCGGCAGGGCCGAACGCCCTCACCGGGCTGGGACCTTCGACGCCGCGGCCCAGCGCTGGACGACCAGCACGACACCGGGCACCGCGCTCAGCGCGAGCAGCGCAGCCGCGTCGGGCAGCGGCACGGGGTGCGTTCCGAGCAGCTCTCGCAGCGGCGACCAGGTCACCGCCAGCACCTGGAGGCCGGCCGCGACGGCGATTGCCACCTCCAGACCACGGGAGCGCCAGGCGAGGCCGGACCGGGGGCTGCGGATGGCCAGGCCCACCCCCAGCTGGGCCAGGCCCAGGGTGAGGAAGACCCAGGTCTGCACCCGGGACTCGGGGGCCAGCAGCCCGGCCACCAACGAGACCAGGGTGATCAGAGCACCGGCCACGAGGATCTGGCGGAAGAGGCCCTGCCCGAGCACCGACTTCTGGGGTGGCGGCGAGGGCCGGCGCATCACGGCCGGGTCCATCGGCTCCCCGCCAAAGGCCACCCCCGGTACGCCGTGGGTGAGCATGTTGATCCACAGGATCTGGCCCGGGCCGAGCGGCACCGGCATGCCCAGGAACGGGCCGACCAGGATGACCGCGACCTCCGCGAGACCGCCGGCCAGCCCGTAGCGCAGGAACATCCGGATGTTGGCGTAGATCCGCCGACCCTCCCCCACGGCGGTGACCACGGTGCGCAGGTTGTCGTCGGCCAGCACCAGGTCGGCGGCCTGGCGCGCGACCTCGGTGCCGCGGGCGCCCATCGCGATCCCGATGTCGGCCCGGCGCAGCGCCGGTGCGTCGTTGACGCCGTCGCCGGTCATCGCCACCACGTCGCCCCGGTCCTGCCAGGCACTCACGATGTCGACCTTCTGCTCGGGCCGGGTGCGGGCGTAGACGCCGATCCGGTCCACCCGGTCCACGTGCTCGCCGCGCAGGACCATGTCGCCGTCGGCGACCTCGGCGTCGACCCCGATGCCGAGCTCGGAGGCGATCGCCCGGGCCGTGGCCGGGTGGTCACCGGTGATCAGGACCGTGTGGATGCCCGCGGCGGCGCAGGCCGCGACCACGTGCGCGGCGTCCGCACGCGGGGGATCGGAGATGGCGGCCAGGCCGCGCAGGACCAGTTCCCCTTCGAGCCCACTCTCCAGCAGCTCGGTGGCCGGGCGGGTGGCGCCGCGGGAGTCGGCGATGGCCAGCACCCGGAAGCCCTGCTCGGCCAGCTGCCGGGTGGCCTCCCGGGCCTGCTCGGCGACCTGCTGGTCCTGGACGAGCTCGAGCACCACCTCGGGTGCGCCCTTGCAGATCGTGAGCCAGGTGTCCGCGCGCCGGTGGACCGTGACCATCCGCTGGAGGGTCGCGTCGAACGGGACCTCCTCGACCCGCTGCCAGTCACCGGCGTCCGCGGCCAGGGCGTCGTCGTACTTGGCGGCGGCGATGAGCAGCGCGGCCTCCATGGGGTCGCCGACGATCCCCCAGGTGTCGTCCTGCGGGGCCGAGAGCCGGGCGTCGTTGCAGAGGACGGCGTCGCTGAGCAGGGGCGTCAGGCTCCCGCGCTCGTCGGGCCCGACCACGTCGCCGGCGGTGCCGTAGCCGTGGCCGGTCACCTCCCAGGAGCCGGCCGGCGTCCAGAGGTGCTGCACGACCATCCGGCCCTCGGTCAGGGTGCCGGTCTTGTCGGAGGCGAGGACGGTGACCGAGCCCAGGGTCTCGACGGCCGGGAGCCAGCGCACGAGTGCGGCCTGCTTGGCCATCCGGAACGCGCCCATCGCCAGCGCCACGGAGACCACCGCGGGCAGCGACTCCGGGATGGCGGCCACCGCGAGGCTGACCGCCAGGATCAGCATCTCGGCGGCGTCCTCACCGCGGGCCAGGCCGAGGCCGAACACCAGGGCGGCCAGCGCCAGGGTGAGTACGACGAGCTGTTGCGACAGCCGGGACAGTCGCTGCTGTAAGGGGGTCGGGCGCGCACCCACCGACGCGATCGCGGTGGCGATCCGGCCGAGCCCCGAGTCGGCCCCGGTGCGGCTGATCTCGGCCCAGCCTCGCCCGCGGGTGACGACGGTGCCGGAGAGCAGCTCCTCACCCTCACCACGCGCGACGGGGACCGACTCGCCGGTCATCGCCGACTCGTCGACCTGGAGGGCAGCGGACTCGAGCAGGGTGCCGTCGGCCGGCACGATGTCGCCGGCCTCGAGGCGGACCACGTCACCGGGCACGACGTCGGCACTGTCGAGTCGCACGGGCTCGCCATCTCGAAGCACCGTGGCGTGCGGAGCCGAGAGCCGGTCGAGCGAGGCGATGGCGTTGGCCGCCCGTACCTCCTGGACCACCCCGATCGTGGTGTTGAGCACGATCACCGCGGCGATGATGCCGGCGTCGGCGAGGTCGCCGAGCAGCACCACGATGACCCCGGCCGCGAGCAGCAAAAGGATCATCGGGTCGCGCAGCTGGTCGACGACGCGCGACAAGGGGCTGCGCGGCTTGGGCCGCGGCGCGCGGTTGGCGCCGACCTCGGCCAGCCGCTCGGCCGCCTCGGCGCTGCTCAGGCCCCAGCTGGCGACAGGGGTCTCGGTGGTCACTTGGTGATGTCCCCGGCCTGCTCAAGCACCAGCCCGGCGACGGCGGTGACCGCGCCCGGCGGGACGATGCGGACCGGGCACTCGGCGTCACGCAGGACCGCGCGGCCGGTACCGCCGAGGGACCCGGTCGGGAACCCGTGGGCGTGGCGCACCAGGACCACCAGGTCGGCGTCGCGGGAGGCCCTCACGAGCGCGTGGGCGGGCTGGTCGTGCACGATCCGGATCTCCACGCCCACCGACGGGTAGGTCGTGCGCCACTCGTGCAGCAGCGTCTCGAGCTCGGCGGTGGAGCGCTCCGTGAGCTCGTCGGCCGCGACCCGCGAGACGACGATGTCGTCGTACCCAGTGGGGAGCTTCCACGAGTGCAGCACGAGCAGCCGGTCGCCGAGCGCAGCGGCGGCCGCGAACGCGTCAGCCAGCAGCTCGGTGGAGTGCGCCGGGGACTTCACGGCCACGACCACGGCACCGCGTGCCCCCGAGCCGGGCGGCCACTCAGGAGGTACGACGACCACCGGGCACGTCGCACGGGACGCGACGCCGGCGGCGGTGTTGCCGAGCAGGACGCGCTCGAAGAGCGGCCGGTCGTCGCGGCCGACGTACAGCACCGCGGCGTCGTGCGCGCCCTTGGCGAGCTGCGAGGCGCGCGGGCCGTGCCGCAGGTCGGTCCTGATGTGGAGGTCGGGCGCCAGCTCGGCGACCTCGGCCGCCACCTCGTGCAGGATGGCCGCCCCGGTCAGGCCGAGGTCCGGCCCGACAAGCGGCAGCATGGGAGTCATCGGCACGTGGTCGGGGACGACGTGCACGAGCAGCACCGGAGCGCCGAGGCGCCGGGCCTCGTCGAGCCCGGCGCGGATCGCGCCGGAGGTGCCGGGCGAGCCGTCGACGCCGATGGCGACGGGCTGAGTGGTGGGGTTCATGACGGGTTCCCCTTTCCGGGCTGAGCTGGTGGAGCAGGTGACACATGGGCGCTGGGGCCCGGGCCGCCGGCCCGGGCCCCAGCGTCGTCTAGATCGCCGCGCCGACAGCGACGAACGCTGCGGTGAGGACGAACAGGATCCCGACCAGCGGCAGTACGAACTTCAGGTACTGGTCGTAGCGGACCTTGGCCAGCGCCAGGCCACCCATGACCACGGCCGAGGTGGGCGTGATCAGGTTGACGATGCCGGAGGCGGACTGGAACGCGGTGACCACCATCGCCCGCTCCACGCCGGCGAAGTCGGCGAGCGGTGCCAGGATCGGCATCGCCAGGGCAGCGTGCCCGGACGTCGACGGGACCAGGAACGCGAGCGGGATGTTGATCAGGAACATCACGAGGCCGAACACTCCGGAGCTGGTGTCACTCACCAGGTTCTCCATGGAGTGCAGGATCGTGTCGGTGATGTCCGAGTTGTTCATGATCACGGTGACGCCACGCGCGAGCACGATGATCAGGCCGACGCCGATGAAGTCACCGGCGCCCTTGACCAGGGTGTCGGTCAGGCCCTTCTCGCCGAGGCCGCCGATCATGCCGACCACGAGCGACATCACGATGAACAGCGCCGCCAGCTCGGGGAAGTACCAGTCGAGCTGCCAGCCGTAGCTCTCGGCGGCGGGACCGTTGATGACCTGTGCCCACGGCACGATCGCGAAGATCATGAACGCGAACGTGATGCCGACGATGCCCAGGACGCTCTTCTCGCGACCGGTCAGGGAAGGTACGTCGCGCAGTCCCTGGAGACGCAGCAGGTCATCGCCCTCGACCTCACCGACCATCGAGCGGGAGGGGTCCTTCTTGATCCGGCGCGCGTAGCGCAGGACCCACCACACGCCCACGGGGACGAGCAGGAGGTACATCAGGAAACGGAAGCCGATGCCGTCGCCGATGGAGATCCCGGCCGAGTCCGAGGCCACACCGGTCGCGAACGGGTTGACCGTCGAGGCGAGGACGCCGATGCCGGCACCCACCAGGATGGTGGCCGCGGCGACCATGCGGTCATAGCCGAGGGCCAGCATCAGCGGGATCAGCAGGGCGTAGAACCCGAGGGTCTCCTCCGCCATCCCCTCGGTGGTGCCACCGATGGAGAACAGCACCATCAGGACGGCGATCAGGACGGTGCCGCGGGTGCTCATCCGCTGCGCGATCCGCGCCACACCGTTGTCGATGGCGCCGGTCTGCATCGCCATGGTGATGAAGATGCCGATGGCGATGACGAACAGGAAGACGCCGGCGGCGCCGTACAGCTCACCGGACTCGTAGGGCCCGATGTATCCATCGGGGTTGATCACGCCGTACAGGCCGTTGATGGGCGCCAGGAACAGCTCCATCAGCCGGTCGCCGAAGCCCAGGGCGCTGTCGGTGCCCTCGTAGCTGCCCGGGATCGGGGCTCCGGTCTCGGGGTCGACCTGGTAGTTGCCGGTCGGGACGATGAAAGCCAGCAGCCAGACCGCGATGGTCACGACGAGCAGCACCGTGAACGCGCTGGGGAATCTGAAGCTTCTCTTGTCCGGCTTGGCTGCCGCCGCCCTTGACGGGGGCGCCGCGTGCTTGGTGGCCATGGTTTGCCTCTTCTCGGTTGGACGTCTTCGGCCATCACCTAGCCAAACAGCCAAGGCCCTCGGCAGGACCTGCCGTTGGGCCCCGCTGAGTAGGACCTTCTGCTCTCCTTTACGCGCGCGCGCGCACGCAGTGTGGAGTCACCGACAACACGAAAGAGGCAGCACATGACTCTGCACGTTGACTCCGAGGTAGGCCGTCTCAGACAGGCGATCCTGCACCGGCCCGACCTGGAGCTGAAGCGGCTCACGCCCACCAACCACGACGAGTACCTCTTCGACGACGTGCTGTGGGTCAAGCGCGCCAAGCAGGAGCACGACGCCTTCGCAGAGACCCTGCGGGACCTCGGCGTCCAGGTGCACCTCCTCGACCAGCTGCTCGCCGAGACCCTCGCGGTCCCAGAGGCCCGCAAGTTCGTGCTCGAGGAGTCCCTCGACGAGTTGGTCTTCGGCCCGATGGCCCTGGACGCGCTGCACCAGGCGTTCGGCTCGATGGACGACGCCGAGCTCACGACGTACCTGATCGGCGGCATGACCAAGCGCGAGCTGCTCGACCGCGTCGAGGAGCCGTCCTCGGTGGTGGTCCAGGCCCTCGAGCTCGACGACCTGCTGCTGCCGCCGCTGCCCAACCACCTGTTCACGCGTGACACCTCCGCGTGGATCTTCGACGGCGTGTCGATCAACGCGATGCGCAAGCGGGCCCGGATGCGCGAGACCATCCACTACGAGGCGATCTACCGCTGGCACCCGCACTTCGCCGACGCGGACTACAGCGTCTGGTCCGAGGGCACCGTCAACGGTGCGGCGACGACCGAGGGTGGCGACATCCTGGTCATCGGCCGCGGCGCGGTCCTGGTCGGCATGAGCGAGCGCACCACCCCGCAGGGTGTCGAGCGGCTCGCGCGCCGGCTCTTCCGCGAAGGGAGCGCCACCAAGATCGTCGCGCTCTCGATGCCGCAGAAGCGGGCGTTCATGCACCTCGACACCGTGATGACGATGGTCAACGAGGACACGTTCACCAAGTACGTCGGCCTCGGGATGCTGCCGTCGTACACGATCGAGCCCGGCGACGCCGAGCACGAGCTCAAGGTCACCGCTCACCCGGCCGACTACATGCACCAGGCCATCGCCGACGCACTGGGGATCGAGAAGATCAACATCCTCACCGCCACGCAGGACGTGCAGGCCGCCGAGCGCGAGCAGTGGGACGACGGCTGCAACGTGCTCGCCGTCCGGCCGGGCGTGGTGGTCGCCTACGAGCGCAACGTCACCACCAACACCTACCTGCGCAAGAACGGCGTCGAGGTGGTCACCATCCAGGGCAACGAGCTGGGCAGAGGTCGCGGTGGTCCGCGCTGCATGACCTGCCCCATCGAACGAGAAGGGATCTGAGCGTCATGGCTTTCAACCTCCGCAACCGCAGCTTCGTCAAGGAGCTGGACTTCACCCCCAAGGAGTGGAAGTTCCTCCTCGACCTGGCCGCCGAGCTCAAGGTCGCCAAGTACGCCGGGTCCGAGCAGCCGCGACTGTCCCGCAAGAACATCGCGCTGATCTTCGAGAAGAGCTCGACCCGCACCCGCTGCGCGTTCGAGGTGGCCGCGTTCGACCAGGGCGCTCGGGTCACGTACCTCGACCCGAGCGGCTCGCAGATCGGGCACAAGGAGTCGATGGAGGACACCGCGCGCGTGCTCGGCCGGATGTACGACGGCATCGAGTACCGCGGCTCGGCCCAGACCAACGTCGAGACGCTGGCGGCGTACGCCGGCGTACCGGTGTGGAACGGACTGACCGACGAGTGGCACCCGACCCAGATGCTCTGCGACATGCTCACCATGCGTGAGCACAGCGGCAAGCACGACGAGGAGATCTCCTTCGCCTACCTGGGCGACGCCCACAACAACGTCGGCAACTCGCTGCTGATCTCCGGCGCCATGATGGGCATGGACGTGCGCATCGTCGCGCCGAGGTCGCTGTGGAACGCCCCCGAGGTGATCGAGGAGGCCAAGCGGATCGCCGAGGAGACCGGCGCCCGGATCACGCACACCGAGGACGTCGCCGAAGGCGTCGCCGGCGTGGACTTCCTCTACACCGACGTGTGGGTGTCGATGGGCGAGCCCAAGGAGGTCTGGGCGGAGCGGATCAACCTGCTCAAGCCCTACCAGGTCAACATGGACGTGGTGAAGGCGACCGGCAACCCCAAGGTCAAGTTCATGCACTGCCTGCCGGGGTTCCACGACCGCCACACCAAGGTGGGCGAGGAGCTCTACCAGCAGACCGGCATGGACGCCCTCGAGGTCACCGACGAGGTCTTCGAGTCGAAGCACTCGATCGTCTTCGACCAGGCCGAGAACCGGATGCACACGATCAAGGCCGTGCTCGTCGCGACGCTGGGAGGCTGACGTGCGCATCGTCGTCGCCCTCGGTGGCAACGCCCTGCTGCAGAGAGGGCAGAAGCCCGACGCCGAGATCCAGGAGGCCAACGTACGGCGGGCGGTCGCGGCCCTCGCGCCGCTCGCGAAGAAGCACGAGCTGGTGCTGACGCACGGCAACGGGCCACAGGTGGGGGTCCTGGCGCTGCAGAGCGCCTCCGACCCGCACCTCACCACGCCGTACCCCTTCGACGTGCTCGGCGCACAGACCCAGGGGATGATCGGCTACTGGCTGCTCCAGGCGATGCAGAACCAGCTGCCCGGGCAGCAGGTGGCCGCGATCATCAACCAGACCCTGGTCGAGGCCGCTGACCCGGCCTTCGACGACCCGACGAAGTTCGTCGGCGAGGTCTACGACCGGGAGCAGGCCGAGAAGCTCGCCGCCGAGCGCGGCTGGGTGGTCAAGGCCGACGGGGCCGGATGGCGCCGGGTGGTCGGGTCGCCCAAGCCGCAGCGGGTCGTCGAGACCCGGCTGATCCGGCTGCTCCTCGAGAGCGGCGCGGTCGTGGTCTGCGCCGGCGGCGGCGGTGTCCCGGTGATCCGGGACGAGCGCGGCGAGCTGGTCGGCGTGGAGGCGGTCGTCGACAAGGACCTCACCAGCGCGGTGCTGGCCGAGGCCCTCGACGCCGACGTCCTGCTGGTGCTGACCGACGTACCCAACGTCATGAGTGACTTCGGGACGCCGCAACAGGCCCCGGTGCTCCGGGCGACGCCGGGAGGCCTCCGGGCAATGGGCTTCCCGGCCGGCTCGATGGGTCCGAAGGTGGACGCCGTGTGCCGTTTCGTGGAGCTCACCGGTGGGGTCGCCGCGATCGGCACGCTCGACGACGCGGTCGCGATCCTGCGCGGCGACGCCGGCACGATCGTCACCCCGAGCGGCACCTACGACGGGCAACCGGTGCCGGTCCGGCACAGCCAGGGCCACCTGGCGGTCGCCGCGTCCTGAGCACCGACCCTCCGACCCCGGGACCAACGTCCCGGGGTCGCTGGGTCGCGCGACCCGGGCGCGCCGCGCCCGCGAGGAGGAGCGTGGCCTCATGACCGACATCCGAAAGATCACAGCCCTGGTGGTCTACGAGTCCATGTTCGGCAACACGCAGACGGTCGCGGAGGCGGTCGCCGGAGGGCTGCGGGACGAAGGGCTCGACGTCACCCTGACCCACGTCCACGACGCCCCGGCAGCCGACCGCTGCGAGTTCGACCTGCTCGTCGTCGGCGCCCCCACCCACGCGTTCTCGCTCAGCCGCCCCTCGACCCGCGAGGACGCCGTACGTCAGGGCGCACCCGCCGAGGTCGCGGTCGGCACCGGCCTGCGTGAGTGGATCGCGTCGATGAGCGTGGGCGACAGCGGACGCGTCGCGGCCACCTTCGACACCCGCGTCACCAAGGTGCGGCGGATCCCCAAGGCCGCGTCGACCCGCGCCGCCAAGCTCCTCTCCCGCAACGGCTTCCGGCTGGTCTCGCGCCCCGCCGGGTTCCTCGTCACCGACACGTCCGGCCCGCTGGAGGAGGGCGAGCTGGAGCGCGCGACGGCCTGGGGCCGAAGCGTGGGCGCGGCCGCCCGCGACCGGATGCTGGCATCCGCCACGGGCGGCTGACGCTCCCTCACCCCGCTCTGGGGACCGATGGCGGAGTTTCCGGGACCTTCTTCCTTGCTCCGGCGGCGCCTCGCGCGGGACTCTTGAGGTGAGCCCAGGACTCCTGGGCGGATCCGACGGAGGAGCCGAGATGTTCGTGCAAGACGTGATGACCCCCGACCCGGTGACGGTGCGGACGGACAGCTCGGTCAAGGAGGCACTCACCCTGCTCGCGCGCTACGACGTGACCTCGCTGCCCGTCGTCGACGCCGCCGGCAAGATCCGCGGCGTCGTGAGCGAAGCCGACCTGATCCGGGAGTCTGTCGCCCGTGACACCCGGGTCCAGGAGATGATCCGCAAGGACCCCGAGGTCACGCGCCCGCGCACGGTCGAGGAGGTGTTCACCCCCCACGCGGTCACGGTGCGCATCCGTGACGACCTCGCCGATGCCGTCGACGTGATGACCTCCACGATGGTGAAGAGTCTGCCCGTGGTCGACAACGACGACCGGGTCGTCGGGATCGTGAGCCGCAGCGACGTCGTGCGGCTGCTGGCCCGGGCCGACGACGTGATCCAGGCCGAGCTCGACGAGATGCTGCGCTCGCTGGGCCACTCCGACTGGCTCGTCGAGGTCCACGACGGTGTCGTGGACGTGAGTGGGCCGGCCGCGGAGAACGACCGGGAGATCGCGCGGCTGGCCGCGCGCACCGTGCCCGGTGTGGTCGAGGTGCACGTCGACTGAGGGCTCCTGGCAGGCTGGTGCCATGCCAGTGACACGAGGGTTCGGGGGCGGCCCCCGCCGGGGACGGCCGGACCGGCTGCCGCCGGGGCAGTACGACACTGGGCGCGACTGGCCGGTGCTCACGGCCGAGGCGCAGCCCGTGATCGCCCCCGAGGACTGGTCGATCACCGTCGACGGTCTGGTCGAACGGCCGGCCACCTGGTCCTGGCGGGAGGCGCACGCGCTGCCCGGATCGACGTACTTCGGGGACATCCACTGCGTCACCACCTGGTCGATGCTCGACACCACGTTCAGCGGGGTCAGCGTCGACACGCTGCTGGACCACGTCGGCCCGCGGCCCGACGCGGCGTACGTGATGGCCCACTGCTCCACCGGCTACACGACCAACCTGCCGCTGGCCGACCTCACCGGCGGCAAGGCCTGGCTGGTCTGGGAGTACGACGGTCGGCCGCTCGCCGCGGAGCACGGCGGGCCGGTGCGGCTGCTGGTGCCGCACCTCTACTTCTGGAAGTCGGCCAAGTGGGTCTCGCGTCTCGAGCTGATGGCCCGCGACCGCCCGGGGTTCTGGGAGCAGAACGGCTACCACGACCGCGGTGACCCGTGGCTGGAGCAGCGCTACCAGGGCGATCCGTGAGCCCCGCACCCGCCGGCGGCTGGACCACCGGCCGGGTGGTCACGCTCGATCGCATCGGCGACCGGCTGGTCCGGCTGCGGCTCGACGTCGCCGACCGCGTCGACCACCTGCCCGGCCAGCACTACGTGCTGCGGCTGCGCGCGCCCGACGGCTACACCGCCCAGCGTTCCTACTCGGTCGCCTCCGAGCCGGCCGACCCGCTCCTGGAGCTGATGGTCGAGTGCCTGCCCGGCGGCGAGGTCTCCGGGCACCTGCACGATGTCGCCGAGGCTGGTGACGTCTTCGAGCTGCGTGGTCCGATCGGCGGCTGGTTCACGTGGGCCGGCGAGGTCGAGGCGGTCTGCGTCGTCGGCGGCTCCGGGGTCGTGCCCGTCATCTCGATGCTGCGTCACGCCCGCACGCACGGGCTGCTCGACCGGCTGCGCGTGGTCGCCGTGGGCCGCACCCTGGCCGAGCTGCCCTACGCCGACGAGCTGCTGGCGGCGGGGGCGTTCGTGGCTCTCACCCGGGAGAACCTCGGCGACCGCGTCGCCGCACCGCCGTACGTCGAGGAGGTCGTGCCGCTCGTCGCGCGTGCCGAGCGGGCCTACGTCTGCGGCTCGGTCGGCTTCGCGTCGTTCGCCACCCGGCTGCTCGGCGAGGCCGGCGTGCGCGCCGACGTCATCCGGGTCGAGCAGTTCGGCGCCAGTGGCTGATGAGCAGGAGCTAGGCGGTCGGCTCGAGCTCCGCGGCGGGGTCCGCCAGGACCGCGTCGGCGACGGAGGCGTAGCACGGCAGGAACTTGTCGAGCGCGGTCAGGGACAGGACCCGGGCGACCGGGGGGCTCGGTGCGACCAGCCCGAAGGACCCGCGGAAGACGCGGGCCTGCTTGCGCGCGGCCACGAGCATGCCCAGCCCCGTGGAGTCCATGAAGGTCACGCCGCGCAGGTCCACCAGGACGTGCGTCGCGCCGTCGACCATCAGCTCACGCAGGCAGATGCGCACCGCGCTGGACGCAGCGAGGTCGACCTCGCCGGCCAGTACGACGACGCGGAAACGCCCATGTTCCTCGACCCTGAGGGCGGGCGAACCCGCCGGATCGGGAAGGACTGTTTCTGCCTGCATACCTCAGAGTGACACGCGTCGACCGCACCGCCTAACAAGTCACCCCGAGGGGTGGGGGCTCAGGTCCGGAGCGCCTGGCGCTGCGACGCCACGATCGCGGCCATCGCGGGCCGGGCCCCCTGGCTGAAGTAGGGGAAGCTCAGGAAGCCGTGGGGCATCACGTGGAAGTCCTCCACCCGCGCGTGTCCACCGGCGGCGACCAGCGCCTCGGCGTACTGGACCCCGACGTCGTGCAGGGGGTCGAGGCCGGCGACCACCACGACGGCCGGCGGCAGGCCGGACAGGCCGGGTGCGTGCAGCGGGGAGAGCCGCCAGTCGCTGGAGTCGGCGTCATCGGTGACGTAGTGGCCGTGGAAGACCTCCATGTCGGCGTTGCTCAGCACGATCCCGCGGGTGTTGGACTTGTAGGACTCGGTCTCGCGCAGGCCGTCGGTCAGGTCGGTGGCGGGGTAGACCAGGGCCTGGTGGCGCACTGTCGGACCGCCCTCCTCCCGGGCCATGATCGCGATGACGGCGGCGAGGTTGCCGCCGGCGCTGTCGCCCATCACCCCGATCCGGTCGGGGTCGCCGCCGAGCTCGTCGGCGTGGGCGGCGGTCCACACCAGCGCGTCGTAGCAGTCCTCGACCGCGGCCGGGAAACGGTGGGTGGGGGCGAGCCGGTAGTCGACGGAGACGACGACGGCGTCGAGGTCGGCCGCGACCGTCGTACAGATCCAGTCGCCCTGGCGCGCGTTGCCCAGCGCGAACCCGCCGCCGTGGAAGTTGAGGACCACCGGCCGCGGGCCAGAGTGCTTGTCGGGGGTGTAGACCCGCAGCGGCACGTCGCCGTGCGCCGCCGGGAACGAGGTCGTGGAGATCGTGACCCCCGAGCGAGGACGGCCCATGAAGAGCCCCGCGAGGACCGCGCCGAGACCGGCGTCGGGGATGACCGTGGTCTGCGCGCGCTCCAGCGCCCGCTCGTCCATGTGCTCGATCGAGAAGTTCTTGTTGGACTTCATCAGCCGGTCGATCGCCCGCACCCCGGCCGGCAGCTTGAGCTCGGTCATGACACCGATTGTGTCAGTCTCCTGGTCAGCGCGAGCCCGTGGCGGAACGTACCTGTCGGCCCGCCAGCCTCGATGCCTCCGGGTGTCAAGAACCCCGTCGTCAGATGTCCAAGTCTGACCACGCGCATCCGCAACTCGGATGACCGCTCGGATCTCGGCAAAGCCTGCTCTTCGAGCGCACGCTCAGCGTCCTCAGCGGCTGCTCGGCCCGGTCTCTCAGGTGACCCAATGGCCATGGCGCATCAACCACCGGTCGGGATCGGCACGTTCGATCCACGTCTGAATCTCCCGCGGTGCCAGGCTGAACAGAGTGCCGCCATCTCCGACATCGCTAGGACCGAAGCCGAGCCGTTCAGCGAACGCTAGGAGCAATCCCTTGTCATCAGCATCGACCGGGCTTACGGATCCCACCACAATCACCAGATCCCGCGTCGCGCCGATTGCCGCTCGGGCAAGTCCGCTCTCCAGAACGTTTCGACCCGTCCTGCTGGTCGCAGATGTGGCGAATAGCAACCGCTCGCTGGGCCAGACGAACGAGAGCGGCACGAGATGGGGTCCGCTGTCCGATGACGTTGCCAGCCAGAGGTCGCGATGTGTCCGCAGCAACGTCTCTGCGTTCTCCCTGCGCGATGCGGCGATAGACACGCCAGCAAGCGTTTCACACGCTGCGTCGGACAGTCCGCTCCCAAGCATGACCGCGCGGATTGCGGCATAGGGCACCTGTGATCAGTTCTGAGCAGCCACTGCTGCCGGTGGCGCAGCGCTCACGACCCGACAGCGGCCACCAAGAGCAAGACCTGCGCTCAATGGGCGTCCACCTGGGTCAACCGCCCCGTTACATGTAACATGGCGCCATGGCCGTTCGAGAGCGGGTGAGCGCGTACCGGGCCCGGATGCGGGCCCAAGGACTGCGACCTGTCCAGATCTGGGTGCCCGACGTGCGCTCGCCAGACTTCGCCGCCGAAGCTCACCGCCAGTCGGCTCTAGTGGCCGACGCTGATCGAGCAAGCGGTGACATGGACTTCGTCGAGGGCGTCTCCGCCGACTGGGACGAATGAGGCGCGGCGACATCGTCACCGTCGCCGGCGGCGTCTACGCGGCCAAGCCGCGGCCGGCGCTGACAGTCCAGGACGACCGCTTCGGCGCCACCGGGTCCTTGACGGTCTGCCCATTCACAAGCACCGAAGTCGACGCGCCTCTGCTACGCGTCTCTGTTGCTGCGGACGAGGAGAACGGCCTCGACCAGGACAGCTATCTGATGGTCGACAAGATCACCACCGTCCGAAGGAGCAACGCACTCACGGTCGTCGGGCGGCTCGAGGCAACGGCGTTGGTCGAGTTCGAGCGGCGACTACTCGTCTTCCTCGGCTTCGGCGCCTGACCGCACCCCCAACAAAGGTCAGACGTGCCAGACGACGTCGAGCTCGTCGCGCTGGCCGAAGCGCTCGAGGTGCTCCTTCACGACCTGCGCGAACCGCGCCGCGTCGTCGCCCTCGGCAACGGAGATCTCGATCTCCAGCGCGTCGTCGACCGACCGCAGCACGATGACCTGCCCGGTGGCCCAGCGCTGCACCAGCGCCCCGTCCTCCTCGACGGCCTCGCCCCGCTTGGACCAGTGGCTCACCAGCTGCTTGGCGTAGCGCTCGGGCCGGTCGGTGGCCATCGACCCTCGGACGGTGTTCGTCGGTTGCGTCTCGTCAGGGGTCACCCCACGACACTAGGACTGGACGGCAACAGGCTCGGTCGCCAACAACGGCGGCAGCACCGGGCGCACGTCGCCGGACGCCGTCGCCCAGCCCACGCCGGGCTCGTAGCGCCGCAGCACCCGCGCCGGCGCTCCACCGACGACGGCGTAGTCCTCGACGGTCCCGCGTACGACGGACCCGGCGGCCACGACGACGTTCCGGCCGATCGTCGTACCGGGCAGGATGATCGCGCCGTGCCCGACCCACGACCCGGCACCGACGACGACCGGCTGGTGCACGCCGAGCTGCTGGCCGATCGGGGTCTCCAGTTCCTGGTAGCCATGGCTGGCGTCGGAGACGAACACGTCCTGACCGAACCACACGTCGTCGCCGACCGTGATCGAGGAGTGGGCGGTCAGGCTGGTCCGGGCGCCGATCACGCAGCGGTCGCCGATGACCAGGGCACGTTCGGGGACGTTGGTGTCGTCCGGCCCGTAGCCCACCGACAGCGTCACCTGGCGTCCGATGAGGGTGCGCGACCCGATATGGATCGAGCCGACCCCCATCAGGGTCGCGGCGGGGAAGCCGATACAGCTGCCCTCGCCGAGGTGACCGAAGGCGTCACCGGCCCGCGTTCCGGGCACGATCTCCCCGGCCCGGTCGAGCCAGCGCCAGGCCGCCTGGACACCTCGGTTGACCCATCGCTTGCGTCGGTTCACGCAGCGAGAGTAGTGACCAGATTATGGAGCAAGCGCTCTGTTATCGTTCCCGGTCATGACGACACTCACGCAGGAGGGCCCGGTCTGGACCCTCGACCTGGGCGACGACGAGAACCGCTTCTCCCCCGACCGGCTCGACGCCGCCGAGACGCACCTGGAGGCGCTGGCCACTGGCAGCGAGCCCGCCGTGCTCGTCACGACCGGTGGCGGCAAGTTCTGGTCCAACGGCCTCGACCTCGACTGGCTGGGCGAGCACCCCGACCAGCTCGGCGCCTACGTCGACCGCGTCCACGCACTGTTCGCCCGGGTCCTGTCGCTCCCGGTGCCGACCGTGGCGGCACTCAACGGCCACGCCTTCGGGGCGGGCGCGATGCTCGCCATGGCCCACGACTACCGGGTGATGCGTGACGACCGCGGCTACTTCTGCTTCCCGGAGGTGGACATCCACATCCCCTTCACCGACGGGATGGCCGCCCTGATCATGGCCAAGCTCACCCCGCGTACGGCGGTCGACTCCATGACCACCGGGCGCCGCTACGCCGGTCCCGCCGCGCTCGCGGCCGGGATCGTCGACGGCGTGGCCTCCCTGGACGCCCTGCCCGCCGCCGCGGCGGACCTGGTGCGCGACCTCGCCGGCAAGGACCGAGGGACCCTCGGCGCCATCAAGCGCACCATGTTCGCCGACGTGCTCGAGGCCCTCTCGCGACCGCAGGCCTGACCCACATGGGTCGCCCGCGCGAGCACGACCTGGAGACGGTGCTCGACCACGCCCGCCGGCTCTGGGTGGAGGGCGGCCCGTCCGGCGTGACGATCCGCGGGCTCGCCTCGGAGTCGGGCGTCTCCAACGGGGCGATCTACCACGCGTTCGGCTCCCGCGACGGGCTCCTGGCCCGGGTGTGGAGCCGCGAGGCGGAGCGGTTCCTGGAGCTCCAGCGCGCAGCGGTCACGTCAGTGGTCGACGCCGGCGGACCGGTCGAGGACGCCGTGGTGGCCGCGGCGCTCGCCCCCACGACGTACGCCGAGCACGACGAGCCCGGGGCTCGGCTGCTGCTGACCACGACCGGCGACGAGCTGGCCGACCGCGACCTCGTGGCCTCGGAGCGGGCCGAGCTCCGGCGGCTGCGCCGTGAGCTCACGGGTCTCATCACCGACCTCAGTGCCCGGCAGTGGGGCCGCACCGACCGCGCGGCGCTGGCGAGCATGAGGTACTGCGTCGTCGACCTCCCCGGCGCGCTGCTGCTGGCCCCGGCCAGGCTCGCCGACCCGGTCGCTCGGCACGCGCTCGAGCTCGCCGTACGAGGCATCCTGAGCGAGCCCCCGCCCGCTGCGGGGAACTAGTGCCGCGCACTAGACCCTGGTCGCGAGCGCTGCGGCGAACGACGGCGTCAGGGGCAACAGCGGGAGCAGCGCCGCCTGGTAGGCGTGGTAAACGTCGGGTTTCCCCGGCCAGGTCGCGCCCGACGGGCGGTTGTGCTCGTCGAGCTCGTGGGTCCAGGAGCCACGCTCGTGGTCGACCAGGCAGCGGTCGATGTGTGCCCACCACTCCTCCCGCCGCTCCTGCCAGCGCAGGTCGCCGGTCGCGCGCCACAGCACCTCGGCGGTGTTGACCGCCTCGGCCGCCACCCAGTGCATCCGGGCACGTACGACGGGCGCCCCCTGCCAGTCGGTCGTGTAGACGAACCCCTCCGCCCCGTCGACCGCCCAGCCGTCCGCCACGGCCCGCTCCGCCAGCTCAGATGCGGCGACGAGCAGCCCGGCGGGAGCGGCGTCGCCCAGCGACTCCGCGACCGCCACCAGCAGCCGGGCCCACTCGAGGCCGTGACCGACCGTGGCGCCGTACGGCTGGAACGGGTGGGCGGGCTCGTCGCGGTGGTGCTCCAGCAGCGGCTGCCACTGCTCGTCGAAGTGCTCGGGGATCCGCCACTGGTTGACCCCCGCCCACGCCACCACCCGCTCGGCGACCCGCCCGGCGCGCTCGTGCCAGGTCTGGTCGCCCGTGACGTCTCCGGCGGCCAGCAGCGCCTCGACGGTGTGCATGTTGGCGTTGATGCCGCGGTAGGGGTCGAGGTGGGTCCAGGCGCGGTCCCACTGGTCCACGACGAGTCCCTGGGCGTCGTCCCAGAAGTGCTCCTCGAGACACGCGAGCGCGTCGGCCAGCAGGTCGCGCCCACCGTCGATGCCGGCCGCGGCCGCCGAGCTGGCCGCCAGCACCACGAAGGCGTGGCCGTAGGCCTGCTTGCTCGCGTCGACCACCCCGTCGTCGTCGACCGCGGCGAACCAGCCGCCGTGCTCATGGTCGAACAGGCTCGTCCGCAGGGAGCGGACCCCGTGCTCCGCGAGCAGCCGGAGCTCGGCGGCGTCCGGCCCGCCGGGGGCCGGGTCCTCCGCGGCCAGCAGCCCCAGAGCGAACACATGGGTCATCCGGCAGGTGATCCAGAGCTCCACCGGTCGCGCCCGGTCGACAGACCCCAGCGCGTCGAGGTAGCCGAAGCCGCTCGGGCGCCGCGCGCCCCGAGCGAAGCGGAGAAGGTCGGCACGCTGGTTGGCGAGGTACGCCGGGCCGCCGGGCGTCGCGTCGTGCGTCACGGGGCCAGCGTAGGACCGTCGGAGGTCTCGAGCCCGTCGCGTGCGGCCCGGGCCTGGCTCAGCTCTGCACGCTCTCGGTCCGTCAGGTGGCGGAGGCGGACGCGGACGGTGTCCTCGTCGACCCAGAGCTCGAGGGCCTGCTCCTCGAGATGGTCACTCCACTTGACGGCCTCGACGAGCGCCGGCAGCGGGATGATCCGGCCGGCGGCGATGCGTGCGACCTCGCGCTCCTCCCAGTCACCCGGAGCGCAGGGCGACCCCCGCTCCAGGTGGACGAGCTCGTGGGTCAGCGTCGAGCGCCGCTCGTCCTGAAGCAGCGTGGGGCACAGGGTGATGGTGCGGGTGCGCAGGTCGAGGATGCCGACGTTGCCCTCACCGGGGTCGTCGAACACCACCGTCACGTCGGGCCGCCGAGCCACGGCGCGCCACGGGTTCCACCTGCTCACCATGCGGGGCGACCGTAGCCGTGCCCGCCGACATCGCCCTACGACCCGTCTGGATCCTGGGATCCCTGCGTCGCAGCGGCATCCTGCTCCTCGCGCAGCCGCCTGCCCCGCGAGCTGCCGGGCCGAGCCGCCGTCGGCACGGTCGAGAGGTCGCCCGCGCGGGCGCGGGCGCGGGCGACCCCGGCGGGCAGGTATTCGGCGCTCACCAGCAGGGCGTGGACCAGCTCCTCGTAGTCGACGCGCAGGGTGTCGGCGAGGGCCACGACGACGTCGACCTTCGGCAGCGCCGGGACCCCACGAGCACGCCACGCCGTGAACGTGCCGTGGTTGAGGCGCGCCTTGCGCTGCACTGCCGCCTCCGTGGCGCCGGTGTCGTCGCAGTAGTGCTGCAGTAGGTCCCAGAACGTCACGGGCAAGAGATTGCCGACCCTCCGATGGCTGAGGAAAAGCGTCTACCGCTGATTGTGCCCGAGGACGGCGCTCCCGCGCCTGAATGGCAAGGCCGGACTCTACGTATCGTCTACCTAAAGTAGAGCACACCTCTACACGTAATTGACAGTGTCCGCGAGCCGGGTCACGATTCGACCACCACAGCAGCACTGCGGAGGCCAAGAAGATGCAGCTCAGCTCACCCGAGATGCTCGCCGCGACGATGAGGCGTCGCGGCCTCTCGCTGGCCGACCTCGCCCGCCAGTGCGGCTGCAGCAAGTCGATGGTCGGCCACCTGGTGACCGGCCACAAGACGACCTGCACACGAGACCTCGCCGAGCGCATCGCCGACGCGCTGGACGCCCCCCTCGAGCTCCTCTTCTTCGTCCCTCCGACCCGAGGCGACGACCCCTGACGCACCACCCCACACCCATCTCGGAAAGGAACCACCATGCACCGCACCTCCCTCACCCGCCTCGACGCCCGGCTCCTCGCGGCCGCCGTCCTCAGCGGCCTCTTCGTGACCTCGGTCCCCGCCGCCTATGCGGCGGAACAGGACTGGTACTCCCGGTCCACCCCGCTGACGGCCGTGGAGGACGGCGAGGCCCAGGCTCTCGCCTACGGCACGTCGTACACCAAGGACGGCTACCTCAAGAACCACACCTACTACCGCGATCCCCGCGCGGGGGGAGACGCCGTCTACACCGAGACCGGCTACACCTACTTCGCTCCCGACCAGGACGGCGGCTCGTCCTGGAGCGAGTACGGCGACAGCGACCAGAGCGACCGCAGCTCGAGCGGCGCGTGGGTCGACCAGTACGACAAGGACGACTACTCCAGCAGCCACTCCGACGCCGACAAGGGCCGGGTCCACTCCAAGGTGTGCGAGGACCAGGACTGGAGTCCCGACGCGTGCAGTCGGCGACCGTTCTTCACGTTCACCCTGTGACCGAAGTCGCTCCGGGGCTGCGGGTGTCGGAGCTGCGGTGTCACTACCCACCCGCAAGCGCGGCGGTGGTCGACATCGGCGAGCTGACCCTTGGCCCTGGAGCAACGGGGCTGGTCGGCGTCAACGGCGCGGGCAAGACCACGCTGCTGTTGACGCTGGCCGGCGCCCGCCGCCCCCAGCACGGCACCGTCACCCTCGACGGGGTCGATCTCTACGGACGTGACCGGCGTGAGATCGTCACCCGCATCGGCTTCATGCCGCAGGAGCTCGACCTTCCCCGGGAGCTGCGCGTCGCCGACGCGGTGTCCTACGTCAGCTGGTTGCGCGGCGTGCCGGGCCGCGTCGCCGCCACCCGCGAGCCGGAGCTGTTGGAGCTCGTCGGTCTGCAGGACCGGCGCACGGACCGGCTCGGACGGCTCTCCGGCGGCATGCGCAGGCGGCTGGTGCTCGCCACCGCGCTCGTGACGGCGCCGGGCGTTCTCCTGCTGGACGAGCCGACGACGGGCCTGGACCCTGAGCAGCGCGCCAACCTGCGCGCCCTGCTCATGGACCTCCCGGGCGCCACGGTCACGGTCCTCAGCAGTCACGTCATGGAGGACGTCGAACAGATGACCACCCGCATCGCCGTCCTCGACGAGGGTCGCGTCCTCCACCACGGAGGCACCGCGGCGTTCGTCGAGGAGCGCGGCGGGCCGCACCGATCGGCCGAGCTCGCGTTCCTCACGACCCTCTCGGGGGCCCGGTCATGACCGGCCGCCTCGCTGGGTACGTCACCTGGCTGGGCGACCGGCGCACGGTGTTGCTCGGCCTGGTGGCGCTGGTCGCCGTGGGGCTCGTCCCCTCGCTCAGTCGCGGGGCCGACTGGCTGGGCTCCTGGAAGATGGCGCTCGACGCCGGCACCTTCAGCCTCACGCTGATCGGCCCGGTCGCTGCCGGGATCGCCTGCGCGACGTACGTCCGGCTCGCGACCTCCGGAGTCGAGCCGCTCCTGCGGACCGGGCCGCGCCCGTGGTGGCCCTGGCTGCGACCCGCCCTCTCGATCTGGGGCCTCGCCGCCGTCGCCATGTCCGCGATCACGCTGGGGGTCACGACGTCAGCCGCGCTGGCGGGCGCCGTGCCCTACTACGACACCCTCTGGGTGCTGGTCCCGGCGCTCTGCGTGCTGGCGGCCCAGGTCGCTGTGGGCGTGCTTCTGGGCGGGCTCGGCCGCCGAGTCTGGCTGGCTCCGGTCGCCGCGGCAGCGACGTTCTCCCTCGGGGTGCTCGGCGCCATCGGCGCCATGCCAGAGATCTTTCGCACCGGCGGCCTGGGCGTCACCTACGCGGGCGAGACCTACGACGCCACGACGCTCGGTCTGCAGACCGGAGCGACACTCGGCGTCGCGGCCGGGCTGCTCCTCCTCTCCAACCGGACGGTCGTGGGGCGCACGGCGATCTCCCGCGTCGTGATCTCGCTCCTCGTCCTGCTCGGTGCCGTCTGCTACGTCGTGCTCGGCAACGGCATCCATGACCGCTACCGCGCGGTCTCGGACCCCGAGCTCGTCTGCCGAGGTGACGCCGTGCGCGTGTGCATGGCCCGTGAGACCACCCGGCCGCTGGACGACCTGGTCGAGCGCATGGAGCGGCAGGCGAGTGCGCTTCGCGAGCTCGGGCTGGAGCTGCCACCGAGGTACGTCGACTACCTGGCGGGCAGCGATGACGAGCGACAAGGAGGCGTCATGCTCCTCGTGGAAGAGACGCTCGCCAGCACCGTCTCCGATGAGACGGCCGCCCGAGTGCTCACCACCCCGGCGCAGTGTGCGGCCTACCGCTCCGACATCGCACCTCCCGAGGCGTCGTTCGACACTCGTCGCCTGCTCGCCCGCTGGCTGTTGTTCCGGGCCGGCCTGTTGCAGCCGCGCGTCGATGACTTCGACCGCGAGTGGCTGGAGTCGGGCCTCGAGGAACAGCGCTCCTGGGTGACGACCACCTACGAGCAGCTGCGGAGCTGTGACCTCGACGCGTTGAGGCTTCCAGCAGGTGTCTAGCCGGCTCGCCGTCGCGAGGGCGTGGGGCGTGCCGCGGACCTTGTTGCTGGCGCTGCTGCTTGCCGGCATGGCGCAGTTCGTCGCCACCAGCTACGTCGGGATGCCGTCGTTCGAGGCCGAGATCCCGGCGCTCGACCTGGTGCCACCCGCGGCCGCACTCGTCCTGGCCGCGCCCCTGGTCGACCAGACGCCCGACCTCACGCTCCGCGCCGGTCGACCCCTGGGGCAGGTGCTCCTCCTGCGCTACGTCGCCACGCACACCGCCGGCGCGATCGTCGTCGCCTCGCTCGCGCTGTCCGGCTGGTCGTTCGAACGGTCGTTGGTGGTCGTGCTGTTCCTGGCCGGCAGCGCGGTCGCCGCGGCCGGGCTCGGCGCTTGGCACTGGGTGCCGATGATGGCCGGGTCCTACGTGTGGCTGCTCCGGAGCCAGCACCTCGATGACCTAGATGACGCCGACGTCCCCGTCGCAGCCGCCGCCGCTGCCCTCGTGGCTGCAGGCGTGATCTACGTCTGCGCGGGCCTCTACCGCACCCACCGCACCCGGTGCCCGCGCGGCGGGTGACGTGGACACCTCTACCATCGCGAGGTGAGTGCCACCCTCGTCGCCAAGGGCCTGTCCGGGGGACACGCCCACCGCACGCTGTTCGACGGGCTCGACCTGACCGTCGCACCGGGCGACGTCGTCGGGGTCGTCGGCGCCAACGGGGCCGGCAAGACCACGTTGCTGCGACTGCTGGCCGGCCAGGACGCGCCGTCGGCGGGCACGGTCTCGACGGCTCCCTCAGACGCGTTCGTCGGGTGGCTGCCGCAGGAGCACGAGCGGGTCCCCGGCGAGACGGTCGCGCGCTACCTCGCCCGGCGGACGGGCGCGGCGGCGGCGGCCGAGGAGATGGAGGCCACGGCCTCCGCGCTGGGCTCCGGCGCCGCCGGCGCGGACGACGCGTACGCCGTCGCGCTCGACCACTGGCTGGCGAGCGGCGCCCCCGACCTGGAGGACCGGATCCCCGCGGTGCTGGGCGACCTGCGGCTCGGCGTCGGCAGCGAGGCCCTGATGACGTCGCTGTCGGGCGGGCAGGCGGCCCGGGTCGGCTTGGCCGCGCTGCTGCTCAGCCGGTTCGACGTCGCCCTCCTCGACGAGCCGACCAACGACCTCGACCTCGACGGGCTCGAGCGGCTGGAGAACCTGGTCACCGGGATGCGCAACGGCATCGTGCTGGTCTCCCACGACCGCGAGTTCCTGGCCCGCTGCGTCACGCGCATCGTCGACCTCGACCTGGCGCAGCGGCAGGTGCGGGTCTACGACGGCGGCTACGACGCCTACCTCGAGGAGCGAGACGTCGCACGACGTCACGCGCGCGAGGCCTACGAGCAGTTCGCGGACACCAAGGCCGACCTGGTCTCGCGGGCCCGCACCCAGCGGGAGTGGAGCTCGCAGGGCGTCCGCAACGCGATCAAGAAGAGCCCGGACAACGACAAGATCCGCCGTCGCGCGCAGACCGAGTCATCGGAGAAGCAGGCCCAGAAGGTCCGGCAGATGGAGTCGCGGATCGCCCGGCTGGAGGAGGTCGAGGAGCCACGCAAGGAGTGGGAGCTGCGCTTCGACATCGCCGCCGCGCCGCGCTCGAGCAGCGTGGTCGCGACCCTCGACGAGGCGACGGTCCGTCACGGCGACTTCGTGCTCGGGCCGGTCTCGCTCCAGGTCAACGCGGCCGAGCGGATCGGGATCACCGGGCCCAACGGCGCGGGCAAGACCACCCTCCTCCGGCTGCTGCTCGGCCAGGTGGCGCCCGACAGCGGCCGCGCCTCGCTGGGGGCCACGCTCGCGGTCGGCGAGATCGACCAGGCTCGCGGCGTGCTGCACGAGGACGACCTGCTCGGCGACGCGTTCGGGGCCGCCGTACCCGACCTCTCCCCCGCCGACGCGCGGACGCTGCTCGCGAAGTTCGGTCTCAAGGCCGACCAGGTCGGCAGCCTGGTGAGCCGGCTCTCGCCCGGCGAGCGCACCCGCGCCGCGATGGCACTGCTCCAGGCGCGCGCCGTCAACGTGCTCGTCCTCGACGAGCCCACCAACCACCTCGACCTACCCGCGATCGAGCAGCTCGAGCAGGCCCTCGACGCCTACGCGGGTGCGCTGCTGCTGGTCTCCCACGACCGGCGACTGCTGGACAACGTCCACCTCGACCAACGGTGGCGGGTCGAGGGCGGGCAGGTCACCACTGCGCTCGCTACGGAACCTCGACCAACGAGCTGAGCACGCTGGTGTTGCCGCCGAAGTCGTAGAGCGACAGGTCGACCTGGACCGTCGTACCGGAGTCGAGCGGCACGAACGTGTAGTCGAGACCGGCCACGTCGGAGTAGAGGCCGACGTCGGAAGTCGGCTCCCAGACCTGCTCGCCGTCGGCGCCGATCGTCAGTACGTCCGGGATCACGATGCCCTCCGGGTCGGGCGCGAGCTCGCCGTAGCCGCCCGACACCTCGTCGTAGGTGTAGATCGTCTCGCTGACGAACTCCCCGGCGTCGATGTCGAGCACCAGCGACAGCAGGGCGTCCTTCGGGTCCAGCCGGTCGGGGTCGGTCGAGGCGTAGTAGGTCATCGGCACGTCGAAGAACGCGGTGGCGAGGTCCTCGCTGAGGTTCAGCTCGACATAGGCGTACGCCGTGTCCGCGCCGTCGTCGATCTCCATCACCGTCAGGTCGTAGGTGCCCGACGCCGTCGGGGCGCCGCCCTCGTCGGTGAAGTCGGTGACCTCCTCGCCGAGGTAGGTGATGGAGCCGTCGTCGTTGACCAGGGCGTAGCTGATCGTCGCCTCGGTGATGTTGTCGAGGCCGGCGGGGTCGTAGGACCCCGACAGGGACACGCCCTCCTCGTCGAACACGACGTCCGGCCCGGCGTCCGGGTCCGTGAACGCGGGCAGCTCCTCGGCGGGGATCTCGTCGCCGGCGCTGTAGTAGGTGTCGAGGAAGTCGACCCAGGGGCCCGAGGTGGCCACGTCGGCGTACGCCGGGTCAGCGAGCTCCGCGACCGGCGGGAGGTAGATCGACAGCCCGGACGCACCGGCGGTGGCGACCCCGTCCACCTGCTCCAGGACGGCGTCGTCGAGCGCGGAGACCAGGGCCGCGGCCTGGTCGGAGACCTCCGGTGCGGACTCGCCGATCGCCGACGCGAGCAGCCCGAGGTCGCTGAGGTGCTTGTCCTGGGACTCGTCGGGGCTCTTGCCGAACGCCAGGGTGGTGGCCTCGGACTGGCCGACGGCCGGGGCCACCACGTCCGACTGCTCCGACAGAGCGCCCGCGAAGTCGGTGACGGCCTCGTCGACCGCGCCCATCTTCGTGAGGTCGACCATCGAGAGCGTGATCTGGTCCTGGGTGCCCTGCTCCTCGGCCTGGCCGGCGAAGCCCGTGATGATCGCGGACCCCAGCTCGTCCGCGGTCGCGTCGGGGTCGTCGGCCAGCAGCTGGAGGGAGGTGTAGTCCCAACCGTGACCGGGCTCGAGCTCCTGCGAGGCCACGAGACGGTCGGCCAGCGGGGCGACCGCGCTGGCCACCTCGTAGTTGGCCATCAGGCAGGCGTCGAAGCCCAGCAGGTCGAGCTTGTCGACACCGGCCTGCTCGAGTCCGGTCGAGATGGCGTCGGTGATCTCGGCGAGGTCGAGCACGTCGTAGTCGCTGCCCTCGTCGGGCCCGATCCCCGGCCAGGAGGCGCCGTGGTCGGAGATGACCAGCGCGTAGTGGCCGGCCCGGTTGGCCTCGATGCCCTCGGCGATGAACCGGGCGAGCAGGGCCGGGTCGGCGGAGTCCACGTCGCCGAGGTCCTCGACGACCTCGCTCACGCCCGGCTCACCCAGGTCGAGCACCCGGGCGCCGACCCAGCTGCCCTGGTCGAGCAGCTCGTCGTCGCCGTACTCCGCCGAGCGGTCGATCAGCTCACGGATGTGCAGGTTGTCGTTGGAGCCGACCACGCCCAGCTCGTTGACGTCGGCGACCATGAAGGGCTCGAGGTTGGTGTCGGCCATCGAGTAGTGCAGCACCGTCCACCCGTCGCCCTCACGACCCGTGTGCTCGACGGCGGCCGACCCGCCGTCTCCCTTGGGCTCGGAGTCGTCGTCACCGCCACCGCTGCAGGCAGCAGTGAGCAGGAGCAGGGCCGCCGTGACGGCGAGCAAGCGCGTCGAGCGCGCGGGAGGAGGGGGCACCTAGCGAGGTTAGGGGCTCGTGGATGTGCCGTCCGGGGAACCGCGAAGCAGCAGACCGGTGACTAGTCAGGTCCGGCGCCCCCGACAAAGGAAGATGCCCCGGGGTCTCGGGTCCCCGGGGCATCAGAGCCGCCTGTCAGAATCGAACTGACGACCTAGTCATTACGAGTGACTCGCTCTACCGACTGAGCTAAGGCGGCGTGCTGCCCGGCTAGGTGAGACCTGCCGGGCAACCCGCAGAAGTATACGGACGCCGGTCGGCCGGGTCGAAACGCGGGCACCTGCCTTGATCCGGCCTCAGCACTCCAGGCCGTCGTCGGGCACGGTGCCGTCGGTGAGGTAGTCCTCGATCGCGGTGTCGACGCACTCGTTGCCGGCGTTGTAGGCGGTGTGGCCGTCGCCATCGCGCGAGACCAGGACGCCCGACTCGAGCCGCTCGGCGAGCCCCACCGCCCACTCGTACGGCGTCGCCGGGTCGCGGGTGGTGCCCACGACCACGATGGGAGCCGCGCCCTCGCCACGGATGTCGAGCGTCGGCTCGGACGAGGTGACCTGCATCCCCTTGCAGTTGACCAGGCTCCACGCGAAGACCCGGCCGAAGGTGGGCGAGACCTCCTCGAAGGCCGGCACCTCGGCCTCGACCTGTTCCGGTTCGACGTAGTAGGGGTCGTCGAGGCAGTTGATGGCGTAGATGGCCTCGGTGCTGTTGTCGAGGTAGGTGCCGTTCTGGCGCGAGGCATAGGCGTCGGCCAGCACCATCAGCGTGCTGCCGTCGCCGTCGAGAGAGGTCTTGAGCCCCTGACTGAGGTAGGGCCAGTAGTCGCGGTTGTAGAGCGGGGTGACGACGCCGTAGAAGGCGCTGCCGACGGTGAGCTCGCGCCCGTCGGAGGTGGGCAGCGGCTCCTCGTCGATCTCGGCGAGCAGGTCGCTGATGGTCTCTAGGCCCTCGGCGCGCGAGTCGCCGAGGAAGCAGCTCGGGGTCTCCTCGACGCAGTTGTCGACGTAGGCACCGAGCGCCGTCTCGAAGCCGCCGGCCTGCCCGAGGGTCTGCTCGCGCGACGGCAGCCCGACGTCGACGGCACCGTCGAGGACCAGGCGGCCGACCTTGTCGGGGAACAGCTCGGCGTAGGTGGCGCCCAGCTTGGTGCCGTAGGAGGCGCCGAAGTAGGCGAGGGTCGACTCACCCAGGGCCGCGCGCAGGACATCCATGTCACGGGCGGTCTCGGCGGTCGTGACGTGCGCGACCAGCGGCGAGGAGTTGGCGGCGCACCCCCGGTAGAAGTCGGCGAGCTCGTCGACGATCGCGCGCTCCTCCTCGGCGTCGTCGGGGTCGGGGTCGACCGCGAGGAACTCCGTCATCTCGTCGTCGGGCAGGCAGTCGACGGGGGCGGAGTCGCCGGTGCCGCGCGGGTCGAACCCGACGATGTCGTAGCGGTCGGTGATCGGTGCCCGGAAGACCTGGTCGGCGGCTTCGGCGTACGTCGTGCCCGGAGCGCCCGGACCGCCCGGGTTGACCACGAGCGAGCCGATCCGTGCGTCGGGGTCGGCGGCGGGCACCTTGAGCAGGTTGACCTCGATCGTGGGGCCGCCGGCGTCGCGGTAGTCGACCGGGACCGTGAGGTAGCCGCACTGGTTGTCGTCGCAGGGCTCCCACTCGATCGTCTGGGAGTAGAACGGCTCGAGCTCCGGGCTGGGCGGCTCCGTGGCGCCCGCTGCCGGGGTCGTCGTGACCGCGGTGGGGCGCGGCTCCTGCGACTGGTCACCGCCCTCGGAGTCGTGGCCGAGGAGCAGGTAGATCGCACCCAGCGCGCCCGCACCCACCAGCGCGAGGACGATGACGGCGACCACGATGACCTGAGCGGTGCGGTTCACCTGCTGCTCCCTTCGGGCACCTTGAGCGCCACCATCATGGAGTCGAGGGCAAGCGCCACCGGCACGTTGAATTCAAGCATCTGCTCGCGAGCCTCGAAGATCCAACCGATCCGGCGCAGGTTGAGCTCGGGCGTCGAGGAGGCCGCGATCTTCTCGATGTCGCCGCGGATCTCCTCGTTGACCAGGGCTCCCTGCGCGCCCACGCCGACCGAGATGGCGTCGCGGTAGACCGACACCAGGTCCATCAGGCCACGGTCGACCACGTCGAGCTGGCGCCGCTTGGCGCGCGTCTTCTGTGCCTTGTCGAGCGCGGCCAGCGCCGGCGCGTACTCGCGTGGCCGGCGGCCGCGCTCCACGACGCCGTAGCTCATGTCGAGGTCGGCCTTCTCGGCGGCGTCGAGGTCGCCGGTGATCGCGTCGGCCTCCTCCTTGGCCACCTCGGCGAGGTTGGCCGAGGCGTTCATGCAGGCGCCGAGCGTCGTGAGCCGGGCCGGCAGCGACACGATCTCGCGGCGGCGGTTGCGGGTGGCCTCGTCACGGGCCAGCGCCTTCGCGCGGCCGATGTGGCCCTGGCTCGCTCGAGCGGCGTACGACGCCAGCGCGTCGCCGACCCCTTCGGTGCTGGTGAGGAACGCGGCGACGTCCTCGGTCGTGGGCGTCGACAGGGTCACCAGCCGGCAGCGGGACCGGATCGTCGGCAGCACGTCGTCGACGCTGGGTGCGCAGAGCATCCACAGGGTGCGGTCGGTGGGCTCCTCGATCGCCTTGAGCAGCGCGTTGCAGGCCTGCTCGGTGAGCCGGTCGGCGTCCTCGACGATCATGATCTGCCACCGGCGGCCGACGGGGGCGAGCGCCGCACGACGGACCAGGTCACGCACCTCCTTGACGCTGATCGACAGGAGCTGCGTGCGGACCACCGACACGTCGGCGTGGCTCCCGGCAAGCACCGTGTGGCACTCGTGGCAGGTGCCGCAGCCGCCCTGCTCGCACTCGAGTGCGGCGGCGAAGGCGATCGCGGCGTTGGAGCGCCCGGAGCCCGGGGGCCCGGTGAACAGCCACGCGTGGCTCATGCCGTGGCCGCTCGCGGCGGTCTGGAGCGCCTTGACCGCGTGTCGCTGGCCGACCAGCTGGTCCCACACGGTCATGTCCGGGCCTCCGCCTGCGCCAGCAACGGGGTGACCCGCTCGCGGATCGCGGCCGCGATGTCGTCGACGCCGTCGCGGGCGTCGAGCACGACGTAGTGCTCGGGGTCGGCCCCGGCCATCCGTACGAAGGCCTCGCGCACCCGCTGGTGGAACTCCAGCGACTCACCCTCGATCCGGTCGCGTCCCTCGAAGCGGCCGAGCCCGGCCGTCGGCTCCAGGTCGAGTACGACGGTCAGGTGCGGGCGCAGGCCGTGGGTGGCCCACCGCATCACCGGCGCCACCTCCTCGACCGCCAGCGTGCGGCCGGCGCCCTGGTAGGCCAGCGCGGAGTCGACGTAGCGGTCGGTGATCACGACCGCCCCGCGGTCGAGGGCCGGCTGCACGACCGTGTCGACGTGCTCGGCCTTGTCAGCCGCGTAGAGCAGCGCCTCGGTGCGGTCGGAGAGCTCCCCGGTCTCGGGGCTGAGCACGATCTGCCGCAGCGCCTTGCCGACCTCGGTGTCGCCGGGCTCGAAGGTCAGCACGACGTCGTACCCCTGGGCGCGGAGCGCCTCGGCCAACCGCTTCGACTGCGTCGACTTGCCCGAGCCCTCGCCGCCCTCGAAGCACACGAAGACGCCCGTGCTGGTGTAGACGCCTGCCGTGGTCACGCGCCGAACCTACGGGGAGCCGCCGACGCTTTCCAACGCAGGGTGAGTCAGGCCTTCTTGGCCGCAGTCTTCTTGGCGGCCTTCTTGGCAGTCTTCTTGGCAGCGGTCTTCTTCGTGGCCGCCTTCTTCGTCGCGGCCTTCTTGGCAGGCGCCTTCTTCGCGCCCTTCTTGGCCGTCTTCTTGGCCGGGCCGCGCTCGCGACGGTCGGCGAGCAGCTCGGCGGCGCGCTCGAGGGTGAGCGTCTCGACCGCGTCGTCCTTGCGGAGGGTGGCGTTGTACTCGCCGTCGGTGACGTACTCGCCGAAGCGGCCCGACTTCACGACCACGGGCTGCCCCGACACCGGGTCGTTGCCCAGCTCCTTGAGCGGCGGCGCGGCGGCGGCCCGTCCACGCTGCTTGGGCTGGGCGTAGATCTTGAGCGCCTCGTCGAGGCCGATCGTGAGCAGCTGCTCCTCGGAGGTCAGCGACCGGGAGTCGCTGCCCTTCTTGAGGTAGGGCCCGTAGCGCCCGTTCTGGGCGGTGATCTCCTCGCCGTCCTCGGCGGTGCCGACGACCCGGGGCAGCGACAGCAGCTTGACGGCGTCGTCGAGGGAGATGGTGTCGAGCGACATCGACTTGAACAGCGAGCCGGTGCGCGGCTTGTCGTTCTTCTTGGCGTCGTCGGGCAGCAGCTCGGTGACGTAGGGGCCGTAGCGGCCGTTCTTGGCGACCACGCGCAGCCCGGTCTCGGGGTGGTTGCCGAGGTCGATCTCCTCCCCGGCGGGGTTGGCGAAGAGCTCCTTGGCCTTCTCCATCGTGAGCTCGTCGGGAGGCAGGTCGTCCGGCACGTTGGCGCGTACGCCGGTCGGGTTGCCGTCCTCGTCGGGTCCCTCGAGGTAGGGGCCGTAGCGGCCCACGCGCAGGTTGATGCCGGCCTCGGGGTCGCCGATCGGGAAGGTCGCCAGCTCACGCGCGTCGATGTCGCCGAGCTCGGAGACCAGGGTGTGCAGGCCCTTGAACTTCTCGGAGCCGTGGTAGAACTCCCCGAGCTCGGAGATCCGGTCCTTGCGCCCGCCGGCGATGTCGTCGAGCACGTCCTCCATACCGGCGGTGAACTCGTAGGACACCTGGCGCGTGAAGTGCTCCTCCAGCAGCCGGGTGACCGAGAACGCCAGCCAGGCCGGCACCAGCGCGGTGCCCTTCTTGTAGACGTAGCCGCGGTTGAGGATGGTGCCGATGATCGCGGCGTACGTCGACGGCCGCCCGATCTCCCGGTCCTCCAGCTCCTTGATCAGCGTGGCCTCGGTGTAGCGCGCCGGCGGCTTGGTCTCGTGGCCGGTGGCCGAGATCGAGGCCGCGGACACCGAGTCGCCCTCGACGAGCGCGGGCAGCCGGGTCTCGGCGTCGTCCTTGGCGGCACCTTCGTCGGTGCCTTCGACGTAGGCCTTGAGGAACCCGTGGAACGTGATGACGCGGCCGCTCGCGGAGAACACGACGTCCTCGCCTGGCCCTCCATCGGGGCGCAGTGCGGCGCCGCCGAGGCGGACCGAGACGCTCTGGCCGACGGCGTCTTTCATCTGCGAGGCGACCGTGCGCATCCAGATCAGCTCGTAGAGCCGGAACTGGTCACCGGTCAGCCCGGTCTGCGCAGGGGTGCGGAACGACTCGCCGGCCGGGCGGATCGCCTCGTGCGCCTCCTGCGCGTTCTTGACCTTGGAGGTGTAGCTGCGCGGGGCGTCGGGCACGTAGTCGGCGCCGTAGAGCTCACGCACCTGCGTCCGGGCGGCGTTGATGGCGCCGTCCGACAGGGTCGTGGAGTCGGTACGCATGTAGGTGATGAAGCCGTTCTCGTAGAGCCGCTGCGCCACGGACATCGCGACGGACGCGCTCATGCCGAGCTTGCGGCTCGCCTCCTGCTGCAGCGTCGTGGTGCGGAATGGCGCGTAGGGCGAGCGCTTGTAGGGCTTCGCCTCCACCGAGCGCACGTCGTACGACGAGTCGGCGAGGGCCGCGACCAGTGCTTCGGCGCGGGTCCGGTCGACGTGGACGACCTTGGAGCTGTCCTTGAGCAGGCCGTCCTGGCCGAAGTCGGAGCCGCGGGCGACGCGGGTGCCGTCGAGGGAGTGGAGCTTGGCCGGGAACATCCGCTGCTCGTGCTTGGAGCCGGCGTCGAACGTGCCCTCGAGATCCCAGTAGGACGCGAGGCGGAACTTCATCCGCTCCCGCTCCTTGTCGACCACGAGGCGGGTGGCGACCGACTGCACGCGGCCCGCGGAGAGGCCGGACATGACCTTCTTCCACAGCACCGGCGAGACCTCGTAGCCGTAGAGGCGGTCGAGGATCCGGCGGGTCTCCTGCGCCTCGACGAGGTCGTCGTTGATCTCGCGGGGGTTCTCGACGGCCGCGAGGATGGCCTGCTTGGTGATCTCGTGGAAGACCATCCGGTGCACGGGGATGCCCTTGGGCTTCAGCTCGTCGAGGAGGTGCCAGGCGATCGCCTCGCCCTCGCGGTCCTCATCGGTGGCGAGGTAGAGCTCGTCGGCGTCCTTCAGCAGGGACTTCAGCTTGGCGATGTGGGACTTCTTGTCGCGCGGCACGACGTAGTAGGGGACGAACCCGTTGTCCACGTCGACCGCGAGCCGGCCCCACGGCTTGTCCTTGATCTTGGCGGGCGTGTCCGCGGCGTTGTTGGGGAGGTCGCGGATGTGCCCGATGGACGACTCGACGACATAGCCGTCGCCGAGGTATCCGCCGATCGTGCGCGCTTTCGCCGGGGACTCGACGATCACCAACTTGTGTGCCACTGCGCTGCCATTTCCTTCTGCTGAGAGAGATATGAGCACCTCAACGGGGGCTCACGGCCGATCACGGTAGCGGGTGCTGTCCAGTGATCAGGTCCCTCAGAGCATCACACGCCCCCCGTGAGCAGCCTCCGGGTGGTCGCGTCGGCGGGATAGAACGCCTCGATCGCGAGCTCCGACAGCGTCACCTCACGCGGTGTGCCGAAGACGGTCGTCGTCGACAGCAGGCTCAGCTCGGCGTCGCCGACCCGCAGCCTCAGGGGTACGACGAGGCCGGGCGTCTGCGGGTGGGTGCCGGGCGTCCGGTGGTCAGGGAGGTCGAGCTCGTCGAGCAGGGCACGAAGCCTCCCGTCACCTGTGGCGTCGTACTCGTGGCGGAGGCGGGCCAGCAGGTGCGCGCGCCACTCGTCCAGGTTGGCGATCCGCGGAGCCAGCCCCTCGGGGTCGAGGCTGAGCCGGATCACGTTGACCGGCGGCTCGAGGAGCCGAGGGGCGACCCCGTCGAGCAGGGAGTAGACAGCGTCGTTGGCGGCCACCAGGTGCCAGCCCGGGTCGACCACCAGCGCCGGGAACGGCAGGTGCGCCGTCAGGATCCCCTCGATCGCGGCCGCGACCTCCGCCATCGGCGGGTCGGAGAGCTGGTGCTCGGGGTGCGCCGGCGCGAAGCCGCAGGCGAGCAGGACCCGGTTCTGGTCGCGCAGCGGGACGCCGAGCTGGTCGCAGAGCCGCAGGACCATGCCGCTGGTCGGCCGCGACCGCCCGGTCTCGATGAAGCTCACGTGCCGGGTGGAGACGCCGGCGCGGCTCGCCAGCTCGAGCTGGGAGAGGTTGCGCCGCCGGCGCCAGTCACGCAGCAGGGCGCCCGGGTCGGCGTCGGTCGTGGTGCCGCTCATGGCCGTGAGGTTATCCGCGCGACGTAGCCGCGCCCATGACCTCACAGGTAATCGACCCGCGGCACGGGCCGGGGCTCCACTGGCGCCCCACACCGATGAGAGGACACCCCATGAGCACCAGCACCGCCGCCCCCGCCAACGCCCCCGCCTACGCCATCGCCTACCTGCGTGAGGTCGACTTCGGGGCCGAGATCATCGACTACCTCCAGCGCATCGACGCCTCGCTGGCCCCGTACGGCGGGCGCTTCCTGGTCCACGGCGGGCACCTGGTCGCGGCCGAGGGCGAGTGGGACGGCGACATCGTCGTCATCCGCTTCCCCGACCGCGCCTCCGCCCAGGCCTGGTACGACTCCGAGCCCTACCGCGCGATCCTCCCCCTGCGCCTCGAGCACAGCCAGTCGATCGCCGCCATCGTCGACGGCGTCCCCGACGGCTACCAGGCCACCGACGGCCTCGCCGCGATGCTCGCCCAGGAGAGGTGAGGCGTCCACTCGCCTGTGGATGACTCGGACGGGCCGATGCCGATCCGTGTCAACGTGGGCCTCCGACGCTGACCGCTCTCGGAGGCCCACTCCCATGTACGAAGACCGATACCAGCCCTACCCCCCTCCCTACGCCGTCCCCGACCCGGATGACGACCACCGCTTGCGGCACCTCGTCCTTGTCGATGGCCGGGTCGTGGACACCTGGACCGAGCGGGTCGAGGGCACTCCCTGGCAGATCCACGCGGACCGCTTCGACCGCGACGTGCTCCATTCGGCTCCCACACTCCCGGCGCCCGCTCCACTTCATGAGCGCGTACTCCTCTGGCTCGATGCCGTCTGCGGCGGTCGCGCGGCGGTGACGGCGCTGGACACCGAGCCCCTGGAGGACCACGACGACCTGCCCGAGGTTGTCGACCGCGAGGTGCGGGACCGCCTCGCGGAGACCGCCGACCTGCTCGACGGGGTGGCGGCCGCCTGTTTCGAGCCGGGCGAGGGCCATGAGTTCGGCGTCGCCCTGCGCACTGCCTTGGTGGCCGTCTGGACCGCCGACCCCGACCTGGTCGATCGCGCACGATCGGCGCGCGACGTCGCGGGATCGGTGAGCTGGGTGGTCGGCAAGGCCAACGGCGTCTTCCGTCCCGTCGGTGAGCTGCGAGTAGGTCGCTTGTCCGAGGTCTTGGGCACCACGACCTCCCCAGCGAGCCGCCGCTACCGAGTCGAGCTGGCCCTGCGCGGGCTCAGCCCGGCCATCGAGGCGTGGGAACGACCTGGCATCGCGCCCAACCTGCTCGCGCTCGGTCGCACTGACCTGCTGATCTCATCGACGCGGATACGGCTGGCACGTCTTAGGACACAGGCCCTCGCGGCTCAGGCTCAGGCGACCGGTGCGTAGTTCTACCACGCACGGTAGAATTGGTGGCGTGCCGACGCTCAACATCAAGGATCCCGAGGTATACCGGCTCGCGGCCGAGCTCGCGGTGCAGCGCGGGACGTCCATGACCGGCGCCGTGCGCCAGGCGCTGGTGGAGGCCGCGGAGCGCCACCGGGCTGACCGGGCCGACCGGCTCGCGAGGATGCGGGAGATCTCGCGGCGCTCGGCCGCGCTGGACGCCCCGACGCTGAGCGACGACGACCTGTACGACGACCGCGGGCTCCCCCGGTGATCGTCGACACCTCCGTCCTGGTGGCCGTCCTGCGCGGTGAGCCGGATGCTGCCGACTGGCTCGAGGCCTTGGCCGCCGCCGACCGCCTGGCGGTCGCGGCACCGACCGCCCTGGAGACCGCGATCGTGCTGGGTCCGCCCCGCCACGCTGAGTTGGACGCCCTACTGGATGCCGCGGCAGCGGAGGTCGTCCCCTTCGACGCCGAGCACGCCCGGATCGCTCGCCTGGCCTACGCCCGCTACGGCAAGGGCTCCGGCTCAGCGGCACGCCTCAACCTCGGAGACTGCTTCTCCTACGCCTTGGCCCACGTGAGCGGTCAGCCGCTGCTCTTCAAGGGCGACGACTTCCACCACACCGACGTCACCGCCGCGACGCTCCCCGACTGAGGCGTTCACTCCGGGCTGCAGGTGACGGTCAGGACGTTGTTCGAGGCCTCGGAGACGATGTTGATGCTCACGAAGCGCTCGCCCGACGACGTACTGGTCAGCCAGGCGGCCGACAGCACGCTGAAGCCGTCCGGCAGGCCGGAGAAGCTGTCCGAGAAGGCGAGGGCCTCCTCGCCGGCCAGCGAGTAGTCGCCGCGAAGCCCGCCCGAGAACCCGCCGTACTCCTCGCCGTCGATCACCAGCTCCCCGAGCGTGTAGAGCTGGCCGCCGGAGTTGTAGGCGCACGGATAGACCCCGTCGGGGAGACCTCCGGAGCCGGACGAGCCGTCGTCGCCCTCGTCGTCGTCGCCGCAGGCACCGAGCAGCGCGGCGAGCGCCGTGATCGTCACCAGGCTGGGCAGGAGAGCAGTGGTCCGAGCTAGGGCGTGGGCACGCACGGGGCAACCTCCGGTCGGGTTCGAGAGACCCTCGACCTCGAGTTCGCGGGGCGCCCCGGACGATACTGCTCGCCCACCCGGCGTCACGGCACTTCGAGGAAACCTTCGCGCACCATCTCGCGGGCGACCGGCAGGTAGGCGTCGCGCACCAGGTCGGGCTCGGCCTCCGTCAGCGTGGCGACGGCCTCGAGGATCTGGCCCAGGCTGAGCTCGCCGTCGCTGGCACCGACCAGGGCGGCCTCGACGGTGTCGACCTGGCGGGCCCGGCGGAAGCCGCGCTGCTGGCGCAGCACGATGGTCTCGGGGTCCTCGGCGCCGGCCGGCCCCGCCGTCTCCTGCCGTACGTCGGTCCGTGCGACGAGCCGGGTGTCGAGGTCGACGCGGGCCCGCACTGCCTCGCCCCACTCGTGGATCGCGGGCGCGATCGGCTGCTCCACGTCGTAGGGCCAGTCGAGGAAGTCGGTGGCCACGTCGCCGGCGCCGGACGCGCGGAGGTTGACCCAGCCGAAGCCGACCGCCTCGATCCCCTGGTCCCCGAACCACGACAGCCACGTGTCGTAGCGCCGCAGGTAGTCCGCCGACCCGTGCAGTCCGGCGTCCTTGAGCCACAGCTCGACGTAGACGGCCGGGTCGACGACCTCGCGCTGCACGACCAGCGCGTCGCAGTCGCCGGCGAGCCAGTCACCGAGGCGCTCGTCCCACGGCCGGTCCCGGGCGATCACCCAGTTGGCGAGCACCTGGCACCAGCCGCCGTCGGTGAGGTAGGACGGCGCGGCGCGCACGATGTCCTCGACCACGCGGTCACCGGGCAGCCCGGAGTCGCGGTAGACGAGACGTTCGCCGGTGCCGGGCGAGATGACGAACGGCGGGTTGGTCGCGATCAGGTCGAACCGTTCCCCCGCGACCGGCTCGAAGAACGACCCCTCACGGACGTCGACCCGCGCGGCGACGCCGTTGAGCTCGGCGTTGAGCCGGGTCAGCCGCAGCGCGCGCTGGTTGACGTCGGTCGCGACCACCTCGTCGCTGTGCGCGGCGAGGTGCAGCGCCTGCACCCCGCACCCGGTGCCGAGGTCGAGCGCACGTCGTACCGGAGTGCGGATGGTGAGCTGGGCGAGGGAGGTGGAGGCGGAGCTGATGCCGAGCACGTGGTCGGTGCCGACCCGCTGCGACCCGCCGTCAAGGCCGGGCGTGAGGTCGCTGACCACCCAGAGGTCGGCGTCGTCGGTGGCGTAGGGCCGGATGTCGAGGCGGGCGGCGACCTCGCTCACGCTCTGCTCGAGCAGGCCCTCCGCGGTGAGCCGGTCGACCTGGCCGGGAAGCGCCAGCTCGGCCTCCGCCAGCGACACCGGCAGCTGCAGGAGGAAGAGCCGGACCAGCGTCTCGACCGGGGTACCGCCCGTCGTCCGCCGGCGTCCGGGGGTCGTCTCGTTGCGCATCAGGGCGGCGTGCGCCTCCGCGCCCAGCAGGTCCGCGACGCCGTCGTAGGTGAAGCCGGCCGTCAGGAGCGAGGCCCGGAGGGGGCCCACGAAGTCGAGTCGTTCGGGGGGCTGGCTCACCTCCGCATCCTCGCACCCGGCCCCCGCCGACCCGGCCCCCGCGGCGGACTAGACCAGCGCCCGCATCCCCCGAGAACCCACCCAGGACCCGCGCGGCTCGTCCTACCTTCGGGGCGGTAGGGGAGAACGGTGGCCGGGCGCGAGTCCGGGCACCTCATGGGGAGGAAGCACGATGAACTCGTACAGGCGCGCCTTCGGCGACGTCGTCACCACCGCGCTGATCGGCTCCGGGCTGGTCCTCGGGGTCGGCTCACCGGCGACCGCGACCGCGACCGCGACCGCGACGGCACCAGCGCCCAGCGCCGCACAGGCCGACGTGCTCGGCGTGATCACCGCGCCGCTGCTCAGCGGTGTAGGCCAGGTCGGTCAGACCCTCACGGTGGCTCCCCCGGTCTGGGACCTGCTCAGCCCCCTCGACGTGGTCAGCAACTCCTACCAGTGGCTGCGCGACGGCGTGCCTATCCCGGGTGCCACCGACCTCACCTACGCCGTGACGACCGACGATGCCGGGCACCAGATCACGACGCGGGTGACCGGCACTCTCCTCGGCCTGATCCCGTTGGTCGGGACGGCGCTCAGCAACGGGATCGACATCCCGCTCCCGATCGACCCCGACCCGGACCCCGACCCGGGTGCTGTGCTCACGGCCCTGGTCGCCCCCGTACTCACGGGCGTCCCGGCAGTGGGCGAGCTGCTGTCACTCAGCCAGGTCGAGTGGAGCCTGCCCGGCGTCACCACGACCATCCAGTGGCTCAGCGACGGCGTCCCGATCCCGGGCGCCCAGGGACTCTCCTTCATCCCGGGCGCGGAGCACGCCGGCACCGAGATCACCGCCGTCGTCACCGGCACCCTCGCCGGGATCCCGATCGTCCAGCTGCTCACCAACGGCCTCGGCATCCCGCTCGTCGGCGCACCGGGCACACCCGTCGCCACCGCCTTCCCGATCCCCACCGGCACCGGCAAGGTGGGCACGCTGCTCACCGGCACCGCGCCCGCCTGGAACACCTCCGACGTGGTCACCACCTACCAGTGGCAGCGCAACACCATCCCCATCCCCGGGGCCACGTCGCTGACCTACACGGTCAAGCCCGAGGACTTCGGCAAGGCGCTGCGCCTGACCGCGACCGGCACCAAGGGCGACGCGATCGGCACCGCCAGCAGCGCGACCGTCCTCGGCAAGCTCGGCGACCTGCTGGCCGAGACCGCGCCCTCGATCTCCGGCGTGGCCAAGGCCGGCAACGTGCTCACGGTCCAGCCCGGCGCCTGGGGCCTCGGGACGCTCCCGACGTTCGGCTACCAGTGGTACCTCGACAACCAGCCGATCACCGGCGCCACCAACTCGCAGTACGTCGTCAAGGTCACCGACGCCGGCCGCAGGCTGGCCGTGCTTGTCAACGTCACCCGGCTGGGCTTCACGCCCGCCAGCGCGGCGGCCGGGCCCGTCACCGTGCCCAAGGTCGCCTCGAAGACCACGCTCAAGCTGCTGAAGAAGAAGATCAAGCAGGGCAAGGCCGGGCTGCTCCGGATCACCCTCGCCCCGGGCTCGCTCCGGCCCTCCGGCAAGGTCAAGATCTTCGACGGCCGCAAGCTGCGAAGACCTACACCGTGCGCCTGGCCGACAACGGCACCCGGATCGTGAAGCTCCCGAAGCTCAAGCCCGGCAAGCACAAGCTCACCGCCCGCTTCGCGGGCACCCGGGCCACGACCGCCTCCAAGTCGGCGCCGGTCGTCCTCACCGTCACCAGGAAGCGGTAACCCATGTCCCACCTCTCGCGCCTGCTGGGCACCACCCTGGCGGGCGGGGCGCTCGTCGTCGGCTCCCTCACGCTGTCCGCGTCGCCCGCGGTGGCGGACATCTGCCTGCCTCCGGTCCCGCCCCTGCCCCCGGTCTGCGTCCCGGAGATCCCCGGTCTTCCGGTCCCGAACCTCGAGCCGCCGGTCGCGACGTCGCCGACCGCCATCACCGGGACGCCGAAGGTCGGGTCGGAGCTCACGGCCACCGAGCCCACTTGGAACGACGCGACGGCCACGACGACCTACCAGTGGCAGCAGACCGGCGTCGCGATCACCGGCGCGACGGGGCAGACCTACACGGTCCGCCCGGCCGACCTCGGCAAGCAGCTCACCGTCGTCGCCACCGGCACCAACACCCTGCTGCTCGCCGGCACCACGACCAGCGCCGCGGTCACCGGGGTGATCGGCGACCCGATCGAGGTGGAGACGGCTCCGTCCATCACCGGCACCGCGGTCGTCGGCCGGATCCTCACCGTCAAGCCGGGCACCTGGCCCGGCGACGAGGAGCCGACGTTCACCTACCAGTGGTTCCGCGACCGGGTGCCCGTCAGCGGCGCCTTCGCGGCGACGTACGCCGTCGTTGCGGCCGACGCCGGCCGCACCCTGGCCGTCCGCGTGACCGCCACCCGCCCGGGCTACCAGCCCGGCGTCGCCGTGGCCGGCCCGAAGCAGGTCGCCAAGCTGGCGAGCACGGCCAGGCTCGTGCTGGCCGCAAAGACGATCCCGTGGGGCACCCGGGGTCCGGTCCAGATCACCCTCGCCGCCGCCGGCGTGACGCCGTACGGGAAGGTTCACATCTACGACGGCCGCAAGCTGCTCAAGACCTACACCGTGCGCCGCACCGACGACGGCGTACGCGTCGTGCTGCTGCCCCGGCTCAAGCCCGGCAAGCACTCGCTGACCGCCCGGTACGCCGGTGGCCCCACCGTCAAGCCGTCCCGCTCCAAGGCGGTCGTGCTGAAGGTCCGGCGCCGCAACTCCTGAAATGACGTTGACCCGCCCGAAAGTTTCGGGCGGGTCAACGGTGGAGCTGGGTCAGACGGTCGGCGTGGGCCTGGTGGGGTCCGTGACGACAGGCTGGGTGGGAGTCGCGAGGGGCGGCGCCGGCGTACCGGAGTCGTCACCCATCGAGCTCTCACGCTGCTTGGAGATGTAGACGGCAACGACGATGATCGCCGCCGCCACGAGGGCGATGATGATCCGGACGGCGTCGTTCTGGTCGTCGCCCATGCTCAGGGACACGATGGCGCTGGCGATCAGCAGCGAGACCAGGTTCATCACCTTGATCAGCGGGTTGATCGCCGGGCCGGCGGTGTCCTTGAACGGGTCGCCGACGGTGTCACCGATGATCGTGGCCTCGTGGGCCGGCGAGCCCTTGCCGCCGTGGTGGCCGTCCTCGACCAGCTTCTTGGCGTTGTCCCAGGCTCCACCCGCGTTGGCCAGGAAGACGGCCATCAGGGTGCCGGTGCCGATCGCGCCGGCCAGGAAGCCGGCCAGCGCCGTCACGCCGAGGCCGAAGCCCACCGCGATCGGGGCCAGGACCGCCAGGATGCCCGGCGTGGTCAGCTCGCGCAGCGAGTCCTTGGTGACGATGTCGACGACCTTGCCGTACTCCGGCCGGCCGGTGCCCTCCATGATCCCGGGGATCTCCCGGAACTGGCGGCGCACCTCGTAGACGACTGCGGCAGCGGCACGGGCCACGGCGTTGATCGCGAGGCCGGAGAAGAGGAACACCACGGCCGCACCCAGCAGGATGCCGACGAGGACCGAGGGGTTGAAGACGAAGAAGTCCGCAAGCGAGAACTCCTCCTCCGTCGGACGTGCATCCTTGACCGCCTCGAGCACCGAGGTGGCGTAGGAACCGAACAGTGCCGTCGCCGCGAGCACCGCGGTGGCGATGGCGATGCCCTTGGTGACGGCCTTGGTCGTGTTGCCCACGGCGTCGAGCTCGGTCAGGATCTGCGCGCCCTCGGGGCTCACGTCGCCCGACATCTCCGCGACGCCCTGGGCGTTGTCGGAGACCGGACCGAAGGTGTCCATCGCGACGATGACGCCGACGGTGGTCAGCAGACCGCAGCCGGCGAGGGCCACGGCGAACAGCGACACCGTGAGCGAGGCACCACCGAGGAGGAACGCGCTGAAGACGGCCGCACCGATGACCAGGGTCGTGTAGACCGCGGACTCGAAGCCGACCGAGAGGCCGGACAGGATGACCGTGGCCGCGCCGGTGAGCGAGGTCTTGCCGACGTCCTTGACCGGCTTGTACTCGGTGCCGGTGAAGTAGCCGGTGAGCGCCAGGATGCCGGCCGCCATGACGATGCCGATGACCACGGCGAGCGCCGCGATCAGGGCCGGGCTGCCCGAGGCGGAGCCGGAGGAGATCGCGTCGAGCGGGCTCGTCTCGAGGCCCTCGAGGTCCGCGAAGTCGTTGGGCAGGTAGACGAAGGAGAGGATCACGCACGCCACCGCGGAGATGCCGGCGGAGAGGTAGAACGCCTTGTTGATCGTGGTGAGACCGCTCTCGCCGACCTTGGGCCGGGTGAGGTAGATGCCCGCGACGGCCGTCAGCGCGCCGATCGCGGGGATCAGCAGCGGGTAGACCAGGCCCTTGTCGCCGAAGGCCTGCGAGCCGAGGATCAGCGCGGCGACCAGGGTGACGGCGTACGACTCGAACAGGTCCGCGGCCATGCCGGCGCAGTCGCCGACGTTGTCGCCGACGTTGTCGGCGATGGTCGCGGCGTTGCGCGGGTCGTCCTCGGGGATGTTCTGCTCGACCTTGCCGACCAGGTCGGCGCCGACGTCGGCGGCCTTGGTGAAGATGCCGCCGCCGACTCGCATGAACATGGCGAGCAGCGCGGCACCGAAGCCGAAGCCCTCGAGCACGTGGGGCGCCTCGTCCTTGAACAGCAGGACGACGATGCTGGCGCCGAGGAGGCCGAGGCCCACGGTGAGCATGCCGACCATGGCGCCGGTGCGGAGACCGATCGTCATGGCGGGCTCGCGACCGCCGGGCTCGTTGGCCGCCGCGGCGACGCGCACGTTGGCGCGCACCGCGAGGTTCATGCCGAGGTAGCCCACAGCCGCCGAGAAGCCGGCGCCCGCGAGGAAGAAGATGGAGCGACCGATCCGGACCGCCATGTCGTCGGCGGGCAGCGCCAGCAGTGCGAAGAACGCGATAGCGGCGAAGATCGCCAGCGTCTTGAACTGCCGGGTCAGATAGGCGTTGGCGCCCTCCTGGATGGCCTGGGCGATGTTCTTCATGTTGTCGGTGCCTTCACCGGCAGCAAGGACTTCCTGGCGGAACATGAACGCCATCGCCAACGCGCCGAGCGCGATCAGGGCGACGACGATGACCAGGATGAGATTGCCGCCGGAGAGGTCCACGACAGCGGGATAAATCCCGGCCATGTGCTTCCTCCTGCGAAGTGGGATCGAGCCGCGTGTTGTGGCTCAGGTCACGGAACGTGGCGGAGTCTACGCAGGCGCAGTGAGGTGTAGCACAGGAGGTGTGAGGGACGACACCGGCGAGTCTCGGGCGAGACGCCCGGAGGGCTCAGGCGAGGGCGGCTTCGGCCGACTCGTGGATGACGAACACCTTGGCCAGGCCGGTGATCCGGAAGATCTTGAGCAGCCGGTCCTGGTTGCAGACCAGCTCGAGCGAGCCGTCGTGGGCGCGGACCTTCTTCAGCCCGCCGACGAGGACACCCAGACCGGTGGAGTCGAGGAACTCGACACCCTCCATGTCGATGACCAGGTTGTAGACCCCGTCAGCGACCAGCTCGGTGATCCGGTCCCGCAGCTTGGGAGCCGTGTAGACGTCGATCTCGCCGCCGACGGCCACGATGGTGCGCCCACCGACCTCGCGCGTATCAAGAGTCAGGTCCACGTTCTCTCCCAGGAAGCACAGTGTTCAGACAGCGAGAGCGGGCGGCCTGCCCGACACCCGGCCAGGAATATGAAACCACGGCAACCGCTCGCCTGCACAAAGAAGTAAAACCTACTCTCCTCGGGACGAGGGTCGCCACGGGCGGGTGTCGGTGGACTTTGCTTCAATCGACGGGTGCCGTCCTCCACCAGCCCGCTCTCCCGGAGCGGTTCCGAGCTGGTACGACGCCTGGCCGCGGCGCCCGGGCGCGAGGACCGGCTGACCCACGTCGAGACGCTCGCTCCGCGCGCGGCGGTCTTCGGCGACTGGCCTGACTGGGTGGCGCCCGACGTCCGCGCCGCCTGGGTGGCGCGCGGGGTCGAGCGCCCCTGGCTCCACCAGGTGCAGGCCGCCGAGCTCGCCCATGCCGGCCAGCACGTCGTGCTGTCCACGGGCACCGCCTCGGGCAAGTCGCTCGCCTACCAGCTGCCCGCCCTCACCGCCGCGCGCAGCAGCCGCGGCACTCGCGGCCAGCGCGGGGCGACCGTGCTCTACCTCGCCCCGACCAAGGCCCTGGCCCAGGACCAGCTCGCCGGCCTGACCTCCTTGGGGCTGGACGTCCGGGTCACGACCCACGACGGCGACAGCGGGCGCGACCAGCGCGACTGGGCCCGCGACTACGCCGAATACGTCCTCACCAACCCCGACATGCTCCACCGCTCGCTGCTTCCCGGGCATGCGCGGTGGTCGGCGTTCCTCGGGTCGCTGCGCTACGTCGTGGTCGACGAGTGCCACCACTACCGCGGGGTGTTCGGCGCCCACGTCAGCCAGGTGCTGCGCCGGCTGCGGCGCATCTGCGCCCACTACGGCGCCTACCCGACGTTCGTGCTGGCCTCCGCGACGGTCGCCGAGCCCGAGACCGCGGCCGGTCGCCTCACCGGTCTCCCGGTCCGAGCCGTCACCGACGACGCGTCGCCGCGCGGGCAGGTGACGCTCGGCCTGTGGGAGCCGCCGTTCACGTCGTACGCCGGAGAGAACGGCGCCCCGGTGCGCCGGGCCGCCTCCTCCGAGAGCGCCGACCTGCTGGCCGACCTGGTGGCCGAGGGTGTGCGCACCCTCGCGTTCGTCCGCTCCCGCCGGGGTGCCGAGCAGGTCGCGCTCACCGCGGCGGAGCTGCTCGCCGAGGTCGACCCGTCCCTGCCCGGCCGGGTCGCGGCCTACCGCGGCGGCTACCTCCCCGAGGAGCGGCGGGCGATCGAGCAGTCGCTGCGCGACGGCAGCCTGGTCGGTCTCGCCGCGACCAACGCCCTTGAGCTCGGCATCGACGTCAGCGGCCTCGACGCCGTGATCATGGCCGGCTTCCCCGGCACCCGTGCGGCCCTCTGGCAGCAGGTCGGCCGGGCCGGCAGGGACGCGCAGGACGCCCTCGGGCTGATGGTGGCGCGCGACGACCCGCTCGACACCTACCTCGTCCACCACCCCGAGGCGCTGTTCGGGCGTCCGGTCGAGGCCACGGTCTTCGACCCGGACAACCCCTACGTGCTCGGCCCGCACCTGTGCGCGGCGGCCCAGGAGATCCCGCTCACCGACGACGACCTCCCGCTCTTCGGCGACACGGCACCCTCGGTCGTCGCCGGCCTGGTCGAGGCGGGCCTGCTGCGGCGCCGGCCGCGCGGCTGGTTCTGGACCGACCGGCGCCGCGCCGCCGACCTCGCCGACATCCGCTCGGCCGGCGGCTCCCCGATCCAGCTGATCGAGGCCGAGACCGGTCGGGTGGTCGGCACCGTCGACGGCGGTCGCGCCCACGGCACCGCCCACGAGGGCGCGGTCTACGTGCACCGCGGTGAGACCTGGCTGGTCGAGAGCCTCGACCTCGACGAGCACGTGGCGGTGATGAGCCGGGCCGAGCCCCACTACTCCACCTCGGCGCGGGAGATCACCGACATCACCATCGTCTCGGAGCGTCTCCACCAGGAGTGGGGCCGCTCGCGACTCTCGCTCGGCGAGGTCGACGTGTCCCACCAGGTCGTGTCGTTCCTCAAGCGCCGCCGGCCCAGCGGCGAGGTGATCGGCGAGGAGCTGCTCGACCTGCCGGTGCGCGCGCTGCGCACCACCGCGGTCTGGTGGACCGTGCCCGACGACCTGCTCACCGACGCCGGGCTGGCCACCGCCGACCTGCCCGGCGCCGCCCACGCCGCCGAGCACTGCTCGATCGGCCTGCTCCCGCTGTTCGCGACCTGCGACCGCTGGGACATCGGCGGTGTCTCGACCGCCCTGCACGGCGACACCGGTCGGCTCACCGTCTTCGTCTACGACGGTCACCCCGGCGGCGCCGGATTCTCGGAGCGCGGCTTCGGGGCGGCCCGCGAGTGGCTCACCGCCACCCGCGACACGATCGCGTCGTGCGCCTGCGCCGACGGGTGCCCGTCGTGCATCCAGTCGCCCAAGTGCGGCAACCAGAACAACCCCCTCGACAAGCTCGCCGCCGCCAGGTTGCTCGACGTGCTGCTCGCCGGCGCCGGCGACTAGTAGCCTCGGCACATGTTGATCCTGGGAGTCCTGCTGATGGGCGGCGGAGCCCTGCTCATTGTCGCCTCCGTGCTCACCGCCGAGGTGACCTCCAGCGGCAAGCTCGAGCTGCTCAACACCGAGGTCGGGGCGGTCACCCTGTTCCTCCTGGGCGTGGGCTCAGGCATCGCGATCCTCTGGGGCATGTCGATCACCAAGTTCGGCGCGAAGCGCCAGCTGGCCCAGCGCCGCGAGAACCAGAAGCTCTCCGAGCTCTCGGAGAAGCTCGACCGGGCCGAGGCCGAGCGCCGTCGTGACCTCGACGGTGACGACCAGGACCGCCCGCACATCTGAGCCACTGCGGTGGCCGAGATGGTTTCGTACGAAGGGTCCGTCTCTGGCGAGCGATCGCCTGCGCCTGCCGGGACAACGAGTTCCCAGCCGCATCCGGACGGCGACCGCGACGACGAGGGCGGCGACGGAGGCACCGGGGCATGTGCCGTGTGCCAGGGCACGCCGGCTCCGTGGGCCCACGTCACCGAGACCCCCGCTGCCGCGACGTTCGCCATGGCGGACTCGTGGCACCTGTGCCCCACCTGCCACGAACTGCTAGTTGCGGGAGACGCCCAGGGACTTGCGGAGCGTCTGACAGGTACCGACCTAGACGAGACCCAGCGCATCGATCTGGCGCTGCGACTTCGCTGAAGCTGCGGATCTACTAGGGGCCGAGAGCCCCGATGGGGACGATGATGACGCCATCAGGCCTGGTGTACCCGTAGCCGGAAGCGGTAATGATGCCAAGGACGGCGGGCTCGCCCACCTTGCTCGTGTCGACCTTGCCGGCGAACTTGAGCAGCCCCGCGGCGGCTTGGTCGATGGCCTGTTCGCCGCCGAGCTTGACCTCGAACGCTCCCCAGCCGCCGTCTCGGGCATGGACGATGACGTCGACCTCGAGCCCATCGCTGTCCCGGTAGTGGTGGATGCTCGCGTCCAGGGGTGTCGCGTAGACCCGGCAGTCCCGGATGACGAGGGACTCGAAGAGCAGCCCGAGGTAGTTCAGGTCGGCCAGGAGCCGCTTGGGTCCTGCCGCGACGGCGGCGGCGGCCAGTGAGGGGTCGATGAAGTGAGTGCGGGGCGCCTGACGGAGTGTCGCGCGGGAGCGCAGGTGGGTGCTCCACGGTGGCTGCTCCTCCAGGACCATGAGGCGCCGTAGCGCGTCGAGGAAGCTGTAGACGGTGGTGCGCGCGATGGTGCCTTCTTCCCCTTCGACTTCAGCGGCGAGTCGAGCGACCTTCTGCTCCATGGCGACATTGCGTGCGAGTGCCTGGATGAGGCGTTGGACGAGGGCGGGGTTGCGACGTACGCCGTCGATGCGCGAGATGTCGACCTCGGCGATGCTTCGTAGGTAGTCGGCATTGGACTGGGCCGCTGCGTCTACGGGCAGGGTGAGGTTGAGTGGCCAGCCGCCTCGGACGATGAGGCCTGCGACGTCGGAGACGCTGAGGCTGGTGGCCGTGGCCGGGCGTTCGCCTGCGAGGAGCGCGGCGAGAGACATGGCCCCGGTGGACTCACCGCTCTCGAAGAGACTCATGGGCCGCATCGTCAGTCGGGCGAACCGGCCGGCGCCGGTGTGACGCCGCGCGTCGTTCTCAGGGACGGCGGACCCGGTCAGCACGAACTGGCCCGGCTCGGCCCGGCGATTCACTTCGCTGCGAACGTAGTTCCAGATGCGGGTCGCCTCGAGCTGCCATTCGTCGACGAGCTGGGGAGGGTCCCCGTTGAGCACCAGTCCCGGGTCGACGATTCGGATGGCGTCGAGCGCTGCGGTGTCGGTGTCCAGGTAGACCTGGCTGGCGGTGAACTGCTCAGCGGTGAACGTCTTGCCGCATGCCTTGGGACCCTCTAGCAGCACGGCACCGGAGGACTGGAGGCGTTGCTGGACGACGACATCGAGGACGCGGGGGCGGTAGGCTCTGGCGCCTCGTCCTGGCATGCTCACCTGCACAGACTACACTTAGCGACTCCCACAAACTACAGTTTGTGATTTCTGAGAACTACACTCCGAGGAGATCAGGAACTATGGTTTGAGGTGCTCCCAAGCGACAGCGCGCTGCGGCGGTCTCAGGCCGGCCCGGCCCGGGCCGCGGCGCCCATGTCGGCGAACTGACCGAGCCAGTGCGGCCCGGACACCTCGACCTCGACCAGTACGTCGCGACCGGCAACCGCGCATCCAGTGACCGAGGCGCCGTTGGCCTCGGCCACAACGGCGACGGCCGGGCAAGGATCGCGGCCGCGGCCGAGCTCGGCCGCTCCTGAGAGAGCGGCCAGATCGGCGGCGGACTGCGCGGCGCGGTGAGCCGTCACCATGGCCGCGACGACGCCGAGGGCGGCGCCGACCAGGAGCATCACCGCCAGGCAGGCCACCGCGAAGACCGTGGCGCCACCGCGCTCGTCACGACGACGGAGCGACCTCACTGGCCGAACCCTCACTGGCCCACCTCGTCCTCGTCGAGGGTCACGGCCTCGGCCCGGACCTCGACGCCGGGCAGGAAGCCGAACAGCCCACCCGGACCGTCCACCCGCCCCGAGGCAACCGCGACGACCCGGCCGTCCTGTCGACTCACCGTGACGGTGCTGCCGGGCGGCGCCACCTGCTGACCGCGGGCCACCGCCTCGGCAGTGCTGTCACCTCGGGCCACCGCCCGTGCGGTCTCGCGAGCGGCGTCGACCACCCGGACCTGGGCGGCACCGACCGCGAGCAGCCACACCAGCCCGATCGTCACCGCGACCAGGATCGGCAGCGTGAGCGCCAGCTCGGCGGTGACGGCGCCGCGGTCGGTGCGGCGTGGCCGGGTCGGCCAGGTCACCCGATGCCCAGCAGGCCCAGGACGTGATCGAACAGGGTCTTGAGCAGCTTGTCGCCGAAGCCGCCGGTGAGCAGCTTGTAGAGCAGCCCGGCGAGCCCGGCGCCCGCGGCCGTGCCCACGGCGTACTCCGCCGTCGTGATGCCGCGCTCGTCGTGCGGACGCCGGCGCAGCGGGACGGGAGTGGTGGTGTCGGTCATGGGCTATCCCCTTCGTCTGGCGGCCACGGGTCGCGGCCGGTCGGGACGAGGATTGGCGACCGCCCCGACAGTCCGCGACCGGTGCGGCCTCCGCTGTGCAGTGGCCCGCGCGGCGCCCCGGCTGTGCACAGCTGGTGGCCACCCGGACCCCCTCACCAGGCCAGTGTGGACAGGAGACCGGCCACCAGCGGCACGATCCCGATCAGCACGAATGCCGGCAGCAGGCACAGCCCGAGCGGTACCGCGGCCTTGACCCCGACCGCACGGGCACGGTCCTCGACCTGCCCGCGGGCCTCCCGGGCCAGCTCGTCGGAGAGCCGGTCGACGGCAGCGACCACCGACGCGCCGGTCGCCTGCGATCGGGCGAGCGCGCGTCCGAGCGGCGCGAGCCCGGGCTCGCGGGCGAGCCGCTCCCAGACCTGACCCGGGTCGGCACCGAGCTCGAGATGAGCCACCGTGCGCTCGAGGCGTCGGGTCGCCGGACCCGGAAGTGCCCGACACACCAAGCGGGCCGCCTCGGCGGGGGCCGCTCCGGCCCGCAGAGCCGCCGCGAGCAGGGTCACCATGTGCGGGAGCTCGTGCTGGACCGCTTCGCGCTCACGTCGTACGACGGTCGGCTCGGCGCGGCCGAGTGTCACCCACGCCGCGACTGCCGCGACAACCCCGGCGGCCAGGCCACCAGCGCCGCCGACGAAGAGGGCCGCCGCGACCCCGGCCAGCAGGCACATCAGCGCACGACTCCGGGGCACGGCCGCGGCATCGGCGGACGGCTGCTCCACCGCCGCGGGCCTCGCCCGAGGCGCCGGGACGGCCGGCGGCCAGGCGAGCAGGACCGCGGCCGCGGCCAGCACGGCGACCCAGAGCGCGGTCACGGCTGCTCCACCCCGCGCGCCAGCGCCTCGATCCACCAGAGGCCCGCGAACCCGAACAGCAGGCCGGCGCCCAGGCAGGCCAGGCCGACGGGGTGGCCCAGCAGGAACCCCCACGGGTCGCCACCAGCGCCCGAACCCATCGCGAGGGCGAGCAGCGGCAGGCAGGCGACCAGCCGGGCGGTCGCCCGGGCCGAGGCCAGCTCGCCGTCGACGACCCGCCGGGTCGCGTGGGCCTCCCGCAACCCACGGGCGACCCGGTCGACCGCGTCGGCGAGCCCGGCGCCGGTTCGGTGCGTGAGCTGCCAGGCCGCCGCGACCAGCCGCAGGTCGTCGGCACCGGGCTCGCGCGCGGCGTCGCGCAGGGCGACCGGCACGTCGGAGCCGATCCGCTGCGCCTCGGCCACGGGCGCCAGCGCCGGCCAGGTCGCGGCCGCACGCTGTAGCGCGGTGCCGGGTGGCTGGCCGGCCCCCAGGTCGGCGGACAGCTGCTCGCACAGCTCGAGCACCTGGGCCGCCGTCGCCCGGGCGGCGAGCCGGGCCCGCCGCGCCCGCAGCAGGGCCAGGCCGGCGTAGCCGGCTGCCACCGACACCCCGGCCAGCGCCAGCGCGCGGCCCGGGACCAGCGGGACCAGCAGCGCGGCCCCGGGAACGGCCCACCAGACCCCCCGGCGCGGCGGTCGCTCGGAGGTGTCAACAAGAGTGGGCAGCCCCACCGACGGAAGCAGCAGCCAGACCGCCAGGACGGCAGCGGCTGCCGCCAGCATGATCATCGGGACCGCGCCTCCAGCAGGTCGGCCAGCAGCCCCTCGGCCGGGCCGGCCCGGGCGGTGCCGCGTGCGTCGACCTCGATCGCCGGGACCATCGTCACGAGACCGGACGTCTCACGGACGGGGAGCGCGACCTGGGCCAGCCGCCGCCGACCGTCGCGGCCGCGCGCGAGGTGGAGCACCACGTCGACCGCCGAGGCGAGCTGGCTGTGGGCGGCCGCCCGGTCGAGGCCGGCGGCGAGGGCGAGGGCCTCGACCCGGGACGGCACGTCGAGCGCGGAGTTGGCGTGGATGGTGCCGCAGCCGCCCTCGTGGCCGGTGTTCATGGCGGCGAGCAGGTCGACCACCTCGGCACCGCGCACCTCGCCGACCACCAGCCGGTCGGGCCGCATCCGCAGCGCCTGGCGCACCAGCGTGCGCAGGTCGATCTCGCCGGAACCCTCGATGTTGGCCGGACGTGCCTCCAGCGCCACCAGGTGGGGATGGTCGGGCCGCAGCTCGGAGGAGTCCTCGACGAGCACCAGCCGCTCGTCGCTCGGCACCAGCGACAGCAGGGCGGCCAGCAGCGTGGTCTTGCCGGTGCCTGTGCCACCGCTGACGAGGAACGCCAGCCGCGACGAGACCACCGAGCGCAGCAGCCGCGCCGCCTGCTCGGTGAGGAAGCCGCCGGCGGTCAGCTCCTCGACCGAGAAGACCTGCCGGCGCGGGACCCGAAGCGAGATCAGCGTCCCGGGCCGGGCGACCGGGGACAGCACGGCGTGGAAGCGGGTGCCGTCGGCCAGGCGCAGGTCGACGTAGGGCGTCGCGTCGTCGAGCCGTCGACCGCCCGCCGCGGCGAGGCGTTGCGCAAGACGGCGTACGGCGTCGTCGTCGGGGAACCGCACGTCGCTGGGCTCCAGGCCACGGCCTCGGTCGAGGAACACCTGGCCCGCGCCGTTGACGAGTACGTCGGTCACGCCCGGCAGGCGCAGCAGCGGCTCGAGCGGCCCGGCGCCGACCACGTCGCGGCGGAGCGCCTCGTAGACCTCGAGCACGGTCGCGTCGCCCACCGGCCGGCCGGTCGCCCGCAGCGCCTCGGCGACGCGGTGCGGGGTGAGCTCACCCGGGTCGCGGGCGAGCCGGTCGCGGACCAGCTCGACCGCGGTGGTCCCGCTCAGGGTCACGCGGCGCGGCCCATCACGCCCACCCGCTGGAGTACGTCGGCAGCGGCGCGGCCGAGCTGCCCGCGCTGCGAGCGCACCGGCCCGAGCCCGAGGTCGATCGCCTCGGCCAGCCCCCGCTGGTCGGTCATCTCGGCGATCACGGGCACCCCGGTGGCGCGACTCAGGTGGCGGGCGTCGATGCCGCTGCCCCGGACCACCAGCCGCAGCTGAGGTCGGCTCTCGAGCTGCGCGGCTAGCCGGGCCGCGGAGGCGACGCCGGCCACGGTCGGCACCACGACCACGAGGACCAGGTCGCACCGCGCCATGACCTCCTCGACCACGGGCGGGCCGGAGCGGGGCAGGTCGACCACCACCACGTCGTGGCCGCGGCTCGCCGCCGAGAGGGCCTCACGCACCGCGAACGCCTGGAGCGACCCGGAGGCTCCGGAGTACCACGAGAGGACGCCCAACGCGCCGCGCCGGGGCAGGGCCTCACGCAGCGCCCGGCCGCTGAGCCGCCCGGTGGTCTGACACAGCGCGTCCCACCGGAACCCGTCGTGGGTCTCGAGCCCGAGGACCCGGTCGACGCCGGGGCCGAGCGGGTCGCAGTCGACCACGACCGCGTGGCCGGTGCGGGCCGCGACCTGCCCGAGGGCGCAGGCGAACGTGGTGGCTCCGGCTCCGCCGGAGCCACCGACGACACCCAGGACCAGGCTGCGCGAGGGCGCGGTGTCACCGAGGTCGGTGAGCGTCTCGGTCAGCCAGGTGTCGGAGCGCGGCAGCTCGGTGACGCTCTCGGCGCCGACCGCGAGCGCCGTGCGGAACATCTCGTGCGGCACCGCCCCCCACGACACGATGTGGACCGCCGCCCGGCGCGCGGGCGCCAGCCGGGCGGTCTCGTCGGCGAGGTCGGCACCCACCAGGACCAACGGCGCGGCGTTCCACGAGCGGAGCGCGGCGCCGGAGTCGGAGGCCACCTCGGGGGTGACGCCGGCCGCCGCGGCCAGGCGCAGCAGCTCGTCGAGCAGGGTCTCGTCGCGGGTCACGATCAGGGGTGCGGTCATGGCGGGGAGCCTCCCCGCCGGGTCGGACATCCCAACCCCACAAGGACGCGGCCTGTGGAGAACCCGGCCGCGGAGTGGCCTTGTGGGTCACATCTGGCAGCGTTTCCACCGGCCGCACCCTTAGTGATAACATAAAACACCAGTTAAGCCGCTAATTACTGTTTTATGTTATGCAACGGAGCATGATGGCCAAGAAGACCCGGGCACCACTGCCCGCCACCCTGGATGCTCTCGCTGTGCTCGGCGCCCAGATCGCTGCCGCCCGCCGTGAGGTCGGCTGGACTGCCGCTGAGCTGGCAGAACGTGTGGGAGCCAGCGCGCCTGTGATCAGCCGGATCGAGAACGGTCACGCCACCACCCAGATCGGGACCGTGTTCGACGCTGCGGTCCTGTGCGGCGTGCCCCTCTTCACGCCCGATGCCGTCACCCTGAGCCGCCTCGCGGCGAGCTCGCGCACCCAGCTGGCCCTGCTCCCCAGCCGAGTGCGCCCCCAACGAGTGGACCTGGACGATGACTTCTAGGCCGACCGAGACGGAGAATCCCACATCGGCCTACGTGTGGACCTGGCTCCCCGGGGCCGTGGAACCCGTCGTCGCAGGCACCATCTCCCAGCTGAGGCAACGCTTCGGCGCCGACCCGGTCATCGCGTTCGCCTACGCACGCAGCTACCGCGAACGCGCTGACTCGATCCCGCTGTTCACCCCCGAACTGCCCCTACGACCCGGAACCTTCGACCCGACCAGGCCCGACGAGACCGTCAGGCTCGCCGGCGCCGAAGACTCCTGGGCCGGCTGGCCGGCCGCCGCCGACCGCTCGCCACTGTCGCTCGCCGGCTGCCTGCGAGATGCCGCTCCCGACGCCTGGGGCCGCCGCGTGATCAACCTGTGTCTGGACGACAACCCCGACATCGACCTCAGCGAGATGACCTACCTGCTCCGGTCAGGCAGCGACCGCACCGGCAATCTCGACTTCCAAGCCTCACCCACGAAATACGTGCCCCGCGGCGGCGTCGCCACGCTCGAGCAGCTCGCCGCCGCCGCCGAGCTCATCGAACAGGGCATGCCCATCCCCGACGGGCTCGCGGCCGCCGCGGCTCACGGCACCTCCATCGGCGGCGCCCGCCCCAAGGCACTGCTGGCCGAAGGCGACCGGCAGATGGTGGCCAAGTTCTCCTCCTCGACGGACAGCCGGCCCGTCGTCAAGGCCGAAGCGGTCGGCATGCTCATGGCGGGACGCGTCGGCATCGACGTCCCACACGTCGAGGTCGTCACCACGACGGGCGGCAAGGACGTGCTCCTCGTCGACCGGTTCGACCGCTCTCCCGAAGGCCAGCGGCGCGGCGTCGTCTCCGCGCTCACCGTCCTCGGGCTCCGCGAAGAGGAGTCGCGCTACGCCGGCTACGGCGACATCGCCCGGGCCATCCGTCACCCCGGGTGGGCGGACAGCGCCCAACAGCTCCGCGAGCTCTACACGCGCATGGTCCTCAACATCGCGATCTCCAACACCGACGACCACCTGCGCAACCACGCCGCCTTCTGGAACGGCCACGACCTACGGCTCACACCGGCGTACGACGTCTCACCACAGGCACGGTCCACCTCGGTCACGACCCACGCGATCAAGCTCACCAGCGCCGGCGAACGGGCCAGCCAGTTCCGCGTCGCCCTGAAGGCTGCGCCGGAGTTCCTCCTCACGGTCCCGGACGCCCAAGGCATCATCGACCACGTCATCGACACCCTCACCGGCTGCTGGGACGACGTCTGCGACGAGGCCCGGCTGACCAGAGCAGAGCGGGACCAGCTCTGGAAGCGCGAGTTCCTCAACGACTACGCCTTCTACGACGACGCCTAGGAGACTGCTGAACAAGGCGGGCGAAGCGAGCGTCGTGAGGCGCGTGGGCTGACAAGGCGGAGGCGTGAAGGCACACTGGGCGTGCGTCGAGCGTCGACAACGCAGCCAGCGTGCGTCCATCGCGGCGCGTAGCCGGCCGGATTGTTCAGCATGCTCCTAGGTCCGCGCCGCGACACCCTGTGCATCACAGCTGGCAACACCCGGCCGCCTACCATGAGCACATGCCCACTGCGGCCTTCTTCGACCTCGACAAGACGATCATCGCCGCGTCGAGCACCTTTGCTTTCTCTCGGCCGTTCCAGGCCGGGGGGCTGATCTCGCGCCGCGCCGTGCTCCGCTCCGCCTACGCCCAGTTCGTCTACCTCGTCGGCGGGGCCGACCACGACCAGATGGAGAAGATGCGGCAGTTCATGTCGCAGCTGTGTGCCGGCTGGGACGTCGCGACCGTGCGCGAGATCGTGGCCGACACCCTCCACCACATCGTCGACCCGCTCGTCTACGACGAGGCGGTCTCGCTGATGGAGGAGCACCGGGCGGCCGGTCGCGACATCGTCATCGTCTCCGCGTCCGGCAGCGAGCTGGTGGAGCCGATCGGCGAGCTCCTCGGCGCCGACCGCGTCATCGCCTCCCAGCTCGAGATCGTCGACGGCCGCTACAGCGGCGAGATCGACTACTACGCCTACGGCCCCGAGAAGGCCGTCGCGATGCGCCGTCTCGCCGGCGAGCTCGGCTACGACCTGGCCCAGTGCTACGGCTACAGCGACTCGGTCACCGACGTCCCCATGCTCGAGGCCGTCGGCTTCCCTCACGCCGTCAACCCCGACCGCGAGCTGCGCAAGATCGCCGCCGCCAACGGCTGGCCGGTCCTGGTCTTCACCAAGCCGGTGGCGCTGCGCAGCCGGCTCCGGCTGCCACCGGTCAAGCCCACCCTCGCCGTCCTCGCGGTCGGCGGCGTCGCCACCGCCGGTGGCCTCTGGTGGGCCCAGGCCCGTCGTCGCCGGCTCGGCGCCTGATCTCCTCGGGCGGAAAAGCCCGGGAGTGACGAAGTCACTCCACGACAAGCCGGAACGTTCCACCTGCCGCTGACGCCCCTGCAGTCCTAGCGTCGGCGCATGACGTCCGCCGCACTGAGTGAACCCGGCCTCAACGACACCGGGTCCCCACGTCCCACGGTCGCTCTCCGGGTCGTCGTCACGTACGACGACACCACGCGGCGCGTCGACCTCGAGCTCGGCGGCGCGGAGTCTGACAGCCCCGGCCAGTTCTGGCAGGTCGCGACCAACCACAGCTACACCGAGTACGCCTCCTCGGTTCGCTCCGAGCTCGCCACCAACAGCGAGGCAGCGCATATCCTTCGGGACTACCAGTCCACGCTGGCACCGTTCCTGGTCACCCCGGGCGGCACCGCGACCGCCGTGGACGTGCCGGTGAGCAGAGGAGATTGACGCTGTGGGTCTGCTGTCTCGCTTCTTCGGCAGCCGACCCGACGAGGCCGCGGTCACCCACGCGGTCGCCGACGCCGTCGCCTCCCAGCCCGGTGTCAGCGCGCACTCGCTGACCTACAACCACCAGCAGTACAAGGGCGGCGCACTCAGCGGAGTCGTCGACGTCGCCGACACCCCGGCGTTCCTGGCCGTCCTGCGCACGGCCTACGCGGTCCTCAGCGACCTGCTCGGCGACGACGTCAACCGGGTGACGTTCTACCTCTCGGGCCGCACCCCGGACGGCGACTCCGTCGTACCCGGAGACCTCGGTCTGGTCCAGCCACCGACCGGCCGGGACCTCGCGACTCACCTCTCGCCGTAGCCAAAAGTCAACCCTTGTTCCCGCACCGACAGGGGCGTAGAAAGAAGACAACAACTCAAGAGCAGCACGTGAGCCGGGTACCCACGCGGCGATCTCCCTTCCTTTAGGGCGCTGTCATCCGCGATATTCGCGGAGCAGCAGTTGGCGATGCACGCTTGGTAGCCAGGTGCCCACGTGTCAGCGGTGGCGTTCAGGTCCCTCGTGGACTCGGGCGCCACCTGCACGCTCTGGGTCGACGGTCAGTCGGCCGACCGCCGCAGCGGGCTCGCCTCGGCGCCGGCGGCGAAGGCCTCCGCCGCGTAGAGCACCCACGCGTGCATGCCGGCCGCACCACCCTCGCCGTACCCCACCAGGTTGGACTCGTACGCCGCCCGCAACGCGAGGTGCCCGGCCTCGGGCACGACGAGCGACTTCTCGTCGACGCCGCGCGCGACGAGCACGAGCCGCTCGGCGGCCCGTGCGACCACGCCGTTGTGCGACGCGAAGGGCGCGGCGGTGATCAGCTCGGCGTGGATCAGCGCGGCCACCAGCAGCGCCGGCGCCTCGGTGGGCTTGGTCAGCAGGGTCGCGATGTCGCGCAGCCGGGCGGCGGACTCGTCGCCGCGCGGGCGGCCGCGCAGGTCGTCGGGCAGCGACGACGCGGCCAGCGCGTGCATCCTGGCCAGCGCCTGCGCCGGCGAGCGGTCCATCAGCGGCGCCAGGGACAGCAGCTCGGTGGAGAGCCGGACTGCGTCCTGGGCCACCTCGTCGCCGCGGCCTTCGCGCACCTCGGCGAGGGTCGAGCCCGAGCCCTCGAGCACGGCGCTCGCGTGCGCGCCGCGCAGCAGTGACTCAGCCGTGGTCTCGGGGGAGGTACGGCGCAGCCCGCGGTCGCGCAGCATCACGTCGATCCCGTCGCGCACGGCGGCGTACGCCGAGGGCACGCCTTCGAGAGACACCAGCCACGCAAGGGGATCAGAAGCCACGGCCGAAGGCTATCCGCGGGTAGCCTCGACCCGATGACCGACCACCTGCCTCCCGCCCGCTCCTTCGGGAGCGTGGCCGACATCTACGACCGAGGTCGACCCGCCTACCCGCGCGAGGCCGCCGCGTGGGCGACCGCCGACGAGCCGCTCACGGTGCTCGAGCTCGGCGCCGGCACCGGCAAGCTCACCGAGCAGCTGGTCGCGCTCGGCCACGACGTCCACGCGACCGAGCCCGACGCCGCGATGCTCGACGTGCTGAAGACCCGGTTGCCCGACGTGCGCACCTCGCTCACCGGCGCCGAGGACATCCCGGCCTCGGACTCGTCGTACGACGTGGTCGTGGTGGCGCAGGCGTTCCACTGGTTCGACCACGAGCGGGCGCTGCCCGAGATCGCGCGCGTGCTCAAGCCCGGCGGCCATCTCGCGGTGATCTGGAACGCCCGCGACGAGCGCATCCCGTGGGTCAAGAAGCTCGGCCGGATCATCGGCTCCGCTCCGCGCGAGCGCGACTCGGCCGGCGTGCTCGCTGCGTCGAAGCACTTCGCCGAGGCGGCGGAGGAGTCGTTCAAGTGCTGGCAGACCGTCGACCAGCACTCCATCCTCGACCTCGTGCGCTCGCGCTCCGACGTGATCGCGCTGCCCGAGGAGGAGCGCGCCGCCAAGCTCGACGCCGTCGCGGCGCTCTACCGCGACTACGGCCGCGGCATGGACGGCATGCAGCTCCCCTACGTCACCCGCTGCTTCCGTGCCCAGGTCGTCCCCCGGCCGGCCGACACCGGGCCGCTCCCCCTCGTGCACTCCGACCGCGACGCCTCCGACCCCGCCTCCGATCCGGTGGGCGGCCCGGTCGCCCCGCCCACCGACGACGACAGCGGCATGCTCCTCATCGACTTCCGCTGACCCTCGCCGAGTCGGCGCTTGTGCACGGCTGTCCGACGCCGAGTCGGCGCTTGTGCATGACGTAAGCGCCGACTCACGCGAGAACGAGCGTGCATTCACGCCGACTCGAGTCGGGAGTGGTGCACCATGAGCGCATGCGGGCCTGGCGGCGTACCCATCTCGGCACGGAGGCCGACCGGGCGACGTTCCGCACGCTGCACCGCGCGTCGCTGGCGGCACCCGCGCTGCGCGAGGGCCTGACCACCGACTCTGCCGCGCGGTCGATCCGGCACCTGCGCTCGCTGCTCGGCACTCCGGCGATGGCGCTGACCGACACCGCGGCGGCGCTGGCGTGGGACGGCCTGGGCCAGCACCACGAGGAGCAGGTGGCCACCCTGGTCGCGGGCACGCTCGAGCGGGGGGCGACCCGGGTCTTCGACCGCTCCGACCTCGGGTGCGACGAGACCGGCTGCCCGGTGCGCACCGCGGTGGTCAGCCCGCTGGTCGTCGAGGAGCGGATCGTCGGCACCCTCCAGGCCTTCGCGCCCTACCCCACCGCCGGGCTGGCCCGCGCCGCCGACGAGGTGGCGCAGTGGGTGTCGGGGCAGCTCGAGCTGGCCGAGCTCGACGCGTCGCGCACGCGAGCCATCGAGGCGGAGGTCCGCGCACTGCGGGCCCAGATCAGCCCGCACTTCATCTACAACTCGCTCGGCGCGATCGCGAGCTTCGTGCGCACCGACCCCGACCGGGCCCGCGACCTGCTGCTGGAGTTCGCCGACTTCACCCGCTACTCCTTCCGCAGCCACGGTGAGTACACGACGCTGGCCGAGGAGCTGCGCTCCGTGGAGCGCTACCTGCTGCTCGAGCAGGCCCGCTTCGGCGAGCGGCTCCAGGTCACGTTGAGCATCGCCCCCGAGGTGCTCCCGGTCGCCGTACCGTTCCTGTGTATCCAGCCCCTCGTCGAGAACGCCGTCCGCCACGGGCTCGCCAACGTCGAGGGGGCCGGCCACGTGCGGATCGTGGCGCTGGACCGTGGGCAGGAGTGCGTCATCGAGGTGGAGGACGACGGTGTGGGCGAAGACCCGGAGAAGGTCCGGCGCGCGCTCGCGGGCGACGCCGCCCTCGACTCGGTCGGTCTGGGCAACGTCGACAGCCGGCTGCGCAACAGCTTCGGCGACGACTACGGTCTGGTCGTCGAGACCGCGCCCGGCGCCGGCACCAAGGTGATCGTGCGGGTGCCGAAGTTCGCGCCGGGGGTGCAGGCATGACCGGCCTGCTCAAGGTGCTGGTCATCGACGACGAGCGGCCAGCCCTCGACGAGCTGGCCTACCTGCTCTCCCGCGACGAGCGCATCGGCGACGTGCTCACCTCCGACTCCGCCGCCGAGGGCCTGCGCACGCTGCACGAGATCGACGTCGACGTGGTGTTCCTCGACATCCAGATGCCCGGGCTCACCGGCCTCGACCTGGCCCAGGTGCTGTCGCGCTTCAAGACGCCGCCGCCGATCGTCTTCGTCACCGCGCACGAGGCGCACGCCGTCGACGCGTTCGAGCTGCGGGCCGTCGACTACGTGCTCAAGCCGGTGCGCGCCGACCGTCTCGCCGAGGCCGTACGCCGCGTGGTCGAGGGCAGCGAGCGGGCCCCTGGCCCTGCCCACCAGGCCCAGATCCCGGTCGAGCGCGGCGGTGTCACCCGCTTCATCGACCGGGCCGACGTCACCCACGTCGAGGCGCACGGCGACTACGCCCGGCTGCACACCGCCGACGGGTCCCACCTGATCCGGGTGCCGCTCTCGACGCTCGAGGAGGAGTGGCGCTCGGCCGGGTTCGTGCGGATCCACCGGTCGCTGCTGGTGTCGCTCGCGCACGTGCGCGAGGTCCGCATGGACGCCGGTCGGTGCTCGGTGGTCGTGGCCGGCCCGGACGAGGGCATCCAGCTCGGGGTGAGCCGCCGCCACACCCGCGAGCTGCGCGACCTGCTGATCCGGCGCGCCGAGCCGTGAGGTCCGGATGACCGAGGGACCGCGGCCGGAGCGGGTCCGGGTGACCGGTCCGCCGCGGCGGCACCTGCCCCGTACCCGGACCGGGGACATCGACGACCAGACCCGGCTGGGCAGCGTCTACCTCGGCTCGCTGATGCGCGAGCAGCTGCGGCTGGCGCTGCGCACGGTCGGCGTGCTGATGCTGACGGTCGGCTCGCTGCCGCTCGCGTTCCACGTCGCGCCGCGACTGTCCGACGTACACCTGGTCGGGGTGCCGCTCGCGTGGGTGCTGCTCGGTGGCCTGGTCTACCCGCTGCTGGTGCTGCTCGGCTGGCGCTACGTGCGCCGGGCGGAGCGCAACGAGCGCGACTTCGCGGACCTGATGAGCGAGGTCGACCGGTGAGGACCCCGTGAGCACCGTGAGCGAAGCGAGAGAGCGCATCGGCCACGCGCCCGAACGCCGACCGCTACCGTGCGCTCGAACTGCGAGCGAACAATGAGCACCGAGACCGCCACCGGCCTGGTCGCGGTGGTGGTCGTGACCATCGCGACGCTGGTGATCGGCACGTGGGGGCTGAGGTTCTCGCGGACGACGAGCGACTTCTTCGTGGCGTCGCGGTCGGTGCGGCCGGCGCTCAACGCGTCGGCCATCGGCGGGGAGTACCTCTCCGCCGCGTCGTTCCTCGGCGTGGCCGGGCTGGTGCTGACGTTCGGCGCCGACATGCTCTGGTACCCGATCGGCTGGACCGCCGGCTACCTCCTCCTGCTGGCGCTGGTCGCCGCACCCCTGCGCCGCTCCGGCGCCTATACGCTGCCCGACTTCGCCGAGGCGCGGCTGGGCTCGCGCGGCGTCCGCGCTACCTGCTCGATGATGGTGGTGGCGATCGGCTGGCTCTACCTGCTGCCGCAGTTCCACGGCGCGGGCATCACCCTGCGCGCCGCGATCGGGGCGCCGATCTGGCTCGGGCCGGTGATCGTCGGCGCGGTCGTGCTGGCCAACGTGTCCTCGGGCGGGATGCGCAGCATCACGTTCGTGCAGGCCTTCCAGTACTGGCTCAAGCTCACCGCCCTGCTCCTGCCCGCCGCGGTGCTGCTCATCGTGTGGGCCGGCGACGGCGCGCCGGGCAGCCGGATGCCCGCCGACCCCGGCTGGTCGGTCCCGCTCGCCTCCGGCGGCAGCGAGGGCCTCTACCTCACCTACTCGCTGATCGTCGCGACGTTCCTCGGCACCATGGGCCTGCCGCACGTGGTCGTCCGCTTCTACACCAACCCCGACGGCCGCGCCGCGCGGCGCACGACGCTCTTCGTGCTGGTGCTGCTCGGCGTGTTCTACCTGCTGCCTCCGGTGTACGGCGCCCTCGGACGCGTGTACGCCGAGGAGCTGGCCGCCGCCGGGCGGTCCGACGTACTCGTGCTCGAGCTGCCGCGGCTGATGGTGCCCGGTCTCGGCGGGGAGCTGCTCGCGGGGCTGGTCGTGGCCGGGGCGTTCGCGGCGTTCCTGTCCACGTCGTCCGGGCTCGTGATCGCGGTGTCCGGCGTGCTCAGCCAGGACGTGACCGGCAAGCTGCTGCGGGCACGCAACGTCACGGGCGTCGCGGTCTTCCGGACGAGCGCCGCCGTCGCGGTGGCGGTGCCGCTCGCGGTGGCGCTCGCGCTGCCCAACGTCGGCGTGGCCCGGGCGGTCGGGCTGGCGTTCGCCGTCGCGGCCTCGACGTTCTGCCCCTTGCTGCTGCTGGGGATCTGGTGGCGCGGGCTCACCGACGTCGGCGCCGTCTCCGGGCTGGTCGCGGGCGGGCTCGGCTCCGGCGCCGGCGTGGTGTGGACGCTCGCCGACGGGTCGGCGTCCGGCTGGCCCGGCATCCTGCTGGTGCAGCCGGCGGCCTGGAGCGTCCCGCTCGCCTTCGCGGTCATGGTCGGCGTCTCGCGGCTGACCGCGTCGCGGGTGCCGCCGCACACGCGGCGGTTCATGGTGCGCCTGCACACCCCCGAGGCGCTCGAGCTCGACCGCGGCTGAGGTGAGCGGCCGGCGTTCGCGGGTCGTGTGCCCCACAGTGCGCTGCGGCGCACCCTCGGGCACACGACCCGAAGAGGCGCTACGTTTTCGGCTCGGGGGAAGGACACACATGAGACGACAGCTGCAGTTCGCCGCCGTCGCAGCCACATGCCTGGCGGCCGGCGCGTGCGGCTCCGACGAGGAGCCGGTCGCCGCGGCCGACGACGCGCCGAGCCACAACCTCACCGCCCACCCGGCGCTGCCCGACGCCCCGCACTGGACCTACGACGAGGCACCCGAGTGGGGAGACCTCGACGAGCAGTACGCCGCGTGCGGGACCGGGGAGCGCCAGTCACCCGTCGACCTGGCCGGCGCCGCCGACGAGGACCTCGCCGACCCCGTGCTCGACTACCAGCCCTTCGAGCTGACCGTGACCGACACCGACCACTCCATCCAGGTCGGCTACGAGACCGGCAGCACGCTGACGCTGGACGACGCGGCGTACGAGCTGGTGCAGCTGCACTTCCACGCCCCCAGCGAGCACACCATCGACGGGAAGCCTGCGGCCGCGGAGATCCACTTCGTCCACGGCGACCACGACGGACCGTTCGTGGTGCTCGGCGTGCTCGTCGAGGAGGGGCCGCCCGAGGCGGCGATGAACGACGTGCTCGACCACCTGCCCGTCGGCACGGGCGACGCCGACGCCGGCACGTTCTTCGACGCGGCCGAGCTGCTGCCCGACTCCCTCACCGCCTACCGCTACGAGGGCTCGCTCACCACGCCACCGTGCACCGAGGACGTCACCTGGCTGGTCCTCGACGAGCCCGTCACCTGGTCGGCCGAGCAGCTCGCGCGACTCACGGCGCGCTACGACGCCAACTCCCGCCCGCTCCAGGACCTCCACGACCGCGACCTGCTGCTCGACCAGGACTAGTCAGCACGACGGATGCCCTGGCTCCGTGGACACGTAGACGAAGGTGACGACCTCGCCGTACCTCAGCACGGCCCCGGGGGCTAGGGACTGTCCCGCGATCGTGCTCTCTTCCCGGTCGGCGTCGCGGCAGAAGTGTGCGGGGGTATCTACGGTCGTGATGTCGCTGATGTCCGGTAGGCCCTGGCTCCCGTCGCCGTACTTATCGGTGTAGTCGGGCATCAGCCGGTGGCTGTCGAGGACCGTCCACCGGATCGTCGTGCGCGCCTCCTTGCCCTGCGCGTCCCGTGCGGTGATCACGACCTTCCGGGTCTCGGACGCGAGGTCGTCGTCTTTGACGGTGCCGTTGGCGAACGTGTGGGCGACGGCGCCGATCACACTCAGCGACGCAGCGTCGAACCGCAGACCGGGAGGCAGCCCGGTCACGGTCTGCACGGTCACCTCGTCGCCGTTGGGGTCGGAGACCAGCACGGGCACCGAGACCGGCGTTTCCTCGTCGATCGTCTGCTCCTTCAGGTCCACGGTCGGGGGCAGGTTCTGCTGGGAGGCGTCGGGCTCGTCCGTCTCCGACGGGGTGGCAGAGGGGCTGAATGACGGGCTCTCCGACGATCCGTCGGACGCACGACCCGGATCGTCCGGGTCTGCCTCCGTCGACCACGGCGACCACGCGACCAGCCCGACACCCAGCAGCACGGCGAGCGCAGCAGAGGCGACCAGCAACGGTCGTCGCGAGCCAGTGGCGGCCGCAGACCCGGGCACCGGGGGTGGTACAGCGGCAGCGGTCACCGGCGCCGCGTCCGGCGACTCTGCAGTCGGGGCGTGCCGCGCCACCTCCGCCTCCTCCACCAGGCCGAGCGCGTAGCCCAACGCCGCCACCGTCCAGCGGGCTCCCCGCGGCTGGGTGGACCCGCGCTCGCGCCCCAGGTACTCGCCGGCACTCTCAACCGCCGGGCCGGCCGCAGCGCCGTACCGCAGGTTCCGGACCAGCATCTCCAACGCGCCGAGTCGAACCGCGTCGACCAGCTGGTTGAGCTCACCGGGCGTAGCGGAGTCCTCCGGGACGAAGTCGTCCAGGGCCGCGCGGAACCGATCCGCATCGTCGAGGACGCCCGGGCCGAGCCGAGCGACCATGGCGCGAAGATCCTCGTGCAGGCCCATGTATTCCCCCTCAAAGGCGTCGACCACCATCGGGGCCAGCATGGCAGCGAACACCCTTGTAGGGGTAGGGACTCGTGCGAGTCGAGGTCGCGGTTGGGTCAGGCGGAGACACGTGCCGCGGCCAGCGCCTGCCCCCGCTGCACGACCAGGTCGACCACGAGCGGGTGCGGCCCGATCACGTCAGCGACCAGCGCGGCGCCGGCGGCCAGCGACTCGTCGCGGGCGCGGTCGGCGAAGAACCCCGGCGCGAGCAGGTACGGCGACACCAGGTCGCCCGGGCGGACCACCTCGGCGGGCCGGCGGCCCAGGGCCGACAGGGTCGCGATCTCCACCGAGCCCGGCGTGCCCCACGCGAGGCCGAGCAGCTCGGCGGCGCGGGTGAGGTCGCGGGTGGCCAGCGGGTCCGACGAGCCGGCGGCGAGGAGCACCAGCCGACCCTCGCCGCGACGGGCCCCGGCCGCAACGAGTTGAGCGACCTGGGCCTCGGCCAGCATCTGGTGCGCCCCGAGCGGGCGCCCCAGCACGAGCGGGCCCGCGGCGGCGCGCGCCATCCGGGGCAGGTCCTGGCGCAGGTGGAACCCGGTCGACAGCAGGAGCGGTACGACGATCGTGGGCACGGCGGACGCCGCTACGACGCTCTCGAACAGCGGCTCGCACAGCTCGACGTACGAGCAGACGGCCTCGACGCCGAGCACGTCCCCGGCAGCCGAGGTGATCTCGCGCGCGACCTCGTTGCCCGACGCCTTGCGGGTGCCGTGCGCGACGGTCACCAGTCTCACTGCGAGACCGCCAACCGGTAGCCGCGCTTGACCACGGTCTGGATCATCCGGGTGCCGATCGCGGCGCGCAGCCGGGCCACGGCCATCTCGACGGCGTGCTCGGAGCCGGCGATCCCCGACGGCAGGTAGGACAACAGCTCGCGGCGCGAGACGACGTGACCAGGGTTGACCAGCAGCGCCTGGAGCACCGCGAACGGGGCCGGCGAGAGCTTGACCTCGACGCCGTCGAGCAGCACCTCGTCGCCGTGGAGCAGCAGGGTGTGGCCGGCCACCTCGAAGGAGTGCCCGGTGGCCCGCGAGGGCAGCTCGGTCTCGAGCTGCTTGACCATCGCGACCAGCCGGGACCGGTCGGGGTAGATCGACGGCACCCCCCACATCTCGAACGCCGCCGCGGTCACCGGGCCGACGCACGACGCGATGACGTCGGCCTGGAAGGCGCCGACGACCTCCTCACGACGTCCCGTGGAGCCGGCCGCCTCCATCAGGGCGGCGACGGCGGGCGCGGACGTGAAGGTGACCGCGTGCAGGGCGCGGTCGGCGATCTCGTCGATCAGGTGGAACATCGGCTCGGGGTCGTCGGCGCTCGCCACCCGGTAGACGGTCACGGTGGTCACGTCGGCCCCGCGGCGGCGCAACGCGTGGGCGACCATCGACAGCGACTGACCGTGCTCCTGTACGACGATCCGCTGGCCGGCCAGGTCCCGGCCGCGCAGGTGCTCGAGCACGTCTTCGAACTCCTCGGACTCCGGTGCCCACAGCTCGCGCAGGCCGCGTCTGCGCAGCGCGCCCACGCTCTTGGGGCCGCGGGCCAGGATCTCCGCCGAGCCGAGGGCCGCGAGGAGCTGGTCGAGCATCCCCCACTGCTCGGCCGCGTTGAACCACGCCTTCATGCCGATGCCGGTGGTGGCCAGGAAGAGGTCGATCGGCCGGCTCAGTACCTCGTCGGTGGCCGCGCGCAGCGAGGCGTCGTCGACCTGGTTGGGCTCCAGGGACAGCGCCGGCGCCCAGACCACGGTGGCACCACGCCGCTCGAAGAGCTGGACCTGCTCCTCGACCTTGCGCGCAGCGGTGACCCCGATCCGGTAGCCGGTCAGGGACAGAGGCGTCGGCCCGGTCGAGGCGTCCGTATCTACGAGCTCGATGTCCTACCTCCCACCAGCACCATGCCGTCGTCGCCCACCCGGACGTCGTACGTCGGGACCTGCACCGCCGCGTCGTCGAGGCACTGCCCGGTGCGCAGGTCGAAGGCCTGCTTGTGCATCGGCGAGGCCACGAACGGGACCTGGGTCCCGTCGACGTCCCGCGTCCCGACGATGCCACGAGCCAGCACCGAGGCCCGTGAACAAGGATCGTAGTTGGACAACGCGAACACGTGGTCGTCGTAGGTCCGGAAGACGGCCACGGCCTCGCCCACGACGAGCGCCGCGACGCCTCCCTCGACCTCGATGTCGGTGAGCCGGCACACCACAGTGGTCACCCGGCTGTCCGGCTCCGCCGAGGCGGTCACTGCGGAGCTCCCACGGGGATGCTCGCTCCGAGCGAGACCGGACCTGCCGAGTCGCCGGGCACCGCCTGGTCGCGCTCCTCACGGAACGTGATGTGCGGGTCGGGGGTGTCGGGAGCGTTGACGAAGGAGACGAAGCGGGCGAGCTTGTCGGGGTCCTCCAGCGTGGCCGCCCACTCGTCGAAGTAGCCCTCGACGTGGCTCGCCATCGCCGCCTCGAGCTCGCTGCCCAGGCCCAGCACGTCGTCGACCACGACCTCGCGGACCCGCTCCAACCCGCCCTCGAGGCTGTCCACCCAGGGTGCGGTGCGCTGGAGGCGGTCGGCGGTGCGGATGTAGTACATAAGGAACCGGTCGAGGTAGCGGACCAGGGTCTCGGTGTCGAGGTCCCCCGCGAGCAGCCGGGCGTGCACCGGCGCGGCACCGCCGTTGCCGGCGACGAAGAGGTTCCAGCCCTTCTCGGTCGCGATCACGCCGAAGTCCTTCGACCGCGCCTCGGCACACTCGCGGGCGCAGCCACTGACGCCACCCTTGAGCTTGTGCGGCGAGCGGAGCCCGCGGTAGCGCAGCTCGAGCGCGATCGCGAGGCCCACCGAGTCCTGCACGCCGTACCGGCACCACGTCGAGCCCACGCACGACTTCACGGTGCGCAGCGACTTGCCGTACGCGTGGCCGGACTCGAAGCCGGCGTCGACCAGGCGCTGCCAGATCTGCGGCAGCTGCTCCATCCGGGAGCCGAACAGGTCGATCCGCTGGCCACCGGTGATCTTGGTGTAGAGGTCGAAGTCGCGGGCCACCTCACCGATCACGATCAGCTTCTCGGGCGTGATCTCACCGCCGGGGATCCGGGGTACGACGGAGTAGGTGCCGTTGCGCTGGATGTTGGCGAGGTAGGCGTCGTTGGTGTCCTGCAGGGTCCGGGCCGCCGCGTCGAGCACGTGCCCGTTGAGCTGGCTGGCCAGGATCGAGGCGACTGTCGGCTTGCAGATATCGCAGCCGCGTCCCCGGCCGTGGCCCTCGACGACGTCGTCGAAGCGCGTGTAGCCGTGCACCGCGATGACGTCGAAGAGCTCCTGGCGGGTCAGCGGGAAGTGCTCGCAGAGGCTGCGGTCCACGACCTTGCCGACCGACGCGAAGTGGTCCTCGACGATCTTCTTCACGCCTGCCTTGCAGGATCCGCAGGTGCTTCCGGCGCCGGAGCACTTGGTCACACAGGTGGCGTCGGTGCAGGGCGTTTCCTCCCGCGACACGTGCTCGAGGATCGTGGCCTTGGTGACGTTGTTGCAGGAGCAGACGACCGCCTCGTCGGGCAGCCCGATCTCCGGCACGCCGCGGCTCGCGGGGAGGATCAGGTCCTCGGGGTTGGCCGGCAGCTCGATGCCGCTGGCCACCATCGGCCGGAGCACGCCGTACGCCGACGCGTCGCCGACGAGGACGCCGCCGATGAGTACGGTGCCGTCCCCGGCTTCATTTTCTAGGACGACCAGCTTCTTGTAGTGGCCCGCCACCGCGTCGGCGAACACCAGCTCCAGCGCGCCCACCGTGGTCGCGTGGGCGTCGCCGAAGGAGGCGACGTCGACGCCGAGCAGCTTGAGCTTGGTGGACATGTCGGCGCCGGTGAACTCACCGGGGCCACCGAGCAGCGCGTCGACGACGACCTCCGCCATGGCGTAGCCGGGCGCGACCAGGCCGTACATCCGGCCGCCCGGGGCCGCGCACTCACCGATCGCCCAGACGTGGGGGTCGGAGGTCCGGCAGCGCTCGTCGACGAGCACGCCACCGCGCTCCGCGAGGTCCAGACCGGCCTCGCGGGCCAGGGTGTCGCGCGGCCGGATGCCGGCCGAGAAGACCACGACCTCGGCCGGGATCGGCTCCTCGTCCTTCAGCGCCAGGGCGCCGACGCGGCCGTCCTTCTCGACGACCTCGCTGGTCATGGCGCCGGTGTGGACCTTCAGGCCGAGCTTCTCGATGTGGCGGGCCAGCGTGGCGCCGCCCGCGGCGTCGACCTGGACCGCCATCAGACGCGGCGCCATCTCGACCACGTGGGTCTCGAGACCCAGCTGGGCAAGGGCGTTCGCCGCCTCGAGGCCCAGCAGGCCCCCGCCGATCACGACACCGACCCGGGCGCCGGCCGCGGCCTCGCGGATCGCCTCGAGGTCGTCGATGGTGCGGTAGACGAAGCAGCCCGGCAGGTCGTGGCCGGGCACCGGCGGCACGAACGGCGAGGCACCGGTGGCCAGCACCAGCTCGTCGTAAGAGATCACCTCGCCACCCGCGAGCAGCACGGTCCGCGTCTCAGGGTCGAAGCCCTCGACGGCGGTGTCGAGCACCAGCCGCACCCGGGGGTCGTCGTACTGGCCGCCGGGCAGCAGCGACAGCTCGTCGGCGCCCACCTCGAAGAACGAGGTGAGGGCGACCCGGTCGTACGCCGCCCGCGACTCCTCGCCGACCACGATCACGTCGTAGGTCTCGGTCAGCCCGCGCTCGATCGCCGCCTGCACGAAGCGGTGGCCGACCATGCCGTGGCCGGCGACGACGAGCGTCTTCCTGGTCTTGGGGGACATCTGGTTCTCCTTCAGGACGTGCCGGACAGGGCGGGTCGGGTGTCGAGCAGCTGGCGTACGGCGGACGCGCAGCCGCCGCAGCCGGTGGTGGCGCGGGTGGTCTCGCGGACCTCCTCGAGGGAGGCGCAGGCGCGGATGCGGCCGGCGCTGACGCCGGCGCAGGCGCAGATCTCGGCGTCCTCGGGGAGCCGGGTGGGCGGCGCCTGGCGGTCGCCCATGAGCAGGGCGCCCGGCTCCGTGCCGGAGAGGCGGATGCCGCGGTCGTAGTACTGCGTGATCAGGCCGATCCGCGACAGGTCGCCGACGAGCGTCGCGGCGACGATGATGCCGTCGCGGACGACGAGCTTGCGGTGCGAGCCGACGACGGGGTTGGTCACCTCGACCACCTCGCCGCCCTCGCGCGCCGCACGCTCGGGGTCGCCGAGGACCGCGACGTCCAGGCCGGTGGCGCGCAGCCGGGCGACGCTGCGGCTGCCCTGGTAGCTGACGTCCTCCCCCAGCAGGCGGCGGGCCAGCAGCGTCGCCTGCTCCCACGCAGGCGGGACGAAGCCCGTCGTGCGGCCGCCGTGCTCGGCGCAGTCGCCGATGGCGTGGATGTCGGGGTCGGTCACCGAGGCGAGGTGGTCATCGACGACGATGCCGCGGTTGACCTCGAGGCCGGCGCCGCGGGCGAGGGCGGTCGACGGGCGGCCGCCGGCGGTCAGCACCACCAGGTCGGTGTCGAGGGTGAAGCCGTTGTCGAGGCGGAGGCCGACGGAGCCGTCCTCGTTGTCCGTGAGGCGTACGGCGCGGGCGCCGGTGTAGACCGTCGTGCCGAGCCGGCGCAGGCCGCGGGCGAGCACCTGGCCGGCGGGGTTGCCGACCTGGCTGCGCAGCAGGTGCTCGCCGCCCTCCACGATCTCGGTCTCGAGGCCGCGCACGCTCAGCGCCCGCGCGACCTGGAGGCCGAGCAGTCCGCCGCCGACGATGACCGCGCGCCGCGAGTGCTGCACGGCGTCCATCAGGCGGGTGCAGTCGTCGAGCGAACGGAAGGCGTGCACCCGCTCGTGGAGCCGGCCGTCGAGGCGGACCAGGCCGCGGATCGGCGGCAGGCTGGGGATGCTCCCGGTGGCGAGCACCAGGCGGTCGTAGGGCAGCACCGTGCCGTCGACGATCATCACGTCGCGGTGCGTCCGGTCGACCCCCAGCACCCGCGCGCCGAGGCGCAGGTCCACGCCGTGCTCGGCGTACCACTCGGGCGAGCGGAGCGTGAGGGCGTCGCGGCGGTGCGTGCCCTCGAGCAGGGCGGACAGCAGGATCCGGTTGTAGGGGGCGTGCGACTCGTCACCCAGCACGTGGAGCGACTTCGTCGCTCCACCGGCCCCGCGCGCGACCAGCTCCTCGACCAGCCGGGTGGCGGCCATGCCGTTGCCGACGACGACGATCCGCTGCGGGGCGCTCATGTCCGCACCGCCGCGGCGCAGACCTTGAACTCCGGCATCCGGCTGGACGGGTCGAGCGCGTCGTTGGTGAGCCGGTTGGCGCCGACCCAGTGGAAGGGCACGAAGACGGTGTCGGGGCGGATCGTGGTGACGACCCGGGCCGGCGCCTTCAGCTCGCCGCGTCGGGTCGTGACGACGACCAGGTCGCCGTCGTGCGCGCCGACCCGGTCGGCCAGCATCGGGTGCAGCTCGACGAACGCACCCTCGTCGGGCAGCTCCTTGATCCGCCGGGTCTGGGCGCCGGACTGGTACTGCGCCAGCACCCTCCCGGTGGTCAGGTGCACGGGGTAGTCGTCGCACGGCACCTCGGCGGCCCCGCGGTGCTCGACGGGAAGGCAGCGGGCGCGGCCGTCGGGCGTGGCGAAGGTGTCGCCGAACATCCGCGGCGTACCGGCGTGCTCCGGGGTCGGACAGGGCCAGAAGACGCCGTGCTCACGACGGATCCGGTCGTAGTCGATGCCGGCGTAGTCGGCCTTGCCGCCGGCTGACGCGCGGCCGAGCTCGGCGAAGATCTCCTCCGGCTCGGTCGAGAACGGCACCGGCGAGCCGAGCCGCGACGCCAGGCCGGCCATCACCTCGAGGTCGCTGCGGACGCCCTCGGGCGGGGCGACGGCGCGCTCGCGCAGGATCACGCGGCCCTCGAGGTTGGTCATGGTGCCGGTCTCCTCGGCCCACTGGGTCACGGGTAGTACGACGTCAGCCATGGCCGCGGTCTCCGACATCACCATGTCGGCGACGACGAGCAGGTCGAGCGACTCCAGCCGGTCGGTGACATGGGTGGCGTTGGGCGCCGAGACCACGATGTTGCTGCCAAACACCAGCAGCGCCCGCGGGCCGTCCTCGACACCGAGCGACTCGAGCAGCTCGTAGGCCGAGCGGCCCTTGCCGGGCAGCGTCTCCGGCGCGACGCCCCACACCCGCGCGACGTGCTCGCGGGCGGCGGGGTCGTCGATCATCCGGTAGCCGGGCAGCTGGTCGGCCTTCTGGCCGTGCTCGCGCCCGCCCTGGCCGTTGCCCTGGCCGGTGAGGCAGCCGTACCCGCTGAACGCCTTGCCCGGCATCCCCAGCGCGAGCGCCACGTTGATCCAGGCGAGCACGGTGTCGGTGCCCTGGCTGTGCTGCTCGGCGCCGCGGGCGGTCAGCACCATCACCTTGTCCGCACCGGCGAGCAGCCGGGCGGTGGCGTGCAGGTCGGTGACCGGGACACCGGTCACACGCTCGACCCGCTCGGGCCACCAGGCGGCGACCGAGCGGCGTACGTCGTCGAAGCCGGTGGTGCGCGCCCCGACGTACTCCTCGTCGACGGCGCCCATCGCCACCAGCAGGTGGAGCAGCCCGAGCGCCAGCGCCAGGTCGGTGCCGGGCACCGGCTGGAGGAACGTGTCGGCGCGCTCGCCGGTCGAGGTGAGCCGCGGGTCGATGACGACGACGTGGCCGCCGCGCTCGCGCAGCCGGTCGAGGTGACGCGCCGCCGGAGGCATGGTCTCGGCGAGGTTCGACCCCACCAGCACCAGTACGTCGGTCTGCTCGACGTCGGCGAGCGGGAACGGCAGCCCCCGGTCGATCCCGAACGCCTGGTTGCCGGCCGAGGCGGCCGACGACATGCACCAGCGCCCGTTGTAGTCGATCTGCGAGGTGCCCAGCGCGACCCGGGCGAGCTTGCCCAGCTGGTAGGCCTTCTCGTTCGTGAGCCCACCGCCACCGAAGACCGCCACCGAGTCGGGGCCGCGCTCGGCCCGCAGCGCGGCCAGCCTGCCGGCGACCAGGTCGAGCGCCTCGTCCCAGCCCGCCGAGCGCAGCTCACCGGTGGCACGGTCGCGCACCAGCGGCGTGGTGAGCCGCTCCCGGCTCCCCCGCAGCCCCGTGGCGGTCCAGCCCTTGCGGCACAGCGCTCCCTCGTTGACGGGGAACTCCGGCCACGCCTGCACCTCCACCTGGTTGCCAGTGCGACGACTCGGACTCAAAGGCGCCAGAGTCATCCCGCACTGGAGGCTGCAGTAGGGGCAGTGGGTCTTGGTCATGCGGCCCTAGATGCCGACCCCGGCAAGGCTCGTGGCCTTCACCGTGGCGGGCTTGCGCAGGTAGACGAACCAGGTGACGGCCGCGCACACGACGTAGAACGCGGTGAAGACGACGAAGGCGCCCTTGGTGGCCGACATCGGGTCGTCGACCCACGGCGCGCTGAACGCGATCGGGATCAGGAAGCCGCCGATGGCACCGACCGCGCCGATGACGCCGATCGCGGCCGAGGCCTGCTTGTTGGCGGCCAGGAGCGCAGTGGCGCGCTCCGCGGTGCCGGGCGTCGTATCCCGCTCGGCCTCGTGGCGCCAGATCGCCGGGATCATCTTGTAGGTCGAGCCGTTGCCGATGCCGGTCGCGGCGAAGACGCACAGGAAGAAGGCGAGGAAGAACGGGAACCACGACTGGTTGTCGGTGGCGATCGTCGGGTCCTTGGTGGGGTTGGGCGTGAGCTGCATCAGCGTCCAGAGCACCGCCAGGGTGAAGAAGACCATCGCGCCGAAGGCAGCAAGCGTGACCTTGGCGCCGCCGTACTTGTCGGCCAGCCAGCCGCCGACGGGACGCGTCACCGACCCGACGAGGGCGCCGAGGAACGCGAAGTAGGCGAAGTAGATGCCGGTGCCGAGCGGCGCCGGCTCCGGCACCCAGAAGTTGAGCTTGATCAGCAGCGGCATGGCGGCGGAGTAGCCGATGAACGAGCCGAAGGTGCCGATGTAGAGGAACGCCATGATCCAGGTCTGGGGCTTCTTGACGACCTGGAGCTGCTCGCGCGGCTTGGAGATCGCGGTGCCGAGGTTGTCCATGAAGAAGTACGCCGCCAGCGTGGCAACGACCGCGAGACCGGCGTAGACCCAGGCGGCGCGCTCCAGGTTGATGCCGCCCTCCCCCGCCTTGACCAGGCCGAAGATGCCCGCACCACCGACGATGACCGGCAGGAAGAACTGGATCAGCGAGACGCCGAGGTTGCCGCCGGCCGCGTTGAGGCCGAGGGCGGTGCCCTTCTTGGCCGCGGGGTAGAAGAAGTTGATGTTGGCCATCGAGCTGGCGAAGTTGCCGCCACCGAGGCCGGCGGTCGCGGCGATCAGGCAGAACACCCAGAACGGCGTCTGCGGGTTCTGCACGGCGTACGCGAACCCGAGCGTCGGGACCAGCAGCAGGGCCGCGCTCACCATCGTCCAGTTGCGGCCGCCGAACTTCGGCACCGCGAGCGTGTAGGGCAGCCGCAGCAGCGAGCCGACCAGGTTGGGCAGGGCGACGAGCAGGAACAGCTGCTGCGGCGAGTACGAGAAGCCCACCGACAGCAGGAACGCCGAGGAGACGCTCCAGATCAGCCAGACCGAGAAGCCGAGGTGCTCGGCGAAGATCGACCAGATCAGGTTGCGGCGCGCGACCTGCTGCCCGGTCTCGGCCCAGAACTCGGGCTCCTCGGGCCTCCAGTCGTCGATCCAACGGCCGGTACGGCGGGCGTGGACCGCCGTGCTCTCGGGTGTCTGCTCAGCCTGTGAGGTGCTGGTCATGGTCATGATCGCGCTCCTGTGGGGGTTCGGATGCCCCCACTAAAGGCAGCGCAGGTTTCACCGGCGGACCGCCCGGCGCAACCTGAAGGTCAACTTGTCCTCACGGCCTAACAGTCCGTGCAGCGACTTCGTCGCTCCATGGGGAGTAGTGGCAGGACTGCGTCCTGCCATTGGGAGTACTCGCTTCGCTCGTACTCCCGCAAGGCTGCGCTCGCACTCCTGGCGAGGGGCCCGTCAACGACGACCGTTGGTCGTACGGGACCGACCGCTCGGCGCAGACGCGCTCCCGCTGACCGCAGCGACCTCGCGCACCCCTCTCGCCGTGAGCCCGGTCACTCCTACGGTGACGGCGATCACACCCCTCACGGAAGGAGTCTCCGGTGCCACCAGAGGTCACGCCCACACATCACGCCCATGACCACGCCGAGCGTCACGACCCGGTCTACGACCGGCTGGCGGCGACGCCAGAGTTCGCCGAGCTGCGCAAGCTGTACCGGGGGTTCGTCTTCCCGGCGACCATCGCGTTCCTGACCTGGTATCTCCTCTACGTCCTGATGTCGAACTGGGCGACCTCGTTCATGAACACCCAGGTCGTCGGCAACATCAACGTCGCCCTGATCTTCGGGCTGCTGCAGTTCGTGACGACGTTCGGACTGGCCTGGCTCTACAGCCGGTTCTCCACCGCCAAGCTCGACCCGCTGGCGCGCCGCCTCAACGAGGAGTACGACGCCACCGTGATCGACGAGCACGGAAAGAGGCACTGACCCATGGACCAAGACCAGCTGATCACCACCGGCCTCTTCCTGTCGATCGTCGCCCTGACCGTCGGCATCACGTTCTGGGCCAGCCGCCAGACCTCCGGCAGTGACGACTTCTACGCCGGAGGCCGCAGCTTCTCCGGCTTCCAGAACGGCCTGGCCATCGGCGGCGACTACATGTCGGCCGCCTCGTTCCTCGGCATCTCGGGTGCCATCGCGCTCTACGGCTACGACGGCTTCCTCTACTCGATCGGCTTCCTCGTCGCCTGGCTGGTGGCGCTGCTGCTGGTCGCGGAGATGCTGCGCAACTCCGGCCGCTACACGATGGCCGACCAGCTCGCGTACCGGATGAAGCAGAAGCCGGTGCGGATGGCCGCGGCGACCTCGACGGTCGCGGTGTCGATCTTCTACCTGCTCGCCCAGATGGTCGGCGCCGGCTCGCTCGTCGCGCTCCTGCTCGACGTGGAGAGCCAGGCCATCAAGAACCTCACCATCTTCGGCGTCGGACTGCTGATGATCTTCTACGTCGCCGTCGGCGGCATGAAGGGCACCACCTGGGTCCAGATCGTCAAGGCCGTGCTGCTCATGGCCGGCTCGGCGCTGATCGTCGTACTGGTGCTCGTGAAGTTCAACTTCAACCTCTCCGAGCTCCTCGGCGCCGCCAGCTCCAACACCGGCAAGGGCCAGGCGTTCCTCGAGCCGGGTCTGCGCTACGGCGTCGACCTCACGAGCAAGATGGACTTCGTGTCGCTCGGGCTCGCGCTGGTCCTCGGTACGGCGGGCCTGCCGCACATCCTGATCCGCTTCTACACCGTCCCCACGTCTCGCGACGCGCGGAAGTCGGTGCTGTGGGCGATCGGCCTGATCGGCGTCTTCTACCTGTTCACGCTGGTCCTCGGCTTCGGTGCCGCGGCCCTGCTGAAGGGTGACGAGGCAGAGCAGGTGGCCATCAGCAAGGGCAACCTGGCCTCCCCACTGCTGGCGGAGTCCGTCGGCGGCGGGGCCGGCTCCACCGGAGGCGCGATCCTGCTCGCACTGATCGCGGCGGTCGCCTTCGCCACCATCCTCGCGGTGGTGGCCGGACTGACCCTCACGTCGTCGGCGTCCGTGGCGCACGACATCTACAACAACGTGATCAAGAAGGGCACCGCCACCGAGGCCCAGGAGATCCGGGTCACCCGGATCGCGGCGATCACCATCGGCACCATCGCGACGTTGCTGGCCATCCCGGCCCAGAACCTCAACATCGCGTTCCTGGTGGCGTTGGCGTTCGCGGTCGCGGCCTCGGCGAACCTGCCGGCGATCGTCTACAACATGTTCTGGCGGCGCTTCAACACCCGCGGCGCCACCTGGAGCATCTACGGCGGCCTGATCTCGTCCCTCGGCCTGGTGTTCTTCTCGCCGGTCATGTCCGGCAAGGGCCTGGACCCGGTCACGGGCAAGAACCTGTCTCTGCTGCCGACCAGCATCGACATCTCGTGGTTCCCGCTGGAGAACCCCGGCCTGGTCTCGATCCCGCTCGGCTTCCTGTTCGGCTTCCTCGGCACCATCAGCCGTCGCGAGCCGGAGTCGGAGGAGAAGTTCACCGAGCTCGAGGTCCGCGCCCTCACGGGTGCCGGGTCCGAGAAGGCGATCGTGCACTGATCGTGGACTGACGGAGTAGTTCCATTGCCGTGGTCGGGTGCTCTCTCCATCGGGGAGAGACACCCGGCCACGGGCGTCCTAGGGTGGCGAGAGCCACCCAAGCACCGGGATGTACGACCGAAGCGAGTACTCCCAATGGAGGACGAAGTCCTCCACCACCGGGATGTACGACCGAAGCGAGTACTCCCAATGGAGTGACGAAGTCACTCCACTAAGCCAGGAGTGAGAAGTGAGCGAAGAGACCCTGTCCAACCTGTCGCGCGAGGACCGTTCGTTCGAGCCGCCCGCGGACCTGGCGGCCTCGGCCAACGTCACCGCCGAGGCCTACGACCGGGCCGCCGCGGACCGCGACGGGTTCTGGGCCGAGGCCGCCGAGCGCCTTGACTGGAGCCAGAAGTGGGACCGCGTCCTCGACTGGGACGACCCCCCGTTCGCCAAGTGGTTCGTCGGCGGCAAGCTCAACGCCGCCCACAACTGCGTCGACCGCCATGTCGAGGCCGGCAACGGCGACAAGGTGGCGATCCACTGGGTGGGTGAGCCGGCCGACGACAAGCGCACGATCACCTACTCCGACCTCAAGGACGAGGTCTGCCGGGCAGCCAACGCCCTGCTCTCGCTCGGGGTCCAGGCCGGCGACCGGGTCGCGATCTACATGCCGATGATCCCCGAGACGGTCGTCGCGATGCTGGCCTGTGCCCGCATCGGCGCACCGCACACCGTGGTGTTCGGCGGCTTCTCCTCCGACGCGCTCGCCTCACGGCTGGTCGACTGCGAGGCCAAGGTGGTCATCACCTCCGACGGCGGCTACCGCCGCGGCGCCGCCTCGGGCCTCAAGCCCGCCGTCGACGAGGCCAGGGCCAAGGCCGCAGGCGAGGGCTTCGACGTCGAGCACGTGCTCGTCGTACGCCGCACCGGCCAGGACCTGGGCGAGAACGGGTGGGACGACGGCGTCGATGTGTGGTGGCACGACGTCGTCGACTCGGCGTCCGCCGAGCACGAGGCCGAGGCGTTCGACGCCGAGCACCCGCTCTACGTCATGTACACCTCGGGCACCACCGGCAAGCCGAAGGGCATCCTGCACACAACGGGCGGCTACCTCGTCGGTACGTCGTACACGCACAACGCCGTCTTCGACCTCAAGCCCGAGACGGACGTCTACTGGTGCACCGCCGACGTCGGCTGGGTGACCGGCCACTCCTACATGGTCTACGGGCCGCTTGCCAACGGCGCCACCCAGGTGATGTACGAGGGCACACCGGACGCGCCGCACAAGGGCCGCTGGTGGGAGATCATCCAGGACTACAAGGTCACGATCTTCTACACCGCCCCCACGGCGATCCGGACGTTCATGAAGCAAGGGCGCGAGATCCCCGACGGCTTCGACCTGTCGTCGCTGCGGCTGCTGGGCTCGGTCGGTGAGTCGATCAACCCCGAGGCCTACATGTGGTACCGCGAGGTCATCGGCGGCGACCGCTGCCCGATCGTCGACACCTGGTGGCAGACCGAGACCGGCCAGATCATGATCTCGCCGCTGCCGGGCGTCACCGCCGGCAAGCCGGGCTCGGCGATGACGCCGATGCCGGGGGTCGAGGCCGACGTCGTCAACGACGATGGCGAGTCGGTGCCCAACGGCTCCGGCGGCTACCTCGTCCTCAAGCAGCCCTGGCCCGCGATGCTGCGCACCCTGTGGGGCGACGACGAGCGGTTCAAGGACACCTACTGGTCGCGGTTCAAGAAGCAGGGCTTCTACTTCGCCGGCGACGGGGCCAAGAAGGACGACGACGGCGACATCTGGCTGCTCGGCCGCGTCGACGACGTCATGAACGTCTCCGGCCACCGGCTGTCCACCACCGAGATCGAGTCGGCCCTGGTGTCCCACCCGAAGGTCGCCGAGGCGGCCGTGGTGGGCGCCGCCGACGAGACCACCGGCCAGGCCGTCTGCGCGTTCGTGATCCTGCGTGACTCCGCCGGCGACGGCGGCGAGGACATCGTCGAGGAGCTGCGCCGCCACGTGCAGAAGGAGATCGGTGCGATCGCCAAGCCGCGCCAGATCATGGTCGTCCCCGAGCTCCCCAAGACCCGCTCGGGCAAGATCATGCGCCGCCTGCTTAAGGACATCGCCGAGCACCGCGAGGTCGGCGACGTCACCACCCTCGCCGACTCCACCGTGATGGACCTGATCTCCAAGAAGGAAGGCTCCGCCGCCGGCGACGAGGCCTGACCACCTGCCGAGTCGGCGCGAACGCACGTTGTTCGCGCCGACTCGGCGTTTCTGGGCGTGCACAAGAGCCGACTCGCGATGGGTAGGGTGGGCACCAGGTGCGCCGGGAAGTCTGGTCGGCAACGATTCCGCCGACCCCTGCCAGGAGCCTCTTTGTGAGCCCCGCGAGCCCCGCACCCCAGACCCCTCCCGACCGACCGGCCGGCCGGCCGCGGCTGTTCGCGCGGGGGACGTTCCTCGAGCACTCCCGTACGGCGGAGATCCTGCGCGCCGAGACCACCGGCGGCCTGCTGCTCATCGCCGGGGCGGCGATCGCGATCATCTGGGCCAACACGCCCTGGAGCGACGTCTACGAGTCGATCCGCGACCAGCGGGTCGGCCCGTCGTCGCTGCACCTCGACCTGACGCTCGGCGCGTGGGCGGCCGACGGGCTACTGGCGGTGTTCTTCTTCGTGGCCGGGCTCGAGCTCAAGCGGGAGTTCGTCGCCGGGGACCTGCGCGACCCGCGCCGGGCCGCCGTACCGGTCGCCGCCGCCGTCGGCGGGATGGTCGCGCCGGCCCTGATCTTCGTGCTGTGGAACCTCGGCGGCGACGGCTCGCTGCGCGGGTGGGCGATCCCCACCGCCACCGACATCGCGTTCGCGGTGGCGGTGCTCGCGGTGATCAGCACCCACCTGCCGACGGGGCTGCGTACGTTCCTGCTGACGCTGGCGGTCGTCGACGACCTGCTGGCCATCACGATCATCGCGATCTTCTACACCAGCGACCTGGACCTGCTGTTCCTCGCGCTGGCGGTGGTGCCCATTGGGCTGTTCGCGCTGCTGGTGCAGCGCCGCATCCACAGCGCCTGGCTGCTGGTCCCGCTGGCGCTCCTCGCCTGGGCGCTGGTCCACGAGTCCGGCGTCCACGCGACCGTGGCGGGCGTGCTCCTGGGGTTCACGGTGCCGGTGCTCCGGCGCGACGGGCGAGAGGACGCCCGGGGCCTGGCCGAGCACCTCGAGCACCTGGTGCGGCCGATCTCCGCGGGGTTCGCGGTCCCGGTCTTCGCGTTCTTCGCCGCCGGCGTGACCGTTGGCGGGCTGAGCGGGCTGACCGACTCGCTGGGCGACCCGGTTGCCCTCGGCATCGTCTTCGGCCTGGTGGTCGGCAAGACCGTCGGCATCACCGGGTCGACCTGGTTGCTCGCCACGTTCACCCGGGCCGACCTCGACGACGACCTGTCGTGGGTCGACGTGTTCGGCATGGCGCTGCTCGCGGGCATCGGCTTCACCGTGTCGCTGCTGATCGGCGAGCTGGCCTTCGGTCACGGCAGCACCACCACCGACCACGTCAAGGTCGGCGTGCTCGTCGGTTCGCTCACCGCCGCTGTGCTCGCCTCGGTGGTGCTGAGGATGCGCAACCGCGTCTATCGGCGGATCTGCGAGCTCGAGGAGCGTGACACGGACGCAGACGGGGTACCCGACGTCTTCGAGCGGGACGAGACCTCCTGACCGCGACCGGCACTGGTGAGGTTCGCCGGTGGGGTTCGGTAGGGTCGGAACCCGAGACCAACGAGACCAGAGGAACGCGCATGTCACCCGAACCGGTCAAGGCACCGCCCGCTGAGGGCGATCCCACCATCGGACGTCTCGTCGCCGACGCCAGCCGGGACATCTCGACGCTGCTGTCGAAGGAGATCGAGCTCGCCAAGTCGGAGCTCAAGGTCAGCGTCAAGGCCGGCGGGCTGGGCGCGGGGCTGTTCGCCGCCGCCGGGTTCCTGCTGGTGCTCGCGGTCATCATGCTCTCGGTCGCGATCGCCTACCTGATCCACTGGAACGGCTCCGGGCTCGACCTGCACTGGGCGTTCCTGATCGTCTTCGCGTTCTACCTGCTGCTCGCCGGGGGCCTGGTCTTCGTCGGCATCAAGAAGGTCAAGCAGGTCAAGGCGCCCGAGAAGGCGATCCGGCAGGGCAAGCAGATCCCCGCCGCCCTGAAGGGCCAGGGAAAGTGACTTCGTCACTTCCCTTGGGAGTACTCGCTGCGCTCGTACTCCCGGTCCGCTGATTCACCTCAGCCGGCGCAGTCGCCGGTCGACTCGCTCTCGGTGTTGGTGATCCCGATCGCCGCGGACTCCGCGACCTGGTCGGCCGTGAGCGCGTAGCCGGTCTCCTTGTCGGTGACCGAGGCGGCGAAGACCACGCCGGCGACGTCACCCTTGGACGTGAGGATCGGCCCGCCGGAGTTGCCCGGGCGGACCAGCGCCCGCAGCGAGAAGACCTCGCGGATGACCGTGCCCTCGCCGTAGATGTTGGGTGAGCGCAGCCGCTGCTCGTCACGGATCCGGCCGGGCTGGATGTCGAACGGCCCGTCCTGCGGATAGCCGAGGATCGCGACGGCGTCCTTGGGCTGGGCGTCCCTGAACGCCAGGATCGGCACGTCGCCGGTGTCGAACGCGAGGATCGCGATGTCGAGCTCCGGGTTGTACTCGACCACCTGGGCCGCCATCGAGGTGTCGCCGACGACCACCTCGGGGTTGTCGACGCCGGCGACGACGTGGGCGTTGGTCATCAGCCGGCCCGGGGCGTAGACGAAGCCGGTGCCCTCGACCCCGCGGCCGCAGTCGTTGGTGCCGAGCACCTTGAGCACGCTGGCCTCGGCGCGGGTGATGTCGGGGTCGGTGAGCAGCCGCTTGTCGCCGGGTCCGACCTCGACGATGCGCTCGGGGGCGAACGGCTCGAGGTAGCGCGGGAAGAAGCTGGTGCCGACGACGTTGTTGAACGCCTGGAGCACGTTGGACGCCGACTGCGGGAGCACCCGGTCGACACCCGCGAGCACCTCGGAGCTGCGGACGAGCGGGGTCACCGAACCGATCCGCGAGCCCGAGATCGCGACACCGAGGGCCCAGGCGACCAGGAGTACGGCGACCGCACTGAGCGCCGCCCCGCCGACCGCGTCGATCGCCCGGATCGGTTGCCAGGTGATCCGGTCGCGGATCCGCGCGCCGGCGTACTGCATCGCGGCCTGCCCGAGCGAGGCGGACAGGATCACGATGAACAGCGCCCCCAACGAGACCAGCAGCGACGGCTCGGCCTCGCCGAGCGCGACCGGCGCGAGCCAGACCCCCAGCAGCCCGCCGAGCAGCAGGCCGGTGGTGGCGAACGCCCCGGTGACGAAGCCCTGCCAGTAGCCCGAGAGCGCGTAGGCGAGCACCAGCAGCACGAGCAGCCAGTCGAGTGCGTTCAACGGCGTTCCTCGAAACGGGTGTTGGGCTTGAAGTCGGTGCGGGTGGGTTCACCTTGCAGCATGTGGGCCGGTAGGTCGTGCACCGGCGGGTCGGCGATCTCCTCGGCCCAGTCGAGGAAGTGGAAGAGCCGCGAGATGATCCCGGCCGTGAAGCCCCACAGGATCACGTCGCGGTCGTCGCCGATCAGGAAGCCCGGACCGACCCAGCCGCTCGGGTGGCGTACGGCGATCCGGTGCGTCGGCTCGGTCAGCTCGCTGAGCGGCACGCGGTAGATGGCGTGCACCTCGTCGGGTGACACCACCGACACCGGACTCGGCTCGCGCCACCAGGCGAGGACCGGGGTGACGGCGAAGTTGCTCGGCGGCAGCCAGAGCTCGGGGAGCTCGGCGAACACGTCGACGCCGGACGGGTCGAGCCCGGTCTCCTCCTGTGCCTCGCGCAGCGCGGCGTCGTGCGGCGTCTCGCCCTCGTCGATGGTGCCGCCCGGGAACGAGACCTGGCCCGGGTGGGACCGCATGTGGTGCGCGCGTTCGGTGAGCAGCAGGTCGGGTCCCTGCGGCCCCTCCCCGAAGAGCATCAGGACCGCGCCGCGGCGGGCGTTGGAGTCTTCCGGCGGCATGAAGCGGGTCAGCTCGTGGACCGTGATCGAGCGGGCGCCGATCGCGACCGGCTCGAGCCAGTCGGGGAGGTCGGAGGTCACAGGGTCACGTCCAGGTGGGTCTCGACGAGCTCCTCGAGCTCGGCCACCGACTCGATCTCCGTGAACTCCATGTGGACCACGACGCCGTCGGCGTCGACCAGCGCCAGGAACGGCAGGCCCAAGATGTCCGGGAACGGCGGGGAGTCGCTCACCTCGCCCTCGTCGTCGGACAGCAGCTCGTAGGTGACGCCGCTGTCGGCGATCAGCTGCTCGGCCTTGTCTCGCATCGTCTCGAGGTGGTTGATGCCGAGCATCGCCACCTGGTCGCCGTGCTCCTTCTCGAACGCCTCGAGGATCGGCAGCTCGCGCCGGCAGGGGCCGCACCACGACGCCCACAGGTTGACGACGAGCGGCCCCTTGAGCGTGGACAGGTCGACCTCGTCCTCGGAGTCGAAGCCCACGAGGGTGACCTCGGGCAGCGTCTTGACCTCGGGGCGCTCGTCCTCGGTGCAGCCAGTGAGCAGCAGCACGAGACAGAGCCCGCCGAGCAGCCTCCTCACGCGGGACCCTGCGTCTTGACCAGCGCGGCGGCGGCGACCGGGTCGGTCGGCCCCTCGCCGTACGACGGGCAGAGCCGCGCGATCGGGCAGGCGCCGCAGGCGGGCTTCTTGGCGTGGCAGCGGCGCCGGCCGTGCCAGATCAGGTGGTGGTTGAGCATCACCCAGTCGCGCTTGGGGAACAGCGCCCCGATGGCGTGCTCGACCTTGACCGGGTCGGTCTCCTCGGTCCAGCCGAAGCGGCGCGCGAGCCGCCCGAAGTGGGTGTCGACGGTGATGCCGGGTACGCCGAAGGCGTCACCGAGCACCACGTTGGCCGTCTTGCGACCGACACCCGGCAGCGTGACCAGGTCGACCAGCCGCGGGGGCACCTGACCGTCGTACCGCTCGACGAGCGCGGCGCTCAGCTTGAGCAGCGACTCGGTCTTGGCCCGGAAGAAGCCCAGGGGCCCGACGATCTGCTCGAGGTGGGCGCGGTCGGCGGCGGCCATGGCCGCGGGCGTGGGGTAGGCGGCGAAGAGAGTCGGCCGCACCGCGTTGACGCGCCGGTCGGTGGTCTGGGCGCTTAGGACGGTGACGACCAGGAGCTGGAACGGGTTGTCGAAGTCGAGCTCGCAGCGGGCGTCGGGATAGGTCTCGGCGAGCATCCGGTCGATCTTGCGTGCGCGCCGGACGAGGCCGGTGTGGGTCTCGGGCGCAGGCACGCCGACAGCCTACGGCGCAGCGGGGACACCCCCGAAACAGCGTCCGGACCCGACTGCGGGGCGACAAGTTCGCAGGTCATCGGGCGGGTTGGGTTTCCGTGTGAGATGAGCCACTGGATAGGATCAACCCGACACCACAACAGGAGGATCCGTGGACAACGACGTACTCCGTCAAGCCCCGCTGTTCAGCGCGCTCGACGACGAGGCCGCGACGGCGCTGCGGGCGTCCATGTCCGACACGCGACTGCGCCGCGGCGACGTGCTCTTCCACGAGGGAGACTCCGGCGACAAGCTCTACATCGTCCTCGAGGGCAAGGTGAAGCTCGGCCGCTCGTCCTCCGACGGCCGCGAGAACCTCCTCGCGATCCTCGGCCCCGGCCAGATGTTCGGCGAGCTGTCGCTCTTCGACCCCGGCCCGCGCTCGGCCACGGTCACGGCGGTCACCGACACGACGTTCGCGTCGCTGTCCCACGAGGACCTGCTCCGCTGGCTCGAGGGGCGCCCCGTCGTCGCTCGCGGCCTGCTGACCCAGCTCGCCGGCCGTCTCCGCAAGGCCAACGACGTGGTCGCCGACCTGGTGTTCTCCGACGTCCCCGGCCGCGTCGCCAAGGCGCTGCTCGACCTCGCCGACCGCTTCGGCCGCACCGCCGACGACGGCGTCCACGTCCACCACGACCTCACGCAGGAGGAGCTCGCCCAGCTGGTCGGCGCCTCCCGCGAGACGGTCAACAAGGCGCTCGCCGACTTCGCCTCGCGCGGCTGGCTGCGCCTCGAGCCCCGCTCGGTGGTCATCATGGACGTCGAGCGACTGGCCCGACGCGCCCGCTGACTCCACCGAGCAACGCGTCAGCGGTTCTGTAGATAGGCGAGCTGGGCCCGCACGGACAGCTCCGCGGCGCCCCAGAGCACCGGGTCGACGTCCTGGTAGACGATCTCGACGACCCGCCGAGGGACCTCGTCCTCGGCGATGCCCTCGGGGTGCGGGGCGTCGCGCAGCTGGGCGAACGCCGCCTCGACCTGCCCGAGGCGCTCCTTGCGGTGGGCGATGTAGAAGTCGAGCGCACCGAGAGCGTCGGTGATCACCGGTCCGTGGCCGGGCCAGATCGAGGCGACCTCGTGGGCGGCGGCGAGCGCGTGCAGCCGGTCGAGCGAGTCGAGGTAGGCGCCGAGCTGGCCGTCGGGGTGGGCGACGACCGTAGTACCGCGCCCCAGGACGGTGTCGCCGGTGAGCACGGCACCCTCCGCGGGCAGCAGGAACGACAGCGAGTCGGCCGTGTGCCCCGGCGTACCCACGACCTTGATCTCGAGGCCGTCGACGGAGACCACGTCGCCGTCGCCGAGCCCCTCGGAGCCGAGCCGGTAGTCGGGGTCGAGGGCGCGTACGCCGCAGCCCATCCGCTCGGCGAACTCCTTGGCGGCCTCGGAGTGGTCGTAGTGGTGGTGGGTCAGGAGTACGACACCCACCTCGCCGGCCGCCTCCGCGATCGCGTCGAGGTGGGCCGGGATCGACGGGCCGGGGTCGATGACGACCGAGCGCCGGGCGCCGGGCTCGCGCAGCACCCAGGTGTTGGTGCCGTCGAGGGTCATCATGTTGGCGTTGTCGGCCAGGACGCACCGCGCGCGCTCACCGAAGGACCCGCCGGTCCAGGCCCCGTCGGTCGCCTCGGTCATGCGCGGCGTCGCTGCGCCACCAGGGGCCGCAGCCGGTCGGGCATCGACAGCGTGAAGCCGTCACCGAGGGCCTCGACGGTGGGCGTGAACATCTCCACCGAGCGCCCCTGCGTGGCCGCCAGGACCGCCTCGGGCGACTCGAGCTCGCCGATCTCCAGACAGGTGAGGTACGTCGGCGGCAACATCGCCAGCTCGCCCCGGTCGGCCTGGTCGGCGGCGACCCGGGCGGGCACCCAGTGCACCGAGGACGACTCGGTCGAGACGTCGCGGGTCAGCTGGCCCTCGGGGAGCAGCGCGACGAAGAACCACGTGCGGTAGCGCTTGGGCTCGAAGACCGGCGTCAGCCAGCCGTCCCAGGTGCCGAGCAGGTCGGTGCGCAGCACCAGCCCGCGCCGGTTGAGGAACTCGGTCATCGCCACGTCGCGCGACTCGAGCGCGTGCCGGTCGGCCTCCCAGTCGTCGCCGGTGGTGTCGGCGACGACGTTGGTCTCCGACGTACCGGCCAGCAGCACCCCGGACTCCTCGAACGTCTCGCGCACGGCCGCGCACACCAGCGCGCGGGCGGTCTCCTCGTCGGTGCCGAGGCGCTGCGCCCACTCGGACGCGGGGGGCCCGGCCCAGGACACGGTCGTGTCGAAGTCGCGGGGGTCGACCCCGCCACCCGGGAAGACGCACATGCCGCCGGCGAACTCCATCGAGACCTGCCGGCGCATCAGGTAGACCTCGGGGCCCTCGTCGGAGGGGCGCAGCAGCACGACGGTGGCCGCGTTGCGCGGCTCGACCGCCTGCCGGGTGCCGTCGTCGTACTCACGGGCGACGTCGAGCAGGTGAGCCGGCAGCGGGACCGGCGGCAGTGGGATCCTCACGCGGTCAGAGCTCGACGAGGAGTTCGACCTCGACCGGGGCGTCGAGCGGCAGGGCCGTGACCCCCACGGCCGAGCGGGCGTGGACGCCGGCGTCGCCGAAGACCTCGCCCAGGAGCTCGGAGACGCCGTTGGCGACGCCCGGCTGGCCGGTGAAGTCGGGGGTGGAGGCGACGAAGACGACGACCTTGACCACCCGCTTCACCGCGCTCAGCTCGCCGACCTCGGCCCTGATCGCGGCCAGCGCGTTGAGCGCGCACTGCCGCGCACACTCCACGGCCTCGTCGACGGTGACCTCGCCGCCCACCTTGCCCGTGAACATCAGCTCGCCGGAGCGCATCGGGAGCTGCCCCGAGGTGTAGACGTGGTTGCCACTGCGTACGGCGGGCACGTAGACCGCCACCGGCTTCGCGACCTCGGGCACCGCGAGCCCCAGCCCGGCCAGCCGCTCCTCGGGGGTGCTCATGGCTCAGCCCTCCACGGGACGCTTGAAGTAGCCGACGAGGTTCTCCGGGTTCATGCCGGGCGCGACCTGCACCAGCTCCCAGCCGTCGGCCCCGAAGTTGTCCAGGATCTGCTTGGCCGCATGCGTGAGGATCGGCGCGGTCAGGTACTCCCATTTCGTCATGGCTCGCACCATACCCGGGGGCTTCCTCGCGTCCCTCCGGCCCCAGCCCGGGAAAGTACGGCACGCAATCGACCCAGAATCGACAGAACCACGTCGATTGCGTTCCGTACTTCCCCCGGCTCATCCACAAGCTGGGTCAGCGGGCGTCCCGCTCGGCGACAGCCTTGTCCCAGCGGCCGTTGGTCTTGGCGACGTCGACGGCGGCCCAGCCGGCGGGGTGCATGCGGCCCGCGGCGTCGAGGCGCTCGACCCGCTCGACGTTGCTGACCGACCAGTTGCTGCGGGGGCCGCGCGGCGTCATCCGGATGAAGGTGCCGCCCTGCTCTCGGCGCCGGGCCTGCCCGTCGATCCACCCGAAGCAGACCGCCTCCTCGACGGCCTGGGGGTAGCTCAGCTCGGTGACCGTGTCGCCCTTCTTGCTCAGCACCAGCCACACGCCGGGTACGTCGGCATGGTGCTCCAGCAGCCACGCCCGCCACCCAGCGGTGTCGGGCACCAGCAGCTCCTCCAGCTCTGCTTTCACCACGTCGTACCCCTCACTCCTCGAACGCACAGAACTCGTTGCCCTCGGGATCCGCGAGCACCGTCCACGAGATGTCGCCGTCCGGCGCCCTCAGCACCCGCGCACCGTCGCCGACCAGCAGCTCGAGGTCAGGGGTGTCGACGTCCCAGTGGATGCGGTTCTTGACCGTCTTGGGCTCGGGCACCGCCACGAAGACGAAGCTCCCGAACGGCGCACCCGGTACCGGCACTCCCGCCCAGCTCCCGCCCCAGTCGTCCGTCCCGAGCTCCACGGTCGAGCCGAGGACATCGGCCCACCAGGTGGCGATCCGCTCGGGGTCGGCGCTGTCCACGCCGACCTCGTACAGCCGCTCGTCGGGCACCGACTCCCGCTCGAAGACGCACAGCTCGCCGCCCTCGGGGTCGCGCAGGACCTTCCACGAGAACGACTCGAGGTCGACGGCGGTCGCCCCGGCCGCCAGTACGTCGTCGACGCGGGCCGCGTGGACGTCCAGGTGCACGCGCTGCTTCACCGAGACGGGCTCCGGCACCTGGTTGACCCATACCGTGTGCCGGTCGCCGGCCCCCACGAGCAGCGTCATGCCGTCGCGCTCGCGCCGCCGCAGCTCCAGCCCCAGTACGTCGGACCAGAACCGCCCCAGCCGCGCCGCGTCGACGGCGTCGACGCAGAGGTCCTTGTAGGTCGCGGCGCTCATTCGCCATGACTACCAGAACGGCGCTGTCGGCGCCGTGCGCCACACTCTCCTCATGGCGTACGACGAGCAGCTGGCCGATCGGGTCCGCGAGCTGGTGCAGGAGCACGGCCCGGCCGACGAGAAGCGGATGTTCGGTGGCCCGGCGTTCCTGCTCGGTGGCCATCTGGCGGTCTGCGCGAGCCACGACGGCGGTCTGCTCGTGCGCACCGACGAGCAGCTCGGGGCCTGGGTCGGCCGCGGCGTCGCCACCGCACAGTCCCTGCCCCCGAAGGGCTAGGGCGTCCGGGCGGACCGCACGCCGCTGAGCTTGTCCGGCGCGAGCACGATGTCGATGCGGGTGATCTGCTCGCCGTCGACCGTGAACGACACGACCGAGTGCAGCCGCCCGTCGACGCTGAAGGTGAGGCCGGTCCGGCCGTTGATCTCGACGATCTCGACCTGACCGTCCTTGCGGGCGATGCCCGCGAAGAACCGAGCCACCCGGTCGGGACCGAGCACCGGCCGCCGGGCCGCGTTCACGACACCGCCACCGTCGCTGGTGAGCACGACCGTCGGGTCGAGCAGCCGGACCAGCCCGGCCAGGTCGCCACCGGCGGCAGCGCCGAGGAACGCTCCGACCACCCGGTCGTGCGTGGTGGCGTCGACCGCGACCCGCGGGGTCCCGGCGGCCACGTGCTGCCGCGCCCGACGGGCGAGCTGGCGCACCGCGACCGGTGTCCGCCCGACGGCGTCCGCGACGTCGTCGAAGGGCATCTCGAAGATGTCGTGCAGGACCCACGCGGTCCGCTCGGCCGGCGTCAGCCGCTCCAGCGCGACCAGCAGCGCGTAGCGCACCGAGTCGTCGAGGCTGACGCGGTCAGCGGCGTCGGGGACGACCACCACCGGCTCGGGCAGCCACGGTCCGACGTACGACTCACGGCGCACGCGCGCCGAACGGAGCACGTCGAGCGCCGCCCGGGCCACCGTGACCGTGGCCCAGGCCGCGACGTCGCGGACCGGCTCGCGCTCGTCGGCGGCGGCCAGCCGCAGCCAGCACTCGGCGACCACGTCCTCGGCCTCGGCATGGCTGCCGAGGATGGCGTAGGCGACGCGGACCAGCCTTGACCGCTCCGCGTCGTACGCCGCCGCCAGCAGGTCGGTCACCGGCCCGCCAGCCACGCGTCGAACGTGACGCGGCCGCGCGGACCATCGCCCGTCGGCACCAGCGCGCCCGTGCGCATCGCCCTGCCCGCGGCACCCGGCACCCGCACCGGGACCACCCGGCGCCCGTGGGCGACCTTGCGCGCGAGGTCCACCATCTGCAGCCGCTCGGGCCCGGCGAGCTCGGGAGCCTGGCCGGCCGGGTCACCCTCCGCCAGGTCGACCAGCGCCTCGCCCACCTCGCGGGCGGCGACGGGCTGGCTCAACATCCGCGGCACCAGCGAGAACGGCCCGACCCGCACGAAGCCCAGCGCCTGCTCGGCGAACTCGTGGAACTGGGTCGCCCGCAGCACGCTCCACGGCACCGGGCCCTCGGCGGCGATGCGCTCCTGGAGCCGCTTGCCGGCGTAGTAGCCCGAGTCGACGTCGTCGATGCCGACGATGGAGAGCACGACATGGTGGCGCACCCCCGCCGCGGCCTCGGCGCTCAGCAGGGTGCGCGTCACGCCGCCGAAGAACGCCTCCGAGTCCGCCCGCCTCTGCGAGACCTGGTTGGTCGTGTCGATGACGGCGTCGACTCCGTCGAGACGCTCGGTGAGGCCGGCGCCGGTCGTCAGGTCGACCCCCTCCGAGCGCGACAGGACCACGACGTGGTGCCCGCGCTCCCGGGCGACCTCGACGACGTGGTGCCCGACGACGCCGGTCCCACCAGCCACGGCGATCCTCATCGGCTTCATCGACCGGCCTCCTTCCGCGACGGCACGAGCAGGAGCAGTGCCAGGACCAGCGTCCCACCGAGGGTGACCACGTTGCCGACTGCATCGAGCGTGTCCATCTGCCCGAGGTGGTGGCCGTGGTAGCCGAGGTGCGGCACCGAGAAGACGGCCCAGGCGGCGCCGAGCAGCGTCGTCACGTGTGGCTCGCGCCAGAGCAGGGCGAGGAGGCCGGCGACGGCGAGGGCGAGGTAGAGCCCGCCCACGTCGCGGACGAGGTGCTCGTTGTAGGGGCCGTCACCCCCGACCCACATGCGGTTGAAGCCCGGGAAGTCGTCGTAGAAGGACCGCGGTGCGAACGAGGCCCACGAACCGACGTACGACGCCGATGCCGTGAGCACGCCGGTCGCCGCTGTCTGCGTCGTCGTGTTCATACCCTGATGACGAGACAGCCCGTCCCGGACGTGACATCGGGGCCCCTCGCTAGACCAGCTCGGGCTCGGTCTTCTCGCGGACCTCGGCCTCGGTGACATCGGGGGCGAGCTCGACGAGCGTGAGCCCGGCGGGGGTGATGTCGATGACGCAGAGGTCGGTGATGATGCGCTGGACGACGCCGCGACCGGTGTAGGGCAGCGAGCACTCCTCGACGATCTTGAAGGACCCGTCCCTGGCGACGTGCTCCATCAGCACGATCACCCGCTTGGCGCCGTGGACCAGGTCCATCGCGCCGCCCATGCCCTTGACCATCTTCCCGGGGATCATCCAGTTCGCGATGTCACCGCCCTTGGAGACCTGCATCGCGCCAAGGATCGCGGCGTCGATCTTGCCGCCCCGGATCATCCCGAACGACGTCGCGGAGTCGAAGAACGACGCCCCCCGACGCAGCGTGACGGTCTCCTTGCCGGCGTTGATCAGGTCCGGGTCCTCCTCGCCGTCCAGGGGGTAGGCACCCACACCGAGGATGCCGTTCTCCGACTGCAGCACCAGCTCGACGTCGTCGGCGACATAGTTGGGCACCAGCGTCGGCAGCCCGATCCCGAGGTTGACGTACGACCCGTCGACCAGCTCCGAGGCCGCCCGGGCAGCCATCTCCTCACGCGACCAGCTCACGGTGAGACCTCCTGGCGGCTCCGCACGGTGCGTTTCTCGATCCGCTTGTCCGCGGCCTGCTCAGCAGTCAGCGCCACGACGCGCTGCACGAACACCCCGGGGGTGTGCACGTGGTTGGGGTCGATCTCCCCGGGCTCGACCAGCTCCTCGACCTCCGCGATCGTGACCCGCCCACACATCGCAGCGAGCGGGTTGAAGTTCCTGGCAGAGTCGCGGTAGACGAGGTTGCCGTGCCGGTCGCCCTTCCAGGCCCGCACCAGCCCGAAGTCCGCGGTGATCGCGTGCTCCAGGACGAACTCAGCCGGACCGTGGTCGGTCTCGAACGTCTGGGTCTGCTTCGGCGGCGAGGCCACGATCACGGCGCCCTCGCTGTCGTACTTCCACGGCAGCCCACCATCGGCGACCTGGGTGCCCGCCCCCGTGATCGTGAAGAACGCCGGGATCCCGAACCCACCCGCCCGCATCCGCTCCGCCAGCGTGCCCTGCGGAGTCAGCTCCACCTCCAGCTCACCCGAGAGGTACTGCCTGGCGAACTCCTTGTTCTCCCCCACGTAGGAGGAGATCATCCGCCGGATCCGCTTCTGCGCCAGCAGCCGCCCCAGCCCCCAGTCGTCGACCCCGCAGTTGTTCGACACCGCCTCCAGGTCCGTCGTACCCACCTGCAGGAGCGCATCGATCAACACCGACGGGATCCCACACAACCCGAACCCACCCACCGACAACATCGCCCCGGACGGGATATCGGCCACAGCCTCGGCCGCGGAGGCCACCACTTTGTCCATGGCCCGATCCAAGCAGGTTGCCGCCGGGCGTCAACCACGACGGCCCTAGGCTTCACCCGTGAGTGAAGCCGCGAACGACTGGCCGAAGGTGCGACTCCATGTCGTCACCGGCAAGGGCGGCACCGGCAAGTCCACGGTGGCGGCGGCCCTGGCGCTGGCGCTCGCCGACCGCGGCAAGAACGTCCTGCTGTGCGAGGTCGAGGGCCGCCAGGGGATCGCGCGGATGTTCGACGTCGACCCGCTGCCCCCCGAGGAGCGACGCCTCACGACCGGCCTGCCCGGCGCCGACGGCCGCCCCGGCGTCGTCCACGCGCTCCACATCGAGGCCGAGGCCGCGCTGCTCGAGTACCTCTCCCTCTACTACAAGCTCGGCCGCGCCGGCCGCGCACTCGACCGCTTCGGCGTGATCGAGTTCGCCACGACCATCGCCCCCGGCGTCCGCGACGTGCTGCTCACCGGCAAGGTGTTCGAGGCGGTCCAGCGCAACACCCGCAACAAGGGCGCCATCCAGTACGACGCCGTGGTGCTCGACGCGCCCCCCACCGGGCGGATCACCCAGTTCCTCAACGTCAGCAACGAGCTGGCCGGGCTGGCCAAGGTCGGGCCGATCAAGTCGCAGTCGGACACGATGATGACGCTCTTCCGCTCGCCCCGGACCGCCGTGCACCTCGTCACCGTGCTCGAGGAGATGCCGGTACAGGAGACCGCCGACGGCATCGCCGAGCTGCGCTCCGCGGACCTCCCGGTCGGCGGCATCGTGGTCAACCTGGTCCGGCCGCAGGACCTCTCGGCCGACGACCTGGCCCGCTCCCACAGCGGCACCATCGACCGCTCCGAGGTGGAGGCCGACCTCGAGTACGCCGGCATCGCTCCGGGCCCGGCGCTGGTCGACGGGCTGCTCAGCGAGGCCCACGACCACGCCGAGCGGCGGGCGCTGGAGGACTCCCAGCGGGTGCTGGTCGGCGGCCTCGGCGGCCCGACGTACGAGCTGCCCCGGCTGCCCCTCGGCGTCGACCTCGGCGCGCTCTACGAGCTCGCCGCCAGCCTCCGAGACCAGGGGATGGCATGAACACCCCAACGAAATGCTCGCTTCGCTCCGCTTTCGCCGGGGACCCCGAGAGATGACGAAAGCCCGCACCCGGCAGGGACCGACCGGGACCCAGGCACACGCCCTCGACGTCGACGCCCTGATCGACGACCCCGCCACCGGCATCATCGTGTGCTGCGGCTCCGGCGGCGTCGGCAAGACCACCAGCGCGGCGGCGATCGCGCTGCGCGCGGCCGAGCGTGGCCGCAAGGTCGTCGTCCTCACGATCGACCCGGCTCGGCGGCTGGCCCAGTCGATGGGCATCGAGGAGCTCGACAACACGCCCCGCCCGGTGTCGCCGGTCGACACCTCCGGGGGTGGGTGGCTCGACGCGATGATGCTCGACATGAAGCGCACCTTCGACGAGGTGGTCGAGAGCCAGGCCAGTCCCGAGAAGGCGCAGCAGATCCTGGAGAACCCCTTCTACATCGCCCTGTCGAGCTCGTTCGCCGGCACGCAGGAGTACATGGCGATGGAGAAGCTCGGCCAGATCCACGCCCAGGCGGCCGTCGACGGCAGCTACGACCTGATCGTGGTCGACACCCCGCCGTCACGCTCGGCGCTGGATTTCCTCGACGCCCCCGAGCGGCTGTCGAGCTTCCTCGACGGCCGGTTCATCCGCCTGATGCTGGCCCCGGCCCGGGGTCCGGCCAAGCTGATGACGGCCGGCTTCGGCCTGATCACCAACGCCCTGACCAAGATCCTCGGCGGTCAGGTCCTCAAGGACCTACAGACGTTCGTCTCGGCGCTCGACACGGTATTCGGCGGGTTCCGCCAGCGGGCGCTGCGCACCTATGCGCTGCTCCAGGCCGACGGCACGGCGTTCCTCGTGGTGGCCGCGCCCGAGCCGGACGCGCTGCGCGAGGCGGCGTACTTCGTGGAGCGCCTCAGCGAGGACCGGATGCCACTGGCCGGGCTGATCGTCAACCGGGCGAGCCCGGCGCCCGCGGGCACGCTGTCGGCGGACGAGGCGATGGCGGCCGCCGAGCGGCTGCGCAAGCGCGACCCGGAGTCGCTCACCGCGGGGCTCCTGCGGCTGCACGCCGACCAGACCCGGATGGTCGAGCGGGAGGCGCGGCTGCGCGAGCGCTTCGCGACCGCCCACCCGCAGGTGGCGACGGCCGTGGTGCCCGCGCTCGCCGGGGATGTGCACGACCTCGAGGGCCTGCGCCGGATCGGCGACCTGCTCGCCGGGCAGTAGACAACGCCTGAACCCTCCCTCCCGGGGCGGCTCAGGCGTTGCGCTGGTGGCTCAGGCCAGGACGGCGACCTGGCTGCCCTCGCGAGCGGTCTCGAGGACCGTGCGCCAGGACGCGGCCGGGCGACGACGCAGCAGCGCACGGCGCTCCCGCTCGGTCATCCCGCCCCAGACCCCCCATTCGATCTGGTTGTCCAGAGCCTCGGCCAGGCACTCGGTGCGCACGGGACACCCGGCGCACAGCTGTTTGGCCTTGTTCTGCTCTGCGCCACGCACGAACAGCTGGTCCGGCTGCGTGGCCCTGCAAGCGGCGCGAGGCGCCCAGTCTTCAACCCACATAAGTGATGTCCCCACATCTTCCGAGAAGGAAGTGCGTCCCCACGACGCCCCCGGTTCCTATCCCAACAATGACAAAGTTAAGGATGTTTCAACCAAACCGTAAGGCCCGCACGACCCACACTCACTAGTCCGAAATGACTAGTCATTTGTGGTCATACCCGCACTCGGGCCTGGTATGACGGTCGCACCGCCGAAAGCCGCCCGCTCGGCCTCCTCACGTACGCTGGCGCCATGTCCCGGTCTGGATCTGAGCGTCTTTCCTTCGTCAAGGTGGTCTCCCACCTGGGCGTCATGGTGGCTGTCGCCGCCGTGCTCGGCGTGGTCGTGGCCGGCCTCGCCATCCCGTTCGCCGCGGTCGTGGGCGTGACGACCCGCAACGTCGCCGAGACCATGGACCAGCTGCCGACCGAGCTCGAGGCCGACGCGCTGCCCCAGAAGACCCGCATCGTCGACGGCAACGGCGAGACCATCGCGACGATCTTCGACCAGAACCGCGTCGAGGTCTCGCTCGGCCAGGTGTCGCGCCGGATGGTCAAGGCGATCGTCGCGATCGAGGACTACCGCTTCTACGAGCACGGTGCCCTCGACGTCAAGGGCACCATCCGCGCCCTGCTGACCAACTCCGCCTCCAGCGGCGTGGTCCAGGGTGGCTCCTCGATCACCCAGCAGATGGTCAAGCTCACGCTCCTCAACCAGGCCGACACCAAGCAGGAGCGGGAAGCGGCGGTCGACCAGACCTACGCCCGCAAGCTCCGGGAGCTGCGCTACGCCATCGCGGTCGAGAAGGCCTACAGCAAGGACTGGATCCTCGAGCGTTACCTCAACATCGCCTACTTCGGCGACGGCGCCTACGGCGTACAGGCGGCCGCCCGCCACTACTTCGACGTCAACGCCCGCAAGCTCAACCTCAACCAGTCGGCGATCCTCGCGGGCCTCGTGCAGAACCCCACGAAGTTCGACCCGACCAACTCCCCCGACCGCGCCCGCGAGCGCCGCGACATCGTGCTGGACCGGATGGCCGAGCTCAACGTCATCACCGAGCAGCAGGCCGACAGGACCAAGGCCAAGGGGCTCAAGCTCGACATCAACAAGACTCAGAACGGCTGCTTCTTCTCGCGGGCCCCGTTCTTCTGCGACTACGTCCTGCGCTACCTGATGCGCGACCGCTCGCTGGGCCGGACGGCCGAGGAGCGCTGGCGGCTGCTCAACTCCGGCGGCCTGACGATCCGCACCACCGTCGACCTGCGCTTCCAGGACGCGGCCGACGAGTCGGTGCGCTCCCACGTCTACAAGGAGAACGACGCCATCGGGGCGCTCGCGATGGTCGAGCCCCGCACCGGTGAGGTGAAGGCGATCGCGCAGTCCCGACCGATGGGTGCCCGCAAGAAGCAGGGCGAGACCTACCTCAACTACGTCGTGCCCTCCCAGTACGGCGACTCCAACGGCTTCCAGGCCGGCTCGACGTTCAAGGCGTTCGTGCTCGCCTCGGCGATCAAGCAGGAGATCCCGCTCTCCACCCAGATCCCCTCGCCCCCGCAGGTCTTCCTCGACCAGGGCGACTTCGAGGTCTGCGACGGCGAGTTCTACCAGAGCTCCGAGATCTGGGACCCCTCCAACTCCACCGACTCCGGCACCTTCGACCTCTACACCGGCACCCGGCTCTCGGTGAACACCTTCTTCGCACAGCTCGAGCTGGAGACCGGTCTCTGCGAGCCCTACGAGCTCGCCAAGCAGATGGGCATCCAGCTCACCGACCGTGACACCGAGATGGTCCCGACGTTCACCCTCGGGGTCGCCGACGTGAGCCCGCTGGAGATGGCCGAGGCCTACGCGACCTTCGCCGGCCGCGGCCTCCACTGCGACGCGCGCCCGGTCACCGCGATCCTCGACGCGGCCGGCAACACGCTGAAGGACTACCCCGCGCGGTGCACCCAGGTGATGCCCAGCTCGGTCGCCGACGCCGTCAACGACATCCTGCGGGGGGTGCTCGAGCCGGGCGGATTCGGCTACAGCGCCAACATCCAGACCGCACAGCCCTCGGCCGGCAAGACCGGCACCATCCAGGAGAACCGCGCCGTGTGGTTCGTCGGCTACACGCCCAACCTCGCCACCGCCTCGATGATCGCCGGCGCCAACAAGGAGGGTCAGCCGATCACGCTCAACGGCCAGACCATCGGGCCTTCCTACGTCTCGGCGGCGTTCGGCTCCACCCTGGCCGGCCCGATGTGGGGCGACGCGATGAAGGTCATCGAGCAGTGGCTAGACGACGAGGACTTCACCCAGCCCAGCGGCACCGACGTGATGGGCCTGCTCATCGGCATCCACGACGTCGGCGGGATGAGCGTCGACGACGCCCGCCGCGAGCTCGAGGACCTCGGCTTCGAGGTCACCCTCGGCGGCTACCGGCCCTCCGGCTACCCGGCGGACACGGTCGCCTACACCGACCCCGGCATCGGCTCCGAGCTCGCCAGCGGCGACACCGTGGTCATCTACCAGTCCACCGGCCGCACCCGTCCGCCTCCGGGCAGCGGTGGCGGGGGCGGCGGCCAGGGCAACGGCAATGGCGGCGGCAACGGCAACGGCGGGGGCCGCTAGCCGAGCTGGCGGCGTACCTCCGCGGCGACGGCCGACCCGTCGGCGCGACCCTTGACCTGGGGCGTCACGACGCCCATGACCTTGCCCATGGCGCGCATGCCCTCACCGGCGGCACCGGTCTGCTCGATCGCGGCGGCGATCAGGGCGGCGACCTCGTCGTCGCTGAGCGCGGCGGGCAGGTAGTCGGCGATCACCGCCGCCTCGGCCTTCTCCTTGGCCGCCATCTCGGCCCGGCCACCGTCGGCGAACGCGGTGGCCGCCTCGCGGCGCTTCTTGGCCTCGCTCGACAGCACGCCGATCACGTCGTCGTCGGTGAGCTCGCGGGCCTCCTTGCCGGCGACCTCCGCGTTGGTGATCGCGGTGAGCACCATCCGCAGGGTCGAGGAGCGGACCTCGTCACGCGACTTGATGGAGGTGGTCAGGTCGGCGCGGAGACGGTCCTTCAGAGCACTCATAGGGCCATTGTGGCAGCCTGGGCGAATGCCCAGCCTCCGGATTCTCCCGCGCCTGCTCCCCCGCCTTCTGGGCGCCGGGGCGCTCGCCGGCGGCGGGCTGACGGCGTACGCCGCCTGGGAGGCGCGGGCCTACACGCTGCGGCGCGTCGAGGTGCCGGTACTGCCCCCGGGCCAGCGGCCACTCACGGTGCTGCACCTGAGCGACATCCACATGACCCCCGGCCAGACGCGCAAGCAGGAGTGGCTGCGCGGGCTGGCGGACCTGCGCCCCGACCTGGTCGTCGACACCGGCGACAACCTGGCGCACCGCGACGCCGTCCCGGTCGTGCGCGACGCCCTCGGGGCGCTCCTCGACGTCCCGGGAGTGTTCGTCCACGGGTCCAACGACTACTACGAGCCGACCCTGCGCAACCCGCTGCGCTACCTGCTGCCCGACGACGGCACCCGCCGGACCGACGTACCCCAGCTGCCGTGGCCCGAGCTCAGCCAGACCCTCACCGGTGCCGGCTGGCTCGACCTGACCAACCGCCGCGACACCCTGACCGTGGGTGAGACGACGCTCGCGTTCGCGGGGGTCGACGACCCGCACCTGCGCTACGACCGGCTCGACCTGGTCGCGGGCCCGGCCGACCCGACCGCCGACCTGCGGCTCGGGATCACCCACGCGCCGTACCTCCGGGTGCTCGACCAGTACGCCGCCGACGGTTACGACGCCGTCCTGGCCGGGCACACCCACGGAGGCCAGGTGTGCCTGCCGGGGGGCCGGGCGCTGACCACCAACTGCGACCTCGACACCGCGCGTGCCAAGGGCCTGCACCGCCACCCGGCCGACTCGAGGCCCGGCGACTCCGGCTCGGCGTGGCTGCACGTCTCCGCCGGCGTCGGCACCAGCCCGTGGACCCGGATCCGGGTCGCCTGCCGCCCCGAGGCGACCCTGCTGACCCTGGTGCCCCGAGGCTGAGGCCGATTGGGGGACGCGCTCCACGCTCGGGTATGCTCCCGTGCTTGTGGGCTCCTCCCTCCACCGGGGGGAGCCCATAAATCGGGCTGTGGCGCAGCTTGGTAGCGCGCCTCGTTCGGGACGAGGAGGCCGCAGGTTCAAATCCTGTCAGCCCGACCATGTGATGTCGCAGGACATCCGCCAGACCCGGACCCACGAAAATGGGTCCGGGTCTGTGCCATTTCCGGGGGTTGCCGCGTGACAGACTGCCCGCATGGCAGACGAGGACCAGCAGGACGCCCAGGCGCGGCTCGAGCCGCCCCGGCTGTTCGGCCGCAAGAGGGGCCGCAAGGCGTCCGCCCCCGAGGCCGAGACGGCCCCCGCCGACGTCGAGGACACCCAGGTCATCGAGCCGGAGCCGGCTCCTGAGGTCCACGACACCATGGTCGACGCGGCGCCCGTCGCGGCCTCCGTGCCTGCTGCTCCCCCGCAGGAGGAGCCGCCGCCCCCGCTCTTCGTCGACGAGGTCGAGCCGCCCGCCGTCACTCCCACCCCCGAGCCGAAGGCCAAGGAGCGCAAGCGCGCCAAGGAGCCGAAGGCACCCAAGCCGCCGAAGGAGCCTCGGCCGCCGCGGAAGCCGCTGCCCGGCCGGGTGGCCGCAGCCCTCACCGGCGTGGTCGTCGGGCTCGCGCTGGTCGGCGCCACGGCCGGAGCCCTACGCGGCTGCGAGGCCGTCCAGAACACGTCGACCTGCGGCAGCGCGGGCTTCCCGCTGCTGGTCGTCATCGTGGTGCTGATGATCGTGCTCGGCTCGGTGCTGCTGCGGATGTTCGAGGTGCCCGACCCCGGGAGCACCAGCTTCCTGGCCGTCGGCCTGGTCTCCGTCGTCGCGCTGCTGTTCTTCATCGAGGTCATCGACGCCTGGTGGATGATCATCGCCATCCCGGCCGTCTCCGTGCTCGCCTACCTGCTCTCCCACTGGGTCACGACGACCTTCATCGAACCCGTGGAGTGACTTCGTCCCTCCGCGGGGGAGTACTGACCCGCCCGAAACTCACCGACTTGCCCGTTGACCCGCCCGAAAGTTTCGGGCGGGTCAACGTCAGCGGTCGGCGAGGAGCTCGGCGATCTGGACGGTGTTGAGCGCGGCACCCTTGCGCAGGTTGTCGTTCGACACGAAGAGCGCGAGGCCACGGTGGTCGGGTACGCCGGGGTCGTGCCGCAGCCGACCGACGTACGACGAGTCCTTGCCGGCGGCCTGGAGGGGGTTGGGGATGTCGGAGAGCGCGACGCCCGGGGCCGACGACAGCAGCTCGCGGGCGTGCTCGACGGTCATCGACGACGCGAACTCGGCGTTGATCGCGAGGGAGTGCCCGGTGAAGACCGGGACCCGGACACAGATGCCGGAGACCGCCAGGTCGGGGATGCCGAGGATCTTGCGCGACTCGTTGCGGAGCTTGTGCTCCTCGTCGGTCTCGAACAGGCCGTCGTCGACGATCGAGCCGGCCATCGGCAGCACGTTGTAGGCGATGGTGCGGGCGTACTTGACCGGGTCGGGGAACGACACGGCCTCGCCGTCGTAGGCCAGCTCACGGGCCTTGTCGCCGGCCGCGGCGACCTGGGTGGCCAGCTCCTCGACGCCGGCGACGCCGGAGCCGGAGACGGCCTGGTAGGTCGAGGCGATCAGGCGCACCAGCCCGGCCGCGTCGTGCAGCGGCTTGAGCACCGGCATCGCGGCCATCGTGGTGCAGTTGGGGTTGGCGATGATGCGCCGGCCGGACAGCGCCAGCTCGATCGCCTCGGGGTTGACCTCGGAGACGACCAGCGGGACGTCGGGGTCCATCCGGAACGCCGAGGAGTTGTCGACCACGGTCACGCCGGCGGCGGCGAAGGCCGGGGCCAGGGCGCGCGAAGTGGTGGCGCCCGCGGAGAAGAGCGCGATGTCGAGGCCGCTCGGGTCGGCGGTCGCGGCGTCCTCGACGGTGATCTCGCGTCCGGCGTAGGGCAGCACCGAGCCGGCCGAGCGGGCCGACGCGAAGAAGCGGATCTCGTCGGCCGGGAAGTCCCGTTCCGCGAGGATCTGGCGCATGGCGACGCCGACCTGGCCGGTCGCGCCGACGATGCCGATACGGACACCCATGACTACCTCCCGGTCCCGCCGTAGACGACCGCCTCGACCTCGGCGGCGTCCAGCTCGAACGCGGTGTGCGTGGCGCGCACCGCCTCGTCGACCTGCACCTCGTTGACGATCACCGAGATCCGGATCTCGGAGGTGGAGATCATCTCGATGTTGACGCCGGCCGAGGCGAGCGCGGCGAAGAACTTGGCGGTGATGCCGGGGTGCGAGCGCATGCCGGCGCCGATCAGCGACACCTTGCCGATGCGGTCGTCGTAGAGCAGCTTGTCGTAGCCGACCTCGTCCTGGATCCGGGCCAGGGCGCTCATCGCGGTCTGGCCGTCGGCGCGCGGCAGCGTGAAGGAGATGTCGGTGAGGCCGGTGGCCGCGGCGGAGACGTTCTGCACGACCATGTCGATGTTGACCTCGGTCGCGGCCAGCGCCTCGAAGATCCGGGCGGCCTCGCCGACCTTGTCGGGTACGCCGACGACGGTGATCTTGGCCTCGCTGCGGTCGTGGGCAACGCCCGCGATGATCGCCTGCTCCATGGCTTCTTCTCCTGGTTGCTCGGGGGTGATCCAGGTCCCCTCCTTGTGCGAGAAGGAGGAACGGACGTGGACCGGCATGTCGTAACGGCGGGCGTACTCGACGCACCGCAGGTGGAGGATCTTGGCGCCCGAGGCGGCCATCTCGAGCATCTCCTCGTAGGAGACCCGCTCGAGGCGGCGCGCGGTCGGCACGATGCGCGGGTCGGCGGTGAAGACGCCGTCGACGTCGGTGAAGATCTCGCAGTAGTCGGCGCCGAGCGCGGCGGCCAGCGCCACCGCGGTGGTGTCGGTGCCCCCGCGGCCCAGCGTGGTGATCTCCTTGGTGTCCTGGCTGACGCCCTGGAAGCCGGCCACGATCACGATGTGGCCGTCGGCGATCGCCGCGGAGATCCGACCCGGGGTGACGTCGATGATCTTGGCCCGGCCGTGCGCGGAGTCGGTGATGACACCCGCCTGCGAGCCCGTGAATGAGCGGGCGGTGAAGCCCAGGTCGGAGATCGCCATCGCGACCAGCGCCATCGAGATCCGTTCGCCGGCGGTCAGGAGCATGTCCATCTCGCGCGCCGGCGGCAGCGGGCTGACACCCTTGGCCAGGTCGAGGAGGTCGTCGGTGGTGTCGCCCATCGCCGAGACGGCGACCACGACGTCGTAGCCCGCCTTCTTGGACTCGACGATCCGGCGCGCGACCTCCTTGATCCGGCCGGCGTCGCCCAGGGACGAGCCGCCGTACTTCTGCACGACAATGCCCAACGAGCTCACTCCTGCGATCGGGGAAGGACCCCCAGAGTCTACCGAGCGCGCGGGGTCAGGCCGGGTCGACGTCCAGGACCGCCTCGGCCGCCTCGATCTGCTCGATCTCCTCGTCGTTGTCGACGTCGAGCCGGTCGTGCGACACCACCGAGAGCAGCGCGTTGAGGGCGGCCCCGGCGAGGTTGCCCCACGAGGCGACGTAGGAGAACTGCCACCACCACAGCGCCTCGCTGATGTCACCGAGGCGGTAGTGGCGCAGGCCGTTCTCGAGGTCGGTCGCGATCGAGGTGAGGTCGTCGGAGAGCTGGCTCTCGACCACCTCGGGGACGTAGGGGTCGTGCACGAAGCTGTAGGTGTCGACGTTGCCGAGCAGCGTGGCCAGGCGCAGCCGCATCTCGTCGAGGTCGGCCTCGGGGCCGACGTCGGGCTGGTAGTCGGCGGTGGGCGTGAAGTCCTGTTGCGCGCCGAGGCGGGCCCCTGCGAGCAGCACCTGGCTGATCTCGAGCAGCAGCAACGAGATCGCCTGCCCGGACGTGGCCTCGCGACTGATCGCCCTCAGCGCGATCAGGAAGCTCGCGACGCTGTCGGCGATCTCCTGCGCGAAGTCCTGCGTCACGCCGTCGAGGTCGGTGTCCTGGATGTTGCCCTGCATATTGCTGGTCATTCGGCTGCCCGTCTTCCCACAAAAGCCCTGCCCAAGGTGACCTCGTCGGCGTACTCGAGGTCACCACCCACCGGCAGTCCACTCGCCAGGCGGGTCACTTGCAAGCCCATCGGCCCCAGAAGCCTCGTGAGATAGGTCGCCGTGGCCTCCCCCTCGAGGTTGGGGTCGGTCGCGAGGATCACCTCGGTGACCACCCCGTCGGCCAGCCGGGGCAACAGCTCCTTGATCCGCAGCTGATCGGGCCCGATGCCGTCGATCGGCGAGATCGCGCCGCCGAGCACGTGGTAGCGGCCGCGGAACTCGCGGGTCCGCTCGATCGCGACGACGTCCTTGTACTCCTCGACCACGCACAGCACCGTCGTCTCGCGGCGCGGGTCGCGGCAGATCCGGCACTGCTCGTCCTCGGAGACGTTGAAGCACACCGAGCAGAACCGCACCTTGGCCTTGACCTCCATCAGCACGTCGGCAAGACGGCGTACGTCGGTCGGCTCGGCCTGGAGCAGGTGGAAGGCGATCCGCTGGGCGCTCTTGGGTCCCACTCCCGGCAACCGGCCGAGCTCGTCGATGAGGTCCTGGACGACGCCTTCGTACAAGGCGGGCTCAGAACCCCAGCTGGCCGGACGGCGGCATGCCCGGGAGGCCGCCACCTCCGGCCAGTGGACCGAGGGCCTCGCCCGCGAGGGCGTCGGCCTGGCTCTTGGCGTCGCGGTAGGCGGCCACGATCATGTCGCCGAGGTCGCTCAGGTCGTCGGCGTCGCTGCCGTCGAACCCGCCGGCCTTGATCTCGACTGCCATCAGGTCACCCACGCCGTTGACCTTGACGGTCACGGCGCCACCGGCGACCGTGCCGTCGATGACCGTGTCGGTGAGCCGCTCCTGGGCGGCCTGGAGCTGCTCCTGCATCTGCTGGGCCTGCTGGAGCAGGGCGTTCATGTCGAAGCCACCGCCACCCAGGGCGTCGAAGGGGTTCTGCGTCATCGTGCGGTCACCTCGGGGTGGAGTGGGCGGGTGGTGGTCTGGGGGGAGCTCACTTGTTGGGGATCTCCTCGATGATCTTCGCCCCCAGCTCGCGGGCGAGCAGGTCGGCCCCCCCGAGCTCGTCGGAGTCGGCGTCGAGATCGTCGGGGTGGGCGTCGGCGTCGGCGGCGGCCAGGTCGGGGCCGCTGTCGGCACCGGCGCCCGCGGGACGGGTGCCCTTGATCGCCTCGCGAGCCGCCCCCACGGAGACGGGGTCCGGCTTGGCGGCGGCGGGCGGCTCGGGCTCGGCGGGCGCCGCGTCGTCACTCATCCAGGCCGGGGGCCCGTCGGGCTCGGCGCGCTGGGCGACCGGCTCGGACGACACGGGCCGCACGGGCTCCGGCGTCGCGGGTGGGGGCGGCGGGGGCACGTCGGCGGAGGCACCGGGGTCGACGATCGTCTCGACCTTCCAGTCGGTGCCGACCACGTCGATCGCGGCCTGGCGGACGATCTCGGGCGAGCCGCCGTTGTCGAAGGACTCGCGCGCCCCGGCGTTGGAGAAGCCGAGGGTCAGGGTGGCGGCGTCGACCGCGACCACCTGGGCGTGCTGGGTGAGGTGGATCCAGGTGACCCGGCGCCGCTGCTTGGTCGCCTCGACGATGTCGGGCCACAGTCGGCGTACGTCGACCAGGGACAGCACGCTCGTGCCCGCCGTCGCGGGCGCGGGCTCCGGCTCCGGAGCGCGCTGGGGCTCGGGCGTCTCGGGCACCACCTCGACCGGGCGGGCCGGGGGCACAGGAGCCGCCGGCGGGGGCTCGGGTGCCGCGACCGGTGCGGGCGCCTCCGGCTCGCGGGGGGCCGGTCGGGACTGGGCAGGCCGGTCCTGGGCAGGTGCGGGCGCGCTCGCGGGGGCCGGCGCGGCCACGGCGTCGGACGGGGAGCCGGTGATCGCGGCGCGGCGCTCGAGGCGGTCGAGGCGCGCGAGCACGCCGTCGGTGGAGTGGTCGGCGCCCGGCAGCAGCACCCGCGCGCAGATGAGCTCGAGCAGCAGCCGGGGCGCGGTGGCCCCGCGCATCTCGGTCAGGCCGGTCGCCACGATGTCGGCGGCGCGGCTGAGCTCGGCGGCGCCGAAGCGGGCGGCCTGGGCGATCAGCCGCTCCCCCTGGTCCTCGGAGACGTCGATCAGCCCGGTGGCCGGCGCGTCCGGCACCGCCGAGATGATCACCAGGTCGCGAAGGCGGCGCAGGAGGTCCTCGGTGAAGCGGCGCGGGTCCTGGCCGGTCTCGATCACCTTGTCGACCACCCCGAACACTGCGGAGCCGTCACCGGCCGCGAACGCGTCGACGACCTCGTCGAGCAGGGTGTCGGGGGTGTAGCCGAGCAGCCCGCTCGCGAGCGCGTAGGTGACGCCCTCGGGCCCGGCGCCGCCCAGCAGCTGGTCGAGCACGGACAGGGTGTCGCGGGCCGACCCGGCACCGGCGCGCACGAGGAGGGGCAGCGCCGCCTGCTCGATGGAGACGCCCTCCTGGATGCACAGCTCGGAGAGGTAGGACGACAGCAGGCGCGGCGGGATCAGCCGGAACGGGTAGTGGTGGGTGCGCGAGCGGATCGTGGCGATGACCTTGTCGGGCTCGGTCGTCGCGAAGATGAAGCGCAGGTGGGGCGGCGGCTCCTCGACCAGCTTGAGCAGGGCGTTGAAGCCCTGCGTGGTCACCATGTGGGCCTCGTCGATGATGTAGACCTTGTAGCGGCTGCGCACGGGCGCGAAGAACGCCTTCTCCCGCAGGTCGCGCGCGTCGTCGACACCGCCGTGGGAGGCCGCGTCGATCTCGATCACGTCGATCGAGCCGGGGCCACCGCGGGCCAGGTCGCGACAGCTGTCGCACTCACCGCACGGGTCGGCCACCGGAGCGAGCTCGCAGTTGAGGGCGCGCGCCAGGATGCGGGCCGACGTGGTCTTGCCGCACCCGCGCGGACCCGAGAAGAGGTAAGCGTGGTTGACCCGGTTGTTGGCCAGCGCCACCCGCAGCGGCTCCGTCACGTGCTCCTGCCCGATGACCTCCTGGAAGGTCTCGGGACGGTAGCGGCGGTACAACGCCAGGGGGGACTCCACGCCAGAACACTAACCACCGCTGCCGACAGCCGGTAGCGGGCGGTCGTCGGCCCGGTTCCAGAAAGAATGAGGCCCCCCGCGCACCCGACAGAGCTCGCCGACCCTTGCTGCCTTCCGGCCCTGGGGGAGTTGAGCAAGATGTCGCCACACGGGGGGTTGCCCCGGAGTCTAGGCGATTTCATCCGACCCCGAACCGCCGGGTAGGGTCTCCGGCGGAGGATTCGCCTAGTGGCCTATGGCGCTCGCTTGGAAAGCGGGTTGGGTGTGAAAGCCCTCAGGGGTTCGAATCCCCTATCCTCCGCCAACCGGACGGCGCCGCTCACCGCGGCGCCGTTCGTCGTCTCACGACGTGTGCCACCCTCGGAGCGATGACCAGGACGACGAGGCTCAGCACGGAGCAGCGCATGGCGTGGTTCGCCGGAGTGGCGACGGTGGTGTTCTTCTCGCTGTTGCTGCCGGCGACCACCGCGCTGGACCGCCGTACGGACCGGGCACGACCGCTGTACGACGACGTGCTCGCGGTCGCCCAGTACGAGTGGGAGCAGATCAAGGAGACCGGCCGGCCGGCCGCGTTGACGCTGGCAGGTGGCGACCGGACCGGCGGCGAGACCGGGCTCACCCTCGACTCCCATACCGAGACGGTGCGCGTCACGGTCGAGGGCGGCGGCTACTGCATCGAGGCGCGCAACACGTTCGGGGACGAGACCGGCGTTCTCTGCTTCGAGGGCCGCGAGCCGCCGACGACGCTGTTCGAGGATCGCAGCTGATGTCGTAGGCCGCGATCAACCCGGCGGCAGGAGTCAGTCGCGGCGGCGGGCCAGCACCGGCCGCAGGAGAACGGCGACCACGAGCCCACCGCCGGCGAGCAGCCCCCACCAGACCGCGTTGCGCTTGGTGCTGGCGAGCAGGTCGGGCTCAGGCTGCGGCCGTTCCGCCCGCTCGTCGGGGGGGTCGACGATGCGTGAGCCGGCGGCGTCGCCCTCAGCCGGGAGCGGACGCTGCAGGGCCTCCACCGGCTGCACGACGCCGTGGCCGGTGAGCGTGGTGCCGGCCCGGGGCGAGCCGGTGGCGGTGCGCTTGATGCGCTCCACGATCTGCTGGGCGCTCTCGTCGGGGTAGTAGGACCGCAGCAGCGCCACCACTCCGGACACCTCGGCCGTGGCCCATGCGGTGGAGACCTCGGGGAGCAGGCAGGTGCTCTCGCCGTCCATCGCGACCGAGACCGCGTCGGAGGTCGGCGCGGCGACGTCGGTCGCCGAGCTGCGCAGGACCGAGTCGAAGGCGTCGCCCGGCACCACCTCGTCGTCGACCAACACGGTGGCGCTCGCGTTGACGGCCAGCACGTGCGGGTCACTGGCCGGCCAGATCACCTTGCGGGCGTCCTCGCCGTGCGGCGGCTCCTCTCCGTCGTACCCGAAGTCGGCGTAGAGCGGGTCGGCCTCCTCGGGCCGGTCGCCGGTCGCGGCCACGACCACGATGTCCTTGTCCGCGAGGTCCTCCAGCACCTCGTCGAGCTCGGCGTCGAGCTCCTCGCTGTGGCGCAACGCCACCGAGATGTTGACGACGTCGACCGTCCCCTTCTCCAGGCCGGCGATGTAGCGCAGGGCTCCGAGCAGCGCTCCCACGTCGGGCTCCGACTCGGTGTCGGGGTCGTCGGTGGTGAACCGGTCGTAGATCTTGACGTCGAAGATCACGGCGCCGGGGGCGATGCCGATCGACTGGTCCTCGCCACCCTTCGCCGCGATCAGGCCGGCCACGGCCGTGCCCTGCATCTCCAGGGGCACGGCGTCCTTGGGGGTCTTGGAGAAGGAGTCACCTTGGCCCACGAACATGAAGTCGTTCTTGGCGACCCCGGAGTCCAGGACTGCGACGACCACGTCCTCGCCCGGCTCCTTGCCCGACTCGGCGACGATGCGCTGCGCCTCGTCGATCTGCAGGAGCTGCACGGGCGAGCCGACCCGTTCGGCGGTCGTCGGGTCGGTGTTGTCCGCGCGGATCGCGCTGCACTCCTGGTCGACGGCGTGCGCGGGTGCGCCGCCGACGACGAGGGTGCCGACCGCCAGCCCTCCGGCCAGGACCGAGCGCAGCGGCAGGGTCACTCGCATGACTCGGCCTGTCCGTCGGCCTCGTCCGACTCCTCGCCGCCCTCCTCCGCCCGGTCCTCGCGGCTCGGCCGGATCGGCGGGCAGAGAGCCGCGTCCACGGACAGCTCCTCGCCTTCCTCGAACAGCTGGAGCCAGCTGTCGGGGACCACGGGAGCGTCGTAGTCGCCGAAGCCGAGGTTGGCGACCGCATCGGTGCCGATCAGCGCATAGCTGAAGCCCTTGGCGTCCATCACGAAGGGCTCGCCGACCTCGGGGTCGTGCCAGCCGCCGGAGAGCACGAAGGCGCCGCGACCGGGGTCGACGGTGACCTCGCGGTCGCCGGCCTCGACGTCGGCGGCGCTGGCGAAGTCGCCGGGGTTGGCGACCAGGACGGCGCGCGGCAGCTCCCCCGGCTCGGTCAGCAGCTGGGCGCACTGCTCGCCCAGGAGCTGGCTCAGCACCTCCGAGGGCCAGTGGGCGTCCCGGTACGGCGGTTCCGCCTGCGACACGTCCGCGGGCTCGTCCAGACCGAGGTCCTTGGCCCGGTCGGGGCGGACCTGGAGGTAGAGCGCCCGGGCGAACTCGGTCATCACGGCCGGACCGTCGGGCGTCAGGACGGTCAGCTGGCCGTCGATCTCGTAGTAGTCACCGATCTTCGCCGTATCCGGCAGCCCGCCCTGTCCGGCCTGCGGGGACGCCTTGCCGTAGGTCTCGAAGCCGAAGCTCTCGAGCTTGAGGGGGCCCCCGGCGGGAAAGAGGTCGAGCCACTCGGAAGGCACCGTGGTGGCGTTGTCGTCGATCGGCATCCCGAGGGCCCCGAGCAGGTTGTCGAGGCCCGCCAGCTTGGGCAGCTCGTAGCGGTAGGCCCGCGACTGTCCTTCGTCGTCGAGCTGGGAGTGAGCCACGATGTAGAAGGCGCCGCCGTGCTTGACCAGCGCTCCGCTGTCGGGAGCGGCGTCGACGTCCGGGGCGGCGCTGACGGTGAAGCGGGTGCCACGGTCGTTGTCGGTGCAGGCGGTCCAGCCGCTCTCGATCAGGTCGTCGGTGGCGGGCACGGTCACCGGCGCCCCCAGGATGCCGATGTCGGGGCCGATCTTCTTCTCGTCGATCTCGGCCTGCGGGATGACGTCGGGGGTGGCGTCCTCCCCGAGGATCAGCTGGGCCGAGGTCACGTTGATGACCGGGCGGACCTGGTGCTCACCGTCCGCGTTGGGTTCGAGGATGACGTAGGCGGCGCCCTTCTCCTTCGAGAGGATCAGGCCCGGCTGCTCCCAGTCGACGTCGACGTCGGGCTTGAAGACGCCGGCGATCGCGGCACCGGCGCAGAGCAGCACCGCCAGCGCGAGGCCACCGACGATCGTGCGTCCGGGCCGTGACGGCTCGACCTCCCGGCCGCCCGGCGCCCCGGACACAAAGGCCGTGACGAGCCGTCGACGACTGAAGGAGTAGGCCTCGACGAGATCCTTCTTGGTGGCCATCCGGGAGCCCTCAGCGCCCGACCGACTGGAACACGTCGAACACACCGACGGCCAGGACCGCCAGGGGCAGCAGGGCGAGCAGCGCGATGCTCTCGACCACGTCGCCGAAGCGACCGCGTCGTACGGACGGGGTCGCGGGGAGCAGGGTCGCGGCCAGGAGCACGGCGCCGGACCCGGCCAGCACCACCGCCGCCACCGGCTGCCACTCGGGGAACATCACGAGCAGCGAGACCGCCACGGAGACCAGGCCGAGGATGCCCGAGACGAGACCCACCAGCACCTCGGAACCGGTGCGGTACTGACGGGTGCGGAGCATGACGACCAGGCTGCAGACCACCGCCAGCAGGGTGCCGAAGAGACCGAGCGACACCGCCAGCGGCGCGATCACGACGAGCAGCAGGCCCACCGTGCCGGAGATGGCGACCAGGATCTCGTGGGCGACCCGAGCGTCGGCCTCGACCCGGGCCGGGTCGATCTCGGCAGGGTCGGCAGTGATGTCGGCGGCGGAGAAGAGCTGGTCGACCTGGGTGCGAGTCGCGCCCAGTGCGAGCCACGGGAAGACACTGCCGATCATGACGACCACGGTGAGCACGACCGTGAGCACGACCGCAGGGTCGAAGTCGGTGGCACGCATCAGCATGCCGGTGGCGAGGAACAACGCGCCGACCACGACCGGCGGGATGACCAGGGTGCGCCCCTCGCCCAGACCGACCAGACAGACCAGCCCGGCGATCAGGGCACCCGCGCCGGCGTAGGCGACGGGGTAGTCGAAGAAGGGACCCTCGGGCGCGAGCATCAGGCCGGCGACGGCCGCGTAGCCGGCGCCCATCCAGGCGACCGCGACGGCGGCCTCGGCCTCGCGCTGTGCGCGCGACAGCACGATCGCGCCGGACACGAGGGCGAACGCGACGGTGACCGCCGCGACGGCCGCGAGCAGGGAGTCCTCCTGGATCAGCAGGGCCACCGCCCCCAGGCTCATCAACAGCGCGGCGGCACTCAGCGCCGTACGGCGTCCCGAGGCCGGCTCCCAGGGCTTCAGGTCGCGCTCGACGACGTCGGTCATCGCCTCGACGACGTCGTCGTAGACGCGCGGTGGATCGTCGTCGATCCCGGCGGTCACCGTCAGGGTCACGCCGTCCTCGACGCCCTGGAGCGTCAGGCCCGAGTCGGGTGCGAGGCGCCGCCCTTCGGCGGTCACCAGGCGGTAGCCGCCGTAGACCGTGCTGGCGTCGAGCAGCCCGACACTGCGGGCGAGCTCGGGCACCAGCTCAGCGACCGGTACGGCGCCCGGCAGCACGAGGTCGACTCGGCGGCTGCCGGACGTGACCGTCACACGCACGAGTCCCGACGCGCCAACGGGGACCTGGCTCATCGTCTCTCCCTCAGGGGTGTTCGCAACGGATCCGAGCGCCCGGCGCAAGCGAGGCGCATGCTACCGGCCCGGGCGGGTCTGGCCGGAGTGCCGCTCAGTCGATCACACCGAGCGCGGCGCCCTCGTCGTCGGTCCACCCGTCCTCGTCGAGGAAGAGGTTGCGTCTCGGGTCCTTCTCGTCCCGGTCGCGCTTGGTGCCGCGACCGCGGCCGCCGGGGGCTCCCTCTCCGGCCGCGCCACGGCCGCCGGCACCGCCCTGGCCACCACGTGTCCCACCGCGTGAGCCACGCCCGGCAGGGGCACCTGGAGAGGCGGCTCCGCCGCGCGTTCCGGCGGCAGCACCGCGCCCGAGGGCACCGGGCGCGCCCGGTCGACCACCAGCGCCGATGGGGCGCACCGGAGTGCCGCCGGCGGCCGACGACAGTGCTCCACGGATGGCGCCGCCGGCGAGGCCACCGACCGCTCCCGCGGCGAGGCCACCGGCCACACCGGCGCTCAGCCCGGACGGTGACGACGTGCTGAGAGGAGGCGTGGTCGTCGGAGGCGTGCCGGGAGGTTGCGGGTTGGGGGGCAGCGGGGGTTCCGGGGGGAGCGGCGGCTCCGGCGGGAGCGGCGGCTCCGGAGGCGGGGGCGGGAAGCAGATGGGCGGCTCGGGCGGCCGCGGCGGTCTGGGCGGCCGCGGCTCGTCGAAGGTGCCGACGCCGGGGTCGCGGGGCGGTCGGCCGGTGCCTTTGAGCGGGGTCCCGCCGCCACCGCCACCGCCGTTGCCGCCACCACCGGGCCCGTCCGTGATCGGGTCGGGGTCGCCGTGAATCTGCTTCATCTTCTCGGTCGACACGTCGTAGTCGGCCTCGAGAGCGGTGCGGATCTTGCGCGCCCGGCGTTCGTGCTTCTCGAACTCGGCCTGGTAGTCGGACGCGGCCTGACCGTCGCGGGCCTCCCGGTTGAGGGCCTCCAGCGGCGTCTCGTCGAGGCCGGGCGTCTCCTTCGTGGGTGGCTTGGGCTCCTTGGCCTCGAGTGCCTTGGCGTCCTCCTCGGCCGTGAAGATCGCGTCGCCGGCGTCGTCGAGCGCACCGCCGGCCAGGGCCATCTGGTCGGCTCGCTCGGAGACGCGGGAGTGCACCCGGTCGAACGCCGCCTGGGCGGCCGCGCCGGTCTCGCCGCCGAAGTGCTCGCGGATGTCGGGGCTGCACTTGGCCAGGGCAGCCGCGACGTCGCGCAGCACCTTGGCCCCGTCGTGCCAGTCGGTCGCCGCGAGCCGGACCCGGCCGAGCTCGACGCCGCTCAAGGCGGTCTGCAGCTGGGCGACCTGCTCACCGTTGGCCATCAGGCTCCCGTCCCCTCGTTCGTGGCGCCGCCGTCCGACGGGCTGTCGGGGTAGGCGTCGCGGGCTCCCTGCTCCTGCTGCTCAGAGGCGGAGAAGTCGCTGTGGCTCGCCAGGATCTCGACGGCCTGCCGCTGCACCGACAGGTCGGCCCCCGCCGTCTCGTCGGCACCGACGACGAGCTGGACGGCGTACGAGACGCCCTCGGCGAAGCCCACGAGGTCGGTCATGAAGGAGTCGAGGGTCTCCTGGATGACGACCCGCGCCTTGTCGTGGTGGAAGCCCAGCAGGCCGCCCTTGTCGCCGGCGCCGAACGCGGTCACGGGGAGCGGGTCGGCAGTCATGAAGCTGCTCGTCTCGATCAGCTCCGCGCCGTCCTGGAGGGCGGCCGACACGGCCTGGATGGCCTCCTCGTTGACGGAGAGGTCGTGAAGGATCGAGACGACCCTGTCGATCATCAGCATGACGTGGGAGTCCTTAGCTCCTGACCAGGTCAGGGGAGGGAGCGAGCGGGTGAGACGGCGACAAAGGGGGTCGGCACCGAGTGCCGACCCCCTTCCGTCCTGTCCGTCCGTGCCGCGAGATCAGATCTCGAACTGGGCGGCGCCGCGCTTGTCGGCGGCCATGTACTCGGCGTTGGACTGGTAGACCGTCTGGCTGCTCTTGTCGAGCAGGTCCCGCATCTCCTGGATGGCCCAGTCCCACTTGGCCTTGGAGATCGTGTACTGCGACTGCGCCTGACCGACCCACTGGCTACGCAGCGGCTCGAGCTCAGACTCGAGGCGGTTCATGCGGTCGTCGATGTCCTTGACCTTCTGGTACATGTCGGCCGCGGCCTGGTCCACGGCACCGTGGTTGACCTTGATTCCGTCGAGGTTCATTGGTGTGCTCCTAGTCCGGTAGCGGCCGTCAGCCGAGCTTGTGGGTGAGGTTGGTGAAGTTGCTGCCCTGCGCGTCATCGGTGTTGATGTTGTCGCGCTCGGTGACGCCGAGGGAGTTCTCGAACTCGTTGAGCGCGTCGACGATGACCTGCTGCTTCTCGGTCCAGGCCTGCTGCAGGGCGAAGAACGCCGTGGCGCCCTGGCCGCCCCAGCGGCCCTGGACCTGCGAGATCTGGTCGGTCAGCTGACGGCTGATGGTGTTGAAGTCGCTGCGAGCATCGGCCACCATCCCCGCGGCACGGGTGAGTACACCTTCGCCTTGGCCGAACTCGTTGGAGTTTTCGGACATGTCGCCTTCTCCTTCAATGTCTGGCGGCATGTCGCCGCTCATTCGTGGGGTCGTTCTCAAGAGGTCTGTTCCGAGTGGTGCAGTGGTGTCAGATCTGGGTCCGTCTCGGTCCGATCCGGACAACCACGTCTCTACCCGGGGGCTAACCCCCTAAACCTCAGCCTGTCAATTCCCACAGCTGCCGGAAGAGCCCGACGGCGACCACGACGGACCCGACTGCGAACGACCCGCACAGTGCCTCGGCGACCTCGGCGCGGCGCGACCACCACGCCGACCGCCACCCCCGCCCGAGGGCCACGGAGGCGACAATCACCAAGCAGGCAAGGGAAATCGCCACGATCCCGAGGGTCAGCACCGTGTCGACCTCGGCGTCGGTGAACAGCGCGACGAGCAGGAAGATCCAGCACGCCAGCCCGGCGGCGCGGAGCAGCGCCCGCGCCGCTGTGTTGCGATAGCTGCGGGCTGTGAAGAGCAGCGTCGCGCCGGCAAACCCGACCAGGCAGCGCGCGCCGACCCAGTCGTGGCGCTGGGTCGCGGTCTCGAGCAGCAGCGGTGCCGAGATCACGACCGTCGCCAGGATCGCGGCGCAGGCCGCGGTGACGAGACGGGTGCCGCGCTCGGCCACCACCTCGATCGCGTGGGGAGGTACGACGATCCGGCCACGGCGACCGGTGGGCCGGTCACGCGCCGACCAGGCCGTGACCGCCAGCCGCTCGAGGTCGATCAGGAACTGGTCGGGCACGTCGACGGCGAGGGTGGGCACGAACCGGGCCGCGAGCATGGCGAGCACCAGCAGCAAGGTCCAGGCGACCTGCGGCCGGAAGTCGAGCAGGGCCACACCGCACGTGACGACGAACGCCGCCACGCCGACGACGACCCAGACCCGCAGCGCCTCCTCCGAGTGCTGGTCGAGCGCGCGGGCGACGGCCGCGGTCACTGCGGCGGTGAGGGCGGCGACACCGACGATCGTCGGCAGGCGCTCGGGGGCGGGGTCCCAGGCGACCACGAACGCGGCCGAGGCCGCGAAGGCCGGCGCCGCGAGGATCCGGTGTGGTGCGTAGCGCCCGAACGGCAGCACACCCACCACGGCAGCCCCCGCCAGCAGCCAGACGGCGACCGAGCGCAGGTCGGACGGCTCCTCCTGCGAGGCGAACCAGCCGGCCAGCAGCGCGACGCCGGCGCTCACGCAGAACCACAGCACGGAGATCGCACCGGGTGCCTCCAGTGCCGGCCCAGCCCTGCGCGAAGAGGTGCGATCGGCCGGGCGGCGCCGTCGGGACGCGGTGGGAGTCGGCGTCGCGGAGCCGTGCAGCAGCGCGACGAGCAGCGAGCCCGACCGCACCCCGGCACCCTCCAGCGACTCCTCGGGGTCGAGGGCCTGGCCCAGCCCCGTGAGGAGCGTGGGCACCGCCGGCATCCGCGCCTGGGCGGCGTACTCGATCGCGACGTCACCGGCGGAGGCGCCGGCAGGGACGACCAGGTCGAGCACCCCGGACGGGCCGTGCACGCTGAGGGACAGGCCGTCGGTGGTGTGCCCGGCTGACCCGCTCACGTCGCCTCCCCGAAGAAGTCCCGGACGGGACCGCCCGTCGCGCGCAGCGTAGCCGCTGGACGCTGTGCATATCATCGAGCCACCGCGGCGGGAGCGGGCCGGGCACTCTCGGGCACGGATGGTCTACGGCGAGGACTGATGAGTTGAGCACGACGCTTCGCGGAGCACGGGTCGACGAGCCGGAGATGCCGACCGGACAGCTGGTTCTCCAGCCGCCGCCGCAGATCCAGCCCAACGAGGGCGCGGCCGGCGTGATGATGAACGCCATCCCGATGCTCGGCAGCCTCGGCTCGATCGTGCTCGTCGCGACGATGAGCTCCCGGAGCACCGGAGGCAACGGGATCCGCTTCATCGCGGCCGGCATGTTCCTCTTCGCCACGATCGGCTTCATCGTCGTGCAGATCGACCGGCAGCGTAAGCAGCGCGCCCAGCAGGTCACCGGCTCTCGCACGGAGTACCTCCGCTACCTCAACAACGTCCGCAAGGTCGCCCGCGAGTCCGCCGACCAGCAGCGCCGGGCCCTGACCTGGCACCACCCCGACCCCGGCTCCCTCCCGGCCATCGCCGAGGAGCGCTCCCGCATCTGGGAGCACTCGACCAGCGACCCCAACTTCCTGCACGTCCGCTACGGCCTGTGCGCCCAGCCGTTGGCCCTCGAGCTGGTGCCACCGGAGAGCGCGCCCATCGACGAGGTCGACCCCGCCGCCGCCTCCGCCCTGCACCGGCTGCTGGTCGTGCACCGGCTGCAGCCCGACCTGCCGGCGTCGATCGACCTGCGCGCCTTCGACCGGGTGGAGCTCTGCGGCGACGAGGCGGAGGCCCGCGGGCTGGCCCGCGCGATGATCTGTTCGGCCACCGCGTTCCACTCCCCCGAGCACCTGGTCGTCGCGGTGCTCTCCTCCGAGCAGCACCTCGCGCACTGGGACTGGATCAAGTGGCTACCGCACGCGCAGAGCACCCAGCTCACCGATGCCGTGGGCCCGATGCGGATGGTGACCACGTCGCTGGCCGACCTGGCCAGCCTGCTGCCCCCCGACCTCAGCGACCGGCCACGCTTCGGCGCCGACGAGCGCCCGGCCACGCCCCACATCCTGCTGATCACCGACGACGTCGAGCTGCCGCCCGGCAACCACGTCATCCCGCCCGACGGCCTCCACGGGGTCACCGTGCTGGACCTGCCCGCCCACTGGGGAGAGCTCGACGACCCGAGCCGGCTCCGGGTCCAGTTCGAGGACGTACCCGTCGCGAGTGACGGCCAGGTGCCGGTGCTGGCACTGCGGCTGCGCGAGGAGCCCGTGCGGGCCAAGGCCGACCAGTGCGACCTCGCCACCGCCGAGGCGTTCGCCCGGCGCCTCACCCCGCTCCACACGGTGGCCGCCGGCACGACCGAGCCCGCCAGCGGCGAGATCACCGGCCCCACCGACTTCATGGACCTCCTCGGTCTGGGCGACGTACGCCGCTTCGACCCGGTCGCCGCCTGGCGACCGCGCCCGGCCCGCGACCGGCTGCGCGTGCCGATCGGGCTCGGCGAGGGCGGCGGCCTGGTCCACCTCGACATCAAGGAGTCCGCCCAGCAGGGCATGGGCCCGCACGGGCTGGTGATCGGCGCGACCGGCTCGGGCAAGTCGGAGTTCCTGCGCACGCTCGTCCTCGGGCTGGCCATGACCCACTCCCCCGAGCAGCTCAACATGGTGCTGGTCGACTTCAAGGGCGGCGCGACGTTCGCCGGCATGTCCCACATGCCCCATGTCTCCGCGGTCATCACCAACCTCGCCAACGAGCTCACCCTGGTCGACCGCATGCAGGACGCCCTGTCGGGCGAGATGGTGCGCCGCCAGGAGCTGCTGCGCGACGCCGGCAACTACGCCTCGATCCGCGACTACGAGAAGGCCCGCGTCAGCGGCGAAGAGCTCGAGCCGATGCCGTCGCTCTTCGTCGTCGTCGACGAGTTCTCGGAGATGCTCTCGGCCAAGCCGGAGTTCATCGACCTGTTCGTGGCGATCGGCCGCCTCGGTCGCTCCCTCGGCCTCCACCTGCTGCTGGCGTCCCAGCGCCTCGAGGAGGGCCGCCTGCGCGGCCTCGAGTCACACCTGTCCTACCGGGTCGGGCTGCGCACGTTCAGCGCCCAGGAGTCGCGCGCGGTCCTCGGCGTCCCCGACGCCTACGAGCTGCCGGCGGTGCCCGGCCTCGGTTTCCTCAAGCCCGACCCGACCTCGCTGATCCGGTTCAAGGCGGCCTACGTCTCCGGGCCGCCGTCCGGCCGGGTGCGCATCCGTCGCGACGAGGGCGGCCACCTCCAGGGGATCCTGCCGTTCACGATCTCCGAGGTGCACAAGCTCGAGGCCGCGGACCAGGAGCCGGAGCCCGAGCCCCAGGTCGAGCCCGACAGCCAGGAGACGCTGCTCGACATCGCCGTCGAGCACATGGTGGGTCACGGCCCCGCCGCCCACCAGGTGTGGCTGCCGCCGCTCGACGTGCCCGACACCCTCGACGAGCTGATGCCCGACCTGGTCGCCGACCCCGACCTCGGGCTGGTCTCCAAGCAGTGGCGGGCCCTGGGCGGGCTCGTCGTACCGCTGGGCACCGTCGACCGCCCGCGCGAGCAGCGCCGCGACACCCTCACCATCAACCTGAGCGGCTCCGGGGGCCACGTGGCCGTCGTCGGCGGCCCGCGCAGCGGCAAGAGCACCATGCTGCGCACGATTGTGACCAGCATGGCGCTGACCACGACGCCCGCCGAGTCGCAGTTCTTCGTGCTCGACTTCGGTGGCGGCACCTTCGCGCCCATGGTCAACCTGCCCCACGTCGCCGGCGTCGGCACGCGCTCCGAGCCCGACGTCGTACGCCGGATCATGGCCGAGGTCGGCGGGGTCGTCGACCGCCGCGAGGCCTACTTCCGTGCCAACGGCATCGACTCGATCGAGACCTACCGCTCGCGCCGCGCGCAGGGTCGCGCCGACGACGGCTACGGCGACGTCTTCCTCGTCGTCGACGGCTGGAGCACGCTGCGCTCCGACTTCGACGACCTCGAGATGGAGATCCAGCAGCTGGCGTCGCGGGGCCTGACGTTCGGGCTCCACATCGTGACCGGCGCCTCCCGCTGGGCCGACTTCCGGGCCGCGATGCGCGACCTGTTCGGCACCCGCCTGGAGCTGCGCCTCGGCGACGCGATGGACTCCGAGATCGACCGCAAGATCGCCCAGCTGGTGCCCACGGGCCGCCCCGGTCGCGGGCTGGTCCAGAGCAAGCTGCACTTCCTGGCCGCGCTGCCGCGCATCGACGGCCAGCCCTCCGCCGAGACGCTCGGCGACGGGGTCGACGAGCTGATCACCCGGGTCGCTGCCTCCTGGCGCGGTCCGACCGGACCGAAGCTCCGTCTCCTTCCCGAGCGCATCGAGCTGGCGGAGGTCCGCGAGATGGTGGAGGCCGGCACCAACGGCGTCGCCGCCGGCGAGGGCGAGCGCCGCATCCTGCTCGGCATCAACGAGAAGGAGCTCGCGCCGGTCGCTCTCAACCCCGACACCGAGCCGCACCTGCTGGTCTTCGGCGACGGCCGCTCGGGCAAGAGCGCGATCCTGCGCACCTACGCCCACGAGGTGATGCGCGCCTACACGCCGAAGGAGGCGCAGATCGTCGTCGTCGACTACCGACGCTCCCTGCTCGGAGAGGTACCGGAGGACTACCTCCTCAACTACCTCACCTCCGCCACCCAGGCGGCGCCGGCGCTCAAGGACCTCGCGACCTACCTCGAGAGCCGGATCCCCGGCCCGGACGTGACGCCCGAGCAGCTGCGCAGCCGCACGTGGTGGACCGGCGCCGAGGTGTTCGTGCTCGTCGACGACTACGACCTGGTCGCCACCCAGCAGACCTCGCCGGTCGCCCTGCTTCAGCCGCTGCTCGCCCAGGCTCGCGACGTCGGGCTGCACGTGGCCGTCGCCCGCCGCTCCGGTGGTGCGTCGCGGGCGCTCTACGAGCCGGTCATCCAGTCGATGCGTGACCTCGCCATGCCCGGCCTGATGCTCTCCGGCAACCCCGACGAGGGCCCGCTGCTCGGCAACCTGCGTCCGGTCCCGCTGCTCCCCGGCCGCGGCCGCCTGATCACTCGCGACCGCGGCACCGAGATGATCCAGGCCGCTTGGACGGAGCCCACGCTGTGAGGGTCCCGCTCATGGGCGCGGTGGCCATCCTGGTCCTGCTGCTCGGTGGTTGCTCCGGCGACGAGGAGCCGGAGGCCGACCCGTCGCCGGCCCCCTCGGCGAGCGACACCGGGAGCCCGTCGCCCACCGACACGACGTCGGAGACGACACCGGCGGCTCCCGAGGCGACCGGCCCGGTGCACGAGACGAGCGCGTTCACCATCCGCGGGGCCACGCCCGACTACGTCTCCCGCGTCGTGTCCGGTGACAAGATCACGGCGCTCAGCGACCTCCGGGTCGGCGACAACGTCTACTTCTCCGTGAAGCAGGACTACGACGACTTCACGCTGGAGGAACTCGCCGACGTCTACGCCGCCGAGGCGACGTACGTCGGCAGCCTCGCCCGCCTGGCCGACACCGAGGTGGACGGCCAGCCGGCCCTCCACCTCAGCGGCAAGGCGGGCGCCAACCGGCACGCCGAGGTCTACATCATGCTGCGCGACGGCGTGGTCGTGGAGATCGACTTCGAGATGCTCTCCGACGAGCCCGAGCGCACCCAGACGATCGCCTCGATGCTGGCGACCTTCACCTGGAAGTGAGCCGAGCGGAAAGTACGGAACGAAACCGACCCTGATCGCGCGGATCCACGTCGAAAACGTTCCGTACTTTCCGGCCCGCCTACGTGTGGGTGTGGACGCCGGGACCGGTGACCTTGAGGCTCGGCAGGTCGTCCAGGTTGTAGCTCAGCTCGAACGTGCGGCGGTAGCCGGTGTGGGCGACCCGCCAGCCCTCCGGCGTACGGACGTAGCGGTCGGTGTAGAACGCCGCCCCCTCGAGCATGAAGCGGAAAGCCTCGACGATCACCTTGTCCTGGAGGTACCAGCGCGCGGTGGCCTCGTCGCCCTCGATGGTGATCTCGGGGTGGTGCACCTGGTGCATGGTCAGCATGCCCTCGCCGAGGTTCTCTCGCATGTAGCTCACCAGCGCCGCACGGTCGTCGAAGACCAGCCCGTTGTAGTCACCGGTCGCCTCGGGCAGGAAGCAGGCCTCGAAGGCGTCCCAGTCCTTGGTGTCGAGGGTGCGCAGGTAGCGGTACTTGAGCTGGCAGATGTCGTCGTAGTCGGTCACAGAGGTCAATCTAGCCATTCCCTGTGGGCCGGATCACGTGGCGCGGCCGCCCCTGAGACGTGGTTGTAACCGTGGGTCAATCTCCCGGCGATGTTGCCCGGGCACGCTGGTCCCACCGAGAACACCGAACACCTGAGGGGGACCCCCGATGAACGCCGACATCACCACCGCACAAGAGACCGACCAGGCCCGCGAGAAGCGCGCCGCCTTCAAGCTGCGGCACGCCCGCGGCCTGACCACCCTGATGGACGAGCGCAGTGACCTGCGCGGCGTCCACGCCCTCGCCGACCTCGTCGACGACGCGGTCCGCTGGACCGCGTGAAGGGCTTCGCCCTTCATTGGGAGAACTCGCTTCGCTCGTTCTCCCGTCTACCGTCTACCGCCTTCCGGTCTTGAACATGCCCCGCGCGATCTCTCGGGCCGCGGTGCGCATGAAGTCCTTGAAGGCGCTCGACTGCACGACGTCCCTGACCAGCCCGCCCTCGTCCTTCTCCCGGGGCGTACGGCGACTGGTCGGGGACGTCGGCTGCTTGGCCGGAGGCGTGGCGGCGGCCTCCTCCTCGGCCCGCTTGCGCGCGCCCTCCTCGAGACGTACGGCGAGCTTCTCGCGCGCCGACTCGCGGTCGACGGTCTCGGCGTACTTGGCGTAGCGCGGGCTGGCCTGGACCGCGGCGGCCATCGCCGCGGGGTCGCTGGGGCCCATCAGTGACTCAGGCGCCCGCAGCCTGGTCCAGGCCACCGGGGTGGGCGCGCCGCGCTCGTTCATCACGGTCACCACGGCCTCGCCGATGCCCAGGCTCGTGATCACGGCACCGAGGTCGTCGTACGCACTAGTGGGGTAGGTGTTGACGGTGGCCTTGAGGGCCTTGGCGTCGTTGGGCGTGTGGGCGCGCAGCTGGTGCTGGACCCGCGAGCCGAGCTGCGCGAGCACCTCGTCCGGCACGTCGGTGGGGCTCTGCGTCACGAAGAAGACGCCGACGCCCTTGGAGCGGATCAGGCGCACCGTCTGGGCCACCTGCTGGAGGAACTCCTTCGACGCGTCGTTGAACAGCAGGTGCGCCTCGTCGAAGAAGAACACCAGCTTGGGCTTGTCGATGTCGCCGACCTCGGGCAGGTCGTGGAAGAGGTCGGCCAGCAGCCACATGAGGAACGTCGAGAAGACCGCGGGGCGGTCCTGCAGGTTGGGCAGCTCCACGAGGGAGATCAGCCCCTTGCCGTCGGCGGTGGTCTGCAGGAAGTCGGCCGACTCGAACTCCGGCTCGCCGAAGAACTCGTCGGCGCCCTGGTCCTGGAAGGCGATCAGCTCGCGCAGGATGACCCCCGCGGTCGCCGAGGACAGGCCACCGAGCTCCTTGAGCTCGGGCTTGCCCTCGTCGCTGGTGAGGTGGCCGACCACGGCCCGCAGGTCGGCGAGGTCGAGCAGCGGCAGCCCCGCCCGGTCGGCGTAGTGGAAGACCAGGCCGAGGCTGGACTCCTGGGTGTCGTTGAGGCCGAGCACCTTGCTCAGCAGGGTGGGGCCGAAGGCGCTCATCGTCACCCGCAGCGGGATGCCGGTGCCCTGCCCGCCGAGCGCGTAGTACTCCACCGGGAAGCCGGTCGCCGTCCACTGCTGGCCGACCGACTGCGCACGGGCGGTGACCTTGTCGCTGGTCTCGCCCGGCGTGGCCAGGCCGGAGAGGTCGCCCTTGATGTCGGCGGCGAAGACCGGCACCCCCTGGGTGCTCAGCTGCTCGGCCAGCAGCTGCAGGGTCTTCGTCTTGCCCGTGCCGGTCGCGCCCGCCACGAGACCATGCCGGTTGACCATCGCGAGCGGGATCCTGATCCGTACGTCGGACAGGTTCACCGCGTCGAGCATCAGCCCACCGAGGTCCAGCGCCGCACCCTCGAAGGCGTAGCCGGGGGCGACCGCGGCCACCACCGGGCTGTCGCCGGCGGCCGGCGGCGGGGTCTCGGGAGTGGGGTTCGCGGGGGTCTCCGTCATGGGCGCCAACATAGCCGCCGTCACAGCCGCCACCGGAGGGGTAGCCGGACGCCGTTTATAGTCGCGGCGTGATCTTCAAACGCGTCGGGGAGGGCCGGCCCTACCCGGAGCACGGCCTCTCCGCCGGCGCGTGGGCCGGCGTGCCGCCGCGCCAGGTGCGGCTCGACGAGCTGGTCACGACGAAGGACACCCTCCAGCTGGCGACGCTGCTCGACGAGGACTCCACGTTCTACGGCGACCTCTTCGCCCACGTCGTGGAGTGGCGCGACGAGTACTACCTCGAGGACGGTCTCCACCGCGCGCTGCGCGCCGCACTGCACCAGCGCAACGTGCTCCACGCCCGCGTCCACCGGCTGGAGGCCTGACATGGCCTCGCTCATCGCGGCCCGGCTGCGCACGGCGCTCACCCTCGGTGTGCTCGGGGTGCTGCTGCTGATCGGCGTGACGTGGGGATGGTCGGCGGTCACCGCGCCGTTCCCGGAGTCGACCGAGACCCCCATCTGCACCGACACGACGGTGCCCGCCGGCACCAAGGTCTACCCCGACCAGGTCCTGGTCAGCGTCGCCAACGCCGGCACCACCGAGGGCCTGGCCGGGCGCGTGATGCTGCTCCTGACCGACGCCGGCTTCGGCGCCGGCCGCACCGACAACGCGCCGCCCACCGCCGAGGTCGAGTTCGCCGAGATCTGGACCGACGACCCGCGCAACCCCGCGGTCCGGCTGGTCGCGAGCCGGCTCGGGGAGCGTGCCGAGATCGTCGAGGCCGAGACCGACCTGCCCGGCGTCACCGTGATCGTCGGCGACGAGTTCACCAAGCTGGTCGAGGGCCGCAAGTCGACGAAGTCCGACGACGACTCCGAGATCTGCAGCCCCCCGGCCGAGGCCGACACCGACGAGGGCGTCTCCTAGGACTCGTCGAGCCACTGGGCGAGACGGCCGCGCAGGCTGACCTGCCGCAGCCGCTCCTCGGTGCGCCAGCGCAGCTTGCGGGGGGTGACCACGAGCAGCTCGTCGCCGTGGCGCAGGACGGTACGCCGCTCGGGCACCTTGGCGTCGCCGTCGCGGATGATCAGCGCGACCGACGCACCCGTCGGCAGCCGCAGCTCGCCCACCTCGACGCCGTGCATGAGCGACGCCGGACTGATCGTGACCTGGAGCAGGTCGGCAGCCACCCGCTCGAGCGGCGCCGCCTCGAGCTCGAGGTCGCGCGGCTCGAACCGGCGGGCCACGCCGAGGACCCGCGCGACGACCGGGAGCGTCGGGCCGGTCAGCAGCGTGTAGATCACGACCATGACGAAGACGATGTCGAAGAGACGTTCGGCGTCTTTCACCCCCTCGGCCAGCGGGATCGTCGTGAAGACGATCGGGACCGCTCCGCGCAGTCCGGCCCACGAGAGGAAGCCCAGCTCACGCCACGGCATCGGCTGGACGGTCGCGCTGACGAGCACCGAGAGCGGACGGGCCACGAAGGTCAGGATCAGCCCGGCCGCCACCGCAAGCCCCACCGTCTCCATCGAGATCCGGCCCGGGGAGAGCAGCAGCCCGAGCATGACGAACAGCCCGATCTGGGCGAGCCACGCGATGCCCTCGGAGAACGACCGGGTGGCGTTGCGGTGCGGGAGGTCGGAGTTGCCGAGCACGAGGGCGGCGACGTAGACGGCGGCGAAGCCCGACGCGTGAACGGCGGCCCCGCCGGCGTACGCGAAGACCGTCAGGCAGAGCACCGCGATCGGGTAGAGGCCGGTCGACGGCAGGGCCGCGCGCCGCATCACCCAGGCGCCGCCGAAGCCGACGGCGAGCCCGAACAGCACGCCGGCGGAGAGCTCGAAGACGATCGTCAGGAGCATCATCAGCACGCCCTCGTCGGCGGCGGCGCCGGTCGAGACGAGCACCACGAGCACGACGGTGGGGGCGTCGTTGAGGCCGGACTCGGCCTCGAGGGAGCCGGTGAGCTTGCGCGGCAGCGGCACCACGCGCAGCACGGAGAACACCGCCGCCGCGTCGGTCGCGGACGTGACCGCCCCGAGCAGCACGGCGAGCTCCCACGGCAGCCCGAGCAGGAAGTGCGCACCGGTCGCGACCACCGCCACCGAGACGGTGACGCCGATGGTGGCCAGCGAGACACCCAGCTTCATCGCGGGCCGGATCTCACGCCAGTTGGTGGTCAGACCGCCCTCGGCCAGGATCAGGACCAGCGCCGCGAACCCCAGCGCGTGGGCGAGCTCGGCGTCCTCGAAGCCGATGCCGAAGCCGGCCTCGCCGAGGAGCACGCCCATCAGCAGGTAGATCAGAAGGCTGGGGAGCCCGGCCCGGGTGCTGACCCGCACGGCCAACACGGCCAGCAACGTGACGGCGGAGCCCAGCAGCAGGAAGGTCTCGAGCTGGTGGACGTCGAACGACATGTCACCTCGTCCTGCTTGGCGGGGCGGCGGGTGCGCAGTCTATCGGTGCGCGAGGGCCGTCCTGACCGAGTCGACGTCAGGTGGTCGGGGTGTAGCCGGGCCGCCCGGAGGCGTCCCACTCCTCCCAGAACGACGTGAACTCCTCGCCGAGGAACGGGTCGCCGCCGGTCATGGCGATCCCGCCTCGTCGTACGGTCCAGTCCCAGGGCGAGAGCTCCTGTGCGGCGGCGAGGTGGGTGCGCGCGTCCTCGGTGCGGCCCTGCCGCTGGAGGTGGGCGGCGACGCGACGCTCGGCGAGCGCGCGCTGCTCCTCGTCGGTGCGCTGCGCCGGCTCGACCTGGGCGCTCTCGGGCAGGACGCCGTCCTTGACCCAGGCCCGCAGCAGGTCGTGGTGCTGCTCGCTGCTGATCTTGGTGAACTCGACGAACTGGTCGTCGCCGGGCGCGATCGTCGGCGGCTTCACGATGTTGTCGTCCTCGTCGATCCACACCACCGAGGGCACGTTGGTGATGCCGTAGCGCTCGGCGGTCACGTGGGCGGTGTCGACCGCGACGGGGTACGACGGGTGGCCGGCCTCGATCCACGGCCGGGAGTCCTCGGGGTCGGCGTCGAGCGCCACGGAGAACAGCTTCAGGCCCGTGTCGGCGAGCTCGTCCTGGAGCTGCTGCCAGCCGGCGAGCTCGTGGCGGCACCCGCACCACGACGCCCACGTGACGAGGACGCGCTTGCTGCCGGAGAAGTCGTCGAAGCTGACCGGGTTGCCGTCGACGTCGTTGAGGGTGAGCGACGGCGCCTTGCCGTCGCGCAGCTCCTGAAGCCGCGCCTCCGCCGACGGCGCGAGGGCGACCACGTCGGAGGCGGTGTCGCGGGCCGTGACCACGCCGACCACGTCGGCCCACGCGTCGAGATCGATCAGGTCCGGGTTGTCCGGGTGCGCGATCTGGCGGCCGAACAGCGGCAGGCACACCTCGCCCCGGCACAGTCCCACGGGCTTGAGCGTCCAGCCGGTGGCGGCGGTGAGGTCCTCGGCGTGCACGTAGCCGTCGGCGGTGCGCAGCTGGTGCTCGCGGCCGTCCACGTCGATCAGGGTCAGCATGGTGGTCAGGATCGCACGAAACTGAAACTTGTTCTAGATTTGCGGCCATGACCTCAACGCCCAAGGGCACCGCGATCCCAGCCGTCCTCCCGGCAGCCGACCTGCCCGCCGACGCGCCGTCGTACGACGTCGTGGTGGTCGGCTTCGGCATCGCCGGGGGCTGCGCGGCGCTGGAGGCGGCCAGGGCGGGCGCGTCGGTGCTGCTGCTGGAGAAGGCCGCCGTGCACGGCGGCACGTCGAGCATGTCGGGGGGCCACTTCTACCTCGGTGGCGGCACCGCGGTGCAGCGTGCGACCAGCCAGGAGGACTCGGCCGACGAGATGTACAAGTACCTCCTCGCGGTCTCTAAGGACCCCGAGCCCGACAAGATCCGCGTCTACTGCGACGAGTCGGTCGAGCACTTCGACTGGCTGGAGTCGCTGGGCTTCGAGTTCGAGCGCAGCTACTACCCCGAGAAGGCCGTCATCCAGCCCGGCACGCAGGGGCTGATGTTCACCGGCAACGAGAAGGTCTGGCCGTTCCGCGAGCAGGCCCGGCCCGCTCCGCGCGGACACAAGGTGCCGGTGCCCGGCGACACCGAGGGCACCCGGATCGTGATGGACCTGCTGCGCGAGCGCATCGAGGAGGCCCGCGTCACCGTGCGCTACGAGACCGGCGTGACCAACCTGGTCGTCGCCGACTCCAACTCCGGCTCGGGTGCGGTCGTGGGGGTCGCCTGGCGCTCGTTCGACGAGACCGGGTTCGTGGCGGCGCCGTCGGTGATCGTCGCGGCCGGTGGCTTCGTGATGAACCCCGACATGGTCGCCGAGCACACGCCGGCGCTGGGCTCCAAGCTCTTCACGCTCGGGTCGACGTACGACGACGGGCTGGGCATCCGCCTCGGCCAGTCGGTCGGTGCGGAGCTCAAGCACATGGACGAGCCGTTCATCACCGCGCCGCTCTACCCGCCGTCGGTGCTGGTGAAGGGGCTGCTGGTCAACCAGGCCGGCGAGCGCTTCGTCGCGGAGGACAGCTACCACTCGCGCACCTCGCAGTTCGTGATGGAGCAGCCCGACTCGGCGGCGTACCTCATCGTCGACAGCGAGCACGTGGAGTACCCCAAGATGCCGCTGGTCCCCCTCATCGACGGCTACGAGACAGTGGCGGAGATGGCCTCTGCGCTCGGCGTGCCGCTGGACACCCTGCAGGCCACGCTCGACCGCTACAACGCCAACGCCGAGCGTGGCGAGGACCCCGACTTCCACAAGGCCGCGGAGTGGTTGGCGCCCCAGTCGGTCGGCCCGTGGGCGGTCTTCGACGTCCGCCTCGGCCACGCCCTCTACGCCGGCTTCACCCTCGGCGGCATCCGGGTCAGCGTCGACGGTGAGGTCCAGCGCCCCGACGGCTCGGTCGTCCATGGCCTGTACGCCGCCGGCGCCTGCGCGTCCAACCTCGCCCAGGACGGCAAGGGCTACTGCTCCGGCACCCAGCTCGGCGAGGGCTCCTACTTCGGGCGTCGGGCTGGGCGGCACGCCGCCGCGGCTCGAGCGAGGGTCTGACCGCCACGGGCTAGCCTCGGCCACGTGACCGACCGCCTGGTGGTGGCGCAGCGCGCCAACGTGCCGCCGTTCCACGTGATGGACCTGCTGGAGGCGTCGGCGCGCCGGCAGCGCACGCACGGCGACGTGCTCAACCTGCTGGCGGGGCAGCCGAGCACGGGCGCACCGGAGCCGGTGCGGGCGGAGGCGGTCCGGCTGCTCGGCACCGGCGACCCGCTCGGCTACACGCCGGCGACCGGGATTCTGGAGCTGCGTGAGGCGATCGCGGGGCACCACCGCCGGGCGCACGGCATCGAGGTCGGGCCGAAGGACGTCGTCGTGACCACGGGGTCGAGCGGCGGGTTCCTGCTGGCGTTCCTGGCCGCGTTCGAGGTCGGCGACCGGGTGGCGATGGCCCGCCCGGGCTACCCCTGCTACCGCAACGTCCTCACCGCGCTCGGCTGCGAGGTGGTCGAGATCGCGACCGGCCCCGAGACCCGCTTCCAGCCCACCGTCGAGCAGCTCACGGAGACCCACGCACACACCCCGCTCAAGGGCGTCGTGGTCGCCAGCCCGGCCAACCCGACGGGCACCATGCTGCTGCCGGCCGAGCTGGCCGCCATCGCCCGCTGGTGCGACGAGAGCCAGGTGCAGCTGATCTCGGACGAGATCTACCACGGGATCGAGTACGCCGGCATCGACGGCGGCGAGACCCTCGCTCGGTCAGCGTGGGAGACCAGTCGCGAGGCGGTCGTGTTCTCCAGCTTCTCGAAGTACTTCTCCATGACCGGCTGGCGGATCGGCTGGATGCTGGTCCCCGAGCGCCTGCGCCGCGCGGTCGACGTGCTCACGGGCAACTTCACGATCTGCCCGCCGGTGATCGCCCAGCGCGCCTGCCTGGCGGCGTTTGACGACGCGTCGTACGCCGAGCTCGACGGGCACGTGCGCCGCTACGCCGACAACCGGCGGCTGCTGCTCGAGACACTGCCCAGCCTCGGCATCACCCGGCTCGCGCCCGCCGACGGCGCGTTCTACGTCTACGCCGACGTGGGTCACCTGACCCAGGACTCGATGGCGTTCGCCCACGACCTGCTCGCGACCACCGGGGTCGCGGTCGCGACCGGCGTCGACTTCGACACGGTCGAGGGCCAGCACCACATCCGGCTCAGCTTCGCCGGACCGCGCTCCGACATCGAGCAGGCGCTGGCCCGCCTCGACGCCGCTTGGGCCTAGCCTCCGTCGGGATAGTCCCTAACACCAGAGCCATTGAGAGGGCTCTCATTCGCCCTGGTGTTGGGGACTACCGAGACGCTCGCCCTAGGACCCGGTCGGGCGTTCCCAGGCGCTGACCGGTGAGGTGCGGGCCGGCTTGGACGCGACGGCGTAGCCGAGGCGACCCAGGAAGCCCCGGCGGATGACGCCGTTGCGGACCCGCTGCGGGTGGTCACCGACCTTGGTAGTCGACACGATCTTGGCGGTGGCGTAGCTGATCCGCGAGACCGAGTCGGAGCCCGACCACGAGATGTAGCAGTAGCGGCCGTCCCAGCTCGGGGTCACCCAGTAGGGCTTGAGCCCGCCCTTGATCAGCGGGCTGCGCCGGAAGCTGCGTGCGTCGACGACGGTCGCGTAGTCGGACATCGTGCCGGCCACGCAGATCTTGGTGCCGGCGGGGTTCATCGCGATGCCGTGGTGGGCCGAGTCGAGCAGGTACTGCTCGCGCGGGGTGTCCTTGATCAGGTTGGGCAGGCGGCGGACGTGCGTGATCTTGCCGGTACGGCGGTCCATCTGCACGAAGCCGTGGAAGAACGACAGCTGGAAGTAGATCTTCTTCTCGTCAGGCGACAGGGTCAGCGGGCGTACGGCGGTGCTCACGTCGTCCAGCCCCCGCTCATCGAGCGCCTTGCGCAGGTTGTAGCGGCGCAGGATCTTGAACGTCTTGGCGTCGACGATCTGCAGCACCCGCTCCTGCTTGGTCGGGTCGAGCGCCGGGTCGTCGAGCGGGCTGTAGACCATGCCGATGCTGGCGTGGAGGATCTTGGTGCCGCCGTCGATGAAGACGCTCTCGTGCGGGGAGCCGCCGGAGGCGAACTTGCCGACCTGCTTGCCGTCGGAGATCCGCAGCACGTGCACGACGTTGCCGGTCGACGCGCTCACCACGACGCGCTTGCCGTCGGGCGAGACGGCCATGTGGTCGGAGCGCACGCCCGCGACCGCGAAGCGCCACACGATCTTCTTGGTGCGCAGGCTGATCGCGACCACGTCGCCGAACGACGGCCGCGAGATGACGACGAGGCGACCATCGTTGGAGGAGTACATGTCGTCGACGAACTGGTCGTTGCCCTCGCCGATGAGCTCGCGGATCGCGAGGAAGTAGGCCAGCCGGTAGGGGTTGGTGGCGATCTCTTGCATGCGGGCGTCGTAGTCGGGGATCACGTTGATCCGCGCCAGCCGCTTGAACGTCGTGGGGTCGAGGAGGTCGGCGGTGCCGGACCAGTTGTTGCCGACGAAGACCACGCGGCGTACGTCGTCGCTCACCGTCGTCGGGTCGCTGTCTGCTGCTGCCGACGCGGCCGAGACGTGGCCGAGACCGGTCAGGGCCAGGACGGCACCGAGGGCCGTCACTGCCACGCGGCGGAGGGCGAACCAGCTCATGAACTACTCCTTCGGGACCCCTAGGGCCATGATCTTGCCTGTTGAAAGCGTTTCGACACAGTTCAACGAGGGAATGCGAGCAACGACACGAGCACCGAGACGGCGGCCCGGACAGGACGTGACGATGTACGGCGACACCGACGCGCTGCGAAGACGCGCCGACCAGCTGCGTGAGCAGGGGGTCGACATCCGCGCGCTCGCCCACCGGCTCGTGTCCCAGACCGAGAACCTCGGCTGGACCGGCCGGGCGGCCGAGTCGATGCGGCTGCGGATCCGCGAGCGCGCCGCCCACCTGCGCGGTGCCGCCGGCGAGCACGAGGCTGCGGCCAACTCCCTCGACCGGCACGTGCAGGAGGTCGGACGGCTCCAGGACACGATCGCCGACCGGGAGCACAGGGCGACCTCCCTGGTGGCGGAGGCCCGGACCCGCGTCGCGCAGGTGGAGGCGGCCAACGAGGGCGCCGATGCCGCCGTGCGCCGGGTGGCCGACCCCGACGACCTCGTCCTCGCCGCGTTCACTCCCCCGACGTCGGGCCACAAGGACTGGCTCGCGGTCGACCTGCCCGGACTCCGAGAGGACACGAGCGACTCGTGACCACCATCGACCTCAGCACCCCGCCGCCGGCCCCCAGCGGGCTGCTCGACGCGCTGCCGCGTCGGGTGGCGCTCACGCTGGCCGAGCTGCGCCTGGTCGCGGAGCGCGCCGGAGGGGCGCCCCTGCCGTTCGACGTGGTCGCCCCGCCCGATGCCCCACCCCTCGAGGGCCGTCTCGGCCAGAGCCGCGGCACGTCGGAGGACCAGGCCTACCTCGACGCCGTCGCCTCCTTGCACGACCCCGCCGACTCGCTGGCCCGCCGCGGGCTGATGTCGGGCGAGACCGTCGACGAGGGGCTGCTCGGCGCCGTCGGGCTGCTCGCGACCCCGACCCTGGCGCTGGACCTCGACGTGGTGGCCGGCGCCGTCCAGGCCAAGGCCTGGCACCGCCAGTCGGGTGACGCCGTCGCCACGCTCGCCACCGTTGACGGCATCGTCTTCGAGCTGGCGTGGTTCCCCAACGCCCACTGGCCCTCCGAGCTCGCCCGGGTGGCAGTCGTCCCCGAGGACCTCGAGCTCGACGAGTCGGCCGTCCCCGACCTGGTCGACCTCCCCTACGAGCTCGTCGACGCGGCCATCGAGGCGGCCGCGAGCTCCCGCGCCGACCTGCTCCCGGTACTGGCCTCCCAGCACGCCCACGCCGTCCACGGGCCCGACGACCGCCCCCTCGGCGAGAGCGAGGTGGTGGCCATCCTGACCGCCCTCACCAGTGAGGCGCGCGGACGCCTCCGGGGCATGGTGGCCGACGTCTCCAGCGAGGACACGACCGTGGTCGGCGTCGTCTCGTGGGTGCTGCTGTCCGACGGCTGGCGCGCCCTGTGCCCGCACGAGTCGGACGGCGCGCTGCGCGTCGGCGTACGACGTGTCGAGGCGGCCGACCTCGCTCCCCACCTCGCGCCGGTGCTCGCGGAGGTGTCGTCGTGAACGACCAGACGACACACGAGTCGGTGCTCCACGCGGCGGCGCTCGAGGAGCGCGAAGGGCCGGCCACCGAGGCAGAGGCCCGCGACCTCGCCGACAAGTACGACCGGATGATGCGCCTCGCCGACCTCTTCGACTCCGCGGGCGAGGAGATGCGGCAGCGGGCCGAGCTCGGCACCGACATCGTCAACGACCCGGCGCTGGCCGACTCGGCGCCCTTGTCGCCGGCCAGCCACGCCCACGCCGAGGAGGCCATCCGCTCCGCGTCGACCGGTCCCCACGGGCTGCTGACCCGCTCCATCGAGCTCGACGCCGACGCACTCGTGCTGCGGGCGACCGTCCTGACCTACCGCTGGATCGACGACCTCCAGGCGGCCGCCTACAAGACCCTCGGCTCCATCGCCGGCCGGGCGATCGGCTACCTCGCACCCCAGGTCGCGCTAGGCGGCGCGATCGTGTCGGCCGGCCTGATCGAGACCGACGCGCTCGACCGCGACGGCGTGGCCGCCTACCTCAACGAGCTCGCCGAGAACAACCCCGAGCTCATGGAGCACGTCACCAGCGGCGGCGGCGGGCTCCTCGACGGGCTCCAGATGCGCTCGCTGCTGACCGCCGGCATCCTCTCCGGCGAGCACGGCCGGCTGGTGGCCCGCGGCGGCCTGCGCGCCCTGGGTGTCGCCCCGCTCGCGAGCGACCTCGGCGCAGCCCTGCGCGACACCGCGGGCGGCCTGGTCGACGCCGGCCCCGCGGCCGAGCCCCTGGTCGCCGACGCGTCCGCGCCACGCACCGTCGCCGACCTGATGTCGTCCCTCAACAGCGCCGAGAGCAGCGTCGTGGTGCACAAGATCACCGCCGGCCGCTACATCGCCTACCTGCCCGGTCCCTCGGGTGGCGACGGCCGCCGGCTGCGGCTCGTCGGCGGCGACCGCACAGCGTACGCCGCCCACGTGGTGCGCAGCATCGAGACCGCCGTCGCCGGCGACCCGGGCGCCCACGTGATGCTTGTCGGCTCGGCGCAGGGCGGCGTCACCGCCGCCGAGGTGGCTGCCGGGCTGCCGTCCGAGTCGTTCGTGATCGACCAGGTGGTGACGGCCGGCGCGCCCTCCGCGCACGTGCCGCGTATCCCCGAGACGACCCGGGTGCTCTCGCTCGAGGACCGCTCCGACCCCGTGGCGGTGCTGGGCTCCCTCTTGAGCGCGGGCTCCACCAACCGGCTCACCGTCGTCTTCGACCACAACGGCGACACCGGCGAGAGCATCTATGTGACTGGCGGCCGGGCCGCCGACCGCGCCACCCATCCCGAGCTGCGGGCCGAGATCACCCGGATCCAGCAGCTCGGCTACCTCGCGGGATGACCTGGGCGGGGTGATCAGCCCGCCAGGTCGTGCACGAACTCACCGAGCTGGGTGAGGTTGCGGCACTCCACCATCGGCACGATGTCGCCGTACGTCGGGGCCGCGGAGTCGCCGGTGCCCCAGTGGCGCATGGCCTCCGGGTTGAGCCACCAGGTGTGGCGGGCCGAGCCCGCGAGGCGCTTGAGGACTTCGGCGTTGAGGTCGCTGTAGTTGGAGCGGGCGTCGCCGAGGATCAGCAGCGACGACTTCGGCCCCAGCGCGTCGGAGTGGTTCTCCTCGAACTTCGCCAGCGCCCGGCCGTAGTTGGTGCGGCCCCACAACGCGGCGTGCGAAGTGCTGGCGGCGAGGTCGGCCATCACGTCGGCGACGTCGGCGCCGGGGCGGAAGTGCTGGGTGACCTCGTGGACGTGGTCGATGAACGTGAAGGCCCGCACCTTCTGGAACTGGTCCTGCAGCGCGAAGACCAGCAGCAGCGTGAACTGCGCGAAGTTGGCGACCGAACCGCTGACGTCGCAGAGCACGACCAGCTCGGTGCGGTGCGGTCGCTTGGGCTTGTGGTGGGTGACCAGCGGGACGCCGCCGGTCGACATCGAGGCCCGGACGGTACGTCGGAAGTCGAGCGGCCCGCGTCGGCGGGCGTGGTGCTCCTGGGTCAGCCGGGTGGCCAGGCGCCGGGCGAGCGGGTAGATCTCGCGGCGCATCTCCTCGAGGTCGGACTTGCGGGCGGCGGTGAAGTCGAGGCGGTCGATGCTCGGCTTGATCGCGACGTTGGCGACGTGGTCGGGGCCCTTCTCCTCCGCGATCCGGCGACGGGCGTCGTCCTCGACCTGCCGGGTGAACGCGCCGAGCCGGCGACCCGACACCCGCTGCGCCTCCTCCTCGGTGCGTCCCTGCGCGAGCAGCGCGGCCATGATCTGGTCGACCAGCTGCTGCGGCGACACCCGCTGGAGCGCGGTGTAGGCCGACCACGACGACAGGCCCGGGCCGCGGCCGGGCATGGCGCCGAAGCGCCCCACCATCTCGGCCGCCAGCTGGAGCAGCCGCTGCTCGTCGCCTTCGGTGAGCGCCTCGAGCAGGTCCTCGCGGAACGTCACCAGGGCCTGCGCGTTGTCGCGCACGCCCGACTCGTCGGGCTCACCCTCACCGTCGTCGTCGGCGGTCGTGGCGCCCGCACCGACCAGGCGCGGGAAGTAGATGTCGAACAGCGCCTCGAACGTCGGCCGCTGGGTCTGCCGCTTCACCAGCGTGGCGGCGTAGGCGTCGCGGATGACCCGGCGCTCCGACCAGTCGAGCGCGGTCAGCGCGGAGATCGCGTCGAGGTCTTCCGCGAGCGAGACGGCCAGGCCGGCCCCCCGCAGCGCCTCGAGGAAGGCGATGTGGCGGTCGAGGAGACCTGACGTGTGGCTGCTCATCTCGCGGTGGTCACTTCCTCAGGCGGAGCTCGCGGATCGCGCGGTCGTGGTCGGAGGAGTGCTTGAGGACGACACCGAGGGTGTCGTTCACCGCCTTGTCGTCGAGGTCGCGGATCTCGAGCGCGATCAGCGTGCGCGCCCAGTCGACCGACTCGGCGATCGAGGGTGCCTTCTTCAGCTCGAGCTCGCGCAGCCGCCCGACGGTCGCGACGAGCTGCTCGGCGACCTTGTCCTCCAGGCCGGGCACCTGCGAGGAGACGATCTCACGCTCGCGCTCGGCGTCCGGGTAGTCGAGGTGCAGGTAGAGACAACGCCGCTTGAGCGCCTCGGACAGCTCACGGCTGGCGTTGGAGGTGAGTACGACGAGTGGCCGGCGTACGGCCTCGACGGTGCCGAGCTCGGGGATCGTGACCTGGAAGTCGGACAGCACCTCCAGCAGCAGGCCCTCGACCTCGACGTCGGTCTTGTCGACCTCGTCGATCAGCAGCACCGTCGGCTCCTCACGCCGGATGGCGGTCAGCAGCGGGCGGGTCAGCAGGAACTCGTCGGTGAAGATGTCGTCGTGGGTCGCCGACCACTCCTGGTCGCCTGACGAGGCCTGGATCCGCAGCAGCTGCTTCTTGTAGTTCCACTCGTAGAGCGCGCGCGCCTCGTCGAGGCCCTCGTAGCACTGGAGCCGCACCAGCTCGGCGCCCGTCGCCCGCGAGATCGCCTTGGCCAGCTCGGTCTTGCCGACCCCGGCCGGCCCCTCGACCAGCATCGGCTTCTCGAGGGCGCCCGCGAGGAAGGTCGTCGTCGCGGTGGCGGCGTCGGCGAGGTAGCCGGTGGCGGTCAGTCGCTCGACGACGTCGGTGGGGGAGGCGAACCAGGTCATGCGCCCCATCCTCCCGTACGCCTCGAGCAGGCCGTGACCCGTCCGGTGATTCCTCGTTGCCCAGGTATGCGCCACACACCACCACTCGGGGTCGCGGTCGCGCTGGGAGCGGCCAAGACCCTGATCCTGCTGGTCGCGTTGGCGATGGCCTTCGGCGTCATCGGCGGCGACACCACCAGCTCCACCGTCACCCGTCCCGACCGGGCACCGCAGATGGAGGCGCAGTCCGCACAGGTCGAGCAGGCGATCCGGCGCCACGACTGCTCGGTGGCCGGGTTCGACGCCGGGGTGGAGCCACGCTCGGCGCTGGTGCGCCGTGAGGGCAAGGTCCGCCACGTCTCGTTCGACGACGGCTGGGAGGTCTTCACCGGCGAGCGCCCCGGCGAGCTGATCGCCGTCTGCCTCGACGACTACTGACCGTGCCGGCCGGCGCCGGCCGCGAACCGTGCCGCGCCGTCCAGAGCGCCGGCCTCCAGCGACTTGAGCCCCAGGGCGAGCTCGGCCCGCATCGCTTCGGCCTCGTCGAGCCCCCACTGCCCGATCGCCGAGAGCCGGTCGTTGCGCAGGCACTCCTGCGGGAGCTCCGCGATCTGGGCGGCGAGCGTCTCGGCCGCGACGAGCGCCGTGCCCGGGGGTACGACGCGGTCGGCGAGGCCGATCCGCAGCGCCTCGTCGGCGTCCACCTCGCGCCCGGTGAGGATCAGGTCCATCGCCCGCCCGGCACCGACCAGCCGCGGCAGCCGGACCGTGCCGCCGTCGATGAGCGGCACTCCCCACCGCCTGCAGAACACGCCGAAGGTCGCGTCCTGCGCCACGACGCGCAGGTCGCACCAGATCGCCAGCTCGAGGCCGCCCGCCACGGCGTACCCCTCCACGGCGGCGAGCACCGGCTTCGACAGCGTCATCCGGGTGGGCCCCATCGGGCCAGGCCCCTCGGCGGTGACCTGGTTGCCCCGCTCGGTGCCGACCGCCTTGAGGTCCGCACCTGCGCAGAACGTGCCGCCAGCCCCGGTCAGCACGGCGACACGCTGGGAGTCGTCGGCGTCGTACGCCGCGAACGCTGCGGCGAGCGCGGCCGCGGTCGGCCCGTCCACCGCGTTGCGCGCCTCGGGACGGTCGATCACCACCGTCGTGACGTGCCCCGACTGCGTGACGTGGACCGACATCGATGCCCCTCGGGGTTTGGGGACCCCGCGTAACGGGTATCCGAATGTGGTTGGCCCCACCGTAGGGGCCCGGATACAAGGAGTTCGACCATGGGATACGGCCTTGGAGCTTTTCTCCTCGTTGTGGGACTCGTCCTCGCCCTCGCGGTACAGGACAGCGTCTCCGGCGTGGACCTGGTGATGGTGGGTTGGATCATGACGCTCGTCGGGATCGCCGTGATCATCCTGACCGCGGTCACGATGAACAGTGCGCGGCGTGCCAAGAGCACCGCCACCACCGTGCACGCCGACGGCACGCAGACGGTCAGCGAGCGCCGCACCGAGATCTGACGGTCATGGAGCACGACGAGCACGAGTGGGTGCTCAGCACCGTCGAGCACGACGACGGCGGCCTGTCGGTCTCGCAGTTCGACTGCGGCTGCGGCGCCGTCTGGTTCCAGTGACGAGCCGGAGGCCCCTCGGGGGGCCCCGGCTGCGTCACCCCAGCAGTTCCTGCATCCTCTCGATCTCCGCGCTCTGCGCCTCGATGATCGTCTCCGCTAGGTCGACCGCGGCCGGGTAGTCGCCGTCGGCCTTCTCGGTCTCAGCCATCGCGATCGCGCCCTCGTGGTGCGCGATCATCTGCTCCAACCACAGCGAGCGGAACTCGTCTCCCTCGGCCGCCTCGAGCTCCGTCAGGTCCCCGTGGCCCTCGTCGCCGTGCTCGGCGTTGACGTGGTCGCGGTCGGTTGCCGGCACCTCCTCGCCCCATCCGACGAGCCAGTCGGCCATGACCTCGATCTCCGGCGCCTGCGCGTCGCGGATCGCCTCGGTGAGCCGCTGGAACTCCGGGTCGAGCTCGCGGCCCACGGTCAGGTCGACCATCACGAGCGCCTGCGCGTGGTGCTGGATCATCTCGGACGCGAACGTCACGTCGGCAGCGTTGTGGTCGCCGGACGACGAGGCATCGGACGGCTCCTCGTCGGCGCCACAGGCGGTCAGGGCCGGGGCGAGGGCGAGGCCGACGACGAGGACCACGGAACGGAGCAGGCGGTGGGTACGAGTCACCCCAGCAGCGTAGGGGCGGCCGCGTAGCGGTTGGCCCGGGAGGTCGTTGCACCTGCATGCAGCTGCGCCGTACCGCCCTGGTCGCGACCGTGGCGACCCTCGCCGCGGCTCTGCTCACCGGCGTCGCGCCGGCGCTGGCGGACCTCGACCCGGTGCCACCGCCGTCGGTGGGACCGCCGACCGAGCCCGAGTGCCTGCCGCTGGGGGCCGGCACCACCGGCGTGCTCCTGGTCGGCGGACAGGTCCCGAGCGGCGACCAGCTGAGCGGGCAGGCGGGCGGCTTGGGTGCGCCGGTGACCGGTGACCTGGGGCGCACGCTCCCCGACCGGGTCGTCTTCAAGGACTCGCGCCACACGTTCAGCAACGACTACGCGTTCGCGCTGCGGCAGGGCCGGATCTATGTCCGCCCCGCAAAGGTGGGTGTGGGCCGGCCGGGCGAGCCCTGGCGTCGGCTGGAGCTACCGACCTGCCTCGACGGGCGGGTGCAGGAGATCTCCGCCGACCACTCGCTGCTGATCGCGCTCGGCCCCGGTCGGCAGGTCTACTCCCACGACATGGCCGCCTCGGGCGACCTGTCCGCGGAGCGGTGGACCTGGCGCTGGGGTCCGTACTTCTGGACCGGCTCCGGCATGCGCCTGTACGGCGACGTGCGCGCGTGGGCCACCTCCGAGTTCACCTCGGCCGAGCGGTTGCGCGACAGCGCCGGCCGCACCCACAGCCCGATCGGCGTGGCCACGGTCTACCTGCTGCGCGGCGACCGCCGGCGGATCACCTACCTCGACCCCTGGCTGCCGCAGGACGAGAGCCGCGAGGTGTGCGGTCCCGAGCGCGGCACGCTGCCGCTGACCGGCCTGTCCGGGAGCGGCTCCACCGTGTTCGTGGTCGGCGCGGGCGGCGAGCTCTTCACCCGGCTCTACGACTTCGACGTCTCCGGCGCCAACACGGTCTTCGGTGACTTCACCTGGGAGCGCGGTCTCCCCGCCGACGACCCCCGCTGGCAGCTGCCCGGGCCCACCTGGGTGCGCCAGCCCGAGCCGCCGGGCCGGGTCACCGACCGGATCAGCATCGCCAAGACGGGCTCGCACGCGGACCAGCGGCTCCTGACCGTCGAGGGGCGTGACGCGTCCGGGCGCCGGGGCTACTGGCGCAAGACGCTCACCGCCGAGCGCTGGACGTTCGTGCGGACCGGGGCGCCGCTCCAGGGGCGCCTGCTGCCGACGCGTGCGGACCGGCGGTTCGTCGCCGACGACCGGCGCTACGTCGGCACGGTCGGCGAGCGCCGCGCCGTGGTCGCGGACTTCAACCCCGAGTGCTCACCCGCGCGGCTGTCCGTCCAGGTCGCGCCCGGCCAGCGGCTCGACCTGCTGCTGCACTCCAGCGACGGGCTACGCCAGGAACGCCGCGACCGTGGGCTGACCGACGTACCGCGTGAGTACAACGGCGCCGTCGAGGTGCCGTGGCAGACCTGGCGCCAGCTCGCGAGCCAGCCGGCCGCCGTACGGCGCTGGGTCGCGACACACCTCGACGGCCGGTTCACCACCGCGCCGCTCGCGGTCACGAGCACCCGGGTCAGGTTCCTCGACCAGTGTTGGCAGCTCACGCTCGACGGGGAGCCCGCGCGCCCGGACGAGCCGGCGCTGCCGCCCGACGCCGGTGCCGTGGTCGGCCGGCTGACCGAGCTGCAGGGCGACGGTCGCGCCCCGAGCACCTGCCTGCCGTGAGGTGACCGGAGCCGCCACGGCAGGATTCAGGCATGCGACGTGGCCGGCTTCATGTGCTCGGTGCCAGTGGCGCCGGAACGACGACTCTCGCCCGGGCGGTGGCCGACCACTGGTCGGTCCCGCACGCCGACGCCGACGACTACTTCTGGGTGCCCACGGACCCGCCGTACGTCGAGAAGCGTCCGGAGGCCGATCGTCTAGCGCTGATGCAGAGCGTCTTCCTGCCGCGCGAGGCGTGGGTCCTGTCCGGGTCGATGCTCGGCTGGGGCGACAGCGTGGTCGCGCTGTGCGACGCGGTCGTGTTCCTGACGCTCGACCCCGACGAACGGGTCCGCCGGCTGACCGTCCGCGAGACGCACCGCCTCGAGGGACAGGTTGAGGATGCCGAGGCCTGGGCGGCGTTCCTGGACTGGGCCCGCGGCTACGACGACCCGACGTTCGAGGGCCGGAGCCGCGTGGCGCACGAGGCCTGGCTCGAGTCCCTCGACCGACCCGTGCTGCGGCTCGACAGCGCGGCCTGCCGCGAGGAGCTCCGCGACGCCGTCCTGGAGTGGGAGCCGACCACCTGACCCCTCCCGGAGCAAGACAGCCCCTGACCCGGGCTTCCCAGGTCAGGGGCTGTTTCTCGCTGGCGGTGGCGGAGGGATTTGAACCCTCGGTCGGCTTGCACCGACAAACGCTTTCGAGGCGTTCTCCTTAGGCCGCTCGGACACGCCACCGCCGGGAAGGTTACCGGAGCGCTTCCGGGTCGGTGAAATCTGGGTGACCCGCGCACCAGGGCCGGACTTCGCGGGCGAGTCGCCCTACTCGACAGTGACGGTGGCGGTATTGCCCGAGATGTCCTCACGGACCTCGTAGGTGCCGGGGGCGTCGAAGCGGAAGGACTCGTCGAGCCCGGTGGTGACGGTGTAGCCGTCGAGGTCACCGACGATGACGCCGAAGATCCCGTCGCCGCCGGCGGTGGTGAAGACGACGACGTCACCTACGGCGACGGTGGTCTCGGCGGGGTCGAAGCCGGCGTCGCTGACCGTGACGCTGACGGCCGGGGAGTCGATGTTGTCGACGAAGACCACGCCGCCGGCGGGGGCGCCCTCCTCCGGCTCGGTCTCTTCCGGCTCCTCGGGGGCCGGTTCGGACTCGTCGGGCTCGGAGGAGGTGTCGCCGGGCGTCGAGGAGGTGTCCTCGGGCTCGTCGTCACCACCGCACGCGCCGAGGCCGAGCGCGAGCGTGAGGGCGAAACCGGCAGCGAACAGCGGGCGGAACCTGGGGAGGGACATGCGCGGAGCCTAGGTAGCGCGGACCGGGCGGCACATGCGTGATCCGGCTAAATCACCGGGATCTCAGGGCGACGGAGAGGCGGAGGTCTCGTCGCTGGGCTGGACCGGGCTGGGCTCTACCGGGCTGGGCTCGACCGGAGCGGGCTCGACCTCGACGACGAACGGGAGCGACTCGCTGCCCTCGGCGAGCGGCCGGTCGACGAAACGCCAGCGGTAGACCGAGCGCTGGACCGGCGACACGGTGACGACCGGGTCCGCGGCGTCCGCGACCGCGACCGGCCACCACTGCCCGTCACCGACCCGCTGCTCGAGCACCAGGGTGGCGTGCGGGACGTGGATGCCGCCGAGGACCTCGAGCGACCCGCGCAGGTCGACGCTCTCGCCGGCCTTCACCACCGCCTGGGCGCCGTGCATGGTCGTGGCCGTGGACAGCCCCTCGAGGTCGTACGTCGTCTGGCTGCCCGGGGCGCCGACGCGCACCGCGTCCATGCTGAACGGCCTGCCGTCGCAGCCGAAGCCGATCGAGTAGAGGCCGGGTCCGTCACCCCCGTGGGCGGCGAGGAAGTCGAAGACGTTGACCGGTGCGGCCGGCCCCCGTGCGATGACCTGACCGGTCGTGGCGTCGTACTTGGTCCACACGTAGGAGAGCCCCGTGGCCTCGACGTCCTGCCAGGCGCCCGCGGTGACGGTGAGCTCGGCCCGGCCGAACCAGACGGCGCTGGTGCCGCCGTCGGCGGCCTCCTGGAACCCGGCGTAGGCCACGCCCCGCGCCCCCTCGACCGCGTGGACCGCCACGCTCGCGGTGCCCGCGCCGACCAGGGAGGGGACGTTGACGACCGCACCGATGGCGTTGCCGCCGCCGAGGGTGTAGCCGAGGCTGCGCGTGCCCGTGGGCGGGAGATCGGGACCGTGGCCGATGCGCGGGTGGAGCGCCTCGTCGGTGCGGTCGTAGACCGAGCCGCAGCCGACGAACGAGAGCTGGACGCGGGCGTCCGGGAAGGCGGTGCCGCGGACGACGACGGTGTTGTCGGCGTGGGCGGGCGCGACGCTCAGCGCGGTGGCAGCAGCCACCGCGACCAGGGCGCCCAGACCGGCTCGGATCGACACGTGAGAAGCGTAACCCCGCCCCGATGACGGCGTGGCGTTATTCAGATGAATCTCTAGTGCGTTGGTAGTGAAAGAACTCGTCGAGCAACCCGGTCGACTCCTCGGCGAGCACGCCGCCGACCACCTCGGGGCGGTGGTTGAGCCGGCGGTCGCGCACGACGTCCCAGAGGCTGCCCACGGCGCCGGCCTTCTCGTCGTACGCGCCGAAGACCACGCGGTCGACCCGGCTGAGCACCGCGGCACCCGCGCACATAGTGCAGGGCTCCAGGGTGACCACCAGGGTGCAGCCGTCGAGGCGCCACTCTCCACGGGTGGCCGCCGCCGCGCGCAGCGCGACCACCTCGGCATGGCCGGTGGGGTCCGCCTGCGCCTCGCGCACGTTGCGGCCGGTGGCGACCACGGCGCCGTCCGGGTCCAGTACGACGGCCCCGATCGGCACGTCTCCGGTCGCGAGGGCGGCGCGCGCCTCGGCGAGGGCGGCGAGCATCGGCTCGCGCCAGCGAGTCGCGGGAGCGGCGTCGCTCACGCCGAGGTGAGGCCGACCGCGTCGTCGAACGCCTCGCCGAAGCCGATCCGGCGGGCGACCTCGGAGAGGGTCTCGTCGGGGTAGAGGTCGAGGTCGTCGAGCAGGATCGCCATGTCCATGGCCGGCAGGCCGAGGTCGCCGAGCAGGTCGAGGTCGCCCGCGGGTGCCTGCTCGTCGTCGTCCTCGGGCGGCGGCAGGCCGAGGAAGTCGACCACGGAGCCGGCCAGCTCCCACTCGTCGGAGGCGGTGATGTCGGAGAGCAGCACGCGGGTCAAGGGGCCGGCGACGCGGACGATGACGAAGAAGTCCTCGTCGACCGCCACCAGTCCGACGGCGCCGCCGTCACCGGGGAAGCGACGCAGCGCGTGGGAGAGCGTCTCGACGTCGCCGAGGGTGTCGTGCACCAGCTCCTGGACCTGCCAGACGCCTTCCTCCCGGTAGGCGGCCAGCGCGAAGTCGATCCCGTCGGTGTTGCCGTCGGTGATCTCGACCATGCCTCAGGGTGACACGGTTGTCCCGCCCCGGCCAACCCGGTAAGTGCCTTAGGGTTCTGGGCATGCGCACCCACGTCGTCGACCACCCGCTCGTCGCCCACAAGCTCACTGCGCTGCGCGACGAGAACACCGACTCGCCGACGTTCCGCAGCCTGACCGACGAGCTGGTGGCGCTGCTCGCCTACGAGGCCACCCGCGACGTACGCGTCGCACCCCACGCGATCGTCACGCCGGTCGCCCCGACCACGGGGGTCAAGCTCGCCTCGCCCAAGCCCCTCGTCGTACCCATCCTCCGGGCCGGGCTCGGGATGCTCGAGGGCATGATGCGGCTGCTGCCGACCGCCGAGGTGGGCTTCCTCGGCATGATGCGCAACGAGGAGACGCTCGAGGCGTCGACCTACGCCGAGCGGCTGCCCGAGGACCTGTCCGGCCGCCAGTGCTACGTGCTCGACCCGATGCTCGCCACCGGCGGCACCCTCGCCGCGGCGATCAAGTTCCTCACCGACCGCGGCGCCGACGACATCACCGCGATCTGCCTGCTGGCCGCGCCCGAGGGCTGCGCCCGCCTCGAGGACGAGCTCTCCGGGATCGACATCCCGGTCACCGTGGTGACCGCGGCGATGGACGAGAAGCTCAACGAGAAGGGCTACATCGTGCCGGGTCTCGGCGACGCCGGAGACCGACTGTATGGACTAGCGCACTGAGCCGTCTCGCCCCTGTGTAGGTTGACGAACGGTTCAACCTCGAGGAGGCATTGGTGCGTATCGGCATCCCGCGTGAGTCCAGGACCGGCGAGACTCTCGTCGCGGCCACCGCCAAGACTGCCGACCAGCTGCAGCAGCTCGGGTACGACGTCGTCGTGCAGCTCGGCGCGGGCGTGGCTGCGGCGCAGCCCGACTCGGCGTTCGACGAGGTCGGGGTCCGCGTCGGCTCAGCCGACGACGTGTGGGCGAGCGACGTCATCGTCAAGGTCAACGCCCCCAGCACCCAGGAGATCGCGCGGATGCGCCCCGGCGCGACCGTCGTCTCCCTGATGGCCCCCGCCCGCAGCCCCGAGCTGCTCGAGCGACTCCAGTCGGCCGGCGTCACCGGCCTCGCGATGGACGCCGTACCCCGCATCTCGCGCGCGCAGTCGATGGACGTGCTGTCGTCGATGGCCAACGTCGCGGGCTACCGCGCCGTCATCGAGGCGGCCCACGAGTTCGGGCGGCAGTTCACCGGCCAGGTGACCGCCGCCGGCAAGGTGCCCCCGGCCCGGGTCTTCGTGGTCGGCGCCGGCGTCGCCGGGCTCGCCGCGATCGGCGCGGCCGGCAGCATGGGCGCGATCGTCCGCGCCTTCGACGTACGCCCCGAGGTGGCCGAGCAGGTCGAGTCGATGGGCGCGCAGTTCGTCACGGTCGACATGGAGCAGGAGGTCAGCTCGGACGGCTATGCCAAGGAGATGACGGCCGAGCAGGAGCAGGCCACCGCCGCGATGTACGACGAGGAGGCGCGCGCCGCCGACATCGTCATCACCACGGCGCTGATCCCGGGCCGTCCCGCACCCAAGCTGATCCGCGCCGAGACCGTGGCCGGCATGCGCAACGGCAGCGTCATCGTCGACATGGCCGCGGCCAACGGCGGCAACTGCGACCTCACGGTCACCGACGACAAGATCGTCACCGCCAACCTGGTCACCGTCATCGGCTACACCGACCTCGCCGGGCGCCTGGCCGCCCAGACGTCGCAGCTCTACGGCACCAACGTGGTCAACCTCTTCAAGCTGCTCACGCCCGAGAAAGACGGCCAGCTCACCCTCGACATGGACGACGTCGTGCAGCGCGGCATCACCGTCGTCAAGGAAGGCGAGTCGATGTGGCCCCCGCCGCCGGTGCAGGTCTCGGCCGCGCCGGTCGCCGCCGTGGCCCCCGTCGAGGCCAAGGCCCCGAAGCCACCCCCGGACCCGCGCCGCAAGGTGTTCGCCGCCGGGCTGGGCGCCGTGCTCTTCGCGGTGCTGGCGTCGTACGCCCCGGCGGTGTTCCTCAACCACTTCACGGTCTTCGCGCTCGCGGTGTTCGTCGGCTACTACGTCATCTCCAACGTGGCGCACGCCCTGCACACCCCGCTGATGAGCGAGACCAACGCGATCTCCGGGATCATCCTGGTCGGCGGGATCCTCCAGGTCGGGTCCACCAACGTCGCGGTGTCGATCCTGGCGACCGTGGCCGTGCTCGTCGCCAGCATCAACATCTTCGGTGGGTTCCTGGTGACCCTCCGGATGCTCGAGATGTTCAGGAAGGACTGACGTGTTCGACTTCCTGACCTCCGACAAGCTGCCGGGGCTCGTGCAGGCGGCCTACATCATCGCCGCGGTGCTCTTCATCGCCGCCCTCGCCGGGCTCTCCAAGCACGAGACCGCCAAGCGCGGCAACCTCGCCGGCATGGTCGGCATGGGCATCGCCCTGGTCGCCACGCTGGTGATCGCCGCCCGCCAGGCCGAGCTGCCCGACCCGCTCGACCACTGGCGCGGGCTGGGCTTCACCCTGTCCGTGATCCTGGTCGCGATGCTGATCGGTGCCGTCATCGGCGCCTGGCGCGCGCGGACCGTCCAGATGACGGGCATGCCCGAGCTGGTCGCGCTCCTGCACAGCTTCGTCGGCCTCGCCGCCGTACTCGTCGGGATCAACTCCTTCCTCGACCCCGAGGCCCCCACCGAGGGCTCGCTCGGCGCGATCCACGAGGTCGAGGTCTTCATCGGCGTCTTCATCGGCGCGGTCACGCTGACCGGCTCCATCGTCGCCAACCTCAAGCTCAGCGCGAAGATGAAGTCGACGCCGCTCGTGCTGCCCGCGCGCCACCTGCTCAACCTGGCCGTGATCGTGCTGTCGGTGGCGCTGCTGGTGTGGTTCATGAACGACCACGACAACGGGATCATCCCGCTGCTGCTAATGACCGCGCTGGCATTGGCGCTCGGCTTCCACCTCGTCGCCGCGATCGGCGGCGGCGACATGCCGGTCGTCGTCTCGATGCTCAACAGCTACTCCGGCTGGGCCGCGGCCGCCGCCGGCTTCCTGCTCGACAACGACCTGCTGATCATCACCGGCTCCCTGGTCGGCTCCTCCGGTGCGATCCTCAGCTACATCATGTGCAAGGCGATGAACCGCTCGTTCATCTCCGTCATCGCCGGCGGCTTCGGCTCCGACGGTGCCGTGTCCGGCGAGACCCGTGACTACGGCGAGCACCGCGAGATCCAGGCCGCCGAGGCCGCGGAGCTGCTCGCCGACGCGTCCTCGGTCGTGATCACGCCCGGCTACGGCATGGCCGTCGCACAGGCGCAGTACCCCGTCGCCGAGCTCACCGCCAAGCTGCGCGCCCGCGGCGTACAGGTCCGGTTCGGGATCCACCCGGTCGCCGGCCGCCTGCCCGGGCACATGAACGTGCTGCTCGCCGAGGCCAAGGTCCCCTACGACATCGTGCTCGAGATGGACGAGATCAACGACGACTTCGCCACCACCGACGTCGTCCTGGTCATCGGCGCCAACGACACCGTCAACCCGGCTGCGCTCGACGAGCCCGGCTCGCCCATTGCTGGGATGCCGGTGCTCGAGGTCTGGCACGCCCGCGAGGTCATCGTCTTCAAGCGCTCCATGGCCACCGGCTATGCCGGCGTGCAGAACCCGCTGTTCTTCAAGGAGAACTCGCGGATGCTGTTCGGCGACGCCAAGGACCGCGTCGAGGACATCGTCCGCGCGCTGCCGAGCTGACATGGACACCGACGCCGTCCTGGCCCTGCTGAAGGACGTGGCGGAGGAGGTCATCAACCCTCGCTTCCAGGCCCTGGCGAGTGGGGACATCCACCACAAGGGCCCGGGCGACCTGGTGACCATCGCCGACCACGAGGCCGAGGTGCTGATCACCGACGCCCTGCTGGCGGCGTACCCGGACGCGGTCGTGCTCGGTGAGGAGGCCGCCTCGGCGGACGCCTCGGTGCTCGACCGGTTCGCCGGCGCCGAGCACGCGTTCACCGTCGACCCGGTCGACGGCACCAAGAACTTCGTCTCCGGCTCGCCCGACCACGCCGTCATGGTCGCCGAGCTCCAGGGCGGCGACGTCGTCCGCAGCTGGATCTGGCAGCCCCAGCACGAGATGGCGTACGTCGCGGAGCGCGGCGCCGGCGCCTTCCGCAACGGCGAGCGGCTCGTCCGGCCCCCGCTCGGCGACGTGGTGCGCGGGGTGACCTCACGACGTACCTGGATCGGCCGGGCACTCGGCACCCTCCGCGAGCTCGAGCTGACGTGGGTGTGCTGCGGCGTGGACTACCCGCACCTTGTCGAGGGCGACGCGGACTACGTCGTCTACTGGAAGACCAAGCCGTGGGACCACGCCCCCGGCTCGCTGCTCCTCACCGAGGCCGGCGGGCACCTCGGCACGTTCGCGGGTGCGCCCTACCGCCCCCAGAACCAGGAGCCCCGCGGCCTGCTCGCCGCGGCCGACCGGGCGACGTACGACCTCGTGCGTGGGCTGATCCCGTCCCTGCCTGGTCTCTGAGCGGGCGTCTCGCGGGTGCGTGGCCTCAGCCGAGCGGGAACGTCTCGACGACCTCGTAACGCGGCCGGCGGCGCGGGCCCTCGCCGAGGTGCGAGGCGACCAGAGACACCTGGTCGACGGTGAAGGTCGGGCCGACGTAGGCGTCGAGGAGGCGTACCCAGTTGCTGACCTCGGTGGGGCGGCCGAGGCGGGCGACGGTGACGTGGGGGCGGAAGCGCTGCCCGTCGATCTCGACGCCCGAGGTGGCGGCGGCGGTACGGGCACCGGCGGCCAGGCGCGCGAGGGAGCTGCGGGCGTCGCCGTCGAGCGCCAGGTCGGCGTAGAGGACCCGGGCGCGCGCCACGTCCGGGAAGGCGCCACCACCGGCGATCCGCGTCGCGAACGGCGTACGGCGTGCGGCGGCGGCGCGGACCCGCTCGATCAGGTCGTCGAGACGACGGTCCGGGACGGACGCGAGGAACGCCAGCGTGAGGTGGAGCTGTTCGACCGGCGCCCAGCGGAACTCAGCCGCGTCGCGGCGGGGAGCCAGGAACTCGTCGAGGTGCTCGACGACGTCGTCCGGCGGCACGACGGCCACGAACATGCGCTGGCCCATCAGAGCACGCCCATCAGAGCACGGTGGTGCCCAGGAGCGTCCCGATCAGGTAGGTGACACCCATGGCGAGCAACCCGCCCCCGACGTTGCGGATGACCGCCCGACCTGGCGGCCCGTAGCCCAGTCTCGCGCTCGCCCAGCCCGTGAACGCCAGGGCAACGGCGACGGCCGCCATCGTCACGGGCACCCGCGCCGGTTGGCTGGACAGGGTGATCGTGAGCAGCGGGAGCAGCGCCCCGAGGAAGAACGCGATCGCCGAGGCGAAGGCGGCGTTCCAGGCACTGGTGAGGTCGTCGGGGTCGATTCCCAGCTCGATGTCGGCGTGCGCGGCCAGGGCGTCGTGCTCGGTGAGCTGGAGCGCCACCTCCATGGCGGTCTCGTCGCTCAGCCCCTTGGCGGCGTAGAGACCGGCAAGCTCGGCGAGCTCGTCCTCGGGGTCCTCGTCGAGCTCTCGTCTCTCCTTGGCGAGCAACGCCTTCTCGGAGTCACGCTGGGTGCTGACCGAGACGTACTCACCCGCGGCCATGCTCACCGCGCCCGCGACCAGGCCGGCGATCCCGGCGATCATGATCGCCTCCCGGTCGCTCGTGGCTCCCGCGACGCCGACCACCAGGCCGGCAGTCGAGACGATGCCGTCGTTGGCGCCGAGCACGCCGGCGCGCAGCCAGTTGAGCCGGCTGCGGATCCCGGTCTCGTGCGGCTCGTCGTCGTGGGGCCCGAGCTCCCCCACTGGGCTGTCGGCGGTGTCAGCGGTCATGGGTCGATCGTCGCCAGACCGCGCCGCGCTCGCAAGCAAGGTGAGGCTGGGCTGGCAGGCGCCTACAGGCCGAGGTCGCGGCCGATGAGCTCCTTCATGATCTCGTTGGAGCCGGCCCAGATCTTCGAGACGCGGGCGTCGCGCCAGGCGCGGGCCACGCGGTACTCGTTCATGTAGCCGTAGCCGCCGTAGAGCTGCACGCAGTGGTCGAGCACGTCGTTCTGGACCTGCGAGGTCCACCACTTGGCCTTGGCCGCATCGACCGCAGTGAGCTCGCCCTTGGCGTGCGCGACGATGCACTGGTCCATGAACGCCTGGGTGACGTCGATCTGCGTGACCAGCTCGGCGAGCAGGAACTTGTTGTGCTGGAAGGAGCCGATGCCCTGGCCGAACGCCTTGCGCTCCTTGGCGTAGACGAGCGTCTCGGCCAGGATCTGCTTGGCGTGCGCGACGTTGGCGATGGCGCAGCCGAGCCGCTCCTGCGGGAGGTTCTGCATCATGTGGATGAACCCGTTGTCGAGCTCGCCGACGATGTCGTCGTCGGTGACCCGGAGGTTCGAGAAGTTCAGCTCGGAGGTGTCGGCCTCGTCCTGCCCGACCTTGTCCAGCTTGCGGCCGCGGGAGAAGCCCTCGCCGGTGGCGGGCAGCGCGAACAGCGTGATCCCGCGCGCCTTCTTCTCCGGGCTGGTGCGCACCGCGGTGATGACCAGGTCGGCGGAGTAGCCGTTGGTGATGAACGTCTTGGACCCGTTGACGACCCAGTCGTCACCGTCGCGGACCGCGGTGGACTTCAGGCCCGCGAGGTCGGAACCGCCGGAGGGCTCGGTCATGCCGATCGCAAGGAGCGTCTCTCCCGAGGCAACGCCGGGCAGCCACCGCTGGCGCTGCTCCTCGTTGCACAGCTGGACGATGTAGGGGGCCGTGATGTCGGCGTGGATGCCGACGCACGCAGGGAGCGCGGCGTTGACCTTCGCGAGCTCCTCGAGCAGCACCGCGTTGAAGCGGTAGTCGCCCGCCTCCGAGCCGCCGTACGTCTCGGGGATCTCGAGCCCGAGGAAGCCCTGCTTGCCGGCCTCGAGCCAGAACTCCCGTGGCAGCGCCTTCTCGCTCGCGTGCTGCTCCACGTGGGGCACGACCGAACGGTCCAGGAACTCCTTGACGGAGCCCCGGAAGGCCTCGTGGTCCTCGTCATAGATCTCGCGCTTCATGGGCCCGATCCTACCGATGGGTAGCCGACAGGTCGTCGACGTGTACGACGTGAGCGGGGTCGGGCGGCTTGATCCGCACGGTGCCGTCGAAGTCGTAGAGCTCGGCGTGGCCCCGGTCGGCGCCGGTGAGCTCCATCTCGAGCACGTGGTGCGGGTCGTCGACGTCCACCGCGACCGAGACCATCACGCCGTCGTCGCTCTCGCCGCGGATCCGGACCACCTCGACGCCCGCGAGCTGCTCGGTTCCGACGTTCTCGAGGTCGAGGTCGCGCGGGTTGCCGACGAACTCGAGATAGGGGTCGTCGAGGTCGCAGAGACGGTCGAGGAGCGCGGAGGTGTCGAGCTGCACCCACGTGTCGGCGAGGTTGGACATCGGCGGCCCGTCGAAGATCTGCGGCCAGGACCCCTCGTCCGGCCGGACCCAGGTGCGCCCACCGGTCCGGATCACCTCCAGGCTGGCACCGTCGGTGGTGACCGTGCCCGCGCACTCGCCGTCGCTGGTCACGAGCAGGTCGCGGGTCTCCTTGACGCCCTCGTCGTACTCCTCCGTGCGCAGCCGCACCGAGTCGAGCGCCGCCATGTCCTGCTCGGCGGCGGCGAGCACGGAGAGCGGCGTCTCCTGCTCGAAGCCCGCGCAGCCGGTGACCGCACTCGTGAGCACCAGGACGGCAGCCACCCCGGCCCCCCGGCGTACGGCGCTCAGAGCAGCTCCTTGACCCAGGCCGGGACCAGCCGGCTCGCGGGGCCGTGACGTGCGTCGTGGAACCAGTCGGTGCCGTCGCTGCGCTGGAGGTTGAGCTCGAGCGTGCGGGCGCCGCTGGCGGCGGCGGCCCTGACGAAGCCTGCCGCCGGGTAGACCGCGCCCGAGGTGCCGATCGAGACGAAGAGGTCGGCGCGCGTGAGCGCGCGGTGGATCCGGTCCATCTCGTAGGGGAGCTCGCCGAACCACACGACGTCGGGACGCAGCTCGCTGGCACCACAGGCCGGGCAGGCCGGACGGTCGACGAGGTCCTGCTCCCACCGCGAGCGCTCGCCGCAGGCCCGACAGAGCGCGGAGAAGAGCTCGCCGTGCATGTGGACGACGTGGCTCGAGCCGGCGCGCTCGTGGAGGTCGTCGATGTTCTGGGTGACGAGGAGCAACCGCTTGCCGAAGGCACGCTCCAGCGCGGCCAGGGCCAGGTGGCCGGCGTTGGGGACGACGGCGTGCAGGGCCCGCCGGCGCGCGTCGTAGAACCGCTGCACCGTCGTGGGCTGGGTCTCGAACGCCGCGGGGGTCGCGACCTCCTCGACGCGGTGCCCCTCCCACAGCCCGTTGGCGTCGCGGAACGTCGGGACGCCGCTCTCGGCCGAGATGCCCGCCCCGGTGAGCACCACGACTCTCATGGCATCCGCCGGTGGACGGTCACGACGTACCCGTCGCCCCCACTGCCCGTGAACGGCTCGCGGTCCCAGGAGGACCAGCGCTCACCGGCGTCGAGCCCGGCGGCGGCGAACGCCGCGTCGACCGAGGCCAGCGGCGTCACGGGGCAGTCACCGGGCAGGTGGTCGGCGTCGAGGCCGAAGCCGCACACCACGGCACCGCCGGGCAGGACGTGGTCGGCAAGGCGCTGCGCCACCACGAGCATGGTCTCGGGCTCCAGCAGCGGGATGACGTTGCCCGCCAGCAGCACCAGGTCGAACTGCCGGCCGAGGTCGAGCGTGGCCAGGTCGGCCTCGAGCCACTCCAGGTGGGGCGCCGCGGCGCGGGCCTCCCGGAGCATCGCGGCGTCGACGTCGACCCCCACGGCGTCGTAGCCCTGCTCGTGCAGGCGGAGCGCGATCCGGCCGGTGCCGCAGCCCGCGTCGAGCACCCGGGCCGGCGGCGGCAGCACCGCATTGACCAGCCCGGCCTCGCCGTGGATGTCCTCGCCGCGCTCGGCCATGGTCTGGAAGCGACGGGCGTACGCCGCGGCGTAGTCGTCGCCGACCGTCGCCCGCGCGATCCGCTTCCACAGGGTCACGAGGCCACCTCGTAGCCGAAGTCGATGTGCAGGCCGCGTACGGCGGTCACCGTGGCGACGACGCCACCGTCACCGTTGTTGGGGGTGACGGTGCAGGTGACCTTGCCGCCCACGGTGCCGGGCAGCTCGCGCGGGCAGGTGACCTTGACGACGTGGTAGCCCTCGTCGGTCAGGGATGCGAGCAGCTCCTCGGCCACGCGGTCCGCCGGGACGAAGGGCACGGAGTCGATCACCGTGTCGTCGCCGTTGACCTCGGTCACCGTGACGCGGACCTGGGCGCGCTGCTTGTTGACCGAGACGGTGCACTCCTGGGTCGCGTCGACCTCCGCCGGCAGCTCGCCCTCGCACTCGACGCCGACCTTGGTCCCCTCACCCTTGGGCGGGTACATCTCCGCCACCTTGACCTCGAGGTCGGAGCGGCTGATCGTGCGGTCGGGCTCGGTCTCGTCGGCGCACCCAGCGAGGGTCATCGCGACCAGGCTGAGCAGGGCGACGAGCTTCATCAGTAGTACCAGGGGAACGGCGACCAGTCGGGGTCGCGCTTCTCGAGGAACTGGTCGCGGCCCTCGGCCGCCTCGTCGGTCATGTAGGCCAGCCGCGTCGTCTCGCCAGCGAAGAGCTGCTGGCCGACGAGGCCGTCGTCGATGAGGTTGAAGGAGTACTTCAGCATCCGCTGCGCGGTGGGCGACTTACCGTTGATGAGGCGTCCCCACTCGAGCGCGGTGGCCTCGAGCTCGGCGTGCGGCACCGCCTTGTTGACCGCACCCATGCGGACCCCGTCCTCCGCGGAGTACTCCTGGCCGAGGAAGAAGATCTCGCGAGCGAACTTCTGGCCGACCTGGCGGGCGAGGTAGGCCGACCCGAAGCCGCCGTCGAAGGAGCCGACGTCGGCGTCGGTCTGCTTGAAGCGCGCCTCCTCCAAGCTCGCGATCGTGAGGTCACAGACCACGTGGAGGCTGTGGCCGCCGCCGGCGGTCCAGCCCGGCACCACGCAGATCACGACCTTGGGCATGAACCGGATCAGCCGCTGCACCTCGAGGATGTGCAGCCGCCCGAGCTTCGCTTTGTCGACGGTCTCCTCGGTCTCCCCGCCCGCATATTGGTAGCCGGTGCGTCCCCTGATCCGCTGGTCACCGCCGGTGCAGAACGCCCACTTGCCGTGACGCCCGCCCGGGCCGTTGCCGGTGAGAAGGACGCAGCCGACGTCGCTCGTCGTACGGGCGTGCTCCATCACCCGGAGCAGCTCGTCGACGGTGTGCGGCCGGAAGGCGTTGAGCACGTCGGGGCGGTCGAACGCGACGCGGACCGTGCCGTGCGCCTTGGCGCGGTGGTAGGTCAGGTCGGTCAGGTCCTCGAAGCCGGGGACGGGGTCCCAGGCGGTCGGGTCGAACGTCTCCGACACGCCGTCGATCGCACTCATGGTCAGAGGCTATCGGGGTGGAATCACGACCCCGCGTGTGGTGTTGTGGGCGGCATGGTCCTTCAAGGTGAGTACGAGCCCAGCCCGAGCGAGTGGGTACGCAACCAGGTCGCGACGTACGAGGCCAGTGGAGGCGCCGAGGGCAACACCGTCCTCAACCGCCCGATCGTCGTGATCACCTCGCGCGGCCACAAGTCCGGCAGGCTCCGCAAGAACCCCGTGATGCGGGTCGAGCACGAGGGCGTCTACGCCGCGGTGGCCTCCAAGGGCGGCGCTCCCGAGCACCCCGAGTGGTTCCACAACTTCACCGCCGACCCCCACGTCGACCTCCAGGACGGCCCCGAGCCGCACGAGTACGTCGCCCGGCTGATCTCCGGCGAGGAGCGCGCCGAGTGGTGGTCCCGCTGCGTGGCCGCCTTCCCGCCGTACGCCGAGTACCAGGAGAAGACCGACCGCGAGATCCCGGTCTTCCTGCTCGAGCGCGCCTGACCGTTTCGTCGGGATAGTCCCCAACAGGTGAGCGAATAAGAGCGCTCTTATTCGCTCTGGTGTTAGGGACTATCCCGGCAGACGGGGCGGAGACGACCGTCACTTCGAGGTGAGGTGGGTCGTTGGGAGGGGCATGCGACGCAGCCTCGGAACCGCTCTCACCGTCCTCGCGGCCTCCTGCGCCCTCGCGGCGACAGCCCTGGTGACACCTGCGCAGGCCGACCCCCAGCCCTCGGACCCGGCGTACACCGCCCGTGACGTGCAGAACATCGCCGACGCCTACGGCCGGATCCACGGCCCCGGCGGGCAGCTGCGCAACCCGGCCTACCTTCCGGCGCTGGTGGAGCAGTCGACCGCCCGCAGCGTCGAGCAGCTGCTGACCCAGGTCGCCTCACCGACGCGACTGGCGCTGACCGCCGGCAACGTCGTGCCGGGCTGGAACGTCGGCAACCCGCTGCGCGCGGGCTGGTCCGGCACCCGTGGGCTGAGCCGGGACGTCGCGTTCACCAACCAGTACGGCGCGCTGCTGCGCGGCACGGTCTACCGCCCCAGGCCCGGCGCGCGTGACCCCTACACCGGTCGGGTGCTGACCGGGCCGTTCCCCGGTGTGGTCATCACCGAAGGGTCGGTCCAGGGCTCGGAGCGCATGTACGAGTGGCTGGCGCAGGACCTGGCCGAGCGCGGCTACGTCGTGCTGACCTACGACGTGCAGGGGCAGGGCCGCAGCGAGACCCTGCCGCACGAGACCGGCGACGTGCTCCCGTTCTGCGACCCGTTCGCGGAGCCCGCCGACGGTGAGCAGAGCGGGTGCCCCGGGGTGCCGTTCCAGCAGCTCTCCAACTTCGTGGTCGGCACGCGCAACGCGCTCGGCTTCTTCACCTCGACGCCCGAGCGTCCCTACGCCAACCCGGGCGCCGCGGCCGGCGAGGCCACGGCGTACAACCCCTACTGGCGGCTCTTCGACCGCTCCCCCGACCGGCAGACCGCGACCCCCGGGCGCACCACCCGGATCGCGATCATCGGCCACTCGATGGGCGCCGCGGCGGTGTCGAAGGTCCAGGGCACCGACCGACGGGTCGCCGCGGTCGTGGCGCTCGACAAGCTGACCGGGCCGGGCGCCGACGGGCCGCTCGACGGCAGCGGCAACAAGCCCGTGGTGCCGGCGCTGGCGGTGCAGGCGGAGTACGGCTTCACCGTGTCGCCGTGGTTCACCAGCGGCGGCAGCTCGCTCAACCCGGAGCCCTCGCCCGACGGCCCGGACCCGATGCGCGAGCGCGCCACCGGCTTCGACGCCTGGGAGCGCGCCGGTGTCGACTCGATGCTGGTGGTGCCGCGCGCGTCGACCCACCTGGAGTTCACCGACATCCCGCTGGTGCTCCCGGCCAGCCGCTACGGCCAGGACCTCACCAGCGTCTACACCCAGCTCTGGCTCGACCGCTACCTCAAGCACCGCGACCACACGAGCGCCCTGCTCGGCAGGCAGTTCCGCTACCTCGAACCCGTCGGCAACGGCCGTTGGAGCCCGGTGACGCTCGAGCGCGACCCGCTGCTGAGCTTCTACTACTGCTCGGCGTACGCCGTGGGCTCGCGCGCGGACGGCGACGTCACCGGCGTCGGCTGCTAGAACTCCCCGAATCGGCGTGACTGTCGTGCACAAGCGCCGACTCGGCGTTGTTTCAGCGCGCACAAGCGCCGACTCGGCGTTGTTTCAGCGCGCACAAGCGCCGACTCGGCGGTCAGCCGACGCGCGCGATGGACTGCGCGAGCGAGGTGAGGTGCCCGAGGCGGGCGATCTCGGAGTCGAGGAACTCGGGTCCGCCGCGACGGCCGATGACGAGGCTCTCGTTGCCGTCGAGGCGGGCGGCGGCGAAGAGGGTGACCTCGTCGCCCACCGACTCCAGGCGGGTGGCCTCCTCGATCTCGATCCACTCGAGCTCGGCCGGCGCCGCTCCGGTGGCGTGCTGGATGCCCTTCACGCGGTGCAGGCGGGCGCCCCAGTCGGAGCGGAAGACCTGCGGCAGCAGGTCGACGAGGCGGTTGACGGCCTCGCTGGGGTGGGCGGTGAGGTCCTCGACCGCCTCCAGGTCCAGGAACAGGTTGCCGCCGGCGGCGTAGCGGCTGATCCACAGCACCTCGACGCCGTCGAGCGCGTTGCACGCCGACACGATGGAGTCGGGCATCACCGACGGCAGCATCTCGAGGAGCACGTCGTCGACGGCGGTGCCGTCGTGGTGCTTCTCGACGATCTCGATCGCGTCGATGTCGCCCCCGGCCTCACCCACCGCCGTCGCGAGTCGCCCCAGCGACCCGGGGACGTCCGGGAGCTTCACGCGCAGCAGGTAGGGCACGCCTCGACCCTAGCCCGGCGGTGTTGCGCCCCGGTTTCGCAAACGCTGCCTGAGACCGGTGGCCCGCTGGGCCTGCGTCTCGACCGCCGCGCGTACGGCGGCCTCGGAGCCGACCACCCGCACGTGGCGCTGGGCGCGGGTCACCGCGGTGTAGAACAGCTCGCGCGTGAGCAGCCGCGAGCCCGCCTCCGGGAGCAGCACGGTCACCCGATCGGCCTGGCTGCCTTGGCTCTTGTGGATGGTCATCGCGTGCATCGTCTCGATCGCGTCGAGCCGCCCCGGCGCGAAGCCCTTGAGCCCGCCGGCGCCCGCGATGTAGGCGCGCAGCCGCCCCTCCTCGAGCACCGCGACGCCGGTCTCGCCGTTGTAGACCTCCAGCGTGTGGTCGTTGGTGGTCACCAGGATCGGCCGGCCGGCGTACCAGTCGGTGTAGATGCTCTGGCCGAGCGCCTCCCCGAGCCAGCGCTCGATCTGCGTGTTCCAGCGTCGTACGCCGAAGGGTCCCTCGCGGTGCGCACACAGCAGGCGGTGCCGGTCGAGCGCCGCCACGGCGGCCTCGGCATCGCCGGCGACGGCCGCGGCGCGGATGTCGAGTGCGGCGGCCACGGCGTCGTCGCGCAGCGCCGACTCGGCGTCGTCGGTCTCGACGAAGTCGACGTGCTCGGAGTGGGCACGCAGCGCGGTGAGCACGCCGTCGGCGTCACCGGCGCGCAGCGCCTCGGCGAGCGTCTGGATGTCGGCGACCGAGCGGTGGTTGACCAGCAGGCTCGCGACCGGTGAGGCGGGGTCGCCGTCGTAGCCGGCGACCAGGTCGGACAACACCGCGCCGGCGCCCACCGAGGTGAGCTGGCGCGGGTCGCCGAGCAGGACCAGCCGGCTGCGCAGCCGCACCGCGTCGAGCAGCCGCGCCATCATCGTGAGCTCGACCATCGAGGACTCGTCGACCACGACCACGTCGTACTTGAGCCGGTTGGTGCGGTCGTGGCGGAAGCGGGTGCGGTTGTCGGGACGCCAGCCGAGCAGCCGGTGCAGCGTCATCGCGTCGGTGCGGGCGACCCACTCGCGGTCGTCCGGGTCGAGACCGGCGACGGCCTCGGCGACGGCGTCCTGGAGCCGGGCCGCGGCCTTGCCGGTCGGCGCGGCCAGCGCGATCGAGATCCGCTCGTCGTTGGCGCGGGCCTGGTCGGCGAGGAGCGCGAGGATCCGGGCGACCGTCGAGGTCTTGCCCGTGCCGGGCCCGCCGGTGAGCACCGTCGTCCACTGCCGGACCGCGCGCACGGCGGCGTCGCGCTGCTCGTCGCTGAAGTGCGGGTCGCGCAGCCGCTCGAGCGCCGCGGCCAGCGAGGCCTCATCGACCGCAGGGGCATCCTGCTGGGCGCGCGCGACCAGGTCGTCGCACACCTGGCTCTCGAGGCGGTGGTAGCGATCGAGGTAGAGCAGGCCGTGGTCGAGGCGGACGACCCCGGCGGTCGTCAGCGGGCTGGCCGCCACGGCCTGCGCCCAGGCCGCCGGCTCCGGCCACGGGAGGGCGGGGTCGAGCGCGGGCACGGTCGCCAGGTCGAGGCACACCGAGCCCCGGCGTACGGCGCGCACGGTGAGCGCGACCGCGAGCAGCACGCTCTCGTCGGGCTCGCCGCCGAGGGAGCCGAGGCGGGCGGCCACGTGGACGTCGGACGCCTCGACCACGCCGGCGACGTTGAAAGCGCCGAGGAGTCCGGCGGCGCCGGTGACAAGCCGTCGGTCGCGCTCGCTCGTGGGCTCGAAGAGCTCGGTCATGTGCGGCCCCTCCCGTTCGGCAGAGCCCCGTCGAGCAGGTCGGAGAGCGCCTCGACCAGGGCGACCGGCGGGCGCCATGCGAAGACCCCGCAGGGCTCGCCGTCGACGAGCGGGGTCTCGGGGCCGCACATGCCGCGGAGGTAGAGGTAGAGCACGCCACCGAGGTGCTGCTCCGGGTCGTAGCCGGGCTGACGCCAGCGCAGGAAGCGGTGGAGCACGGCGGCGTAGAGCAGCGCCTGGAGCGGGTAGTCGGAGTGCGCCATCGCGCCGTCGAGCGCCTCGGGCCGGTAGGCGTGGGCGGTCAGCGGCTCGTCGCGCGGGCCGAGCCAGTTGGTCTTGTAGTCGACGATCAGGAACCGCGGGCCGGGCAGCCGCAGCACCACGTCGACCGAGCCCGTGAGGTAGCCGAGCAGCGCCTGGTCGCCGAGCGCCGGGCTCTCCAGCGCGTCGGCGTAGCCGCGCACCGGGTCGCCCTCGGGCAGGTGACGGCGCAGCAGGGGCGCGAGGTCGCCGAGCCGCACCCGCGTGTCGCCGGCCCGCGGGTGGGCGAGGTCGCCGCCGGCGAGGGGCAGCTCGAAGTCGAGCTCGCGCAGCCGGTCGCGCAGCGGGATCTGCCGCAGCGTCGCTCCCCCCGCGAACGAGCCGAGCGACGAGTCGCACACAGCCACCAGCGCGTCGGCCAGCTCATCGCGGTCGAGCTCGACCGGCCACCAGACCAGCTGCTCGTCGAGGTGGCCGAGGATCTCCGCGCGCAGGTCGGCGGCGTCGGGGTCGGTGTGCTCGAGCACGGCGTGCACGAGCGAGCCGAACGTCGCCCCGACCGGCAGGTCGGCCATCCGCGACGGCACCGACGCCTCCTCGGGCACGGCGGTGACCACCGGGTCGGCGCCCATCGCCTCGTCGTCCTTGGCCTCCACCTCGGGCTCGCTCGCGACGCCGCCGCTCGGGGCGGCGGTGACCTCGACCGCGGAGAGTGAGGAGTAGGAGGTGCGGCGCCAGGTGACGTCGACCCCGCGGGTGAAGTCGCGCACCGCCAGCGGTGGCGTCTCCTCGCGCGGCGGCTCGGCACCGGGCTCGATGTGCTCGGCGGGCTCGGGCGTCGGGCCACCGGCCGCCTGCCAGCGGGCGAAGAACTCCGCCGCCTCGTCGTCGGTGCGGTTGGCGAACTCGTCGGGCACCGTCGCGAGCCCGGGGCGCCGGCCCTGGATCATCCGCTGCAGCGGCGAGGCCGGGGTGTTGCGCGTCGGCGCCCACCAGCACACCACCTGCGACTGCGCGCGGGTGATCGCGACGTAGAGCAGCCGCAGCCACTCGCCGGCCTCCTCGTCTCGCCAGCGGTGTACGGCGTCGTTCCAGGTGGAGCCGGTCGGCCCGCCGACGTCGACGCAGCGTTGGTGCTCGGCGTCGTGGAAGAGCGGGGTCGACGGCTTGGGCAGGTTGCGGTCGGCGAGGGCGGGCAGGTAGATAACGGGGTATTCGAGGCCCTTGCTGGCGTGGATCGTCACCAGCTGCACCGCGGCCGCGTCGGAGTCGAGCCGGCGGGTGCGCTCGGTGCCGCGACCGCCGCGGCCCTCGGCCACCTGGAGTCGCAGCCACGCGAGCAGGGCGACCAGCCCGAGGCGCTCGGTGAGCGCCACCTCGTGGAGCGCCTCGCCGATGTGGCGCAGGTCGGTGAGCAGGCGCTCGCCGCCGACCTGGGAGAGCACCCGGGTGGGCAGCCCTGCGGTCGTGGCGGCCTCGAGGACCGCGGCCACACCGCGGCGGGCCAGCACGTCGGCGTAGGAGCGCAGCAGGTCGGCGACGTCGTCGGTCAGCCGGTCGCCGCCCTCGTCGAGCTCGCGCGCGGTGTGGCCGACGAAGCAGGTCAGCGCGGCGGTGCGCACTCGCGCGCTGCGGTGGGGCATCTCCATGCCCTCGAGCAGCTCGAGCCACTCGACCGCCGCCGCGGTGGCGAACACGCTGCCGCCGCCGGCGATCACGGCCGGGACACCGACCTCTTGCAGGGCACGGCGGCAGGCGTCGAGGTCGAAGTGGCGGTAGCTGATCACCGCCACGTCGCGCGGCTCGATCGGCCGGCCGTCGAACGTCGCGCCCGAAGCGAGCAGGGCCCGGATGTCGAGCGCCAGGTCGCGGGCGACGTGGGGCCGCACCTGCGCGACCGTGAGCGGGTTGCTGCCGCGCTTCTCGAACTGCTCACGTCGTACGACGCGCAGCCGGAACGGCGCGTCGTGGGGCGCGCCGGCCAGCCGGGTGCCCTCGTGGCGCGCGGTCACGTCGTGGACGAGGATCCGCGGGTCGCCGAGCTCGGCGCCGGCGAGCACGGTCTGGAACGACCCGAGCAGCGCCTGGTCGCTGCGCCAGTTGACCGGCAGCGTCTTGCGGGTGGTGGCGGTCGCCGCCGCGTCGAGGTAGGTCGTGACGTCGCCGCCGCGGAACGCGTAGATCGCCTGCTTGGGGTCGCCGATCAGCACCATCGTGGCGTGGCCGGTGAACGCCCGGTCGAGGACCTTCCACTGCACCGGGTCGGTGTCCTGGAACTCGTCGACGAGCACGATCTGCCAGCGCTGGCGCATCCGCGCGCGGGCCGGGGCGTCGGGCGACTCGAGGGCGTCGGCGAGCTGGCTGAGCAGGTCGTCGTAGGAGAGCACCCCGAGCCGGCGCTTGCGCTGCTCCATCTCGTCGCGCACCGCCCGCGCGAAACGCACCCGCCGGCCCGCCGGCGTCACCGGGTCGTCGTCGGGCGGGTGGAGCTCGGCCTGCGGGTCACCGACCGCCGTACGGGCGATGGCGAGGGCCTCGTCGCGGGAGAAGACCGGGTCGTCGCCGGCGTAGGCGAACGCGCGGAGGTAGAGGTCGTCGACCACCTCGCCCAGGAGCTCGTCGAGGTCCTCGACCAGCCGGGCCTGGGAGTCGGTGTCGCCGGCGACGCCGAGCGAGTCGAGCACCAGGCTGCAGAACTGGTGGGTGGTCGCGATCGTCGCGGCGTCGAACGTCGCCAGGGCGGTGGTGACCCGGCGGCGGCGGAGCACCCGCTCAGCGTCGTCGCAGTCGAGCAGCAGGTCGACCAGGTCGGAGGGCTCGACCGGCAGCAGCGGCTCGGCGGCCAGCGCGCGCTCGGCCTCGACCAGCTGGGCACGCACCCGCTCGCGCAGCTCCTGGCTGGCCGCGCGCCCGAACGTCACCACCAGCATCTGGTCGAGGCAGGCGACCCCCTCGGCGACGTACCTGGTCACGAGCGCCCCGATGGTCCAGGTCTTGCCGGTGCCGGCGCTCGCCTCGAGCAGGGTGGTGCCGGTCGGCAGCGGGTCGCGGATGTCGAACGCGTCGTCGAGGCTCACAGCGGCCCCACCCGTTCGTGCTTCAGCACCGGCTCCCAGATCGCCCAGGCGTGGGTCGCCAGGCCGGCATCGAGCAGCAGGGAGAGCGGCGCGCGCTCGCCGTAGACCTGGATGTGGGAGGGGTCGTCGTCCTCGCCGGTGATGCCCCAGCTGTTGTTGGGGTCGGTGACCCACTCGCGCGCGGCGGCGGCCGCCGGCGGCCGGTCGTTGCCGCGCAGCTCGAGCTGGTGCGCCTCCGCCCAGGCGTGCGCGGTCTGGATGGAGGCGGGCAGGGGGCCGCGCAGGCCGAGGTCGCGCAGCTCGACCAGCCGGCGCAGCCAGTCGACGGCCCGGTGGTCGAGAGGGCCGGCCAGCGCGCGCTTGGGTCCGGCCTTGTCGCGGCCGACGGCGTGGGACGTCCAATGCTCGTCGGGATGACCGGCGCTCAGCGCGAGCAGGTCGATCCAGGTCATCAGCCGCTGCTTGGCCTTGAGCCGGGAGTAGCCGAGGGAGACCAGCTTGTTGCCGTGGACGCCGGGGACGGTGCCCGTGAGCCGGCGACCGTCGCCCAGGTCGATGTCGACGTCGACCGACCGCGCCTCCCCCGCGCGCAGGTCGGTGGTGCGGGCGAGCAGCTTCTGGGACTCCTCGACCACCTTCGTGAGGGCACGGGTGCCGAGGCCACCGGGCGGGAGGGTGCCGCGCAGCTGCTCGGCGAGCATCACCGAGGTCGGGTCGGCGCCGGCCATCACCTCGCGCAGCAGCCGGTCACCGACGCCCCACAGCTCGAGCGCGTCGAGGTCGATCGGGATCGCGTCGCCGACCTCGTCGGCGTCGAGCGGCGCCGAGACGACCAGGCGTTGGCGCAGGAACGTGCGCACCGGGTGGGTGAAGAACGCCTTGAGGTCGAGCAGCGTGACGTCGGGGGCACCGCGGTCGGGCAGGTTGCCCTCCAGGAACGGCGGCACCGGGTGCCGCTCGCCCACGGCGGCCCGGGCACCGGACAGCGCTGCCCGGTCGAAGCTGAAGGGTCGCTCCCCCGCCAGCCGGCCGGCCGCGAAGTTGCGGACGTCGTGGGGCTGGAGCGGGTGGTGCAGGCAGACCGCCTCGAGTACGGGCGCCGACGACGTGCGGTCGGCTGCGTCGAGGATCTCGCCGAGGGGTACGGCGGGTGGCCGGCCGGCGCCGGAGTGCTCGTTGGCGCCGGTGTAGGTGATGACCAGCGTCTCGCCCGCGGCGAGCACGGCGTCGAGCAGCAGCTGGCGGTCCTCGCTGCGCGGGTCGCGCTCGCCGGTCAGGGGCCGCCGGGCCAGGGCGTCGTCGCCGTCGAGCGCACCGACCCGGGGGAAGTCGCCGTCGTCGAGGCCGACCAGACAGACCACGCGGTGGGGCACCGACCGCATCGGGACCATGGTGCAGACGGTGAGCGTGCCGGTGCGGAAGTTGGCGCGGGTCGGCCGGCCGCCGAGCCGGGCGTGCAGCATCGCGCGTACGTCGGCGAGCCGGAGCTCGACGCCGCTGCCGCTCGCGCCGCTGGTGGCATCGGCTGCGCGCGCCAGCTCGCGCTCGAACTGCGGCAGCTGCCAGGCGTCGTCGGCCGACACCTCGGCCAGGCCGCGTACGCCGTCGCGCAACGCGCCCATCCAGTCGGCCACGGTGACGGCGTCATCCATCGCGTGCAGGCAGGTGTCGAGCCGGTGCACCAGCTCGGCGAGCCGGCCGGCGAGGTCGATGTCGTCGCTGCCCACGTCGTCGAGGGGCAGCCCGCGACCGAGGTGGTGGTGGTCGTCGCCGCTCATGGCGACCCCGAGCAGGATCCGGTCGAGGCCGGCCCGCCAGGTGTTGTGCTCGAACTGCTGCATGTCGAACGACGCCCGTTGCGCGGCGTCGAGACCCCACCGGATGCCGGCCTCCGCGACCCAGCCGGCGACCCGCGAGAGGTGGTCGTCGGTCAGCCCGAACCGCAGCCGGACCGGCTCGGTGCCGGCCAGGTCGAGCACCTCGCTCGCCGTCACCCGCCCACCGGCCAGCTCGACCAGGCTCGCGGCGACCCCCAGCAGAGGGTTGGTGCTGCTGAGCGCGCGGTCGGCGAGCCGGACCCGCAGTCGGTGGGCCGGGTGGCCGTCCTCGTCGCTGCTCTCCACCACGTCGGCCAGGCCGAACCCGGCCGAGATCAGTGGCGCGTAGGTCTCGATGTCAGGACACATCACGACGATGTCGCGGGGCTCGAGCGTCGGGTCGTCCTGGAGCAGCCCGACCAGCACCTCGCGGAGCACGTCGATCTGGCGGGCGGGGCCGTGGCAGGCGTGGATCTGGAGGCTGCGGTCGTCGACCCGGTGCACCCGCAGGGCTCGCGTGGCCGGGTCGGGAGCACGGTTGGCGCGCAGGTCGGCCTGGAGCCAGCCGAGCATGGTGTCGCTCTCCGGGATGGCGCTGGTGGGGACCGACGGGCCGTCCAACCCGTCGAGGACCCGGCGCAGCTCGCGGGTGTCGCGCCCCAGCGACGCGAGCAGCGGGTGGTCGACCAGGTCGGCGGAGGTGTCGTCGGCGCGCGCGACGACCCCGCCCGCCCCGGTCAGCGCGTCCCACAGCGCCGGCGAGGGCTGCGGCAGCCAGAGGTGGACGTCGCGGTGCTCGCCGAGCGCGCGCAGCAGCGCCACCTCGGTGACCGGCAGCCGGGTGTGGCCGAACAGCGACAGCCGCGGCGGCAGGTCGAGCCCGTCGCCGCCGGCGGCCAGGAGCCCGAGCGTCCGCTCGTGTCGTACGTCGGGCGGCTCGGCGTCGACCCGCTCGAGCAGCCGTCGCCACAGCTGGGGCTGCCACGCGAGGTCGGGGTCGAGCTCACGGCCGACGCCGTCGGTGTCACGCCCCTCGCGCCAGTCGGTGACGAGCTGCGGCCTCTGGACGGCGTAGGACGCGAAGAGGCCGGCGAGGCGGCGGGCGACGGAGTAGCGGCGGTTGCGTCGCAGCAGCCGCTCGTCGCCCTCGAGCCCGTGGCCGAGGTGGGCGGCGAGGGTGGCGCACCACGGCTCGTCGAGGCTGTCGTCGATGGTCGCGAGCAGCGGCCACACCATCCGGTCGGGGTCCCACACGTCGTCGCGCTCGCGGTCGAGCAGCAGGCTCACCAGCGAGCGGGGGTTGAGGAACCGCACCCCCGCGCAGACCCCGTCACCGCCGCGCGGACCGGCCCCGAGCCGGTGCGACAGCCGCTGGGTCAGCCACCGCTCCACGCCCTTCGCGGGCACCACCACGACCTCCTCGGCGAAGGGGTCGGCCAGCGGAGACGCGAGCAGCTCGCCGAGGGCGTCGGCGAGCTGGTCGGTGCGCGGCGCGCGGTGGAGCTGGAGCGTCATTTGCCGCCGACCCTAGTGCGGGGTGCCGACAGGTCGGTCAGAGCAGGTCCTGCACCCGGTCGACGAGCGAGTCCTTCACGGCCTGGGTGACCGCGGCCTCGACCTGCGCGTTGAGGCTCGCCTGGTCGTCGAGGTCCGCCAGGACCTCCCGCAGGTCGAGGTCCTCGATCGCCCGGACGAGCACGTCGTCGGTCTTCAGGGCGGAGTCGATGACGGAGTCCGGGAGCGCGCGGATCGCGATCTCGAGGAAGCGGTTGAGGTCCGCGTTATCGAGTGCCTCGTCGACCAGCTCCGAGGAGGGCGGCAGCGTCCCGTCGTCCTCCATCCGCCGTACGGCGGCCGTCAGGCCGTCGCGCAGGGCGTCGACCTCCTCGTCGGTGCGGGTCCCACCCTGGCCGAGCTCGAGCGTGAGCGCCTCGCGGCTGACACCGAGCGCGCAGGCGGCCTCGTCGATGCCGATCAGCACCAGCCGCTCGGTGAGGCCGTCGATGCCGTCGGCCTGCGAGGTGACGATGCGCTCCAGGCACGGGTCGGCCGTCTTCAGCGGCTCGAACGACCCGCCGCCCTGGGCGACCTGGACCGACAGCACCCCGCCGACCAGGACCAGCGCGGCCACCGCCAGGCCGGCATCGCCCGGGCGGATCATGCCGACCTCCGCCGGCGCGGTGCGACCACGACGAGCAGGGCCACCAACGCCAGGCCACCGCCGATCAGGAACGAGTCGCGGAAGGCCCGGTTGGCGGCCCGCTCCAGCTGCGAGTCGAGGGCTCGCTCGAGCTCGGCCGCGGCCGCCCGCTCCTCAGCCGTGTCGAGGTCCAGCGTCCCGAAGGCGCGGTGCAGGTCGGGGACCTGGCCCTGCTGCTGCGACAGCTCGTCGCCGAGTGCCTCCACCAGCTCGATCTTGTCCTCCGGCTTCAGCGGTGCGTCGATCACCAGGGAGGTGATCGCCTCCTGGGCGGGCACCTCGGCGTCGCGGAGGTCCGAGGTGAAGACCGGCGTCAGGATCGCGAGTCCCACGACCACGCCGAGGTGCCGGGCACCGATCGTCCACCCCGCGTGCCGCGCGCGCGGCAAGCGCAGGTCCAACGCCTGGGCCGTCAGCCGGTCGACGGTCAGGCCGAGCCCGAGGCCGACCAGCGCCTGCGGCGCGACCGTCCAGAGCAGGTGAGACGACGGGAGGAGCCCCAGCCCGACGAGCCCCCCGGCGACCAGGAAGCAGCCCACCGCCGCCTCGACCTCGGGCGAGGGCCGCAGCAGGCGCGCGAGCGGGCTGGAGGCCAGCGCCGCGACCGGCACGACCGACACGGTGAGGGCGGCGGTCGCCGGCGAGCGGCTCCAGCCCTCGACCAGGAGCAGTACCAGCAGGAACAGCGCCGCCGTGAGTGCCGCCGACAGCAGGGCGAGGGTGAGGTTCGGGCGTACCGCCGGACGGTGCCGGTCCGGCGTCAGGTCCGGTACGGCGCGTACGGCGAGCGCCGCCGGCACCGCCAGCGCCGCGAACGGCACCTGCACCACGAAGATCGCCTCCCACGAGAACGCCTCCGTCAGCAGCCCGCCCGCGACCGGGCCGGCCGCCGTACCGACCACTCCGGCGGTCACCCAGGCCGCCACCCCGCGGCGCTCGCCCCAGTCGGCGACCATGAGCTCCAGGCAGCCGACCAGCGCCAGCGCCCCGCCGACCGCCTGCACGCACCGGGCCGTGATCAGCATGTCGATCGAGCCCGCGACCGCGCACCAGGCCGAGGCGCCGGCGAACACCGCGATCCCGACGGCGGCGAAGATCCGCGGCGGGACCCGCACCAGACCCATCGCAGTCGGCACCGCGCAGAGCCCGAGCACGAGGTTGAACGAGATCAGCACCCACGCGACCTGGCCGACGGTGGCGTCCAGCTCCTGGAGGATGTCGGGCAGGGCGAGCGTCACCACCGCCGAGTCCGCGAGCACCAGCGCCACGGTCACGGCGAGCAGGGGACCCACGGCGCGACGCACGCGGCCATCTTGTCAGGCGGCCGCGCGGGTGGATTCCACGACGAAACGCCGGGTCCATCCCCTAGGTTGCGCAGCATGAACCTCAAGAGCCTGCTCGCCCCCGCCGCTGCCGTCGCCCTGGTCGCCTCGGGAGTGGGGGTCGGCTGGAGCGCCGCCGCCGAGGACCCCGAGCCGGTGGTCGTGGTCCGCGAACTGCTGGCCCAGGACGACGCCCCGAAGGGGGCTGCCGACCGGACCCTCGGGCTCAACCGGGTCACCGTGATGCCCGGCGCCAAGCTCGCGTCACACCACCACCCGGGCACCCAGATCGCCTATGTCGAGACCGGCGTCCTCACCTACACGGTCGAGACGTCGTCGGTGGTCGTCCACACCGGACCCTCCGACGACCCCCGGGTCGTACGCCGGGTCGCGGCGGGCCAGACCGCCCGGCTCAAGCCCGGGATGTGGATCGTCGAGCAGCCGAACATGACCCACCACGCGGCCAACAAGGACGCCACTCCGGTGGTGCTCTACATCTCCACGCTGTTCCGCACCGGCGCTCCGGCCGCCATCCTGGATTGACCGGGGAGCGGGTCAGTCGTCGCCCCAGTGGGCTTCCTCGTCGGCGCGCTCGAGGTCGGCCTCGAGCCGGGCGACGGCATCGGCGTCGCCGTGGAATCGGCGGTAGCTGTAGACGATCAGCGCCAGCGCGATGAACGCGGACACGATCTGGGTGCCCGCGGTGGCGAGCCCACCGGGCAGCCACCACGAGTCGGAGACCGGCCACCACTCCGGTGACGGCGGGGACCAGATCCAGAGGCCACCGGCGGCGAACAGGAGGAGTGCCCCGGTCACGGAGGCGACCACCCGGGGGATGGTCTCGACGCTCTCGGCAGCGCCCTTGAGCGCGCGGAACTTGATCGGCGCCAGCCGGCGCTCCGCCCATTCGTACTGCTGGGACAGGATCGCGAGCCCGCCGAAGACCATCAGCAGCCCGGGCCCGGGGAGCACGAGGGCGGCGATGCCGGCCACCACGAGCAGCCAGCCGACGGCCTCCACCCCGATGCGCTTGGCCGTCTTCATGTGGCGAGCATTCCAGAGCCGACCAACCCAGGCATCCGGGTTGACCCTGGGTCGACCCCCGGGCTACCCCCCGAACTGGGCGACGTAGGCCCGCCCCTCGTCGCTGAGGGTGCCGTGCGCCTCGGCCACCTTCGCCCACCGCAGCGACATCCGCATGAAGCGCAGCGGGTTGTAGATGTCCTCCTCGCGGCTGAAGAGTCCGTCGCCGGCGTAGGTCATGATCGTCAGGTTGGACGCCTCGTGCACCGAGCCGTCGCCGGGGTCGGGCATCAGGTTGCGCACCTCGCAGATCAGCCGCGAGGTCGGCGCGTCGACCACCTGCCAGGCCAGCGGGAAGCCGGTCATCGCCCCGCCGGGGAACGACGTCATCGTGGCGACCGACCACTCCCGGATGGCGTCGCGGCCACGGAAGGTGCCGAACGCGTGCTCGACGTACTCCGCGTCCTCGGTGAAGCTCAGCGCGAAGTCGTCCCAGTCGCCGGTGCGCGCGTGCTCCTGCACCCGGGCGTGCATGGCGGCGTAGGCCTCGGTGATCTCGTCGGCGCTGAAGGTCATGGCCACATCCAACCAAGGAACGAGAACAGGTTCTAGTGGCTCAGGGCACAGGAACGTCGGCTTGCTCTACTGAGTCCGGTCAATGCATAATCTCTAGTAAGTCAGTAGCAAACTGGCGTACACACGACTATGTCGGGTCCGGTGCAGGACTCGAACGGCCGGAAGGTTCACCCGCATGCGCAAGCTCATCGTCCTGGGGTTCGTCGGACTCCTCGCCCAGCTCATCGACGGCTCGCTCGGCATGGCCTACGGGGTGACGTCCTCGACGCTCCTGCTGGCCGCCGGCCTGGCTCCCGCGTCCGCCTCGGCCGCCGTCCACTTCTCGGAGATCGGCACCTCGCTGGTCTCCGGCTTCTCCCACCACAAGCTCGGCAACGTCGACTGGCGCACGGTCTCGATCCTCGCTCTCCCCGGCTTCGTCGGCGCCTTCGCCGGCGCCACGTTCCTCGCGAGCCTCGACGGCGACGCCGCCAAGCCCTGGGTCGCGGGCCTGCTCCTGACGCTCGGCGTGTACGTCGTGTGGCGGTTCCTGGTGCTCGGCGGGCGCCGGCCCACCTTCAAGAGCCGCCCGTCGGCCGCGATGCTGGCGCCCATGGGCCTGTTCGGCGGCGCGCTCGACTCGATCGGCGGCGGCGGCTGGGGCCCCGTGGGCACCACCACCCTGCTCTCCTCGGGTCGGCTCGAACCGCGCAAGGTCGTGGGCTCGATCGACACCTCGGAGTTCGTGGTCGCGGTCGGTGGCTCGCTCGGCTTCCTCTTCGCGCTGAGCTCGCAGGAAATCCCCTGGAGCTACGCCCTGGCCCTCCTGGCCGGCGGCGTGATCGCCGCTCCGGTCGCCGCCTGGCTGGTCAAGAAGCTCGCCGCACGGGTGCTCGGCGTGGCCGCCGGCGGCCTGATCATCGTCACCAACTCCAAGACCATCGCCGAGGCGCTCGGCGCCGGCACCACCACGGTCATCGCGGTCGCCGCCACCCTCGCCGTCGTCTGGGTCGTCGGGATCGTCGTGGCCGTGCGCCAGGAGCGCTACTCGCGCCTAGCGGACAGCGATGTCAGCGACCGACGCCTTGAAGTGGCGGGCGAGCGTGCGTGACCTGGTCGCGCTGAGGTGCAGGTCGTCGAAGAACGTGTAGATGTCGTCGACCTTGCCGTAGCAGGTCTCGGCGGTGCACACGGCTCCGTTGGTCGTGAGGTAGCGCCCCTTGCCCACGAGCGGCCTCATGGCGTTCTTGACCCAGCGCCTGTTGGCACCCTCCGAGTGGAGCGCCTGGTTGCGCGGCAGTGAGCAGACGAAGGGCCGGCGACCCTCGGGGCACAGCGCGCCGTCAGGGACCTCCAGCGACTGCCCGATCACGTCGGTCGAGACCCGCGCCGCACCGAGCCGGCGGAAGAGCCGCGGGGTGTCGGTCTCGAGGTCCTGCGCGATCAGCGCGGCGTAGCTCTCCTCCGGCGGCGTGCCCTGGCGCAGCGGCGTGAGGTAGCGGTCCCAGGCGCCACCCAGGACGACCTTCGTCTTGAGGCCCGCGCGCTTGCGGTTGAGCACGTAGCGCAGCGCCAGGTCGTTGGACTTCTCGCAGGACGACGCGTTCTTGCGCTGCTTCGGCGTCTTCAGGTTGGGGTCCATCGGCGGGCACCCGCCCATCAGGAACGCCACCAGGTTGACGTTGCGGCCCTTGGTCGCTCCCTTCAGCGCCGGGATCATCTGCCACGCGTGCGAGTCGCCCCACAGCACCACCGTGGGCCGACCCTGCTGGTAGGTGGTGAGCTTGCACATCCCCGGCTTCTGCGGGATCAGGTCCTGGGGGTCCACGCAGCTGCGCGGCATCCGGGGGTAGTCGCGCCGGGGGCTGGCCGCGTCGGCAGGAGCCGCCAGCCCGAGCCCCGAGATCATCAGCGCCAGCGCCAGCACTGCGCCGGCGTACCGAAGTGGAGACCGCAGGAGAGAGTGGTGAAGGGTGACGATGGCTCAGCCCATCCGTTCCGCGTAGGTCGTCGCCGCGGCGTGCACCGCGTCGACGTAGCTCTGTGCATGGTTGTAGGAGTAGATGCCGCCGGCCCAGCCGGCTCCGGTCGTGAGGTCGCGCCCGTCGGCGCACAGGTAGCGGGCAGCAGCGTAAGCGGCGTCGTCGATGTCGTTGGGATCGGCCACGCCGTCGCCGTCGCCGTCGGAGGACCAGTCGTCCCAGGTCGACGGGATGAACTGGAGCTGCCCCACGGCGTGGTCCCAGTCGGCGTCGCCGTGCCACACGGTCGACTCGGGTGAGGCGCGGATCGCCGCGACCGGGCCGACCCCGTCGAGCGCCGGACCCAGGATCCGGCTCGAGGAGGTGCCGTCCGCGCGCAGGGTGCGGCCACCGATGGTGCCGTGCTGCGACTCCACCCAGCCGATCCCGGCGAGCGTGGTCCAGCCGAGGCCGCAGTCGGACTCGGACATCACGGTGGCCCGGGCATACGCGAGTACGGCGGCCTCGGGGATCCCCACGCGCGCAGCGGTCGCGCTGACCCAGGCGGGGTCGACCACCGGCACCGTGCTGGCCGGTGGCGCGGCGGCGGTGGCCGGCGCCGCAGCGAGCGGCGGGGCCGAGGTCGGCGTCAGGTCCAGCACCTCGGGCTGGCCGAACAGCGTCTGCTGGAACAGGAACGTCGCGCCGCCCATCGCCGCCAGGGCCACGACGAAGAGCAGGGCGCTGCGCAGCGGGTGGCGGCTCACAGGACGCCCTCGACGCTCGGCTCGAAGTAGCCCTCCAGCGTCCGGACGAAGCTGGCGCTGAGGTGCTGGTCGTCGAAGTAGGTCACGGTGTCGTCGACCTTGACGTGGCAGGTCGACTCGTCGCAGATCTCGCTGTTGACGTCGATCAGGCGCGGGTCGCCGGCCAACGACTGCATCTGCTCCTCGAGCCAGGCGCGGGTGGCCGACCCCGGCTGAGAGGTCTCGCCCACGGGCACGTCGCAGGAGTAGGGCCGGGCCAGTGCCAGGCACAGCGGCGGGTTGCGCGGCATGCCGACGGTCGGGGCGATCACGTCGACCGGCACCCCGAGCTCGCCCAGGGTGCGGAACAGCTGGGGAGTGCCGGTGTCGAACAGAGGACGGATCCGCTTGATGTACTCGACCGACCCGGGGTTGGGCGCGCGCTGGTCCATGAGCGACGGCGACTCGATGCCGCGGTAGCGCTCCCAGCTCGCGCCGAGCAGGACCTGGATCCCGGCGTCGGTCTTGGCGCGCTCCTTGACGAACGCCAGGGCCTCGTCGTTGTTGACCTCGCACGCGATCCGGCCCGCGCGCCGGCCCTTGCCCGTGGGCAGTTGGGGGTCGAGGGGCGGGCAGGCGCCCATCACGAACGCCACCAGGTTGACCTCGCGGTCGGCGACGGCCTCTTGGAGCGCCGGGATGAACATCCAGGCGTGCGAGTCGCCCCAGAGCACCACGGTGGGCCGGTCCTCGTCGTACGGCGTGAGCTCGCAGGCGCCGGGCTTCTGCGGGATCAGGTCCTCGGCATCGACGCAGCTCGCGGGCATCCGCGGCACGTCGTCGAGCTGGCTCTGTACGGCGGCCCACTCCGGCGAGGTGGCCTCGTGGCGGGCGAGGGCGTAGGCGCCGCCGGCCAGCGACGCGACCAGCGCCATCGCCGTGACGCCGCTGAGGATCGCGGTGCGGGGCTTGAAGTTGACGGTGGACTTGGCGCCGCCGCGGGAGTAGAAGATGCCCTCGATGAAGCGGTAGCTGAGCCAGGCGACCAGGAGGCCCAGCATCACCAGGCCGACCCGCGCAGCCAGCGGCGGCGGCGCGAGGTTGACCGACTCGCCGAGGACCAGCAGCGGCCAGTGCCAGAGGTACCAGCCGTAGGACAGCAGGCCGAGCCACACGAACAGCGGGAACTTCAGGAACCGCGTGGCCACGGTGTCGGCGCCACAGCCCGCCCAGACCAGCAGCGCCGCGGCCGCGCAGGGCACGAGGGCGGCGAGGTCGGGGTAGCCGGCGGTGGGCAGGGTCCAGATCATGCAGTAGGCGATCAGGGCCAGCCCGACCGCGCCGAGGACCTCCCGGAGGGCCTGAGGGAGCGTGACCTTCGCGGCCACCAGCGACAGCGCGACGCCCAGCAGGAACTCGTAGGCGCGGGAGAACGGCAGGTAGTAGGCGGCCTCCGGGTGGTTGTCGGACAGCGCCACGGCCAGGAAGATCGAGCCCGCGGTCAGCGCCAGGCAGCCGACCAGCAGGATCCGGCGTACGTCGAAGCGGAACAGGCGGGCGACCACCAGCGCCAGGATCAGCACCAGGGGCAGCATCAGGTAGAACTGCTCCTCCACCGACAGCGACCAGGTGTGCAGCAGCACGCCAGTGCCGGGCTGGTGGCCGAAGTAGCTGACGTCGGCGTTCTGCCAGAAGAAGAAGTTGGAGACGAAGCCCGCGGCCGCGGCCGCCGAGCGGGCGGTCTCCTGCTGGGCGCCGAGCGGCGTGAGCAGGAAGTAGCTCAGGAACAGCACGCCCAGGAGCATCGTGGCCTTCGCGGGGATCAGCCGCCGGGCCCGGCGCGCGTAGAAGGCGCCCCACTTGATGCTGCCGGTCTTGTCGTACTCGTTGAGCAGCAGGTTGGTGATGACGTAGCCGGACAGCACGAAGAAGAGGTCGAGGCCGATGAAGCCGCCCTCGAGGCCGGGCACCTTGGCGTGGAAGCCCATGACCCCGATCGCGGCGATGCCGCGGATCCCGTCGATGTCGGGTCGGTAGTTGAGACGGGTGCGCTGGGCGGTCGCGACGCCCTTTGCGCTCGCCTCACTCACGCCCTGCTCCCCACGATCGGCTGTCCCTGACTTCGACGGTCAGTATGCGTCATTGCGCCGCTAGGGTCCGGGGATGTCTCGCAACCCGTTCGGCTCCCGGCTCCTCGGCGCGGCCGACCAGTCGGCGCGGGCGCTGCGGATCAGGGTGCAGGTCCTGCTGACCGCGTTGCTCGTGACCACCAACCTGGTCGGCGCCGCCCTCGTCGTGGTCATCTCCTACTTCGTCGTCCCGGCCCCAGCGCCCAACGGCCGCACCGTGGTGGCGCTGGCGATCTCCATCCCCGTCTACGTCGCGCTCGCGGTGGTCATCGGTGCCGCCGTGGGTACGACGACCACGCTGCGGGCCCTGCGCTGGGCGACCGACGACACCGCCCCGGACGACGAGGACCGGCGCAAGGCGCTCCGGGTGCCGCTGCGGCTGACCCAGCTCCAGGCGCTGATGTGGGTCACCGCGACGGTGCTGTTCACGCTGCTCGCCGTCGTGCTCCAGCCCGCGCGAGCCCTGAGCACCGGGCTCACCGTGGGCATCGCCGGACTGATCGCGTGCGGGGTGGCCTACCTGCTGACGGAGTTCACGCTGCGACCGCTCTCGGCGCGCGCCCTGGCGGGCGAGTCGTTCACCCGGCGGCCACGCGGGGCCGGGGTCGGCGACCGGATGGTCATCTTCTGGTGCCTCGGCACGGGCGCCCCGGTGGTCGGTCTGACCGTGGCCGCGATCGTGGCGCTCACCGACGAGAGCACGACCCGGACCCGGCTGGCGGTGATCTGCCTGGTCGTCGCCGGGGTGGTGCTGACCTTCGGATTGTTCATGACCGTGCTCAACGCGCGTTCCGTGGTCGCGCCCATCCTCTCGGTGCGTGACGCGCTGCTCGACGTCGAGCGCGGCGACTTCGACCGCGAGGTGCCGGTGTACGACGGCACCGAGCTCGGGCTGCTCCAGTCCGGCTTCAACCAGATGGTCCACGGTCTGCGGGAGCGCGAGCACATCCGCGACCTGTTCGGGCGCCACGTCGGCCGCGAGGTGGCGGATGCCGCCGCGCTGGGCGACATCGAGCTGGGTGGCGAGACCCGCGTGGTGTCGGTGGTCTTCGTCGACCTGGTCGGCTCGACGTCGTACTCCACCGAGCACTCACCGACCGAGGTCGTCGCCGTCCTCAACCGCTTCTTCGAGGTCGTGGTCGACGAGGTCGACCGCCACCGGGGACTGGTCAACAAGTTCATGGGCGACGCCGTCCTCGCCGTCTTCGGCGCCCCCGTCGACCTGCCCGACCACGCGCGCGCGGCCCTCTCGGCGGCCCGGTCGATGGCGGCGCGGCTGGCCGCCGAGGTGCCCGAGATCGGGGCGGGGATCGGCGTGGCGACGGGCGAGGTCGTCGCCGGCTACGTCGGCCACCACGAGCGCTTCGAGTACACCGTGGTCGGGGACGCCGTGAACTGCGCGGCGCGGCTGACCGACCTGGCCAAGGAGGTCGACGGCCGGCTGCTCGCCACCTGGCAGAGCGTCGAGGCCGCCGCGGGCGAGGAGGGGGACCGGTGGACCCGGCACGGGAGCACGACGCTGCGTGGGCGCTCCGAGGAGACCGTGCTGGCGGTGCCGGCAACTGTCTCCTGACGGGGGCCCGGATGTGCGATGCTCCCGACATGGCCACGGTGCTGATCGCCGACGACGACCCCGACATCTGCTACCTCCTGGAGCTGCATCTCGGCCGCGCCGGGCACGAGGTCATCAGCACGTCCGACGGTGCACAGGCGCTCGAGGCGTACGCCGCGCACGACATCGACATCGCGGTGCTGGACGTCTCGATGCCCGACAAGTCCGGGCTCGACGTCATCCGGTCCATCCGGGCCGGCGACCGTCGCCCCGAGCTGCCGATCGTCCTGCTCACCGCGCTGGCGCATCCCGACGACCGGGAGCGCGGGCTTCAGGCCGGCGCCAACGACTACGTCACCAAGCCGTTCAGCCTGCGTGGGCTGGTGACGCTGGTCGACAGGCTGCTCGCCGAGGGCCGCTCACCCCGACGCTGGATCGACTGAACCGGATCGACCGAACCGGATGGACTGGGCCCTACCAGCGGTCGTGGACGGCCGCGCGGAAGCGCTCGTCGTAGATCCGCCGGACGCCCTCCAGCAGCTCGTCCCCGAGCGGCGCGGCGCGGCCGGCGGCCGCGTTGGAGCGTGACTGCTCGACGCTCCGGGCGCCCGGGATCACGGTGGTCACGCCCGACTGCTGCCACACCCACGCGATCGCGGCCTGGGCCGGGGTGAGCCCGTCGGGCACCAGCGAGGCGAACTCCTGGGCGGCGCGCACGCCGGTCTCGAAGTCGACCCCCGAGAACGTCTCGCCGACGTCGAAGGCGCTGCCGTCGCGGTTGTAGGTCCGGTGGTCGTCGGGCGCGAAGGTGGTCGTGGCGTCGTACTTGCCCGAGAGCAGGCCCGAGGCCAGCGGCACCCGCGCGATGATGCCGACGCCGGCCGCCTCCGCCGCGGGCAGCACCGCATCGAGCGGCTTGAGGCGGAACGCGTTGAGGATGATCTGCACCGAGGCCACGTGCGGGCGCGCGATCGCGCTCAGCGCCTGGTCGGCGGTCTCGACGCTGACGCCGTACGCCGCCAGGGAGCCGTCGTCGACGAGCGCGTCGAGCGCGTCGTAGGTGCGGTCGTCGTCGATGACCGCCGACGGCGGGCAGTGCAGCTGCACCAGGTCGAGCCGGTCGACACCGAGGGTGCGCCGCGAGCGGTCGACCCAGGCGCGGAAGGCCTCGGGCACGTAGCTCTCGGGCACCTGCTCGGCGCGGCGGCCCATCTTGGTCGCGACGACCAGGCCGTCGTCGGGGTGCGCGGCGAGGAAGCGGCCCACGATCTGCTCGCTGCGCCCGTCGCCGTAGACGTCGGCGGTGTCGTAGAACGTGACCCCCTCCGCCGCGGCCGTCTCCAGGACGTCGCGGGCGTCGCTCTCCGACACGTCGCCCCAGTCGGCGCCGAGCTGCCAGGTGCCGAGGCCGACGACGGAGACGGGGCGTCCGGTGCGGCCGAGGGTGCGGTGCTGCATGGGCTCCATGGAACCGACCTTAGGCCGCGCCCGGTCAGGTGTTGAGCCGGGTCTCGGCGAAGTGCTCGAGCTCGGCACCGGCCGCCCGGATCTCGGCGTCCAGGGTCGCGAGCGTGCCGTCGGAGGGGAGCCGGCCGGCCCGCGCCTCGCTCTCGATCTCGCTGCACACCGCGGCGAGCGCGGTCAGGCCGAGGTTGGCGGCGCTGCCCTTGAGGGAGTGCGCCTGCGCGGCCACGTCGCCGGCGTCGCCCGCGCGCACCGACGCTCCCAGGGTGGCCCCCACGATGAGCGCGCCGCTCTCGAAGCGCTCGATGATGCGGACGACCAGCGAGGGGTCGATGCCGTCGCGCTCGATCAGCTCGCGCAGGCGTACGAACGCCGGCGACTCGGCCGGCTCCGCAGGCGGCGGGGCCTCCTCGGCCTCCTCGTGTCCGGGCGAGCTCGGTGCCCAGCGGGCGAGCGTCTTGCCGAGGAGCGCGACGTCGACGGGCTTGGCCAGGAAGTCGTCCATGCCGGCCGCCAGGCACCGCTCGCGCTCCTCGGCGACGGCGGCCGCGGTCATCGCGATGATCGGGGTGCGGGTCCCGCCGCGCTGCATCGCCCGGATCGCCCGGGTGGCGTCGTAGCCGTCCATCACCGGCATCTGGCAGTCCATCAGGATCGCGTCGAAGCCGCGGTAGTCGTCGGCCACTGCCGCGACGCCGGCCGCACCGTTGTCGGCCAGGTGCACCTCGTAGCCGAGCCCGTGCAGCACGCCCTCGGCCACCAGCTGGTTGACCTCGTTGTCCTCGACGACAAGCACCCGTCCGCGGCGCCGGGCCGGTACGGCACGTGGGGTCTCGACCGGCCGGTGGTCCAGGCGGCCCAGGCGGCCACCCAGCCTGGCGAGCACGTCGAGGAGACGCGTCGGCAGCACCGGCTTGCTCAGGAAGGTGTCGATCCCGGCATCGGCCAGCCACTCGGGGCTCGGCTCCAGCGCCGAGGAGAGCAGCGCCAGCCGGGTCCGGTCGTGAACCCGCTCGGAGCGCAGCGCGCGGGCCAGCTCCTCGCCGTCGGTGCCCGGCATCATGTAGTCGAGCAGCACCACGTCGTACGGCGAGCTGCCTCGCGCGGCGGAGCTGAGCTCGGCCAGCCCGTCGGCAGCCGACTCGACCGCGGTCACCGTCACTCCCCAGGCACTGAGCTGCTCGACGAGGATGAACCGGTTGGTCTCGTTGTCGTCGACCACGAGCACCTGGAGCCCGTGGACCGCCTGTTCCCGCTCGTGGTCGCGCAGTGGGTCGTCGCCCACGGGGGGTTCGAAGTCGACGGTGAACCAGAACGTGCTGCCCAGGCCGGCGTCGCTGTCGACGCCGATCTGGCCGCCCATCGCGGACACGATCCGGCGGCTGATCGCCAGGCCGAGACCCGTGCCGCCGTACTCCCGCGTGGTGGAGCTGTCGGCCTGGGTGAAGGGCTCGAAGAGCCGGTTGGCCGCCTCGGGGTCGATGCCGACCCCGGTGTCGCGGACCTCGACCCGCACCCGGGGGCCGTCGGGGCCGGTCTCGCCGGTGGCCCGGATGACCACCTCGCCTTCGGAGGTGAACTTCACCGCGTTGCTGGCCAGGTTGGTGATCACCTGGCCGAAGCGCACCGGGTCGCCCCGGACCTGGGCCGGCATGTCTCCGGCGCTCGAGACGACGAGCTCGAGGTGCTTGTCTCGGGCCAGGTCGGCCACCAGCGACGCGCTCTGCTCGACGACCGAGCGCGGGTCGAAGTCGACTGCCTCCAGGTCGAGCCGCCCGGCCTCGATCTTGGAGAGGTCGAGGATGTCGTTGACCAGGGCGAGCAGGGTGCGTCCGGCGTGCTCGACGCCGTCGGCCAGGCGCCGCTGATGGGGGGTCAGCTCGGTGCGCGCGAGCAGCTCGCTGAGCCCGAGCACGCCGTTGAGCGGCGTCCGGATCTCGTGGCTCATCGTGGCCAGGAACTCCGACTTGGCGCGCGAGGCGCTGAGTGCCTGGTCACGGGCGTCGGCAAGGTCCTGAGCCGCCGACTCGCGTTCGGCCACGTGGGCGAGGAACGTGAGCATCTGGTTGAAGATGATCAGCTCCCAGGGGGGCGGCTCGACCGCGGTGAGGCTGTCGGAGACCACCACCGCCGCCACCTGGTCCCCATAGACCACCGGCCCGGCCACGAGCGCGGTGCCCGAGGGGCCGACCTCGTGGATGGTACGGCGCGCGTCGGCGGCCGCGGTCGCCAGCGCCCGGGCTGCCTCCCCCAGGGGCTCGGAGTGCTCGCCCCACGCGACGTCGAGGAAGAGCAGCTGGTCGGGTTGCTCGGGGTCACGGGCAGCGACCAGGACCGCAGGCCACCGCGCCAGCTGCCGCACGCTCTTCTCGGAGGCGATCAGCACCTCTTGGAGCGTCGTGGCCTGGTTGGCCGCCGCCGCCATCGCGCTGAGGAAGGAGAGCCCTTCCTCGTTACGCTTGGTCGCGGTGGTGTCCTGCAGGGTCCCGTCCAGCCGCACCAGGCGACCGTCGGCGTCAAAGACAGCGCGGCCCTGCGCCCGGACCCAGGTCGGCGACCCGCCCTCGTGAACCAGCCGGGACTCGAAGTCCAGGGTCGGGGCTCCCGCGAGGACGGCGTTGAACGCGGTCTCCGCATCCACCCGGTCATCGGGGTGGAGGCGCTCGAAGAACGTCTCGGGGGTCACCACCACCGAGCCCGGGACAACGCCGACGAGCCGGTAGGTCTCCTTCGACCAGATGACCTCGTTGGTGACGAGGTCCAGCTCCCAGCTGCCGATGTGCGCGATCGCCTGGGCCTCCGAGAACTGGTGCTCACGGCGCTGCGAGAGCTCGAGCAGGTCGTGCTGCTCGGCGTTGTCCTTGATCCGGTGCATCCAGCCGACCAGCCGGCCGTCGTCGCCGACCACCGGCTCGGGGCTGACCAGCACCCAGACCGACGTACCGTCGGGCCGGTGGAGCCGGCACTCGCGGTCGCCGCGGGTGCCCGGGGCGGGTGGCACCGCCGGGTCGACGTGCTCGGCGAGCCGCTGGCGGAGCACCGCGGCGCCGGACTCGTCCAGGGCCTCGTAGGCGGAGAAGCCGGGCATCTCGGCGGCGGAGCGGCCGAGCAGGGTGAGCAGCGGGTCGTTGGCGAAGATGGTGCGACCGTCGGTGTCGAGCAACCACAGCCCATCGGGGACCGACCGCAGCAGCAGCGCCGGGTCGGGGGTCATGGCCCCATCGTCGCGCACGAGCGCAACCCTCGGGAGAGGATTGCCCAATGGGACACGGACACTCGCACGGACATTCGCACCGGGCCGACCGTTCAGCGCCGGAGTTCGAGGTCGCCCGGGCGCCGCGGGTCGCGCTGCTGTCGGTCCTCGCCGCGGTCGGCGTCGCCACGCTGGTAGGCCTGCTCCTGCTCTGGCCCGACAGCACGAAGGCCGACGACCTCCAGGGCTCGCTCACCTTCGCGGCCGAGGGCGTCACCTTCCCGGAGGCCGTCGTCTCAGAGGTCGAGCCGCCGTGTGCCGAGTTGGCGGACGAGGCGGCCGAGTGCGGCCGGATCCACGCGACGGTCGACGAGGGACCCGACCGCGGGACCGACGTAGTTGTCGAAGTACCACCCCAGGTCAGCGACTCCGGGCTCGGCGAGGGGGACCGGATCAAGCTGGTCAGCCACCCCGAGGAGCCCGACGGGGGCGAGGGGCGTTTCGCCTACTCCGGCACCGACCGCTCGACTCCCCTGTGGACGCTGCTGATCGTCTTCGTGGTCGTGGTGGTGGCGATCGCCCGGTTCCGGGGGCTGATGGCGCTGCTCGGGCTCGCGTTCGCGAGCGCCGTGGTGTTCGTCTTCGCGCTCCCCGCGCTGCTCACCGGCGAACCCGGCATCGCCGTGGCACTGGTGGCTGCCACCTCGATCATGTACGTCGTCCTCTACACCACCCACGGGTTCTCGATCCGCACCAGCACCGCCCTCGCCGGGACGCTGGCCGGCCTGGGCGTCACCGCTGCCGTGGGCTGGTGGGCCGTGCGCGCGACCCACCTGAGCGGCATCACCGGCGAGGAGGGCGGCGTGCTGACGACGTACGCCCCGGACGTCAGCTTCCAGGGCCTGCTGACGGCGGCGGTGATCATCGCCGGCCTCGGTGTCCTCAACGACGTGACGATCACGCAGTCCTCCGCCGTCTGGGAGCTGCGGGCGGCCTCGCCGACGATGGGCCGCGCCGAGCTCTTCACCAGCGGGATGCGGATCGGCCGGGACCACATCGCCTCGACGATCTACACGATCGTCTTCGCGTACGCCGGCACGGCGCTCGCCCTGATGCTCGTGCTCCAGCTCTACGACCGCTCCACCGTCGAGCTGATCGGCACCGAGGAGATCTCGCAGGAGATCGTGCGCTCGCTGGTCAGCAGCATCGGGCTCGTGCTCGCCGTACCGCTCACCACCGCGATCGCGGCGCTGACCGTCCCGGGCGCGCGCGACTGACGAGACCGGGTGGTCACACTCGGCCCGGCTCGTGCGTCAGGGGGGTGACGACAACGGTGAAAGGGTGGAGGACATGGACCAGACGGACCTGTTCGAGGCGGAGCGACCGCGGCTGGTGGGCATCGCGAGCCGGGTGCTCGGCGACCACGCCGAGGCCCAGGACGTCGTGCAGCAGGCGTGGCTGCGGCTGCACGGGACGGACGCCGAGATCGAGAGCCTCCCGGCCTGGCTGACCACCGTGGTCACCCGGCTGTGCCTCGACCGGCTGCGCTCGCGCACGCCCGTCCCCGTCGAGGACGTCGGACAGATGGGCGCCGGCGAGACAGTGGGCGACCCGGCCGACGACGTCGCGCTCGCCGACACCGTCGGCCTCGCGCTGCACGTCGTACTGGACCGGCTCTCGCCGCGCGAACGGGTCGCCTTCGTGCTCCACGACAGCTTCGGCTTCGAGTTCCCGACGATCGCGGCGGTCCTCGACACCACCCCGGTGGCCGCCCGCAAGCTGGCCTCGCGGGCCCGCGCCAAGGTCGCCCAGCCCCATCCCGAGGACCAGCTCGCCGACTGGGAGGTGGTCGACGCCTTCATGGCCGCCGCCAAGAACGGCGACTTCGACCGGCTGCTCCAGCTGCTCGCACCCGACGTCACCGTCACCGCCGACGACGCCGCGATCTTGGTCGGCACACCGGAGCAGATCGAGGGACGCGAGGAGGTGGCGACGTTCTTCAACGGCGGCGCCTCGGCCGCACTGGCGGTCTTCGTGGCCGACCGGCCCGGCTCCGCGTGGTTCCAGCTCGGCGGGGCCAAGGTCGTCTTCGACTTCACCGTCGTCGACGGCCTGGTCCACGCCATCACCTTCCGTGCCGCGCCCGAGGTGCTCTCGCAGGTCGTACGCCGCGACGGTCAGCACATCAAGACCCCCAAGACCACCGAGAAGTAGAGGAAGACGACCCATGAAGACCATCACCTGCCAGGACCTCGGAGGCCCCTGCGACCTCGAGCACCACGGCGACAGCGCCGACGACGTCATCAACGCCCAGGACCGTCACCTCAAGGAGGCGGAGAAGGCCGGCGACGCCACCCACCAGGAGGCCCGCGACGCCATGAAGAGCCGCTGGCGGCACCCCAGGAAGTCGATGGGTTGGTACAAGGAGACCAAGGCGGCCTTCGCCACCCTGCCTGACAGCTAGCGGTCAGCGCCGCCAGAAGAGGTGGTGGTCCGCCCGGCCCGTGGGGCTGGGCACGACGTCGCGGTGGTAGCTGTCGAGGAGCTCGTCGGGCGACTCCCACAGCCGGGACCCGGCGCCCAGCTCCACCGGGCAGACCGCGACGTGCAGCGTGTCGATGAGCCCCGCGTCGAGGAACTGCCGGACGGTGTCGGCGCCACCACCCAACCGGACGTCCTTGCCGTCCGCGGCCTCCAGCGCCTTCTCCAGCACCGACGCGGGATCGCCGCTGACGAAGTGGAAGGTCGTGTCGGAGAGCGTGAACGACGGCCGCTCGTGGTGCGTCATCACGAACACCGGGGTGTGGAACGGCGGCTCGTCGCCCCACCAGCCCTGCCAGCTCTCGTCGGCCCACGGCCCGCGCTGCGGGCTGAACTTGTTGCGTCCCATGATCTCGGCGCCGATGTTGCGGTGGAAGTCGCGCACCAGGTAGTCGTCGAGCCCGCGGCTCCCGCCGGGGTCCGCACGGTTGGGCCAGCTCGCCGTCGCCCCCGCCCACGACATCATGACCGCGGGCTCCGCATGGCCGAAGGGACGCTCCAGGCTCTGCCCCTCCCCTGCGCCGTACCCGTCGCTGGACACCACGAAGTTGTGAACCCGGACCATCTGCGTCACTTCTGCTCCTCATGAGATGTCGTCGTTGCAATGTACGACCGCCGTGCGGCACCGAACTCATCGGAGCTGGCAGCAAGCGCTGGCCCGGTCTGCTCCGAACACCTGTTGTTCGATCCTCGACAACTTCCCGAGAGAGCCGAAGCCATGGACGAAATCGGAACAGGTCCCGCCAAGCCCACCCAGCGGCACCTGCTCACGCCCGAGACCGTGACCAGGACGGGCGCCGGCCTCGATGCCGATCTCACCCGCAGGCACGGGCAGAGCAACGGCTTGCGGGTCCACGGCCTGTACTTCGCCGCGGTCTCGTTGGTCGCACTCGTGCTGATCATCGCCGCGATCGTCCTCGCCACGACGACGATGTGACCACCCCACCGGCACGACAGACTAAGTGATGTCGACGGTGCCGGTTGGCGCGGTGATGAGCCACTGGCCGTGGGGTTCGTGCCAGAGGAAGGTGCCGGGTGCGAGGGACTGATATCGCCAACCCGCATGGGTCTTGAGGCGGTGGTGATGTCGACACAACGGGGCGAGGTTGGCCTCGGTGGTGGGGCCTCCTTCGAGCCACGGGATGAGGTGGTCGAGGTCGCAGGCCCGGGAAGGTCTCGCGCAGTGGGGGAACACGCAGGTCGGGTTGCGCAGGATCACTCGTTCGCGTAGTGACTCCGACGGGGTGTAGCCCTCGCAGCCGGGGTGGGAGTCGTTGAGGTCGATCACCGGGCGGACGGTGACGTGGCGGTCTGTGCGCAGGCACCAGGCGCGGAACGTGGCCTCGAGCCAGGTCCGGCCGTGCTCGTCACGGGCGAGGGGGTCGAGGCCGCGGACGGCTTCCTCGGTGAGGTGGACGTAGGCCACGACCTCCCGGGTCGGTGCCGGCGGCTCCTCGCCGTTGATCAGGGCGAGCGCGCGGGCGGGGTCGGCGAGGACCCCGATGGCCATCGCGCGGCGTACGTCGAGAGGCTCGGTGTTGCCGTCGCGCTTCAACGCGGCGGCGACCAACGAGAGTGCCTTGTCGAAGTCCTTGAGATCGGCCCACTCCGCGCGCAGGGCCATCTCCGCGACGCCGGTGTGGTTGAGCGAACGTTCGCTCAACCGTGCGTAGCGAGCGTCGAGGGCCTCGAGCTGTTCTTCCTCCCGCTGCTCGGGGTAGAGGAAGGTCATCGCTTGGTCGAGGACCCGGTCGAGGGTGACGGTGCCGACAGCGTGGGCGGTCCTGGCGAGCTCGGTGTCGACGTAGGCGGCGACGTCGGCGGGCTTGCCGATCACGGCCTGCGCGATCCTTCGGGCCCGCCACACCGGCACCTGGTGACTGACGACACACGCGAACACCCCAGGGAGCCGGTGCCGAAGGATCAGCGCGTCGCGCAGGAATGCCTTGCCCGCCGTGGTGGTCATCGCGTTGGCTGCGGCGAACGCCGCAGGGGCGTCCCAGGCCACGTCGGGGATGCCGAACCACTCCAGGTCTTCGACGTCATCAGTGTCGCTGGGGCTGCCGTCTTCGTCACCGGACGCCGCCGGCGCGTGCCACGACGCGTCTCCCGGAACGAGCGGATGACTGTGCGCCCACGCGACCGCGAGCCGCAGCAGGTCGACCTCGGCCCGATCGGCCGTCGCCCGCGCGTCGCGCACCCGGGCGATCAGCTCTGCCGCGGTGGTGTCCTCCAACTCGCCGGCGTCGGGCCGGTTCTTGTCGAGGCGGGTGATGGACATGGTCCATACTAAACGAACGTATGTTTGCTTGTCAAGCAGCAGATCCGCCAACGGACTCGGCTTCTGGGGAGGCTCGGGGTCAAGGACGGCCGAAGGCCGCCGCGAAGCAGGCGCCGTAGGCGATCCTTGACGCCGAGGCCCGGACTGCTACCGCGCGGGCCGACCTAGGAACGCGCGCGCACAGCCCGCAGCAGCCTGCTGGGTACGGCGTGCCCGACCACGTCGGCGGCCACTTCCGCCGCGACGACGCAGGCGTCGAGGTCGATCCCGGTCGACAGCCCACCGTCCTCGAAGAGGTGCACGAGCTCCTCGGTGGCGATGTTGCCGCTGGCGCCGGGGGCGAAGGGGCAGCCGCCGAGGCCTCCGGCCGAGGCGTCGAGACGGCGTACGCCGGCCTGGTAGGCCGCCCAGGCCGAGGCGAGGCCGGAGCCGTAGGTGTCGTGGAAGTGCGCTCCCAGCGGCACCCCCGGCACGGCTTCCACCGCGGCGCCCACCAGGGCCCCCACCCGCACCGGGGTCGCGGTGCCGATCGTGTCGCCCAGGCACAGCGAGTCCGCACCCAGCGTGTGCGCCCGGCCGAGCAGGTCGACCGTGCGAGCGACAGGGGTGCGCCCCTCGAACGGGCAGTCCCACGCCATGGCCACGATCACCTCGAGCAGGCCACCGGCGCCGTGCACGGTGTCCGCCACCTCGGCGGTCTGGGCCAGCGCCTCAGCAGTCGAGCGCCGGGCGTTGGCCTGCGAGTGGGTGTCGGATGCGGACACCACGTACTCGACCCGCGTGATCCCCGCCGCCACCGCCCGACGGGCACCGCCGGGGCTGGCCACGAGTGCGGAGAACTCCACGTCGGGCCACTGCGACAGCAGCTCCGCGACCTCAGAAGCGTCGGCCATGGCGGGCACCGCCCGCGGCGAGACGAACGCCGTCGCCTCGATCCGTCGTACGCCGGTCGCGACCAGCGCCGCGATCAGCCGCGCCTTGGCCGCGGTCGACACGGGCTTCTCGATCTGGAGCCCGTCACGGGGAGCGACCTCGCGGATGTCGACATCGAGAACGCCGGTCACACGACCCCCGCCGCGACCAGGTCGTCGAGCTCCGCCCGGTCGAGCCCGAGCAGCTCGCGATAGACGTCGTCGTTGTGCACCCCGGGCTCGGACGGCCCGGCCCAGCGCACCTCGCCGGCGGTGTCACTGAGGTGCGGGACGACGCCGACGCCCTTGACCGCGTGGCCGGTCTGCTGGTCGACGTGGTCGACGAAGAGCCCGCGTTCGACGAACTGCGGCTCGACCACCACCTCGGCGACCGTGTTGACCCCGCCGGCCACGACACCCGCCGCGTTGCAGCGGTCGATCAGCTCCTGGGCGGTGATCGTGCCGGCCCACTCGGCGATCAGGTCGTCGAGCTCGTCCTGGTGCTCGCCACGCGAGGTGTGGTTGACGAAGCGAGGGTCGACCGCCAGCTCCGGACGACCCATGAGCTCGGCGAGCCGCGCGAACACCGTGTCCTGGTTGGCGGCGATGAGCACCGGGAGGCCGTCCTTGGCCCGGTAGAGGTTGGACGGCGAGACCCGGTCGAGACGGGTGCCGCCGGGCTGGCGCACGTGGCCGGTCTGGTCGTAGTCGGGGACGGTCGACTCGAGGATCGCCAGGCAGGCCTCGGTGAGCGCCGTGTCGACGACCTGCCCGCGGCCGGTGCGGTGGCGGGCGTGGAGCGCGGCCAGGATCCCCTGGTAGGCGAACATGCCGGCCAGCGAGTCGCCGAGCGACAGCGCGATCCGCGGCGGCAGCTGGCCGGGATAGCCGTTGAGGTGGCGCAGTCCGCTGACCGCCTCGGCCACCGAGGCGTAGCCGGCGCGATCGGCCAGCGGACCGGTCTGGCCGTAGCCGGAGACCCGCGCCAGCACGATGCGCGGGTTGACCGCCGCCAGTACGTCGTACCCGAGACCCCAGCGCTCGAGCGTGCCCGGTCGGAAGCTCTCCAGCACCACGTCGGACTGCTCCACCAGCCGCAGCAGCAGGTCGCGGCCACGGTCGGTGCGCAGGTCGAGGGTGACGCAGCGCTTGTTGCGGGCGTGCACGGTCCAGAAGAACTGGTGCCCGCCGGACGCCTGGCCCCACTCCCGCAAGGGGTCTGGTCGGTCGGGCGCCTCCACCTTGATCACGTCGGCGCCGTTGTCGGCCAGCAGCCGACCGGCGTACGGCCCGGCGATGAGGGTGCCGAGCTCGAGCACCCGGACGTCGTCGAGGGCGCCCATCAGAACATCATCTGGACGGTCTTCTCCTCGGTGTAGGCCTCGATGCCCGCAGGCCCGAGCTCCCGACCGAGTCCGCTGCCCGCGCGCCCGCCCCAGGGGGTGGTCAGGTCGGGGATGCCGAACGCGTTGATCCACACGTTGCCGACCTGGAGCTCGCGCGCGGCGCGCTGCGCGAGGTTGAGGCTCTCGGTGTAGACGATCGCGTTGAGCCCGAAGTGGGTGTCGTTGGCCAGCTCGATCGCCTCGTCCGGGGTGCTGAACGGGATGACGGTGGCGACCGGCCCGAAGATCTCGTCGCGGGCGATCGCCAGGTCCTGGCTGCCACGGAAGACGGTCGGCTCCACGAACCAGCCCTCGCGGTCCTGGCGCTTGCCGCCGGTGACCAGGGTCGCGCCCTCGGCCGACCCGCCGTCGACGTAGCCCATGATCTTGGTGAGGGCGGCCTCGTTGATGACCGGTCCCATGCCCACGGCGTCGTCGAACGGGTCGCCCAGCGTGATCCCCTGCGCGTGCGCCGCGAGCCGCTCGACGACGTCGTCGACCAGCGAGTCGTGGACGTAGACGCGGGTGCCGGCGGCGCAGACCTGGCCCTGGTGCAGGAAGTTGCCGGCCGCGATGAACGGCATCGCGCCGTCGAGGTCGGCGTCGGGGAAGACGATCTGCGGGTTCTTGCCGCCGAGCTCGAGGGTGACCTTGCGGAACTGCCCGCCGGCGTGGTGCTGCATCAGCGCTCCGACCTCGGGGCTCCCGGTGAAGCTCAGCTTGTCCAGGCCCGGGTGCGCGGCCAGTGCGGCGCCCGCAGTCTCGCCGAGGCCGGGTACGACGTTGAAGATCCCGGCCGGGACACCGGCCTCGTGGAGGATCTCGGCGAGGCGCAGCAGCGACAGCGCGGCGTCCTCGGGCGGCTTGACCACGATCGCGTTGCCGGCGGCCAGCGCCGGCGCGATCTTCCACCCGGCGACCACGATCGGGTTGTTCCACGGGGTGATCGCCCCGACCACGCCCAGCGGCTCGCGCAGCGTGTAGTTGAGCCGGTGCCGCCCCGCGTAGTCGGGCAGCTGCACCGTCGTGCCGTAGAGCTTGTCGGCGAAGCCGGCGTAGTAGCGGAACGTCGCCACGGCAGCGGGCAGGTCGCCGAAGAGGCCGTCCTTGTAGAGCTTGCCGACCTCGAGGGTCTCCAGCGCCGAGAGGTACTCCGCGTCGCGGGCGATCGCGTCGGCGGCGGCGAAGAGCACCCGTCCGCGCTCGGCACCGCCCAGCTCGCGCCAGCCGCTCTGCTCGTACGCCGTGCGCGCGGCGCGCACCGCGGCGTCGACGTCCTCGGGCTGCGCGTCGGCGATCTCGGTGATCGGGGTGTCGTCGACCGGGTTGCGGCTCACGTAGGTCGCGCCACCGGTGGCGGGTCGCCACTCGCCGCCGATCCACAGATCACGCGGGGGGAGCTGGGTGGGAGCGGGCATGGGTCCTCCTCGACTGGGTGTCGAGCGTCACTCTAACCACGAATCCCGATTTGTGAAGATGTCGTCCCTATTATCGGACACACTTCGACCGGGTTCAGCCCAGCAGGATCTCGCCCAGCTCCCGAGCGGCCGCCTCGATCCGCGGCGCCCAGGTGGAGGTGTCCGCGGCGGCCAGCGTCACGACGCCGACGCAGCAGGCCAGACCGACCGACCCGGGGATCGAGGCGACGACGCCTTTGGCGCCGGCGATCAGCTCGCCCTCGCTCTCGAAGACCTCGGCCCGGCCCTCGCGGGCGGCCAGCAGCGCGCGGCCGAGGGCGCCCACGCCCAGTGGCGTCCGGCTGCCGGGACGGTAGGCGAGGTGGAAGGTCGTGGTGCGTGGCTCGACCACGGAGATGGCCAGCGCCTCCTCGCCGTCGGCGATCGCCAGGTGCGCGGTGGCACCCAGCTCCTCGGCGAGCTGCTCGAGCACCTCGCGGGAGCCGTTGCGCAGCGTCGGCGCGATGTTCTGGCTCAGACTCACCGTGCCCAGGCCGGCCGTCAGCAGACCCTCCGCGTTCCGGCGTACCAGCCGGTGCTCGACGAGCGTGCCGACCAGGCGGTAGACGATGGTGCGGCTCAGTCCGAGCTCGGTGGAGATCTGTGCGGGGGTCAGCCCCTCGGTCGAGGCAGCCACCAGCTCGAGGACGTCCAGCCCCCGGCCCAGCGTCTGGGAGGTGTCACCGGGCTTCGTCGTCATGGTGCTCACCCTAGGAGACCGCGGTCGCGGCACCAGCCTTCGAGGGTGTCGAGGCACTCGGCGAGGTGGTCGGGCTGCCCGACGTAGTAGTGCGTGGCGCCTTCGACGACGTGGTAGCTGGCGTCCGGCGTCGCCAGCGCGGCCCGCACGGTCGGGTTGTGGGTGGCGGGGACCGCGTCGTCGGCGGAGTTCTCGATCTGGAGCACCGGCGTCGCGCGGATCCGGGCGGCGTTGGCCGCGCCGCCGCCCCGGGACGCCTCGAGGCTCCACTGGCTGAGCCACGACCGCAGTGTCGTGTAGCGGGCCAGCCCGACCGGCCCGACGTTGGCCGTGCGCGGGTCCCCGAGGTAGCACCAGCCGGGGTGCCGGTCGTTGGGGTCGACCGCCGGGTCGAGCCACCGGACGTCGCACATCGTGCGGTGCACCAGGAACGGCCGTTCCACCTCCGGGCCGGCCTCGGCGCGCAGCCGTTCGAGCTCAGCCCGCGCCCAAGCCGTGATCCGGGCGTTGCGGTCGCGCTGCGCCTGCCGGAAGTCGGCCACGAACCCGGCGTCGTACGGCGGTAGGTGCGCGGCGTCCTCGGCGTAGATGTCCAGCTCGGGGTCGCGCCGCGCCGGGTCGGTCTCGTCGGTCACGGACGGGTCCATCCACTCGGTGAGCGTCTCGGCGCGCGACAGGTGCGCGGCGATGAAGACCACGGCGTCAGCCGGCACCAGGCCGGCGCCGACGACCTCGACCGGGTCGCCGGCCGGCGTGCTCCTGATCGTGGGCGACTCGGCCTCGGCCTGGTAGAGCAGCGACAGCGAGCCGCCGCCGGACCAACCGACCAGCACGACCCGCTCGTAGCCGGCGCTCTCGCGCGCCCAGCGCACCCAGGCGCCGAGGTCGAGCACGACCTTCTCCAGGATCAGCGAGGAGTCGTTCTTGGGGTAGCGGCTCGCCGCGCACAGGACGTGGTGGCCGCGGTCCGCGAGGGCGGCGGGCATCGGGAGCAGGTTGAGGGTGCTGGTGGGGTGCATGAAGACGAAGACCGTGCCGCTCTCGGCCTCGCCCCGCAGCAGCTGGCCCTCCAGGACCGTGCCCTGGCTCCCGGTGAACCCGTACGTCTCGCGCACCGCGGCCACCTCGTCGGTGTGCAGCACCAGCGCGACCCGGCGGAACGCCTCGGGCCGCTGCTCGGCCCGGATCACGCGAGGGCGCCCTGAGGACCCCGGCCCGACCAGGTCCACGGGTAGTCCGGCTCGTCGCAGGCGAGGGCGGCCTCCCCCAGCTCCAGCGGCCGGAAGGTGTCGAGCATGAAGGCCATCTCCATCGGCTCGGTCATGCCGGGCGAGTCGAGGTAGGCCTCGCGGCGCGGGCCGTGGGTGTAGGCAGCGGGGTGCAGCGACACCGAGCCAGTCGCGATGCCCGAGCCCTTGCGGGCCGCGGTCTCGCCGGCGAAGTAGAACATCACCTCGTCCGAGTCGACGTTGGAGTGGTAGTAGGGCACCTTGATCGCGCCCTCGCCGAACTCCAGCGGTCGGGGCACGAAGTTGCAGATGACGAAGCCGTCGGCCTGGAACACCTGGTAGGTGGGCGGCGGCATCAGCGTGCGCCCGACGACGGGCGCGAAGTCCCGGTAGTTGAAGGCGTAGGGGTAGAGCTGCCCGTCCCAGCCGACGACGTCGAACGGGTGGTGGTCGTAGGTCACCACCGACCCCGCGACCCCGCTCGCGCTGCGGTGCCGCACGTAGACGTCGGTGTCGCTCCCGGCCGCGTCGGGAACGGCGAGCAGCGGCCCCTCGGGCACCCGGAAGTCGCGCTCGGTCATCGGCGATCCCTCGAGGAACTGGCCGAAGCGCGACCGGTGCTTGTCGGGCGGCCGGACGTGGCCGGAGGCTTCGACGCACAGCGCCCGGAAGGGGCCGTGCGTGTCCACGTCGACCGGCAGCCACCGGTGGATGGTCACCCGGGGCACGACGACGTTGTCGCCCTGGCGCACCTCGATCCGGCCGAACACGCTCTCCAGCACGGCCGCGCCGCTCTGGACGAAGACGACCTCGTCGCCGACGCCGTTGCTGTAGAGCGGCGAGTCGGCACCGGCCACGACGTAGCTCATCCTGACGTCGGCGTTGCCGAGGAAGGTCCGGCGGTGGCGTACGGCGTCGCGCCCGTGCGGCTCGTCGTCGGGCCAGAGGTCGGGCAACCGCAGGTGCCGCGGGCGCAGCGGGGTGTTGGGGGTCAGCGACTGGTCGCCGAGGTCCCAGTGCCGACTGTCCACCAGGTTCGACGGGACGCCGAGGTGGTAGAGCAGGGAGCCGGTCCCGGAGAAGCCCTCCTCGCCGATGAACTCCTCGAACGTCGGGGTGTCGCCGTCGACGGAGAAGGCGACGTGGCGCTGGGGCGGGACCTGGCCCACGCTGCGGTAGTACGGCACGGAGGCATCCTTCGGGTAGTCCAGCACACAGTCAGTTTCACTATATGCGATCCCGTGTCCTATATGTGAAACTCAGTGCAGGGCCACCAGCTCGTGCAGGGTCCGTCCGGTCTCGGTGCGGGTCACGCCGTCGAGGGTGACGGTCAGCTCGAAGGTCGAGTCGAAGCGGAAGTAGCCGGGCCGGCCCACGATCCGGTTGAGGATCGGCTTGATCAAGCGGCTGCGGGCGATCGGCACGTCGTCGAGCAGGTCGTGGGCGTGGATCACCTGCTGCACGTCGAGGCGCAGGTCCACGACACCGTCGACGGTCAGCCGGATCCACTGCGGGTACTCCCGGTGGGCGACGTCGGAGTAGAGCATCGGCCCCTCGGTCAGGGTCACCTCGCCGGTGCTGAGCACGACGTCCCGGCCGCGGGCCAGCATCAGCGGCCGGGACTCGTGGAAGTCGAAGCGCTTCTGCGTCTTCACCGTCGCGAACAGGAGCGAGAGCTCGTCGGTGTAGAGCCGGCCCCAGTGCCACCGGTCGATGATCCGGGGCATGTTGCCCACGCCCCAGTTGTGGTCGTGGTAGCCGCGGCCGGCGACCTCGCGGGTCTCGCCGTCGAGGGTCACGGTCCCGGTCACCGCGCAGCGCGGGCCGGGCACGACCCAGCCGAAGTAGTCGGTCTCGTTGAAGTCGGTCTGACCGCCGCCGGGCATCCACGAGGGCGTCTCGTTGGTGAAGGTCAGGTCGAAGACCAGGTCCTCCTCGGCGGCGTACACGTGATGCACCGGGAGGTCTCCGCTGTAGTCGGAGCTGGCGTGGCTCGCCCCGATGCGTACGTCGCACCGCTCGGACGAGGCCGAGAAGTCGCTCTTGGGGTGGTGCTGGGTGACCTGCCGGCGGGTGCCGTCGGGGTAGTAGACGAGCAGCTCGACGATCGGCTTGCTGCCCGGGGGCTCCTCGGGCCGGCGCTTCTGGAGGAACGCGACGACGGTGTGCCCGGAGTCGAGCCGGGCGTCGAAGTACCAGTGCTCGAAGGCCCATTTGCTGTCACTGTGGTGCAGCGCGTTGTCCTGCTCGGTGACGACGGTGAGGGTGCCGTCCTGGCGGCCGGGGCCGTTCCAGGCCTCGACGATGTCTGTCTTCGTGGGCACTGCGGTTCTCCTGAGGTGGGTTTCGGGTGAGGTGGTGGGAGGTCGGCGGCGCAGAGTCAACGGCGCAGGGAGCTGCTGGCGTCGAACTCGGCCTGGCGGCCCTCCATCTGGGCCTTCCACCAGCTCTCGCGGTGGCGGTCCATGAGCTCGAGGTGGGCCTGCTTGAGGCCGGGCACCCGCCGGAGCAGCTCGGTGACGGTGACCAACGGCCAGCGCGCGAGCAGGATCATCAGCCACGGGAACGCCGGCGGCAGGTCGTAGGCCTTGCGAGTCGGCGGCATCATCCACAGCGCGGTGTAGGCGGAGTAGATGCCGTGGTTGTAGCGGGCACGCAGCTTCTTGAGGCCCTTCTGGCCCTCCCGCGGCGCGAAGGCCGCGGGGAACGACTCGATCAGCTCCTTGCCGGCCTCACCGGAGTCCCACGAGCGCGCGGCGGTCGTCATCGCGACCGTCTGGAGGGTCTCGACGATCGTGGTGGGCGCCCAGCGCGGCTGGACGCCGAGCAGGTGGCCGAGGTAGCGGTTGAAGTGGATCAGCGCCCGGATCTCCTTGGGCGTGGTCTGGTAGCCGAGCAGCCACAGCGACAACGCCGGGACCGTGCTGCCGCCGATCTGCGTCATCTGCTCGTAGGTCTGGCAGATCGGCAGGCCCCAGGCGTCGGTGTCCCACTCGGGGTGGTCGCCCACCCGCTTGCGGACCGCGACGTGCATGATCCGCACCTGCATGGCGGTCGCGCGCCCGGCAGCGCCCTGCTCGAACAGCGCCCCCGGCTGGGAGGTGTCGATCCAGAAGCGCGAGGTCTCGAGGAAGCGACGCAGCGCGTTGTCGCCGGCATAGCCACCGGCGAGCGACAGCGGCATCGCCACCGCACCCTCGGTGTAGATCTCCAGGGTGATCACGCCGGCGACGCTGAACAGCATCGTGCCCCAGCGTTTCCAGACCGACGCCCCGAGCTCGACGAGGTCGCGGTCGACCCAGTCGGGCACGTTCTCGAACTCGGCGAAGAGCTCGCGCATCGAGTCCGGTGCGTCGGGCACCGAGTCGATCCCGTGCTCGAGCGCCTGAGTCACCATCTCCCGGCCGCGCTTGTGCCCGATCTCGCCGAAGAACACCTCGTCGACGAAACGCTCGGCCACCGGGTCCCCGGCGAAGAGGTCCTCGCACAGCGCGGTGGCCTGCTCGTCGGTGGGGAACAGGTCGTGCCCGGTGAGCTTCTTGAACACCCGGCGCCGCTTCGTCCAGGTGGGCGTGTCCTTGGTCTCCCAGTAGCGGAAGGCGGTGGGGCAGGTGCGGTCGGGGCCGGTGGTCACGGTCACGGTCGGGCCTTTCGTCGGGACGTGTCCCTGATATCGCTACTAGTTGTCCGGAATGTGATGTGGGATACCGTAACGCACTTCCATACATTTGTGTACGGTTGGGGTGTGACCACCCCTCGCAGCACCCGGCCGCGGCTCGCCGCGAAGGACTGGGTGACCGCCGCGCTCGACCTGGTGCGCACCGACGGCATGGAAGCGGTGACCATCAACCGCCTGTGCGAGCACCTCGGCGTGACCCGGGGCAGCTTCTACTGGCACTTCGCCGACCTCGACGCGCTGCGCGAGGCGATCACCGAGCACTGGTGCGCCGAGACCCGGGCCGTGCTCGACGGGCTGGTCCACCTCGAGCTGCTGCCCCCGCTGGAGCGGCTGCGGGCGATGACGCTGCGACTCGTCGACGAGCGCTCGGCCAGCGTGGAACGCGCCCTGCGCGACTGGGCCCGCACCGACGCGCGGGTGGGCGACGCGGTGGCCGCCGCCGATCTCTTCGTGTTCGGGACCGTGCAGGGTGCCCTGCTGGAGCTGGGCCACGAGCCCCTGGAGGCGCGCCAGCGCGCCGGACTGCTCGTCTACGCCGGCCTCGGCTTCGCCCACGGCCACGCCGCGCTGCCGGTGCCGACGCCCGAGGAGATCGAGCGGCTGCTGGCACTGGTGGCCCTACAGGGGCTGTAGGTCGTCGACCTTCCAGGAGTCGCCGACCCGGACCAGGTGAACCGTGACCCGGGTCTGCCCGACCTTCACCGGGTCGTCGGGCCCGAGGTCCTTGCTCGCCACCAGCACCTGGTCGACGTAGACCAGGCACACGACGTGGTCGTCGGTGTGGCTGACGATGCCCGCCGCCCGCACCCGCGCCTGCGAGACCGCCTGCTTGGTGGTCGCCAGCGGCCGGACCGTGGCGTCGAAGGTGGTGCGGAACTCCTCGGCGAACTCGACGGTCATCCGCGACGCCGCCGCCGTGACCGTGCGCTCGAGGTCACGATGGTCGTAGGAGAGCGCGATCGGTACGACGTCGACCGCCGCCTGGACCGCGGCGCGCGGCTCCCCGGTGACCGTGCCGACCGTGTAGGTGCCGTCCTCGGCGACGGCCGGCTGGACGGCAGCGGACGGCTCACGGTCGGCGAGACGCCACGTGAGCACGGCCGCGCCGACGACGAGCAGCGCCAGCACCGCGACCAGGATCTTCCGCCGCCCGGTCATCCGACCTGCTCCAGCCCGGAGACCCGCCAGGCGGCCTCGTCGTCGACCCACGACAGCCGCACCCGCACCCGGTAGTTGTTGGTCTCCGTGCCCCCGTCGGGCAGCGTCGTGGTCGCGTCGACCGCCACCAGCACCTGGGCACGGTCGCCGTCGAGGAACTCCAGCGCGGCGCCGTTGTCGGGCACGGCAGCCGTCACCTCGAGGCCCTTCGACTCGACCTCCTCGACCAGCCGGTCACGCTGCGCCTCGTAGTCGGTCCTGAACTCCCCCGTGCTGAGCTCCAGCATGGCGTCGACGGTGGCGTCCACGTCGGCGGCGTCCAGGGTGAAGAACGTGCTCGCCGCCGTGCGGGCGGTCGTCGACGCGGCGGCGGACCGGTCGCTCTCGCGGCCGTCGTACCAGAGCCAGGCGGAGGCCCCGAGCAGGGCCACGAGCACCACCGCCAAGGCGGCGGGCAGCGCGCGGGACAGCCGTGTGGTCATGGGGTCAGGCTCTCAGTAGGTGAGGTTCTGGGTCAGCAGCCAGCCGAGGTCGGCACTGCCGTCGGTCGGGACCGACGTGACGCTGCTGGTGAGCTGGTACGCCGTGCCGTCCGGCGCCACGATGGTGCCGGTGTTGGGGTTCATGATCGCGGTGCCCCACCCGGGGGTGGCCCGGCCGGCGGTCCCGCCCGGTCGTGGGATGTTCTGGAAGCCGCGCACGTTGGGGGTGTTCGGGTCGGTCGGCGGCGCCGCGCAGTGTGCGTCGTAGTTGGGCGGGGCGTCCGGCCCCTGGCGGGGACCGGTCCGGTCGGCCGGCTCGCCGTTGGGGAGGTGCCGCTCGGTGCCCTCGTAGCCGCGCGTGCACGGGTTGTAGGGCGCGTTGCCGCGCAGCTTGACCACGTCGGCGATGTGGGCGCTCCAGATCGGCAGCCCGTCCTTGTCGTAGTGGCAGGTGCCCCGGTCGGGGCGGCCGGTGACCGGGTCGACCTTGTCGCAGTAGCGCAGCGCCTGGGAGTTGTACTCCAGCACCCAGGGGAAGACGACCAGGCTCTTGCGGATGCCGGCCAGGTTGTCGACGCCGAGGTCGGTGAGCGACACCAGGTCGTTGAGGAGCACCGGCAGTGCCGCCTGATTGTCACGCAGCAGCCCGGTGACCTGGAGCCCGGCGGCCACGCCGCGGACGAAGACCGCGTCGAAGGTCGGGTCCAGCTCACGCAGCCGGGTGGTCAGCCCGGCCAGGTCGGAGAGCGCCGCGCGGGTGCCGCCGGCGAGCTCGACCTGGGTGTCGAGCACCGTCTGCGCGTCGTCGATCAGTGCGGTCAGGTCGTCGACGTTGCGCAGGGCGCTGGCGGACAAGGTGTCGGCGTGGTCGAGGATCCGGCGCAGCTCGGGGGAGAGGTCCTGGAGCGCGGCGGCGCCCTCCAGCAGCACGGTGCGCAGGTCGTCGCGCGGCAGCGAGCGCACCAGCGCGTCGAGGTTGCCGAGGAGCTCGGCGAGGTCGGGCGGGGACAGGGTGCGCTCGAGGCGCACGGTGTCGCCGTCGGTGAGCGTGGGGCCGCCCGTCGAGAGCGGCACCAGCTGGACGTACTGCTCGCCGATCGCGGACTTCGACGACGCCTCCGCCCGTACGTCGGTCGGCACGGCGGCATCGTGGTCGAGCTCGACCACGACCGTGGCGGCGGTGCCGGGCCCGGGGACCACCTCGCGCACGGTGCCGACCCGCACTCCGAGGACGTCGACGTCGGCGCGCGGGTAGATGCCCTGGGGGTCGGCGAACACGATCCGCACGACGTCGGGCCGCTGCACCATCCGCTCGACGTGCAGCAGCTCAGTGGCGCCGTACGCGAACGCCACGACGGAGACCACGAGAAACGCGAACAGCTTGGTCCGCACCGGTCCGATGGTCATCGCGCCGGCCCCGCCATCAGATCGGCCAGCGAGGCCGGGAGCCGGTCGTCGACGACGCCGGGCCGCTGCCCCGAGGCGCGCTGGGCCAGCTGCTGACCCAGCACGTCGAACGCCTCCTGCAGCCCGGGCAGGGCCGGGAGCCCGGGCAGTCCGGGCACGGTCGGCAGGCCGGGGAGCCCGGGCAGCTCGGGGTCGTCGGGGAGGTCCGGCTGGCCGGGCGTCTGGTCCTCGAGGTCGGCGAGCAGCGTCAGCACGGTGTCGAGGTCGAAGTTGGCCTGCACGTAGGCGCCCTGGTAGTCGCTCTTGATCGTCGAGAGCGTGTTGCGGTTGAACGGGAACGACGTGATCCGCTCCAGGGTCGGCGCGATCTCCTCGCCGGCCACGGCGAGCTGCTCCAGCACCGGCCGCAGGTGCTCGAGGTCGGCCACGGTGTTGTCCCGGCTCTGCTGCACGAGCGGCACCACGGTGCGTGAGAGGCGGGCCAGCCGCTGCAGCGCCCGGGTGAGGCGGGGCCGCTGGCGGTCGAGGACGGCGAGCCCGGCCGGCAGCCGGTCGAGGGTGTCGGCGAGCACGTCACGCTGCTGGGACAGGGTCGTCGACAGGTCACCCATCGCCGCCAGGGTCGCCACGAGGGTGGCCCGGTTGGCGTCGAGGCTGGTGAGCAGCTCGTCCAGCCGCCGGGCCGCCGAGCGGGCCTGGCCGGCACGTCCGTCCAGGGCGGTGCTGAGCTCGCGCGAGATCGTGGAGATGCTGCCGAGCGAGCCACCGTTGAGCACCTGGGACAGCGCGCCCAGCACGATCTCGGTGTTGGGGTGCACCACGGTGTCGCTGACGGGGATGACCGCGCCGTCGGCGAGCGTGCCCGTCGGCTCCTCCCCCGCCGGCACGTCGAGCGCCACGTAGCGCTCGCCGAGCAGGCTGGTCTCGCGCAGGGTCGCCCGGACGTTGCCGGGCAGGTCGGCGGTCCGCTCGATCCGGCACACCACCTCGGCGTCGAAGCTCTCGTCGAGCTCGACCGAGACCACACTGCCGACCACGGTGTCGTTGGCCCGGCAGGTCTCCTTGGGCACCAGGTTGGCGGCGTCCTCGAACGTGATCGTCACCGTGTAGCCGCCGTCGCCCGCGGCGCCGGGCAGCGGCAGGCTCTGGGCGCCGTCGAAGCCACACGACGACAGGGCCAGCGCCGCCACCAGGCCGGCCGCTCCCGCGCGGGCGCTCATCGCCGGTCCCCCGCGGCCGAGCGCAGCCGGCGGTAGAGCTCGGCCTGGCTGACCGACTCGCCGGAGGCGCTCATCATGCTGATCTCGGAGAGCAGGACGCCGAGGTCGTTGCCCGCCGCCGCGAGCGCGTCACAGAGCGGGGCGAGCTGCGCCGCCTGCGGTCCGCTGACCGTCCGGCAGACCTGGACCAGCGTCGAGGAGAGCGTGACCCCGAGGTTGCTGGTGTAGATGCCGCGCTGGAGGAAGGACGTCGTGCGGCCGAGGGGGGTGCTGGCCCGCGGGTCGTCGGCGTCGTAGTTGGTGGGCAGGTTGATGTTCATCGCGTCGACGAACCCGACCGGCGCGAGGGCGAGCAGGTCCTGGAGGTCCTGGGTGTGCCGCGTGAGCACCCGGGTCACGTCGCGCAGCCCGGCGACGCTGCCCTTGATCCGGCTGCGGTTGGTGCGCACGAAGCGCGCGACGTCGTCGAGCGCTCCGGAGAGGTCGGTGCTGGCGCGGCCGATGTCGTCACGCTGGGCGTTGAGCTGCCCGCTCACCCGGGCGAGCGCCAGGACCAGGCGTCGTACCGTCTTGTCGTTGGCCAGCAGGGTGCGGGTCAGGGTGCCGGTCTGGTCGACGGTGTCCTGGTAGGCGCCGTCGCTGCTGGCGAGGGTGTCGAGGGCGCGGGCGAGCTGCTGGATGCTCCGGTTGAAGCGGCGGCCGTTGCCGTCGAGGCCGGCCGCGGTCGCGCGCACCAGCCGAGACAGGGCGCCGTCCTGGTTGGCGCCCTGCGGCCCGAGGGCCTCGGAGAGTGCGTCGAGCTGGCGGTAGGTGTCGTCGAGCTCGACGGGTACGCCGGTCCGGTCCAGGCCGAGTGTGGCCCCGTCGGCGAGCGCCTCGCCGCCGGTGTAGGCCGGTGCGAGCTGCACGAAACGGTCGCCGACGATCGACGGCGGCACGATCAGCGCGTGCACGTCGGCGGGCAGCCGCACCTCGTCGTAGGTGATCTCGACCGTGACGGCGGTGCCCTCGACCTCGACCGAGGTCACCTCGCCGACCTGGACGCCGAGGACCTTCACCTGGGCGCCCTCGTAGAGGTTGACGGTGCTCGGGAAGGTCGCGGTCAGGTGTCGGGAGCTCGAGTCGTCACCCCGCATCAGGACGATCCCGGCGACGGCGAGCGCCGCCACGACGAGGAGGACGAGCAGGCGGCGGGTCACTGGCCACCTCCGGACGAGTCGGCGGCCGGCCCGAGCGGCAGGCACGGCTGGGTGCTGCCGTTGACCGCCTCGTTGAGCTCGCTGAGGATCGGGTCGAGCACGCCGGACAGCGCGTTGCTGGGCTCCACCGTGCAGACCGCGAAACCGCGCGGGTAGGTGATCGCGCCGTCGAAGAAGCGGCCGGTGCCGCCGAGGTTGGTGAACTCGCGGCCGTAGACGCCGGTGAGGGTGATCGACTCGTCGAGGGCGTCGCGGTTGGCCCGCAGCGTGTCGAGGACCCGCTCGAGCTTGGCCAGGGCCGGGCCCACGGTGGCCCGGTTGTCGGCGACCAGCCCGCGCAGCTGGCGGGCCAGCGAGCCGGTCTCGGTGATGATCCGGGCGATCACCTGGCGGCGCGCGTTGAGCGTCTCGAGTACGTCGGTGCTGTCACCGAGGAGCCGCACGATGTCGGCGTTGCGGGCCTCGAGGGTCTCGGTGACGCCGTCGGCGCTGCTGAAGAGCTGCTGGATCTGCTGGTCACGCGACGCGACCGACTGCGACAGCCGGCCGAGCCCGGTCAGCGTGGCGCGGACCTCCGGAGCAGTGGCCTCGAGCACCTCGGAGATCGCGTCGAACGCCTCGGCGACCTGCTGGGTGTCGATCTCGTCGATGGTCTCGGTGAGCTGCTGGAACGCCGGCACCACGTTGAGCGGCGTACTGGTCCGTGACAGCGGGATCGTGCCCCCCGCCTCCAGGCTCCCCGGCCCGTCGGGGGTGACGCTCAGGTAGTGCTGCCCGAGCAGGGTCTTCACCTCGATGCCGGCGGTGGTGGCCTCGCCGAGGCGCGGTCCGTCGACGTCGAAGGTGACCACGACGGTGTCACCGGAGAGCTCGATGTCGCGCACCAGGCCGACCTTGACCCCGGCGACGCGCACCTCCTCGCCGACCTGGAGGCCGCTCGCGTCGGTGAACTCGGCCTGGTAGGTGGTGCCGGTGAAGAACGGCAGCCGCGACGCGTTGAGCGCGACCGCCAGCAGGACAGCGATCAGCACCAGTCCGTGCACGGCCAGCAGCGCCGGACGGCGCCGCCCCAGGTCGACGAGCGAGGCTGCCATCACTCGGCCCCTCTCGCGCAGACGGTGTCGCGCTCGTTGGCGGCGAGGTTGGGCGACTGGAGCAGGTAGTCGTCGCCGAGGAGCCGCAGGTTCATCGAGATCCCACAGAGGTAGAAGTTGAACGCCGAGCTGTAGGAGCCGGTGCGCGCGAGCGCGCGCAGCCGGCGCGGCATCCGCTGGAGCACCTCGGCGAGGGTGCCGCGGCTGCGGTCGAGCTTGCCGGCCAGGTCGTCGAGGGCGCGGATGTCGGCGGCCAGCGGCCCACGGACGTCGCCCACCAGCCCGGAGGAGACGGTCAGCAGGTCGGCGAGCCCGGGCAGGCTGGTCGCGATGGTGGCGCGGTCCCCCGCCAGCCCCGTCATCAGGCTGCGGAAGGTCACGATCAGCTCGGTGAGCTTGGTGTCGCGCTCGTCGATGGTCCGCAGCACGGTGCCGAGGTTGGCGACCACGCGACCGATCACGGCGTCCTTGTCGGCCAGCTCGTTGGTGAACCGCGCGGTGCTGGCCAGCAGGCTCTGGTACGTCGACCCCTCGCCCTGCACCGCCTGGAGCACGAGGGACGCGAGCCGGTTGACCTGCGTGGGCTCGAGCGCTCGGAAGAGCGGCTGGAACCCGTTGAAGAGCACGGTCAGGTTGAGCGCGGGCGTGGTCCGCGAGACCGGGATGGTCGCGCCCTCCTCCAGGGCGTCGCCGGCGCCCGGCTCCTCGGTGATCTCGAGGTAGCGCTGGCCGACGATGTTCTCGTAGCGCAGCGCGAACGTCGCGGACTCGTAGACGGGCACGGCCTCGTCGACCGTAAAGGTCACGGTGGCGACCTGCTGGTCGCCGACACCGTCGAGCTCGACCCCCGTGACCCGGCCGACCTCGACGCCGGACAGCCGGACCCGGTCACCCTTGGTGACGCCGGTGGCGTCGGTGAACTGGGCGTGGAAGGCGCGGCTCGGCGCGAACGAGAGGTTGCCGATCAGCACCGCGAGGATGCCGAGCAGCAGCATGGTCACGGTCGTGAAGACCGCCATCTTGTAGGCCGACGAGGGGATCCGGGTGCGCACGGCGGGCGTCACGGTAGCGCCACCCGACCGTCGTACAGCAGCGGGCCGAGCAGCAGGCCCGAGAGCCGGGAGCCGGTGGTGCCGGTCATCTCGTCGCCGAGCGCCTGGGCGAGGCGGGGGTCGGTCACGCCCGCGACGGACTGGAACGGCAGCGGCGCGAGGCTGAACGGGTCGGCGTCCTTGACCTGGCGCGCGAGGAGGCCGAAGCGCGGGCAGTGCGGGTCCCAGCTGGGGATTGTCGACGGCAGCACGTCGACGTTGGCGTCGCTGCGCGGGCCGTCGGGCAGGTCGCGCGGGTAGACGTAGGGGTCGCCCTGCACCAGGACGTCGACGTTGAGCAGGGTGAACGGGCCGCGGCCGCCGGTCACCTGGTTGCCCAGCTTGTCGAGCAGGTGCAGCCCCTTCATCGAGCACGGGAGCACCGACGCGTAGCGCTCCAGGAGCGCCAGCAGCGGCCGGGCCCGACCGGTCAGGGTGATCAGCGCGTCGGCGTTCTCGCCGAGCACCTCCTCGGTGGTCTCCGAGGTGGTGACCACGGTGTCGAGCAGCTCCTGAAGCCGGGCCTCCGCCGGCACCAGCAGCTCGGCGCTGATGGCCGACGCGTTGGCCATCGTGCGCAGCAGGTCGGGCGCCGCCTCGTCGTACGACGCCAAGGTGGTGGTCAGCTTGCGCAGGTCGGCGTGCAGCACCCCGAGGTGGGGGTTGAGCTCCGCGAGGAACGCGTCGGTCTGCACGATCGCGCGGCCGAGCTGGTCGCCCTTGCCGTCGAGGGTGCGCGCCAGCGTGCTGAGCACGGTCGAGAGCTGGGCCGGGTCGACCGCGCGCAGCAGCGGGACCAGCCGGGCGTAGACGTCGCCGAGCTCGACCGCCGTACGCGACTGGGTGATCACGTCGCCGGCGCCGAGGCGCGACTCATCGGGGGCGACCGGCATCAGCAGGTCGACGAACTTCTCGCCGAAGAGGGTCTTGGGCACGATCGCGGCGTCCACGTTGCGCGGGATCAGCACCGTCTCGTCGGGGTCGATCGCCAGGTGCACCGTCGCCACCCGGCCGTCGGACTCCACGCGGTCGACGCGGCCCACGAGGCGACCCTGGATCTTCACGTCGGAGCCGGGGTTGAGCTCGAGGCCCGGGTGGTCGGTCACGAGGGTGACGTCGGTGGAGTGCTGCCAGGGCAGGTCCTTGCGGTAGGCCAGCACCGAGCCGGCGATCAGGGTGGCCGCCACCAACAGGTAGACCAGGCCCAGCAGCGGCAGCCCGCGGTCACTGGGCGTCATCCTGGGCGTCATCCGGCGATCCGCACGGTTGTGGTCGAGCCCCAGAGGGCGAGGCTGAGGAAGAAGTCGGCGACCACGATCATCACGGTCGCCAGCCGGACGGCCCGCCCCACCGCGACGCCGACCCCGGCCGGCCCGCCGCTGGCGTGGTAGCCGTAGTAGCAGCAGATGAGGGTGAGGATCACCGAGAAGACGAGGACCTTGCCGAACGAGTAGAGGATGTCGATCGGTGGCAGGAACAGCTGGAAGTAGTGGTCGTAGGTGCCGGTGGTGAGGCCGTAGTAGTAGACGGAGACGGCCTGGGTCGACGCGTAGGTGCCGATCAGGGCGATCAGGTAGAGCGGGATCACGGCGATGAACGCCGCGATGATCCGGGTGGTGACCAGGTAGGGCACCGAGCGGATCGCCATCACCTCGAGGGCGTCGATCTCCTCGCTGATCCGCATCGCGCCCAGCTGGGCGGTGAAGCCGGCGCCGACCGTGGCGATCAGCGCGTTGCCGGCCACCAGCGGCGCGACCTCGCGGGTGTTGAAGTAGGCCGACAGGAACCCGACGTAGGGCTGGATGCCGACCTGCTTGAGCCCCTGGTAGCCGACCAGGCCGACCACGCTGCCGACGGCGACCACCTCGAAGATCAGGATGCCGACGGTGCCGGCGACGAGCACCATGGCGCCGCGGCCGAACGTCACCTCCGAGAGCACCCGCCAGATCTCGCGCCGGTAGGAGATGGCCGCGTGCGGCACCCCGGCCAGGCTCCGGCCGTAGAAGCGGGTCTGTCTGCCGAGCTCGGTGAGGACCCCGTGGACCCCCGCCGGGACGGCCCGCACCCACTCCATCGTCGCCATCGCTCCGCTCACAGGCCCTTCGGCGGGACGAGCTGGTAGTAGACGGCGGTGAGGATCGCGTTGGCGAGGAACAGCAGCACGAACGAGACGACCACGGACTGGTTGACACCGTTGCCGACGCCCTGGGGGCCGCCCTTGGCGTTGACCCCCTGGTAGGTCGCGACGATCCCGGCGAGCAGCCCGAAGACCAGCGCCTTGAGCTCGCCGACGTAGAGGTCGGGCAGCTGCGCGAGGGCGGTGAAGGACTGGACGTAGGCACCCGGCGACCCGCCCTGGACGCCGACGTTGAACGCGTAGCCGCCGATCGTGCCGACCGCCGTGGTGACCGCGTTGAGCAGGCAGGCGACGACGCCCATCGCGATCACCCGGGGTACGACGAGGCGCTGCACCACGGAGATGCCGAGCACCTCGAGCGCGTCGAGCTCGTCGCGGATCTTGCGGGAGCCGAGGTCGGCGGCGACCGCGGTGCCGGCGGCCCCGGCCACGATCACGACGGTGGCGATAGGCGCCGCCTGCTGCACGATCCCGACCACGGCGACGGCTCCGGTGAAGGAGCGGGCCCCGAGCTGGCCGAACAGCGAGCCGATCTGGAGGGCGAGCACGGCACCGAACGGGATGGTGATCGCGCAGGCGGGGAGCAGGGAGACACGGGTGACGAACCAGGCCTGGTCGCTGAGCTCACGCCACTGGAACGGGCGGCGGAACATGGCCGCGAAGACCTCGAGTGCGAAGGTGAACAGGTTGCCCACGGGGACCAGTGGGCGCGTCAGGGCAGAGGGAGGGGCGACTGCGGTCACGCGCGTCCCCTCCTTGACCGGCGAGCAAGTGGAACTGCGATAATCGGTAACGCAGTTGCGAATATCGCAAATGTACGGTGACTCCCGTCACCTGGCAAGACAACGACCGGGACCCCCTGGAGGTGACGATGACCAGCGCAGTCGTGGTCGGCAGCGGCCCCAACGGGCTCGCCGCCGCGCTCACGCTGGCCACCGCCGGGGTCAGCGTCCGGGTGATCGAGGCGGCCGGGTCGCCCGGTGGCGGCACCCGCAGCGCCGAGCTCACGCTGCCCGGCCTCCTGCACGACGAGTGCTCGGCGTTCCATCCGCTGGCCGTCGACACCCCCTTCTCCCGGGCCGCCGGGCTGGACGCCCACGGGCTGGAGTGGTGCTGGCCGGAGATCCAGTACGCCCACCCGCTCGAGAGCGGTGACGGCGCCTCGGCCTGGCGCTCCGCGACCGACACCGCCGCCGACCTGGGGCGCGACGGTCCCGCGTGGCAGGCGGTCTTCGGGGAGCTCGCCGACCGGCTCGACCGGATCAGCGAGGACCTGTTCGAGCCGATGCTGAGCCTGCCCCACCACCCACTCGACCTGGCGCTGTTCGGCTCGCTGTCGGCGCTCCCCGCCTCGCTGCTCGCGCGGCGGTGGCGCGGCCCGCGGGCGCAGGCGCACGGCGTGCACCCGGTCTACGCCTACGCGCACGTGCCCTCCGGCTGGCCCGGCGACGCGACCGCGCTCGTCGAGGCCCAGATCGAGCGGTTCGCTCCGGGGTTCGGCGAACGCGTGCTCGCCCGCCACGTGCGCGACGTCGCGGCGATGTCGTCGTACAACGCGAACTACGTGGGCGGCGACATCGTGACCGGCGCCAACACGCCGCGCCAGCTGGTGGCCCGGCCCCGGGCGGCGCTCGACCCCTACTGGCTCGGCACCGGCCTCCTCTACCTGTGCTCGGCGGCCACGCCTCCCGGCGGCGGCGCGCACGGCATGTGCGGCTACAACGCGGCACATTCCGCCCTGCGGCGCCTCACCCGAAGGGGTTGACCGCACTCCCGGCGCACGCGATCCTGACGGTCCATCCCCCCGATGAATCGCGAGACCCTCATGGTCGGCTCCCTCCGCCGGCGCTGCGCGGCGCTGCTCGCTGCCCTCCTGACGGCAGCCTGCCTCAGTGTCGTCACCGCACCCCCCGCCGCGGCGGCGGAGTCGTACGTCGTCAGCTACCCGCTGCCGGCGCGCTACTACGTCGACAGCAGCCAGTCGCTGACGGTCGGGGTCACGGACTTCGAGCCTGACGTCGATCCCGACCAGAACGTGCGCACCGCCGAGGTCCGCGCCGTCTACCCGGACGGCTCGTCGGTCGAGCACGAGGTGACGCTCACGCTCCTCGTCCCGTCGGCGACCGTCCCGTTCCCCACGCAGCGGCGGGCGCCCCTCGCCTACTCCGTGACGTTCTTCGACGCCGACGGCGACTTCCTCGACCAGCGGGCCTTCACGGCAGAGATCATCGGCTGGCCCTCCGACCTGAAGGCCGGCTGGCCGACGGCGTCACGCATCCGCGAGCGCACGTCGTACGTCGTGCGCGGGCAGGTCGCGGGTGGGGCCCGGAAAGTGCTCGTGCAGCGCAAGGCCACCGGCACCTGGATCACGTTGGGGGCGGGGCAGTCCCAGGCCAACGGCAGCTACGCGGTGAAGGTCGACACCCGGTGGGTGACCACCCACCGGCTGCGGGCGCTGGTCACGGAGACCCGGACCCACAACGCCGACGTGGCAGCGAAGCCGAGCGCGCTCACCGTGACCCGTTCCTACAAGCCCCGGCCGGGAACGGCCTGGAAGCCGATCCACAGCAGCGGCTTCCCGGGCCAGCGCTGGACTCCCTGCGGCGCCGCCCCGGGCGTGCTCACCTACCGGGTCAACCCGGCCCGAGCGCCGCGCGGCTACCTCGCGGAGATCCGCAAGGCGTTCGCCCAGGTCACGGCCGCCACCGGCTTCGGGTTCCGCTACGCCGGCACCACCACCCTCGTCCCGCTCAAGCCCGGCAGCCAGGCGATCACGCGCAAGGCCGACGTCACGATCGCCTACGCCACCGCGCGGATGGTCCCGGCGCTGCGCGGCGGGGTCATCGGGGTCTCCCCGGTCGCCTCGCAGTACGCCTACACCGACTGGTGGCGGGTCTTCGCGGCCGCGGTCGTGCTCGACACCCAGGCCGGGCTGGCGCCCGGCTTCGGGGGCGGCAAGGCCACCCGCGGCTCAGTCCTCATCCACGAGCTCGGACACGTGATGGGGCTCGACCACGTCTCCGACCGGCGCCAGATCATGTACCCCGCCATCACCCGCGCCGAGGCCCGCTACGCCAACGGCGACCTCCGCGGCCTGGCGAACGTGGCGGTCTCGCGCGGCTGCTTCCCGTTCGAGCCCAACCCCTACGGCCGCGCCGGCTCCACCGCTACGGCTCGACGGCTTCCGCCAGGCCCCACCCGGACGGTCGTGCACACCGTCGGGCTCGCCCCCTGACGCAGCCTCCGATGAGCACCATCGCCGACTTCCTCGACCTGGCCGTCCAGCTCCCGGGAGTACGACATACCGACCACGGCCGCTACACCAAGCTCCAGGTGCACGCGCAGACGTTCGGCTACCTCTGGGAGCCCACCCGCACGGTGGGTCTCAAGCAGACGCGCTCCGAGCAGCTCGCCCTGGTCGCCGAGCGTCCCGACGTCTTCGAGGTGCAGTTCACCGCCGGGGCCTTCGGCTGGGTCGTGGTCTACCTCGACGGCGTCGAGCGCGACGAGCTGGCGGAGCTCACCTTCGAGGCGTGGCGCCTCACCGCCCCGTCCGCCGTCGTCGACGAGCGCGCGGACCGCCTGCCCACCTGAGCCCACGTAGCCTCGTGGTGTGAGCGTCCTTCCCGCACCGACCGTCGTACTCGGCGACAGCTTCGCGCGCGAGCTTCCCGAGCTCGCTCTGGCGTGGCAGGCGGAGGCCGCTCCCGACCCGCGGGTCCTCGTGCTCAACGAGCCGCTGGCCACCGAGCTCGGCATCGACCCCGCGGCCCTACGCTCCCCCGAGGGCGCCCGTCTGCTGGTCGGGAACCTGGTGCCCGAGGGCGCCCAGCCCGTGGCCCAGGTCTACGCCGGTCACCAGTTCGGCGGCTTCAGCCCGCGCCTCGGCGACGGCCGGGCCCTGCTGCTCGGCGAGCTGACCGACGTACAGGGCCGGCTGCGCGACCTCCACCTCAAGGGCTCCGGCCGTACGCCGTTCGCGCGCGGCGGCGACGGGCTGGCCGCGGTCGGCCCGATGCTGCGTGAGTACGTCGTCAGCGAGGCGATGCACGCCCTCGGCATCCCCACGACCCGCGCGCTGTCCGTGGTCGCGACCGGCCGCAAGGTCCAGCGCGAGACAGTGCTGCCGGGCGCCGTACTCACCCGCGTGGCCAGCAGCCACCTGCGGGTCGGCAGCTTCCAGTACGCCGCGGCGCAGGGCGACGTCGACCTCACCCGCCGTCTCGCCGACCACGCGATCGCCCGCCACCACCCGCACGCGGCCGACGCGGAGCAGCCCTACCGCGCGTTCTTCGAGTCGGTCGTCGCGGCGCAGGCGTCACTGCTCGCGCAGTGGATGAACGTCGGCTTCGTCCACGGCGTCATGAACACCGACAACATGACGATCTCCGGCGAGACCATCGACTACGGGCCGTGCGCGTTCATGGAGGCCTTCGACCCGGCCACCGTCTACAGCTCGATCGACGAGGGCGGTCGCTACGCCTACGGCAACCAGCCCCTCATCGCCGAGTGGAACCTCGCCCGGCTCGCCGAGGCGCTGCTCCCCCTGCTCGACGACGACCAGGAGCAGGCGGTCGCGTTGGCGGTCGAGTCGCTCGGCACGTTCAGGCCGGCGTACTCCGACGCCTGGACCCGCAGCATCCACGCCAAGCTCGGCCTTCCCGAGGGCCCAGTCGACAACGGGGCCGACGATGTCGCGCAGCCCCTCGTCGGTGACCTGCTCGACCTGATGAAGACCAGTCGGGTCGACCACACGTCGTTCTTCCGTGCCCTCGGGGCCGCCGCCCGCGGTGACGCCGAGCCGGCCCGCAGCCTGGTGCTCGACCTCGCCGGCTTCGACGCCTGGGCGGAACGGTGGCGAGCCCTCGGGCCAGACGCCGACGCGATGGACCGGGTCAACCCCGTCTACATCGCGCGCAACCACCTCGTCGAGGAGGCGCTCGACGCCGGCACCGAGGGCGACCTCGGCCCGCTCGAGCGGTTGCTCGAGGCCGTCACCGCGCCGTACGACGAGCGCCCCGGCCTGGAGCGCTACGCCGCCCCGGCGCCCGACGACTTCGGCGACTACACGACCTACTGCGGGACCTGACCGGGGTACGGCTGGCCCGGCCCGGCCACGACGGTCTCCTCCGACGGCATCAGGATCCACAGGATCGGGTAGATCAGGATCTGGCTGCCGGGAACGACCATCAGGACCAGCACGAACAGCAGCCGTGCCATCCAGGCGCTCATCCCGAAGCGGCGGCCGATGCCGGCGCACACGCCACCCAGGATGCGGTCGCCGCGCGGTCGGACCAGGCCTTGCTGGGCGAAGCTCTGCTGGATGGTGTTCATGGGGGTCGTGCTCCTTCGGTCGTGGCCGGGGTGTCTCCCCGACGACTCCAGTCTTGCTCGCACCGACGCCAGGTTCCATCGGGTGTGGCCCTGGTCCGACCCTGAGAGACCCGCGTCACATCCCAAGCGGGGCTGGCGAAACTCCCAGGTGGCAGGGGACCAACGTCCCTGCCCGAACCTGTCTAAGACAGGCATCTTTGTAGGTGAAACCAGCAACCAGGAGACACTGCGATGTATGCACATGAGGGCGACCGGATCGTCGTCCGAGGCCACCACTTCGACCAGCCCGAGCGCGAGGCCGAGGTGCTCGACGTCGAGCACGAGGACGGCCGTCCGCCGTACCAGGTCAGGTGGGTCGACACCGGCGACGAGGAGCTCTACCACCCCTGCCCCGACGCGATCATCGACCACGTGGGACCGCAGTACCCGCCCGAGTACGAGCCCCAGCTCGTCTGCAGCTGACCTGACGTCGGCCCGTCAGCCGACGACGATCACGTGCAGGACCCGAGGTCCGTGGACGCCCTCGACCCGGTCGAGCTCGATGTCGCTGGTGGCTGAGGGACCGCTGATCCAGGTCAACGGCCGGCTCGGGTCGAGCAGGACGATGGCGTCCGGGACGTCGGGCACCACCTGGTCGGAGCGGACGATGCACACGTGCTTGTCGGGGACCAGGCTGATCGCTCGCCGGCCCTGACCTGCGCCGTGGTCGAGCACGATGGTGCCCGTCTCCGCGATCCCCACCCGTGCCTCGGTGACCACGGCGTCGAAGCCGTCCAGTTCGAGCGCGGACAGGACTCGACCGTCGGCGCCGTCCACGACAGCACCCTCCACGTCGACGGACAGCCCAGCGGGCACGACGACCCGCGACCCGGCCGGAAGCGCCGCCGCGACGGCCTCAGCGAGACCGGCCTCGGCGCACCGCTCGACGACGGCGCGGTAGTCGGCCACGCGCTCCGCGAAGAGACCGACCACGTCGGGCCGGGCAGTGACGACGGGAGCAACCACCGGCTCGCGGTCCGGCTCCACCTCGGCCAGCGCAACGCGGACTCGCGCGAGGATCTCGTCGCGGGCGCTGGTCACCGTCGGCCTCCGTCGGTGCGCTTCCACCAGGCGCGGAACGACTCGGCCGGCGGGGCGGGCAGGTCGCGCGCGGAGGTCCAGGCCGACGCGCCGGGACCGGGGATCCGGCCCGCGGCCCGTCGACCACCGGGGAGCGTGGCCCGGCCGAAGCGGCCGAGTACCCGGCCGGCCAGCCCTGACACCTTCTCGACCGCGGCCAGGCGGCGAGCGTCGCTGAAGGCGTACGCCGCCGCCTTCATGGCGACCGCCTCGGCCTTGGGCACGGTGTCGTCGCGGTGCCCGTCCACGACCTTCGAGCGCAGGTGGACGAGCACCTCGGGGATGTCGATCCGCACCGGGCAGGCCTCGAAGCAGGCGCCGCACAGGGAGGAGGCGTAGGGCAGGGAGTCGGTCTGCGGGTCGCCGGTCCCCTTGAGCAGCGGGTTCAGGATGGCGCCGATCGGTCCCGGGTAGACGGAGCCGTACGCATGCCCACCAGTGCGCTCGTAGACGGGGCAGACGTTGAGGCAGGCCGAGCAGCGGATGCAGCGCAGCGCCTGGCGGCCGACGTCGTCGGCCAGCGCGCGGGTGCGTCCGTTGTCGAGCAGTACGACGTGCACCTCCTGCGGACCGTCGCCGGGAGTGACCCCGCTCCAGGTGGACGTGTAGGGGTTCATCCGCTCGCCGGTCGAGGAGCGCGGCAGCAGCCGGAGCAGCGGGTCGAGCTCGGCCCAGGTCGGGACCACCTTCTCGATCCCGACGACGGAGACCAGGACCTCGGGGAGGGTCAGGCACATCCGGCCGTTGCCCTCGGACTCGACGACGACCAGGGTCCCGGTCTCGGCGATCGCGAAGTTGGCGCCGGAGACGGCGACCTTGGCGCGCAGGAACTTCTCGCGCAGGTGCTCGCGTGCCGCGCCGGCCAGCACGGCCGGGTCGTCGGTGAGGTCCGCCGGGGCGGGCCGGCCGGCGCCGCCCATCTCCCTGAGGAAGATCTCGCGGATCTCCGCCCGGTTGCGGTGGATCGCCGGGACCAGGATGTGGGAGGGCAGGTCGTCGCCCAGCTGCACGATGAGCTCGGCGAGGTCGGTCTCCCAGGCGGCGATGCCCTCCTCGGCGAGCGCCTCGTTGAGGCCGATCTCCTGGGTGACCATCGACTTCACCTTGACGACCTCGTCGACGCCGTGCGCCTTGGCCACGGTCGCGACGATCGCGCACGCCTCGGCCGCGTCGCGCGCCCAGTGGACGGTCGCGCCGCCAGCGGTCAGTGCGGCCTCGAGGTCGACGAGATGGGTCCCCAGGTCGCGCAGGGCCCGGTCCTTGACCGCGGCGCCGGCGAGCCGGAGCTCCTCCCAGTTCTCCACCTCGGCCACGACCGCGGCCCGCTTCGCGCGGATCACTCCGGTCGCGTGGGCGAGGTTGTGGCGCAGCTGCGTGTCGGCCAGGGCTGCGCGCGCCGCAGCCGGGAAGGCCGGCATCCCCACGAAGGTGCGGCTCATCCGCGCACCTGGGCGGTCTCGGTGGCGGCCAGGATCTCGGCGAGGTGCATCACGCGTACGCCGGACTGTTGGCGCGACAGCATCCCGCCGACGTGCATCAGGCACGAGCTGTCGCCCGCGACCAGCACCTCGGCACCGGTCTCGCGGACGTGGCGGGCCTTGTCGGCGCCCATCGCGACCGAGGTGTCGGCGTTCTTGACCGCGAACGTGCCGCCGAACCCGCAACACTCCTCCGCGGACGGCAGGTCGACCAGCCGGATCCCGCGCACCTGCTCCAGAAGCCGCTGCGGCCGGTCGCCGACCCCCAGCATCCGCAGCGAGTGACAGGTGGGGTGGTAGGTCACCCGGTGCGGGAAGTAGGCACCGACGTCGGTCACGCCGAGCACGTCGACCAGGAACTCGCTGAGCTCGTAGGTCTTCGGCGACGTCTCGGCCACGGCGGCCACGAGGTCCGGGTCCCCCGAGCGACGGGCGACCAGCGCGTGCTGGTGACGTGCGGACCCCGCGCACGAGCCCGACGGCGTCACGATCGCGTCGTACCCCGCGAACGCGTCGACGAAGGTGCGCACCACCGGGACCGCCTCGTCGAGGTAGCCGGTGTTGACCATCGGCTGCGCGCAGCAGGTCTGGGCCGCGGGGAACTCCACGTCGACCCCCAGCCGCCTCAGCAGCGTGACGACCGCCTTCCCCGTCTCCGGAAACATCGCGTCGTTGACGCAGGTGACCATCAGGGCGACGCGCATGGAGCTCACGCTACGGCCCGCGCCGGCAGCCGCGCCTCGGCCGCGTCCCAGTCCGGTCCGGGCCGGGGCTCGTAGCGCAGCACGCCCTGGGTACGCCGTACGAGGTCGCGCATGGCGGTCAGGTCGGGCAGGTCGGCGCCGAGGGTGCGGGCCTGGACGAGCACGTTGCCCAGCGCCGCTGCCTCGGCCGGCCCGGCCAGGACCGGGAGGCCGCAGGCGTCGGCGGTGAGCTGGCAGAGGAGGGCGTTCTGCGAGCCGCCCCCCACCACATGGACGACGGACACCTCGCGGCCGGCGAGCTCGGCGGCGGTGCGGAGGTGGCGGCGGTAGGCCAGTGCCAGGCTGTCGAGGATGCAGCGCGTGATCGCGACCGGCGTGCGCGGGATCGGCTCCCCGGCCTCGGCAGCGAGCCGCTGGATCCGCGACGGCATGTTGTCGCCCCTGGTCCCCGGAGCGAGGAGCCGGGGGTCGTCGATGTCGACCACCGTCCGCAGCGGCGGCGCCTCGCGCGCCCCGCCGAGCACGGCGACGAGGCCGGCCTCGACGATGCGCTCGTCCTCCCAGTGCCGCAGGGACTCCGAGAGGACCCACAGGCCCATGACGTTCTTGAGGAACCGGACGGTGCCGTCGACGCCGCCCTCGTTGGTGAAGTCGGCGAGCCGGGCGGCCTCGGTGAGCACCGGCGTCTCCAGCTCGAGCCCGACCAGCGACCAGGTGCCCGAGGAGATGTAGGCGAAGTCGTCCTCGGTCGCGGGTACGCCGACCACGGCCGAGGCGGTGTCGTGGGAGCCGACCGCGACGACCGGGAGACCGGTGGGGACGCCGAGCTGCTCGGCGACCTGGTCCAGGACCGCGCCGACCACGTCGCCCGGGTCACGCAGCGGCGGCAGCACGGCCCAGGGGATACCGATCCGCTTGGCCAGGTCGAGCGCCCACTCGCGCGACCGGACGTCGTACATCCCGGTCGTGGAGGCGTTGGTGCGCTCCGCACCCACCTTGCCCGTGAGCCAGTAGCCGAGCAGGTCCGGCAGCAGGAGCAGGGTCTCGGCGGACTCCAGCGCCGGCGTCCCGCGCGCGGCGACCAGCTGGTAGACGGTGCTGAACGGCAGGTTCTGCAGCCCGGTTGTGGCATACATCTCCGCTGCCCCGACCGTGGAGAGCACCGTCTCGGCGACGCCGTCCGTGCGCGAGTCACGGTGTGAATAGGGGTTGCCGAGCAGGTGACCGTCCCGGTCGAGCAGGCCGTAGTCGATGGCCCACGAGTCGATGCCGATGCCGTGCAGAGGACCGGTGCGAGCGACCTTGGCGATGCCGGCCAGCGACTCGCGGTGGATGCCGAGGACGTCCCAGAAGAGCGAGCCGTTGGCGCGGACACCACCGTTGGGGAAGCGGTGCAGCTCGTCGAGGTGGAGCGACCCGGGGCCGACCCGGCCGGCCATGACCCGCCCGCTGGTCGCCCCGAGGTCGACGGCCGCGACGCGGACCGGCCCGGTGGCGGTGGGACTCATCGCAGGAACGCCGCCGCCACGCCCGCGTCGACCGGCACGTGCAGCCCCGTCGTGTGGGTCATCTCGGGACCGCACAGCACGAAGACCGCGTTGGCGATGTTCTCCGGCAGCACCTCGCGCTTGAGGATCGTGCGCTGGGCGTAGAACTTGCCGAGGTCCTTCTCCTCCACGCCGTAGACGGCGGCCCGGTTGGCTCCCCAGCCGCTGGCGAAGATGCCCGAGCCGGCGACGACCCCGTCGGGGTTGACGCCGTTGACCTTGACGCCGTACTGGCCGAGCTCGGCCGCGAGCAGCCGGACCTGGTGGGCCTGGTCGGCCTTGGTCGCGGAGTAGGCGATGTTGTTGGGTCCGGCGAAGACGGAGTTCTTCGAGGAGATGTAGACGATGTCGCCGCCCATCTCCTGCTCGATCAGCACCTTGGCCGCGGCCTTCGACACCAGGAACGAGCCCTTGGCCATCACGTCGTGCTGCAGGTCCCAGTCGGCTTCCGTGGTCTCCAGCAGGGTCTTCGAGAGCGACAGACCGGCGTTGTTGACGACCAGGTCGAGGCCGCCAAAGGCGAGCACGGCGGCGTCGACCATCGCCTGGACGGCGGCCTCCTTGCTCACGTCGGCGGCGACGCCGATGGCGACGTCCGGCCCGCCGATCTCGGCCGCCGCTGCTTGCGCCCTCTCGAGGTCGAGGTCGGCGATGACGACGCAGGCGCCCTCGGCCGCGAGCTTCTTGGCGGTGGCCTTGCCGATGCCACCGGCGGCACCGGTGACCAGCGCGATCCGGGTGGCGAGGGGCTTGGGCTCGGCCATCCGCTGCAGCTTGGCCTCCTCCAGCGCCCAGTACTCGATGCGGAACTTCTCCGCCTCGTCGATGGGGGCGTAGGTCGACAGCCCCTCGGCGCCGCGCATCACGTTGATCGCGTTGGTGTAGAACTCCCCGGCCACACGGGCGGTCTGCTTGTCCTTGCCGAAGCTGAACATGCCGACGCCGGGCACCAGCACGACCAGCGGGTCCGCCCCACGGATGGCGGGCGAGTCCGGGGTGGCGTGACGGTCGTAGTAGGCCTGGTAGTCCTCGCGGTAGGAGACCGCAAGCTCCTTGAGCCGCGCGAGGCTCTCCTCGACCGAGGCGCTCGCCGGCAGGTCGAGGACCATCGGCTTGACCTTGGTGCGCAGGAAGTGGTCGGGACACGAGGTGCCCAGCCCGGCCAGCCGCGGGTGCTCGCTGCTGGCGAGGAAGTCGAGGACGACGTCGTGGTCGGCGAAGTGGCCGACCATCGGACGGTCGTGGCTGGCGAGGCCGCGGATCGTGGGCGCGAGGGCCGCGGCCTTGGCCCGGCGCTCGGCGGCCGGCAGGGCGGCGTACCCCGCGAGCGGCGGGCCGAACGGCTCGGGCCGGCCGTGCTCGGCGATGTAGGCCGCGGCGGTGTCGATGACCCACAGCGAGTTGGCCTCGGCCTCGGCGCTGGTGTCACCCCACGCGGTGATGCCGTGGCCGCCGAGGATGCAGCCGACCGCCTGCGGGTTCTTCTCCTTGATCTCGGCGATGTCGAGGCCGAGCTGGAAGCCGGGGCGGCGCCAGGGCACCCACACGACCTTGTCCCCGAAGATCGTGGTGGTCAGCTCCTGGCCGTCCGCGGCGGTGGCGATCGCGATACCGGAGTCGGGGTGCAGGTGGTCGACGTGGGGGGCGTCGACCAGGCCGTGCATGGCGGTGTCGATCGACGGGGCCGCACCGCCCTTGCCGTGCAGGCAGTAGTCGAAGGCCGCGACCATCTCGTCCTCGCGGTCGAGGCCCGGATAGACGTCGACCAGCGCGCGCATCCGGTCGAGGCGGAGCACGGCGAGGCCGGGCTCGGTCAGGGTGCCCAGGTCGCCGCCCGAGCCCTTCACCCAGAGCAACTCGACGGGCTCACCGGTGACCGGGTCGGTCTCGGTGCCCTTGGCCGAGGTGTTGCCGCCCGCATAGTTGGTGTTCTTGGGGTCGGCGCCGAGGCGGTTGGACCGGGCGATCAGCTCGGCCGCAGCAGGGTTGGTCATGATGCCTTTCGATTCCTATCGGTGGTTGAGGTGCGAGGAGCCCTGGCGACGAGCCTCGAAACCCCCCTAGTTCCAGGAGAGCTGGGTCCCACCGCGGCGGGACTCCTCGATCTCCTGCTGGTAGCCGGACTCGGCGTAGGCGCGCATCGGTGAGGCCGGCAGGCCGCGCTCCTCGCGCCACGCGGCCAGGGCCGGGCGGACGTCGGTGGAGAACGCGTCGATGTAGATCTCGTGGGCACCGAGGACGTCACCGTCCTGTTGCGCCACGAGCAGCGCGTCCCGGTCGATGAGCAGCGCGCGTGCGGTCATCTCCTGGACGTTGAGCACCGAGCGGATCTGGCCGGGGATCTTGTCCTCGATGTTGTGGCACTGGTCGAGCATGAACGCGACGTCGCTGTCGGCGTCGAGCCCGCCGCCGCGGATGACCTCGGCCATGATCCGGAACAGCTGGAATGGGTCGGCGGCGCCGACGATCAGGTCGTCGTCGGCGTAGAAGCGGGAGTTGAAGTCGAACGAGCCGAGCCGGCCCAGCCGCAGCAGCTGCATGACGATGAACTCGATGTTGGTGCCGGGCGCGTGGTGGCCGGTGTCGAGGCACACCATGGCGCGCTCGCCGAGGGCGACGACCTGGGCGTACGACGTACCCCAGTCGGGGACGTCCGTGTGGTAGAACGCCGGCTCGAAGAACTTGTACTCGAGCACCAGCCGCTGGTCCTCGCCGATCCGCTCGTAGATCGTCGCCAGCGACTCGGCCAGCCGGTCCTGGCGTCCGCGCAGGTCGGCCTGGCCCGGGTAGTTGCTGCCCTCGGCGAGCCAGACCTTCAGGTCGCGCGAGCCGGTGGCGTGCATGACGTCGATGCACTCGAAGTGGTGGTCGATGGCCTTCTGTCGGACCACCTTGTCGGTGTGCGTCAGGGCGCCGAGCTTGTAGTCGTCGTCCTGGAAGGTGTTGGAGTTGATGGTGCCCAGCGCGACGCCGAGGTCCTCGGCGTAGCTGCGCAGCGCGGTGTAGTCGTCGACCAGGTCCCACGGGATGTGCAGTGCCACCGACGGCGCCAGGCCGGTGAGCCGGTTGACCACGGCGGCGTCGGCGATCTTTTCCTCGACCGATCGCGGGGTGCCGGCCGAGCCGAAGACCTTGAAGCGGGTGCCCGAGTTGCCGTAGGCCCAGGACGGGACCTCGATGGCGAGTCGCTCGAGCTGCGAGGTGATGGCGGCGAAGCCGCTGGGGTCGGTCATGTCAGCCTTCGGTCTGTGCGCTGGTGAGCTGGTCGGCGAGGTGGAACACCTCTGTCAGCCGCACGAACCCCTCGTCGGGGGCGCGGCCGTCGTTGTCGAAGAAGGGAGCCATCTCGGCCTGCCACCGGCGGTTGACGTCGGTGTCGGCCATGGCGTCGAGGGCGGTCTCGAGGTCGTCGGACTCGACGTAGCCCACGAGGAGCCCGTCGTCCCGCAGGAACAGGGAGTAGCTGCGCCAGCCGGTCGACTCGAGCGCGGCGAGCATCTCGGGCCAGACGGCCGCGTGACGCTCGACATACTCCTGCTTGCGCTCCGGGCGGACCTGGAGGGTGAAGCAGTATCGGGGCATGGCTGACTCCCTGTTCCTGCGGTCAGGTGACGGGTGCTGGGTGGATCAGAACTTGAACTGGTCGATGTTCTCGGCGTCGAAGACGTACGGCTCGCCGAGCACGACGACGCCGTCGGCGCCCACGGTGTACTCACCGAGCTTGCCGGCCTCGAAGGTGTCGCCCTCCGCGCCCTCGATGTCGCCGGACGCCAGAGCGTTGGCGGCGAAGGCGGCCAGGTAGCCGAGGTCCTCGGGGTTCCACAGGGCGAACTCGGTGACGGTGCCGTCCTCGATGAAGGCCTTCATCTGGCTCGGGGCGCCGAGGCCGGTCAGCGCGACCTTGCCCTTGGCGTCCGAGGTCGACAGGTAGCGCGCCGCTGCGGCGATGCCGACCGTGGTGGGCGAGATGATGCCCTTCAGGTTGGGGTGTGCGGACAGCAGTGCCGCGGTCTGGTCGAAGGACTTCTGGTCGTCGTCGTCGCCGTAGACGATGTCGACGAGCTCGATGTTGGGGTGGTTCTCCTCGAGGTCGGCCTCCATGAGCTCGATCCACGCGTTCTGGTTGGTCGCGTTGGCCGCGGCGGACAGGATCGCCACCTCGCCCTCGTCACCGATCTGTGCGGCGATCAGCTCGACCTGCTTGGCGGCGATGCCGGCGGCGTCGGCCTGGTTGACGAAGATGTCGCGGCACTCGGGCTCGGTGTCGGAGTCGAAGGTCACGACCTTCACCCCGGCGCTGCTGGCCTCCTCGAGCGCGTCGCAGATGGCCGACGGGTCGTTGGCGGAGACGACGACCGCGCCTGCGCCCTGCTGGGCCGCGGTGTTGATGAACGAGACCTGCGAGTCGGGCGTGGCGGTGTCGGGGCCGACCTCCTCGACCGAGCCGCCGAACTCCTCGGCAGCGGCCTCGGCGCCGGCGGTGCTGGCGTCGAAGTACGGGTTACCGAGGTTCTTCGGGATCATGGTGATGCTGCTGCTGTCGCCACCGGAGCCGCCGTCGCCGCCGTCACCGCCGTCGTCGTCACTGCCGCACGCGGTCAGACCGAGGCTGGCCAGCAGGGCCAGGCCGGCCAGAGCGGCGGTCCTCTTCTGGAGGTTCTTCATGGGTAGTGCCTTTCTGGTGGGTGGTCAGTGCGACCGGGTGGCGTCGGACGCAGCCGACTGCTGAGGGTTGTGCGGCGGCGGTGGTGGTTCCCGCCGAGCCCGTCCTGAGGTCAACGCCGAGACCCAGGACAGGACGCTGGTGAGCATCACCGAGCCGACGAGCAGCAGGCCGATGACGATGTTGGCGATGTTGGTGCTGGTGCCGTCGAGCCGCATCGCCGACTGCAGGACGCCGATGAGGAGTACGCCGGCGACGACGCCGTGCAGCGCGCCACGGCCGCCGAAGATCGAGACCCCGCCCAGGAGAACGGCCGCGATGACCTGCAGCTCGTAGTACTCCGCGTTGTCCCCGCGGGCGCTGCCGAAGCGGAGCGTGTAGTAGATGCCGGCGAAGGCCGAGACCACCCCGCTGAGCACGAAGAGCCACATCTTGGTGCGCTCGACGTCGACGCCGCTGAAGCGCGCCGCCTCGTCGTTGAGCCCGATCTCGTAGACGCCACGGCCGAAGGACGAGAAGTGCAGCAGCCACACGAAGGCGACCAGGAGCACCACGAACGGGATGAGGATGACCGGGTAGCTGTCGATCGCCCCTCCGGTGAGCTCGTCGCCGACGAGCCGCTGCTTGGCGAGGTCGGTCCAGTACTCGGGGAAGTCGGTGATCGCCTCGGTGCCGAGCAGGCCGACGGCGATGCCGCGGTAGAGCGCGAGGGTGCCGATGGTGACGGCGAGGGAGGGCAGTCCGACGTACGCGACCAGGAAGCCGTTGGCCCCGCCGCAGACCGCACCGACGGCGAGCGCGAGCAGGATCGCGACCGGCATCGGCAGCCCGACGTCGGAGAAGCCGATGCCCAGCATGACGCTCGTCAGGCCCATGATGCTTGCCACCGAGAGGTCGATCTCGCCGGTGATGATGACCAGCGTCATCGGCAGCGCGATCAGCATGATCGGGGCGGTGTCGAGGAACAGGTAGTAGAGCGTCAGCGGGCCGTCGAAGTTCGGGATCTGGCCGGTGGCGTAGGTGAAGACGGTGATCAGCACGGTGATGATCGCGAACTCGCGCGTCATCACCAGGCGCCACAGCAGCGGGCGCGAGTAGCTGGCGTAGGTGCGCTCGTCGACGGCGCGCTCGATGGTCGTGGTCATGACTGGTCCCTCGCCTCGATGAGCCTGCGTTCCTGTCGCTTCTTGAGCACGCGGTCGAGGACGACGGCGCCGATGATCAGGGCGCCGACGACGGCGCGCTGCCAGAAGTCGGGGATGCCCAGGACGGGCAGCGCACGGTCGATGGTCACGAGCAGGAAGGCGCCGGCGGCGGCTCCCCAGACGGTGCCGCTGCCGCCGAAGATGGCCACGCCGCCGATGACGGCGGCGGCGACCGCCTCGAGCTCGATGTTGCGGCCGGCGTTGGAGCTGATCGAGCCGTAGCGGGCGGCGTAGAAGACGCCGGCCAGTCCGGCCAGGGCCCCACACACCACGAAGGCCGCGAGCACCCGGCGCGTGACGGGCAGCCCGAACAGCTGGGCCGCGTCGGGGTCGGAGCCGATCGCGTAGAGCTCGCGGCCGCCTCGCGACGTGTGGAGGTAGTAGCCGACGGCGGCGACCACGACCAGGGCGATGATGGTCAGGACCGGGATGGTCAGCAGCTGGTCGGTGCCGAGGCTCAGGAAGCCGGCGGGCAGGTCGGAGGGGTTGATCCGGTCACTGCCGGCCCACTCGAGGAAGACCCCGCGGTAGATCATCAGCGTGCCCAGCGTGATCACCAGGGCCGGGACGCGACCGAAGGCGACGAGGAGGCCGTTGACCAGGCCGAGGAGCGCGCCGAAGGCGAGCCCGGCCAGGAACACCAGCGGGACCGGCAGGTCGGGCACCTCGATGAACAGCTTGCCGGTCAGGTAGGCGGTGAGGCCGAGCGTCGAGCCGACCGACAGGTCGACGTTGCGGGTGATGATCACCAGCGTCTGTCCGGCGGCCAGCAGCAGCAGGATCGACGGCGTGACCAGCAGGTCGCGCCAGCCGTCCCCACCGAACAGGAAGTTGCTGCTCTTGGCGGTGGTCACCACGACGAGCAGGACGAGCACGAGGAGTACGGCGAGCTCACGCGAGCGGAGCAGGCCGCCGAGCACGCGGCGGGCGGCGCTCGCAGAGGACTCCGCGGGCGCGGGGGGACGGGTCAGCGTGTGGCTGCTCATGCGGTCACCTCGTGGACCATCTCGGCGTCCTTGGAGAGCGAGAGCTCGGACGGTGCGGTGTTGGTGGCGGCGGCCATGACCGTCTCGGGGGTGGCGGTGTCGCGGTCGAGCTCGGCGGTGATCCGCCCCTCGCAGACGACCAGAACCCGGTCCGCCATGCCGAGCACCTCGGGGAGCTCGCTGGAGATCATCAAGATGGCGATGCCCTGGCCGGCCAGCTCGGAGAGCAGCCGGTGCACCTCGGCCTTGGTGCCGACGTCGATGCCACGGGTGGGCTCGTCGATGATGAGGAGCTTGGGGGTGGTGGCCAGCCACTTGGCGATGACCACCTTCTGCTGGTTGCCGCCGCTCATGGTCGTGGCGGCCATGTCCAGGGCGTTGGTCTTGACCTCCAGGGCGGCCGCCCAGGGCGCCGCAGCGCGGTTCTCGGCGCGGCCGGTGAGCAGGCCACCGCGGGTGAGGCCGCCACGGATGACGCTGGCCACGTTGCGGGCGACCGAGCTGTCGACCACCAGGCCCTGCTGGCGCCGGTCCTCCGGGATGAACGCGATCCCGGCCTTGATGGCCGCGCGCGGCGACCGCGGCGGGACGGCCCGGTCGCCGATGCGCACCGAGCCGGAGTCGTAGCCGTCGACGCCGAAGACCGCGCGGGCGATCTCGCTGCGGCCGGCTCCGACCAGTCCGGCGAGGCCGACGATCTCACCGGCCCGCACCTGGAAGGTCACGTCGTGGAAGACGCCGGCCGACTGGAGGTCGTCGACCTGCAGGATCGGCTCGCCGATCGTGGCCGGCGACTTGGGGTAGAGGTCGCCCACCTCGCGACCGACCATCTCCTTCACCAGCTCCGGCACCGTGGTGTCGGCGACGCGGTGGGTGCCGACGTACGCCCCGTCGCGCATCACAGTGACGGTGTCGCAGAGGTCGAAGACCTCGTCGAAGCGGTGCGAGATGAACACCAGGGCGCGGCCCTCGTCGCGCAGCGAGCGGGCGACGGCGAAGAGCCGCTGCACCTCCACGCCCGACAGTGCCGCGGTCGGCTCGTCCATCACCAGGAGGCTGGCGTCGAGCGAGATCGCCTTGGCGATCTCGATGATCTGCTGGTCCGCGATGGACAGACCCAGCGCCGGGCGGCGCGGGTCGATGTCGACGCCGAGGCGCTGGAAGAGCTCGCGGGCCTCGGCCCACATCGCCTTGCGGTCGATGCGGCGACCCCGGCCGCGGGGCATCCGGCCCATGAAGATGTTCTCGGTGACCGACAGGTCGGGGAAGAGCGTCGGCTCCTGGTAGATGACCGCGATCCCGGACCCCTTGGACTCCGCCGTCGAGCCGAAGTCGACGTCGCCGCCCTGGAAGCGGAAGGTGCCGCTGTCGCGACGGTGCACGCCAGCGACGATCTTCACCATCGTCGACTTGCCTGCGCCGTTCTCGCCGATCAGGGCGTGGATGGAGCCGGCGTCGACGCTCAGGCTGCCGGACCGCAGCGCCACCACGGGGCCGAACGACTTACGGACCTCGGCGAGCTCGAGGACCGGGCTCTGCGGGGCCTTCACGACCTCGGCCATCTGTCATCCCTACGATTGAAAGGTTTCATTAGCTGAGGAAGAACGTAGGTGACCGCGGTCACAAAACGCAAGGGGTTCGGCCAGATTGATACGAGACTCGGCCCTTTGACCCGCAACAGGCAACCAGTCCCTAGTCTGTGCGTACGTTTCAGAACAGGGAGGGCAGATGAGCGTCGACGGCGTGCGCAACGCGTCAGTGAAGGACGTCGCCGCCCTCGCCCGGGTCAGCCTCGGCACCGTGTCCAACGTGCTCAACCGCCCCGAGCGGGTGAGCACCTCGACCCGCGAGCGGGTCGAGGCGGCGATGGCCGAGCTCGGCTTCGTGCGCAACGAGTCGGCCCGGCAGCTGCGGGCGGGGACCAGCCGCACGCTCGCCTACGTGATGCTCGACGGCGGCAACCCCTTCTTCACCGATGTCGCCCGCGGCATGGAGGAGGCCGCCGAGGAGGCCGGGCTGTCGCTGGTCATGTGCAACAGCAACCAGGACGGCGCGCGTGAGGCCGGCTACCTGACGCTCTTCCAGCAGCAGCGGGTCCAGGGCGTGCTCGTGACGCCGGTCGACGCGGCCTCCCCCGCGCTCGACGCGATCCGCGACCGCGGGACGCCGCTGGTGATCGTGGACCGCACTCGCGACGACGCGTCGTTCTGCTCCGTGGCCGTCGACGACGTCCTCGGTGGCCGGCTGGCCGCAGAGCATCTGATCGACCGCGGCCACCGCCGGATCGCCTTTGTCGGCGGGCCGATGGACCTCGGCCAGGTGCGCGACCGCCTCGAGGGTGCCCGCCTCGCCTGGGCCGACGCGGGTCTCCCGGCCGACGACCTCGTCGTACTCACCACGTCCTCGCTCGGGGTCGCCGAGGGTCGCGGCGCCGGCGAGCGCCTCACCGGGCTGGCTGCCCGCCGGCGCCCTACCGGCGCCTTCTGCGCCAACGACATGACGGCCCTGGGCCTCCTCCAGCACGCCATCACCCACGGTGTCCACGTCCCCGAGCACTTGGCCATCGTCGGCTACGACGACATCGAGTTCGCCGCCGCTGCCGCCGTACCCCTGACCTCCGTGCGTCAGCCCCGCCACGAGCTGGGACTGACCGCCGCCGCGCTGCTCCTCGACGAGTCGACCAACCTCGACCACACCCACGACCAGGTGCTGTTCACCCCCGAGCTCGTCGCACGCGCCTCCACCGCAGGCCGATGACGTCGAACTGGACGGAGTCTTGAGACCGCCAGAGTCAGGACAGTCCGTCACCCAGGAGGTCGAAGGCTGACGACAGCCGCTCCTCGTCCGGAGGTCCACCGGCGAGGTCCAGCCGGAACCACACCGACTTGCCCTGCTCTCGCGGGGTGACGCCCCAGTCGTCGGAGAGGCTCTCAACGAGTCGCAGGCCGCGTCCGGATGTCTCGGTGCTGCCCAGTGCACGGACCCGGGGCATCCGGTGGCTGGACTCGAAGACGTCGACGCGCAGGACCGTCCCGAGGAACTCGACGGAGACGCGGATGCTCTCCTCTGCGTGCCGCAGGGCGTTGCTGAGCAGCTCGGTCAGCAGCAAGGTGGCCGTCTCGCTGTTGTCCCTGAGGTCCTCGGTGTCGTGCAGCCGGCCGGTCGTGACCCACACCTCGATCACGTCGACGAGCCAGGCACGTGCGATGGGCGCGCTGATCGGTCTCACGGGAAGCAGGCGTTCGGCAACCGCGCGCGCGTCCGAGGTCACCCGGGCGGCGAGGACGGCGGCGTCGTCCTCCACGGCGTGGACGCCGATGAGTGCGCGGGTGAGCTCGTCGAGGTCGGCGGTCGCCGCGTGACGTGCGACGTTCATCAGGGCGGCGAACTGGTCGTCGTAGCCGCCCTCCCGCTCCAGCAACCCGTCGGTGAACATCACGATCGTCGCGTCCGGGGGAAGCAGCAGCGTGCGCTCGGTCCACCGGTAGTGGCCGCCGACCCCTAGTGGGGGGCCGATCTCGTGGTCGAGGAGGCGCGGGGCGTCGCCGTGGGCTGGGATGAGCATGGGCGGAGGGTTCCCCGCGATGGCCACCGTCATCAAGCGGTCTTGTGGGTAGAGCTGCACGTAGGCCAGCGACACGAGCCGCTCGATGTGTGCCTGCACCAGGAACTGGTGCACCCGTCCGAGCAGGATCGACGGCGGGTGTCCCTCCAAGGCGTGGCTGTGCACCGCGGCGCGCACCTGCGCCATGACTGTCGCCGCGGCCAAGTCGTGGCCCTCCACGTCACCGATGACCAGGGCGAGACCGCCGTCCGGGAGCACGATCGTGTCGTACCAGTCGCCCCCGATCTCCTTCTCCTCGCCCGCGCCGGCGTAGCGCGCGGAGACCTCGACCGACTCCGTGTCCTGGATCTGCCGCGGGAGAAGGTGTGACTTCAAGGTCGCCGAGGTCTCCCTCGCGTCCTCGAGCAACTGCTCCACAGCGCCGAGGCTGTCGCGCAGCTGTGCCTCGCGCCGGTCGAGCTCCGCCTCCGCATAGTGCTCCAAGCCGCGCACCATGCGCAGGACGACCGCCACCGCGGCGCCGGCCAGCACCGCGTACGTGGCGACCCTCATCGAGAGGCTCGACCACCAGATCGCCGAGAACCGTGCCTCGGAGAGCGCGTTGAGCGCGAGGTCGTAGACGGCGAAGGTCTGGGAGATGCCCACCCACCCCACGAGCGGCCGCGGAGTGACCCCGCCGCGCGCCAACCAGAGCCAGGCGCACGCCGCAGTCAGAGCGGCCAAGAGGATTTCGGTGCCGATTAGGACATCGGTGAAGCCCTGGTCGGCGGTCAGCAACGTCGGCAGCGGCACGAGGTCGAAGCCCAGGGCCAACGCGGCCACCACGCCGAAGGTCAGGAACAGCCCGCGCCCGCGGACGGACCTCCGGGTGGCGCCGAGCAGGAGGCCGGCCGAGGTGGCCGCATGGAAGAGCAGGTAGAGGGCGGCGTTGCTGTTCTGGGTGGTCCCCAGCAGTCCGCCGTCCGGCGCCACCGAGGGAAAGGACGCGATCTGCAGCACCATGGCGAGCAGCGCGATGGTCAGCCCCGTGTTGAACCAGCGCAGGTCGGGGCGCACCGACTCGTGCTGGCGCGACCACAAGATCCCCAGGGCGATCGCCGCGAGGACCGGGGTCATGACGAACATCGCCACCGAGAGCGAGCGGGGAGGCAACGGGTTGAGCGTGAGCGCCACGACGTAGGCCCCGGACGCGGCGACGGCGGCGGCCCCGACGCCGACGACCGCCAGACGCGGGTCCGGGCGCGGGCGTCGGGCATCCACCCGACCCTGCCCTGCCCTGCCCTGCGCCATAGTCCCTGCCTCCCGCGCTCAGTATGGTGTCGACGGCCTCAGCAGGTGCCGGACCTCACGTCTGCACGGCCGGGTAGCGCGCGGCGACCCATGCGCCGAGACGGCCCGCGAGCGACTCCATGGTCGCCGCCGCCACGCTGCGGCCGTCCCAGGCGGCGACCAGCCGGATGCGCAGCAGCCCGTCACCTGTCGTCACGCGGAGCGGCACCAAGCCGAAGCGCGGGTCGTCCGACACCACCGCCACCCCACGCCCGGCGGCGGCAAGCGCCTGGGCGATGGTCCCGTTCGCCGCCTCGACGAAGGACGAGAAGCCACCCCCGTCGACGCCCACTGCCGCATCGAGGGCCTCGCGAGCCGTGAAGGTCGTGGGCAGACCGATGACCTGGCGGCTCACGAGCTCCCCGAGCGAGACGCTCCCCCGCCCGCTCCACGGGTCCTCCTCCAGGACGTAGGCCCACACCGGGAGCACCGCGAGGTCCCGCGAGCGATAGGGCGGCTGCGGCCGGTCGGTGCCGATCGCCAGGTCCGCTCCTGTGCTGAGCATCGCTGCCGTGGTCTGCCCGTCGCCGGCGCGCACGTCCACCACCGGGTCCTCGGGGGACGTCGTCGCCACGAACGGCGACACCACATCAGTGAGGGTGACCGTGGGAGCCGCGATGGTCAGCCGGCGTACGCCACCGGCCGCATGGAAGCTTGCGGCCGAGCGCAGCACGTCTCCCGCCGCCAGTACGTCGCGCGCCAGCGGCAGCAGCTCGGCTCCGGTGCGGCTCACGGTGAGACGCCCCGCGCCACGTTCGAAAAGCGTGACGCCGAGGTCTTGCTCGAGCTGGCGCAGCTGCCGGGACAGGGCGGGCTGGGTGACGTGCACACGCGAGGCCGCGGCGCTGACGGTCCCCGCCTCCGCGGTCGCGACGAAATAGCGCAGGTGCCTCAGCTGCATCATGCCTCCCAGGCATGGAGATTGGGCAGAACAAGTATTGGACAGCATAGGTGGCACTGTCGAGACTGCGCCCATGACCTTGACCGACGTCTCGCACGTGACCCAACGGCGCCTGCTCGTCACCGACCTCCCGGGCCCGCGCTCCCGCGCGCTGATGGAGCGCAAGCTGGCCGCGGTGGCGTCCGGCGTGGGCACCACCATGCCCGTCTTCGCCGCCCGGGCCGCCGGCGGCATCGTGGTCGACGTCGACGGCAACCACCTCGTCGACCTGGGCTCCGGGATCGCGGTCACCACCGTCGGCGCGAGCGCACCCCGGGTCGTGGAGGCGGTCCGCGCGCAGGTGGCCGCCTTCACCCACACCTGCTTCATGGTCACGCCGTACGACGGCTACGTCGAGGTCGCCGAGGCGCTCAACCGGCTGACCCCGGGAGACCACGAGAAGCGCACCGCTCTGTTCAACTCCGGGGCCGAGGCGGTGGAGAACGCGGTGAAGATCGCCCGGGTCCACACGGGACGCGACGCGGTGGTCGTGTTCGACCACGCCTACCACGGCCGAACGAACCTGACGATGGCGATGACGGCGAAGAACATGCCCTACAAGCACGGCTTCGGGCCGTTCGCCCCCGAGGTCTATCGCGCCCCGCTCTCCTACCCGTACCGCGACGGTGACCTCGACGGCGCCGCGGCCGCGGCCCGCGCCCTGGACCTGGTCGACAAGCAGGTGGGCGCGGACAACCTCGCCGCCCTGGTGATCGAGCCGATCCAGGGAGAGGGCGGGTTCATCGAACCCGCTCCCGGCTTCCTGCCGGCGCTGGCCGCCTGGTGCCGCGAGCACAGCGTGGTGTTCGTGGCCGACGAGGTGCAGACCGGGTTCGCCCGCACCGGCGACCTGTTCGCCTGCGACCGGGAGGGCGTCGTACCGGACCTGATCGTGACCGCCAAGGGCATCGCCGGAGGGCTGCCGCTGTCGGCCGTCACCGGGCGCGCCGAGATCATGGACTCCCCGCACGTCGGCGGGCTCGGCGGCACCTACGGCGGCAACCCGCTCGCCTGCGCGGCCGCACTGGCTGCGATCGAGACCATCGAGACCGATGGCCTCGTGGGTCGAGCGCGCGAGATCGGTGCCCTCATGCTGGAGCGCTTGCGCTCCCTTCAGGCACGCGACCCGCGGGTCGGTGACGTCCGTGGCCGGGGCGCCATGGTCGCGGTCGAGCTGGTGGAGGCCGGTGGCCGGACCCCCGACGCGGCCCTGGCCAAGGCCCTGGCGAGCGCCGCGCACCAGGAGGGGGTGATCGTCCTGACCTGCGGCACCTACGGCAACGTCCTGCGCTTCCTACCGCCGCTGGCCATCTCCGACGAGCTGCTCCACGACGGGCTCGACGTGCTGGAGACGGCGCTCGGGAGCCTGCCGTGACCGCCGCGCCCACGTTCTCCGTCGAAGACCCCGCCACCCTCGAGGTCGTGGCCCACGTCCCCGACCAGGGCGAGACAGAGGCCCGCACCGCCGTGGACCGCGCGGCCGCCGCCTTCCCCGCCTGGTCGGGGCTGGCACCGCGCCAGCGCTCTGAGGTCCTGCGCCGCACGCAGGAGCTGATGCTGCGCGACCGGGACGAGCTCACCGCGCTGATCTCCCGGGAGAACGGCAAGTCGCTGGCCGACGCGGCGGCCGAGGTCGGTTATGCGGCCGAGTTCTTCCGCTGGTTCTCCGAGGAGGCCGTCCGGCCCGGAGGGGAGTACGGCGAGGCGCCGGCCGGCGGCGCCAGGACGCTGGTGTCGCACCGACCGGTGGGTGTAGCGGCGCTGGTGACGCCCTGGAACTTCCCGGCCGCGATGGCGACCCGCAAGATCGCCCCGGCGCTGGCCGCCGGCTGCACGGTCGTGCTCAAGCCGGCCGCCGAGACACCGCTCACCGCGCTGGCCGTGGCCCGCCTGCTGACCGAGGCCGGCGCTCCTGACGGGGCGGTCGAGGTCGTCACCACGACGGACGCGCCGACCGTGGTGGGCTCCTGGCTGCGCGACCCGCGCGTGCGCAAGGTCTCCTTCACCGGCTCGACCGGCGTCGGGCGGGCCCTGCTGCACCAGGCCGCGGACCGGGTGCTCAACGCGTCGATGGAGCTCGGGGGCAATGCGCCGGTGGTCGTCACCGAGGACGCCGACCTCGAGGCAGCGGTCGCCGGGACGATGGTCGCCAAGTTCCGCAACGGCGGGCAGGCGTGCACGGCGGCCAACCGGATCTACGTGCACTCCGATGTGGCCTTCGACTTCCTCGCCCGGCTGGGCGCCGAGGTCGAGAAGCTCACCGTCGGGCCGGCCACCGACGGCTGCGCGATCGGCCCGCTCATCACCGCTGCGGCGCTGCGGCGAGTCATGGCGGCGGTGGACCTCGCCGTCCGCGAGGGTGCCCGCATCTCGCACCAGGCGCAGATGCCGGACGGCCCCGGCTACTTCTACCCTCCGACGGTGCTGGCCGACGTGGCGCCTGGTGCGGCGATCCTGCGCGAGGAGATCTTCGGACCCGTCGCCCCCGTGGTGGTGTGGGACGACGAGGCGGAGCTGCTCGCCCAGGTCAACGACACCGAGTACGGCCTCGCGGCGTACGTCTTCGCCGGCGACCTGCGCCGGGCGGTCTCCCTCGGGGAGCGGATCGAGGCGGGCATGGTCGGCATCAACCGCGGCCTCGTGTCGGACCCGTCGGCACCGTTCGGCGGGGTCAAGCAGAGCGGGCTCGGCCGCGAGGGCGCACGAGACGGGTTGCGGGAGTTCCAGGAGACGCAGTACCTCAGTGTCGACTGGCCGGGCTAGGGCGTGTCTCCCTATTCGCGAAGCCAGATGGTGATGGCGCGTAGGACTACGCCTCCGCGGTAGACCACGGCGAGTTTGTCGTAGCGGGTAGCCAGACCGCGCCACTGCTTGTGGTCGTTGAAGGATCGCTCGATCACGTTGCGCCCTTTGTAGGTCGCGGCGTCGAATGCTGGCGGTCGGCCGCCGGCCGATCCGCGACGCTTGCGGTGGGCGATCTGGTCCGAGGGCTGCGGGATAACCGCTCGGACTCGTCGTGATCGCAGTTCAGTGCGGATCGCGCGGGAGGAGTAGGCCTTGTCGCCGAGCACCGCAACCGGGCGGGTGCGCGGGCGC
>NZ_FNIC01000018.1 GCF_900103935.1 Nocardioides szechwanensis
CATGCTTATCGGACCCTTCGGGGCGAGAGGGTGTGGCGGAGCGTGGGATCCGATCCGGTAGTAGTCAAGCGATGGGGTGACGCAGGAAGGTAGCCCAACCGTGGCGATGGTTGTCCACGGGTAAGCAGGTAGGGTGTGTCCTAGGCAAATCCGGGACACTGTCTTTGATGACGGACCTGAGACGTGACGCCGACCCCGTATGGGGGAAGTGGGTAATCCTATGCTGTCAAGAAAAACCTCTAGCGAGCTATACGCCGCCCGTACCCCAAACCGACTCAGGTGATCAGGTAGAGAATACCAAGGCGATCGAGCGAACCATGGTTAAGGAACTCGGCAAAATGCCCCCGTAACTTCGGGAGAAGGGGGGCCCGAACCGTCATGGCCTTTACGGCCGGCAGCGGGGAGGGCCGCAGAGACCAGGCCCAAGCGACTGTTTACTAAAAACACAGGTCCGTGCGAAGTTGTAAGACGATGTATACGGACTGACTCCTGCCCGGTGCTGGAAGGTTAAGGGGACCGGTTAGCCCACTTGTGGGTGAAGCTGAGAACTTAAGCCCCAGTAAACGGCGGTGGTAACTATAACCATCCTAAGGTAGCGAAATTCCTTGTCGGGTAAGTTCCGACCTGCACGAATGGAGTAACGACTTGGGCGCTGTCTCAACCGTGGACTCGGCGAAATTGCACTACGAGTAAAGATGCTCGTTACGCGCGGCAGGACGGAAAGACCCCGGGACCTTTACTATAGTTTGGTATTGGTGTTTGGTTCGGCTTGTGTAGGATAGGTGGGAGACTGTGAAGCGGCCACGCCAGTGGTTGTGGAGTCAACGTTGAAATACCACTCTGGTCGTACTAGATATCTAACCTAGGTCCATGATCTGGATCAGGGACAGTGCCTGATGGGTAGTTTAACTGGGGCGGTTGCCTCCTAAAGTGTAACGGAGGCGCTCAAAGGTTCCCTCAGCCTGGTTGGCAATCAGGTGGCGAGTGTAAGTGCACAAGGGAGCTTGACTGTGAGACAGACATGTCGAGCAGGGACGAAAGTCGGAACTAGTGATCCGGCGCCAGCAGGTGGAAGCGGCGTCGCTCAACGGATAAAAGGTACCCCGGGGATAACAGGCTGATCTTCCCCAAGAGTCCATATCGACGGGATGGTTTGGCACCTCGATGTCGGCTCGTCGCATCCTGGGGCTGGAGTAGGTCCCAAGGGTTGGGCTGTTCGCCCATTAAAGCGGCACGCGAGCTGGGTTTAGAACGTCGTGAGACAGTTCGGTCCCTATCCGCCGCGCGCGCAGGAAACTTGAGAAAAGCTGTCCCTAGTACGAGAGGACCGGGATGGACGAACCTCTGGTGTGCCAGTTGTCCCGCCAGGGGCACGGCTGGTTAGCTACGTTCGGAAGTGATAACCGCTGAATGCATCTAAGCGGGAAGCACATTTCAAGATAAGGTTTCCCACCACAATTGTGGGTAAGGCCCCCAACAGACTATTGGGTTGATAGGCCGGAGGTATACAGCAGCAATGCCTAGCCGACCGGTACTAATAGGCCGAGGGCTTGTCTTCACAAACCCTCAACCAAAACCACAAACCGCGCACACCACAAACGACATGTTTGCGTCCACAACCAAGTTCCACCCCGACCGGTGGCCACCCCCAAAACAA
>NZ_FNIC01000004.1 GCF_900103935.1 Nocardioides szechwanensis
CCTCGAGGAAAGCGGGCTTGGTGCCGTGGTCCAGGGTCCGCCACAGCCGCCGTCCACGTCCCTGGTCATAGCGCCGGGACCGACGCCGGCACCGACCGCAACGGTTCTTCTGACGCGCCATCGGTCGGACACTGACCACGACCCGGCCACCGTGACCCGGCTCGACTCGAACGTCCTCGATCGCGGTGTCTTCAAGTCCGAGCAGGGGTCGCCATAGGGTGAGCGCAGACACGCCGTTCTCCTTCGCCAGGTAACTGTTCCTCAACAGCTCAGAAACCTAGCCAGAGAACGGCGTGTCCTACGTCAACTGCTCAACCCCACCCACACATCCGTCACAAGAGCCCAAACTTTGCGACGGGAGTACGAGCGCAGCGAGTACTCCCAATGGAATGACGGAGTCATTCCACGGTCAGGGTCATTTGTGGATACCCCACAGGGGTTGTCCACAGGTAAGTGCACAGGTGTGGATGAGTTACACCGGTGTGGTTCTACACAGCTGTGGACAAACCTGTGCACTCACGGCTGTGGAGAGACGCGGGAAAGTACGGAACGCAATCGACCCGGTCCCGGCCCGGCGGGGTCGATAACGTTCCGTACTTTCCGGACGATGCGCTCAGGCGGTGAGGGAGGCGGAGCGCAGGATGACCGCGAGGGCGATCAGGGCGGCGATGAAGACCAGCGCACCGACCTGGAACTGCGTGCGGTTGCGGCGGGGGGCGTAGACCAGGGCGCCGGCGATCGCCACTCCGCCGAGGAAGCCGCCGAGGTGGCCCTGCCAGGAGATGAACGAGCTGCCGAGGACGGTGATCACGACGTTGATGCCGATCCAGGTCAGGATCGACTGGACGTTGCCGCCGACCTTGAACGCCACCACGAGCAGGGCGCCCATCAGGCCGAAAATCGCGCCGGACGCGCCGAGGGTGGCGCTGGACTCGTCGGAGAGCCAGAAGACCAGGGCCGAGCCGGCCAGGCCGGAGAGCAGGTAGAGCGCCAGGAAGCGCACCCGGCCCAGCACCAGCTCGAGCTGGGGGCCGAGGGCGTAGAGCGCGAACATGTTGAACGCGATGTGCCAGATCTCCACGTGGGAGAACATGCTGGTGACCAGCTGCCAGTAGGCGCCCTCGGACACACCGGGGATCCACTGCCCGTCGCCGGGTGGGTTGGTCCCGATCGCGCAGGCGCGCTCGGTGAAGAGCGGGTAGGTGCCCGCCTCCGCCCGCGAGCCGCACACGCCGGTGGGCAGCAGGGCCAGGCGGTAGACCAGGTCGCTGGCCTTCCAGCCGGTCACCACGATCATCACCCACACGAAGGCGTTGATCCCGATCAGGGTGATCGTGGTGGCGCCGGGGTTGCTCGGCCGCACTCCGCCGTACGCCGTCCGGCCGGCGCGGGTGGTCTTGGCACCCTCGGCGACGCAATCGGGGCACTGGAAGCCCACCGACGCCTGCCGCATGCAGTCAGGACAGATGATCTTGTCGCAGCGCTGGCAGTGGACATAGGACTCCCGCCCGGGGTGCCGGTAGCAAACCGACATCGGCACCCCAGGAACGGGAGCGGGGTGCTCGGTCAGGAACCCACGACCTCGACCGAGTCGATGACGACGGCGTCCTGGGGCCGGTCACCGGCACCGGTCGGGGTCGTGCCGATCGCGTCGACGACGTCGCGCGAGGCCTGGTCGGCCACCTCGCCGAAGATCGTGTGCTTGCGGTTGAGCCACGGCGTAGCGCCGAGGGTGATGAAGAACTGCGAGCCGTTGGTGCCCGGGCCGGCGTTGGCCATGGCGAGCAGGTAGGGCTTGTCGAAGACCAGCTCGGGGTGGATCTCGTCCTTGAACGTGTAGCCGGGGCCGCCGGTGCCCGTGCCCAGCGGGCAGCCGCCCTGGATCATGAAGCCCTCGATGACGCGGTGGAAGCCGAGCCCGTCGTAGAACTTCCCGGTGCGGCCGTTGCCGGCGTCGTACGACTTCTCACCCGTGGCCAGGCCGACGAAGTTCTCGACGGTCGCCGGAGCGTGGTTGGGGAAGAGGTTGACGGTGATGTCACCCCGGTTGGTCTTGAGGATGGCCTGCTGCTCAGCCATGACTGCCTTTCGCCTTAGGCGTTGTCGCCTGGAATGTCTGGTGCGTTACGTCGGAATCGTTGCGGATCGATCCTCGCACGCGCCACAAGGCGAGCGTCACCGCAGGTCGTCGAGGAGGTCACCCCGGCGGGGGGTGGCCCGGGTTACCAGTGGCATGGTGGGATGGAGACGACGCCTAAGAAGGAGTGCTCGGATGGGACTGCGCAAGAAGAAGTCACTGTTGGACCAGGCAAATGACTGGGCCAGCGACTATGTCGAGGCCGCGAAGCCCCACGTCGAGGCGGCCTACGAGTCGGCCCGCGAGTTCGTGCAGGACACGGCGGTGCCCGCACTCCTCGACGCCAAGGACAAGGCCGGCCCCGCGCTGGCCGACGCCCGCGAGAAGGCCGCGCCAGTGATCGCTGACGCCCGGGGCAAGGCGGCGCCGCTGATCGCCTCCGGTGCCGCGCTGGCTGGCGAGAAGGCCACTGCCGCCAAGGCGCTGGCCGACGCGAAGGTCGCCCAGCTCAAGGGTGAGCCCGAGCCCAAGAAGGGCGGCAAGCTCAAGAAGTTCGTGCTGTTCGCCGGCATCGCCGGTGCGGTCGCGTTCGTCGCCAAGAAGCTCCAGGGCGGCAGCGGCTCCAGCGACAACTGGCAGTCGTCGTACGTCCCGACCCCGCCGCCCAAGAGCGCGCCGACCCCGGCCCCCACGCCGGCCGAGGCCACGACCGACGACACCGGCGGCTCCTCGCCCGACGAGGCCCTGGCCGACGCCGCCGACGCCCCGCACCCGGTCACCACGCCCGACGACCCGGCCGACGTAGTCGAGATCAACCCGGACACCAAGTCCTGACCATGGAGTGACTTCGTCACTCCATGGGGAGCCTGACCCGCTCCACCGTTGACCCGCCCGAAACTTTCGGGCGGGTCAACGTCATTTCAGTGGGTTTCGGACGGGTCGGCGTAGTCCTCGATCCAGGCGTCGATCCGCTCCCACCAGCCGAAGAGCCACTCGATCCGCTCGTCACGGCCGGCCGGGATCTCGGAGCGCGGCACGGTCCACCAGCGCATCACGATCTTCTTGTCCATCGGTAGCTCGCGCCAGATGTCACCGACGGTGAGCAGGTGGTCGAGCCCCGTGTGCGCCACGAGTACGACGTCAGCAGCCGGCGCGGCGTCGAGCGCGGCCAGGAAGCCGCCGGGGCGCGGGGCGAGCACGTTGGTCATCGCCTCGGCGCGCTCGGCCATCCGCTCCATGCCGAGCTTGCGCAGCCGGTCGATCGCGCGCTGCCGCCGGGCCGGGGTGAAGTTGCCGCCTTCGGGGAAGATCACGAACGCGTCGTTCTCGTCGAGGTCCGAGGCCAGCGCGGCGATCTGGCTCTCGAGGTCCTCGCCGGCCGCCGGGTTGGGCGAGATGAACCGCGCCGGGATCCGCCGCAGCACCACGTCGATCATCGGGTCCCAGGCGAGCGTGTCCTTGAGCACGACCCGCGGCTCGCGCCGGTACCAGTACATCAGCGCGTGGATCAGCGTGAACGAGTCGCCGGGCCCGGCATGCCGGCACGCGACCAGGATCGGCCGGCCCGGGTGGGCGTCCGGGCTCGGGCCGTCGGTGACGATCGTCAGCCGGAGCACCCGCTTCGCCTCGCGGAAGAACACCCACATCACGCCCTGCACCAGGTCGTAGTGGATGCCCTCGAAGTAAGGCGTCCGGATCCGCCTCCCGAACCCGCTGGCCAGCCACAGCCCCAGCAGCACGAGCAGCATCAGCGCCTCGATCGTCAGGTAGACGATGAGGATCCACGCCAGCCGCAGCGCCCGCCACCGGCCAGGCAGCAGCGGCGACAGCGCCGCGGCCGCGATCGCCCAGAGCGGCGCGGTCACCCACAGCAGCCCCGCAAGCAGTACGACGGCCGGCGCGACGACGACCCGCCGGACGACTCTCATCGCGGTCTCACAGGTCCCTCAGGTGCTCAACCAGGTAGTCGCGGCTCGCCTCGTAGGTGAGCTCGATCCGCTCCTCGACGGTGCTGAAGTCGCGGGTGCCGAAGATCGTGTCGTCGCGCGCGGAGGTGCCCTTGGCCGGCAGCACGTGGCACTCGACGTCGTCGGGCAGCTCGGCGAGCTCGCGCGTGAACCGGTGCCGCCGCGCGATCTCGAACGACACTCGCGCGACCTCCCACGGACGCTTCGGCACGGTCAGCGGCCGGTCGATGCGCCCCACCTGGAGCACGAACACCCGGGTCGCACCGAGCCGGACCGCGCGCCCCAGCGGGATCGAGTTGACGATGCCGCCGTCGAGGAAGTGCTCGTCGCCCACCTTGGCCGGCGGCAGGATCCCGGGTACGGCGGCGCTCGCGACGACTGCGTCGACCACCGGGCCGGAGTCGAACCAGTGCTCCGCGGCCCGCTCGATGCTGGCCGCGCAGACCTGGAAGCGCACCGGCAGCTCCTCGATCGTGAGGTCGCCGAACTCCTCGGCCAGCCGCTGCTGGAGCGGCTTCGAGGAGTAGATGTGCGTGCCGGTCGCGACGGCCCGACGTACGGTCCGCAGCGGGTTGTCGCCGTAGACCTCACGCCCCGACTCGCTGGCGCCGCGCCACAGCTCGGTCATCCGCTCGATGACCGTCAGGCTCGGGTCCTGCGCCACCAGGGCACCGTTGATGGCGCCGACGCTGGTGCCGAGCACGAGGTCGGGCACGACGCCGCGCTCGAAGAGGGCTCGCAGCATCCCGACCTCGACCGCGCCAAGCACCCCGCCCCCGCCGAGGACGAACGCGGTCGTCATGGTGCTAGGCCGCGCTGGGCGTGAGCTCGTCGGTGTGCTCGGCCCGCACCCGCGCGGTGGCGCGGTGCTCGGCCCAGAAGCTCAGCACGGGCACTGTGCCGCAGAGCAGCGTGACGATCGTGAAGCCCAGCTCCCAGCCGGCCTTGCGCGACAGCAGGAACGCCGTGACCAGGAAGATCATGTAGAGCCAGCCGTGCGCCACCCCGAGGTTGGTGGTGATCCACTCGCCGGCCTCCTGGGCGCCGGAGCCGTCCTCGAAGAGGTACTTCAGCGGCATCCCGATGAGGATCAGCACGATCAGCAGGACGCCCACGACGGTGGCCATCACGCGGTAGCGGGTCAGGGTGCCGGTCACGCGTCCGAACGTACCCGGTCGGCCTCGGCCGAGGCCTCCTGGGGCGCCCCCTCCTCGCGCACGAAGCGCCACCAGATGAAGGCCGCGAACCCGCCGAACACCCACCACTCGATCGCGTAGAGCAGGTTGCGCAGCGCCGTGAAGCGACCCGGCGACGGCAGCTGCTCGAGGGTGGCGGGCGCCAGCCCGTCGAGCGGCTCGGTGGCCACGCCGTAGGCGCCGTACAGGTCCTGGTCGACGTGCTGGATCAGGTCGGCGGTCCGCAGCTGCGGGAGTACGTCGTCGTCCGGGTCGGTGTCGGCCTCGCCGCTGCCCTCGGTCGGCTGGAGCCACGCGACCACCGAGGCCGTGCCGGCCGGCGGTGGGGGCGCGGTGTCGATGGCCGACAGCCACCCGCGTACGACGGGCAGCGCGGGGCCGTCCGGGTCCGGCCCGTCCGGACCGTCGATGGCGAGCGGGGTCACCACCCAGAACCCCTCGACGCCGTCGACCTCACGGCCGGACACGAAGACCGTCGAGTCGGGCAGCCAGGTGCCGGAGACCTCGACCGGCTGGCCCACCTGGTCGCCGGGGAAGGCGTCGTCGGGCCCCATCACGTCGGCGAGCGGGACCGGCTCGAGCTGGGTCAGGTCGACCGCCTCGGCCGCGCGATGCTCCTGCCAGGCGTCGTACTGCCACAGCCCCAGACCGCCCGCCACCCCCACGCAGACCAGCACGAGCAGGTGTGCGCCCAGCATCCGGAGGGTCAGGAAGGCACGCACCCTGGCAAGAGTACGGAGTCACTTCGCCCCTCCACGGGGTCGCCTGCGCGTTACCCTCCCTGGCATGACGTTGAGCGCGGAGCAAGCGCAGTGGTTCCGCGCCGGGTTCACCGACATGGCCGACAACATGGGTCAGGCCCTGCTCGGCAAGGACCACGCGATCCGGCTCGCGCTGACCTGCCTGGTGTCCGAGGGACACCTGCTGCTCGAGGACCTGCCCGGCACGGGCAAGACGATGCTCGCTCGGGCGCTGGCCAACACCGTCGAGGGCCGCCACGCGCGCATCCAATTCACGCCCGACCTGCTGCCGACCGACGTCACCGGGGTGACCGTCTACGACCAGCTCAAGGGCTCCTTCGACTTCCACCCCGGCCCGATCTTCCACGACATCGTGCTGGCCGACGAGATCAACCGGGCCTCGCCCAAGACCCAGTCGGCGCTGCTCGAGGTGATGGAGGAGGGCCACGTCACCGTCGACGGCGTCACGCACGACGTACCCCGCCCCTTCATGGTGATCGCGACCCAGAACCCGATCGAGCAGGCCGGCACCTACCGGCTGCCCGAGGCCCAGCTCGACCGGTTCCTGATGAAGACGTCCGTGGGTTATCCCGACGCCGACTCGACCGAGGAGCTGTTGCTGGCCTCGCACATCCGCGACCGGGCCGAGCTGGTCAAGCCGATCGCGACCACCGCCCGGATCGCGGAGATGTCGGCGCTGGCCGCCGACGTCCACATCGACCGGTCGCTGGTGCGCTACGTCCGCCAGCTCGCCGAGGCCTCGCGCACGATGAACCACGTCCGGCTCGGGCTCTCGGCGCGCGGCTGCCTGGCGCTGGTCCGCGTCGTCAAGACCTGGGCCGCCGCCGACGGCCGCACGGCCGTCGTCCCCGAGGACATCAACAGCCTCGCCGAGCCCGTGCTCTGCCACCGGCTGCTGCTCGACCCCCAGTCGCAGTTCAGCGGCGCCACCATCAGCGACGTGATCTCCCAGCTGCTGGCCGCCGTCCCGCCGCCCGTCGACCGTGACTGACGTCCGGCGCACGCTGCGCCGCGTGCGCGCCGGCGTGACTCCGGCCGGACGGGCGGTCATCTGCCTCGGTGCCTTCGCGACCCTGGTCGCGGCGTTCGCGGGGTACGACGAGTTCCGGCTGATCGCCATCATGTGCGCGCTGCTCGTGCTCGTCGCGCTCGTGCTGTTCTCGATGCCAACGCGGGTGCGGGCCCGGCTGCAGCTGCACCCCGCGCACACCATCGCGGGCGAGACCGGGGTCGGTGACCTGGAGGTCACCAACCTGCGGCTGACCCCGATGTACCACCCGCTGGTGAGCATCCCGCTCGACGCCGCCCGCGACGACCTGCGAGGCGCCCAACGCGTGCACGTGCGGATGCCGGTGCTGCGCCGCGGCGAGACCACGGTGGAGCGCTTCGAGGTGCCCGCCGTACGGCGCGGGGTGCTGCAGGTCGGCCCCGCAGGCGTACGGCGGACCGACCCGCTGGGGTTCTTCCAGCGCCACGCCGTGTGGGCCCAGCCGGTCGACCTCTACGTGCGGCCCCGGATGGTCCGCGTCGAGTCGCTCGGGACCGGGTCGGTGCGCGACCTCGAAGGCATCCCCAGCGACCAGATCTCGATGAGCGACCTGTCCTTCCACGCGCTGCGCGAGTACGTCGTCGGCGACGACCTGCGCCACGTCCACTGGCGTTCGTCGGCGCGCACGGGTCGGCTCTACGTGCGGCAGTACCACGACACCCGCCGCAGCCACACCGTCGTCCTGGTCGACGACGACCCCGCCGCCTACGCCGACCCCGAGGACTTCGAGCTGGCCCTCTCGATCGCGGCGTCGGTGGTGATGCGGGTCGCCCTCGAGCAGTTCGCCCTGACCCTGGTCTGCGGGCCCCAGCAGCTTGCCGGCTCCCCCCACCAGGTCCTCGACGCGTTCTGCCTCTCCGAGCTCGCGGCTGGGTCCGACCTCCGGCTCGCCGCCGCCACGGCGGCCCGGATGGCGCCGGACGCCAGCCAGCTGATCGTGGTCTCCGGCGGAGGGGTCGACCCCGGTGTCCTGAGCGAGGTCCGCAGGACCTTCCCCGACGACGTCCAGTTCCTCGCGTTCCGGGCCGACCCGGGCAGCGGCGAGGAGAGCCCGGCAGCGGACCGTCCGCACCTGCTCACGGTCAGCGTCCTCGAGGAGCTCCCCGGCCTGCTCGGCGCCTACGTGCGTGGGGTCGTCCTGTGAGCGGGGGCCTCCAGTGAGCGAGCCGCGGGCGCCGGCGGTCCAGGGCTTCCACGCCTGGGACCTGGTGCTGGTCTTCGCCCTCACCGCGATCGCGCTGGTCGGCTGGAGCTCGACCTACCGCGGCGCGGGGTGGTTCGTGGCGGGGGGCCTGGCCGCGCTGGCCGGCGCGGTGATCGCGTTCGTGGTGGTCTCCCTGCGCGGCGGCGTCGAGATCGTGAGCCTGCTGCTGCTGGTCGTCTACTACCTGGTCTCCGGACCCATCGTCGACGGGAGCCTGCGCCTCGACGGGCTGCGCACGCTGGAGAACGGCATCCGTGCCAACGTCGAGGGGTGGCCGATCCTGCTGGGCACCCATCCGCCCGTCGACGCCGAGGGCGCGGTGCTGCTCGCGCCCGTCCTGCTCTGCCTGGTGTCGGCCGGCATGGGGGCCGCGACAGCCCTGCGCGGCACTCGTGTCGCCTGGCCGCTGGTCCCGCCCACGATGATGCTGGGCTCCGTCCTGCTCCTGGCCCAGCCCGAGCCGGTGTCGGTGCTCCTGCAGGGGGTGGGCTACGGCGCGCTGGCGATGCTCTGGATGCGGCTACGCGGGCTGCGCGTGGACGAGACAGCGCACGGTCGGGACCCGGCACGCCTGTGGCGGCTGGGCGGCAGCGTGGTCATCGTGGTGGTGACGGCGCTGGTGGCCGGCGTACTGGCCGACACGACCGAGCCCGGCGAGCGGCTCCTGCTCAGCCGCAGCCTGGCGGCGTACGACGTCGGCGCGGTGCGGACGCCGCTGGACGGCTTCCGTGACTACACCCGGCAGCGCGACAAGCCGAGCGGCAACGTCTTCGACGTACGGCTCTTCGAGGTCGAGGGCGCGCCGGCCGGGACCCGGGTCAGGCTCGCGGCCCTGGACACCTACGACGGCTCCCGCTGGAAGGCCTCCAACGACACCGATCCGAGTCGCCACGACGACCGCTTCCTCATGCTGTCGTCGACGATCACCAACCCGGCGCGCGGACGCGAGGTCGCGGTCACGATCACCCCGTCGGCGCGCTACACGCTGCCCTGGGTCCCGATGGTCGGGGCCCTCCAGTCCTTCGAGTTCCTGGGCCGCGCGCGCAAGGACGCGCGGACACACCTGCGCTACAACCCGGCCACCCAGACGGGCGTGATGGACGACCGGCTGGAGGAGAACGACAGCTATCGCTTCACGACCCGGCTCACCGGCGGCCTCCTCAAGCCGCGGATGGAGCCCTCGGGGTTGTGGGACCAGGCCGTCTACGACGCGGGCGCCTTCCTGCAGCCGGCCGTCAACACCTGGTCGGCCGGCGCCTACGGCCAGGTCGATGCCCTGATGCGGGTGGCCGCGCGGCTCAAGAAGGAAGGGCGCTACAGCGACGGCTACGCCGACTGGGAGTCGGTCTACCTGCCCGGGCACAGCGAGTCGCGGCTGGGCGACGACTTCCTCTTCGAGGTGCCGAGCGTCGGCAACGACGAGCAGTACGCCGCCGTCATAGCGCTCATGGCCACCCGGCTCGGTTTCCCGGCACGGGTGGTGGTGGGCGCCGTCGTCCCCGAGTCCGGCGTGGTCCGCGGCCGCGACGTGGAGGCCTGGGTAGAGGTGCGGATCTCGGACGGCAGCTGGCGCACCCTCCCGACCGAGTCGTTCATGGGTCGCCGGCCACCCAAGCGCGAGGACAGCAGGGGCGGCTCGACCGGCGTGCGCCACTTCCCCCCGCCCATTCCGGAGCAGCAGCCCCCCGCCCAGCCCGAGCAGCAGCCGCAGCCCGACCCTCCTCAGGAGGAGGAGGAGCCCGACGAGGAGAGCGACTCGGGAGGAGGCGTGCCCTGGCGCCTGGTCCTGCTCCTGCTGCTGGGCGGCCTCCTGGTCGCCGTACCCCTGGCCAAGGCCGTGCGGCAGCGCCGCCGCCTGGGCGCTCGCCGCGTCACCGCCCGCTACGCCGGCGCCTGGGCGGAGCTGATCGACCGCGCCCGGGACCTCGGCACCCCCGTGCCCGACGGCCTGACCCGTCCGGCCGAGGCCCGTGCGCTGGGTGCGCGTCTGGCGGAGGTCGGCGAGGGCGAGCAGGGCTCGGTGCTGACGCTCGCTCAGGAGGCCGACGCCCGGATCTTTGGCGCCGACGAGCCCGCCCCCGCCGACGCCGCCGCCTTCTGGGACCTGGTCCGCGACCAACGCTCTGGCCTCGCCGCCGACGTACCTCTCCGCCGCCGCCTCTGGGCCGTCTTCAACCCTGCGTCGCTCCGCCGCCCGCGGCCGCCCGGCGGCTTGTAACACGTTGTTCGTGGCACTTCTCGCCCGATATTTCGGGCGAGAAGTCACGAAAACAACGTGTTACAAGAGTCGCAAACGCCAACTGGTCATACCACTTGACCTGCGACCGCAGCCCGATCTACGGTCGCGGGCATGCCCCTCCAGCCCGTGGTACGCCGTTCGGTCCCCGACGAGGTCTTCGACCAAGTCCTCGGGGAGGTGGTCGACGGCGGCATCGAGCCCGGCGAGACGCTGCCGAGCGAGCGGCGCCTGGCCGAGGTGCTCGGGGTGTCCCGGCCGGCGGTGCGGGAGGCACTGCAGCGGATGGCGCAGACCCGGCTGCTCGAGGTGCGCCACGGCGGCTCCACGACCGTGCGCGACTTCAAGCGGTTCGCCGGTCTCGACCTGCTGCCGCAGCTGCTCGTACGCCGCGGCAACCTCGACGCCGCCGTGGCCCGCAGCGTGCTCGAGGCGCGGCTGGCGATCGGTCCGAGCGTGGCCGCCCTCGCCGCCGACCGCGGCGGCCCGGCTCTGGCCGCGGCCCTCGAAGGCACCGTCGACGCACTCGCGGCCACCGACGACGACGTGGAGCGCCAGCGGCACGCGCTGACCTACTGGGACCAGGTCGTCGACGCCGCCGACTCGGTCGTCTTCCGGCTGATGTTCAACAGCCTGCGGGCCGCCTACGAGCCGGCCCTCGAGGCGCTCGCGCCGGCGATGGCCGAGGAGGTCGGGCAGGCCGGCGCCTACCGCGTGCTCACCGCCGCCATCGCCGCGGGAGACCCCGACACCGCGCGCGCCGCCGCCGACCGCGTGCTGCGTCCCGCCACCGACAGCCTGATCGCCGCCCTCTCGGCGCTGGACCTGCAGAACGACGAGGAGAAGCACTCATGACCAAGGCCACCCCCGAGATCGAGGCACTCGCCGCCCAACGCCTCGCCCACGACGAGGACCGGATCACCGGCAAGGCCGGCCCCGGGCGCCGTACCAACGTCACCCTGGGCGAGGCGTGGGGTGCGTGGTGGCGCCACCCGAGCCCGCCGATGATCAGTACGGCGCTGCTCGCCGCCGTGGTCGCGCGCGTCGTCGCCGGCGGCGGGTCCTGGTGGGAGCTGGCGATCCCGGTCGCGCTGGTGGCGATGTTCCCCGTGATCGAGTGGGTCATCCACGTCGTGATCCTCCACTGGCGCCCGCGCCGGCTCGGCCCGGTCCGGATCGACTCCCTGCTCGCCCGCGAGCACCGCGCCCACCACGCCGACCCGCGCGACATCCCGCTGGTCTTCATCCCGTGGAAGGCGCTGCTGTGGCTGCTGCCGGCGTACGCCGTGGTCGCACTGCTGGCGATGCCCAGCCTGCCCAGCGCCCTGAGCATGCTGGTCGCCGTCTACGGCATCAAGCTCGGCTACGAGTGGACCCACTACCTCGTGCACAGCGACTACCGGCCCCGCTCGATGTGGTACCGCGGCGTGTGGCGCAACCACCGGCTCCACCACTACAAGAACGAGCACTACTGGTTCACCGTCACCTCCGCCGGGACGGCGGACCGGCTGTTCGGCACCTACCCCGACCCCGCCGGCGTCGCGACGTCGCCGACCGTCAAGAACCTGCACGCCAGCGACAGCTGACGAGCTCGATCGCTCAGTCGGTGCAGACCGCGAACGGCAAGTTGCGCTGGCGGGTGAGCAGGGCCGCAGCGGCCGGGTCTGGCATCGAGTAGCCGATGCGGCCGCCGACCGGGTCGGCGACCCCGTCGGTGAAGCCCATGGCGAACTCCGGCTCGGTCGCCGGCAGGTTCTCGGCCAGGCGCATCCGCTCGAACACGTCCGTGCGGTCCGTTCCCAGGCGGGCGGTGGCCAGCAACCCGCCGAAGGACAACGACCACGCCTCCAGCGTCTCGAGCTCGGCGAGGTCCGCCGCCGGCGTGGCCGCCAGCTCGTCCGCGACGTCGGCGCCGAAGGCGTACTCGAACGGCACGCACTCGCGCTGGACGTGGGTCGCGTTCGCCTCGGCCTGGCTCACCAGCGACACCAGCTCGGCGTCGGCCGCCCAGCTCGACTCCCCGTCGGGGGCAGTCCCGCTCGACACCAGCCGGTTGTCGGCGTCGACCTCCGCGCCGCTCAGCGGCCCGACGCCGTCATCGACGGCACGTCGTACGGCGTCCAGGTCGAGGTCGTCGCGGAAGGACAGCACCCAGCCCTCGCCGGCCGGTCCGCTGAACGACGCCTCCCACGCGACGTCGTCCTGGGTGAAGCCGTAGTCGCGCAGCAGCCGGGCCTCGACCGGCCGCAGCATCCCGGTGGAGAGCAGCGGTGCGTCCTCCTCGGCCTGGCGCCAGAAGCGCGCGCGCTCGGCGGCCGGTGACTCACCGGTCAGCAGCGAGGCCCCGAGCACGAGGCGCACCTGCTCGAAGTCGGTGACCGAGAGCGTCGTCGCGTCGTCGGGGACCAGCGCCAGCACCGCGGGCGCGGAGGCCAGCGCGGCGTCGTACGCCGGGGGGCCGGTCTCGGTCGGCTCGCCGAGCGGCGCCGCCGGCACCGGGTCGGGCTCCTCGGCCGAGCACCCCGTGACCGCGAGTGCGGCGACGAGCACCGTGACCACGCCCCAGGACCTCACGCCGTCAGTGTGCCATCTCCGCCGGTAGGTTCGCCGCATGGAGCAGCCGCACCGAGCCGCGCGGATCGAGCAACGCATCCACGCCCTCGTCGAGCGCCGGCTGCACACCCAGGGCTGGACCCCGCGGGTCGTCCCCTACGTCGGGTACGGCGGCGCCGGCTGGGTCCGCGTCCTCGCGCGGGTGCTGCTGATGCCGCCCGGCTCCCCGCGCTCGCTGCGCACCGACGGCCGCGGCTGGCGACGGTTCGTCTCGGCCTCCGCCAGCGACGTCCCCGTCACCGTGCGCGTCGGCGGCCACACGCACGTCGTACCCAGCACCCAGGACGGCTACGTCGACGTCCGACTCGAGGTCTCCGGGCTCGAGCCCGGGTGGACCCACGCCCTGCTCTCGGTCGCCGACGCCGAGCCGGTCGAGGCACCGCTGCGGATCGTCGGCCCGGCGACCACCATCGGCCTGGTCAGCGACATCGACGACACGGTCATCGTCACCATGCTGCCGCGCCCGCTGGTGGCGTTCCGCAACGCGTTCCTGGTGCGCGAGATCGACCGCCGCCCCGTGCCCGGCATGGCCGCGCTGTACGCCGACATCGTCGCCGCGCACCCCGACGTACTCGTCGTCTACCTCTCCACCGGCGCCTGGAACACCGCCGCCGCGCTCAACGGGTTCCTCGAGCGCCACGGCTACCCGCCCGGACCGCTGCTGCTCACCGACTGGGGTCCGACCAACGACGGCTGGTTCCGCTCCGGCCGCGCCCACAAGCGGGCCCAGCTCGCGCACCTCTTCGCCGACTTCCCGGGCCTGCGCTGGCTCCTGGTCGGCGACGACGGCCAGCACGACCCTTCGCTCTACGCCGAGGCCGCAGCCACCCACCCCGACCAGGTGCTCGCGATCGCGATCCGCCAGCTGTCGACCACCGAGCAGCTCGCCCAGCACGGGAGCCTCGTCGGACCCGACCCGATCACCGAGCCCGTGCCCCACGCCGTCGACGACGCTACGCCGGAGGTGTGGGCTCCCGACGGCGTCGCCCTGGCCGAAGCCCTGCGCAAGCGGGGTCTCCTGCCGCCGATCTCGCGTTAGTCGTCGGCCTGGACGTCATCACCGTCATCATCAGCCGGCTCGCTGTCGTCGGCGTCTGGATCAACCTCCGGAACCTCGACGCCGTCAACGCCGTCGGTCTCGTCGGAATCCCCTGAGCCGTCGCTGTCCTCAGTGTCGTCAGCCGCATCACCGTCGCCGTGATCGGTCGGGTCGGTGTCGCCGTCGTCGGTCGAGTCGGTGTCGTCGTTGCCCTCGGTCTCCGGGGAGACCTGGGGTTCGTCGGTCCCGTCGTGGCCCTCGGTGCCTTCTGTCGGTTCGGCTCCCGGCGCATCCTCGGTCGGGGATGCGGGCTCACCTACTGACGGCTCCCGGTCGGGGGCAGGCACTCCGCGGCCCTGGTCAGGTCGTTGCTCGGGCGGCCTCCGAGGGTCGCCGGCGGTCGTGGGCGGCTCGACAGGGTCCGGCTACGTGTGGTCGGCCGGGGGCGGGAGACCTCGCCTCACGACACGGCAGTCCCGAGCGGCGTCGACTGGGGCACCACTGCGGATGGGGCCTTGGTCATCAACGGCATTGACGCCACCCGCCGGCTCCTGGGTCTTCTCTCCAAGCGAGAGGCCGAGGTGATCGCCTGCATCGACGTCGTCGGGCTCGACGCCGCGGCCACGAGCCAGGCGTTGGGGATCAGCGTGACCGCAGTTCGCGTGGCGCGGCACCGCGGCCTCAAGCGGCTCCGTGCGCTGATGTCGACCCCGCCAGCCCGCACGGCGCCGGCCCCACCGCGACCGGTCGCCGGGCCAGCATGAGGACGCGGCACCGAGAGGCTCCCGAATCGCGCATGTAACGGATCGCAGTGCTCGCAACCTGAGTCTTCCGTAACCTTCGTCCCGCTGCCCCCGCCGTGGGTCGTCCCCCGCTGGTTCTGGAGGATTCATGACGCTTCACGACCCATTGCCCGGCAGAACAGTCGCCGTCGGTGCCGCCCTGGCCGCTGCCGGCCTGTTCGGTGTGATGCCTTTGGCGCACGCCGGATCCTCCGACGCCGATGGCGACGGCATCCCCCACCGATGGGAGCGCAGCCATGGCATGAACCCGTTCAAGGCTGCCGACGCCCGCGCCGACTTCGACCTGGACCGCCTGAGCAACCTTCGCGAGTACCGACTGGGGTCGCGCATTCGCGATGAGGACTCCGACAACGACGGCCACGACGACGGCGATGAGGTCAGGGACGGGTTTGGCTCGACCGCCCTCAACGACCGGGACACCGACGACGACGGCGACTCGGACGGCGACGGCGAGTCCGACGAGGACGAGGCGGACGTGCTGGGCACGATCGACTCCTTCGACGGCACCACGCTCGTGGTCACCTCAGTGAACGGGTTCATCGTCTCCGGGATGGTCACCGAGGACACCAAGGTTGAGCTGGAGGAGGACGGCGAGGACGGTGAAGGGGCCGGAGCGACGACCGCCGACCTCCAGCCGGGCGTCACTGTTGCTGAGATCGAGTTCGATGACGAGACCGGCGCGATCGAGGAAGCCGAGATCTACCTGACCAGTCCCTGATCAACAGGAGCCCGACCGGACACCGGCACATCCCCGCCGGACTGGGCTACTCGGGCTTTTCGTCGTCGTCCTGCTCGCGCCACCAGACCAGCAGGAACAGCCCGGACAGGATACCGGCGACGATCAGCACCGCGACCTGAAGAGGCTCGTCGTAGATCATTGCCCCTCACGCTAACGACAGTCGCGGCCCGCTCACAGTCCCAGCGGCCGAAACCGGAGGGTTCCGGCGGATCGCCGCTGCACTCAGCGCCGCCGCGTCACCGCGCGCGCCGTGGCCGCGACGGCGAGGTCGATGCCCTTGATCTCCCGCCAGCGGACGCGCGAAGCACCGGCGAGTTGCTCAAGCACGTCGAGGGTCGCGCTGTTGGCGGGCGGAGGCGAGAACCGGTCGTGTCCGCTTCGCCACCCGAGCGCGAAGAGCAGGTCGCTGATCTCGCTGCGCCACTCCTGGGCCGGTACGCCGCTGCCGACCACGGCGAGTGCCATCCAGCCCGCCTGGCGCTCGGCGTCCTTGGTCCCTAAAGGCAGGCGCCCGACGATGTGACGCCACAGTGCCTGCGGGTCACGGCCACATCGGAGGGCGGCGGTGGTCGGGCTCAGCCGGCCCTTGCGGACGCTGACGAAGCCGAGGGCGCGCGCGGTAGTGCGGATGTCGGCGACGGGGAAGGTGAGGTCCTCCCGGTTGGCCTTGCCGAACCACCAGTCCGCGATGCCGGTGCGTTCGGCGACCTGCTCGACCACCGCAGGCGGGAGGTAACCCGCGGCGGTCAGCGTGACGCCGTCCCCGATGACCTCGAGGAAGACCCGGTAGGTCTCGGTCAGCCTGTCGGCCTCGACATCACTCACGTCTATCGAACCGTGGGAGAACGGCCGTCCCAGGACCTCGCGCAGCAGGCGGACGCCCCGGCGGTCGAGCTGTTCAGCCAGCTCGGCCATCTCCCCGGTGACCGCGACCGGCTCGGCCACCGCGATCGCCAGGGCGGTGTCGGTCTCCCCGACGTCGAAGTGGTCGGGGTGCCAGTCAATCGGCAGCCAGTCGCGCGCATGCGCCGCGTCCTCGAAGTTGCCAGGGAGACGCACGTCGTCATACCCGCTGCGGACCCAGGCGGCCAGGTCCTCGTAGCCGCCGATGCCACCGCAGTCCTCGGGCGGACACGCCATCCGACCACCGGTGCAGCGCGCCGTCGCGGGCGGCTCATCGAGGACCTCCTCGATCACCAGCTTGTGGTCCCAGCCGTCGCCGAAGTCGTAGTCGTACCAGAGCTCGTCGCCCTTCTCGGCGACGAGCTGGTCGAGTCGCACGTCGTCCTCGAGCGTCCCCTCATCGCCCTCCTCGAGGTCGAAGCTCGTGACGAAGAACGGCGAGCGGTGGTCGCTGCCGGTGCGGAACCGGTGCAGATGGCTGTTGGTCCACCCCATCGCGGCCTGGATCACGTCATGCAGCCGCGGCAGGGTCAGGTCACCGGGCAGCTCGAGGCGGCGCCAGACCGGCGGCTTCGCGCCGTGCAGGTCCAGACGCACCCGGAACCCGCGGACCTCGCTCGGGACCGGGAGCAGCGTCGGCGCCTCTTCGCGCTTGACCTTCTCGAAGATGCTGGTCACCTGTCCGCTCATCAGCGCCTCGAGGAGCGCCTTGTTCTCCTCGGGGCTGGCGCCGGCCATCAGCTGCTTCACCAGATACTGGACGTCGATTGCTTCGGCCACGACAGACAGTCAATCACCGTCGGATCTGTCGATGAGCGCGCGCCACGAGGGTCGCAGGGCGGCTCTTTCGCGCGTGCTGGCTATGAGTTGTGGAGTTCGCTCGCGAACTGATGGGCCCACTCGCCGATGCGGATGGCCTCGGTGCGCGTGGCGGCCGGATCGGCTCCCTTGATCCCGAGCATGGTGGGGAGCAATCCCTCACCGTCGTAGACGCGGGCAAGAAGGTCGGCGTACTCCTCCGGTGGCGCGTCCTCCATGCCGACCTCTCTGATCAAGAGTCGGATGTCGGGGCGGTCTTTGCGACGTGTGGCGATGAGCTTCATCGCCAGGACGTGCTCGGGCGGGGCGATATGAATGGTCAGGCCCGGTTTTGTTGGCGGCGTCAGTGCCCATTCGGGCCGAGGAGGCACCCAGCCCGCGGCGTTGCTGTTGAGCCATCCTTCGGGTAGGCCGTGGTCTTGGGCCATCGAGGTGGCCTCGTCCAAGACCGCTGCGTGACTGGTCAGTGCGTCGATATCGGGGGTCAGCCCATCACGCCCGTACGCCAGGGTCATAGCGGCGCCACCGACGAGGTAGAGGCTCGCGGCAATACCGCGAGCCTCTAGTCGGTCGCCTAGTTCGTTGAGCAGCGCCGTCATCTGGGCACGGTCCAGTTCGAAGAGCGGTCCGTTGCTGTCCATCACGCGGTGACGAGGTCCTTCTCAGCGATGAAGATGTTGCGCTCAGCTAGCCAGCGTGGAGTTTGTTCTTTGATCTGGTCGTCGCTGAGTCGAGGTGTGTCGAGGATCCATTCGCTGGCGAGGCGGGGCCCTTGCGTCCACTTGGGTGCAGGAAGGCCGGCCTCGTGGAACTCCCTGCTGACGAAGGCGGCGGCCAGGGCCTTCCAGTGAGCTTCGATGTCCGGCGGCTGCGCCTCCCAGGCCTCGGCTAGTTCCATGGAATTGCGCAAGATGTCGCGGAGCCTGTCGCGAAGTTCGAGAGACAGGGCGTAGGTCCAGTCGTCGTCGCCCTTGTTGTGGGCTGCGCCGATGGAGAGGACGGCGTCGATGGAGGTAGGAATGCGGCTCTCGCGAGCTCGGGAGATGGCGTCTGCGATGCGCTCGGCGCGCAGGAGAAACGCCGCAGATGGCGCGATCTTGCCCGAACGGTAGGCCGAGAATCGTGAAGCGTCGGTCCCCAGTGCGTGGGCAAAACGGCGCAACGAGAGACCGCTTCGCGCATGAGCGGCGTTGAGGCGGTCCATGACCGCCTGTGTGTCTCGGTCCATCACTTGGACAGGATACATCGGCGTAGTCATATATGACAACGCGCCGTCTGCGCGACGGATTGCCGCGTCACCACCGAGCAGACGGGAGCTGCCGCGGTGCCGCCTCCAGATCCTCGAGCTTTGATCCGAATGGCGTTGCCGCAGCGGTACGCCAGGAGCGTGCCTGCTGCGATCCAGCGCCGGATGGTCTTGACCGAGACCGACATGGCCTCGGCTGCCTCCTCGAGGCTCGCCGGCATGGACGACAACCTCGTCCCGTCCGAGAAGGGCGTCGAAGACCTGCGGTTTCTCTCGGTGGAGCCTAGGGGACTCGAACCCCTAACCCCCTGCTTGCAAATCGACCTGAAACAGGCGCAGTATGGCTCTGACCTGCAGAAACGTCGGACACGTGTGGACAAGATTCCCCTATTTGGGACATTCTTTCCCCCACCAGTCCCCCACAGGGACTCCTGCTGCTAACCAAGCATGGGGTTAGGACTCGGGATCGAAGGGCGGCTCTCGGATGGCCAGGCGACGGGGCTTCGGCGAGGTCGAACGGCGGGTCAGCGCGACCGGCCAGGTGACCCACCGAGCTCGCTATGCCATGCCCGACGGCACCCGCTACTCACGCACTCTCGCCACCAAGATGGACGCCGAGGCGTGGCTCGCTGCCGAGCGGGCGTTGGTCGACCGGGAGGAGTGGACTCCACCCAGGGCACGTCAGGCGGCGGAGTCCAAGCGGCAGTCCGCCGCGGCCTGGAACACGGTCGGCTCGTTTGCCGAGCGCTTCCTGGTCGAGCGCGGCCTGCGGCCGACCACCCAGCGGAACTACCGGCAGCTGCTGCGGTCACGGATCCTCCCGTACTTCGGCGAGATGCCGCTGACTGAGGTCGCCCTGTCGGAGATCAAGCAGTGGCGCGCCTCGCTGGATCCAGCCACCGAGTCGAGCAACGCCGCGGCGTACCGACTCGTGCGATCGATCCTCCAGGCGGCCGAGGAGGAGGAGCTGATCTTCCGAGCACCACCCAAGATCCGCGGCGCCGGATCGGCTCGCGTGAAGCGAGTCGCCGTGCCGGCGACCCTCGACGAGCTGGCGGTCATCATCGACGCGATGCCCGAGCGGCTGCGACTGCTCATCGTGCTGGCCGCGTTCGTCGGCCTCCGCGAGGGCGAGCTGCTCGAGCTGCGACGCTCCGACATCGACGGCGTCACCGGTCGGATCAGCGTCACCCGCAAGGTCGACAAGGACGTCATCCCCGGAACGAAGGACGCCTGTCCCAACTGCGGTCGCGTCATCAGCCCGCCGAAGACGGCCAGCGGAGTCCGTACCGTGCACGTCCCGCCGCCATTCCTTCCGATGCTGCAGAAGCACCTGCTCGAGCACACCGCACCCGGCCCGGCTGGACTGCTGTTCGCCGGCGACCGGACCGACCACATGAGCGTCCGCTATCTGATGGACCGATACCGCCCCGCCCGCGAGAAGGCCGGTCGCCCGGACCTGACCATCCACCACCTGCGCCACACCGCACTGACCATCGCCGGCCAGCACGGCGCGACGGCGGCCGAGCTCCAGGCGCGTGCCGGCCACGCCTCCCAGGCCGCGATGGCGATCTATCAGCACGCCACGCTGGACCGCGACAAGTCGCTCGCCCAGGCGATCGGAGACACGTATCGCCGCTGGGCAGAAGGCAAGCACCCATGAACGCCGTTGAGTTCCACCTGGGTGTGAACTAGAGTTGACAACCAGGGTCATCAAGACGAACCACTTCGACAGGTGGTTCCGGCAGTTGAAGGACATCCGGGCCGCGGGTCGGATTCAGATGCGGCTGGACCGGCTCAGCGCGGGGAACCCCGGGGACGTGCGACCAGTCGGTGGCGGCATCTCAGAGTTGAGGATCGACTACGGCCCGGGCTACCGGGTCTACTACCAGCAGAAGGGCGACGTGTTGATCGTCCTCCTCTATGGCGGCGACAAGTCCACCCAGGCCAAAGACATCACGAGGGCGAGAGAACTCGCAGAGGAGTGGACGGACAATGACCAAGACTGAGTTCAGCGAGTATGACTCGGCCGACTACCTGACCTCCCTCGAGCACATCGCCGCCTATCTGGAGGCCGTACTAGAGGAAGCGGGCGATGACCCCGCCTTCGTCGCTAAAGCCCTCGGAACCATCGCGCGCTCGCAGAACTTCAGCGAACTTGCCCGCAAGGTCGGGATGAGCCGCGAGGGGCTTTACAAGGCCTTGTCAGCGGACGGCAACCCGAGCTACGCCACCATCGTGAAGGTCGCCAAGGCCCTCGGTCTCAAGATCGAGTTCCACGCGGTCGCCTAGCCACACGATGCGCGGGCCGGCCGGGGTCGGGACCTCTTCAGTAGCGAACCTCCCTGCGTCCTACCGCCGCGTCCAGTCGCAGCGTGCACCGCACAGTTCGGGCAATCTCGCGTCGAGTCGGCGGCTTGCGCCGGCGACTTGGTCGAGCGGCACCTCCGCGGCTGGCAGTCCCGTAACGACGGCGACTTCTGACTCTGCCAGGTCACGTCTAACCCGGTCATCGGTTAGCTCCGCCCCCGCAACGTCTCGCGCTCAAGGACGCTCGTTGGCGCTCTACGCCAGCACAGTTCAAGCCACCTCGTGCGGGTCCGACAGAGTCACCGACGCGCGAGTCATCTCGGACGTCGGAGCCACATCGACGGCACCGCCTAAGAACCATTCGCTGCATCGATCATCTGTCGTGCCAAGGCGTGCACCTCACTCGCCTTGTAGACGATCCCGAGGTCGATCAGGTCGTACACGAACGGGATGCCATGCGCGGTCTGCAGCACCGGGACTTGACGCTGATGGACGGCTGCCACAACACCGAGGAACACCGGCGGCCGGGAGCCCCCGATGGTGATGTTGCCGAACTTGTCGGGCGCTGACGGGTTCGGCACGAGGAACACAGGACTGCCGCTCGAACCCGGGAAGACCGATGCGTCGATGAGGAACGTCGGCTTGCCCCCATAGTCGATGTTGAGCGCGGTCGCGGAGTGGCCCTGCCGAACAATCGGCAGGAGCGACGCGGAGTCGAACAACCCGTTTGGGTAGCCGATGAATGTCACCGGTTCAATCGGCTCGAACTGATCCAGTACGTCCTCGGTTGCGCACATCTCTGTACTCACCGAGCGGAAAAAGGCGGGCGTCCCAGCGTTCGCAAGCTGCTCCAGCGCTCCCCCTACCCCGATCATGGCAATGTCGATCTCAGGATCCGGGTGACCAACGAACCGATCCGGCGTCGCCGATAACACTCGCTCGTGGCCGAGCTCGGGTTCTCCGTCAGGAGTGGCAGCGAGCAGGTGCATGTTGACTAGCGCGGCGCCCTCGACAACGTGCTTGTTGGTTACCAGGAGCAGCGATGCGCCGCCGTCCGGGCGACTTTCGGCGAGCATGAATCCGGTGCCGCTGCCACTCTGCCCGTCGGGCATCTGGGTCGTTATGCGGACGGTCACGAACAGCAACTGCTCTCTCAGGGTCTGTACCTGCATCTCGATGGCTCCCCGTTCGCTTCTCGTGGGTCAGTCAGGTGAGGCACGCTACGTCCAGCGGCTCTCTTCGCTACACACTTACCGCGGCGTTCACTCGCCTTCGCTATCGAGTTCGACTAGGAAGGGCTTGCGTTGGTCCGGCAGCTTCTCAGTGAGCTTGGCGATTGCCCGCGCCACGTCGACGAGAGTGCCGTCATGACGGGCCACTGACTCCCGGAAATCAGCCATGTCGATGATGTACTCGTTGGCCGGTATCGCCCCGTGCGGGCCGTCGCAAGCGATGCGGACCCGGTGGGCCAACGATCCGGACCGGTTCACGAGATCGGCTGATGGCCCGAGCGTCCAATGAAGGGTGCACCCCGGTGCGAGCGACGACAAGCCCTCGCTGAGACGCTGATGCATAGCGTCGATGTAGACGCCTTCGTGGTCGGTGGGCAGCGGCGGGTCAATCGCGACCCTCACGTTCGTGGCCACCGTAGGCCCGGAATTGCCGATGACGAACTCCAGATTCCAGCCGTTACGAGATTGCAGTCGAACATCCGCCCATACATAAGGCGACGAGGAGCCCTCTGCAATCGCCTGTTGCAGGTCTGTCTGCCGCTTCATCTCTCTGACCTGTTGCTGGACGAACCGGCCCGAGACGGTTGCGGCGGCAGCGGCGGCCACCGCCGCCACCGCCGCGATCACTGCAATCCAGGTCTCCATGACATGCACGCTACGCAATCGCACCGACGGTTAGGTGAACGGACACAACGGAACCAGCCGGCTGAAGCGGGTCATTCCGCCTTTTGGCGCCGGCAATCTAATGATGACGTCGCACTTGTCGGGTGCGGCGGCGTCCTGGCTCGACGCTCTACCGCATCACCACCGCGCTGACGGGATCTGTCGAGGCGCGGCCTCCAGGTCTTCGAGCTTGATCCGGATGGCGCGCTTGCCGCAGCGGTACGCCGGCAGGGTGCCGACGGCGATCCAACGCCGGATCGTCTTTACCGAGACTGACATGCATTCGGCCGCCTCAGCGAGGCTCAGGTAGACCGGGACGGCGCGTCGTTCAGCCATCGGATCGCACCTCCGCTCGTGGGACGGTGGCTGAGGCGAGGAAGCGTCGGGCCTCGGCGACGGTGATGTAGAGCCGGCCGACGCCTTGGAAGCGGGTCCACCGTGGCCCGACACCGCGCCGGCGCCAATCGCGGACGGTGCGCTGCGGTGTGCGGATGAGTTCGCAGAACTCCTCGAACAAGATCAGGTTGTCGTCGTCCCAGTCGTCCGGGATGCCGATGGGTGTCACCATCACTTCGCCTCTCGCCGTGGCCGCCGAGGGATTCGGCGACTCCTGCTTGGAGAAGCAACCTCGCGTTCGACGGATCGGACGTCTGTGACCGCTGCTGTCGAGACCCGAGCCTCTCCTGGTCACCTATGTCATCCGGGCCGCTCCGGGCGATCACTCGACGCGATGAAGTTGGTCAGCGGCGGATCCCGCGGGAGGTGGGTGAAGGAGTCGGGATCGGTTGGGGTGGACGACGAGGACCGTCGCGCAGCACCGCAGCCTGGAGTCCCGCGGCGGGCGGCTGCGCCTTCGGTCCGTACCGGTCGATGTCGTCCGCGGCTCTCTCGGCGGCGTGCCTGGGCCCGAGGTCGGCGCGGTCGCGGTTGAAGACGTCGACCCATTGGCTACGGGCGTCGTCGATCGACTCGGCGACGAGGTGGGCGACGTTGCGGTGGCGGCCACGGGTCATGCCGACGTACGCCGAGGCGGCGCCGGTCGTCTCGCCGAGTGCGAGGTGGGCTGAGTCGACGGTCTCTCCCTGGGCTCCGTAGGCGGTGGTGGTGAAGGCGAGCTCGACGTGATCGTGGACGTACGCGGCGGGCAGTGTGCGTTGGCCGGCGCGGCCGGTGACGAGGAGGCTGCCGCCGTCGCCAACCCCGGCCACGGTCCAGGTGTCGCGGTTGGCGACTGCGAGGTCGCGGTCGTTGCGTCGGGTGGCGACCCGGTCGCCGAGACCGATCGGCTCGCCACGACGCGTGGTGAGTTCACCAGCGCGCTCACCAGGTTGTTCGCGCTCGCCGTGGCGGCGGTCGCGGATTGCCGCGTTGAGTGCGCCGACCTGGTCGCGGGTGTCGGTGATGACGAGCTGGTCGCCGTCGGCGCCGATCGCGGCAAGGGCTGCGGTGCGTTCGACCTCGGTGGTGTGGACGACGACCTCGCCTCGTTCGAGGAGTGCGTCGAAGACCTCACCGGACCGCTCACCAGAGCGCATGAGCAGGCTGAGTTCGGCGTACGCGGGGTCGCTGAACCGGTGGACCGAGTCGAGCTCGTGGTGCGCTTCGGGTGGCACCCAGCGTGCGGCGAGGTCGAGGACCCCGCCGCGGCCGACGGCCGGCAGTTGGTGGCGGTCGCCGAGGAGCGCCACGACTGCGTGCGCTCGGTCGGCGATGGCGAGCAGCGCGCGGGCGGTGTCCTGGTCGAGCATGCCGGCCTCGTCGACGAGGAGGACGTCGCCGGGGAGCAGTCGTGCGCGGGCCTCGGGCGCGGCGTCGGTCTGCGACCAGTGCCCGTCCTCGTCCCAGCGGTAGCCGTGCTGGTGAACGAGCCAGGCGGCGGAGAAGGCGGCGGTGCCGACCTGCTGCTGCGCCGCTTGAGCGGCCTTGAGGGTGGGCGTGACGACCACGAGTCGACGATCGGCGTCGTCGAGTACGTCGCGCGCGGCGGCCAGGGTGGTGGTCTTGCCGGTGCCGGCTGCACCTTCGATCACAAGCAGACCGGCGCGGCCGGCGAGGGCCGCTACGACGCACCGTTGCGCGGGGTCGAGGTGCCCAACGCCGCGGAGCCGGACCGCGTCAGTGACCGGCCGTGCGGAGCGGGCAGCGATGCTGTCGACCAGGTCGGCTTCGACGGCGAGGACTCGTTCGGACGTCAGGCTGCGGACGTGCTCCGGGACGTCATTGCGTTCCAGCAGGGGCACGCATCGTGATCGCGCACGGTCGGCGAGGTCCTCCACCAGCTCCTGCCTGACGGGTCGCTCGGCGACCACGCCGACGGAGGCGATCAGCCGTTCGGCCTCGCCGCGGATGTCTGCTGCGTTCCATGCCGACCGCTTGGCGCCGAGCCGGGTGAGCACGAGGTCGGCGGCGACGTCGCGGTTGAGCCGGCCGATCTGGAGGCCCGGCTCTGGCGCGCGGCTGGTCGGGGGCGTGAAGCCGAGGTCGCGCAGTTCGCTGTTCCATGCGGCGACTAGGTCGGCGCCGCTGTGGGGCACGACCTTGTCGGGTCGTGTGTCCGCCCACGCGCGTCGGTCCCAGGTACGGCGCAGTCGCGGCCCGGGCTCCTGGTCGGGATGCTCGGCTCGCCACGCGGCCTCGTACCGGTCGACGTTGCGGTTGATCTGTGCAGCGCGCTGGCTGAACCCGCCGACGAACGACGCGAGCTGCTGGATCTCACCGTCGTCGTCGAGGCTGTAGCCGCGGCCCGCGAGCGCGGCCCGGAACTCGGGGTCGCACATCACGGCGGCGTGACCGATCCCGTTGAGCGCCTCGATGCTGTCGACGACGCCGACCGAGTGCAGTCCACGCCACGCGCCGCGTGCGAAGACGCGTGCGTTGATCTGTACGTGGAGGTGACGGTGCGGGTCGCCGGCTCGCGAGGTGTAGTGACGTACGACGGCCGCCTCGAGCATCTCCACCGGCACCTGCACCTGACGGCCGCGCGGCCCGACCCGGGTAGTGGCGTGCTCAGCCACCCACCCGATCACCTCACCAGCTGCCCTGCACAACGCCGCGTCGTACGCCGTCGCGATGTCGGGGTGAAGTGCGGCGGCGAGCGACCAGGACTTCGGCCCGTTGACGACGACCTCGACGAACCGCAACGCGCGTGCGTCTTCACGCAGCCGCCCCTTGGCCGCGCCGGTCAGCACGTCGTACCCGCCAACCCAGCGCTCGTACGCCGGGCCGTCGAGGTCGCCGACACGCTGCACCGCTCCGGGACCGGCGATGTAGTGCTCGGCCAGGCCGCTGCCTTCGGCCAGGTAGTAGTCGTCGGCGCGTGAGTGGTCGGCCTCGACGTAGGAGCGCGCCGCAGCCGCAGAGCCGCGGTAGAACTTCACTCCACCGTGCATCGGCCTCGTCACCGCCCGTCACTACTCGTCACCTAGCCTTGAAATGACGCTCGGCCCACCCCGAGGGGCGGACCGATCTACGGACCTTCGTAGCATGCGTGCCGCTGGATTTGGAAGCTTCGAAGTGCTCCTGGGCACAGCGGTTTCGTGGCTCGCCGGCCTTCGTCAAAGATCGTCAAGGGCAGCGGGTGGTGGGCCGACGCACCTGCGCTTCAAGTCGTTTCGCGGCTGGGCGAGAGGTTCGACGCTGACGGGGCGGTAGTCGTTTACTCCCGGGAGCGCAGACACGTTGCTGGAGGTGCGAGTCGCCGGCAGATTCTGCGACACGCAACGATGCTCACGGCCTGCCGGCCCGGGTCACGAGAGTCCTGCATACCGGTCGAAGAAGGCGGCGAGCTTGTCGAGAACGGTCTGCTTCTTGAGCGCGTGGTTGCTGCCAGCCGCGAACCTCGAGACGGGCGGCAGGATCTTAGTGACGGCAGTTCCGGCGGTGGGGATCGCGCCGTCGCGGAAGGCGTCGGCCACGAACGCGCGCGTCTCCTCAGGTTCCAGTCCCTCGGCGAGGATCAGCGCCTCGAGTTCCTCAGTCCTCTTGGCCTCGACGAATCGGCGCCAGTCATCACTCGTGTCCTCGCTGACGTTGACGGAGTCGACGAAGGCTAAAATGAGGTCGCGCTTGTTGCGCAGGGTGATGCTGGAGTCGATGGCGCGCTGGATGTTCATCAGCGCGGTCATCTCGACGTCGGAGCCGTTGCCTCGGGCTTCGCGCCACTGCTCGACCAGCAGCAGGATGTAGTCGACATTGACCTCGACCTGCTTGATGAGCTCGATCTCGAAGACTACGTCGTCGTTGATCGACTCCTTCTCGGCCGCGTCCTGGCCCCGGAACTCGGCGTACAGGTTGAGGTAAACGCTTCGGTAGTCCTGGAAGTCGCGCTCGCTGAGGATCTCGTGCCCGGCGAAGTCGTCGAAGGAGACCAGGATGTTGCGTAGTCGCAGGATGGCGCCGAAGAGCGCGATGAACGCCTTCTGCGCAGCCTCACCGACGATCGGCTGGGAGAGCGGGAACAAGGTCGTGAGGTCGGCGACGAGCCTGGAGTATTCGGCGTAGTACTCGGCGTAGGGCTTGAGTAGGACGATGCCCTTGGCGTCCTTGTTGCCGAAGAGCGACAGCGCATCGTTGGTGGCCTTTTCCAGGTCTCGGAAGCTGACGATGTTGCCGTAGGTCTTGACGGAGTTGAGGATCCGGTTGGTACGCGAGTAGGCCTGGATCAGGCCGTGCTGTCGGAGGTTCTTGTCGACCCACAGGGTGTTCAGGGTAGTGGCGTCGAAGCCCGTCAGGAACATGTTGACGACGATCGCGAGGTCGAGCTCACGGTTCTTGAGACGCTGCGACAGGTCCTTGTAGTAGTTCTGGAACCGATCGGCCGACGTGTCGAAGCTCGTACCAAACATGACGTTGTAGTCCTGGATCGCGTCTTCGAGGAAGTCACGGGAGCTGGCATCGAGGTCTCCGGTCTCGAACTCTTCTTCCCCCAGGATTCCGCCGTCGAGGTCCTCGTTGGCGGCGTAGCTGAAGATCAGTCCGACCTTGAGGGGCTGGTATCCCGGGACGGTCTCCTCCCGCTGGCGCTGCGTTTCCTTAAACGCCTGGTAGTAGCGCTTCGCTGCGTCGATGGACGCGGTCGCGAACATCGAGTTGAACCCGGCGACGCGCTTGTCCCCCAGCCGGTAGGTCGAGTTGCGGCGGGTCTTCTGATCGAAGTGGTCGAGGACGTAAGACGTCACTGCTCCGACCCGCTCCGGACTCAGCAGAGCTGCCTCGGTGTTGATCGCGGCAACCTGCTTGTCGGTCAGGGCCGCCGGGATCTTCAGCGTGTTGACGTAGTCGATGCGGAACGGCAGCACGTTCTTGTCATTGATCGCGTCGACGATCGTGTATGTGTGGAGCTTGTCGCCAAATGCCTGCTCGGTGGTGCGTAACTGTGGGTTCCCGCTTGTCCCCGCGTTCTCGGCGAAGATCGGCGTGCCCGTGAAGCCGAACAGGTTGTAGCGGCGGAAGACGTTCGTGATGGCCATGTGCATGTCGCCGAACTGACTGCGATGGCACTCATCGAAGATCACCACTACGTGCGAGCCAAACACGTCGTGCCCTCGCTCATAGCTCACGAATCTGGCGAGCTTCTGGATCGTCGTGACGATGATCCGCGACGTCGGATCCTCGAGCCTTCGTTTGAGGTGCGCGGTGTTGGTGGTGCCGTCGACCGCGCCCTTCTCGAAGCGGTCGTACTCGCGCTGGGTTTGGTAGTCGAGGTCCTTGCGGTCGACGACGAAAAGTACCTTGTCGACGCTGGTGAGCTTGCTCGCCAGCTGGGCGGCCTTGAAGCTGGTGAGCGTCTTACCGGACCCGGTGGTGTGCCACACGTAGCCGCCGGCTCCGAGGGTGCCGAGCTTCTTGTAGTTGGTGGAGGTCTCGATGCGTTGAAGGATCCGCTCGGCCGCGACGATTTGGTACGGACGCATCACCAGCAGGTTGCGGTCGACGTCGAAGACGCAGTACTTCGTCAGGATGTTGAGCAGCGTGTGCTTCGCGAAGAACGTCTTGGTGAAGCCGGTCAGGTCGGCGATCGCCCGGTTGCTCGCATCGGCCCACCAGCTCGTGAACTCGAACGTGTTGGACGACTGCTTCCTGCCACGCTTGCCACCGACCGACTCGTTGACGTGGCGCTCGCGGGTGGTGTTGGAGTAGTACTTCGTCACGGTTCCGTTGCTGATCACAAACAGCTGGACGTACTGGAACAGGCCGGAGTCGGCCCAGAAGCTTTCCCGCTGGTAGCGGTTGATCTGGTTGAAAGCCTCCCGGATGTCGACCCCGCGGCGCTTGAGTTCGATGTGCACCATCGGCAGCCCGTTGACGAGGACGGTGACGTCGTAGCGGTTCGTGCGCTGAACACCTGATGCTCGGCCCTCGACCTCGTACTGATTGATGACCTGGAGCCGGTTGTTGTGGATGTTCGTCTTGTCGATCAGGTAGATGTTCTTGGCCGTGCCGTCATCGCGCTTGAGGACCCGAACGTGGTCTTCCTGGATGCGGGCCGTCTTCTCGACGATCCCGTCGTTCTTGCCCGCGACGGACTCGTTGAAGAACCGCTGCCACTCTGGGTCGGTGAACTCGATCTTGTTCAGCGTTTCGAGTTGGGCGCGAAGGTTGGTCTCCAGCGCTGCCGCACTGACTATCGGCAGATACTCGTAGGCCTGCCCCTGGAGCAGCTTGACGAACGCCGTTTCCATCTCGGCCTCGCTCTGGTAACCGCTCTCCTTGGAATCCTCCGGCAGAAACTCGGCGACCACCGTGCTCTCGTCACTCACCGAGATCGGCTCGAAGTGGGTGGCGCTTCCTGTGACGCCCAGCTCGGGGAACTCGGTCACGCTGCTTCCTCGAAAGTGAGCAACTTGTCCCGGTAGTACTCATATTGCCGACGCCGGGCAGCGATCTCCGCCGGCAGGCCGATCGACAGCTCATTCACAAGTACGTCGAACTTGTCGAGGATCTCGACGATCCGCTCCTGCTCCGTCATGGTCGGCACAGGGATTTCGATCTTGCCGAATCCTGCAACGAGCAAGGTGTTGACCTTGGTTCTGGCGATGTACTTCGCCTTCTCCCGGCGAAACCAACTCGTCTGCATGACGTATGAAACGAACGCTGGGTTGAGCTCGTGTCGGAACGCGTAACTGTGGTCGTGAATCGCCACTGGTTCATCGCCGAGCCAAGCCACCGCCTTGCCGACATCCTCGACGGTTTCGCCGACATCAACGATCACCACATCCCCAGGTTGGGCATACCGAAGACCAGGGATGTCTCGCCGGAGGTGCGACACAACCGACCTCGCGGAGGTACCGAAGTGTGTGTAGATCTCGCCATAGTGGATGCACGGAATGCCAGCGTCCTCGTAGTCGGTCTTGGTGAACCGCTTACCCCGAATGAATTGACCCAAGTCACTCAACTTCGCCCACCGAACTCTTGCCCGAGAGAGAGAGAGAGAGAGAGAGTCAGCGCCGAAGGCGAGGAGGGAATCCCGGTAGTGGACGAACTGCTCACGTCGAAGTTCGAGTTCAGCCTCCAACTCGGTCCGAAGCCGGGCCTCAAGATCGGCAAACTTGTTCAGCACAGCAACCACCTCGCGCTGAACAGCTAGCGGCGGAACTGGGGCAACGATCTTGGAGAGGTTCGTGGCCGATACTCGCGCCAGCTTCGACTCGGATGCGAACCGCACCTTCTGGTCATGGAACATCGTCGTCTGGAAGTAGTACGAGATGAAGGTGGGATCGAACCCATGTCGAAAGATGTAGCAGTCGTCGTGAACTGCCACATCGTCTTCACCAAGCCAGGCAACGGCCTTGCAGACGTCCTGCACGTTCTCGCCGGTTGCCGCAATCACCAGGTCTCCCTGACGTGCGAGGCGCAAGCTGGACTTCAGATCGGCACCCACAAACCGATTCACCGAAGACGCGGTTGTGCCGTAGTCCGTGTAGATCTCGCCGTAGTGGATAGAGCCGAGGCCCGACTCCACGTAGTCGACTTTCGTGAAGCGGCGGCCGCGGATGAACTCGCCCAGTTCACCCAACGGGCGATATTCAACGCCATTCGGACACGCGTCAGCTATAAGGTCGTCGATCCGGCTCACCGACGGCTCCCTTCAAGGTCAGCGACGATCGCGTCGATCTCGGCACGGACCGTTGTCTGACTCTCGACGATGTGACGGATCTCTGCGTTCAACCTCGTGATGTCGACGGCCACCCGGGTGTCCTCGGCCGCGACGTACGAGCTCACCGCGATGTTGTACCCGTTGTCGGCGATGACCTCGTGGTCGACGAGCTTGGCGAAGTGTGCGACGTCCTCCCGCTTTTCGAAGGCGTCGAGAATGACCTGCTGGCGATCCGTTGTGAGTCTGTTCTTGTTGCCCTGACGCGTGAATTCTGCGGAGGCATCAATGAACAGGATTCTATTGTCCGCCTTCGACTTCTTGAGAACGAGAACGCAGGTCGCGATCGCCGTGCCGAAGAAGAGGTCCGGTGGGAGTTGGATGACGGTGTCGACGTAGTTGTTGTCTACGAGCCACTTGCGGATCTTCTGTTCTGCTCCTCCGCGATAGAGCACGCCGGGATACTCGACGATCGCCGCGGTGCCATTGACGGCGAGCCAGCTCAGGATGTGCATGGTGAACGCGAGGTCTGCCCGTGACTTGGGCGCGAGCACGCCGGCTGGTGCGTACCGCGGGTCGTTGATCAGTAGCGGGTTCGCGTCGCCCTCCCATTTGATCGAGTAGGGGGGGTTGGACACGATCGCCTCGAACGGCTCGTCGTCCCAATGGGCCGGGTCGATCAGGGTGTCGCCGTGTGCGATCTCGAACTTCTCGTACGGGATGTCGTGCAGGAACATGTTGATCCGGCACAGGTTGTAGGTGGTCAGGTTGACCTCTTGGCCGAAGTAGCCTTGCCGCACCTTGCCGTGTCCGAGGACCTTCTCGTACTTCAGCAGCATCGAGCCCGAGCCGCAGGCCGGGTCATAGACCTTATTGACCTCGGTCTTGCCGACGACGGTGATCCTGGCCAGGAGCTCCGCGACCTCCTGAGGCGTGTAGTACTCACCACCGGACTTGCCGGCCGCAGACGCGTACATCTGCATGAGGTACTCGTAGGCGTCGCCGAACAGGTCGTTGTTGTTCTCCCTGAAGGCACCACCGAGCGGGAGGTCGCCGATGGCGTCGAGGAGCTTGACGAGCTTCTCGTTGCGCTTGGCCACCGTGGGGCCGAGCTTGCTGCTGTTGACGTCGAGGTCGTCGAAGAGACCCTTGATGTCATCCTCGGAGGTCGCGCCTACGGCCGAGCCCTCGATGCTCTTGAAGACACGGCTCAGCGTCTCGTTGAGGTTCTCGTCGTGCCTGGCCTTGGCGCGGACGTTGGCGAACAGATCCTCCGGGAGGATGTAGAAGCCCTTCTCCTTGACCGTCTCGTCACGGCCGAACTCCGCGTCAGCACGTGCCAGGTTGCGGTAGTCGAAGCCCTTGTTGCCTGCCAGCCGCTCCTGCTCGTTGAGGTAGACCGTCAGGTTCTCCGAGATGAAGCGGTAGAAGAGCATTCCGAGGACATATGTTTTGAAGTCCCATCCGTCGACACTGCCGCGAAGATCGGTGGCGATCCGCCAGATGGTCTTGTGTAGCTCCGCGCGCTCCGTTTCCTTCGTCATCTCACCCACGCGCGGATTCTCTCAATGGCCCCGTAGACGGGTGAACAGCGGCTACTCATCGATGAGCGCCAGCTGTGCCTCGGCGGCGGACTCCGCGGAGGCGAGAAGCTCGGCGCGTAGATCTCGGAGTCGCCGGCCGTCGGCCACGGACCAGAAGTACCACCCGTTCGTCGCCCGCTTGCGCAGCAGGTTGCCGGCGCCAGACGGCGTTCCGAAGCGCTTGCCGTTGAGCTCGATCTTGGCGTCCGCGGCGATCACGCCCTCGACACCTGCGAAGTCGCGGTGGGTCGCGATCAGCTTGTCCCCGACCGAGAGGAGACCGGCCTCGAGGAGATGCTTGATCTCTACCCAATCCTGGGCCTTGGTCTGGGGGTCGACGACTCTGCCGGCGTGGCCGACCGGGACGGGCCAGACCTTGAGCAGCCTGTCGACGAGCATGGCCGTGCGCTCGTCGATCCTGGCCTCGTCCCATTCGCCGTCGACATCCAGGAGGCGACCAGTGAGCTTAATGGTGTTGTGCTCCATCAGGCTCTTGCGCTTGCTAGCCCATGGGCCGTTGGAGACCTTCGAGTTGAGGCCCTTGGTGAGCAGCGTCAGGTTGCCGAGGCGGTGGACCCGCTCCTGGCGTTCCTGCTCGGCCTCTGGGGATTCGACCGACCAGTGGTCCTTCCACTTCTGGGGGAGGATGTGTTCGATCGGGAAGCCAGCGCGCTCTACCTGCGGCTGACCCGTCTCGGCACGGAACGAGTTTTCGATCGCTTCCAGGTAAGCGCGCAGACGTGCCCGGGGGAACCGGCGATACGCGGGTTCGGCTATCAACGTCGAGCGGATCTCGTCGTCGCCCGGCCAGTAGGTGCTCGTCACGTTGAGGCGCGCGAGATGGCCGACCACGCGGTCAGCCAGTTCAGGCGTCGAAGTCTGCGTGTTGGTCTTGATGAGATCGGCGACGATGCGGCCGAGGTCCGATCCAGGCAGGCGGAGCAGCTGGCGACGGACGACCCAGCTCTCACTCGCAGTGATGATCCCGTCGATCACTGCCTGTGGAAGGTCGCGGCCCGGCTCGTGGAGCCACAGCAAGAGTGGTTTCAGGAGTTCAATCCCACTGGCTTGCATTCGATAGACGGCCATCTCGACGGACGTGAGGTTTCCGTCAGGTCGCGCAGCAGCCTCGGTCCAGGCCTCATACAGGTTCGCCTGCTCCTTGAGAACCGGCAGGAGGTCGGCCATCTTGTGGCCTGCCTGGTGTTCGACATACGACTTGAAGCGGGTAAAGGTGGACTGCGGACTGATCTCTTCACCAAGGCGCGAGATCAACCACTGATTGAGGAAGAGCGAACTCCGGCTGACAAAGTACCGGCCGACGCTGATCTCTTTAGTCCAGAACTTCGTCTCGAACGGCCAGTCCTCCTTGTAGGCCTTCTTGGTGTCGCTACCCTCGGCCTCCAGTCGCTGGAAGACGAAGTTGCGTACCAAATCCGCAGCCGTGAGCGGCGTGCCCCGGGCATTGAGCGTCTCAAAGATCTCCTGTGAGTTCTCCGACGACAGCAGTTCGATAGTGACCAGCTGCAGATCCGTCTGGAGCACGCTGGCGAGCTGCTCGGCCTTGGCCGCGAAGCCCTCAGCCGCGGGATCGCCCAGCCACTGGGTTACCGCAGTTGTGAAGTACCGGTGAGCCTTCGCGATCTGGGAATCGGAGTGCTTCAGGCTCGCGTAATCGATTGGTGGGTCGGCGGACATGACCTCGTCGAAGGCGGCGTGGTCGTTGTTGAGGTGGCGCACCTTGAGTCGGCTGTCGCCCTCTGGGATGAAGTTCACCGGGTTGTGCGTCAGGGACTCCAGCTGGCTCGCGTAGCGATCCGAACCGGCCTGCGTCAGAACCGCACTCGTCGCGTCCATCAACGCCTGGAGCGTGGTCAGCCGCTGCTGGCCGTCGATGACGTTCCAGGTAGTCACCCGGTTGCTCCCCGCGTCGTGGGCTTGGAGGACTACCGCACCCAGGAAGTGCTGGGGGTTGAGATGAGGCTCGTTGATGCGCAGCTCAGCGACCCGGCGGATGTCCTTCCAGAGCGGCTCCCACTGGAGGTCTTCCTTCCAGACGTAGGGGCGCTGGAAGAGCGGGATGACAAAGTGTTGCGGCAGGTTGAACAACTGCAGCGGCGTCCGCTTGAAGGTCTCCACCCCGCCATCCTGCCTTGCTGGCTGGACCCTGGGAGTAAGTCGCACCGCTTGAGCATGTCGATGGCCTGGGCAGGGCCCGCGTCCTCCGACGTCAGTACCGATGCTTTCCCCCACCAATCCCCCACAGCATCGAGAGAGTCAGCAGGGGGTTAGCCCGAAAATGGGAAGAAACCGCAGGTTGACCTGCGGTTTCTCTTTGTGGAGCCTAGGGGACTCGAACCCCTAACCCCCTGCTTGCAAAGCAGGTGCGCTACCAATTGCGCCAAGGCCCCTCGGATCCCGGCACCAGGCCGGGACGCGGGTGGTGGAACAGCGAGCGGGTCAGACCTTCTCGACGTTGTCGGTGGCCTCGGCCCAGAGGGCCTGCTCTGCCTTGCCCTCGGAGATCTTCTTGCGGGCGATCACGGCGCCGGCGGCCGCGATCACGACCAGGAGGATCTTCTTCATGGTGACTCCCAAAACACGTGAGGGCAGAGGTGGTGGTGGGCCTAAGAGGACTTGAACCTCTGACCTCTTCCTTATCAGGGAAGCGCTCTAACCGTCTGAGCTATAGGCCCGCTTGGCGACTGCCAGCGGCGAACATTACCCCACCGCGAACGGCCCCCACAAAACGCCCGGCACTGCTCCCACCGAGGGTGCGACCGGGGGCCTCGGCTGGGCTCAGTTGTTGTCCTCGGCGAGGGTGACTTCGATGCCGCCGAGCAGCGCCGCCGCCATGTTGTAGAGGAACGCCCCGAGGGTGGCGATGGCGGTCAGCAGGATGACGTCGACCGCGGCCACGAGCATCGTGAACCCGAGCACCCGCGAGGTCCCGATGTAGTTCTCGACGTCGAGATCTGCCGTCTCCGGGCCGCCGATGCTCTCCTGGATCGTCTGGTTGATGGAGTCCCAGACACCGGCCGCGCCGAGCACGGACCAGACCATCAGCACCGAGACGACGGTGACGACGCCGAAGGCGATCGACAGCAGGAACGCCGTCTTCATCACCGACCACGGGTCGATCCGGGTCAGCCGCAACCTCGCGCGCCGCGGCGGCTTGGCCGGGCCGGAGGCCAACTTGTCCGCCTTGGTCGACTCGGGTGCGGCGTTGGCGCGGTGCTCCTCGGTGGCCGAGCTGACCTTCGCCTGGATGCGCTCGCGCAACGGCGGTCGCACGGCGGTGTCGTCAGTCGGGACGGTGGTGCGCTGGGTGGACGGCTGGGCGGAACGCTCCGTCATCAGCCCTCACTCTCCCCTTCGTCGGTGGTCTGCGTGGGTGCGGTCTCGTCGATTGTGTCATCCGCTACCACATCCGACGACTCAGCGGCGACCACCTCGCCGTCAAGCTCGCCGTCCACCCCGCCGTCCTCGGCGTCGTCGATCACCTTGGCCTCGACCGACCGAGCGACGACCACGACCGAGTCTCCGGACTTCGGCGTCACGAACTTCACGCCCATGGTCGAGCGACCGGTGGGCCGGAAGTTCTCGTTGATGGGGCTGCGTACGACCTGCCCGCCCTGCGTGATCGCGAGCACCTCGTCGCCGTCCTCGACGATGAAGCCGCCGACCAGACCACCGCGGTCCTCGTTGGCCAGCGCCATGGCGCGTACGCCGAGTCCGCCGCGGTTGGTCAGGCGGTACTCGCTGATCCGGCTGCGCTTGGCGAAGCCGCCGTCGGTGATCGTGAAGACGTACTGGACGTTCTCGTCGGACTCCTCCGCGGCCGCCTCGGCGGCGCGGATGACCGACATGGACAGCACGGCGTCGTCGTTGGTGCGGAACTTCATGCCCGAGACACCGGACGTGGCCCGGCCCATCGGCCGCAGCTGCGAGTCGTCGGCGCGGAAGCGGATCGCCGAGCCCTTGCGGGAGACCAGCAGGATGTCGTCCTCGGCGTTGACCAGCTCGGCGCCGATCAGCTCGTCGTCGTCCTCGCGGAAGTTGATCGCGATGACGCCGGCCTGGCGCGGGCTGTTGTAGTCGCCGAGGCGGGTCTTCTTGACCAGTCCGTTGCGGGTGGCGAGCACGAGGTAGGGCGCCTGCTCGTAGTCGCGGATCGCCAGCACCTGCGCGATCGACTCGTCGGGCTGGAAGCTCAGCAGCCCGGCGACGTGACCGCCCTTGGCGTCGCGCTGCGCCTCGGGGAGGTTGTAGGCCTTGGTGCGGTAGACCCGGCCGGCGGTCGTGAAGAACAGCAGCCAGTGGTGGTTGGTGGTTGCGATGAAGTGCTCGACGACGTCGTCGCCGCGCAGCGTCGCGCCGCGCACGCCCTTGCCGCCGCGCTTCTGCGAGCGGTACTGGTCGGCACGGGTCCGCTTGGCGTAGCCGCCGCGGGTGATCGAGACGACCAGCTCCTCGTCGGGGATCAGGTCCTCCATCGAGAGGTCGCCGTCGGCCGCGATGATCTGGGTGCGGCGCTCGTTGCCGTACTTCTCGACGATCCCGGCGAGCTCCTCGCCGATGATCGAGCGCTGGCGGGTCTCGTTGGCGAGGATGTCCTCGAGGTCGGCGATGGCCACCTCGAGCTCGGCGAGCCGGTCCATGATCTTCTGGCGCTCGAGGGCGGCCAGTCGGCGCAGCTGCATCTCGAGGATGGCGTTGGCCTGGACCTCGTCGATCTCGAGCAGCTCCATCAGGCCGGTGCGGGCCTCCTCGACGTCGGGCGACCGGCGGATCAGCGCGATCACCTCGTCGAGGGCGTCGAGCGCCTTGGCGTAGCCCCGGAAGATGTGGGCCTGACGCTCGGCCTCCGCGAGGCGGAAGCGGGTACGGCGCTGGATGACCTCGACCTGGTGGGTGACCCAGTTGCTGATGAACTGGTCGACCGACAGCGTGCGCGGGACGCCGTCGACCAGCGCGAGCATGTTGGCGCTGAAGTTGGTCTGCAGCTCGGTGTGCTTGAGCAGGTTGTTGAGCACGACCCGGGCCACGGCGTCGCGCTTGAGCACCACGACCAGGCGCTGGCCGGTGCGGCCCGACGAGTCGTCGCGCACGTCGGAGATGCCCTGGACGCGACCGGAGTCGGCGAGCTCGGCGATCTTGAGCGCGAGGTTGTCGGGGTTGACCATGTAGGGCAGCTCGGTGATCGACAGGCAGGTGCGGCCCCGGTTGTCCTCGTCGATCTCGATGACCGCGCGCTGGGTGACGGAGCCGCGGCCGGTGCGGTAGGCCTGCTCGATGCCCTCGCGGCCCACGATCAGCGCGCCGTTGGGGAAGTCGGGGCCCTTGATCCGCTCGATCAGGGCGTCCTGGAGCTCCTCGCGCGACGCGTCGGGGTGGTCGAGCGCCCACTGCGCGCCCTCGGCGACCTCGACCAGGTTGTGCGGCGGGATACTGGTGGCCATGCCGACCGCGATGCCGGCCGAGCCGTTGACCAGCAGGTTGGGGTAGCGCGACGGCAGGACCGTCGGCTCCTGCGAGCGGCCGTCGTAGTTGGGCTGGAAGTCGACGGTGTCCTGCTCGATGTCGCGCACCATCTCGAGCGCGAGCGGAGCCATCCGGCACTCGGTATAACGCATCGCGGCAGCGGAGTCGTTGCCCGGCGAGCCGAAGTTGCCCTGTCCGTTGACCAGCGGCGCGCGCATCACCCAGGGCTGCGCGAGGCGGACCAGGGTGTCGTAGATCGCGGTGTCGCCGTGCGGGTGGTACTGACCCATGACGTCACCGACGACGCGCGAGCACTTCGAGAAGCCGCGGTCGGGGCGGTAGCCGCCGTCGTACATCGCGTAGAGCACGCGGCGGTGCACCGGCTTGAGGCCATCGCGTACGTCGGGCAGCGCGCGGCCGACGATGACCGCCATCGCGTAGTCGATGTAGGCGCGCTGCATGGACGTCTGCAGCTCGATCGGCTCGATCCGGCCGCCGGGCCCGGGGCCCTCGGGAGGAGTCGTGGTGCCGCCGCCGGTGGGGGTCTCAGTCACGTGTCTGGGTCTCTCTGGTCGGTTCTATCGATATCTAGGACTGTCGCTAGACAGTTAGATATCGAGGAAGCGGACGTCCTTGGCGTTGCGCTGGATGAACGACCGGCGCTGCTCGACGTCCTCGCCCATCAGGATCGAGAAGATCTCGTCGGCCTGGGCGGCGTCGTCCAGGGTCACCTGGAGCATCAGGCGCTGCTCGGGGTTCATCGTGGTCTCCCACAGCTCCTCGGCGTTCATCTCACCGAGACCCTTGTAGCGCTGGACGGGGTTCTCCTTGGGCAGCTTGCGGCCCTGCTCCAGACCGTCGCGCATCATCAGGTCGCGCTCGGTGTCGGAGTAGACGAACTCGTGCTCGGCCGGCTTGTTCCAGCGGATCCGGTAGAGCGGCGGCTGGGCCATGTAGACGTAGCCGTGCTCGATCAGCGGCTTCATGAACCGGAACAGCAGCGTCAGCAGCAGGGTGTTGATGTGGTGGCCGTCGACGTCGGCGTCGGCCATCAGCACGACCTTGTGGTATCGCAGCTTGTCGAGGTTGAACTCTTCGTGGATGCCGGTGCCGAGGGCGGAGATGATCGCCTGGACCTCGGTGTTGGCGAGCACCTTGTCGATGCGGGCCTTCTCGACGTTGAGGATCTTGCCGCGGATCGGCAGGATCGCCTGGACCCGCGGGTCGCGGCCCTGGCGGGCCGAGCCGCCGGCCGAGTCGCCCTCGACGATGAAGACCTCGCACTCGGCGGGGTTGGTCGACTGGCAGTCGGACAGCTTGCCGGGCAGACCGCCGCCGCCGAGCAGGCCCTTACGGCCGCGGGCCAGGTCGCGCGCCTTGCGCGCGGCGATCCGGGCCGACGCCGCGGCCTGGCTCTTGCGCACGATGTCGCGGCCCTCGGCGGGGTTCTGCTCGAACCACGCGCCGAGCTGGTCGTTGGTCAGGCGCTGCACGAAGCCCTTGGCCTCGGTGTTGCCGAGCTTGGTCTTGGTCTGTCCCTCGAACTGCGGCTCGGCCAGCTTGATCGAGATGATCGCGGTCAGGCCCTCGCGGATGTCGTCACCCGAGACCCGGTCCTCGCGCTTCTTGATCAGGCCCCACTCCTCGCCCCAGTGGTTGACCAGGGAGGTGAGCGCCGAGCGGAAGCCCTCTTCGTGGGTGCCGCCCTCGTGGGTGTTGATCGTGTTGGCGAAGGTGTGGACCGACTCGGTGTACGACGTGTTCCACTGCATGGCCACCTCGAGGCTCATGTGGTGGTCGGCGTCGGCCGCTCCCTTGCCGTTGGAGAACAGGTCGGAGTCGGCCTCGAACGAGATGACCGTCGGGTTGGCCTTGTCCTTGCGGCGGTTGAGGTGCTCGACGTAGTCGACCAGGCCGCGGTCGTACTTGAACACCTGCTCCAGGCCACCGCCCTCGGCCTTCTTGATCGCGTCGTGTCCCGCGGAGTCGACGTCGGCCTCGACGGTGGCGTCCTGCACCGCCTCGACGAGCTCGTCGGCCTCAGGGCGCTCGTCGCGCACCACGATCTCGAGACCCTTGTTGAGGAAGGCCATCTCGCGGATCCGGTTGGTGATCGTCTCGAGGTTGTAGGTGGTCGTCTCGAAGATCTCGGGCGAGGCGTAGTAGGTGATCGTGGTGCCGGTGCGCTCGCCGGGCTCCATGGGGCGCACCTGCTCGAGATCACCGTCGGGAACGCCGACGGTGAAGGTCTGGCGCCACTCGTGGCCGCGGTTACGGACCTCGGCGATCACGCGCGTCGAGAGCGCGTTGACGACCGAGATGCCGACGCCGTGAAGACCGCCGGACACCTTGTAGCCGCCGCCGCCGAACTTGCCGCCCGCGTGGAGCATGGTCAGCGCCATCGTCAACGCCGGCATCTCCTGGCCGGCGGCGGTGTCGGTCGGGATGCCGCGGCCGTTGTCCTCGACGCGGATGCCACCGTCGGCGAGCAGGGTCAGCACGATCCGGTCGCAGACGCCGGCCAGCGCCTCGTCGACGGAGTTGTCGACGACCTCCCAGATCAGGTGGTGGAGGCCACGCTCACCGGTGGAGCCGATGTACATGCCGGGGCGCTTGCGCACCGCCTCCAGTCCCTCGAGGACCTGGATCGCGGAGGCGTCGTAGTCTCCGGTGACGGTGGCGTGCGGCTGGGGGCTTTCGTCAGACACGCAGGACCTCATCGCAGAAGTTGAGTTGGCACACAGAAGGTCGCTGCTCCCGGGCTGAACCAGTCACGGCAACCGATAGCCATGCTACCGGTTAAAAGCCCGCATTCCACGTGTCACCCCCGACTGTGGGGGGATCTGTGGATGAAAAAGGGCTCTGAGCGCCTCTCCGTGGCCGATTCGAGGCCCGAACAGGGGGTCAGACGGGTACCCATACGGAGACGAGGCCCGCAGATCGCCTGGTAGGCCGTTGGTCCGGGCGCCGCCGCGACCCCTGAGGGGCTCAGCCGTAGGTGTCTCGCGGACCCCGGCCGTCACGCATCGAGCGGCGGCCCTTCTTCCAGTTCGGCAGGTGTGGTCCGACGACGTCGATCACGACCACGGTGCCGTGCCCGAGCTCCTCGTTGAGGCGGCGTACGACGTTCGGCGCGAGCAGCGTCAGCTGGGTCGCCCAGGCGGTCGAGTCGGTGCGCACCACGAGCTTGCCGTCGGTGAAGGTCTCGGGGTGGCAGTGTGCGGCGACCTCGTCGCCGACCAGCTCGGGCCAGCGCGCGAAGACGCCCCGCATCCGCAGGTCGAGCTCCCAGCCGCGGTCGTCGACCAGACGGGCGAGGGTGCTGTCCAGGGTCTGCGGGTCGCGGTCGTCGGGGTGGGCACCACTGACCCGGCTGCGCGGCGACGCCGGCCGGTCCTTGCCGCGCATCCGTGCCTTGCGCCGCGGTGTGGAGCCGGCCGTCGCCCGGGTCAGCGACCGCGCCAGGTCCAGCCCGTCGTCGGCGTGCGGCTCCTCGGGTTCCTCGGGCTGCTCGGGATCGGGGGGGTCGAGCTCCTCGTCAGACACGCGTCACCTCCCCGTTGCCCACGGCGTAGCGGACCCCCGCCAGCGCCACCGGTACGTCGTCGGCCACCGCGGCAGTGACCAGCACCTGCTCGGCGCCGGCGACCAGCTCGGCGAGCTGGCCGCGTCGCTCGGTGTCGAGCTCGGCGAACACGTCGTCCAGGATCAGGATCGGGTCGTCGCCGTCGGAGCGCAACAGGTCGTAGGACGCGAGCCGCAGCGCCAGCGCGAACGACCACGACTCCCCGTGCGAGGCGTAGCCCTTCACCGGAAGCCTGACGCCGCCTGCCTCCGCGGGCGCACCCAGGGTGAGCAGCAGCTCGTCGCGGTGCGGACCCACCAGCGAGATGCCGCGGTCGAGCTCGTCACCGCGGCGGCGCTCCAGCTCCGCGAGCAGGCTCGCCTCCAGGTCGTCGCCGAGCTCGAACGACGGCCGGTAGTCGATCTCCGCGTCGTCGCGCGACGCGCCGCGCGCCACGGTGGCGTAGGCCTTGCCGACGTAGGGCCGCAGCGTGGCCACCAGGGCGAGCCGCTCGCGCAGCAGCTCGGCGCCGGTGTGGGCGAGGTGGGAGTCCCACACGCCGAGCGTGGAGAGCGCCGACTCCTGGCCGGTCGAGCCGCGCCGAGCGTGGCCGGCGGTCTTGAGCAACGAGTTGCGCTGGCGCAGGATCCGGTCGTAGTCGGCGCGGACGCCGGCGAGCCGCGGCGTACGCAGCACCAACAGGTCGTCGAGGAAGCGGCGCCGGTCGGACGGGTCGCCCTTGACCAGGGTGAGGTCCTCGGGGGAGAACACCACGGTGCGGACCAGGCCGACGAGGTCACGTGACTTGGGCAGCGGCGACTTGTTCACCCGGGCCCGGTTGGCCTTGCCGGGGTTGAGCTCGACCTCGAGGACCGCCGTCCGGCCGTCGCGCACGACGGCGGCCCGCACGATCGCCTGGTCGCAGCCGGCCCTGACCAGGGGCGCGTCGGTGGCGACCCGGTGCGACGACAGCCGCGAGAGGTAGTCGATCGCCTCGACCAGGTTGGTCTTGCCCTGCCCGTTGCGGCCGATGAACGCGGTGACGCCGGCCTCGAGCGGCACGTCGACGGAGCCGTAGGAGCGGAAGTTGTGCAGCGTGAGGTGGGAGACGTACACGTGGGGCGTTCTGGCTAGCTCTCGGCCGGGGCGGAGTCGTCGCCGGACCCGGCCTGGGTCGCGGCGGCGGACTGGTCGGGGGTGCCACCGGACGCGTCGCCGCCCTTGGGCGCGTCGGTCTGCATGGCGTGGCCGCCGAACTGGTTGCGCATCGCGGCGATCGCCTTCATGGCCGGGGAGTCGTCCTGGCGGGAGACGAAGCGCGCGTAGAGCGCGGCGGTGATCGCGGGGGTGGCAACGGCGTTCTCGATGCCGGCCTCGACGGTCCAGCGGCCCTCGCCGGAGTCGTCGGCGTAGCCGCGGATCCCTTCCAGGTTGGGCTTCTCGTCCAACGCGGCGACCAGCAGGTCGAGCAACCAGGACCGGATGACCGTGCCCTCGCGCCACGACCGGAGCACCTCGGTGACGTTGTCGACGAGGTCGACCTTCTCGAGCAGCTCCCAGCCCTCGGCGTAGGACTGCATGATCGCGTACTCGATGCCGTTGTGGACCATCTTGGAGAAGTGCCCGGCGCCGACCTTGCCAGCGTGGACCGAGCCGAAGTCGCCTTCGGGCCGCAGGGCGTCGAAGGCCGGCTGAACCTTGGCGACGTCGTCGGTCGTGCCGCCGTACATGAGGGCGTAACCGTTCTCGAGGCCCCAGACGCCGCCGGACACTCCGCAGTCGACGAACCCGATGCCCTTCTCGGCGAGCATCTGCGCGTGGATCTCGTCGTCGGTCCACCGGGAGTTGCCGCCGTCGACGATCAGGTCACCCTCGTCGAGCAGGTCGCTCAGTTCGGTGACCACGTCGTCGGTGGCGGCGCCGGCGGGGACCATGACCCAGACCACGCGGGGCGCCGGGAGCGCCTCGACGAGGGCCGCGAGCGAGTCGACGTCGCGGACGGCGGGGTCGCGGGCGTAGCCCACGACGGTGAGGCCGGCGTTGCGCATGCGGGTGCGCATGTTGCCGCCCATCTTGCCGAGCCCGACGAGTCCGATCTCCATGCGTGTCCTCCGAGGGTCTGCCGAGCGTGAGGGGTTGCCACCCCTAGGAAAGCAGGCGCCTCGGCATGAGCAGGTAGCGGAACCCGCTGTCGTTGCCGCCGTCCTCGACCGAGCCGCTCAGGACCACCGGCTTGGAGGCCTGAGTGAAGGCGAGCTCGACGACCGGCTCGTCGATGGCGGTGAGGCCGTCGAGCAGGAACTGCGGGTTGAAGCCGGTGGTGATGTCCTCGCCCTCGATCAGCGCCTCGATCGACTCGGAGGCCTGGGCCTCGTCACCCGACCCGGCGTCGAGGGTGAGTACGCCGTCGCTGAACGCCAGCTGCACGGCGGTGTTGCGCTCGGCGACGAGGGAGACGCGCTTGACCGACTCGATCAGCGCGGCCTTGTCGACCTTCGCGACGGTGAGCTTCTCCGCGGGGAACAGGCTGCGGACCTTGGGGAACTCGCCGTCCAGCAACCGGGTCGTCGTACGACGAAGCCCGCCGGGTCCGGTGCCCTCGAAACCGATCAGACCCTCGCCCGATCCGCTCGCGGAGAGGGCGATCGTGACCTCGCTGCCCGCGGTGAGCGACTTGGCGGTGTCGCCGAGGACACGCGCCGGGACCAGGGCTGCGACCGACTCGTCGGGGGAGCGTGGGTCCCAGTTGAACTCGCGTTGGGAGAGCCGGAACCGGTCGGTGGCCAGCAGCGAGATCGTGGAGCCGTCGATCTCGATCCGGACACCGGTAAGCACGGGCAGCATGTCGTCGCGGCCGGCGGCGGTGACCGCCTGGGCCACGGCGTGCGCGAAGACGTCGCTCTGGACGGTGCCGGTGGCGACCGGCATCTGCGGGATCGTCGGGTAGTCCTCGACCGGCATCGTCTGCAGCGTGAACCGGGCCGAACCACACGTCAGCGTGACCCGCGCACCGTCGATCGCCATGTCGACCGGCTTGGCTGGCAGGCTGCGGCAGATGTCGGCGAGGAGCCGGCCACTGACCAGGGCACGGCCCTCGTCGCTCACCTCAGCGGCGAGCGTGGCGCGCGCGGAGGTCTCGTAGTCGAAGGTCGACAGCACCAGCCCGTCGTCGGTCGCATCGATCAGGAGCCCGGCCAGGACCGGGGCGCTGGGACGGACCGGCAGGCTGCGGGCAGCCCAGGCGACGGCGTCGGCGAGCACGTCGCGGTCGACACGAAACTTCACGATGGATCCTTCGGGACGGCAGAGTTTGCTGGGTTGTGTTGCGGGAGTTCTTGGGATGCGCATCCTGCCACGTAGGTCCGACCCGCACGAGTCATCCCCAGGCAGGGGTCCAGATGGATGTTCACCGATGACCTGAGCAGATAGAGGTCCGTCGTAGTCATAGCAACGGTGGAAACTGTGGATGAACAACATCTATGCAGGTCAGAGGCGCTATTCGCTATCGACGAACCTGTGGATGGATCTGGGACAGCCCGCTGTCTGTGTGGAATGAGGCGACGCCGCCGGACGGTGCTGCTCGCTCGTCCACAGATCCTCCCCGTGTAGTTCGGACCCCGGGAGCACCGTCGTCCACAGCCAGGTGGTCGTCGCAAGAGGAGCTGCTCAGGACTGGCGGGCCTGCATCTTCACCCGGTTGGTGAGCTCGCTGACCTGGTTGAAGACCGCACGCCGCTCGGCGAGCAGCTGGTTGATCTTGCGGTCGGCGTACATCACCGTCGTGTGGTCGCGGTTGCCGAACTGGGCGCCGATCTTGGGCAGCGACAGGGCGGTCAGCTCGCGGCAGAGGTACATCGCGATCTGGCGGGCCATCACCAGGTGCCGGCCGCGGCTGGGGCCGGTGAGCTCCTCGATGGAGAGCCCGAAGTAGGCCGCGGTCTGGGCGATGATGAGCGACGCCGTGATCTCCGGCTCGCCGCCCTCGGGGATCAGGTCCTTGAGCACGATCTCGGCCAGGGTCATGTCGACCTCCTGACGGTTGAGGTTGGCGAACGCCGTCACCCGGATCAGCGCGCCCTCGAGCTCGCGGATGTTGGTCTGGATCTTGGAGGCGATGAACTCGAGCACGTCCGGCGGCGCGGTGAGCCGGTCCATGGCGGCCTTCTTGCGCAGAATCGCGATCCGGGTCTCGAGGTCGGGCGGCTGCACGTCGGTGATCAGGCCCCACTCGAACCGGTTGCGCAGCCGGTCCTCGAGCGCCTCGAGCCGCTTGGGCGCCCGGTCGGAGGTCAGCACGATCTGCTTGTTGGCGTTGTGGAGCGTGTTGAACGTGTGGAAGAACTCCTCCTGGGTCTGGGTCTTGCCCTCCAGGAACTGGATGTCGTCGATCAGGAGTACGTCGACGTCGCGGTAGCGCCGCTTGAACCGGTCCTGCCGGTCGTCGCGGATCGCGTTGATGAACTCGTTGGTGAACTCCTCGCTCGACACGTAGCGCACCTTGGCGCCGGCGTAGAGGCTGCGCACGTAGTGGCCGATCGCGTGGAGCAGGTGGGTCTTGCCCAGCCCGGAGTCGCCGTAGACCAGCAGTGGGTTGTAGGCCTTGCCGGGCGCCTCGGCCACGGCCACCGCGGCGGCGTGGGGGAACCGGTTGGAGCTGCCGATGACGAAGGTCTCGAAGGTGTACTTCGGGTTGAGCCGGGTCTCCAGGGCGCTGCCCTTGACCTGCTCGGTCGCCTCGGGGAGGCGGGACTGCGGGGGAGGCAGGGGCTGCACCTGCGGAATTGTCGACATGTCGATCTCTCGACTTGTCTCCGAATCGTCTTGGCTCCGGTGGTCCGGGATGGGCTGCCCGTCGTCGAGGCTGGCGTCGACGGTGACCGCGATCCGGATCTCGCGCGCGAAGCTCTCCGTGAGCGCGTCCTCGAGCTGTCCACGCAGCCGGCCCTCGAGCTGAACCCGGGTGAAGTCGTTGGGCACCGCGATGATCGCGGTGTTCTCGTGCAGGGTCACCGGCTTGCTGGCACGAAGCCACGCCCGCTGGTTGGGTTGCAGGTCGTCGACGACCTGACGCCATGCCTGGTCCAGCTCCGACATCATCTGCTCCACCGGGTTCCCGCCGCCTTTCCTCCTCGGGACGTGCCCGAGCTTTGTCCGCACGCCGTCTTGGCGCCGTCCCGTGCTGTCTCCACAAGTTTGTCCACAGGGTGTGAACCCGACCCTCAGTCTGTGGACAGAGTCGGTCCGAGACGCATCCGGAGGCCACCGAGTCGAGCATCGTCGCAGGTCAGGTGCCCTTTTCCGTCCAATGTGGCGGGGGTCACAAACGGGGCCGATTCGGAGATTTCCGAGGATGCGGGGGAACCTCGGTGTCACGAACCTAACCCGCCTCAACGGGCTCCGGCAACCCGTCATCCACAGGCTTCGAGAGAGCATGTGGAGAAGCATCCCGGCGGGGGGTCGCACGGGTTTGACCCTGTGGAACGCCAACGCGTACCGTTGGCCGGTCACCGGGTGTCGACCGGTGCCGCATGTCCACGGGAGAGTCAGAAGTTTCCGTGGGTGGGCGGTGCCAGCCGAACCGGCCCACGGGCCTCGTCCCAGTGGCCAGGCGCTGCCGATCCAGCCGCGTGACTTCCTCCTGAACCAACTGAAAGAGACAAGCTCGTGAGCAAGCGTACGTACCAGCCGAACAACCGTCGTCGCCACAAGGTGCACGGGTTCCGCCTGCGCATGCGCACCCGCGCCGGCCGCGCCATCCTCTCGACGCGCCGCCGCAAGGGCCGCAAGAGCCTGGCCGTCTGAGGGTTGCGTCCTCCGGCCTTGCTGGCCTGACGCAGCCATCCCGTGCTGTCCACGGAGCACCGGCTCACAGACGCCGCGACGTTCCGTCTGGTCTCCCGCACGGGACGGCGGTCGGCCTCGCGCACGCTCGTCGTGCACCTGGCGCTCACCGACCTATCTGGCCCCCGCGTGGGGTTCGTCGTCAGCAAGGCCGTCGGCAACGCCGTCGTCCGCAACCGTGTGAAGCGCCGCCTACGTCACCTCGTCCGGGAGCAGCTCACCTCGCTCCCGGACTCCGGCGCGCTCGTGGTCCGGGCGCTGCCCGCGGCCGGCGCCGCCTCGGCGGCGGAACTGGCCGCCGACCTCGATCGTTGTCTGGGACGGTTGCTACCGAGGGACGCCGCATGAAGTACGTCGTGATCGGACTGCTGAAGGCGTACCGCGCCGTGATCAGCCCGCTCTACGGGCAGGTGTGCCGTTACCACCCGTCCTGCTCGGCCTATGCGCTCGAGGCCGTGGAGCAGCACGGTACGGTCCGAGGCGGCTGGCTCGCCGTGCGCCGGCTTGCACGGTGCCACCCCTGGGCCGCCGGCGGCTACGACCCCGTTCCTCCCCGCGTCGCAGCGGGCAACTCGACCTCGACGCACCAAGGAGCCTGATCCGTGGGAATCTTCGGCGACATCGGCAGCTTCATCATGACGCCGCTCTACTACGCCATCTCGGCGATCCTGCTCGCCTGGCACTGGGTGTTCACCCACATCGGCCTCGACCCCGAGGGTGGTCTGGCCTGGGCGCTGTCGATCATCGGGCTGACGCTGGTGATCCGGGTCGCGCTGATCCCGCTGTTCGTCAAGCAGATCAAGTCCAGCCGCAACATGCAGCTGATCCAGCCCAAGGTCAAGGAGCTGCAGAAGAAGTACGGTCACGACCGGGAGCGTCTCGCCCAGGAGACGATGAAGCTCTACAAGGACACGGGCACCAACCCGTTCGCCTCGTGCCTGCCGATCCTGCTGCAGATGCCGATCTTCTTCGCCCTGTTCCGGCTGCTCGACCAGGCGGCCAAGAAGGGCACCGCGCACGGGTTCCTGACCGAGGACCTGGCCGCGAAGTTCGGCAAGTCCGAGATCTTCGGCGCGATCCCGATCTCCGACTCCTTCTGGGGCGCCCGCACCTGGGGCGGCAACCCGGACGCCAACGGCCTGGTCATGGCTGTCGCGCTGGTCCTGGTGCTGTCGATGACCGCGACCACGTTCACCACCCAGCGCCAGCTGATGAGCAAGAACATGCCGGCCGACGCGCTCAGCGGTCCCTACGCCCAGCAGCAGAAGATGCTGCTCTACATCCTCCCCGTGGCGTTCGGTCTCGGTGGCGTGGCGTTCCCGATCGGTGTCCTCCTCTACTGGACCACCTCGAACCTGTGGACGATGGGTCAGCAGTTCTACGTGATCCGCAACAACCCGGCCCCCGGCACGCCGGCGGCCCAGGCCAAGCTCGACCGCGACAAGGCCAAGGCGCTCAAGCACGGCAAGCCGCTCGTGGCCGAGGCGGAGCCTGAGCCCGAGGTCGAGACGCGCCCCGCCGTGCGTGAACAGCCCAAGCGGCTGACCAAGGCCCAGCGTCAGGCTCAGCTCAGGCAGCAGCAGAAGAGCCAGGCCGCCCAGAAGCGGCAGGGTCAGCAGCGCCAGCAGAAGCAGGGCCAGCAGGGCCAGGGCAAACAGGCCGGCAAGGCCCCCGAACCGAAGACTGACCAGAACAAGGACAAGGGAGACACCCCATGAGCGCCGACGTCGACACCGAGACCACCGAGACCGACGAGGTCACCGAGGTGGGCGAGAACGACTCCCCCGAGACGTCCGAGGACGCCCCTGACGCCTCAGGGGCCCCTGGGGCCCCTGACGCTGCTGACGCTGCTGACGCTGCTGAGGTGGCGGAGGACGGCGACGACTCCGACGAGAGTGACGACGAGACGCCGGCCCCGGCTCGGGCCTCGCGCCTCCAGCAGCTCGAGCGCGAGGGTGACATCGCCGCCGACTACCTCGAGGAGCTCCTCGACATCGCCGATCTCGACGGCGACCTGGACATGGACGTCGACGGTGACCGTGCCGCGGTGTCGATCGTGGGTGCCGACCTGAGCCAGCTGATCGGCCCGGACGGCGAGGTGCTCGAGGCGCTGCAGGAGCTCACCCGACTCGCGGTGTTCCGTGAGACCGGCGACCGCTCCCGCCTGATGCTGGACATCTCCGGGTACCGGGCCGACAAGCGTGAGCAGCTCGTGGCGCTGGCCGCTCGGCTATGCGCCCAGGTGAAGGAGACCGGCGAGCCGGTGTCCCTGGACCCGATGAGCCCGTTCGAGCGCAAGGTCGTCCACGACGCCGTGGCCGCTGCCGGGCTGTCCTCGGAGTCCGAGGGTGCCGAGCCGCGACGCTTCGTGGTCATCGTTCCCGCGTAGTCCACGCATGTTTCACGTGAAACACGGTTGTCCGTGATGAGCGAGACCGACCCGTTGACACCCTCCGCGCCCGACGTGGCGCGGAGGGTGTTTTCTGTTGAGCGACTACCCCTCGCCGAGCGCTACGCCGCCCTCCTGGCCACCGACGGGGTCGTCCGTGGCCTGATCGGTCCGCGGGAGGCGCCCCGCCTGTGGGAGCGGCACCTGCTGAACTGCGCGGTGCTGGCCGACCTGCTGCCCGAGGACGCCACCGTCTGCGACATCGGGTCCGGTGCCGGCCTCCCGGGCCTGGTCCTGGCGATCGCTCGTCCCGACCTTCGGGTCACGCTGGTCGAGCCACTGCTACGTCGCACCACCTTCCTCGAGGAGGCCGTGGCCGAGCTGGGGCTGGAGCAGGTCGAGGTCGTCCGGGGCCGGGCGGAGGTCCTTCACGGCGAGCGGCGCTTCGATGTGGTGACCTCCCGGGCGGTGGCTCCGATGGAGCGGCTGCTCGGCTGGTCGATGCCGCTGGTCGACCCCCACGGTGCACTGGTGGCGATGAAGGGCTCGTCGGTCGCCGAGGAGATCGAGGCGTCCGCCGGCGTCCTCGCGGACCTGGGTTGTGCTGCTCCCGAGGTGCACATCCTCGGTGAGGACCTACTGTCGTCCATAACCGTCGCGGTGCGAGTTACCTGGGCCGAGCCGGCGCGGGTATCTTGGCCGATGGCCCAGACGCCCCCGAGGCGCGCGGCGCCTTCCAGAACCAAACGCAAGCAGAGGCGGAACGAGTGACCGAGGAGTTTTCCACCGGTGCCACACCGCCGTCTGAGCCTGACTATCCACAGGTTCAGACCAGTTCTCCACAGGCAGGGGAGAACGCGGACAACAACGATGTTTCACGTGAAACAGCTGGCGAAGGGGTGCCGCCGAGCCCGTTCGCGGTCCGGACCGCGGGCGAGCTCGCCTCGACGAGCTCCGCCCTCGACGACGCGGGCACCCCCCTAGCGCGAGCGGCCCAGCACAGCATCCTGGCTCGCCAGCAGGCACACACCCGACCCTCGTTGCAGCGCCCGGACGCGACCCGGGTCTTCGTGGTGGCCAACCAGAAGGGCGGCGTGGGCAAGACGACCTCCACCGTCAACGTGGCCGCCGGCCTGGCCCAGCTCGGACAGCGGGTCCTCGTCATCGACCTGGACCCCCAGGGCAACGCCTCGACCGCGCTGAGCGTCGAGCACCGACGCGGCGTGCCCTCGACGTACGACGCCCTCGTGGACGGCGTTCCGCTCGCCGACGTGGTCGCGCCGTGCCCGGACGTCGAGGGGCTGTGGGCCGTGCCGGCGACCATCGACCTCGCCGGTGCCGAGATCGAGCTGGTCAGCGTGGTCGCCCGCGAGGGCCGGCTCAAGCGCGCGATCGACGGCCATCCTCTCGTGGGGACCGCTGCCGACGTCGGCGACGAGCGCTACGACTTCGTCTTCATCGACTGCCCGCCCTCCCTGGGGCTGCTCACGCTCAACGCGCTGGTCGCGGGCGCCGAGATGATGATCCCGATCCAGGCCGAGTACTACGCCCTGGAAGGCCTCGGCCAGCTGCTGGAGACCGTCGACATGGTGCGGGCCCACCTCAACCCGGACCTGGCCGTCTCCACGATCCTGGTCACGATGTACGACGCCCGTACCCGGCTGGCCGCCGGCGTGGCCGAGGAGGTGCGCGAGCACTTCGGCGACCAGGTGCTCAAGACCTCGATCCCACGCTCCGTGCGGGTCTCCGAGGCGCCGTCGTACGGCCAGACGGTCATGACCTACGACCCGGGTTCCCCCGGGGCGCTGAGCTATCTCGAGGCCGCCCGCGAGATCGCGACCAAGGGAGTCCGCGCGTGAACCGTCCGACGCAGCGCCGTGGCCTGGGCCGTGGCCTGGGCTCCCTGATCCCGACCGCCCCGCCCGAGACTCCGGGGACCCCAGGGGCCCCCGCCTCGTCGGGCGAGGCCGGCTCGACCGCGGAGACACCGGCGCCGGACCAGGTCGCCTCGGGCGCCTACTTCGCCGAGCTGCCGATCACCCAGGTACAGCCCAACCGTGTGCAGCCGCGGCAGGTCTTCGATGAGGAGGCGATGTCGGAGCTGGTCCACTCGATCCGTGAGGTGGGGCTGCTCCAGCCGGTCGTCGTGCGGCGTACCGGCCCGGAGGCCTACGAGCTGGTCATGGGCGAGCGCCGCTGGCGCGCCTCCCAGGAGGCCGGCCTCACCGCGATCCCCGCGATCGTGCGCGAGACCGAAGACAACGACATGCTCCGCGACGCGCTGCTGGAGAACCTCCACCGCTCGCAGCTCAACCCGCTGGAGGAGGCGTCGGCCTACGCCCAGCTGCTCGAGGACTTCTCCTGCACCCACGAGGAGCTCGCCGGCCGGATCGGGCGCTCCCGTCCGCAGATCAGCAACACGCTGCGCCTGCTCAAGCTCAGCCCGGCCGTCCAGCGCCGCGTCGCGGCGGGGGTCCTCTCCGCCGGGCACGGCCGCTCGCTGCTGGCCGTCGAGGACCCGGAGATCCAGGACCGGCTCGCCCAGCGAGTCGTCGCCGAGGGCATCAGCGTCCGTGGCCTCGAGGAGATCGTGGCCGTCGGCGAGCTCAAGGGCTCCGGCCAGCGGGTCACCCGGCGCAAGCCCACGGCACCCGGCCTGGCCGACCTCGCCGAGCGCCTCTCCGAGCGGCTGGAGACCCGGGTCAAGGTCGACCTCGGCCAGCGCAAGGGCAAGATCACCGTGGAGTTCGCCTCCCTCGACGACCTGCGCCGGATCATCGACATCATGGACCCGCGCAACCGCAACGACCGGCCGATCTAGCCACCTGTCGCTTTGTCGACAAACCCACTTATCGACTAGTCGCCATGTCGGTACGAGCCTCTCACCTGCGCAAACTGAGATAGTCCCTCACGCCAGAGTGGTCTTGGATCGATCCAAGTCGCGCTGATGTGAGGGACTATCCGGGCGACCCGGGGTGGGGTGGCGCAGCGGGGGTGGGGTCAGGAGTCCTTGGCGGCGCGCTTGGCGGCACGCCGGGCGGCGCGGTCGCGCTTCTCGGCGGCGTCGAGCGCGGCCGCCTCCTCGAGCGTGGGTGCCGAGCCGCCGTAGCGGGCCGGGAGCCACCAGGAGCCCGGGGGCTGCTCGGCCTCGGGGTAGGTGCGGATGGTCTCGTCGAGCATCGAGGACATCACCCGGTGGAGCTCGGCGGTCTCGGCGACCGGGTCGTCGCCGGTCGGGTGCAGGGGCTGGCCGACCCGGATGGCGATGGTCTTGCCGCGCGAGAAGTCCCGGGGGTGGTCCTTGGTCATCATCCGCTGCGTACCCCAGAGGATGACCGGCACCAGCGGTACCCCGGCCGCCGCCGCGATCCGCACCGCACCGGACTTGAACTCCTTGAGCTCCATCGCCCGCGAGATCGTCGCCTCGGGGAAGATCCCGACCGCCTCGCCGTTCTTCAGGTAGTCCAGCGCTGTGTGGTACGACGCCAGCCCCTCGCCGCGGTCCACCTGGATGTGGTGCAGGGAGCGCATCAGTGGCCCGCCGAACCGGTTGTCGAAGATCTCGCGCTTGGCCATGAAGCGCACCAGCCGGCCGGAGGGGTTGGCGGCGAGCCCGCCGTACACGAAGTCGACGTACCCGATGTGGTTATAGGCCAGCAGCACGCCGCCGGTCTTCGGCACGTGCTCGGTCCCGGTCATCTCGAAGCGCTGCCCCAGGACCCGGAACAGGGTCTTGGCCGTGAGGATGATCGGCGGGTAGGTGATGTCGCGCATGGTGCTCCTCGTTGAGCGTGGGGGGTGCGGTCAGCCCAGGATGCAGTCAGCGAAGCGTGGCGAGGTAGTCGGCGATCCGGCCGATCGCCTCCTCGAGCACTGCCACGTCGGGCAGCGTGACCAGCCGGAAGTGGTCGGGCGTGGGCCAGTTGAAGCCGGTGCCGTGGGTGACCAGCAGCTTCTTGGCGCGCAGCAGGTCGATGACGAAGGCCTCGTCGTCCTCGATCGGGTAGACCTCGGGGTCCAGCCGCGGGAAGCAGTAGAGCGCCCCCTGAGGGCGTACGGAGGACACACCGGGGATGTCGTTGAGCAGCCGGTGGGCCAGAATGCTCTGCTCGTAGAACCGGCCGCCGGGCCCGATCAGTTCCTGGATCGACTGGTAGCCGCCCAGCGCGGTCTGGATCGCGTGCTGCGCGGGCACGTTGGCGCACATCCGCATGTTGGCGATGAGGGTGAGGCCCTCCAGGAAGTCGGTCGCGCGCTCCTTGGGGCCGGAGATCATCACCCAGCCGGCGCGGTAGCCGCACACGCGGTAGGACTTCGAGAGTCCGCTGAACGTCAGGCACAGTACGTCGGAACCGGCGGCCTTCGCGGCGTGGTGGTGCACCGCCCCGTCGAACAGGATCTTCTCGTAGATCTCGTCGGCGAAGACCACCAGCTCGTGGCGGCGCGCGATGTCGACCAGGCCCTCGACGGTGGCCTTGCTGTAGACGGCACCCGTGGGGTTGTTGGGGTTGATGATGACGATCGCGTGGGTGTTCTCGGTGATCTTGGACTCGATGTCCGCGAGGTCGGGGTTCCAGTCGTCGTCCTCGTCGCACAGGTAGTGCACGGGCACGCCGCCGGCGAGGGTCACCGCCCCGGTCCACAGCGGGTAGTCGGGCGCGGGGACCAGGATCTCGTTGCCGTCGTCGACGAACGCCTGGAGCACCATCGAGATCAGCTCGGAGACGCCGTTGCCGATGAAGACGTCCTCGACGGTGACGTCGAGCAGTCCCTGCTGCTGGTAGAACTGCGAGACCGCCGTGCGCGCCGAGTAGATGCCCTGCGAGTCGCTGTAGCCCTGCGACTCGGGCAGGTGGTGGATCATGTCGGCGAGGATCGCCTCGGGCGCCTCGAAGCCGAACGGCGCCGGGTTGCCGATGTTGAGCTTGAGGATCCGGTGGCCCTCGGCCTCGAGCCGCTGGGCCTCGACCAGGATGGGTCCCCGCACGTCGTAACGGACGTTGTGGAGCTTGCGGCTCTGCCGGATCGGGCGCACGAGTGTCATCCTCTCAGGAGGACCCCCGCGGCTCACCCGCAGTCCCAGGTCGCGGTCCCGTGGGTCGTCCCGCCCGACAGGGGAGGTGCGCATGTCTCGCAAGGTCGTCAAGCTGACCGTCGACCACCTGGCCCGGATGCCCGGGCCCTGCCGCACCTGCCTGTTCTGGGAGCTCGACCCGGTACGCCGGGGCCGGGTCGACGACGAGGCGGCGGCCGGCGAGAAGGAGGCGTGGCTCTCGGAGGTGCTGCGCGAGTGGGGCTCGTGCGGCCGGGTGGCGCTGGTCGACGACGAACCGGTGGGCTACCTCGTCTACGCCCCGGAGGCGTACGTCCCCGGCGCCGGTGGGTTCCCCACCGCCCCGGTCTCCTCGGACGCGGTGCTGCTGACCACGGCGTACGTCGATCCGGCGCACGCGGGCGGTGGGCTGGGCCGGATGCTGGTGCAGGGCATGGCCCGCGACCTGATCCTGCGCGGTGGGATCCGCGCCGTGGAGGCGTTCGGCACCACCACGCCCGGCGTCGGCTCGTGCCTGGCGCCGGTCGAGTTCCTCGGCGGCGTCGGCTTCAAGACCCACCGGCCGCACCCGCTGACCCCGCGGATGCGGATGGAGCTGCGCTCGGCGCTCACCTGGCGCGACGAGGTCGAGGCCGCGGTGGAGAGGCTGCTGGGCGCCGTACGTCCGGCGCCGAAGCCGAGCCCGGAAAGCAGTCACCGCTCACTCGGCGAACCGGGTGAGCGGTGACGGTGGAGCGGATGCTGCGTCAGAGAACCGTCAGGCGATGAAGGACTCGAGCTCCTTGAGCAGCGCGGCCTTGGGCTTGGCGCCCACGATCGAGCGGACCACCTCACCACCCTGGTAGACGTTGATCGTCGGGATGCCGGTGACCCGGTAGGACGACGGCGTCACGGGGTTCTCGTCGACGTTCATCTTGAGGAACGTGATCTTGTCCCCGTGCGCGGTGTTGAGCTCGTCGAGGATCGGGGCGACCTGGCGGCACGGGCCGCACCACTCGGCCCAGAAGTCCACGAGGACCGGCTTGTCGGACTTGAGGACCTGCGCCTCGAACTCGGCGTCGGTCACGGCTTCGATGTTGCCCACGGCATATCCCTTCTCGGTTCAACTCAGAGGTCTGTTGATAGTGAACACCACCGGTCGGACGCATGTTCCCCACACGCGGGTGTCGACCTGCGGTTTGGGACCAAACGGCGTCAGAGACCGGCGGTCTGCACCGTCTCGGTGAGCGCCGAGTCGGCGACCGCGGTCTGCGCCTCGGCGCCGGAAACGGCGGCGTGGTCCAGCTCCGCGAGGTAGCGCTCGGCGTCGAGGGCCGCGGCGCAGCCGGTGCCGGCCGCGGTGATCGCCTGGCGGTAGTGGTGGTCGACCAGGTCACCCGCGCCGAAGACGCCGGGCAGGTTGGTGGCCGTCGAGGGGTGCTTCACCAGCACGTAGCCGTTGTCGTCGAGGTCGACCTGCCCGGTCAGCAGCTCGGAGCGCGGGTCGTGGCCGATCGCGATGAACAGGCCGGTGGCGGGCAGGTCGCGGGTCTCGCCGGTGACGGTGTCCTTGAGGGTGACCGACTCGAGGCGGTCGGAGCCGTTGATGGTCTCGACCACGGAGTTCCACTCGATCTCGAGCTTGGGGTCGGCGAAGGCCCGCTCCTGCATGATCTTGGAGGCGCGCAGCTCCCCGCGGCGCACGATCAGGGAGACCTTCGAGCCGAAACGGGTGAGGAACGTGGCCTCCTCGATCGCCGAGTCACCGCCACCGACGACGGCGATGTGCTGCTCGCGGAAGAAGAACCCGTCGCAGGTCGCGCACCACGACACCCCGCGCCCGGACAGCTCCTCCTCGTTGGGGAGGCCGAGCTTGCGGTAGCCCGAGCCCGTCGCCAGTACGACGGCCCGCGCGGTGTAGGTGTCGGTGGCGGTCTTGACGACCTTGAGGTCGCCGGTCAGGTCGACCTCGACGACGTCGTCGGAGACCAGCTCGGCGCCGAAGCGCTCGGCCTGCGCGCGCATCTCGTCCATGAGCGCGGGGCCCATGATGCCGTCGCGGAAGCCGGGGAAGTTCTCGACCTCGGTGGTGGTCATCAGCGCGCCGCCGGCGGTCACCGAGCCCTCGAAGACCAACGGCTGGAGGCTGGCGCGGGCGGCGTAGACCGCCGCGGTGTAGCCGGAGGGGCCGGAGCCGATGATGATCACGTTGCGGGTCTCAGACATGCCGTCCAACTCTCGTCGCTTGTCGGGCCCTGGGGATGCCTCAGGGCGCACTTGCTTCAACCGATCGTAGGGGAGCATTCTTCCCGCCGCCCGCGGCCCAGGGCCGGTCAGGGCACGGGCAGGGTGACCGAGCGCAGGATCGCGGCGGTGCCGCACTCGAGCAGGTCGACGACCTGGGTGTCACCGGCCGGAGGGCGGTACGCGAGGACGGCGGGCACCCCGGCGTAGCGCACCGCGACCAGCTGGCCCGCGCCATACGGTGCTGCGTCGCACACGAACACGCCGCTGGCCGTCCCCAAGGGGGCTTCCTGGGGCGGCGGGTCGGCCTGGCTCTCGACGTTGCCGTTGCTGTCGGTGATGCTGACCAGCTGCTGTGCGCGCAGCCGGGCGACGTCGTCGGCGAAGAAGTTGGGTCGGACCCGCTGCGGCCGGTCGGACGCCGGGCCACTGAACTGGTTCCCGGGCGCCACTCCGTCGACGCCGTTGCGAAGGCTGCTGTCGGCGTCACCGGCGGCTTCGGCCTCCGGGGCCTCTGCGGCGCTCCCGGCATCGTCACCGCTGCTGACCGTCCCCGGGACGAGGTTGCCGACGCCGACCCCGAGAGCCACGACGGCGGCCGCGGCGACCAACAGGGTCGCGGCCTTGCGCCGGCGGCGGTGGGCCAGGTCGACCACCGTCGCGGGGGACTCGCCCTCCTCGTCGGCGAGCCGGGCCAGGACGCGGTCGAGACGCTCGGCGACGTCGTCGGGCATCGGGTCCTCGACGCGCGCCTGGGCCAGCAGGCGGCGGACGCGCTCCTGCTCGGGGCTCAGCTCGTGGTCGTCGGACATCGGGACAGTCTCCAGGGGTCGTGGTGGTGCGGTGCGAAGCGGTGCCGTGGTGCTCAGTCGGGGGTGGGTGGGCCTCGTGGGCTCCGTGCTGATCTGACGGGGGCGGACGCGGCCGGGTTCCCCGGGTCGGGGTGGTCCGGGTCACGGCCGGGCGCCAGCAGCCCCAGCGTGACCGCCAGCTTGGCCCGTCCGCGGGAGCAGCGCGACTTCACGGTGCCCTCGGCGCAGTTGAGAATCAGGGCGACCTCGGAGACGGGGTAGCCCTCCATGTCGACGAGCACCAGGGCGGCCCGCTGCTCGGCCGGCAGGCCGGACAGGGCGTCCAGCACGCGTTGCTGGCGTTCGCCGCGTACGGCGGCCTCCGCGGGGTCACCGTCGTCGCCGGCGCTTCCACCGGTGGCCAGCGACCCGCGGTCGCCGTACTCCTCGAGGTCGTCGGGCAGCGGGTCGGCGCGCCGGACCTTGGCGGCCCGGATCCGGTCGAGGCAAGCGTTGACGACGACCCGGTGCAGCCAGGTGGTGACCGCGGCGTCACCGCGGAACGACGCGGCTCGGCGGTAGGCCGCGATCAGCCCGTCCTGGAGCCCGTCGGCGGCGTCCTCGGGGTTGCCCATCGTGCGCAGCGCCACGGCCCAGAGCCGGTCGCGGTGGCGGGCGAAGAGGACGCCGAACGCCTCGCGGTCGCCGTCGACGTGGGCCTGGAGCAGCTCGGCGTCGGTCGGGTCGACGGCGTCGTGGTCACTCACCCCGGACCGCCACCTCGGCGATGGTCCCGCGGAACTCCGCCCCGTCGGGGGGAAGCGCGGTCAGCCACACGACGAGGAACCGGCCTTCGGCGGGCTCGGAGAGCGTGATGGTGACGGTCTCGGTCTCGGCCGTGGTGGAGGCGACGCGCTGGAGACCCTCGACGTCGGTGGGGGCCGCGTCGGAGAGGTAGAGCGAGATCCCGGTGGGTGCGCCCACCAGGGTGACGTCGACGGAGGTCACGGTCTGCATGCCCTTGAGGTCGATGCTCAGGCCGACACCCGTCTTCAGTCCGCCGGGGCCGAGCTGCTGCTGGTAGCTCGACGTCGACCAGGTGGTGTCGACCTTGCCGTCCACGGCGAGCGGCGCGTCGTCGCTGTTCTCCTCCGGCTCCGGTGTGCCCTGCGGGTCGAGGTCGTCGGCCACCAGGCCGCCCAGCAGCGTCGGCTCCGCCGACGGAGTGGCGCTCGGGGTGGGGGTCGGGTCGTCGTCAACCTCGGCGCCGAGCACGGTCTTGCCGCGCCCGAGGTTGTAGGCCACGACGATGGCGACCAGCAGCAGGAGGCCGGCGGCGATCGCGGCGGCCAGGCGCAGCCAGCTCCGGCCCGGCGGTGGCTCGTCGTCGACGACCGGGGTCAGGCCGCTGCCGGTGGTCCGGCCGGTGCCGGTTCCGGTGTCGGCCCAGGGCCAGTACTCCACGCCGCCGTTGGTCGAGGCACCACCCGGTCGCGGCCGGCGTACGGGCTCACCGCGTGCCGGTGTCGGCGCGAACAGCGGTCGCTGCGGAGGCTCCTCGAACGGCGGCGGGGGTGGCGCCGGGGTGGCCCGGGACTGCAGCCAGGACACGTCGTCGGAGTCGTCGTCGAAGATCGGCATCCCGGCCTGGGTGCGCAGCCCCCCGTCCTCCGGCTCGTCGTCGGGCTCCGACTCTTCCTCGGGCTCCGGCTCGTCCTCGGGCTCCGGCGGGGGCTCGGGCTCTGGGTGCTCCGGCTCCGCGTGGGGTACGGCGGGCAGCTCGCCGCTGTCGCGGGCCAGGATCTCGGGTACGGCCGGCAGCACCACGAGCTGGTCACCCCGGGCCGGGGCGGGGATGCTCGCGAGCAGGGCCTCGGGCAGGCCGGCGGGGTCTCCCACGAAGTCGTCGAGGTAGGCGCTGATCTCGCGGGCGGTCGTGACTGCGACGAGCTCGCGGCCCCGGTTGGTGGGCTGGCCGTTGGCCTGGGTGTGCAGTACGGCGTCGCACAGACTGTCGAGCGGGCGCGGGATGCCGGCGCGCACCTGGCGCGGACGCAGCACCTCGCCGTGCTCGAGCGGGGCGCGTGGGACCGCCGAGGCCGACACCCCGGCCCACTTGCCGGTCAGGGCGCAGTAGAGGAGCCCGGCCAGGTCGGAGGTGTCGACCGAGGGCCGGAAACCGGTCAGCCCGTGCATCGCGGCGTCGACGGAGAAGCCGATCACCCGGATCTCGCCGTTGCGGTCGACCAGGACGTTCTCGGGCACCAGCCGGCCGTGTGTCACGCCGGCGTCGTGGGCGCGTGCGACCGAGTCGGCCACCTCCGCGACCAGCCAGGCGGCCCGGCGCGGCTCGAGGGGGCCAGTGCTGGCGACCAGGATGTCGAGGGACGTGCCCGAGCCCCACTCGTTGACGACGTAGCAGAGGCCGTCGACGGTCTCGGCGTCCAGCACGCGCAGGATCCGGCGGTCGAGGATGGTGGCGGAGCGGCGGGCCGCCTCGAGCAGCCCGGGGGCGCGGGGGTCGCCGGCGTCGATGACGTGGAGGGCGACGTGCCGCTCGAGGACGCGGTCGTGGGCGCGCCAGAACCGTGCGCCGCCGCTCTCGGTGAGCAGGTCGACGAGCCGATAGCGGCCGGCGAGGACGTCGCCGGGCCGGATCGAGTGCGGCACTAACGTCCCTTCATGTCCCTGTCCAGGTCCCCGTGTTGGTCATCGTAGGACGGTTCACGACGCGCGGGTGCGGCTCAACCGGCGCGTTACCGTTTCGATGACGGAGGTGACCTCGCGCAGGCGCAAGGCCCGGGCCAGGAGCACGAACACCAGCACGTCGGCCGCGGTGATCGCGGCTGCCTGGAGCGCCGCGACCGGCCACGGCGGGCTGTCGGTCAGCGAGTGCAGCCCCAGCGCCACCAGCAGGGCGACCCCGGTCGACACCAGGACGACCAGGAGCAGCCGGACGACGAAGCGGACCAGGCGCGGCGACTCCAGCCCACCGAGCCGCCGGCGCAGGACGGCGTACGAGATCGCCGAGCCGACGACGTACGCCGCGGTGTAGGCGAGCACCAGTGCGGGCGAGGTGTCCTCGTCGTTGCTGGCGGCGACCAGCGCGACCGCGGCCACGATGTTGGTGACGGCGACCGCGCACTGGATGAAGAAGACGGTGCGGGTCTCCTCGAGGGCGTAGAACCCGCGCAGCATCAGGTAGTGGACGGTGAAGAACACCAGCCCACCACCGAACAGCGCGAGCGACGGCACGTAGCGGGTGAAGGCGTCGGCCGCGGCGCCGTGGCCCCACACCACGTTGGCGAGGTCGGTGGCGATGATCGGCAGCAGTGCGGCGAAGGGGAGTACGACGGCCAGCGCCGAGCGCAGCGTGCCCGACAGCGAGCGGGCCAGGCCGCGCAGGTCGCCCTCGGCGGCGCGGGCGGAGAGCCGGGGCAGCACCGCGGTGGCCAGCGAGACGGTGATCACCGAGTGCGGCACCATCATGATCAGGAACGCCGAGGAGTAGATCGTGATGCCGGTGCCGTCGCCACCGTCGGCGGTGCCGCCGCTGGCGAGGTTGACCACGACGACGTACGCGACCTGGTTGGCGATGACGAAGAGCACCGTCCAGACGCCCAGGCGCAGGGTGTGGCCGAGCCCGGTGTTGCGGAAGTCGAAGCGCGGGCGGTAGGTGAAGCCGGCCTTGCGCAGGTAGGGCAACAGGATCAGCAGCTGCGCGGCGATGCCGAGGGTCGAGCCGACGCCGAGCAGCAGCTCCTGGTCGGTGCTGAACGGGCCCACGGTCTCGGCGCCCTCGGCGGCGCCGAACACGAAGAGGTAGGTGACCAGCACCGCCACCGAGATGACGTTGTTGGCGATCGGCGCCCACATCATCGGTCCGAACCGGTCGCGCGAGTTGAGGATCTGGCCGACCAGCACGAACATCCCGTAGAAGAAGACCTGCGGCAGGCAGTAGCGGGCGAAGTCGATGGCCGACTGCCGCTCCTCGGCCAGCGCTGCCGAGTCGTACTCCGCGTTGAGGACGACGGACATGACCAGGGGTGCGGCGACGACGAGTACGACGGTCACGGCGGCGAGGAAGAGCGCGGCGAGCGTGATCACCCGGTTGGTGTAGGCCTCACCGCCGTCCGGGTCGTGCTTCATGGCGCGCACCAGCTGCGGGACGAGCACGGCGTTGAACACTCCGCCGGCCAGCAGGATGTAGAGCATGTTGGGGATCGTGTTGGCGATCGTGAAGAGGTCGGCGTGCAGCGAGACCCCGAGGGTGGCGGCCAGCAGGCTCGAGCGCACGAAGCCGCTGAGCCGCGACACGACCGTGCCCGCGGCCATCACGGCGCTGGAGGCCAGCATCCGCTCGTCGTCGGAGGTGCTCACGCGGCCGGCTCGCGCTCGGGCTGGGGTTCGGACTCAGGCTCGGGCTCGGGGTCGTTGCGGTGCCGGAACCGGCGGACCAGCCGCGCGGCGACGGCGAGGAAGAGGATCCCGGCGCCGCTGGCCATGATCACCCAGATCACGGTGCTCACCTGGGCCGAGCGGATCGGGACCGAGTCGAAGGAGCCGAGCTGGTCGCCGTCGACGTTGCTGAGGTGGAGAGTCACGTCGTGGACCCCGGGGCGTCGGGTGTGGACGTCGATGCTCACCGTCGTCTGGCTGTCGGCCGCGAGCTGCAGCGGCTCCGAGTCCGTCACGTCGATCCCGTCGTCGCTCCTGGCGGTCACCACGACGGTGACCGGCTGGTCGAGGTCGTTGGTGACGGTGGCCAGGAAGGACCCGGTGCTGCCGGAGAGGGTGACGCCGACCGGGGCGTCCACCGTCACCGACCTGAGCCGGCTCTCGATCCACTCCTGGGACTCGCGGGTCGCGGTGCGCGCCGCCCGCGGCGCCTCACGCGCGGCGTACGACGTGCTGGTCAGGGCCTGGTCGGTCACGGTCGAGGAGATTTGGTCGTTGCGGGTCAGGATCGTCTCGAGGCGCCGGCCGGCGACGATCAGGTCCTGGGCGGTTTCGAAGTTGGCCTCCCGAAGCTCGCGCCGGGCCTGCCGCTCGGGGTAGGTGAGGCGGGCCGGGTCGACGACCGCCGCCGGACGGTCGGTCGCCTCGCTGACGGTGCTGAGGTCGAGCCAGTCGAGCTGGAGGCCGGAGAAGAACCCGTCGAGGTCCTCGGGCTGCCAGCCGAGGGGGAGCATCATCACCAGCGGCCGGTCGCCGGTGTCGAGCATCCGGATCGCGGCCTCGCTGACGATCCGCTGCCGCAGCGCGACGCCCGCGAGCCGGTCGCCGGGGCGCGGTCCGCCCTCCGCCGCGCCCGAGGACAGGACCACCAGCCGCTCGCTCCCGGTGTCGGCGACCGCGGGCGGTTCGTCACCGAACATCCGGTCGGTCAGCAGGGTCGTGGTCGCCGAGGAGGCCAGGGCGATCGCGTCGGGGTCGAGGTAGCCGCTCGGCGAGCCGATGGCGGGCATGGTCGGGACGTCCCACGAGGCCAGCACCGCGCCGGTGCGCGCCACGGCCAGGTCGAAGAGCCGGGTGTCGTGGTCGGCGGCGGCCGCCACGTCGACGTCGCCGTACGGCAGCGCGAGCACCTGGTTGCCGAACAGCGCGCTCCTCAGGTCGGCGAGCCACTCGCTGGCGGTCTCGGCGGCGGCGGCCTCCTCCGGCTCGAGCTCGTCGTCGGGGTCGTCCTCGGCATCGGGCGGCGTGCTCAGGGCGACCGAGGGCGACGGCTCGTCGCTCTGCTCACCCTCGGGCTCCTCCTCCGCGTCGGGTGGCAGGGTCGGGTCGAGGGAGCGGGCCGGGTTGCCGGCCGCCAGGCGGCGTACGACGTCGGGGAGCGCGGGGTCGATCAGCCAGGTGACCGGGGCGCTGCCGGCGGCCGCCCCGAGCTCGACGAGGGCGCGCAGCCGGCCACCGTCGCCGAGCGTCTGCTCCCAGTCGTCGACGTGGGCCACCGAGCCGTCGGCCTCGAAGGCCACGTGGCGGCGCAGTGGGATCACGAGGGCGGTCTCGATCTCACCCTGGGCGTTGGCCGGGACGTAGGGCAGGAACGTGCGCGCGCGACCGTCGGCGACCTGGTCGCGGGAGATGGGCCCGTCCGCCAGCGCATGCACCCCGAACCAGTAGACCCCGCCGGACGGCACGGAGTAGAGGGACCGCGGCACCACGATCGTGTAGTCGTAGGACTCACCCGGCGCGAGCTCGGCCACCTCGTCCAGCGGCACGTTGCGGAAGATCCGCTGCCCGACGTCCTCGCTGACCGGGACCTCGACGGCGGCGCGCAGCTCGGCCTCGGTGGTCATGGGCTCGCCCGAGATGAACGGGTAGAGGCTGATCGTGGACCAGGTCTCGGTGTCGACGTTGGTGACCGTGCCGGTCAGCGTGATGTCCCCGGTGCGGGGTACGACGGACGGCGACATCGTGTCGATGGTGATCGCGAGGGGCTCGGGCTTCTCCGTGTGGCTGGCTGGAGCCGCCTGGGCGGGGGCGGCCACGAGCGTGAGGCCTGCCAGCAGCGGGACCCCGATCGCAGTGCCGAGGGCGCGCACGAACAGCGAGGACCTGACCACGCCTTCGAGCCTATCGGCACCCGGTGCCGCCGACTGACCACCCGGCCCGCAGGGCCTAGACTCGTCGGTCGTGCCCGAAGCCCCGCCTCCCGTCCTCTCCATGGTCGAGGTACAGCGCGCGGTCGAGACCGAGCTGGATCGGATCGCCCCCGTCATCGACGACCTCGGGCGACGCTTCAACGAGGCCGGCCACGAGCTCGCCCTGGTCGGCGGGCCGGTCCGCGACGCGATGCTCGGGCGCCCCTACCACGACCTCGACTTCGCCACCTCGGCGCTTCCCGAGGAGACCGAGCGGATCCTGAAGCCCTGGGGCGACGCCCTGTGGGACATGGGCCGCGACTTCGGCACCATCGGGTGCCGCAAGGGCGACTGGGTGGTCGAGGTGACGACGTACCGCTCCGAGGTCTACGACACCTCCTCCCGCAAGCCGGAGGTCGCCTACGGCGACAGCCTGGACGGCGACCTGGTCCGGCGCGACTTCACCGTCAACGCGATGGCGGTGCGGGTCCCTGGCCGCGGGCTGGAGGACCCGTACGGCGGCGTGGTCGACCTCGCCCACCGGGTGCTGCGTACGCCGGGGCGTCCGGAGGACTCCTTCTCCGACGACCCGCTGCGGATGATGCGGGCCGCGCGCTTCGCGGCCCAGCTCGGCTTCACCGTCGACCCGGCGGTGGTGGCGGCGATGACCGCGATGGCGGAGCGGATCGAGATCATCTCGGCCGAGCGGGTGCGCGACGAGCTGGTCAAGCTCATCTGCGCGCCCTACCCGCGGCTCGGCCTGACGCTCCTCGTCGAGACCGGGCTGGCCCAGCGGGTGCTGCCCGAGCTGCCCGCGCTCGCGCTGGAGCGCGACGAGCACCACCGCCACAAGGACGTCTACGAGCACACCCTCACCGTGCTCGAGCAGGCGATCGACCTCGAGGAGCGCCTGGGCGGCGAGCCCGACCTCGTGTCGCGCTTCGCGGCCCTCATGCACGACGTCGGCAAGCCGCGCACCCGCCGGTTCGTCGAGGACGGCACCGTCACCTTCCACCACCACGACGTGGTCGGCGCCAAGCTGACCCGCAAGCGGATGAAGGCGCTGAAGTTCTCCAACGAGCAGATCGACGACGTGAGCAAGCTGGTCGAGCTGCACCTGCGGTTCCACGGCTACGGCGACGGCGAGTGGACCGACTCCGCCGTACGTCGCTACGTGCGCGACGCCGGCGACCAGCTCGAGCGGCTGCACGTGCTCACCCGGGCCGACTGCACGACCCGCAACCAGCGCAAGGCCGACCGGCTCCGACGTACCTATGACGCGCTCGAGGAGCGGATCGCCCGGCTGCGCGAGCAGGAGGAGCTCGACTCCATCCGGCCCGACCTCGACGGCAACCAGATCATGGAGCTCCTCGGCATCGGCCCCGGCCGGGACGTCGGCGCGGCCTACCAGCACCTGCTCGAGCTGCGCATGGACCACGGCCCGATGACCGACGACGAGGCGCGCGCCGCCCTGCTGGCCTGGTGGGCCGACCGGACATGAGCGACTGGTCATGAGCGGCTTGGCGCAGCGGGTCCCGGGACTGGGGTACGTCGCACTGGGCACGTCGCCGACACCGGTGCGGCCGCTGCACCTCGACCTCGGCGCCGACGTCTGGCTCAAGGACGAGTCGGTCTTCGGCGACGGCGCCTGGGGTGGCAACAAGGTGCGCAAGCTGGAGTGGATCATCCCGGAGGCGCAGCGGCGCGGCGCGCGCACGCTGTTCACCGTCGGCGGTATCGGCACCCACTGGGGCCTGGCCTGCGCGCTCTACGGCCGCGAGCACGGGCTGGAGACGGTGCTCGGCCTGGTCGACCAGCCGGTCGACGACCACGTGCGCGAGCAGCTGGCGCGGCTGGAGGCGTCGGGGGCGCGGCTCTACCGCTTCTCCTCGACGCGCCGGCTCAAGCTGGCCGCGCCCTGGATCCTCCTGCGGCACCGCCCGTGGTACCTGCCCGCCGGCGGCTCCAACGCGTTCGGCACCCTCGGCTACGTCGAGGTGGCCCTCGAGATCGCCGGCCAGGTCGCGGCCGGCGAGCTCCCGGCACCGGGCACCGTCGTGGTCCCGGTCGGCTCGGGCGGCACGGTCACCGGGCTGACCGTGGGCTTCCGGATCGCCGGTCTCGACACCCGGGTGCTGGGCGTGGTCGTCAACGACATGCTCCCGCTCGACGCCCCCGCGATGACCCGCCTCGCCCGCCGCACCTCAGCGCTGCTGCGCGACCGCGGCCTGACCGACGTACCCGAGCTGGAGGAGGGTGACTTCGACCTGCGCGACGACTGGCTCGGCACGACGTACGGCGACCCCACGCCGGCGTCCGTCGCCGAGGTCGCCCGCGCCCGCGAGCAGGGCCTCGACCTCGAACCCGTCTACACCGGTAAGTCCCTGGCCGCCATCCGCGACCTCGCCGCCTCCGGCGGGTCCTCGCTGCCCGGCCCGATCCTCTGGCTCAACACCCACGGCCCCCGCTGATCACAGCCCGCCCGGGAGTACGAGCGCAGCGAGTACTCCCAAGGGAGTGACGAAGTCACTCCCCGGTCACCGTGATCGTGTAGGTCGCGATGTGGAACCGGCCCTGGGGGTCGGAGACGCGGAGACGGACCTCGAAGGTGCCGGGGTTGTCGAAGACGTGCGAGGCCTGCTCGCCGACGGCGTCCTTGGCGGGGAGGCCGTTGTCCCAGCTCCACACGTGGTCGAGCTTGCGGGGGGTCTCCTTGTCGGTGCTGGTGGCGCCGCTGAAGGTCACCCGGGTGCCGGCGGTGACGGTCGTGGCCGAGGCCTTGATCCGCGCGGTCGGTCGGGTGTTCTTCGGCGTGGCCGGCACGCCGTAGCCGTAGTTGAACTTGCCGCAGCCCTTGCCGATCGTGAACTTCACGCTGCCGCTCAGGTCTCCGTCGGAGCGGGACGGCCCGGTGGTGGCGCCCTTCAGCGACAGCACCTTGAAGCTCAGGCAGTCGTACTGGAAGCGCCACGGGTTGGCCACGTCGGCGTAGCGCGGGTCGACCGAGCTGTTGGCCGGGTCCTCGTAGTTGTCGGTGTGCCCGCGACCGAAGTCGGTGAACAGCCGACGGTCGGCCCCGGCCGTGAACGCGGCGTCGTTGAGGTCCGGCGTGGTGCTGCCGGGCTCCGGCTTGGAGTCGAGCGGCGACTGGGCCGGCGGGTCGTCGGTGCCGGCGTTGCCGTAGCCGTGCGCCTCGTCGGTGTAGCCGAGGTAGAAGCCCGGCTGCCACCCGATCGGGTCGCGGTCGATCTGGCCCTGCCCGTCGAGGTCGAAGCCGGAGCGGTCGCGCATCTCCATGTAGTAGGCGTGGTCGAACTCCGCCTCGGCGCCGGCCTTCACGAACTGCCAGCCCTTGGTGCAGTCGCCGCCCGGGTTGTCGGGCTGGCAGCCGCCGTTGAAGACCCGCGAGTCGTCGGGACCGCCCTCACCCTCGAAGTCGGTCTTCAGCAGCACCTTTGCCCCAGACGGCGTGGTCGCCGTGACCAACAGGTCGTCGATGAACCAACCGGGACGCGCCAGGCCGGGGTCGGTCGAGTAGCTGAACCGCAGCACCGGCGTCTTCGCCCCGGCCGTCTGCACCGCAGCCGAAGTCGTTGCCACTGCCCGAGAACCACACGTGCTTCTTGGTGGCCTTGTCGCCGGTGCTGAACTTCGCCGGGTCGAGCAGCTGACGCCCGGGCAGCTTGGCGACGTACATCCGGGAGTTGTGCACGATGCCGTCGCGGCCGCGCTTGAGCGTGTAGGCCTTGCCGGACTGCGTGCGCCAGCGGATGACGCCGGTGTCCTGCTTGGAGTCGGGGATGTTCTTGATGGTGCGCGTGCCCTTGGTCAGCACCTCGGGCACGACCCAGCCGAGCTCCTGGCGCGAGAACGCGTCCATGTTCTGCGACTTGTCGGTCGCCATCAGGTTCCAGTCGCCGTAGGTCTCGCGACCGCCGGTGGAGTAGAAGTCCGGGAGGCCCAGCGAGTGGCCGTACTCGTGCGAGATGACGCTGGCCTTGTCGATGGCGGTCTCGGGGTTCAGGTTGTAGGGACCGACGCGGACGAACACCTTGTACGGCGTCTTCTTGGTCGTCATCTTCGAGTAGGACTTGTTGGTGTAGAAGAGCAACTTGCCCTCGAGGTTCTTCAGCTGGTCGTCGGTCGTGAAGCCGGGCAGGCCGGTCACGGGGTCGGTGATGTAGTACTCCAGCGACGAGCTGTGCGGCCAGATGTTGTCGTACGGCGCCGCGTCGGTCGCGGCGTCGGAGCAGACACCCAGCTGGGACGCGCCGTTGCCGCCGCAGCCCGCGAAGACGGCCATGAAGAAGTCGACGATGCCGTCCTTGTCGGTGTCGAAGTCGGAGTAGTCGATCTCCGGGTCGGAGAGCGCCACGGCGTCGGCGACGATCTTGCCGGTCGGGCCGCAGCCGCTGTCGATCTGCTGGAGGGCCGCGACGCCGGCCAGCGAGCCGACGATCGCCGAGCCGTTGGCGTCGGCGCCGTACCACTGGGTCTGGCCGGGCAGGTTGTAGACGCCGTCGGTGATCCGCTCCGGGTAGAGCGGCGTGCCCTCTGCCGGGACCGGGGAGTCGGCGAAGGTGGCACCGGTGCAGGTGTTGGCGGTGGCCGGGTCGGTCTTCTGGAAGTCGAAGCCGGGGCCGTAGTCGAAGTCGGCGGTGGCGATGCCTGCCGAGGGGACGGTGCCGTTGGGGTAGTGCTGGCCTAGCGACATCTCCTGGAACAGGTTGAACGTCGATCCCTTGAGCTTGGGGCTGTTGATCACCGCGGCGAGGTCACCGCCGGAGTGGCCGGCGACATAGCTGCGGTCGGAGTACTGGACCGGGACGACGGGGAACGGGCGGTCGCCGTAGCGCGCCGTGTCGTAGACCTCGGCGGGCGGGATCACCTTGGGGCCGTGGCTGGTGACGGTGGTCCGGCGCTTCTTCGAGGTGAGCTGCGCCTTGGTGGACAGGTCGCGCCACACCAGCGTGGGTAGGGTCTTCAGGCCGGCGGCGCGGCTCTCGATGACGAGCGTCGCGGTGCGCTTGGGGCCGACCGGGCGCAGCCGCCACGTGATCAGCCGCGGCTTGACCTGGCGCGCACCCGGGCCGGCGGCCGTCTTGAACGCCGTGCCCAGCGGCGCCCGCACCATGACGACGGCGCCGGCGACCCGCTTGTTGGTGGGGTTGGTGACGCTGACCCGCCCGAAGTCCCGGGCGGGTCAGCGACGAGGTGCGACCTGGCTCAGCCGATGATGCCGAAGCCCTCCACGTAGGCCATGCCCTTGATCACGACCAGCCGCACGTGGTGCCGGCCCTGGCCCAGGCCGGTGAAGATCCGGTGGGCAGTAAGCGTCGGACGAGTCGTCGAGCCGGCGAAGGACAGGGTGCCGACCCGCTTTCCGTCGATCAGGACCTTGGCGGTGCCACCGCCGATGGCGCGGCCGAACCAGACGTCCACCTGAGGACCCCGGAACCTCAGGCTCATGACGTCCCGCCCGCCGCCTCGACCTGCGTTGTCGCAGTAGCTGCCGCCGCGGACCCGTCCGTCGCGCACCGTGCGCCAGCTGCCTGGGCGCTCCACCCGGCTGACGTTGCAGGCGACCTCGCGGCGCACCAGGATCCGCTTGGTGTCGGTGGTGCTCTTGCCGCCGGCGTCGGTCACCGTCAGTGAGATGTTGCGGTAGCCCGGGCTCGTGAAGCTGGTGCGGACCCTCTTGCCGACCGCGTCGACTCGGTCACCCCCGTCGCCGAAGCTCCACTCGTAGACGAGCCCGTTCGAGCCGGTCTCGGCATCGGTCGAGTCGCGGCCGGACAGCATCACGGGCATGTTGGTATAGGGCACCGCCGGCGTGATCCGTGCCGCGGCCTTGGGAGCCTGGTTGCCCGGGGCGTCACGGGTCACGGTCACCCTCACGACGTCCGTGTCGGTCGCGCCCATCGGGTCGGTGACGGTGACCTTGACGTCGTAGGTGCCTGCCTGGGGGAAGGCGTGCGTGACGTCGATGCCCGAGGCGTCCTTGGTCGAGCCGCCGTTGTCGAAGTCCCAGGAGTAGTCCAGGTTGCCAGGGGTCTCGGCGTCCACACTGCCCGACGCCGTGAACTTGACCGGCGCCCCGGTGCGCGCGTTGAGGGGCGTGGCCGAGGCCAGGGCCATCGGTGCCGTGTTGGTCGGCGCGCTGGGGGGCGGTGCGTAGCCGTAGTCGAACTCGCCGCAGCCGGTGCCCGTCGTGAACCGCACCGAACCGGTCAGGTCCCCGTCGGACGTGGCCGGCCCGTCGGTGTTGCCCGCCATCGACAGCACGTTGAAGGCCAGGCAGTCATAGGCGAACTCCCAGTTGCCGGACGCGGTCGACGGGTCGCTGTAGTTGTCGACGTGGGGCTTGGTCTTGGCGTCGGAGTACGACGACCGCGCCGGCGCCGCCGTGAACGCTGCGTCGTTGAGGTCGGGCGTGTCCGACCCGGGCTCCGGGGTGGAGTCGAGGGGCGACTGCGCCGGCGGGTTGTCCGTGCCGGTGTTGCCGTAGCCGTGGGCCTCGTCGGTGTAGGCGAGGTAGAGGCCGGGCTCGAACCCGATCGGCTCGCGGTCGATCTGACCCTTCCCGTCGAGGTCGAAACCCGAGCGGTCGCGCATCTCGAGGTAGTAGGCGTGGTCCTGCTGCGACTCAGCGCCGGCCTGGAGGTACTTCCAGCCCTGGGTGCACTCCTGCGCCGTGGTCAGGTCCTCACGGCAGCCGCCGTTGAAGACGCGTCCGTCGTCCGGACCCCCGGTCGTCTCAAAGTCGGTGACCAGCACGTCGCGGGGCGCCTTGCCGGGCTCGGTGACGGTGATCTTGACGTCGTCGATGAACCAGCCGGGACGCGCCAAGCCGGGGTCGGTGGCGTAGCTGAACCGCAGCGCCCCCTGAGGTTTGCCGGCGAGGGCGCTGATGTCGTAGCTGTCCTCGAGGAAGACCGCCTCCGGGGTGCTGCCCAGCTTGCGGTCAGTCGCCTCGGTGCCGTCGGCGTAGGAACCGCTGGTCCCGGTGATGCCGTTGTCGTACTTCGCCTGGCAGGTGTTCTGGTTGGGGTTGCCGGCAGTCGGGTCGGTGTTGGACGTGGTGTAGCCCTTCTCGGACTCGTGGGAAACGTAGTTCTTCCCACCGTCGACCGTGGTCAGGACGTAGCCGTAGTCGTAGTCCCATTCGATGTCCCAGTTGGACTTGAACGTCAGCTGCACCGTGCTGCCGGTGGGCAGGGTGGCCAGCTGCGGGATGGAGAGGTCGAGGTTGCGGCCGCCGCTCGGCGCGCAGCCGAAGTCGTTGCCGGAACCGGACCACCAGGCGTGCGTCTTGCTGGCCTTCTCACCCGAGTCGAACTTGGCCGGGTCGAGGAGCTGGCGCCCGGGGAGCTTGGCGACGTACATCTGCGAGTTGTGCACGATGCCGTCAGGTCCGTTGGTCAAGGTGTACGGCGTCCCGTCGGGTCGCTGCCAGGTGATGGTGCCGATGTCCTGCTTGGAGTCGGTCCAGCCGCTGACGGTCTGGGTGGCGCCGGGCGCCAGGACCTGCGGAACGACCCAGCCGAGCTCCTGGCGTGAGTAGGCGTCCATGTTCTGCGACTTGTCGGTCGCCATCAGGTTCCAGTCGCCGTAGGTCTCGCGGCTGCCGGTGGAGTAGAAGTCGGGCAGGCCCAGCGAGTGGCCGTACTCGTGCGAGATCACCGAGGCCTTGTCGATGGCGGTCTCGGGGTTGACGTTGTAGGGACCGACCCGCACGAGCACCTTCAGGGCGTCGCCCTTGTCGGTGGTCGTCATGGTCTTGCGGCTGGTGTCGGTGTACCAGAGCGGGCGGCCTTCGAGGTCCTTGAGCTGGTCGTCGGTGGTGTAGCCGGGCAGACCGGTGTCCGGGTCGGTGTAGTAGTACTCCAGCGACGAGGAGTGCGGCCAGACGTTGTCGTACGGCGCGTCCGGGTAGTCGCAGCCGGCGACCGAGAGCTGCGAGGAGCCGTTGCCGCCGCAGCCGGCGAAGACGGCCATGAAGAAGTCGACCACGCCGTCCTTGTCGGTGTCGTAGTCGGAGTAGTCGATCTCCGGGTCGGCGATCGCGGCAGCGTCGTAGACCATCTTGCCGGCGGGACCGCAGCCGGAGTCGATGCTCTGGAGCGCGCCGACGCCACCCAGGGCGCCGATGAGCGCGGAGCCGTTGGCGTCCGCGCCGTAGTAGCCGGTGTTGCCGGGCAGGTTGTAGACGCCGTCGGTGATCCGCTCGGTGTAAGCGGCTCCGCCGACGGTGCCGGGGGCAGGGACAGGCCCGGTCTTGGTGGCGCCGGCGCAGGTCTGGCCGGGCTGGATCTGCGAGAACTCGAAGCCGGGCGCGTAGGTGAAGTCAGCCGCCCCGATCCCGGCAGAGGGCACGGTGCCCTCGGGGAACAGCTGGCCCAGCGAGATCTCCTGGAAGAGGTTGAAGGTCGAGCCCGGCTTGGCCGGGTCGTTGATGACCGACTCGAGGGAGTCACCGTCGTGCCCGGCCTGGTAGGCGCGGTCGCGGTACTGAACCGGCACTACCGGGAACGGCCGGTCGCCGTAGCGCGCGGTGTCGAAGGTCTCGGAGGGCGGGATCACCTTGGGGCCGTGGCTGGTGGCGGTCTGGGTCGTCCCGGCGACGGTGACCGCAGCTGTCGTCGAGATGTCGCGCCAGACGATCTCGGGGTTGGCGGCCAGCGTGTCGGCGGTGCTGTCCAGCACGAGGGTCTTGGTCTGGCCGGCGGCCATCGGGCCGACCGTCCAGGTCACCGTCTTGCCACCCGGCGCCAGCGTCGCGCCGGAGCCGGCCTGGGTGATCGTGGAGCCTTCGGGCGCCGTGACCGTCACCGTCGCGCCCGCGATCGGCAGGTTGGTGGGCACCGCCGGGTCGGCTGGGTTGGTGACGATGATCCGCGAGGGGTAGCTCTCGCCGGGCTTCACCCAGCCCACGGACGAGACAAAGCTGTTCTCCACCTCGAGACCGCCGAGGGTGACGGTGCTGTCGGCCGGCGCCGCGGGGGCGACGGCGGCTGGAGCGGCGGCGGCGGGGGCCACCGGGGGAGCCGCGGAGGCGAGCGAACCGGGCACGGCGGCGGAGCCGGAGAGGAGCAGTGCGCTGCAGGCGGCGGTGACCGCAGTGGCGCGCACTGCTCTCGTACGAAGGGCAGACATGGGCATCCTCAGCGGGGGGGGAGGTCACGGGGGTGGTGTGACCGGGTGCCTCGCCAACGACGGGAAGCCCACCGGGGTTACGAAATGACGCTGACCCGCCCGAGGTCTCGGGCGGGTCAGCGGTGGTGCGGGGACTAGGAGGTCACTCCTCGCCGCGGATGAAGGCCTCGACGCGGCGGCGACCCTCGTCGTCGGGCAGCTGCACCGGCGGGGACTTCATCAGGTAGGACGACGCCGAGATGATCGGGCCACCGATGCCGCGGTCCTTGGCGATCTTCGCGGCGCGGATCGCGTCGATGATGATGCCGGCGGAGTTGGGGGAGTCCCAGACCTCGAGCTTGTACTCGAGGTTGAGGGGGACGTCACCGAACGCGCGACCCTCGAGGCGGACGTAGGCCCACTTGCGGTCGTCAAGCCACTGGACGTAGTCGGACGGGCCGATGTGGACGTTCTTGTCGTGGATCTTGCCGGAGAGCGACCCGTGCAGGTTCGACGTGACGGCCTGGGTCTTGGAGACCTTCTTGGACTCCAGGCGGTCGCGCTCGAGCATGTTCTTGAAGTCCATGTTGCCGCCGACGTTGAGCTGGTAGGTGCGGTCCAGCGAGACGCCGCGGTCCTCGAACAGCTTGGCCATCACGCGGTGGGTGATGGTCGCGCCGACCTGGCTCTTGATGTCGTCACCGATGATCGGGACGCCGGCGTCCTCGAACTTCTTGGCCCACACGGGGTCGGAGGCGATGAAGACGGGCAGGGCGTTGACGAAGGCGACGTTGGCGTCGATCGCGCACTGCGCGTAGAACTTGTCGGCCTCCTCGGAGCCCACCGGGAGGTAGGACACCATCACGTCGGCCTTGGTCTCGCGGAGCACCTGGACGACGTCGACGGACTCCTCGTCGGACTCCTCGATGGTCTCGCGGTAGTACTTGCCGAGGCCGTCGAGCGTGGGGCCCTTCTGGACCGTGATGCCGAGCGGCGGCACGTCGGCGATCTTGATCGTGTTGTTCTCCGAGGCCTGCGTGGCCTCGGACAGGTCGAACCCGACCTTCTTGGCGTCGACGTCGAACGCGGCGACGAACTCGACGTCGCGCACGTGGTAGTCGCCGAACATGACGTGCATGAGACCCGGGACGGTGCCGTCGGGGTCGGCGTTCCTGTAGTACTCGACGCCCTGGATCAGGGAGGTGGCGCAGTTGCCCACTCCCACGATTGCTACTCGGACCGAACCCATTGGGGTCTTCCTTCCCTGGTGACTTCTCTGGAGGTCGTGCTGGTGGTGCTGGTTTTGCGGGTCTTCTGAGGGACTGCTGGTTACTGGGGCTGCTGCTCTGGCTGCGGCTTCGGCGGGTGCTGGAGCTCGATCCGGTCGAGGCTGCGCTCGGCGTTGATCAGGTCGGAGAGCCAGCGGACCTCGCGCTCGACCGACTCGACGCCGTGGCGCTGCAGCTCGGCCGCGTAGCGGTCGACCTCGGCCTGGGTGAGGGAGAGCTGCGACTGCACGCGGTCGAGCCGCTCCTGCAGCCGCGTGCGCCGGCCCTCGAGGACCCGGAGCCGGATCTCCATGTCGGTGCTGCCGAAGAACGCGAACCGGATGTCGAAGTTGTCGTCCTCCCACGCCGTCGGGCCGACCTCGGACATCAGCTGCTGGAACTCGCGGGTGCCGGCCTCGGTGACGCGGTAGACGATGCGTGGGCGGCGCGTGACCGGGACGCCCGGCACGGGCAGCGTGGTGTGCTCCTCGATGAGCGAGCCCCGCAGCATCTTCTTCAGCGCCGGGTAGAGCGAGCCGTAGCTCAGCACCCGGCTCCAGCCCAGCATCAGGTTGAGCCGCTTGCGCAGCTCGTAGCCGTGCATGGGTCCCTCGTGCAGCAGTCCGAGGACTGCGAGCTCGATGGTTTCTCCGCGACGTGCCACGAGACCTATCGTAGCGATATATCCACGGATTACGAATCCGGGACATATCCACTTCGTTACTCCTGTGTGACGGGTGCCTCGCCGGGTCCCAGGGCTCGCGAATGGGGACCCTCGGCCCGGGTGCGTACCCTGGAAGCGCGCCGTACGACGTGCGTCGGACCGCGCCCGCCTGTCCCCGACCCCCCGGAGAACGAGACCTTGAACGCCAAGCGCAGGGCCGATGGGCCGGCCGTCAAGAAGAAGCCGAAGGCCCCTGTCTCCCGGAAGGCCCGGCTGAAGAAGGCCGGCAAGTGGTTCCTCATCGTCAGCCTGGTCGGCGCCCTGGTGGCCGTCGGCGGCTTCGTGTTCCTCTACACCACCATCGACATCCCGGACCCCAACGAGGACTTCCAGACCGAGACGTCGTTCGTCTACTTCGACGGCGGCAAGCAGGAGCTCGGCAAGTTCGCGGTCCAGGACCGCGACTCGATTCCTCTCAGCGAGATGCCCGAGACCCTCAAGGACGCCGTGGTGGCGGCCGAGAACCGCAGCTTCTGGAGCGACAAGGGCATCGACCCCAAGGGCATCCTGCGCGCGGCCTTCAGCAACGCCCAGGGCAACAGCACGCAGGGCGCGTCCACGATCACCCAGCAGTACGTCAAGATCCTCTACCTCACGCAGGAGCGCTCGCTCACCCGCAAGGCGAAGGAAGCCATCCTCTCGCTCAAGGTCCAGCGCCAGCAGACCAAGTCCGAGATCCTCGAGGGCTACCTCAACACCATCTACTTCGGCCGCGGCGCCTACGGCGTGCAGGCAGCGGCGCTCGCCTACTTCAACAAGCCGGCCAAGGAGCTGAGCCTCAAGGAGTCGGCGGTCCTGGCCAGCGTGCTCAACAACCCGACCCGGTTCGACCCGGCCAACGGCAAGGACGCCCGCGCGGAGCTCAAGGGACGCTTCCAGTTCGTCCTCGACGGCATGGTCGAGATGGACGAGCTCGACGCTGACGAGGCCGACAAGGCGCGCACGAGCCTGCCGAAGTTCCCCGAGATCGAAGCCGAGAGCACCTACGGCGACCAGAAGGGGCACATGCTCAAGCTGGTGCGCGACGAGCTGAACCGGCTCGGGTTCGAGGACGAGGAGATCGACGGCCAGGGCCTGCGGATCACCACGACCTTCACCGAGAAGGCGATGGACGCGGCCAAGCAGGGCGTGATCGAGGAGCGGCCCGAAGGGTTCAAGGACAAGTTCCTGCACGTCGGCGTCGCCAGCGTCGAGCCCGGCACCGGTGCCGTGCGCGGCTTCTACGGCGGCCAGGACTACCTCGACTCCCAGATCAACTGGGCGGTCTCCGGAGGCCAGGCGGGCTCCATCCTGAAGCCGTTCGCACTGGCGGCCGGGATCAAGGCCGGCTTCTCGCTCAAGGACACCTTCGACGGCAACAGCCCGATCGAGATCGGTGACACCGAGTTCGAGAACCAGGGCAACGACTCCTACGGCCCGGTCAGCCTGCTCAAGGCCACCGAGGGCTCGATCAACACCGCCTTCATCGACCTGACCAACAGCATCCCCGACGGCCCCGAGAAGGTCATCGAGACCGCCAACGACCTCGGCATCCCGCCGGCGAAGGCGCCGCGCAAGGGTGCGACCGGTATCCCGACCTCCACCCCGGGTCTGGAGCCCAACGTGGGCGTGGCGCTCGGTAGCGCGACGGTCAGCCCGATCAACATGGCCAACGCCTACGCGACCATCGCCAACGGCGGCGAGGCGGCCGCGCCGTACGTCATCGAGAAGGTCGTCGACCAGGACGGCGAGACGGTCTACAAGCACAAGAACAACACCGAGCGGGTGCTGGACGAGGACATCGCGGCGGACGTCTCGTACGCCCTCGAGCAGGTCATCGCGGCGCCCGACGGGACCGGCTCCGACGCCCAGGCACTAGGCCGCCCCGCGGGCGGCAAGACCGGCACCTCGACCAACGACGAGGGCCGTGTGGTCTCGTCATGGTTCACCGGCTTCACCCCGCAGCTGGCGACCTCGGTCGTCTACGTGCGCGGCAAGGGAGCAGAGCCGCTGGACGACTGGCTGCCCAGCTTCTACGGCGGCGACTACCCGACGGCCACGTGGACCGCGGTCATGGAGCGCGCCCTCGAGGGCACCGAGGTCCTCGACCTCGCCGAGCCGGTCTACGTCGACGGCGAGGCGCCCAGCGACGGTCACGAACCGGCCCCGCCCCCGCCGCCGCCGTCGACCAAGAAGCCGAAGCCGACCAACACGCCGTCCGAGACCCCGACGCCGTCCGAGACGCCGACGCCGACCCCGACGCCGACTCCCACCCCGACGCCGACTCCGACGCCCACCCCCTCGTGCGACCTGATCGGCGGCTGCTCCACGCCGCCGCCGAGCAGCGAACCGCCGCCGAGCAGCGACCCGCCGAGCGGCAGCCCGTCCGCCTCGGCGAGCGGTGGCGCGCGGACGGCGGCCTACCGGCCGTCGTACGACGCCTGACGAGAGCGGCTCTGGTAGAACCGACCCGGTGAAGGGGACAGGGGTGGACGGCAGCGGGATCCACGTGCACCCCACCCAGGACGACCCGGTGGTCGCCGGCCTCAGCGAGGCCGTCGGCGGTCCGGTCGGCGGGCGGGCGGGCGGCACGCGCTGGTGGACACCGCTGCGGGTGGTGCTGCTGATGGCGGCGATCGGCTGCGCCCTCGGGCTCCTCCAGAAGGCGCCGTGCGCCGAGGACACCTGGGGCGAGGGCGACACCCGCTACTCCCAGATGTGCTACTCCGACCTGCCGTTCCTCTACACGCTGCGCGGCTTCGCCGAGCACACCTACCCCTACACCGACGACGAGCAGACCCGCGTGCGCTACGAGTCGATGGAGTACCCCGTCGGGATCTCCTACTGGGCCTGGGGCACGTCCTACGTCACGCACTGGCTGTCGGGGTCACCCCCGGTCGAGGACCGCTACGAGCGGTCGGTGGGCGACCTCCAGGGCGACCCCGAGATCCAGGACGAGGGTCGCCTGTACGTCGCGGTCAACGCGGTCGCCCTGGCGGCGCTCACGATCCTGGCGGCCGGCCTGCTGGCCGGGGTCAACCGGCGAAGGCCGTGGGACGCTGCGATGTTCGCCCTCGCACCGACCCTCGCGCTCACCGCGCTGATCAACTGGGACCTGCTCGCGGTCGCGATGGTCGCCGGTGCCCTGTGGGCCTGGGCCCGCGACAAGCCGGTGCTCACCGGCGTGCTGATCGGGCTCGGTACGGCGACCAAGCTGTTCCCGCTGTTCCTGCTGGGGGCACTCCTGGTGATCTGTCTGCGCGACAAGCGCGTGCGCGAGCTGGCGCTCGTGGTGTCGAGCGCGGTCGCGGCCTGGGTGCTGACCAACGCGCCGGCGTATCTCGCGAGCAGCGAGCAGTGGAAGGTCTTCTGGTCGTTCAACTCCGAGCGCACCGCCGACCTCGGCTCGATCTGGCTGGTCATCGACCAGGCCGGCGACCTCGGCATCGAGGCGCACACGATCAACGCCTGGTCGTGGGCGTTCTTCGCGGTGTGGTGCGTCGGCGTCTTCGCGATCGGGATGCTGGCCCCCGAGACGCCACGCTTCACCCAGCTGGGCTTCCTGATCGTGGCGGGGTTCCTGCTGGTCAACAAGGTCTACTCGCCGCAGTACGTCCTGTGGCTGCTGCCGCTCGCCGTGCTCGCGCGGCCCCGGTGGCGCGACCAGCTGGTCTGGCAGGCCGGTGAGGTCCTCTACTTCGCGACGGTGTGGTGGTACCTCGGTGGCTACCTCGAGCCGGCCCGCGGCGGCGACGCCGGCTTCTACTGGGTGGCGATCGTGGTGCGGATGCTCTGCGAGCTCTACCTGGTGGTGCTCGTGACGCGTGACGTGCTCCGGCCCCACCACGACCCCGTGGAGAAGCCGCCTCGGGCTCAGGTGACGACGACGCGGTCGAACGCCGTCGCGGTGTAGCGCACCCGCACGTCGATCTGGTCGCCGATCTCGGGCACGTGGGCGCCCAGCGGCAGGAAGAGCATCGAGGCCTGCATGTGCGGCGGCTCCGCGAACAGCCGCTGCTTGCCGTCGATCGAGAACGGCGACCGCACGAAGCCGACCGCGTCGAGACCGCCGCGGGCCAGGGTGGCGGCGCGGGCCTTGATGGATGACTCGCCTGTCGGCGCCTCGAGCCCGATGCCGTGGGCGGTGCCGCCGCTGACGACCAGCAGGTGCCCGGTCTTGGGGGCCGTGCGGGCGCGGTAGCCGAACGCGTCGCCGCGCTCGAGCGGGTGCACGTCGAGGACCGTGGAGGTGACCCGCAGCGAGGCGCGGTCACCGAGCCACAGGTTGGTGCCGATCCGGGGCCGGATGCTGAAGTCGGCGTACGACGTCTGCAGTGCGGCGAGCTCGGCGTCGGTGAGGTGGCTGACCCAGATCGTCGGCGACCACCGGTCGCCGAGGGTGTCGAGACCCGCCGCGACCACGTCGTTCATCAGCCGGCTGACCTCGGAGAGGTGGGAGCCCTGGGCCAGCGGCAGGTGAAGCGCGACCCCCTCGACCCGAGCGCGCGGGTGGTCGGCGAGCACGCGGGCGGCGGCCCACAGCTCGCGGGCCGAGAGCCCGTGGCGCTGCATGGAGGTCATCCGCTCGAGCACGAACCGGGCGTCGGGCTGGCGCGCGAGCAGGTGCTCGAGGTCGCTGACCCGGCTGACCGTGTGGACGATCCGGTCGTTGAGTGCCGGGTCCACCTCGAGGGCGGCGCCGAATGGCCGGTAGGGGGTGAGTACCAGCAGGCTGCCGCCGAAACGCTGCGCCACGTGGCCCAGCTCGTCGTACGTCCCGACCGCGAGAGTGTCGACGCCGAGCCACTCCGCCTTGCGGGCGAGCCGGCCGAGCGTGAACCCGTAGCCGTTGCCCTTCGCGACCGGCACCAGCCCCGGGTGCGTGCCGGCGACCCGGCGCAGGTGGCTGCGCCAGCGGTCACCGTCGACGGTCAGGGTCAGGCTCATCGGCGGGTCCTCGTGCGGCGGATTTCAGCAGATGCTGAGATCCCCGTCGTTCCGGGTAGTTGCAACTCGCCGGAACGACGGGGAAAGGCCCAGAACCTCCCCGCGGTACTCCGGTCGCGCGCCACCATCAGCGCCGCCGCATGTAGACGTCGAAGGCCTTGTAGAGGGCGCGGTTGAGGGGGAGGTCCCACTCGCCGGCGTACTCGACGGCCTCGCCGCCGGTGCCGACCTTGAACTGGATCAGGCCGACGTGTGAGTCGTCGGGGTCGAGGGTGTCGGTGATGCCGCGCAGGTCGTAGACGGCGGCGCCGGCCGCGAGTGCGTCCTGGATCATCGCCCACTGGACCGCGTTGGAGCCGCGGACCTCGCGCTTCTCGGTGGACGAGGCACCGTAGGAGTACCAGGCGTGGGTGCCGACCCGGATCGAGATGCTCGAGGCGACCAGCTCGCCCTCGTGGCGGGCGAACCAGAGCTTGATCCGGTCGGGGCTCTCGGAGCCGAGTGCGTCGACCATGGTCTGGAAGTAGGCCAGCGGCCGAGGCGTGAAGTGGTCGCGCTGCGCGGTGTGGACGTAGAGGTCGTGGAAGGCCTTGAGGTCCTCGGGCGAGGCGCTCGAGGTCACCTCGACGCCCTCCTTGGCGGCCTTCTTGATGTTGCGCCGCCACAGCTGGTTCATGCCCTTGAGGACGTCGTCCTCGGTGCGCGGCGCGCCCTCGGCGTCGACGAGCGGGACCTGGAAGACGTACTGCGGCTGCCCGGCGGCGAAGCCGCCCTCGGCCACCTGGCGGCGCCAGCCGAGCTCGTCGAGCTGGCACACGACCCGGGCGCCCACCATGTCTCGCTCGGAGGGCGCGAGGTCGTCGAGGCGGCGTACGGCGTCGTCGGCGATGCCCTCCTTGACCTGGGCCGCCGTCCAGCGGCGGGTCACGACGGGGGGACCCATGCGGACCCCGAAGGCGCCCTGCTCCTTGAGGTGGGTGGTCAGCGGGTCGAGCCAGTCGCGCAGCTGCTCGGTCTCCCAGTCGATGACCGGGCCCTCGGGCAGGTAGGCGAGGTAGCGCTTCACCTTGGGGAGCTGCCGGTAGAGCACCAGGGCGGCACCGACGAGCTCGTCGTCGCGGAACCAGCCGAGCGACTCGCGGCGCCACTCGCTCTTGACCCGGCCCCACGCGGGGGTCTGCAGGAAGCTCGCGGAGGGCTGCTCCTCGAGGAAGGCGAGGTGCTGGGACTCAGGGATCTCTCGGACGCTCAGCACAGCCCGAGGCTACAGGCGCGCGCGGAGCCACTCGAAGTCGGCGACGTGCTCCTGCGCGCCGCCGGGGGTCTCGCAGATCACCGGCGCGCCCGCGGCGCGCACGACCGAGGCCAGCAGGTCGGGGTCGATCCGCCCGGACCCGAAGTTGGTGTGCCGGTCGGCGCCGGAGTCGAAGTCGTCGCGGCTGTCGTTGCAGTGCACGAGGTCGATCCGGCCGGTGATGGCCAGTACGTCGTCGACCACCGTCTCCAGCGGGTTGCCGCCGGCATGGGCGTGGCAGGTGTCCAGGCAGAAGCCGACGTTGTCGAAGCCCTCGGCGCCCGAGATCGCGTCCCACACGCGGGCGATGCGCTCGAGGTGGCGGGCCATCGCGTTGTCGCCGCCGGCGGTGTTCTCGATCAGCAGCGGCACCTTGAGGTCGGTGGCCTCGATCGCCTTGCGCCAGTTGTCGAAACCCTTCTCCAGCACCTCGCCGTTGTCGCCGGCGCTGTCGACGTGGCCGCCGTGGACGATCAGCCCCTTGGCCCCGATCGAGGCGGCCGCGTCGACGTGCTGCTGGAGCAGCTTGCGGCTGGGGATCCGGATCCGGTTGTTGGTCGTCGCGACGTTGACCAGGTAGGGCGCGTGGACGTAGAGGTCGACGCCCGCCGCCTCGGCGTCGGCCTTGAGGCCCTCGGCGCCGCCGGCGTAGGCGATCTTGGGCCCGCGGTAGCTCTGCGGGTCGCCGAGGAAGAACTGCACCAGCGGGGCGTTGCGGGCGCTCGCCTCGGCGATCGGGTCGGTCTGGTCGACGTGGGCTCCGAGGGCTAGGGTGGTCATGCGGCCCATCGTAAGGAGGCCCACCGACCCTGCCGAACGCGCCGAGGCACCTACTCGGGGATCTCAAGCCCGGTGGGCACCTCGACGTACAGCACCAGCTCCAGCAGCGAGGCCAGGTCGGCCTGGTCGTCGCCGCTGGTGAGGTCGAGCTCCACGAAGGCGTCATCCGCCACGACGACGCCCTGGGGCCCGGCCGCCGGACTGAGGCAGACCCAGGCGGTGTCACCGACGTCCGGTACGTCGGTCACGTCGCTCGCGCAGAAGTCCCGCGCCTGCTGCGCGAACTCCGCGGGATCCCCGAGGGTCGGGATGGCGCTCACGATCAACGTCGGCGGCTGGTGGCGCGGGGCCGCGAAGATGCAGTAGTCCACCTCGGCGAGATAGCTGCGCGTCTGTGGGCCGAGCACGTCCCGCACAACATCCAGTGTGAGCCCGCCACAGACCGGGTCGGGTCCGGACTGTGTCTCAGACGGCGGTACCGACGTGGCGGGCGGTTCGGGTTCGCTGGGTGCGCTGGTCGGCGTACCGGTCGCCGGGGAGCTGGGTGTGGTGGACGGTTCGTCGCTGGAGCGGTCGCCGCTCGCGGCGGGGGTGTCGCCCGAGCAAGCGGTGAGGGCGATCCCGACGACGAGTCCGAGCAGGACGCCGGCGGGACGCCGCCAGGTCGGCGACGGCCTCACGGCACCGTCACCGACGGCAGCAGCGCCGCTGCCACCGCGAGCGCCGCCGGCTCCGACTCGTCGGCGGTGACCACGTCGAGCAGGATGCTGACGCTGTCGACGAACACATAGCCCTGCGGACCCACGAACGTGACGCACGCGAAGGCCACGTCTCCCGCCTCGACCTCGGTGACCTCGCCCTCGCAGAGGTCCCGCGTGCCGTCGGCGTACTCCGTCGGGTCGATGGCGATCTCGGTGAGGGAGGCGTTGACCGAGGCCGCCGACGCGTCGTCGACGGGAGCGAACAGGCAGGTCTGCGGGCCGGACGCGGAGACGACCATGTCCTCCCCGATCGCCGCGGTCACGGCCTCGGCGTTGAGCAGCGCGCAGGAGCCCTCGGGCGCGGCGGACGTCGACGGGTCGGCCGCCTCGGTCGGGGACGTGGTCGCGGCCGGCGGTGAGGTGGAGGTGTCCTCGGACGGGCTGCTCTCCGGGGCCGGGTCGGGGTCGTCCCCGCAGCCGGTGAGCATCAGGGGGGCGGCCAGGGCCAGGGCAGCAAGGCGGCGACGCAGGAGGGTCATGCGCTGTCTCTCTGAGCGGGGGGGGCGAGACGAGAGGACCAGCATGGCGCAGGAGAGCCGCCGCGGATAGCGGTTTGCGGGTGGGTCCCGACGTCGAGGGAGCCCGACCCCCTCCCGGGCGAGCCCGCTTGGCCCTAGGCTCGCGCCAACCCCGACGCTTGCCGGGCCGTCGTACCGAAAGAGGCGGACATGAGCACGATCACCATCCAGTCGCCCGGCCAGACCTGGACCTCCGACCAGCCCCGCACCTTCCGGGTGGGCCGCGAGACGGACAACGACATCGTGACTCCGGACCAGTCGGTGTCGCGCCACCATGCCGAGATCCGGGCCGCCGGCGAGGGCTGGGAGGTCGTCGACGTCGGCAGCTCCGCGGGCACGTGGGTCAACGGGCAGCGTGTCCAGCGTGCCGACCTGACGGGCACGACGGCGGTCTCGTTCGGCGCGCAGGGCGGCGGGTTCAGCGTGATGGTCACGGTGACCGGAGCGGCCCCGGCGCCCATGCCGCCTCCGCCGGTCGCGGACCGGCCGGTCACCGCGGGTGTCGCGGCCCCGCCGCCGGCGCTGGCCCAGACGATGGTCGCGGGCGGCGGCCCGGTCGGCCCCGGGACCGGCGGGCCGGGTCTCCTCGTCCGGCGACGCGTGGGCGCCGACCTCCGCTTCGGCACGCATGCCGCGGTGCGGGTGGGGCGTGACCCCGCCCTCGAGGTGGTGGCCGACGACGCCGCGGTCTCCCGCCAGCACGCCGTGATCGAGCCACGCCCGGACGGCTGGTGGTGGGTCGACCAGTCGACCAGCGGCTCCTACCTCGACGGCGAACGGATCACCCGCCTCAAGATCGAGGAGCCGGTCGAGATCCTGCTCGGCCACCCGACCGCCGGCTTCGAGGTGGAGCTGGTGCCGCTGGTCGCGGCCGGCCAGGCGGTCGCCGCGATCCACGGCAAGAAGCGCCGCCGGACTCTCGCCGTCGTGGGGGCCGCGATCGCCGGCCTGGTGCTCGTCGGTGGCGGGATCGCCGCGGCGGTCGTGCTCGGCGGCGACGACGACAAGGACAACCCGCCCGCCGCGAGCGACGGCCTCAGCGAGGCCCACCTGGCGCGGGCCAAGGCGGCCGCGGTGTTCCTGGTCGCGGTCGACTCCACCGGCACGCCGACGCACTCCGGGTCCGGCAGCATCATCAGCGAGGACGGGCTGATCCTCACCAACGCCCACGTCGCCAAGCCGTCGGCTCCCGGCCAGGGGTCGAGCGAGTTCACGGACCCCGACTACCTGCTGGTGTCGCTCACCTCGAGCGAGGACGACAAGCCCGCGACCGCGGCCTTCCGGGCCGAGCCGATCGTGGCCGACGGCTACCTCGACCTGGCCGTGCTCCAGATCGTCGGCGACGCCGAGGGCAACCCGATCGAGGGCACCGCCATGAACCTGCCGGACCCGCTGCCCATCGGGAGCAGCGACGACCTCCACACCGGCGACGAGATCACGGCGCTCGGCTACCCGTCGATCGGCAACGTCGGCGCGTCGCTCGACCGCCCGCTCACGGTCACCCGCGGCGTGGTCTCGACCTTCCAGGCCGACGAGATCATCGGCACCGAGCGCGGCCTGATCGACAGCGACGTCCGCCTGGGCTCCGGCAACTCGGGTGGCCCGTCGATCAACGACGACGGCGAGCTGATCGGCATCAACACCGCCGTGATCACCGCCAGCTCCGAGGACGCCGGCGCCATCACCCAGGGCTCGGCCCTGATCCGGCCGGTCGACCTCGCCGAGGAGGTCCTCCAGATCGCCGAGGACGGCGGGGACCCGTCGTACGTCTCGCCCTACGTCGAGGACATGCCGACCCCGCCGACCGACGCCCCGACCGACGCGTCGTTCGTCTCGGCCGGCTGGGTGAGGGAGGGCGAGCAGGGCGGCTGCGAGGGCTCCAGCACGGTCGAGCAGCCCCAGATCCTGAGCGTCACGCCCGGGGAGCCGCTGTACGCCGAGTACGTCATCACCGGGGTGCCCGACGGGACGCCGATCGGCGTCACCCTCTACTCCCTCGACCTGAGCACGGTCCTCGGAGAGCTCCAGGACACGTGGACGTTCGGGACCGACCAGGCCTGCATCTACGTGCCGTTCGCGGCGCCCGACGGAGTGCCCGGCATCAACGGGGTCTTCGTGGTGGGCGAGGAGGCGCAGCCGGTCGTCGACAACCCGCTCGCCTACCAGTGACGGCCGGGCCATGGAGGTCGTGCTCGTCCTGACGGCGCTGGTGCTCCTGGCCGCCGGCTGGGGGCTGCTGCTCCGCGCGCGCCGGGTCAGGTCGCGAGCAGGGCGGCCGCCGCACTGAGGGCCACGGCGGCCAGGAAGCACAGGCAGGCCAGCGCCATCGAGAGCCGACCGGGCTCGGGCCCGTACGGCGCTGGGCCGAGGCGGTCGGGCAGCACCGTGTCCGGCGCCAGGGGAGGCACCGGCAGCCGCCGCAGCCGTTCCAGCGCGTCGGCGGCCGACTGCGGCCGCAGGGCCGGGTCGGGGTCGGCCAACGCGTCGAGCAGCGGGCGGAGCAAGCCCGGGCGGTGGCCGGTCAGCTCACGGCCCACCACCCCGACGGCGTACAGGTCCTGGACCGGGTGCGGCGCCGCGCCCCGCTCCTGCTCCGGTGCCGTGTAGCCGCGGGTGCCGACCGGGCCGGCGCCGGTCAGCCGCTGCTCGCCGAGCACCGCGGCCACCCCGAAGTCGGCCAGGCGCAGGTGGACCGGCCCCGGTTCGAGCAGCAGGTTGGCCGGCTTGACGTCGCGGTGGACGACCCCGGCCGCGTGCACGGCTGCGAGCGCCTGGAGCAGCTGGTCGAGCAGCAGCGCGACCAGTGGTTCGGGCAGCGGCCCGCGCTCGGCGCGCAGGGTCGCGACCGAGCCGCCGGCCACGAGGTCCATCGTGAGCACGACCCGTCCGGTGTCCGCCGCCCAGTCGATCGGCGCGACGACGTGGGGGTGGCGGATGCGTACCGCCTGCTCGCGCACGAACCGCTGGAGCAGCGCGTCGTCGTACCGGCCGAGGAGCTTGGCGGCCACGATCCGGCGCTCGCGCAGGTCCCACGCCCGCCACACCGAGCCCATGCCTCCGACGCCGACCTGGTCGAGCAAGACGTAGCGTCCGGCGAGGGGCAGGTCGTGGGTGCGCATCACCCGACGGTAGGACGCCTCCGGCCCGCGCGGGCCGCGATTTCCACAGGGTCTCCGCGCGCTGTTAACCTTGCCTGTCTTTGTGACCGCCCACCGACGGGACGGTCGCGTGACAACTGCAAGCCCTCCTGCCACGGAGAGACCGTGGCCGCCGAGTCCAGAGGAGGTGGAGACGCTTTGCGTCCCTACGAAGTAATGGTCATCCTCGACCCGAGTCTCGAAGAGCGGACGATTCAGCCGTCGCTCGAGAAGTACCTCAACGTGATCACCAAGGATGGTGGCACCGTCGAGTCCGTAGACGTCTGGGGACGTCGTCGGCTCGCCTACGAGGTGAAGAAGAACGCCGAGGGCATCTACGCCGTCATCAAGCTGCAGGCCGAGCCGGCCACGGTCAAGGAGTTCGACCGCCAGCTCACGCTCAACGAGGCCATCCTGCGCACGAAGGTGATCCGGCCCGGCGCTCGCTCGCTGACCTGACCGTCTCGACGGTCGGGTGTCCACCTGTGGACGACCGCTTTCCACTGTCGGCTGCCCACGCTTTGATGAGCGTGGACGCAGACAGCATCAACAAGATCATCATCGGATCAGCTAGGGAGACCTGACATGGCAGGCGAGACCGTCATCACCGTGGTCGGCAACCTCGTCGACGACCCGGAGCTCCGCTTCACCCCCTCGGGTGCCGCGGTCGCTAACTTCCGGATCGCGTCGACGGCGCGCACCTTCGACAAGCAGACCAACGAGTGGAAGGACGGCGACGCGCTGTTCCTCTCCTGTGCGGTCTGGCGGCAGGCGGCGGAAAACGTCGCCGAGTCGCTGCAGAAGGGCATGCGCGTCGTCGTGCAGGGCCGGCTCAAGTCGCGCCAGTACGAGACCCGCGAGGGTGAGAAGCGCACCGTCTTCGAGATCGACGTCGAAGAGGTCGGTCCGTCGCTCAAGTACGCCACCGCCAAGGTCACCCGCGCCAGCCGCTCCGGCGGCGGTGGTGGCGGCTACGGCGGCGGGCAGCCCTCGGGCGGCCAGCCGTCCGGTGGCGACGACCCCTGGGCCACCGCGGCCCCGGCGGGTCCCTCCGGAGCCCAGGGCGGCGCACCTGCCGCCCAGGACCCGTGGGGCGCGCCCGGTGTGGGCTCGGAGGAGCCCCCGTTCTGAGCTGATCCATCCACCACCACGGTGGTTGAGGAGGCGCGCCAGCGCCGTCTCGAAACCCAAATCAACCCGAACCATTCCGGCGCCGTACCCACTCGGGGCCGGGCTTCTAGAGAGGAAGCACCACAATGGCCAAGGCAGTGATTCGCAAGCCCAAGAAGAAGGTTTGCCAGTTCTGCAAGGAGAAGGCGACCGGTGTCGACTACAAGGACACCGCCCTGCTCCGCAAGTTCATCTCCGACCGCGGCAAGATCCGCGCGCGTCGGGTCACCGGCAACTGCGTCCAGCACCAGCGTGACGTCGCGATCGCGGTCAAGAACGCCCGCGAGGTCGCCCTGCTGCCCTACTCCTCCACCGGTCGATAGGGGGCTGAGGACACCATGAAGCTCATCCTGACCCAGGAAGTCACTGGCCTCGGTGCCCCCGGCGACGTGGTCGAGGTCAAGGACGGCTACGGCCGCAACTACCTCATCCCGCGCGGTGTCGCGATCCGTTGGACCCGAGGCGGTGAGAAGCAGGTCGCCTCGATCAAGGCCGCTCGCTCCTCGCGCTCGGTCCGCGACCACGACCACGCAGCCGAGATCAAGACCAAGCTCGAGTCGACCCCGGTCGACGTCAAGGTCCGCGCCGGCGAGGGCGGTCGCCTGTTCGGCGCCGTCACCGTCGCCGACATCGCCGACGCTCTCGCGTCGGTGTCGGGCGAGGCAGTCGACAAGCGCACGATCGTGGTCACCAACCCGATCAAGTCGCTCGGCAACCACCAGGTCTCCGTCAAGCTGCACGACGAGGTGTCCGCTTCGGTTGCCCTCAACGTGATCCCTGCCTGACCGGATCCTGACCCGCTCCACCAGCGAGGCCGCCCTCCCCCTCGGGGAGGGCGGCCTCGTTGTCTGTCTCGCGGAGTGTGTGAGGTTCAGTGAGCCAGCAGGGCGTCGATCCGTGCGACCTTGTGGCCACCGAGCGCCCGGACCCGGATCGTGATCCGGCCGGTCACCTTGGGGGCGTACTCGTTGCGGATCACGTAGACCTTGAACCGCTCGTAGCTCGGGGCGTTCAGCTTGATCTTGCGGTGGATGCCCTTGCCGATCTGGATGTCGATCACGCCGAGGTTGGGTCCGGCGGGGGCGATCAGGCGCAGCTCGGTCATCGTGAGCGACTTGGTGACCAGCTGCGTGCCGACCTTGCGCGCCTCGAGGTAGTCGCCGGCGAAGTAGCTGCTGCCCTGGACCCGGCGCCAGCCGCTGCCCTTCGCCGCGAGCAGGTTGAGGGGTACGGCGAACTGCGTGGTGGCGGGGGACGTGTCGCGGTTGCCGGCCAGGTCGATCGCCGCGGCGGTGAACCGCCGGTCGCCGGGCTTGAGCTGGCTGAGCTCGGTGGCCCCCTGCTCGCAGGGCACGGTGGCACCGTCGAGGGTGCACACGAAGTCCAGCACGTTCGCGGCGCTCTCGCTGGAGTCGAGGCGCAGCGAGATGTTGCGGCTGGTGACCATCGGCAGCTCGGGGCGGAGCTCGTCGTACGGCTTGTCGAAGATGTAGGAGTTGGGCGCGGTGGTATCGACCTTGAAGGAGCGCTCCGCGGGGGTCTTGTCCGCGTCCGACGTGTCGGGCTCGGTCACCGTGGACAGCGGGCTGCTGGTGTCGGTCCAGGTGACGTCGGCATCGGTGCCGTCGATGGCGTAGACCTGGAAGGTGTAGCCCGTCTTGTTGTCCGCGAGGTCGGTGTAGGTCTTGGGGCTGGTGCACGACTCCCACGCGGCCGCGTCGAGGCGGCACATGTAGCGCAGGGTGCCGGTGTCGGCGTCGGTGTAGCTGCCGGCGAACGTGAAGCTGATCGAGTCGGTCTTGATGTACGCCGCGCCGTTGGGCTGCGGGCTGCTGCCCGTGACCGCCGTGTCGGGGGGCGTGTCGTCGTCGCAGCCGGTGCGGTCGAGCAGGCTGAGCGAGTCGTCCGCGAGGCACCCCGGGGAGGCGCCGGCAGGAGCCGCGAGCAGGGCCCCGGGCAGGAGCCCGGCCACGAGAGCGGCGACCACGAGGGCGGCGCGGTGGCGGTAGGGCGTGCGGTGCGACATGTGCTCTCCCAGGTGTGGTGCGGTGCTCCTACAACGCCGGAGCGGGGTCCAGGCTACGAAGCCTGCGGCCGCTGCGCGGCGTTTTCGTCGACCGGGGCCCCGCTCCAGGTGCGGCCCGAATAGCTGAAGAGCAGCCAGACCAGGACCACGTAGACCGCTTGGGCGGCCAGCGCGGCTGGGTCGGCGAGGCCGGAGATGCCGGCGCCGAAGACCAGCACCGGCAGCACGGCCACGGCGACGACGACCGTCCGCACGAGTGCGAGCCACTGCGAGGGCTTGACGTCTCCCGCCTCCTCGGCGGCCGCGGCCAGTGCGTGGCAGAGCAGCGCGGTGAAGGCGAAGGCCGGCAGGTCGGCGGCCCAGCCGAGCGAGGCGTCGGCGTCGGCGAGGGCGTCGCGCACGACGGGGAACCACATCGGCACCGACACCGCGGCGGCGACGGCACCGACGTACTGGAGGGGGGTGCGGTGGGGCAGGTCCGCGGGCAGACGGCGTACGCCGAGCAGGACCAGCACCCAGCCGACCGGGTCGGCGTACAGGTCGTAGCCGTTGAGCCGCGCGTAGAGCGCGATGAAGACGAAGCCCATCGCGACGGACTGAAGCGGCTTCATGCCGACACCTTAGGGGCGCCGGTGACCAGCCACCGGTCGCCGCGGGCGCGGTGGGCGAGCACCACGAAGCGGGCGCCCATGAAGGCCGCGCAGAACACGGCCCAGACCGCGACCAGGCCGCCGACGAGGTGGGCGGCGAGCAGCACCAGGGGGGCGTGGACCAGCAGCGTCAGCAGGCCGCCCCAGGCGAGGTAGGTCCCGTCGCCGGCGCCGATCAGCACCCCGTCGAGCACGAACACCACCCCGGCCACGGGTTGCCCGAGCGCGGCCACCAGCAGCACCGGGACCAGGAGGCGGTGCACCTCGGGGTCGGAGCTGAAGAGCCGGCCCAGGAACGGGCTGGAGGCGGCGAGCAGGACCCCGGTCACGACCCCGCTGGCCACGCCCCAGCCGACCATCCGCCGGGTGACGGCGCGGGTCGACTCCACGTCACCCGCCCCGAGGTAGCGCCCGGTGATCGCCTGCGCGGCGATCGCGATGGCGTCGAGCACGAACGCGAGGAAGGTCCACAGGGTCAGTGCCAGCTGGTGGGTGGCCAGCTCCACGGCACCCGGGTCGCGCGGGCCGATCGTCACGGCGTACGTCGTGACCAGCAGGGCCGCGCGCAGGGTGAGGGTCCGCACCACGAGGGCGACCGCGGCCCGGGCGGCCGCGCGGATGCCGGGCAGGTCGGGCCGCAGCGAGGCCCCCTCGCGGCGGGCGGCACCGACCACCACGGTCACCAGGGCCGCGGCGCTGGCGACCTGCGCGAGCACCGAGCCGATCGCCGAGCCGGCCAGGCCCAGGCCGTCGAACGGCCCGGCGCCGTACACGAGCAGCACGTTGAGCACGATGTTGAGCACGTTGCCGACGACGGCGACGACCAGCGGGGTGCGGGTGTCCTGGAGCCCGCGCAGGACGCCGGTCGCGGCCAGCATCACCAGCAGCGGCACCGCGCCGAGGAACGCGATCCTCAGGTACGTCGTGGCGTGGTCGGTGACCTGCTGGTCGGCGCCGAACAGCCGGACCAGCGGGCCGGTGAGCGCTACGCCCGCGACGGTGGTGACGAGCCCGAGCAGGACCGCGAGCCAGACCCCGTCGACGCCCTGGGCGAGAGCACCCCTGCGGTCCCCGGCCCCGAGGTGGCGCGCGACGCCTGCGGTGGTGCCGTAGGCCAGGAAGACGCAGAGCCCGATCGCGGTCTGGAGGACCACCGCGGCGATCCCCAGACCCGCCAGCTCGGGGGTACCGAGGTGGCCGACGATGGCGGCGTCACCGAGCAGGAAGAGGGGCTCGGCGACCAACGCGAGGAACGCGGGAACGGCAAGCCGCCTGATTTCTTTGTCGAGTTCCCTGCGCACCTCGCCATTGTCTGATATCGGCAGTGGATAACTTGCACCGAACTGTGGACAGGCATTGAGGCCGGCGCTTTGTCGACAAACCAACACCCCACAGGGGCATGGACGGCAGATGAACCGAGAAAGGTGCCTACTATTTTCTGTGCACACGCGGGGGACGACGTTTGTGCAGGTCAGAGCCGTCTTCGTCGGTCGTCCCGGGCGTGTCTCCACAGGCCACTCCCCAGGTCCTGCACAGGCGACCGCGTGTCGTCCACGGCGTTGCGGGAGTTATCCCCAGGTGCCTGTGGATAGGGCCCTATCCCTCGGTGCCGTCACCCCCGTAGGTTCGCCGCCTGACCCCGCTGTCGGTGCCGGCTCCTAGCCTGTCGACCGTCAGTCAGGTCATGCCCGCACCATCGCTGTCCGGTCCTTCTCGGCCCGGACGATCAGGGAGCTTGATGAGCGTCACGGAGTCCGACACCCGGGGTCTTCCCGAGCCTCCGTTCGAGGACTGGGGCGACGGCCCCGCGGCCTACGCCCCCGGCGAGCGGCCCAGCCGCCCCGGCGACCGCACGCCGCCGCAGGACATGGCGGCCGAGCAGTCGGTCCTGGGCTCGATGCTCATCTCCAAGGATGCCATCGCCGAGGTCTCCGAGGTGCTGCGCGGGGTCGACTTCTACCGGCCCTCCCACGAGACCATCCACGACGCCGTGATCGACCTGTTCGGCCGCGGCGAGCCGGTCGACATGATCACCGTCGCCGCCGAGCTGCAGCGCAAGGGCGAGCTCCAGCGGGCCGGCGGCGCGCCCTACCTCCACACCCTCGCGGCCAACGTGCCGATCGCGGCCAACGCCGCCTACTACGCCCAGATCGTGCGCGAGAAGGCGATCCTGCGCCGCCTGGTCGACGCCGGCACCAAGATCGTGCAATACGGCTACGCCGGCGAGGGCCAGGTCGACGACATCGTCGACCGCGCCCAGGCCGAGGTCTACCAGATCACCGACCGCCGCGCGGCCGAGGACTACGCGCCCCTGTCCGACATCATGGACAAGGTCCTCGACGAGATCGAGGCCATCGGCAACCGCGAGACCGGCCTCTACGGCGTCCCCACCGGCTTCGCCGACCTCGACGACCTGACCAACGGGCTCCACGCCGGCCAGATGATCATCGTGGCGGCCAGGCCCGCCATGGGAAAGTCTACATTAGCACTAGACTTTTGTCGGGCGGCGTCGATCAACAACAACCTGGCCAGCGTCTTCTTCAGCCTCGAGATGACGCGCTCCGAGATCACGATGCGGCTGCTCTCAGCCGAGGCGAAGGTGCCGCTCAACCACATCCGCAACGGCAAGATGGACTCCGCCGACTGGGACAAGCTGGCCCGCCACATGGGCAAGGTGTCGTCGGCGCCGATGTTCATCGACGACTCGCCCAACATGACGATGATGGAGATCCGGGCCAAGGCCCGCCGGCTCAAGCAGCGCCACGACCTGCGCCTGATCGTCATCGACTACATGCAGCTCATGTCGTCGGGTCGCAAGGTCGAGTCCCGCCAGCTCGAGGTCTCGGAGTTCTCCCGTCAGATCAAGCTGCTGGCCAAGGAGCTCGAGCTCCCGATCATCGCGCTCTCCCAGCTCAACCGTGGTCCCGAGCAGCGCAGCGACAAGCGCCCGATGATGAGCGACCTCCGCGAGTCCGGGTCGCTCGAGCAGGACGCCGACATGGTGATCCTGCTCCACCGTGACGACGCCTACGAGAAGGAGTCGACCCGCCCCGGCGAGGCCGACCTGATCGTCGCCAAGCACCGCAACGGCGCCACCCGCGACATCACCGTGGCCTTCCAGGGCCACTACTCCCGCTTCGTCGACATGGCCCACTGACCGGGGTGAGCCGCCTCCTCCACCTCAACGGGCCTCCTGGCATCGGGAAGTCCACGTTGGCCAGGCGCTACGTCGAAGACCACCACGGAGTCCTCAACTGCGACATCGACTCGCTGCGGACCTTCATCGGTGGGTGGGAGACCTCGTTCGCGGAGGCGGGCCGCCTGATCCGGCCGGCCGCGCTGGCGATGATCCAGGCCTACCTCGCCGAGGGGAACGACGTCGTACTCCCGCAGATGCTGGTCAACCCCACGGAGCTCGCACGGTTCGAGGCCTGTGCCACGCAGGCCGGCGCGAGCTTCGTCGAACGCGTCCTGATGGATGAGGAAGCGTCCGCGGTCTCCCGGTTCCACCACCGAGGTGACTCCGACCCCGACGACCCCTGGCACGCGCAGGTCCGCGACATCGTCGCGGCCGAAGGCGGCAACGAGAGGCTGGCGCACTACCACCGGGCGCTCACAGCGCTGGTGGCCGAGCGTCCGGATGCCCAGGTCATCACGAGCGTCGAGGGCGCCGCCGATCAGACCTACCAGGCGCTGCTGGACTCGTTGGCCTGAGGGCGCTGGTCCCACGGCCCGCCTGAGGTCACGCGTGAAGAGCTGGGCCGAGCCAGCGGCGGACCAGTGCGCGCAGGTCGTCGTCGGAGCGGGGTGGGTCCGACGGGTACTGCAGGAACGAGACGAACAAACGCATCAGGATCTCGGCCAGGTCCTCGAGCTCGTGCTCGCCGACCCCGATCTCGGCCCAGTCGACCGGGACGCCTCTCAGGATGTCCGCGCCGACGGACAGCGCCATCGACGAGGTGACCCCGCGGCTGAAGGTGTCGGTCTCACCGGCCTGGAAGAGCAGCCCGATGTACGGCTCGCGCGGGATGGCCCGTACGGCGAACACCACCGACTCGATCGCGGCCTCGGCCGGGGTGGCGGTGCTGGAGAGGTGGGCCTGCATGCGTTCGATGAAGTTCTCGAGACCGGCCTGGGCGACCGCGCCCAGCAGCTCGGCGAGGCTGGGGTAGTACCGGTAGACCGTCTGTCGGGTGACGCCGAGCTCGGCAGCAATGTCGGAAAGCGTCGTCTTGACGGGGCCGAACTGGTCCACGCACGACAGGGTGGCCGCGATGATCCGCGCTCGGGCCTCCTCCTCCGAGCCAGGTGGGTTGCCCTGCCAACCATGGTGACCCACGGGTCCTCATTCCGCCGTGGCCGCGAGGCCGCGGCGTCCACGACCGGTATACAACGCCGCGAGAAGTGCGATGGCACCGGCGTAGCACGCGAGCACGTAGAGCCCGCTGCCCACCGGCGTGCCGTCGCTGGTGACACCGTCGGTGGCGTCGAGGTACGCCGGCAGCGCTCCCAGCCAGGCCACCGTCATCCCGGCCAGGTAGACCGCCGGGTAGACGCGGGCGAACGGGGTCATCGGCTCGACGTCGTAGGTGTGGCGGCGCTGCACGTGGGTGAGCAGGACCCACGCTCCGGCCAGCCACACGAGACCCAGCTCGATCCCGAGCACCCAGGCCTGGGCCGTCACGTTGGGGGTCGCGCCGCCGAAGATCCCCGAGGGGATGCCGAACAGACCCATCGCCGGAGGCGCCAGCACCCCCGCCAGGGCGATCCGCCAGGTCAGGGACCAACCACGGCGCGGACCGCCGTCGGCCGCCCGGGACCCGGCCAGCTTCACCACCAGGTACGTGAGCGCCGCGAAGGAGACAGAGGCGAAGAGGAACATGCTGTTCATCGGCACCGACGCCAGCGCCGGGTGGTTGACCTCCATGTTGTCGTAGTTCCAGGCCCACCACTTCAGCTGCGGGCCGACCTGGTCGAAGATCTCGTAGAACACCTGGCACACGAAGGCGACGGCGACCGAGCCCACGAGCGCGCCGCGGTAGCGGAAGACCCCGAGCACCCGCACCAGCTCGTAGGCCAGCTGGCTGAGGGCCGGATAGAACGCCACGATGTAGAGCGGGAGCCGGTCCCACATGAACTGCACGGTGAACTGGTTGTGCGCGAAGATGAAGCCGTAGATCTCGTCCAGGCCGAACCACTCGGGGAAGTAGAGCGGCGGTTCGGTCACGAGCAGGTAGACCAGCGAGGCGCACCACAGCGCCAGGTTGACCGGGTCCCCGGCACGCAGGCGTCGTACGGCGTGCGCCAGCGCGAAGAGCGCCCCGCCGATGATGACCAGCTCCAGGACCGGCATCGTCCAGTGGGCCAGGTCGAACGGGTTGCGGACGGAGATGACCGTGCTGACGTCGTGGCAGTCGAAGCCCAGGACCCGGGTGACCTGCTCGGCCGCCGGGCCGCAGCTGCCGCTCATCGTGTCCGCCCGGTGGCGGCGCCGGCGGGCGTGCTCGCGAGGTCCGGCCCGGGCGGTGTCCAGTCGGTCGCCGGCGGGTCCTGCTGCGCGTCGAAGCCGAAGGGCACCTTGGTGCGGCCCAACGCGGAGCTCACCTGGTAACGCAGCAGCCCGGCCAGGACCCGGGGGCTCCTCATCATGTCGCCCAGCGACTCGTCGAGGTTGAAGACCCGAGCGAAGTGCTCGTCGATGACCTCGTCCTCACGTGCGGCGCCGGTGATGAGGTTGAACGCCGGCCAGGTGAGCGCAGCGAGGATCCGACGCTGCCACGCGGGAAGGGTTTCGGTACCCGTGGCACATTCGTAGCCGCGGTCGCGAGCCATCGCCATGTTCCACGGGACCTTCAGGGCTTTGCGCTGCTGGGCGAGGAAGCCCTGGAAGAACCCCCTGTCCAGTGCGGTGGCTGACTGCAGCCAGGCCCGCAGCAGCAGCGCCGAGCCGGCCGCTGAGCTGATGCCTTGGGCATAGAACGGGTTGAACGCGCAGATGGCGTCGCCGATGAACACGATGCCCGACGGTGCCGGGGCCAGGCGGTCGTACCGGCGCCACTTGTTCCCGGTCGACCGGGTCAGGTGAACCTCGGAGTGGGGCTCGCAGCGCGCCATCGTGGCGGCGAACAGGGGCGTTCGCACCCGCTCGGCGGCAGCGACGAAGCCCTCGGGGGTGCGGGGCATGTCGATACTCCACGACCCCATGCACGCCAGGGCCCGGTTGTCCTCGACGGGGAAGAAGTTGACCAGGAACTCGTGCTCCGCGGGGTGAGCTTCCTTGTCCTGGGTCGGCATGACCACCAGGTGCTGCCACCACCACGACTCCGGTCGGTCCTCGGGTGACGGCAGGTCGTACCAGCGCGAGGTGTAGGTCACCTTGGCGTCGAGGGTCTGCGCCGGTGTCTCGGGCCACCCGGCCGCTGCGAGCCAGTCTGACACCGAGGATCCGCGCCCCATCGCGTCGACGACGAGGTCGGCCTCGCACCGCTCGACCCCGTCGGTGGCGGTGGAGAAGGTCACGCCGGTCACCCGTCCTTGCGCGGTCCCGGCGCCCGTCGTCGCGATGCCCGTCACGGAGACACCCTCGCGAATGAGGATGTTGGGCACCTGGCGCGCCTTGTCGCGCAGCACCCGCTCGATCAGGATCCGGGTGCTGTAGACCATCGTCATCGAGGACTGCTTGCGCGACGACCACCCGCTGCGCTCGAGGTAGGCCGCATCCATCGACGGCATCAGGTGCAGCCCGCCGGCAGCGATCAGGTCGTCCTCGAAGCCAGGGAAGAGCTCGTCGATCGCCCGGCGGCCCGAGTTGAGGAGGAAGTGCGGGTGCTTGCTCTGGGGCACCCCTCGTCGGTGAGCGGCTCCTTCAGGAAGCACGTCGCGCTCCAACACCAGCACCTCGTCGAAGTACGGGGCGAGCGCACCGGCGGCGCACAGCCCCGCCACACTCCCACCGAGGACCACGGCTCTGTTGCCCAGCGTCATACCAGCTCCATCAATCATACAATGAGTGCATGAATGTATGATTGATGTCGTACTGCGTCAACAGTGCAGGTCAGGACCGGCCGAGCCAGTCGGTCGCCGTCGCCACGGCGCCGGTGACCGCGGCGAGCACCGCGGTCATCGCGAGGAGCGAGCCGCCGGACCCGAGGTCGTCCCCGAAGAGCACCGCGAGCGCGACCAGGGCGGCGGCGACGACCTGGGCGACCCCCTGCCACGCACCACCCCGGGCTGCCGCCGCACCCCAGAGGAGCACGGCGCACAGGAGGATGACGGTGATCTTGGTCGCGGCGGCGTGCCCGGTCGCGGGAGCGGACCACAGCGGGGACTGGTCGACGGCGACGAAGGGGAGGCTCGCGCCGATCGCGAGCAGCCCGAGCAGCACGGCGTTGAGAGGGGCGAACCGGGGCGCGGCGTTCATCGCGGGTCCTTCACTGGTCGTGACGGCTGACGGGTGCTCCAGGTGCTGGGTCATCAGAACCCCAGCAGCGCCTGGAGCGCTTCCTCGCTCCACGTGTCGGTCTCCAGCATGATCCGGACCGCCTCGGTCAGGTCGGCCCGGCCGTTGGTGAGGTCGGTGCTCAGGTGCCGGAGCTTGCTGAACAGCTCGTACTTCGCCTCCATGACCACGACGCTGTAGGGGTTGTTGAGCTCGGCGTCCCGGTCGAACTGGGACTGGTCGTAGCTGACCTCGGGGATCGGGTCCTTGGCGGTGTCGGCGAGCGACTCCATCGACGCCAGGATGTTGTCGATCGTGTAGAAGTCCATCCGGACCTCGCCCACGGCGTCGCTGAGCCGGGCCGGGGGGAGGGTCGACAGCTCGTCGTTGTTCAGGTAGTCCAGCGTGGTCTGGCCGGCGGCCGTGATCTCGTTCATCCCGGCGTTGAAGTCGTCGCGGAACTCGCCCTCCGCCGCCCAGAAGTCGTTGAGGACGTCGTTGGGGTGCTCGCCCGAGACGGTCCGCAGCGGTCCCTGTGCGTCGTCGTAGATGCCCTTGGCGGCCTCGATCCCGGCCACGACCGGCTCGACGGCACCCTTGGCCGGCACGATGGACGCGATCAGGCCGATGGTGTCCCAGGCCGCGGCGCTGCTGCTGTGCCCGCCGTCGGGGTGGGCAGCGAGCATCGCGTCGCGGACGGACTCGGCCAGCGACAGGGCGCTCGCCTTCGCGGCGTTGATCGCCGCGGCGTCGGCCGCGCCACAGGCGGCGAGGTCGATGAGGTCCTGGCGCAGGTTGTTGCACAGGATGTCGCGGGTCTCGCCGTACCGGCTGTAGAAGGCGTTGAAGGCCTGGCCGTAGTTCTCGGTGTTGGCCTTCTCCACGTCGGCCAGCCAGCCGTGTTGCCGGTCGACGGCGAGCGGAACGTGACGTGCTGACCGTCGATGAAGTCACCGACGATCCACCCGTCCTCGTAGTTGCCCTCTCGCACCGTGTTGGGCAGGGAGTCGCCTTCCCAGATGTCCTTCATCGTCCAGTGGACGAACGCGTCGGTGGCGGCCTTCGCGGCCTCTTCGATCAGCTCGTCGAGTTCGGATTGGAAGCTCATGTCGGTGCTCCAGTGAGGGGGCCGGTGAGGGCGCCTGTGGGGGCTGTTCGGTTCCCTCACTCCTTTCCACAAGTCGACATCCGGAAACCTGCTGGGCTCGCGGAGCGGACTTGACCTTGACGCTGCGTCAACGTCGCACGCTGGCCTCATGAGCAACCACAGCACGGCGATCGAGGTCGCCGGGATGACGAAGTCGTACGGCGACAACACCGTCCTGCGGGGCATCGACCTGACCGTGCCGACCGGCACCGTCTACGCCCTGCTCGGCCCCAACGGCGCCGGGAAGACCACCGTGGTCCGCATCCTGTCGACCCTCATGAGCGCCGACGGTGGTGAGGCCCGGGTCGCCGGCTTCGACGTCCGCCGCGAGCCGGACGGCGTACGACGGTCGATCGGCGTCACGGGTCAGTTCTCCGCGATCGACGAGCTGCTGACCGGCCGCGAGAACCTCCGGCTGATGGCCGACCTGGCGCACCTCCCTCGGGCCGCCGCCGCTGCCCGCGCCCGCGAGCTGCTCGAGCGGTTCGGCCTCACCGACGCGGCCGACCGCCGTGCGGCGACGTACTCCGGCGGCATGAAGCGCCGGCTCGACGGCGGACGGCTGGTCGCGGAGGGGACTCCCGCCGAGCTCAAGTCGCAGGCCGGCGGAGAGACGCTCGACGACGTCTTCCTCGCCCTGACCGGCCATCCCGCCACCCCCGAGACCGACGAGAACGACCCCGAGCTGGAGGAGATCCGATGAGCTCCCTGACGTACGCCGCCCGCGACTCCGCCACCATGCTGGGCCGCAACCTCAGGCACATGCTGCGCTACCCGTCGCTGACCCTGATGCTGATCGGGCAGCCGGTGCTCTTCCTGGTGCTCTTCGTCTACGTCTTCGGCGCCACGATGGGCGCCGGGCTCCCGGGCGGCTCTGTCGACGTCGGCGGCGCCGGGGGGCGGGCCGACTACCTCGCCTACATCGCGCCGACGATGGCGCTCCTGACCGTCGCATCCGTGTCGCTGAGCACGGCGATCTACATCGCGAAGGACGCGACCGAGGGGATCATCGACCGGTTCCGGACGATGCCGATCGCCAAGGCCTCGGTCCTCACGGGGCACGTGCTCGCCGCCCTCATCCAGACCGTCGTCGCCCTGGCCGTGGTGCTGCCGTTCGCGGTGCTGCTCGGCTACCGCCCCGGCGCCGGCGTCGTCGGCTGGCTGGGTGCCGTCGGGCTGCTCCTGCTGCTCGCCGTCGCCCTGACCTGGCTGTGCCTCGCGCTCGGCCTGGCTGCCGGCAGCGTCGAGACCGCCAGCAACTCGCCGATGTTCCTGATGCTGCTGCCCTTCGTCTCCAGCGGCTTCGTCCCGACCGACTCGATGCCGGCCGGTCTGGCATGGGTCGCGGAGAACCAGCCGTTCACCCCGATCATCGACACCCTGCGGGCCTGCCTCGACGGAACCTCGCCGGGTGCCGACGGCTGGTGGGCGATCGGGTGGTGCGTCGTCGTCACCGGTGCGTCGTACGCCTGGGCTCGTCGCCTGTTCGCGCAGGTTCGGGCAGGCTGAGACCGTGCTGACGATCGGCCGGCTGGCGGCGTACTCCGGAGTGACGACGCGCGCCGTCCGGCACTACCACCAGATCGGGCTGCTTCCCGAGCCCGAGCGGGACGCCTCCGGCTACCGCACGTACGCCGCCCCGGCCGTCGTCCGGCTGATCCGGATCCGGACCCTCGCCGAGGCGGGCGTCCCGCTCGCGCGAGTGGAGGAGCTGCTGGCCGCCGGTGACAGCCTCGCGCTCCCGGCGTCGGTGACCACCTACCTGGACCGGATGCGGACGCTGGGTGCGCCGGAGGTGATGGTCGAGATGGAGCGAGACGCGTGGATCCTGATTGCGGCCCAGATGCCGGAGCAGATGGACGAGTTCATGGTCCAGAAGGACGCACAGCTCGACGACCCACTGATGCGGCGCTTCCTGGCGGCCATCGGCGCGGTGATCGCCGGCGACGACGAGTCCGAGGACGTGTTGGCCGAGATCGCCGACCTGGTGGTCGAGATGGCCGAACAGGCCGCGGCCCGGGGCGAGCTCGACGGGCAGGACGACGCGCTGCCGGACAGCTCCTTCGCCGACCTCCTCGACACCGTGGTCCTCACCGCCGGCCCGCGACTGGTCCGGCTCCGCGACCGGATCCAGGAGCTCATGCTCGAGCGCGGCTGGAGCGGCCTGGTCAAGATGGAACGAGTGGGTCAGCCGGACAGGGCAAGTGACGGGGGCATGAACAGCCCATGAGCAGGTACGCGCCACCGTAACCACGGGAGCCGCTCGGGCGTTCCACCTGCGTGCACCCCGACGACCCGGCCACCCCTGACGCCTCTCGACGGGGGCTCCGACGCCGCACCGTGCTGCGCGGCAGCGGCCTGGCCGGGCTCGCTCTCGGCACCGTCGCGGTCGAACCGGCCGCCGGGACGGGACCGGACGCACAGGACGCCCGTCGCTACTCCCGGCGACTCCCGGCCGGCTGGACCTACCCCGTGGCCGAGCGGCTGCTGCCGTTCGGTCACGGCGTCATGTCCGGTGACCCGCTCGCGCACCGGGTGGTGCTGTGGACCCGGATCACCATCCCGGACCGCCGAGGGTGGGACGCCACGCTCGTTCCGGACCCGCAGGGCATCCGGCGGGTCCGGGTGCGCTGGCGGATCGCCACCGACCCGGCCCTGCGCCACGTCGTACGGCGTGGGGAGGTGGTGACCGACGCGCGACGCGACTGGACGGTCAAGGTCGACGCCGACCGGCTGCCCTCGGCGACGACGCTCTACTACGCGTTCGAGGCGCTCGGGTGGCGCTCACCGATCGGTCGGACCCGTACCGCACCGAGCATCACGGACCCGGTGCGCGCGCTGACGGTGGCGCACGTGGCCTGCACCTCGTGGTGGCACGACGTCTTCAACTCCTACGACCGGATCGGCGACCGCCGTGACCTCGACCTGGTCACCCACGCCGGCGACCACGTCTACGACAACTCCGGTGGGCACCCCGCGTCGCGCTTCTGGAAGGGCCAGCGCGGCTGGGACACCGACATCGACAACGCCGACTGGAGCACCGTGGCGCAGGCCCGTCGCCGCTACGCGCTCTACTACGCCGACCCAGCGCTGATCCGGGCCCATCACGCGGCGCCGTTCGCGATCATGGCCGACCAGCACGACTACGACCCAGGTCTGCGCGGCGAGCAGGTCACCCTGACCACCGAGCAGGCCGGCTCGGTGCTCTTCGAGTGGACACCGATCCGTCCGCCGATCCCCGACGGCTCGGGGCGCTTCCCGCCGTCGCCCGGACCTGACCGGAACCTGCCGATCCCCCGAGGGCGCGACGCGCTCTACTCCTACCGGGTGCTCCCGTTCGGACGGACCGCGGACGTGGTGCTGATCGACGTACGCCGCTTCGCCGGGGTCGAGGGACAGGAGTCCCAGGTGCTGGGTGACGCCCAGTGGGCCTGGCTCGAACGCACCCTGCTGGCCAGCAAGAAGCGTGGGGTGCGGCACCGTGTGGTCGTCAACCAGGTGAACCTGAGTCAGCTGCGGGCGTTCAACCTGCCGTTCGCCGAGCAGCTCTCGCAGGCGTTCGGGCTCGATCTCAATGCCCCCGAAGGGGAGATCTACACGACCGGGTGGGGTGGGCACCCGGCGGAGCGCACCCGGCTGTTCCGGTTCCTGCGGGAGCACCGCATCATCGACAACGTCGTCCTGTCCGGCGACTCCCACGGGTTCTTCGGATCCGACCTCGTCGAGGACTCCCAGGCCCCCAGCTACGAGCCCCTGACCGGCGGCGGACTGCTCGGGGCTGTGGGCGTCGAGATGGTCGGGTCGACGATGGGTCGTCCCGGTGGTCAGGACGTGATCGCCGAGGAGCTCTACTTCGCCGAGACCGGGGGTAGCCGCGGCGCGGCCTTCACCGACGCCGCGACGTACGACGCCAGGCACCGCCCGGCCGCGCTGGCACCGACGCTGGCACTGGAGGAGGCGGCAAAGGTGGCCAACCCCAACCTGCGCTACTTCAACTGGAAGGCGGAGTACGGCCACTCGCTGGTGCACCTTCGCACCGACCGTGCGGTGATCGAGTGCTGGCAGACACCGCAGCGAACCCGGTCCGACGAGGCGAGGCTGCTCGCGCAGTTCGAGTCGATGATCGGGCGCCCGCACCTGGCGCCGGTGGCCGATGCCGAGCCGGTGCGCGGGCCTGACCGTGGGAGGCTCGCGCCGGCGGCGCGGGTGACGCGGGTCCGGCGCCGCTGACGTCGGGTGCGACTCCGCTTTCGTGCGGTGGCAGATTGGTGACGTGAAGACACGCCACCTCGGAAACCAGACCACCGGACGCATCGAGGTCGGGGCCATCGGCCTCGGTCTGATGACCTTCGACCAGACCGGCACCCAGCCCCGCGAGCAGCTCGCGGCCACGGTGCGTGCGGCGCTCGACGCGGGCGTCACCCTCTTCGACACCGCGGACGCCTACGGTCCCGGCGACGAGCTGGGCGCGGCCGCCCAGGGTGCGAACGAACGCCTCATCGCCGGGCTCCTCGACGAGCTCGGCGTCCGCGACCAGGTCCTGCTGGCCACCAAGGGCGGCCACGTGCGGACGGAGGGTGGGGGCTGGGGCACCGACAGCTCTGCCGCCCATCTCCACGAGGCCGTCGACGCCAGCCTCGAGCGTCTCGGGGTCGAGCAGATCGCGCTCTGGCAGCACCACCGCCCGTCGTCGAAGACGCCGTACGACGAGGTGATCGGCACGCTCAAGGAGATCCACGACTCGGGCAAGGTGCGGATGATCGGGCTGTCCAACGCCGACCCCGAGCAGATCCGCGCCGCGCACGCCGTCCTGGGTGACGCGCTGGTGAGCGTGCAGAACCAGTTCTCGCCGAAGTTCCGCAGCAGCCGTCCCGAGATCGACGTCTGCGACGAGCTCGGGCTGGCGTTCCTGCCGTGGAGCCCGCTCGGCGGGCTCTCGGACGCCAAGGAGCTGGCCGAGCAGCACCCGGCCTTCGCCGAGGTCGCGGCTGCGCGCGGAGTGAGCGCCCAGCAGGTCGCGCTGGCCTGGGAGCTGGCGCAGTCGCCGGTCGTGATCCCGATCCCCGGCGCCAAGCGTCCCCAGTCGGTCACCGACTCCGCCGCCGCCGCCGACCTCGACCTCACCCCCGACGAGCTCGCCCGCCTCGACGCCGACTGACCTTCTCCTGTGGATGACCGAGGGAAAGTCCGGAACGTTATCGACGCGAATCGGGCGGTTTCAGGTCGATAACGTGCCGTACTTTCCGGAGATGGCGGGTTGACGTAGGGCGAGCCGGGGCTGACTCGGGGTGCTTCCCGATACCAGGACTGGGCTCCGGTCTGGAAAACTGCTCGGCATGGGGATCCTCAGCAACGTCAAGCGCCGGGTGGCGACGCGCCTCCTCGCGCGTTCGACCCGCAACGGGATCGACCTGCGCAAGCTGAGGTTCCTGCCCGACTCGATCACCATGCCGCTCAAGCGCGACGGGCTCGACCCCCTGCCGGAGATGGCCCAGGTACGCGCCGAGGCGCCGGTGAAGAAGCTCGCCGAGATGTTCGGCAAGGGCATCTGGCTGGTCTCGGGGTACGACGAGGCGCGCACACTGCTCGCCAGCGGTGACGCGCTCTCCAACGACCTGGGGCAGTTCGTGTCACAGGAGGGTCGGGACCCCTCCGAGCAGATCGGTGGGCTCGGGATGACCGACCCGCCCCTGCACACCGCGCTGCGCCGCTACCTCACGCCCGAGTTCACCAAGCACCGCCTGGCCCGGCTCGAGCCGGCGATCGAGCGGATCGTCGACGCGCGCCTCGACGCGATGGCCGAGCTCGGTCCCGAGGTCGACCTCGTCGACCAGTTCGCGTTCCCGATCCCGTTCGAGGTCATCTGCGAGCTCCTCGACCTGCCCGTCGACGACCGCGCCCGCTTCCACAGCCTCGGCGCGGCCCGCTTCGACCTCTCCCAGGGCGGCGCCGGCGTCTTCGGGGCCGCCGCCCACACCCGGGAGTTCCTGATCAGCTCGGTCGCCAAGCAGCGGCTGGACCCCGGTGAGGGACTGATCGGCGCGCTGCTGCGCGACCACGGCGACGAGCTGGACGACGTCACTCTCGGTGGCCTCGCCGACGGGGTGTTCCTCGGTGGCTACGAGACCTCCGCGAGCATGCTCGCGCTGGGCACCTACCTGCTCGCCCAGCACCCCGAGGGGATGGCGGTCATGCGCACCGGCGACGACGCCGACGTCGACCGCATCGTCGAGGAGCTGCTGCGGCACCTGACCGTCGTACAGCTGGCGTTCGTGCGTTTCGCCCGCGACGACATGGAGATCGCCGGCCACCAGGTCAAGGCCGGCGACGTCCTGGGCATCTCGCTGCTGGGCGCCAACCGCGACCCGTCCTTCACGCCCGACCCCGACACGTTCGACCCGCTGCGCGCCCCTACGCGCCACCTGGCGTTCGGCCACGGCCTGCACCGCTGTGTCGGCGCCGAGCTCGCGCGGATGGAGCTGCGGATCGCCCTGCGCGGCCTGGCCCGGCGCTTCCCCGACCTGCGCGTGACCGACGTGGACGGACTGGAGTTCCGCAAGCTCTCCGCTGTGTACGGCGTCGAGGCGCTCCCGGTCCGGCTCTTCGACGACACGACCGCCGAGCTCCCGGTCTGAGGGGTCGGGCGCTACTTGCGTCCCGGCAGCAGCGCCAGCGCCAGACCCTTGAGGCTGGCGCCCAGGAAGTTGGCCTCGCTGAAGTGGTCGTCCCACAGCACGACCAGCCCGTCGCTCACCCGGAACGTCCCGCAGACCCAGAACTCCGTCTCGAACCGGCCGTAGCGCAGCACGTCGGTGCGGTCGGTCAGCACGATGTCCCCGTCCGCCGCGACGTGGTGCATGCGGGCCTCGAAGCCGACCCCCCGCTTCTCCATGTCGCGCAGCAGGCCGCCCACGCGGGACCGGCCGCGGACCGTGGGCAGCCCCGAGTTACGCCACTCGACGTCCTCGTGGAGCAGCGCGATGGCGGCGTCGGACTGGCCGTCGGCCAACAGGGACAGGAGGTCGCGGACGACCTGTGCGGATTCGGTCATGAGGCACGGTACCCAGGACCCGAGCAGGGCTAGCCTGTGATCCGTGGCGCAGAAGTTCTCCACCATCGACGAGTACGTCGGGTCGCTGGCGCCCGATTCCGGCGCGGCCGTGCAGCGGGTGCGGGATCTGGCGCACGAGGAGCTGCCCGGGCTGGGCGAGACCATCGCCTACAACATGCCGACCTTCGAGCGCGACGGACGGCCGGTGCTGCACGTGGGCGGGTGGAAGACGCACCTGGCGATCTACCCCGAGCCGAGCGCGCCGGCCGAGGACGCCGGGCTGGTGCTGGACCTGGCGCCGTACGCGTCGGGGAAGGGGACGCTGAGGTTCCCGCTGTCCAGGCCGCTGGACGAGCAGCTGCTCCGCCGGACCCTGCGCGCCCTGGGCGCGGCCGCGGCCACCGGCTGAGCCGGACGTCGCCTCGCGCGCCGGGGTTCACGCCGCGTTCACCGCCGTCTGCCAGGCTCGGCCCGTGCCGTCGCTCCCGAGCACCACACGCCGTACCGTCCTCGCCGGCGCCGCCGCCTCCCCGATCCTCTGGGTGCCCCCCGCGGCCGCCGCGCTCCGCCCGCAAGGCGTGCACCTCGCCTTCGGTGCCGACCCGCGGCACCAGATGGCGGTCTCCTGGTCGACGCCGTCATCGGTCCGTCGCCCCCGGCTCGAGGTGGGTCCCGACCGTGGCCTGGGCCAGCTGGTCGACGTCGAGTCACGCTCCTCCAAGGACGTGCGCACCGTCTACCACCACGCGCGGCTGGCCCACCTGGAGCCGGACACGACCTACCGCTACCGGGTCAGCCACGCGGGTTCGGCCCCCGCGGAGGGGACCTTCCGGACCGCGCCGGCCCGGCCGCGCGCGTTCCGGTTCGCGGCGTTCGGCGACATGGGGGTCAACGCCGCCGCGGCGGCGCACGTCGCGCTGATCCGCGAGCAGCAGCCCGACTTCTCCTTCGTGGTGGGTGACCTCTGCTACGCCGACTCCAGCGGCGGCACGGGCGCGGGTGGCGACGAGACCCAGGACTTCGCGCTGTGGGACCGGTGGCTGCGCCAGATCCAGCCGAGCGCCCGGAGTGCGCCGTGGATGACCACCGTGGGCAACCACGAGATGGAGGCCGGGAACGGCGAGCTCGGCTACGCCGGCTACCTCGACAGGTTCGCCCTCCCGCGCAACGGTGTCCACGGGTCCCCGGTGACCTACTCGTTCGTCTACGGCAACGTCGGCTTCGTCGCGCTCGACGGCAACGACGCGTCGTACGAGATCGCGCGCAACGCCGACTACCTCGGCGCCGCGCAGGACCGCTGGCTGGTGCGTCGGCTCGAGGCGATGCGTGCGCGGCCCGACCTCGACTTCATCGTCGTCGGCTTCCACAACTGCATGTACTGCACCAACCTGGTCCACGGCTCCGACGGCGGGCACCGCGACCGTTGGGAGGGGATCTTCGACCGGTTCGGGGTCGACCTCGTCGTCAACGGCCACAACCACTGCTACGAACGCACCCATCCCGTGCGTGGCGGGGAGGCGGTCGCCGAGGCGCCGCGCGGCGCGGTGGTCGACAGCGCCCGCGGTACGACGTATCTCACGGCCGGCGGGGCCGGCCAGGCCGTCTACCCCGTGGGTGGGCAGCCGCTGTCCTACGTGACCATCGAGGGCGGGGTGCGGGTGCCCGAGCCGACGACCTGGTCGTCGGTGACCTCCGCCCAGCACTCCATCGCGTTCCTCGACGTGACGCCGCGCGACCGGCACGGGGTGGCGCGGATGCGGCTGGTCGCGCGGGCGACCGACGGCACAGTGCTCGACCGGGTGACTCTCAGGCGCTGACCGCTCGGTAGCGTCAGCCGTATGACGGTGGTGGTGGTCGGCGGTGCCAACCTGGACCTCAAGGCCAGGACGACGGGGGTCGTCGTGCCCGGCACCAGCAACCCCGGGACCATCGCGACAAGCCCCGGCGGCGTGGGCCGCAACGTCGCCGAGAACCTCGCCCGGCTCGGCACGCCCACCGTGCTCGTGGCCGCCGTCGGCAGCGACCACTTCGGCGACGGCCTGCTCGACGCCACCGCGGCGGCCGGCGTCGACATCACGCACGTGCGGCAGGTGGCTGGCGCGACCGGCACCTACCTCGCGGTGCTCGACGCCTCCGGTGACCTGGCCGTCGGCGTCTCCGACATGGCCGCCACCGCCACGCTGGCGCCCGAGCACCTCGACCCCGCGCTGATCGGGGGCGCCGACCTGGTGGTCCTCGACGGCAACCTGCGCGCCGACACCCTCGCCGCCGCCTGGGCGCTCGCCGCGGCGGCCGGGGTGCGCGTGGTGATCGACCCCGTCAGCGTGCCCAAGGCCGCCCGCGTCGAGACGCTGCTCGGCGAGCGCCCCCTGTGGTGCATCACCCCCAACACCGGTGAGCTGGCCGCGCTCGGGGGCACCGTGGCCGACCTCCACCGCCGGGGCGTCGAGCTGGTCTGGGTACGCCGTGGCGCCGCGGGATCGCTGCTCAGCGGGCCGGACGGCGAGGTGCAGCTGGAGACGATCAGCGGCGAGGTCGTCGACGTGACCGGCGCCGGCGACGCGATGCTCGCGGCGTTCTGCCATGCCCTGCTGGGCGGAGCCTCCCCGGTCGAGGCGGCGGCGTACGGCCATGCCGCCGCCGCTCTCACCGTGGCCTCTGCCCAGACCGTGCGCCCCGACCTGACCGACGAGCTCGTGAGGAGCCGACTCTGATGCACCCCATGCTGGCCGTGACCGACGAGGTCGCCACCGCCCTGGCCGAGGGCCGTCCGGTGGTCGCGCTGGAGAGCACGATCATCAGCCACGGCATGCCCTACCCGCAGAACGTCGAGATGGCGGTCGAGGTCGAGGGCATCGTCCGCTCGCTCGGCGCGGTCCCCGCGACGATCGCCGTGCTCGGCGGCCGGCCGCGGATCGGCCTGTCGCCCGACGACCTCGAGCTGCTCGCGAGCCACCCCGACGTCACCAAGGTCAGCGTCCGCGACCTGCCCTACGTCGTCGCGCGCGGCGTCCACGGCGCGACCACCGTCGCCTCCACGATGCGCCTCGCGGCACTGGCCGGGATCCGGGTGTTCGTCACCGGCGGGCTGGGCGGCGTGCACCGGGGGGCCCAGACCTCCTTCGACGTCTCCGCCGACCTCACCGAGCTCGGGCAGACCGACGTCGCGGTCGTCTGCGCCGGCGTGAAGAGCATCCTCGACATCGGGCTGACCCTCGAGACCCTCGAGACGCTGGGCGTCCCGGTCGTCGGCTTCGGCTCCGACGAGTTCCCGTCGTTCTTCTCCCGATCCAGCGGTCACGCGGCACCGATGCGCGTCGACTCGGCCGCCGACGTCGCGGCGATGATGCGCGCCAAGTGGGACCTCGGGCTCGCGGGCGGCATCGTCGTGGCCAACCCGATCCCGGCCGAGGACGAGATCCCGGCCGACGAGATCGGCCTGATCATCGACCAGGCGCTGGCCGACCTCGACCGGCTCGGCATCCACGGCAAGGACGCCACGCCGTACCTCCTCGGCCGCATCGTCGAGCTCACCGACGGCGCCAGCCTGGTCGCCAACATCGCCCTCGTGCGTAACAACGCGCGACTCGGCGCGGCCATCGCGGGTGAGTTCGCCGGTGGGGTCCCCGCCAACTAGGGCAGGGTGGCCCCGTGCACTACGTCGGGATCGACCTCGCCTGGGGTGAACGCCAGCCCACTGGCGTCGCGGTCCTCGACGACGACGCGCGGTTGCTGGCCATCGCCGCGGTGCGCACCGACGACGAGATCGCGGCCGTGCTGGCGCCGTACGTCAGCAGCGAGTGCCTGGTCGCGATCGACGCACCGCTGGTGGTCACTAACGCCACCGGCTCGCGAGTGGCCGAGCAGGCGCTGAGCAAGGACTTCCGGCGTTTCGAGGCCGGCGCGCACCCGTCCAACACCGGCAAGCCGGAGTTCGCCGGCGGGGAGACCCGCGGCGCGCGCGTCTGCCAGCTGCTGGGGCTCGACATGAACCCCCGCTCCGGGCGGGCGCGGCGCGCGATCGAGGTCTACCCGCACCCCGCCACCGTGGTGCTGTTCGGGCTGCCGCGCACCCTGAAGTACAAGGACAAGAAGGGCCGCGACCTCGAGCTCCTGCGCGGCGAGCTGCTCGCGCTGATGGGTCACGTCGAGGGTCTCGTCGAGACCGATGACCAGTGGCTGACGCTGCGGGTCGCCGTCGAGACCGCGACCCGCAAGAGCGAGCTGCGCGTCGTCGAGGACCAGGTCGACGCCGTCGTGTGCGCCTACGTCGCGCTGTTCCGCGAGCGCTGGCCCGACCGGACCACGACGTACGGCGACTTCGAGCACGGCTACATCGTCACCCCGTCGCTGCCTGACGCACGCGCCGCGGTCCAGGAGTACGCCGCCCACCGGCCGATGCTGGTCGAGGCCGGCCAGCAGTTCGTGGCGCTGGTGACCGCGATCCTCGACGAGGCCGGCATCAACTACCTGAGCGTCACCGGGCGCACCAAGTCCGTCGAGTCGTTCGCCGAGAAGGCCGCGCGCACGGTCGACGGGCGCCCGGTCTTCACCGACCCGCTGCGCGAGATCACCGACCAGATCGGCGTCCGCGTCATCACCTACGTGCACAGCGACGTGTCCGCGGTGGCCGACCTGCTCAGCGACCAGGTGGTCGTCAAGGAGGACCGCGACCTGGGGCGCGAGACCGCCAGCGAGGGCCGCTTCGGCTACGCCAGCCGGCACCTGCTGATCGAGCTGGACGCGGCCCGCGAGAGCGAGCGCGACTACGCCGCGTTGCGCGGCCGGACGGCGACCGTCCAGGTACGCACCGTGCTCCAGCACGCGTGGGCGGAGTTCGAGCACGACATCCGCTACAAGGGCGACGTCCCCGACGAGCACGCCCGCGACCTCGACCGCCGCTTCACGCTGGCCGCCGGGCTGCTCGAGCTCGCCGACCAGGAGTTCTCCACCATCCGCGAGCGACTCCGTTCGAGCGGCTCCGGGGGGCCCGCGGTCCGGCACGACAGTGTGGTCGACGACCCGCGCATCGACCCGCGCGAGCTCGCGGCCTTCCTCGCCGGGCAGTACGACGACGCGGGCTGGTCGCGCACCGACCACTACGCCTGGATCTCCGGGCTGCTGCTCGAGCTCGGCATCACCTCCCTCGTCGAGCTCGGCGACGTGCTGCGCGAGACGCCGGCCGACCTCAACGAGCGGATGGACTACCGCTACCCCCCGGGCGCCGTACGCCGCCTCGACGACGCCCTGCTCTCCGCCTTCGCCGAGCGCTACGTCGACCTGCACGGCAACGCGCACCGTCGCGACGGCCTCCTCGCGCGGCTGGCCAAGCTGCGCGACTAGGTCTGCTCGCCCGGGAAGCGCGTCCCCAGCTCGTCGAAGAACGCGTCGGCCAGGCTGCGGAACCCCGCCGCGTCGAGCGTGATCGGGTCGCCCTCGGCCAGGCCGAGCACGGAGCGGTCGGCGGCGTACCTGATCGACCTCTCGCCGGTCAGCACGCCGTCGTGGTCGCGGATGGAGCCGCAGAGCAGCCGGACCTCGTTGAGCGGGTTGCCGTCCTTGCCCTCCTCGCCGCGGCTGCGGTGCAGCGCGTAGGTGTCGAGCGCGAGCACCAGCTGGCGCAGGTAGCCGGGCTCGAAGGCCGTCCGCTCGGCCTCCGACAGCGGCAGCGCGTCGTAGGCGTCGAGGTGGCTGCGTACGGTGGCCCGGCTGGCGGCGACATAGGCGGCGGGGTAGGAGCTCTGGCTCAGCATCACGGTGTCCTCTCCGGTGGATGGGTACATCCTCCTGACGCGCCCGCCCGTCGGAGTGTGACGCGTTGACAGAACTCGCCATTTGTCTCACTCTCGACACATGACTGCGACCACGTCCCACGCTCCGGTGTACCTGCCCGGCGGTCCGGACACCTGGGCCGACCCGTGGCCGGCCTATGCCGCCCTGCGCGACCACGACCCGGTGCACCACGTCGTCCCGCAGGGACATCCCGAGCGCGACTACTACGTGCTGTCGCGGCACGCCGACGTCATGGCGGCGGCCGTCGACACGGCGACGTGGAGCAGTGCGCAGGGACTGTCGGTGGAGTACGGCGAGCTGGAGCGGATCGGGCTGGTCGACAACCCGCCGCTGGTGATGCAGGACCCGCCCGTGCACACCGAGTTCCGGCGGCTGGTCTCGCGCGGCTTCACGCCCCGGCAGGTCGCGACCGTCGAGCCCGCGGTGCGCGCGTTCGTGCGCCAACGGCTGGCCCGGCTGGTCGCTGCCGGCGAGGGCGACATCGTGGCCGAGCTCTTCAAGCCGCTGCCGAGCATGGTGGTGGCGTTCTACCTCGGCGTGCCCGACGCCGACCGCGGCCGCTTCGACGCCTGGACCGACGCCATCGTCGCGGCGGGCTCGACCGGTGCGGGCGGGGCGGGGCTCGGTGGGGTGGACGCGGTGGCCGAGATGCTCGGCTACTTCGCCGAGCTCGTCGAACGGCGCCGCCGCGAGCCCGGCGACGACACCGTCTCGCACCTGGTCGCCGCCGGCGTCGGTGACAACGACCGCGGCCTGCTCTCGATCCTGGCCTACGTGTTCACGATGGTCACCGGAGGCAACGACACCACGACCGGGATGCTCGGCGGCGCGGTCCAACTGCTGCACGAGCGGCCCGACCAGCGCGCCGCGCTGGTGGAGGACCCCACGACGATCGGGCCCGCGGTCGAGGAGCTGCTGCGCCTCACCTCGCCGGTCCAGGGCCTGGCCCGCACCGCCACCCGCGACGTCGAGCTGCACGGCGTGACCGTCCCGGCCGGCCGCAAGGCACTGCTCCTGTACGGCGCCGCCAACCGCGACCCGCGTCGCTACGGCGCCGACGCCGACGAGCTCGACGTACGGCGGAACCCGGGGCAGATCCTGACGTTCAGCCAGGGCTCGCATTTCTGTCTCGGCGCCAACGCGGCGCGGATGCAGGCCCGGGTGGCGCTCGAGGAGCTGCTGGCGGCCTGCCCGGACTTCACGGTGGACCTGGCCGGCGTCACCTGGGCACCGGGCCCCTACGTGCGGCGGCCCGCCTCGGTGCCGTTCCGGGTGCGCGCATGACCGGCTGGATCGGCGACGAGCGGGCCCAGCTCGCCGCCGAGAAGATCCTCGACGCGGCCGCCGGGCTCTTCGTCGAGCGTGGCGTGGGCGGCGTCGGGATGGGCGAGATCGCCGCGGCCGCGGGTTGCTCGCGCGCGACGCTCTACCGCTACTTCGCCGACCGCGGCCAGCTCCACATGGCGTTCGTGCACCGCGAGGCGGTCCGGGTCGGCCAGCAGGTCGCCGCCGAGGTCCACGCCGCCGGCACCACCGACCCGGCCGAGGCGGTGACGCTCGCCGTGCTGGGCGCCGTACGACGGGTGCGTGAGACGCCGGCGCTGGCCGCGTGGTTCCGCCAGGACGACGCCGCGACCTCGTCGTCGGTCGCGCAGTCGTCGGCGGTGATCGAGGCGCTGGGCCTCTCGATGGTGCCCGACCCGCTGGCCGCGCGCTGGCTGGTGCGCGTCGTGCTGTCCCTGCTCACCGTCCCCGGGCGCGACGACCCCGAGGAGCGGGTGATGGTGGAGCGGTTCGTGGCTCCCGCGGTGGTGGCCTACGCGACCCGCGTGACCCGGTAGCGCACGAACGACGGGACGGCGATCGCCGCGGCCACCGTCAGCACCACGACGAGCACGCCGCCACCCGCCGCGGCGGCGGCGGTGCCGACCATGACGGCACTCGCGCCGTGGGCCACGTCGGCGATCCTCGGGCCGCCGGCGACGACCACGATGAAGATCCCCTGGAGGCGACCACGGACCTCGTCGGACGCGGAGGCCTGGAGCATGCTCATCCGGAACGCCGCCGAGGCCATGTCGGCGGCCCCGCCCACGACCAGCATCGCGACGGCGAGCGCGAGCATCGTCGTACGCCACTGGTCGGCCAGCGCGACCGCGACGCCGAAACCGGCCATCGCCGCGCCCCACACGAGGATGCACACGACCACGGCCAGGCCCTGGCGCGAGACCCGGGACACCCAGCCGCTGAAGATGCCGCCGAGCACCGCACCCGCCGGGATCGCCGCGAAGAGCGCCGCGAAGACCAGCCCGCCCTCCTCCGGCCCCAGGAAGCTCTCGTGCGCGATCTCGGGGAACAGTGCCCGCGGCATACCGAAGACCATCGCGATGATGTCGACGAGGAAGGACATCATCAGCACCGGGTGCCCGCGCAGGTAGGTCAGCCCCTCGATCACCGACCGCAGCCCCGGCGTGCCCCGCATGGCGCCCTCGACCGGCAGGGCCGGGAGCCGGACCACGGCCGACAGCGTGGCCAGCAGCGTGAACGTGTCGATCAGGTAGAGCCACTCGAAGCCGAGCACCGGGATCAGCGCGCCGGCCACCAGCGGACCCGCGATCGCACCGGCCTGCATGACGGTCATGTTCAGGGAGTTGGCGGCCGGCAGCAGCTCGGTGCTGACCAGCTTGGGGATCACCGCGCTGCGGGTCGGCTGGTTGACCGCGAAGAACGCCTGCTGCACCGAGAACAGCCCCAGCAGCAGCCACACGTTGTGGTTGCCGAGCATGGCCTGCAGCCAGAACAGCCCGCTCGTGCCGATCAGCCCCACGGTCGTGACGACCAGCATCGTGCGCCGGTCGAAGACGTCGGCGAGCGCACCGCCCCACAGCCCGAAGACCACCAGCGGGACCAGGCCGAACAGCCCCGTCAGCCCGACGTACGCCGAGGAGCCGGTGTCGGCGTAGATCTGCGCCGGCACCGCCACGACCGTGAGCTGGGCACCGACCACGGTGATGATGTTGGCCAGCCAGAGTCGCCGGAAGTGCGGGTTGCGCAGCGGCCTCGTGTCGGCCACCAACCCCCGGATCTGCACTCGGAGAACCTACGTCGCGAGGAGTCGCCTTGGTCCTCCGGCTTGACTGGTGGCATGACGAGGCCACAGCCGATCGCGCCACAGCCCGGCCAGGAGTCGGTCTGGGACTACCCCCGCCCGCCCCGCCTGGAGACCAGCACCGAGCTCGTCGAGGTCGTGCTCGGCGGCGTCGTCGTGGCTCGCACGCAGCAGTCGTGGCGGGTGCTCGAGACCAGCCACCCGCCGACCTACTACCTGCCCCGCGAGGCGTTCGAGCCCGGCGTGCTGCGGGACGCGGCCGGCTCCACGTGGTGCGAGTGGAAGGGGCAGGCGGCGTACTTCGACCTGGTCGCCGCCGGCGTCGTCGCGCCCTCGGCCGCCTGGACCTACCCCGCGCCCACCACGGGTTTCGAGACGATCGCAGGCGCCGTCGCCGTGATGCCCGGTGCGGTCGACCGCTGCACCGTCGACGGCGAGGTCGTCGAGCCGCAGCCCGGTGGCTTCTACGGCGGCTGGATCACCAGCAAGGTGGTCGGACCCTTCAAGGGGACGCCGGGCACGCGCGGCTGGTAGGCCTCAGCAGCTACCGGACTCGGGGTCGCCCTGCAGCCGGTCGGCGAGGAAGTCGCACCACTGGCCCGACGACGGTCCACCGTTGACAGGGCCGTCGGACTCACCGGGGTGCTTGACCCAGAGCGTGCCGTCCAGGGCGCCCTTGAACACCAGCCGGGGCCGCGCGCCGAGCCGGGCCCACGTCGGGTTGATGACGTCGCCGGCGACCGGGTCGGCGGCACCGTTGCGGGAGGTGTCGATGACGTACTTGACGCTCCGCACGTTGAGCTTGCGGAGCTGGCGCAGCAACAGGGCGGCGTAGGCCTGCTCGGAGCCCGTCCGCCGGAAGTTCGAGACATTGGTGCTGAAGCCGCGGGCGTAGCCGATGCCGGCCTTCTTGAGCAGCAGCGCCCGCCCGTCGTACGGCGTCCAGCCCGAGTGGCCGGCGTCGAGGTAGACCCAGGCGCCGGCCCGCGCCAGGGTGCGCGTCGCGTAGCGGAGCAGGGAGAGCCGACCGGTGGAGTTCGCACACTCGCTGTGGCCGTAGAAGGGGATCGCGTCGGGCTCGAGGATGACCATCGACTTGCTGCCCTTGATGCCCTTCGCCAGCTGCGCGATCCAGGTCTTGTAGGCGCGCGCGCCGGGCAGCCCGCCGGAGGAGTACTGGCCGCAGTCGCGGTCCGGGATCGAGTAGACGACCAGCATCGGCGTCTTGCGCGCCAGGGCGGCCCGCCTGACGTACTCGCGGGCGACGGCCTGGACCTTCTTGGTGGGGTAGTACTCGTTGGAGAACCACAGGGCCTGCGGCTTCTTCGCGATCGCGGCGTAGGCCGGCCCCTGCTGGGCGGCCGGCATCTTGTTGTCCACGAACAGGCCGCGGGTGCGCCGTACGTCGACCCCTCGTTGGTGCGTCGTGCCTGCGGCCGCCGCGTCGGCGCGGCCGCCGCCGCCGCCGCCGCCGCCGGCGCCGGCACCGGCACCCGCACCGGCCACGGGCCCGCCCAGGGTCAGCAGGCCGGCGACGAGCGCGAGAAGGACGGTGCGTACCGGAAGGGGGGAGGCCACCGGTCCAGGGTAGGGCCCGGTCGCGAGGGCGATGCGGGAAAGGAAGTTCTGCCAAGGTTGTCGTATTACGCGCAGCCCCTTCGTAGCGAGGGTGTGAGGCAGCCGCGAGGGCAGCCCGACCAAGGAGGATCACCATGACCGAGTACCTGCTGGCCGTGAACGGCAACCTCGACGAGGACGCGGCCGACACCCGCACGATGGAGGACTACCAGCCGGTCTTCGAGGCCGTCGCCCAGTTCAACCAGAATCTCAGGGCCGAGGGCGCCTGGGTCTTCGCCGGCGGCCTGCTCCCCGTCGAGACCACCACCACGGTCGACAACACCGGGAGCGCCCCGGTCGTGACCGACGGGCCGTTCGTCGAGAGCAAGGAGTACCTCGGCGGCTTCTGGGTGATCGAGGCCCCCGACCTCGACGCGGCGCTGGAGTGGGCCAAGGAGGGCTCCCAGGCGTGCGGCGGCCGGGTCGAGGTGCGCCCCTTCCAGGGCGAGGCCGACGACGCCGCCCAGCGCGCCGGAACCGCCGCGACCGCCGACATCGCCGGCTGAGCGACGGTCAAGGACCCTTGAGCGACGCAGTCGCGCACGCCGCGATCGAACGGATCTTCCGCGAGGAGTACGGCCGGGTGGTCGCCTCCCTGGTCCGCCGCTTCGGTGACATCGACGTCGCCGAGGAGGCCGCCGGTGAGGCGCTCCTGGTCGCCCTCGAGCGGTGGCCGGTCGACGGCACGCCACCCAACCCGGGCGGCTGGCTGACGACGACCGCCGCCCGCAAGGGCATCGACCGGATCCGGCGCGAGCAGCAGCGCGACGCCAAGCACCAGGCCTCGCTGATGCTGAACTCAAACTTCTGGGGCGACGACACGCCCCACGAGCCCACGGGCGTCGTGGACGACGACCGGCTCCGGCTGGTCTTCACCTGCTGCCACCCCGCCCTCGCCCCCGAGGCGCGGGTGGCCCTGACCCTGCGGCTCCTCGGCGGCCTCACCGTCGCCGAGATCGCGCAGGCGTTCCTCGTGCCGGAGACCACGATGGCCCAGCGGATCACCCGCGCGAAGGCCAAGATCAAGGCCGCCAACATCCCCTACCGGGTGCCCGACGAGGCCGACCTCCAGGAGCGCGTCGCCGCGGTGATGGCGGTGATCTACCTCGTCTTCAACGAGGGCTACCTGTCCAGCTCCGCCGAGCACTCCGTGCGCGAGGAGCTCACCGCCGAGGCGATCCGGCTGGGCCGGGTGCTGCGCTCGCTGCTGCCCGACGTACCGGAGGTCGCCGGTCTGCTGGCCCTCATGCTGCTCACCGAGTCGCGCCGGACGTCGCGCTTCGCCGACGGTGAGCTGGTGCCGCTGCCCGACCAGGACCGCGGCGGCTGGGACCGCGCGCTGATCGCGGAGGGGCACGCCCTCGTGCGGGAGTGCCTCGCGATCGGCCGGGCAGGGCACTACCAGCTGCTCGCCGCCATCAACGCCGTCCACACCGACGCCCCCACCCTGGCCGCCACCGACTGGGAACAGGTCGCGGCGCTCTACGACCAGCTGTACGCCGTGACGCCGAGCCCGATCGTGGCCCTCAACCGCGCGGTCGCGATCGCCGAGCTCGACGGGCCCGAGGTCGCGCTGGCCGAGGTCGACCGGCTCCCCGAGCTCCAGCCCGGCCTCACGTCGTACCACGCCTGGCACGTGACCCGGGCCGAGCTGCTGCGCCGGCTCGGGCGCAGCGCCGAGGCCCGCGCGGCGTACGACGCGGCGATCGCGGCGACCGACAACGCGGCGGAGCGGGCCTACCTCACCAGGCGCCGCAACCAGCTCGCCGGCTGACACCACCGTCGTGGCAGGCTGAGCGGGTGACTCTCATGCCGCTCGCCCTGCCCGCCGCCGCCGACGCCCTCGCCTGGGTCGAGGCCCGAGCCACCGACGGGATGGCCAGCGCGCGCGCGCTCGTGCAGCGGCTGCGCGAGACCCCGCCGACCGACGCGCTCGACGCCCTCGGCCAGTGGGACGAGGTCAGCCTCCAGCTCAGCAACGTGGCGGCGATGGGCTCGCTGCTCAGCAACGTCCACCCGCTCGAGGACGTGCGCGACGCCGCCGAGAAGGCCGAGCAGGACGTCATGAAGCTGATCACCGAGCTCAGCCTCGACCGCGGTCTGTACGACGTGTTCTCCGCGCTCGACCCGGCGGGGCCCGACGAGCAGGCGACCCGGCTGCTGGACAAGGTGCTCGAGGACTTCCGGCGCGCCGGTGTCGACCGCGACGACGAGACCCGGGCGCGGATCACCGCGATCAACGAGCGGGGCACCGAGCTCGACCAGGAGTTCTCCAAGGTGGTGCGCGATGACGTACGCAGCATCCGGGTCACCCCCGACCGGCTGGACGGGCTGCCCGGTGACTGGCTCGAGGCCCACCCGGCCGACGACGACGGCCTGGTCACGGTGACCACCGACTACCCCGACGTCGTACCGACCCGGATGTTCGCCCACGACGCGCAGGTGCGCCGCGACATCACGATGGCGTTCCTCAACCGGGGCTGGCCGGCCAGCGACGCCCTCCTCAAGGAGATGTTCGCGCTGCGCCACGAGCTGGCCGAGCTGGTCGGCTACGACGACTGGGCGTCGTACGACGCCGGCGTGAAGATGATCAAGACCGGGCCGGCGATCCCCGAGTTCATCGACAAGATCGCCGCGGCGGCCGAGCAGCCGATGCAGCGCGACCTGGCCACCCTGCTGGAGCGCTTCCGCCAGGACCACCCCGACGCGACCTCGATCACCGGCGCCGACGCGACCTACTACGAGGAGCTGGTCCGCAAGGAGCAGCTCGAGGTCGACGCGCAGGAGGTGCGCACCTACTTCGATTTCACCAAGGTGCGCCAGGGCCTGCTCGACGTGACCGGGCGGCTCTTCGGGCTGCGCTACGAGCCGGCCCCCGACGCCGTGCTGTGGGCCGACGACGTCACGGCCTACGACGTCTTCGACCTGGAAGGTGACGAGTCGTTCGGCCGGATCTACCTCGACCTGCACCCGCGCGAGGGCAAGTTCAAGCACGCGGCGCAGTTCACGCTGACCGAGGGGGTGAGTGGCCGCCAGCTCTCCGAGGGCGTCCTGGTCTGCAACTTCGCGCGGGGGCTGATGGAGCACGACCACGTGGTGACGCTCTTCCACGAGTTCGGCCACCTGGTGCACCACGTGCTCGGGGGCCGCGGCCGGTGGACCCGCTTCGCCGGGGTGTCGACCGAGTGGGACTTCGTCGAGGCCCCGAGCCAGATGCTCGAGGAGTGGGCGTGGGACGCCGACGTGCTGGCCACCTTCGCCACCAACGCGGCCGGCGAGCCGATCCCGGCCGACCTGGTGGCGCGGATGCGTCGCGGCGACGACTTCGGCAAGGGCTACCTCGCGCGCCAGCAGATGTTCTACGCGTCGATGTCCTACTGGTTCCACACCGACCGTCCCGACGACCTGACCGCGCGCACCCGCGAGCTCCAGGCCAGGTACTCGCCGTTCCCCTACATCGAGGGCACCCACATGTTCGCCAGCTTCGGTCACCTCGGTGGCTACAGCTCGGCCTACTACACCTACGCGTGGTCGCTGGTGATCGCCAAGGACCTCTTCAGCGCCTTCGACCCCGCCGACCTGTTCGACGCCACGACCGCCCGGCGCTACCGCGACCGGGTGCTGACGCCGGGCGGCAGCAAGGACGCCGCCGACCTGGTCGAGGACTTCCTCGGGCGGCCCTACACGTTCGACTCCTACGCCGCCTGGCTGGCCGACTGACCCACCGGCCGACTGACCCACGGCCGGCCGGCGTGCCGGCAGCGAGAGAGGCCCCCACTTGTGTGGGGGCCTTCTTTTGCGTACGATCACGATATATCGCGAACAGTCACCGACAGTCACGCGGACGTCGAGTCGACCGCGATGGACGAAAGGACGTGCGTGATGGGAAACCCGCGACGCAACCGAGGCCCCCAGGGGCCCTTCCAGGCCTGGGCCGACGGCCCCGACAGCATCTGGCAGCAGCACCGCGGCCGCGGTCCCGGCGGGCCGGTCGGCCCCGAGGGTCACCGCGGAGGCTGGTCCGGCGGAGGCTGGGGCGGCCGCTCGAGTCACCAGGGCCCGCCGCCCTGGCTGGCCGGCCTGTTCGGCATGGGCCAGCCCGACCAGCGCCGCGGCCCGCGAGTACGCCGCGGCGACGTGCGCACCGCGATCCTCGACGTGCTGCGCGAGGCCGGCATGGCCGAGGAGCCGGTCAACGGCTACCAGGTCATCCAGCAGATCGAGGACAAGAGCGGGGGCGTCTGGCGCCCCAGCCCCGGCTCGGTCTACCCGACCATCCAGCAGCTCGAGGACGAGGGTCTCGTCGAGGCCGACGACGAGCGCGGCCGCCGCACCCTCCGGCTCACGGCGCAGGGTGCGACGTACGCGGAGGAGAACGCCGCCGAGCTGGCCGCGGTGTGGGCCCCGTTCGAGCGCGAAGGCGCCGCCGACGAGGGGTCTAGCCCGGGCTACGACCTGAAGGCCGAGATCGGCCAGGTCATGGGCGGGGTGTGGCAGATTGTCAGCTCCGGATCCGAGCAGCAGCGGCGCGCGGCCGTCGACGTACTGGTCGAGACGCGGCGCAAGCTCTACGGGATCCTGGCCGACGGCGCGGACCCGGAGGTCGACGAGTCCTGAATTTTGGTGGTCCAGTCCAGGGCATCGTTTCGCTTCCTCTGGGGATGCCCTGCGCTTACCGTTCTATGTGTCGCAGGTCATGGGGATGACGCTGGGGGGCGTTTGATCTCGGTCGACACAGGGGGAGCACCGCATGACCACCAGACGAACGCGCCTAGGGATGATCGGCACGGCCATCGCCGCACTGATCGCACCACTCACCGTCGCGGTGCTGGCGACGCCGGCAGAGGCCGCGGTCGACCGCCGTGCCCACCACCTCGAGACCTACCGCCTCGAGAAGACGATCGAGCTCGAGGGCGGCGAGGAAGCCTGGACGTACCTGGGCTGCCGCGCCGGCGACATCGCCGTGGACGGGATGTGGCGCGTCGACAACGTTGACGACCCGAACCCCCAGCTCGGCATGTTCGGCGACGAGCGCGACGTGCTCGCGCTGGCGTCGTACGGCGACACCGACGCGCGCTACTGGCTCTTCCGCTTCCTCAACGGCGCCGACGGCCGGGCGCAGCTCAAGATCTTCGTGGTCTGCCTCGAGGGGCAGACCGTGACCCAGTGGGGTCACTCCCACAACCTGGTTCTCGACCCCAGGCAGAGCGGCACCCTGTCCGATGTGGGCGTTGGCGCGATGGACTACGGCTGGGTCGACAGGTGCGGCACCGACCAGATCCTGGTGGCGCCGGGCTTCAGCATCAACGACGGCACGGCGCGCAGCTACGGAAGCTGGCCGGAGCCCAACTATCGGGGCTGGCACTGGGGCTTCGTCAGCCACCACGCGACCACTGACATCAACCTCTACGCCCGCTGCCTGGACGTGAAGACCGGTAGCACCCTGGGCCACCGCCACAACATCCTGTCCTACTTCACCCATGGCTCGGCCGGCTCTTTCCTTAACCTGCCGGTCACTGACCGCACCGAGCGTCAGCTCACCTGTGACACCCACTACTGGGGCGCGGTGGGTGCCTGGTGGGTCAGCGACCCGCACCACGTCTGGCACCTGGGATCGGACCCGCGGCCGGTTACCCGTGCGCATTCCTTCTGGAACGACGGCGGCGGCGGTCACGGGAGCTACCTGACCCTGCGCTGCCTCGGCAAGCGCACGTCACACGGCTTCAGCTAGCCGCTGGCCAACGACGAAAGGCCCGCTGGCCCGTCACCCGAGAGGGGGGCGGGCCAGTGGTCCGTTCTCGTCTACCCTCGTCCCGTGACCGACCCCTCCTTCGAGCTCGGACCCGACCACGTCGAGCTGCGCGACTGGCTCCACACGTTCGCTGCCGACGTCATCCGGCCGGCGGCCCACGAGTGGGACGAGCGTGAGGAGTTCCCCTGGCCGATCGTCGAGGAGGCGGCCAAGGCCGGCATCTACTCCCTCGACTTCTTCGCCACGCAGAGCTTCGACGAGACGGGCCTCGGGATCCCGGTCGCGATGGAGGAGCTGTTCTGGGGTGACGCCGGGATCGGCCTCGCGATCGTCGGTACGGCGCTCGCGGCCGCCGGCGTCCGGGCCAACGGCACCGACGAGCAGGTCGGCGAGTGGGTGCCGCAGATGTTCGGCGAGCCCGGTGACCTCAAGCTCGGGGCGTTCTGCTCCTCGGAGCCCGACGCCGGCAGCGACGTCGGCGCGATGCGCACCCGCGCCCGCTACGACCAGGCCACCGACGAGTGGGTCCTCACCGGCACCAAGACCTGGGCCACCAACGGCGGGCTCGCCGACGTCCACGTGGTGACGGCCGTGGTCGACCCGGACCTGCGCACCCGCGGCCAGGCCTCCTTCGTGGTGCCCCCGGGCAGCAAGGGACTGAGCCAGGGCCAGAAGTTCGCGAAGCACGGCATCCGCGCCTCCCACACCGCCGAGGTGGTCCTCGACGACGTGCGGGTCCCGGGCCGGTGCCTGCTCGGCGGCAAGGAGAAGCTCGACGCCCGGCTGGCCAAGGCGCGCGATGGCGCCAGGTCGTCGGGCAACGCGTCCATGGCGACGTTCGAGCGCACCCGCCCCGCGGTGGGCGCGCAGGCGATCGGCATCGCCCGGGCGGCGTACGAGGTGGCGCTGGACTACGCCAAGACGCGCGAGCAGTTCGGCAAGCCGATCATCGAGAACCAGGCGATCGCCTTCATGCTCGCCGACATGGCGACCTCGATCGAGGCGTCGCGGCTGCTGGTGTGGCGGGCGGCGTGGATGGCGCGGCAGGGCAAGCGGTTCGACAAGGCCGAGGGCTCGATGTCCAAGCTCTTCGCCGGCGAGACCGCGGTGCGGGTCACCGAGAAGGCGATGCAGATCCTCGGCGGCAACGGCTTCACCCGGGAGTACCCCGTCGAGCGGATGGCGCGCGACGCCAAGATCTACACGATCTTCGAGGGGACCTCGGAGATCCAGCGCCTGGTCATCGCGCGGACGGTCTCGGGCGCCCCGATCAGGTAGTCAGCAGGTCGGCGAGAACGCCTTCTTGGCAAGAGGGCGGCTGTTCTTGGCCTGCCGGCCGGTCTCGAGCGTCCAGGACCGTACCCAGTCGACCGAGAACTGGCTCCCGTTGTGCTCGGTGGCGTCCTCCAGCCCGACCATGCTCACCCGCGGGGTCAGCGTCCTGCCCGAGAGCGCTCCCTTGCTCTTCACCGTGGCGAACGCCTTGCCGTCGAAGAACCAGGTGATGTGGTCCGTGGCCACCTCCACCGCGAAGTTGTGCAGGCCGCTATAGGCCGGGGTCGACGGGTTGGTGTAGCTCCACTCCGCGTTGGCCTTCGCCGACCGAACCCCCACGGAGTAGGACTTCTCGCCGAGCTGCATGTCGGCGACCCGGATGGCCTCGGGGGAGCACGCCCCCGGGCCGGTGCCCTCGGGGACCAGCTCCACCCGCATCCGGAAGTCGCGTCCGTCCTGCTCGCGTACGTTCTGCCAGATCCGGAACTCCCAGCGGCCGTACTTCTGGGCGTTGCCGGTCAGTGCGGCGGAGGTGGTGCCCCGGTCGCCCGGTCCCTTGTTGATGAGCTTGCTCTGGAAGGCGAGCGCGCCGTTGAAGGTCACCACGCGTCCGCTGCCGCTGGACGACTCCAGCCACCGGCCCTTCAGGGCGGTTCCCTTGGTGGGCGGCGACGACAGCGACTGCCCGTACTCCCAGGCGAAGTCGTAGACGGGGCGGTACCAGCCGTACTGGCTGCTGGCGTCCGTGGCGCCGGTCGAGTCGGTCACCGGGGGTGTCGTCGTCCGGCCGAAAGCTGGCCCGGCCCACGAGTCGGCCGGCTCCCGGGGGAACTCGGGGAACTCCGGGAACTCGGGGAAGAGGTTGAACTCCACGTAGGTCGGCCAGGAGGCGGTCCACCCGATGCGGTTGCCGTTCGTGGAGACGTCCTCGGCGCGGGCCCGGAGGACCTGCTCGCCCGACAGCGCTCCCGTGAGGGTGAAGCTCGCGAACCCGCCGGAGTCGGCCTTGGCCGTGTCGATGGTCTCCCACTGGCTGCCGTTGACCCGCTGCTGGAGGTTGATCACCCGGCCGGGAAAGGGGGGAGGCTCCAGCTTGCGGTCGGGGTAGAGGTCCGCCGCGGAGTCCACCTCCACCGTGAACGGCGCCAGGGGCAGGACGGTGACGAACTGGTTCGTCTGGTCCTCCCCGTTGACCGACAGCGTCACGGCCTGCGGCTTGGCGTAGAAGAGGTACGGCTTGGTCGCCATGCCGCCGCCCACCACGCGGTAGCTGATGTTGAACATGGCCGGGGCCGGGAAGCGGAACTTGAACGCGCCGGAGGCCGTGGTGGTGCGGCTGCTCTTCTTGACGTCGGTCCACTTGTCGCCGGGACGGTTCATGTGGAACTGGAGGTGGATCCCGCGCTTCCCGGGCTTGGGGAGGGCGCCCTTGAAGGTGACCGCCTGGCCGGCCACGTGAAGCGCGGGCGAGACGGTGAGCGACCCCACGCCCGCAGCGCGGCTCGGTGTCGCGGCGCTGGTCGGCGCGACCGACCCGGTGACCGCGGTGGCGCCCGGGGTCACGATCGCGGCGGCCGCCAGCGCGGACAGGGTGACAGCGGAGGTGAGGGCTGCGGCCCGAAGACGCAGGAGCATGGGCGTTCCGTCTGAGGGAAGGGGTCGTCGTACGCCGAGTCGGCGCACTCCGCAAATGTAGGTCGCGTTCTGTCGTGGCAACCATCAAACGCCGGATCCCCGCTCGGCGCAGCACCCCCCGGGGTATCCACCCGGTCGCTAGGTTCGCATCATGCGCAGCCGGTTCGAGGGCCAGATCGCCGGCGTGGGCAGCACCAGTGGCACCCGGATCGTCGTGGGGAACTGGCGCTCGACCCCGCTCGGACCCTTCTCCGACGCGATGGTCGAGCTCGCCGACGGCCACCGGGTGCTGCTCGCCGACCACGCCGAGGCGGCCGACTTCATCGCCGCGACCTACACCTTCGACGAGATCCGGGTCGAGCCGGTGGTCGTGAGCGTCGCCGGCGGCACGTGGCGCCTGCGGTCGACGTCGCTGGACCTCGACCTCACCGTCGGGCGCCGCACCTCGCTCGGCTGGGCGCTGCGCGCCGTGCCCGGCCCGGTCGCCTCGGCGCCGTGGTGGTGCTCGGTCACCGACGCGGTCGCGCGTCGGCTGCTGACCGGGGTCCGCACGAAGGGGACGGCGGGCAACGGGCGGCGGGAGTGGTACGGCGCCACCGACAGCCGGCGGGTCGTGGCGATGACCGGCTCGTTCGAGGGGCAGGACCTCGGCGCGCTCGCACCGGTCGACCCGCCCGCGACGTTCGGCTTCTCGTCGACCCCGAAGCGACCCTGCGTGACGACCGTGGTCACGACCGTCGAGGCGCCATCACAGGGATAGTAGGTCCCGCCATCTACCCGAATCGGCCCAGACCGGGTCGATAGCGGGTCCTACTACCCGGCCGCGAGTGCCGGACGCACGACCTCACTGACCAGCCGCACGCTCTCCCAGGACGGCTCCGCGGGGAGGCCGCCGCACATCGGGTGGCTGGTGACCAGCCGGATCTCCCGGCTGCGGCAGCGCTCGACGAGGTCGTCGGGTGACAGCACGACGTACACGCCGGCGGCCCGCATCTCCGCCACGGTCGTGGAGTCGTCCTGCACGTAGGACCTCTGCTCGCTGCCGCGCCAGGCCGCGTAGCTGGTGGCGTCGGCGAGCAGGTGGTGTCCGTACTTTCCCCAGAAGGCGTCCGGGTCCTCGGCGCAGAAGACGTTGGCGGGCCCCTTCGGTGAGCGCAGGATGACGCCCGGCTCCCGGCCGTGGGCCCGGCACTCCTCCTCGTACGCCGCATGCAGCTCCGGGTCGCCGTGCTGGGGCGCGAAGTGGAGACCGAGACGGCCCGCGCGCCGTGCCGCGGCCGGCGAGCCGCCGCCGTAGAAGAGCATCGGGTGCGGCTGGGAGTACGGCGTGGGCGTGACGCGCACTCGTCGGCCGTCGAGCTCGAAGGGCTCGCCGGTCCAGGCCTGTTGCAGCACCTGGATCACCCGCTCGATGTCGGCGCCGCGCGTCGACCAGGGGCGGCCGAAGTGGTCGTACTCCTCGCGCCGGTAGCCCAGGCCGATCGTGTAGCTGACCCGCCCACCGGAGAGGTGGTCGAGCACCGCGATCTCCTCGGCCAGCCGGATCGGGTCGTAGAAGTTGGCGAGCAGCGCCGACACCGTGATCGGGACCCTCGAGGTGACCGCGGCGAAGGCGGAGGCGACCGGGATCGGGCTGGGCAGGTAGCCGTCCTCGGCCGCGTGGTGCTCGGACAGCATCAGGGCGTCCTCGCCGTGCTCGTCGAGGTAGGCCGCCTGCTCCACCGCCCGCCCGAACAGCTCGCGGCGGGTGGCCGGGTCGGCGCCGGGCGCGCGGAAGTCGTAGCGGGTGACGAAGTGGGCCATGCCCGCCAGCCTCGCAGAGAACTGGAACAGGTTCTAGTGCGCGGCCCTAGGTCTCGGAGCCGGTCCGGACGGCGCGGTTGAGCCAGGTGGAGGCCACCTTCATGCCGACCTTCTCGTAGAGGCCGAGCGCACCGGTGCGGGTGTCGGTCGACAGCGCGGACCGGGCCGCACCGTGCGCGCGGGCAGCGGCGAACGCGTCGGCGAGCAGGACCTGGGCCAGTCCGCGCCCGCGCTGGTCGGCGCGGGTGGCGACCTGGTCGACATACCCCTCGGTGGTGCCGTTGCCCTTGAAGAGCACGATGTAGGCGATGGCGACGACCTGACCGTCGGGGTCGGTGACGACGCGGAGGTTCCAGGGCTGGAAGCCGGGTCGCAGCACCACCCGGGCGCGCCAGTCCTCGAAGCTCTGCCGCTCGCGCTCCGACCACTCGAGGAAAGCGTCCTCGGTGACCGTCCAGACGTCCCGGTAGTCGTCGTCGGTGGCCTCGCGCACGGCGTACCCCTCGGGCAGCGGTCGCTCCGCGATGGTGGCGCCCTCGGGCAGCTCGAGCACCCAGCTGGTCCAGCGGACGTGGTACCCGAGGGACTCCAGCAGCCGGTCGCCCGGCGAGCCCTCGGGCACGGGCATGCCGACGATCGGCTTGCCCTGCTCGCGGGCCAGCCCCTGCATCCACTGGGCCAGGGCGGTGCCGATGCAACGGCCCCGGTGGTCCGGGTGCACGGCGGCGTCGCCGCGGTCGCCCCCCGTGATCTCGGCGTACCCGACCATCGTGTCGTCGGCGAACACCCCGACCGAGCTCTGCGTGACGTCGTACGACGGCCGCTGCCAGTCGGCGACGATGTCGGCCTCCTCGATCACGACCTCGCCGACGTCGTGGAGCTCCTGCGCGGCCATCACCGCCGTGACCGCAGCGGCGTCGGTGACGGCGAGCGCCCTCTGGGTGTAGCCCTCGGGCAGAGAAAGTGGTGCAGGCATGCCCCGATTCAACCGCCGACGCCGGTCTGCTCTCACCGGGTCAACGAGCGCGCCGTGGACTGACGGAGTCAGTCCACGGTCAGCTGGCGTTCTGGATGGCGGACACGTCGAACTCGAGCTTGATCTTGTCGGAGACGAGGACGCCGCCGGTCTCGAGGGCGGCGTTCCAGGTGAGGTCCCAGTCCTTGCGCTGGACGGTGACCGCACCCTCGAAGCCGACGCGCAGGTTGCCGAAGGGGTCGCGGGCCGAGCCGGTCTCCTCGAACACGATCGTGACCGGCTTGGTGGTGGACTTGATGGTGAGGTCGCCGGTGATGGACCAGTCGGAGCCGTCGCGGGTCACGTCGGTGGACGTGAAGGTGATCTCGGGGAACGTCTCGGCGTCGAAGAAGTCGGGGGAGACGAGGTGGCCGTCGCGGTCGGGGCTACCGGTGCTGACGCTGGCGGTCTTGATGGCCAGGTCGACCTTGGAGGCGGCGGGGGTGGCGGTGTCGATCCGGGCGGTGCCGGAGAACTCGCTGAACTGGCCGCGGACCTTGGTGACCATCGCGTGGCGCGCGACGAAGCCGAGGCGGGAGTGGCTGGGGTCGATGGTGTAGTCGCCGGCGATGTCGGTGACGGCGGTGGTGCTCGGGTCGAAGTCGATGCTCATGGAATCTCCTGGTGATTGATGGTTGAAGCGTCAATCACTACAAACGGACGCGAGTCCGCTTACATTCCCGGAGCGGTCGAAAATCTGTCAGGCCGCGTGCGTGACGTCGACCTGCGGCGGTGCGGCCTGGGCTGCGGAGATCCAGCAGGACTCCATGCGCGTGCGACCGGACGGGTCGACGACCGGGATCCAGCGCATCACCAGCTGCTGGCCGGACACCTGAGAGTCGTACATGGGACACCTCCTGTTCATCTTATGTTCACCGAGAGTAACACATCCCCACTTGAACAGATAGTCCGAGCGCGCGGATATGGCAGATCGCCCCACCACGGGCTCGCTGGAGGCGTCAGACGGCGACGGTTCCTCCACTTTTCCCACCAGTCACATCCCACCAGCGCGCGGGAGCGCGCTAGAGAGGGGTCGAAGTGGGGTGAAGCGGACGGTCCTGCCCGATATCGGGCAGGAACTTGCGTTTCGGCGTCGCCAGGGGACACGCTTTGCGGCGTGGGAACCGATCCTGAGCTCGTCGAGCTCGTCGAGCGCGTCGTGGCGAGCACGGGGCTCACCCCCGGCGAGGCCGCCCGGCTGGTCGAGGACGTGCTGGCGTTCCACGCCGAGCCGGTCGAGGACTACGTACGGCGCCGGCACGCCGAGCTCAAGACCTACGGCGCCCACAACCCCGAGATCTTCCAACGCATCAGCGGAGAGCTGGCCGACCGGGTGGTCGCCGCGCCCCGCCTCACCGAGCGGCAGCTACGCCGCCTCGTCTACGGATAGGACAACCCCCATGTGCGGCATCGTCGGCTACCTCGGACCCCAGCAGGCGGCCCCCCTGCTCCTCGAGGGGCTCACCCGCCTCGAGCACCGCGGCTACGACTCGGCCGGCCTGGCCGTGCTCGGGACCGGGCTGCGCGTGGCGAAGAAGGCCGGCCGGGTCCGTGACCTCGGCGCCGACCTGCCCAAGCGCTTCACCGGCAAGGTCGGCATCGGCCACACCCGGTGGGCGACCCACGGGCCGGCCAACGACGTCAACGCCCACCCCCACACCGACGCCAAGGGCGACGTGGCCGTGGTGCACAACGGGATCATCGACAACGCCGGCACACTGCGGCAGCGGCTCACCGACGACGGCGTCGACTTCGCGAGCGACACCGACACCGAGGTGCTGAGCCACCTGATCGGCCGCTCCACCGCCGAGACCCTCGAGGAGCGGGTCGCCGAGGCGCTCGCCGCCGTCGAGGGCACGTACGGCGTCGCGGTGTTGCACGCGGACTTCCCCGACCGGATCGTGGTCGCCCGCAACGGCAGCCCGCTGATCATCGGCGTGGGCGAGCGGGAGATGTTCGTGGCCTCCGACCTGGCCGCGATCATCCGCTACACCACGACCGTGGCCCACCTCGAGGACGGCGAGATGGCCACGCTGACGGCGACCGGCTTCACGACCTACCGCCAGGACCTGACCCGCATCCAGCGGTCCGCGACCGAGGTCGACGTCGACCCCGCGTCGTACGACGCCGGCGAGCACGACTCCTTCATGCACAAGGAGATGCTCGAGCAGCCTGCTGCCGCCGAGCGGATCCTGCGGGGCCGGCTCGACGAGCGCTTCGGCACCGCCCACCTCGGCGGCCTCAACATGGACGCCCGCGAGACCCGCGAGATCCGGCGGGTGAAGATCCTCGGCTGCGGCTCGGCCTACTACGTCGGGCAGATGGGCGCCTCGCTGATCGAGGACCTGGCCCGGATCCCGGCGGACGCCGAGGCCGCGAGCGAGTTCCGCTACCGCAACCCGATCATCGAGCACGACACCCTCTACGTCGCGGTGAGCCAGTCCGGCGAGACCATCGACACCCTGCTCGCGGTGCAGGAGATCCGGCGCAAGGGCGGTCGCGTGATCGGCCTGGTCAACGTCGTCGGCAGCGCGGTCGCGCGTGAGTGCGACGGCGGCATCTACCTGCACGCGGGGCCGGAGGTCGCGGTCGCCAGCACCAAGGCGCTGACCAACATGTTCGTCGGCTTCGCGCTGCTGGCGCTCCAGCTCGGCCGGGTGCGTGACCTGTCGATCGCCGACGGCCAGCGGCTGATCGCCGGCCTCACCCGGCTTCCCGGGCAGATCGAGGAGATCCTGGCCGGCGAGGACGCGCTGGCCGAGATGGCGACCGGGCTGGCGGGTGCCGAGTCGTTGTTCTTCGTCGGCCGCGTGCGTGGCTTCCCGGTCGCGCGGGAGGGGGCCCAGAAGTTCAAGGAGATCAGCTACCGGCACGCGGAGGCCTACCAGACCTCCGAGCTCAAGCACGGTCCGCTCGCCCTGATCTCGACCGAGGTCCCGACCGTCGCGATCGTGCCCGACGACGAGCTGACCGACCGGAACATCGCCGCCCTGCACGAGATCGCCGCTCGCCGGGGTCCGCTGGTGGTGGTCACGCATGCGGGCGTCGACCTCGGCGACCTTGACGTACGCCGCATCGACGTGCCCCGCAACGAGCGCGAGCTGGACCCCATCCTGCTGACGATTCCCCTGCAGGTGCTGGCCTATCACGCCGCGCTGACCCTCGGCCACGACATCGACAAGCCGCGCAACCTGGCCAAGAGCGTCACCGTCGAGTGAGCCCAGACGACGGCGTGACCCAGCGCACCGCGACGCAAAATCGGGACACAGGTCACATAACCACTACCGTCGTGGGGTGAGTACAGAAGACACCGGGCCCGTCGACGCGCCGACCTTTGCCGACCTCGGCCTCGGCGACGCCGTACTGAAGGCCCTGAACGACGTCGGCTACGAGAGCCCGTCGGCCATCCAGGCCGCCACCATCCCGCCGCTCCTGGCCGGCAAGGACATGGTCGGCCTCGCGCAGACCGGCACCGGCAAGACGGCTGCGTTCGCGCTGCCGATCCTCGACCAGCTCGACATGAAGCAGAAGAAGCCGCAGGCCCTGGTGCTCGCGCCGACCCGTGAGCTCGCGCTCCAGGTGTGCGAGGCGTTCGAGAAGTACGCCGCCCACACCCGCGGCGTCCACGTCCTCCCGGTCTACGGCGGCCAGGCGTACGGCGTACAGCTCAGCGCGCTGCGCCGTGGCGTGCACATCGTCGTCGGCACCCCCGGCCGGATCATGGACCACCTCGAGAAGGGCACGCTCGACCTGAGCGAGCTGCGCTTCCTGGTGCTCGACGAGGCCGACGAGATGCTCAACATGGGCTTCGCCGACGACGTCGAGACGATCCTCGCCGACACCCCGGACACCAAGCAGGTCGCCCTGTTCTCGGCGACCATGCCCGCGCAGATCCGCCGGCTGTCGAAGAAGTACCTCAACGACCCCGTCGAGATCACGGTCAAGAACAAGACCACCACCTCGGCCAACACGACGCAGCGCTACCTCATCTGCTCCTACCCGCAGAAGGTCGACGCCCTCACGCGCATCCTCGAGGTCGAGAACTTCGAGGGCATGATCGTCTTCGTCCGCACCAAGAACGAGACCGAGACCCTGGCCGAGAAGCTGCGGGCCCGTGGCTTCTCCGCGATGGCCATCAACGGCGACATCGCCCAGGTGCAGCGCGAGCGCACCGTCAACCAGCTCAAGTCCGGCAAGCTCGACATCCTCGTCGCGACCGACGTCGCGGCGCGCGGGCTCGACGTCGACCGGATCAGCCACGTCGTCAACTACGACATCCCGACCGACACCGAGTCCTACGTGCACCGCATCGGCCGCACCGGCCGGGCCGGACGCAAGGGCGACGCGATCTCGTTCGTGACGCCGCGCGAGCAGTACCTGCTCAAGCACATCGAGAAGGCCACCCGCCAGCCGCTCACCAAGATGGCGCTGCCGACCGCCGAGGACGTCAACGTCACCCGGCTCGCGCGCTTCGACGACCAGATCACCCAGGCGCTGAGCTCGGAGTCGATCGGCTTCTTCCGCGACGTCGTCACCCATTACATCCGCGAGCACGACGTACCCGAGGTGGACGTGGCCGCCGCGCTGGCGATCGCGATGCAGGGCGAGACGCCGCTGCTGCTCGACCCCGCCGCCGAGCGCCGTGCTGCCCAGAAGGAGCGCGAGACCCGCGCGGAGCGGGGTCCCCGCAAGGACCGCCCCGAGCGCGGCGGCGACCGCGGCGAACGGCCGGGGGGCCGCCAGCGTGGCAACTCGGACATCCCGATGGCGCAGTACCGCATCAACGTCGGCAAGCGCCACAAGATCGAGCCCCGCCAGATCGTCGGCGCCATCGCCAACGAGGGCGGCCTCAGCCGTGGCGACTTCGGGCACATCCAGATCCGGCCCGATTTCTCGCTGGTCGAGCTGCCTGCCGAGCTGCCCTCCGAGGTCTGGAAGAAGCTCGAGAACACCCGCATCAGCGGCAAGCTCATCGAGCTGACCGAGGACAAGGGGCCCAAGATGTCCCGCACCCGGGCGCCCGAGGGCGCCGGTGGGGACGACCGCCCGTTCAAGAAGCCGCGCCACAAGAAGGACTGACCCACCCTCCGGCGTCGAGTGACGCGCACGGCCGGCTTTTCGGGCCTCTGGACCGGCCCCGCACGTCACTCGACGCGTGACAGCTCCGGCATCGGGTGGTCGATCGCGAGCAGATCGGCGACACAGGTGGCGCCGGCGACCAGGCCGGCGGCGGCGGCGGTGAGGACCGAGGCGAACGCCATGGGCAGGGCCGCGACGTGGGCCAGGTCGCCGGCGGCGTAGACCCCCGGGACGCTGGTGCGGCCCATGACGTCGACCTCGATGCCGCCGGAGGGCAGCATCGCCAGGCCGAGCCGCTCGGCGAACGGCGCCGACTGGGTCAGCACGGTCGAGACGAAGATCCCGGCGACCTCCTCCGCTGGCCCGTCGGCGAACGCGACGCGCGCGCCGTCCCCGCTGGGGGACAGGCCGCTGACGCGGTCGGTGCGTACGACGATCCCGGCGCGTTCCAGCTGGCTCACGGTCGGCGCGTCCAGCGTGGCGCCGCCGGTGAGGACGCTGACCCGGTCCGCGATCGGCAGGACCATGAGTGCGATCCGTGAGACGTGCGGCCCGTCGCCCAGCACGGCGACGTGGCCGCCGGCGAACTCGTGGCCGTGGCAGAAGGGACAGTGCGCGGCCACACCGCCGAACAGCTCTCCGAGACCCGGTACGTCGGGCAGGGTGTCGCGGACCCCGGTGGCGAGGACCACGCGACGGCCGAGCGCCTGCGACCCGTCCTGGAGGGTCACGGTGAACCCGTCGCCCAGGGAGTTGTCGCCGGCAGGCTCGACCGAGGCGGCCGTGGCCGACCGGCGCTCGACCGTGGCGTAGCCGTCCAGCTCCCGGTGTGCCAGGGCGCGGAACTCGGCCGGCGGCGTGCCGTCACGGGTCACGAAGTTGTGCAGGTGCCCAGTCGGGTCGTTGCGGTAGCTGCCCGAGTCGAGCAGCAGCACCGAGCGGTGCATCCGTCCGAGGGTCAGCGCCGCCTGCAGGCCGGCGGGGCCGCCGCCGACCACGATCACGTCGTACTCATTGGTCTTCATCGTGTGTCTCCTGACGTCGAAACTTGTGTCAGGACTGAGGATGTGTCTTCATGTTGACATGAAGTCAAGCGCTGATGTCGACCTGTCTGTCGGTGAGCTCGCGACCAGGTTCGGGTTGGCCACGCACGTGCTGCGCCACTGGGAGGACGTCGGTCTGCTGGCGCCGGCCAGGGACAGTGGTGGCCGGCGCCGCTACGGCCGGGACGACGTCTACCGGGTCGCGGTGATCCTGCGGAGCAAGGCGGCCGGGATGACCCTCGACCAGATCCTGGTGCTGCTCGACGCGGAGGCGTGGGACCGGCACCGGGTACTCGAGGAGCACGTTGCCGACCTCGACCGGCGGATGCAGGAGATGCAGCGCTCGCGTGAGATGACCGAGCACGCACTGCGCTGCCGGGCGCACGACATCGCGACCTGCCCGCGGTTCCGCGACCACGTCGAGGACCTCGTCGCCGGCACGACAGACGGAAGTTCCCTCTGGTCGACCCCTTCCTGGTGACCGCCTCCGAGTGGCAAGGTGTGTGACCCGCGCCACATCGGAGTGGTGCTCGGGTTCTCGGAGGTCTCGGAAGTGCTCACACGTCTGTCTCGCCCGGCCCGCGCCGGACTGCTCGCCATCTCGGCCCTGGCCACCACCGCCGCGCTGCTCACCGCTGCGCCGGCCCAGGCCGCCGGCCCGTCGTACGTCGCCCTCGGTGACTCCTACTCCTCGGGCACCGGCACCAAGTCCTACGTCGACGACGGCACGTCGTGCCAGCGCTCGACCTACGCCTACCCGAGCCTGCTGGCCGCGCAGAAGGGCTACACCCTCAACTTCCGCGCGTGCTCCGGCGCCAAGATCGCCGACGTCACCAACACCCAGCTCAGCGCCCTGAGCAGCACCACGCGCTACGTCACGATCTCGGTCGGCGGCAACGACGCGGGCTTCGCCGACGTGCTCACCGAGTGTGCGACCCCGTGGTGGGCGGGCGACTGCGACGGCGCGATCAACACCGCGCAGGCGTTCATCAACAACACGCTGCCCGGGCGCCTCTCCACCCTCTACTCCTCGATCCGCTCGCGCGCGGTCAACGCCAAGGTGGTCGTGGTCGGCTACCCGCGGATCTTCATGGGCGAGGACTGCAACGCCGCCACCTGGTTCTCCCCGGCCGAGGAGACCCGCCTCAACCAGACCGCCGACCTGCTCAACAGCAAGCTGTCCGCCGCCGCGTCCGCGCGCAGCTTCTCCTTCGCCAACCCCACGAGCCGCTTCATCGGCCACGCCGTCTGTGACAACCCCGAGTGGCTCAACGGCCTGTCCAACCCGGTCAGCGAGAGCTACCACCCCAACCGGCTCGGCCACTCCTCCGGCTACGCCCCGCTGATCAGTCCGCTCCTGACCGGCGCCGTCGCCAAGACGACCACGTCCTACGCCGCGCGCGTGCCGGCCTCCGAGATCGCGGAGTCGCAGCAGCAGTACGCCGCCCAGGACGCGTCGATCCGGCCCGCGGAGTTCCGCCTCCCGGACCTGACGTCGCCCGCCGCGCGAGCCGCGGCGCGCCGCCACGGCATCGACGTACAGCGGTGGCTGGCACGGCACTGACGGACCCGGCTGGTAGAAGGGAGGCATGCGCTCTCGACTCGCCGGCCTGACCGCGCTCCTGCTGCTGATGGTGGGCTGCACCTCGCAGGACGACCCCGGGCAGGACGACCCGGCTGCTCCCGACGAGGAGGTGACGGCACTCGCCGGCGCCCTGGCGTCGGGTGAGCTCACCGGCGTGGCCTTCACGCAGGTGACCGCCGCGGAGGCGGCCGCCGACTACCAGAAGACCGTCGAGGGCATGGGTGACGTCACGCCGACCGTCGACGCCGGTGACGTCGAGGTCGAGGGTGAGACCGCCACGGCGACGCTCTCCTGGTCGTGGCCGATCGCCGGCGAGGACAGCTGGGCCTACGAGAGCCAGGCGACGCTCAACCTGGCGGACGACGAGTGGCAGGTGGTCTGGGACCGCGACGTCGTCGAGCCCTCGCTTCAGGCCGCCACCACGCTCGACCTGACCCCGATCCGCGCCGCGCGTGGCGACGTCGTCGGCGCCCGGGGGCTCAAGCTGGTCACCCCGCGCGACGTCGTCCGGCTCGGCATCGACCGCGGCCTGGTGCCCAAGGCCCGGGCGGCCGACTCCGCACGCCGGCTGGCCCAGCTGGTCGGCATCGACGTCGCCCCCTACGCCAAGGAGGTGACGGGGGCGGGCGAGCTCGCCTTCGTCGAGGCGATCGTCTACCGCCAGGACGAGGTGCCGTCCGGTGTCGGCCAGGCCTTCGACCAGATCGTGGGCGCCCGCGCGCTGGGCGACGACCTGCCGCTCGCGCCCACCCGCGAGTTCGCGGCCCCGATCCTCGGCTCCGTCGGCGAGGTCACGGCCGAGATGATCGAGGCCGACCCCGACCGCTACCAGGTCGGCGACCAGGCGGGGCTGTCCGGGCTCCAGGCCAGGTACGACGAGCAGCTCCAGGGCACCCCCGGCGCGGTCGTCAACGCCGTGGGCTCCGACGACGTCGAGCGCGAGCTCTTCCGCATCGACGCCACGACCGGAAAGCCGCTCGAGCTGACCCTCGACCTCGACCTGCAGATCGAGGCCGAGCTGTTGCTGCGCGACATCGCGCCCTCCAGTGCCCTGGTCGCGATCCGGCCCAGCACCGGCGCCATCGTCGCCGCCGCCAACGGGCCGGGCACCGAGGGCTACAACGTCGCCACCTTCGGGCAGTTCGCCCCCGGGTCGACGTTCAAGAGCGCCAGCGCGCTGGCCCTGCTCCGCGCCGGCCTCACGCCCGACACCACGGTGCCGTGCACCTCGACGATCGTGGTCGATGGCAAGAGCTTCAAGAACTACTCCGACTACCCCGCCTCCGGCATCGGGCAGATCCCGCTGCGCACGGCGCTGGCCAACTCCTGCAACACCGCCTTCATCTCCCAGGCGCCCAAGCTCGGTGAGCTCGACCTGTTCGACGCCGCCGCCTCGCTCGGCATGGGCATCGACCACGACCTCGGCTTCCCCGCCTACTTCGGCCAGGTCGAGCCGGCCGCCTCCAAGACCGAGAAGGCCGCCAACCTGATCGGCCAGGGCAGGGTCCTCGCCTCGCCGATGGTGATGGCCACGGTCATCGCGTCGGTCCAGAAGGGCTCGATCGTGGTCCCGCGCCTGGTCACCTCGGTCGAGGTCAGCCCGCCCGACGTGGACCCGTTGACCGGCGGGGAGGCAGCAGCGCTCAAGGGCATGCTCCGCGGCGTCGTCACCAACGGCAGTGGCAGCGGGCTGCTCGACCTGCCCGGACCCGAGGTGATCGCCAAGACCGGCACCGCCGAGTTCGCCCGCAACGGCCGGATCGAGACCCACGCCTGGATGATCGCGGCGCAGGGTGACCTCGCCGTCGCGGTGTTCGTCGAGGTCGGCGCGTCCGGCTCGCGCACCGCCGGCCCGATCCTGGAGGCCTTCCTGCGCGCCGCGCGCTAGACCGTGGAATCTTCCGCCGAGGCGGCTCGGAGGGCTGTCCGTGCCGCTGACCGAGCCGTAGCCTGAGCGCAGTGTCTCGGGTAGTCGGTCGTCACACCCTGCTCGCGGAGGTTCGGGACCTCCTCGAGCGGGGCGACTCCGTTGCGCTCCACGGACCCGTCGGGGTCGGCAAGAGCGCGCTGCTCGACGACCTCGAGGCGGGCTACGTCGTCCAGGGAGCGGTGTCGCTGCGGGCCGGCGGTGCCGCCGACGAGAGGGCCCTGCCGTTCGCTGCGCTGCGCGACCTGATGGCCCAGGTGCCAGGCTTCCTGGTCGCCGACCTGCCCGACCACGTGCGCGGGTGCGTCGAGGCCGGGCTGGTGGGCCTCACCGCGACCGACGAGCTGCGCTCCGACCTGGCCGCCGCCTTCCACGCCGTGCTCGACGCGTGGGCGGGCGACCAACGGGTGCTGCTCCTGCTCGACGACGTGCAGTGGCTCGACAACGAGTCGTCGCGGATCGTGGGCTATGCCCGGCGCCGGCTGCGAGGCCGGGTCTCGGTGGTGGCGACCGTCGGACCGGGCGAGGGCGACGACATCGACGTCAGCGGCCTGCACCCGGTCGAGGTCGCGCCGCTGCCGGCCGACGACATGGTCGACCTCCTGTGCGCCCACGGCCTGCCGGCCGACGTCGCCCACAAGATCTACGTCGAGTCCGGCGGCATCCCCTCGCTCGCGCTGTCCCTCGCCGGTGCGCTCGGCGCGACCCCGTCGCTGCTCGGCCGGCCGACCCCACTGCCGACCAGTCTCGAGCGCGTCCTTCGCGAGCGGTTCCTGAGCCAGCCCGCCGACGTGCGCGAGACGCTGCGGTACGCCGCCCTGGTGCACCGCCCCTCGGTGCGCGAGCTCGAGCGCGCGGGTCGCCCCGGCGCCGAGGACGACCTGCGCCGGGCCGGTCGCGCGGGGCTGGTGTCGCCGGGTGAGGGTGCGGTGCGGTTCACCCCGACCATGCTGCGCTCGATCGTGGCCGACGCGATCCCGCCCACCGAGCGCGCCGAGCTGCACCGCCGGCTGGCCGCGGTCGCACCCTCCGCGGCGCAGCGGCTGCGCCACCGGGCGCTGGCCGAGCCGAGCCCCGACACCGAGCTCGCCCACGACCTGGGCCTCGCCGCCCGTGACGCGGCCGAGGGCGGCGCACGCGAGCTGGCCGCCGAGCTCTACCTGTTGGCCGCCGACCGGGCCCCGTGCGAGCTCTCCGAGGAACGGGTGGAGTGGCTGGCGACGGCGGTCGAGACCGCGGCGCCCGGCAACCACGTCGAGCTGCTCAACCGGGGGCTGACCGACTTCCTCGAGACCCGGCCCACGCCGGCTCAGGCGGTGCGGGTGCGGCTCGCCGTACCCGAGCTGGCCGGCGCGGGGCCGGCGGTCCTCGACGAGGTCCTCACCGCCGCCCTCGCCGACGCCGGCGACGATGACCGGTTGGTCGCGATGGTGCTGCTGCAGCGCGCGCGGATGGCCCTGATGGAGTCGCGCCCCACGGCCGCGGCGCGTGCGGCGGAGCGGGCGGTGACGCTGCTCGAGGACGTCGGGGCCGACGACGACCTCGCGGTCGGGCTCACGGCGCTGGCGGTGGCGCGGCGCTGGCTGGGGCTCGACCACGCCCACTACCTCGCCCGCGCGGTCGACCTCGACGTCCCCGTGCCGACCGGCTTCCTGCACACCTCGCCCGACTACATGGCCGCGCGGTTCGCCTTCTACAACGACCAGCTCGACGAGGCGTGGGCCGGCTTCCTCGCGCTGCTCGCCCACGTCGAGCGCGGTGCCGGGATGGACCACGTCCACGTGCTCCGCTGCCTGGTGGAGGTCGGGGCCCGGGCCGGACGGTGCCGCGAGGCCAACGACTTCGCCGCCCGCGCGATGCGCGTCGGCGAGGAGTACGGGCTCACCGCGCACACCGGGTGGTTCATCACCGCGCAGGCCGAGCTGGCCGGCGGCGACCTCGCCCGGGCGCGGACCCTCGCCAGGCGCGGAGCAGAGGCCGCCGCGGAGCGTGGCGACACCCGCTACCTCCAGCGCCACCTGGTGCTGCTCGGCCAGGCCCTCCTGCGCACGGGCGATGCGAGCGGGGCCCGCTGCGCGCTCACCCGGATCCGCGACATCGAGCGGGAGCAGGGCATCGCCGACCCGACCGTCAACCGGTGGCAGGCCGACCTGGTCAGCGCCCTCGTCCTGCTGGGCCGGCTGGACGAGGCCGAGGAGTTGCTGGGCGAGGCCCGGCGGGTGCTCGACGGCCGGGGCGGCACCGACGGCGTCGCCGCCCAGCTCGACCGGGCCGAGGCCGAGCTGCTGATCGCGCGCGGCGACCTCCCCGGCGCCGAGCTGGTGCTCGACCGGTCCGCCAAGGTGTGCGCCGACGTCGGCATGCGCATCGACCTGGGACGCAGCCTGGTCGTCCGCGGCCACCTCGAACGCCGCCGGCGCCGGGTGTCCGCGGCCCGGACGGCGCTCCAGTCGGCGCACGAGCTCTTCGTGTCGCTGCATGCCGCGTCCTGGGTCGAGCAGGTGCGCGCCGAGCTCGAGCCGGGCCGCACCCCCGTCGCCGACGACCCGCTGCTCGAGCGCCTCACCGACGGCGAGGCGCGGGTGGCGCGGGAGGTCGCGCAGGGAGCCAGCAACCGCGAGATCGCCGAACGCACCTTCGTCAGCGTCAAGACCGTCGAGGCGACCCTCACCCGGATCTACCGCAAGCTCGACGTCCGCTCGCGCACCCAGCTCGCCACGCTGCTGGTCCCGCAGCCTCCCGAGTAGGAGCGCCTCAGGCGACGTCGGCCGCGGCGGGCTTCCGCCGCCAGGGCAGCGAGCCCTCCAGCTCGACCTCCAGGGAGAAGCTGAGGAAGGTCCGGACCAGCACGATCAGGCCGAGCGCGGCGGCGCTCTCGAGGGTGGGATCCACGGTGATCGTCATGACGATGTCGGCGATGATCAGGAACTCCAGCCCGAGCAGGATGGCGCGCCCGACGTTGCGACGGGTCTCCTCGTAGGTCCGCTTCCAGCCACCGGCTCGGTAGGACAGCGCGGCCTTCAGGAACGCCGCCAGCGACCCCACGGTCAGGATCGCGACGCCGCCGATCTCGAAGCCGTGCACGACCATCTCCATCAGCTCGTCGAAGCTCACGTCGCTCATGGCCCCAGCATGGTGGGGGAGTCAAGGGTTTCCCCCCTTATCCGGTAGGGGGTGGCGTTCCTAGGTTCAGTCGGGGGCGAGGCGTCACCACGGCTCGTCCCTGCGGTCCCACACCCACCACCCCCCAGGGAGAACCATGAAATCCAGGACGCTGCTCGGAGCGGCACTGGCGAGCATGATGTCCGGCGCCCTCGCGCTGAGCATCCAGGTGCCGTCGTACACCGCCCCGGCCTTGCCCTCCGGCAAGACCTCCGCGCCCAGCGCGGAGACCGAGGGCCAGGCCCGTGACCGGGCCATCGACGCCGCCACCGACTACCTCGCCGAGCACGGCTCGGTCTTCCGCCGCAGCGCCGGCGACGCGTTCCACCGTGCCGCCGCGACCCCCGGCAGCAAGGGCACGTTCTACGTGTCCTACGAACGCAGCTACCGCGGCCTCTCGGTCTACGGCGGCGACTTCGTGCTGGCCGTCGACAAGTCCGGCAAGGTCACCGGCTCGACCTCCGGCCAGGAGCGCGCGATCTCGCTGCGCTCGACCAAGCCCACCGTCTCGGCCGCCAGCGCGCGCCGCAAGGCGGCCGCCCAGGTCGACCGCGTCGCGCGGGTCACCAAGCCCAAGCTCACCGTCTACGCCGAGGGCACGCCCCGCCTGGCCTGGGTGACGAAGGTGACCGGCACCAAGGACGGCATCCCGTCGAAGCAGACCGTCTGGACCAACGCCCGCACCGGCAAGCTGCTGCTCGCCTGGGACCAGGTCGTCCACGGCACCGGCACCGGCTACTACAACGGCAGCGTCACCATCGGCACCTCCGGCTCCGGTACGTCGTACTCCATGACCGACACCGGCCACCCCGGCCTCAAGTGCGGCGGCCAGAACGGCTCGGCCTACACCGGCACCGACAACGTGTGGGGCAACGGCTCCGGCACCAACCTCGAGACCGCCTGCGTCGACGTCCTGTACGCCGCCGGCAAGGAGACCGACATGCTGTCGGCCTGGCTCGGCCGCAACGGCATCAAGGGTGACGGCACCAACTACCCGGCCCGGGTGGGCCTGGCCGACGTCAACGCCTACTACAACGGCTCGATCATCAACTTCGGCCACAGCCAGGACAACGCGCGCCAGCTGACCGCCATCGACATCGTGGCCCACGAGAACGGCCACGGCATCTTCCAGACCACGCCCGGCGGCTCCACCGGCGGCAACGAGACCGGCGGGATCAACGAGGCGGCCGGTGACATCTTCGGTGCCCTCACGGAGGCCTACGCCGCCAACCCCAACGACCCGGCCGACTTCATGGTCGGGGAGGAGGCGGACCTGGTCGGTGACGGCCCGATCCGCTACATGTACGACCCGAGCATCGTGGGCGACCCCAACTGCTACTCCTCGAGCATCCCCAACACCGAGGTGCACGCAGCCGCCGGGCCGCTCAACCACTGGTTCTACCTGCTGTCGCAGGGCTCGAACGCCTCGCCGGCGTCGCCCACCTGCAACGGCTCGACGGTCACCGGGGTGGGCATCCAGACCGCCGGCAAGATCTTCTACAACGGCCTGCTGCTCAAGACCTCGTCGTGGACCCACGCCAAGGCCCGGGTCGCGACGCTGACGGCCACCAAGAACCTCTACGGCTCGACCGACTGCTCCACGTACAACTTGGTCAAGGCCGCCTGGGACGCCGTCTCGGTGCCGGCCCAGTCGGGTGAGCCCACCTGCGGCGGCACCACGCCTCCCGGTGGCGGTACCTGTTCCGAGGTCACCGCCACCGGATCGGTGACGTCCGGGACGTCGTCGTACAAGCCGTCCACGTCGGGCTTCGCCGCCGCGGCCGGCACGATCAACGCCTGCCTCACAGGGCCGTCCGGCACCGACTTCGACCTCTACCTGCAGAAGCGCAGCAGCAGCGGGACGTGGTCGGACGTGGCGGCGAGCGAGAGCGCGTCGTCGACGGAGTCGATCGTCTACACCGCCGCGGCCGGTACCTACCGGCTGGAGGTGTACGCGTACTCGGGTTCGGGCTCCTACACCCTGAAGTACGACGTGCCGTAAGGCGCGACGGCACACAGCTCCACCACCCGCAGGGGGTTCGGCCGGTCGGCCGGGCCCCCTGCGGTCACACCCGGTGCCGGAACGTGAAGAACCCCTCGCCGCATGGGGTCGGCAAGGGGTTCAGTGTCTACTTCTCGGTGCTCCCTCCGAAGTCGACATAGGAATGCTAACCCCGGGCGAAAGTGGTCGTCCTGGATTTCGCCGCACTCGCGGAGATGACAGAGTAATTGCCATGAGTGGACTGGACCTGTTGGGATCGGACAAGCGCAACCTCTTCATCGGCGGCACCTGGCGGGAGGCCGACAGCGGTGCCCGGATCGAGGTGATCGACCCCGCCGACGGGTCCGTCCTCACCGACGTCGCCGACGCCTCGCCGGACGAGGCGGTCGAGGCCCTGGACGCCGCGGTCGCCGCCCAGGCCGACTGGGCGCGCACCCCTCCGCGCGAGCGCAGCGAGATCCTGCGCCGGGCCTTCGACCTGCTGACCGAGCGCGCCGGCGACGTCGCGCACCTGATGAGCCTCGAGATGGGCAAGCCGGTGGCCGAGGCCAAGGGCGAGGTCACCTACGGTGCGGAGTTCTTCCGCTGGTACGCCGAGGAGGCCGTGCGCATCCATGGTCGCTGGATGCAGGCGCCGGCCGGTGGCAGCCGGCTGCTGACGATCAAGAAGCCGGTCGGTCCCTGCCTGTTCATCACCCCGTGGAACTTCCCGCTGGCGATGGGCACCCGCAAGATCGGGCCGGCGATCGCGGCCGGTTGCACGATGGTGGTCAAGCCGGCCTCCCAGACGCCGCTGACGATGCTCGCCCTCGCCTCGTTCCTCGAGGAGGTCGGACTGCCGCCGGGCGTGCTCAACGTCGTGACGACGTCGTCGACCGGCGAGCTGAGCAGCACGCTCCAGGCCGACGACCGGCTGCGCAAGGTGAGCTTCACCGGCTCGACCGGGGTGGGGCGCAAGCTCGTCGCCCAGTCCGCCGACCGGCTCCAGAGGCTGAGCATGGAGCTCGGCGGCAACGCGCCCTTCGTGGTCTTCGAGGACGCCGACGTCGACGCGGCGGTCGACGGCGCCATGATCGCCAAGATGCGCAACATGGGCGAGGCCTGCACGTCGGCCAACCGCTTCCTCGTGCACAGCAGCGTGGCGACCGAGTTCGCCGAGAAGCTCGGTGCGCGGATGGGTGCGCTCACCCTGGGGCGCGGCCAGGACGAGGGTGTCGACGTCGGGCCCCTGATCGACGAGAAGGCGCTCGAGACCGTCAGCCAGCTGGTCACCGACGCCGTGCACGACGGCGCTCGCGTGGTGACCGGAGGCTCCGCCCAGGACGGGCCGGGGTTCTTCTACCGGCCGACCGTGCTGGTCGACGTTCCCGTCGACTCCGCGATCAACGTGGAGGAGATCTTCGGCCCGGTCGCGCCGATCACCACGTTCGAGACCGAGGACGAGGCGATCGGCCGGGCCAACGACACCGAGTACGGCCTGGCCTCCTACGTCTACACCCGTGACCTGGCGCGCACGATCCGGCTGGCGGAGGCTCTGGAGTTCGGGATGATCGGCGTCAACACCGGCCTGGTCTCCAACCCCGCCGCTCCGTTCGGTGGCATGAAGTCCAGCGGCTTCGGACGCGAGGGCGGCTTCGAGGGCATCGAGGAGTACCTCGAGACGACGTACGTCGCGCTGCCGGCCGGCTGAGCAGAGCTCAAGCGCCGGCGACGCCCTCCAGCCACGTGTCCCAGCCGCGGTGCAGCGGGTCCCGGCCGGGCAACGGAGGCTGGTCGGAGGCCCACCAGCCGAAGACGTCGTCGTCGTCGTCGCCGTCCACTGCGCGTTGGTGAAGCCGCAGCCAGGTTGGCCTGCTGCTCACCGACAACGCGTCGAAGGCGCCGAGGGCCAGGCTCTGCAGGGGCAGTTCGTACGTCGGGACGGTCAGTGCCGCCGCCGCCACCGAGCCCTGGGGCAGCACCACCGGCAGGTCGAGCAGGACGTGGTCGGCGCGGGTCTCGAGGCGCCAGTCGGGCGCGGGGACCGGGAGCGACGGGGAGGCGACGGTGCGCTGGACCCGCTGCACCAGCAGCACGTCCTCCGGCTGGAGCCGGCCGCTGTCGACGTACACGCTGCCGCCGTCGGCGAACCGCCAGGTCGTGGCCGTGCTGCCGTAGCCGATCCGGCCCGCCTCCTCGACGTCGTGCACGAGGCTGCCGACCGTCTCGACCTCCACGATCTCGGCGTCGGGCTGGTAGCGGTAGGTGATCTCGCCGAGGATCGCGCTGGCCAGCCGCTGCCAGTGCCAAACCACCGCGGCCGCCCGAGGGTCCGTGCCGAAGTCGTCGTCGACCACCAGTGCGTCGGTGGGCGTGCCGGCCTCGCGGAGCGTCAGCCGGTAGGCGAGGTAGTCCTCGTCGATGGCGGTCTCGGCCACGTCGGCGGCCAGCGCCACGACCTGGGCCGGGGTCAGCCCGGCCTGGACGTCGAGCGCGATCTCGGCGCCCCGGTCGGCGGTGGGCAACGTGACGTCGGAGGCGACGACGTGGTCGGTCCGGCCGAGGCGGGTCTGGACGGCGTGGGCCTGGTCGACGTCCTCGGAGCACCCGGTCAGCAGGACCAGGAGGAGGGCGGGCAGCAGCGCCGGCGCGCACGCTCGCGCGCGGAACCCCCCCAGGACCGCCATGCCTGGATTCTCCCACGGCGGCCGCGGTCGCGGAGCCGTCTGGTTTGACTTGAACAGAACTTGAACTTGTCCACTGAAGGGCATGCACACGAGGGGCCACCACCGATGAATCCGTTAGCGACTGTCGGTCGGTCCAGGCAGACTGGTCGCGAAGGGGTCCGGGATGACTGAGCAGATGACGACGACGGAGGAGACTCCGCCGCAGCGGTCCCTGCCGCGCGCCCTCACACCGTTCCGCCACGCCGCCTACCGCCGGCTGGCGGTGGCGCTGATGCTCAGCACGTTCGCGAGCGGCGTCTGGATCGTCGGGCTGGTGTGGGAGGTCATCCGCATCGGCGGCGGCCCGGGCCAGCTGTCGTTCGTCACGACCGCCGGAGCGGTCGGGGTGATGCTGCCGGCGCTGCTCGCCGGGGTCGTGGCCGACCGGGTCCCGCAGAAGTCGATCCTGATCGGCGTCGCCGCGCTCGAGTGCGCCGGGATGGGGCTGGTCGCGGTCCTGTCGTTCCTCGACCTGACCCAGGTCTGGCACCTCGCCGCGGTCACCTTCGCCGCCGGCGCCGGCATGGCGTTCTACTACCCCGCCTACTCCGCGTGGCTGCCCGCGCTGGTGCCCGAGTCCGACCTGATGGCCGTCAACGGCTTCGAGGGGATGGTCCGCCCGACCATCGGCCAGGCGGTCGGCCCCGGCGTCGCCGGCGTCGTCGTGGGACTGGCCAGCTCGGGGTCGGCCGTCGCGGTCGCCGCGGTGGCGTCGGGCCTCGGGCTGTTCGCCCTGACCTTCGTGCCCAAGACCGCCGTACGCCGTGAGCTCCCGGCCGAGGGCGAGGGTGGCCCGGCGGTGGCCAGTGCCCTGGCCGACATGCGTGAGGGCTTCGTCTACATGGTGCGCACGCCGTGGCTGCTCGCCACGCTGCTGTTCGCCTCGGTCATGATCCTGGTGCTGATGGGCCCGCTCGAGGTCCTGGTGCCGTTCCTGATCAAGGACCGCCTCGGGGGCGGACCGAGCGACCACGCGCTGGTGCTGGCGGCGTTCGGCATCGGCGGCGCCGTGGGCTCGCTGGCGATGGCGTCGTTCCGGATGCCGCGGCGCTACCTCACCGTGATGAACCTGATGTGGGGCCTCGGCTGCCTGCCCCTGGCGGTGATGGGCGTGGCCACCGCGGTGTGGCAGGTCGTAGCCGCCGCCCTGGTGCTCGGTGCGATGTTCTCGGCCCCCATGGTCATCTGGGGCACGCTGCTCCAGCGCCGGGTGCCCGCCCACATGCTCGGCCGTGTGGCGTCGCTCGACTTCTTCGTGTCGATCAGCCTGATGCCGGTCTCGATGGCGCTCGCCGGGCCGGTCTCCGAGCTGATCGGCCTGCGCATGACCTTCTTCATCGCAGCGGTCGTGCCCGGGGTCGCCGCCGTCGTCGCGACCGTGTGGGCCAAGCTGCCCGCCGACGAGCTCGCGCACCCGCTGCGCGACTGGTGAAGGGACTTCGTCCCTCCATTGGGAGTACTCGCTGCGCTCGTACTCCCGTCGACGAGGCCAGAACAACCGGGCGGCGCGGTAACCCCCTTGCTGAGCAGGGTTCACGCCCACGAGGATTCGGCATGGCCTGGGACATTCCACTCACCGAGTACGACGCCGACTCCGCGGCGCTGATCGAGCCGGCAGCGGGGTCCACGTCGGGTGAAGTCCCAGAGCTTGCGGTGATCTGCTTCTTCCGCGACGTCATCGACGAGGTGTGCGGGGATGGCCGGGCCGAGGTCGTCGCGACCTTCACCTGGGAGCACGGAAGCCACCAGCTGTTCAGCCTCCAGGTGGGCGAGCGCCGGGTGGCGGTGTTCCATCCCGGTGTCGGTGCGCCGCTCGCCTGCGGCCTGTTCGAGCAGGTGATCGCGACCGGCTGCCGCACGTTCGTGGCGTGCGGTGGTGCAGGTGCCGTGGTCCCCGGCCTGGCGCTGGGGCACGTCGTCGTCCCGGACGCCGCGGTCCGTGACGAGGGAACGTCGTACCACTACCTGCCACCCAGTCGCGAGGTCAGCGCGGACCCGGCGGTGACGGCCGTGCTCTGTGACGTGCTCGACGAGCGAGCTGTGCCCTATGTGGTCGGCAAGACCTGGACCACCGACGCGCCCTACCGCGAGACACAGGCGAAGGTTGCCGCGCGACGTGGCGAGGGTTGCCTCACGGTCGAGATGGAGACGGCAGCCTTCCTCGCCGTCGCCCGCCATCGCGGCGTGACGTTCGGGCAGTACCTCTACGCCGGGGACGACGTCAGCGGCGAGACGTGGGACCACCGCCACTGGCAGACGTCCTCGGCCCGCCGCGACCTGTTCTGGCTGTCGGTCGAAGCCGTCCTTCGGTTGCCGTGACCGTCAGGCGGGCACGCCGAAGGCCAGGGTGAGGCCGGAGCGCGAGGAGATGCCGAGCTTGCGGTAGGTGCGCGACAGGTGCCACTCGACGGCCTTGACCGAGACCCGCAGCTCCTCGGCGACCTGCCGGTTGGTGAGGCCGGCCGCCGCGAGCGCGGAGACCCGGCGCTCGGCGTTGGTGAGCAGGGCCAGCGCCTCGGAGCTGACCCGCAGCGGCGCCTCGCCGCACCGGTCGAGCAGCCTGCGGACCCGGCTCTGCAACGGCCACAGCTCCTGCCGTCCGGCGTAGACCTCCGCGTCCCGGAGGAGCTGGACCGCCTCGGCCAGGTGCTGCGGGTCGTTGGTGAGCACCAGCAGCCCGGCCAGGTCGGCGGCGACTTGCGCGGCGAGCCGCTCTGCCTCGAGCCCGGCCAGGACGGCCCGGGCCTCGCGCAGCAGCGTGACCCGCTGGCCGCCGGCGTCGGAGGCGGCGAGGGTACGCAGGGCATTGGCCACGGCGTACGGCGAGCCGTGGGCGACGGCGATGCGGTGGTGCTCGGCGGCCAGGTCGGCGGCCTGGCGGTGCGCGCCGGTCCGGACCAGGACCAGGGCGGCGCTGGCCCGCCAGGGCAGTAGCTCGGGGGTCTCGGGGAGCTCGGCCGCCGCGGCACCGGCCGCCAGGAAGTGGTCGGCGGCCAGCTCGGGGTTGCCGAGCGCCGCGGCCAGCTCGCCCTTGGCGTGGTGGGCCAGGGCCGCGGTGAATCCCTCGCTCCCGAGGTGGGCCGTGATCTCGTCGCCGAGCGTCATGGCCTCGGCGAGGTCGCCGCGCGCGAGGCGGCAGTCGACCAGGAGCGCCAGCAGCCGGGCGTCGTCGGTGGCGCCGAGCAGGTACCGGGTGAACCCGTCCTCGGTCATCGTCTGGAGCTCGCTCAACGCGGTGGCGATCGCACCCGAGCGGACCTTGGCGGACGCGTCGTCGAGCCGAGCCACGGCGGTGGCGGCCGGGTTCGCCTCGGGGGACTGCATGGGAGCAACGCTAGGAAGCGATCTGCGGCCCCGTACTCCGATTGCCGTTTATTTGTCCATGTGGACCAGTCAGGTCCCGACCGAGGAACCCCAACAACCGGGCAGTGTCCGAGGCCACCCCGACCGGACGGGCGGGTGCGAACCGGCGGCCGCGGTCGGCGTCGGTGACCAGGCCCTCGGCCACCGGCAGCAGTCGCCGGGACAGCGCCTCGGGCAGCGGGTGCTCGAGGTCCAGCGCCTGGGCCACGTCCCAGCCGTGGACCGCGATCTCGAGTGCCGCGACCTCGGCCACCAGGCCGGTGTCGACGACGTACGGGCCGACCCGGACGCGCGCGGGCGGGTGGCTCCACGCGCCGAGCAGGGCGCACGCCTTCTGCTGCAGCGACCCGACCCGTACGGCGGACGGCACGGTTCGTGGGCCGGTGCCGGCGAGCCCGACGCGGCCCCGGGCTCCCTCGCCGAACGCGTCGAGGGAGTCCTCCATGTGCTGAAGGAGGCGGGCGAGGTCCCAGCCGGCGCACGGCGTGGGGGCGGAGAGCCGCTCGTCGCGGACACCGGCGAGCGCGACCCGGGTGTAGGCCAGCGACCGGTCGAGCAGCTCGACGGCGCCGTCGAGCGCGGTCATGAGCTGGTGCCCGCTCCGTTGCCTGCATGGTCGGGCGAGTAGTCGGCGGGCAGCCGCGCGGGCAGGCCGAAGGCCGTGAAGTCGACGTTGAAGAACGCCCTCACATGACGCACGCGGTCGCCGTCGAGCTCGAGCACCTGGAGGTGGAAGGGCTCGAAGCCGCTGCCGTCCTGGGTGCGCATGTAGAGGCCGAAGGCGGGCTGGCCGTTGGCGGACGTGGCCAGCATCGGCATGTCGAAGGTCCCGCCCGGGCACTGCGTGCCGATCAGGTCGCCGATGTTGGTGGCGCCGACGTACCAGCCGGTGAACGGCGGCATCTCCCAGACCGCCTCGGCGGTGAGCAGCTGGACGATGGTGTCGACGTCCTTGCGCCAGAACGCGTCGACGTACTTCTCCAGCAGCTGCTGCTGGCCCGAGGTGAGCGCCGGCTCGACGGTGTCCTCGGTGAGGCCGCGGTTGTTCATCTGGGCGTGCGCGCGCTGGAGCGCGGAGTTGACCGCGGCGGAGGTGGTCTCGAGCGCCTCGGCGACCTCGGCGGCCGACCAGCGCAGCACGTCGCGCAGGATCAGTACGGCGCGCTGGCGGGCCGGGAGATGCTGAAGAGCGGCGACGAACGCGAGCCGGATCGACTCGCGCTCGGCGACGACGACCGCGGCGTCGGGCACCGGCTCGAGCCAGGCGATCTCGTGGTCCTGCTCGAGTGCGTCGCCGGCCATCTGGTCCGGCGTCCCGAGCCCGGCAGGGAGCGGGCGGCGCGGCCGGCCCTCGAGGTTGGTCAGGCAGACGTTGGTGGCGATCCGGTAGAGCCAGGTGCGCACCGACGACCGGCCCTGGAAGTCGGCCGACGCCTTCCACGCCCGCAGGAAGGTCTCCTGCACCAGGTCCTCGGCCTCGTGCACCGACCCGCTCATCCGGTAGCAGTGGGCCAGCAGCTCGCGCTGGTAGCGCTCGGTCAGGGTGTCGAAGTCCGCCAGCTCACCCGTGCCAGTGCCCTTGGTGGTGGGGCTCGCCTCGTCGGTCGTCAAGCTCTCAGTCCCTAGCGCCGTCATGAGTGGTGCTCCTCGCGTCGTCCAGTCTGCCTCGTGGGCAGACCGGCGTCGACGCCGAAACTCATCGGTTGCGACTCATGAGGGAAAGTACGGAACGTTCTCGACCCGTTTCCGGCGCGGGGAGGTCGATTACGTTCCGTACTTTCCGGCTAGGACGGGCAGACGGTGCGGCCGGCGAGGGCGAGAGCGCGTTCGGCGGCGGGTACGGCGAGGGGTCGGTCGGCGGGGACGAGGCCGATGCGGGTACGACGGTCGAGGAGGTCGTCGACGTCGGCGGCGCCCTCGTGGGTCACCCCGAACAGCAGCTCGGCGAGCGTGACCGGGATGCCGGCGGCGATCGGCGCGAGCAGCTCGTCATCGCTGAGTCCGGAGACCTCGCGGGCGCTGGTGAGCACCAGCTCGGCGTCGGTGCCGAAGCGGCGTACGAGCCGGGCGGGCAGCTCCAGCGCGGCCAGCACCGGCCGCGGGGCGGCGCCGAGCAGGGGCAGCGTGCGGGTGCGGCACTCGCCGGCGCCGAGGCCGGCCGCGGTCACCGCGGCGTCGACGGCGTCCTCGGCCATCTGGCGGTAGGTGGTCAGTTTGCCCCCGACGACGGTGATCACGCCGGTCTTGCTGGTGAGCACGGCGTGCTTGCGCGAGAGGTCGGCGGTCGAGCCAGGCTCGCCGCCCTCGGTCGAGGTGTCGAGCAGCGGCCGCAGGCCGGCGTAGGCGCCGACGACGTCGGAGCGGCGCAGCTGGCGCTCGAACGCAGCCGAGACCACGTCGAGCAGGAAGCCGATCTCGGGGTCGGTCGGCAGGGGTACGTCGGGGATCTCGCCCTCGGCCGGCTCGTCGGTGAGGCCGACGTAGATCGTGCCGTCGGGCTGGGGAAGCACGAGCACGAACCGGCTGGTCGAGCCCGGGATCGGCGCGAACACCGAGACCGTCAGCCCGGGCAGCGCGTCGCCGCGCAGCACGAGGTGGGTGCCGCGGCTGGGCCGCAGCCGCACCTCGTCGACCAGGTCGCCGGCCCACACGCCGGTGGCGTTGACGACGGCCCGCGCGGAGACGGTGTGGGTTGCGCCGGTGAGCTCGTCGCGCAGCTCCACGGACGTCCCGGTCGCCGTGAGCACGCGGGCATGCGTGCGCACGTGGGCACCGTACGCCGCGGCGGTGCGGGCGATCGTCGTGACCAGGCGGGCGTCGTCCTCGAGCTGACCGTCCCACGACAGCAGGCCACCCCGGAGGCCGGCGACGCGCAGCGGCGGCGCCAGCACCATCACCTCGGTGGTGGTGAGGCGGCGTGGGCGCGGCAGCGTCTCCTCGTCGGTGCCGGCGCTGCGGCGCAGGCCGTCGCCGGCGAGCAGGCCGGCGTGGGTGAGCCGCTCCTGCACCTTGGAGACTGAGGAGTTGAGGGGCACCAGCATCGGCAGCGCGTGGGTCAGGTGCGGGGCGGTGACCTCCATCAGGATGCCGCGCTCGATGGCGCTCTCGCGGGCGACGCCGACCTGCCCCTGGGCGAGGTAGCGCAGGCCGCCGTGCACGAGCTTGGAGGACCAGCGCGACGTACCGAACGCGAGGTCGTGGGCGTCGACGGCGAGCACGGTGAGGCCGCGGGTGACGGCGTCGAGCGCGACACCGGTGCCGGTGACGCCGAGGCCGATGACGACCACGTCGACGTCGGTGGGGACCTCGGCGAGGCCGGGGGTGATGAGAGTGGGAGTCATGGCTGCAGCGTCCTGGTGAGCAGGGTGGCCAGCTCGGCGTCGAGCTCGGCCTCGGAGACCTCGTCGTCGACCATCGTGTGGGCCGACAGGACGAAGCCGTGAGCGGCGAGCAGCAGCCCGCGCGCGAGGGCGACGGGGTTGCCGTCGCGGACGTCGCCGGTGGCCTGCCCGGCGCGGATGGCGTCTGAGGTGATGGCGAGGATCAGGTCCTGCGACCGGCCGCGACGCGACAGCACGTAGGGGAGGATCAGCTCCGGGTCGAGCTCGATGATCCGCACGAACAGCTCGTTGTCGCGCAGCTTGCGCACGGTGCCGACGATCCCCTCGACCATCCGCTCGACGGCGCCCAGGCCGGGGTCCTCCGCCGCGACCGCGGCCTGCACGACGCCGCCCCACTCGCGGGTCATCAGGTCGCCGAGCAGGGTCTCCATGTCGGTCCAGGTGCGGTAGATGGTCATCCGCGAGACCCCGGCCCGCCGGGCGACCTCGGTGAGCGTCGTACGCCGCCAGCCGACGTCGAGGATGCAGTCGCGCGCCGCGTCGAGATAGGTGTCGCTCGGGTCGCCCGCTCGGGGGTTGTTACGAAGTGACGACATGTGTCACACTGTAACACATGACCGCATACGTGCAGCACGAGATGCACCCCACACGGTGGGGCAACCCCGACGGCGCCACCGACCTGCCCGAGTCGGCCCGCGGCCTGATCGAGATGGTGTTCGGGCTCGACGAGCGACCGACCGTCGTCGACGCGCCCCTGCCCACTCCGGGCATCGCTCCTGAGCTGGTCGACGTCCTGCGGGGCATGCTCGGTGAGGGCAACGTGCTCACCGACGACGACGCCCGACGCCTGCGCACCCGCGGCAAGTCGACGCCCGACCTGCTGCGCGCCCGCGCCGGTGACCTCAGCGACGCGCCCGACGCCGTCGTCCGGCCCGAGAGCCACGAGCAGGTCCAGGCCGTCCTCGACTACGCCGTCGAGCACCACCTCGCGGTCGTCCCGTTCGGCGGTGGCACCTGTGTCACCGGCGGCCTGGTCGCGCGGCGCGAGGGCTACGCCGGACTGATCTCCCTCGACCTGGTGCGGATGAAGCGGCTGCTCGCCGTCGACCACGAGTCCATGACCGCGACCCTCGAGCCCGGGCTGCGCGGCCCCGAGGCGGAGGCGCTGCTCGCCGAGGAGGGCCTGACCCTCGGGCACTACCCGCAGTCCTTCGAGTACGCCACCATCGGCGGCTTCGCCGCGACCCGCTCCAGCGGCCAGTCGAGCGCCGGCTACGGCCGCTTCGACGCGCTCGTCGTCGGCCTCCGGGTCGCCACCCCGCGCGGCGAGGTCCGGCTCGGCACCTCGCCGGCCAACGCCGCCGGCCCCGACCTGCGCCAGCTGTTCCTCGGCTCCGAGGGCGCGTACGGCGTCCTCACCGCCGTCACCGTCCGGGTGCGCAGGCTCCCGGCCGAGAAGGTCTACGAGGGGTGGCACTGGCCGTCCTTCGACGCCGGTGCCGACGCGATGCGCACGCTCGCGCAGTCCGGCCTGCTGCCCACCGTGCTGCGGCTCTCCGACGAGGCCGAGACCGGGCTCAACCTGGCCCGCCCCGACGAGATCGGAGCCGAGTCCACCGGTGGCTGCATGATGATCACCGGCTACGAGGGTGAGCCCGCGGCCAACGCCGCCAAGCGCGCCGCGGTCACCGGCCTGCTCGAGAGCCTCGGCGGCACCTGCCTCGGTGAGGAGCCGGGCCGCTCCTGGGCGCACGGCCGTTTCCACGCGCCGTACCTCCGCGACTCGCTGCTCGACGTCGGCGTCCTGGTCGAGACCCTCGAGACCGCGACGTTCTGGTCCAACCGCGACCGTCTCTACCGCTCGGTCAAGCAGGCGCTGGAGACCTCGCTCGGCGAGGGCACGATCGTGCTGTGCCACATCTCGCACGTCTACGAGACCGGCTGCTCCCTCTACTACACCGTCGCCACCAAGGAGTCGGCCGACCCGCTGCCGCAGTGGCTCACCGCCAAGGCCGCGGCCAGCGAGGCGATGATGGACGCCGGTGCGACGATCACCCACCACCACGCGGTCGGCACCGACCACAAGCCGTGGCTCACCCGCGAAATCGGCGAGCTCGGCGGCTCGGTGCTCCGTGCGGTCAAGGCCGACCTGGATCCGACCGGGATCCTCAACCCGGGAGTACTGATTCCATGACGACTCAGCGCCGTTCCTTCTCGTTCCTGGTCAACCCGGCCTCCGGTGGCGGTGCCGCACCCGAGGCGGTCGTGCCGGTCGCCCAGCAGCTGCGCTCCGCGGGTGCCACGGTCGACGTGACCTACTCGCCCGGCCCCAAGGCCATGGACGCACTGGTCGAGGCGGCGATCGCGCGCGGCGACGTCGTCGTCTCCGTGGGCGGCGACGGGATGCTCTCGTCGCTGGCCGGCGCCGTCTCCCTGCGCGGCGGCACCCTCGGGCTGCTGCCCGCCGGGCGCGGCAACGACTTCGCCCGGATGCTCGGCATCCCCGACGACCCCGCAGCGCAGGCACAGCTGCTGCTCGACGGCGCCGTACGACGCGTCGACCTGCTGTCGTTCGCAGCGCCCGGTGCGGCCGAGCGCCGCGTCGCCGGATCGGTCTACTCCGGGGTCGACGCCCGCGCGGCCGAGATCGTCGACCAGACGCACTGGCTGCCCAAGAAGCTGCAGTACCCCTACGCCGCCCTGCGCGCCCTCGCGACGTACCAGCCCGCGCGCTACCGGGTCACCGTCGACGGCGAGACCCGGGAGTACGACGCGGCCAACGTCGTCGTCGCCAACTCCGGCTACTACGGCAAGGGCATGCACATCGCCCCCGCCGCCGTCCTCGACGACGGGCTGCTCGACGTGGTCGTCATCGAGGCCGCCTCGAAGCTGGCGCTGATGCGCTCGCTGCCCAAGGTCTACGACGGCGGCCACATCGTGCTCGACGAGGTCACCGTGCTCACCGGCCGCCGGGTCGAGGTCGCCGCCGACGCGCGGCGAGGTCAGGTGCCGGTCGGCGGTGACGGTGAGGCGCTCGGTTCCCTCCCCGGCCTCTCCGAGTCTCCGGCCGTGGTCGAGGTGCTCCCGGGCGCGCTCGCCGTCATCGCCTGACCGGACTGACCTGATTGTCAGTCGCGCACAAACGTGCTCATCGCGCTGGTCGCCCGCGGGCTCGGCGCCTTCTCGGGCGGGTTCGCGCTGCTGCTCTTCGGCGCGGTCGCCGTGGCCGGCGTACCGGGGCTGCCGTTCGCGGCGTCGCTGGGCCTGATCTTTGTCGGCGTCTGGCTCGTGGTGGGGCGCAGCCCGATCGTGGGGGAGGACGCGGCCTGAGAGCTGACGTGGGTGCTCACCGGGCACCGGGTCGAGGTCAGACCGGTCGCGACGGGTCTGTGTGGGTGCCGAGCGGCTGCTCGTGGAGGTGGTCCGCCGAGACGAGCTGCGAGCCGGCGGCGTAGTCGTCGACGATGCGCTGCCCGCACGGGTGGGTGGACAGGTCGATCATCACGGACCGGTCGTCCTTCGGGGAGAGCATCACGAGTACGGCGATCGGCCGGTCCGGTGGTGTCCAGCCGGGATCGCGCTGCTGGTCTGTTGGTTCGGGACTCATGGCAATGCCTCCGCTAGGACGGGACGGCTCCGCCGTCGGGTCCGGGACGACACTCACGTGCACCGTACGCCTGCCCGGGGGCAAACGGCCAGGAGCGACATCACCGTGGGCGGCGACGCTGCTGTCGTGGTTTTCGAGGTACCACCTGATGGCCTGTGCCCGGTGCAACGCGCCGATCTTGCGGTAGGCGGCCCTGACGTAGCTCTTGACCGAGTTGTGGCTGAGCTGCAGCCGGTCGGCGATCTCGCGGTTCAGGCACCCCTCGGCGATGAGCGCCAGCAGCTCGCGCTCGCGCTCCGAGAGCCGGACGCTCTCGTCGGGGGCACGGACGCGTGCTTCCGGTGGATCGCCCAGAAGATGTGAGGACATGTCGAGAGCACTCCCGGTTCGGATCAACTGCGATGAGCCGCCGGGTCCGGGACGACAAGTTGCTTCACCGTACGCGTTGCCGACAAGTGCGACTAGGATGAGTGCGGATCCCTCGTCGCCCCGGACCCCGACGGCGTAGTTACTTTCGCCGTTCTCTGAGAGCCAGGCCCCGTGGCAGATGCCGCATCCCGTCGACGCGTCGACGACCTCGTCGCGCGACAGCAGCCGGGCGATGGTCAGGGCGTGGTGGAGTCGCTCGGCCGCCTGTGCCGCGCCGCGAAAGACGACTTGGACCTCTGGGGAGCCACGGCCACCTTGATGCCGAGCGTCGGCACGCACGCCGTCGTCGCCGCCTCCTCGGAGCAGGCACGTGAGCTCGAGGAGACGCAGTTCGGCGTGGGTGAGGGCCCGTCGACCGACGTGTTCGTCTCGCGGCGTCCCGTCCTGGTCAGCAACCTGGAGAAGAGCGGCCTGTCGCGTTGGCCAGGGTGGGCTCCCGAGGCGGTGGCGGCCGGTGTGCTCTCGTGCTACTCCTTCCCGCTGCATGTGGGCGCCGCCATCTTCGGCGTCCTCGGCCTCTACCCCGCTCGTGCCGCCGGTCTCGACCCGACCGGCCTGGACACCGCTCTCGTCTTCTCCGAGGTGGCCACCGAGCTGCTGCTGGACGGCTCGGCGCCCGGGGACCGACAGCTGGCGCGGAGCCTAGGCGCCGCCCTTGACACGCACGCCCACGTCTATCAGGCCCAAGGCATGGTGATGGTGGAGCTCGGTGTCAGCCTGGCCGAGGCGCTGGCTCGGATGCGCGCCCACGCCTGGGTCACGGGGCAGGACCTCACCGTGCTGGCCGGTGAGATCGTCGCCGGCCGGGCGATGCCTTCGAAAGACGTCTGGTGAAAACGATGGGACAGTTGTGTTGACGAAACGTGAGGCCCGACCATGATCTCTGCACCCGACCTGTCCGAGTTCTTCGTAAGGGTGGCCGACACGCTCGTCGACGACTTCGACGTGGTGGACTTTCTCGACAACCTCACGACCCAGGCCGCCGCGGTCAGCGGAGCCGCCGCCGTAGGACTGGTGCTCTCCGACCATCGGGGGCGGGTGCGCTTCATGGCGGCGAGCAACGAGTCCGGCAAGATGCTGGAGCTCCTGCAGATCCAGAACGAGGAAGGCCCCTGCCTCGACTGCCTGACCACGGGCATCCCCGTCGTCAACGCTGACCTCGCCCATGCGGCGGATCGGTGGCCGCGCTTCGCCCCGCGCGCCATCGAGGCCGGGTTCCAGTCAGTGCACGCCTTCCCGATGCGGCTGCGTCACAAGGTCATCGGGGCGCTCAACCTCTTCGGGACCGAGGACGCGCGCTTCGAGGCCGACGAGGTCCGGGTGGTCCAGGCCCTGGCCGACGTCGCCACCATCGCCCTGTTGCAGGAGCGCAGCCTCACTCAAGCGGAGACTCTGACCGAGCAGCTCCAAGGAGCTCTCAACAGCCGCATCGTGCTCGAGCAGGCCAAGGGGGCACTCGCGCACGCCCACGGGATCTCGATGGGTGAGGCCTTTGACCAGATGCGCTCTCGCGCCCGGTCCGAGGGCCGGCGTCTCGTGGACGTCGCCACCGAGGTGCTGGCCGGCCTCGAGGGCGGCGGACGCCCGTAGGTTTGGGGCGCACGACCGCGGGGTACTTGGGAGCACCACCTGCGCTGGTCGCGAGACCAGCCCTCACCTGAGCCACGCCCCGAACCCGAGCGTCGCCGTCGGAGTCCGCGCCATGCATCGTTCCCGTCTCACCGTCCCCCAGATGATCCCGCTCGACGACGCGCGGGTGTCGGCTCACCAGCCGCTGCACGAGCACGTCGCCGCGCAGCTGCGTGAGACAGTCGCAGAGGTCAAGCCGCGCCTTCGAGGCTGGTTGCACCTCGGGATCGTCCCGCTGACTCCTGTGGGTGGAGTCGTGCTGGTCGTGCTGTCGCCGACCGACCTGACGCGGCTGGGTTCGGCGGTCTTCATCCTCTCGGCCCTGCTGCTGTTCGGGGTCTCCGCGGCCTACCACCGCGGCACGTGGGCACCGGGGACCTGGCGGGTCCTGCGCCGGCTCGACCACTGCAACATCTTCGTGCTGATCGCCGGCTCCTGCACGGCGTACGCGCTGCTCCTGCTGGACGGCCGGGACAGCGCCGTCATGACCGTCATCGTCTGGTCCAGTGCCCTGGTCGGCGTGGCAGCGAGGTTCGTCTGGCCCGACGCGCCACGGTGGCTCTCGCCGCCGGTGTACGTCGCCTGCGGGTGGGGCGTGGTCCTGTTCCTGCCCGAGCTGATCGCGGGAGCCCAGCGCCTGAACGGCCACGTCGGCGGGGCGATCGTCCTGCTGCTGGCCGCGGGCGGCGTGCTCTACATCCTTGGAGCGGTGGTCTACGGCTTCCAGCGACCGGACCCGTGGCCGCGGTGGTTCGGCTTCCACGAGGTGTTCCACAGCTTCACCGTGCTCGCGTTCGCCAGCCACTACGCCGGGATCTCGCTCGCGACGTACTCGATGCGCTGAGTGGCCGTGTCCCCCACCGCAGGTCGCTGGACTCCCACCACTCGCGACGCCGAGCTGTCGCAGCTGCTCCACCTCGCCGCGAGTGGTGATGTGCAGGCCTTCGCCGCCTTGTACGACGGCACGGCCGTGCGCGCCTACAGCCTCGCCCAGCGCATCCTTCGTGACCCCGCCCAGGCCGAGGAGGTCACTCAGGAGGCCTACCTCCACCTCTGGCGGCACTCCGCCCGGTTCGACCCCAGCCGGGGCAGCGCGATCTCCTGGATCCTGATGATCGTCCACGGAGAGGCGGTCGGACGGGTCCGCGCGAGCCACTCGCGGATCGCACGCGAGACCACCTACGAACGATCGGACGCCGTGGTCCAGTCGCCTTCGGATGACCGCACCCACGACGCGGTGGCGGCGTCGCTCCAGGCGTCCCGGGTGCAGACGGCGCTGGCCGAGCTGACCCCCCTGCAGCGCGAGGCCGTCGAGCTGGCGTACTTCGGCGGACTCAGCCACTCCGAGGTGGCGCGCCTGCGTCGGATCCCTCTCGGGACTGCCAAGACCCGGATCCGAGACGGCCTGATCAAACTGCGTGACGTGATGCGCGAGCCGTGACCGTTGCCACTGCGGTTGTCGCTCAGGCGTCGAAGGTCCAGACCAGCAGCTCGGTCGGCACCCCGGCGGCGACGGTGTGCTCGGGCTCGTCGGTCATCAGGAACGCGTCACCGGGGTGGAGCGGCTCGGCGAGCGACGAGCGGAGCAGCGCGCCGCTGGCGACGAAGACGTGCACGCGCGGCGCGGAGGGGAGCGTCACCGACGAGCGGCCGTCGAGCCGGACCACCGACAGCACCGCGTCGCTGCGCGGCGCGGCGACCTGGACCAGCTCGTTGGGCGGCAGCGCAGGCCGGTCGACGGCGTACGTCGGGTCGGCGCCGGGGGACTCGGGCGTCAGCCACACCTGGATGAACCGCGCGGGGCCGTCGACGGTGGCGTGCTCGGAGTGCGACGCCCCGGAGCCGGCCGAGAGGACCGCGACCGAGCCCGCCTCCACCACCGTCCGCCCCCCGAAGGAGTCCCGGTGCTCGAGGGCACCGGCCACCACCCAGGTGACGATCTCGAGGTCCGCGTGGCGGTGCTCGTCGAAGCCCCGGCCGGAGCCGAGCAGGTGGTCGTCGTGGCACACCATCGGGCCGAAGGAGACGTGCTCGGCGTCGTAGTGGGACCCGAAAGCGAACGCGTGGTGGGTCACCCGTCCGGCACCCCGATCGACGAAGCGCGCGGAACTCCGGCGGATACTCACAGTCACAGGCATGATTGTGCCGTGTCCGATCAGCGGTTCCCTCAGCTCCCACCCGGCTTCCGTTTCGGGACCAGCACGGCGTCGTACCAGATCGAGGGTGCGGCCACCGAGGACGGCAAGGGCCCGAGCATCTGGGACACGTTCGCGCACACCCCCGGGAAGATCATCGACGGCTCCACGGGCGACGTGGCCTGCGACCACTACCACCGGCACGACGAGGACGTCGCGCTGATGAAGCAGCTCGGGACCCGCGGCTACCGGTTCTCGATCTCGTGGCCGCGCATCCAGCCGACCGGCTCCGGTGCGGCCAACGCGAAGGGCCTCGACTTCTACGACCGGCTGATCGACTCGCTGCTCGCCAGCGGCCAGCAGCCGATGGCGACGCTCTACCACTGGGACCTGCCGCAGGCGCTCGAGGACGACGGCGGCTGGCTCAACCGGTCGACCATCGACCGGTTCGCCGACTACGCCGCCATTCTCGGCGAGCGCTTCGCCGACCGCGTGGAGCACTGGATCCCGATCAACGAGCCCAACGTGGTCTCGATGATGGGCTACAGCATCGGCTTCCACGCGCCGGGCAAGGTCCTCATGTTCGACGGGCTACCGGTCGCCCACCACCTCAACGTCGCGCACGGCCGGGCGGCGATCGCGCTGCGGGCCGCGGGCGCCGCGAGCGTCGGCTGCGCCAACAACCACGCCCCCATGTGGCCGGCCAGCGACGACGCCGCCGACGTCGGCGCGACCAAGCTCTTCGACGCCATGTGGAACGGCATGTTCCTGGAGCCGATGCTGCTCGGGCGCTACCCCGTCGACCTCCAGCCACTGCTAGAGGACGTCATCAAGGACGGCGACCTGGCCACGATCCGCCAGCCGCTCGACTTCTACGGCGTCAACTACTACAACCCGATGCGCATCGGCGCGGCCCCCGAGGACGCCGAGATGCCGTTCGAGTTCCGCGAGCTGCTGGGCTACCCGACGACCGACTTCGGCTGGCCGATCGTGCCCGACGCGCTGCGCGAGTGGCTGATCATGTTCCGCGCCCGGTTCCGCGCGGCGCTGCCGCCGATCATGATCACCGAGTCGGGGTGCGCCTACAACATGGGTCCCGACGCCAACGGCGTCGTCGACGACCAGCAGCGCATCGACTACCTCGACGCCCACCTGCGGGCGATCGCGACCGCGATCGAGCGTGGCGTCGACGTGCGCGGCTACTACACGTGGTCGCTGATGGACAACTTCGAGTGGTCCGAGGGGTTCACCCAGCGCTTCGGCCTGGTGCACATCGACTACGACACCCTGGTCCGCACGCCGAAGCGCAGCTTCCAGTGGTACGCCGACATGATCGCCGCGCAGCCCGCCCACGACTGACGGGTTTCGAGGCTCGTCGCTGACGCTCCTCGCACCTCAACCACCGTGAGCGTGGCGGTGCGAGACTAGGCGGACCATGCTGCCCGCCGTTGCTCCCGCCGTTGCTCCCGCCGTCGACGCTGCCTTCGCGGACCTGATCGAGCGAACGGCGGCCGACCTCAGGGGCCCGGTCCTGATGATCACGGACACGGGGGCGAGCGAGCCGGTCGAGCGGCCGGTGTCCACGCTGGTCGTCGCCCGCGACCCTGCTGCCTTGCGCCGCCTGGTGACCGGGCTCGGTGCGCAGCCGTGGTCGCGCGTGGTGGCGCTGCTGCTCGCGGAGTCCCCCGGCGTCGTGCCGCTGGCCGTCCGGCCCGGCTGGGCGAGCCTGGCCGGCCTCGACGCCCGCACCACCCCCGCCGGCGGGGCGGTCACGATCGCGCGCTTCTCCTCGCGGGTGCCCACTCACGAGGTGCTCGCCGCCCTCGCTCGGGGCTGCGCGCTGCCGGTCACCGCAGGCAACGACGGGGTGTTCACCGCGCTGGCCCCCGGCGCCGCGGTGCCCCCCGCCGACGTCACGGCCGCCACGTCGTACGACGCCGAGGCGAAGACGCCCGCGGAGGTCTGGGTCGGCGGCGACACCGTCGCCGCGCTGGAGGAGTCTCCGGTCACCGGTCGCGGGCCGGTCGTCGTGGCCGAGACCGGCGACCTCGCCGTCGGTCCCGTCGACGAGGCGGTCTTCAACCCGCACGGCTTCCAGCAGACGTGGTCCGAGGGTGTGACCGACCTCGACCTCGCGCGGCCGCTCACCTCCGGCCTGGTCCGCGACCTGCGCCCGCACCAGGGGGTGCGGGTCACCTGGCCCGCCGACCCGCGGACGGTGGCCGGGCTCGCGATGAGCGGCGTCCCGCTGGTCGCCGACCCGCCGCGCCACGAGACCCGGGCCGCGCTCGGCGAGGCCGTCACCGCCGCCCTCACCGCGCCGGTCGACCTCGACGACCCGCTGCGCCGTGAGGAGCACTCGGTGCGGCTGCGCCGCGCCGCCCTGACCGACCACTCCACGCTGGCCTGGCGCGGGCGCCTCGCCGCGCGCGCCGGTGCCCGCCACGCGGCGTACCCCTCGGTGAGCGTGGTGCTCGCGACCCGACGGCCCGACCTCCTGGACTTCGCGGTGGGCCAGGTCGCCAAGCAGCGGCTCACCCTGCCGGGCGCCGAGGTCGAGCTGGTGCTGGCCGCGCACCGCTGGTCACCCGACCCGGGCCGGGTGGCCGAGCTGCTCGGCGGGCGGGCCCACACCGTCCTGACGTTCGCGCCCGACACGGTCTTCGGCGACGTGCTCCGCGCCGCGACCGACGCGGCGTCGGGCGACGTGGTCGTGAAGATGGACGACGACGACTGGTACGGCCCCGACGTCCTCGGTGACCTGCTGCTGGCCCGCCGCTACAGCGGCGCCACGCTGGTCGGGATGCCCGCGGAGTTCGTCTACCTCCAGCCGATCGACACCACCGTGCGCCGCCGTGGGGCGTCCGAGGCGTTCGGCACGTTCACCGCCGGAGGTACGACGATGATCGACCGGTCGGTCTTGCGCGGGATCGGCGGCTTCCGGCGGGTCAGCGCGCACGTCGACCTCCAGCTGTTCGGCTCGGTGCTGGCCGCGGGCGGCACCATCTACCGCACCCACGGGCTCGGCTACACGCTCCGGCGTACCGCCTCCGGGCACACATGGGAGACCGGGTTGGGCTACTTTCTGAGCCGGAAGAGCCTGGTGCACCAGTGGCACGGGTTCCGACCGAGCCAGCTGCTCGAGCACGACGCGTGGGAGGCGCCCCGATGACCGGCCCCATGACTGGACAGCCGCGGGTGCGGCGCAACGACTGGGGCTCGCTGACGCCGCCCGAGCTCGGTGCGTGGACGCCGACGCTGTCGGTGAGCGTGGTGATCCCGGCGTACGACGCCAAGCGGCTGCTGCCCACCGTGCTGGCCGGCCTGGCCGCCCAGACCTACCCGGCCCACCTGCTCGAGGTCGTCGTCGCCGACGACGGTCCGGGCCCGCTCGAGCTGCCGGAGGTGCGCCCCGAGCGCACCCGGATCGTGCCGGTGACCGAGGGCTGGGGGCGGGCCAACGCCTGCCACACCGGTGCCCTGGCCAGCGACGGCGACGTCGTGCACTGGCTGGACGCCGACATGCTCGTCGAGCGCGACCACGTCGAGGCGCAGCTGCGCTGGCACCACCTGCTCGACTACGCCGTCGTGCTCGGCCACAAGTGGTTCGTCGACCCGGCCGCGTTGCTCGCGGCGTCGCCGGCGGAGGTGCGGGCGGCGGTCGCCGAGGGCCGCACCGAGGCCTACTTCGAGGGCCAGGACTGGCTCCCGCACGACTGGGTCGAGCAGGTCCACCAGCGCACCGACGACCTGAAGAGCGCCGGGCCCAGGGCCCAGCGCGCGCACGTCGGGGCGACCGGGTCGCTGCACCGCGCGCTGTACGACGAGTGCGGCGGCATGGGCACCATGCTCAAGCTCGGCGAGGACATCGACCTCGGCTACCGGCTCGCCGAGGTGGGCGCGGTGTTCGTGCCCGACCGCGCCGCCCGCAGCTGGCACCTCGGCTTCACGCACGTGATGGAGCAGCGCGAGAAGGTCAACGACCACAACGACCCCTACCTCTGCGACCGGGTGCCCGACATGCGGCCCAAGCGCCGCCTCGGCCGCCTCTACTCCGTGCCGTACGTCGAGGTCGTGCTCGACGTCCGTGGCGAGACCGACCACCACCGCGTGGTCACGACGGTCGACGCGGTGCTCGCCTCCACGCTCTCCGACCTCTCGGTCGTCCTGCTCGGCGACTGGTCGACGCTGTCCGACGAGCGGCGGTCTCCGCTCACCGACCCGCGGCTGGCCGAGCGGCTGGTCCAGGCGGCCTACCAGGGTGAGCCCCGCGTGCGGCTGCTGTCGGAGCTGCCTCCGGGCCGGTGTGAGGCGATGTTCCGGCTGACGCTCGGCGACGCGTCGTGGTGCCCGCTGCCCGAAGCGCTCACCGCGCTGGTCATGCATGTGGAGCGCACGCACCACGGGCTGCGCCAGGTGATGATGCCCGACGGCTCGTCCGCGCGGCTCGAGCGCACGGCCGCCGTACAACGCGCCCGGCGCGTGGCGGGTGCCGACGAGGACCTGGACGCGGTGATCGACGAGGTCTACGGCACCTGGTGGGTCGAGGCTGGGGAGGCGGGCTTCGTGTCGTCGGCCGACCGCTCTGTCCCGCACTACCGGCAGCAGGGCGGGCCGCGGCTCAGCGTCGACGAGGCGTGGGAGCTGGTCGCCCCCACGTCGTCGGGGCCGCCGGCCGGCAAGCCGAAGAAGCAGGCCCCACGCCCGGCGGGCGCGGGCGAGTCGGCACCCGAGGAGCAGCCCACGGCGCCTGCTGCGGGTCTGCTGGGCCGGCTCGGGTCGCGGCTGCGCGGCGCCTGAACCCTGACCCAGCGTGAGCCGTAGGCTGTCGCCCATGTCGACCACCCCCCAGATCTCGACGGCAGAGGTCCTGCCGGCCAAGCGGCGTGTGGTCTTCGTCGTCGGCTCGGGCCGCAGCGGCACCAGCACGATGAGCGGAGCCCTGCAGACGCTGGGGATGCACGTCCCGCAGCCCGAGGTCGCGGCCGACGAGACCAACCCGAAGGGCTTCGGCGAGCCGCAGTGGGTCGTCGACTTCCACGACGAGCTGCTCCGGCGCTGCAACGTCCAGGTCTCCGACTCGCGGCCGCAGGCGTGGTTCGAGGCCGGCAAGCTGGCCAACCTCGAGCCGCTGCGCGCGCGGCTGCACACGTGGCTGGAGTCGCAGTTCGCCGAGGGCGGGCCTGAGCTTGTCATCAAGGACCCGCGGCTGGCGTGGTTCATGGGGCTGTGGCGCTCGGCCGCGATGCGCTGCGACGCGACGCCGGCGTACGTCACCATGCTGCGCCCGGTCACCGAGGTGGTGGGCAGCAAGCAGAAGTACTACGCGTCCAAGTTCGGCGAGGTCAACCGCACCGCCGCGTGGGTCAACATGATGCTCCACACCGAGCGGGCGACCCGCGGGTCGGCGCGGGCCTTCGTCCGCTACCACGACCTGCTCACCGACTGGACGGTCCCGGTCTTCGGGGTCGGCCAGGCCTTCGACCTCGACGCGGTCAAGGCGGCGTCGGCCAACGACATCCGCGCGGTGCACGCGTTCATCGACCCCTCGCTCCGTCGGGTCCAGCTCACCTGGGACGACGTCGAGGTGCCTCCGCGGCTGCGTGAGATCGCCGAGGAGTCCTGGCAGCACCTCGACCGGCTCGCCGACGACGGGGGCGACAACCCCGACACCCATGCCGCGCTCGACGAGCTGCGCGCCGCCTACGCCGACCTCTACGACGAGGCCGAGGCGATCGCCCAGTCGACCGCGCTGGCGGCCCACCGTGACGGGCTCGCCCAGCAGCCGATGCCGGCCTCCCCGGTCGCCCGTCGAAGCACCGACCGGATCCCCCACGCCGTACGCGCCATGGTGCCGGCCAGCGCCCGCCGCGGTCTCCGCAAGGCGCTCGGCCGCGAACGATGAAGGACGCGGACATCCCTTGTGCTGAAGGGGATCCGTCGTACGACGTGCGGTGGGCGTGGCAGGAGCGGAAGCTGCCGATGGGGCTCACCTGCGTCTTCCGCGTGAAGAACGAGGCACGCAACCTGCCGTGGGTGCTGCCGCCGATGTTCGAGGCGGTGCAGCACGTCGTCGTGGTCGACAACCAGTCCGACGACGGCACCCCCGAGGTCGCGGCGCGGGTGGCCGCGGAGGTCGGCGCGACCGACCGGCTGACGTCGACGACGTACCCCTTCCGGGTCAGCCGGGCCGGCGCCGAGCACCTCGCCACACCGCCCGACTCGGTGCACTCGCTGACGCACTTCTACAACTGGTCGTTCGCGCACGTGCAGACGTCGTACTCGATGAAGTGGGACGGCGACATGGTGCTCACCCGCGAGGGCGTGGCGCTGCTGGCCGACCTGTCGTGGCAGCTCGAGGACTCCAACGCGGTGGTGGCGATACCGCGGCACCCGCTGTCGATCGAGAGCGAGTCGGTGGCCTGGATCGACCTGGGCTTCCGGTTCCTGGAGCCGTGGGTCTACCCGATGGGCCCGGAGTTCACGTTCGTGAAGGCCTTCGAGTGGGAGGTGCGGGAGTTCCCGAGCAGCTCCGAGCGGATCGTCGCGCCGGAGGGGCTGTGCGTCGAGCTGAAGTGGCTCGACTCCGACGAGTTCGCGCACTGGACCAGCCTGGACGACTTCGACGCCTCGCGGGCGCCGCGCAAGCTGCGCGAGCTCGAGGTCTACCGGGCGCTGAAGGAGGGCCGCGGCGAGGACGTGCCCGGCGTGGTGCGGATCGAGGCGCCGGCCGGGGTGCACATCATCGACTACGTCACCAACACGTGGCTGCCCCAGGCGCCGCGGCCGCTCGTGCAGCGCCGCGGCCGGATCGATGTCTGAGGCTCCGGCTCTTCCCGAGGCGGTCCGGAAGTTCCTGGACCAGTCGCCGGACTCGGCGTTGCTGGTCACCTCTTTGTCTGCCTCTGCCTCCGCCTCCGCCTCTGTGTCGTCTGGTCGGTACGACCGCGTGCTGGTGTCGCTTCGTGACCGGGGAGACCTGCGTTCGCTGTCGCTCGCCGTCGGGTTGCGGTCCGCTGTCGTCGGCATCTTCCTGTCGGCGGGCGAGGGGGCCTTGACCCTGGTGCCCCGGCCCGAATGGCCTGCCCTGCAAGGGATTCGTGCCCGGGGCGTTGATGGTGGCTGGCTGACGGTGCTCCGGTTCGAGAAGCCGGTCGACGTCGGCCGCGTGGTGGCCGAGCTGGGGCGTCAGGCCGTGTGGCCGGACCGCGTGGGCAACCGGGGTGTGTGGGTCGCGGGGCTCGACTCGCCTCCCGACGGCGTGGCTCTCGATGTCGTGTCGCCTCCTGGTGCTCGGGTGATCGGGCCGTACGACGAGCGCGTGGTCAACCCGATCGGGTTCGACCCGCTTGCCGACGGGCCGGTCGTGTCGCTGTCGTCGCTGGACCTCGCTGACGGGGTGACGGAGGGGCTGGTCGCTGCGCTGCGCTCCGCTGCTGCGGTGGAGGTGTCGTGGGAGGGCGCCGAGGCGGCCGCTGTCGTCGCCGGGCTGGCGCTGGCGGGGGTGCCGCTGCTGGCATCCGAGGTGCCGGCCGGGCTCTTCGACGCCGACCTCGCTGCGGCTCTCACGGCCTCGGTCGACCTGTCCGATGCGCTCGCGCGTGAGGAGCACAGCATCGTCCAGCGCCGGCTGGCGTTCGACCGGTTCTCCACCCTCGCCGCGCGCCGCACCCTCGGTGACGAGACCGACGTACCTGTGGCGGCGCAGGCTGCGGTCAGCATCGTGCTCGCCACCCGGCGTCCGGAGCAGGTGGAGTTCGCGCTGCGCCAGGTCGCCAAGCAGCGCGGCGTCGAGTCGCTCGAACTGGTGCTCGCGCCGCACGGGTTCTCGCCTGACGGTGATCTGGTGCGCGGGCTGCTGCCTCCTCGCGTGGCACTTCAGGTGCTGCCGCAGCCGGAGAGAGTCGCCTTCGGCGACGTGCTCGACGCGGCGTGCCGCGCCGCCGGTGGCGACGTACTGCTGAAGATGGACGACGACGACTGGTACGGCCCCGACGTCGTCGCGGACCTCCTCCGCGCCCGTGCCTACAGCGGCGCCGAGCTCGTCGGCATGGCCGCCGAGCTGCACTACCTGTCCGGCGAGGACCTGACGGTCAAGCGCGGGCACCCCGTCGAGTGCTACGCGAGCTTCGTCGCCGGCGGCACGATGATGGTCGAGCGGGCCCTGCTGCGCGAGGTCGGTGGCTTCCGCTCGGTACGCAAGTTCGTCGACGCCCAGCTGCTCGCCTCGGTCACGGCCGCCGGTGCTGCCATCTTCCGGACCCAGAGCCTCGGCTACCTGTTGCGCCGCAATCCCACCGGCCACACCTGGGACGCCGACCTCGCCTACCTGCTCGACCCGTCACGCGTCCAGCGCACCTGGGACGGGTTCGTGCCCTCCCGGCTCATGGAGATCGGTCCCGAGGACCTGCCGTAGCGTCCCTCTTCTCGGTGCTGGCGGGTCAGCCAAGGAAGAGCATCGCGATCTGAGCGACGAGAACCACCGCGCCCAAGATGCGCCGGAACGGGCTCGCGCCACGAACGGCCTCGTCGAGTGCCCACACCACCAGCGCTCCGCGATGGATGCCGTCGACCGTGCTCGCGTGCGTGGCCGACAGATCGAACCATCCGAGCACCAGCGTGACCAGCCAGACCCACAGCGCCGGGTTGGGCCACTCCCACAGGGTCAGCCGCCCGTCCGCGGCCCGAAACCACCAGGAGGCGGAGCTCGGACGAGCGGTGACGGGGTCTGTCGTCGCGGTGGAGGTCATGCAGCAAAGCCTGCCCGGCCACGGCTCTGCCAACCGGCTGATGGCTGTGACAAGTGACTCAGCTCGCTTTCATGGCGGACTGTCCGACGGTGGTTGAGGTGCGAGGAGCGCCAGCGACGAGCCTCGAAACCACCAAAGGTAAAGTCTCAGAGAGTTTACGAAACCCTTGTGGATGAGGGGTTCTGAGCCCCGTGACTGTCGGTGCCTGGTGCTTGAGTAGGTGTCATGAGCATCAGCGCCGATCACACACCGAGGCACCCGGTTGCCTCGTTCGTGGCGCGCATGCACGACGAGCTCGATCACATCGGCGAGCGCCCGATGTGGTCGATGGGCGACGACGAAACCCGCCACACTCTGGTCGAGGCGACCCGGCTCCTCGCGCGTCTCAGCGCCCTCGAGCTGAAGGTCGCCGCCCACGCCGACCGCAACCAGGTCGGTGACGCGTCCGGTGCCACCTCGGCGGGGGTGTGGTGGGCCAACCACACCCGGATGACCCAGGCCGAGGCGCACCGCAAGATCAAGCTCGCCAAAGCACTCGAGGCCCACGAACCCGTCGGTGAGGCTCTTGCGGGCGGTGACGTCCTGGTCGACCAGGCCCGGGCAATCACCGACTCCGTCGGCGCGTTGCCCGACACCGTCCAGTCGGACGTCCGCACTCGAGCACGTGACTACCTCCTCGAAGCCGCCGCGCACTACGACGCCCGCGCGCTGCGGATCCAGGGCCGACGGATCCTCGACGTCGTCGCCCCCGAGGTCGGCGAGGACGAAGAAGCCAGACAGCTCGCCGCCGAAGAGAAGACGGCAGAGCAGGCCGCCAGACTCACCATGCACGACGACGGCCACGGCCAGACCCATGGCCGGTTCACCGTGCCCACCGAGGTCGCCGACACCTTGCGCAAAGCGGTCCAGGCGATCGCCTCGCGCAAGGCCGGCGGTGAAGGTCTCTCCCCGCACGGCATGGGGCTCGCGTTCGCCGAGTACGTCCGCCGCTACCCCGAAGACAAGCTCCCCACCGCAGGCGGCGTCTCCGCCACGGTCGTGGTCACCATGACCCTGGAGACGTTGATGGGTGGGCTCAAAGCCGCGCAGCTCGACACCGGCACCAGGATCAGCCCCGGCCTCGCGAGGAAGCTCGCCTGCGAAGCCGGTGTCATCCCCGTCGTCCTCGGCGGCAGGTCCGAGGTCCTCGACGTCGGCCGCAGACGCCGCTTCCACACCAAGGCCCAACGGATCGCGCTCGCGGTCAGGGACAAGGGCTGCGCCGCAATGGGGTGCGAACGCCCCGGCTCCTGGTGCCACGCGCATCACTTGATCCCCTGGATTCAGGGCGGCGGCACCTCAGTCGAGAACGGCGTGCTCCTCTGCCCGCGGCACCACACCCTGGCCCACCACCAGGACTATGAGCTCGCTCACCGCCCCGAAGGCAAAGTTGCCTTCAACAAGCGCGAGTAGGCCGCCAATGATTGTCGTCGTGCCGCTTGGGGTCACGGGGTGGGATCACCCGAACCACCGTTCTTGCCTGCCCTGTTCACCGAACGCGTCGAGCTTCGGGCGGTGCAGGCGACTGACCTCCACCTGATGGTCGCGCTGAACGCGGACCCGAGAGTGATGACCTATATCCGAGGCCGGGCCGCGACGGCGGAGGAGACGCGGGTGGAGTGGCGGCGACGCCTGGAGCGTCAGTCAGACCCGGCGCGAGGGCTCGGCTACTGGGCCGGGTTCGAGCAAGGCACGTTCTTGGGGTGGTGGTCGGCGTCGTCGTTCGAGGGCCGTCCCGAGATCTCCGGGATCGGCCACCGGCTGTTTGCGTCCGCGTGGGGCCGGGGCCTGGCCACCGAGGGCGCACGAGCCATGGTCGCGCAGGCTTTCGGCTGCCCCGACATCCAGCGTGTGTTGGCGTCGACCAACGCGGCCAACGCGGGCTCCCAGCGGGTGCTGGAGAAGCTGGGCATGACCCCGTTGGGCGCTAGTCCCCAGAAGGACGACGTGCGCTACGAGCTGAGCCGGGCGAGTCGAGCGGGGTGACGGACAAGTCGGCGCCTCAGCGGCGCCCGAGGCCCCGGGCGGTCCAGCCGGCCTCACGCCAGGCCGGGAGGTCGAGGAGGTTGCGGCCGTCGAGGATCTGCTTGCGGCGTACGACGGCGCCGACCTCGGCGATGTCGACCGAGCGGAACTCCGGCCACTCAGTGAGGTGCAGCACCAGGTCGGCGTCGCGGACGGCGTCGACGGCGGAGTCGGCGTACTCCAGGGTCGGGAAACGGTCGCGGGCGGTCTCGTTGGCCTTGGGGTCGTAGACGGTGACGGTGGCACCACGCAGGTGCAGCCGGCCGGCGATGTTGAGCGCGGGGGAGTCGCGGACGTCGTCACTGTCGGGCTTGAAGGCGGCACCCCAGACACCGATCCGGGAGCGGGAGACACTGCCGCCGAGCATCGCGGTGGCGATCTGGGCGACGCGCTGGCGCTGACGCTGGTTGATGTCGTCGACCTGGCGCAGGAACGTCATCGCGTCCTCGACGCCGAGCTCGCCGGCGCGGTGCACGAACGCGCGGATGTCCTTGGGCAGGCAGCCGCCGCCGAAGCCGATGCCGGCGTTGAGGAAGCGGCGTCCGATCCGGGCGTCGTGGCCGATCGCGTCGGCGAGGTCGACCACGTCGGCGCCGGAGGCCTCGCACACCTCGGAGACCGCGTTGATGAAGGAGATCTTGGTGGCGAGGAACGCGTTGGCGGAGACCTTCACCAGCTCGGCGGTGGCGTAGTCGGTGACGACCAGCGGCGTGCCGGTGGCGAGGATCGGTGCGTAGAAGTCGCGCAGCACCTTCTCGGAGCGTTCGCTGGCGACGCCGAGGACGATCCGGTCGGGCTCGAGGGTGTCCTTGACGGCGAAGCCCTCGCGCAGGAACTCCGGGTTCCACACCAGCTCGGCCTTCTCCCCCACGGAGGAGAGCTCCGCGAGCAGGGCCGACATCCGCGCGGCGGTGCCGACCGGGACGGTCGACTTGCCGACGACGTACGACGGTCGGGTGAGGTGGGGCGCGAGCGAGGCGACGGCGGCCTCGACGTAGGACACGTCGGCGCCCATGCTGTCGGGCAGTTGGGGCGTGCCGACGCAGACGAAGTGCAGGTCGGCGAACGCGGCCGCCTCCTCCATCGAGTCGGTGAACCGCAGCTTGCCGGACGCGACGTGCTTGGCGAGCAGGTCCTCGAGGCCGGGCTCGTAGATCGGCACCTTGCCGGCCGCGAGCAGCTCGCGCTTGCGCTCGTCGACCTCGACGCCCAGGACGTCGTAGCCGAGCTCGGCCATGCAGGCCGCGTGGGTCGCTCCGAGGTAGCCGCAGCCGATGACCGTGATCTTCACGCTCGCGAGTCTAGGAGCCTGCGGTGGCCACGCCGGGGTGAGGCCAGGTTAGCGAGGTGGCCAGGCGGCGAACGATCTCCGTCAGGCGCTCCGGCGAGGTCGCGATGTTGACGCGCACGTGTCCGCCGAGGCCCGGCTGGTAGTCGTGCCCGGGCGAGACCCAGACCCGCCCGCGCTCCTTCGCCACCGCCGCCGGGTCGTCGTGGCCGTAGGCGCGCAGGTCGACCCTGGCGAGGTACGTCGCCTCGAGCGGTCGCATCCGCGCGTCCGGCAGGTGCTCGGCCAGCAGGGTCACGAGCAGGTCGCGCTGCGAGGTCAGCCGCGCGCAGGGCGTCGAGCCAGGCGTCGCCCTGGGTGTAGGCCGCGATCGCGGCGACCACGCCGAGGGGCGACCACGAGTCGTTGCGCACCATCGGCACGTCGACCAGGCGGCGGTGGGTCTCGGCGTCGGCACTGATGATCTGGGCGCAGCGCAGGCCGGCGGTGTTGAAGGCCTTGGACGCGGCGACGACCGCGACCGCGTGGTCGGCAGTGCCGTCGATGTCCAGGTAGGAGACGTGGGTCCCGCCGCCCAGCACCAGTGGCGCGTGGATCTCGTCGGAGATCACCCGGGCGCCGTGGCGCACCACGACGTCGCGGACCCCCTCGAGCTCCTGGCGGGTGAACACCCGGCCCCAGGGGTTGTGCGGCTGCGTCAGCAGCAGGGTGCGGGCGCCCTGCGCGAACAGGGCGTCGAGCCGGTCGAGGTCGAGCTCGGCCCGCTCCGCGTCCGGGTCGAGCAGCAGGTCGACCCGCTCGCGCCCGGTCACCTGCGCGACGTCGAGCTGAGGGGCGTACGCCGGCCCGGGCATCACCATCGGACCCGGGTCGGACAGCACGTCGAGCGCCACCCGCACCCCGGCGGTCACGTCGACCACCGGGATCACCCGCTCGGGGTCGACCTCGTGGCCGAACTGGCGCCGCGCGAACCCGGCGTACGCCTGGCCGAGCTCGCCGCCCATCTCGAAGCGGGGGTAGCCGGTCATCCCGATCGCGATCGCCTCGGTCAGCGCCTCGGCCACGGGCGGCGCGAGCGCGTAGTCCATCTCGGCCACCCACGCCGGCAGCACGTCGGCGTCGGCCATGCCCCACTTGAGCACCAGGGCGCGGCGGGCTTCGTCGTCGGTCAGGTCGCGGATCACGCTCGTGACGCTAGTGCCGCGTGTTCGAAGTAGTTGGGTGTTTGGCGTACTCAGGGTGTGGGCCTCGCAAGGCGGCGGCGCGAAGGCATACCTGGTCGTCTGTTGAGCGTCGCGAACGAAGCGAGGTGCGTGCCATGGGCGCGCGAAGCGCGCAAGAACTTCGGACACGGGGCACTAGCCGCCGGGACCGGCTACAGCGCGGCTGCCACCCGCGTCCCCTGCTCGATCGCGCGCTTGGCGTCGAGCTCGGCGGCGACGTCGGCGCCACCGATCAGGTGCGAGCCGGGCAGCTCGTCGTACAGGTCGCGCACCGACTCCTGGCCGGCACACAGGACGACGTGGTCCACGTCGAGCACCCGCGTGACGCCGTCGACGGTGAGGTGGAGGCCAGCGTCGTCGACGCGGTCGTACGTCGCGCCGCTCACCTGGACCACCCCCGACTGCTTGAGCACGGCGCGGTGGGCCCAGCCGGAGGTCTTGCCGAGACCGATGCCGATCGGGGTCGTCTTGCGCTGGATCAGCGTCACCTCGCGCAGCGGGGTGCGGGGCTTGCGCTCGGTCAGCCCGCCCGGGTGCAGCGACGGGTCGCCGACGCCCCAGTGCGACATCCAGTCGTCGAGGTCCTCGGCCGGGTCGTGGGTGAGCCAGACGCTGACGTCCACGCCGATGCCGCCGGCGCCGACGACCGCGACCCGCTGCCCGGGGACGACGCGGCCGGACAGGACGTCGGCGTACGACACGACCTTGGGGTGGTCGACTCCGGGGAAGTCGGGGACCCGCGGCACGACACCGGTGGCCACCACCACCTCGTCGTACGACGCCAGGTCGGCCGCGGTGGCCTCGGTGCCGAGGCGCACCTCGACGCCGAGCACCTCGAGCCGGCGCGTGTAGTAGCGCAGCGTGTCGGCGAAGTCCTCCTTGCCCGGCACCGCCATCGCCAGCCGGAACTGGCCTCCGAGGGTCGCGGACTTCTCGAAGAGGGTGACCGCGAGCCCACGCTCGGCGGCCGACACGGCGGCGGCGAGCCCGGCCGGGCCGGCGCCGACGACGGCGACCGCGGCGGCCCGGCGGGTCGGCGCGAGGGTCAGGGTCAGCTCGCGGCAGGCGCGCGGGTTGACCAGGCAGCTGGCCTTGCGGTTCTGGAAGACGTGGTCGAGGCAGGCCTGGTTGCAGGCGATGCAGGTGTTGATCTCGTCGGCCCGGCCCTCCGCGGCCTTGGAGACGAAGAACGCGTCGGCCAGCAGCGGCCGCGCCATCGAGACCAGGTCGGCCTCTCCGGCGGCGAGGATCTCCTCGGCGAGCTCGGGGGTGTTGATCCGGTTGGACGCACAGACCGGCACCGACACCGCTGCCTTGAGCCGGGCGGTCGCCGAACGCCAGGCGCCGCGCGGGACCTGCGTGATGATCGTGGGCACCCGGGCCTCGTGCCAGCCGATGCCGGTGTTGAGCACCGTCACGCCGGCCTCCTCCAGCGACGCGGCCAGCTCGAGCACCTCGTCCCACGTCTGCCCTCCCTCGACCAGGTCGAGCAGCGAGATCCGGTAGACGATCGGGAAGTCGGCGCCGACCAGCTCGCGCGAGCGGCGCACGATCTCCAGCGGGAAGCGCATCCGGGCCGTGGCCGAGCCGCCCCACGCGTCGGTGCGGTCGTTGGTGCGGGCCGCGAGGAACTGGTTGATCAGGTAGCCCTCAGAGCCCATGATCTCCACGGCGTCGTACCCCGCCTTGACCGCGAGGGCCACGGACTTCGCGAAGTCGGTCGCGGTCCGGTCGACGCCGCGCGTCGACAGGGCGCTGGGCCTGAACGGGGTGATCGGGCTCTTCTTCGACGACGCCGAGACGCTGAACGGGTGGTAGCCGTAGCGACCCGCGTGCAGCACCTGCATCGCGATCGCGCCGCCCTCGGCGTGCACGGCGTCGGTGACCTCGCGGTGCCGCATCGCCTGAAGCCGCGTGGTCATCTCGGAGGCGAGCGGCTTGAGCCAGCCGCGCTTGTTGGGCGCGTAGCCGCCGGTGATGATCAGGCCGACACCGCCACGGGCGCGCTCGGCGAAGTAGGCCGCGAGGTCGGGGATGTCTCGGCGCCGGTCCTCGAGCCCGGTGTGCATCGAGCCCATCACCACGCGGTTGCGCAGCTCGAGCGGTCCCAGCGTGATCGGGGACAGCAGGTGGGGATAGGCGTTCGTGGTCATGCGTGAGCCTCCAGGTATTCGGTGAGCCAGGCGACCCAGGTCTCCTCGGTGAGGATCCCGCCGCGCAGCACGAGGTACTGGTCGAGGTCGAGCCCGGCGAGCGCGCCGCTCCCGTCGGGGTAGTCGCGCTTCATCAGCTGTCGGTAGTGGTCCAGCCGCACGTGGTGGTCGGCCAGGTTGGCGCGTACGACGTCCAGCACGGCCTCGCGGTCGCCGAACGACGCTCCGCGCATCTTGACCGCGAGGTCGCTGCGCAGCGCGTGGGTCGGCGTCGGCTCGGCCAGCCAGGCAGCCAGCGCCGCACGCCCCGCCGGCGTGACGTCGTACACCTTCTTGTCGGGCTTGCCCGACTGCGACACCTCGGTGGCCTCGACCCAGCCGTCGGACTCCATCCGGCCGAGCACCTTGTAGATCTGCTGGTGCGTGGCGCTCCAGAAGAAGCCGATCGACCGGCCGAAACGCCTGGCCAGGTCCAGCCCCGAGGCGGGCTGCTCGCGCAGGGCGACCAGCAGCGCGTGTTCGAGGGCCATGCGCCGATCGTGGCATGCCTATGCAACGAGTTGCAATCCTCGGAGATGATCGGACGTGGCAAGGGTCACGCCGTGGTCCACCAGATGCACGAACACCACCACACCGCCTGAGCGGAGCCCTACGCTCGACCCATGCGCCTGCGTCGTACCGCCTTCGCCGTCCTGCCCCTGCTCGTCGTCGCCGCGGCGGGCTGTGCGCCCGAGGAGGAGCCGGACAGCGCGGCCGACCCCACGCCGTCCGCGGACACCAGCGAGTCGGGCAGCGACAGCCCGGCTCCCGACGCCTGCGCGACCGAGTCCCTGCCGCTGCTCGAGCCGGGCACGCTGACGATCGGCACCGACTCCCCGGCCTACGAGCCGTGGTTCGTCAAGGACGACCCCACCAACGGCAAGGGCTTCGAGTCCGCCGTCGCCTACGCCGTCGCCGAGCAGCTCGGCTTCAGCGCCGACCAGGTGACGTGGGTGACGGTGCCGTTCAACACGTCGTTCGCGCCCGGCGACAAGTTCTTCGACTTCGACATCAACCAGATCTCGATCACCGAGGAGCGGGCCGCCGTCGTCGACTTCTCCGACGGCTACTACCAGGCCGCCCAGGCCGTCGTCGCGCTGAAGAACAGCCCGGTGGCCGACGTCACCACCATCGCGGAGCTCGCCGACTACAACCTCGGCGCGCAGACCGCGACCACCTCGCTCACGGCGATCCGCGACGTCATCAACCCGGCCAACGACCCGGCCGTCTTCGAGGACACCAACGCCGCCAAGCAGGCGCTGCTCAACGGCCAGATCGACGCGATCCTCGCGGACGTGCCCACGGCCTCCTACATCAGCGACTTCGAGATCCCCGGAAGCGCCGTGGTCGGACAGTTCCAGCCCGAGACCGGTGAGCAGGAGCAGTTCGGGATCCTCTTCGAGAAGGGCAGCGCCCTGGTGCCGTGCGTCAACGAGGCGATCGCGGCGCTCGAGGCCGACGGCACGCTGGAGCAGATCGAGCAGCAGTGGCTCGCCGACTACCTGAGCATCCCCGAGCTCCAGTGACCGCACCCGCATGACCGAGCCCTGGGTCCCGAGCCTGCGCGAGCTCGAGCGGCGCCGGGTACGACGTCAGCAGCGCGCCCGCTCGATCCTGGTCTCGTCGCTGGCCATCGCGCTGGTCTTCGCCGGCCTCGCGACGGTCGTGGTCAGCTCACCGGGCTGGGACCGGTTCCAGGCGACGTTCTTCGACTGGCACCACGCCAAGGAGTCGTTCCCGGAGATCCGCGACGGGTTCTGGCTCAACGTCAAGCTCTTCCTGATCTGCGAGGTCGCCATCCTGGTGCTGGGCCTCGCGGTCGCCCTGGCCCGCACGGCCCGCAGCCCGCTGCTCGCGCCGTTCCGGGTCCTCGCGGTGGGCTACGTCGACCTGTTCCGTGGCGTCCCGACCGTGCTCCTGATCCTGATGCTGGGCTTCGGCGTCCCGGCACTGAACCTCCAGGGCCTCACCGACGACCGGTACGTCTGGGCGGGGGTCGCTCTCGTGCTCTCCTACGGCGCCTACGTCGCCGAGGTCTTCCGCGCCGGCATCGACTCGATCCACCCGTCGCAGGTGGCGAGCGCCGAGGCGCTGGCGCTCAGCCGGGCACAGACGCTGCGCTTCGTCGTCGTACCCCAGGCCGTGCGCCGGGTCGCGCCGCCGCTGCTCAACGACTTCATCTCCCTGCAGAAGGACACCGCCCTGGTCTCGGTGGTGGCGGTCTTCGACGCGGTGTTCGCGGCGCGCGACTACACCGGCTACACGTTCAACTACACGCCGTACGTCGTGGTCTCGGTGTTCTTCATCGCGATCACGATCCCGCTGGCCCGGTTCACCGACTGGCTGGGCCGGCGCGCCCTCGAACGCGAGCGGGCGGGTGCGCGATGACGCCGCTGCTGGAGGTCGTCGACGTCCGCAAGTCGTACGGCGACCGCGTGGTGCTCGACGACGTGACGCTGAGCGTGCAGCCGCACGACGTCGTGTGCCTGATCGGCTCGTCGGGCTCCGGGAAGTCCACGCTGCTGCGGTGCCTCAACCTGCTGGAGGACATCGACGACGGGGTGATCCGGTTCGAGGGCCACGAGATCTCCGACCCGCGGGTCGACCCGCGCGAGGTGCGGCAGCGGATGGGGATGGTCTTCCAGGCCTACAACCTCTTCCCGCACCTGAGCGTGCTCGACAACTGCACGCTGGCGCCGCGTCGCGTGCACGGGCTGAGCCGCCGAGCCGCGGAGGACCGCGCCCGCGAGCTGCTGACGACGTTCGGCCTCTCCGAGCACGTCGACAAGCACCCCGACCGGCTCTCCGGCGGCCAGCAGCAGCGCGCGGCGCTGGTGCGCGCGCTGTGCACCCAGCCGCAGCTGCTGCTGCTCGACGAGATCACCGCGGCGCTCGACCCCGAGCTCACGGGCGAGGTGCTCGGGATCGTGCGCGACCTGGCCGACCGTGGCACCACGATGGTCCTGGCTACGCACGAGATGAGCTTCGCGCGCGAGGTCGCGACCACGGTCTGCTTCCTCAGCGAGGGCCGGATCCTCGAGCAGGGCCCGCCGGCGGAGATCTTCACCGCGCCCCGCGAGGAGCGCACCCGGCAGTTCCTGCGGCGGGTACTGCCCCAGTAGGACGGTGAGACACCCCCTGCGACCGTGACAGTCCTTCTGTCATGATCGCCCCCATGACGTACGAACTGGGCACGGGCACGGGGCCGCTGCGCGGCGTGAAGGTCGTCGAGATCGCGGGCATCGGGCCCGGGCCGCACGCGTGCATGATCCTGGCCGACCTCGGGGCCGACGTGATCCGTGTCGAGCGACCCGGAGGCCAGATGCTGGCCGGCGGCGCGACGATGCTGCTCAACCGCGGGCGCCCGAGCGTCGCGCTCAACCTCAAGGACCCCGAGGCGGTCGCAACCGTGCTCGAGCTGGTGCGCACCGCCGACGTGGTCGTCGAAGGGATGCGCCCCGGCGTCACGGAGCGCCTCGGCCTCGGACCCGACGACTGCTTCGCGGTCAACGAGCGCGTGGTCTACGGCCGGATGACCGGCTGGGGCCAGACCGGCCCGCTGGCCACCGCGGCCGGGCACGACATGAACTACATCGCGATCACCGGCGCCCTGCACGGCATGGGCCAGGACCCCGCCCGCCCGCACTTCCCGAGCAACCTCGTGGGCGACTTCGGCGGCGGCTCGACGTACCTCGTCATCGGGATCCTCGCCGCCCTGCTCGAGGCGAGGATCTCCGGCAAGGGCCAGGTGATCGACGCCGCGATCGTCGACGGCACCGCCCACCTCAACGCGATGACCGCGGCGTTCCTCGCCAGCGGTGGCTTCAAGGAGGAGCGCGGCGTCAACATGCTCGACGGCGGCGTGCCGTTCTACGACATCTACGAGACCTCCGACGGCAAGCACCTGTCGGTCGGCGCGCTGGAGCCGCAGTTCTTCGACGCGCTGGTCACGATCCTGGGCGTCAAGGACACCTGTCCCGGCCAGGGCGAACCGGACCGGTACGACGAGATGCGCGCCGTGCTCACCGAGCGCTTCGCGTCGAAGACGCAGGCCGAGTGGGTGGAGATCTTCGAGGGCACGGACGCCTGTGTCGCCGGGATCATCCCGATCAGTGAGGCCTTCGAGCACCCGCACCTCGTCGCCCGCGAGACCTTCGTGGAGAAGGACGGGATGGTCCAGCCCCAGCCCGCCCCCCGCTTCTCCCGCACCACGCCCACCCTCGGCCTGCCCCCGTCCCGCGAGGCCGGCCAGCACACCCGCGAGGCCCTCACCGCCTGGGGCGTCCCCGACGTCGACGGCCTCATCGAACGCGGCGTCGCCGTCCAGGTCTGAGCCCCCCGGATAGCCTGCGGCCCATGAGCATCGAGCACGTGGACGTCCTGGTGGTCGGGGCCGGGTTGTCGGGGATCGGCGCGGCCGCCAGGCTTCGTACGGCGCACCCGGGCAGGACGGTGGCGGTGCTGGAGAGCCGGGACGCGAGCGGCGGCACCTGGGACCTGTTCAAGTACCCCGGTATCCGCTCCGACTCCGACATGTTCACGTTCGGGTTTCCCTGGCGGCCGTGGGCGAGCGACACCGCGCTGGCCGACGGGCCGCTGATCCTCGACTACCTGCGCACGGTCTCGAAGGAGTACGGCGTCGACGCGCTGATCCGCTACCGCCACCGGGTCACCGCGGCCAGCTGGGACTCCGCGACGGCGCGCTGGACCGTCGAGGTCGACCACGACGGCGAGCCGGTGACGCTGACCACGAGCTTCCTGTGGGGCTGCTCGGGCTACTACGACTTCGAGCAGGGCTACGCCCCCGATTTCCCCGGTCAGGACGGCTTCGCCGGACAGGTGGTCCACCCGCAGCACTGGCCCGAGGACCTCGACCATGCCGGCAAGCGGATCGTCGTGATCGGCAGCGGGGCCACGGCGATCACGCTGGTCCCGGCCCTGGCCGAGACCGCCGCGCACGTGACGATGCTGCAACGCTCGCCGACGTACGTCATGTCCCGCGCCGGCCGCGACCCGCTGGCCAAGCTGCTGCGACGCCTCCCGACGCGGCTGTCGTTCCCGGCCGTGCGGTGGACCAACATCCTGGTCGCGATCGGCTTCTACCAGCTCAGCCAGCGCCGGCCCGAGCTGGTGAAGAGGCTCATCCGCGGCCAGACCGAGAAGCAGTTGCCCGCAGGGATGGACGTCGACACCCACTTCAAGCCGGTCTACGACCCCTGGGACCAGCGGCTGTGCTTCGTCCCGGACGGCGACCTGTTCAAGTCACTGCGCCGCGGGACGGCGTCCGTGGTCACCGACACCATCGAGACCTTCACCGAGACCGGCATCCGGCTCACCTCCGGGCAGGAGCTCGAGGCCGACCTGGTCATCACCGCGACCGGCCTGCGGCTGCTGCCGTTCGGCGGCATCACGCTGACGGTCGACGGCGTGACCGTCGATCCGGCGAGCACGATGGCCTACAAGGCCCTGATGCTCAGCGGCGTTCCCAACTTTGCCTACACGATCGGCTACACCAATGCGTCGTGGACGCTCAAGGCCGACCTCGTCGCCGACTACGTGTGCCGCCTGCTCGCGCACCTGGAGGAGCACGGGCTGCGCATGGTCGTGCCCGAGCGCGACCCGGCGGTGCAGGAACGGCCGTTCATGGACTTCAGTGCCGGCTACGTCGTCCGGGCGCTCGACCGGCTGCCGAAGCAGGGTGACCGGGCGCCGTGGCTGCTCAAGCAGAACTACGTGACCGACGTGCGAACCATCCGCCGGGGTGAGGTGGACGACGGCGTTCTGTCGTTCACTTGAGGGACGCCCATGGGCACCCGCCCCGCGGCGTACCCACACAACCCTGGAGGTAGCGATGGGACTGGACGACAAGATCAGCAACAAGGCCGAGGACCTCGGCGGCAAGCTCAAGGAAGGCACCGGCAACGCGACCGGTGACGACGAGCTGAAGGCAGAAGGCAAGGGAGACCAGGCCTCCGCCTCGCTCAAGGACGGCGTCGAGCACGTCAAGGACGCCGCCGGCGACGTCAAGGACGCGTTCAAGAAGTAGTCCTCCTCACACCGCTGACCACCGCGCTGGCGCGCGCGGCCAGCCCGTTCACCCCTCGCCCGTAGAGTTTCGGGCGAGGGGTGATCTGTGTGCGGACGTGGCTCGAGCGATCGTTGTGGGACGTCGTCCCTCGCGACCACCGGGAGACGCCGAGGTCGATGCGCCGGCGCCAGCTGGTCACGGTCGGCTTCGTGCTGCTGGGCGCGGCGGTGCTCGGCGTCTCGATCCGGATCGAGCCCGGCAGCGTGTGGTTCTACCCCGCGACGCTGGGGCTCGCCGCCGTCTGGGCGGTCGGCGCCTTCGCGTCCGGCCCTCTCCACCTCGGCCGGATCCGGTACGGCGAGGGCTACGTCCGTCCGGTCGTGACCCCGATCGCGATCGGTCTGGCCTTCGCCGCCGTGTTCGTCGCCGGCGCCCTGATCGTGCGGCAGATCGAGCCGCTGGAGCGCCAGGTCAGCTCGGTCCTCGACTTCGCCGACCAGGGCTCGCTGCCGCTGGTGTTCGTGATCACCACCGTCAACGGTATCGCCGAGGAGCTCTTCTTCCGCGGCGCCGCCTACGCCGCCATCAAGCGACACCCGGTCGCGTGGACGACGCTGGCCTACGCCGTCGCCACGCTCGCGACCGGCAACGTGATGCTGTCGTTCGCGGCGGTGCTGCTGGGCGTGCTGGTGGGCCTGCAGCGCCGCGCCAGCGGCGGCATCCTCGCCCCGATCCTCACGCACTGCACGTGGTCGACGGTGATGCTCTTCGCGCTACCGCTTCTTTTTGGGACCTGACTCCGCGACCGCCTTGCGCACGGCCTCGGCGTAGGTCTCGGGCTCGCCCGGCACCAGCTCGAGGATCGAGTCGTCGGTGACGACCACCTCGGTGCCCATGGAGTCGATCAGGTTGCGGCCGGTGGTCACGTCGACGTTGGTGACGAACGAGATCCAGTAGGACGAGAGCTTCGGCGTCAGCACCGGCACCTTGACCACGGCGACCCGTCGCCCGTTCATGATCTCGGAGGCCTGCTGGAGCATCTCGATGTAGGTGAGCCGGTCGGCGCCGCCGATCTCGAAGACCCGGCCCAGCGCCTCCTCGCGGCCGATCACGCCGCCGAGGTAGCGCACGACGTCGGTGATCGAGATCGGCTGGGTGCGGGTGGCAGCCCACTTGGGCACGACCATCGCGGGGAGGTTCTTCACCAGCTGGCGCGTCATCTCCCACGAGATCCCGCCGGCGCCGACGACGATCGCGGCGCGCAGCACCGTCACCGGCACGCCCGCCTCGCCCAGCAGCGTCTCGACCTCGCGCCGCGAGCGCAGGTGCGCCGACAGGTCGTCGTCATCGGCACCCAGGCCGCCGAGGTAGACGATCTGCTGCACGCCGGCGTCGGCGGCCGCCTTGCCGAACGCGGTGGCCGCGGCGGCGTCCTTGGCCTCGAAGTCGTCGTCGTCCAGCGAGTGCACGAGGTAGACCGCGACCTCGACGCCGGACAGCGCCGCCTTCAGCGACTCGGGGTCGTGCACGTCTCCGCCGACCGCCTCGCCCGGACCGTCGTACTTCTCGGGACGGCGGGTCATGGCGCGCACCGTGTGTCCCTGCTCGACGAGCTCCGGCACGAGGCGGCGGCCCACGAAGCCCGTGGCTCCGGTGACGAGGACGGTGGTCATGCTCACACCCTAGGCAGGCCCTCCAGAAGGCTCAGCAATTCACGTCCTTCCGGTCCGGTGCCCTACTCTTTACCCAGCAGCTCGTCCAGTCTTGCCTCGAGCTCCTGCGCGGAACGGATTCACGTCTCGCCTGCGCCCCTCCCTCGTGAGGCACCGCTTCTTCTCCCGCCGCCGGCGGGACAGCTTGGTGAGACACACCAACGTAAGTGACTCCTTCCTGTGAACTCTGTTCCTACCGCCACGTCCTTTTCTGACCTGGGCGTCCCCGCCGAGCTGGTCGCCATCCTGACCAGCAACGGCATCACCGTCCCGACCCCGATCCAGGCCGCCACGCTGCCCGACTCGCTCGCCGGCCGGGACGTCCTCGGCCGCGGCCGCACCGGCTCCGGCAAGACCTACGCCTTCCTGCTCCCGATGATCGCCCGGCTCACCGACAGCGGCCGCCGCGCGGCGCCCAAGTCGCCCCGCGCACTGATCCTCGCGCCGACCCGCGAGCTCGTCGGCCAGATCCACCAGGCCCTCCAGCCGCTCGCACAGGCCGCCGGCTTCACCACGATGACCGTCTTCGGCGGCGTCGGCCAGAACCCGCAGGTCCAGTCGTTCCGCAAGGGCGTCGACATCGTCGTCGCCTGCCCGGGCCGCCTCGAGGACCTCATGCAGCAGGGCCACTGCGAGCTCGGCTCCATCGAGGTCACCGTGCTCGACGAGGCCGACCACATGGCCGACCTCGGGTTCCTGCCCTCCGTGCGCCGGATCATGGACAAGACCCCGCAGTCGGGCCAGCGCCTGCTCTTCTCGGCCACGCTCGACAAGGCGATCGACGTCCTCGTCAAGCGCTTCCTGCACAGCCCGCGGGTCCACGAGGCCGACTCGGCGCAGTCGCCGATCTCGACCATGGACCACCACGTGCTGCACGTCGCCCGCGAGAACCGGATCTCCGTCCTGGTCGACCTGACCAGCGCGCCGGGCCGCACCGTCGTCTTCACCCGCACCAAGCACGGCGCCAAGGCGCTCGCCCGCCAGCTCAACAAGTCGGGCGTCCCGTCGGTCGACCTGCACGGCAACCTCAGCCAGAACGCGCGCACGCGCAACATGGAGATGTTCCACTCCGGCAAGGCCACGACCCTGGTCGCGACCGACATCGCCGCGCGCGGCATCCACGTCGACGACGTGGCCCTCGTCGTGCACGCCGACCCGCCCATGGAGCACAAGGCCTACCTGCACCGCTCGGGCCGCACGGCGCGCGCCGGTGCCGCTGGCACGGTCATCACGTTGATGACCGACGACCAGGTACGCGACGTACGCCAGCTGACCCGCGCGGCCGGCATCAAGCCGACCACCACGCGCATCGACAACGCGTCGCACCCGATGCTCGCCACCCTCGCCCCCGGTGCCCGCACCGTGGTCGTCGGCGGCATCGAGCTCGACCGTCCCGAGGGCACCTCGCGTCCCTCCGGTGGCGGTGGCGGCGGTGGCCGACGCTCCGGTGGCGGTGGCCGCTCCGGTGGTCAGTCCTCCGGCGGCGGTCGCAACCGCGGCCGCGGCGGCTCGGGCTCCGGCTCGGCCAAGGCCGCGCCCAAGGCGGCCGCCAAGTCCGGCGGTCGCTCCGGCGGCGGGCGCTCGCGCGGTGCTACCTCGACCTCGTCGGGCGGCAGCCACAGCGCGGCGTCGTTCAGCGGTCGTCGCTGACCGCTCCCAGACTCAACGCCCGTCACCTGCTCTCGCCAGCAGGAGGCGGGCGTTGTCTGTATGGCGCGGCCGGCGCGCTAGTCGCGCCCAGCGGCCTTGCGCTGGATGTTCTCGCGCTTGGTCTCGTCCATGCCGGCCTCGTAGGCCGACACCAGGCTCGCGATCGACAGCGGCTTGAGCCGCTCGACCACGGCCTGCACGGTCTCGGGGGAGGCCCCGGACTCCAGGTAGACCGGCCACACCATCCGGCGGAACACGTCGTACAGCTCGTGGGCGATCTCGCGGCCGTGACGGCGGTAGATCTCGCCGGCAGCGCGGGCGGCCTCGAGCGGGTAGCCCAGGTCGAGCACGTCGAGGCCCACCGTGAGCTGTGACAGCGCCACCTCGTAGGTGCGCCTGCCGACGGGGACCGCGATGCCCATCGCGTCCAGGACCTCCAGGTCCTCCTCGGTGAACCTGCGGTCGCAGCGCTGCTCGAGCTCGGCCAGGGACAGCTGCACCGGTCGGTCGGCCTGCCAGGGGGCGAGCATCGAGCGGCGCAGCGCGATGTCCTCGGGGCTGGCGGCGTCGGGGATGCCCGCGACGTAGCGCTCGATCGCGGAGAGCGTGAAGCCGTGGCTCTGGAGCTCGCGGACCAGCTCGAGCCTGGCCACGTGGTCGGGCGTGTAGTAGCCGGAGCGACCTCGTCGGATGGGGGGCGGGACCAGGCCCTTGGTCGTGTAGAAGCGCACGTTGCGCACGCTCATGCCCACCCGGTTGGTCAGCTCCTCGAGGGTGAGGAGGCCGTCGGTGCCCGTGTTGCTCACAGCGCTGGTCACGTGCCCTCCCTCCCGAGGTGAGTCAGGCCACATCCTGACCGGTCTTTCGATACTGACAGTAATGATGTCACAATCACCAGGTCTCTTTCGCAACACCCAGAACCACTTACACCGAGGACGGTCATGGCAGAAGCATTCGTGTACGACCACATCCGTACGCCGCGCGGCAGGGGCAAGGCCAACGGCTCCCTGCACGAGGTCAAGCCCGTCGACCTCGCCGTCGGGCTGATCCAGGCGGTCCAGGACCGCAACCCCTCGCTCGACCCCAACCGCATCGACGACGTCGTACTGGGTGTCGTGTCCCCGATCGGCGACCAGGGCGGCGACATCGCCAAGACCGCGGCGCTCGCCGCCGGCCTGCCCGACACCGTGGCCGGCGTCCAGCTCAACCGCTTCTGCGCCTCCGGTCTCGAGGCCGTCAACCAGGCCGCCTCCCGGGTGCGCGGCGGCTTCGAGGACCTGATCCTCGCCGGTGGCGTCGAGTCGATGAGCCGCGTGCCCATGGGCTCCGACGGTGGCGCGTGGGCCTCCGACCCCGCCACCGCCTTCAAGGCCGGCTTCGTGCCGCAGGGCATCGGCGCCGACCTGATCGCCACGATCGAGGGCTGGTCGCGTGAGGACGTCGACGCGTTCGCCGCCGAGTCTCACCACCGTGCCGCGAAGGCCTGGGCCAACGGCTACTTCTCCGACGCCGTCATCCCGGTCCGCGACATCAACGGCCTGGCCGTGCTCGAGCACGACGAGACGATCCGCCCCGACACCAGCGTCGAGGGCCTGGCCGGCCTCAAGCCGAGCTTCGCCGGGATCGGCGCCGACGCCGGCTTCGACGACGTGGCGCTCGAGAAGTACCACTGGATCGAGAAGATCAACCACGTCCACCACGCCGGCAACTCGTCGGGCATCGTCGACGGCGCCGCGCTGATGGCGATCGGCTCCGAGCAGGTCGGCACCGACCTGGGCCTGACCCCTCGGGCGCGGATCATCGCCACCGCCGTCTCCGGCGCCGACCCGGTCATCATGCTCACCGGCCCCGCCCCGGCGGCCCGCAAGGCGCTGGCCAAGGCCGGCCTCAGCGTCGAGGACATCGACCTGTTCGAGATCAACGAGGCGTTCGCCGCGGTGGCGATGCGCTTCATGCGCGACATGGGCATCAACGACGAGATCACCAACGTCAACGGCGGCGCGATCGCGATGGGCCACCCGCTCGGCGCGACCGGCGCGATGATCCTCGGCACGCTCATCGACGAGCTCCAGCGCCGGGACCTGCGCCGCGGCCTCGCCACGCTCTGCGTCGGCGGCGGCATGGGCATCGCCACCATCGTCGAGCTCGTCTGAGCCTCCACCACCTCACTCTCGAACTTCCAGCGAAGGACACCGACTTGAGCACCACGACCGAGACTGCTGTGCACTACGAGCGCGATGCCGACGGCATCGTGACGCTGACCCTCGACGACCCGTCGTCGAGCGCCAACACCATGAACGAGCTCTACATCTCCTCGATGAAGACCGCCGTCGACCGCCTGTACGACGAGGTGGACGACGTCACGGGCGTGGTCGTCGCCAGCGCGAAGAAGACCTTCTTCGCCGGCGGCAACCTGAAGTCCATGGTCCAGGCGACCAAGGACGACGCCGCGTCGGTCTTCGAGCTCGCCGAGAACGTGAAGGCCGGCCTGCGCCGCCTGGAGAAGTTCCCCCGCCCCGTCGTCGCCGCCATCAACGGCGCCGCGCTGGGTGGCGGCTTCGAGATCGCGCTCGCCACCAACCACCGCATCGTCGTCGACGACTCGTCGGTCAAGCTCGGCCTTCCCGAGTCCAGCCTGGGACTGCTGCCCGGCGGCGGCGGCGTCACCCGCATCGTGCGCCTGCTCGGCATCCAGTCGGGCCTGATGGACGTGCTGCTCCAGGGCACGCAGTTCAACCCCTCGTCCGCCAAGGAGAAGGGCCTGGTCGACGACCTCGTCGCCACCCGCGAGGAGCTGGTCCCGGCCGCGAAGGCGTGGATCAAGGCCAACCCTGAGGCGGCCCAGAACCCGTGGGACGCCCCGGGCTACAAGATGCCCGGTGGTACGCCGAAGTCCCCGGCGCTGGCGGGCTTCCTGCCGGCGTTCCCGGCGCTGCTGCGCAAGCAGACCAAGGGCGCCCTCTACCCCGCCGCCCGCGCGATCCTCAGCGCCGCGGTCGAGGGCGCGCAGGTCGACTTCGACACCGCCTCGCGCATCGAGTCGCGCTACCTGACCAACCTGATCGTCAACCAGGGCTCGAAGAACATGATCCAGGCGTTCTTCTTCGACCTCCAGGCGATCAACTCCGGCTCGCTGCGCCCGCAGGGCATCGAGCCGTTCAAGGCCACCAAGGTGGGGGTCCTCGGCGCCGGCATGATGGGCGCCGGCATCGCCTACTCCTGTGCTCGCGCCGGCATGGAGGTCGTGCTCAAGGACGTCTCCGACGAGAACGCCGCGAAGGGCAAGGACTACAGCGAGAAGCTGCTCGACAAGGCGATCTCGCGCGGCAAGAGCACCGAGGAGAAGAAGGCCGAGCTGCTCGGTCGGATCACGGCCACGGCCGACCCGTCCGCACTGACCGGCTGCGACCTCGTGATCGAGGCCGTCTTCGAGGACCCGTCCCTGAAGGCCAAGGTCTTCGCCGAGGTGGCGCCGTACGTCAACGACGACGCGCTCCTGTGCTCCAACACCTCGACGCTGCCGATCACCGAGCTCGCCGAAGGTGTGGACCGGCCGAAGGACTTCATCGGCCTGCACTTCTTCTCGCCCGTGGACAAGATGCCGCTGGTCGAGATCATCAAGGGTGCCGAGACCTCCGACGTGGCGCTGGCGAAGGCCTACGACGTGGTCCAGCAGATCCGCAAGACCCCGATCGTGGTCAACGACAGCCGCGGCTTCTACACGTCGCGGGTCATCGGGTTCATGGTCAACGAGGGCATGGCGATGCTCGCGGAGGGCGTGCAGCCCTACACGATCGAGCGGGCCACCACCCAGGCCGGCTACCCGGCTCCGGTGCTTCAGCTCTCCGACGAGCTCAACCTCGAGCTGATGGCCAAGATCGCCAAGGCGACCCGTGAGGCCGCCGAGCGCGAGGGCACTCCGGCCCCCGAGCACCCCGGCACCAAGGTCGTCGACACCATGCTCGAGGCCGGCCGCGCCGGTCGCCTGCGTGGCGCCGGCTTCTACGACTACGACGAGTCGGGCAAGCGCCAGTCGATCTGGACCGGCCTGTCGGAGCTGTTCCCGCTCGCGGACGAGCAGCCGCCGCTCCAGGACGTCAAGGACCGGATGCTGTTCGCCGAGGCGCTCGAGACCGCCAAGTGCTTCGAGGAGGGCGTCATCACCTCCGCCGCGGCGGCCAACATCGGCTCGATCATGGGCATCGGCTTCCCGCCGATGACTGGTGGTGCGGCGCAGTTCATGACCGGCTACGAGCCCAGCCCGGATTCTGGGGCGAACGGCACCATCGGCCTGTCCGCGTTCGTGGCCCGGGCCGACGAGCTGGCCGCCAAGTACGGCGACCGGTTCCTCGCCACGTCCTACCTGCGCGACCTCGCCTCCTCGGGCGGTTCCTTCCCTGCCTGAGCGCGTGTAGATGTTGACCCGCCCGAAACTTTCGGGCGGGTCAACGTTGTTTGCGGTGAGTTTCGGGCGGGTCGGCAAGGATGGGGTGGTGAGCCCCCCGCTTCCCCCCATGGTCGACGTGCGCGGTCTCCACGTGCGCTTCGGCGAGGTGGAGGCGGTGGCCGGCATCGACCTCCAGGCGTACGCCGGCCAGGCGACGGCGCTGCTCGGGCGCAACGGCGCCGGCAAGTCGACGACCATGCGGGTGCTGGCCGGGGTGGTGCCGCCGAGCGCGGGCACGGTCCTGGTGGCCGGCCACGACGTCCGCACCGAGACGCTGCGCGCCAAGCAGGCGGTCGGCTACTGCCCCGACGTCGGCGGTCTCGTCCCGCGGGCCACGCCCTGGGAGCACCTCCAGCTGTCCGCGCGGCTGCGGCGCATGGACGACTGGGAGACCCCTGCGCGCGACCTGCTCGAGCGCTTCGAGCTGGGCGACGTCGCGCACCGGGTCACGGCCGGCTTCTCGCACGGCATGGGCCGCCGGCTCTCGGTGATCCTCGCGGCGCTGCACGCACCCGACGTACTCCTGCTGGACGAGCCGTTCGACGGCGTCGACCCGATCGGCGTCGAGGCGACGTTCGACGTGATCAGCGACGCCCGCGCCCGCGGCGCCTGCGTGCTCGTCTCGACGCACCTCCGTGAGCTGGCGGTGCAGGCGTGCACCACGGTCAGCGTGCTGCGCGGCGGCTCGGCCGTGGCGACGGTCCCGTCAGGGGAGATGGCCGGCGAGGAGGGCGCTCGTGCCTATCGCGGTCTCCTCGACTAGGGCGCTGGCCGACGTCGGCCACCTGGTGCGGTTCCGCGCCGGGTCGCTGCGCCGACGGCGGCTGTCGGCCGGGGCAATGGTCGGGTTCGTCGTCGTGAGCCTCGCGGTCGCGGTCCTGCCCGGGCTGTTCCCGGACGCCGGCGCCGACGACGGCTGGGCGCTGGACCTCCTGCTGCTGCTGCCGACCATGCTCACCGGCTTCCTTGCCCTCGCCATCGTGTCGGCGACGGCCTCGGGCGGCGGTCGCGAGCTGATCGCGCGCGACCCGGGGTCGATCCACCCGATCAGCCCCACGACCGACCATCTCGGCGCGTTGCTGCTCGTGCCGCTCAACATCGCCTGGCTGCTCCAGGCCTGGACCCTGGTCGGCGTCACGTCGTACGCCCTCGGCACCGACGCCGCGCTCCCGCAGGCCCAGCTGATCGTGGTGCTGTGGCTGCTGGCCACGACGGCGGTCGCCCAGGTGGTGGCCTGGACGATCGAGGTCGTCCGGCGGGTTCGGCACGGCATCGCGTGGGTGCGCGGGATCGGGGTCGCCCTGCTCGGCGTGGCCGTGGCGCTGCACCTGACCGCCAACCTGGTCCCGGTCTTCGACCGGCTGCCGACCCGCTGGTTCGTGGTCGGCATGGTCAGCGACTCCGCCCCGCGGACCGCGCTCACGGCCGTGGTGCTGCTGGTCGCCTTCCTGGCCGCCACCGCGCTGGGAGCCGTCCCCGCCCACCTCGCCGCCCACCGTCCCCCTCGGGACGAGCAGGACGTCGAGACCGGCCACTACGCCGCCCGGGGCCGGCCGCGCTCCGAGCTGACCGCCCTCGTGCGCACCGACCGCGCGTCCGTCTGGCGCGCAGTGCCCATGCGCCGCGGAGTCGCCGTCCTCGCGCTGGCGCCCGGCCTGGTCGCCCTGGCCGGTGGCCTGCCGTGGGAGCAGCTGACCATCCTGCCCGGCCTGGTCGGCTCGGGTGGGGCCCTGCTGTGGGGCGTCAACGCGTGGTGCCTCGACGGCCGCGGCGGGCTCTGGCGCGAGAGCCTGCCGGTCCCACCGGGCGTGGTCTTCGACGCCCGCGCCTACGTGCTCGCCGAGTTCCTGCTCGTCGCGTCGCTGGTCACGGTCGCCCTGGGCGCCGTCCGCGCCGGGGTGCCGTCGGTCGCCGAGCTCACCGCCCTGCTCTGCACCGTGGTCGTCGTGACGGTGCAGGTCGTCGCGGCCGGCCTGCGCTGGTCGGAGCAGCGGCCGTTCGCGGTCGACCTCCGCTCGGCCCGCGCCACCCCCGCGCCGCCGGTCGTGATGGTCGGCTACTCCGCACGCCTCGCCCTCAGCACCACCCTCACCGGCCTGACCTTCTCGGTCCTGGCGCGGGTGCCGGAGTGGCAGGTGTCGGTGCTGGTCGCCGTACCCTTCCTCGCCTGGTCGACCGCGCGCCTGCTGCGCACCCGCCGGCTCTGGGTCGACCCCGTCGCCCGAGCGCGCGTGGTCACCGCCGTCGCGGTCTAGCGTCAGTCCGGCGGCAGTGCCTGCTGCACGCAGTCGAGCTGGGCCTGGCTGAACGCCGCCACGGCGTCGCCGCCGAAGTCGCCCATGACCGACTGGACCGCTGCCTCGTACAGCTGGTCCTCGGTGAGGGCCTTGCGCAGGCAGGTCTCGTACGCCGTGGCGTCGACCTTGCCCTTGGTGGCGGCCACCTGGGCGCGGGCCGACTCGCTGACGAAGTCGACGCACTTGAACTGCGCGTCCACCCACAGCTCGGCACCCTCCCGGCCCAGGGGAGGCAGCACCGGGGGCACGGCGTACGACTCGTCGAGGAGGCCCGCATCGCGCAGCTCGTCGGGGGTGGCGCTGTCGGTGAGCGCAGCGGCGAAGCACTCGCCCGCCTGCGTCGCTTCGGCGGTGACGTCGTCGCCGACCCACAGCCCGACCAGGGCCTGCTGGACCGCCGCGGTGTCGATGGTCGGGGCAGCGGGAGCGGGCTCGTCGTCGCCGCCGGTGCACCCGAGCAGCAGGACCGCGGGCAGCAGGAGCGTGAGGAGGCGGACGGGTCGGATCACGGCTGCATCGTCCCATTACTGTGCCGTACGTGGACTTCTCACCGTCGCCGCGCGCGGCCGACCTCACCGCCCGGGTCAAGGACTTCATCGAGACCGAGATCAGTCCCGCGGAGGAGGACTACCACCGCGACCTCGCGGAGGCCCGCCGCACCGGCGACCCGTGGCAGCCGCTGCCGCTGATCGAGGAGCTCAAGACCAAGGCCCGCGAGCGCGGGCTGTGGAACCTCTTCCTGCCGCACGAGCACGCGGGGGAGTACGCCGCCCGGTTCGGCACCGACGGTGGTGAGGGACTGACCAACGTCGACTACGCGCCGATCGCCGAGCTGACGGGGCGGTCCGCGATCGCGCCGCTGGTGCTCAACTGCAACGCGCCCGACACCGGCAACATGGAGGTGCTGCTGCGCTACGGCACCGACGCGCAGAAGCAGGAGTGGCTGGAGCCGCTGCTCGACGGGACGATCCGGTCCGCGTTCACGATGACCGAGCCCGGGGTCGCGTCGTCCGACGCGACCACGATGGAGGCGACCGCGGTCGTCGACGGCGACGAGGTGGTCGTCAACGGCCGCAAGTGGTGGTCGACCGGCGTGGGCCACCCCGACTGCAAGATCTACGTGTTCATGGGGCTGACGGACCTCCCAGAAAATCAGCAGAGCGCGGATCGGCACCACCGGCACTCGATGGTGCTGGTCCCACGCGACACCCCCGGCGTGAAGATCGAGCGGATGCTCGACACGATGGGCATGTACGACGAGCCGCTCGGCCACGGCGAGGTGTCGTTCACCGACGTCCGGGTCCCGGCGTCCAACATCATCAGCGGGCCGGGCGAGGCGTTCGCGATCGCCCAGGGCCGGCTCGGCCCCGGCCGGGTCCACCACTGCATGCGGCTGATCGGCGTCGCGGAGCTGGCGCTCGAGCTGGCCTGCCGGCGCGGCCTGGAGCGCACGGCGTTCGGCAAGCCGCTGGCCAACCTCGGCGGCAACCGTGAGCGGATCGCCGAGGCCCGGATCGCGATCGACCAGACCCGTCTGCTGGTGCTCAACGCTGCCTGGAAGCTCGACCAGGGCGGCCCGCTCAACGCGCTGTCCGAGGTCTCGCAGATCAAGGTGGCCGCGCCGGCCATGGCCCAGCAGGTCGTCGACTTCGCGATCCAGCTCCACGGTGGCGCGGGCCTCGCGTCCGACTTCCCGCTCGCCGCGGCCTGGACCGCGGCCCGCTCGCTGCGGATCGCCGACGGTCCCGACGAGGTGCACCGCGGCGTGGTCGCCCGGCTCGAGCTCGGCAAGTACAAGTGACGCGCGTCCTCGTCACCGGCGCTGCCTCCGGCCTCGGCGCCGCGCTGTCCAACGCCTTCGAGACCCGCGGCGACGAGGTGCTGCGCACCGACATCAGCTATGAGGGTGGTTTCGAGGCTCCCTTCGAGGCTCGCAAGCTCGCACCTCAGGACAAGCGCTCCGCTCGCACCTCAACCACCGCAAGGCTCGACATCACGAAGGACGACGACTGGGCCGCGGCGCTCGCGCACGTCGAGCAGACCTGGGGCGGGCTCGACGTACTCGTCAACAACGCCGGTGTCGCCGGGGGCGGCCGGCTCGACGTCGCCACGCTCGACGAGTGGCGCTGGATCACCGAGATCAACCTGTTCGGCGCGGTCCGCGGCACCCGCACGTTCGTGCCGCTGCTCAAGCGGCAGGGCTCGGGCGCGATCGTCAACGTCGCCTCGCTCGCCGGGCTCGTCCACCCCGCGGGCATGGCGTCCTACAACGCGGTCAAGGCCGCGGTGGTGGCGCTGACCGAGACCACCGGCCACGAGCTGGCGGCCCACGGCGTGACCGCCCACGTCGTCTGCCCGTCCTACTTCCGCACCAACCTGATGAGCTCGCTGCAGGGTGCCGACACAGCGCTGGCGTCGGTGATGAGCAAGCTCGTCGAGAGCTCCTCGATCTCCGCCGACGACATCGCCGCCGCGGTGCTTGAGGGTCTCGACCGCGGTGACGAGATCATCGTCCCCGACCAGCCCGCGCGCGACGCCTACGGCCTGAAGCAGGCCGACCGGGCGACGTACGACGTCATCATGCGCGCGCAGGCCGCCAAGCTCGAGGAGGGCGCCCGATGACCGATAAAGGGACCGACGACAGCGGCAACCCGGCGAAGCCGGTCCGCGACGAGGACGCCTTCGACGTCGACGCCGTCCAGGACTGGCTGGGGCTCGGCGAGATCGAGGAGGTCCGCCAGTTCCCCGGCGGCGCCTCCAACCTGACCTACCTGCTCCGGCTCGCCGACCGCGAGCTGATCCTGCGGCGCCCGCCGGCGGGGCAGAAGGCCGCCGGTGCCCACGACATGGGTCGCGAGCACCGCATCCAGGACGCCCTGAAGCCGGTCTTCCCCTACGTGCCGGAGATGGTCGGCTACTGCGAGGACGAGGCGGTCCTCGGCTCGCCGTTCTACGTGATGGCCAAGGTCGAGGGCACCGTGCCGCGGCGCGACCTCCCGTCGACCATGACCCGCGACGACGTCTCCCGGCTCTGCGGCAACGCCTGGGACGTGCTCGCCGAGCTGCACTCCGTCGACGTCGCGGCCCACGCGGAGCTCGTGGCGCTCGGCCGCGGTGACGGGTACGTCGGTCGCCAGGTCTCGGGCTGGACCGGCAGATTCGCCAAGGCCCGCACGGACGACACCGGCGACTGGAGCGACATCGAGGCCTGGATCGCCGCGCGCCAGCCGGCCGACGTGGCGCAGGTGCTGATCCACAACGACTTCCGGCTCGACAACCTGGTCGTCGCGCCCGACGACCCGACCCGGATCGTCGGCGTCCTCGACTGGGAGATGGCCACCGTCGGCGACCCGCTCATGGACCTCGGCGGCTCGATGGCCTACTGGGTCGAGGCCGCGGACGACGAGTTCTTCCAGATGTTCCGTCGCCAGCCCTCGCAGGCCGACGGGATGTGGACCCGCTCCGAGATCGTGGCCCGCTACTGCGAGCGGATGGGCTACCCGGTCAGCCCCGAGGAGTGGCGCTTCTACGAGGTCTTCGGGCTCTACCGGCTGGCCGTGATCGCCCAGCAGATCTGGTACCGGTACTTCCACAAGCAGACCACCAACGAGCAGTACGCCGTCTTCGGTCCCGCCGTCGGCTACCTCGAGACGCGCTGCCGCTCGATCATCGCGGCCTCCGACGTCGCGGGCGACTGATGGGCCAGCTCCTGCTGGTGCGCCACGGTCAGGCGTCGTTCGGCGCCGACGACTACGACGTACTCTCCGAGACCGGCTGGGAGCAGGGCCGGCTGCTCGGCGCGTCCCTGGCCGCCCAGGGCGTGAAGCCGACCGCGATCGTGCGCGGCGACATGCGCCGGCACCGCGAGACCGCCGAGGCGATGGTCGAGGCAGCCGGCTGGTCAGGGACCGAGGTGCGCGTCGACGCCGGGTGGGACGAGTTCGACCACGTCGGCCTGGTCTCGGCCTACCCCGACCTGCCCGAGGGACCGCTGGACCGCCGGGAGTTCCAGCAGGTCTTCGAGCGCGCCACCGAGCGCTGGACCTCCGGCCTCGGCGAGGGCTACGCCGAGACGTACGCCGCGTTCGTCGACCGGGTGCTCGGCTCGCTCGAGGCCGCGACCGCGGACGCCGGGCCGGGCGGCACCGTGGTGGTCGTCAGCTCGGGCGGCGTGATCGCGGTCGTCGTCGCCGCCCTGGTCCTCCCCGCCGCAGACCCGGCGACCGCGGCCCGGCTGTGGAGCCGCTTCAACACGGTCACGGTCAACTCGTCGGTCACCCGCGTCGTCGTCGGCTCCACGGGCGCCCGGATGCTGACGTTCAACGAGCACACACACCTGGCCGGCGACACGGTCACCTACCGCTGACCCATGACCGACCAGGCGACGAACGCGCTCCTCGCGGTGGGGTTGGGCACCCTGGTGGCGATCGTGCTGCTGGTGCCGGTCGCGGCCTACCAGTACCGGCTCGACGGCAAGCTCGAGGCGAGCGACCTCGCGATCCTGCTCAGTGGCGCCGTCTACGGGCTGGCGTTGTGGACCTACACGCTGCTGCCGGTGCCGCCGGCGGGGGAGTACGACTGCAAGGGCAGGCAGCTCGACCCGCTCGGGTCGCTGGCCGCCATCGACCTGGCCGCACCGGCGACACTGCTGCGCGACCCCGCGTTCCTGCAGATCGCGCTCAACGTGCTGCTGTTCGTGCCGCTCGGCTACTTCGTGCGCCAGATCCTCGGGCGCGGCGTCGTGGTGGCGGCGGTGCTCGGTCTGGGCACGTCCCTGCTGATCGAGACCACCCAGCTCACGGGCGTCTGGAACATCTACGACTGCCCCTACCGGCTCTTCGACGTCGACGACCTGATGGTCAACACCCTCGGCGCGGTCGGGGGCTCGCTGCTGTCCGCGATCTTCGTGCGGCGGCGCGAGCAGGCGGAGCCGCTGCCGACCCGGATCACGTTCGGGCGGCGACTGGTCGGGATGCTCAGCGACGTGCTGTTCGTGGTGATCAGCGGCGCGCTGGCGGCGCTGGCCTACCGCGGCTGGTGCTACTGGACCGACGCGGTCGTCGACCGTGATGTGCAGACCTGGCTGCAGTTCGGGGTGCCGTTCCTCGTGGAGACCGCCAGCGTGCTGGCCGTCGGGCGCACCGTCGGCGAGCACGTCGTCTCGGTCCGCGCGGTCGCTCGTCGGCCCCGGCTGGTGCTGCTGTCGCGGGCGGTCAAGCTGGCCACCGGCATCGGCCCGCTGTTCGTGCTGGCGCTGCTCGGTGGGTGGTGGGCCGCCGCACTGCTGCCGTCGTACGTCGTGGTGACGGTGGTGGCCGCCTGGCGCAGCGCCGAGCACCGCGGCCTCAGCCACCAGCTCGCGCACATGGACCTGCGGATCGCCGCCGAGGAGGCGTTCGACGACGACGACCCAACCGCCGGGGTCACATCAGGCGCTTGAACACCGGCAGCGGCGCGTGCTTCATGAACACCGACAGCGGCGCCCAGGGCAGCGGCGGGACACACGCGTCGGCGACCTGCTTCTCGATCGCGGACACCATGGACCGCACGCCCTTCTCGGTGGAGGTCATGAACATCGCCTTGTCGGCAGCCTTCTCGTTCATCTCCGAGGCGATGTAGCCGGGGTAGAGCACGGTGATCTTCACAGTCTCGCCGAGCGGCTTGCCGTGCAGCTCGTGGCGCAGCCCCTCGGCGAGGAACGCGACGCCCACCTTGGTGGCGGCGTACGTCGTCATCGACTTGGGCATCCCGCGCATCGCCGACATCGAGGAGACCATCACCAGGTGGCCGGCCTCCTGCGCGCGGAAGATCTCCATGGCGGCCTCGGTCTGCGCGAGCGCGGCGACGAAGTTGGTCATCGCCGTCTCCTTGTTGGCGTCGTAGCGGCCGGTGCCCAGCGGCGCGCCCTTGCCGAGGCCGGCGTTGACGATGACCCGGTCGATGGTGCCGAAGTCCGCGGCGAAGCCACGGAAGACCGCGAACACCGCGTCGTCGTCGGTGACGTCGAGGACGCGGGTCTCGACCCGGCGGTCGGGGTGCGCCGCCAGGATCTCGGCCTTGAGCCCGTCGAGGCGGTCGGCCCGCCGGGCACACAGGGCGAGGTCGTTGCCGCGGGCGGCGAACTGGCGGGCCATCTCGGCCCCGAGACCGGAGGAGGCACCGGTGATGAGGATCGTCGTCATGCGCCGAGTCTGGCAGTTGTGACGGTCACCCCTTGACGTGAGGGGTCGCGTGTAATGAGGTGAGCCTTGCACGTGTCTTCTCCGGCCGTTCAGGCCCACGACACGGCCCGTACAGATTGAGGTCCCCATGTCAGTCCTCCGTTCACGCGGATCCGTCAAGGCACGCCTGGCCGTGGCCTCGGTGGGTGCGCTCACCGCCGGTCTCCTGGCCGCGCTCCCGCTGTCCGGCGCGCAGGGCGCCCCGGCCGTGTCCGCGGCCGCGAGCCCCACCGCCTCCGCGCCGGCCGGCTTCGAGCGTTTCACCGACGGCCGCTACATCGTGCTGCTGCGCGAGGCGAGCGCCACCGGCTACGACGGCAACCGCAAGTACGCCGACACGAAGTCGCCCTCGGGCACCTTCCTCGGCAGCTCGCCCGCCGTACGCCGCTACTCCGAGCACCTGCGCACGACCCACGAGCGGCTCGCCGGGTCCGTCGGCGCCAGCGTGAAGTCGAGCTACACGGTGGCCAGCAACGGCTTCGCCGCCGACCTCACCGCGGCCCAGGCCATCGACCTGGCGACCGACCGTCGCGTGCTGACCGTCCAGAAGGCCGGGATCAGCAAGATCACGACGTGGAACACCCCCGACTTCCTGGGCATGAGCGGCAGCAAGGGCGCGTGGGCCCAGAAGGGCGGACGCGCCACGGCCGGCGACGGGGTCGTGGTCGGAGTGCTCGACACCGGCATCTGGCCCGAGAACAAGTCGTTCCGCGGCTCCCCGATCGGCTCGACCCCCCAGACCAAGTGGGACATCACCCTCAAGGGCGGCGTCACCCGCATGGAGAAGCTCGACGGCACCGTCTTCACCGGCGCGTGCGAGACCGGTGAGTCCTTCGAGCTGAGCGACTGCAACACCAAGGTCATCAGCGCCCGTGCCTACGGCGACGCGTTCCTCGACGCCGTACCCGAGGAGCTGCTCTCGGAGCACGAGTTCATCTCGCCGCGTGACGGCGCCGGCCACGGCAGCCACACCGCCAGCACGGCCGCCGGCAACATCACCAAGGGTGTCAAGACCGCCGGCCTGAAGTTCGGCACGATCTCCGGCATGGCCCCGGCCGCCAAGCTCGCCATCTACAAGGTGTGCTGGGAGTCCAGCGACGCCGACCTCACCGGCTGCTTCGACGAGGACATGCTGGCCGCCATCGACCAGGCCGTCATCGACGGCGTCGACGTCGTCAACTTCTCCATCGGTGGTGGGCCGCAGCCCGACCTGAGCGTCCTCGAGCTCGCCTTCGAGGGCATGGCCGAGGCCGGCATCTTCATCGCCGCCTCCGCCGGCAACAGCGGACCCGACTCGACCACCCTCGACCACCCGTCGCCGTGGCTGACCACTGTCGCCGCGGGCACGCACACCACGAAGTTCGAGAACACGGTCGTGCTGGGCAACGGCAAGAAGCTCCTCGGAGCCTCGAGCGCCCAGACCCCGGTCTCCACCCGCCAGGTCGTCGACGGCTTCGACGCCGTGGTCGCCGGCGGTGACCCCGACGACGCCGCGCTGTGCGGGCCCGACACGCTCGACCCCGCCAAGGTCGCCGGCAAGATCGTCTACTGCCTGCGCGGTGTCTACGACCGGATCGCCAAGGGCGCCGAGGTCAAGCGGGCCGGGGGAGCGGCGCTGATCATGGCCAACCCTTCGCCCAACAGCCTCAACGCCGACATCCAGGCGGTGCCCACGATCCACATCTCCGACACCGCGGGCGCGGTCGTCGAGGCCTACCTCGATGCCCAGGGCGCGGCCGCGAAGGCGGCGTTCAAGCTCGGCAACCTGACCAACGAGAAGACACCGGTGCCGCAGGTGGCCGGCTTCTCCTCGCGCGGACCGGCGCTCGTCGCCGGCGGTGACCTGCTCAAGCCGGACATCATCGCCCCGGGCGTCGACGTCCTGGCCGCGGTGGCGCCGCCGTCCAACCGGGGTCTGAACTACGACCTCTACTCCGGCACCTCCATGTCGGCGCCCCACATCGCCGGTCTCGCTGCGTTCATGCAGGGAGAGCGTCCGCGCTGGACGCCGATGCAGATCAAGTCGGCGATGATGACCACCGCCACGTCGGTCCGCAACGCGAACGGCGGGATGTCGCGCGACGCGTTCGCCCAGGGCGCCGGTCTGGTCAAGGCGAAGAAGTTCTTCGACCCCGGTCTGTTCGTGACCTCAGACGCCACCCAGTGGCGCGGCTGGCTGGCCGACCTCGGCTACAACACCGGCGTGCCGGCGCTGGACGCCAAGAGCCTCAACCTGCCGTCGATCGCGGACGGGTCCATGACCGGTCCGGTGACGTTCCCGCGCTCCTTCCGCGCCACCATGAAGGGCACGTGGAAGATCAGCGCCGACCTGCCGGGCTTCTCGGTGCAGCCGAGCCGCCCCAACGTCACGTCATCACGCGCCAACGACGTGGTCGACGTGAAGTTCACGATCACCCGGACCACGGCTCCGCTGGGCAGCTTCAGCAGCGGGTTCATCACGCTGACCGGTCCCACCCGGGTCCGGATCCCCGTCGCCATCCAGCCGCTCGCGGTGGAGGCACCGGACGACGTGACCGGCGAGGGCGTGACCGGGTCGAGCGACATCGAGGTGATCCCCGGCTTCACGGGTCAGCTCGACGTCTCGACGACCGGGCTGGCCAAGGGTGAGGTCGCCACGGACACGGTGGCGGCCAACGCGGACCACCTGACCTGTCTGACCGTGCCCGAGGGCACCGAGCTGACGCGGGTCGACGTCGACTCCGCCGACGACTCGGCCGACCTCGACCTCTACCTGCTGGCGTCGGACACCTGCGACCCCTCCACGGCCTTCGCCATCGCGGCGCAGTCTGCGACGGGGTCGGCGGACGAGTCGATCTCGGCCTTCGGCCTCCCGGCCGGGACCTACATCGTCGACGTCTTCGGCTACGCGCCCGGGTCGGAGGGCAGCCCGATGGGCTTCACCCTCGAGACCTACAACGTGGGTGCGGACAACGAAGGTGCGTTCGCCGCGGTGCCGGACCCGGTGCCCGTCGTCCAGAACACCCCGGCCACGTTCAGCGTGACGTGGACGGGCCTGGACGCCGCCAGCAGCTACCTCGGCTTCGTCGAGTACGCCGGGTCGGACGAGGTCACGATGGTGAAGGTGGACACCAACGTCGGCTGACCGCCAGTAGCACTCGGCCCGCCACCAACAAAAAAGTCAGGCTTGACTGTTTGTTGGTGGCGGGCCATGCTCTGCGGGTGACTAGTACGGCGAGCGCTCGCGTGCCCCAGGAGGAGCGCACCCGTCTCATGCGCGCCCGCCTGCTCGAGGCGACCGTCGAGTGCCTCGTCGAGCGCGGCTTCAGCGGCACCTCCACCACGCTGGTCTCCGAGCGCGCCGGCGTCAGCCGCGGCGCCCAGCTGCACCACTTCCCGACCAAGAACGACCTGGTCGTGGCCGCCGTCGAGCACCTCACGCACGTCCGGGGCGCCGAGCTCGCCGCCGCGGCCCAGCGCCTGCCGCGAGGCGACCGACGTACTCGCGCCGTGCTGGAGATGCTCGGCGACCACTTCACCTCGCCGGTGTTCACCGCCGCCCTGGAGCTGTGGGTGGCCGCCCGCACCGACGAGACGCTGATGTCGGCCGTGGCTCCGCTGGAGCAGCGGGTCGGTCGCGAGGTCCACCGGCTCACCGTCGACCTCCTCGGCGCCGACGAGGCGAAGCCCGGGGTGCGCGAGCTGGTGCAGGCGACCCTCGACCTGGTGCGCGGGCTCGGCCTGGCCAACACCATCACCGACGACGCGCGCCGGCGCGCCCGCATCCTCGACCAGTGGGCCCTGACCCTCGACACCGCTCTCAAGGACGACAAGTGACCCAGCTCCTCGACGACCTCCTGGCCGACCTCAAGGCGGAGGGGGACCAACTGTGGAACGCCGTCGCCGGTCTCGACGACTCCGCCGACGGTGGCTGGGCCACGCCCACCCCGGCCGCCGGCTGGACCGTCGCCACTCAGGTCGCCCACCTGCTCTGGACCGACGAGACCGCCACCGCCGCCGCGCACTCGGTCACGGGCCCGGAGGGCAAGGCGGCGTGGGACGAGCTGGTGCTGGCCGCCATGGCCGACCCGACCGGCTTCGTCGACACCGCCGCCCTGGAGGTGGCGCGGCTCCAGCCGCAGGCGCTGCTCGCCCGCTGGGGTGCCGCCCGGACCGCGCTCACCGAGGCGCTGCGGGGCTTCCCCGAGGGCGAGAAGATGCCGTGGTTCGGCCCGCCGATGTCGCCCACCTCGATGGTGACCGCGCGCTACATGGAGACCTGGGCCCACGCCCTCGACGTCTACGAGGCGCTGGGCATCGAGCCCGAGGTCACCGACCGGATCAAGCACGTCGCCCACATCGGGGTGCGCACCCGCGGCTTCTCGTTCGACACCTTCGAGCTGCCGGTGCCGCCCGACGAGCCCCGCGTCGAGCTGACCGCGCCGTCCGGTGAGGTCTGGACGTGGGGCCCCGACGACGCCGCGCACCGGGTGACCGGGTCGGCCGTCGACTTCTGCCGCCTCGTGACCCAGCGCGTCCACCGCGACGACACCGACCTCGTGACCGTCGGCAGCGACGCCGAGCAGTGGCTCGCGATCGCCCAGTGCTTCGCGGGTCCTCCGGGAGAGGGCCGGGCCGCCAGATGAGCGAGCTGCTGCGCATCGGCAACTGCTCGGGCTTCTACGGCGACCGCCTCACCGCGATGCGCGAGATGCTCGAGGGTGGTCCGCTGGACGTCCTCACCGGCGACTACCTCGCCGAGCTGACCATGCTGATCCTCGGCAAGGACACGATGAAGGACAGCTCGCTGGGCTACGCGCGCACCTTCGTCCGCCAGGTCGAGGACACCCTCGGCCTCGCGCTCGAGAAGGGCGTCAAGATCGTCAGCAACGCCGGCGGGCTCAACCCCGCAGGCCTGGCCGACCGGCTACGCGAGGTCGCCCACGGCCTCGGCCTCGACCCCGCGATCGCCCACGTCGAGGGCGACGACCTGCGCTCCCTGGGGTTCGACGGTGCGCTGACGGCCAACGCCTACCTCGGAGGCTTCGGCATCGCGGCCGCCCTCACCCAGGGCGCCGACATCGTCGTCACCGGCCGCGTCACCGACGCCTCGCTCGTGGTCGGGCCGGCGGTCGCGCACTTCGGCTGGACGCCCACGTCGTACGACGAGCTGGCCGGCGCCGTCGTCGCGGGCCACGTGCTCGAGTGCGGCACGCAGGCGACCGGCGGCAACTTCTCCGGCTTCCGCACGCTGCCCCACACCGGCCGGTGGTTGGGCTTCCCGCTCGCCGAGATCGCCGCCGACGGGTCCTTCGTCGTGACCAAGCACGACGGCACCGGCGGCGCGGTCACCGTCGACACGGTGACCGCGCAGCTGGTCTACGAGATCCAGACCACGCAGTACCTCAACCCCGACGTCGTGGTCGACCTCGACTCGATCCGGCTCGACCAGCCCGGCCCCGACCGCGTCCACGTCTCCGGCGTACGCGGCGAGGCCCCGCCCGAACGGCTCAAGGTCTGCGTCAACACGCTCGGCGGCTTCCGCAACTCTATGGAGTTCGTGCTCACCGGCCTCGACATCGAGGCGAAGGCCGACTGGCTGCGCGAGCAGCTCGAGCCGTCGCTGAAGGCGACGACCGTCAGCTGGACCCGCACCGCCCTGCCGGGTGCCGACGCCGACACCGAGGAGGGCGCGTCCTGCCTCCTGCGCTGCACGGTGATGGACCCCGAGGCCGGCCCCGTGGCCAAGGCCTTCACCGGCCCCGCCGTCGAGCTCGCGCTGGCGTCCTACCCCGGCTTCACGATGACCAGCCCGCCCGGACCGCCGACGCCGTACGGCGTCTACCGCCCGGAGTACGTCGACCGCTCGGCCGTGACCCACACCGTCGTCCACGCCGACGGCTCCCGCGAGGTCGTGCCCGACCCGGTCGAGTTCACCGCGCCCGACGCCCTGGTGGGCCAGCGCGCGTCGCCGTACCCCGCCCCGGCCGACTCCCTCACCCGCCGGATGGCGCTGGGCACCTTCGTCCACGCGCGCTCCGGCGACAAGGGCGGTGACGCCAACCTCGGGCTGTGGGTGGCCCACGACGGGTCCGACAAGTACGACGCCCGGGTGACGTGGCTGGCCAAGTTCATGAGTCCGCGCAAGGTGCGCGAGCTGGTGCCCGAGGCGCGTGATCTCGAGGTCGAGGTCTACGTGCTGCCCCACCTCGGCGCCGTCAACGTCCTGATCCGCGGCCTGCTCGGCGAGGGCGTCGCGGCCTCGACCCGCTTCGACCCCCAGGCCAAGGGCCTCGGGGAATGGGTGCGCTCGCGCATCGTCCACATCCAGGAGGACCTCCTTTCATGACCGCCACGACCGTCACGCCCGACCAGGGGTCCGAGCAGGCCGAGCACCGCGAGGCGCTGCGCGAGGTCGCCACCGAGTTCGTCCGCCGGGAGATCGCCCCCCACCTGCAGGACTGGGAGGACGCGCAGTCGATCCCGCGCGAGCTGCACCTCGCGGCGGCGAAGCAGGGGCTGCTCGGCATCTCCTTCCCCGAGTCGGTCGGCGGTGAGGGCGGCGACCTGCTCGACACCGTGGCCGTCCAGGAGGCGATGTTCGCCGCCGGGGCGTCCAGCGGCCTGATGGCCGGGCTCTTCACCAACGGCATCGCGCTGCCGCACATCGCGGCCCACGGGTCGCCCGACCTCGTCGACCGCTACGTGCGTCCGACGCTGGCCGGCGAGCTGATCGGCTCGCTCGCGATCACCGAGCCCGGTGGCGGGTCCGACGTCGGCAACCTGCGCACGACCGCCGTCCGCGACCCCGACACGGGCTGCTACGTCGTCAACGGCGCCAAGACGTTCATCACGAGCGGCGTCCGCGCCGACTTCGTGACCACCGCGGTGCGCACCGGAGGCCCCGGCGGCGCCGGCGTGAGCCTGCTGGTGATCGACACGGACACGCCGGGCTTCACCGTCGACCGGTCACTGGCCAAGATGGGCTGGCACTGCTCCGACACCGCCGAGCTGTCCTTCACCGACGTGCGGGTGCCGGTCGGCAACCTGGTCGGCGAGCAGGACGCCGGCTTCTGGTACATCGCCGAGCAGTTCGTCGTCGAGCGGATGGCGCTCGCGGTCCACGGCTACGGCATCGCCGCTCGCTCGCTCGCGCTCACCAAGGCCTACTGCCAGGAGCGCGACACATTCGGGCAGCCGCTCATCAAGCGCCAGGTGGTGCGCCACAAGCTGGTCGAGATGCACCGTCAGGTCGAGGTCGCCCGCGCCTACACGCACGCGGTCGCCGCGCGCCACGTGGCGGGCGAGAGCGTGATCGCCGAGGCCTGCCTGGCGAAGCAGACCGCGTGCGACGCCGCGACGTACGTCTGCGACCAGGCGGTCCAGCTGCACGGCGGCACCGGCTACATGCACGGGACCGAGGTCGAGCGGCACTACCGCGACGCCCGGCTCCTGCCGATCGGCGGCGGTGCCACCGAGGTGCTCACCGACCTCGCCGCCAAGCTGCTGGGCTACACGGGATGAGCAACCGCGAGGCGATGCTCGAGAAGCTCGCCGACCTGGACATCGAGCACGCCAAGGCGGTCGCCGGAGGCGGCGAGAAGTCGGTCGCGCGCCACCACGGCCGCGGCAAGCTGATGCCGCGCGAGCGGATCGAGCTGCTCGTCGACGAGGGCTCGGCGTTCCTCGAGCTCAGCCCGCTAGCGGGGTGGGGCTCCGACTTCACCGTCGGCGCGAGCGTCGTCACCGGCATCGGGGTGGTCGAGGGCGTCGAGTGCATGATCACCGCCAACGACCCGTCGGTGAAGGGCGGCGCCTCCAACCCGTGGACGGTGAAGAAGATCTTCCGCGCCTCCCAGATCGCCGAGGAGAACGGCCTGCCGTCGATCTCGCTGGTCGAGTCGGGTGGTGCCGACCTGCCGACGCAGAAGGAGATCTTCATCCCCGGCGGCAAGCTGTTTCGCGACATCACCCGCGCCAGCGCCCGCAAGGAGCCCACCATCGCGCTGGTCTTCGGCAACTCGACCGCCGGCGGCGCCTACGTGCCGGGCATGAGCGACTACACGGTCATGGTCCGTGAGCAGGCCAAGGTGTTCCTCGGCGGCCCGCCCCTGGTCAAGATGGCCACCGGTGAGGAGTCGGACGACGAGTCGCTCGGCGGCGCCGAGATGCACGCGCGCACCTCCGGCCTGGCCGACTACCTCGCCGAGGACGAGCTCGACGCCATCCGCATCGGCCGCCGGATCGTCGCGCGCCTCAACTGGCGCAAGGCGACCTCTGCCCCGACTGCCTCGTTCGCCGAGCCGGACGCCGACCCCGACGAGCTGCTCGACCTGATCCCCAGCGACCTCAAGGAGCCGTTCGACCCGCGCGAGGTCATCGCGCGGCTGGTCGATGGTGTGGGGGGCGACGGGGTCAGCGAGACCAACGGCCCTGAAGGTAGAGCGTTCGACGAGTTCAAGCCTCTTTATGGTCCTTCGCTGGTCACCGGCTGGGCCCGTCTCCACGGCCGGCCGATCGGCATCCTCGCCAACGCGCAGGGCGTGCTGTTCAGCGAGGAGGCGCAGAAGGCGACGCAGTTCGTCCAGCTCGCCAACCAGACCGACACACCTCTGCTCTTCCTGCACAACACCACCGGCTACATGGTCGGCAAGGACTACGAGCAGGGCGGCATCATCAAGCACGGCGCGATGATGATCAACGCCATCAGCAACTCCACGGTCCCGCACCTCACGGTCATCATGGGGGCGTCGTACGGCGCCGGGAACTACGGCATGAACGGCCGCGCCTTCGACCCGCGTTTCCTCTTCACCTGGCCCTCCGCCAAGTCCGCCGTGATGGGTCCGGCGCAGCTCGCCGGCGTGCTCGAGATCGTGGCGCAGCAGTCCGCGGAGTCCAAGGGCCAGGAGTTCGACGCCGAGGGTTTCAAGGGCGTCAAGGAGATCGTCGAGGCCCAGATCGAGGAGCAGTCCCTGCCCTACTTCCTGTCCGGGATGCTCTACGACGACGGCGTCATCGACCCGCGCGACACCCGCACCGTCCTCGGCATCTGCCTGTCCGTGATCGAGACCAAGCCCTATGCGGGCACCGACCGATTCGGGGTGTTCCGCCCGTGATCAAGCGAGCAGCGGAGAGGCAAGAAATGATCAGCCGCATCCTCGTCGCCAACCGTGCCGAGATCGCCAGCCGGGTGTTCCGCACCTGCCGGACGCTCGGCATCGAGACCGTCGCCGTGCACTCCGACGCGGACGCCGACCTGCCCTACGTGCGCGAGGCCGACCACGCCGTACGGCTGCCCGGCACAGCGCCCGCCGACACCTACCTGCGCGCCGACCTGATCCTCGACGCGGCCAGGCGCGCGGGAGCCGACGCGATCCACCCCGGCTACGGCTTCCTGTCGGAGAACGCCGAGTTCGCACGGGCGGTCGAGGCCGCCGGTCTGACCTGGATCGGCCCGGCGCCCTCCTCGATCGAGCAGATGGGCTCCAAGATCGAGTCCAAGAAGCTGATGGAGGCCGCCGGCGTCCCGGTGCTGACCAACATCGACGTCGCGAGTGCCACTGACGCCGACTTGCCGCTGATCGTCAAGGCATCGGCCGGCGGAGGGGGCCGCGGCATGCGCATCGTCCGCACCCTCGCCGACCTGCCCGGCGAGGTCGACAAGGCCCGGGCGGAGGCGGAGTCGGCGTTCGGTGACGGCACCGTCTTCGTCGAGCCCTACGTCGAGCACGGGCGTCACGTCGAGGTGCAGGTGCTCGGCCACCGTGACGGGGTCGAGGTCTTCGGCGAGCGCGACTGCTCCATCCAGCGCCGTCACCAGAAGGTCGTGGAGGAGGCGCCCGCACCCCTGCTCCTGGAGCTGACTCGTCGGGCGCTACATGACGCTGCACGGGCCGCGGCCGCCGCCATCGACTACCGCGGAGCGGGCACCGTCGAGTTCCTCTACGACGCGGAGCGGGACCGGTTCTTCTTCCTGGAGATGAACACCCGGCTCCAGGTCGAGCATCCCGTGACCGAGGAGGTCTTCGGTGTCGACCTGGTCGCTCTCCAGATCGCCGTGGCCGAGGGGAGGGTCCCGGAGAGCGCCGGCGACCCTCGCGGCCACGCCATCGAGGTCCGGCTGTACGCCGAGGACCCTGGTGCCGACTACCAGCCGCAGAGCGGTCGCCTCACGACGTTCGAGATCCCCCGAGAACCCGGTGTCCGCATCGAGTCGGGCTTCGTCACCGGCTCCGAGGTCTCCACCCACTACGACGCGATGCTGGCCAAGGTGATCGTCCACGCGGCGACCCGGGAGGAGGCCGCGCGCCGGCTCCGCGGCGTCCTTCGACGCAGCCGGCTGCACGGGCTGGTGACCAACCGTGACCTGCTCGTCGAGGTGCTCGGCTACCGAGAGTTCCTCTCCGGTGAGGTGAGCACCGCCTTCCTGAGCGAGGCCGAGCTGGGCTCGCTGGAGGGCTCGTCAGTGCCGGGCACGGCCGCCCAGCAGGCGGTGAGCCTCTTCGCCTCCGCGATGGCGTGGGTCGAGCAGGCGGTCGCAAGCCGCAGCGTCCAGCGGGCCATCCCCGCAGGATGGCGCAACGTCCACTCTGCCCCGCAGGTCATCACGTTCGACCTGGCCGGCACCGAGTTGCGGGTGGGGTGGCGCCAGACCGGCGCGAGCATCGAGCTGGTCGACCTCTATGACGAGGTGCACGGCGTACGCCAGGTGTCGGTGGAGGCTGCCCCCCTCGGGTGGCGTGTGGTCGTCGACCACGAGGGCGTGAGCACGACGCATGAGGTGCGCATCGTGGGCCAACGGGTCGACGTCGACTCGCCCTGGGGCCACCTCGCGCTGACCTCCGTCCCCCGGTTCGTCGACCCCGCTGACCAGGTCGCCAGCGGCTCGCTGCTGGCACCGATGCCCGGGACCGTCGTCCGGGTCGCCGTCGAGGCGGGCGCGCAGGTCGCGGCCGGAGACCCGGTCCTCGTCCTCGAGGCCATGAAGATGCAGCACACCGTGAGCGCGCCGCACGCCGGCACGGTCACCCAGGTCAATGTCCACCCCGGGACACAGGTCGCCGCCGGCGAGGTACTCGCCGTCGTCGAGACAGGAGAAGACGCATGAGCACGTTCGACGGACCCCCCTTCGAGGAGTCGGCAGAGCGCCAGGAGCTGCGCAAGCAGGTGGCGAAGCTCGCGAGCAAGTACGGCCGTGAGTACTTCACCGCCCAGGCGCGCAGCGGGGGCAAGACCACCGACCTGTGGCTGGAGATCGGCAAGAACGGCTACCTCGGCATCAACATCCCCGAGGAGTACGGCGGCGGTGGCGGCGGTATCGGTGACATCGCGGCCGTGTGCGAGGAGCTGTCGGCCCAGGGCTGCCCGCTGCTCATGATGGTCGTGAGCCCGGCGATCTGCGGCACCGTGATCAGCCGCTACGGCACCGAGGAGCAGAAGCAGCGCTGGCTGCCCGGAATCGCCGACGGCACCAGCACGATGGCCTTCGCGATCACGGAGCCCGACGCGGGCACCAACTCCCACAACATCACCACGACGGCGCGCCGCGACGGCGACGAGTGGGTGCTCACCGGACGCAAGATCTACATCTCCGGGGTCGACGAGGCCGACAACGTGCTGGTCGTCGCGCGCACCGAGCAGCTCACATCTGATGGGCAGAAGACCGGCAAGCTCAAGCCCTGCCTGTTCGTGCTGCCGACCGACTCCGAGGGCCTCGAGTACAAGGCGATCCCGATGGAGATCGTCAGCCCCGAGCTTCAGTTCCAGGTCTTCATCGACGACGTGCGGCTGCCCGCCGACGCGCTCGTCGGCGACGAGGACGGCGGTCTCGTGCAGCTGTTCGCGGGCCTCAACCCCGAGCGGATCATGGCGGCGGCGTTCTCCAACGGCCTCGCCCGCTACGCCCTCGACAAGGCGGTGGCCTACGCCAAGGAGCGGGTGGTCTTCAAGGACCCGATCGGCGCCCACCAGGCGATCGCCCACCCGTTGGCCAAGGTGCACATCGAGATCGAGCTGGCCCGGCTGATGAACCAGAAGGCTGCTGCCCTCTACGACGCCGGCGACGACATGGGCGCCGGCGAGGCAGCCAACATGGCCAAGTACGCCGCCGCGGAGGCGGCGTGCGCGTCCGCCGACGCCGCGGTGCACACCCATGGCGGCAACGGGATCACCCAGGAGTACGGCATGGCCGGGCTCCTCGTGGCGACCCGCGCCGGCCGGATCGCGCCGGTCAGCCGGGAGATGATTCTCAACTTCGTCTCCATGCACTCGTTGGGTCTGCCAAAGTCCTACTGATGGACGCGGACTGGACCAGGGGGGGCGCTGAGGCGCTGTCCCTGCACGCGCCGGGGGCAGCCGCGGCGCTGTCGGAGCTGGTCCGGTCCCGTCCCCAGGACCTCGACGAGGGTGCGCTCTCGGCGATCCGGGCCGCCACCGCCGGGGCGCTGGGGCTCACGGCACTGGCCGGGACCCGGCGTCCCGCGCAGGTGCCGGCGCCCGCTGTCGCCGCCTTCGCCGAGCAGTTCGCCGTGGACGTGTCGATGGTCGACGACGAGCTGCGGGTGGCGTGGGGCGAGGCGGTCGGGGATGCGATGTTCTCGGCCGCCCAGATGGTCTACGTCGCCGACTTCGTGCCGCGGCTGCGCGCGGTCCTCGACGCCCTGTTCGGACCGGACGAGTGGTGGGACCCGCCGCTGACGGCGACCGGCGACTCCTGGGGCGTCGTCGAGACCTTCATGCGGGAGGTGGCCCGGCTCGACGCGCTCGACCCGGTGCTCACCGAGCTGGTGCGACTGCGTGGGGCCCGGCAGCACGAGTGCCGGGTCTGCAAGTCGCGGCGCAGCCTGGCCGCGATCGAGGCCGGTGCCCGGGCCGAGACGTTCGAGGCCGTCGACCACTACCGACGCAGCGACCTGTCGGCGTCGTCCCAGGCGGCCCTGGCCCTGACCGACGCGATGATCTGGACCCCCTCCCGGCTGCGCGACGCCGACGTCGAGGCCGTGCGGGCGCACCTCACCCCGGCCCAGGCGGTGGAGGTGGCGCTCGACGTCACCCGCAACGCCGCCAACAAGATCGCCGTGGCGCTGGCGGCCGACGCCCCCGTCGTCGCGACCGGGGTCGAGCTGTTCGAGACCGACGCCGACGGCAACCTCGTCTTCCCCTGACAGGCCGGCAAGGGGAGCGCCGGTACCGTGAGCGGGTGGGTAACGTCGTCGGCATCGCCGATCGAGTGCAGCGCCGGCACCGGGTGCTCGGCGTACCGATCGCTGTCCTCTACAAGTTCTTCGACGACCAGGGCAACTACCTCGCCGCGGCGCTGACCTACTACGCCTTCATCGCGATCTTCCCGCTGCTGCTCCTGGCGTCGTCGATCTTCGGCTTCGTGCTCCAGGGCAACCCCGAGCTCCAGGACGACGTGCTCAACTCCGCCCTCGGCCAGTTCCCGATCATCGGTGAGCAGCTCGGCCGGCCCGAGGGGCTGCAGGGCTCGACGGCCGCGGTCGTGGTCGGGGCGCTCGCCGCCCTCTACGGGTGCCTGGGTCTGGGGCTCTCCATCCAGAACGTCATGGCCACGGCGTGGGGGGTCCCGCGCAACAGCCGGCCCAACCCCTTCCTGCTCCGCTTCAAGAGTCTTGCCCTGCTGGCACTCGCCGCCGTCGCCGTGCTCGGGCTCTCGATCCTGGGGGCGGCCGGAAGCAACACCGCGGTCATCGGCGACAACATCCACGGCCTCTTCCGATGGGCGATCGTGCTCGCGACCGTGGTCGTGGTCGGCCTGGTGCTGACCGCGCTCTTCCGGCTCGCGGCCGCCCGCAGCCACCACCTCGGCCGGGCCGCGCCGGGCGCGTTCTTCGTGGCCGTGCTGTGGCAGGGGCTTCAGCACCTCGGCTCGGTCTACGCCACCAACGTGCTGTCCGGGACCAGCTCGATGAACAAGACGTTCGGGCTGGTCCTCGGGCTGATGGGCCTGATCTACATCGCGTCAGTGATCGGCGTGCTCGGCGTCGAGGTCAACGTGGTGCTGGCCCGCCGGCTGTGGCCGCGGGCGCTGCTGACCCCGTTCACCGACGCGGTCGACCTGACCGAGGCCGACCGCCGTGCCTACGCCATGTACGCGCAGATGCAGCGGCACAAGGGTTTCGAGACCGTCACGGTGCGCTTCGACGGCCGCGACGGCGACACCCACGAGATCGTGCTGGACGGCCACGAGAAGGAGGCCGGCATCCGACCGCGCCGTGGGGCGCGGCTAGTCGAGGAGCCGGACCCGCAGGGCGGCGAGGGTGTCGGGACCAAGGCCTAGGCCCTCGGCGAGGTAGGCATCGATCGAGCCGTACGCCGCGTCCACGGCGCCGTAGGCCTGCTGCAGGTAGGCGGCGTCGGCCACCATGACCGTCTCGTAGACGTCGACCTTGTCGGGACCGAGGTGCTCGCGCACCATGCCGAGGTACTTCGTCCGGGTGGCCGACGAGATGGTGTTGGTCGTCAGGTAGTCCTCGAGGATGGTCCCGGGCGCCACCCCGGCCAGGTGCAGCAGGAGCACCGACGCCCAGCCGGTGCGGTCCTTGCCGGCGGTGCAGTGGAAGAGCTGCGGTCCGGTGCCCGCCGCGATCTCGCGCAGCAGCTCCCCGAAGGCCGCGCGACCGCCCTCCTTCTCGACGAAGCCGCGGTAGACCTCGCCCATCACCGCGAGCCCCTCCTCGCGCGACTCGAGGGTGGCCACCGCCTCCATGGGGATGCCCTTCACCTCGATGTGACGCCACGTCGACCCCGGCACCGGCGCGTCCGGGTGCGCCTCCACCTCGTGGGCGTCGCGCAGGTCGAAGATCGCCGTGATCCCCAGTCTGGACAGGGCATCCGCGTCCTCGTCGGTCAAGGTGAGCTCGTTGGAGCGGAACAGCACCCCGCGTCGTACGCGTCCTCCGTCGGCAGTCGGGTAGCCCGGTCCGGCCACGTCGCGGAAGTTGTCGGCCGAGGCCAGGCGGACGAGCTCTTCGCCGAGGTCGGCGTCGTCAGAGGTCACGCGCGCAGGATACGAGGCCGTCACCACCCTAGGTGCGGCTAGTCCGGACGGGCCAGCCCGTTCGGGACATGGCGAGGCCTCGTGGCGCGTCCTAAGGTCGTTGGTCGGCGGCACTGGGGAGGGCCGCCATGGGAGGGAGTCCTGGTGCGGCGCACCCTGGTGCGGCCGCTCGGTCACCCCGACAACCCGGGCTCGCGGCGCGCGAGCACCCGGCGCAGAGCGCTCGTCGCTCGCGCCGGGCAGGGAGGAGCCGGCTCGGGCCGGCCGTCCTCCGTCTGCCCCCAGGTCATTTCGAGCCATAGCCGCACGGGTCAGGGGCGCTTAGCGTTCCCTGAGTTCGCGGTCCCGGGAGGGGACCGCGCAGTGAGGGGGACTCATGCTCAACAAGATGCTCGCGCCCTTGGCCGTGCTGGCCCTGGGGGTCGGACTCGGAACCTGGCAGGCGCAGGCCAGCCAGGCGCCGGCACCGGCGGCCAGCTCGGCGGCCACGGTCGACATGGGCCCGGCACCGGCCGGGTTCGAGAAGCACGCCGTGCTGCCGTACGAAGGCTCCTACATGGGCCACGACATGCACTACCGCACCGTCCGGTTCGAGTACGTCGATGGGAAGATCCGCAACTTCCGCGTCAACCACACCACGGGCTTCCCGGTGGCCACGGTCAGCGGCCACCAGTTCCACCACACGTGCCACGGCAGCCTCTGCATCCGGGGTCAGTGGACCGACGACGTCACTGTCGAGGGGACCTGGAACAACACCTCGGGCGGCGAGTCGCACTTCACCGCGGCGCTGTTCGCGCACTGACCGATCGCCCGCCGGCGTCGTGACGCCGGCACCACCAGCATCGACGCGGCGCCGGGAGGGCGCCGCGCATCTCAAGGGGGAACAACTTCATGAAGGAAAACACCAGCCGCCTGGCCAACAAGCTCGGCGTGACGGCCGCCGTCCTGGCGCTCGGCGTCGGTCTCGGCACCTGGCAGGCCCAGGCCAGCCAGGCACCCACCGCCGCGGCGCCGTCGATGGGGGCGCCGGCGAGCAGCCCGACGCTGCACGCCGTACTGCCGTACGAGGGCCAGTACCTCGGCCACGACATGTACGGCCGCACGGTCCGCTTCACGTTCCGCGGCAACCAGATGAGCCACTTCACGGTCAACAGCACATCGTTCGGCGGCGCGCACGTCTCCGGTCACGCGTGGCACGAGACCTGCAGCAACGGCAAGTGCACCAAGGGCATGTGGACCGACGACGTGACCGTCGAGGGCCAGTGGCGTGACCAGAACGGCCACATCTCGCACTGGACCGCCCGACTGTTCATGCACTGACAGATCGCCAGGGGCCGCTCGGGCGGCCGACCCGGCACCACCCCGGCACCACACCTCGCACCAACGAACGGCGCGGCCCCGTAGGGGGCCGTGTCACAGGGGAGAGCACCATGTTGAAGAAGATCGGCGCGGCCACGGCCGTGCTCGCACTGGGTGTCGGGCTGGGGACGTGGCAGGCGCAGGCCAGTCAGGCTCCGGCTGCCGCGCCGACCAGCGCTGCCGGAGCGGTGGCCAACACGGAGCCGTCGCGGCACGCCGTCCTGCCCTACGAGGGGTCCTACATGGGCCACGACATGTACGGCCGCACGGTCCGCTTCACGTTCCGCGGCAACCAGATGAGCCACTTCACGGTCAACAGCACGTCGTTCGGCGGCGCGCACGTCTCGGGCCATGCCTGGCACGAGACCTGCAGCAACGGCCTGTGCACGCACGGGATGTGGACCGACGACGTGACCGTCGAGGGCCAGTGGCGTGACAAGAACGGCCACCTGTCGCACTGGACGGCACACCTCTACTCACACTGAGGACCCTTCCCGCAGCCCCCGCGCGGCTCAGCCGCGCGGGGGCAGTGGGAGGAACATCGAGGTGCGGGCGGCGTACGCCGGGTAGCCGGGTCGCTGCCTCATCGTGCGCTCCAGCAGCCGAGCGCCGGTGGCGAAGACCAGGAAGTAGGTCATCGCGACCGGGGCGAGGACGGTCAGCAGGCCTGGCAGCCAGCCGGAGCCGAGCCCGGCGGCCAGCCACACGCCCCACCACACGCAGGCGTCGCCGAAGTAGTTGGGATGACGGGTGTAGCGCCAGAGGCCGTGGTCCATCACCGGCGCCCGGTCGGGATCGGCCTTGTACGCCGCCAGCTGGGCGTCGCCCACGGTCTCGAAGACCAGGCCGAGCAGCCAGAGCGCGACACCTGCCAGCACGACCGTCCAGGACCACACGTCGGAGACTGCACCCACCTGGACCGGCAGCGAGATGAACCACAGCGCGAGACCCTGCACCACGAACACCTTGCGGACAGCGACCCCCATCCCGGCCTCGCGCAGCGACCCGCCGAGGACCTCCTCGTAGCGCGGGTCCTCGCCGTGCCCGACGGCCCGGCGGCGGATGTGCCAGGCGAGGCGGAGGCCCCAGAGCCCCACCATCGCCAGCACCAGCCACCGCCGGACCGCGTCTCCGTCCGTCAGGACCCCGACCACTGAGGAGGTGGCCGCGACCAGGACGAAGCCCAGACCCCACGCGACGTCGACGACCGCCACCCGCCCGAGGCGGTTCGCCGCCAGGGCGGTCGCGGTCATCAGCAGAGCGGTCGTCGCGAGGGCGACCGCCGAGACGGTGAGGACGTCGCTCACCAGTCGCGCACCCAGGGCAGGGCGTGCTCTCCGTCCGGGCGGACCAGCAGGATCTGGTCGACGCCCATCCGACCGTCTCGGAACGCCATCGCCCCGCCGACGAGGTAGAGGCGCCAGACGCGGACGACCTCCTCACCGACCAGCTCGGTGAGCCGGTCGACGTTGAGCTCGAAGCGCTGGAGCCAGCCCGAGACGGTGTGCACGTAGTGCTCCCGCATGGCGTGCACGTCGCGCACCTCCAGCCCGGAGCCCTCGAGCAGCGCGACCGTCTCGCCGACGGGCCGCATGTGCATGTCGGGGGCGATGAACGACTCGATGAAGGGGCCGCCGCCCGGCCACCGGCCGGTGCGCGACATCTGCTGGACCAGCACCCGCCCGCCCGGGCGCACCGAGCGCCGCAGCACCTCGGCGTACGTCGGGTAGTTGCCCTGCCCGACGTGCTCACCCATCTCGATCGACGACACCGTGTCGAAGGCCTCACGCTCCGGCACGTCGCGGTAGTCCTGGAGCCGGATCTCGACCCGGTCCGCGAGCCCGCGCTCGGCGATCCGGGCGTCGATGAAACGCTTCTGCTCGGCCGAGATCGTCACGCCGGTGACCTTCGCGCCGAAGTGCTCGGCGGCGTGCAGCGACAGCGAGCCCCAACCGCAGCCCACGTCGAGCAGCCGCATCCCCGGCTCGAGGCCGAGCTTGCGGCAGACCAGCGAGAGCTTGGCGGACTGCGCCTCCTCGAGCGGCTGGTCCGGCGAGGAGTGGTAGCCGCACGAGTAGGCCATGTTCGGCTCGAGGATCAGCGAGTAGAACTCGTTGGACAGGTCGTAGTGGTGGCTGATCGACCGGCGGTCGCGCAGCCGGCTGTGGAGGCGGCCGCGGATCCGCGCCTGCGACGCCGGGGCGGCCGGAGGGCGCCCGAGTGCGCCGATCCCGGACACGGCCCGCAGGGCGCGCACGGTTGCGGCGAGGCTCGGCCGCGTGCCCGACAGGCCGCGCTCGCGGGCCACCGAGAACGCATGGGTCAGGGCGGAGTCGAGGTCCCAGCCGTCGTCGTGCGGCACGTCGAGCTCGCCGGTGACGTAGGCCTGGGCGGCACCGAGCTCGCCGGGCTGCCACAGGAGCCGCCGTACGGCGTCGGGCGAGCGCAGCTCCACGACCGGCGCGTCGCCGGGGCCGGCCTCGGATCCGTCCCACGCGCGCAGGCGCACGGGCAGGCCGCCACCGAGGATCGGCGCGAGTGCCGCCGCGAGCCTCGGGGCGATCTCGTCGCCGGTGCGCGTGCTGCCGGTGGCATGCGTCGTCACGACGGTCACGCCGGCCGGGTGAAGGTGAGCTGGTTGACGTCGAGGTAGCCCGAGGCGAAGCCGCCGCGCGAGTACTCCAGGTAGAAGTGCCACATCCGCAGGAAGCGCTCGTCGAAGCCCAGGTCGAGCACCCGGCGCGAGGCGGCCAGGAAGGCCTGGTCCCACAGGCGGAGCGTCTCCGCGTAGTGGGCGCCCATCGACAGCCGGCCCGTGAGGCGCAGGTCCGTGTGGTCGCGCGTGATCTGGTCGACCACCTCGACCGACGGGAGGAACCCGCCGGGGAAGATGTACTTGTTGATCCACGTGTAGGTGCGCTTCGTGGCGAGCATCCGGTCGTGCGGCATCGTGATCGCCTGGATGGCGACCCGGCCGCCGGGTGCGAGCACCCGGTCGATGGTCTCGAAGTAGGTCTGCCAGTACTCCCAGCCGACCGCCTCGATCATCTCCACCGACACCACGGCGTCGTAGGTCCCGGTCACGGCGCGGTAGTCGCACAGGTCGACCGACACCTGGTCGGAGAGGTGGGCCGCGGCGATCCGTTGGTCGGCCAGGGCCTTCTGCTCGGTCGAGAGCGTGATCGTGCGGACGGTCGCCCCGCGGCGGGCGGCCCGGATCGCGAGCTCGCCCCAGCCCGAGCCGATCTCGAGCACGCGGGTGCCGGCACCGACACCGGCCTCGTCGAGCAGCCGCTCGATCTTGTGGGCCTGGGCGTCGGCCAGCCCGGCGGCCGCCGGCACGTCGTACGGCGTGGTGGCGACGTGGTGGTCACCTCGGTCGACGACGTCGGAGGGGAAGAGCGCGGAGGAGTAGCTCAGCGTCGGGTCGAGGAACTCCTCGAACAGGTCGTTGGAGAGGTCGTAGTGGTGCGCGATGTTGTCGCGGGTGTTGTCCTCGGAGTTGCGGTGGAAGCGCGGGGGGCGGGCCACGATCATGGCGCGCAGCTTCTGCAGGCTCTGGGGGACCAGGTCGGACACCTCGGAGGCGAGCACGGTGAGGAACCCCCCGAGGTCCTCGCTGTCCCAGGCGCCGGTGAGGTAGGCCTCGCCGAACCCGATCAGCTGGTGCCGACCCAGCCGCGCGAAGAACTCCTCGGGGCGGTGCACGACGGCGACCGGGCCGCCGAGGCCGAAGGTCTGGTCGCCCACGACCACGGTGACGTCGAGCCGGTTGACCGCGGCCTCGAACAGGCGTCGGGCGACGCGGGCGGAGACGGCGGCGCGGGGGCCGGACGGGACGATGTCGAGGCCGGGCCAGCGATCGATGGACTGGCGGGCGGGGGCGATGGTCATCGCGAGACCCCTTCCTGGTGGTGGTGTGGTCGTGGGCGGATCGGCAGGCGTCGCAGCCAGAGCCAGATCCCGTGGGTGCGGATCAGTACGGTGCCGCGCAGCGCAGCCGGCGCGGCGCGCCAGGCGCCGTGGTCGGTGCGGCGGCCGGTCAACGAGGCGGAGAAGACCGCCTTCTCGTCGTCGGGCCCGTCGTCGCTGTGTAGCGTCACCACGATCCGCAGGCTGCGCCCCGGGACGGGGACGGCCAGCTCGTAGGTGCCGTCGGTGCCGTGGAACGGCGAGACGTACATGGCCTTCGGGGTGGTCGCCCGCCCGTTGGCGTCGGGGTGGACGAGGTAGGCGTGCCGGTCGCCGTAGGTGTTGTGCACCTCGACCACGGTCGCCGCCAGGTCACCGGACGCGTCCCAGCACCAGAAGACGCTGATCGGGTTGAAGCAGTGTCCGAACGCGCGGGCGTTGGCGGCCATCAGGACCCGGCCGCCGCGGAGGTCCACGCCCTGGGAGGCGAGGAACGAGTCGAGGTTGGCGCGGATCGTGAGGGCGGGGTCGCCCAGGTGGTCGCGGCCCTCGAAGCGCCCGAGCACGCCGTGGTCGGGCAGGTGGTCGAGGTCGACCAGCCACAGGTGCGAGCGGTTCTCGAAGGTGCGCTTGAAGGGGGTACGACGGACGTGGCGCACCGTGGTCTCGTAGAGGAGCGGCTCGGCGGGCGCGACCGGAGTCGTCTCCGGCCACTCGAGACCGAGGTGCTCGGCGGCCCGGAGGCCGGAGCGTGCGCCGTCCTCGTGGAACCCCCAGCCGTGGTAGGCGCCGGCGAAGGCGAGCCGGTCGCTGTCGATCTCACCCAGCCGCTGCTGGGCCGCGACCGACTCCGGGTTGTAGAGCGGGTGCTCGTACTCCATCCGGTCGATCACGGTCGCCGGGTCGACGAGGTGCTCGCCGCCCAGGGTCACCAGGTAGTGGACGTCGGTGTCGAGGCGCTGGAGCCGGGTCAGGTCGTAGGTGACCAGCACCCCGTCCTGCTCCGAGTCGGGGCGGCGGAAGTTCCAGCTGGCCCAGGTGTTGGTGTTGGCGGGCAGCACCGAGGTGTCGGTGTGCAGGACGGCGACGTTGGGGGAGTAGGGCATCGCGGAGAGGACCTCGCGCTGCGCGGTCGTCGGCTCGGCCAGCATCGCCAGGGCCTGGCCGGGGTGGGCCGCGACCACCACGGCGTCGTACGTCGTGACGGTGCCGTTGCCGTCGGTGATCTCGACGCCGCGGGCGGTCTCGAGGATCGAGGTGACCTTGGTTCCGGTGCGGACCTCGGCACCGCGGTCGGCCAGCGTCGCCGCAACGCGGGCGACGTACTCGCGCGAGCCGCCGGTGACCGTGCGCCACTCGGGCGAGCCGTGGATGGAGAGCATCCCGTGGTGCTGGAGGAACGTGAAGAGGTAGCGCGCGGGGTAGTCGAGGGACACCTCGGGGTCGCAGGACCACACGGCCGCGACCAGCGGCTCCATGAAGTGCCGGGTGAAGTACGGCGTGAAGCCGCCCGCGGCGAGGAAGTCACGCAGCGTGGTGTCCTCCGCGTCGGTGGCGAGCAGCGCCCGGGCCTGCCGGTGGAAGCGCGGGATCTCGGTCAGCATCCGCAGGTAGCGGGGGTTGACGAGGTGCCGGGCCGAGGGGAGGACGCCCTTGCGGCCGAGCGCGCCGGCCCACTCCAGGCCGGTCTCGTCGTCGCGGATGGACATCGACATCTCGGAGGGCTGGGTGGCCACCCCGAGCTCGGCGAACATCCGCAGCAGCACCGGGTAGGTGCGCTCGTTGTGGACGATGAAGCCAGTGTCGATCGCCAGGAGCCGGCCGCCGTCCTCGACGACGTCGTGGGTGTCGGCGTGGCCGCCGAGACGGTCGTCGGCCTCGAAGACGGTGACCTCGGCGGAGCGCGAGGCGACGTAGGCGGCGGTGAGTCCGGCGACGCCGGAGCCCACCACCGCGACCCGTCGCGGTGGTGTGTGCGTGCTCATCACACTGACTTGAAGGGGAAGTAGGCGATCGGGGTGGTGGTCGGCTCCTGGGGCACCGGCAGGGGCTCGACCGTGATGCCGGCGCCGTCGGCGGTGGCCGCGTCGCCCTCGAGCACGATCGGCTCGGCCTCCGCGCCAGTCATCGAGCCAGCAGGCACCATGTCGGTGTCGTGCTGGAGCCACAGCGCGTAGACCTCGTCGGAACTGAGCCGCGGCATGTCCTCGGCCTGGATGACCGCCGCGTCGTACAGCTCCGAGCGGGTCAGCGTGACGCTGCCACCACCGGTGAGCTTGACCTCTTCGGTGATCGCGGCCGGGTCACTGAGCACCCGATCGGCGGCGGAGACGGACTGCGAGGTCTCGTCCGACCAGGGCTGCCAGACGGTGCCGCCGACCCCGATCAGGGTGACGACCGCGGCTGCTGCGACCAGAGCCGGAAATCGACGCGTCCGGCGCTCTGTGGTGATCGGCACCACGGGGGGGAGAGGGCGGACCGTCTCGATGCCTGCGAGCACCCGGTCACGAAGGGCGGCCGGCGGTGCGGCAGCGGCGGTCTCGGCCAGCATCGCCGACGCCTCGCGCAGACTCTCGACTTCGGAGCGGCAGGCGTCGCACTCGGCCAGGTGTCGTTCGAACTGCGCGCGCTCGATGTCATCGAGGGCGTCGACGGCGTAGGCACCCGAGAGCGCGTGGATGTCGCTGCTCATTTTCCTACTCCCATCGTGTCGCGCAGCCGGATCAGGCCGTCGCGGATTCGTGTCTTGGCCGTGCCGACCGGGAGGTCGAGCATGGTGGCCACCTCTGTGTGCGTGTAGCCGCCGAAGTAGGCGAGCTCCAGTGCCTCTCGCTGCACGGCCGTCAGGCTGTGCATCGCGGTCCGGACCCGCTTCGCTTCGAGCGAGGCGTGTGCTGCGTCGGCGGTCGAGTCGTGGTCGACCGCCTGGTTGTGCTGGTGGTACGTCGTGTCGCGTCGGGTGGACGCTTCGGCCGAACGCACCCGGTCGACCGCCTTGCGGTGGACGATCGTGAGCATCCAGGCCATCGGGCTGCCCCGGTCGGGGTCGAACCGGCTGGCCATCTTCCAGATCTCCAGGAGTGCTTCCTGGGTGACCTCCTCGGCCTGGGCCGGGTCCCTCACCACCCGCACCGCGAGCCCGAAGACCCGCGCGGCGATGGCGTCGTACAACCGGGCGAACGCCGCCTGATCACCCCTGGCCGAGAGCTTGAGCAGCTCAGCCAGGTCGGGCGCCGCCGGCGCCCCCTCCCAGGAGGGGACGCCGGAGACTGCTGGTCCGATGGGATCCACTACTAGATCCTTGTCGTCAGATCGTCTGGTGGGAAGGGTTACTTGGCACCGGCCATGACGCCATCGATGATGTAGACCGTCGCGTTGGCCGTGGGGACGTTGCCGCAGATGACGTTGGCGGTCACGACACCGTCGGAGACGGTCATGCCCGTCTCGTCACCCTCGATGGTGAGCGTGTCCCCGTTGAGGGTCTCCTGCTCGCCGGCGACAGCCGTCGGGTCGAGCTTGCCGCCCACGACGTGGTGGGTCAGGATCTTCGACAGCAGGGCCTTGTCGGCCAGGATGCCCTTGAGGTCGGCCGGCGGGATCGCGGCGAACGCGTCGTTGACCGGCGCGAAGACGGTGATCTCGGGGGCGTCATTGAGGGTGCCACCGAGGTCGGCCACGCCGACGGCCTCGACCAGGGTCGAGAGCAGCGGGTTGTTGCTGGCGGCGGTGGCGACGGGGTCCATCACCATGCCGTCGAAGGAGCCCTTGCCGTCGGTCGGGACTGCGGCGCAGCCGTCACCGAAGACCTGGTCGGCAGCGCTGGCCGCGGCCGGCGTGCTCTCCTCGGGCGTCTCCTCAGGAGTCGTCTCCGGGGTCTGCGAGGTGTCGTCGGAACCGGAGGTGCTGGGCTCGTCCTCCTCGCCGCAGGCGGCGAGGGTCAGCGACAGGGCGATGGCCGCGGCAGCGATGCCGCCGTTGCGGGTGAGGGTCTGGAGCTTCATGGGATTCGTGCCTTCCGTTGGGGAGTTTCGCTAGTGATTCGGTGCATCCCGGCGTCCGGATTGGGCGCTGGGAAGATTTGTGAGTGGGCTAGCCCACGTTGACGAGGAACTCCTGGATGCCGCTGGCGCCCTCGGGGAACGGGTTGGCCATGACGGCGCTCTGAACCTCGCCCTCGCCGCTGGTGACGCGCGCGGCGATGGTGTGCTGACCGGGCTTGGCGTCCCACTTGAAGAACCACTGGCGCCAGTAGTCGTTGCCGCCGTCGGGGCCGAGCTCTGCGGGCTGCCAGGGGCCGCCGTCGAAGCGGACCTCGATCTTCTCGACGCCGCCCTTCTGCTGCGCCCAGGCGACGCCGCCGACGACGGTCTCGCCGGGCTTGAGGGAGTCGAGCGCGTTGGGGGTGTCGATGCGCGCCGAGATCTTGATCGGGGCGTCGGTCGCCCAATCCCGTTCGGTCCAGTACGCCTGCTTCTCGGCGTACGTCGTCAAGGTGAGCCGGGTGACCCACTTGGTGGCGCTGATGAAGCCGTAGAGGCCGGGCACCACCATCCGCGCGGGGAACCCGTGCTCACGGGGCAGGGCCTCGCCGTTCATGCCCACGGCGATGATCGCGTCGCGGCCGTCGGTCGCGAGCTCGAGCGGGGTGCTGATCGTCATGCCCTCGAAGTCGGTGCTGAGGATCTGGTCGGCCTTGGAGCCGACGCCGGCCATCTCGAGCAGGTCGGTGAGCCGGACGCCGAGCCAGCGGGCGGAGCCGACGTAGGGGCCGCCGACACTGTTGGAGACGCAGGTGACGGTGATGTCGCGCTCGATCAGCGGCATCGCGAGCAGGTCGTCGAAGGTCAGGGTCAGCTCGTTCTCGACGTCGCCGTCGATCGTGAGCGTCCAGTCGTCGGCGCTGATGATCGGGGTGTCGAGGCGGGTGTCCACGCGGTAGAAGTCGTCGTTCGAGGTGCGGAACGAGCTGAGGCCCGGGACCTGGTTCTCGATGCCCTTGGGCAGGGTCGGGGCCTTCTCGGCCGCGGCCGGCAGGGTGATGTCCTCGGGCCGGGTGCGGAGCTTGCCGATGACGCGGCCGGCGGTGCCCATGACGGCGGCGGCCGCGGCGACGACGCCCATGGCGATCAGCACGCCGCGACGGGTGGGTCCGGTCTTCTCGTCCGCGGCGGCGCGGTCGCGACGCAGCAGGGTCCCGGTCTTGGCCACCCGGTCGAGCCACCACAGGGCGGCGACAGCGACCACAGCGGTCAACAGGCTGGGCAGCAGGTCGGTGACCTTGGCGGCGGGGCGCGACAGGGCGGCCGCCCCGGCGATGCCGACGAGGGCCACGAGGATCGCGGCGCCCAGGGCGAACCGGCGCCGGGTCAGGACCCCAGCGATCGCGGCGAGCACGAGCACGCCAAGCATGACCGAGCCGATCAGGATCGGCTTGTCGGCGCTGCCGAACTGGCGGATCGCCCACTCCTTCATCGGGGTGGGCGTCAGGTCGATCACCTCCGAGCCAACGGCGAGCACGGGGGAGGAGGCGGGCTTCAGCAGGGAGGCGACCAGATGACCGGCGGCCATCCCGACGATGGTGGCCAACAGGCCGAAGACGGCGTACTGAAGTCTGAGTCGCATGGTGAGAGTTCGTCACCGAGGGCCAGGCGGATTGCGTGCGGCAGGATGGGCTGCATGTCGAACGTCACTCCCGAGAGCGCCGAGCTGGTCCACTACGAGGTCGTCGACGGGATCGCCACGGTGACCCTGGACTCGCCCCACAACCGCAACGCGCTGTCGCAGCAGCTGGTCCGTGAGCTGTTCTCGGCCCTCCAGCAGGCCGACTCCGACGAGGACGTGCGGGTGGTCGTGATCGCGGCCACGGGCCGGGTCTTCTGCTCCGGTGCCGACCTGTCCGAGGCGGCGGCCGGCAGCATGGAGGAGGGCGCCCGGGTGCTGGTGGAGATGCAGCGCCTGATCGTCTCCCACGCCAAGCCGGTCGTCACCAAGGTGCAGGGCGCCGTGCGCGCCGGCGGCATCGGGATCGTCGCCGCCTCCGACATCGCGATCGTCACCGAGGAGGCGACGTTCGCGCTGACCGAGGTCAAGCTCGGCCTCGCGCCCGCGGTCATCTCGCTCACCGTGCTCCCCCGGCTGACGTCCCGCGCCGCCGCGCTGACCTGCCTGACCGGGGAGACGTTCACCGGCGTCGAGGCCGCCGCGATGGGCCTGGTCACCCAGGCCGTGCCGGCCACCGAGCTCGACGACGCCGTCGCCCGGGTCGTGGCGTCCCTCGCCACCGGCGCCCCGCAGGGTCTGCGCGAGACCAAGAGGCTGCTCTCCCGCGACCTGCTCGCCCGGATCGCCGACCAGGGCGAGGAGGTGGCGCGCCTCAGCGCCAGCCTGTTCGGCTCCGACGAGGCGCGCGAGGCGATGACGGCGTTCCTCTCCCGCAAGCGCTAGACCGGCCCCGGGGCAAGGCAAAATCCCGGCTGCGGCCGGGACACCGGGCGGCGCCCCGGTGTAGCGTTAAGAGGTCTGATCAGGGGGATCGGACCGCTCGGAGACGAGCACACGGCTGGGGGGCCGACGACCATGCCGTCAATTCGCACGCACATCCATCTTCTCCTCGGGCTGCTGCTGGCAGCCACCATTGCGGCGGCCACCGGCGCCCTGGCCACCGCGGCTGAGGCGACGACGCCCGCCCCGACCTGTGTCTCGACGTTCGAGCCCCTGGGTGCGGCGACCGGCTGGACCGAGTTCATCGAGGGCTCCGGGTCCCGTGGCTCGGAGTCCGAGGGGTCCATCGCCTGGGGCGGCAACCTCTCCGCCAACGGGATGACCGTCGGCACCCGCCTCTCGTCCGCGGCGCACGACCCGACCCTGGTGGTCGCCGGCACGCACGGCGGCTTCAACCTGCAGAAGGGCAGCGCGTACGTCGTCCCCGCGACCGGCGTGAACTTCAACGGCGGCGGGCACTACCTCGCCGCCAACCCGATCGACTTCGCGACGGCGTTCGCCGCCCTCCGGAGCCGCTCGGCCCAGCTGGCCACGGCCACCGCCAACGGCTCCGCCGCGCTCGGCGTCGTGGGCGGCCAGAGCTACCTCGTCCTCACCGGCACCGACCCCGACCTCAACGTCTTCTCGCTCACCCCGGCCCAGCTGACGTCCGGGGCCGGCATCGCCTACAACGTGCCCCAGGGCTCAGGCGTCCTGGTCAACGTGTCCGGTGCCGCGGTCACGCTCCAGGGACAGATGTGGATCAAGCACAACGGGAGCTACGACCAGGTCAACGACAACGTGATGGCGAGCTGGCCCGAGATCCTGTGGAACTTCCCGCAGGCCACCACGGTCACCATGAGCTTCGGCAGCGCCTGGGGCGGCAGCATCCTTGCGCCCGACGCGGCGCTCAACGTGAGCAGCGTCGGCCACACCATCGGCCAGGTCATCGCCAAGACGTTCTCGTCCAACTACGAGACTCACCAGCTGCTGTACCCGTCCTCGCCCTGCCTGCCCCCGGTCCCGAACGCCGAGAACCCGTCGATCTCGCTCGACAAGACCGCCTCCGCGATCACCGACCTCGACGGCAACGGGCCCGACGCCGGCGACACGATCACCTACACGTTCGAGGTCACCAACACCGGGGACGTCGCGCTTGACCCGGTGACGGTCACCGACCCGATGTTCCCGGGCCTGACCTGTCCCGCCGGGGCGCTCGCCCCCGGTGACTCGGTCAGCTGCACGCCGCAGACCCACATCCTGACCGGTGCCGACGTGACCGCCGGGACGGTCGACAACACCGCGGTCGCCGAGGGCACGTCGCCCGGTGGCACCACGGTCGACGACGACGACTCCACGTCCACCCCGGTCGTGCCGACCACCGGGCCCGCCAACGTCAAGGTCACCAAGGTGGTCGACGACACCACGCCGACCGTCGGGCAGGTCGTCACCTACACGCTCCAGGCCACCAACCCCGGTGCCAGCGCCGCCGACGCCGTCGTGCTGACCGACGTACTGCCCTCGGGCGTGACGTTCGTGTCGGCCGACGCGCCGTGCACCTACGCCGGTACGACGGTCACCTGCGCGTTCGGGACCCTCGCGCCGGGCGCCACCCGCACCGTCACGATCAAGGCCACGGTGACCGCCCCGCCGGCCGTGCCCGCGCACGAGCACCAGATCGACATCCAGAAGACCGAGGCGCACGTCGACCTCGACCCCGCGCAGTCGCGCACCGTCTCGGTGTCCTGCCCCACGGGCTACCTGGTCACCGACGGGTCCGGACGGATCGACCACGTCGACCAGGGCGCCGGCACTCTCGACCAGATCCACATGACCGCCTCGCACGCGGTCGGGACCGGCGGCTGGGAGGTGACCATGGTCAACCACGCCGCGGGTCGCGCCCAGGGCAAGGTCTTCGCCGTCTGTGCCCGCCAGCAGACCGAGACCGTCGACGGGCACAGCCACTACCTGGTCGTCAGCGCCCCGGTCACCGAGACCCGTGTCCTGCCCGCCGGCCGCACCGACGTGACGCTGTCGTGCGGCCCCGGCCGGACCCCGGTCACCCCCGGCTACGTGCTCGACGGCGTGGCGCCGGTCGTGACGTCGTACCCTTCGGGCGCCACCGACTGGACCTTCTCCGTGATCCGCGACGACGCGACCACGGGCACCTTCGAGATCCGCTGCCTCGACCGCTCGGTCACCGACGTTGACGGCCACGTGCACGACCTGAGCCTGGTGCCGGTCGCGCAGACCGTCACCGTGGCACCCGGCCAGACCGCGGAGGTCACCCTCACGTGCGCCGACGGCAGCAAGGGCATCGTGGCCGGCCACGACCTGGACGCCCCGCTCTACGACCTGGGCAACGACCCGCGGCCGATCATCCGGGTGTTCAAGCTCTACAACCCGACGGCCGCGCCACTCAACGCCCGCCTGTGGCTGCTGTGCCTGGGCCTCCGGACGGCGTCCGCGAGCGGCGGCGAGCCGGTGGTCAACACCGCCTCGGTCACCACCACGTCGACCGAGACCACCACCGCCGACAACTCCGCCAGCGCGTCGTTCCACGTGACCTCGGGCGGCTCCGGCCTGCGGGTGGCCAACCGTGCGGTCCAGGTCAGCGGCGCCACCCCGAGCACCTCGGTGGCCTGCGCGACCGGTGGCGCCTACTGCACCGGCACCCTGCGCCTGGTCACCACCCGGCGCATCGTCGTCAACGGCCACGTCGTCCGCCGGGGCACCCTGCTCGCGCGTACGACGTACCGCGTGGCCGACGGCGCGGCCCTCACGCTGCGGCTGCGTCCGACCGCCGTCGGCGCGAAGGCGCTGCGTTCCCCGCGCCTGACCCGCGCGAAGCTGCTCGCCGGTGGCACCGCGACCTACGTGCGCGTGCGCCGCTGACCCTGCGGTTTGGTCCCAAACCGCAGGTTTTCTGGGCCTGGAGCTGTCGTTTGTGACCAAGCGGCGTCCTCCAGAAAGCTCAAGGAGTGACTGGTGGGGCACGTGGGACGAACCGCGCAAATCTCTGTTACCGATTGCTGGCGCAGCCGTGCACGCATCGTTTCTGTGTCGTGGCAACGGATTCCGTAGCGTTCCGGTGTGTTGGTGGAACCGGGGGGATCCTCAACACGCCGGGACCGGAACGCCGCACATCTGGGGGGATTGCGGACTTCGACCACCCGGGCAAGACGGAGGCCCCGCTCGAGGCGCGTTGGGAGAAAGCGCCCGGAGCGGGGTCTTCGCACTCCAGCCCCAACGTCAGCCCCGACGTCGACCCCGCCCGAGGCGTGAGGTCGGAGCACCATGCAACGCCACGCCATGGCGGCGTATAGGCTTGAGAACTTGCCCGCCGGCATCTCCAGGTGCGACGGGCACCGATCGTCGGTGCTGAGGGGTCACAGAAGTTGACTGAGGAGCTGGTCGAGCGCGAGGTCGCTCGCGAACAAGGCTTCGTGGACCGCGTCTACGTCCAGCTGCAGGACTCCGCCGAGGCGGCGCGGCAGCTGGCCCGCGAGGGACACGACCGCGGACGGCTCGGCCACGAGGGCGGGCTGGTCGAGCGCGACGCGATGGTCTTCCAGGCCGCCAAGCGGATCGCGCAGCTCGACGCCGCCCACGAGGGGCTGGTCTTCGGGCGCCTCGACCTCCAGCACGACCTCGACTCCCACCCGCGCTACATCGGCCGGATCGGCCTGCGCGACGCCAACCGTGACTCGCTGCTGATCGACTGGCGGGCGCCCGCGGCCGCGGTATTCTACCAGGCCACCGCCGCCGAGCCCCACCAGGTCGTACGCCGCCGGGTGCTGCGCTGCACCGGCCCCCGCGTCATCGGCGTCGAGGACGAGCTGCTCGACTCCGCGGCGCACGCCGACCTCGAGGCGCAGGGCGTCGAGCTGCCGATCGTCGGCGAGGGCGCCCTGATGGCCCAGCTGTCGCGGGCCCGCGACCGGTCCATGCACTCCATCGTGGCCACCATCCAGGCCGAGCAGGACAAGGCGATCCGCGCGCCCAGCAAGGGCGTCACCGCGATCTCCGGCGGGCCCGGCACCGGCAAGACCGTCGTCGCGCTGCACCGCGCCGCCTACCTGCTCTACACCGACCGCCGCCGCTACGAGTCCGGCGGCGTGCTGATCATCGGCCCCAGTGGCGTGTTCATGCGCTACATCGAGCGAGTCCTGCCCAGTCTCGGCGAGACCGCCGTCGCGCTGCGCTCGCTGGGCGAGGTCGTCGACGGCGTCCGCGCGACGCGCCACGACGAGCCGGCGGTCGCCGACGTCAAGGGCTCGGAGCGGATGGCCGAGCTGATCCGTCGTACGGCGCGCCAGCAGGCGCCCGGCAGCCCCACCGAGTTCCGGGTCTTCTGGCGCGACGACACGATCCGGCTCGACCGTGGCCTGCTCGGGCGCGTACGCCGCCAGCTGATGTCGCAGGGCCAGAACTTTCAGGGTCGCCGCAACCGGCAGCTCCCGCGAGTGGCACCGACCCTGCTGGACACCATGTGGCGCCAGGTGCGCGGTGAGCGCGGCCGCGAGCGCGGACGCGAGGCGTTCGACGACGAGATGCTGTCCAACCAGGCGTTCGTCGACTTCGCGGTGGCGTGGTGGCCGCCGCTCGACGCGCGCGAGGTGCTGTCCTGGCTACGTGACCCCGAGACGCTCGCCCGGGTCGGCGAGGGCCTCCTCAACGCCGAGGAGCAGCGGCTGCTGACCAAGTCGTGGAGCGGCGACGGGTCGCTCTCGGTCGAGGACATCCCGCTGCTCGACGAGCTGCGCTACGCGCTCGGCGACGTCCCGGCGAAGGTCGAGGACGAGCGCGACGACCCGATGGCCCTGATCGAGGGTGCCGTCGACCTCCAGGAGCTGACCACCGCCTCCGACCGTGAGTACGCGCCGTCGGGCCGGGCCTGGGCGCCGCCCACCTACCGGATCGAGGACGACGCGTTCGCCCACATCCTCATCGACGAGGCGCAGGACCTGACGCCGATGCAGTGGCGGATGGTCGGCCGCCGTGGCCGGGCCGCCTCCTGGACCATCGTCGGCGACCCGGCGCAGTCGTCGTGGCCGGTGCCGGCGGAGTCCGCCGCCGCCCGGGCCGCCGCGCTCGAGGGCAAGGCGCTGCACGAGTTCCATCTCTCGACCAACTACCGCAACTCCTCCGAGATCTACGAGTACGCCGCGGCCTACGCCGAGCGGGTCGGCCTCGACGCCGACCTGCCCACCGCCGTGCGCTCCACCGGCGTCGAGCCCCAGGTGATCACCGGGGTGGCCGACCTGGAGGCCGCGACCCGCGACGCCGTGGTCGACCTGGCCGGCCGGGTCGCCGGCACCGTCGGGGTCGTCGTACCCGTGGCTCGGCGCTCCGAGGTCAACGCCTGGCTGGCGTCGTGGCCCGAGCTGGCTGCCGACGCCCCCAGCGCCCGCGACGCGATCGACTCCTCGGTCGCGCCGTCGGGCAGCGACCGGGTGGTCGTGCTGACCGGCCTCGACACCAAGGGTCTGGAGTTCGACGGCATCGTCGTGGTCCGGCCCGGCGAGATCGAGCAGGAGTCGGCCACGGGGCGCGCGACCCTCTACGTCGTGCTCACCCGCGCCACCCAGCTGCTGACCACCATCTCCTGACGGTCGCTGCGGGTCAGGTGCGTCGCAACACCACGATGTCCTGGAACAACGGCCCCGGGCCGCCGGCCCAGCGGCCACGCTCGACGTCGACGAGCTCCAGGCCGGCGTCGGCCACCATCGCGCGAACGGCGTCCTCGTGGAACGCGATCGCCCGCAGCGGGTCGTCGGCGTCGTTGTAGATCGTGACGTCGTCCAGACGGTGGGTCATCGGGTAGGCCTCGGAGGCGACCGCGGCCTCGAGCCGGTCGTCGTCGTAGAGGAACCAGGTGGCCACCACCGTGCCTCCGGGGCGCAGCACCCGCCGCAGCTCGCGCAGGTAGAGGGCGATGTCCTCCTTGTAGAAGTGCGTGAAGATGCTGAACAGGCTGGCCATGTGGAAGCCCTCGTCGCGGGCCGGGAAACGGACCTCCGCGGGCTCCACCGTGCCGCCGGGGTTGTAGCGGTCGTTGCGCACGTCGACGTGGCGGAAGTGGAGGCGCCCGGCGACCGGGGAGAGGTTGCGCTTGGCCCACATCACCTGGCGGCGCATGACGTCGAAGCCCACGTAGCGTCCCCGGAAGTCGGTGCCGGCGAGCAGCCCGATCGGCAGCCGCCCCACGCTGCAGCCGACGTCGATCAGCTCGTGCCCGTCCTCGAGCCCGAGCCGGTAGAGGAGCTCGGCCAGCAGCACCCCGGCCTCGACGAAGGCCTCTTCGCTCTCGCCCATCAGTCGCAGCTTGCGGGGCGGGAGCGGGATCTCGACGTCGGTGCCTCTGATGGTCGCCACCCGCGGATGCTAGCCCCGACGGACGGGCCACCCGTGACGGGCCGGAGGCGAATAGGGTTCTGGCATGTCTGAGACCTCTGCCGCCCGGGACGCCATCGCCGCGCTCCAGGGGCACGAGGCATGGGCGATCATCCGGCGGTCCACCCGGGCGGGCGACCGCGACACCGTCGGCCTGGTCGGCGGCCGACGCAGCGTCGTCGAGTCGCTGCTCGACGTACCGCTCACCGACGGCGTGCCGTCCGACGCCCACATCGCCGACCGGCTGCTCGCGATCCCGTTCCGCCAGGTGGCCGAGCGCGGGTTCGAGGCCCACGACGACGGCACCCCGCTGGTCGTGGTCGACGTCGACACCGAGCTGGAGTTCTCGGTCGCCGAGATCATCGCGGCGATCGACGACGTCCCCGTCGAGTTCACCGACCGCGGCGGCTTCGAGACCGGCGACGAGGAGTACGGCGGGCTGGTCAAGGCGATCATCGAGGACGAGATCGGCCAGGGGGAGGGTGCCAACCTGGTGATCGGGCGCCACTACCGCGCGAAGGTCGCCGACTGGGGCCCGGCCACAGCGCTCACGGTCTTCAAGCGGCTGCTCGAGCGCGAGCGCGGGGCCTACTGGACCTACGTCTTCTTCACCGGCGACCGCTACCTGATCGGCGCCAGCCCGGAGCGGCACGTCACCATCCACCCCGTTCGCGACGGAGCCGAGCGAGGTACGAGCGAGCGACCGAGCGGACGATCAAGGCTGGCCGACGTCCGGATGAACCCGATCAGTGGCACGTTCCGGATCCCGCGGTCCGGCGACGGCGCACCGGTCAAGCAGCAGCTCCTCGACTTCCTCCACGACGAGAAGGAGATCTACGAGCTCTTCATGGTCGTCGACGAAGAGCTGAAGATGATGTGCGACCTGTGCCACGAGGGCGGCCAGGTGCTCGGGCCGTTCCTCAAGCCGATGACCCACCTGATCCACACCGAGTACCTCCTCGCCGGCCGCACCGACCGCGACGTGCGCGAAGTGCTGCGCGACACGATGTACGCCGCCACCGTCACCGGCAGCCCCGTGGAGAACGCCTGCCGGCTGATCAAGCAGTACGAGACCGAGGGCCGTGGCTACTACGGTGCCGCGCTGGCGATCCTGGGCCGCGACGCCGAGGGCGGCCCCGAGGTCGACAGCCCGATCGTGATCCGCTCGGCCGACGTCGGCCTCGACGGCAGTCTCAAGGTCACCGCCGGTGCCACGCTGGTGCGTGACTCCGACCCGGCGTACGAGGTGGCCGAGACGCACGCCAAGGCCGCCGGCATCCTGCGCGCTTTCGGGCTGGTGCCGGCCGCGCCGGTGCCGGACGTCAACATCGCCGAGCTCGTCAACGACGAGGACGTGCTGCTGACCCTCAACGCGCGCAACCGGCGGCTCAGCTCGTTCTGGCTGACCGACCAGGCCGGCTCGCCGCCGGACCGCCGGCTGGCAGGCAAGAGCGTCGTGATCCTGGACGGCGAGGACGACTTCGTCAACATGCTGCGCCACGTGCTCGGCGTGCTCGGGCTGACCAGCAGCGTGGTGCGCCACGAGGACTACGTCGCCGGCTGCTTGGACGGTTTCGACCTGGTGATCGTCGGGCCCGGACCGGGCGACCCGCGCGACGGCCACGACCCCAAGATGGCCCGGATGCGCGACGCCGTGGCCGCGCTGCTCGCGTCGGGGCAGCCGTTCCTGGCGGTGTGCCTCGGACACCAGACGCTGTGCCACCAGCTCGGGATTCCCCTTGTCTACAAGGACATCGTCTTCCAGGGCACGCAGTCGCCGGTGGTCGTCAACGGGCGCACCGAGCGGGTCGGCTTCTACAACACGTTCGTCGGCCGGGCCGGCGACCAGGCGCTCCCGGCCGGGGTGTCGGTCGACGCCGATGCGGACACCGACGACATCAACGTGCTGACCGGTCCGCACTACCGCGGCATCCAGTTCCACGCCGAGTCGATCCTCACCGAGCGTGGCTACGACGTACTTCACGAAATCGTTGTGGAACTTGTCCTTGGAGGGCGTGGCGCGGAGCCCCGGGACGGCTAGCATGACGACTGCAGTGGTGTGGACCCGGTGGAGACTGCCCCCCAGATTCATCGGGTCCCCCACTGCACTTCTGTTGTCAGGGGCGAGCGCGTGACGACACCCGACGTGGTCGTGGTCGACCACCACGACTCCTACACCTGGAACCTCGTCCACCTGGTCGCCGAGGTCACTGGGGTCGTCCCGGCCGTCGTCCAGCACGACGAGGCCACCCTCGACGAGGTGCTGGCCCACTCGCACGTCGTGCTGTCGCCCGGCCCCGGTCATCCCGACGTCCACGCCGACTTCGCGGTCGGCCGCGAGGTGCTGCTCGCCGGCACCCGACCGGTGCTCGGCGTCTGCCTGGGGCTGCAGGGCCTGGTCTCGGCGTACGGCGGTCGGGTCGACCGGGTGCCGCCGGGCCACGGGGTGCTGGCCACCGTCCGGCACGACGGCGACGGGCTGTTCGCCGGGGTGCCCGACCCGTTCCAGGCGGTGCGCTACCACTCACTGGCCGCGCTGGAGCTGCCGCCGTGCCTGCGGCGGACCGCCGTCGACGAGGTCAGCGGCGTCACGATGGCCGTCGCGCACCGTGACCTGCCGCTGGTGGGCGTGCAGTTCCACCCCGAGTCGATCCTGTCCGAGCACGGCGCCGCGATCGTGGCCAACTTCCTGGGGTCCTCGTGAGCCCGGGCCCGGCGGGCCCGGTGGCGTTCTTCCGGGAGGTGGCCGCCGCGCGGGCGCGCTGCTTCTGGCTCGACGGCGGCGGGGCGCGGGAGTGGTCGGGGCGCCGCTCGCTGATCGGGTGGCTCGAGGACGACGACGTCTCGCTGAGCTACGACGCCGCGCGGCGCGAGGTGACCCGCCACGAAGGCGGTCGGGCCGAGATCGTCGGCGACGACGTGTTCGCCGTACTGGAATCCGAGCTGGCTGCCGGTGACCCGGGCGACCAGTGGTTCGGCTACCTCGGCTACGCCTGTCGCCCCGACCTCCCCGCCGCCCCCGGCGAGCTGCCCGACGCGGTCTGGATGCGCCCCCGTCACGTGCGGCTGTTCGACCACCCGCCGTCGGCGTCTCCGTCGCTGTCGGGTCGTGTGCCTGAGAGTGCGCCGGGGCGCACCGTGGGGCACACGACCCACCCGACGCCGGCGTACGCCGACGCGTTCGAGCGTGTCCAGCAGGAGCTCCACGCGGGCAACTCCTACGAGGTCAACCTGACCTACCGGGCCGAGACCCGCAGCGGCCTCGACCCCGCGACCGCCTACCTGCGGCTGCGCGAGCTCAACCCCGCGCCGTACGCCGGTTTCCTCCAGCACGACGTCCCGGGCGCGCGGTCGTGGCTGCTCAGCTCGTCGCCTGAGCGCTATGCCCTGGTCGGCGCCGACCGGACCATCGAGACCAAGCCCATCAAGGGCACCACGCCGCGCGGCGCCGACGCCGCCGAGGACGAGCGGCAGCGGCGGTCACTGGCCACCGACCCGCGCTTCCGCTCCGAGAACCTGATGATCGTCGACCTGCTGCGCAACGACCTCTCGATGGTCTGCGACCCCGGGACGGTCGTGGTGCCGACGCTCATGGAGGTGGAGTCCTACGCCACCGTGCACCAGCTGGTCTCCACCGTCCGCGGCCACCTGGCCGACGGGGTCTCCACGGTCGCGGCGCTGCGGGTGCTGTTCCCGGCCGGCTCGATGACCGGCGCCCCCAAGCTGCGCACGATGCAGATCATCGAGGAGGTCGAGGACTCTCCGCGGGGCGTCTACTCCGGTGCGTTCGGCTGGGTCGCGGCCGACGGCCGCGCCGACCTCGGCGTGGTCATCCGCTCGCTGATGACCGGCGGCGACGGCCGCTACCTGCTCGGCACCGGCGGCGGGATCACCGTCCAGTCCGACGTCGCGTCGGAGTGGGTGGAGAGCGCGGTCAAGGCGGAGCGACTGCTCGCCGTCTTTGTGGACTGACTGCGTCAGCTGACGCCGTATTCGTTGGCATGAGCCGACAGCGCGGCCAGCACCGTGCGTACGCCGGCCACGTCGAGCGCCCGGTCGTGGGGCTTGGGGTCGACCAGGTTGACCATCTGGATCAGGTCGCCGTTCTGCACGAAACCCGTGACCAGCAAGGAGCCCTGCGCGAACTTCACGACCAGACGGGCGGCGTCCGCGCCCTCCACCTCGAGCTCCTCGACGTCGCCGGCGAGCGTGCCCATGGAGTCCCAGGCGGCGTCGAGCCCGGCCGGGAAGAGCATGTAGTTGGCGTCGAGCGCCGGTCCGCCGGTCTCGACGGGCGTGAAGGTGCACCGCGGCGCGGTGGGCTCGCCGTCCTCCTTGGTGAAGTCGACGCCGAACGCGCGTTGCAGCGCCGGCTTGGCGAGCCCGGCGCAGGGGTTCCAGACCGCGGGCGGGTCCTCGTCGATCGTCGGCGGGTCCGTCTTGTCGTCGCTGCACGCCGTGAGGGACAGCACGGCTCCGACGAGTACGACGGCCAGCCGGCGCGCGCGCTCAGGCATGGACGTGCTCGGCGGGGACGGGCGTACCGGGCAGGCGCATCGCCAGGCGGGCTCCGCCGCTGGGCGCGGAGACGGCCTCGACCCACCCGGAGTGCCGCTCGGCGACCTGGCGCACGATCGAGAGCCCGAGGCCCGAGCCCGGGAGCCCGCGCGACTCGTCGGCGCGCCAGAAGCGGTCGAAGACGTGCGGCCGGTCGGCCTCGGCGATCCCAGGACCTTCGTCGTCGACGGTCAGTGCGCCGCCGACGAGCCGGACCGTGACCGTGCCACCGGGCGGGCTCCACTTGGCGGCGTTGTCGAGCAGGTTGGTCATGGCCCGCTCCAGCGACGACGCCTCGCCGACGACCCACCAGGGCTCGGCGTGCACGTCGAAGGTCAGCGACGGCGCGCGCAGCCGGACCCGGCTGACGGCCTGGTCGACGATCCCGGTCAGGTCGACCGGCTCGACGACGGGGGTGAAGGGCTCGTCGCGGGCCAGCTCGACCAGGTCGCCGATCAGCGTGGTGAGCTCCTCGATCTGGGCGCGGACGTCCTCGAGCAGCTCGGCGCGGGCCTCGGGCGGGAGGTCGGGGCCGTCGCTGCTGGAGGCCTGCGTGAGCAGGTCGACGTTGGTGCGCAGCGACGTCAGCGGCGTACGCAGCTCGTGGCCGGCGTCGGCCACCAGCTGGCGCTGGCGGTCGCGGGAGGCGCCGAGCGCGAGCAGCATCTGGTTGAACGCCGAGGCCAGGCGGGCGATCTCGTCGTCGCCCTCGACCGGCAGCGGGGTGAGGTCCTCGGTGCGCGCGATGTGCTCGACGGACCTGGTCAGTCGGCGCACCGGCCGCAGCCCGTTGCGGGCGACGCCCCAGCCCGCGACCGCGGCGGCGGCCACGCCGAGCAGGCCGAAGACCAGCATCACGATCCCGAGCTTGGTCAGCACCCGGTGCTGGCCCTCGAGCGACTGGGCGATCACCAGCGCCTGGCCCTCGCCGTACGGGACCGTGACGACGCGGTACTCGACGTCGCCGCCGGGCACGGTGCGGATGCTCGACTCCGCGTCGCCGCGGGCCACCTCGAGCTCGGGTTCGTCCAGCTCGGGCGGGTCGTCGAGCTGCTCGGGCCGGTAGATCGAGCCGTCGGCGTAGACCAGCGCGATCCGCAGGTCGCTGGCGACCAGGGCCCACGCCGGCACCTCGCTGCCGGTGCGGGTGTTGAGGATCGTCGGCGCCTCGGTGGTCTGGTAGGCGCGGTCGTAGAGGGAGTCGTCGAGGGTCGACTGGAGCTGCATCCGCACCGTGACGTAGGCGCCGGCGGCCAGGAAGGCGACCGTGAGGCCCACGGCCATCGTCGTCAGCAGGGTGACCCGGCTGGCGAGGGAGCGGCGGTAGTGCCACCGGCTGGGCTCGGTGACGCTCATGACTCCTTCAGCACGTAGCCGACCCCACGGACCGTGTGGATCAGCCGCGGCTCGCCCTCGGCCTCGGTCTTGCGCCGCAGGTAGCCGACGTAGACCTCCAGCGAGTTGGCGGTCGTGGGGAAGTCGTAGCCCCACACCTCCTCGAGGATGAACGCCCGCTCCAGCACGCGCCGCGGCCGGCGCAGGAACATCTCGAGCAGCGAGAACTCCGTGCGGGTCAGCTCCATCCGCCGGGTGCCGCGGGTGACCTCGCGGGTGGCGACGTTCATGGACAGGTCGGCGAAGGTCAGCGTCTCCTCGGGTGCGTCCTCGGGGGGTACGACGCGGCGCAGCAGCGCGCGCAGCCGGGCGAGCAGCTCCTGGAGCGCGAACGGCTTCGTGAGGTAGTCGTCGGCCCCGGCGTCGAGCCCCTCGACCCGGTCGCCGATGGCGTCGCGGGCGGTGAGCACCAGGATCGGCACCGAGTTGCCCGCGGTGCGCAGCGCCCGGGTCGTCTCGAGCCCGTCGAGGCGCGGCATCATCACGTCCATCACCACGACGTCGGGGCTGACCCCGGCGATCCCGGCCAGCGCCTCGGCGCCGTCGCCGGCGAGGTGCACGTCGTACCCGTTGAACTCCAGCGAGCGCCGCAGCGACTCACGCACGGCGCGGTCGTCCTCGACGACGAGGACGCGCGGCTTGGCTACGGGAGGAGGCACGTCCCCACTCTGCCAGGACTGTCTGAGCCACTCCTGAGAGTGGAGGACTTCGTCCTCCATTGGGAGTACTCGCTTCGCTCGTACTCCCGCCTGTGTCAGCGGTCAGATGTAGCGGGCGGCGGTGTCGGCGGCGCGGGTGCCGTAGCCGCCGCCGAACAGGCAGGCGTGCACGAGCAGGGGGAAGAGCTGGTGCAGGCCGAGCCGGTCCTCCCAGCCGTCGGCGAGCGGGGTGGCCTCGTCGTAGGCGTCGAAGGCACGGGGCAGGTGCGGCAGCCCGAACATCGCCAGCATCGCGAGGTCGACCTCGCGATGACCGCCGTACGCCGCCGGGTCGACGACCCAGACCTGGCCGTCCTGGCCCCAGAGCACGTTGCCGTTCCAGAGGTCACCATGCAGCCGGGCCGGCGGCTCGTCGGGCACCAGCCCGCTCAGCCGCCCGATCACCGCCTCGACAGTCGCGGCCTCGCCGTCGGTCACGGCGCCGCGGTCGCGGGCCAGCTTGAGGTAGGGCAGCACCCGGCGGACGGCGTAGAACTCCGCCCACGAGTCGGCGGTGCGGTTGGGCAGCGGGAGGGTGCCGATGAAGCCGTCGTTCTCCGCGCCGTACGCCGAGGCGCCGGCGGCGTGGGTGACGGCGAGGGCCCGGCCGAACGCCGCGGCCGCCTCGACGCCGTTCTTGCCGGGCTCGACCCAGCGCACGATCAGGCACTCGCTGTCGACGCCGAGCACCTCGGGGACCCGGATGCCGTCGGCCTCGGTGAGCCAGCGCAGCCCGGCCGCCTCGGTCTCGAAGAACCCCTCCGGCGCGTGCGGCAGTGTCTTCATCAGCGCGGTGGTGCCGTCGGAGAGGCGCAGCTTGGTGGCGGTGCAGATGTCGCCGCCGGCGACCGGGGCCGTGGCGACGACCGACGACCCGAGGAGTCCCTCCGCGCGGCGGGCGACCAGCGGCTGCCGGGTCACGTGCGCTCGGTCCCCTGGGTCAGGTGCTGGGTGAGCGCGGCCACGAGGGCGCCGGTGGTGCGTTCCACCATCGCGAGCACCTCCTGGAATCCGTTGTCCCCACCGTAGTACGGGTCGGGTACCTCGCTCCCGGGATCGACGGGGTCGAAGCTGCGGAACAGCATGGCGCGGTCCGGCTCCGTGGTCGAGGCCCGGACGTCGCTGAGGTTGGACCGGTCCATCTCCAGCAGCAGGTCGAAGCGGTCGAACCACGACGCGTCGAGCTGCTGCGCGCGGTGCCGGGTGGCGTCATAGCCGGCGGTCGTGAGGGTCGCCGCGGCCCGTCGGTCCATCGGGTTGCCGACGTGCCAGTCGCCGGTCCCGCAGCTGGCGACGCTCACGCGGTCGTCGAGGCCGGCGGCGCCGAGGCGCTGCTGGAGTACGACGTCGGCCATCGGCGAGCGGCAGATGTTGCCCAGGCAGACCAGCGCGACGGCGTACTGCCCCGGGGTGCGAGCGGGAGGCAGGCTCGTGGTCACTTCTTCTCGGCGTCGGTGCCGATGAAGCCATCGACGATCCACGTGACCAGCGTGATCACGATCGCGCCGCCGACCGCCGGCCAGAAGCCGGTGACGTCGAAGCCGATGTCGAGCTTGTCGGCCAGCCAGGCGGTGAGCATCAGCATCGCGGCGTTGATGACGAGCAGGAACAGCCCGAGCGTGACGATGATGAACGGGATCGAGAGGATCGTCAGCACCGGCTTGACGAACGACGAGATCAGGCCGAGCAGCAGCGACACCAGGATCAGCGGGAGCAGCTTCTCCTGGATCTCGGCGGTGCCCGAGTCGGGTCCGGAAAAGCGGATGCCGTCGATCAGCCAGGCGGCGGTCGCCACGGCGATCGCGGTGGTCAGGAGCCAGGTCAGGAAGCGCACGGCTCCAGTGTGGCAGCAGTGCGGCAGTGCTGTGGTCGGGGCGGGTCAGGCCAGCCCGAGCGCCTCGATGATCGCGACCTCGGCGTCGGCGAGGTGCTGCTGGAGGAACGCGGAGGCGCCGTCGATGTCGTCGTCCTCGAGCAGCTGGACCAGCGCGGTGTGGGTGTCAGCCTGGTCGTGGGCGTTGCGGCGGAGCCGGTCGACCTGGGCGAGCGCCAGCTTGAGCTCGACCACGAGGTTGTCGGCCATCGCGACCAGGCGCGGGCTGCCGGTGAGGCCGACCAGGGACACGTGGAAGGCGAGGTGGCGCTCGTTGAGCTGCTGGTAGGACCCGCCGCGGCGTACGGCGGAGGTGTAGTCGTGCAGCGTGGCCCGCACCCGCTCGCGCTGGGGCTCGTCGGCCTCGCGCCAGCGGCGTACGCCGGCTCCTTCGAGGACCCACCGTGCGGCGCAGACGTCGCGCACGGAGTCGGCCTCGGGGCTCGAGACGGTGACGCCGCGGTGGGGCTCGCGGGTGGCGATGCCCTCGGCGACCAGGATCGTGAGCGCCTCGCGGACCGTGGGCCGCGAGACGCCGAGCGAGGCGGCCAGCGCGACCTCGCGCAGCGCCGTTCCGGACTCGAGCTCGCCGTCGAAGATCGCGCGCCGCAGTTCGTCGGCGGCCCGGTCGACCGTGGAGGAGTGCTCCAGGTGCAGGGTCGCGAACGGCTCGGCCATGGGGCCATTCTGCGGCACCCCGGGAGTCGTTGCTGCTTGCACTCACCGGGGAAGTCCCTACACTGATCATTCTGTCAGATTGTCTGACAACTAATCGTCCGCCGAGCAACCACCACGCAACCACCGAGAACGGGGTGATCCGCCATGTCCGAGCTGAGCTGGGGCCGCCACTACGTCATGGTCGAGCCGAGCCACTTCCGCATCGACTACGCCATCAACCCGTTCATGGACCCGTCGGTCCAGCCGGACCCGGTGCGCGCCACCGACCAGTGGCAGGCCCTCGTCGACACGCTGCGCGGGCTCGGCGCCGTCGTCGACGTGCTGCCGCAGCGCCCCGACGCCCCCGACATGGTCTACGCGATGAACCTCGGTCTCGCGCTCGCGCGCGCCGAGTCCCACGGCGGCGGGCGCCACGTCGTCATGTCGCACATGCGCTACCCGCAGCGGCGCATGGAGACCGGCTCGGCCCAGCCGTGGTTCGCGGACCGCGGGTTCACCACGTCGTACGTCGGTCACGAGGGCGTCGGTGCTCACCTGGAGGCCGGCGACGCGTTCGCGTTCGGCGACGCGCTCGTCGTGGGCTACGGCCCGCGCACCGAGGAGCTCGCGCTCAAGCACCTCGCCGCCGACCTGGGCATCCGGGTGCGCGGCCTGCGGATCACCCACCCCGGGATGTACCACCTCGACCTGGCCTTCTGCCCGCTCGACGCGAACCGGGCGATGGTCTGCCCGGCCGCCTTCGACGCGCCGTCGGCCCGCGCGCTGCTCGACCTCGTGCCCGAGCCGCTGATCCTGACCGAGGAGGAGGCGCTGACGTCGTTCGCCGCCAACTCCGTGGTCGTCGGCCGCACCATCGTGATGCCCTCCTGCCCAGACCGCGTCCGCGCGCAGCTCGAGGACTGGGGCTTCGAGGTGCGGATCGTCGACGTGTCGGAGTTCCACCTCGGCGGTGGCTCGATCCGTTGCCTGACCAACCCGCTCGACGTCACCCTCGGCCGCGACCTCCCCATCCACGGTCCTGGCGAGGTCGTCCTGCCCCTCGCCGCCTGACCGAGCCGCGGTTGGTCCCACCTGGCCCGGTCGGTAGCGTCGGCCAGGTGTTTCCGGTAGGTGGTGTCGACGTCATGCTGTTCGGCAGCGCCCTGGCGGGGGCGGTGTTCGTGCTGCTCGCGCTGGCGCTGCGGCGCCGCCTCGGGCCGACGGCCTGGACCCTCGCGGGGCTGCTGTGGACGCTGGTGGTGATCGGCATGATCACGCTGATCCCCGCCGACGGCGCGCCCGGCGTCGTACCGGCCGCGACCCGGCTGACCACCTGCTCCTGGGACATCGGTGGCCCCGCGCCCGAAGGCTTCTGGATCTTCTCCGGGGGCCAGCGGCTCCTCAACACCGTCGTGTTCGTGCCGTCGGGGATCCTGCTGGCGCTGATCGCCGTGCGGTGGCGCAGCGGGTGGGTGACGGTGCCACTCGGCCTCGGCCTGCTCGCGGCCTACTCCGCCGGTATCGAGTGGACCCAGCTCGAGCTGGCCCGGATCGACCGTGCCTGCGACGTCACCGACATCATCGACAACGTCACCGGTGCCGCTATCGGCGTCGCGATCGGGTTGGCGCTCGCGGTCGTCGTGAGGCCGTGGCGCAGCCGCCGCTAGCCTGCAGGGATGGCCCACCCTCAGCCGCGATCGCACATCGACCGGATCCCCACCTACGTCCCCGGCAAGCCGCCCACCCCGCGCGCCGGGCTGACGACGTACAAGCTCTCCTCCAACGAGAACCCCTACCCGCCGCTGCCCGGCGTGGTCGAGGCGGCGGAGGCCGCGGTGGCGGTGATGAACCGCTACCCCGACATGGGCAGCACCGCGCTGTACGACGCCCTGGCCGCGCGGCTGCAGGTCCCGGTCTCGGACCTGGTCGCTGCCACCGGGTCGGTCGCGCTCGTCTACCAGCTGCTCGCGGCGTTCTGCGACCCCGGCGACGAGGTCGTCTACGCGTGGCGGTCGTTCGAGGCCTACCCGATCGCGGTCACCGCGGCCGCGGCGACCTCGGTGCAGGTGCCGGTCACCGCCGACGGGCGCCACGACCTGGCCGCGATGGCGGCGGCCGTGACCGAGCGGACGAAGGTGGTCATCGTCTGCACGCCCAACAACCCGACCGGGCCGTCGGTCACCCAGTCCGACCTGGACGCCTTCCTCGCCGCGGTGCCTTCGCACGTGGTGGTCGTCGTCGACGAGGCCTACCTCGAGTTCGTACGCATGGACGACGCGGTCGACGGCCTCGCGACCTACCGCGCCCATCCCAACGTGGTGCTCTTCCGCACCTTCTCCAAGGCCTACGGGCTGGCCGGCCTCCGGGTCGGGTACGCCGTGGCGGCGACGCCGATCGCGGGTGCCCTGCGGGCGGTCTCGCTGCCGTTCGGCGTCTCCCACATCGCCCAGGCCGCGGCGATCGCCTCGCTGGCGGCCGAGGACGCGCTGCTCGAGCGGGTCGAGGCGCTGACCGTCGAGCGAGCCCGGGTCGCGGCGGACCTGGCGGCGGCCGGGTGGGACGTGCCGGAGCCCCAGGGCAACTTCGTCTGGTTCGCGCTGGGCGAGCGCACCGCCGAGTTCGCCACCGCCTGCGACGCCGCCGGGATCGTCGTACGACCCTTCGCCGGTGAGGGTGCCCGCATCTCCATCGGCGAGCCCGAGGCCAACGACCGGCTGCTCGAGGTCGCGCGCGCCTGGCACTTGTAACTCACTGTTACTGCTTGTGTCATGCCCGTATACGGGTGCGCTAGGTGCAGTAACGGTGAGTTACATAGCTGCCGCCGCGGGCTGGGGCCGCCGGTCGATCTCCCGCCAGCGCGGGTCGAGGGCCGGGAGCATGGTGACGGCGAAGTAGAGGGCGCCGCAGACGGCCATCGCGAACGGCAGCCCGCCGGTGGTGACCAGGACGCCACCGAGCAGCCCGCCGAACGGCAGGAGAGCGAAGCACATCGCCGTCGTCAGCGACGACACCCGGCCGAGCAGCCTCATACCCCTTCGTGATCCCCGGGCCGGTCCTCGACAAGCTCGACTTCGTCGCGTCGCTGCGCCCGGACCGCCCGGTCCAGAGTGGTTGAGCGTTCACCTACTCTTGGACGCATGAGCGACAGCGACGACCACACCCCGACGTACGTCGAGGCCGGCAAGGAGTTCAGCCGGGACATGAACTACGTCCCTGACCGGATCACCCGCGACGCGCGTCGCCCCGAGCACGGTCCGGTCGAGGGCGGGCTGTGGCCGGTCGAGCCCGGCCGCTACCGGCTGGTAGCCGCCAAGGCCTGCCCGTGGGCCAACCGCGCGATCATCGTGCGCTCACTGCTCGGCCTCGAGGACGTCATCTCGCTCGGCACGCCCGGCCCGACCCACGACAAGCGGAGCTGGACCTTCGACCTCGACGCGGGTGGCCGTGACCCGGTGCTCGGCATCGAGCGGCTCCAGGAGGCCTACTTCAAGCGCTTCCCGGGCTACGAGCGCGGCATCACCGTCCCCGCGGTCGTCGACATCCCCACCGGTGAGCTGGTCACCAACGACTTCCCGTGGATCACCCACGACCTGTTCTTCGAGTGGCGCGAGCACCACCGCGAAGGCGCGCCCGACCTCTGGCCCGCCGACCTGCGCGAGGAGATGGACGAGGTCATGCAGCGGATCTTCACCGAGGTCAACAACGGCGTCTACCGCTGTGGCTTCGCCGGCTCGCAGGAGTCCTACGACGCGGCCTACGACCGGCTGTGGACGGCCATGGACTGGCTCGAGGAGCGGCTCTCCGACCGCCGCTACCTGATGGGCGACGCGATCACCGAGGCCGACGTACGCCTCTTCACGACCCTGGCCCGCTTCGACGCCGTCTACCACGGGCACTTCAAGTGCAACCGGGTCAAGCTCACCGAGATGCCGCACCTGTGGGGCTATGCCCGCGACCTGTTCCAGACGCCGGGCTTCGGCGACAACACCGACTTCGAGCAGATCAAGGCTCACTACTACGTGGTCCACACCGACATCAACCCGTCCGGCGTCATCCCCGCCGGCCCCGACCCCGACGTCTGGCTGACGCCGCACGGTCGCGGCTGAGGGTCGCGCACCTGGAGGGGAACCTCTGACACCGTGAGCTGCGTCTAGAACAAGACAGCGACGCGGTTTCGGAGGATGAGTGGGCAATAGGGACGAGGACTTCAGCGAGTTCGCCAGCGCGCGCTGGCTGTCGCTCGTCCGCGCCGCTGTGGCCTTGGGGTGCACGGCCTCGGAGGCAGAGGACCTGGCGCAGGGCACCCTGCTGCGTGCATACGTCTTCTGGGCCAAGGTCGAGAAGGCCGACCACCGCGATGCCTACGTGTCGAGGATGCTCGTGAATGCCCATCGAGACAGCCATCGCAGTCGCTGGCGGCGGGAGACCGCGTTCGCTGAGGTGCCTGATGCACAGGTAGACGACACGACGGCCGCCAGCGACTCAGCCGATGCGCTGCGCCGAGCCGTTGGGCAGCTGAGCCAAGGACAGCGAGAGGTCCTGGCTCTTCGCTACTACCTACGCCTGACCGAGCCTGAGATCGCCACCGCGCTCGGCATTGCCCAAGGGACTGTGAAGAGCCGACTCTCACGGGCGCTCGCAGCTCTCTCCCACAGTCCTGATCTGGCTGAGTTCGGAGACACCAATGAACCACGATGAAGCGACTCGGCTCTTCGATGACCTGGGGGAGATGGTCCCTGACCGGCGTCCAGCGATGCCTGACCTGCTCGCCGCTGGGAAGTCTGCTGCGCGGCGTCGAAGCCGGAGGACGCTCGCGCTGAGTATCTCTGCGGTCTTGCTCGTCGCCGGCGCGGTGACGGCGGTAGGTAACGTCCTCACTGATGGTCGGGCCGACCCGGTCGATGGCGTCGCCTCCCCGGTGCTGACCCTGCCCGAGCGGGACGGCCCTTGGCCGATGGCCCTGGTGAGGGGTGTGGTGAGCCTGCGGGGCGGGTGCCTCTACGTCGGCGACCAGGCAGTCGTCTGGCCGAACGGCAGCACTTGGGACCCGGCGGAGCAGGCCGTCCGCTACGGATCCCTGGTCATTCCTGTTGGCGACTACGTCCGTGGTGGCGGCGGCTTCTACACGGTCGGCACGGATTCGGGCGGCGACTTCGGTGACGCTTGGCCTGCCGCGGAGCAGTGCGCTCGGCGGTCCGCTGGGGGCGGGGTCGTGGTGCTTCTCCCGGAGCAGGTGACGCCAGCGGACCCGGCCATGGTTGCTACGCCTGCCAGGGCACGTCCGGGCGACGTGGTGTCCCTGACCTTTCCGACCGAGCAGCCCCGAGGCGTGGGCTTCACCCTCACGGCGCGCTCCGACGGGACGAGATACGAGCTGACCTCGAACGCCACGCAACAGGACCGGGAGCCGACTGGGTGGACCGCGGGAAGGATGGGTTGGATCGATATCGGGATCATGGGTCCAGGCCCGGACGAGGTGTTGATTCCGCCCCCGTCCGCGCCGGGTGAGTACGACCTGTGCACAGGCAACGCCGTCGACGAGCTCTGCGTCCGTCTCACCGTCAGCGCGCCCTTGTCCACGATCGGGCCGACGTTGGCACCCTCGAGGCCGTGCCCGGCGATCCACTTCGAGGACCGCCGATACGTCCTCACCCTCCGTCCTGAGGGGGCCGGACCGGGCGTCGGTCGCGTGCTGGGTACCGGACGACTCATCGGCTGTGACACGGCAGTGGTGACTGTCTACTCAGTCAACGAACAGCCGAAGGGCGCGGCGATCACCGTCTCCGATGGCGAGAGCGTCTGGCTCTACACGGTTTCGGACTGAGACCACAACTATGAGCGATGAGCACTGTCGGTGGTCCCACCTAAGGTGAAACGCATGTTCGAGGTCTCGGGAGCATCGGTCAGCCAGTGGGTCTCCCCCCTGGCCGATCTCCCGCGCGAGCTCACCGACAGCGAGCGGATCGACCTGATCCGAGCTCTCGAGGACCTCAAGGGCGCGGCGGCTGCTGCGCAGGCGGTCGTGTCGGTGGACTTCGACGACTCTCAGCGGGCTGCGCAGAAGGAGCGTGGCTGGCCCGCGGCGCGGCTGGGTGAGGGGGTGGCCTCCCAGATCGGACTCGCCCGGCGAGAGTCGTCCAACAAGGCGTCCCGGCTCCTGGGCCTGGCGAAGATCCTCGACCGCGAGATGCCCTACACCCTGGAGCAGATGCGCACAGGTCGGCTCAGTGAGTGGCGCGCCACCATCCTGGCCCGTGAGACCGCCTGCCTGTCGGTCGAGGACCGACGCGAGGTCGACCGACGCCTGTGTGGTCCCGGCGGCACGGGACTGGACCTCTCGGACCACGCGTTGGGCAACGCGGCGCGCAAGCTCGCCGCCGACCTCGACAACGCCGCCGTCGCCGCCCGGGCCAGGAAGGCCGAGGCCGACCGGCACGTCACCCTGCGTCCGGCGCCGGACACGATGACCTGGTTCAGCGCGCTGCTCTCGGTCAAGGACGGGGTCGCGGTCTTCGCCGCACTCAAGGCCGCCGCTGACACCGTCCGCGCGGTCGGTGACCCCCGCAGCCGGGGCCAGGTCATGGCCGACAGCCTCGTCGAACGCGTCGCCGGCACATCGGTGGCCGACCCGGTGCGGGTCAACCTCGACCTGGTGATGACCGACCGCAGCTTCTTCGGTGCCAGTGAGGAGTCCGCGCACGTGCCGGGCTACGGGCCGGTGCCGGCGGACTGGGCCCACGATCTCCTTGACGACGCGATGACCGCGGTCCAGGTGTGGGTGAGGAGGCTCTACACCCATCCCGAGACCGGACAACTGGTCGGAATGGACTCCCGCGCCCGTCACGCACCGGCCGGCCTTGCTGACATGGTGCGGCGTCGTGACCAGGACCTGTGCCGCACCCCCTGGTGCGGTGCCCCGATCCGCGCCACCGACCACGTCACCGAGTGGCAGACCAGCCGCGAGACCTCCGAGACCAACTCCCAGGGCCTGTGCGAGCGCTGCAACCTCGCCAAGCAGGCCCCGGGCTGGTCCGCCTATCCCTCACCAGCCACCCGGGACGGCACCGACCGCCACACCGTCATCACCAGCACTCCCACCGGGCACACCTACCATTCCCGCGCGCCCGCACCCTTGGGCCACCTCGACTACAACGGCCGCACGACCCTCGGCTACGAGCTCATCGCCTAGAACGCCCTGACCTTGTAGTCGTCGCCGAGTGCCGCTGCAACCTCACGGGCGAGCATGTCTCCCGCGTCCTGCCACGCCCAGACCTCGGCGTCGTTGTCGCCGGTCGCGTGCGCGTACGTGCTCACCTGCGCCTTCCATACCGTCACCTTCGCCTTGAGTGCCGCCTCGACCGGGAGCGAGTTGACGTCGTCATCGAGCAGGGAGACGGCTGCCGTCGGGGTCGATCGAGCGGGCGGAACCGCGACCGCGGGGCCGACTTCGGCTGCCAGGCGACGCAGGAGCCCCTGCTCGACAACGAACAGCGCCTCCGAGCGGGCACCTGCTGCCAGGGAGGCGGAGTGCCAGGCCATCACCTCGTCGTACAAGCCTCGAGAGATCCCGATGTCCTCGTGGAGTTCGTCGAAGTCGTCACCCAGGCACCCCTCGGAGTACCAGAACGGTCCGCCGTACTCGTCGACCCGTAGGTGGACGTCCCGCACGGGTGGGTCTACGTAGCGGTCATCTGAGCCGGCACGCGGGTATGCGAACCAGCCGAACCTGTCCTCACTCTCGCCGCCGCTCACCGACCCATCTTCGCTCAGCTACCTCGGGGCGCGCGAGGTCAGAGCGGGAGGTCCGGGAGCCCGACGCCGGTGCCCGGGCCGGAGTCGCTGCCGGACGACTGCTGGTGCCCCCTGGGGCGGAGCCTGGTCGGCGTCACGAACCGGCCCAGGTGCGGGCGGCCGCGGCGGTCCCAGCGCAGGTGCGCGGCGTAGAGGACGCGCCGGGCGCCGTACCAACGTGCGCGTTGGAGGTCGCCGGCAGGGCACGGGCGGCCGTGACAGGTCCAGGCGTGCATCAGCACCATCGAGCCGCCGACCACGTCGGCGCCGCCAGGCCCGCACAGACGCGTGCTCTGGCGGGTGACCAGCGCGCGGGACCGGGCGTGGCGGAGGCCCTTCAGGTTGGGCGCGCGGCGCCAGGTGGTGCGGTAGCCGCAGTCGCCGTAGTAGCCCTGGGAGGTGATCAGCACCCATCCCTTGCGCTGCTGCATGAGCACGGGGTTCTCGACCACTCCCTTGGACGTCGCCAGCACCCGGCTGCGTACGCCGCGTCGGGCACGCGTGCCGTCGGCGGTGAGCCGCACCATCCGGATCGTCGACGGGGTGCCCTGGGTGCGGTAGAGCAGGTAGCGCTGACCGCCGCGGGTGCGGAAGCCCTCGGGGTCGATCACGCCGGCGCGGGCGAGCGACGGGCTGGCGGGGCGTACGGGGTCGAAGGCGTTGGGCGTGCGCGCCCAGCGCGGGCAGGTGAGCGGGCGCCGCATCGGACGGAACTTCTGCAGTGGGGTCCGGGCCACCGCGACCCCGATGCAGCGGCCGAGCGGACCGAGGCCGGCGACGGGGGCGGAGAAGTAGAGCAGGTAGCGGTTGCGCACGGCGACGACGTCGGAGGCCCAGATGCCGCGACCGGTCGCCCACCGCGGCATCCGCGACAAGGCGGTACCGGCCTTGCGCCACGGGCCCCGGAACGTGGGGGCGATGCTGCGCGGCGCGAGGGAGCCGGTGGCGATCGCGACCACGCGGCCGTGGAAGGCGATGCCGGTCGGGTCGGGGAACTCGGTGTGCCGGAAGAGCGGGCGTCCCTTGCGCTTGGGGTGTCCGCGGATCACCCGGCTGGCCAGGGGGTTGAGCACCCCGGCGCTCTGCCACGACACCGCAGCGGGGTGCGGCCCGCGGCCGGAACCGGCGGCCTCGGCAGGAGCGGTGACGCCGAGGGAGAGAAGGGTGGCGATGAGGGTGACGAGGGTCGTCAGGCTCGCGGCGCGTCGCGCAGGGGTCACCGGCAGGGTCACTTTCTCGGTCATGGGGTGCACAGGGTCTCCGGTGCGACGAACCCCGTCCGGGGAGCGCTCGAACCGTGACCTCTTCGTGACCGAGCCCCACGCGGAGGAGAGAATGGCACCACCAACTGCTGGCGGAGTAACGATGGGACACGGTCACGGTCACGGGCATGCCGCCGGGCGCGCGGCCGACCGCTCCCGCCTGCGGTGGGTCCTCGCGGCCACCGGCAGCGTCCTGGTCGTAGAGCTGGTCGGCGCGTACCTCACCGGCTCGCTCGCCCTCCTCGCCGACGCGGGCCACATGGCCACCGACGCCGGCGCCGTGGTGCTCGCGCTCGGGGCGTCGTACGTCGCGGGGAGGCCGGCGGGACCGCGTTCGACGTTCGGCTACCACCGCGCCGAGATCCTCGCCGCGATACTCAACGCCCTTGTCCTGCTGGGGGTCTGCGGTTATGTCGGCTACGCCGGGATCACCCGGCTGGGCGACCCGGCGGAGATCGAGGCTGCCCCGATGGTCGCGTTCGCGGCCTTCGGCCTGCTCGCCAACGCGGTCTCGCTGATGGTGCTCAACCGCTCGGACACCGGGTCACTCAACCTGCGCGGCGCCGCCAACGAGGTGCTGGCCGACCTGCTCGGCTCGGTGCTCGCCGTCATCGCCGGCGTGGTCGTCTGGACCACCGGCTGGGACCGGGCCGACGCGGTGGCGTCACTGCTGATCGCGGTGCTGATCCTGCCGCGCGCGCTGCTGCTGCTGCGCGACTCGGCCGTGATCCTGCTGGAGATCGCGCCCGCCGGCCTCGACCTGGACGACGTACGGCGCCACCTGGTCGAGGTGCCGGGCGTGGTCGACGTCCACGACCTGCACGCCTGGACGATCACCAGCGGCATGCCCAGCCTGTCGGCGCACGTGACCGTGACCGACGAGGCGCTGGCAGACCGCGGGGTGGGGCCGATCCTCGACGAGCTGTGCGAGTGCGTCAGCGCGCACTTCGAGGTCCGGCACGCGACCTTCCAGGTCGAGCCGCTCTCGCACGAGGCCCACGAGGACCTCGGCGAGGTCCACTGAGCCACGCCGCATGGGTCGTGTGCCCCAGAGAGCTCCAGGGCGCACGCTCAGGCACACGACCCGCCAGCGTCAGGCGGCGCCGGCCTCGGCGGCCTGCTTCAGCTTGACCAGGGTGCCGTCGATGGCCTTCTGCGTCTTGCCGGCGAGGGCCGCGGAGAGCCCGAGCCGCAGCGGCAGCGGGTAGCGGGAGAGGTCCCAGGTCTCGGTGACCTCCGTGCCGCCGTCGGCGGTGGGGGTCAGCTCGTAGCGCCAGCGGTGCAGGCCCTTGTGCCGCCATGCGATCAACCGGTCCTCGTCGTACTCGACGACCTTGTTCTTGATCTTGTACGACGCGCCCATCTTCATGTCCATGCCGAACTCCGCGCCCAGCGTCAGCCGCTCCGGCCCGGAAACCGTGCCCTGGACGGTGCCGGACCCGTCGATGTGCTGGTGCTGGCGGGGGTCGGCGAGGATCGCGAAGACCGCTGCGGGCGGTGCGTCGATCGTCGTACTGGCCGAGACGTTGCGAGAGGGCATGTCCGCGACACTAGCCAGGAAGGCATCGGATTGGCGACGCCGACGATGCCAACGGTAGGTTGGCGGAGCACGATTGTGTTCCGGGTCACAGGGCGCACCACCCCCGCGCCCCGCGTCCGGACGACAGCCCTCGGCCATCGCGGAGACCCCGTTTCGGCCGGCGACCTCGAAGGAGTACACGTGACTCAGCAGCCCACGGGTGAGACCCCCGGCTTCGGCCCCAACCTGGTGGAGGTCTTCGGACCCTCCCAGCAGGACGGCGGCCCCGAGCTGATCCAGCTCCTGACGCCTGAGGGTGAGCGCGTCCACCACCCCGAGTTCGACCACGACTTCACCGCCGAGGAGCTGCGCGGCTTCTACCGCGACATGGTGCTCACCCGGCGGATCGACACCGAGGCCACCGCGCTCCAGCGCCACGGCGAGCTCGGCATCTGGGCCCAGCTGCTCGGCCAGGAGGCCGCCCAGATCGGCGCCGGCCGCGCCCTGCGCCCGCAGGACTTCGTCTTCCCGACCTACCGCGAGCACGGCGTCGCCTGGTGCCGCGGTGTCGACCCGCTGCGCCTGCTCGGCCTCTTCCGCGGCGTCGACCAGGGCGGCTGGAACCCCGACGACAACAACTTCGGTCTCTACACGATCGTGATCGGCGCCCAGACGCTCCACGCCACCGGCTACGCCATGGGCATGCAGCGCGACGGGGTCGTCGGCACCGGTGACCCCGACCGCGACGCCGCGGTCGTCGCCCACTTCGGCGACGGCGCGTCCTCCCAGGGCGACGTCAACGAGGCCTTCATCTTCGCGGCCTCCTACAACGCTCCGGTCGTCTTCTTCTGCCAGAACAACCAGTGGGCGATCTCCGAGCCGATCGAGCGCCAGAGCCGGATCCCGCTCTACCAGCGTGCACTCGGCTTCGGCTTCCCCGGCGTCCGTGTCGACGGCAACGACGTGCTCGCGACGTACGCCGTCACGAAGGCCGCGCTCCAGCGGGCCCGCGACGGCCAGGGCCCCACGTTCGTGGAGGCCTACACCTACCGGATGGGTGCGCACACGACCACCGACGACCCGACCCGCTACCGGCTCTCCGGCGACGTGGAGAGCTGGAAGCTCAAGGACCCGATCGCCCGGGTCGAGGTCTACCTGCGCCGCAACGGCCTGGTCGACGACGAGTTCCTGGCCGGCATCCAGGCGGAGGCCGACGACCTCGGCCACACGCTGCGCGAGGGCTGCAAGGCGATGCCCGACCCGCAGCCGATGAGCATGTTCGACCACGTCTACGCCGAGATGACCGACGAGCTCGCCGCCCAGCGCGACGCCTACGCGGCCTACCTCGAGACGTTCGAGGGGAGCACCCACTGATGGCCACGCAGAAGATCACGCTCGCCAAGGGACTCAACATGGGTCTGCGCAAGGCGATGGAGGCCGACGACAAGGTCCTGCTCATGGGCGAGGACGTCGGCAAGCTCGGTGGCGTCTTCCGGATCACCGACGGCCTGCAGAAGGACTTCGGCGAGGACCGCGTCATCGACTCCCCGTTGGCCGAGTCCGGCATCGTCGGCACCGCGGTCGGCATGGCGATGCGCGGCTACCGGCCCGTGGTCGAGATCCAGTTCGACGGCTTCGTCTACCCCGCCTACGACCAGATCGTGTGCCAGGTCGCCAAGATCCACTTCCGCAGCCAGGGCCGCGTGAAGATGCCGATCGTCATCCGGATCCCCTTCGGCGGCGGCATCGGCGCGGTCGAGCACCACAGCGAGTCGCCGGAGGCGCAGTTCGCGCACACCCCCGGCCTCAAGGTGGTCGCCTGCTCCAACCCCGTCGACGGCTACTGGATGATCCAGCAGGCCATCGCCTGTGACGACCCGGTGATCTTCCTCGAGCCCAAGCGGCAGTACCACGCCGACAAGGCCGTGCTCGACGAGTCGGTCACGCCCGAGCCGCTGTTCACGTCGCGCGTCGTACGCGAGGGCAACGACCTGACGCTGCTGGCCTACGGCCCGATGGTCAAGACCGCCCTCAAGGCCGCCGAGGCCGCGTCGGGGGAGGGCCGCTCGGTCGAGGTGATCGACCTGCGCACCCTCTCGCCGCTCGACATGGCGCCGGTGCTCGAGTCCGTACGCCGTACCGGCCGCGCCGTCGTCACCCACGAGGCGCACGTCAACCTCGGCATGGGCGCCGAGCTCGCCGCCCGGATCACCGAGGAGTGCTTCTACTCCCTCGAGGCCCCGGTGCTCCGCGTCGGTGGCTTCGACACGCCCTACCCGCCGTCCCGGATCGAGGAGGACTACCTCCCCGACCTCGACCGGGTCCTCGACGCCGTCGACCGCAGCTGGGAGTTCTGAGATGCCTGAATACCTCCTGCCCGACGTCGGTGAGGGCCTGATCGAGGCCGAGATCGTGACCTGGAAGGTCAAGGTCGGCGACGTCGTCGCCATCAACGACATCGTCGTCGAGATCGAGACCGCCAAGTCCCTGGTCGAGCTGCCCTCGCCCTACGAGGGCGAGGTCACCGCCCTGCTCGCCGCCGAGGGTGACACGGTCGCCGTCGGCACGCCGATCATCGCGATCGGGGCGCCGGCCGAGGTGCCGGCGGAGATGGAGATCGACCTGTCCAACCCCGCCGCCAGCGGTCGGGTCGAGGGCGAGAGCCTCGTCGGCCGCAACAAGGCCGAGCGCGGCCCGCAGCGCCGTGCCCGCAAGGGCTCGGCGTCGCCGTCGACCGTGGCCGGCGCGTCCGCCCAGATGCAGCTCCAGGGTGCGTTCGCCCCCGGCGGCGCGCTGTCCGACGACGTCGTCGCCGACGACGAGCCGGCGGTGCCGGCCACGCCGGCCCGCCCACACGCCACGGCCGAGCGTGGAGCGCCGAAGTCGCTCCACGCTCTCGCCAAGCCGCCCGTCCGTAAGCTCGCCAAGGAGCTCGGCGTCGACCTCGCCGCCCTGGTCGGCACCGGTCCGCAGGGCTCGGTCACCCGCGCCGACCTCGAGGCCGCGGCAGGCGCCAACGGTGACGGGGTTTCGAGGCCCCTCGCTGGCGCTCGGGGCACCTCGACCACCGTCGAACGCGAGACTCGCGAGCCGATCAAGGGCGTCCGCAAGATGATGGCCACCGCGATGGTGGGGTCGGCCTTCTCGGCGCCCCACGTCACCGAGTGGGTCACCGTCGACGTCACCCGCACGATGGACTTCGTCGACCGGCTGAAGAAGCGGCGCGAGTTCCGCGACGTCAAGGTCTCGCCGCTGCTGGTGCTCGCCCGCGCGGTCGCGCTGGCGGTGCGCCGTACGCCGGAGGTCAACTCGTTCTGGGACGAGGCCGCCCAGGAGGTCGTGCTCAAGCACTACGTCAACCTCGGCATCGCCGCGGCCACCCCGCGCGGGCTGGTCGTCCCCAACGTCAAGGACGCCCAGGACCTCACCCTGCTCGAGCTCGCCGGCGCCCTCAACGCGCTCACCGCGACCGCGCGCGAGGGCAAAACCCAGCCGGCCGAGATGAGCGGCGGCACGTTCACGATCACCAACGTCGGCGTCTTCGGCGTTGACGCCGGCACCCCGATCATCAACCCCGGCGAGTCCGCGATCCTGTGCTTCGGCGCGATCAAGAAGCAGCCGTGGGTCGTCACCACCGACGGGGTCGACGAGATCGTGCCGCGCCAGGTCACCACGCTGGCGCTGTCGTTCGACCACCGTCACGTCGACGGCGAGAAGGGCTCACGCTTCCTCGCCGACGTCGCCGGCATCCTCGAGGACCCCGCCTCGGCCCTGCTGTTCTGACCGTCAACACCGCCGAGTCGGCGCTACTGCACGGCTGAGATCGCGCGAATCGGCTCTACTGCTCGTCATTGGCGCCAACTCGGCGTCCTTTGGGCGTGCACAAGCGCCGACTCGGCGTCGGGTCAGAGCTCGAGGGGGCCGATCTCCCAGCCCTCGGGGGCGATCGGGTGCAGGATCGCGTCGGTCCCGCCGTCGACGAACAGCACGACCCCGACCACCAGGCTGGAGGCGTCGGAGAGCAGGAAGCCGATCGTCGCGGCGACCTCCTCCGGCCGCCCGGGCCGGCCGAGCGCGGTCGGGTAGCTGTCGGCGAACGGCCCGAACTGCGGGTCGGCCCGCAGCTGCTCGGTCATCGGGGTCTCGATCAGGCCGGGCGCCACGGAGTTGATCCGGATGCCGGCGCCGATCCATTCCGGCGTCACGCCCTCGCGCCGCGCCCACCAGGCCAGCGCAGCCTTGGACGACGGGTAGACCATCACCGAGTCGACCTGGGCCGCGGCCGCGCGCGCCGCGGGCTCGTCGTCGCGCAGGCAGTGGGCGGCGACCTCGGCGTTCCAGCCGGGCATGCCGGTGATCGAGTTCGACGCCAGCAGTACGACGGCAGCGCCGTCGGCCGCCGCGAGCTGCGGGCGCAGCCCCCGCACCAGCGCGAGCGCCCCGAAGTAGTTGACCGACACGAGCAGCGCCGAGTCGACCCCGGTCAGCCCGGCGATCCCGGCGCAGGGCACCAGCCCGTGGACGACGTCGGTGAGCGACTGCACTCCCGCGACCGCGTCGGCGCGCCCCTGCTCGGTGCTCAGGTCGGCCACGACGTCGGCGTCGCGCTGGTCGACGGTCACCACGCGGTGTCCCTGGTCGCGGAGCATCTGGGTGGTCGCCGCACCGATCCCGCTGGCCGCACCGCTGACGACGTACGTCTTCATGGCGGGACTGTAACGCGTTCTAGTTCTGGGCGGCGGCGTGCCAGGCGGCGAGCAGCTCCGCCTCCCGGTCGCGGGTGATCCCGCTGACCGCCGCGTCCGGCTCGGCGCGCACCCAGGCGAGCGTGTCGCGTGCGGTCTCGGCCACCGGTCGCGGACGCAGCCCGGCCGCCAGTGACGGCGTCACGTCGTGGGCCAGCATCCCGTCGTACTCCGGCCGAGGCAGCCACAGCGGGAGCCCCTCGGGTCCGGACCAGGGCTCGACCCCCTGCTCCGTCAGGAACTTCTGGTCGACCCAGGTCCAGGTCGGCTCCACCCCGACCCCGGAAGCCGACGCCGCGAGCAGGTCGGCGATCCGGGCTACCGGGCCCACGCCGTCGAAGACACCGGTGAGCCCGGCCTCGGCGCCCTCCACGACCCACGTCGCCAGGTCCCGCACGTCGATGATCTGGACGGCGTCGTCGGGGCGGCCCGGCGCCAGCACCTCGCCCCCGTTGGCCAGCCCGGCCAGCCGGGCCGGCCAGTAGGTGTAGCGCCCGGTCGGGTCGCCGGGTCCGCTGATCAGGCCGGGGCGGACGACCATCGAGGAGGCAGCCCCCGACTGGACGATCTGCTCGCACGCGACCTTCATCGGGCCGTAGGCCTCCATGTCCACCGAGAGGTCGACGTCGTCGACGATCGGCTCCCGCAGCGCCAGCGCCGCGGGCGTGCCGCCGGGCGTGGCCTCGTCCGGGTAGACGTTGATCGTCGACACGAACACCCAGTGCGCGCCCGGCCACGCGGCGACCGCCGTGCGGACCCGTGACGGGTGCCGCGCGACGTCCACCACGGCGTCGTACGCCGTGTCGGTGAGGTCGGCCGGCACCGGCTGGTCGCGGTCCCACACGACGAGCCGGGCACCGTCGGGCACCGAGCCGGAGCTGCCGCGTGCGGCGCAGTCCACTTCGTGTCCACGCGCCGCCGCCTCGGCCGCGACCGCCTTCGACAAGAACACCGTGCCGCCCAGGACCAGGATCCGCATGGCCCGACCCTGCGTCACAGCACGCACCAGCGCAAGCAGTTCCGCCCAAGGCAGACGCGTCAGTCGCGCGGCGGCGTGACGTCCCCGAGCAGCCAGGCGTCGAAGAACTCCGTGAGCTCCTCGCCGGTCTGCTCCTCGAGCCAGGGCAGGTAGTCGTCGCGCCCGGCGTTGCCGTTGGCGTTGGCCTCGGGCCAGCCGCGCACGACGTCGAAGAACCGCTCGTCGCCGATCATCTGACGCAGCTCGTGCCACATCAAGGCGGGGCCGTAGTAGATGTTGCCGGAGCCGAACGAGTCCTTGTCGTAGTCGGCCGGGGGGCCGGCGAAGGTGCGCTCCTCGTCCTCGAACTGCGCCCACCCGTCCATGACCTCGTCGATGGTGCCGGCTCCGTGGTCGGCCTCCCACATGCCCTGGAGGTACATCGCCATGCCCTCGTTCATCCAGACGTCGCGCCAGTCGTCGGGCGTGACGGTGTCGCCGTACCAGTGGTGCGCGAGCTCGTGGAGCACCACCTTCGCCGACGTCGTGTACTCCGTGTCGCCCAGCGTCACCAGCGTCTGGGTCTCCATGCCGCTCTCGGAGTCGACGACCAGGACGCCGAACGTGTCGTAGGGGTAGGGACCCAGAAGGTCCTCCAGCCAGGCCATCGCCTCCGGCGTGACCCGCAGGTCGCTCAGGACCCCCGGGTCTGCGGCGCGGTTGACCCAGTAGCTGATCGGGACGCCCGACTCGGAGCGGTCCTCGGTCTGCTCGAAGTCGCCGAAGGCGACCGTGGTGAGGTACGACGCCGCGGGGTCGTCGAGGCTGAACGTCGTCGTGGTGGTGCCGCCCTCGTCGGTGCGCGACTCGAGGGTGCCGTTGGCGACGCCGACCCAGGGCGAGGCGACCGACAGCGTGAAGTCGTAGAGGGCCTTGTCGGACGGGTGGTCGTTGACGGCGTACCAGGTGAAGGCGCCGTACGGCTCCTGCATGGTCCACGTCTCGTGGGTCTCGGTGATCGTGAAGCCGGTGCCGCTGAAGTCGCTGCGCATCGTGGGCACGGGCACCGGGGCCGGCGTGCCGGCGTAGGTCAGCTCGAGCTCGTAGCGCTGGTCCTCGACCACGTCGGCGGTGACGACGAGGTCCTTGCCGCGCTCCTGGAACGGCACGCCGACGCCGTCCAGCGTCAGGGTCTCGACGGCCAGCGGGATGCCGAAGTCCAGCTGGAACTTCGGCCCGGTCGTGGTCGAGCGGAAGGTCAGCACCTCGGTTCCGGTGAGGGTGTCGGTGTCGGGGTCCCAGTCGAGGGTGAGGTCGTAGTGGAGCGCGTCGACACTCGGGTCGCCGACCCGCGGGTAGAGGGAGTCCTCCTGGGGCTCGCTCAGCGCGACGTCGAGCTCGGGCGCTGCCTCGGGGTCGGTCGTGGCACCGGACGACGACGGGCTGGTCGGCGACGACGAGCGCTCGCCCTCGCCCGCCGTGACGCCGGAGCAGGCGGCGAGCACGGTGGCGGCGACGGCGGCCGCGCCGACGACGACGGCACGCCCCACGAGCCGCTTCACAGGGCGCCTCACGGGTTGCCTCGCAGCAGCGGCCGGGCCAGTTTGCGGCCGGTGTGGATCTGGGCCTTGATCGTGCCGAGAGGCGCACCCACCTGCTGGGCGATCTCCTCGTAGGACATGCCGTAGACGTCGCGCAGCAGCAGCGGCTCGACGAGCTGGGGGTGGTCGCGCTCGATCGTCTCCATCGCCTCGAGCAGGTCCAGGCGGGTGCCCGCGATGACGCTGGTCGTGCGGGGGTCGGGCTTCTCCAGGTGGATCGCGTCGGTGGCCGCCGCCTGGTTGCGCATCCGGCGGTACGTCGTACGCGCCGAGTTGACTGCCACGACGTGCATCCAGGTCGTGAACCGCCCGCGGCCGCCCCACGACCCGATCTTGGTGGCGATGTTGAGCAGCGCCTCCTGGCAGGCGTCCTCGGCGTCGGGCGTGTAGGGCAGGACGCCCCGGCAGACGTTGAGCGCCCGCGGCCTCACCGCGGTCAGCAGGTCCTCGAGCGCAGCCCGGTCGCCGTCCCGGGCGCGCCGCGCCAGGTCGTCGATTGCGTCGGGCGTGAGCCCCTCGGTGGTCATGCCCGGCATCCTTCCCCCTTTGCGTGGAACATAATGCAGCGGTGTCCATGCCCAGCCGGATCGGTCGCTACGTCGTACGACGTCGCATCGGCGCGGGCGGTTTCGCCACGGTGTGGCTCGCCTACGACGAGCAGCTCGACTCGCCGGTCGCGGTGAAGGTCCTCGCGGACAACTGGACCGAGGACCACCACGTGCTCCAGCGCTTCGTCGAGGAGGGGCGCTACCTGCGCCGGGTGGAGTCGCCGCACGTCGTCACCGTCTACGACGCAGGCACGCTGGAGGACGGTCGTCCCTACCTGGTGATGACGTACGCCGACCAGGGCACCCTCGCCGACCGGCTCGAGGTCGATGGCCTCACCACCGGACAGGCGCTCGAAGTGGTGCGTCAGGTCGGGGCCGGCCTCCAGGCGCTGCACGACCGCGACATCCTGCACCGCGACGTCAAACCCGCCAACGTGCTGTTCCGCACGGTCGACCACGACATCCGCGCGATGGTCGGCGACCTCGGGCTGGGCAAGGCGCTCGACATGTCCTCGCGGCTGACGATGGTCGCCGGCACCCCGTCCTTCGTCGCGCCCGAGCAGGCGCAGGCGGAGGCGATCGACGCGCGCGCCGACCAGTACTCCCTCGGCGTCCTGACCTACCTGCTCCTCGCCGGCCACACGCCGTACGCCCACGCCAACCTCTCCGCCGCCGCGGAGCCGGACCCGCCGCCGCCGCTGTCCACCCCGGCGCGAACCTTCCCGACGGCGGTCGAGGAGGTCGTGCACCGGGCGATGGCCCGCGACCGCGGTGACCGCTACGACTCCGTGACCGAGTACGTCGCCGCCCTCACCGCCGCGTTCGGCGAGACGAGCAACCCCGGCCAGATCGCCGAGCCGTGGCTGCCGCTCGACCCCGACCTGACCCAGCCGGGGCCTCGGCCCTCGCCCCTCCCGGTGGCCGCCGGACAGCAGACGCTCCCCGTGCGCCCTCGCCGTCGCTGGGTGCCGGTGCTCGTGGCCGTCCTCGCCCTCGTGGTGGGGGCGGGCATCGGCGCCGCCGTCGCGCTGGCCGGCGACAGCGGCGACGTACGGCTCTCCGACGAGACCGGCTCGGTCTCCGTCCTCGTGCCCGACGACTGGGACCGGGCCGTGGCCGACGACGGCTGGGTTCCGCCCAACGCGCCCGAGGGGCACTACCCGGCCCTGTCGGTCGGCGGCGCCGGCGACTGGAACGACCTCGACTCCGAGGCGGAGGGCGTCTTCCTCGGCCTGTTCCCCGGCGACACCCTGCCCTCCTACCTGCCCAACCACCCCGAGTGCGAGCTCTCCGACGACCCGGTCGGCGACGCCAGTGGCGACCCGTCCTTGACCGTGGTCAGCACCGGCTGCCCGGGCGGCGTCACCGTCGAGCGGGTCGTGCAGGTGGCGTCCAACCGGCTGCTGTGGGTGCAGGTCCGCAGCGCCGACCGCGCCACGGCCAACCAGGTCCTCGACACCGTCCAGACCCACGGCCTGTGAAGCGACTTGTGGAAGGACTTCGTCCTTCCATTGGGAGAACTCGCTGGCGCTCGTTCTCCCGGTCCTGATTATCTGGTGGCGCCGTCGGTGATCCGCTCGAGCAGGTCGGCCATCCCGACCCGGTCGCTGAGGCGCCCGACCACCACGATCGTGACGTAGGCGCCGGGGCCGCCCAGCGAGAGGTAGCGCTCCATGGCGAGCCGCCGGTAGCTGTCGTTGATGTAGCTGGCCACGAACGTGTCCTCCGTGCGCGCCTCGAGGTCCCACTCCGAGACGACGGCCTCCAGGTCGTCCAGCCGCTGCGCCAGCGCCTGCTCGACCGTCAGGTTGAGGCCGCTCACGATCTTGACCCGCAGGAAGTAGGTGTTGAGCGGGGCCCGGGGCGGCAACCACTTGGCCTCGACGAGGTTGGTGTTGCTGCGGCCCCACCCGTCGGGGACCGGGACGGTCACGCCGAAGTCGCGCGAGCCCACCCGGGCGTCGTGCAGCGGGATCGCCGGCGCGAGGGCCGGGGTGCCCGGGTCGGGGAGCACCTCGACCTCCGGGTCGGAGGGGTACGACGGCGACTCGCCGGGCACGGGCGCGGCGACCCCGATCTGCTCGGGAGCCGGCTCGAGCCGGTCGACGAGCAGGTAGCCGCCGACGGCGCCCGCGACGGCGAGCAGCGCCGCCACCCCGAGAGCCCGCGCGTTCATGCCGATCACCGTAGCGGGGGCGAGCGATGACTAAATCGGTTGGGAGTGGTCTGTCGTATCTGTGACCCTCCCTTCGTGGAAGAGATGAAGCCTCTCCTCCAGACCAAGGACTGATGATGACCGACCTCACCACCCGCAGCCGCTGGCTCGCGCTCTACGTGCTCTGCCTGGGCGACCTGATGATCGTGCTCGACTCGAGCATCGTCAACGTCGCCCTGCCCTCGATCCAGTCGGACCTGGGCTTCTCGCAGTCCGCGCTCGCGTGGGTCGTCAACGCCTACCTGCTGACCTTCGGCGGCTTCCTGCTGCTCTCGGGCCGGCTCGGCGACCTGCTCGGCAGCAAGCGGGTCTTCCAGGGCGGCGTCGTGTCGTTCACCGTGGCGTCGGTGGCCTGCGGCCTGGCGCCGACCTCGGAGCTGCTGGTCCTCGGCCGGGCAGTCCAGGGGCTCGGCGGCGCGGCGGTCTCCGCCGTCGCTCTCTCCCTGATCATGGGGCTCTTCTCCGAAGCGGGCGAGCGGGCCAAGGCGATGGGCTTCTTCGGCTTCGTGATGTCCGGCGGCGGGGCCGTCGGCGTGCTCCTCGGCGGAGTCCTGACCGGTCTCTTCTCCTGGCACTGGATCTTCCTGGTCAACGTCCCGGTCGGGATCGCGGTGTGGTTCGCCGCCCGCCGGGTGCTGCCCGACGACGAGGTGGTGCCGCAGGAGGGCCGGCTCGACATCTCCGGTGCGGCGCTGGTGACCGTGGCGCTGATGGTGTCGGTCTACGCGATCGTGGGCGGCAACGAGGCCGGCTGGACCAGCGCGCGCACGCTGCTGCTCCTCGGGCTCGGTGTCCTGCTGCTCGCGGGCTTCGTGGCGCGGGAGGCCACCGCGTCCAACCCCCTGGTGCCGCTGCGTCTTTTCGGGCTGCGCAACGTGTCGGTGTCGCAGGTCGTGGGCGTGCTCTGGGCAGGCGCGATGTTCGCGTGGTTCTTCCTCGCTGCGCTCTACCTCCAGCAGGTGCTGGGTTACGAGGCGCTCGAGGTCGGCCTGGCGTTCATTCCGACCAGCGTGGTGATGGCCTTCTGCTCGCTGCGGGTCAGCGACCGGCTGGTGATGCGCTTCGGCATCCGCCCGCCACTGGTCGTTGGTCTGACCCTGGCTGCGACCAGCCTGGCGCTGTTCTCACAGGCCCCCGTGGGCGGCCGGTTCGTGACCGACGTACTGCCCTCGATGGTGCTGCTCGGTGCGGGTGCCGGGATCGCGTTCAACCCGGTCCTGCTCGCTGCGATGGGCGACGTCGAGCCGCACGAGTCGGGGCTCGCGTCGGGTGTGGTCAACACCAGCTTCATGATGGGCGGCGCCCTCGGGCTGGCCGTGCTCGTGAGCATCTCGTCGGCCCGCACCGAGAGCCTGCTCACGGGTGGGGCGAGCGAGGTGGCGGCGCTCAACGGCGGCTACCAGGTCGCCTTCGGGGTCGGCGCCGGGTGTGCGCTGCTGGCCGCGGTGGTCGGCGGGGTCTTCCTGCGGCCCAAGCCGATGATGGGCGGCGACCCCCACGACCCCACCCCGGCCGACGAGGTGGTCCCGGCCTGTCCGTAGCGTTTGCCCGGTGCTGATCCGCGACGCCCGTCTGGTGCCCGTGACCCCCGTCGCGGACCTGCCCGACCGACCCGTCGACGTGCTCGTCGAGGGCAGCCGCGTGACCGCCGTCGGTTTGGGGCTGGAGCGGCCCGCCGGTGTCGAGGAGTACGACGCCGGGGGACGCTGGCTGGTCCCCGGGCTGTGGGACCAGCACACCCACCTGGGTCAGTGGTCGCTCACCTCGACGCGGCTCGACCTCAGCGCCGCCGACTCCCCGGAGCACGCTCTCGACCTCGCCCGCGCCTGGCTCGCCGAGCAGCCGGGACGGCCGCTGGTGGGCTTCGGCCACCGGCCCGCGGTGTGGGACCGCCAACCCACGGTGGCTGAGCTCGACGAGGTGGCCGGCAACGTGCCGGTGGTGCTGATCGCAGGCGACGCCCACCACGCCTGGCTGAGCAGCTCGGCCCAGCGGGCGCTGGGGCTCGCCGTACGCGACGACAACATCTACGAGAACGAGTGGTTCGGCGCCTACGCCGACCTCCCGGGCCTGGTCGGCAACGACGGGATCTCACCCGCGGGTTACCAGAACGCGCTCAACCGGGCGGCGTCCAAGGGCGTCGTCGGGCTGGTCGACTTCGAGTTCGGCGGCGGCCCCCAGGACTGGGTGGAGCGCTGGTCCGAGGGCTGCGACGTGCTCCGCGTCCGCGTCGCGATGTACGCCGACCGGCTCGAGGAGGTCATCGCCGCGGGCCTCCGCAGCGGCGACCGTCTGCTCCCCGACGACGACCGCCTCACGATGGGTCCGTTGAAGATCATCAGCGACGGCTCCCTCAACACCCGCACGGCCTGGTGCTGCGAGCCCTACGCCGACGGCGGCCTGGGCGCCGCCAACCAGAGCGCGGCGGAGCTGCGCCGCCTGATCTCACGCGCCTCGGCGTCGGGTCTCGAGGTCGCCACCCACGCCATCGGCGACGCGGCCGTCGCCCACGCGCTCGACGTCTACGCCGCCACCGGCGCCCGCGGCAGCATCGAGCACGCGCAGCTCGTCACGCGTGACGACGTACGCCGGATGGCCGGGGTCGCCGTCCGCGCCAGCGTCCAGCCCGCCCACCTCCTCGACGACCGCGACCTCTCGGAGCAGATCTGGCCGGGGCTCGGAGGCCGCTGCTTCGCGTTCCGCTGGATGCTCGACGACGGCGTTCCGCTGGTGCTGGGCTCCGACGCCCCTGTCGCCCCGCTCGACCCGTGGCTGGCGATCGCGGCCGCCGTGCACCGCAGCGGCGACGCCCGCGACGCCTGGCACGCCGAGCAAGCACTCACGCCCGCCGAGGCGCTCGCCGCCTCCGTCGACTTCCAGCCGACCGTCGGCGTCGGCTCGCGCGCCGACCTCGTCCTCCTCGACCGCGACCCGCTGCTCGCGACCGGCGACTCCGCTGAGCTCGGTGAGCAGCTGCGCACCATGCCCGTGGCGCTCACCGTCGTCGCCGGCGTCGTACGTCACTCGACGCTGTAGCCCTAGTGCGGCACTAGCCTGCCAGCAGCTCCAGCAGCAGCCCCGCGACGGCCCGCTGCTCCACCGGGAACGGGTGGAACGCGAGCGCCCGAGACGGGTCGGTGTCGATGCCGTTGACCCAGGGCTGGTCGGAGCAGATGTCGTGGCCCTCGCTGGCGGCGTACATGTCGAGCACCTCGGCGCCGCCCGCCTCCGCGCCCGCCTTCTGTGCCTCCACGAGCGCGAGGGTGACCTCGCGGACGAAGGCGTAGTCGCCCTTGGCGAGCGGCACCAGGTCGGGGCAGACGCCCCAGGTCGGCAGGAACTTGGGATAGGTCACCAGCACCACCCGTGCCCCGGGTGCTCGCTCCCGGACCTCGGCGACGACCGACTCCACGCGCCCCTGGATCTCCGACACCTGGTCGAGCAGGCGGTTGGCGCCGTCCTGGTCGTAGGAGTCCCGGCACGGGGAGCCCGCCCGGTCGGTCCCCGCGAGGTTGAGGCAGCGGTAGACCAGGAAGCTGAAGAGGCTGAAGTCGTTGGCGCCGATGCCGAGGGTCACCACGTCGACGTCGTCGCTGAGCGCGTCGAACTGTGGCGGGTGCTCGACGCCGCCGACCACCTGCGGCTGCGTCATCTCGGCGCTGGAGGCGCCCGAGCAGCTGACGTCGACCAGCTCGTAGCCCGCGAGCTCGCGCACGGCGAGCTGGGGGTAGTTGTGGTCGGAGCGCAGGCAGCCGTGCGTCATGTTCGTCTTCGGCACCAGTGGCGCCGCCACGAACGAGTCACCCAGCGCGACGTAGACCGAGCCGGTCGGGCTCGGCGGCTCGGGCGCGGTCGACGTCGCGGTCGGCAACGTCGGCTCGGTCGGAACGGGTGAGCCCGCCCCGGGCGTGGCGCCGTTGCTCTGACAGGCGGTCAGCAGCAGCATCGCCGCCAGCCCGCCGAGCGCGCGCTGGAGGCCGGAGCGGGACGCGGTCATGCGGTCACGCTACGACGCCCGCACCGAACCCCGGCCCGACACCCAGCGCGAGCGTCAGCGCGAGGACTGTCTCGGGCTCCTCGAGCCGGTCGCCGTACAGCTCGCGGAGCTGGCCCATCCGGTAGCGCACGGTCTGCGGGTGCACGAACAGGGCGCCCGCCACCTCGTCGCGCCGCCCGTGGTGCAGCAGCCAGGTCCGCAGGGTCTCGGTGAGCTTCTCGGCGACGGCCGGCCGGAGGTCGGCCAGCGGCGCGAGCACGCTGGTGCGCAGGTCGGCCAGCGCGGCGGCGTCGGCGGTCAGCACCAGCTGGACCAGGTGGGCGTCGGTGTCGCCCAGCAGCCCGAGGGCGCTGGCCCGTAGCGCCCGTTCGTACGACGCCCGCACCTCGAGCCACGGCCGGGCCGGGCCGGCCACGCAGCCGCGGTCGGCGAGCACTCGGAGCAGGGCGGCGCGGCGTCGTCCGTGGGCGTCGGGCACCAGCAGCAGCGCGCCCTCGTCCAGGTCGGGCACCTCGGTCTGGAGGGTGTGCGCCGAGACCTCCGCCAGCACCGGCCGCACCTGCGACTCGGGCACGATCACCGCGGTGAGCGTGGTCGGCGCTGGCCACCCGGCCCGCTCAGCAGCGCTGGTGACGGTCTCGACCGGGGCGCCGTTGAGCAGGTGGTGGGCGATCCGCTCCACCAGCCGCTGCCGGACCCGCCCGGAGGTGGCCAGCTCGTCGGTGTGCCCGGCGACGCTGGCCGCCGACAGCTCGTCGATATAGGCGAAGACCAGCTCCGCGAACGACACCAGCGTCTCGGCCGACAGGCCGTTCTCGACCGCCCGCATCGACATCTCCCGCCAGGAGACGCGCGCGCCGATCCGGTAGGCCGCCAGCAGGGCGTCGGTCGAGCGGCCGCTGCGGGCCTCGCCCCGCCCGAGCTGGTAGGCACCCTCGACGGCGGGGGCGGCCGGCGTACGCGGGTCGGCGCCGCGGGTGCCGCCGGCCAACGAGAGGAACCCGCCGAGCGCGAGCTGGACGGCGTTGCGGATGGTCTCGCCCATCGGGCCGCTGAACGCGTCCTCGTAGCTGGGCACCTCGGCGATGATCGCGACCACGACGTCGTCGGCCACGCTCGGCAGGTGGGAGCGGATCTCGGCGACGGCCTCGGGCGGGATGAGCAGGCCGTGGCTGGCCGTCGAGCGGGAACGAGGGGGCATTTTTGTCTCCTACGAACAAAGTTGGCCGAGATCTTCACGTCCACCGGTCAGGACTTTACCCTTCCCGGTGCACCACAGTAGAGATATGACCCCCGTAGCCCTGATGCGCGCCTCCCAAGGCCCCGGCGCACCCCGGTCCAGGTCGTTGCGAGACCGCCTGATGCGGGTCGCCGAGGCGGCCGTGACGCCCCTGATGCCCTCCGACGTGCTCGACATGTTCGACCCGCTGCGCTCCGGCGCCGACCTGCGCGGGCGCATCGTCGCCGTGGTCGCTGAGACCGCCGACTCCGCCACCATCGTGCTCAAGCCCGGCAAGGACTGGGCCGGCCACAAGCCCGGCCAGTACCTCCGCGTCGGCGTCGACGTCGACGGCGTTCGCCTGTGGCGCACCTACTCGCTGACCCACGGCCCCCGCGCCGACCGCTGCATCAGCATCACCGTCAAGGCGATCCCCGACGGCAAGGTGTCCAACCACCTCGTGCGCCACGCCCGCGCCGGCCAGATGCTCCAGCTCGGCCAGGCCGAGGGCGACTTCGTGCTCTCCGACCCGCCCGCCGACAAGCTGCTGCTCGTTACCGCCGGCTCGGGCATCACCCCGGTGATCGGGATGCTGCGCAACATGTTCTCGCGCGCCGTGCCGGTCGTCGCCGACATCGTGCTGCTCCACTCGGCGCTCTCGCGCTCCGAGGTGATCTTCGGCGACGAGCTGCGACGCTACGCCGCCGAGGGCAAGCTGCGGCTCGTCGAGCTGCACACCGACGTCGACGGCATGCTCGACGTCGCCGACCTCGACACGATCGTCCCGGACCTCGCCGAACGTACGACGTACGCCTGCGGCCCGGTGGGCCTGCTCGACGCCCTCGAGGGCCACCACGGCGAGCGCGAGCTGCCGCTGCACATCGAGCGCTTCCGTACCGCGGTCGTCGCGGCCGCCGGAGACGAGCAGAGCGGTGGCACCGTCACCTTCTCCAGGACCGGCATCACCGTCGAGGGCGACGGCTCCACCCCGATCCTCGACGCCGCCGAGTCCGGTGGCGTCCTGATGCCGAGCGGCTGCCGCATGGGCGTCTGCTTCGGCTGTGTGCTGCCGCTGCGCGAGGGCGCCGTACGCGACCTGCGCAACGGCGAGCTCACCGTCGCCGCGCCCGGTGACGGCGTGATCATCCAGACCTGCATCAACGCAGCCGCCGGCGCCTGCGACATCGACCACTGACCGATCGACCCACACCCCGAGGAGATCGACATGACCGTCCTTCAGAAGAAGACCGAGAGCACCAACCCGATCGCGCACCTGAGCGCCGACGAGATCGAGCAGCTCGGCGTGGAGCTCGACGCCATCCGGCAGTCGATCCTCGACAGCCGCGGCGAGGCCGACGCGGCCTACATCCGCAAGGTGATCGCCGCGCAGCGCAAGCTCGAGCTCGGCAGCCGCGTCGTACTGCTCGCCAGCGTGTTCCCCCCGGCCTGGGTGCTCGGCACCGCCGGCCTGAGCGTCGCCAAGATCATCGAGAACATGGAGATCGGGCACAACATCATGCACGGCCAGTGGGACTGGATGCGTGACCCGAAGATCCACTCGACCACCTGGGAGTGGGACAACGCCTCCCCGTCGGACCAGTGGAAGCACTCGCACAACGAACTGCACCACACCTACACGAACGTCGTCGGCAAGGACAACGACCTCGGCTACGGCATCATGCGCGTCGACGAGGACCAGCGCTGGTATCCGCTCTACCTCGCCCAGCCGCTGTGGAACTTCATCAACGCCTGCTTCTTCGAGTACGGCATCGCGGCCTACGACCTCGAGCTCGGCAAGAACCTCGCGAGCGAGAAGCGCCGCAAGACCCCGGAGTTCAAGGCGCGCTACCAGCAGACGCTGAAGAAGATCCGCAACCAGGTGACCAAGGACTACGTCGTCCACCCCGCGCTGTCGCTGCCCACCGGCTCGTTCCTGCCGACCGTGGCCGCCAACTTCACCGCCAACCTGGTGCGCAACCTGTGGACGCACTCGGTGATCATGTGCGGTCACTTCCCCGAGGGCGTCGAGACCTTCGAGCGCACTTCGATCGAGGGCGAGACCCGCGGCGAGTGGTACCTCCGCCAGATGCTCGGCTCCGCCAACATCTCCGGCAGCAAGGCCATGCACTTCATGACCGGCAACCTGTCGCACCAGATCGAGCACCACCTGTTCCCCGACCTGCCCAGCAACCGCTACGCCGAGATCGCCCCGCAGGTGCAGGACGTGTTCCAGCGCTACGGCCTGAGCTACCACATGGCGTCGCTGCCCAAGCAGGTCGGCAGCGCCTGGCACAAGGTCGTGCGGCTCTCGCTGCCCAACGACTTCCTGGCCACCACCACGGTCAAGAACCTCCCCAGCCAGCTCAAGATCCTCTACGGCATGACCACCAAGGGCCCCAAGGTCCGCCGCGCCGCGCAGGCCCGCCTCACCCAGCAGGCCCGGCGCCTGAAGGTCGCTGCCGCCGCCTGATCCGCACCTAGACGTTGACCCGCCCGAAACTTTCGGGCGGGTCAACGTGCATTTCGGTCAGTTTCGGGCGGGTCAACGTGTGCCGTACCTGTGACGCCGGTCGCGCGTTAACCTCCCGTACCCCCAGGAGGAACCACCATGGACCGACGTCTCGTCGCGCTCGGAGCGGCACTGCTGCTCCCGCTCGTCGCCGCACCCGCCCTGCCCGCCGCCAGCGCCCCGCCGCCGTCCGCGTCGTCGGTGGCCGTCGAGGCGCCGGCCCCGGTGTCGACGAGTACGCCGGTCGCGGAGCGCAAGGCGCCGGGCCAGCGCCGGGCGCTGGTGATCCGGGTGCTGTCCAACCGGGCGGACCTGATCTCCGAGGGCGACGCCCGTATCTCGGTGATGCCGGCCAAGGGCATCAAGCTCCACACGATCAAGGTCTTCGTGGGCAACCGCAACGTGACCGACCGGTTCGCACTGCGGGCGAGCAAGCGCTTCGAGGGGTTGGTCACCGGGCTGCGCGTGGGGCGCAACGTGATCACGGCGACGGCCAGGGGCTACACGACCCGCGTGGTCGTCACCAACCACCCGACCGGGGGTCCGATCTTCTCCGGGCCGCAGCTGGGGCCCTACCAGTGCCAGGAGACCGCGCGCGACGCGAAGTGCAACGAGCCGGCGACGTACTCCTTCCTCTACCGCTCCACCGACCCGACCACCGGCGGCCTCCAGCCCTACGACCCGCAGGACCCGCCGAGCGACGTCGCCACGACGACCACCGACACCGGCGTGACGGTCCCGTTCATCGTGCGTCGCGAGGACGGCTTCCAGGACCGCGACCGCTACACGATCCTCACGCTCTTCCAGCCCGGGAAGCCGTGGGCGCCGTGGAAGCCGCAGTCGCAGTTCAACCACAAGGTGCTGGTGACGCACGGCGGCAACTGCGGGGCGTCGTACGCCCCCGGCAACCCGCCGCTCGAGGACTACTCCGGCACCATCCCGTCGGAGACGCCGGGCTTCACGCAGAGCTACGTCACGGCGCTGGGCAAGGGCTTCTCGGTCATCTCGACCGCCCTCGACAACACCGGGCACAACTGCAACGTCGCGATGCAGGCGGAGTCGCTGGTGATGGCCAAGGAGCGCTTCGTCGAGCGCTACGGCCTGATCCGCTACACGATCGGCACCGGCTGCTCGGGCGGCTCGATCGCCCAGCACACGGTCGCCAACGCCTACCCCGGCGTCTACCAGGGCCTGATCACCACCTGCTCCTACCCCGACACCCTGACCGCCGGCGCGCAGTTCGCCGACTACCACCTGATGCGGCTCTACTTCGAGGACCCGAGCCGCTGGGCGCCGGGCGTCGTCTGGTCACCCACGCAGATGGCCGACGTCGAGGGGCACATCTCGATCATCAACTCGGTCGCCGCCGACGAGGGTTTGTTCAAGGAAGCGCTCAACCCGGAGTCCGAGTGCAGCGGCACCAAGCCGCCGGTCGCCGGTGACCGCTCCACGCGCTACGACTCCGAGATCAACCCGGGCGGCGTGCGCTGCTCGGTGCTCGACATCATGATCAACGCGATCGGGCCGCGTCCGGAGTCGGTCTGGAGCCCGCAGGAGAAGGCCGCCGACCGCGGCTTCGGCGGCATCCCCTTCGCCAACACCGGCATCCAGTACGGCCTCGAGGCGCTCAAGGCCGGACGGATCACCACCGCGCAGTTCATCGACCTCAACACGAAGGTCGGCGGGCTCGACGTCGACTCGCAGCTCATCGAGGACCGCACCGCCGGCGACCTCGCGTCGGTACGGCGGGCCTACCGGACCGGGCTGGTCAACGAGGCCACCAACCTCGACCAGGTCGCGATGCTCAACTTCGGCGGCCCCGACCCGGGCATCGCCCACGACTACGCCCACGCCTTCTGGACCGAGGAGCGGTTGCTGCGCGACCAGGGCCACACCGACAACCGGGTGATGTGGTTCGGCGTGACGCCGCTGATCGGCGACCCCGGCTGGGCCAACGAAGCACTCACCGAGATGGACCGCTGGCTGCGCGCCGTCGAGCGTGACCGTCGTACCGTGCCGCTGGCCGCCAAGATCGTGCAGGACAAGCCGGACGACCTCACCGACCGCTGCTCCAACGTCCCGGGCGTCCTCGAGGTGCCCGGCGAGAACGACGAGGTCGACTGCGTGCTGCCCGAGCCGCTCCAGCTACGCCTCAGCACCCCGCGCGAGATGGCCGGCGACGAGGTCTTCAACGACCGGCTCTCCTGCGCGCTCAAGCCGCTCGAGCGCAGCTCGTTCGACTTCCTGCTGCTCCCGCTGACCGACGACGAGTGGGCCCAGCTCCAGGCGCTCTTCCCCGACGGGGTGTGCGACTACAGCTTGCCGGGGCTCGGGACGACGGGAGCAGAGACTTGGCTGACCTACTCCGACGCCGACGGCAAGGTCGTGTACGGCGGGCGCAACCTGCCGGCCGTCCCGTCCAACTCCGCCGACGGCTGGGCCAGCCCGTCCTTCCGGGGGCTCATCCGCTCCTGATCCTCTATTGGGCCTGATCGATCGAAGACCTTGTGATTTCGATTGTTTATCGATAGCTTCACGTCGTAAGTCAATAGACGGAAGGAGTGGTCACATGGGCAAGGTGACGGTGCTGGCGCTGCGGGTGGTGCTCGCCCTGGGGCTCGCGGGCTCGCTGTTCGTGCAGGCGGTGATGGTGCCGCTGCTGGCGATCGACCTCGACGAGGACTTCAACCAGGACGTCGCCGACGTGCGCGTGCCGATCATCGTCATCGTGCTGCTCGGGATCCTGACCGTGCAGGTCGCGATGGTCTGCGTGTGGCGGCTGCTGACGATGGTCAGGCGCGGCACGGTCTTCTCCCACGGCGCGTTCCGCTACGTCGACATCGTGTTCGGCGCGATCGCGGCGGCGTCGCTGCTCATGTTCGCCCTCGGGGTCGTGCTCGCGCCGGGAGAGACCGTGGCGCCGGGCATCGTGCTGCTGATCGGCGGGGCGGCCGGGCTGATCGCGGGGGTGGCCCTGGTCGTCGCCGTGCTGCGGATGCTGCTCGCGCAGGCGGTCGACCGTGACGCCGAGGCCCAGCACCTCCAGTCCGAGCTGGACGAGGTGATCTGATGCCGATCGTCGTCGACATCGACGTGATGCTGGCCCGGCGCAAGATGTCGGTGGGCGCGCTCGCCGAGCGGGTCGGGATCACTCCGGCCAACCTGGCGGTGCTCAAGAATGGGCGCGCCAAGGCGGTGCGGTTCACCACCCTCGAGGCCCTGTGCGAGGCGCTCGACTGCCAGCCCGGCGACCTGATCCGCTGGGAGCCCGATCCGGCTACTCGTCCCCGGTCAGGTTGAACGCCCGCAGCCGCTGGCCGGTGAGCCAGGTGCCGAGCACGAGTACGACGGCGGTCGCGATGACGGCGTACGTCACGGGCAGGTCCTCGACCAGCTCGAGGTCCGCGAGCTCGCCGATGACCGCCTCCGACCACCGGGTGATGCTCAGCCAGCGCACCCCGTCGAGGAGGCCACCGAGCAGGCCCTCCCAGATCAGCAGGTAGATCAGGCCGATCACGACGGCGTGCCGGCTCATCACCGACAGCAGCGCGAAGAGCGCGCAGTAGGCCAGCCCGCCGGCCACCGAGCCGACCCCGAAGCCGACGGCGAGCGACGGGGACGAGGTCAGCATGACCAGGCCGGCGATGAACAGCGGCACGGCGGCGAACACCACGACGCAGACCGCCGCGACCACGAGCTTGCTCATCACGATCGTGTAGCGCGAGATCGGCTTGGCCAGCAGGTAGGAGACCGACCCGTCGTCGATCTCCGGCGCCAGCAGACCCGAGGTCGCGAGCAGGGCGACCAGCGGCACGATCACCACCAGGCCGAGCCCCTGGAGCGTGTGCTGGGCACCGGTCTCGTTCTCGCCGACCAGCACCCGGACCAGCACCGACACCGCGATCAGCACGAGCGGCAGCACGAACAGCAGCGCGCCGCGCCAGCGCCCGAAGACACTACGGACGCCGAGCCGGACGATCGTGCGCGAGATCATGTCGACACCAGGTAGGCGAAGACGCTCTCCAGCGACTCGTCGGTCGGGGTGACCTCGTGGAGCCGGATGCCGTGCTCGCGCGCCAGCCGCGGCAGCACCTCGCTGAAGCGGCCGAAGTCGGAGGCCTCGAGCTCGATCCCGCCCTCCGAGCGCAGCCGCGCGCCGCGCACGGAGGCGTCGGCCAGCAGTGCGGAGGCCATCGTCCGGTCGTCGGAGGTGCGCAGCACGAACCGGTTGGGCCGGTCGGTCATCAGGCGGCGGATCGCGCCGAAGTCGCCGGACGCCGCATGCCGCCCCGCGACCACGACCTCGATCTGGCGGGCCACCTGCTCGACCTCCTCCAGGATGTGTGAGCTGAACAGCACGGTCCGGCCCTCGGCGCCCATGGTGCGCAGCAGCTCCATCAGGTGGATGCGCTGGCGCGGGTCCATGCCGTTGAAGGGCTCGTCGAGCAGCAGCACCGACGGGTCGTGCACGAGCGCGGACGCCATCTTGATCCGCTGCTTCATCCCCTTGGAGTACGTCGAGATCGTGCGGTCCTGGGCGTCGGTCATCTCGATCAGCGCGAGCGCCCGCTGCGCCGCGGCGCCCGGGTCGGGCAGCCCGTGCAGCTCGGCGTTGGCCACCACGAACTGCCGCCCGGTCAGGTAGTCGAAGAGCGCCTCGCGCTCCGGGACCAGCCCGATCTCGCGGTAGACCTGCTCGTTGCGCCAGAGGGGGTCTCCGTCCAGCGTCACCGTGCCCGTCGACGGGGCCAGGAAGCCCGACATCAACGCGATCAGCGTGGACTTGCCGGCCCCGTTGGGCCCGAGCAGCCCGGTCACGCCCGGTCCGATCGTCATGGTGATGTCGTTGACCGCGACGACGTTGCGGTACCAGCGCGAGACGTGGTCGATCTGGATGGTCGTCACGGGTGCACCGTCCGGTAGCGGGCGAGCAGGCCGCCGATCGCGCCGCCCACCGTCAGCACCACGGCGAGCAGGTAGACCAGGCCCATCGCGTCACTTGACGGCGGCGTGTTGGTGGCCGCGGGCGAGTCGAAGAGGAACACCTGGACGCCGTTGACGAGCGTGTAGGGCGAGAAGAGTCCCGCGACCTCCCCGACGGCCGGGCGGCCGGCGTCCCCCGAGATGCCTTGGATGGTCGCCACCACCGTGTAGCTGACGAGCAGCACCACGATCACCGCCGCCACCGCCAGCCCGCGCCGGACCGTCAGTGCCGCCACGAGTGCCGCCAGTCCGGACAGGCAAGCGGCCAGCAGTGCCGCGCCCACGATCGCGCCGAGGAAGCGCCCGGTCTCGCGGCCGACCGGCAGGTCGGCGAGCAACCCACCGACGTACATCAGCAGCAGCGGCGCCCCGATCAGCAGGAACGTCGCGACGGTCAGCGACGCCAGGCGCACCAGCACGTACGTCGTCCGGCGCATCGGGCGCGCCAGGTAGAGCGTGATCGTGCGGAAGCGCAGGTCGCGCGAGATCAGCGCCGGTGCCTGCGACGCGACGAAGACCGAGATCAGCAGCTGCGTGGTGAGCGGGTAGGTGGAGTAGGCCACGATCTGCTCGTTGAGACCGAGGATGTTGCGCGCCTGCACCAGCACCCCGACCAGGATCAGCGCCGGCAGCAGCATCACCCCGAGCAGGATGAACGGCAGCACCTTCGAGCGCCCCGAGCGGCCGAGGCCGTAGGTGTTGCGCAGGCCGGTCACGAAGAACGCCCGCGCGACCGCGCGCTCGCCGAGCCGCGGCCCGCCGTAGGGCCGGTAGCCGAGGTCGTGGATGACGCCCGTGGGTGCTCCGGCCGGTTCGCTGTCAGACGGGCTGGACACTGCCGGCACCTCCGTCCCGGAAGACGTCCTCGATGCGGTGGTGACGCTCCTGCATCCGGACCAGGCCGAGGCCGAGGTCGACGGTGAGGTCGCGGACGACGTCGGGCGTCGCGTCGTCGCGCACCTCGACCTCGATCATCCGGCCCTCCGCCGGCCGGGCGACCAGACCCGCGTCGACGAGCGCCTGCCCGAGCAGCCGGTCGGCGTCGGGACGCCCCTGCACCTCGACCAGCAGGCTGCCGGTGGCGTGCAGGAAGTCGGTGGTGGCGGAGGAGCGCAGCAGGCGCCCGCTGTCGAGCACGACCACGTGGTCGCTCATCCGCTCCAGCTCGCCGAGCAGGTGCGAGGTCACGAGCACGGCGATCCCGAACTCCGACCCGATCCGCCGCACCAGCGCGAGCATGTCGTCGCGCGACGAGGGGTCGAGGCCGTTGGTCGGCTCGTCCAGCAGCACCAGCCGCGGGTCGTGCACGAGTGCCTGGGCCAGCTTGGCCCGCTGCTTCATGCCGGTGGAGTAACCGCCCATGGGCCGGTAGCGCTCCTCGGCCAGGCCGACGTGGCGCAGTACGTCGGACGCCCGCTCGCGCGCCGCGGCGTACGGCAGGCCGGACATCTGGCCCAGGTGCACGACCAGGTCGCTCGCAGAGACGTCGGCGGGGAGGCAGTCGTGCTCGGGCATGTAGCCCACCAGCGCCCGGATCTCGGCGCCCTCGGTGGCGACGTCGTACCCGAGGACCGAGGCGGTGCCGCTGGTCGCGGGGACCAGTCCCAGCAGGATCTTGATCAGCGTCGACTTGCCGGCGCCGTTGGCGCCCACGAGGCCGGTGACGCCGTCGCCGACGGTGACGTCGAGGTGGTCGAGCGCGGTGACACGCGGGTAGCTCTTGGTCAGCCCCGCGGTCTCGATCACGCCCACGGCATCACGGTATCCGGTGCCTCTCGTCGCCGGTCCCCCTGTCGCCGCGAGCCTGCGTGCACGACAATCCCAGAGGGACGAAGGTGGGGGAGCCATCGTGGCGCAGCAACACGGCACGCAAGCGACGGACGGGCAGGTGACCCGGACCGACCACTCCGGCTGGTCGGACTCGTCGGCCCGGGCGGTGCTCCAGCTGATGGTCGAGTCGGTCGCGGAGATGATCGGTTTCGAGGTCGCGACGCTGTCGGTGGTCCTCGGCGACCAGCTCGTGACGGTGGCCTACACCGGTCCCGACGAGTTCCGGGAGTACCTCGAGCAGCCCGACCCGGTCTCCGTCCTCGACCCAGTCGCCGAGCACGCGGAGTCGTGGGGACGCTTCCGGTTCCTCGCGTCCGAGACCTACGACGACGCCGACCTCGAGGGCCACTGGCTGGTGGTGGACGACGAGCACCCCGACGTGCCCGACGCATGGCACCCGCACGATGCCCTGGTCGCGTTCCTCACCGACGACGAGGGCCGGCTGGTGGGGGCCATGTCGGTCGACCGTCCCGTGACCCACCGGCGGCCGGACGCGGCGCAGCGGCGGCTGCTCGAGCGGTACGCCGCGCAGGCGGAGCGGGCGGTGATCACCGCTTTCGAGCGCGAGGAGCTGGTGCGACAGGTGGCCGACGCGGAGACCGCTCGCCAGCTGATCCGCTCCGCCTCGATGCCGGCCCAGGCCTCCCTCGAGGCGGTGCTCCAGCACACGCACCGCCCGCTGATCGAGGGCTTCCGCGCCACCGGCTCGTGGATCCAGGTGTTCGACCCCGACGGTGAGGGGCGTGGCTACGCGCGGGCGCATGACGGGGAACCCGTCGCGCTCTCGGACCGGATGGTCGACCTCGCGCTCCACTTCGCGCCGCGGTTGTGGGCCGAGCAGCGGGTTTTCGTGATCACGGAGGACTGCGAGTCCGACGTGCCCGACGGCACCGGGCCGCTGCTGGACCAGGCCCGTCGCCAACTGGCGGAGCTGGGGCTCAGCACGGCGCTCGGCATCCCGCTCGGCGTCGCCAGGGAGTGCCTCGGGTTCCTGGTGCTGTGCCGCCGTCCCCGGGACCCCGCCTGGACGCCGGGCGAGATCGGCTCGGCCCTGCAGATCGGGCACGACCTCGGCGCCGCCCTGATGACCGCACGCGCACTGGAGCGCGAGCGCAACCTGGTGCGCGAGCTCCAGCAGCTCGCCGACTACCGCACCCAGCTCATCGCCACGCTCTCCCACGAGCTCCGCACCCCCCTCTCCGTCATCTCCGGGAACCTGGAGATGCTCGGCGAGCTGGACCTGGAGCACCCGGCGACGCAGTACCGCGAGGCGATGGCGCGCGGCACGGGCCGGATGGCGAAGGTCGTCGACGACCTGCTGCTCCTCGCCCGCGTCAGCGACCCGCGGCACCCCCTGGAGCGCACGCCCGTCGACCTGCGGCTGGTGGCCGAGGACGTCCTCGCGCTCGTCGGCTCGTCCGCCCGGTCGAAGGAGCTGACCCTGCGCGTCGAGCTCGGCGACGAGCCGTTGCTGGTCCCCGGCGACCCCACGGAGCTGGACCGCCTGGTGGCCAACCTGGTGAGCAACGCCGTGAAGTACACCGGGAGCGGTGGGACGGTCGTCGTGGCGGCCGCCCGCCGCGCTGCTGACGTCGTACTCCAGGTCGGCGACGACGGCCTGGGGATCTCGGAGGAGGACCAGATCGGTCTGTTCAGCCCGTTCTTCCGGACCACCAACCCCGACGCGCTGAGCCAGCCCGGCACGGGCCTCGGCCTGTCGATCGTGGCCACCATCGTCGAGCGGCACCACGGTCGGGTCGAGGTCAGCTCGCGCGTCGGCGTGGGTACGACGTTCACCGTCACCCTCCCCGTCGCCTGACCGGCGACCGAGGTCAGGCCTCGAGCAGGGGCAGGGTCACCCGGAAGGTGCTGCCTCGCCCGACCTCGCTCTCGACCGAGATCGTCCCCTCGTGCGCGGCCACGATCGAGCCGACGATGTCGAGGCCGAGCCCGGTTCCGGGGATGTGCTTCGCGAGCGCGTCCCCGCCCCGGAAGAAGCGGTCGAAGACCTGGTCGACCTCGTCCGGAGCGATGCCGATGCCCGTGTCGCGCACCTCGAGCTCGACCCCGCCCTCCGTCTCCCGCAGGACGACGGTGACCGAGTCGTTCGTCTCGCTGTACTTCACGGCGTTGGAGAGCAGGTTGTCCAGGACCTGGCGGATCCGTTGCTCATCGACCACGGTCACCAGTCGCTCCGGCACGTCGAGCGTGAGGCTCACCCCGGACGCGCCGGCGACCGGCCGGGCCACCTCGCTGGCCTGCCGCACGAGTGCGACCAGGTCGACGGGTTCGGGACGCAGCCGAAGGTCTCCGTCGCCGGCCCGGCCCACGTGGAGCAGGTCGGAGACCAGGGACTCCAGGCGGGCCGCGTTGCGCTGCACGACGCGCAGCTGACGGGTGACGTCGGCCGGCAGGTCACCGCGCCCGGCCAGGATCTCGAGGTAGCCGAGCACCGTGGTGAGCGGCGTACGCAGCTCGTGGGAGACCGACGCGACGAACTCGTCCTTAACCTGGACGGCGCGCATCAGCTCGGTGATCTCCTGACAGGCCAGGGTCGCCCCGATCCGCTCGCCGGAGGCGTTGCGCACCTGGCGGGCGGACGTGGAGTAGGCCGAGCGGGTCCGGGGGTCCGCCCCCGCCCAGTAGGAGTAGTCGTCGAACTCCTCGCCCTGGACCGCGCGGTAGGACGGCATCTCCTCCCGGGACATGGGCGTGCGGCCGTCGAGGTGGTAGACGTGCCCGAGCTGTCCGGCCTCCCCGGCATGGCCGTCGGGGAACGCGACCTCGATGGCCTCCTGGTGGCGCCGGTTGGTCCGCTCGTAACGGCCGTCCTGGCCGATCAGCAGGAGCCCGACGCCCACGGTCTCGAAGATCGCCTCGAGCGCCTGCCGCTCGCGCTCGACGTCGGCGTGGGCGGCCCTCAGGCGCTCCGCCTGCTCCTGGTGCTCGGTGACGTCGAGGATCTGCGAGATGAAGTGCAGGGGTAGGCCGTCCTGGCCGCGCACGAGAGCCACCGACAGGTCACCCCACACGACGTAGCCCTCGGCGTGCAGGTAGCGCTTGCGCAGGCGGTAGGAGTCGATCTCGCCGGCCAGCGCCTGGGTGACGAGAGCGAGGTCCTCCGCGAGGTCGTCGGGGTGGGTGATCTCCTGGAAGCCACGCTTCGTGAGGTCCGCGACGGCGTACCCGAGCATGTCGGCCATCGCCGGGTTGACCCTCAGCAGGCGCCCGTTGGGGGCGACGAGCGCCATGCCGATCGGCGAGTGCTGGAGCGTGAGGTTCCACAGGGCTGAGCCGTCAGATGTGCTCTCCAACGGAACCCCCCTCCCGGTAGGCACGGTGTGTCGGGTCCACCGTAGGGGACCGGCGCCGTCCCCGCAGGGTGCCAGGGTGTCCCCATGACCCGGGTCTCGCTCTCGCGCCTGCCGGGCGAGCGGGTGCTGGCGGTCGACGGCGGGTCCGAGCGCGACATGGCGATGGCAGACCTGGCGGCGTACGTCGAAGCGCGCGAGGCGGACGCCGGGGAGACGCGCTGGGCGTGGGACGACACCGCACGGTGGTACCCGCCGCTGCTGGCGGCCGGTGTGCGGGTGGAGCGCTGCCACGACCTGCGGCTGGGCCACCACCTGCTGCGCCGGGCACCCGCGGTGGACCAGCAGCTGCTGGAGGGGGAGCAGTCGGAGCACTGGGACCGGCTCGGGCCGAGCGCACCGTCCGCGCCGACGCTGTTCTCGATCGACGACACGGCCGAGCACCTGCGGGCCGACCTCGAGGACGCCCGCCAGCTGGCCGCGGTGGCGGCCTCGCCGGAGGCTCCGCGGCTCGGGCTGCTGCTCGCGGCCGAGTCGTCGGGTGCGTTGGTCGCCGCCGAGATGACGCACGCCGGGGTGCCGTGGCGGGTGGACGTCCACGAGCGCCTGCTCCGCGACCTGCTCGGGCCGAGGCCGCCGCGCGGTGCGCGGCCGCAGCGGCTCGAGGCTCTCGTGGCCGAGGTGCGTGAGGCGTTCGAGGCGCCCGGCCTCAACCCGGACTCACGGCCCGAGCTGCTGGCGGCGCTGCGCCGGGCGGGTCTGGAGGTCGCCGACACCCGGGCGTCGTCGCTGCGCGTGCTCGACCACCCGGGCATCGAGCCGCTGCTGCGCTACAAGCAGCTGGCGCACCTGTTCTCGACCAACGGTTGGGTCTGGATCGACCAGTGGGTGAGCGACGGCCGGTTCCGACCGTCGTACCAACCGGCCGGCTCGACCACCGGCCGCTGGTCGTCCAACGGCGGCGGTGCCCTGTCGTTCCCGGCGCAGGTGCGGCCGGCGGCCGTGGCCGACGAGGGCTGGGTCTTCGTCGTCGCCGACGTGGCCCAGCTCGAGCCGCGCGTGCTCGCCGGGATGAGCGGCGACCGCGCGTTGGCCCAGGCCGCCCGGGGCGCCGACCTCTACCAGGGGATGGTCGACGCCGGCGCGGTCGCCAGCCGCATGGACGCCAAGCTCGGTCTGCTCGGCGCGATGTACGGCGCCACCAGCGGCGAGAGCGGCCGCATGGTCGCCGGCCTCACCCGGCGCTACCCCCTGGCGTTCGGTCTCGTCGAGGAGGCGGCGCGTGCGGGTGAGCGGGGCCAGATCGTGCGCACCCTGCTGGGCCGCGGCTCACCCAGCCTCGGCGACGCGTGGGACCGCGACCCCGACGACCCACCGGGCGACCCGGACGCGCAGGCCCGCTACCGGCGCGCCTACGGCCGCTTTACCCGCAACTTCGTCGTGCAGGGCACCGGCGCCGAGTGGGCGCTGTGCTGGATCGCCGACCTGCGCAACCGGCTGTGGCGGTTGGGCTCGTCTGGGCCCCTGGATGCCCGCCCGCACCTGGTGTTCTTCCTCCACGACGAGGTCGTCGTCCACACGCCCGTCCGCCTGGCTAGTGCTGTGACTGCTGCGGTCACCGAGGCGGCAGCGACTGCCGGTGGGTTGCTGTTCCGCGACCTCGCCATCGACTTCCCGCTCAACATCTCGACCGTTCGTTCCTACGCCGACGCCGGCAAGCCGGGCGCACCCGAGTCCGCGGGGGACGGAGGCCCGCGCGCGTAGCAGGGTGGAGCCAACTCACCCCTTGCTGTCGCTGGGCCGCCGCATGCGTACCTTCGGAGTACCGACAACCGAAGAAGGAAGTGCCTCATGGGTCTCTTCAAGATCAGTAGAAGTCCGCAGGCACAGGCAGAACGGGATCTCAAGATCGGGGGGCGGACCAGTCACCGGAGTCTCCGAGAGCTCCAGGACCAGCTTCACGCCGTCGGAGATCTTGGCCTCGACCTGGACGAGACCGTGCGGAGCCCGAGCCAACGCCAGAAGGTCGATATCGCCACGCTGCTCAAGGCATTGACCATCGCGACTGAAACCGCTGAGCAGGCGCTCGCGGAGGTCATCGCACTCCGGCAGGCACTCGAGGGACCCTGACAGACGGCAATCCGGGGCGCCGCGGTCACGGACGCTGGGTGAGGACCTCTCGGGCCGTGGCCGAGCCGGAGCGCACGGCTCCTTCCATGTAGCCGTTCCACTCCACGGCGTACTCGGCGCCGGCCCAGTGGATCCGGTCGACGGGCGGGCGGAGGGCGTGGCCGTAGCTGGTCCACACGCCCGGGGCGAAGTGGGCGCCGTAACAGCCTCGGGTGAACTCCTCGGCACTCCAGTCCTTCTCGACGTAGTCGGTGGGGGTGGCGGCCTGCGGGCCGAAGTAGCTCGTGAAGCAGTCCAGCACGGCACGGCGGCGCTCGTCCGCGGGGAGCCGCTGCCACTGACGTGCCTCGTTGCCTTCGACGAAGCCGAGGAGGATGCCGACCTCGCCGTCGGGTGGCGAGACGTCGAAGGTGACCTTGACCGGTCCGGTGTCGGTGGCGGCCTGGCCGTTGAGTCCCTGGTCGCGCCAGAACGGCGTCTGGTAGGCGGCGAAGGTCTTCGCGACCGTTCCCGCCGGCACCCGCTGGGTGAGCTGGTCGCGCCAGGCCGGCAGCAGCGGGTCGTAGTGCAGGCGTCCGGCGAGCGTGGGCGGGAGCGCGACCACGACACGGCCGGCGGTGATCGTCTCCCCGGACCTCGTGATGATCCGGGTGCCCGACGCATCCTGGGCGACCGTCGTGACCGGCGTCGAGAGTCGTACGTCGAGGCCCTCAGCGAGCCGCTGGGCCACGAGCACCGAGCCACCCACGACCCGGTCCTGCTGGGCGCCGTGGTCGACGGCGAGCAGTGTCTCGAGGTCGGCGTTGCTCACGGCGTAGAACAGCGCGTGCAGGAGCGAGAGGTCGCTGGCGTCGGCGGCGAACACCGCCTCGGTCGCGATCCGGAAGTAGGCCCGGCCGGCGGGGGTGCGCAGGTTGCGGCTTACCCAGGTCTCGAAGGTCTGGCCGTCCAGCTGGTGGGCGCGCGGGTGCGCCCACGGCTGGGCAGGGTCGACGCTGCGGGCGAGCCGCCCGAAGCGAGCCATGCCCTGCGCGAGGTCGGCGATCGCGACCGGGTTCAGACGGGGGATCGCGCCCTTCTTGCCGGAGACGAGCGCGCGCTTCCTCCCGAGCCGGATCAGCAGCTTGCCCTCGTCGTTCCACGTCCGGAACGTCTCCAGCCCGAGCTCGTCGACCAGTGCGTACATCCGCGAGTGCCCCTCGCCGATCCAGGTGCCGCCGAGCTCGATCGGCTGCCCCTCGAGGGTGCCGCCCTCCAGGCGGCCGCCCACGCGGTCGCGGGCCTCGACGACGACCACCTCGCCGCCGGCCTGTTGGAGCTCACGCGCCGCCGACAGACCCGCCAGGCCGGCACCGATCACCACGACCTTCATGGCCACTCAGCCCAGCGCCGCCGACACCACGTCGCGGGCCTCGTCCTGCACCTGGGCGAGGTGCTCGGCGCCACGGAACGACTCGGCGTAGATCTTGTAGACGTCCTCGGTGCCGGACGGCCGGGCGGCGAACCACGCCGACTCGGTGGTCACCTTGAGGCCGCCGATCTTGGCGCCGTTGCCGGGGGCCTCGGTGAGCTTGGCGGTGATCTCCTCACCGGCCAGGCGGGTGGCGCTGACGTCGTCGGGGGAGAGGGCGGCGAGCTTGGCCTTCTGGGCGCGGTCGGCGGGCGCGTCGATGCGGGCGTACGCCGGGTCGCCGTGCTCGGCGACCAGGTCGGCGTAGTGCTGGCTGGGAGTCCGTCCGGTGCGGGCCAGGATCTCGGAGGCGAGCAGCGCGAGGATCAGTCCGTCCTTGTCGGTGGTCCACGTGCCGCCGTCCATGCGGAGGAACGACGCCCCCGCCGACTCCTCGCCGCCGAAGCCGAACGACCCGTCGATCAGGCCGGGCACGAACCACTTGAAGCCGACCGGCACCTCCACCATCGGCTTTCCGAGCGATGCCGCGACCCGGTCGATCATCGACGACGACACCAGCGTCTTGCCGATCCGGGCGCGGTCCGGCCAGCCCGCCCGGGCACCGCCGAACAGGTAGCCGATCGCGACAGCGAGGAAGTGGTTGGGGTTCATCAGTCCGCCGTCGGGCGTGACGATGCCGTGCCGGTCTGAGTCGGCGTCGTTGCCGGTGGCGATGTCGTAGTCGTCCTTGCGACCGATCAGGGACGCCATGGCGCTGGGCGACGAGCAGTCCATCCGGATCTTCTCGTCCCAGTCGAGAGTCATGAACCGCCACGTCGGGTCGACCAGCGGGTTGACCACGGTCAGGTCGATCCGGTGCCGGTCGGCGATCGCTGCCCAGTAGTCGACGCTCGCGCCGCCGAGCGGGTCGGCACCGATCCGCACGCCCGCTTGGCGGATCGCGTCGATGTCGACGACCGAAGGAAGGTCGTCGACGTAGGTCCCGAGGAAGTCGTACGACGAGGCGGCGGCGCGGGCGCGCGCGAACGGGATGCGCCGTACGCCGTCGAGGCCGGCGGCGATCAGCTCGTTGGCGCGCGCGGCGATGACGGAGGTCGCGTCGCTGTCGGCCGGGCCGCCGTGCGGCGGGTTGTACTTGAAGCCGCCGTCGCTCGGCGGGTTGTGCGACGGGGTGACGACGATGCCGTCGGCCAGCCCCGAGGTCCTGCCGACGTTGGCGCGGATGATCGCGTGCGAGACGGCCGGGGTCGGCGTGTAGCGGTCGTCGGCGTCGACCAGCACGGTGACGTCGTTGGCGGCCAGCACCTCGAGCGCGGTCGCCCACGCCGGCTCGGACAGCCCGTGGGTGTCGCGCCCGATGAACAGCGGCCCGTCGTACCCCTGCTCCTTGCGGTAGTCGCAGATCGCCTGCGTCGTCGCCAGGATGTGGGTCTCGTTGAAGCTGGTCCTGAGGCTCGTGCCGCGGTGCCCGCTGGTCCCGAACGCGACCTGCTGGTCGACGTCGCCCGGGTCCGGGACTCCGGTGTAGTACGCCGTCACGAGGTGCGCGACGTCGACGAGGTCCTGCGGCTGGGCGGGCGTGCCCGCGCGAGATTCGGCCATGGCCCCATCATGCACGGACCCGACGACGAGGGTTTCCTCGCTTCTGGTGCGGCGACGCCGTGCCTAGCGTCCTGGCATGAGGATGATCCGGCTGGTCTGCCTGACGACCGCGCTCACCTGCAGCCTGCTGCTGCCCGGCGCCACCACCCCTGCCCACGCGTTCGAGAGCAACGGTCCCGACATCGCGGTCGGCAACGTCACCGCGCACCTCCAGGCGCTGTCGGACATCGCGGCCGCCAACGGAGGCAACCGCGCGCACGGGACCAGCGGACACAACGCGAGCGTCGACTACGTGAAGGGCAAGCTGGACGCCGCCGGCTACACGACGCAGAAGGTCGCGTTCACCTACAACGGCAAGACCGGCTACAACCTGATCGCCGACCTCCCCGGCGGCGACACGACCAACACGGTCATGGTCGGCGGGCACCTCGACGGCGTCTCGTCGGGTCCCGGCATCAACGACAACGGCTCCGGCTCGGCGGCGATCCTCGAGGTCGCGCTGCGGCTGGCGGCCAGCGGCGAGACGCCGACCAAGCACGTGCGCTTCGCCTGGTGGGGCGCCGAGGAGCTCGGCCTGATCGGCTCGACCCGCTACGTGCAAGGGCTCACGACGACCCAGCGCTCGCAGATCGACTCCTACTACAACTTCGACATGGTCGCCTCGCCCAACCCCGGCTACTTCCTCTACGACGGCGACAACTCCGACGGCACGGGCTCGGGCCCCGGCCCCACCGGCTCGGCCCAGCTCGAGCAGGTCCTCGGCGACTACTTCACCGGGATCGGCGTGCCCACGCGTGGCACGGACTTCGACGGGCGCAGCGACTACGGACCGTTCATCCAGTACGGCATCCCGGCCGGCGGCACGTTCACCGGCGCCGAGAGCCGCAAGACCGCGGCCCAGGTGCAGCTCTGGGGCGGCACGACCACGGCCCACGACCCCTGCTACCACTCGTCCTGCGACACCATGGCCAACCTCAGCACCACCGCGCTCGACCGCAACGCCGACGCGATCGCGCACGCCGTCTGGACCGTCGCGCAGGTCGGCGACGTGACGCCGCCGCCCGCCGCCTGCGCCGAGCACACCGGCACCGGCACGCTCGCGTCGCGCGCCACGTCGTACCAACCCTCGAGCACGGGCTTCGCTGCCGCGGCCGCCACCATCCGCGGCTGCCTCGACGGCCCGACCGGCACCGACTTCGACCTCTACCTCCAGCGCCGCAGCTCCACCGGCACCTGGTCGAACGTCGCGGCGTCCGAGAGCTCCGGCGCCGACGAGGAGATCTCCTACACCGCCACCGCCGGCACCTACCGCTGGCGGGTCTACGCCTACTCCGGCTCCGGCGCCTTCACTCTCGGGTACGACGTGGAGTGACCCTCCCGAGGGGAAAGTACGGAACGTTTTCGACCTGGAAAGGTCCGATCCGGGTCGATTTCGTTCCGTACTTTCCCGGGTGGCCGACAGGCGGTGAGCCGCAACCGGTAGAACTTCCCTGTGAAGTTCCAGCGCACGGCCGCCCTGCTCGGAGTGGTGTTGCTGATCTGGGCCCTCGGTCCGCTGGTGCTGCTCGCCGCTCTGGTGGCGCTCGGCTTCCCGCGCGTACGCCGTTGGCTGCGCCCGACCCGCCGGGTGGTGGCCATCTGGGCGGCCACCGTCGTCGTCCTGGTCGGCGTCGTGGTCCTGGTCCCCGACGGCTACCTGCCGATCCCCCCGGGACCGGGCGCGCTGGTGACGCCGGGCTACGTCGGCAGCCCGGCCACGCCAGACCCGATCGACCTGCGCATCCCGCAGCACCCACGGCTCGCCTCCAACGGCAACAGCTCCATGCACAACGACGGCTGGGCGTCCGACGCGTACGCCGGGCCCGGCCCGCTCGGGGAGTCGCCCCGGGTCGACACCGCCTGGTACGGCCTCGAGGAGTGCGCGACGCTCGCCTTCGACTCCCGCGACCGGCTGATCGCCCTGTGCGGCAACATCTCCGGGCCGGTGATCCACGTGCTCGACCCCGAGTCGATGCGCGCCCAGGCCACCCTCGAGCTGCCCGGCCGCCGCGACAACGGCAACGGCAAGAAGCCCTGGGAGAACCTCTGCGGCGGCTCCTACTTCTTCCTCGACGACCAGGACCGTGCGGTCACCGCCACCACCGAGCGCAGCATCGTCGCGATCACCACCGCCGACGGCGAGGGGGAGCCGGACCTCACCATCCAGACGTCGTACGACCTCACCGAGCAGGTGCCCGAGGACGACTGCCTGATCGCGCTGATGCCCGACTGGGGCGGCCGGATCTGGTACGAGACCGAGGACGGCCGGGTCGGCTTCGTCGACCCCGGCACGGGCCGGGCGACGGTGCTGGACCTCGGTGAGGAGATCGCCAACTCCTTCTCGGTCGGCGCCGACGGCGGCGTCTATGTCGTCACGGTCAACGCGCTCTACAAGCTCGGCGTCGACGCCGCGGGGCGTCCCGCGGTCACGTGGCGCACCACCTACGACCGCGGCACCGACACCAAGCCCGGGCAGCTCAGCCGCGGCAGCGGTACGACGCCGACCCTGATGCCCGGCGGCCTGGTCGCGATCACCGACAACGCCGAGCCCCGGATGAACGTGCAGTTCTACGAGACCGGCGACGGCAGCCTGGTCTGCCAGCGCGCGGTCTTCGGTGACGGTGCCAGCGCGACCGACAACTCCCTGGTGTCCGTGGGCGACGGCGTCATCGTCGAGAACAACTACGGATACGGCGGCCCGCTGAGCACCATGTTCGGCAGGGCCACCCCGGGTGGGTTCGCCCGCGTCGACGTCGCCGGCGGGGAGTGCGAGCTCGTCTGGACCTCCGAGCAGGTGGCGCCGACGTCGGTCGCCAAGGTGTCGCTGGAGACCGGCCTGGTCTACGCCTACACCAAGCGCAAGAGCTGGCTGGGCGTCAACGCCTGGTACTTCACGGCGATCAGCGCCCGCACCGGCCGCACGGAGTTCTCGGTGCGCACCGGTCTCGGCACGCTGTTCAACAACCACTACTCCGCGGTGACGCTGGCCCCCGACGGCTCGGCGTACGTCGCCACCCTCGCCGGCCTGGTCCGGATCCGCGACCGTGAGTGACCCGCGGCTTGTCGGCCCAGGGTCGACGGTGACCCGACTTCGGTCGCGGAGTCACCGACCTGGGTCCAGCGTCCGGACCAGCTCGTCGATGTTGCCGTAGCTGAGCTTGGCGACCAGCCGCTGGTCCGCGAGGGCGTCGTCCATCGGTCGCTGGCTCGCCGTGGACAGCACCCAGCCGAGCGGGCCGGCGATCCCGGGGCTGGTCGCCTGGTAGACCACGAACACCGAGTGCGCCCGCCACTCGTCGACGCGGGACACGAGGTCGGAGCCGTCCACGCTCCACAGCTGGTCGGTGGCCAGCGCCGCGGTCGCCCGCTGGAGCTGTGAGTCGGTGGAGTACAGCGACTTCTTGGCCTTCAGCGCGGTGGCGACCGGCACCAGCACCTCGAGCGCCGGCTCTGGCGTGGGGGCGGCCAGGTCGGAGCCGCTGCCGTTGTCGAAGTAGACGAGCAGCGGCACGACCAGGGTCGTCGGCCGGGCACCGCAGTCCGGTCCGGCCATCAGGACGCAGTCGTTGTGGGCGCGCACCCAGGGCAGGACCTGTGGCGCGAGGTCCACCAGGGTGCCGATCCCGGTGTTCTCGGCGTACCCGCCGTCGACGTACTGCTGGTCGACGCCGGCGCACTCCTCGGACCCCGCGGGGGTGACGAACGGGAAGCGGGACGCCAGCAGGGCCGCGGTCGAGGTATACAGCTGCCCGGTGCACGCGACCAGGTCGGAGCTGCCGGCGACGTCCGTCGGCTCACCGCAGCCGGATCTCGTCATCTCCCCCAGCGCGACCTGGCTCACGAGCGCGCGGCAGCCTGTGGTCGAGGAGGTCGAGTTGAGCACCAACGGCCCGGTGATGCCCCAGCTCCACGACCCCCGGGCCTGCAGCCACGGCTCTCGCAGCTCCGGGATCTGCTCCTCCCAGGACTCCTCGATCAGCGCCGCACGGTCGGCCCACGTCGCGTCGTCGCGTCCCTCCGCTCCGAAGGACGGCAGCCCGATCCCGGTGGCGGCGAAGATCGTGTCGCGCAGCACCATCCCGGTGACCGCCTCGGTCAGCCCGTCCGGTCCACTGATCTGCCGCACCGCCTCGCGGGCATCCCCGGGGTCGCGCACCGAGGCGATGGCCAGGCCCAGCGCCCCGCCGGACGCCCCGGACGAGACGAACGCGCCACCGCAGACCTCGGGCCCGGGGGTGAGGGCGGCGATCTGGTCGACCCCGGACGCGGTCCAGTACGCCGCCCGGATCCCGCCGCCCTCGGCGGCGTACATCACGAGCGGTCGGACCCGCTGGCCTTCGAGCTCGGTCTCGCAGACGCCGTCCGGGTCGGCGGCCAGCCACTGGTCGAGGAGCACGGGCACCCCGGCGCGTACCCCGATCCCGGCGTCGTTGGGGCCGTCGCGCACCGGGTGCACGTCGTCGCCGGTGCCCGCGACGGCCGTCGCGAGGCAGGCCAGGACCACCAGTGACGTGGTGGGTGTGAAGGCGAGGGTGCGCGGGGTGAACCAGAACGCCTCGGGGGCACCCGGACGCTGGGTGATGACGACGACCGACGCGATCAGGATGCTGAGCGAGCCGAGGGCCAGCTGGAAGGTGGCGATCACGCCGAGTCCGGCGGCGGCCCAGCCCGGCAGCAACGCGAGGAGCAGCCCGGCCAGGGTGCTCAGGGCGAGTGCCAGCCAGCTGACGGGGTGCTGCTTGAGGCTGGCCAGGCTCGCGCTGCGCGAGGTGCGGCTGCGTGCTGGGGAGTCGATGCCAGGCGTCAGGAGCACCGTCGCCGCGTTGCGGTCGGCGGCATCCGCGAGCCGCCCGAGGCACCACCCGTACAGGGGCCAGGTGACCGCCACGGTGACGACGCCGATGAGCATGAGCGCGAGCGCCTGCCATCGGTCGTCGCCGAGCGCGACGACCGCGGTGAACGACCGGATCGCCCCGAGCCCGGTGACCACGAGCAGCACACCCGGCAGCACATCGCCCACCAGGGAGGCCGCCCGGAACCGGTCGGCTGTCACCTTCGGCCGTGTGGGGCGCCGGGCCGCCGACCCGCTGGAGCGCACGCGCCTGACCCAGGAGCAGAAGCCGACGAGGATCGGGATCGCGGCGAAGCCGCCTGCACGCCGCCACGCCACCTCACCTCCACCGACCTGCACGGCCACGCCGGCGACGAGCAGGACGACCGGCCCCGCGAACCACAGGAGCAGGGGCGACAGGGGGTCGGCCTCCTCCGGCAGCTCGACCGTCGTACGACGCCAGAGGTGGTCGGTGCGCTGCCGCCCGACGACGAACGTCGCGCCCGCCAGCACCGCCGTGACGAACGCCGCGGCGACCACGTGCCAGGGCCCGTCGTCGACCCAGCGACGCTGGATGTCCGGGACCTGCTCGACGATGTCCGGCCCGGCCACCAGCCCCAGCAGTGCCAGCGGCAGCACGATGATGGCTGAGTAGCGATGCGTGTAGAACGCCCCGGCCCCGAGCCGGAGCCCGGAGACCAGGTCCCGTCCCCGCATGACGACGAGGACGAGGACCGCGACCGCGAGGCCGGCCCACTTCACGTAGGACGCGAACGGCAGCGGGGTCTCCCAGCGCCCGAGGATCAGGACCCCCTCGGTCAGGTCCGCGGCGACCGCGACCACGGCGGCGGCCCCGGAGGCGACCGCCGCCCAGGCGCGCCCGAACGTCGTGGCCCGCGCGAGCTCGTGGACGACCCACCGCATCAGGAGCGCCCCGTAGGTCAGGGCGAAGGCCACGTCCAGGAAGACGTAGCCGGTGAGCCAGGCGTCGAGGCGGTGCTCCGCGGCGTCGGCCGGCCCGAAGAGGAAGCGCCAACCCTCGTGCGCGGTCTCGGGCCAGTGCAGGCCGGTCAGGTCGGTCGGGGTCCAGCGGGTGCCGTCCTGGAGCACCTGACCGACCAGCCCGTCGAGCTGGCGCAGGGCGATGGCGAGCGCGGCCGCCAGCGAGAGCAGGGTCGCGAGCCCGGCGTCGATGCGGGCCAGTGGTGCAGGTCGGTCGGGCATGGGCGATCCCGTTCGTGCGGGGGAGCGGTGCGGCCCAGACAACCGTGGGGGGAGTGTGCCACTGCGCGGCCCCGCCGGGGAAGGCCTAGGGGTAGTCGATGCCGGTGGTCCGCTCGCTGATCTCCCACAGCCGTCGCTGCGCGATCCGGTCGTAGGAGGCCTTGCCGCTGGTGACGATCTGCGGCGCCCCGGCCATCTGGGCCAGGCCGCTCGGTCCGCAGTAGGTGCCACCCGGCAGGTCAGCGGTCGCGGCCATCAGGCTCGGCCACGCGCCGGCCGCCGCCGACTGCGACACGGCCCGGATCGCGGCGTCGAGGATCGACGCGGTGCCACCGGAGGACCGGCCGTACTGGCCGTTGGCGGCCAGGTGCGTGCCGGCGAAGCCGGGGTGGGCGGCCAGCGCCTTCAGCGGCAGACCCGCCTCGCGCGCCCGGCGGTCGAGCTCGTAGGTGAAGAGCAGGTTGGCGAGCTTGGTCGCGCCGTAGGTGGGCCACTTGGAGTACCTGCCCTGCTGCGCCTTCGGGTCGCCCAGCGGCGCGCCCTTGGCATAGCGGTGGAACTGCGACGACACCGCCACCACCCGCGCGTCGCCGCTGGCGGCGAGCTGCGGGAGCAGCAGCCCGGTCAGCAGGAACGGGCCGAAGTGGTTGGTCGCGAGCTGGAGCTCGAGACCGTCGGCGGTGCGGGAGTAGGGCGTGCCCATGACGCCGGCGTTGTTGATGAGTACGTCGATCGGGCGAAGGCGGCCGCGTCGCCAGCGGCCCGACGTACGGACGCCAGGTCGGAGACGTCGACGGTGAGCCGCTCGAGCTCGGCGTCGGGAACCTCTCCGTGGATCGCCTCGTCGGTCTCGGCGATCTTGCTCTCGGTGCGGCCGGCCAGGATCACCCGGGCGCCGCGGCGGGCCAGCTCGAGCGCGGTGTGGTGGCCGAGGCCCCCGACCGTGGTGCCGGTGACCAGGATGGTGCGCCCGCTCTGGTCGGGTACGGCGTCCAGCCGCCAGTCGCTCACGGGGTCGTCGCCATCGCGTCGACGACCCGCTGTCCGACGGCTCGGTCGCCCTCGATGCTCACCACTCCCGGCTCGACCGGGGAGCGGCCGCCGGCCAGCACCACGAACGTCGGCCGGTCCATCCGCAGCCGGACCGTCGGCTCGGTCGGCACCTCGCTGAGACGCTCCCCGCGGCCGGCGTCGTTGACCGTGAACGCGAACGGGTTGCTGCCGGCCATCTCGAGGACCAGGGTGGTGCCCGGGTCGGCGCCGACCTTCTTGGCCAGCACGAAGCCGAGGCTCTCGGCGAGGTACTCCGCCGTGTGCTTGGCCGGGACGGTGTCCATGCCGCCGGGGAGGCCGACCGCGCGGCGTACGTCCTGCTCGTGCATCCACACGTCGAGCGGCCGGTTGCGCAGCAGCACCTCCCAGGTCCACGGGACACCGCCGAAGATCACCTCGGGCTTGGCCTTGGCATCGGTCGGCGGGTCGGCCAGGAGCCTGGTGTGGCGCGCGGTGGTCGCCTCGCGGATCTCGTTGATGATCGCGTCGGGGCTGCTGTCGCGCCGGTTGACGACCCCGATCTCGGTGTAGAGCCCCATGAAGCCGGTGACGTGGGCCGGCTCGCCGACCTCGGCGGTCTCCTCGGGGCCACCGGCGAGGATGCCCTCGAGGTGCGCGACGTGGGAGGCGCAGGCGCGGACGTCCCACCCCGGAAGGTCGGTGGGCGTCGCCCACTGCTCGGGGGTCAGCTGCTCGAGCAACGTGGTGAAGTCGTTGATCGCCTCCCACCAGACCTCGATGTAGCCGGCAAGACGCTCCTGGTCGCTCATGTCAGCCACCCTAGTGAAGATCACTGGCGCTGCTCGACCGTCCGAGGAGGGAGTGCGAGCGCAGCGAGCACTCCCAATGGAATGACGGAGTCATTCCACGTCACCCTAGGGCCAGGTTGAGCGCGATCCCCAGCATGGTGAGCCCGATGAGTACGTCGAGCACGCGCCACGCCCCGGCGGTGGCGAAGAGCCGCTGCGCGAAGCGGGCCCCGTAGCCGAGCGTGGTGAACCACAGCAGGCTGGCGGCGCAGGCGCCGACCGCGAACCACCAGCGCCCGTCGCCCTCCGCGGTCGCGATCGAGCCGAGCAGCAGCACGGTGTCGAGGTAGACGTGCGGGTTGAGCCAGGTGAGGGCGACGGCGGTCCCGACCGCTCGGCGCAGGGTCGGCGCCCCGGCCCGCGCGGCCTCGAGCGGCTGCGGACGCCGGGCCCGCAGCAGGGACGAGAGTCCGTACCAGGTGAGGAAGGCGACGCCGAGCCAGCGCACGACGTCGAGCACCCACGGCGCCTGCTCCACCACGGTCCCGATGCCGCTCACCCCGGCCAGGATCAGTACCAGGTCCGAGACCGCGCAGACCGCGACGACCGGACCGACGTACTGACGCACGAGGCCCTGCCGCAGCACGAACGCGTTCTGTGCGCCGATCGCGACGATCAGGGTCAGGCCGGTCGCCAGACCGGTCAGGAGCGAGTGCAGCACGCCCCGAACCTAGGGCACCCCGAAATGCACGTTGACCCGCCCGAAAGTTTCGGGCGGGTCAACCGTGGGTGGATCAGAAAGCGGCTTCGTCGAGGTCCATCAGCGAGAGGTCGGTGGCCTCCGCGATGGCGCGCTCGGCGCTGAGCCGGGGCAGGTTGGTCTGCGCGAAGAACTGCGCCGCCGCGACCTTGCCCTCGTAGAACGCCTTGTCCTTGCCGGGATCACCGGCGAGCTTCTCGAGGGCCACCTCGGCACCTCGCAGCAGCAGCCAGGCACACACGACGTCACCCAGGGCCATCAGCAGGCGGGTCGTGTTGAGGCCCACCTTGTAGATGTTGCGGATCTCGCCCTCGGCCGACATCAGGTCGTTGATCATGTGACCGACGATGGCGTTGGCGTCCTCGAGGGCCTGGGCCAGCAGGTCCCGCTCGACCTTGAGCCGACCGTTGCCGGCCTCGGACTTGATGAAGCCCTCGATCTCGCCGGCGAGGTGGCCGAGCGCCTTGCCCTGGTCCTTGACGATCTTGCGGAAGAAGAAGTCCTGGCCCTGGATCGCGGTCGTGCCCTCGTAGAGGGTGTCGATCTTGGCATCGCGGACGTACTGCTCGATCGGGTACTCGGACAGGAAGCCCGAGCCGCCGAAGGTCTGCAGCGACTCCGTGCCGAGCAGGACCCACGAGCGCTCCGAGCCGTAGCCCTTGACGATCGGCAGCAGCAGGTCGTTGACCTTCTCGGCCAGCTCGTCGCGCTCGCCGGCGTGCTCGGCCAGCATCACCTTGTCCTGCCAGGACGCGGTGTAGAGCACCAGCGACCGCATGGCCTCGGCGAACGACTTCTGCGTCATCAGCGAGCGGCGTACGTCGGGGTGGTGCGTGATCGTGACCCGCGGGGCGGTCTTGTCGCCCGACTGAGTGAGGTCGGCGCCCTGCTGGCGCTCCTTGGCGTAGTCGAGGGCGTTGAGGTAGCCGGTCGAGAGCGTGGCGATGGCCTTGGAGCCGACCATCATCCGGGCGTTCTCGATCACCTGGAACATCTGCGCGATGCCGTTGTGGACCTCGCCGAGCAGCCAGCCCTGGGCCGGCTCCCCGCCGTAGACCGAGGAGTCACCGAAGGTGACCTCGCAGGTGTTGGAGACCTTGATGCCCATCTTGTGCTCGACGTTGGTGACGTAGGCGCCGTTGCGCTCGCCGGTGAGCTCGCCGGTCTGGTGGTCGAAGTGGTACTGCGGGACCAGGAACAGGCTGAGGCCCTTGGTGCCAGGGCCGCCGACGCCGTCGATGCCGACGGGGCGGGCGAGCACCAGGTGCATGATGTTCTCGCTCATGTCGTGCTCGGCCGAGGTGATGAAGCGCTTGACGCCCTCGATGTTCCACGAGCCGTCGTCGTTGAGCGTGGCCTTGGCGCGACCGGCGCCGACGTCGGAGCCCGCGTCGGGCTCGGTCAGGACCATCGTGCAGCCCCACTGACGGTCGACCATGATCTGGGCGATCTGCTTGTCGCGCTCGTTGCCGTTGCGGTAGACGACGTTGGCGAATGCCGGGCCGGCGGCGTACATCCACACGGGGGCGTTGGCGCCGAGCACCATCTCGCCGAGCGCCCACACCAGGCTCGAGGGGGCGGGCTGGCCGCCGAGCTCCTCGAAGACCTGCAGGCGCCACCACTCGGAGTCCATCCAGGCCTGGTAGCTCTTCTTGAACGACTCGGGGATGTCGGCCTTGCCGGTCTTGGGGTCGAACACCGGCGGGTTGCGGTCGCTGTCCTCGTACGACGCCGCGAGCTCCTCGCGGGAGAGGCGGTCGACCTCGGCGAGGATCGAGCGAGCGGTCTCGCTGTCGACCTCGGCGAACGGGCCGGTGCCCAGGACCTCGTCGCGCCCCAGCATCTCGAAGAGGTTGAACTCGATGTCGCGAAGGTTGCTCTTGTAGTGGCTCACGGAACCCACCGTTTCTGTGTCTTGAGGATTCATCGACGCGCGCGGCAGCGGATTGCTACTGGTCGGTAACATAATGATAGGCAGGGGTTCAGCGGCGCGCAAGCCAGCGATGGTCAGGGCCTTGGTCCAGTAACTGAGTCGAGACATCTGACACACTTGCTTCATGCGAGTCTCCGCCAAGTCCGACTACGCCCTCCGCGCGCTGATCGAGATGGCTTCGCGCGTCGACGGTCGCGCGGTCAGCGCCGAGGAGCTGGGCAAGCTCCAGGAGATCCCTCACGGCTTCCTCCAGGCGATCCTGGCCGACCTACGCCGCTCCGGAATCGTGATGTCGCAGCGCGGCCAGTCCGGTGGCTGGCGGATGGGTCGGCCCGCGGCCGACGTGTCGGTGGCCGACGTGATCCGCGCTGTCGACGGCCCGCTGGTCTCCGTCTACGGCCTGCGCCCCGAGGCGGTCAGCTACAACGCCTCGGCCGAGGTGCTCCAGCACGTGTGGATCGCCGCCCGCCGATCGCTGCGCGACGTCTTCGAGGCGGTCTCCATCCAGCAGCTCGCCGACGGCAAGCTCCCCAAGGCGGTCACCACGCGCACCGCCGACGAAGACGCCTGGCAGCCTCACTGAGTGGAGGACTTCGTCCTCCATCGGGAGTACTCGCTTCGCTCGTACTCCCGGGCCAGCCGCCCCACGTCAGGCGACCGACGGGTCGTCCGCACCCCGCTTGAACCGGCGCTTGCGCTCGAGCCCGACCAGCCTGGTCTCCAGGGTGTCGTTGCGGCGCGCGAGCCGGTCGACCGTACGCAGCGCCTCGGCGAGCGCCGCGTCGGTGGACGTCACCAGCGTGACCGGGTCCGGGACCTCCATCGCCTCGGGGACGAGGTCGGAAAGGTCGCCGTGGACGTCGAGCTCGCGGCTGGCCAGCTGGCAGGCCCACCGGCGGCCGAGGTCGCGCAGGGCGTCGTACCGCTCCGTCGACACCAGCCGCGGCGGCCGGGGCACGGCCGGCTTGCCGACGCCGTCCAGCGGCAGCGACGCGGTGCCGAAGCCCACGACCCGGCCGAAGGCCTTCCAGATCGTGCGGCGGCTGCGGTCGGCCGGGGCGACGAGCACGTGGAGCCGCTCGGTCTTGCCCAGGGCGGTCGCCCACCGGTCGAGGAGGGCGCCCAGGTCGAGGTCGGGCTCGGTCCAGGTGTCGGGGGCGGCCACGGTCATGAGGACGTGCACCTTGAAGCCGCGCAGTCCGTCGAGCAGCAGCGCGATCTGGTCGGGGGTCGAGTCCGCGAGCAGAGGCTGGCTGAAGACCAGCGTGTCGTTGCCCTTGTAGCCGCGCCGGCAGATCTGCGCCCAGGCGCCCTCCACCTCGGCGCGGCGGAAACCCCAGGCGCGGTGCTCGCGCCGGATCTCGATCGCCGCCCGGAACATCTCCTCGGTCGCGCCGGGGCGGCGTACGCCGAGCGCCGCGAGCGCGTGCTGGTGCCGCTCCAGAGCGGCGTCGAGGAAGTTGCCGGAGTGGTCGTCCAGCCCGACGTGCAGGAAAGCCTTGCGCTTGGCCATGCCGTCACGGTGACAGTCTCCGGCGAGGGCGGTCCGAGCGTGCGGTGAACGCACGGTGGCCGGCGCCGGAAGCCTCGGAGATCTAGAACGTGTTCCAGTTCCGTCCTACGATGCCTCCATGATCACGTCGGACGCCATCATCTGGAACGCCCCCAACGACCCCCACCCCGCCCGCGCCGCGTCGCAGCGGTCCTACTCAGCGGTCGCCAAGGGGGACCTGGCCGAGTGGCTGACGGTCTACGCCGCCGATGCCGTCCTCGAGGACCCGGTCGGCCCCTCGATGTTCGACGCCGAGGGCAAGGGCCACCGCGGCCACGAGGGCATCTCGGCCTTCTGGGACGCAGCGATCGCGCCGATCGAGACCTTCGAGTTCACCATCACCGACTCGTTCGCCAACCCCGGCAGCAACACCTGCGCCAACATCGGCTCGATCCGTACGACGTTCCCCGACGGCAGCCACACCACCACCGACCTGATCATGGTCTACGTCGTCAATGACGACGGCACCGTCGCCTCCATGAAGGCCTACTGGGAGCCCGACCGCACCATGGCCAGCTTCACCAAGGCCTGACCTACTCAGCGGCGGCGAAGGCGCGCTCGAGCCAGGAGACGAGGGGCTTGAGTGCGCGCCAGTCAGTGCGCACGTGGTCGACCAGCTCGGCGGTGTGGATGAAGTCCGCGAAGCCGTAGGGCTTGCCGGCCAGGAGCTGCTTGTGGCGCAGCAGGTCGATGCGCGGGTGGTCGGCGTCGTAGCCGCGCGGAGTGGTCTTGAGCCGCTCGCCGCTGATCTCGAAGCCGTCCTTCTCGAGCTTGGTGAGGATGCGCTTCAGGGCCGGTCCGGTCTTGTCGTCGGCCACCGCGTCTCGTACGGCGGCCAGTCGCGGCCCGGCGGCCTCGTAGTAGCCGGCGCCGACGCGCATGCCCTGCGGGGCGATCTCGACGTACCAGCCGGTGGCGGGACCGGCCGCGACAAACGCGCCCTGGTGCGTCTTGTACGGCGTCTTGTCCTTCGCGAAGCGCACGTCGCGGTAGGGCCGGAAGATCTTGGCCGCACCGAACTCCGGCTCCAGCGCGGCGGTCAGCCCCTGCATCGGGGTGAGCACGGCCTGCTCGTAGACGGCCTTGTGCGCGGCCCAGTACGACTTGGTGTTGTCGACCTCGAGGTCGTCGTAGAAGTCGAAGGCCGCGACGGGAAAGCCAGTGAACTCCACGGTGCCCACCCTACGGAGGCGCCGCCCGCCCCCTCGAGGTCAGGCCCGGTAGGCGTCGCGCGGCACGACCACGGCGCGCCCCGCGACCTCGCCGGCCGCGAGCCGTCGGTAGGCCTCAGGCGCGTCGGCCAGCGAGAAGCGCGTGATGTCGGGCCGGAGCAGCCCGCGCGCAGCCAGGTCGAGAACCTCGACCAGCTCGCCACGGGTGCCCCAGTAGGTCGTCTGCAGGCTCACCTCGTAGGCCTGGCTGAAGAACGAGAACGGCACGCTGCCACCCGCGATCCCGACCAGGGTGAAGTCGCCGAGCATCCGGGTCGCGGCCAGGCCGGTCTGCATGGTCGCCTCGGACCCGACGAAGTCGAGCACCACGTCGGCTCCCCGGCCGTGCGCCGCCTGGCGGATCGTCGCCGCGGTGTCGGCGTCCGGCGACAGGCTCAGGTCGGCCCCCGCCTCATCGGCGAGCTGCCTGGCCTCAGCGCGCGGGTCGACCGCGATCACCTGGGCCGCGCAGACTGCCTTGAGGAGCTGCACGGCGAGGTGGCCGAGCCCGCCCACGCCGATCACGACCGCGGTCGCGTCCGGGGTCAGCTTGGGCAGCGAGCGCTTGATCGCGTGGTACGGCGTGAGGCCGGCGTCGGTCAGCGGCGCGGCGTGCACGGGATCCAGGCCGTCGGGCAGCGGCACCAGGAAGCGCGCGGCCGGCACCAGCAGGTACTCCGCCATCCCGCCGTCCAGGCCGAGCCCGCCGCCTCCGGCGGGGACGGGGGCGTTGGCGGGGTCCTCGCAGTAGGTCTCGAAGCCGACCCGGCAGCGCGCGCAGGCGCCGCAGCCCCAGGCTCCGACGACCGCCACCGGCTGCCCGGGCTCCGGGCCGGTCACGCCGGTGCCCAGCGTGTGCACCCAGCCGGCGTTCTCGTGGCCGAGGGTGAACGGCAGGTGCCAGGGCAGCAGTCCGTCCTCGAAGTCGTGCATCAGGTGGAGGTCGGAGTGGCACGCGCCCGCGCCACCCACCTGGACGAGCACCTGGCCGGGGCCGGGCTCGGGGACCGGCACGTCCTCCAGGACCGCCTCGGACTTCCAGCCGTTGAGTCGTAGAGCATGCATGGCGACACCCTTCCCTCAGGGCGATCGTCCGCCGAGGGTTCGACAATGGGAAGGGTCGGAGGTCCCGACGTGAGAGCTGGAGCGGACGACGAGATTCGAACTCGCGACATCGACCTTGGGAAGGTCGCGCTCTACCAACTGAGCTACGTCCGCACGGCCCGGTGTACCGGGTCGGCGTCAGACTATATCGACGCGTCCACGCCGCCGGGGCCCACCCGCCCGAGGGTCGGGTGGCGGGGCGAGACGGTGTCGCCGGACGACCGACCGGTGAGGCGGCGGTGCACCCACGGCGCCGCGGACCCGCGCACCCAGGTCGCGTGCTCGCGCAGCTGCTCGCGGCGCCCGGCGACCGTGAGGTCGCGCAGGGGCAGCGGCTCCAGGCCGTGGTCGACGCCCAGGACGTCGAGGACCTCGATCGCCATCCGCTGGTGACCGGCCGGCCCCATGTGCATCCGGTCGTCGTCCCACAGCCGCCAGTCGCGGTACTCCCGCAGTCGCCAGAAGTCGACGATCGACGCCCCGTGCCGGTCGCCGCTCTCGCGGACCAGCTCGTTGTAGAGCGCGAAGCGACCACGAAGCATCCTGTACGTCGCCGAGCCGCCCGGGTCGAAGGCCGTGAACACGAGCAGCCGGGCGCCGGTGGCCGCGAGGCGGCCGAGCGCTTCGTCGTACCGCCCGACCAGGGTGTCGAGGTCGACCTTGGGGCGCAGGATGTCGTTGGCGCCGGCGTAGACGGTGACCAGGTCGGGCTCGAGCGCGAGGGCCGGCGCGACCTGCTCGTCGAGCACACCGGCCATCTTGCGGCCGCGGATCGCGAGGTTGGCGTAGCCGAAGTCGTCGTTCTGCTCGGACAGCACCTCGGCGACGCGGTCGGCCCAGCCGCGCAGCCCGTTGGGTCGGGTGTGGTCGGGATCGCCGACCCCCTCGGTGAAGGAGTCACCCAGTGCGACAAACCTGTGGAACGACATGGCCCCATTCTGCTGGGCGCTCGGCTGCGGGCTCAGCCGAGGTCGGTGAAGGCCTCGTCGGCGCGCGCCACCTCGAGGTGGATGAGGGAGGCGGTGACCATCAGGTCGAGGGGCTCGTCCGCGCGTACGGCGTCGTCGACCGACGCGCACAGGGCGGCGAGCGCGAGCGCGCCCAGCGACGCGCTCGACGACCGCAGGCTGTGCGCGACCCCGCCGACCGCCTCCCGGTCGCCGGAGGCCGCGCCGCTGTCCAGCTGCTCCAGGAGGTGCCGCGACTCGCGGCGCCATGCGGAGACGAGCGTGTCGCGGAACCCGGGACCGTTCGCCCCGAGGTGGCGGGTCAGCGCGTCGAGCGCCGCCGGGTCGACCGCCGGCCCGCCGGGTGCAGGTGTGAGCGCGGGCGCGGCGGGCGGCGCCGCGGAAGCGCGGGTGGTCACGCGGGCCAGCACGTCGGCCAGCTCCTCGGCGCGCACGGGCTTGGCCAGGTGGTCGTCCATGCCCGCCGCGAGGCTGGCCTCACGGTCCTCGACCAGGGCGTTGGCGGTCATCGCCACGATCCGCGGCTGGCGGTCGGCCGGCAGGTCGGCCCGGATCCTGCGGGTCGCCTCGAGGCCGTCCATCACGGGCATCTGCACGTCCATCAGCACCAGGTCGTACGCCGCGTTCCTGAGTGCCTCGACCGCCTCGGCGCCGTCGCTCACGACGACCGGACGCTGACCCAGTCGCTCGAGCATGAGGACGGCGACCTTCTGGTTGACCGCGTTGTCCTCGGCGAGCAGGATCCGCAGCCGCCCCACCCGTTCGGGGCGTTCGGTCGCGCGGTGCTCGGGCTCGGTGGAGCCCAGGGCGCGGGCCACGACCGCCCGCAGGGCAGCGGCCTTGACCGGCTTGGTGAGGTGCACCAGGTCGGGCACCTCCGCGAGGGTGATCCGGTCTCCCAGAGACGTGAGCAGGACCAGCGGGATCTGCTCCCAGCCCGGGAGGGCGCGGAGCGTCACGGCGAGCTCGGCGCCGTCCATGTCGGGCATGTGCATGTCCAAGATCGCCACGTCGTACGCCGCGTCGGCGCCACGCACGCGGTCGAGGGCCTCGAGCGGCAGGCCGTCGTCGTCGACCGACATCCCCCACGCCTCCAGCTGGGCCCGCAGGATGCGCCGGTTGGTGGGGTTGTCGTCGACGATCAGGGCGCGCTTGCCGGGCAGCTGCGCGGGCGCGATGCGGACCCGGTCCTCGAGCTCGTGGCCCGGCGTGAACGGCGCGACCAGGGTGAACGTCGAGCCGGTGCCGACCTCGCTGCTGACGTCGAGCCGGCCACCCATCGCCTCGGCGAGGCGCAGGCTGATCGCCAGCCCGAGTCCGGTGCCGCCGTGCGTGCGGGTGGTGCTGCTGTCGACCTGGCTGAAGGAGCGGAAGAGCCGGTCCATCCGGTCCGCGGGGATCCCGATCCCGCTGTCGCGCACTGCGAACGAGAGCACGGGACGTCCGTCTGGCCCGGCCGATTCCGCGGTCACCGACACGAGGATCTCGCCCTGCTCGGTGAACTTGACGGCGTTGCCGAGCAGGTTGACCAGGACCTGGCGCAGTCGGGTGACGTCGCCCTCGACCACCGGCGGCACCTCGAGGTCGATCTGGGCGACCAGGTCGAGCCCCTTCGCGGTCGCCTGCGCGGCCACGAGGTCCAGCGAGCTCTCGACGCAGTCGCGCAGGACGAACGCCTGGTGCTCGAGCTCGAGCTGCCCGGACTCGATCTTCGAGAAGTCCAGCACGTCGTTGATGATTGTCAGCAGCGCATCGCCGCTCTGGCGCACGGTCTCGGCGAACTCGCGCTGCTCGTCGGTGAGCGGACTGTCCAGCAGCAGCCCGGTCATCCCGACGACGGCGTTCATGGGCGTGCGGATCTCGTGGGACATGGTGGCCAGGAAGGCGGACTTGGCCGCGTTGGCGTCCTCGGCCTCACGTCGGGCCTCGCGCAGCTGCTGCGCGCGTCGTTCGGTGCCGGCGCGCTCGGTGCCGAGCGCCTCGGCGAGCTCGTCCAGGCCGTCACCCACGGCGCGCAGCTCGGCCGGCCCCTGGGGTCGGCTGCGGGCCGAGAGGTTCCCGTCGCGCAGCTCGCTGATCGTGCCCAGCAACCCCTGGACCGGCTCGAGGATGGCGCCACGCAGGCTCCTGAGCTGCCGCCCCACGATCAGCAGCCCGGCGCACAGGAGCACCACCTGGAGCGCCAGGGCGCCCTTCACGACCCGGCCCCGCTCCGCCTCGGTGTCCTCGCGCAGGACGTTGGCTGCGACCTCGACGTCGTCGTGGGCCGCACGGTAGTCGTCGAACAGCAGCCGGCCCTCGGTCACGAACTCTCGTTTGTAGGGGCTCACCCCCGAGGAGGAGATGGACCCGCCGACCTGCACGGCCCGGTTGGCCCACTGCGAGGTCCAGGCGCGGCGGCGCTCGTCCTGGACGTCGATGAGCCCGAGCAGCTCGTCGTTGTCGGTGAGGAGGTCACGGGCCGCTGCGAGGTGCTGCACGACCACGTTGCGGCCCTCGAGGTACGGCGCCAGGGACTCTGCGTCGCCGGTGATGAGGAAGGCGCGGAGCCCGGTCTCCTGGTCGAGCATGGCCAGGTGCGCCAGCCGCAGCTCGCGCCCCGCGTCGGTGGCGCGCACCTCCTCGGCGTCGAGGTGGAGGTTGAGGTAGGCGAGCATCGCCATGTTGATCAGGGCCGCGACGGCCACCACCAGGAACGCCGTCCGCGTGACGCGGGCGACCTGGCGGGCGAGGGTCATGGGCAAAGACTCCCACGCCGACGAGACCGTGAGTATCAGGTACGGGTTTCGGACTAGGCTCGGGGTGTGCTGCTGAGCGACCGCGACATCCTGGCCGAGATCGACGCGGGCCGGGTGGCTCTGGACCCCTGGGACCCCGCGATGCTCCAGCCGTCGTCGATCGACGTGCGGCTCGACCGGTTCTTCCGCGTCTTCGAGAACCACCGCTACCCCCACATCGACCCCGCGACCGACCAGTCCGACCTGACCCGGGAGGTCCAGCCGGAGGGCGACGAGCCGTTCATCCTCCACCCGGGCGAGTTCGTGCTCGGCTCGACGTACGAGGTCGTGTCGTTGCCCGACGACATCGCGGCGCGGGTCGAGGGCAAGTCGTCGCTCGGCCGGCTGGGGCTGCTCACCCACGCGACCGCGGGCTTCGTGGACCCCGGGTTCTCCGGCCACGTCACCCTCGAGCTGGCCAACGTGGCCACCCTGCCGATCAAGCTCTACCCGGGCATGAAGATCGGGCAGTTCTGCTTCTTCCGGCTGTCGTCGCCCTCCGAGCACCCGTACGGGTCGGAGAAGTACGGCTCCCGCTACCAGGGCCAGCGCGGCCCGACACCGTCGCGCTCGTTCCAGAACTTCCACCGCACCCAGATCTGACATCCTCACGACGCTCGGGGTAAGGTCGTCCTAACTTAGGATTACCTAACGCCGAGGATCGCGATGACGACCACTGCCTCCACCGCCACCCTTCCGCTGCTGCTCGCGGAGGTCGAGGTCGTGCGCGTCGAGCGGCTCTCGCCCAGCTTCGTCCGGGTGGAGCTGGCCTCCCCGGTGCTCGCCGACTTCGGCGTCGACGGGCCGCGCTACGACCAGCGGATCAAGCTGATCTTCCCGGGCGAGGGCCCGCTGGCGAGCTTCGAGGGGGTCGACGAGGCCTGGATGCAGGCGTGGTTCGAGCAGCCCGCGGAGGAGCGCGGCCACATGCGCACCTACACCGTGCGCGACGTGCTGGGCTCCGGGGCCGACACCCGCCTCGTGGTCGACTTCGTGCTCCATGTCGGCGACGGACCGTGCGGCCCCGGTGCCTCCTGGGCCGACGGTGCCCGGGTCGGCGACCGGATCGCGACCATGGCCCCCCGCGCCGGAGTGCCGTTCGGTGGCATCGAGTTCGTGCCAGGTACGGCGGACCGGCTGCTGCTGGTGGGCGACGAGACCGCCGTACCGGCCGTCGCCGGCATCCTGGCCGACCTGTCCTCGGACGCCCAGGGAGCGGCCTTCCTCGAGGTGCCGGTGGCGGGCGACGTCCAGAGCGTCGTGCACCCCGAGGGCGTGAGCGTGACCTGGCTGCCGCGCGACGGCGCGCCGCGCGGCGTGGCCCTGCATCGGGCGGTGCTCGACCACCTCGGTGCCCCCGTCGCCGTACCCGAGGTCGACGAGGTGGACCCCGACCTGTGGGAGACACCGACCTACTCCTCCTCCGGCGAGGAGATCGACGACGCCGTCGTGGTGGGCCACGACTTCGACGGCCTCTACGCCTGGATCGCCGGCGAGTCCAAGGTCGTCACCGGCCTGCGTCGCGCGCTGGTCAACGACCTCGGCATCGACCGCCGCCAGGTGGCGTTCATGGGCTACTGGCGCGTCGGCGTCGCGATGAGGTCCTGACCCGTCCTCATCCTGGCGGGACCACCGGCTCCTCGCGGAGCCCGGCGACCGCCAGCAGGATCAGGACGCCGCCGGCGATGCCGAGCGGACCGATCCGCTCGTCGAGGAACAGCGCCGCCACGATCGCCGCGGTGACCGGCTCGAGCAGGGTCGCTATGACCGCCGAGCTGCCCGGCGTCGTACGCAGCCCGGCGTAGAGCAGGCCGTAGGCCAGCGCCATCGTGAGCACGCCGAGATAGGCCAGGGTGCCGACGACGACGGGGTCCGCGCTGACGACCGGGCTGCCGGCCAGGCCGCTCACGAGGCCGAGCGGCAGCAGCGCCAGGGCTCCGACGGTCGTCGTCGTCGTGGTGAGGGCGAGCGGGCCGGCGCCCCGGGCGAGCGGGCGACCGAGCACCGTGGTGAGGGCGTACGCCGTACCGGAGCCCGCCGCGGCGAGGACGCCGAGCCCCGGGTGCGGACCGGTCGCCGCGGAGCCGGCGCCCACGCTCACCAGGACCAGGCCGCCCAGGGCGGCGGCCAGCACCGCCAGGCGGCGGGGGTCCGGGCGCCGCCCGGCGTGGAGCGACTCGCCCACGGTGAGCAGCACGGGCGCCAGCCCGAGGCTCACCACGGTGGCGACGGTGACGCCGACGTTGACGACGGAGGCGAAGTAGAGCGCCTGGTAGGCGGCCGTGCTGACGCCGACCAGGGCCGCGTGCCCGGGTCGTTCGCGCAGCAGCCGGGCCACGCCACCCAGCTGGCGGAGTGCGAGGACCGCGGCGCCGAGGACGACGGCCGCGATCGCCATCCGGTAGGCGCTGATGACGAGGACCGACATCGGCGTGACCTCGCGGATCACCTGGACGGCGAGGCCGCCCGTGCCCCAGAGCACCCCGGCTGCGGAGATCTGCAGCAGCCCGACGCGGGCTGCCGAGGAGTGGGACACCCCAGGAGCCTGACGGATCAGCGCTCGTGGAGCATCCGCTTTTGGGGTTGGCTCAGGAGTCGAGACGGTCGGCGAGGGTGCGCAGGCGGCGCGCCATCCGGGCGCCCCGGCGTGACGTGATCCGCGGGGCGGCGGCCTTTGCGAGCCGCTCGCTGATGCGGTGGCGGGCCTCGGCCTCGCTCAGGGGGTGGTAGTCGAACATGGCGGCCTCTCAGATCTCGGTGAGGACGACGTCGCCGCTCACGGTCTTGGCGCGGACCTCGATGTGGTCGGCGCCCTCCTCGGGCTGCCCGGCGCCCTGCAGGGTCGAGTGGATGCGGCCCGTGACGGTGGAGATGTCGGTCCAGACGGGGACGCCGGCCGGGATGCCGATCCGGACGTCGCCCGACGCGCCCTTCGCGGTGAACCGCCCGCGCGTCGCCGTACTGATGAGCAGGTCGCCGCTCCCGGTCGACATCGACACGTCGTGGCTGGCCTGCACCACCTTGAGGTCGCCGGAGCCGGTCTTGACGATCGCGGGGGCGCTGTTGGTGCCGACCTGGACGTCGCCCGAGCCGGTGGACACGACCACGGCGCCGGAGGTGCGCTCGACGTGCACGTCGCCGGAGCCGCTCTTGACCCGCAGCTCGCCGCGCGCCTCCTCGATGCGGATGTCGCCGGAGCCGGTGTCGATGGTTCCCGGCCCCCCGAGTGTCTCGACGTTGACCTGACCGGACCCGCTCTTGAGCTGGCCGGAGCCGAACGCGCCGCGGCAGTCGATGTCGGCGCTGCCGGTCTTGACGGCGAGCTCGCTGTCGTTGGGCACGGTGACCACGACGTGCAGGGCCGCGTCGCCGCTGAGGAAGCTGGCCCGCTGTCGGGGCGCGACCACGCTGATCTGGTCGCCGTCCTGCTCGACCTGGACGTCGTCGGCGTCGCGGCCGGTGACTTCGACGAGGGACTCGGTGGTGTCGGTGGCGCGGACGCGCACCGAGCCCTTGCCGAGCTCGACGTACAGGCTGACGGGGCGCAGGGTCTCGTAGTGGTAGCTGGTCATGGCGGTCCTCTTTCGGGTGTGCTCGTCCGCGGGACCGGCCTGTCGCCGGACCCGGGTGGGTGGGTGGGTGGTGGGTCTAGATCCAGCCGGTCATGCGGCGGCCGGGCTTGTTGCCGCCGCCGAAGGGGTCCTTGCCGAGGAAGGGGATGCTCGACAGGTCGATGTCGACGGTGACGGCTCCGCGCTGCGTGGCCGAGCGAACGACGTTGACCAGCCAGGTGTTGAGCGACTGGCCGGCCTCGGCGGCGGCCTCCTCGGCCTTGGCCTTGACCGACTCGGGCAGCCGCAGGGTGATCCGGGCGACGCCGCCGTCCTCGTCGGTCTCCCCGGGGGGCGGCGGGGCAGGCGGAGCCGGGGGCGCCGGGGGCGTCATGGGTGCGTGGACGACGAAGTCGAGCTCGCGGCCGTTGAGCCGGACGTCGACCCCGCCCGCGGGCATCTCGGCGGTGATCTCGGCGGCCGCCTGGGAGACGGCCTCCATCAGCGCGAGGCGCGCGGCCGGGTCGAGCGCGAAGCCGAGCCGCTCGGCGGCCTGCCGGGCCTCGGGCCCGGCCCCTTCGGCAGCGGCCAGCAGGTCGCGCCGGAGGCTGTCGACGTACGGCGTGATGTCCATGTGCACCAGTATGACGTCATAGTGGCGTCACGTCAAGGCATGGTGATGTCATTTCTGGTGTCACGTTTTGCGGCCGGGGTGAGCGGGCACGGGGCGGTGTGGCCTCAGACACTCTCATCGACGCCAACGCCGTCGACTACCTGATCGTCCTGCTCTACTTCGGCGTCGTCCTCGGGATCGGGGTCGTCGCGCGGCGGCAGGTCTCCGACTCGGTCGACTTCTTCCTGTCGGGCCGGTCCCTGCCGGCGTGGGTCACCGGGCTGGCGTTCATCTCCGCCAACCTCGGCGCCGTCGAGATCATGGGCATGTCGGCGTCGGGCGCGGAGTTCGGGCTGCCGACGGTGCACTACTTCTGGGTCGGCGCCATCCCGGCGATGCTCTTCCTGGGCATCGTGATGATGCCGTTCTACTACGGCTCCAAGGTGCGCTCGGTCCCCGAGTTCATGCGCCGCCGCTTCGGCACGGGTGCCCACCTGGTCAACTCGCTGTCCTTCGCCGTCGCGCAGCTGCTGATCGCCGGCATCAACCTCTACCTTCTCGGCAGCATCATCCATGCGCTGCTGGGCTGGCCGCTGTGGGTGGCGCTCGTGGTGGCCGCGGCGATCGTGCTGTCCTACATCACGCTGGGCGGCTTGAGTGCCGCGATCTACAACGAGGTGCTGCAGTTCTTCGTGATCGTGGCGGCCCTGCTGCCGCTGACGCTGATCGGCCTCCACCGGGTCGGTGGCTACGGCGGGCTCAAGGACAAGATCACCGAGGCCGCGTCGGCCGGCGGTGACATCGCGCCGGCCGAGCAGCAGCTCAACTCCTGGCCGGGCCAGGCGCTGTCCGGCTTCGACTCCCCGCTGTTCTCGGTGATCGGGATCGTGTTCGGGCTCGGTTTCGTCCTGTCCTTCGGCTACTGGACGACCAACTTCGTCGAGGTCCAGCGGGCGATGGCCTCCGACTCGATCTCCTCGGCCCGCAAGACGCCGATCATCGGCGCCTTCCCCAAGATGTTCGTCCCCTTCATCACGATCCTCCCCGGCATGATCGCGGCGGTTCTCGTGAGCGAGATCGCCGACGTCAAGGCCGGCGAGACGGTGCCTGGCGGCGCCTCCGGTGAGGGCGTCGCCTACAACGACGCCCTGCTCTACCTGATGCGCGACACCCTGCCCAACGGCCTGCTGGGGTTGGCGATCGCCGGCCTGCTGGCGGCGTTCATGGCCGGCATGGCCGCCAACATCTCGGCGTTCAACACCGTGCTCAGCTACGACCTGTGGCAGCAGTACGTCGTCAAGGAGCGCGACGACAGCTACTACCTGCTGGTGGGGCGTCTGGCCACGGTCGCCGCCACGTTCATCGCGATCTTCACCGCGACCCTGGCCAGCAACTTCTCCAACATCATGGAGTACCTCCAGGTCCTGTTCGGCTTCTTCAACGCCCCGCTGTTCGCGACGTTCATCCTCGGCATGTTCTGGAAGCGGATGACACCGACCGCCGGCTGGGTCGGCCTGGTCTCCGGAACGCTCTCGGCCGTGGCCGTGGCGTTCCTCAGCGAGGACGCCTTCGGCTCCTGGAGCAGTGGCGTCATCCCGATCGGCGGCCAGGGCGCGGCCTTCCTCGCAGCGGCCGCGGCCTTTGTCGTCGACATCGTCGTCAGCGTCGCGGTCTCGCTGGTCACCAAGCCGAAGCCGGTCTCCGAGCTGCGGGGGCTCGTCTACTCCGAGACCCCCCGCGAGGACCTGGTCGACGCCGACGAGGCGTCGTACCCCTGGTACCGCCGCACGCTCCCGCTCGCCGGCGTCGCGCTCGCGATGGTCGTCATCCTGAACTTCGCCTTCTGAGGAGAACCCGATGCCCACTCCCCGCACCCGCAAGCCGGTCGTCGCCCCCGAGCGCCGCCACAAGGCCGGCATCCTCGACATCCGCAACATCATCGGCCTCCTGCTGACGACGTACGGCGTGATCCTCACCCTCACCGGGATCGTCGCCGACCCCCAGCACGACAAGACCGGCGGCGTCAACGCCAACCTCTGGGCCGGCCTCGCCCTCCTCGTCGTCGGCCTCGCCTTCGTCGCCTGGGCCAGGCTGCGGCCGGTGCTGGTGCCGGAGCAGCCAGCCGAGGACGACTAGGGAGCACCCATCAGCAGATTGACGGCGGTGATCTGGCCGACGTCGTTGTAGCCGATCTGCACTGCCCACGTGTCCAGCAGCGCCCGGTTCTCGTCCCGGGTTGGCGCCACGGTGACGGCGTTCCTATCGCGGAACTGGGGTGGGGTCTCGGGCTCGAGCAGGCTCAGGAGCTCGTAGGGGTTGTCGGCCAGCAGCTCGACATCGCCGCCCTCGGCGAGGAGCGGGATGGACGAGAGCGGGCAGGAACGCTCGGCGTATCCGCCAGGAACGCAGAGTTCGTACGACGAACGGACGCCGGAATCCTCAGCACTGATGGTCTTCACGAACCGGTTGCCGAGGTAGAGGTCGACGGGGGTGTCGACAGGTGGGAGGTCACGCTCACCGCGGGCGAACTCCACGAACAGGCGGCCGATGCGGTCCCGTTCCCCGGCGGCGGGACCCGGCGGGCCTCCACAGCCGTCGTCCTGGTTCCGGTTCACGACGAGGTGCACCCGGTCGCCGTGAGGTGCAGGCTCGCCAGCGGTGGGCTGTTGGCGCAGCACCACCCCGTCCGGCAGGCACCCGGCGCGGTCCTTGTAGTCCACGGACACGTCGATGCCCAGGTCCAGGAGCACCGCCCGCGCCGCTGCCTCGTCGATTCCGACAACCTTCGGAACCGCCAGCTGCCCAGGGTTGGTGCTGCGAGGCTTGGGCGCCGCGGAGTAGGCGATGACTGTGTCGATGCGGCCCCCGGTCTCGTACAGGTCGACTGCGGCAGGGCAGTCGTCGCTCGTAATGAGGGAGAGCTCGATCGACCACGCCTGGCGTCCTGCCGGGGGCGCGGGGACGCGGCCCCAGCGACAGGCGTCGACCGGGTTGCCGACACGGGTCGTCAGGAAGGGGCCTCGGTAGGCGCCGTACGTCCTGGTGACGAACTCGCCGCGGTCGGATGCGGGTACGACCACCTGACGAGCACGCTCAAGGATCGTGAGGGCCGATGACTCGCCCCAGGCCTCCTGGTCGGCCGCCTCGTCGGCGGACAGTGTTGCCGTCAGCGCGCCATCGACGTAAAGCGTCACCTGGTCGGCGAACGTCGGTCCCGGCCCTCGGGAGCCAGCGAAGTCGAGGAACGCGTAGGACTCCTGCCGGCGCGGCTGAGGGATGCAGTAGGCGCCGCTCATGTCGACGCCACTCGGCACGAGTGTGACCGGGTCACCCGGTTCGAACCGGGTGCCGATCGGCGGCTCGGTTCGCCAGGCGCGACCTGGAGGCTCGCCGCACTCCTGCGCGATGTCATCCGGGTAGCGGCTGGGCTGCACCTCGAGGCCGAGGTCGGTGAGCATCGCCTCGGCGTGCTGCACCGAGAGGCCGAAGACCGACGGGATCTGATCGGCCTGGAGAACTGAGTCTGGCGTCATGGATGGAGATGGTGCCGGGTCGGGGCGGTCGCCGTCGGAGCCTCGTGCGACCACAGCCGCCGCACCGGAAACCAGGACCAGCACAGCCGCGGCTGCGGCCAGCGCCTGCCAGCGCGGTCGGCGGCCAGACGTCTCGATCGGTCCGGAGGGTGCGACGTCGATCGTGGTTGCGGCCTCGCGCAACAGGGCGCGAGCCTCAGAGTCAGTGAGCATCGGGGCTCCTCAGGTTCTGGTCGGCGGCGAGGGCGGCGAGCGCTCGCGAGGTGCGGCTCTTGACCGTCCCGGGCGGGATCCGCAGCACGTCGGCGGTCTCGCGTTCGGAGAGGTCGGCGTAGTAGCGCAGGACGAGTACCTCGCGGTGCTCGGGGCGCATGGCCGCGAGCGCGCGGCGTACGCCGAGACCGACGGTCGCGTCGACCTCGCCGTCGGGTCGGTCCGGGAGCGTCTCCGTGGGCAGCTCGCCGTTCCAGCGACGGTTACGGGCGTCAGTCAGGGTGTTGACCAGGACGCGGTAGACGTAGGCATCGGGCTGGTCGGCGCGCTGGACGCGGCGCCAGGAGCGGTAGCACCGGAGCAGCGCGGTCTGCACCACGTCCTCCGCGTCGGGCTGCGGACACCCGAGCAGCACGGCGGAGCGCACCAGGCTGGTGCGGCGCGCCACGACGTACTCGCTGAAGTCCACGCGTTCTCCCGTCCGGTCACCACTATGACCGGCGGGACGGGTGGATCGGTTCCCGCCTCATGCGCAGGCGGCACATCGTTGGGCCTGACCGGGCCAGCCTTGTCGCTGCAGCACCAGCCCGAGCCGGGCCGCGGTCGAGCATCCGCGCTCGAACACCTGGCCGTAGCCGAGACGGATGGTCTCGGCCCCGCTGACCGCGGCATCCAGGTCACGCTCCAGGTCGAGGTCGCGGGCGTGGGCGGAGTCGTGGAAGACCCTGCGCGACGTCGTCGAGGATGTTCTCCAGCCAGGTACGGCGGGGGACCCGAGGCCGTTGGGCGAGGGTGCGCAGCAGCCGCGCCGCCGTGGTGCGCCGCGACCCGCAGGCGTCGGCCAGCGCCGCCACCGCGTCGAGGTCGGAGGGGGCGTCCGCCGCCACGTCGATGATCGCGTCGTCGTAGCGGACCCTCGGCGGGCCGAGGTTCCACTGCACGCGAGCCTCGAAGTCGCGCATCCGGCGGATGCGTACGCCGTCCGCGTCACCGGACAGGTGACGCTGGCGGTCGACCGTCACCTCGATCAGTCGGTCCTCCCCGCTGCGTCGACCGGGCCCCTCCGCTGCCCGCACCGCCGATCGGTGGGTCAGCGCCGCCGGCCAGGCGAAGAGCACGCCGGCCCACGCGCGCTGCTGCCAGGTGAGCGGCCCGGTGTGTTCGACGTAGACGCCGGGGTGCACCCGCGCCAGCTCGCGCCGCCGGAGCATCCTCGCGAGGTCTCCCGGGGTCAGCCCGGCCTCGTGCAGCTGTCTTCGACTGACCACGCCGTCCTGGTCGCGCAGCAGCTGGCTGATCTGGTCCATGCGGGAAGCCTGCGTCCCGGGTGACCGCCTGAAACTCCGGGCAGCGGGGCCTGTGGACGAACAACGCGGTTGATCTGACACACGGGGTGTGTCAGATCAACCGCGCTATTGCTCAGAGGTCGAAGAGGGACCCGGAGTCGCTGATGTCGACGTCGGTCTTCGGCTGGTGGGACTCCCCGGAGCTGGCCGGCTTCGGCTTCTCCTCCGGCTTGTCCTCCGCCTCGGGCTCGGGCTCGGGCTCGGGTTCCGGCTCCGGCTCGGCCTCTGCCTCGGCTTCCGCCTCGGGGGTGTCGCTCCCGAGCGAGGTCGCAGCTGCGCTGAGGGCCGCCCCAGGGGACGCGGACTCGCTGGGCTCCGGCTCCGGCTCGGGCTCCGGCTCCGCTGCCTTGGCAGGCGCAGGCGCGGGCTCGGCGGCCTCGATGTCGAAGAGCGACCCGGACTCCGGGATCTTCGTCGCCGCCTGGACAGCCTCGCCGGACGACACCGGCGCGGGCGCGGGCTTCTCCTCCGGCTCGGGCTCGGGCTCGGCCTGCTTCGGGGCGGGGGCACTCGGCTCCGGGGACGCGATGTCGAAGAGCGACCCACCGGACCCGAGGTCGGCGGCCGGCTTCGCAGCCGGCTTCGCCTCGGCCTTGGGCTCGGCCTCTGTCTTGGGCTCGGACTTCTCCTCCGGCTCGGCCTCGGGCTCAGGCTCCGCCTTCGTGGCCGGCTCGGTCCTCGCCTCGGGCTCCTCGGAGCCGAGGTCGAACAGCGACCCGCCACCGGACTCGAGGTCGGCGGCCGGCTTCGCAGCCGCCTTCTCCTCGGTCTTCTCCTCGGTCTTGGGCTCGGCCTTGGCTGCGGGCTCGGCCTCCGGCTCGGGGTCGTCGAACAGCGACCCGCCGGACTTCTCGGCCGGCTTCTTCGCCTCGGGCTCGGCCGCGACCTCGGTCTCTGGGTCGTCGAACAGCGACGACCCACCGGACGCCTTGGCCGCAGGGCCGGCATCCTCGGTGGCCACCACCGTGTCCTCGGTGATGGTGTCGTCGCCCGCTTCGGGCTCGGCCTTGGTGGCCTCGTCCTTCTTCGCGGCCGGCGAGGCCGCCTTCGCGCTGGCCCCCGCGCCGGGGGCGAGCTTGGTGGCCTGCTCGCCCTTCACGGACGCGAGCAGCATCTGCGCGACGTCGAGGACCTCGACCTCCTCGCGGGCGTCACCGTTGGACTGGGCGGCGGTGAGGCCGTCGGAGAGCATCACGCGGCAGAAGGGGCAGCCGACCGCGATCTGGTCGGCGCCGGTGCCGACGGCCTCGTTGGTGCGGTTGTTGTTGATCCGCTCGCCGATGGTCTCCTCCATCCACATGCGGGCACCACCGGCGCCGCAGCAGAAGGACCGCTCGGAGTTGCGCTCCATCTCGACGAACTCCGCACCGGGCAGCACCTGGAGCAGCTCGCGCGGCGGCGTGTAGACGCCGTTGTGGCGGCCGATGTAGCACGGGTCGTGGTAGGTGATCGTGCGCTTCTGGGCACCCGCGCCGTCCTTGACCGGCGTCAGCTTGCCCTCACGGACCAGGCGGTTGAGCAGCTGCGTGTGGTGCACGACCTCGAGCTCGATGCCGAACTCGGAGTACTCGTTCTTGAGGGTGTTGAAGCAGTGGGCGCAGGTCGAGACGACCTTCTTGACCTTCGCCTCCTTCAGCACCGCGACGTTCTGCTGGGCCAGGCCCTGGAACAAGAACTCGTTGCCGGCCCGGCGGGCGGAGTCACCGGTGCAGGTCTCACCGTTGCCGAGCACGCCGAAGCTGACGCCCGCGATGTCGAGCAGCTCCGCGACGGCGCGGGTGGTCTTCTTGGCGCGGTCCTCGTAGGCGCCCGCGCAGCCGACCCAGAACAGCCACTCGACCTCGTCGAGCGACTCGATGGACTCACCGACGACCTTGACCTCGAAGTCGAGACCCTTGGCCCAGTCCATGCGCGCGGTCGCCGACATGTTCCACGGGTTGCCCTTGTTCTCGAGGCCCTTGAACAGCCCGTTGAGCTCGGCGGGGAAGTTGGACTCGACCAGGACGGCGTAGCGGCGCATGTCGATGATGTGGTCGACGTGCTCGATGTCGACAGGGCACTGCTGCACGCAGGCGCCGCAGGTGACGCAGGACCAGAGCACGTCCGGGTCGATGACGCCGGAGCCGTCCTCGGGCATGTAGAACCAGTCGTCCCCGGTCTCGCCCACCAGCGGCCGGTCGACCTCCTTCTGGAGGGTGTCGTTGCCCTCGAGGAGCTTCTCCCGCTTGCCCTCGCCCGCGAGGACGTACGGCGCCTTCGCGAACGAGGCGTCGCGCAGGGCCATGATCATGAGCTTGGGGGAGAGCGGCTTCTCGGTGTTCCACGCCGGGCACTGCGACTGACAACGGCCGCACTCGGTGCACGTGGCCATGTCGAGCAGGCCCTTCCAGGAGAAGTCCTCCACGGCGCCGACGCCCAGCTTGGCGTCCTCGTCGAGGTCATCGATGTCGTCGAGCGTGACCGGCTTGCCCTCGGACATCAGCGGCTTGACCGCGCCCAGCGCGACCGGCCGGCGTCCGAAGAGCACGTTGAGCGGCGCCAGGAAGATGTGCAGGTGCTTGGAGTTCAGCACGAGGATCAGGAAGACCAGCATGATGCCGATGTGGAGCAGCAGCCCGACGTGCTCGAGGGTCTCGATGGTGTCGTGGCTGAGCCCGTCCAGCAGCTTGCCGATGCCGATCGAGACGAACGCGCCGTTGTCGTAGGGCAGGTTGTGGGCGGCGGAGGCAGCGCCGCGGAACAGGAACATCGTCCAGATGACGTTGAAGATCATCAGCAGGACGAGCCAGGCCCCACCCAGGTGGGAGCCCTTGAAGCGGGACTTGCGGCCGAGCCGCTCAGGGGAGTTCTTGAGCCGGATCTGGGCGAAGACCACGAGGCTGACCACGGCCATGACGGCGATGAAGTCCTGGGCGAAGCCCAGGATCGCCCAGTGCCCGACGAGCGGGATCGCGAACTTGGGGTCGAAGAGGGCGCCGTACGCCTCGAGGTAGACCGTCGAGAGGATCAGGAAGGCCCAGAACACGAAGAAGTGGGCGGCACCGGGCACGGACCACTTGAGCAGCTTCTTCTGGCCGAAGACCTCGACCACCTGGGTCTTGAGCGACTCGCCCAGCCGCTTCGTGACGTTCTCGAGGCGGTCCGGGGCCGGCTGCCCGCTGGTGATGAGCCGGCCGAGGAAGAGCACACGCCGCCCGGCGAGGGCCAGCGTGACCGCTGTCATCCCCAGCCCCAGAATCAGCACCAGATCCACTTTTACTCCCTCATCACGGGCGGTTCGCCGGGGTTGCCCGACGGATTGCTGTCAGGAGGATACGGCCCCACGCGGCCCGGCTCCGGCCCGGACCATGTGAGATTTTCGGCGAACGAGGTCAGCCAGGGCTACCCGAGGCGCGTGACCCGGCCGGCGCGGTTGAACGTCACAGTCATCATCACCTTGGGCCGGGTCGCGGTCTTGGCGCAGAAGCCGTACGTCGTACCGAGCCGCGTGTAGGGCTGGCCGACGGCTCGCATCACCGCGTGGGTGGTCATCCCCTTGCGGACCAGACCCTGCACGGTCGAGACGTCCTTGCGCAGGCCGGGGTTGCGGCACGAGTCGGCCTTGATGCCCATGGTGCGCTCCCACATCTGCAGGTAGGCCTCGGCTCCGCGCGCCATGTCGTCCACGATCGCGGCGCCGTCGCGGCCGGCGACCTTGCGCAGGTCCTCGACCCAGTCGGGGTAGAGGCCGTACTGGGCGACGCCGTCGAGGTTGATGTCGAAGACCCGCTGGCCGGCCGTCTGCCGCTTGACCCTGATCCCGTTGATGCCGCGGAAGGGATAGTTGACCTTGTTGGCGACGTTGGCACCACGCGGGTCGCCCTGCGCGCCGAGGCCGTTGATGTCCGCGCCGAAGCCGAACCCGAAGTAGTAGCGCTTGTCGGCCCAGCCGAGGTGGGTGCGCCACTTCTCGACGAACCCGGTCGAGTCGCCGGCGTACGGCGCGATGAAGCCGCCGAGCTTGTAGATGCGCGGGTAGGTGTCGGGGGTCGACCAGGAGTGGCTGGAGATGATCCCGGGGTAGTTCATCCGGTCGATCTGGTTCACCGCGGACTTGCGCGCCTTCACGCTGAGGTGGTCCGGGTCGAAGATCATCCGGCGCTTCGCCAGCCCGCGGATGGTGTGCTCGCCGAGGGTGGTGAGGCCGCGGGCGTTGCAGTGCAGCGGCGGCCCGTAGACCGGGACCGCGGGGAGCACGCCACCGAAGAGCTGGCCGATGGCGCCGAAGAGCGCGTCCTGCTGCTCGGGGTCGATCTCGGGGGCGGCGTACTGCGTGTTGTCAGCCGACTCGCCGTCGGCCGGCTCGCAGTGCTTCATGTCCCAGAACGTGCCGGTCTCGAGGAAGTTGGCGCCGTTGACGACCGTGCCCGTGCTGCCGGCGTCGCCAGCGACCCCGGCGAGGGCGTTGTCGAACTTGTTGACCAGCTCCATCTGACGCACGCCCATGCGGTGCACCTCGTTGAGCTGGCGGTCGATCTCGGCGGCGCTGCAGGCGGGCACGTCCTCACCGCCGACCTGCTTGAACGTGCAGCCGAACGGGATGCTGGTCTCGATGCCCATGACCACGGCCATCTTGCCCTGGTTGATCACCTTGCGGGCCTGGAAGGGGTTGGTCACGATCCGGTAGAAGCCCTTGCCCGGGCCGCCGAACTGGGCGTCGATGTAGTCCTCGAAGTTGTGCATCTGGCGCGCCTGCAGCCGGACGGAGTCCATGTCGTCACACGAGTTGCGCTTGAGCGGGTAGAGCTGGCACAGCTGGTTGTTCTCGACGAGCAGGTTGACGAACAGGCGCTGGCCGCCGCGCCACGCGCGCTCCATCCAGCGGTAGTAGGTGCCCTCGTGGGTCAGCGAGTGCGGCGCCGGCCAGTCCTTGAAGGTCGGCCAGCCCACGGGGTCGTGGCCGGGCTCGCCGGACAGGAAGGTCTCGAGCACGCCGCCGTAGCCGCCACTGGCCGAGTGGTCCTCGCAGTCGACCAGCGCGTAGGGCGCGCCGTACCGGTCCCAGGGCTTGCCGCAGTGGGCCTCGCCGCCGAGGAACTCGAAGGCCATCCCGTGGGTGTGGGCGTCGACGTAGCCGCGGACCTCCTGGAACGAGGTCACGCCGCCGTGAGGGTTGCCGCTGATGTCGATGCCGGACTCGGGGTAGGTGGCGCAGCCGCGCACCTTCTCGATGACGAAGCCGGAGGGCCGGTCGCCCAGGGCGAGCCGTCGTCCGTCGGCCCGCAACGCCTGGCCGCTGACCTGGCGGAGGCCGAAGAAGCCACCGCTGGTGCGCTTCACGACCCAGTCGGCGTTGGGGCTCGGCTCGGCCGCGAAGCCGGTGCCGGACAGGAAGTCGCGCTTGTTGCCGTAGAGCAGGTAGCTGCCGAGGTCGGTGGCCTTGAAGTAGAACCGCGCGGACCGCGCCCGCGTCTTCGCGCTCAGCACGAGAGCGCCGCCCGGCGTCCGGGCGAGGTAGCGCCCGCGCGGGACGCGCAAGGTGTAGCAGCCGCCCGCCATCTCGTAGCGGGTGCGCGGGTGGAGGGCGCGCTTGATGCCCATCGCGACGGTGGTGAGCGTCGGCTCGGCGAGCTTGCGCTGGCTGGCGACGTACGCCGCGTTGGCGCGGCGCTCGGCGGCGGTGGTGGGGTCCTGGGTGTCGGGGCCCACGTCACCGGCGCGAGAGATGGCGTTCTTCGTCGAGGGGTCGTTGTGGTCGTGGGGAGGGGCGCCCGGCGGGTCGTCGTGAGGCATCGCCTCGAGCGCGGCGGTCTTGCTGGTGTCGTTCTCGTCGAGGAGCGAGCCCTCGCGGTGACCGAACGACGGCACGGCCTGCAGCGCGCCGATGACGACGGCGACGGCGACGAGGCTCGCCCACAGGAGATGACGGCGGGGACGGGGCTGTGGACGCATCTGCTCTCCTGGGTCGGCTGCCGACAGGATCACCCACACGGTGGGCCCTGTCGAGGGAGCAACGCGTCAGCGGAGCTGGTGTTACGCGGTCGTCTCACCCACGGGACGACCGCCGATCCGCCGGGAGAGCGCCGCGGCCGCGTCACGCACGGCACCGACCAGCGCGGCAGCGCCGTCGCCCTCGACGGTGACCGCCACGGCGGCGGCCGGGAGCCCGTTGTGGTCCAGCACCGCCGACGCGACGCTGGCGAAGCCCAGGGTGACCTCGCCGTCCTCGGTGGCGTAGCCCCGACGGCGTACGTCGGTCAGCACCGACCGCAGGGCGCCGAGCGCCCGCGGGCCCTGGCCCGTCCGGTCGACCAGCGCGGCGGCGGAGGGGTAGAGCGCGCGCACCTGCGCGGCGGGCAGCTGGGCGAGCAGGGCGCGGCCGCTCGCGGTGAGGTGCGCGGGCAGGCGGACGCCGATGTCGGTGACGAGGGAGGGGCGGCCGAGGGCGCGTTCCTCGGCGACGTAGAGCACGTCGCGGCCGTGCAGGACCGCGAGGTGGGCGGTCTCGCCGACCCGGTCGACGAGGGCCTGCAGGTGGTGCCGGGCCAGCCGCTGGAGCGGTGCCTGCCGGGAGTAGCCGCTCCCGACCTCGAACGCCGCGACCCCCAGGCCGTAGCGGCGCTCCTCCTCGAGATGGACCACGAAGCCCTCGTCGGCCATCGCCGACAGGAGGTGGTAGGCCGAACTGCGGGGCAGGTCGCACGCGCGGCAGATGCTCTCGATGGGCACGGGGTCGGGCTGGCTCGCGAGGAACCGCAGCACCCGCAACGTGCGGGTTGCTGCGGGGACCTGGGACATGACCTTCATCCTGCTCTTCACCTGACGCGCCGAGGGCGGGGCCCCCGTCGGGGACCCCGCCCTCGGCGGTGGTGGAGTGCTCAGCCCTTGCGGATCTGGGTCTCGGCGATGCCGAGGTCGATCACCGCTCCGGTGCCGTCGAGCAGGGTGATGCGCAGCGCGATCACGGAGATGCCGTTCTTGATGTGGTGGACCACGGCCTCCTCGAGCTTGGCGATGCCCGGGATCTGCAGCACGCCGGTGGCCGGGAACGCGTAGGTCTGGCCGTTGGCCCGGATCGACCCGATGGTGGTGCCCTCGGCGTTGCGGGTCAGCGTGGTGCCGGTGCGGGTCACGTTGGCCTTGCCGGTGATGCCGTCGATGACCAGCTGGCCGTCGCCGATGTTGACCTTGGCGACGTGGCCGAGCTCGTAGGCGGTGGCGAAGCCGGGGCGCTGACGGCCCATCTGCTCGCTGTCGAGGCCGCGGACGACCGCCTGGTCACCGAGGTTGACCTGGGCGATGGCCTTGTTCTTGACTTGGCCCTTGGTGCCCTTGCAGGGCATCAGCGACAGCGGCGTACGACCGACCTTGGCGTTGTCCTCGAGGGCCCTGGCCTGGACACCGGCTGAGAAGCCGCGGAACGTGCCGAACGGTGCGCCCTTCTGGATCCTGGTCGCGGTGTGGGCGATCCGGGTGCGGGTGTCGGAGGGGATGACCTTGATGTCGAGCGCGTCGACGGCGACCCGGACACCATCGGTGATCTTCTGCGTCACCTCGTTGCCCACGGCGATGCGGGCCATCCCGGGCACTACGAGAGGCTGGCCGGGCTTGGGGATCTCGAGGACCTGCTCCGGTCCGGCGGCCGGCTTCATCACGATCTTGGCGACCTGGGTCTCGGTCTGCATCTTGAACTGGGTGCCGTCGTGATAGGCGCGCGACATCGACCGGACGCCCTCGATGGTGAGCGTGCCCATGGAGCTCTCGGCGATGACGATCTCGGCGACGCTGTGGGTCGCGTACGACGACACCACGTCGCCCTTCTTCTCGGTCCACAGGCGGGTGCGGAGGCCGCTCAGGGTGCCGATCCCGGGGATCGTGGTCTCCTCGACGAAGTTGCTCTTCGCGATGCCGGCGCGGACCGTGCACCCGATCATCGTGAACGCGGTCCCGTTGGAGCCGGCGGGCAGCTGGCCTCCGGTGAGGACACTGCCGACGCCGGTGCTGAACAGCGCGAAGCCGGTCTTGACCGTCGCCTTCTGGGCGAGGGGGGCCGGCGCGGCGGAGGTGGTGGCGGGCGCGGCCGTGAGGACGGTGGCGAGGAGACCGACGCTCGCGGCGATGGTTCCCAGACGGAGAGTCGGGCGCATGGCTGTGCTCCTTGGTTCGATGGCAGGTCGGGCCCCCCGGCCCCGAGTCGTTCCTGTGACACCCACTCGGTGCCCAACTTGTTCCTACCCCAAACGGCCGCCGTGAAGCCCCCGCGGGTATTGCGTCTCATATCTCGGATTCGAGACGGTGCCCTGTCGCCCGGGCTGTCGCGGGGCCCCATGGGGGCGTTGGATGGGCGCATGACGCCTCAGACGACCTCGCTCTCGCCCCCCACGGTCGTCGTCGACGTCGGTCCGCTGAGCCTGGAGGACGTCGTGTCCGTGGCTCGCGACGGCGCCCCCGTGGTGCTCGGCGACCAGGCTGTCGCGGCGATCGACCGCGCCCGGGAGGTGGTGGACGGCCTCGCTGCCGCACCCACCCCGGTCTACGGGATCTCGACCGGCTTCGGCGCCCTGGCCACCCGGCACATCCCCGCCGAGATGCGCGCGCAGCTCCAGCGCTCGCTGGTCCGCTCGCACGCGGCGGGGTCCGGTCCCGAGGTCGAGCGGGAGGTGGTGCGCGCGCTCATGCTGCTGCGGCTGTCCACGCTCGCGACCGGGCACACCGGCGTACGACGGGAGACAGCGCAGCTGCTCGCCGACCTGGTCAGCCACGGGATCACGCCGGTGGTGCATGAGTACGGCTCCCTCGGCTGCTCCGGCGACCTGGCGCCGCTGGCGCACTGCGCGCTGGCGCTGATGGGAGAGGGGCCGGTGCGTGACGCCTCGGGGGCGCTCGTGCCCGCCTCGGAGGCGCTGGCCGCGGCCGGCCTCACGCCGGTCGAGCTGGTGGCAAAGGAGGGGCTGGCGCTGATCAACGGAACCGACGGCATGCTCGGCATGCTGCTGCTCGCCATCTCCGACCTGCGCCGCCTGCTGCGTACGGCGGACGTCTCGGCCGCGATGTCGGTCGAGGCCCAGCTCGGCACCGACCGGGTCTTCGCGGCCGACCTCCAGGCGATCCGGCCCCACCCGGGGCAGGCGCTCTCGGCGGCCAACCTCACCCGGCTGCTCGCCGACTCCGGTGTCGTCGCCTCGCACCGTGGCCCCGACTGCAACCGGGTGCAGGACGCCTACTCGCTGCGCTGCTCGCCCCAGGTCAACGGTGCCGCGCGCGACACCGTCGAGCACGCGTCGACGGTGGCGGGCCGCGAGCTGGCCAGCGCCGTCGACAACCCGGTGGTGGTGGGGGACCGGGTGGAGTCCAACGGCAACTTCCACGGGGCTCCGGTCGCCTACGTGCTGGACTTCCTCGCGATCGTCGCGGCCGACGTGGCCTCGATGAGCGAGCGGCGGACCGACCGGTTCCTCGACAAGTCGCGCAGCCACGGGCTGCCGCCGTTCCTCGCCCACGACCCGGGCGTCGACAGCGGTCTGATGATCGCGCAGTACACCCAGGCCGCGATCGTCTCGGAGCTGAAGCGGCTGGCGGTGCCGGCCTCGGTCGACTCGATCCCGTCCAGCGCGATGCAGGAGGACCACGTCTCGATGGGGTGGTCGGCCGCTCGCAAGCTGCGCCGATCGGTGGACGGCCTGACCCGAGTCGTGGCCATCGAGGTGCTCACCGCTGCGCGAGCGCTCGACCTGCGCGCGCCGCTCACGCCGTCGCCCGCCACCGCTGCCGTCGTACGGCTTCTGCGGGAGGGTGGGGTCGAGGGCCCCGGCCCCGACCGCCACCTGTCCCCGGAGATCGAGGCCGCCGTGGAGCTGGTGCGGTCCGGGGCCGTCGTCACCGCCGTCGAAGAAGTGATCGGAGAGCTCGCATGACCGAGTCCAACCCGCGCTTGCCCATCCACGCGGCCACCGGCACCGAGCTGACCGCGCGGTCGTGGCAGACCGAGGCGCCGCTGCGGATGCTGATGAACAACCTCGACCCGGAGGTCGCTGAGCGTCCCGAGGACCTGGTCGTCTACGGCGGCACCGGGCGGGCCGCGCGCAGCTGGGAGGCGTACGACGCCCTGGTGCGGACGCTGCGCACGCTCGGCGACGACGAGACGCTGCTCGTGCAGTCGGGCAAGCCGGTCGGGGTCATGCGCACGCACGAGTGGGCGCCGCGGGTGCTGATCGCCAACTCCAACCTGGTCGGCGACTGGGCCAACTGGGAGGAGTTCCGGCGGCTGGAGGACCTCGGACTCACGATGTATGGCCAGATGACCGCCGGTTCGTGGATCTACATCGGGACCCAGGGCATCCTCCAGGGCACGTTCGAGACGTTCGCGGCCGTGGCGGACAAGCGGTTCGACGGGACCCTCGCCGGCACGATCACGGTGACGGCGGGCCTGGGTGGCATGGGCGGCGCCCAGCCGCTGGCGGTCACCATGAACGACGGCGTGGTCATCTGCATCGAGTGCGACCAGTCGCGGATCACCCGACGGATCGAGCACCGCTACCTCGACGTCCAGGCGGCGTCGCTGACCGAGGCGGTGTCGATGGCGGTGGCGGCGCGCGAGGAGCGGCGGCCGCTGTCGATCGGCGTACTCGGCAACGCGGCCGTCATGCTGCCCGAGCTGCTCGAGACCGGCGCGCCGATCGACATCGTCACCGACCAGACGTCGGCCCACGACCCGCTCTACTACCTGCCGGCCGGCACGTCGTACGACGACTGGGCGACCGAGCGGGAGGCCGACCCGGTCGGCTTCACCAAGCGGGCGCAGGAGTCGATGGCGACGCACGTGCGGGCGATGGTGGAGTTCCAGGACGCCGGGGCCGAGGTGTTCGACTACGGCAACTCGATCCGCGACGAGGCGCGCAAGGGCGGCTACGACCGGGCCTTCGAGTTCCCCGGGTTCGTGCCGGCCTACATCCGGCCGCTGTTCTGCGAGGGCAAGGGACCGTTCCGCTGGGCGGCGCTGTCGGGCGACCCCGCTGACATCGAGGCCACCGACCGCGCGATCCTCGAGCTCTTCCCCGACAACGCGCGGCTGCGGAAGTGGATCACCATGGCCGGTGAACGGGTCGCCTACCAGGGGCTGCCGGCGCGCATCTGCTGGCTCGGCTATGGCGAACGCCACCTGGCGGGGCTGAAGTTCAACGAGATGGTCGCCTCGGGCGAGCTGAAGGCCCCGATCGTCATCGGCCGGGACCACCTCGACTGCGGCTCCGTCGCCTCGCCGTACCGCGAGACCGAGGCGATGCTCGACGGCTCCGACGCCATCGCCGACTGGGCGATCCTCAACGCCCTGGTCAACACCGCCTCCGGCGCCACCTGGGTCTCGTTCCACCACGGTGGGGGCGTCGGCATGGGCCGCTCGCTCCACGCCGGCCAGGTCTGCGTCGCCGACGGGACCGAGCTGGCGGCCCAGAAGATCGAGCGCGTCCTCACCAACGACCCCGGCATGGGCGTCATCCGTCACGTCGACGCCGGCTACGACCGCGCCTCCGAAGTCGCCTCCACCCGCGGCGTCCGCATCCCCATGCAGGAGTAGCGCCGGAAAGTACGGAACGTTTTCGACCTGGATCAGCCAAATCCAGGTCGAAAACGTTCCGTACTTTCCCGGCCGCTGACCACCGCGACGCCACGAACCATGCACAGACCCGCCGACCGACGGCGCCATGCACAGGTTGATGTAGTCGCGGCGTCGGCTCGACGCGAGGGCGGCATACGTCGTGGATGAAACGACTGCACTGGGACCCGGTTTGCCTGCGGCCCGAAGGACTTGTGTCACCGAGTCGGGTGGACCCGTCAGGACTCGAGGGCCCAACCTGGCGGACCGCCAATGGCCCCAATTGGGACCGCGTGAGCCGCGGCCTCTATGTGCCGGCAAACCGACCGAAGGTCGTCGAGCAGCGCATCGTCGAACAGGCTGCGCGACTCCTCTCGGACGCCACCGCGGGATGTGTGACGGCATGGGCAGCCCTGCGGTGGCACGGAGCCAACTTCTTCGACGGCCTCGACAACGATGGCGTGACACTCCTTCCGGTCCCCATGGTGCTGGGGGGTGGGGGACACAAGCTGCGGCAGGTCGCGGGTTCGCACGTCTCCCGTGAGCAGCTCCCCTGGAACGACCGCGAAGTCGTCGACGGCGTGCCCGTGACGACGGTGGCGCGGGCGCTCTTCGACGAGGTCCATCGGCGCGGCCGACTGTGGCCGGCGGTGAGCGCCATCGACATGGCGGCCGCGGCAGGTCTAATCTCCGTGTGGCTGTTCGCGACCTACGTCGGCAACATGAACTCGCGCAACGGCGCCCCTTTGGCGCGCGAGGCGTGCTCCCTTGCTGTTGACGAGAGCCGCTCGCCGCTCGAGACCTGGCTGCGCCTGATCTGGCTGATCCTCGCGGGGCTCCCCGAGCCCCTGGTGAACCACCCTGTCTACGACTTGGACGGCCGTTTGCTCGGTATCCCGGACCTCTTCGATCCGATCGCGGGTCTCGTGGTCGAGTACGACGGAGCGCACCACACCATCGGAGACCAACCCCTGCGCGACTTGGTACGTGAGGAGAGGTTTCGTGATCACGGGCTTGAGTACATTGCCATCGTCAAGGGGCAGAGCAGGGCGGCGGTGGCCCGCAGGCTCGTCGCGGCACGCGCTCGCGCCCCCTTCCGCCCGCCGCCTTCGCGGGCCTGGACCGTGGACCGCCCCGCTTGGGACCCGGAGCCTGAGAACCTGACCGCGAGGCTCGAGCGTCTGGGGCTGGCGCCCTACCTGACCGGGGAAAGTACGGAACGCAATCGACCTGGATCCTGGGCTGAGGGGGCGAAAACGTTCCGTACTTTCCGGGGATCTCAGCCGGCGTAGAAGCCGATCATGTCGGTGGTGACGGTGAGGTCGGGGAGAAGGGTGCCGTCCGCGGCGACCAGGCCGGTCATGGTGAGGGTGCCGGTGACGCCGTTGAAGCCGTCGATGCTGGGCGGGCCGAGCGTCATGGTGCCGCTGCCCTCGACGATCGCCTGCTCGCCGGAGACACGGCCGTTCAGGATGTCGTTGCACTGGTCGCCGATCAGGTCCGTGCCGGTCTGCAAGGTCGCCGTGACCTCGGGGTCGGGGAGGGTGAGCTCCAGCGCGGTGGGCTGCGCGGCCGAGCGGTCGCGCTGCTCGACGTAGACCTGGATCACCTGGGATCCGTCGGCATCGGCGGCCCAGAAGAACGCCTCGCCGCAGCCGCCGCTCGCGGCGACCTCGAACGCGGGCCCGGACGAGGTCGAGGTACCCCCGGGGTCGACGGCACGGGTGTCGTCCGGCTCGTCGGAGCACGCGGCCAGAGACAGGGCGAGGGCCAGCGAGGAGGCGGCGATCACGGGGGTGCGCATGCCGGTTGGACGCCGGCCGCTCCGGAGGAGTTCCACTGGTTGACGGTAGACGCGGACCGGCCTACGTTGTCCTCAACCATTCGGTTGAGAAAGGACGGTCATGACCCCAGCCGAGGAGTACCGCGAGATCGTGAGGACGTTCACCGACCGGGTGCGGGGCACCACTGACTGGGACGCGCCGGCGCCGGTGGCGGGGTGGACGGCGCGCGACGTGGTGCGGCACCTGGTCGAGTGGTTCCCGGCGTTCCTGGAGGGCGGGGCCGGCATCACGCTGCCCACGGGGCCCTCGGTCGACGAGGACCCGGTCGCCGCGTGGACGACCTTCAGCGAGGGGGTCCAGTCGCTGCTCGACGACCCGACCTCCGAAGCCAAGGTGCTGACCAACCCGCACATCGGCGAGGTGCCGGTGCCGACCGCGATCTCCCGCTTCTTCACCGCCGACGTGTTCATGCACACCTGGGACCTGGCCCGCGCGACCGGCCAGGACGAGACGCTGGACCCGCAACGCTGCGCCGAGATGCTGGCCGGCATGGAGCCGTTGGACGACGTGCTCCGGCAGAGCGGGCAGTACGGCGCCAAGGTCGACGTCCCTGCCGATGCTGACGTTCAGACGCGGCTGCTGGCCTTCATCGGTCGCGACCCACGCTGACCCGCGGGCTGTCGAGCACCAGCGTGATCGGGCCGTCGTTGACCGACTCGACCTGCATGTCGGCGCCGAACGCACCCCGCGAGACCTGCGCCCCGAGACGCGAGAGCTCGGAGCAGAAGGCGTCGAACAGAGGTTCGCTGACGGGTCCGGGGGCGGCGGCCTGCCAGGTCGGGCGGCGGCCCTTGCGGGCGTCGCCGTAGAGGGTGAACTGGCTGACGACCAGGATCGGGGCGCCCACCTCGGAGGCTGACCGTTCGTCGCGCAGCAGCCGGAGCTCCCATACCTTGCGGGCGGTCCAGGCGAGGTCGGCGGGGCCGTCGTCGTGGGTGACGCCGAGGTAGACCAGCAGCCCGGGCTCGCGGGTCTCGCCGACCACGTCGCCGCCGACCGTGACCCGGGCTCGCAGGGTGCGCTGGATGACTGCTCGCATGGGGGCCATCCTGGTCCACGGCGACCGTCCGTGTGCCACGCTGGCCGGGTGACGAACCAACCGGCTCGCTCTCGGGCCACCCTGACCGGCATCAGCTCACGCGCGTGGGAGCACCCCGCCGACCAGGGCGCCCTGGTGGCCCTGCGCAAGCTGAAGGGCTTCGACACGGTGCTCAAGGCCGTGTCCGGGATGTTCAACGAACGCGCCTTCCGGCTGGTCTTCCTCGGCTCGGCCGTACGCGTCGACGAGCGGCAGTTCCCCGCGCTCCACTACCTCCTCGGCGACGTGGCGCGGGTGCTCGACGCCGAGGAGCTCCCCGAGATGTACGTCGCCGCCAACCCGGTCCTCAACGCGATGACGATCGGGATGAACAAGCCCTTCATCGTGCTCAACTCCGGCCTGGTCGACCTGCTCGACGACGAGGAGCTGCGCTTCGTGATCGCCCACGAGCTGGGTCACGCGATCAGCGGGCACGCGGTCTACCAGACTCTGCTCCAGCGGCTGCTCGTCCTCAGCGGGGTGCTCAGCAGCCTTCCGTTCGGCGGCCTGGGGGTCCGGGCGATCACGGCCGCGCTCTACGAGTGGTCGCGCAAGGCCGAGCTCTCGGCCGACCGGGCCGGGCTGCTCGCCACCCAGGACCCCGCCGCGGCGTTCCGGGTGCACATGCAGCTCGCCAGCGGCGGGCACCTCGACCACCTCGACACGACGTCGTTCTTCGCGCAGGGCCAGGAGTACCTCGACTCCAGCGACCTGCGCGACTCCGTGCTCAAGCTGCTGCTGATCGAGAACCGCACGCACCCGTTCGCCGTCGTCCGCGCCGCCGAGCTGCGTCGCTGGGTCGACTCCGGCGACTACACCCGCTACCTCGCCGGCGGCTACCCGCGCCGCACCACCGACGACGACGCCAAGGTCACCGACGCCGCCAGGGCCGCGGCCGCCAGCTACTCCGAGACCTTCCAGCAGTCGCAGGACGTGCTCGGCAAGCTCGTGCACGACATCGCCGGCGTCGCGGGCAGCGTCAAGCTCTGGCTCGACGAGAGGCTGCGCCGCGACGACGGCTGAGGTCCTACTCGACCGGCGAGGTGGTCGGCACCGGTGAGGTCACCGGCGGTACAACGGCGAACGGCGGCTCCGGCGTCGTCACCGGGCCGGCGTCCCGCCGCTCTGCCTCCTCCAGGCACGAACCGCGCCGCTGCTCGCGCTGGGCCAGGGGGAAGACGTTGAAGAGCTGACTGGTGCCGTTGAACCACCCGCAGCCGACGGTGCGCTCCGCGCCGCGACCCAGGTGCGCGTCGCCGGCGCGTACGTCGAGCGGCTCGCCGTTGGCGCGGAACAGCTGGGCGCCCTGGATGAGCCGCCCGTCGCGGTTGTAGGCGAACACGTTGCGCACCTCGCGGCCGTCGACCCGCAGGCCGGGCTGGTGCCGGCCGTCGCGGTAGCCGGCGGAGTAGCCGCTGTAGTCGCTGTGCTCGTGCTGCCCCGCGAGCTGGAAGCTGAACGGCAGCAGCAACGCCGTGACGTTGGCCGCGATCAGCAGCAACCGCGTGAGCAGCGGGCGGTCCGGGCCGGAGCGGGGCCACAGGCGCCCGAGCCCGATCAGGGCGCTGAGGACGATCGCGACGGCGAGGACGAGCGGACCCAGCAGGTCGATGCCCAGCGTGGGCACGAGGGTGACGTTCTCCCACTCGCCGGCCACCTGGTCGAGGAAGGTCACGACGATCCAGGCGCGCAGGGCCCACCACGCGGGACGCAGGGCCTCGGCGACGCTCCACGCCTGCCGGCTCCACGGGCGCAGCTCGACCTCCGCCAGCAGCCACGCCCGCATGCGGTCCAGGTCGTCGCCGAGGTCGCCCGGTCGGCGCACGGGAGGCAGCCAGCGCCGGCGGACCCGGGTCTGCTCGGGCAGGCCGGCCGCGGCGCGCAGCTCGGCGGCGTACGCCGTGGGGTCGCCCAGGACGTCGGCCCACAGGCCGGGGCTCTCGGCGAGCTGGTCGGACAGGTCGGCTTCGAGCCCGCCGACCAGCTCCTCGCGCTCCTCGTCGCTCAGGTCGGCCAGCCGGGCGCGGACCTCCGACACGAAGGTCTCGACCTCGGGCCGGGTGGGGATGTGAAGGGTGTCGTTCACGAGGCTGCTCCCTGCTTCTGCTGCTCGGCCGTCTGGCGATCGGGCGTCTGGTGGTCGAGGAGGGCGGAGACGGTGTCGGAGAAGGTCGCCCAGTCCTTGGTCTGCTGCGCGAGCTGGGTGCGCCCGATCGGGGTGATCCCGTAGTACTTGCGGTGCGGCCCCTCGTCGGAGGGCACGACGTACGACGTGAGGGCGCCCGCCGCGTAGAGGCGGCGCAGCGTGCCGTAGACCGAGGCGTCGCCGACCTCGGTCAGGCCGCCGGCGCGCAGGCGTCGGAGCACGTCGTAGCCGTAGCCGTCGTCGTCCTCCACGACGGCGAGCACCGCCAGGTCGAGCACGCCCTTGAGGAGCTGGGTGGTGTCCATGCACCGCACACTACTGCGCAACCCGCAGTAGTGCGAGCAACGAAGCAGCACCCGGCGCGTCGCGGGGCGCTGAGGTCCGAAATGAGGAGGACCCCCCCGGCCGGCGGCCAGGGGGTCCTCGTCAGTGCGTGTGGATCAATAGACCCGTCGGCGGGAGCCGCCGAGCGGGACGAGGTTCAGGATCAGACCGACGACCAACAGGATCGCGCCGATCGTGGTGAGGATCGGAATCGATGCCACCAGCCCGATGATGAGCAGAATCAGACCAAGTACAACCATGGGGAAAACCATCCTCTCGAAATGTGTCACTCGAAGCATGGCCCCCGACGTGGTGTGCCCGAACCACCCGCGCGGGTGGTTTCGTCCGTTGAACGGGTGGGTAAGGGCGAAAATCGTCGTAAAACGAACGGTTTAACTACTGATCCTGTAACGCTTCGATCGCCTCGTGGATCGCGAGCGTGCGCTGGGCCGACTCGACGTGGAGGTTCTCCACCATCTTGTTCTGGTAGGTGACGACTCCGCTGCCCTTGCCGTCCTCCCACGCCGCGAGCATGCCGCGGGCGTCCTCGACGGCCTGCTCCGACGGGGCGAACTGCTCGTTGGCGGGCACGACCTGTCCCGGGTGGATCAGGGTCTTGCCGTCGAAGCCCATCTCGCGGCCCTGGCGGCACTCGTCGAGGAAGCCCGCGTCGTTCTTCACGTCGTTGTAGACGCCGTCCAGGATCGCGATCCCGGCCGCGCGGGCGGCGAGCAGCGACAGCGACAGCGACGTGAGCAGCGGCGCCCGGCCGGGCACGTGCTCGGCGTAGAGCTCCTTGACCAGGTCGTTGGTGCCCATGACGAGCACCGCGAGCCGGTCGGAGGCGGCGGCGAGCTCACGCACGTTGAAGATCGCTTCGGGCGTCTCGACCATCGCCCACAGGCGGGTGTGGTCGGGCGCCCCGGCCTTCTCGAGGGCGGCGACCAGGGAGCGCACCTCGTCGGCGCTGTTGACCTTGGGTACGACGACGCCGGAGGGGCCGGCATGGGCGGCGGCGGCGATGTCGGCGTCGTGCCACTCGGTGCCGATCCCGTTGACGCGGATCGTGACCGTACGGCGTCCGTAGTCGCCCGATGCGGCGGCGGCGCAGGCCGACTCGCGGGCGGCCGGCTTGGCGTCGGGGGCGACGGCGTCCTCGAGGTCGAGGATCAGCCCGTCGCAGGCGATCGACTTGGCCTTCTCCAGCGCCCGCTCGTTGGAGCTGGGCATGTAGAGGACCGAGCGCAGCGGGGTGAACAGGCTCTGCTCAGTCATCTCAGGCCTCCTCGTCGACGGTGATCGCGTCGTACTGCTTCTTCAGCTCGGGGTCGATCGCGGCGAGCTCCTCGGCGAGGCGCACCATCACCAGGCACTGCTTGAGGGAGGCGTCGTCCTCCATCTTCCCGTCGAGCATCACCGCACCCGTGCCGTCGCCCATCGCGGCGACCACCCGGCGTGCGTGCAAGATGTCCTCGACGCTCGGGCTGAACACCCGGTTGGCGATCGCGATCTGCTTGGGGTGCAGGCTCCACGTGCCGACGCAGCCGAGCAGGAACGCGTTGCGGAACTGGTCTTCGCACGCGACCACGTCGGCGATGTCGCCGAACGGCCCGTAGTAGGGGTAGATGCCGTGCATCGCACACGCGTCGACCATGCGCGCGATCGTGTAGTGCCACAGGTCCTGCTGGTAGGTCGCGCGGTGCGCCTCGAGGTTGGCGGTGCCGTCGACGCGGGGCGGGTCCTCGCGGACCAGGTAGCCCGGGTGACCTCCCCCGACGCGGGTGGTCTTCATCCGGCGGTCCGCGGCGAGGTCGGCCGGCCCCAGGGAGAGACCCTGCATGCGCGGGGAGGCCCCGCAGATCTCCTCGACGTTGGCGACGCCGCGCGCGGTCTCGAGGATGGCGTGGATCAGGATCGGCCGGTCGAGCCCGGCCTTGGCCTCGAGCTGCGCGAGCAGCCGGTCGACGTAGTGGATGTCCTCGGCGCCCTGCACCTTCGGCACCATGATCACGTCGAGCTTGCCGCCGATCGCCGGCACCAGCGTGGTCAGGTCGTCGAGCACCCACGGGCTGTCGAGGGAGTTGATCCGGGTCCACAGCTGCGTCGGGCCGAAGTCAGTGGCTTTGGCGATCTTCACCAGGCCCTCACGGGCGGCGAGCTTGTTGTCGGCCTTGACGGCGTCCTCGAGGTTGCCCAGCAACACGTCGACGGTGCCGACCATGGCGGGGATCTTGGCCGCCATCTTCTCGTTGCTCGGGTCGAAGAAGTGGATCGCGCGGCTGGGCCGCGCGGGGATCTCGGTCAGGGGTGACGGAGCTCCCACCGCCAGCGGGCGGAAGAAGTCCTTGGCGCTACGCGAGGAACCGGTCATGCGCGGAAGTTATCAGCGCCTTCCCGGAGGCGGTATGACGGATCTCTCCCGGTCAGCGGCGGCGCTGCCACCACCGGCGTCGCGGCGGTGCCGGGTCAGGGGCGGCCTCCGCCGCCCGCGCCGTACGACGGTCGGCTCGTCGCTGCTGCCACGCGGCGACCGTCTCGTCGAGGTCGCGCGGCATCGTGATCAGGGGCGGCTGACCGTCCTGGGGCGAGTAGCGAGCGCGCATGACCCGGGCGTTGAAGTCCTCGACCTCACGGCGTACCTCCGCGTCGGCGAACAGCTGGTCGAGCCGGGCGTCGAGCTCGGCGTCGTCCTTGCGCAGCTGGAGCGACGGGGGCAGGACGGCGATCCGCTCCCGCTCGACGAGCTTCTTCAGCCACCAGTCCGGGTCGTGGCTGGAGCCCAGGTCCTTGAGCGGCTTGCCCGCACCGGGCAGGTCGTCGAACTCGCCCTTCGCCATCGCGACCCGGATCTGCTGGTCGACCCACGACGCCTGCTGGGCCATCCGGGCGGCGGCCGCGCTGCGCCCGGTCCGGTCGTCCTGGACCCGGGACCGGTCGGGCTTCTCCTGCTCAGGCTGGTCGCTCATCGTCATCACCCCGGTCTCCAGGTTAGAAGGAGCCTGGTCACTCCTCGACCGGTGCGCCCTTGTCGGAGAAGGCGTGCTTGGGCGCGGCCAGCAGCGAGACCGCGGCGAGCAGCGCGGCCACGGAGCAGACCGCCCACACGGTGAGGTAGCCCGACAGCGGGGCCTCGGCCTCCGTGACGCCCTCGATCCCCTTGCTGGCAAGGGCGATCGCGAAGATCGAGGACGCGATCGCGCCGCCGACGGTCTTGGTCGCGTTGGTCATGCCGGTCGCGAAACCGGTGCGGTCGGGTGGCGCGGCGGCGGCCGCGGCGGCGGGCAGGGCGGCCACCAGCGCGCCCGAGCCGAGGCCGGCGATCGCCATGTTGAGCAGCGCCTGGCCGGTGCTGTCGTGGAACGGGATCCACAGCGCGTAGCCCAGCGCGACCAGCAGGCACGACACCATCAGTGCCCGTCGTACGCCGAGCCAGCGCGAGGTGAGCGGTAGCGTGAACGCCCCGATCGCCAGCGTGATCACGTAGACGCCGATCAGGGTCGAGACGAAGGCGGAGTCGGCGCCCAGGCCGTAGCCGCGCTCGGCCGGGTCGGCCTGCGCGAACGTCGACAGCGGGATCTGCCCGCCGAGCACCGGGATGCCGAACAGGAACGCCGTCAGCTGCACGGGCCACTGCTTGGCGCTGGCCAGGAGCCGCACGTCGACGATCGGGTCGGCCTGCCCGGACTCGTAGCGCCAGAAGGGCACGAGCGCCGCCAGACCGACGACCACGAGCGCCCAGGCCAAAATGCTGCCGACGCCGTCCAGCCGGAGTACGACGAAGCCACCCATGATCAGCCCGAGCGCGAGGGTGATCAGGGTCAGCCCGGTCCAGTCGATGCCTCCCGTGGCCTCACCGGGGGAGTTCTCGACGCCGACCAGGATCACGAAGAACACCGCGGTGACGACGATCGCGGGGATGGCGAGGATCAGGTTCATGTCGAGGGTGTCGACGAGCAGCCCGCTGCTCAGGGCGCCGACGATGACGGCGAGCTCCAGGGCGCCGACGAGCACGGCGGCGCCGCGCCGGGTGAGCAGCTCCTGGCGGCCGGAGTCGCGGGTGCGGCGGTGGATGATCGCCACCTCGAGCGGCAGCCACACGACGTAGGCGCCCTGGAGCGCCCAGCCGATCAGGAACGTCGAGAACGTCGGCGAGAAGGCCAGCGCCCACGAGCCCACCGCGGTGACCGCCGTCGAGAGCAGCAGCACCCGCTGGTGCCCGATCAGGTCGGCCAGCCGCGAGAGCAACGGCACACACAGGGCGCTCACGATCAGCTGCGCCGCCTCGAACCAGTTGACGTCGCCCTCGCTGATCGAGAGGTGGTCGGCGATCTGCGGGAAGATCGGCGTGTAGTAGCCCTGGAGCACGCCGCTGGCGACCTCCACCGCGACCAGGAAGCCGACGATCAGGCCGAGCCCCTGGACGGCGCCGCGGGTGTCGAGCCTCGGCGGTGTGGTGCTGCTCATCAGTGGATCCTCTCGATCAGCCGCTGGTACCAGCGCACGCCGTCGACGAAGGCGTCGACACCGAGGTGCTCGTCGACAGCGTGGATGGACTGGCGCTGGGTCAAGGTCATCCGGAACGGGGCGAAGCGGTAGACGCGCTCGCAGATCCCGGTGAAGAAGCGGGAGTCGGTGGCGGCCATCATCACGTAGGGCGCGGGTACGGCGTCGGGGAAGACCTCGGTGATCGTCGACTCCAGCAGCGCGAACGCGTCGTCCATCGGCGAGACCGGGCTGGGCTCGCAGCTCTCGATCACGTCCAGGTGCACCTCGTCGTCGGCGATCACCGTGCGCAGGTGGGTGAGGACGTCGGCGATCGTGTCGCCGACCATGATCCGGATGTTGACGCCGGCCTTGGCAGTCGCGGCGATCACGTTGAGCGCGGGGGCGCCGGACAGCGTGGTGACCGCGAACGTCGTGCGGGTCATCGCACTCGTCTCGGGTCCGGCGGCCAGCAGCGCGCGGGTGAGGAGCGGCTTGATCCGGGCGGCGTTGGCGAACACCGGGCGCAGCGCCAGGGGGCCGTGCGGCGCCATCCGGCGGAACAGCTCGATCGTCGGGTCCGGCGTGCGAGGGGCCATCGGCGCCCGGTCGAGCCGGACGATGGCGCGCGCGATCCGCGCGGTCGGGCCCATCCGGGCCGGCGTGCTCGCGTGCCCGCCGCGGCCCTCGACCCGCAGCTCGACCGACGTGTTGCCCTTCTCGGTCAGCCCGATGACGCCGATCGGGGCGGCCACGCCGGGGAACGCCTGGCTGGCGACCGCCCCGCCCTCGTCGAGCACGAACCAGGGCCGTACGCCGCGGCGTACCAGCTCCTCGACGGCGAGCGGTGCGGCCTCACCCGACACCTCCTCGTCGCAGCCGAACGACAGCCAGACGTCCTGGGCGGGGGTGAAGCCCCGCTCGAGCAGGGTCTCGACTGCCTCGCAGATGGCGACCAGGGAGCCCTTGTCGTCGAGCGTGCCGCGGCCCCAGATCTGGCCGTCGACGATCTCGCCGCTGAAGGGCGGGTGCTGCCAGGTGCCCTCGACGGGTACGACGTCGAGGTGGGCCATCAGCACGACCGGCCGCTCGTCGCTCGCGCCCGGCCAGTGGAAGAGCAGGCCGTGCGTGTGGATCCGGGTCAGCTCGAGGGACTCGTGCAGCACCGGGAACTGGCGGGCCAGCTCGGCCACGAAGTCGTCGAAGGCGGCGGTGTCGACGAGGGCCAGGTCGCGGTTGCTGACGGTGGGGATCCGGACCAGCGCCTGGAGCTTGGAGACGGCGCGCGACGGCTCGGGCTCACCCTCCCTCAAGGACATGGGCGGAGGCTACTCGCTCAGGTCGGCCCGTGTGCCCAGTTGCCGTGATGCACGAGGTCGGTCCACGGGACGCGTGATCGGCGGGCCGGCGAGCCGGCGTTGCCGGTGTCGGGCAGGCGGTGGCCGAGCGTGATCACGCCGATCGGGTCGTAGTCGTCGGGGATGCCGAACTCCGCTCGCAGCCGCGGCTCGTTGGCCTTGAACACCCCGAAGAAGCAGGCGCCCAGGCCGGCGTCGGTCGCGGTCTGGAGGATCAGCAGCGAAGCCATCGCGGTGTCCATGTGCCAGAACGGCATCGGCCAGCGCGCCTCGTCGCGGTCGGTCCAGCCCTTGTCCGGCTGGGCGTAGCGGTCGAGGTAGGCCGCCCGGCTCGAGCACGGCACGATCACCACGGGTGCCGTCATCAGGCCCCGCAGCCACTCGTCGGGGTCGTCGACGCTGTCGGTGGAGGCCCGCCAGAACCGGCGTACGTCGTCGGGCTGGTCGAGCCTCAGGAATGCCCAGCCCTGGCTGAACCCGGCGCTCGGGGCGTGGGTGGCGTTGTCGAGCGCCCGGTCCACGATCGCCGGGTCGACCGGCCGGTCGTCGTACTTGCGGACCATTCTGCGGCGCCGGACGACGTCCTGGAACTCCATAGGGGCCAGTATGGGACGCACCATGACTGACGACTTCGAGCGGATGTGGGCCGACCTGACGCCGATCGGGCGGTCGGCCGCCTCCGGTGGCTACTTCCGCCAGCCCTTCCTGGGCGCCGAGACCGAGCTGCGGGCGTGGTTCGTGGAGCAGGCTGTCGCCCGCGGACTCGACGTCGAGGCCGACGGGGTCGGCAACGTCGTCGCCTGGTGGGACCCGCCGGTGGGGGTCGGCTCGGAGGCGGGGACCGCGGTGCTGACCGGCTCGCACCTCGACTCGGTGCTCGACGGCGGTGCGTACGACGGTCCGCTCGGCGTGGTCTCCGCGCTGGCGGCGGTCGACCTGCTGCGCTCGCGGGGCTTCGTGCCCGGGCGGCGGATCGGGGTGTCGGTGTTCGCCGAGGAGGAGGGCTCGCGCTTCGGGCTGGCCTGCCTGGGCTCGCGGCTCGCGGCGGGTGCGCTGTCGTGGGGTGATGCCCGCGAGCTGCGGGACCGCTCCGGAGTCGCGCTGCCGGACGCGCTGTCGGCCGTCGGGTTGGCCGGTGAGTCCGTGCTGTCGCTGGCTGACGTGGGGACGTTCGTGGAGCTGCACGTCGAGCAGGGCCGCGACCTGGTCGACCGCGGCGCCCCGGTGGGCATCGCCAGTGGGATCTGGCCGCACGGGCGCTGGCGCTTCGACTTCGCCGGGGAGGCCAACCACGCCGGGACCACCCGGATGGAGGACCGCGCCGACCCGATGCTGACCTACGCGATGACCGCGCTCGCGGCCAACAAGCAGGCGCGGCTGGCCGGGGCGCGGGCGACGTTCGGCCGGGTAGAGGTGACGCCCAACGGAACCAACGCGGTGCCGTCCCGGGTGGTGGCGTGGCTGGATGCGCGCTGCTCGTCGGACGAGGCGCTCGCCGGGCTCGTGGAGGCGGTGTCCCGTCAGGGGCTCGACCGGGCCGGGCGGGACGGGACGTCCTTGGAGGTCACCGCCGAGTCGGTGTCGTCGTCGGTGGTCTTCGACGCCGGGCTGGCTGCTTCCCTGGCCGCCGACCACGAGGGCGGCGACTGGCCGGTGCTCCCCACCCAGGCCGGCCACGACGCCGGCATCCTCTCCGCCGCGGGCATCCCGTCGGCGATGCTCTTCGTCCGCAACCCGACCGGCGTCTCCCACTCACCGGCCGAGTCGGCGCAGATGTCCGACTGCCTGGTGGGCGTCTCGGCGCTCGCCGACACCCTCGAGCGGCTCGCCCAGGGAGGGGCGCGGTGACCGGCACGACGTACCGCCTCGAGCGGGCGTGGGTCGGCGGCGCCGTCCACGACGACGTCCTGGTCACGGTCGAGGGCGGGCGCTTCACGGAGGTACTTGTCGGGCGAGTCGGTCACTTGTCGGGTGTTGCAACCCCCGACAAGCGACGGGATCCCCGGCCAGCCGGGGATCCCGCCATCCCCGGCCTCACCCTCCCCGGCTTCGCCAACTGCCACAGCCACGCTTTCCACCGGGCGCTGCGGGGGCGGACGCAGCGCGAGCGGGGGACGTTCTGGACGTGGCGGGAGCAGATGTACGCCGTGGCGGCGCGGCTCACCCCGGACAGCTACTTCAACCTCGCCAAGGCGACCTACCGGGAGATGGTGGCCGCCGGCATCACGAGCGTGGGGGAGTTCCACTACCTGCACCACCAGCCCGACGGGACGCCGTACGACGAGCCCAACGCGATGGGGCTCGCGCTGGTCGAGGCGGCGCGCGAGGCCGGGATCCGGATCGCGCTGCTCGACACCTGCTACCTGAGCAGCGGGTTCGGGGAGCCGGTCCAGGGCGTCCAGGTCCGCTACTCCGACGGCGACGCCGACGCCTGGGCCGCCCGGGTGGACAAGCTCCAGCCCGACGACACCACCGTCATCGGGGCCGCGATCCACTCGGTACGGGCGGTCGCGGACGAGGACCTCGCCACCGTCGTCGCGGCCGCGCAGGGACGACCGCTGCACGTGCACCTGTCGGAGCAGACCGCCGAGAACGACGCCTGCATCGCGGCGTACGGCGCCACCCCGACCCAGCTGCTCGCGGACCACGGGGTGCTGGGCCCGCTCACGACGGCGGTCCACGCGACGCACCTGATGCCCGACGACCTCGCGCACCTCGGCGGCACCGGCACCCACGCCTGCTTCTGCCCCACCACCGAGCGCGACCTAGGCGACGGGGTCGGCCCGAGCCGCCACCTGTTCCACGCCGGCAGCCCGATCACCCTCGGCTCGGACAGCCACGCGGTCATCGACCCGTTCGAGGAGATGCGCGCCCTGGAGATGGACGAGCGCCTGGCGTCGCGCACCCGTGGCCACTGGACCGCCGGTGAGCTGCTCGACGCGGCCACCCGCGCCGGCCACCGCAGCCTCGGCTTCGCCGACGCCGGGGAGATCGCGGTCGGTCAGCGGGCCGACCTGGTGACCGTCGACACCGCCGGCCCGCGCACGGCGGGCACCGGGGCCGACGAGAACAGCGCCGTCTTCGCGGCCACCGCCGCCGACGTCACCCAGGTCATGGTCGACGGACGGGTCGTCTTCGAGCAGGGCGGACGCGGCGACATCGGGCGCGACCTCGCCACCGCGATCGAGAGGCTGTGGACGTGACCAGCACGCTCCTGACCGGCATCGGCGAGTTGGTGAGCTTCGCCGGCTCCGACCTGCCGGACGTGATCGAGCAGGCGGCCCTGCTCATCGACGGCTCGACCGTCGCCTGGGTGGGCCGCGCCCTCGACGCACCTGATGCCGACGAGCAGGTCGACCTCGGCGGCCGGACGGTGATCCCCGGCTTCGTGGACAGCCACAGCCACCTGGTCTTCGCCGGGGACCGGGCCGCGGAGTTCGCGGCGCGGATGGCCGGGGAGCCGTACGCCGCCGGCGGGATCCGCACCACGGTCGCAGCGACTCGAGCGGCGACCGACGAGCAGCTCACCGCCCATGTCGCCCGGCTGGTGCAGGAGATGCGCCGCCAGGGCACCACGACCGTCGAGATCAAGAGCGGCTACGGCCTGACGACCCGCGACGAGGCGCGCAGCCTGGCGATCGCGAGGCAGTTCACCGAGGAGACGACGTTCCTGGGCGCGCACGTGGTGCCCGACGGCGACCCCGCGGCGTACGTCGATCTCGTCACCGGCCCGATGCTCGACGCGGCGGCGCCGTACGCCCGCTGGATCGACGTCTTCTGCGAGACCGGCGCCTTCGACGCCGACCAGGCCCGCACCGTCCTCGCCGCCGGAGCGGCCCGAGGCCTGCTGCCCCGGCTGCACGCCAACCAGCTCGGCCACGGGCCCGGAGTCAAGCTCGCCGCCGAGCTCGGGCTGCACGCGGTCGACCACTGCACCTACCTCGACGACTCCGACGTCGACGCGCTGCGCGACAGCGGCACTATCGCGACGCTGCTGCCCGGCGTGGAGTTCTCGACGCGGCAGCCCTACCCCGACGCCCGCCGGCTGCTCGACGCCGGCGTCCTGGTCGCCCTGGCCTCCGACTGCAACCCGGGCTCGAGCTTCACCTCGTCGCTCCCGTTCTGCATCGCGCTCGCCGTGCGCGAGATGGGGATGACCCCGCTCGAGGCCCTTCGCGCGGCCACCGTCACGGGTGCCGCCGCGCTCGGCCGCGCCGACATCGGGACCCTCGCGCCCGGCCAGCGGGCGGACCTCGTCGTCGTCGACGCCCCCAGTCATGTGCACGTGGCCTATCGTCCGGGTGTGCCGCTGATTGCTCAGACCTGGGTCGCAGGCCGCCAGTGACCACCACCGCGACCTGGAGCCTCGGTCAGCGTGCGACCGCGGCCGCCGTCCACGCCTACACCGCCAGTGGGTCGGTGCTGGCGCTGCTGATGGTCCACCACTCCTACCGCGGCAACGTCGACACCGTGCTGTGGCTCTTCCTCGCGGCCATGGTCGTCGACGGCACCGACGGCTTCCTCGCCCGGCGGTTCCGGGTCAAGGAGGTGCTCCCGGGCTTCGACGGGGCGCTGTTGGACAACGTCGTCGACTTCATGACCTACGTGCTCGCGCCGATGGCGCTGCTGTGGGCCAACGGCTACCTGCCGGACGGCACGTTCGGCGCGGTCTGCGCGGCCGTGCCGTTGCTCGCCTCGTGCGTGCAGTTCTGCCGCACCGACGCCAAGCCGTTCGTGGCCGGCGAGCACTTCTTCCTCGGCTTCCCCAGCTACTGGAACGTGCTGGCGTTCTACGTCGTGGCCACCGGCCTCGGCGAGGCGGCGACGGCCGCGGTGATCCTGGTCTGCACCGTCCTGGTGTTCGTCCCGATCCGCTACGTCTACCCCTCGCGCACCGAGGCGCTGTGGCAGCTGACGTTCGTGCTGACCGCCCTCTGGTTCGCGTCGTACGCCGTCATCGTGGCGCAGCTGCCGGACCCCCACGGGCTGGTCGTCGCCGCCTCGGTGGGCTACCTCGGCTACTACCTCGCGCTGAGCCTGTGGCTGACCCTGCGGTCGGCGGCGTCTAAGGCACCTGAGCCGGCGGCGGACCTCATTCAGGGGCAAACCTAAGGCACCTGCCCGATGTGGAGGGCTACCTCAGAGAGCGAACCTCGTCTCACCACCGAGGCACTGAGGAGCCACCGACATGAGCGACAGCAGCATCTTCGTCAAGACCGAGCTCGACTACCGCAGCAACCGCATCCGCACGAGCGTCAAGGGCAACCGCCACAGCCGCTCGCGCAACCCGTTCGTCCGCCGCCCGGCGGACAAGAGCGAGATCCGGGGCTGATGAGCCGCGCTGAACCCACACCGGCCCACCCGACACGACATCATGGAGACCATGGCGCACACCAGCCGCACGATGGTCGGACGAGACGCCGAGCTGACGGAGATCGCTTCGTCGCTCGGCGTCTCGTCTGACTCCGGAGCCGCGTCGGGGCCCGGTGCCGTGCTGCTCTCCGGTGACGCCGGGGTCGGCAAGACCCGCCTGCTGATGGAGCTGCGCGACCTCGCCCTCGCCGAGGGCTGGCAGGTCGTCGCGGGCCACTGCCTCGACTTCGGCGACAGCGCCCTGCCCTACCTGCCCTTCTCGGAGGTCCTCGGCCGCCTCGCCACCGACCTCCCTGACGTCGTCGACACGGTCGTCGTCGTCCACCCCGTCCTGGCGCGCCTCCAGCCCGGCCGGCGGGTGCTCTCGGCCACCGAGGGCACCGGCAGCAGCGACACGGGTAGCACCGACGGTGGCCACTCGCTCGACCGGTCCGACCTGTTCGGTGCCGTCCACGCCCTGCTCGAGGCCGTGGCCGAGAAGTGCCCGGTGCTGCTCGTCATCGAGGACATGCACTGGGCCGACCAGTCGACCCGCGACCTGCTCGGTTTCCTCTTCTCCCGCCCGTTCGAGGGCCCGGTGGCGATCGTCGCGTCCTACCGCTCCGACGACCTCCACCGCCGGCACCCGCTGCGGCGCCAGGTCGCCGAGTGGTCCCGGCTGCGCGGCGTCGACCGGGTCGCGCTGGCGCCGCTGCCCGACGATGCCGTCCGGGCCCTGATCGGCGAGCTCGTGCCCTCCGGTCTGTCCGAGAAGGAGCTGGCCGACATCGTCGCCCGCGCCGAGGGCAACGCGTTCTTCGTCGAGGAGCTGACCAGCGCCGCCGCGGCCCCCGGGAGCTGGGTGCCCGCCGACCTGGCCGACGTGCTGCTCGTCCGCCTCGACCGCCTCGACGACAACGCCCGCCAGGTCGTGCGCACGGCGAGCGCCAGCGGCCGCAAGGTCGCCCACGACATGCTCGAGGCTGCCTCCGGGCTCGACGGCACCGCTCTCGAGGAGGGGCTGCGCAAGGCGGTCGAGATGAACGTGCTGGTCTCCGAGGCCGGCTACTACGCCTTCCGTCACGCGCTGCTCGGCGAGGCCGTCTACGACGACCTGCTGCCAGGCGAGCGGGTCCGACTCCACCGGCAGTACGCCGTGGCGCTCAGCGAGGGCAGTGCCCGCGGCACCGCGGCCGAGCTGGCCCGGCACGCCCGGCTGGCCAACGACCTCGACACCGCGCTGAGCGCCAGCATCCGCGCCGGCAAGGAGGCCTCGACCGTCGGCGGCCCGGACGAGGCGGCGTACCACTTCCAGCAGGCCCTGGAGCTGCTCGCCGACCCGCAGCGCTGCGCCGACACCGACGTCGACCTGTCCAAGCTGGTGGTGGCGACGGCCGACGCGCTCACCGCGAGCGGTGACCCGGAGCGCGCGATCGCGGTGATCCAGGAGCAGCTCGACCGGCTGCCGCCCGACTCCTCCGACGTGTGGCGCGCGCGGATGCTCAGCGCCCAGGCCAACGCGCTCTACATCACCGAGACCGAGACGGACCCGACCGCCTTGTCCGCGCAGGCGGTCGCGCTCGCGCCCGAAGGCGAGAGCCCGCTCCGGGCGCGGGTGCTGGCCAACCACGCGCGGATCCTGGCGGCCTGGGGCCGTTACGACGAGGCCCAGACGGTGGGCATGGACGCGCTGGCACTGGCCGAGCGGCTCGACCTCAACGAGCTCGCCTCCGACGCGATCACGACCCTGAGCGGGCTCAAGAAGGCCGGGCCCAAGGAGGGGCTGCGGGCCGCCCTGAACGAGGCCGTCGGCCGGGCCGAGCGCGCCGGGGCGGTCCACGCCGAGCTGCGCGGGCGGTTCTTCCTCGGACGGTCCTACGAGGACTGGGCGGAGTTCGACGAGGCGGTCAGGTGGTTCGGCAGCGCGATCCGGCGCGCGGAGGCCGCGGGCATCCCCTGGGCGCCGTACGGGTTCGAGTCGCGGTGGCAGCTCGCCATGGTGCACCTCTACCGCGGTGAGTGGGACGAGGTGCTCCGGCTGACCGACGTCGCCGACTCCAGCCCGCCGCCGATCCCCAACGCGATGCTGGCGCCGCTGCGGCTGCACGTCCAGCAGGCTCGGGGCGTCGACGTCGAGCGGCAGGTCGAGGCGCTGCGGAAGTTCTGGCCGCGCGAGGGGTCGATCGCGATCCACGCCGCCGAGCTGGAGATGGTCGCGGTGGGCCGGCGGGGCGACCCGGCCGGGGTCCTGGCCGTCTACGGCGACGCGGTCACCGTGCTCACCCGGATCTGGCACCCGTGGTTCAGCGCCCGGATCCGGCTGGCCGCGGTGGCCATGTCCGCGATCGCCGACTCCCTGCCGCGGATGAGCGGCGCCGAGCGCGCCGACTACGGCGGCGCCGTCGACCGCCTCTGCGCCGACGGCCACAACGTGCTCGACCGGTACGCCGACCCGTCGGGCCACTGGGGCCCGGAGGGCCGGGCCTGGATGAAGCGGCTCGACGCCGAGACGCTCCGCGCGCGGTGGCTGGTCGGGCTCGACGTACCGCCCCAGGACGTGCTGGTCGAGACCTGGCGCGAGGCCGAGACCCTGTTCGACGACTTCGGGCACGTCCACGAGCTCGCCGCGGTGCGGGTCGGGCTGGCCGGCATCCTGCGCGCCGGCGGCGACCTGCCGGCCGCCCGCGAGGTGGGCGACCTGGCCCGCACCGCCGCTCACGCGCTCGGGGCCCAGCCGTTGCTCGACCAGCTGAAGGCGCTCGGCTCCGCGCCTCAGCGCAGCGACGCGACGCCCGACGCGCTCACGCCTCGTGAGCGCGAGATCCTCGCCCTGGTCGCCGCCGGCCGCAGCAACGGCGAGATCGGCAAGCAGCTGTTCATCAGCGCCAAGACCGTCTCGGTCCACGTCTCCAACATCCTCGGCAAGCTCGGCGCCTCCGGCCGGACCGAGGCCGCCGCCATCGCGCGGCGGCGGGGACTGCTGGAGTGACGCGTCGAGCGACGCGGGAGGACTGTATTTCCGGGCCTGGGACCGGCCCCGCACGTCACTCGACGCAACGTCAGTAGCCCGCGGGCCGCCCGTCGAGCTCGAGCCAGTCGGCGAAGAGCTGGTCGAGCTGCTCGCCGGAGACCTGCTCGGCGAGCGCGAGCAGCTGGGCGGTGCCGGCGTTGCCCTGGCGGTAGACGGCCGCCCAGCGCTTGAGCAGCCGGAAGAAGTCGGTGTCGCCGACCCGCTCGCGCAGCGCCTGGAGGGTCATCGCGCCGCGGTTGTAGACCGGCTCGCCGAACAGGTCGGCCGAGTCGGTGAACTCGGTGGGCGCCGGGGACCACAGCCCGTCGGAGGCCGGGGTGGCGTAGAGGTCGTCGAAGCGCTGGGCGGGCGTGCGGCCGTCGTGGGCGCCGGTCCAGAGCCACTCGGCGTACGTCGCGAACCCCTCGGGCAGCCAGATGTCGTGCCAGTCGCGCAGGGTGACCGAGTTGCCGAACCACTGGTGCGCGGACTCGTGCACGAGCGTCGCGGAGTCGACCGAGTCCGGGTAGAAGGGCCGGTTCTGGGTCTCGAGCGCGTAGCCCACCGACGCGGCGTCGACGACCAGGCCGGCCGACGTGAGCGGGTAGGGGCCGAAGAGCTTCTCCTGGAACCGCAGCACCTTGGGCAGCGCGGCCCGGGCGGTGGTCGACCTCCCGGTGGTCGGGTCGACGAAGCTCCAGATCGGGATCCGGCGGCCGGTCACCGACGTCATCGAGGAGCGGTGGACGGCGAACCGGCCGACCGCGACCATCGCGAGGTAGGTCGCCATCCGGTCGCGCACCCGCCAGGTCCACGTCGACCCGGCGCCACGGTCGACCTTCGAGACCAGGTCGCCGTTGGAGACGGCCTGCACCCCCCGGGGGACGGTGATCCGGAAGCGGAAGCGGGCCTTGTCGCCCGGGGTGTTGTCGGAGGGGATCCAGGCCATGGTGCCGACCGGCTCGCCGAGCGCGATCGCGCCGTCGTCGGTGCGGACCCACCCCTCGGTCGAGCCGTCGGCGTCGACGATCTCCTGCGGCGTGCCGGCGTAGGCGACGGTCGTGGTGAACCCACCGGTCACCGGCACGCGGGGGCGGACCACCAGGTGCTGGGCGTCGCGGCGGAAGCCGGCCGGCCGTCCGTCGACCCGGACCGAGGTGACCTTCATCCCGACCAGGTCGAGCGAGAACGTCTTCAGCCGCTGCGGGGTCGTGGCCCGGACCGTGGTGCGCGCGTCGAGCCGGTTGGTCGCCGGGTCGTAGTCGAGCCGGACGTCGTAGTGCCGGACGTCGTAGCCGGGGTGACCCTGCTGCGGGAACAGCGTGTCGGTACGGCCGGTCGGCTGGCCCTCGGGGGCCGCGGTCACCGCGGCCGTGACGCCGGCCAGCAGGGCGAGCACGACGAGGGGCACGAGGAGCAGACGACGCATGGGGGTGGGCACACTGCGACTCTAGAGCGGCGTCTGGTCGAATGTGCCGGTGAGTGAGCCGCTGGACGTCAGGTGCTCGGCGGCCAGCCTCGCCGACGCCGAGCCCATGGGCGGCACCGCGCCGACCGAGCGCGAGTGGCTCTTCGTCGAGCACGCCGGGTCGTGGGGCCGCCAGGCGGTCGCCGAGAGCCGGCTGCCCGAGGAGGTCCGGGACCACCTCGCGGCCTGGCCGGGGCGGGTGCAGCTGGTGCGCCGGCACGGTCGCGAGCCCGCTCCGGGAGCCGGGGTGCGGGTCTTCACCGCGTCGCTCGGCCCGACCCCGGTCGTGCGCAGCGGCGTCCTCGACCGGGTCGAGGACGTGCTGGTGCTCGGCGACGCCGACCTCACGCCGTACGACGGACCGCTCTGGCTGGTGTGCACCAACGGCCGCCGCGACCGGTGCTGCGCGGAGGTGGGCCGGCCGGTGACCGCGGCTCTGGTCGCCCGGTGGCCCGACGCGACCTGGGAGACCACCCACCTCGGCGGCCATCGCTTCTCCGGGACCCTGCTGGCGCTGCCGTCCGGGCTCACCCTTGGGCGGCTCGACCCCGAGACCGCGGTGCGGGCCTGCGAGGAGGTCGCGGCCGGCCGGGTGCCGACCTCGGTGACCCGCGGCCGGGCCGGGCTCGACGGCGCCTCACAGGTCGCCGAGCTGCACCTGCGGTCGACGTACGGCGCGACCGACGTGAGCGTGCTCGGGCGCGACGGCGACCGGGTGCTCGTGCTGGCCGACGGCGAGCGGTGGGACGTCACGGTCACCGAGAGCCGCGGGGAGCCGCGGGCGCAGTCGTGCGCGGACCTGAAGCTGAAGGCCGCACCGGTGTACGCCGTCAGCTCGGCCGGCAGGGCTTGACGTACTCGTAGTATGTGACGGGTGGCCCTTCTCGACGACGTCGGTGAGCTGACCGGCAAGCGCTTCCGCAGCATGAGCTTCGTGGGTGGCGGCTCGCTGCCACCGGTGGACGCGACCGGGCTCCCACCCGGCCCCAGGTGGCCGGCGCTGGCCCAGACCGCGGCGCTGCTGCGGTTCCGGCACCGGTTCCACCCCTACCTGCACCGCAAGTACGGCGACGTGTTCACCGTGCGGCTGGTGCCCAAGGGCCGGCCGCTGGTGTTCTTCACCCGGCCCGAGCACACCAAGGAGATCTTCGCGGGCGACCCCGACGTCTTCCACGCCGGCAAGGCCAACTCGATCCTCGGCCCGATCATGGGCCAGCACTCTCTGCTGCTCCAGGACTCCCTCGAGCACAAGCGGGCGCGCAAGCTGCTGATGCCGGCCTTCAACGGGCACGCGCTGCGTGAGTACGAGGCGCTGGTCACCGAGCTCGCGCGCGCCGAGGTCGCCACCTGGCGCAGCGGCTCCGACTTCCGCTCGCTCGACCGGATGAACGCGCTCACGCTCGAGGTGATCCTGCGCGTGGTCTTCGGCGTCACCGACGGAGCGCGGCTCGCCGAGCTGCGCCCGCGGGTCAACGCCACCGTCGACATCAGCCCCGCGATCCTGCTCGGCTGGGGCTACCCGCGGCTCCAGCGGTTCGGCCCGTGGAAGCGCACCGTCGACAACCAGTACGCACTCGACCGGCTGATGTATGCCGAGATCCGCGAGCGGCGCCTGGCCCCCGACCTCGCCGAGCGGACCGACGTACTGTCCCGGCTGATGCTGGCCGGCGCCGACGAGGGCGACACGCTCGACGACACGGAGCTGCGCGACCAGCTCGTCACGCTGCTGCTCGCTGGCCACGAGACCACCGCGACCGCTCTGTCGTGGGCGCTCTACGAGGTCGGCCGCAGCCCGGAGCTGCTGGCCCGCACGCAGCGCGCCGCCGACGAGGGCGACGACGCCTGGCTCGACGCGGTGCTCAAGGAGGCGATGCGCCTGCACCCGGTGATCCCGATGGTGGTGCGCACGCTGATGAAGCCCGCGACCATCGGCGGCGTGGACGTGCCGGCCGGCGCCACCGTCGGCCCGTCGATCATCGTCAGCCACCAGCGCACCGAGGCGTTCCCCGACCCCGAGGTCTTCCGCCCCGAGCGCTTCCTCGGCCACAACCCGCCGCCCAACACCTGGATCCCGTTCGGCGGCGGCGTACGCCGCTGCATCGGCGCCGGCTTCGCGATGATGGAGGGCGTCGCTGTGCTGCGCGAGGTCTTCCGGGAGCACGGCGTCGAGGCGCTCGGCCAGGACGAGCCCAAGGTCCGCAACATCACCAGCGTCCCCCGCAACGGAGCCCGGATCCGCACCACCTCCCGCTGACGGTCGAAGCGGTCAGGCTGCGAGCGGCCCGAGGTCGACGGTCTCGGCGATCGCCTCGAACACGTCGTAGTAGTCGCCGTAGTCCTCGCGGGCGACCGAGCAGGTCAGCGTGACCCCGAGCCCGCCGACGACCCACGCCCACTGGTCGCACAGCAGGTCGGCGGCGCCGACCCGGTGGGCGAAGCGCCGGTAGGCGACGTCGTGGCCGTCGAGGTCGTAGGTGTCGTCGTCCTCCAGGGCGAAGTCGTCGAGGCGCTCGGCCAGCTCGTCCATCGCGTCGTCCCGCCAGGACTCCAGGTCGCGGTCGACCGGCGTGCAGGTGAGGGTCAGCTCAGGACGTACGCCGCTCGCGGGCAGCGTCGTCGCCCGGGCGGCCATCAGGACGCCGTGGGCTGGGTCGGATCGCCGCCGCCAGCTGGGCGGCACGGCGATCCCGAGGTCACCGCGGGCCATCGGACAGCTCCCAGCTGATCGGCACCGGCGCGGCCAGCGAGGCCGGTGCCCAGTCGTCCTCGGAGGCCGACTCCCAGTCGTCCTGGACGGCGACCGGGGCGGGTGACGTGGTGGGCACGGAGGACGCCGTGGGCTCGGCGGTCGGCGCCGGCGGCGCCGACCCGGCCGGCGGATCGGGCTCCGGCTGCGGGTCCGGCTGCCGGTCGGATCGAGGGTCGGGCTGGGGCTCCGGCAAGGGCTCCGGCACGGGTTCCGGGACCGGGTCGGGGAGCGGCAGCCCGAACGGCCCGCCCGCGATCGGCGCCGGCGCCTGGGTTCCGGCGTGCTCCGCGAGCGTGACCTGCCAGTCGTGGTGAGCCCGGTGCTCGACGCGGCGGGCCTCGTGCACCGCGCCCTCGACCATCCGGAACACCTCGCGCTGGTGCTCGTCGGCGTAGGGGCCGGGTGGCTGGATCTCGAGCCCGACGATCACGAGGTGGTCGCGGGCCAGCGCGCGGGCACGCCTCAGGACCCGGCGTACGCCGTCGAGGTTGGTGGCGAGCTCGTCGAGGGCGACGGCGACCGCGCGCTGGGCCGACGCGGTGCCGACCGCGTCGTCGCGCAGCCGGCCCGCGCTGCCGCGGTAGGCGTCGCCGCTGAGGCCCTCGAAGTCGTCGGCCGGCAGGGACGCCTGGTGGCCGAGGAACCGGGTCGTGTCGTCGAGCGACTCAGCGAGCGTGTCGAGGCGGCGGGCGGCCCGCCAGCAGGACTCGGGGTCGCCCTCGAAGTAGGTGCTCAGTGTCATGACAGCTCCTGGTCGTGGATGAGGTCGAAGCCCCAGCCCACGGTGCCGTCGAGCACCGAGGACGACGAGACGAAGGTGTCGAGGGCGTCACCGAGGCGGCGCATCCCGTCGGCGGTGGCGGCGGCCTGGGCGAGCAGCCGCTCCAGTCCCTCCTGGGTGACGCAGCCGGAGCGGCCGGCGTCGGGCATCGGGATCCGGGACTCGTCGTCGAGGTCCAGACCGTGACGGATCAGGTCGCGGCTCGCGCGCCGCAGCACTCGCAGGTCGATGGTGAACATGGCCGGAGCCTGCTCGCGACGGCGTACCCCCGAAACCGGGCCGGTCTCGGCCTGTGGAAACACGCCTACGCTGAGCGTCATGAGCGACACCACCCCCGAGACCCAGGTCCACTGCCCCGAGTGCGGCAGCGAGCACACCTACGAGCTGGGCGGGCTGACCGTCTGCTCGATGTGCGCGTTCGAGTGGTCGCCGGACGACGTGGCGCCCGCGGTCGAGCAGGCACGGGTGGTCAAGGACTCGGTCGGCAACGTGCTCGCCGACGGCGACACGGTGGTCGTGGTCAAGGACCTCAAGGTCAAGGGGCAGGCGACCGCGATCAAGGTCGGCACCAAGGTCCGCAACATCCGCCTCGTCGAGGGCGTCGGCGACCACGACATCGACTGCAAGGTCGACGGCTTCGGCCCGATGCAGCTCAAGTCGAGCGTGGTGAAGAAGGCCTAGGGAGACCCGCCCTGGCTCAGCGGATGGTGCCGACCCCCGGGACCAGCGGCAGGTCGAGCGCGGTGACCCAGCCGGCGGGCAGGGCGTTGACGGCGGGTACGGCGTTCAGTGCGCGCAGGCCGGTGGCCAGGCAGCCGGCGACGGCGGGTGAGCGCCCCGAGCCGTCGGTGAAGCGGAACGACGTCTCCTGGCTGATCGAGGGCGAGCCGGTGATGTCGACGCGGTAGACGTCGTCCTGGGAGCCGGCCGGCCAGTCGGGCGCGGCGTCGAGGCCGATCCGGTTGACGTGCTCCAGCGAGATCACCTCGCGGCCCTGGAAGATCCCGTTGATCGTGAAGCGGATCGCCGCGACGTTGCCGGCCTCGATCACGCCCTTGGCGGTCTTGCGGTCCTCGGGGGTCACCCACTTCTCCCACGTGGTGGTGATGTCGTCGAGCTCGATGCCGGCGGCGTGCGCGATCATCGGCACGGTGGCGCCCCAGGCCATGATCAGCAGGTCCGGGATCTCGAGCAGCGGGGTGAACTCCGGCGGCCGGCCGATGCCCATCTCGTCCTCGTAGTCACCCTCGTAGTCGGTGTAGTCCAGCAGCTCGGAGGCTCGCACCGACTCCACCTCGCCGCACAGCCCCATCAGGGTCAGCGGGAACAGGTCGTTAGCGAAGCCGGGGTCGATACCCGTCGTGAAGCACGACGCGCCACCCTCCTCGCACGCGGCGGTGATCGGGTCGATCCACGCGGCGGGGTTCTGCTTCATGCCCGGCCACACCCACGGAGTCATCGCCGTCGAGCAGACGTCGATGCCGGCGCGCAGGAAGGCGCTCATGACGCGGATGTTGTCGTCGGCGTACTGCGCCGTCGGTCCGTAGTGGACCAGCGCGTCCGGCTTCAGCGCCACCAGGTCGTCGACCGAGTCGGTCGCGAGCACCCCGGTGTTGCCGATCCCGCAGATCTCGCCGGCGTCCTTCCCGACCTTGTCGGGGTTGCTGACGCCGACGCCGACCAGCTCGAAGACGGGGCTCTTCACGATCTCGGCGATCACCATCTTGCCGACCACCCCGGTGCCCCACACGACGACGCGCTTGATCTCGGGCTTCATCGGTCAAAGGCCTTTCGTACGTCGGTCTCGGTCAGGCCGTAGTCGGCCAGGTCGTACTTGTGCGACGGCTTCGCCGAGCCCGACCGCGACTCGCGGTCGATCTCGGTGACCGCCTGCTCCGCCTCGGGCGTCCAGTCGAGGGCGAAGCGCTCGTAGACGCCGCGGACGGTACCGAGCGGGTCGGAGACCAGGTCCTTGAAGGCGACGTCGACGAACTGCGACTGGTCGTACTTCGGCCGGGCGTCGTGGAACGCGTGGTAGGCCCGGGCCCACAGGTCGAGCTGGGTCCGGCCGATCACGTCACCGACGTACGTCGTGCTGTGGCCGAGCGTGGTCTCGGCCGACAGCGAGCAGGACGACGCGATGCAGACCACCGGGTCGCGGTGCGTGTAGACGATGAGCGCGTCGGGGTAGACCGTCATCAGCGCGTCGAGCGCGGTCATGTGCGACGGGTTCTTGAGCACCCAGCGCTTGTCGGCGTCGTTGAGCCCGACCAGCTGGAGGTTCTGCTTGTGCCGCGCGTAGGCGTCGGTCCAGTCCTGGCCGGCCAGCCACTCGGTGTAGCGCGGCACGTTGGCCAGCGACTCGTAGGAGTTGGACTTGCCGGTCTGGCGCAGCAGCCGCCAGCACTCCTCGACCGTGGTCGCATCCATGTAGTGGATGCCCATGAACTCCGGCGACTCCACGTGGTGGGCCGAGAACGCCTGCTGCATGGCGTTGAAGATCGGGTCGGACTCCCAGGTGTCGCGCGGGGGCCGCGGCTGCGGGTACTGCGTCAGCCACATCTCGAGTCCCTGGGCGCTGGGGTCCGCGTGCAGGTAGCGGTGCAGCGCCGTGGTGCCGGTGCGCGGCAGGCCCATCAGGAAGATCGGCCGCTCGATGGGCACGGCGCGGTGCTCCGGGTGCGCGGCGAACTGCGCCTGCGTGAGCAGCACCCCCACCAGCGCCGACTTCACCTCGGAGCGCTGGAAGTAGCTGCCTCGCGGGGTCAGCCCCGCCTCCGGCGAGGACAGGTCCTCGGTGAGGACCCGCAGGCCCTCCTCATGGGCCGTGCCGCCGAAGTCGCTCATGCCCGTAGTGCGTACGGCGGCCGCGACGATGTCCTCGTAGGACCCGACGTCGGGCCGCTCCCGCACCATGATGTTGTCGGACATGTCAGCTGTGGAACTCGCCGCAGTCGACGGTCAGCATCTGGCCGGTGACGGCGGAGGCCAGGTCGCTGGCGAGGAACAGTGTCGCGCGGGCGACCTCCTCGGAGGAGGCGAGGCGCTTGAGGTCGGTGGGCCCGGCCTTGTCGGCGTAGATCTCCTCATGGGTCTTCTCCTCGACAGCCGCGAGGAAGTCGAAGTAGCCGCGGTTGACGTCCTCGTAGATGTAGGACGGCGCCACGCTGTTGACCCGGATGCCGCGCGGCCCCAGCTCGGTCGCGAGCGACGAGGCCAGGTGCTCGAGCGCGCCCTTGGACAGCTTGTAGCCGGCGTACTCGGGCTGCGAGGAGAACGAGACGCACGAGTTGAGCATGATCAGCGAGCCCTTGCTCTCCGAGAGCGCGTCGGCGAACAGCGCCGAGAGCCGCAGCGGGGCGAAGACGTTTGTCTCGTTGACCTTCGCCAGCTTGCGCGGGCTGATCTGGGTGATGGGGTCCATCGGCGGGATCGTGAACGCGTTGTTGATGACGCAGTCGACGCGGCCGAACGCCTCGAGGGTCTTGTCGCGCAGGTTGACCCGCGAGTCCTCGTCGGTCACGTCGGTGACCACGGCCACGACCTTCCCGCCGTGGCCCTCGAGCTCCGCCTGGAGCTCGAGCAGCCGCGACTCGGTGCGGCTCGCGATCACCAGGTCGGCGCCCATCTTGGCGGCCTCCTCGGCCAGCGACCGGCCGAGGCCGGGTCCGATGCCGGAGATGACGATGACCTTGCCCTTCAGCAGGGCTACGGGGGTGTAGCGCTCCTCGATCGAGGTGTCGTGTGCCTCGGCGTATCCAAGCTCGCTCAAGAGATCATCCTTCGGGCTACGGAGCGCTGTCGCGCGGCGATGCGCTCGGCGTACTCCTCGGTGGTGATGGGGGTGAAGTGCGGGAGCAGGTCGGGGACGTCGGCGAGCTTGACGACCTGGATGGTCGGGCCGTCGGCGTCCTGGGTCAGGTCGCGCTCGAGGCGCTGCCAGCGCAGCATCATCGAGCCGGTGCGGTGGCCCGTCGTCTCGAGCCAGTTGGCGATCCCGGGGTTGCCCTCGGAGATCACGAAGCGCATCACGCCGTCGGGGTCGGTGACCGCCTGGGCTTTGGTGAGCGAGGTCTGGTGGGTCTCGTAGTCGGTCGAGGCGTACCAGTCGGAGCCGATCTGGATCGCCTGGTAGCTGCAGTCGGTGCACACCGGCACCGACACGATCATCGCCTCGTCCTCGGCGAGCTCGTAGTGGCCGATCGACGAGCGCTGCGACGCCAGGCCGCCCGGCGTCGACTGCGGTGCGGTCAGGGTGTTGACCGGCTCCTTGTACTGGAAGAACTGGGGGAAGGCGAACCACGTCTGGATGCTGCCGACCAGGCTGCGCGCGGCCACCTCGTACTTCTTGCGCAGCAGGTCCGCGGTCAACGGCTTGGCCGGTCTGCCCATCGTGTCCGGGCGCTCGATCGTCAGCGTGCCGCGCAGCTCGGTGTCCCAGTCGTTGAAGACCTCGCGCACGATCATGGTCTTGGCGCCGGGCTCCGCGACGTAGGTGAACTCGAACGTGCCGTCCGGCGCGATGTCGAGCTCACGGTCGTCGAAGGCCATCAGCGACGTGGCCGCCGAGTCGGCGCTGTAGGTGCCGGCCATCACCTGGAAGGACAGGTCCGCGCTGGTGCCGCGGCACCCGCGTACGACGTACTCGACACCCTCGCGCAGGTAGGCGTTGAAGTAGACCGCGTCCGGGTTGTCCAGCCCCTGCCGGGAGAACTGGTGCGTGGGGTTGATGAACAGCGGCCGGTCGAGGTCGTAGTCGAAGGCCATCTGCATGGCCATCCGGATCCGCCCGGCCAGGTAGTCGTAGCCCTCGAGCCGGTCCTGCTCGGTGCGGATGAACGGCGCGTTGGCGATGAGCTCTTCGGCTTCGGCAATCGCGTCCTGGAGGGGCTTGGTCAGCCCGAGTGACCCAGTCACAGTCATTCGTTGGCCTTGGCGATGATCTGGTCGGCGTACTTGTTGAGGTTGTCGATCTTGTCCTGGAGGGGCTCGGGGTCCGCGCCCATGATGTAGGGCACCCGGAAGCCCACGATGCAGTCGGTGACGCCCTTGTCCTCGAGGCGCTTGATGCCGTCGAGGTCGTAGGCGTCGTAGGAGATCACGTGCACCTCGAAGTCGTCGCGGGTGTCGCCTTCCTCCTTGCGGATCTCGGCGAGGCGGGTGAGCAGCCGGTCGAGCTCCTCGCCGTCGCCGCCGGCGTGCATCCAGCCGTCGCCCTTCAGCACGGCGCGGCGTAGCGCGTTGTCGACGTGGCCGCCGACCAGCAGCGGGATCTTCTCGCTGGCGCCGGGGCACTGCTTGAGCTCGTCGACCTGGTAGAACTCGCCGTCGTAGCCGAAGAACTCACCGGTGGTGAGCCCGCGCAGGATGTCCATGCACTCGTCCATGCGCTTGCCGCGCTTGGCCCAGTCGACGCCGAGGTTGGCGAAGTCCTCGGGCCACGGGGAGATGCCGACGCCGAGGCCGAGCCGGTTGACGGAGAGGAACGCCAGCGACGAGGCCTGCTTGGCGACCAGGACCGGGGGGCGCACCGGGAGCTTCAGCACGAACGGCGTGAGCCGCAGCGTCGTGGTCACCGCGAAGAGGTGCGCGCAGAGCACCATCGTCTCGATGAACTCCTTGCCGTCGAGGAAGGCGCGGTCGCCGGTGTCGGTGTAGGGGTACTTGGAGTCGGAGTCCTTGGGGTAGATCAGGCTGTCGGCCACGGTCATGCTGGTGTAGCCGGCGGCCTCGGCCGCCTGGGCGAGCGGAGCGTAGAACTTCGCCTGGGTCATCGCTTCGGCGTAGGTGAATCGCATGGGCGCAAGACTAGAACGTGTTTCAGTTTTCTGCCAGAGTTGAGCCTGTGGACCTTCAGACGCTCTCCGACCGGGCCGAGATCACCGACCTGCTGACGCGCTACACCCGCGCGATCGACACCGGGGAGTGGGACTGGCTCGACACCGTGTTCGCCCCCGACGCGCAGATCGACTACACGCAGTCGGGCGGCATCGCGGCGGCGTACCCCGAGGTGAAGCCGTGGCTGGCCGAGATGCTGCCGGCCTTCTTCCCCAAGCGGATGCACACGCTGGGCCAGCTCGACATCCGCATCGACGGTGACGAGGCCAGCTGTTCGGCGTACTTCCACAACCCGATGCCCATGGATGACGGCGCCGGGGGCGAGAAGATCGTGGAGTTCGGCGGGATCTACCATCACACCCTGGCGCGTACGGCGGACGGTTGGCGCAGCGTGCGACTGTTCGAAGAGGTCGTCTGGAAGCGAGGGATCTGAGCCTGTGGCCACGCAGATGACGCCCGAGGAGCTGGAGAAGCGCAAGAAGGCGCTGGCCAACCCGACGACGGCCAAGGTCATCAAGTACATGGCCCGGGCGCAGGTGCGCGTCTTCAAGCTGACCGGCGGCCGGATCGGCAGCAAGTGGCGCATCGGCGCGGGGTTCCGCAAGCCGGTGCCGACGCTGCTGCTCGAGCACGTGGGCCGCAAGTCGGGCACCCGGTTCGTGACGCCGCTGCTCTACCTCGTCGACGGCCGCAACGTGGTCGTGGTCGCGTCCCAGGGCGGGCTGCCGAAGAACCCGCAGTGGTACCCCAACCTGGTCGCCAACCCCGACACGACGGTCCAGATCCGGACCGAGAAGCGGGCCGTGCGCGCGCACACCGCCTCGCCCGAGGAGCGCGCCGAGCTGTGGCCCAAGCTGGTCGAGCTGTACGCCGACTTCGAGGTCTACCAGCAGTGCACCGACCGCGTGATCCCCGTGGTCGTCCTCGAGCCGCGCTGACCCTCGGTCCCTGGGTGGGCCTCGGCGCCGGGCCGGGCGTTTGGTCGGTTTGACCCTGTCCTCGACAATGGGGCGAACGCACCAAGCCCAGGGAGCAGAGACGTGGCCGAGGAAGACGACCGACCGACGCGAGGCTCCGGCGACGGTCACCCCGTGCTGACCGGCCTGATCGCGCTGGTGGCGGTCGCCGTCACCGTCGGGCTCATCCTGGGCGGCGGCGCGCTGGCCGCGACCCGCGTGCTGGGCATCGGTGGCGACACCGAGGCCACCGACACCTCCACCACCAGCGAGGAGTCGATGTACCTGCCGAAGCCGGAGCCGACCCAGTCGGAGTCCGGCCCCCTGATCACGCTCGAGCCCGACCCGGAGGGCCCGGTCAGCTCGCTGCCGACCGACGAGACCTCCGAGGCCGAGCCGGAGACCAAGATCGCGCTGTCGGCCGACCAGACCGAGGTCGGCTCGATGGAGCGGATCTACCTCACCGGCACCTACCCGGGCGGCGAGGGCGCGATCCTCCAGGTGCAGCAGTGGGAGGGCGGCGCCTGGGGCGAGTTCCCGGTGACCGCGTCGGTCAGCAACGAGACGTTCACGACCTACATCCAGACCAGCCAGACCGGCAAGAACCGGTTCCGCGTGGTCGACACCGACACCGGTGAGGCGTCCAACGAGATCCGGGTGACGATCAGCTGACCCGGCTGACCCTGCTGAGGTCGGCGCGCCGGGTCCAGTAGCCCACCCACGCGGTGCCCGCGAGCCCGAGCAGGCCGATCACCACGCTGGCCGTGGCCAGCGGCGCCGCGACGGCGACCGCCGCCACCAGCAGCGGCCCACCGGAGTTGCCGATGTCGCCGCACAGGCGCCAGCCGCCCAGGAACTGCGAACGACCCATGGCCGGCGCCGCGTCCGCGCCCAGGGTCATCACGATCCCGGAGCCCAGGCCGTTGCCGAGCGCGATCAGGGCGACGACCGCCGCCAGCCCCCAGATCGACGTGGCCAGGGGGAGGACCAGGCAGCCGGCCGCGGTGGTCAGTACGACGGGGACCGCGACGACGGTCCGCCCGTAGTGGTCCATGAGCCAGCCGCCGGGGAAGAAGAAGGCGATGTCGACGGCGGCGGCCAAGGCGAAGATCAGCGAGGTGTCGCTGGGGGACAGCCCGATGTGCTCGGCCCAGAGCGGCAGCAGCCCGTTGCGCACCGACCGGGACGCGGAGATCACCACGACCGCCAGGCCGAGCGTGAGCAGGGTGGCGCGGTGGGCGGCGAGGACGGACCACACGCTGGCGTGCCCGGCCGCGCCCTGCTCGGCGCGGCCCTCCGACCCCAGGTCCGGCATCAGCCGGGCCATCAGGGCGGCGACGAGGGAGAGCCCGGCGGCCAGCACGAAGGCCGCGCGCAGGTCGTAGAGGTGGATCAGCCCGGCGCCGAGCAGCGGGCCGATCAGGATCCCGACCCGGTGCGAGCCGCCCAGCGCGGCCAGCGCGCGGGCGCGGTGGCTGAGCGGCACCGCGTCGATCATGAAGCCCTGGCGGGCGATCAGGAACGCGGTCCAGCTCATCCCGCTCAGCATCGCCGCCGTCGCCAGCAACGCGACCGACGTACTGGCTGCGGCGCTGAGCATCGCGACCGCCTCGACCACCCCCGCGATGGCCAGGGTGCGGGGCTCGCCGATGCGGGCGACGACCGCACCGGCCGGCAGCGAGCCGAGCAGCATGCCGACGCCCAGCAGGGCGACCACCAGGGCGGCCGTGCTGACGTCGGCTCCCAGGTCCCTCGCGCGGAGCGCGAGGACGGGCATCACCGCACCGTGGCCGGAGGAGCTGACGATCGCAGGGGCGTAGGCAGTGAGGGCGACGTCGCGGAGACGGAAGGTCGGGGGAGCCGGGGGGCGCGGTTGCACCCGCCTGATTCTCCCTGACGCCGTCGGGCGCCGGCCTGCCCGGCCACCACGCCACCGAGCACGAGCAGCATCCCCAGCGCCTGCGTCCAGCCGAACAGCTCGCCGGCGACCAGGACGCCCAGGGACGTGCCGACGACGGGGTTGAGGAGCCCGACCAGCGACACCGCACCGGCGGGCAGCATCGCCAGGCCGTGGAACCAGCAGACGTAGGCGAGCACGGTGCCGACGCCGGCCAGCCATACGAACCCGGTGGCGGCGTCGACGTCGATCGCGGGGGGAGCCCCCTCGACGACCAGCGCCACGGGCACCAGGGCCAGGCCGCCGACCACGAGCTGCCAGGACACGAGCGTGCGCATGTCGACCGGCGCCGGCCACCGCTTGACGAGGACGAAGCCGAGTGCCGAGACCAGGACCGAGGCGAACGCGGCGACCAGTCCCAGGACCGAGACCTCGCCGGGGGCCCGGGCCAGGAGCAGGGCGACGCCGACCAGACCCACGAGCGCGGCGCCGACGCGGACGGCGCCGGCCCGCTCGCGGATCACCAGCCAGGCAAGCGCCATCACGGCGAGCGGCGACGTGGCCTGGAGGGTCGAGGCCAGGCCGCCGGGCAGCTCGTACGCGGCCAGGAAGAGCAGCGGGAAGAAGAGCCCGATGTTGCACAGCCCCAGCAGCGTGGCGCGCCACCACCAGTCGCCGCGCGGGAGCCGGCGGCGGAAGGCCAGGATCAGCAGTCCGGCCGGCAGGGCGCGGACGACCGACGAGAAGAGCGGCCGGTCTGGCGGCAGAAGCTCGGCGGTGACGAGGTACGTCGTACCCCAGGCGACGGGGGCGACAGCGGTGATCAGCAGCGCTCGCCGGGAGATAGTTTCCATGGAAGAGATAATATCTTCCGAGTCAGATATATTCCATCCCATGTCAGGGCAGCAGGAGCTCGACCACGTCGGCCGGATCATGGCGCAGTGGGCCGTCGAGCGCCCCGACGTCGACGTCTCGCCGCAGGGCATCATCGGCCGGCTGCACCGGCTGGCGATCCAGCTGGACGAGGAGCTGCGTCCGGTCTTCGCCGCGGCCGGGCTCTCCGACGGCGACTTCGACGTGCTGGCCGCCCTGCGGCGTTCCGGTGCGCCGTACGAGCTGTCGCCCGGCCAGATCGCCGAGACCACGATGGTGACCTCGGGAGCGGTCACCAAGCGCCTCGACCGGCTCGAGGGCGCGGGGCTGGTGTCGCGCCGGACCAGTGCGGCGGACGGACGCGGTCGCCGGGTGCGGCTCACCGAGCGCGGCCGGACGCTGGTGGACGACGTCTTCGAGAAGCACATGGCCAACGAGCACCTGCTGCTCGCGTCGTTCAGCGACCTCGAACGATCGCGGTTGGCGCACCTGCTGGAGGCCTGGGGTCGCGCGCTCGGGGCGTGACACCATCGGCGACATGACACGAGTCCGTCCGCTGCTCGCCGGCGTGCTGGCCGTCTGCCTCGGTGGGCTGGCCGGGTGCGGCGACGACGAGCCGGACCGCGCTGAGGCGCCCGACGTGTCGAGCAGCGTCGCGCCGGCATCCCCGGTCGAGCTCCGCGTGGTGCTCGCGACCGACCTCGAGCCGCCGCCCGACTCGCAGGTCTTGCAGCAGTTCGACAACCTCGACTGCGACGCGGCCCCCGCGGAGGTGGCGGCGGACGAGCCGCTGGCCACGTGCGACGACGCCGGCGTGAAGTACAGCCTGGAGCCGGCCCGCATCGTCGGCGGGATCGAGTCGGCCTCCGCCGGCATCCCCGAGGGTAAGGAGGCCTGGGTGGTGACCCTCGACCTCGACGCCGAGGCCACCCGCACGTTCGCCGACCTCACCGCCGAGCTCGCCGTGAGCCGGCTCCAGGTCGCGGTGGTGGTCGACGGCCGCGTCGTGACCGCGCCGCTGGTCCAGGCCCCGATCGCGGACGGACGCCTCCAGATCGCCGCCGACCTCACCGAGGAGTCGGCCACCGCGCTGGCCGACCGGCTAGCGCAGGGCTGACCCGGTCGCTCAGCCCAGGGTCTCGGGGTTGGGTCCGATCCGGCCGGCCTCACCCCGGTCGAGCGCGGTGATCTCGGCGACCTCGACCGGTGAGAGCTGGAAGTCGAAGATGTCGAAGTTCTCGCGCATCCGCTCCTCGCGCATGGACTTGGGGAAGACCACGTCGCGACGCTCGAGGTGCCAGCGCAGCGTGACCTGCGAGGGGGTCTTGCCGTGGCGCTTGGCGATCCGCTGGATGACCTCGTCGTCGTTGACCTTGCCGCGCGCGATCGGCGACCACGCCTCGACGGTGATGCCGTGCGCGTGGGAGGCGGCGCGCACGTCGTCGTTGGCGAGGTAGGGATGCGCCTCGATCTGGTTCACGGCCGGGATCTCGCCGGTCTCGCCGATGATCCGGTCGAGGTGCTCGGCGTGGAAGTTGGAGACCCCCACCGACCGGGCGCGGCCCTCGGCCCGGAGCTCGGTCATGGCCTTCCAGGTCGACACGTAGTCGCCGTCGTACGACGTGGGCAGCGGCCAGTGGATGAGGAACAGGTCGACGTGGTCGAGGCCGAGGCGGGCCAGCGACTCGTCGAAGCTGCGCCGTACGTCGTCGGGCCGGTGGTTGCCGTTGTCGAGCTTGGTCGTGACGTACAGCTCGTCGCGCGGGATGCCGGAGGAGGCGATCGCCTGGCCGACGCCCTCCTCGTTGCCGTACATCTGCGCGGTGTCGATGTGGCGGTAGCCGATGTCGAGCGCGGTCCCCACGGTGGCCGCGGTCTGCGCCGCCGGCACCTGGAATACGCCGAAGCCGAGCTGGGGGATGGAGGTCTGGTCGTTGAGGGTGATCGTGGGAACGGTCATAGGGGCCTGTAACCCGCCCGGTGCTCAGGTATTCCATGATGGGCCGATGGAGTTCACCGACTACGACACCCGCCTCGCCGCCTACGCCGTGGTCGTGGACGACGACGAGCGGGTGCTCCTCGCGCTCTGGAACGAGGCGGAGGAGGGGCGGTGGGCGCTGCCGGGTGGCGGCGTCGACTTCGAGGAGACCGCCGAGGCGGGTGCGGTCCGGGAGGTGCGCGAGGAGACCGGGTACGACGTGGTGCTGGACCGGCTGCTGGGCGTGGACTCCCACGTCATCCCGGTGGAGCGGCGGTTGTCCGACACCGACCGGCCGATGAAGGCCGTGCGCGTCGTCTACGCGGCGACGGTCGTGGGCGGTGAGCTGACCCACGAGGTCGACGGCACGACCGACGAGGCCCGCTGGTTCCCGCTCGCCGAGGTCGCCGACCTCCCGCGGGTCGGGATCGTCGACATCGCGCTCGCCCTCTGGCGCCAGCGGTGAGCCGGCGCGCCGGCGCGGTCGTGGCGGTCGCGGCGGCGGTGCTCGGCCTCGCCGCGTGCACCGACAGCACCGAGTCGCCGGTCGCCCCCCGGGAGAGCCTGGTGCCCAGCGTCCTCGAGCCTTCGCCGCCCGCTGTCCCACGACCGGAGGAGCCGCTGGTCGTCATCGGCCACGCCACCGTGCCGCAGCTCGACCTGACGGGGGCCCAGTCGCAGCGGCTGCTGGCCGGCGAGGTCAGCCGGTGGCGAGGCTTCCGGGTGCTGACCGGTCGCGCGCCGGCCCGACTGGTCCGCGCCGTCGAGCGCGACGCGGGCACCCTGGCCGTCGTACCCGTCTCGGCCGTGGGCCCGACCGTGATGGCGGCCCGGGTCGACGGCTACGACCCCGTCCGGGACGCCGCCGGGACGGTCGACCTGACGGTGGCCGGCGACGTGATGCTGGTGCGCCGGGTGCCGGACCCGGCCGCGGCCCTCGCGCCGCTGGCACAGCGGCTGCGCGGCGCCGACCTGACGGTCGGCAACCTCGAGAGCACCCTGTCGCGGGACGGCGAGCCGACCCAGGGTGGCGACTCGTTCGGGGGGACGCCGGCGCTGGTCCCGGTGCTGCGCGCGGCCGGCTTCGACGCGGTGTCGCTGGCCAACAACCACGTCGGCGACTACGGCGAGGTGGCGCTGCTCGAGACCGTGCGCACCCTGAGGTCGAGCAGTCTGCAGGGCTTCGGAGCGGGCCGCGACCTGGCGTCCGCGGGCCGGGCGGCGGTGCTGACCCGCGACGGCGTGAGCTTCGCCTTTCTCGGCTTCAACGCGATCGGCGAGACCCCGCAGGCGACGCCCGAGCGGCCCGGCGCCCTCTCGGTGCGGATGCCGCCGCGCACTGGCCCGCTGGTGCGCAGCGACCTGGACCACGTGGCCGACCTGGTGAGTGAGTACGACGGACTGGCCGACGTGGTCGTGGTCCTCCCGCACTGGGGTGAGCAGTACGTGCACGAGCCCTGGCAGGTCCAGCGCGACGTGGCCCGCCGCCTCGTCGCCGCCGGCGCCGACCTCGTGGTGGGCGGCCACCCGCACTGGGTCCAGGGCGTCGAGGCCGTCGACGGCGTGCCCGTCGTGCACTCCCTCGGCAACTTCGTCTTCGACATGGACTACATGGAGCAGACCCTCGAGGGCGTCCTGCTCGAGGCCACGTTCTGGGGCAAGGAGCTCAAGGCCGTGCGGTTCGTGCCCTACCGGATGGACACCGAGGCCTTCGCGCCGCGCGTCGCCCGCGGTGACGCCGGCTCGGCGATCCTGGACGACCTGTGGAGCAGCAGCCGCGGTCCGTGGGCGTCCTGAGTCCCGGTCACCTGAGCCAGGCCAGCACCGTGCGGGCGGTGCGCTCGAGCTGCGCGCGGTTGACGACGGCCGGCAGGTCGGCGGCCGAGTGGTAGGCGCCGTACGACGTGCCGCCGAGGCGGGCGCCGGGTAGGCCGTCGCGCACGAACGACCAGTGGTCGCTGGAGTCCTGGCCGGTGTCGAGCACCGTCTCGACGCCGGCGCTGCGGGCCGCCTCGACCAGGGCGTCGGTGAGGGCGGTGGGCCCGTCGGCCGGCGTACCGACCGGGAGCACGTCGCCGACCCCGACACGGTCCATCGAGACCATGCCGCGCAGCGACTGTCGCTGCTGCGGCGTCAGCGAGGCGACGTAGGCCCGGGAGCCGTAGTGGTGGTGCGCGTCGCCCTCGCCCCGGGGCTCCTCGGAGCCGAAGGCGACCAGGACGACGGGGAGCCTGCTGCGGGTGTCCTGCAGCGCCTCGGCCACCGCGAGCAGGACGCCGATGCCCGACGCGTTGTCCTCGGCGCCGGGCGCCAGGGGGACCGTGTCGAGGTGGGCACCGACGGCCAGCCAGGGCTCGCCCGGCTGGAGCTCGCCCTGTGTGGCGATCAGGTTGACCGACGGGCCGGCCTCGACCGGTGCGTTCCAGGAGTAGCCGGCCGGGGTGGGGAAGCGCTGCCGCTCCACGCTCCACCCGCTCCCGGTGAGCTGCCGCTCGACCCACGCCGCCGCCTCGAAGTAGGCCTTCGTGGTGCCCGGCCGTGGGCCGATCTCGAGCGCGAGGTGGCGTACGGCGTCCATCGCCGTCCGCACCCGCGCATCGTCGGGGGTGACCCGGGGCGGCTCGGGCGGTGGCGTCGGGGTCGGGGCTGGCTCGCTCGGGGACTGCGCCTGGGTGGGCCTGGGGTTCGGCGCCGGGTCTGCCGTCGTGTCCGAGGGGGAGCTGCACGCGGCGATCAGGGCCAGGGTGGCTGCTGCCGCCGCTGCCGTCGCACGCCTCATGCCCGCCAGTGTGCCTGCCCGCCGCTCATCGACAGGGTCGTGTGCCTCAGGGTGCGGCCCAGCGCACGCTCAGGCACACGACCCGCAACTGGTGACGCTGAGCGGGAACAACCGCCCCGCACCCTCCGTTGAACCGACTGAACGAACTTGAGTTGATCGCACTCAACTTGTTTGCGAGACTTGGGTTCATCACCTGAATCACCTACACGGAGGTAACCCGAAATGGCACGTGCTGTCGGTATCGACCTGGGGACGACCAACAGCGTCGTCGCCGTCCTCGAGGGTGGCGAGCCCACGGTCATCGCCAACGCCGAGGGCGCTCGCACCACCCCGTCCGTCGTCGCGTTCGCGAAGTCCGGCGAGGTCCTCGTCGGCGAGGTCGCCAAGCGTCAGGCGGTCACCAACGTCGACCGCACGATCCGCTCCGTCAAGCGCCACATGGGCACCGACTGGAAGCAGAAGATCGACGACAAGGACTTCACGCCGCAGCAGATCAGCGCGTTCGTCCTCCAGAAGCTCAAGCGGGACGCCGAGGCCTACCTCGGTGAGCCCGTGACCGACGCGGTGATCACCGTGCCGGCGTACTTCTCCGACGCCCAGCGCCAGGCCACCAAGGAGGCCGGCGAGATCGCGGGCCTCAACGTGAGTCGCATCGTCAACGAGCCGACCGCCGCCGCGCTGGCCTACGGCCTCGACAAGGGCGACGACCAGACGATCCTCGTCTTCGACCTCGGTGGCGGCACGTTCGACGTGTCCCTGCTCGAGATCGGCGAGGGCGTCGTCGAGGTCAAGGCGACCTCCGGCGACAACCACCTCGGTGGTGACGACTGGGACAACCGCGTCGTCGAGTGGATGGTCAAGAAGTTCAAGGACAACAACGGCGTCGACCTCGGGGCCGACAAGATCGCCAAGCAGCGCCTCCAGGAGGCCGCCGAGAAGGCCAAGATCGAGCTGTCCTCCTCGAGCGAGACCACGGTCCACCTGCCCTACATCACCCACGGCGAGTCCGGCCCCCTCCACTTCGAGGAGAAGCTGACCCGCAGCGAGTTCCAGAAGATGACCGCCGACCTGCTCGACCGCACCAAGTCGCCGTTCAAGAACGTCCTCAAGGACGGCGGCGTCGCGATCGACAAGATCGACCACGTGGTCCTCGTGGGCGGCTCGACCCGCATGCCCGCCGTCGGCGAGCTGGTCACCGAGCTTCTCGGTGGCAAGCAGCCCAACAAGGGCGTCAACCCCGACGAGGTCGTCGCGGTCGGTGCCGCGCTCCAGGCCGGCGTGCTCAAGGGCGAGGTCAAGGACGTCCTGCTCCTCGACGTCACCCCGCTGTCGCTCGGCATCGAGACCAAGGGCGGCGTCATGACCACCCTGATCGAGCGCAACACCACGATCCCGACCAAGCGCTCGGAGATCTTCACGACCGCCGACGACAACCAGCCGTCGGTCGAGATCAAGGTCGCCCAGGGCGAGCGCCAGATGTGGGGCCAGAACCAGCCGCTCGGCAACTTCGAGCTCACCGGCCTGCCGCCGGCGCCGCGGGGCATCCCGAAGATCGAGGTCACCTTCGACATCGACGCCAACGGCATCGTCCACGTCTCCGCCAAGGACCAGGGCTCCGGCAAGGAGCAGTCGATGACGATCTCCGGCGGCTCCGCGCTGTCGAAGGACGAGATCGACCGGATGGTCAAGGAGGCTGAGCAGTACGCCGAGGAGGACGCCAAGCGCCGCGAGACCGTCGAGGTCCGCAACCAGGCCGACCAGCTCGTCTACACGACCGAGAAGTTCCTCGCCGAGAACGCCGAGAAGATCCCCGAGGACGTGAAGACCGAGGTCCAGGCCGACGTCGACTCCCTCAAGGTGCTGCTCGAGGACGCCGAGTCGTCCCCCGAGACGCTGACCGCCGGGGTCAGCAAGCTCGGTGAGTCCAGCCAGAAGATGGGGGCCGCGATGTACGCCGCCGCCGAGGCCGAGTCGGCTGCTGCCGGCGGGGCCACCGGTGCCACGGGTGAGGCCGACGACGACGTCGTCGACGCCGAGATCGTGGACGAGGCAGACGAGGCCCCCGCTGACGAGGGCTCCGCCGACGGAGGGGCCAAGTGACCCAACCGGACCCCGCGTCCGAGATGCCCACCGAGACCGAGGTCGCCGAGGAGCCCACCAGCGGGGTCCAGGCTGACGACCTCGGCGAGGTCGGCGAGATCGGTGACGTCGAGTTCGAGGACGACCTCACGCGGGCGCGTCGGGACCTCACCGAGCTGACCACCGACCTGCAGCGGCTCCAGGCCGAGTACCTCAACTACAAGCGCCGGGTCGAACGTGACCGGGAGCTGGTCCGCGAGAACGCGACGTACGCCGCGCTCACGCCGATCGTCGAGGTCCTCGACAACATCGACCGGGCGCGTGAGCACGGGCCGCTCGACGACGGCTTCAAGGCCGTCGCCGAGCAGCTCGAGCGGGTCGTGTCCGGCCTGGGGCTGGCTCGTTTCGGTGCGGTCGGCGACCCGTTCGACCCCACGGTCCACGAGGCGCTGTCCCACATCGGCGAGGACCCGGAGGTCTCGGTGACCACCTGCAAGGTGATCGCCAAGGCCGGCTACAAGATCGGCAACCGCGTGGTGCGCGCCGCGCAGGTGCTCGTGGTCGATCCTGTTGTCCAGCCGGTTGTCCAGCCGGGTGAAGAGCCGGTTGTCACGGAGGAGTGAGAGGGGAGGTGCGCGATGAGTGACAAGGACGGGTTCCGGGCCGACTGGGCCCAGAAGGACTTCTACCAGGTGCTCGGAGTCAAGAAGGACGCCCCGGCCGACGAGGTCAAGAAGGCCTACCGCAAGCTCGCGCGCGCCAACCACCCCGACTCGCACCCCGGCGACGAGAAGAAGCACGAGAAGTTCAAGGCCGTCGCCGAGGCCTACGACGTCGTGGGCGACACCGAGAAGCGCAAGAAGTACGACGAGATGCGCGAGCTCTACGGCTCCGGTGGCGGATTCCGCGGCGGCGGCGGTGGTGGCGGCGGGTTCAACATGGACGACCTGCTGCGCGACCGGGCCGGCGGTGGCGGTGGCTTCGGCGACATGTTCGGTGACCTGTTCGGCGGCGGCGCGGGACGGCGTACCCAGCAGGTCCGGCGGCCCAGCAAGGGCGCCGACGTCGAGACCACGGCGACGATCAGCTTCACCGACGCCATCGACGGCGTCACGATCTCGCTGCGGCTGACCTCCGACGCGCCCTGCCCCGACTGCTCCGGCACCGGCGGCAAGGCGGGCACCCGTCCGCGGGTGTGCCCCGAGTGCGAGGGCGCCGGCTACGTCACGGTCTCCACCGGCGGCGGCTTCTCGATGAACGAGTCCTGCCCCAACTGCGGTGGCCGGCAGCTCGTCTACGACGAGAAGTGCCCCACCTGCCACGGCAACGGCCGCGGCCTGTCCGCGCGCTCGATCCAGGCGCGGATCCCCGCGGGCGTCAAGGACGGCCAGCGGATCCGGGTGCGCGGCAAGGGCGCCGCGGGCGAGAACGGCGGCCCGGCCGGTGACCTGTTCGTCGTGGTCAAGGTCTCGCCGCACCGGCTCTTCGGACGCAAGGGCGACAACCTCACGCTGACCGTGCCGGTCTCCTTCGACGAGGCCGCGCTCGGCGCCGAGATCAAGGTGCCGACGCTCTCGGGGGCGCCGGTCACCCTCAAGATCCCGGCCGGCACCCCCAACGGGCGCACGTTCCGGGTGCGCGGCAAGGGGGCCAGCAAGGCCGACGGCACCACCGGCGACCTGCTCGCGACCGTCGAGGTCCAGGTCCCCGCGGTCCTCGACGACGCCGCCCGCCAGGCGGTCGAGGCCTACCGCGAGGCCACCGCCGGCAAGCCGCTGCGCGCCGGACTCTTCGAGGCAGGCGCCTGATGGCCGGCCGCGACCCGTTCGCCGCACCCGGCCCGGACGCCGCGGTGTTCGTGATCAGCGTCGCGGCCGAGCTCACCGGGCTCCACCCGCAGACGCTGCGCACCTACGAGCGGCTCGGGCTGATCACCCCCGGCCGCACCGTCGGCGGCGGGCGCCGCTACTCCGCCCGCGACCTCGACCGGCTCCGCGAGATCTCCGACCTCACCTCCGCCGGCATCGGCATCGAGGGCGTACGCCGCATCCTCGAGCTCGAGAACCGCGTGATCGCCCTGGCCTCGCGCAACGAGGAGCTGGTGGCCGAGCTCGAGGCGACCCGCGAGGCGCTGCGCCACGCCGCGACGGTCCGGCGTACCGACGGCGCGCCCAACAAGCTCCCGGTCCTGCGCCAGCCCGACGCCGGCCAGGCCGTCGTCGTCTGGCGCCGCTCCCGCTGACCCAGGCGTGACCCGCGTCCTTTACAGCGACGCCGATAATGTCTAGTGTCGGTCGACCGCCCCGCGAGGGTCGAGCGAAGGGGGCCGGGTGGACTGGCTGCAGGAGTGGGCGGCGCAGGTCGACTGGGTCTCGTTCGTCACCATCCCGGTGTTCACCGGGGTGATCGGCTGGCTGATCAACTGGTCCGGCCTGGTGATGCTCTTCAGCCCGGTGCGCTTCCACGGCGTCTCCGTGCCCGGCATGCGCGAGTTCGCGACGCTGCTGCCGCGCAAGCTGCAGGAGGTCCCCGGCCTGCTCCAGGGCGGTATTGGCTGGCAGGGGATCATCCCCGCCCGCGCCGCCAAGATGGGCAGCATCGCCGTCGACAAGGCGATCGCCAAGCTCGGGACGCCGGCGGAGTTCTACCAGCAGCTCGAGCCCGACCGGATCGCCGAGCACATCGTCACCACGTTCCGCCCCGAGATCCCCCAGCTCGTCGACGAGGTGATGCGGCGCGAGCACCCACGGCTCTGGCTCGACCTGCCGCTCTCGGTGCGTGAGGCCGTCGTGGAGCGGGTCCAGGCGCAGCTGCCGTCGGTGGTCAATCGGGTCACGACCGAGATCGGGATCCACATCGACCAGTTGCTCGACCCCAAGATCATGGTGATCGACCACTTCCAGGAGAACCCCGCGCTGGTGGTGCGGATCTTCCGCGACTTCGGTCAGCGCGAGCTGAACCTGATGGTGCGGTTCGGCTTCATCTTCGGCTTCCTGCTCGGCATCCCGGTGGCGCTGGCCGACAGCATCGCCCATCAGTGGTGGCTGCTGCCGGTGCTGGGCGTCATCGTCGGATGGGTCACCAACGCGCTGGGCATGTGGCTGATCTTCGAGCCGCCCGAGCCGCGCAAGGTCTTCGGCGTCACGGTGCACGGCCTCTTCCTGCGCCGGCAGGACCAGGCCGCCGAGGTCTACGCCCGGATCATCGCCGACGACGTGATCACCCTCGAGCGGATCGGCGACTTCCTGCTCGACGGGCCGCGCGGCGACCGGACCCGCCAGATGCTCGCGACCGCCCTGCGCCCGGCCATCGACCAGGCGGCCGGCCCCGCCCGCGGTGCCGTGCGGGTGGCGGTCGGCGCCCACCGGTTCGACACGATCCGCGACTCCGTGGCCACCGAGGCGGTCGGCCACACCATGACGCCGTTCAAGGACCCGGTGTTCAGTGCCCGGCAGGCGGAGAAGATCCGCGACCTGGTCGCGCGCCGGACCAAGGAGCTGTCACCGCGAGACTTCGTCGAGATGATGCGGGCCGCGATCCGTGAGGACGAGTGGATGCTCTACGCCCATGGCGCGATCATGGGGCTGGGTGGCGGTTTCCTGCACCTGTGGATCTTCGGAGTGGGCGGATGACTGAGTACGACGAGCACGACCCCGGGCTGCCCGGCCTCGCCCGGGTCGCGGCGTACGCCGCGCTGCACACCACCGAGTGGGGGGTGCGCACCTCGCTCCAGTCGTGGAAGCGGGTCGGTCGCGCCGTCACCGACCCCGAAGAGGCGGCCGCGCTGGTCCACGACGCCGGCCGGGCCCTCGACCTCGTCGGCGAGGTCGCCCGGTCGGTCACCACCGGGACGCCGGTCGCCCAGGCGCTGATCGCCGCCGCCGAGCGGGTCAACGGCAGCACCAACGGCCGGCTCAACGGCCGGGCCGAGCCGCCCAAGTCCCAGGCGGAGACCCTGCGGGAGATGGGCCAGGACCTGCTGAGCAGGTCGCGCGACGTGTGGAACACCGACGAGGGACATCCCGCCTACGAGCGGATCCTGGGCGAGCTCGCCCCCGACGAGGCCCGGATCCTGATGCTGCTGCTCACTGGCGGGCCGCAGCCGAGCGTCGACGTGCGCACCGGTGGCCCGGCCGGCATGGTCCACAGCCAGCTGATCGCACCGGGGCTGACCATGATCGGCGCCCGGGCCGGCTGCCGCTACCTCGACCACGTGCCCGCCTACCTCAACAACCTGTTCCGCCTCGGCCTGGTGTGGTTCTCCCGGGAGTCGCTGCGCGATCCGATGGAGTACCAGGTGGTCGAGGCCCAGCCCGACGTCCTCGCCGCCCTGCACTCGGTGAAGTTCGCCAAGGTGGTGCGGCGCAGCATCCACCTCACGCCGTTCGGTGAGGACTTCTGCCGGACCTGCCTGGTCGAGGAGGAGCACCTCGCCGTCGCGTCGTTCCCCGAGCACGCCGTGCCTCCCGAGATCGACGAGGACTAGCGGACTAGCAGGCGAGCAGCTTGATGGTGAAGACCGCGCCCTCGGTCTCGCCCGGGTTGTAGGTCACCTCGCCGTTCTGCGAGTGCGCCAGCGTGCGGACGACGTAGAGGCCGAGGCCGGTACCGCTGGCGACCGCGTCGTTGGCCCGCGCGAACTCCTCGAACAGCTGGTCGCGGAAGTCTTCGGGCACGCCTTCGCCGTGGTCGATGACGTCGATGCAGGTGTAGTCGCCCTCGGCGCGCACGTGGATGGAGTACGGCGCCTCGCCGTACTTGTGGGCGTTGCTCAGCAGGTTGGTCAGCATCTGCTCGAGACGCAGCGGATCGGCGCGCACCGTGCGCGGGTCGTCGACGAACACCGGGATCTCGTAGCGGTCGGCGATCGCGCCCTCGATCACGGCGCGGGGCTCGACCACCTGCATGTCGATCCGCAGGGTGCCGCGCTGGATCTGGGCCGCGGTCAGGAGGTCCGCGGTGATCGAGTCGAGGATCCGCGCCTGCCGCGCCACCGACCCCATCAGCCGGTCGCGCTGCTCGTCGTTGATCTGCTGGGAGTCCCAGCCCATGGTCTCCGCGATACCGCAGATGACCGCGACGGGACCGCGGATCTCGTGCGCGGTCGTGGCGATCGCGCGTCGCAGCAGGCCGACGTCCTCGGCGGCGGAGTCGAGGTAGACCAGCACCGACCAGCCCGTACGCCGCAGCGTCGCGCGGACCCGGCCGCCGGCGACCTCGACCTCGAAGGACGCGTCGGCGTCGAGCCGGTGGTAGGAGACCAGCTGGGCGAGCTCGGGGGCCGCCATGCTCAGCGGCATCCCGGTCTTCGCCTTGCCCAGCAGCCGCTCGGCCATCGCGTTGGCGTGGACGATCCGGAAGAGCGGCTCGTCGGCGAGCTCCATGACGCCGTACGGCGCGACGTTCATCGCCTCCCAGGACGAGACGTGGGCGTGGTCGCCGGACCCCTTCACGGAGGCGGCGCGGTCGGCGCCGCGGTCCTCCAGCGTCTCGGCCTTGACCGCGCGGTCGCTGCTCGGCACGACCGAGAGGGTGCGGGCCGGCTTGCGGGGTCCGCCGGAGGTGATGTCGCGGACGTAGTCGAGGATCGTGTTGAGCGGGGCGCCCTTCTGCACGTAGCCGTCGGCGCCGGCGGCCACGGCGCGTGCCGACATCTGCTGGGCGCCGAAGCCGGAGAGCACCACGATCTTGGCGGCGGGGCACAGTCGCCGGATCGTCGGGAGCGCCTCGATCCCGTCCATGACCGGCATCGCCAGGTCGAGCAGCACGACGTCGGGGCGGGTCTCGCGGACGACCTCGATCCCCTCGCGGCCGTCGCCGGCCTCGGCGACGACGTCGAAGCCGCCGCGGGTCAGTGCGAGCTTGAGCAGCTCGCGGAGGTCCTGGGTGTCGTCGATGATGACGACCCGGCGAGGCCGGCCGCCGGCGAGAGCGCTCATGGTGTCTGCCTTTCGGGCGGGGCGTCGGGGCGGTCGGAGTGGGCCTCGCTGAGGTCGACCACCGCCGGGGCGGACCGCAGGAGCTCGATGTTGAAGCCCTCGGTCCCGAGCAGGTTGGTGATGATCCGGCTGGCGGAGGCGATCGACGACGTCAGGGCGGCGTTGGCCTTGGCGGTGTCGTCCAGGTCGAGCGCCATCTTCGCGACGACGATGCCCTGGAGCACGCTGTCGTTGAGCTCCAGGGCCTGCTGCTCGCGCTTGCGCAGGTCCTCGAAGAGCTGGGCTCCCTGCATCAGCGAGGAGTAGTTGCGTCGCAGGGTCCAGTAGTAGAGGGCGACGATCAGCCCGACGCAGTCCCAGATCGTCAGCGGCCAGCCCCAGGCGTTGCGCATCGCGAGCCCCCGGTCGTCGTTGATCCCCAGCGACGGGAGCAGCATGTGCACCGCGTGGCTGCCGTGGTGGACCGCGCAGGTGAGGAAGATCGCGGACGTGGCGGCGCCCAGCGGGTTGGTGCGCAGCTGGTTGCTCTTGGCGAGCGGGATGACGATCGCCAGGCAGATGAGCAGGTAGGACATCGCGATCCCGGCGTTGCACACCATGGCGATCTGCCAGCTCATGCGCCCGCTCCGCTCAGGGACAGCAGGGCGAGCAGCAGCACCGAGCAGGCGGTCCAGCCCCGGGCCAGGCCCGGCCAGTCGAACCAGCCCGCGGTGCGCAGCCCCGCGGGCGCCTTCAGCGCAACGCACGCGAGCACGACCGCGATCTCCCACCCGGTGGCGGCGAGGTCCCACGGACCGACCGGTTCGCTGCCGCTCAGGCGGCTGAGCGCCCAGAGGGTGACCAGCGCTGCGTTGCCGACGACGCCGGCCTCGAGCAGGGCCCGGCCGGGGCGGGCCAGGAACAGGGCGCTCCAGCCGAGCTGGGCGGCGGCGCAGGCCAGGAAGAACATCCCGACCAGTGGCTGGTCGGTGAGGTGCGCCGGCCCGACGGCGGCGTGGACGCCGGCCGCGGCCGCGCTGCTGACCAGCGCCACGGGCAGGGCGGCCGGGGCCGCGCGGGGTGTGGGAGCCACCTCCCGCACCGGACGGACGGCGGTCAGGGTGGCGCCGGGTTCGGCGAGCCGCCCGACGGCGGCGAGCTCGCGCAGCCGGAGGACCCGGTCCTCGTGGGCGCTGCGCGCGGGTGCGGACTCGACGCGGAGGCGCTCGAGGGCATGCGGGAGCAGCAGCAGTGCGAGCCCGAGCACTCCGCCGAGCACGACGGCGTAGTGCACTGTGTGCGCCAGCATGCTCGCGCCGGCGGCGGTGGACATGACTGTCACCGACGATCCCTCCCCACGCCGCCCCCAGGCGACGTGCTACCCACGGTCACGGTAGGGGACGGGGTGGTCCGGCCGCCTGGCTTTGGGCAAAGATCTGTCCGGACGAAAACAGTCGAAGTTGAGTGGAACAGACTCAACTTTGGGATCGTTGTGACTAGTGACCGCCCGTATCAGTCGCGCACCCACAGGAGAGACATGAGCCAGTTCGGCGCCGACAAGTTCACGACCCGCAGCCGCGAGGCGATCGAGGCTGCCCAGCTCTCGGCCACCACCGCCGGCAACACCGCCACCGAGCCCATCCACGTTCTGGTCGCCCTGCTCCGCCAGGACGACGGGATCGCCCGCAACCTGGTCGCCAAGGCGGGGGTCGACGCCGCCGCCCTCACCGCGCGCGCGGTCGCCGTGCTCGAGGCCCTGCCCAAGGCCAGCGGCGCCACCGTGCAGCAGCCGGCCGCGTCGGCCGCCCTCACCCGTGTGCTCGCGGCCGCGCTCGACCTCGCGTCGTCCATGAAGGACGACTACGTCGCGACCGAGCACCTGCTGATCGCGATCGCCGGCACCGACAGCCCCGCCCAGAAGGTGCTCACCGACTCCGGTCTCACCGAGGCCGGGCTGCGCGAGGGGCTGACGGCCGTCCGCGGCAACCGTCGGGTCACCAGCCAGGAGGCCGAGTCGACGTACGAGGCCCTGGAGAAGTACTCCGTCGACCTCACCTCCGCCGCCGAGGACGGCCGGCTCGACCCGGTGATCGGCCGCGACGCCGAGATCCGCCGCGTGGTGCAGGTGCTCTCGCGGCGCACCAAGAACAACCCCGTGCTCATCGGCGAGCCCGGTGTGGGCAAGACCGCCGTCGTCGAGGGCCTGGCCCAGCGCGTCGTCGCCGGCGACGTCCCCGACTCCCTCAAGGGCCGCCGGGTGCTGAGCCTCGACCTGGCCGCGATGGTCGCGGGCGCGAAGTACCGCGGTGAGTTCGAGGAGCGGCTCAAGGCCGTGCTCGAGGAGATCAAGGACGCCGGCGGCCAGATCATCACGTTCATCGACGAGCTCCACACCGTCGTCGGCGCGGGCGCGGGCGGCGACTCCGCCATGGACGCCGGCAACATGCTCAAGCCGATGCTGGCCCGCGGCGAGCTGCACATGATCGGCGCGACCACCCTCGACGAGTACCGCGAGCGGATCGAGAAGGACCCCGCCCTGGAGCGCCGCTTCCAGCAGGTCTTCGTCGGCGAGCCCAGCGTCGAGGACACCATCCAGATCCTGCGCGGCATCCAGCAGAAGTACGAGGCCCACCACGGCGTCCGGATCACCGACGCCGCGCTGGTCGCCGCCGCCACCCTGTCCGACCGCTACATCACCGGTCGCCAGCTGCCCGACAAGGCGATCGACCTGATCGACGAGGCGTCGTCCCGGCTGCGCATGGAGATCGAGTCCTCCCCGGAGGAGATCGACCAGCTGCGCCGCCAGGTGGAGCGGCTCAAGATGGAGGAGTTCGCACTCGAGCGCGAGAGCGACGAGGCCTCGGCCGACCGGCTCGAGCGGCTGCAGGCCGACCTCGCCGACCGCGAGGAGGAGCTGCGCGGGCTCGAGGCCCGGTGGGAGCAGGAGAAGGCCTCGCTCGAGGGCGAGGGCGAGCTGCGCCGCCAGCTCGACCACCTGCGGATCGAGGCCGAGAAGCTCCAGCGCGACCAGGAGTACGAGAAGGCCAGCGAGCTGCTCTACGGCCAGATCCCCATGCTGGAGAAGAAGATCGCCGAGGTCGAGGCGGTCGAGCGCAGCGAGCTCGAGCCCCTGGTCGGCGAGGAGGTCGGTGCCGAGCAGATCGCCGAGGTCGTCGAGGCCTGGACCGGCATCCCCACCGGGCGGATGCTCGAGGGCGAGACCGCCAAGCTGCTGCGCATGGAGGACGTCGTCGGTGAGCGTCTGGTCGGCCAGCAGGACGCCGTAGGCGCCGTCAGTGACGCCGTACGCCGTTCGCGTGCCGGCATCGCCGACCCCAACCGGCCCACCGGCTCGTTCCTGTTCCTCGGCCCGACCGGCACCGGCAAGACCGAGCTGGCCAAGGCGCTGGCCGACTTCCTGTTCGACGACGAGCGCGCGATCGTGCGCATCGACATGAGCGAGTACTCCGAGAAGCACTCGGTGGCGCGCCTGGTCGGGGCCCCTCCGGGCTACGTCGGCTACGAGGAGGGCGGCCAGCTGACCGAGGCGGTCCGCCGCCGGCCCTACTCCGTCGTGCTGCTCGACGAGGTCGAGAAGGCCCACCCCGAGGCCTTCGACATCCTGCTCCAGGTGCTCGACGACGGCCGGCTCACCGACGGCCAGGGCCGCACGGTCGACTTCCGCAACACAATCCTGATCCTCACCAGCAACCTCGGCTCGCACTTCCTGGTCGACCCGACGCTCGACACCGAGAAGAAGAAGGAGTCCGTGCTCGCGGTCGTCCGGGCCAGCTTCAAGCCGGAGTTCCTCAACCGGCTCGACGAGATCGTGCAGTTCGACGCGCTCACCCGCGACGACCTCGCCCGGATCGTCGACCTCCAGCTGGCGCTGCTCGAGAAGCGGCTGGCGGTGCGCCGGATCAGCATCGTGGTGACGCCCGAGGCCCGCACCTGGCTCGCCGACACCGGCTACGACCCGGCGTACGGCGCCCGCCCGCTCCGGCGTCTGATCCAGACCGCCATCGGCGACCCGCTGGCCCGGCTGCTGATCGGCGGCGAGGTGGTCGACGGTGGCACGGTGAGCGTCGACGTGAGCGCTGACGGGGCCTCGGGGCTGACCCTCGCCGTCGGGGCGTGACCGGGTCACTGGTGGAATGGGCGCCATGAGTGACCTGCCCGCACGCCCCCGCCAGGTCACCCTCGGCGCCGTCATCATCATGGGCGGGTCGGCCCTCATCGTGGCCTCGGTGTTCGAGCGCGTCGCAGGCCTGGGCTCCCTGGAGACGCAGAAGTCGGTCGAGCAGTTCCTCTCCGAACCGCCTGGTGACGGCCTCGGCATGAGTGCCGAGGACGTCGTCACCGCGCTTCGAGCGCTCTCGATGGTGGCGGGTGCCTGCGCCACCGCGGCGGCGATCCTCGGGTTCTTCGTCCTGCAGCGCTCGCGGAGCGCTCGGATCGGCCTGGCCGTGCTCGCGCTGCCCCTGTTCGTGAGCGGGATGGCGGTCGGCGGCTTCCTGTCCGCGCTCGTCGTCGCCGCGACGGTGATGCTGTGGCTCCAGCCGGCGCGTGACTGGTTCGACGGCGTCGTACGCCGTCCCGCGGTGGAGGCGGCCGCGGCCATGGCCGGGCCCCGGCACCCGGAGGAGTCCCCGGGCGAGACGCCGGTGGGGCCCCCGGTGGCCCCGCCGTCCACCGAGCCCCGCCCGATGAGCGGCTTCGGCACCACCCCCGTCGGCTACGGGCCGATGGTGACGACCGCCCCCTTCGCCGGCCCGGCGCCACGACCGGCGCGGCTGCTGTGGGCGTGCATCCTGACCTGGACCTTCTGCGGCCTGGCGATCTTCGCCATGGCGCTGAGCGTCCTGGTGCTGCTGGCGGCCCCCGACCTCGTCTTCGACGAGCTGCACCGGCAGAACCCCGACCTGTCCTCCGAGGGGATGACCGACTCGGCCATCAAGTCGGCGACCTACGTCACCGCTGCCGTCGTGCTGGTGTGGGGAGGGGCCGCGAGCTTCTTCGCCCTGCAGGCCTTCCGGCGGGTGGCCTGGGGCCGCACCGCCCTGCTCTTCTCGGCGGCGGGCGCCGCCGCGGTGTGCCTCGTGTTCACGATCTTCAACTTCCTGATGGCGCTGCCGCTGGTCGCGTGCCTGGTCACTGTGTCGCTGCTGGTCCGGCCCGACGTCCGCGCGTGGTTCGCCGCCCGCTCAGGCTCCTAGGTCGGCAGCCGCCAGCCGCCGGATGCCGTCCTCGATGACCTCGGGCTGCTTGCAGAACGCCCACCGCACCAGGTGCCGACCCGCCTCGCGGTCGTCGTAGAAGACCTGCGCGGGGATCGCGACGACGCCGGCGCGCTCCGGCAGCGCCTGGCAGAACGCCAGGCCGTCGTCCCAGCCGAGGTCGCGCACGTCGGTGGTCGCGAAGTAGGTGCCCTCGGGCACCTGGACGGTCAGCCCGGCGGCGGCCAGGCCTTCGCACAGGAGGTCCCGGCGCTGCTGGAGGTCGGCGGCCAGCTCGGTCGGGAAGTCGGGGTGCTCGTCGAGCGCCAGCGCGACCGCGGGCTGGAGCGGCGAGCCGGAGGTGAAGGTCAGCCACTGCTTGGCCGCGAGCACCGCGCCGACCAGGTCGGCCGGACCGGTCGCCCAGCCGACCTTCCACCCGGTGAAGGAGTAGGACTTGCCGGCGCTGGACAGCGTCAGCGTGCGTTCGGCCATGCCGGGCAGGGTCGCGAGCGGCACGTGCTCGTGGTCGTCGAAGACCAGGTGCTCGTAGACCTCGTCGGTGATCACCACCAGGTCGTGCTCGATCGCCACGTCGGCGACCGCCTGGAGCTCGTCACGGCGCAGCACGCTGCCGGTCGGGTTGTGCGGTGAGTTGAGCAGCACGAACCGGGTGCGCGCGGTGACCGCGGCCCGCAGCTCGTCGGCGTCGAGCCGGAAGTCGGGGGCGCGCAGGGTGACCGGGCGGCGTACGCCACCGGCCATCTGGATCATCGCGACGTAGGAGTCGTAGTAGGGCTCGAGCACGACGACCTCGTCACCCGGGTCGACCAGGCCCAGCAGGGCCGCGGCCACCGCCTCCGTGCAGCCGGTGGTGACCACGACCTGGGAGTCGGGGTCGAGCTCGATCCCGTAGTGGCGCTGCTGGTGGCGGGCGATCGCCTGGCGCAGCGCGGGGACACCGATGCCCGGTGCGTACTGGTTGGCGCCCTCCTCCAGCGCCCGCACCGCCCGCGCCACCACCTCGGGCGGGCCGTCGACGTCGGGGAAGCCCTGGCCCAGGTTGACCGAGCCGGTGCGCACGGCCAGCGCCGACATCTGGGAGAAGATCGTCGGCGGGATGCCGTCGAGCCGGCGCGCGTGCTGGTGAGCGGGCATGCGAGCGAGCCTACGACGGGTGGTTTCGAGGCTCGCAAGCTCGCACCTCAGGACGAGCGCTCGCTCGCACCTCAACCACCGATAATGTTCGGACGTGACCAGTGATCCCAGCAGTGACTCGGGCCTCGCGGCCGACATCGACGCCTGCTGCCGCCTGACGGGGGAGTTCACGCTCCGGTCGGGGCAGGTGTCGTCGGAGTACTTCGACAAGTACCTCTTCGAGGCGCAGCCGGAGCTGTTGGCGCGGGTGGCCCGGCAGATGGTGCCGCTGCTGCCGCACGACACCGACCTGCTCGGTGGGCTCGAGCTCGGAGGCATCCCGATCGCGACGATGGTCAGCAGCCTGACCGGCCGGCCGGCGCTGTTCGTGCGCAAGCAGGCCAAGGAGTACGGCACCTGCAAGCTGGCCGAGGGACCGGACGTGGCCGGGCGGCGGGTCACCCTGGTCGAGGACGTGATCACCACGGGTGGCGCCGTACGCGACGCGACCAACGCGCTGCGGGCCGCGGGCGCCGTCGTGGAGGTCGTCGTGTGCGCGATCGACCGCAGCCCCGCCGGGGAGAACCCGTTGGCCGACGTCGGCCTCGAGGTGCGCCCGGTGCTCACCAAGGCGCAGCTGGACGCCGTCCGCGGCTGACGCGGAGCCAGCTGGTCCGGCTCAGCCCTCGACCGGGCCTTCGACGACGTCCTCGACGACGTCCTTGGCCTGGCGGCGGTGCTTCCACCACTCGTAGGCCACGGGGACCAGGGAGAAGGCGATGATCACGATGATCGCCTTGTCGATGTTCTCGCCGAGGGTGGGGAACGCCGAGCCGAGGAAGTAGCCGAGCGCGAGGACGCTGGCGACCCAGAGCGCGGCTCCCACCAGGCTCCACTTGAAGAAGCGCTGGCGGTCCATGCGGGTCACTCCCGCGACCACGGTGATGTAGGTCCGCACGAACGGGACGAAGCGGCCGATCACCAGGGCCTTGTTGCCGTGCTTCTCGAAGAAGGCGCTGGTCTGGTCGAAGTACTTGCGCTTGAGGATCCGCCCCTCGCGGTTGTAGAGCGGCGGGCCGATGGCCCGGCCTATCTCGTAGCCGGCGACATTGCCCATCACCGCGGCCACCGTCAGCAGCAGGAATGTCACCAGCAGCTCGACGAACGGGGCGCCGGGGAACAGGTCGATCTTCTCGCCGGCGATGAAGAGCCCGAGCGCGAAGAGCAGGGTGTCGCCCGGCAGGAACGGGAAGAAGAGCCCGCACTCGACGAAGATGATCAGCAGGCTGATCCAGAAGAACTGGGCGTCGAAGCGCTCGAGCAGCCAGTTGGGATCCATCCAGTCCATGCCCAGGAGCAGGGGCTGGAGCTCGACGAGGTCGAGGAGGGCAGTCACGCGCAAACCGTACCCGGGGCCTCCTACACGGACCTGGGTAGTCTCGCGCCGTGCCGGACCCGGATGAGAGCGCTGCCAGCGGGGTCGAGCGCAACGCGCCGTACGACCCGATGCCGCACGGTCCCGCCGAGGTCGGCGTCGGCCCGTGGGAGGGCCCGTGGCCGACCGGCGCGCAGTACGACCCCGTGCTGCTGGCCGAGGGCGACCGCCGCAACGTCGTGGACCGCTACCGCTACTGGAGCCTCGAGGCGATCGTGGCCGACCTCGACCTGCGCCGCCACGACTTCCACGTCGCGATCGAGAACTGGCAGCACGACTTCAACATCGGCACGATCGTCCGCTCCGCCAACGCGTTCCTCGCCGCCGAGGTGCACATTGTCGGCAACCGGCGCTGGAACCGCCGCGGCGCGATGGTGACCGACCGCTACCAGCACGTGCGGCACCACCCCACCGTCGCCGACCTGGTCGCCTACCTCCACGAGCGCGACGTGCGGCTGCTCGGCGTCGACAACCTGCCCGGGAGCGCGCACCTGGAGACGATGCGTATGCCGCGGCGGGTCTGCTTCCTGTTCGGCCAGGAGGGTCCGGGGCTCTCCGAGGGTGCGCGGGACGCCTGCGACGGCACGTTCTCGATCGCGCAGTTCGGCTCGACCCGCTCGATCAACGCCTCGGCCGCGGCCGCCATCGCGATGCACTCCTGGGTCCGTGAGTACGCCGACCTCGCGGGCGAGGGTGCCGCCGAGCCCTGGCGGGGCTGACCGTCAGCAGGACATATCGAGCTCGCGCACCTGGCCGCGCCCGACGAGCACGCGGGTGGTCTGCCGGACCTTCCCGGCGCGTGTGCAGGTGAGCGTGTAGCGCTCGGGCTCGGCCGCGGTCGGCCGGGTCGACGGGTTGACGTGCCAGGTGAACGTCCCGTCGGCCGGGACCCGGATCGACGTGCGGAACGTGGCGGGGCTGGAGCCGTCCCAGGTCGCCGTCGAGGCGTCGCGGGTGAGCGTGAGCCGGGCGCCCGCGGGGGCCCGGCCGCTGAGCACCGAGTGGTGCTCGGGGTCGGCGGCGTGCTCGAGGGCGATCAGGTACGCCGCGCGGTTGCGGCCGTAGTGGTCGACCACGTCCTCGAACGGCGGGTGGAACTCGGTGCCGCCGATCTCGAAGGTGTAGCCGTACGTCCCGGTGGCGCCGTAGGCCCAGTCCTCGGTGGTGCCCATGCCGTCGTACAGGGCGTAGCTGCGCTGGCTGGTGTAGCCGTTCTGCCGGGCGAGGCGGCCACCGAGTGCGGCCATCGCCCGCTCGTCGCGGGCCAGGCCGACCCGGCGGCCGGCGTCGGTGACGTGGTCGGGGGAGCCGGACCACGGCCGGAGGACGAGGTTGCCGAAGGTGTGGTTGGTGATCATCCCGGTCGCCGAGCGCGACAGGAACAGGTCGCGCACGTTGCGGGTCTCGGGCTCGGAGAACGGCGCGGCGCCGTGGTAGCGCGGGTCCAGCAGGCCGGCGTGGAACTCGGTCGCGCTCGGCACCTGACCGGCGGCGCCCGGCCCGCCCCACCACATGCCGTAGTTGCGGTTGAGGTCCACCCCGAGGCCGAACCCGGCCGGGGTCGCGAGCATCGCGCCGCAGCTGCCGTCGGGGGTGTCGACGCCGTCGGCGAGCCGGCAGTTCTTGCGCAGGTAGGCCATGCCGGGCGTCAGCACCTGGGTCGCCGTCGGGATGACGGTGCCGCTGGGGTCGAGCGGGTTGAGCAGGTTGAGGTCGACCAGCCCGCCGGACGTGCGCGAGAGGTCGAAACCGTCGGCGTTGACCACCGGGACGAGCACCACGCGCAGCCGGTCGAGGAGCCGGGTGACCCGCGCGTCGTGGCCGTAGCCGCGCACCAGCTCGTGGGCGAACTCCATCGTGTGCTCGGCCGACGGCCACTCGCGGGCGTGGTGGAGACCCAGCATCACGAACGTCGGCCGGCCCGACGCGGGCCGGCGTACGTCACTGCCGATCTCGATGGCCCGGACGGTGCGCCCGTCGAGGGTGGGACGGGCGAGGGTGAAGGTCCGCACCAGCGACGGGCGACGCTTCGCCAGTCCGCGCATCTCCCGGTCGTAGTCCTCCAGGGTGCGGTACGACGTGCGCCCCGACGGCAGCGGGGAGCGGGCCGTGCCGGCGGCGTACTCCGCGTTGGCGAGGTTGTTGGCGGCCTCGCGGGCCAGCAGGTCCCCGATCGTGACCTGCCACTCGAGCCCGCTGCCGGCGAGCCGGTCGCGGTCGTCGGCCGTGTGCAGGACGAGGTCAGTGTGGTCCGGCCCGGCGTGCTCGGTGCCGTCGAGGCCGAGCCCGGCCAGGGTGGCCCGCTCGGCCGGGGTGTCGGTGTGGACGCGCACCAGCTGAGGGCTGAACGGCGCCACCGGCTCCGACCCGTGGCCCGGGCCCACGACGCCGAGCAGCCCGGCGCTCAGGGCGAGGGCTACCAGGGTGGCGGCGGTGCGAAGGCGCGTCATGACGGGACAACCGCCGAGGCAGCCCCGGGGTCACTGTGACGTTGGGCTCGTCAGCACCTTGGAGCCTGTCGACGGCCCGGGACACCGGTTGTCACGAGCCGAGGTCGCGCAGCAGCCGTCGGTGCGTGAGCTCGAGGAGGGCCTCGCGCGCCGGGAGGTCCGCGAGCAGGTACGCCGTCCCGAGCAGGCCGCTCGGGTCGAGCCGCACCGTCTGGCGCAGCGCGCAGCCGGCGGTGCGCGGCTGGACCTCGGAGACCAGCGTGACCGTGCCCGGCGCGCGGACCTCCGCGGTGAGGACCAGGCGCCGGTGCGTGTGGTCGGCCTCGGTGACCCGCCAGAGACCGGCGAGGTCACCCGTCGCCAGCACCGGCGTCCCCGGAGGGTCCCAGCGGCGGCCGGTGCCGCCGGTGAGCCGGTCGAGGGCGCCGCGGACGACGAACGGCGCGGCGTCGACGTACCACTGCGGGCCGGCGCGCCCCGAGGCCACGACCGCCCACGCCTCTTCGGCGGTGAGGGGCAGGCGGGACTCCCGGGAGGTGCTGGTCAGGGAGCTCCGTCGGCGCATTCCTCCGAGGCTACGGACCGCTCACCAACGGCGGCGGCACTCCCCGAGGTCGACCTGCTTGGTCTGGCCGCGGCCGATGAAGACCTGGGTCGTCTGGAGGACCTTCCCGAACTTCTCGCAGGTGAGCGTGTAGGCCTCGCGCGTGCCCTTGGTCGTGAGGGTGCGGGCGTCGAAGAACGACTCCGTCAGCGTGTAGGACGGCGACGCCGAGGCGTAGTTGGTGACCCGGAGGACGTAGGTGCCGGCGGGGGCGTCGGGCAGCTCGACCATCTCCTTGGAGCCGGGCAGCTCGCCGGAGGTCCCGACCTCGACCAGCTGGCCGCCCTGCTTGCGGAAGACGGTGAGGTCCAGGTCGTCGGGGGTCGGCCAGTCGAGCTCCGTGCGCCACAGGTCGACCGGCTTCGAGAGCACGAACGTGTGGTCGGTCGAGCCGTTGGGAGCCGCCGTGGTGCCGTCGATCGTGGTGACCTTGAACGGCCTGTCGGCCAGGGCCTGGTAGGTGCGGGGACGCACGACCGGCCGGGTGGACGGGTTGACGATCCACGAGAACGCGCCGTCGGCGCCGACCCGGATCGGGGTGTCGATGCGGTCGCGGAACGACGACTCCCAGGTGGGGCTGCGGAACGTCTTCGACAGCCGGATCGTGGCGCCCTTCGGCGCCTTGCCCTCGAGGACGCCGCTGTAGCGGGTGTCGACGGCGTGCTCGAGCGCGATCAGGAACGCGGCGCGGTTGCCCTTGCCGGCGTACTTGCCGGCGCCGAGGTACTCACCGACGACCTCCTGGTACGGCGGGTGGAACTCGTTGGCGCCGATCTCGAAGGTGTAGCCGAAACCGCCGGTGGCGTTGTAGGACCAGTCCTCGGTGGTGCCGGTCGTGTCGTAGAGCTGCCAGCCGTGGATGTTGGCGTAGCCGTTCTGGGCGCTCATCCGGGCGCCGAGCTGCTTGAGCGCCTGCTCGTCGGGGGCGTCGCCGACCGGGAGGCCGTCGTGGCCGATCGTGTTGGGGTTGACCCCGTTGGGGCGCAGCACCAGGTTGGAGAAGGTGTGGTTGGAGATCAGCATCGTGACCTGGCGGCTCGACACGAGGTCCTGGATGTTCTTGGTCTCCGGCTCCGAGAACGGGCCGGCGCCGCGGTAGGTCGGGTCGGCGATGCCGGTCTCGACCTCGGCCGCGTCGGGCTCCGTCTCGGCCGCGCCGGGACCGCCCCAGAAGCCGCCGTAGTTGCGGTTGAGGTCGACGCCGAGGCCGAAGCCGCCGTTGCTGTTGAGGGTCAGCGCGCAGGTGCCGTCAGGCGTGTCCTGGCCGTCGACGACGCGGCAGTTCTTGCGCTTGTAGGTCTGGCCCGGGGTGGCGAGGATCGACGCGGAGCCACCGAGCGGGTCGTTGGGGTTGAGCGCGCGCAGGTCGACGTACTCGCCGTCGGTGCGCGAGAGGTGGAAGCCGTCGACGTTGACGACGGGTACGACGATGACGCGCGCCTTGCCGAGCAGGTCGGTGATCCGCTGGTTGCGGCCGAAGCTCTTCGCCAGGTCGGTGGCGAACTCCATGGCCAGCTCGCCCGAGGGCCACTCACGCGCGTGGTGGACGCCCATCAGCAGGAACGTCGGCTGGCCGCTCAGCGGCTTGCGCACGTCGCGGCCGATCTCGACGCCGTAGATGGGGCGTCCGTCCAGGCTCGGCCGCTTCAGTGTGAATCGCTTGACGAGGGTGGGGTGCTTGCGTGCCAGTGCCGCCATGTCGGCGTTGTAGTCGGCGAGGGTGCGGTAGCCGGTGCGGCCCGAGGGCAGTTGCGACCTCGCGACCCGGGCGGCGTAGACCTCGTTGAGCTCGGCGATCTCGACACCGCGCGCCACGAGGTCGGGGATCCGGACGTCGTGGGTGAAGCCGGCGGCCGTGAGCGCGGCGAGGTCGGCGGGGGTGTGCAGCACGACCTCGATGTAGTCGTGGCCGGCGTGCTCGGTGAGGTCGAGGCCGAGCTGCTGGAGCCGCTCCTTGTCGGCCCGGGTGGGGGTGTCGACGGTGACGAGCTGGGGCGCGAAGTCGGCCACGGGCGCCGCGGCGGGCGGGGCGGCGCCGGTGGGCTGCGCGAGCATCGTGGCGCACAGCGTGAGGGCGGCGCCGGCGGCGGCCAGGGCGGTGCTGGAGCGGAGGGGGCGGCGGACCATGGTCGGGACTCCTGATCGGGTTCGTCCGAGGGGGCTTGTCAGACAAACGTGTCAAGGGGCCGAAGGTCACGGGAGGCGTGGGTCTCGTTGCCCTTCGGGCGACTCGCGAGTAGCCACTAGGGTCGAGACATGCCTATCGCAACCCCTGAGATCTATGCCCAGATGCTCGACAACGCGAAGCAGAACGCCTTCGCCTTCCCGGCCATCAACGTCTCGTCGTCGCAGACCCTGAACGCTGCCCTCCAGGGGTTCGCGGACGCCGGGTCGGACGGCATCATCCAGGTGTCCACGGGAGGTGCCGAGTACTTCTCCGGCCCCTCGGTGAAGAACATGGTCACCGGCTCGGTCGCCTTCGCGGCCTACGCCGCCGAGGTGGCCAAGAACTACCCGATCCACGTCGCCCTGCACACCGACCACTGCCCCAAGGGCAAGCTCGACGGCTTCGTCCGTCCCCTGGTCGAGATCTCCGCCGAGCGGGTCAAGCGCGGCGAGCTGCCGCTGTTCCAGTCGCACATGTGGGACGGCTCCGCCGTACCTCTCGAGGAGAACCTCCAGATCGCGCGTGAGCTGCTCGAGCGCTGCGCCGCGGCCAAGATCATCCTCGAGGTCGAGATCGGTGTCGTCGGTGGCGAGGAGGACGGTGTCGTCGGCGAGATCAACGAGAAGCTCTACACGACGCCGGAGGACGCCCTGGCCACCGTGAAGGCGCTCGGCACCGGCGAGCACGGTCGCTACATGACGGCCCTGACGTTCGGCAACGTGCACGGCGCCTACAAGCCCGGTCACGTCCGGCTGCGGCCCGAGATCCTCAAGCACGCCCAGGAGGCCGTCGTGGCCGAGCTGGGTCTCGAGGCCGGCGCCCGCCCGTTCGACCTGGTCTTCCACGGTGGCTCCGGCTCGCTGCCCGAGGAGATCGGTGCGGCCGTCGACTACGGCGTCGTCAAGATGAACGTCGACACCGACACCCAGTACGCCTTCACCCGGCCGGTCGCCGCGCACATGTTCCAGAACTACGACGGCGTGCTCAAGGTCGACGGCGAGGTGGGCAACAAGAAGGCCTACGACCCGCGTGCCTGGGGCAAGGCCGCCGAGGCGGGCATGGCCGCTCGGGTCGTCGAGGCCTGCGAGAACCTGCGCGCGTCCGGCAAGGCCCTCAGCGTCTGACGAACCCGTCGTGCTGGGGTCGCTCGAAGAGCAGTGACGCGAGCAGCCCCAGCACGAGGATCGCCGCCGGCAGCAGCATCGCCTGCGACATCGCCTCGGCGAACGGCCCCTGAACGGCGGCGGGCAGCCGCGAGGCCCCGCCCTCGGGAGTGAAGCTCGTGGGCAGTCCCTGGGCGGCCAGCCGGGAGTCGATCAGCACCGCGATGCCGGCCGCGCCGAGCACGGCGCCGACCTGGCGCGTGGCGTTGTAGACACCCGCGCCCGCACCCGCCTGGTGCAGCGGCAGGTTGCGGGTGGCGGTGGCGGAGACCGGCGCCCAGATGCCGGCGTTGCCGATGCCGAGGAGCGCCATCGGCAGCAGGATCTCCCAGGTGGCGGAGTCGGCGGTCATCACGGCCGAGAGCCACACCAGCGACAGCACGATCGCGGTGAAGCCGAAGCCGGTGATCAGGCGCGGGTGGACGGAGTCGGTGAGCCCGCCGACGTAGCGCGCCAGACCGATCGACATCAGCGCCATCGGGACGAGCAGCAGCGCGGCCTCGGTGGGGCTGAGGCCGCGGACCAGCTGGGCGTAGAGCATCAGCGGGATCGCCATGCCGGTGATCGCGAAGCCCATCGTGGAGATCGCGATGTTGGCGAGCGAGAAGTTGCGGTCGCGGAAGAGCGCCAGCGGGACCAGCGGCTCCTTGCGGTTGTAGTGCTGCCAGGCGAAGAACGCCGCGAGGACCACCAGGCCGAGGATGATCATCCGCCACACCGTGACCTGCCCGGTGATGGTGCCCCAGTCGTACTGGTCGCCCTCCTGGATGCCGAAGACCAGCAGGAACATGCCGGCGCCGCTCAGCGCCACCCCGAGCCAGTCGAAGCGGTGGGTGTTGGTGGACAGGGTCGGCACCAGCCGCCATGCGAGCACGAACCCGAGGATGCCGACCGGCACGTTGATGAAGAAGATCCACTCCCAGCCGAGGGCGTCGACGAGCACACCGCCGAGGATCGGCCCGACCAGCGTGGCCACGCCGGCCGTCGCGCCCCACAGCGCCATCGCCTTGCCGCGTCGTACGGCGGGGAAGATGCGGGTGATGATCGCCATCGTCTGCGGCGTCATCATCGACGCGCCGAGCCCCTGCACCACGCGGGCCAGGATCAGGCCCTCGATGGTGCTGGTCAGGCCGCACCACAGGCTGGCGAGCGTGAAGACCGTGAGCCCGGCGAGGTAGAGCTTCTTCGGGCCGTAGCGGTCACCCAGGCGGCCGGTGATCAGCACCGGGACGGCGTAGGCCAGCAGGTAGGCGCTCGTGACCCACACGACCGTGTTGACCTCGGCGTCGAAGTCCTCGATGATCGCCGGCGTCGCGACGGACACGATGGTCGAGTCGACCAGGATCATGAAGAAGCCGAGGCACAGCGCGAACAGCGCGGGCCACGGGTCCTTCTCCTCGGTCGGGTGGTCGGCCGGCTGGTGGGTCTGGGTCACGGCGTCAGTCAACACCTCGCCTGGGACACTCATTCCATGAGTCACATGGACCTGATGGCCGGACCCCCTCCCACCCACCTGCCGATCGACCCGGCGAGCGCCGAGCTGGCGGGGTCGTCGCCTGCTGACGTCGTACGACGTCACCCCGAGTCGCCGGCCGCCTGGGCCGCGCTCGCCGGTGAGGCCCGCGACGGCGGCGCCGACGACGTGTCGGTCTACGCCTACGCCCGCGTCGGCTACCACCGCTCCCTCGACAACCTGCGCCGCAACGGCTGGAAGGGCCACGGCCCCGTCCCGTGGGAGCACGAGCCCAACCGCGGCTTCCTCACCTCCCTGGCGTTGCTCGCCCTCTCCGCCCGCGCCATCGGCGAGACCCACGAATGGGAGCGCTGCTCGGAGTTCCTCCGCGACTCCAGCCCGACCGCCTTCGACGCGCTGCTGGGCTGAGCTGATGTTGTAACTCACCGTTACTGCATCTGGTGCACCCGTGTGCGGGCATGACAGAGGCAGTAACGGTGAGTTACATAGCGCGGCCGGACGCTCAGGCGCTGCGGCGGCCGCGCATCTCCTGGGCGAACTGCGCCAGGTGATCAGGCAGGTCGGCGCCGAACCTGGCCACCGTGACGTCGTACTCGGCGCGGAGCCGGCGCTTGGCGGCTGACCGCTTGGGCTCCCACAGGTCCTCCCAGAGCACTCGGGACACGCCGAGCCCTTCGGCGCGAATGAGTCGCTCTCGCCGCTTCTCCTCCCAGATGACGTCTTCCGGCCGCTGGGCCAGGCCGCCGTCCTGGGTGCTGCGGTACTTGACGTGGCCGTCGACCTCGAAGACGTGGCAACCCACGCGCAGGTCGCACCGCACGACCCGGTCGTCGAGTCGCACAGGGAACTGCGTCTCGACCGAACCGATACCCAGCTCGCTGACGAGCAGGCGGCCGAGGCTCTCGGCGATCGACTCCGCGCCGGGATCCGCGAGCTCGATGGAATGTCGTACCTGTGTGATGCCCGGCCAGAAGCTCATGGGCGCACTGGCGGCGACGAGAGCACTACGCGGGACGCCCCTTCTCATCGCCGCATCCATGACCGGTACGCCGTGAGTCAGTCCGCGCTCGCGCGCGATGTCACAGCAGGTGCGGGCGAGGTCGAGGCAGGCGAGGCCATCCACTGTCACGACCTGGTCGGGTTCGAAGCCGGCGAGGTGATGCTTCACGCCCGCCTTGGTCCACGCGTTGGTGTGTCCGGGCAGGGTGATGTGCACGAACGGCTTCGCCGGAGCCAGGATGTCCAGCCCCTGTTGGTGTGCGGACGAGTCGTGGCTGAGCACCCAGCCCCGGGTCATGTTGAGCAGGGCCGCGCGGGTCTGCAGTCGTGGCCGTCCGCGGTACGGGTCCAGCGACTCCCACAGGTCTCGCTCGGCGTAGACGCCGCGCCTCACGACGACCCACTCGTGCACCAGCAGGGCGCGGATGGCGCCAGGTGACACGCCGAGGTCGAGCGCCTGTGAGCGCGTGATCAGTCCGTAGTTGCTCGCCATGGCGGCGGGGACTCCTGGGTGCATGCAGGACTTGTGCCCCCTGGACAGACCTCGTGAAACGACGCCCCCCGCGGCTGTGGACAACGATTCGTGGCTGCGGCTGGGGTCCCTTTGTAACTCACCGTTACTGCATCTAGGGCACCCGCATACGGGCATGACAGGTGCAGTAACGGTGAGTTACAAGAGGCCGCGCGCGCTCAGCCGCCCAGCAGCGAGCGCACCCGGTCGGGGCCGAGGGCGACGAAGAGGGTGGGGAGGCGCGGGCCGCGGGGGGCGGCGACGAGCAGGTCGTAGAGCAGGCCGAAGAAGAGCTTCTGGTCGGCCTTGACCTGGTCGGTGGGCGGGTCGTCGAGGCCGAGGCCGCGGGCCAGCTTGGGTACGCCGTAGATCAGCGTGGTCAGCGAGTCCAGGTCGAACGACGAGGGCAGCCGGTCGAGGAGCTGGGCCAGCCAGATGGTCTCGTCCTCGGTCAGCGCGGCCAGCCGGTCGGCAGCGGGCGCGGACCGGACCGTCGTGCGCTCGTCCTCGGGCACGAACTCCGCGGTCCAGGTCATCGCCTTGGACAGCCGCGGCTCGAGGTCGCTGACCGAGGAGTGCGGGTGGCCGACGTCGCCGATCGTGCGGGAGATGAGCTCGGCGGAGCCGGCGGTGACGTCGGCGACCGACGACAGCAGCTTGAACGGCACCGGCACCGGCGACGTCGGCAGCACCCCGGCCGCGACAGTTGCGGACGCCCGCTCGTAGGCGAGCACGGCGACGTCGCGCTTGGCCGGGTCGGCGGCCTTGCGGGCGAGCGCGTCCCACTCGTCGTACAGGCGCACGACCTCGGGACCGAAGTCGATCGTGAACACCTGCCGCGGCTGGCGGCGCACGTAGAGCCAGCGCAGGATCGGCGCCTCGAGGATGCGCAACGCGTCGGACGCGGTGGGTACGCCGCCGCGCGACGAGGACATCTTGGCCATCCCGGCGATGCCGACGAAGGAGTAGCCAAAGTGGGTCGGCATCGGGTGGCCGAACACCTCGGTGACCAGCTCCTTGCCGACGGTGAACGACGAGCCGGGGGTCGCGTGGTCGTCGCCGGCGGGCTCGAAGTCGACCTTCTCGAGCGCCCAGCGCATCGGCCAGTCGACCTTCCACACGAGCTTGCCCTCGTTGTCCGTGGACAGGTCGGTGGAGCCGACGAAGCCGCACGAGGAGCAGGTGTAGTCGAGGACGGTGGTCGCGTCGTCGTAGGCCGTGGCGGTGGTGGTGTCGCGGCCGCACTGGCGGCAGTAGGGCTTGAACGGGAAGGGCATCCCCGCGGGCGCGGAGTCCTCGCCGGCCGGCGGCGCCTTGGTGCGGTAGCGCGCCATCACGGTCTCGATGTCGTCGCGCCGCGCGACCGCGTTGAGGATCTGCTCGCGGTAGAAGCCGGAGGTGTAGCGCTCGGTCTGGCTGACCTGCTCCATCTCGACGCCCATCTCGGCGAGCGCGGAGAGCAGCGGCGCCTTGAAGCGCTCGGCCCAGCTGGGGAACTCACCCGTCGGGTCGGGTACGGCGCTCAGCGGGCGGCCGATGTGCTCGGCGTAGGACGGGTCGATCCCGGCGGGCACCTTGCGGAACCGGTCGTAGTCGTCCCAGACGTGCAGGTGCCGCACGGGTACGCCGCGCCGCGCGATCTCGTCGGCGACGAAGTGCACCGTGAGCACCTCGCGCAGGTTGCCCAGGTGCACGGGCCCCGACGGGCTGATGCCGGAGGACACCGTGACCAGGTTGCCCTCGCCGGCGTGCCGGATCGCGTTGTCGGCGGCGCGCGTCACCCAGTCGACTGGCCCGCCGTTGTGCTGGCCGCCCTGCTGCCCGCCCTGATCGCCCTTGCCTCGTGCCACAGGCGGCAACGCTACCCGGCGGGAGAGGTCAGCCGACCGGCAGGACCATGGAGTACGCCGCCGGCTCGATGTGCCACGTGCGGTGCCGCTCCGGTCCGTAGATCTCACCGTCGGCGCTGATCCAGAACTCCTCGCCGCGCACGGACACCTCGCGCCCGCGCAGCGCCGTGACGTCGTCGGCCTCCTGGTGGGTGCCGAAGCCCAGCCGGGCGGCGTACAGGAGCCGAGCCAGCGGCCCGGTGGCCTTCGAGATCATCAGGTCGATCCGGCCGTCGGCGGGGTCCGCCTCGGGGGTGAGCTCGGTGCCCCCGCCGACCGACGAGCCGTTGCCGAGCGCGACCATCAGCACCCGGGTGTCGAGGTCGTTGACGACCTTGCCGTCGAGCTCGACGTGCAGGCGCAGCGCGGGCGGGTTGAACGCGGTGAGCGCGGCGCCGATCGGGTAGCCGAGCTTGCCGAGGTTGACCTTGCCGACGCCCACGGCGTGCAGGCGGCCCTTCCAGCGGTGGCCGCGGCGGCTGGCGTTGGCGCCGGCGCCGACGTGGACGCTGTTGACGACGACCTGCCCGACCTCGTCGACGATCAGGTCCATCGGGGTCGGCACGCCGGACACCAGGACGCGGGCGGCCTCCTCGATGTCGAGGGGGATCCCGACGCCGCGCGCGAAGTCGTTGCCGGTGCCGAGCGGGAGCAGGCCCACCACGGCGTCGGCCAGCTCGTGGCGCCGGTGGAGCGCCGAGATCACGGCGTGCAGGCTGCCGTCGCCGCCGGCCACCACGATCCGGCGGGACCCGGCGCGGTGGAGCACGCCGTCGAGCTCGCCGGGGTTGGAGGTCGCCTGGACCTCCACGGAGCTGTGCTCGCGGAGCACGGCCAGCGCGGCCTTCAGCGTCTCGTCGTCGGCGGTGCCGGCATCGCTGTTCTTGATCACCAGGAGGGGGTCCATCGCCCCGGACAGTAGCCCACGAGATTCCGCTCCGCTGCGGCCGACGTGATTCCGCTCTCAGCGCCGCACTTTGGTAACGTGTGGACGCAAGAGCCCCGGCCGCTGTTGCCGGGGTTTTGTCATGTTCGACCTGCGTGTCGACCCCGTGAAGTCGATCCTGTGGAGGAGTGCACATGCCTGCGATCGCCATCATCGGCGCCCAGTGGGGCGACGAGGGCAAGGGCAAGGCGACCGACCTGCTCGGCAGCCGGGTCGACTACGTCGTCAAGTTCAACGGCGGCAACAACGCCGGCCACACCGTGGTCATCGGCGACGAGAAGTACGCCCTCCACCTGCTGCCCAGCGGCATCCTCAGCCCCAACTGCACCCCGGTCATCGGCAACGGCGTGGTCGTCGACCTCGAGGTGCTCTTCGAGGAGCTCGAGGGCCTCACCGCCCGCGGCGTCGACGTCAGCCGGCTCAAGATCAGCGCCAACGCCCACGTCATCGCCGACTACAACCGCAGCCTCGACAAGGTCACCGAGCGCTTCCTCGGCAGCCGCAAGATCGGGACGACCGGGCGCGGCATCGGACCGACGTACGCCGACAAGATGAACCGCGTCGGCATCCGGATGCAGGACCTGTTCGACGAGAAGATCCTGGAACAGAAGGTCGAGGGCGTCCTCGAGCTCAAGAACCAGATCCTGACCAAGATCTACAACCGCCGCAGCGTCACCGTCGAGTCGACCGTCGAGGAGCTGCTGGCCTACGCCGACCGGGTGCGCCCGATGGTCTGCGACACCGGCCTGCTGCTCAACCAGGCACTCGACCGCGACGAGACCGTGCTGCTCGAGGCCGGCCAGGCCACGCTGCTCGACGTCGACCACGGCACCTACCCGTTCGTCACCTCGTCCTCGGCGACCGCGGGCGGCGCCTGCACCGGCTCCGGCATCCCGCCCATGCGCCTCGACCGGGTGATCGGCATCGTCAAGGCCTACACCACCCGGGTCGGCGAGGGTCCGTTCCCCACCGAGCTCGACGACGACGCCGGCGAGCACCTGCGCAAGGTGGGCGCCGAGTACGGCACCACCACCGGGCGCCCCCGCCGTTGCGGCTGGTACGACGCCGTGATCGCCCGCTACGCCGCGCGCGTCAACGGGATCACCGACTTCGTGCTGACCAAGCTCGACGTGCTCACCGGCCTCGAGCAGGTGCCGGTGTGCGTGGCCTACGACGTCGGCGGCGTGCGCCACGACGAGATGCCGGTCAACCAGAGCGACTTCCACCACGCGGTGCCGATCTACGAGTACCTCCCCGGTTGGTGGGAGGACATCAGCGAGTGCCGCACGTTCGCCGAGCTGCCCAAGAACGCGCAGGACTACGTCACCGCCGTCGAGGCGATGTCGGGCTCGCGGATCTCCACGATCGGCGTGGGACCCAAGCGGGACCAGACGATCCTGCTCCACGACCTGCTCTGAGCCCGCTCGGCGCGGTCAGTCGCGGTAGACCATCGGGCCCAGCGTCCCCTCGGTGGACTTGCGCGGCGCCAGGACGCGTCCGCCTCCGGGCAGCACCCGGAAGGACCGTCCCGTCGAGTCGATCACGCGTAGCCCCTTCCCGCTGAGAGCGACCACCAGGTCGTCGTCCCCGTCGCCGTCGACGTCCACCACGCTGGTCTGGCGCGGGTAGAACTCGTCGCGCAGCTCGTCCGCCCAGACCTGCGAGGTGAAGCGCCGGCCGGTCCACGACATCAAGGTCACCTGGGGCCCGATGTCGGACATGCTGAGCTCGTCGACGCCGTCGCCGTCGAAGTCGCCGGCCCGCCAGGTGGCGTACCTCGTCTCGTCGGGGACCCGCTGCGGCTCGCCCTTCTGCTCGAAGGCGGTGCCGGTCGAGGCGAGCAGCCGGTAGCGGGGTGCTCGCTCGTCGGGCTCTAGCACGTGGACGAGGTCGGCCAGGCCGTCGCCGGTCAGGTCGCCGACGGTCAGCTGGTTGTAGGACCCGATGCCGTCCGGGGCCTCGCCGTCGAACCACCGCCTGCTGGCGGCCAGTGTCCCGTCCTTGCGGGCGTGGGCGACCACCACCAGGAGGCGCCCCGCCCCGAGGGTCGCGAGACCGACGTCGTCGAGGCCGTCGCCGTCCATGTCCGCCACGAACGGGGTTGTGGCGGCCAGCAGGTCACCCACGACGGGGGAGTCGAGCAGCGACGACGGCGCCTCGCCGGTGGCGAGGTTGACCGTGACTCGCAACGTCGGCGCCTCCCCGTCGACGGTCACGACGTCGATCCGCCCGTCGCCGTCGACGTCGCCGATGACCGACGGGTACCTCGCCTGCGGCAGCGGCTTGGGCGCCCCGAACGTCGTGGCCCCGTCGGAGCTCAGCAGCCAGCCCCCGTCGTACGTCACCGTGGCGAAGTCGCCGAAGCCGTCGCCGTCGAGGTCGCCGGTCACGATCGGCTCCGGCTCGGGGTCGGGGGTGGAGGTCGTCGTAGGGGTGGGGTCCGCGGTCGGGTCGGCGCCGGCCCCGGCGGCCGGCGACTGGTCGTCGGGCCGGAGCAGCAGCGCCGCGGTGGCCCCGCCGGCGACGAGCGCGACGGCGAGCACCGCGCCGAGCACCTGACGGCGCCGCCTCCGCCCCTGGGCAAGGACCCGCGGTGGCTGCGACGGGCTCGACGGGGTGAGCCCGCCGCCGAGTGCCCGCAGGGCGTCGCGCAGCTCGGCGGCCGAGCCGTAGCGGTGTGCCGGGTCCTTGGCAAGGGACCGCGCCAGCACCTCGTTGACGCCCCGGGTGAGCTGGTCGTCGCCCGGCAGCTGGGGCACGGGCTGCTGGAGGTGGGCCATCGCGACCTGCACGTCGGCTCCGGTGTACGGCGGCCGGCCGGTGAGCGTCTCGAAGAGCAGGCAGCCCACGGAGTAGAGGTCGCTGGCCGGCGTCCCGCGCTGGCCGGCGGCCCGCTCCGGTGCCAGGTAGTTCCAGGTGCCGGCGATGGCGCCGGCGGTGGTCAGACCGGTGGTCTCGGTGTGCGCGACGCCGAAGTCGCAGAGGAAGACGTGGAGGCGGTCGGTGCGACGGTCGCGCAGCAGCACGTTGGCCGGCTTCACGTCGCGGTGGATCACCCCGACCGCGTGGGCGGCCGCGAGGGCGTCGGCGACCTGCGCGCACACCCGGAACGCCAGCGGCGGCGCCAGCGGACCGCCCTCGCGCAGGAGCCGGCCGAGGTCGCCTCCGGCCGCGTGCTGGGTGACCAGGTAGGGCCAGCCGTCCTGCTCGCCGTGGTCGTAGATGGAGATGACGTGGGGTGAGTCCAGCCGGGCCAGGATCGACGCCTCGCGCTGGAAGCGGCCCAGGAACGTGGGGGAGGTCGCGACGTGCGCGAGCATCACCTTCAGCGCGACCGGCCGGTTGAGCCGCAGGTCCGTGGCGGCGAAGACCATGCCCATCCCGCCCACGCCGAGGACGCTGTCGATCCGGTAGTGCCCGACCACGTCGCCGGGCTGTGGCTGGCCGATGGGTGGTTGGCTCATGAGTGGGGGCTCACGGGAAGGTCTCGCCGAAGGCCTCGGTGCCGTACGTGTCGACCAGGTCGAAGCGCCAGGTGGCCCAGGTGGTGGCGTTGTCGAAACGCTTGCCGGTGGAGAGGGCGACCTGGAGCTCGGAGACCTTCGGGGTGGCCGACGGGCCGATCGCCAGGATGTCGTCGAGCCCGTCGCCGTCGTAGTCGCCGACGGCGATGTCCGAGTCGTAGAAGGAGTTGGCCACCATCGGCAGCAGGCCCCATCCCTTCGGCCGCCTCATCCCGGAGTCGCCGTGGTCGAGGACGCCGATCTGCATGAAGGTGTCCCGGTCCTGGACCAGGCCGAGCTCGATGTCCTCGTCGCCGTCGAAGTCGCCCGACACGAACGCGTGGCCGATCGTGGACGGGAAGGTCCGGGGCTCGCCGTCGGAGACGAAGCCGCCCGTGGCCCGGCCCAGGTGGACCTCGAGGGTCGAGCTGTAGTGGTAGTTCCGGTCCGGGTCGTCGGACGTGGTGAGGACCGCGACGTCGGCCAGGCCGTCACCGTCGAAGTCCCCGACCTCGACCTCGGAGTCCTCGTAGCCGGTCCCGATGGAGATCACCGGCCGCGGGTCCCGGAGCTTGGTGTGGGGTGCCGTGCCGGTGGACGTGGCGACCCACAGGCGCATCGCCTTCTTGCCCCAGGCCAGGAGCAGCAGGTCCTCGTCGCCGTCGCCGTCCGCGTCGGTCGGGAACTGGGTGACGTAGGTGCCGCCGGTCGGACGCGGGAGCCGCTGGCTCAGGGAGGACCCGCTGCTGAGCTCGGCGGTGACCGTGATGGCACCACGCCGGGCGGGGGTGTCGACCGCGATCGTCTCGAGCACGTCGTCGCCGTCGAGGTCGCCCAGGGCGAGGTCCCGGTTGACGTCCGTGGGGCTCGGGTCGGGACGCTTCGCGGGGTCGACGAAGGCGCTGCCGGTGGAGGTCCACGAGAACAGCTGGTAGGCGCCCCTCCCCTCTTTCGGCTGGCCCTTCTTCGGCTGGACGAACTCGCGCAGCGCGACGTCGCCGATGCCGTCGCCGTCCAGGTCGCCGGTCACCGGTCCGACCACGGGAGGCGGCTCGAGGCTCGGGCTCGGGCTGTCCGAGCCGCTGGAGGTGCTCGTGGTGGGGTCGGCGCCAGGCGAGGCAGGGCCGGAGGGGTCGTCGCCGGTGAGCGTGACCGCCACGATGCCGCCGGCCACGGCCAGCACCGCGAGACAGGTGGCGGCGACCACGAGCGCCGTACGGCGTCGGCGCGGCGGGGGGAGAGGCGAGCCCGGGGGGAGGGAGCCCAGGCTGATCCGGTCCAACGAGACGCGGTCGGGCGTGACCGCAGGCGGTGCCGTGGGCACGGGCCGCACTCCTGTGCTCGGGATCGCGGCGGCGGCGAGCAGGTCGGTGCGTACGGCGTCCGCGTCGGCGTAGCGGGCCCGGGGGTCCTTGGCGAGGGTGTTGGCGAGGATCGCGTTGACGTGGCGAGTGAACGGGTCCCCGGCAGGACTGTCGGCCAGCTGCGGCACCGGCGCCTGCTGATGGGCGATCGCGATCTCGACGTCCGTGCCACCGAAGGGCGCCTTGCCGGTGAGTGCCGCCCACAGCAGGCAGCCCAGGGCGTAGAGGTCGGAGGAGACCGTGCCGGGGGCACCCGTGCCGCACTCGGGGGCGAGGTAGCTCCACGTGCCCGACACCGAGCCCGGAGCGGTCAGGCCCTCGCTGTCGGTGCGCGCGATCCCGAAGTCGCAGAGGTAGGCGTGCACGTCGAGGGTGTCGGCGTCCCGCAGCAGCACGTTGGTCGGCTTGACGTCGCGGTGGACGACGCCGGCCCGGTGGGCGTCGGCGAGCGCGTCGGCCACCTGCGCGCAGACCTCGGCCGCGAGCTTGGGCGGCATCGGGCCCCTGGCCGCGAGCAGCCCGCCCAGGTCGCCACCGCCGACGTACTGGGCCGCGAGGTAGGGGCAGCCGTCCTGCTCGCCGTAGTCGAAGATCGCGATCACGTGCGGGGAGTTGAGCCGCGCCAGCAGTGCCGCCTCCCGCTCGAAGCGGGCCAGGAACTCCGCCGAGCCTCCGAGGGCCGCCGACACGACCTTGAGGGCGACCCGGCGGTCGAAGGCGGTGTCGGTCGCCGAGAAGACCACGCCCATGCCGCCCTGCCCGATCTGGGCGTCGATGCGGTAACGACCGAAGACGTCACCGACACGGGGGAACTGGGCCATGGACTCTTCCTTCCCGAGTGAGACCGGCGGCAATCATGCCTGGTCGAGTCCGGCCACTGTGCGCGCGTTGGCCCGGAAGGCGCCTCTGACCGAGGCCGCGCCGTCGAGGTAGACACCTACGAACAGCGCGTCCCTCAGCAGGACCAGGCTCGCGGCGGCACGGGCGGGATCGGGGTGCCGGTTCGCGGTCGCGAGCGCGGTCAGCGTCGCGCGGAACCAGTCGCGTTGTCGACGCACGACGGCGCGCACGTCGCTCTCGGGGTCGGGGTACTCCGCACTCGCGTTGATGAACGGGCAGCCGCGGTCGTGGTGGCGGCTGGCGTCCTCGACGATGCCGTCGATGACCCACTCCAGCAGCTCGCGCGGGCTGCCGCCCGCTTCCTCTGCCTGGGCGAAGTGGTCGCGGATGGTGGCGTCCTCGCGCTCGAGGTAGGCCACGACCAGCGCCTGCTTGCCAGAAAAGTGGCGGTACATCGTGGCTCGGGTGACGCCGGCCTCACCGAGCACGCGGTCCACCCCCACGCCCGTGATGCCTTCGCGATAGAAGAGGGCACCCCAACCCCGCCAGCACCGTCACCGAGCGCGAGGCCACCGCCGTCGCCGCCGCCAACGGCTCGGGCCTGGTGACCAGGCGTCGTACCCCGAGGCACACTCGACGCCCGGCTCCCTAGCCGGCACCTCGGTCGCCGACGTCGCCGACCACGTGGCCGAGGTCATCGCCGGTCTGGACAAGAAGCCCGTCGTCATCGGGCACTCGTTCGGCGGTCTGCTCGCCCAGATGATCGCCGGCCGCGGCCTGGCCTCGGCCACTGTCGCGATCGACCCCGCCCCGAGCCGGGGCGTCCTCCCGCTTCCGTTCTCGGCCCTCAAGGCGGCGTTCCCGGTGCTCGGCAACCCGGTCAACCGGGGCCGGACGGTGACCTTGACCTTTGAGCAGTTCCGGTTCGGCTTCGCCAACGCGGTGCCCGAGGACGAGGCGCACCACCTCTACGAGACCTTCCACACCCCGGCGCCGGGACGCCCGCTCTTCCAGGCGGCAACTGCGAACCTCTACCCGCGAACGGTCGCCAAGGTGGACAACAAGGCCCCGTTTCGCGGCCCGATGCTCGTCATCTCTGGCGAGCAGGACAACATCGTCCCCTGGGCACTGGCCAACGCCGCGTACAAGCGGCAGGTCAAGAGCAGCTGGCCGACCGAGATCGTCGAGATCCCCGGACGGGGCCACTCGCTGGTCATCGACTCCGGGTGGCGCGAGGTCGCGGACCCGGCGCTGGAGTTCCTGGCGCGGCACTAAAGTAGGCGCACGTGAAGACTCTCGTGATCGGCAACGGCGGCCGTGAGCACGCGCTCGCCCGGGCTCTGGCCCTCGACCCGGCGGTGACCGAGGTGCACGTGGCCCCCGGCAACCCCGGCACCGCCGCCGTCGCCACGCTCCACGACGTCGACCCCATGGACGGTGGAGCGGTCGCCGAGCTGGCCGTGCGGCTGGGCATCGACCTGGTCGTGGTCGGCCCCGAGGCGCCGCTGGTGGCGGGGGTCTCCGACGCCGTGACCGCCCGTGGGATCGCGGTCTTCGGCCCGTCCGGCGCGGCCGCCCGGCTCGAGGGCTCCAAGGCGTTCGCCAAGGAGGTCATGGCGGCCGCGGGCGTGCCCACGGCGCGCTCCTTCGTCTGCGTCGACGATGAGGAGGCCGAGCGTGCGCTCGTCGAGTTCGGCCCGCCGTACGTCGTCAAGGACGACGGCCTCGCCGCCGGCAAGGGGGTCGTGGTGACCGAGGACCACGCCCTGGCCCTGGCCCACGCGACGTCCTGCGAACGGGCCGTGATCGAGGAGTACCTCGACGGCCCCGAGGTCTCACTCTTCGGCATCACCGACGGCGTCACCGTCTACCCGCTCCAGCCGGCCCAGGACTTCAAGCGGATCCACGACGGCGACCGCGGGCCCAACACCGGCGGCATGGGTGCCTACACGCCCCTGCCCTGGGCGCCAGCCGACCTGGTCGCCGAGGTCCTGGCCACCGTGCTCCAGCCGACCGTGGACGAGATGGCTCGGAGGGGTACGCCGTTCACCGGTCTGCTCTACGCCGGGCTCGCGCTCACCTCCAAGGGCATGCGCGTCGTGGAGTTCAACGCCCGCTTCGGCGACCCCGAGACCCAGCCACTGCTGGCCCTCCTCGACGCTCCTCTGTCGCCGCTGCTCTACGCGGCGGCCACCGGCACCCTGGCCGAGGTCCCGCCGCCGGTGTGGAAGCGCGGCGCCGCCGTGGCCGTCGTGATGGCGAGCGCCGGCTACCCCGAGAGCTCCTCCAGCGGCGACGTGATCACCGGTATCGACGCCGCCGAGACGATCGACGGGGTGCACGTGATCCAGGCGGGCACTGCTCTCGATGAGGGCGATCTGGTCACTGCCGGGGGCCGGGTGCTCGCGGTGATCGCGACCGGGGAGTCCGTGGCCGCCGCCCGCGACGCGGCGTACGACGGCGTCGCGCAGGTCCACTTCGACGGCGCGCAGCACCGCACCGACATCGCGTCCTCCGTCTGAGGTCTCCCGGGCCTCCCCGGGGACAGGCTCCGCTGCACTCAGGAGAGGGGTCCACGTGGACCCCTCTCCTGAGTGCGCAAGAAGGCCTCTCCACAGAGGCTGGAGGCTCCCTGTTGCGAGCGGTCGTGAGTGCCTACCGTCTGTCGGATGCCCGACCCCGACCTGATCAGCTCCCGCGAGGCCGAGACCTGGCTCGGCTTGGCCAGACGGCAGGCGCGGCGGGTCCTGACGGCCGGTTTGGCTGGCCCGCCTGTGGTGACCCCGAGCGCCCATCTCTACAGGGCCGCCGACGTCGGTGACCTGAGCCGGTGGCCGCGCGTCGCCCTGGAGGAGGGGTGGGACCTGTCGGTATGGACACGTCTCTGGATCCGCATCGTCTGCGAGCGGGACGGCTGGCTGCCGTTCGTGGCCACGGTGGGCGGCTTTGTGGCGCTGGGGGCCGAGATCACCGCGGTGGCGCAGACGTCACCGCGACGGTGCCGCCTCGAGCTGCGGGACCCGGGGGCCTGGTTCGAGACGCTGAGGTCGACCCGCTTCCCCACTGGCCCCGGCCGCGACTGGGTGCTGCGTGGGTCGCCCTGCTCATCCAGGGGCTCGTCCGAGGGCCCGTCCATGGGAGAATGGCAGCCGTGACCGTCCCGAATGTCCTCGCCACCCGCTACGCCGGGGCCGACCTCGCACAGATCTGGTCACCGGAGCACAAGATCGTGCTCGAGCGGCAGCTCTGGATCGCCGTCCTGAGAGCGCAGCGCGACCTCGGCATCGACGTGCCCGACGGGGTGGTCGAGGCCTACGAGGACGTCGTCGACAAGGTCGACCTCGAGTCGATCGCGGCCCGGGAGCGGGTCACCCGCCACGACGTGAAGGCGCGGATCGAGGAGTTCAACGCCCTCGCCAGCCACGAGCACATCCCTCTGCAGTACATCCATGCGGGCATGACCTCGCGCGACCTGACGGAGAACGTCGAGCAGCTACAGGTCCGCCAGTCCCTCGAGCTGCTGCGCGACCGCGCCGTGGCCACCCTGGCCCGGCTCGCGCGGCTGGCCGCGGAGCACGAGACCACCGTGATGGCCGGACGCAGCCACAACGTGGCGGCACAGGCGACCACGCTCGGCAAGCGGTTCGCCACCGTGGCCGACGAGATGATGATCGCGCTCGAGCGCATCGAGGACCTGCTGCGGCGCTATCCGCTGCGCGGCATCAAGGGCCCGATGGGCACCGCCCAGGACATGCTCGACCTGCTCGACGGCGACGACGCCAAGCTGGCCGACCTCGAGCAGCGCGTGGCCGCACACCTCGGGTTCGAGCGGGTGCTGACCTCGGTCGGCCAGGTCTACCCGCGCTCCCTGGACCTCGACGTCGTGAGCGCGCTGGTGCAGCTCGTCGCCGGTCCCTCCAACCTCGCCACCACGATCCGGCTGATGGCGGGCAACGAGCTGGTGACCGAGGGCTTCAAGGAGGGCCAGGTCGGCTCGTCGGCGATGCCGCACAAGATGAACAGCCGTTCTGCCGAGCGGGTCAACGGTCTGTCCGTCGTGCTCCGCGGCCACCTGTCGATGATCGGCGAGCTGGCCGGCGACCAGTGGAACGAGGGCGACGTCTCCGACTCCGTCGTACGCCGGGTCGCGCTGCCCGACGCGTTCTTCGCGGCCGACGGGCTGTTCCAGACGTTCCTCACCGTGCTCGACGAGTTCGGTGCCTTCCCCGCGGTGATCCAGCGCGAGCTCGACCGCTACCTGCCCTTCCTGGCCACCACCAAGGTGCTGATGGCCGCCGTGCGCAACGGCGTGGGCCGCGAGAGCGCGCACGAGGCGATCAAGGAGGCGGCGGTCGGCGTCGCGCTCGACATGCGCCGCGGCCAGGCCGACAACGACGTCTTCGCCCGGCTCGCGGCCGACGAGCGGCTCGGGCTCACCGCCGACCAGCTCGCCTCGCTGGTGGCCGACCCGATCACCTTCACCGGTGCCGCGGTCGCGCAGACCCAGAGTGTCGTACGCCGGGTGGCCGAGGTCGCCGCCCGCTACCCGGAGGCCGCGACCTACTCGCCCGGCGCGATCCTCTGACCAGCCCCGCGGGTGGGCCGGTCACCGTCTCGATCACGCGGCAGCTCGAGGCCGGCCACGAGGCCGAGATGGTCAGCTGGCTGTCGGCCGGGATCACCCTCGCAGAGCGCTTCCCGGGGTTCCTGGGCGCCGGGTGGGTGCGTCCGGACACCGGCTCCGAGACGTGGCACATGCTCTACCGCTTCGCCGATCAGGACGCGTTGCTCACGTGGGAGCAGTCGCCGCAGCGCCAGTGGTGGCGCTCGTCGGCCGCCGGCCTCGGGGTCGTCGAGTCACGGGTCGAGAAGCGGACGGGCATCGAGGGCTGGTTCGACGAACCGACCACCCGCGACGTGAGCGACCTGCGTGCGGCACCGGCGCCGCCGCCGCGCTGGAAGCAGGCGTGCGTGATCTTCCTGGTGTTCTTCCCGCTGAGCCTGCTGGTCAACTGGGCGTCCAGCGAGCTGGTGCCCGACCTGTTCCTGCCGCTGCGGGTGCTGCTGGCGGTGCTGGTCATGACGCCGGTGATGACCTACCTGGCGCTGCCGTGGATGACGCGCCGGATGCAGTGGTGGCTGCACCCGAAGCAGTCCTGACCGGGACGGGAAGCGGCTAGGCGCGCGCGTCGCCGCCCCAGTTGGCGAGCTTGGTGGCGACCGTGTGCAGGTCGGCGCGCCAGACGTCCTCGGGGCCGGGGGGCAGGATCTCGTCCCACTCGACCGCGAAGGAGCCGAGCACGTTGGGGAGCCGCGCCGTACGGATGAAGAACCACAGGTGGAAGTGGGAGCCGCCGTCGCCCCACCGGTTCATGTGTACGCGGCCGATGTCGGGCAGGTGCTCGATGATCCGCGTGAGGCGGTTGGAGATCCGGCCGCACTCGGAGGCGAGGTCGTCGTCGAAGTCGCCGAAGTCGAGGTGCTCGCGGGTGTGCAGCACGAGCACGAGCGGGAGACCGCTCGGCTGGCCGCCATGGGTGAGCACCCACCGCTCGTCCTCCCACACCACCCGGGCGGGGTCGAAGCCGGCGCACGCGGGACAGGGCTTGTCGTCGGACTCGCCGTCGCGCACGGGTTCGTCGCTCGGTGGCCGCAGGGTCTTGGGGACGACCTCGCCGTCGACGGCCTCCCACGGGAAGACGTCCCAGCCACCGATCGGCGGCGTCGGGAGGTGGCCGTCGGGACCGACGGCGGCGATGACTCGGGCGTAGACCTCTTCGGCAGACTCCGGCATGGCCCAACTGTGCCACTCGCGGCCGGGGGGCCAGAGCGCGCCCCTAGGCTGGGCCACATGGCCGACCTGAACATCCCCGTGGCGCCGGCGATCCCTGGCGCCACCCCGCTGCACTCGGGGAAGGTGCGCGACCTCTACGTGCTCGACGCCGGCCCCTACGCCGGCGAGCTGCTGATGGTGGCCAGCGACCGGCTCTCGATCTTCGACTTCGTGCTCGACACGACGATCCCCGACAAGGGCGAGATCCTCACCCGGATGTCGCTGTGGTGGTTCGGCCAGCTAGGCGTCCCGCACCACGTCCTCTCGACCGACGTGCCCGACGCCGTCCGGGGCCGGGCAGTCGTGTGCCGGCGCCTCGAGATGTACCCGGTCGAGTGCGTCGCCCGCGGCTACCTCACCGGCACCGGGCTGCTCGACTACCGCGCGACCGGTGAGGTCTGCGGGATCACGCTGCCCGACGGGCTGGAGGACGGCAGCCGCCTGCCCGAGCCGATCTTCACGCCGGCCGCGAAGGCGGCCCTGGGCGACCACGACGAGAACGTCTCGTACGACGAGGTCGTCGCCGAGGTCGGGCCGGACGTGGCCTCCGCGCTGCGCGAGTCCACGCTCGACATCTACGGGCGGGCCGAGACCATCGCCCGCGAGCGGGGGATCATCCTGGCCGACACCAAGTTCGAGTTCGGCGCCGACTCCGAGGGCACCCTGGTACTCGCCGACGAGGTGCTGACGCCCGACTCGTCGCGCTTCTGGCCGGCCGCCGAGTGGCAGCCCGGCCGCACGCAGCCGTCGTACGACAAGCAGATCGTGCGCAACTGGGCGCTCTCGCCCGAGTCCGGCTGGGACCGCTCCTCCGGTGAGCCGCCCCCGGCGCTGCCGCCCGAGGTCGTGGAGCGCACGCGCAGCCGGTACGTCGAGGCGTACGAGCTGCTCACCGGCGAGACGTTCTAGAAGGGCCTGTCTGATGCACCTGCCGGTCCCGCCCGAGGTGGCGTTCGACTACCTCGTCGACCCCGCCAACCGCGCCGAGTGGCAGCCCAGCCTGGCCCGGGTCGAGGACGTCGTCGGCCCGGTCGGCGTCGGCCAGCGCTGGGTCGACGTGACCCGCCCCGGGCTGCGCCCGCTCATGGAGACCACCGAGCTGGACCGCCCGCACCGCTGGACCGAGCGCGGGACGTGGCGCACGTTCTCCGCCGAGCTCACGCTGGAGTTCGCCCCCGCCCCGGGCGGCTGCGAGGTCGAGCCGACGATGCGGCTGCGCGCGCGGGGCCCGGCCGGGCTGGCGGCCCGGGTGCTCGACCGCCTTGCGCCGCTCGCCGTACGGGCGGACCTGCGCAACGCGGGCCGGATCCTAGGCAGCCGATCTCGGGGAACTGCATAAGTTCTGGGTTGGTAGGGCCTCGGCGGCTGTCTAGGTTCGTGCGTATGAAGGTGCTGACGCCGAAGGTCGTGGTGGTGATCGGCGGCGTCATCACCAGCGCGGGCATTCTGCTCGCGGTGGTCCTCACGGTGCTCGGGGTGGTGCCGCTGATCGTGCTGACCCAGGTCGGCGTGATCGTCGGCTTCGGTGTCCTGCTCGACACGTTGCTCGTGCGCAGCGTGGTGGGGCCGGCGCTGGCCGCGCTGCTGGTCATCTCGGGGGGACGCCGTTTCTGGTGGCCGGCGGACACCTCGCAGGCGACCCCGGGCGAGGTCGACGAGGAGGCCAGTAGGTTGGCTCTCACCACGACGAAGTGACGGAGGACGCGGTGTCGGACACGACGTACAACCTGGCCAGCCTGCTCGAGGACAGCGCCGAGCGCTATCCCGACCGAGAGGCGGTCGTCCTCGGGGACACGCGCCTGACCTACGCCCAGGTCGACGGGGTGGCCAACATGGTCGCCAACCTGCTCGTCTCCCGCGGCATCGAGCCGGGCGACAAGGTGGCGCTGAGCTGCGCCAACCTGCCCTACTTCTCGATGATCTACTACGGCATCCTCAAGGCCGGCGCGACCGTCGTACCCCTCAACATCCTGCTCAAGGGCCGCGAGGTCGCCTACCACCTCGGCGACGCCGACGCGAAGGCCTACTTCTGCTTCCAGGGCACCCCCGAGCTGCCGATCGGCCAGGAGGGGTACGCCGGGTTCCAGGCCGCCGAGGGCTGCACCGACTTCTTCATGGTCACCGTCGACCCGGCGGCCGCGTCGCCGATCGAGGGCACCGAGTCGTTCGGCCAGGCCATCTCCGGGCAGCCCGGGACCTTCGAGACCGTGGCCACCGACGAGGGCGACACGGCCGTCATCCTCTACACGTCGGGCACGACCGGGCAGCCCAAGGGCGCCGAGCTGCGGCACTGCAACATGCGCGACAACGCGCTCGCCGGTGAGGCGCTGTTCGGCGCCGACGCGGAGCGGCCCGACACCTACCTGTGCGTCCTGCCGCTGTTCCACTCCTTCGGCCAGACCGTGATCCAGAACGGCGCCTTCGCCTACGGCGGCACCGTCGTGATGCTGCCGCGCTTCGAGGCCGGGCCCGCGCTGATGACGATGCTGTCGGAGAAGGTGACGTTCTTTGCCGGCGTCCCGACCATGTACTGGGGCCTGCTCGGCGCCCTCGACCCGACCGTCGACGTCGAGGAGATCGCCCGCAACCTCCGGGTGGCCGCGGCCGGTGGCTCGGCGCTGCCGGTGGAGGTGCACAAGGACTTCGAGAAGAAGTTCGGCGTCACCATCCTCGAGGGCTACGGCCTCTCCGAGACCTCGCCGGTCGCGAGCTTCTCGCCGTACGGCGAGCCGGTGCGGGTCGGCTCCATCGGCACCCCCATCCCCGGCGTCGAGATGAAGCTGCTCAAGCCCGACACCTGGGACGACCTCGAGGGCGGCGACGACCCCGAGCACGCGGTGGGCGAGATCGCGATCAAGGGCCACAACGTCATGAAGGGCTACTACCAGCGGCCCGAGGCGACCGAGGAGGCCATCCAGGACGGGTGGTTCCGCTCGGGTGACCTGGGCCGGCGCGACGCCGACGGCTGGTACTACATCGTCGACCGGTCCAAGGACATGATCATCCGCGGTGGCTACAACGTCTATCCGCGTGAGGTCGAGGAGGTCCTGATGACCCACCCCGACGTCTCGCTGGCCGCCGTCATCGGCGTCCCCGACCCGAGCCACGGCGAGGAGATCAAGGCCGTCGTTATCCTCAACGACGGGGCGACGGTCACCGAGGAGGAGCTGGTCGCCTGGGGCAAGGAGCAGATGGCCGGCTACAAGTACCCCCGCCAGGTGCAGGTCGTCAGCGCCCTGCCGATGACCGCCACCGGCAAGATCCTCAAGCGCGAGCTCTCGTGACCGCGCCATGGTGAAGGTCATCGGCCTGGCCGTGGCCGGGCTGATGGTCCTGGTCGGCGCGCTGTGGACCCTCCAGGGTCTCGGCTACGTCGAGGGCAGCTCCATGACCGGCGAGAAGACCTGGTCGGTGATCGGCCCGATCGTCGCCGGCCTCGGCGTCGCGCTCGCGATCTCGATCATGGGCCGCAAGCACTAGCCTGAGCGCATGGAGCTGCACGAGCACCTCGCGGAGCTGGTCGCCAGCGTCGGGCCCCAGGTGCTGGACGACCCCGACGGCTTCCGCGCCGCGCTCGACGACTACCTCGACGAGGGCGCGGCCAGCACCGGTGACATCAACCTGCTGGTCGACACGGTCCGGCTGGGCGCCTACGGCTGGATGATCAACACGATCACCAGCGGCGGCGAGGGGGCGCGGGCGGTCGAGGCCGCCGGGACCCTCCTGGCCCGCGACCGCGGCAGCCGCGACGTCGACAGCGCCCGGTGGGCCTGCGCCGTGCTGGCGTTCGCGGTCGGCAAGGTCGGCGACGCCGACGTACGCCGCTACCGGACGCGCAGCCTCTCGCCGCTCTCCGAGCAGCCCGTCGCGGCACCCGATCCCGGTGGGGTGACCGAGCCGACTGCGCCACCGACCGCCGTGGTCGCCCCCGACGCGTCCACCGAGCCGGCCCAGCCGCCCGCGCCCCCGCCCGCCCCCACCCCTGCCGACGAGACCGTCCTCGGCGAGCCCGCGGCGGAGGTCGCCGTCCCGGCCGCCCGGCTGCCGGAGCGGCGCCGCAGCTGGGCTCCCGTCCTCGCCGTGCTCGTCGTCCTGGCCCTGGTCGGCGGCGGGTTCGCCGCGTGGCGGGTGCTGGGCGCCGACGACGACGGCACCCCGGGTGACACGGCCGGCGAGCGCACCACGGACCCCACCGACGCCACGACCGGCCCCACCGAGCCGACCGAGTCGACCGGGTCGACCGACAACCCGGTCGAGGAGCGCACCGACTACGTGCCCGTGCCGGAGGACCCGGAGCCGTTGCCGTTCGACGTCAACGCCGAGCTCGTCAACCTTCCGTGCACGGGGGAGGTCATCGTCATGCTCGCCACCGCCAGCGTGCCGGCCAACTACGCCGACAAGCTCGGCAAGGCGATCGAGGGCGTGCCGGACGCCGCGGTGCTGCGTGCCTCCGACTCGTGCGACGCGTTCCAGGAGACCAACCCCGACTCCGGGGCGCCGATCTACAACGCCTACCTCGGCCCCTTCGCGACCGCTGCCGACGCCTGCGAGGTGATCAGCACCCTCGACAGCCCGAGCGCCTGGGTGCGCAGGCTCGCCAACCCGTCGCAGGAGCGCGAGCTCTGCTTCTGCGAGGAGTCCATCGACGGGCTGCCGGTCCTCGGTCCCGAGAGCGACCTCGACTCCCTCGTCACCCGGCGGCTGATCGGGCAGGTGCAGTGGGCGCTCTACCTGGACGACCATCTGCCCAAGGACGCGGTGTTCACGACCCTCGGGCAGTACACGCCGGAGTTCGCGGGCGCCGTGACGGCGTTCCAGGGCGAGGTGCTCGTGGAGCAGAACGGATCGGTCACCCGGGAGACCTGGGAGCGGCTCCTCGACGAGTTCTGCGACACCGACTACTACGACGTCGAACGCTGAAAAGTAGGATGGTGCTGCCTTCGCACCCGTCCGTGAAGCCCGCCCCTGAGCAGGAGCCCGTCGTGCCCCGAGTCGTCGTCGACGTCATGCCCAAGCCCGAGATCCTCGACCCGCAGGGCAAGGCCGTCCTCGGCGCCCTGCCAAGGCTCGGCTTCGTCGGCGTCACCGACGTACGCCAGGGCAAGCGCTTCGAGCTCGAGTTCGCCGGAGAGATCACCGACGCGGTGCTCGCCGAGGTGCACGAGATGGCCGAGACGCTGCTGTCCAACCCGGTCATCGAGTACTACACCGTCCACCTCGCCGAGGCGGAGCAGCCCGCATGAAGGTCGGGGTCGTCACGTTCCCCGGGTCGCTCGACGACGTCGACGCCCAGCGCGCGGTGGGGTTCGGCGGCCACGAGGCCGTCGCGCTGTGGCACGGTGACCACGACCTGCGCGGGGTCGACGCGATCATCCTGCCGGGCGGGTTCTCGTACGGCGACTACCTGCGCTGCGGTGCCCTGTCGCGCTTCTCCCCGGTGATGACCGAGGTCATCGCGGCCGCCGAGCGGGGGATGCCGGTGCTCGGCATCTGCAACGGCTTCCAGGTCCTGTGCGAGTCGCACCTGCTGCCGGGCGCGCTGATCCGCAACGACCACCGCAAGTTCGTCTGCCGCGACCAGCGCCTGCGCATCGAGAACAACCGCACCCCCTGGACCTCCGCCTACGCCGAGGGCGCCGAGGTCACGATCGTGCTCAAGAACGGCGAGGGCGGGTTCGTCGCCGACGAGGCGACCCTCGACCGCCTCGAGGGGGAGGGGCAGGTCCTGGCCCGCTACCTCGGCGACAACCCCAACGGCTCGCTGCGCGACATCGCCGGCATCACCAACGCCCGCGGCAACGTGGTCGGCCTGATGCCGCATCCCGAGCACGCCGTCGAGGACCTGACAGGTGCCGGCACCGACGGTCTCGGCTTCTTCACCAGCCTCGTCGAGGGCTCGTTCGCGTGAGCCCCACCCGGCTGTTCCGCGTCGTGGCGACCGCGGAGGCTCTCACCTGGGCCGGCCTGCTGACCGGCATGTTCTTCAAGTACGTCACCGAGACCACCGAGCTCGGGGTCCGCGTCTTCGGGATGCTGCACGGCGTGGTGTTCATCGGCTACTGCCTCACCACGGTGGTCGTCGCGGTCGACCGCCGCTGGACCCTCGGCCGGACGGCGCTCGGGCTGGCCTCGGCGGTCCCGCCGTTCATGACCGTCTGGTTCGACCGCCACGTCGAGCGACGCGCGGGGCTGGGTGACACCTGGCGCCTGGTGGGCGAGGACGCCGCCCGGCCGGTCGAGCGACCGGTGGCGTGGCTGCTGCGCAACCCGGCCCGCGGCGTGGCCGCCGCGCTGGTCGCCGTCGTCGCGTTGACCGGGGTCGCGCTGCTGGTCGGCCCGCCCGCGAGCTGACGCTGTCCGGCGGCCGGGTCAGCGGACGCCGGCCGCCAGCTTGGTCCAGGACTCCGCGGCGATGACGCCCGAGGCCGTGATCCCGACCTTGGACTGCCACGTCCGCACGGCCCCGAAGGTCGCGGTGTCGAACACCCCGTTGGTCGGCACCGACTTGCCGAGCGCCGCGGCGTTGAGCGTGCGCTGGAGGCGGCGTACGGCGGGACCGGCGGAGCCGTACTTGACGATCTTGCGGTCGCCCGCCACGAGCAGCGTCATCCAGTGCTTCACGAACCACGACGTGCCCACCGCGAGACCACGCTCGGCCTGCCAGGTGTTCATCGCCTTGACCAGCTTGGGGTTGTAGTTGCCGCCGGTCGGGCCGTCGTAGTAGCCGTGCTCCTTGAGCAGGCACTGCAGCGCCTTCACGTGCGGGGCCGACGGGGTGTAGCCCTCCGACGGCGCCTTCAACGGCAGGTACTCCCGGAACGACACGTTGACCCCGTCGCAGTGCGTCTCCGGCTCGGCGTAGGAACCGCGGCCGACGTCGAGGAAGTTGCGGTCGATGTTGATCTTGACGCCGCCCCACGTCTCGTCGTGGCCGCCCTCGTACTGCTTGATCCTGCCGCCGGGGCGCCACCCGTCCTCGCGGATGTACGACGTCGACGTGTTGGGGATGCCGTCCCAGCGCGCCACCCAGATCATGTCGGGCAGCGTGAACCGGTCCGGGCGGTTGACCCGGGCCGAGTCGAGCGCGGCGATCCCGGAGCCGGCGCTGGAGTAGACGCCCGACACGAAGCCCAGCTCGTGGAGCTTCTGGGTCCAGCCGCTGAGGAAGGTCAGCGCGGACTCACGGCAGTCGGTGTTGCTGGAGTCGAAGCCCTCGAGGTCGTACCAGAGCGTGCTCCCCGGTGCGATGCCCAGCGAGGTGGCGACCTGGACGGTGTCGACCGCCTCGTCCATGCCCTGCTGCTTGGCCAGGGCGTAGCGCTTGACCTTGCCCGGCTTGGGGTTGATCTTGACGTCGTCGTCGTAGCGCGGGAACCGCGGCTGGCACGAGGCCTGGGGCCCGAGAGTGATCGGCAGCAGCCGCCAGCCGTTGCGCAGCTGGGTGGAGATCCAGGTCGGCGTCAGGTTGGGCTGGTCGCGGCAGGCGCGCGAGTCGCCGGCGATGTAGATGCCGACCGACAGGAACGGCGAGGCCTTCAGCCAGGCGTTCATCGCCTTCTGGTTGGGCGCGTGGCACTGGTCGAAGCCGAAGCCGGTGAAGTCGCCCGGGGTCACCACGTTGGTGGCGCGCTGCGAGGCGGTGGTCGGGGCGGTGGTCGAGGAGCTCGGGGCGGCGGTGTCGGAGGCGCCTCCGGGCGCGCTCGTCAGGGCCAGTGCCACGGCGACGGCGACCAGCACGGAGCTGGTGCGGGCGAGGCGGGCGGGTAGCCGGCCAATCAGACGGGCAGGCAGACGGGCGGTCATCGCGGATCTCCAGGGGAAGGGGTGTCGGTCCGGCGGAAGCCTCGCCACCATAACCCCACAAGTAACACCAGTAACATCGGTTGCGGGCAACTACACCGCTGTAATTCACAAAGCGTGGCCGACGAGGTGTGCCCGGGTAGGTTCGGCCCAGCGAAGGAGGCGACGTTGATCGAGCTGACCAAGGGTCAGGAGCTGGTGCTGGCGACCGATGACGGGCGTCCGCGCAGCCGGATCCAGCTGGGCCTGGGCTGGGACAAGCTCTACACCGCGGGCGCCATGGGCACCGGCGCTCCCGACATCGACCTGGACGCCACCGCCGTGCAGTTCGCCGGCGAGCAGCTCTTCGACCTGGCGTTCTACAACAACCTGCAGACCCGCGACGGCTCCGTCGTACACCTCGGCGACAACCTCACCGGCCGAGGTGACGACGACGACGAGGTCCTGACCGTGGACCTCGACCGCGTCTACCAGCGGGTCGACACGATCGTCTTCCTGGTGAGCAGCTACCACGGCCACAGCCTCGAGTGGATCGACCGGGCCTACGTGCGCCTGCTCGACGAGGAGCGGGTCGAGTTCGCCCGGTTCCGCCTCACCGCGGGTGTCCCCGAGACGGGGCTGGTGATGGCCAAGCTCGTCCGTGACGAGGCGGGGTGGCGCCTGCGCGCCATCGGCGAAGGCATCGCCGTCACCGTCCCCACCGAGTCGGTCGACAAGCTGCGCCCGTTCCTCTAGGCCCTTTCGCTGGCCGTGTCGAGGCAGGCGACTGTCCGCCGCGGGGGACTGTGGCCCGCGCGCGTAGCAACCCGGGTCTCGCCGTCAAGGAGCTTCGCCCGCTTCGCGGCGCCTTCGGCGTCCTTGACTGCGAGCCTCTCCCGGGTTGCTGGGGCGGCGCACGGGCGGCGGCGGCTTCGCCGCGCCGCCCGCACAAGCGCGGGCCCTTCCTACGGTGGTTGAGGTGCGAGCGCAGCGAGCCTCGAAACCACCCCCGAACCCCAAAGGTAAAGTCCCAGAAAGTTGCGGAAGCCCTTGTGGGTAAGGGGTTCTGAGCCCTTCGACTGTCGGTGGTCGATGCTGGAATAGTCCCATGGCCAGCACCGGACACCGCACCGATCGGGACCACCCGATCCTCGCTGCCGTGTCCGCGATCCAGGCCGAGCTGCGCAGTGTCGAGCACGCGCCGGCGTGGTCGTTGTCCGACGACGAGACCCGATGCGCCTTGGTGGAGCTGACCCGGCTCGTCGCCCAAGCCACCTCGCTGGAGCTCAAGGTCGCGGCCCACGCGGACCGCAACCAGGTCGGCGACGCGTCCGGTGCGACGTCGACGTCGGTGTGGTGGGCGAACCACACCCGCATGACCCAGCGCGAAGCCGCACGGAAGATCAAGCTCGCCAATGCCCTCGAGACCCACGACCCCGTCGCCCACGCGCTGGCGGCAGGCGACGTGCTGGTCGACCAAGCCCACGTGGTCACCGACGCCGTCGACGCCCTGCCCGACACCGTCCAGCCCGACGTCCGCACTCGAGCACGTGACTACCTCCTCGAAGCCGCTGCGCACTACGACGCCCGCGCGCTGCGCATCCAGGGCCGACGGATCCTCGACGTCGTCGCCCCCGAGATCGGCGAGGCCGA
>NZ_FNIC01000001.1:0-102196 GCF_900103935.1 Nocardioides szechwanensis
CTAGGGCGCGTCTCCGAAGTCATGCGAGCCAGAGCATGATCGCGGCGAGGACGACCCCGCCTCGATAGATCACTGCGTGCTTGTCGTAGCGCGTCGCGAGGCCGCGCCAGTTCTTCATGTGGTTGAACGCGCGCTCTACGACATTGCGTTGCTTGTAGTCCGAGGCGTTGAAAGCGACAGGTCGCCCGCCGCGCGAGCCCTTGTTCTTACGGTGCCTGATCTGGTCAGAAGGTTCAGGGATCACCGCGACGATTCCCCGCGAGCGCAGGTAGGCCCGGTGGCCTCGTGCGGAGTAGGCCTTGTCGGCGCGGAGCGCCGCAGGTGTAGTCCGTGGCCGGCCTGGTCCGACTCGGGGAACGCGGAGTTCAGCGAGGAGCTTCGGCAAGGCCGGGGAGTCGTTGGCCTGTCCCGGAGTGAGGGCGATAACCAGCGGCAATCCGTTGCCGTCAACCAGGGCGTGGGTCTTGGTCGTCAACCCGCCCCGCGATCGTCCGATCGCGTGATCCTCAGGCTCGACTGCGCGAGGTGCCCGATCCTTGTGATTCGACCCTGCCCCCTGTGTGGGAACTGGGCCCGCCCTGGGACCTCGCAGCGGTCGCGCCGTGCTGATGAACCCGCGCCGAGGTCGAGTCGACAGAGAGTCGCCAGTCGATCTCCCCACGCGCATCAGCCTGAATCTGCAACGCAGTCAGAACCTTGTCCCACGTGCCGTCCGTCGAGAACCGATGGTGACGCTTCCAGACGGTCTGCCACGGGCCGAAGTCCGAAGGAAGATCGCGCCAGGCAACACCGGTCCGGTATCGGTAGATCGCGCCTTCGACGAGCAGGCGATGATCGCGCATCGGCCTGCCCATCGCGCCCTTCACCGGCGGCAGAACTGCCTCGATCTGGTCCCACATCGCATCGCTGAGCACCGCCATCCGCGTCATGCGCTCAGCATCAAGCCCGAAGCCCGCTCAACATTGGAGACACGCCCTAGTCGCGCTGGTCCTCTCGACCCCGGCGCGGGAGCCGTGTCCACGCGTACCCCGCCAGCCCGAGCAGGACGGGCCACAGGGCCAGGCGTTCGAGCGCGCCTGATGCTGGGCCGTCGCCCGTGAGCACGAAGCCGACGGCCGCTGCGCCGGTGACTGCTCCGGTGGTCAGGAGGGCCCGGGCCAGCCGCGGCTGGTCGTCGCGCAGCCGTGCCCCGAGGACGATCAGCGCGATGGGTTGCGCGACGAACAGGGGCGTCGCGGCGAGGGCGTGCAGGGTGACGTCCTGGTCGAGCGGAGCGAGGCCCGTGGCGACCGAGCTCAGCCCGGAGACCACCAGCAGCCCGGTGACCCACGGACCCAGGGGTCGCGAGAGCAGCGCGGCGCCACCGGCCAGCAGCATGCCGAAGCCCACGAACGACCCGTTCATGAGCTCGTGGCGAGGGGAGCAGTACGCCTCCGAGCAACCGACCTCACCGAGTCGGCTGACCGAGTCGGCGAGAAAGCTGTAGCCCCCAGTGGTGGCCGCCGCGACGACGACCTCGGTCGCGATGTACGCGGGCCGGACGAGGAGCGCCACCGCTCCCCAGCGCGCTGCCCTGCCCCGGGTGACCCGGTCGAGTCGTCGTGGTGAGGTGGCTGGCATCAGCTCACCGTAGCCGCGCGTCTCAACGACCGACCGAGGGGACGACTGGTGCGTGCCCCCGGTAAGGTGCGGCCCGGACACTTCATCACGTCCGTAGCAGGGAAAGCCGGTCCGAAGCCGGCGCTGACCCGCAACCGTAGGCCGACCGCTCGGGGTCGGTGAGCCGGAACACCTGCTGCGTGGCGTCCTGATCACTCGCTGTCGAGGACAAGCAGCGGTGGCGCCCCCCAGGCAACAGGTCTGGACGCCTCCGCTGTGTGCAGCGGAGAGGAACTCATGACCCGCCCCCAGAACCACACCGTCATCCGCCGTGCGGTCGGCCTGCTGGCCGTGCCCGCACTGGCACTCGGAACCGTCGTGGCCCTGCCCACGACTCCGGCGTACGCCGCCACCGACCCGGCCCCCGGCGCGGCCGGCGCTGCTTGGCTCGCCGGGCAGTTCACCGACGGCCTGCTGCCGAGCCCGTTCGGCGGCAACGACTACGGGCTGACCATCGACGCCGCGACCTCCCTGGTGCGGGTCGGCCAGCAGCCCGCCACCGTGGCCGCGGCCCGCGACGCCATCGCCAGCAACCTCGAGGCCTACGCCGGCGACTACACCTACACCAGCCCTGACCCGTTCCCCAGCGGCCCGGACGCGACCTTCGCCGGTCACTCGTCCAACGGCGCCGCCAAGGCCGCCGTGTTCGCCACCACCGTGGGCGCCGACCCGACCAGCTTCGGCGGGGTCGACCTGGTCGCCCGTATCGAGTCGTTCGTCGCGGACAGCGGTCCCTACCTCGGCCGACTGTCTGACGAGCCGACCAAGAACGGCGCCCCCGACCCGGCCAACGACTACGCCAACGTGCTGGGCCAGTCCTTCGCCGTGAACGCGCTGGACGTCGCCGGCAGCACCGAGACCGAGGAGGCCACCAACGTCCTGCTCGCCCAGCAGTGTGCCGCGGGCTACTTCACGCTCTACTTCGCACCCCTCGGCCAGGGTTGTGACGACGGCGTCGCCTCGCCGAGCGTCGACGCCACGGCGATCGCACTCACCGCGCTGGCCGGCCAGGCCGACGACACCGACATCCAGGGCGCGATCGCCAACGCCGTCGAGTGGCTGAAGAACCACCAGGCCGCCAACGGCTCGTTCACCGACGGCACCGCCGGCGGCACCGCCAACGCCAACAGCACCGGTCTCGCGGGCTACGCGCTCGGCATCTCCAGCGCTCCCAACGCCGCGGCCGACGCCGCCGCGTGGGTGCGTGCGCACCAGCTGGCCAACGTCGCCAACTGCGTCTACTACTCCGCCGTCGACACGGGTGCGATCGCGTTCGACGACGCGGCTCGCGCCGGTGCCCGGACCGGCCCCGTCTCCGACAGTCTCGACCAGTTCCGTCGTGCCACCGCCCAGGCGCTGCCTGCCCTGTCGTTCACGACGGCGGCCGCGAACCCGCAGCCCGTCTTCACCGCCGAGTACGTCAAGGCCGGAGGCAAGAAGCCGGTCGGTGTGGTGCAGGCCGCTCCGGGTGAGGCGCTGTGCGCCATGCTCGGGGAGCAGTCGGTGCTCGGCTACGCCGACGTGGACGGCGAGGCCAGGCTGCCGGTCCTGATCCCGACCAAGACGGCGACCAGCAAGGTCCGCGTGGCCAACGCCGGCGGCGTGATCGGCACCGTGTCGATCCGCGCGCTCGGCGCCAAGAAGCTGCCGTTCACGCTCAAGGCACCGGTTCCGGCCGGCGCCAGGCAGGTCGTCAGGATCACCGGCCTGGCTCCCGCCGAGAACGTCACCGTCACCTACAAGGGCGAGCGCGTCGCCGCCCGCCAGGCCGGCGCCAACGGCGTGGTGACCGTGCGGTTCCCGGTGGGCAACAAGGTCGGCAAGGCGACGGTCAAGGTCGTGGGCCAGTTCGCCACCCGCACCAACAGCAAGACCTTCACGGTCACCCGCTGATCGTGCGACAGCAACGCACTCTCGGGCGGTTCCTGTCCGCCGCCGCCCTCGTGGCGGCGGCGGCCGGGGCCGGCGTGCCCGCTCCAGCCGCCGCCGCCGGCTGCTCGTCGGCTGAGGGAGTCACCGTCGTCGTCGACTTCAACGAGCTCGGCGGCGGCGTGCCCTCGGTGTGCGACGCCGACGGTGGCGGCAAGAAGGCGTCGACCCTCTTCGAGGACTCCGGCTTCGACCTGTCCTACGCGTCGCGGCAGCCCGGGTTCGTCTGCCGGGTCTCGGGCGTCCCCACCAGCGACCCGTGCGTCAACACCGCCCCCGCCAACGCCTACTGGGGTCTGTGGTGGTCCGACGGCAAGACCGGCAGCTGGTCCTACTCCAGCCTCGGCGCCCAGTCGCTGACCATCCCCGCGGGCGGGTACGTCGCGTTCTCGTGGGACCAGAGCGAGTCGTCGGCCGCTCCGAGCTTCACGCCGGCGGCACACCAGAGCGAGCCGACACCCAGCCAGACGCCGACGCGGACGCCCAACCCGACGACCGGCCCGACGACCGGCCCGACGACCAGCCCGACAGCCAAGCCCACGCCGACGCCGACGCACAGCACGTCCACCCCGGCGCCGCCAAGCGGGTCGTCCTCGGCGAGCCTGCCGGTCGACCCGACCACCGCCGCGACGTCGCCGAGCCCGAGTGACTCCTCCGCGAGCCCGTCGGCCTCCGCGTCGGAGGGCTCCCCGACACCGGGCGCCGCGCCGACCGACGTACCGACGGACCCGGCGGCGGAGGAACAGTACGTCCGGCCCGACGCGGCGGAGCCGGAGAGCGACGGTCTGCCGTCGTTCGTCGCGCCGGCGCTGATCGGCACCGTCTTCGGGGTGGCCGGCATCGTCTTCCTGGTACGCCGGAGGTCTGGCTCGACGTGAGCGCCCGGCTCCCGCGTGACGTGCATCCCGTGGCCTGGTGGCTGTGGGCGATCGGCCTTGCCACGGCGGCCTCGCTCACGACCAACCCCCTGGTCCTGATGCTGCTCATCGGGGTCGCCACGGTGGTGGTCATGGCGCGTCGCTCGGACCAGCCGTGGGCGCGCTCGTTCCGGCTGTACGTCTGGCTAGGGGTCGCGATCGTGGTGCTCCGGGTGGTATTCCGGCTCGTGTTCGGCGGGAGCTACCCCGGCACGGTTCTCTTCGATCTGCCGCGGATCCCCTTGCCCGACTGGGTTCTGGGCGTCTCCCTGCTCGGGCCGGTCACGCTCGAGGCGCTGCTCGCGGGTCTGTACGACGGGCTGCGGCTGGCCACGATCGTGATTTGCATCGGCGCCGCCAACGCGCTCGCCAACCCCAAGCGGCTGCTCCGCTCGGTGCCGCCGGCGCTCTACGAGATCGGCACCGCGCTGGTGGTGGCCGTGACCGTGCTGCCGCAGTTCGCCGACAGCGTGCGCCGGGTGCGCGCGGCACAGTCGCTGCGGGCGGGGGAGACCGGCCGGGTGCGGCGGCTGCGCCGGTTCGTCGTACCCGTCATGGAGGACGCCCTCGAGCGCTCCCTCGCCCTGGCCGCCGGGATGGACGCCCGCGGCTACGGCCGCGCCGCCGGGCTCACCGCCGCCCAGCGCCGGACGACGGGCGCGCTGATGCTGGCCGGCCTGTGCGGGGTCTGTGTCGGCGTCTACGCGCTGCTCGACCTCACTGCCCCGCGCTTCCTGGCGCTGCCGATGCTCGGGCTCGGGGTGGTGGTGGCGGTCGCCGGCCTGGTGAGCGCCGGACGACGGGTCGAGCGCACGCGCTACCGGCCCGACCGCTGGCGCTGGCCCGAGCTCGCCGTGGTCGCCTCGGGCGTCGCGGTCGGCGTCGTCGGCTGGTGGGTCAACGGCCACCAGCTGCTCATCGCCTACCCCGACCTCTCGACGGCGCCGGAGATCAGCATGGTCGCGCTGGTCGGCGGCCTACTCGGCGCGGCCGCCGCGGCCGCCGCACCGCCTCCCCGGGAGGTGGCGGCGTGATCGAGCTGCGCGACATCACGTTCGGCTACGACGAGCGCCCGGTGCTCGCCGGCGTCGACCTGACGATCGACGACGGCGAGCTGGTGCTCGTCTCCGGCCCCACCGGTGTCGGCAAGTCCACCTTGCTGGGCGTCGTGACCGGCCTGGTGCCGCGCTTCAGCGGCGGCACCCTCAGCGGCGACCTGCTGCTCGACGGCGTCTCGATCCTGCGTACGGCGCCGCGTGACCGCGCCCACGTCGTCGGGTACGTCGGTCAGGACCCCGCCGCGGGGTTCGTCACCGACACCGTCGAGGAGGAGCTCGCCTACGGCATGGAGCAGCTCGGGCTGGCGCCCGAGAGCATGCGCCGCCGGGTCGAGGAGACCCTCGACCTGCTCGGCATCGCCGAGCTGCGCCACCGCGACCTGCGTACCCTCTCGGGCGGCCAGCAGCAGCGGGTCGCGATCGGCTCGGTGCTCACCACGCACCCCCGTCTGCTCGTGCTCGACGAGCCGACCTCCGCCCTCGACCCGACCGCCGCCGAGGACGTCCTGGCCACCCTCACCCGGCTGGTGCACGACCTCGGCGTCTCCGTGCTGGTCGCCGAGCACCGACTCGAGCGGGTGGTCCCGTTCGCCGACCGGATGTGCCTGCTCACCGGCGACGGCCGGGTCCAGGTCGGCACCCCGGCCGAGCTGCTCGCGCACTCGCCCGTGGTGCCCCCGATCGTCGACCTCGGCCGCGCCGCCGGCTGGGACCCGCTGCCGCTCACCGTGCGCGAGGCGCGCCGCGAGGCGCGCGCGCTCGACCTCACCCCGCCGCCGCAGCCCACGCTGGTCGCGGCGCCGGCCGCCCTGACCGCTCGGAGGGTCACCGTCAGCCACGGCCACACGGTCGCCGTCCGCGAGCTCGACCTCACCCTGGGCGCCGGCCTCGTCACCGCGCTGATGGGCCGCAACGGCTCGGGGAAGTCGTCGCTGCTGTGGGCGCTCCAGGGCACCGGCCGGCGCCAGCACGGCTCGATCACCACGAGTGACGCCGACCCGGCGCGGCTCGAGGCGGCGCAGCGTCGCAACGTGGTCGGGCTGCTCCCGCAGAACGCCTCTGACCTGCTCTACCTCGAGACCGTCGACGAGGAGTGCGCGGCCGGTGGAGCGGGCACCCGCGCGATCCTCGACCGGCTGGTGCCGGGCATCCCCGGCGACAGCCACCCCCGCGACCTCTCCGAGGGACAGCGGCTGGCGCTCGCCCTCGCGCTGGTGCTGGTCGCGCGCCCGCACGTCGTACTCCTCGACGAGCCCACCCGCGGTCTCGACTACGCCGCCAAGCGCTCGCTGTCCGGCATCCTGCGCGCGCTCGCCGACGACGGCCACGCGGTGCTGGTGGCCACCCACGACGTGGAGTTCACGGCCCTGGCCGCCGACGAGGTCGTGGTCATGGCCGAGGGCGAGGTGGTCTCCTCGGGTCCGGTACGACGGGTGGTCGCCGAGTCGCCCGCCTTCGCGCCGCAGGTGACCAAGGTGCTCGGCGCCCCCTGGCTGCTGGTCGACGAGGTCGTCGCCGCCCTGGAGACCGCATGACCAGGGCCGCCGTACCGCTGTCCCCGCGCTCCGCGGCCGTACTGGGCGTGGCCTCGCTCGGTGGCCTGATGATGCTGTGCTGGCCATTGCTCCTCAAGGTCCCCGAGGACACCCGGGTCGACCCGCCGTTCCTGTTCCTCGCCCTGCTCCCGATCGTGATCGCCGTGGTGCTCGCCGAGCTCAGCGAGGGCGGCATGGACGCGCGGGTGCTGGCCATCCTCGGCGTGCTCAGCGCCCTCAACGCGATCCTCCGCACGGTCTCCGCCGGCACCGCGGGCGTGGAGTTCGTGTTCTTCCTGCTGATCCTCGGCGGCCGGGTGTTCGGCGCCGGGTTCGGGTTCGTGCTGGGCTGCACGTCGCTGTTCGCCTCGGCCCTGATGACCGCCGGCGTCGGCCCCTGGCTGCCGTTCCAGATGCTCGTGTCGGCCTGGATCGGGATGGGCGCCGGGCTGCTGCCGAAACGGTTCACGGGCCGCGCCGAGATCGCCCTGCTGGTGGTCTACGGCGTATTCGCCGCCTACGCGTTCGGGCTGCTCATGAACCTGTCGGGCTGGCCGTTCCTGCTCGGCGTCCAGGTGCCCGGTCACGAGGGCGCGCTGTCCTACGTCGCGGGCGCGCCGCTGCTCGACAACCTGCGGACGTTCGCGACGTACACGCTGATCACCTCCACCGGCAGCTTCGACACCGGCCGCGCGATCACCAACACCGTCGCGCTCGTCGTGCTCGGCCCCGCGATCCTGACCACGCTGCGCCGGGCCGCCAAGCGGGCGACGGTGACGGCCGTGGCCGGCACGCCAGCGGCCTAGGGCTGCACCAGCAGGATCTTGTCGTCACCGGGGCCGGGGTCGCCACGGGTGTCGCGGTTGCTGGTCATCACCCAGAGCTCACCGTCGGGCGTGACGGCGACGGTGCGCATCCGGCCGTAGTCGCCGATGAAGAAGCCCTGCGGGTCGACCGCGCGGTTGCCGTCGACCTCGACCCGCCAGAGCCGCTCGCCCTTGAGCGCGGCCATCCAGAGGTAGCCGTCGAGGAAGGCGAGGCCGGAGGGGGAGGAGTCGTCGGGGTGCCACACCTGCTGGGGGTCGACGAAGCCCTGGCGCTCGCCGCCGGTGCCCTCGACCGCGGGCCAGCCGTAGTTCTCGCCCTTGGTGATCCGGTTGAGCTCGTCGAACTCGTCCTGCCCGAACTCCGAGGCCCACAGCACGCCGGCGTCGTCGAAGGCCAGGCCCTGCACGTTGCGGTGGCCCCACGACCAGACGGGCGTGCCGAAGGGGTTGCCCTTGGCCGGCTTGCCCTCGGTCGTGATCCGCAGGATCTTGCCGGCCAGGCCACCACGCTCCTGGGCGAGCAAGCCGGTGCCGGTCTCGCCGGTGGAGACGTAGAGGAAGCCGTCGGGGCCGAACTCCAGGCGTCCGCCGTCGTGGATGTAGCCGTTGGGGATGCCGGTCAGGACCGGCCGCACCTTGCCGAGCCGGTTGCCCTCGAGCCGCGCCCGCACGACCCGGTTGTCGTCGGCGGTGCTGACGTAGAAGTAGAGGAGGCGGTCGGTGTCGAACTTCGGCGAGACGGCGACGCCGAGCAGGCCGGCCTCGCCCTCCGGAGCCGCGATGTCGATCGTGCCGACCTCGACGACCTCGTGGTCGGGTCCCTTGACCAGCAGCACCCGGCGGGTGTCGCGCTCGGTGACCACGGCGTCACCGTCGGGCAGGAAGTCCAGGCCCCACGGGGCAGCCAGGCCGATCGCGATTTCCTCGAGCACCTGCGGCTCGCCGGTGCCCGGGTCGTCGGTCGGCGAGGTGGACGGGGCCCCGGACGGCGAACCCGACGACGACGGAGCCACGGGTACGCCGGAGCCCTGCGGCTCGGCGGGCGGGGTGCCGGTGATCGTCACCTCGCTCTCGTTGCCGCCCTGGGAGCACGCGCCCAGGAGGAGCAGCGGCACGACTGCGGCGATGGCGAGCCGGCGCACGTCAGCCCACCCGCGCCAGGAACTCCACCAGCAGCTGGTGCACGACGGCCGGCTGCTCCATCTGGATGAAGTGGGTGCCCCGCAGCTCGGAGTAGGAGGCGTCGCGCACCCGGTGGGCCGCGGTGGCCATGTCGCGGGCGCCGGCGAGGATGTCGTAGGTGCCGGCGACGAACGCGCACGGCACGGTGACCCGGCTCAGCGGGACCCGAGCGTGGCGCGACGTGCTGAGCGCGAGCTGCATGTACCAGCCGATCGGGGTCGTGAGGAACTCGCTGACCGCGAGCGCCGCGAGGTCGGGGTCGGGCACGCGGAACATGAACCCGGTGCGGCTCAGCAGGTCGATCGCGCGCGGCCCGATCGGCAGCCGTGACGCGATCGGGGTCAGTGCCCACCCGCCGTACCTGAGCCCGCGGGTGATGTTGACCGCGATCGCCCGGGCGACCGGGTGGGGCAGCCGCAGCGGCCCGAGCATGGTGGCGAAGGTGTCTCCCGGGACGCCGGCCACGGCGAAGAGCCCGCGCACCCGCTCGGGGTTGCGCACCGCCATCTCGAACATCGTGTTGACGCCCATCGACCAGCCCATCAGCACCGCGTTGTCGATGCCGAAGTGGTCCATCACCGAGAGGCCGTCCTCGACGAAGTGCTCGATCTCGATGTGGCTGGGGTCGGCCGGCCGGTCGGAGCCGCCGGTGCCCCGGTGGTTCCACGAGACGACCCGTACGCCGCAGTCGGGCCGGAGCAGTGCCGGCCACGCGAAGGGGCCGGTGCCGAGCCCGTTGCAGAGCACGACGGTGGGGCCGTCGATGAGCCCGTCGGGGTCGTTGGTCCAGGCGCGCAGCACGGTTCCGTCGTCGGACAGGACGTCGTGGTAGACGAGCGAGGCGGCGGTGGCGGCCCGCGCGGGGGAGGTCGGCATGGACAGATTGTGCCCCAGACCTCCGCAGAGACAGAGGACCGTCGCCCGCTCAGCCGTGCGCGGCCCTCGCGTCGGCCCTCGTGTCGGTGGCCGCGGCCGAGGCGGCGTACAGGGCGGTGAAGAACTCGTCGACGTCCTCACGCTCGGCCCGGCGCTGGGCGCACTCGGTGGCGGCGAGCATCGCGTTGTGGCGGGCCCGCTGCTGCGAGTCCACGGCCCAGCGGTGCACGGCGTCGGCGAGGACGGGCGGGGCGAACGAGGCGATCATGGCGACTCCCGAGGGTGGCTGCGTCTGCCTGACGCTAGCCAGCCGGCGAGACGGGGGCGTCTCCGTCGCGTGACATCTGGGTGAACTAGTCCGGGACCGGCTCCGCGATCGTGCTGCCAGAGCGGGTGGCCCCGATGCTGGCGACGACCACGCAGGCCATCGCGACCAGCTGGAGCGGGGTGAGCAGCTCGTGCAGGACCAGCAGGCCGGCGAGGGCGGCCGCGGCCGGCTCCAGGCTCATCAGGACCCCGAACACGGCGGGCCGCAGCGACCGCAGCGCGACCAGCTCGCAGGTGTAGGGGATCACCGAGCTGAGCAGCCCCACGGCCGCGCCGAGGAGCAGGATGCGGGGGTCGCCCAGCGCCGAGCTGCCGGCGTGGAGCGCGAACGGCGTCAGCATCAACGTGGCCACGATGCTGGCCAGCGTCAGCCCGTCGAAGCCTGGCCACCGGCGCCCGGTCTGCGCACTCAGCAGGATGTACGACGCCCACGCGGCGCCGGCGACCACGGCGAAGGCCACGCCGGCCACCGACAGGTCGGTGCGCTCGAAGCCGAGCAGCAGCACCCCGGCGGCGGCCAGCCCGACCCACACCAGGTCCCGGGCGCGCCGCGAGCCCAGCACCGCGAGGGTCAGCGGGCCCACGAACTCGATGGTGACGGCAATGCCGAGGGGGATCCGGGCGAAGGCCTGGTAGATCGCCCAGTTCATGACCCCGAGGCTCAGCCCGAAGCCGAGCACCACGAGCCAGTCGTCGCGGCTGCGGCCGCGCAGCGCCGGGCGGGCCAGCAGCGACAGGATGACCGCGCTGGTCACGAGCCTCAGCCACACGATCATGGTGGGTGAGATCTCGTCGAAGAGGCTCTTGGCGACCCCGGCCCCGAACTGCACGGACAGGATGCCGACCAGCACCAGCCAGATCGGTGAGACGACCAGCCGCGGCCGCACCGATGAGTTGGGACTGGTCACCGGGTCAATGTAGGAGAACAGTTGGCTCGAACCAGACACGGGCATGGACAAGGGAGTCACGCATGGGCACGGTGCTATTGGTCGGGACCCGCAAGGGTCTGTGGGTCGGCAGGTCGGACGACGAGCGTGTGGACTGGGACTTCACCGGTCCTCACCACGACATGGAGGAGGTCTACTCCTGCATGGTCGACGGCCGCGGTGAGTCGCCACGGCTCTACGCGGGCTCCTCGTCGATGTGGCTCGGACCGCAGGTGCGCTGGTCCGACGACCTCGGCGGGACCTGGCAGGAGGGCACCGGTGTGCGGTTCCCGGAGCAGTACGACGCCTCCGTCGAGCGGGTCTGGCAGCTCGCCCCGGGCACCGAGCCCGGCGTGGTCTGGGCCGGCACCGAGCCCGGAGCCGTGTGGCGCTCGACCGACAGCGGCCAGAGCTTCGCGCTGGAGGAGGCACTCTGGAACCACCCGCAGCGCCCCGAGTGGGGCGCCGGCTTCGGCGGCCAGGCCTTCCACACGATCCTCCCGCACCCGACCGACCCCGAGTCGGTGACGGTCGCGATCTCCACGGGCGGCGTCTACCAGACCACCGACGGCGGTGGCTCCTGGACGGCGCGCAACCAGGGCATCCGCGCGGAGTTCCTGCCCGAGGGCCAGCAGTACCCCAAGTTCGGGCAGTGCGTCCACAAGGTGACCCGGCACCCGTCGCGGCCCGAGCGGCTCTACCTCCAGAACCACGGCGGGGTCTACCGCTCCGACGACGAGGGCGGCTCCTGGACCTACATCGGCGACGGTCTGTCCTCCGACTTCGGCTTCCCGGTCGTCGTGCACCCGCACGAGCCGGACACGATCTTCGTGTTCCCGATCGGCGCCGGCGACGGCCGCTACCCGCCAGGCGCCAAGGCGCGGGTCTACCGCTCCCGCGACGCCGGCGACAGCTGGGAGGAGCTGGGCAGCGGGCTGCCCGACGACTTCTACGTCGGCGTCATGCGTGACGCGATGACCGCCGACGGCCACGACTCGGCCGGTCTGTACGTCGGGGCGCGCAACGGCGCCGTCTGGGGCTCGGCCGACGCCGGCGACAGCTGGCGCCAGCTGGTCTGCAACCTGCCCGACGTGCTGGTGGTGCGCGCCGCGAAGATCTGAGATCAGTTCTGGAGGACGTGCGTCCCCATCGGCGGCGGGTCGGGGGGCAGCATCTCCTCGTCGGCGTCCTCGTCGAACACGATCGGCTCCGGGACGCCGGCGGTGATCTGGGTGCCGTCGGCGCGGTGGCCCCCGACCAGCGGCCGGTAGCCGAGGTCGCCGTCGATCCGGGCGCCGTGGCCGTCCAGCTCGAGCTCGAGCGGATGCCCCGGCCGGACGACGTACTGCTTGCCGTGCACGCGGAGCGCCACGCGGTCCGACTGCGCGACCGCGAGGCCGTCGGGCTCCGCGGTCACCTCCTCGCCGGGCTCGTGGTTGAGGCCGTCGACCGTGACCCGAAGCCGGTGGGGGCTGACCTCGACGTGCATCCGGCAGCCGCGCCAGGTCAGCGGGAACCGGATCGCACTCCAGCCGTCCGGCAGCCGGGGGTCGAAGGTGAGCTCCGCGCCGTAGGCACGCATGCCGGCGAAGCCGAACACGAGCGCGCTCCAGACGCCGCCCGCCGACGCGACGTGCAGCCCGTCGACGGTGTTGCCGTGGAGGTTGGCGAGGTCGACGTAGAGCGCCGCCCGGAAGTAGTCGAGCGCCTCGTCGTGGTAGCCGACCTCGGCCGCCATGATCGCCTGCGCGACGGCCGACAGTGTCGAGTCACCGGTGGTGATCGGGTCGTAGTACTCGAAGTCGGCCCGCTTCTCCTCCTGGGTGAAGCGGTCGCCGTGCAGGACCAGGGCCATCACCACGTCGGCCTGCTTCAGCACCTGGAAGCGGTAGATCACCAGCGGGTGGTAGTGCAGCATTAGCGGCCGGTTCTCCTCGGGGGTGCGGGAGAGGTCCCACACCTCGCGGTCGAGGAAGAAGTCGTCCTGCGGGTGGATGCCGAGGCCCTCGTCGAAGGGGATGTGCATGCCGACGGCGCAGGCCCGCCACTCCTCGATCTCCTCCGGGCCGACGCCGAGGCGGTGCACGAGCTGGGAGTACTCGACGGGGTGGTGGTCGCGGATCAGCTCGACCGTGGCGACGGCCTGCTCGAGGTTGAAGCGCGCCATCACGTTGGTGAACAGGTTGTTGTTGACGACGGTCGTGTACTCGTCGGGTCCGGTGACGCCGTGGATGTGGAATGACCGCTCGCCGTTGCTGCGCCAGAAGCCGAGGTCGGCCCACATCCGCGCGGTCTCGACGAGGACGTCGACCCCGTCACGCAGGAGGAAACCCAGGTCGCCGGAGCCGGCGACGTACTGCATCAGGGCGTAGACGATGTCGGCGTCGATGTGCACCTGGGCGCTGCCGGCGGCGTAGTAGGCCGAGGCCTCCTCGCCGTTGATGGTGCGCCAGGGGTAGAGCGCGCCGCTCTGGGCCATCTCGCGGGCGCGGGTGCGCGCGGCCGGGAGCATCCGGGTGCGGAAGTGCAGCAGGTTGCGGGCCAGGTGGGGTTGTGTGTACGTCAGGAACGGCGCGACGTAGATCTCGGAGTCCCAGAAGTAGTGGCCCTCGTAGCCGGAGCCGGAGACGCCCTTCGCGGGCACCCCCTGCTGGTCGGCGCGCGCGGTCGACTGCGCGAGCGTGAACAGGTTGAAGCGGATCGCCTGCTGCTGGGCGTCGTCGCCCGGCACGTCGACGCCGGCGTGGCGCCAGAACCGCTCGTACCACTCGCGCTGCTCTTCGAGGTAGTGGTCGACGCCGCGCCTTCCGGCGCGGTCGAGCGTGCGGTCGCAGCGGTCGGACAGCTCGCGCACGGGGACGCCGCGTGAGGAGTGGTAGGCGACGAGCTTCTCGAGGCGGACCGTCCCGCCCTCGGTCGCCTCGACCCGGACGACGAGCTTGGTGAGGTCCTCGTGCTGGCGGACGACCATCTCGTGCTCGTCGTCGGTCGTGAGGTGGTGGTCGGCCGCGACCGCGATCGTCATCTGGGAGTTGGCGCAGCGGTAGCCGAGCATCATCCGGTCCTCGCGGGCGTAGTGCGTCTCGGGCACCAGCACCCGCCCCTCGAACGCCGCCGCCTTGCGGGGGTCGCCGGCCTCGCCCATGGCGGCCTCGGGGACGTGGTACTCGTCCTCGCCGTCCTGCCGGTTGAGCACCTGCGAGGAGATGACCAGGGGAGCGTCGCCCTCGAGCATGGTCACCTCGAGGGTCATCACCGCGAGGTGGCGCTGGGTCATGGACACCATGCGCGTCGAGTCGATCCGCACCCGTTTGCCCGACGGCGTCCGCCAGATCAGGTTGCGCCGCAGCACCCCGTCACGGAAATCGAGGGTGCGCTCGTAGTGCTCGAGGTCGGCGGTGCCGAGGATGAGCGGCTCGTCGTCGACGTACAGCTTGAGCAGCTTGGCGTCGGGTGCGTTGACGATCGTCTGGCCGGTGCGGGCGAAGCCGTACGCCGTCTCGGCGTGCCGGATGGGCCAGGTCTCGTGGAAGCCGTTGACGAAGGTGCCGTGCGCGAAGGCGTCGCGGCCCTCCTCGGGGTTGCCGCGCATGCCGAGGTAGCCGTTGGCCACCGTGAACAGGGTCTCGGTGACACCGAGGTCCTCGGCCCGGTGGGCGCACTCGACGAGCCGCCACGGGTCGACCGGGAACCGGCCGCGGTCCATCGGGTCCGCGTCGACCGGCCTGCGCTTCATGGGAGGGTCTCCGCGAGGTCGGAGACCACCAGGTCGGCACCCGCCTCGGTCAGGACCTCGTGCCCCGCGCCGCGGTCGACGCCGATGACCAGGCCGAAGCTGCCCGCCCGGCCGGCGCGTACGCCGGACACGGCGTCCTCGAGCACCACCGACGTGGCGGCCGTGGCGCCCAGGACCTCCGCAGCGTGCAGGAACGTGTCGGGTGCCGGCTTGCCGGGCAGGCCGAGCTCCTTGGCCACCTTGCCGTCGACCACGGTCTTGAACCGGTCGGCCAGTCCGGCGGCCGCGAGGACCGAGGGTGCGTTGGCCGAGGACGAGACCACCGCGAGGGGCAGGCCCAGCTGGTGCAGGTGGTCGAGGAGGGCGACGGAGCCGGGGTAGGCCACGACGCCGTCGCGCGCGAGGACCTCGTTGAACGCGTCGTTCTTGCGGTTGCCCAGGCCCTTGACGCTCTGCTCGGTGCCGGGGTCGGTGTCGGCGCCCTCGGGGAGCTCGATCCCGCGAGAGGTCAGGAAGTCGCGGACGCCGTCGTAGCGCGGCTTGCCGTCGACGTGCGCGAAGTAGTCCGCGTCGGTGTACGGGCTGGTGTCGCCGCTGCCGTCGTAGGAGCCGAGGAAGCCGTTGAACATCTCGGCCCACGCCCGCATGTGCACCTCGGCGGTCGGGGTCACGACCCCGTCGAGATCGAAGAGGATCGCGTCGTAGTCGGTCCAGGGGACGACGTGCGATGCGCTCATGGGTTCAGGCTAGGGGGAGGCGGTCTGAGATGCCGAGTTACCGGCTCCCCGGGCACCACTAGGCTCGCCCCATGAGCGAGTCCGACAAGCCCGATCTGAAGCCCCGTTCGCGCGACGTCACCGACGGTCTCGAGAAGGCCGCCTCGCGAGGCATGCTGCGGGCCGTCGGCATGGGCGACGACGACTGGGAGAAGCCCCAGATCGGCGTCGCCTCGAGCTGGAACGAGATCACCCCCTGCAACCTCTCGCTGGACCGGCTGGCCAAGGCGGTCAAGAACGGCGTGCACGCGGCCGGCGGCTACCCGCTGGAGTTCGGCACCATCTCGGTCTCCGACGGCATCTCCATGGGCCACGAGGGCATGCACTTCTCGCTGGTGTCGCGCGAGGTCATCGCCGACTCGGTCGAGACCGTGATGATGGCCGAGCGGCTCGACGGCTCGGTGCTGCTCGCCGGCTGTGACAAGTCGCTGCCCGGCATGCTGATGGCCGCGGCCCGGCTCGACCTGGCCAGTGTCTTCCTCTACGCCGGCTCGATCATGCCCGGCCAGGTCGACGGCCAGGACGTGACGATCATCGACGCCTTCGAGGCGATCGGGGCCTGCCTGGCGGGCAAGATGTCGCGCGAGCAGGTCGACAAGATCGAGCGCGCGATCTGTCCCGGTGAGGGCGCCTGCGGCGGCATGTACACCGCCAACACGATGGCCGCCGTCGGCGAGGCACTCGGCATGTCGCTGCCCGGCTCCGCCGCCCCGCCGGCCGTCGACCGCCGCCGCGACGGGTTCGCTCACCGCTCCGGCGAGGCCGTGGTCGGGATGCTCCGCAAGGGGATCACCGCTCGCCAGATCATGACCCTCGAGGCGTTCGAGAACGCGATCACCGTCGTGATGGCCCTCGGCGGCTCCACCAACGCCGTGCTGCACCTGCTCGCGATCGCCCGCGAGGCCGAGGTCGACCTGACCCTCGACGACTTCAACCGGATCGGCGACAAGGTCCCGCACCTCGGCGACCTCAAGCCCTTCGGCAAGTACGTCATGAACGACGTCGACAAGGTCGGCGGCATCCCGATGGTGATGAAGGCGCTGCTCGACGCCGGGCTCATGCACGGCGACTGCCTCACCGTGACCGGCAAGACGATGGCCGAGAACCTCGCCGAGATCGCCCCGCCCGCCGTCGACGACGACGTGATCCGCGACCTCGGCCGCCCCATCCACAAGACCGGCGGCATCACCATCCTCAAGGGCTCGCTGGCCCCCGAGGGTGCGGTTGTCAAGAGCGCCGGCTTCGACGACTCCGTCTTCACCGGCACCGCGCGCGTCTTCGACGGCGAACGCGCCGCGATGGACGCGCTCGCGGCCGGCCAGATCCAGCACCAGGACGTCGTCGTCATCCGCTACGAGGGCCCCAAGGGCGGTCCCGGCATGCGCGAGATGCTCGCGATCACCGGCGCGATCAAGGGCGCCGGTCTCGGCAAGGACGTGCTGCTGCTCACCGACGGCCGTTTCTCCGGTGGTACGACGGGCCTGTGCGTCGGCCACGTCGCCCCCGAGGCCGTCGACGGTGGCCCGATCGCGTTCGTGCGCGACGGCGACCAGATCACCCTCGACGTGCTCAACCGCACATTGGACGTGATGCCGGGCTCTGCCGAGGACTGGGAGGAGCGCAAGGTGGGCTGGGAGCCGCGCGCCCCCAAGTACACCAAGGGTGTGCTCGGCAAGTACGCCAAGATGGTGCAGTCCGCCGCCCACGGCGCCGTCACCGGCTGATGGGCTCCTGACGTGGGCAAGGTCCACGACGGGATCACGGGGCGCGTCCGGGCGTTCGTCGAGGCGCAGCCGGTGTTCTTCGTCGCCACCGCGCCCTCGGGCGACGGCGGGCACGTCAACGTCTCGCCGAAGGGGCTCGCCGACACGTTCGTGGTCGTCGACGAGCACACGGTCGCCTACCTCGACCTGACGGCCAGCGGGGCGGAGACGATCGCGCACCTGCGCCAGAACGGCCGGGTCACCGTGATGTTCTGCTCCTTCGAGGCCAAGCCCAACGTCGTGCGGCTCTACGGGCGCGGCCGGGTGGTGGGGCTCTACGACGAGGACTTCGCGGACTGGGCGGCGCGGTTCCCCGCGAACCCGGCGGCGCGCGCCGTGATCGTGGTCGACGTCGAGCGGGTCAGCGACTCCTGCGGCTACGCGCTGCCGCTCATGACGCTGGACGAGGAGCGCGACCTGCTCACGCCCAACATGGAGCGCCGCGGTGCCGAGGGCGTCGTCGAGTACCGACGGCTCAAGAACCGCACCAGCATCGACGGGATCCCCGCCTTCGACGACGACCCCGGCCCGGTGTCCGGCGCGTGAGCGCGCCACAGCCCGATCGCAGCGGCCCGGCCGTCTTCCTGGTGCTGCTGGTGATGGCGGCGCTGATCGTCGTGGCCTGGGGGGCCAGGAACCCGGCCCACACCCCGACCGCCCAGCCCGCCGACGAGCCCGTCGACGAGCCGTCGGCCACCGTGGCCCCGCCGTCGAGCCCCACGCCCAACCCGACGCCGACCCCGACACCGACCCCCACGCCGACCGACGTACCCCCGCTGCCGGAGACCCAGGACGCCACGCTGCCCGGCGGGCGCTACCGCGTCTTCGCGGGCAACCACTTCCTGGTCGCCTACTACGGCACCGCCGGCACCGGCGCCCTCGGCGTGCTCGGCGAGACCTCACCGAACCAGATGACGCGCCGGCTCGCCCGCGCCGCCGAGCCGTTCGCGCGGCCGGGGCAGCCGGTGCAGCCCGTCTACGAGCTGATCGTCACGGTCGCCGACCGGGCTCCGGGACCCGACGGTGACTACAGCCACGACATCGACCACGACGCCGTACGCCGCTACGTCGCGGCCGCCCACCGGCACGGCGCCCTGCTCCTGCTGGACATCCAGCCCGGCCGGTCGGACTTCCTCGACGTGGCGAAGCGCTGGGAGTGGGCGCTGCGCCACCCCAACGTCGGTCTCGCACTCGACCCCGAGTGGCGGGTCGGCCGACGCCAGGTGCCCGCCGGGGTCATCGGCTCGGTGGGCGCGGCCGAGGTCAACAGCGTGTCCTCCTGGCTCTCGGACCTGACGGTCGCCCACGACCTCCCCGAGAAGCTGTTCGTGCTCCACCAGTTCCGCACCGCAATGATCGACAACGTCGACCGGATCCGGCAGCGACCGCGGCTCGCCCTGGTCCAGCACGTCGACGGGTTCGGCACCCGCGCGCAGAAGCTCGCGACGTACGGCGTGGTCGCCCGCCCCCACCAGTTCACGATGGGCTTCAAGCTGTTCTACGACGAGGACGTCAACCGGATGGGCCCGCCCGAGGTGCACCGGATCCGTCCTCCGGTGAGGTTCGTCAGCTTCCAGTGATCCGGAAGCTCCCGCGGTGGGTGTCGCCGGGCTCGAGCACGACCAGGTCGGTGCCGGAGCCGAAGGCGTCGGGCGGGCAGGTCATCGGCTCGACCGCGAGCGACTCGCGCGCCCGCGCGCCGTGGTCGTCGGCGGTGAAGGCGTGGAGCCAGGGGAACGTCGCGGGGTCGGACACCAGCCGGACCTCACGCCCCGACGCGGGGTCGCGCAGCACGACCGTCACCTCGTCGTCGGTCGGGTCGAGCGCGGTGAACGGGTGGTCGATCTGGGTGGCGCCGATCGCGCGTGGGCTGCGGAAGTCGAGCTCGGTGCCGGCGACCGGCTCCGCCGCGCCCGGGTGGCCGCGCTCGTCCATGGGGGCGTAGGACGACGCGGGCAGCGTGAGCTCGCACTCGTCGAGCCGGCGCCCGACGGTGAGGTAGGGGTGGTGTCCGGTGCCGTACGGCGCCCGTGCGGCGCCGACGTTGGTCGCCTCGACCGTGACCCGCAGGCCGCCGTCGCCGAGGTCGTAGGTGACCGTCAGGTCGAGGCTGGTGGGGTAGCCCGGCCGGGCCGGCAGGGTGCACGTCAGCACGGCCCGGCTGTCGCTGTGCGCCGTGACGGCCCAGACCACCCAGCCGGCCAGTCCGTGCAGGGCGTTGCCCCGGGCGACCTCGTCGATCGGCAGCTGGTGCTCGACCCCGTCGAACGCGTAGCGGCCGTCGGCGACGCGGTTGGGCCAGGGCGCGAGAACCCAGCCCCGGTAGGCGGGACAGGCCTCACCGGCCGGCCAGCCGGCCACCAGGTCGACCCCGTCACGGGTGAGCGTGCGAAGCGCGGCGCCGACGGTCACGACCTCGGCCCGGAACGGAGGGTGGTGGAGTGCCAGAACCTGGCCGGCCGGGTCGCGCATGACCTCACTCTGGCACAGCGGGGTCGGGCGGATACGGTCACGACATCACCTCCCGACAGGAGCCCCGTGTCCCCCTCTGACGACCCCGACGCCCGCGACCCGCTGGCGCCCTTCCGCGACCTCTTCGTGGGCTCCGAGCAGCCCCTCGTCTACTTCGACGGCAACTCCCTGGGCCGTCCGTTGCGGGCGACCGGCCCCCGGCTCGCGGAGTTCGTCGAGGGCGAGTGGGGCGGCCGGCTGATCCGCGGCTGGGACGAGCGCTGGTTCGACCTCCCCGAGGTGATCGGCGACGACCTGGGCCGGGTCGTGCTCGGGGCGGGGCCCGGCCAGACCGTGGTCGGCGACTCCACCACCGTGCTGCTCTACAAGGCGATGCGGGGCGCGGTCGCGGCCCGCCCCGGGCGGACCGAGATCGTGCTCGACCGTGACAACTTCCCGACCGACCGCTACGTCGCCGACGGTGTCGCGCGCGAGTGCGGGCTGACGCTGCGCTGGATCGAGGTCGACACCGCCGGCGGCGTCGAGGCCGACCTGCTGGCCGAGGCGGTCGGGCCGCAGACGGCGCTGGTGCTGCTCAGCCACGTCGCCTACCGGTCGGCTCACCTGGCCGACGCCCGGGAGCTGACCCGGATCGCCCACGACGCGGGCGCGCTGGTCCTGTGGGACCTCAGCCACTCCGTGGGCTCGGTCCCGGTCGAGCTCGACGCCTGGGACGTCGACCTCGCCGTCGGCTGCACCTACAAGTACCTCAACGGCGGCCCCGGGGCGCCGGCGTTCGTCTACGTCGCCGAGCGGCTCCTCGACGAGGTGACCCAGCCGGTCCAGGGCTGGATGGGCGCCACCGACCCCTTCCTCATGGGCCCGGACTACCGGCCCGCTGCCGGCGTACGGCGGATGCTCAGCGGCACCCCGCCGGTGATCGGGATGCTGGCGATGCAGGACATGCTCTGCCTGCTCGAGAAGGCCGGCATGGACGCCGTACGCGCCAAGTCGGTCGCGCTCACCGAGCACGCCATCGCGTTGGCCGACTCGCGGCTGCCCGGCGTCTCCGTGGCCTCGCCGCGCGAGCCGTCGCGCCGGGGCGGCCACGTCACGCTCAACCACCCCGCGATGCGCGAGGTGACCGCTGCGCTGTGGGCGCAGGACGTCATCCCCGACTACCGCGACCCGCACGGCCTGCGGCTGGGGCTCTCGCCACTCTCCACCTCGTTCGCCGAGGTGGAGTCCGGGCTGGAGAGCGTCCGGGTCACGCTGGAGCGTCTGACCGCCTAGTGCACGTGGTCCTGCCAGTCGGCCGGGACGCGCCCCTCGGGACCGGGGACGGGCTGGTCGTCGGGGTGGGACTGCGGCGGGGCGAGCGGCTGGCCGGCCACCCCGGTCTCGCGGGTGTAGTCCCAGAACCAGTCCTCGCCGGGCTCGAAGCTGGTGATCACCGGGTGGCCGCTCTCGCGGAAGTGGGCGGTGGCGTGCTGGGCGGGAGAGCTGTCACAGCAGCCGATGTGGCCGCACTGCGCACAGCGCCGCAGGTGAACCCACCAGCCGCCGCCGGGGTCGCACTCGACGCAACCGGTGCCGCTGGGAGGGACGGTGGGGTCGATGCCGGCGGTCATGTGACGACGCTAGTCGTCGGGTGGAGACACGGGCGAGCGTCGGTCCACCCACCACTGGACGGCGAGCACGACGACGAACAGCGCGGTGATCCCCACGGCCGCCAGCGCGACGCTGTCGGCGCCCTTCTCGGCCGGGTCCAGGAACGGGTAGGGATACCAGCCGCTGGCCGCCCCGACGGTCAGCGTCAGCGCCAGCCACGCGAGTGGCCAGCCCAGGGTCGCCACCACGACCCCGCCGGTCATCCGCGGGCGTGGGCCGAACATCAGCCAGCCAGCCGGCCACGGCCAGGGCCGGCACGACCAGGTGGAGCATCTTGTCCGCGACGTTGCTCCAGCCGTCCAGGTCGAGCAACGGCCGCAGCAGCACGAAGTGCACCAGCCCGGTCACCGTGATCCCCGCGACCGAGGCCGCCCGCACGACCCGCCACGTCTCGCCGTCGCGGTCGGGACGACGCGTCAGCTGCACGGTCGTCACGAGGACCAACAGGTTGCTCTGGACGGTGAAGTAGGCGACGAAGCGCGCCAGCCGGATGCCGAGCGTCGGCGAGTCGGTCTCCGCCAGCACCGAGGCGCCGTCGACGACGAGGACCAGCTGGAGCAGGAGCGCCAGGAACGCGATGGCCGCGGTGACGGCATGCCAGCCGCGAGCCGTCTTCATCCGCGCACCCTAGAACGCCTACGGTCGGTACGTGCCCGATCTCACCGCGTTCGACCAACCCGTCGGCGACCTGGTGCCCGGCTGGGGTCCGCGGCAGCCGACCGACCCGCCGGCCGACGTCGCGGCCATGGAGGCGATGGTCGAGGCGACGCTCTCCGCCCCCGGCATGGAGACGATGGTGCTGCGTCCTCTGGGCGGGACGGCCGCTGGGCTGGCGTCGTTCATGCGGATCGACCCGGGCTTCGGCCAGGTCGAGGTCGCCGGCGTGCTTTACGCGCGGTCGCTACAGCGCACCCGGGCCGCCACCGAGGCCATCCACCTGCTGGCGCGGCACGTCTTCGAGACGCTGGGCTACCGCCGCTTCGAGTGGAAGTGCGACAGCCTCAACGAGGCCTCACGGCGCGCGGCCCGGCGGCTCGGCTTCACCTACGAGGGCCGCTTCCGGCAGCACATGGTCATCAAGGGCCGCAACCGCGACACCGACTGGTTCTCGATCACCGACGGCGAGTGGCCCGCCGTACGCGCTGCCCACGAGCAGTGGCTCGACCCCGCCAACTTCGACGAGGACGGGCGGCAGCGATCATCCCTGAGTGAGGCTGTCGGTGGGCTGTGACAGGGTCGCCGGCATGGACCAGCGGATCAGCTTCGTGACCCTCGCGGTCGCCGACCTCGACGCCTCGCGGACGTTCTACCTCGACGGGCTCGGGTGGACGGCCGCCCTGGACGTGCCGGGGGAGGTGCTGATGATCCAGGCCGGCGAGCACCTCGTGCTGTCGCTGTGGGACGTCACCGAGTTCGAGGCCGAGGTCGGCACCATCGTCCGCGGCACCGGCGTCGCGCCGTTCGCGCTGGCCCACAACGTGCCCACCAGGGCCGACGTCGACGCGGTCCTCGCGACCGCCCGCGCCGCCGGTGCCGACCCAGTCAACGACGCCTTCGAGCGGGAGTGGGGCGGCTACAGCGGTTACTTCGGCGACCCCGACGGGTATCGGTGGGAGATCGCCTTCAACCCCGGACCGATAGGACAGGTGGTGCTCCCATGAGCGATGACCAGAGCGATGACCAGAGCGACGACCCGAAGCGGACGCTGAGCGGGCACGACCTGGAGGCGCTGCTGCTGGCCGACTGGCGGATCCTCTTCTCCTCCCTGCACGCGCGCTTCGAGACCGGCGACTTCGCGACCGGGCTCCGGCTGGTCGACGGGATCGGCGCTGCCGCCGACGAGCTCGACCACCACCCCGACATCGACCTGACCTACCCGAGCGTGACGGTGCGGCTCACCAGCCACGACGTGGGCGGCGTGACCAGCCGCGACGTCGAGCTCGCCCGCCGGATCAGCGACCTGGCCGGCAGTCTCGGCGCCAAGGCCGACCCGGGCTCGGTCTCCGTGGTCGAGCTGGGGCTCGACACCTGGGGCCACGAGGAGATCAAGCCTTTCTGGGCGGCGCTGCTGGGCTACGAGCCCTCCGACACCTACGAGCAGGAGCTCAACGACGCGTCGGGCACCCGCCCGACGATCTGGTTCCAGGAGACCGACCGCCACGAGACGCCGCGCCAGCGCTGGCACCTCGACATCCGGGTCCCGCCCGAGGTCGCCGAGCAGCGGGTCCGCGACGCGATCGGGGCCGGCGGCACGCTGGTCAGCGACGAGCGGGCGCCGACGTTCTGGGTGCTGGCCGACCCGCAGGGCAACCAGGCCTGCGTCACCACCTGGCTGGGCCGGAGCCACACCGCCTGACTCGCTGCGCTCGTAGTCCCGGCCGCATGGTGGGACCGCCGTCCCGCATCCTGGGACGCCTGTCACACTTGCATGACGGCACGAGACCCGCGGCGCTACGGTTGGCCCATGCTTCACGACCTTCTTGTACGCACTGGACGCGCCAGCTGATCTCCGACCAGCCAGCGCGTCCACCCCTCGTTGCCCAGGCAACCGAGGGGTTTTTTGTTGGGCCACTCCCGGTAGCTAGTGCCGGACCAGACGAAGGATGACCACCAGATGAGCGAGCAGCTCACAGGCGCACAGAGCCTGATCAAGTCACTGGAAGCAGCGGGCGCCGAGAACATCTTCGGCATCCCGGGCGGCGCGATCCTCCCCGCCTACGACCCGCTCATGGACTCCTCGATCCGGCACATCCTCGTACGCCACGAGCAGGGCGCGGGTCACGCGGCCCAGGGGTACGCCGCGGCCACCGGCAAGGTGGGCGTCTGCATGGCGACCTCCGGCCCGGGTGCGACCAACCTGGTGACGCCGATCGCCGACGCCCACATGGACTCCGTGCCGATGGTGGCCGTCACCGGGCAGGTCGGCGCCGCCTCGATCGGCACCGACGCCTTCCAGGAGGCCGACATCCGCGGCATCACGATGCCGATCACCAAGCACAACTTCCTGGTCACCGACCCCGCCGACATCCCGCGCACGGTCGCCGAGGCGTTCTACATCGCCTCCACCGGCCGACCGGGTCCGGTGCTGGTCGACGTCGCCAAGTCGGCGCTCCAGGCGATGACGACGTACGAGTGGCCCTCCGAGCTGCACCTGCCCGGCTACCGCCCCGTCACCCGTCCGCACGCCAAGCAGATCCGCGAGGCCGCCCGGCTGATCCTCGAGTCGCGCCGTCCGGTGCTCTACGTCGGCGGCGGCACCATCCGCTCCGGCGCACACCGCGAGCTCAAGGTCCTGGCCGAGCTGACCGGCATGCCGGTCGTCACCACACTGATGGCTCGCGGTGCGTTCCCCGACAGCCACCCGCAGCACCTCGGCATGCCCGGCATGCACGGCACCGTCGCCGCGGTCGCCGGCCTCCAGCGCAGCGACCTGATCATCAGCCTCGGCGCCCGCTTCGACGACCGCGTCACCGGCAACCTCGACTCGTTCGCGCCGGGCGCCAAGGTCATCCACGCCGACATCGACCCGGCCGAGATCGGCAAGAACCGGCACGCCGACGTCCCGATCGTGGGCGACGTGCGCGAGGTGCTCGGCGACCTGATCGTCGCGCTGCAGACCGAGGCCGACGCCGGCCACTCCGGCGACTACGAGGCCTGGGTGGAGTTCCTGGCCGGGGTCAAGACCAAGTACGCCCTCGGCTACGACACCCCGGCCACCGGGCTGGCGCCGCAGTACGTCATCGAGCGGCTCGGCGCCATCTCCGGCGAGGACACGATCTACACCGCGGGCGTCGGCCAGCACCAGATGTGGGCGGCCCAGTTCGTGAAGTACGAGAAGCCCATGACCTGGATCAACTCCGGCGGCCTCGGGACCATGGGCTTCGCCGTGCCCGCCGCGATGGGCGCCAAGGTCGGCTGCCCCGACCAGACGGTCTGGGCGATCGACGGCGACGGCTGCTTCCAGATGACCAACCAGGAGCTCGCCACCTGCGCGATCAACGACATCCCGATCAAGGTCGCGATCATCAACAACGAGTCGCTCGGCATGGTCCGCCAGTGGCAGACGCTCTTCTACAACGAGCGCTACTCCAACACCGACCTGCACTCGAAGCGGATCCCCGACTTCGTCAAGCTCGCCGAGGCCTACGGCTGCGTCGGGCTCGCCTGCGAGGACCCTGCCGACGTCGACGCCACCATCCGCAAGGCGATGGAGATCAACGACGTGCCCGTGGTCGTGGACTTCCGCGTCCACCGCGACGCGATGGTGTGGCCGATGGTCGCCGCCGGCACCAGCAACGACGACATCAAGTACGCCCGTGACCTGGCGCCCGACTTCGAGGAGGACGACCTCTGATGACCTCTCATACCCTGAGCGTGCTGGTCGAGAACAAGCCCGGCGTCCTCGCCCGCATCGCCGGCCTCTTCAGCCGACGCGGCTACAACATCGACTCGCTCGCGGTCGGTCCGACCGAGCACCCCGAGGTCTCGCGGATGACGATCGTGGTCAACGTCGACGAGTCCCCGCTGGAGCAGGTCACCAAGCAGCTCAACAAGCTGGTCGAGGTGATCAAGATCGTCGAGCTCGACCCGCAGGCCTCGGTCAACCGTGAGCTGGTCCTGGTCAAGGTCGCGGCCACCGCCGAGACCCGCGGCCAGGTGCTCGACACCGTCCAGCTGTTCCGCGCCAAGGTGATTGACGTCGCCAGCGACGCGGTCACCATCCAGCTGGTCGGCAACTCCGCCAAGATCGGCGACTTCCTGCGCGTGCTCGAGCCCTTCGGGGTGCGCGAGCTCGTGCAGTCCGGCCAGGTCGCCATCGGCCGCGGCTCCCGGTCCATCTCCGAGCGCAGCCTGCGCCCGGTCGTCGTGCCGGCCCCGCCCGCCGTGGGCTGACCGACGTACCTCTTGTACTTACCCTTTAGTTGAACCCACCAGAAGGAGAAGCCCGACGTGGCTGAGATGTTCTACGACGATGACGCCGACCTGTCCCTGATCCAGGGCAAGAACGTGGCGGTGATCGGCTACGGCAGCCAGGGCCACGCCCACGCGCTCTCGCTGCGCGACTCGGGCGTCGACGTCCGCGTCGGCCTCCAGCCGGGCTCGAAGAGCCGGGCCAAGGCCGAGGCCGAGGGCCTGCGCGTCGTGACCCCCGCCGAGGCGGCGGAGGAGTCCGACGTCATCGTGATCCTCGCGCCCGACCAGCACCAGCGGAAGCTCTACGCCGAGGAGATCGCACCCCACCTCGCCGAGGGCGACACCCTGGTCTTCGGTCACGGCTTCAACATCCGCTTCGGCTACATCACCCCGCCCGAGGGCGTCGACGTCTTCATGGTCGCGCCCAAGGGTCCCGGCCACCTCGTGCGTCGTGAGTACGTCGACGGCCGCGGCGTCCCCGTCCTGGTCGCCGTCGAGAAGGACGCCTCCGGCACCGCGTGGCCGCTGGCCCTGTCCTACGCCAAGGGCATCGGTGGCCTGCGCGCCGGCGGCATCAAGACCACGTTCACCGAGGAGACCGAGACCGATCTGTTCGGCGAGCAGGCCGTGCTCTGCGGCGGCGCCTCGCAGCTGGTCATGTACGGCTTCGAGGTCCTGACCGAGGCCGGCTACCAGCCCGAGGTCGCCTACTTCGAGTGCCTCCACGAGCTGAAGCTGATCGTCGACCTCATGTATGAGGGCGGCATCGCCAAGCAGCGCTGGTCGGTCTCCGACACCGCCGAGTTCGGTGACTACGTCTCCGGCCCGCGCGTGATCACGCCCGACGTGAAGAAGAACATGCAGGACGTCCTCGCCGACATCAAGAGCGGCGCGTTCGCCGAGCGCTTCATCACCGACATGGACAACGGCTCCCCGGAGTTCACGAAGTTCCGTGAGCAGGGCGAGTCCCACCCGATCGAGAAGACCGGCCGCGAGCTCCGCAAGCTCATGGCCTGGGTGAAGTCGCACGACTCCGACTACGTCGAGGGCACCTCCGCCCGCTGAGACGCCGAATACACGTTGACCCGCCCGAAACTTTCGGGCGGGTCAACGTGTTTTTCGGTGAGTTTCGGGCGGGTCACTTCACCTCGGAGCGCATCACCAGGCCGAGGCCGACGGCGAGGGGGATGACCAGCCAGAGGGTGCCGGCGGTGGCGAGCTGGGCCCAGGCCTCGCCGGACATCTCGCCCTCGAAGAGCGCGCCCTGGGCGAAGTTGAAGTCGATCCACAGCTGGATGTCCTCGAACCACTGCTGGCTGGAGGCGAGCAGCAGCGAGAGCGTGGGCAGCAGGAACGAGTAGACGAAGTAGCCCACGATCGCGCCGGGGGAGTTGCGGATCAGCACCCCGAGCATGAAACCGATCAGCATGCCGAGCACGTTGGCCAGGATGATGTAGGAGAACTCGACCGCCGAGACGTTCCAGATCGTGTCGGTCCCGGTGATGGCGGTGCCGAGGATGTTGCCGAGGGCGCCGATCACGCCGGCGACGAACATGGAGACCACACCCACCCCGACCGCGACGAGGAGCTTGGCGGTGATGACGCGCTCGCGGTGCGGCACCAGCGTGAACGTGGTGAGGCCGGTGCGTTGGCTCCACTCACCGGTGACGGCCAGGATCGCGACCATCGGCAGGATGACGGCGATCGGGAAGCCGATCGCGGTCGCGAACGTCTCGTAGGTGAGCTCGTCGTTCGGCGCGAAGAGAATCACCGCACCGGTGGCGAGCAGGGCGGTGATGCCGATGCTGGCCATCAGCCAGAAGCCGGAGCGGGTGTCGAACATCTTGCGCAGCTCGACCCCGGCCACCCGGGCGAGCGGGATGGGCGCGTGGACGGGCCGGGCGGTGTCGGCCGGTCGGTCGACGGCGGTGGTGGTCTCGATCGTGACGGCACTCATGCCGCTACTCCTTCTCGTTGGGTGTCTGCGGTGAGCTCGAGGAACATCTCCTCGAGCCCGGCGCCGTCGGCGGCGCGGAGCTCGGTGAGGGCGACGCCGGCCGCGAGGGCGACCTTGCCGATGGTGGAGGCGTCGGCGTCGGTACGCAGCGCACCGTCGGCGTACGGCGTGCCGCTGTGGCCGGCGGCGTCGAGGGCCCGGACCAGGCCCGGGAGGTCGTCGCTTCGTACGACGGTCCCGGCGGCCTCGAGCAGCTCGGACTTGGTGCCCTGGGCGACGATCCGGCCGTTGCCGATGACCACGAGGTCGTCGGCGATGACCTCGATCTCGTGCAGCAGGTGCGAGGACAGCAGAACGGTGCCGCCGCGGTTGGCGTAGCCGCGCAGCAGGTCGCGCATCCAGCGGATGCCGGCGGGGTCGAGCCCGTTGGCGGGCTCGTCGAGGATCAGGACGTGGGGGTCGCCGATCAGGGCGGTGGCGATACCGAGCCGCTGCCGCATGCCGAGCGAGTAGTTGCGGACCCGGCGGTTTGCCTCGTTGTCGGTCAGGCTGACCCGCTCGAGCATCGCGTCGACGCTGCCCTTAGGGAGCCCCATGGTGCGCTGGGCGATGGTGAGGATCTCGCGGCCGGTGCGGCCGGCGTGCTGGGCCGACGCGTCGAGCAGCACCCCGACCTCGCGGCCCGGGTTGGGCAGGTCGGCGAAGCGGCGCCCGTCAATGAGGGCGGAGCCGGACGTGGGCGGCGTGAGGCCGACCATCACCCGCATGGTGGTGGACTTGCCGGCGCCGTTGGGGCCGAGGAAGCCGGTGACGCGCCCGGTGCGCGCCTCGAAGGTGACGTTGTCGACGGCGGTGAAGTCGCCGTACTTCCTGGTGAGTGAGTCGATGGTGATCATGCGAGAAGCCTCGCGGCCAGGGGCACCTCCCCACATCGGGGAACGCTCTGACCTGCCCCCGGACCGGACCCCCACCCCGACCCCGAGACGGCCTCAGGGTTGCGCCGGAACAGACCACCGGCCGAGCGTGTTCAACCGGCATGCGCATCGAGATCTGGTCCGACGTCGTCTGCCCGTGGTGCTACATCGGCAAGCGCCGTCTGGAGACCGCCCTGGGCACCTTCGAGCACGCCGACGAGGTCGAGGTGGTCTACCGCTCCTTCGAGCTCGACCCCTCGGCTCCGCACCACGGGCACGAGCGCACGCTGACCACGCTGGCCCGCAAGTACGGCAGCAGCGAGGCCGAGATGCGCCAGCGGATGGAGGGCGTGGTCGCGACCGCGGCGGAGGAGGGGCTGGCGTTCCGGCTCTTCGACAACGTCCACACCAACACCATCGACGCGCACCGCCTGCTCCACCTCGCCCTCGAGACCGGCGGCCCCGCGCAGCAGCGCGAGCTCAAGGAGAGCCTGCTGGCGGCGTACTTCGTGCGCGCCGAGGACGTCGGCGACCACGCCGTGCTCCGCCGGGCCGGCGTCGCGGCCGGCCTCGACCCGCAGCGCGTCGACGCCGTGCTGGCCTCCGACGAGTACGCCGACGCCGTCGCCGCCGACATCGCGCAGGCCCGCGCCTACGGCGCTACGGGAGTGCCGTTCTTCGTCATCGACGCGCGCTACGGCATCTCCGGCGCCCAGCCGGCCGCGGCCTTCACCCAGGTGCTCGAGCAGGCCTGGTCGGAGTCGCACCCCGTGCTCCAGACGGTGCGCGGGGACGCCGGTGGTGAGGTCTGCGGGCCCGACGGGTGCCCGATTTGAGCGGCCGTCCCGACCGGCGACTTTGGTTAGGCATACCTAATCTGACGCGGTAGCATGCCCGCTTGTGCTGGCGAACTACCTGATCGGGCTCCGTGAGGGGCTGGAGGCTGCCCTCGTGGTCAGCATCCTGGTGGCCTACCTGGTCAAGTCCGAGCGTCGGCACCTGCTGCCGCGGATCTGGATGGGCGTCGCCCTGGCGGTCCTGCTCAGCGTCGCGATCACGCTCGGCCTGGGTCTTCAGTCCCGTCAGTTCACGTTCGAGACCCAGGAGCTGATCGGCGGCACCCTGTCCCTGGTCGCCGTGGTGTTCGTGACCTGGATGATCTTCTGGATGGCCGGCGCCGCCCGGACCATCGGCTCTGAGCTGCGCGGCCGGATCGACCTCGCCGCCGAAGGGCGCTCCTGGTCGTTGGTCGTCGTGGCGTTCCTCGCGGTCGGGCGCGAAGGTCTCGAGACCGCGCTGATCCTCTGGACCAACACGCAGGCGGCGATCGGCCGCGACCTGGCGCCCACGGCCCAGCAGACCGGGGAGCCGCTGCTGGCGGCGCTCGCGGGCATCGTCACCGCGGTGGTGCTCGGCTACCTCCTCTACCGCGGCGCGATCTCGATCAACCTCACGAAGTTCTTCACCTGGACCGGTGCCTTCCTGATCGTGGTGGCCGCGGGCGTGCTCGCCTACGGCGTCCACGACCTCCAGGAGGCGGCGTTCCTGCCCGGGCTCAACACCCTCGCCTTCGATGTCTCGGGCACGATCCCGCCGGGCTCCTGGTACGGCACCTTGCTGAAGGGGATCTTCAACTTCTCGCCCGCCAGCACGGTGCTCGAGACCGTCGCCTGGGTGGCATACGTCGTCCCGGTGTCCTACCTGTTCTTCCGCATGACCAGGCGCCGCTCGGCTGCCTCACCCCGTTCCGCTGCCGTCCCTGAAGGAAGTAACACGTGAAGCGACTCTCCTGGCTCGCCGCCGCCCTGCTCGTGGCGGCGCCCGCCCTCGCCGCCTGTGGCACCGAGAGCACCAAGCCGTCGGGTGACAGCGGTGGCGACGACGCCCGGGCCCTGACGGTCGCATCGTCCGACGACGCATGCGAGGTGTCGGCCACCGAGGCGCCGGCCGGGACGATCAGCTTCGACGTGACCAACACCGGCTCGCAGGTCACGGAGTTCTACCTGCTCGCCGAGGACGGCCTGCGGATCGTGGCCGAGGTCGAGAACATCGGGCCCAACATCACCCGCGCGCTCACCGCCAGCGTGCCCGCCGGCACCTACGTCACCGCGTGCAAGCCGGGCATGACCGGCGACGGCATCCGCGCGGAGTTCACCGTGACCGAGTCCGACGAGGAGGTCGAGGTCAGCGCCGACGAGCAGGAGCTCGTCACCCAGGCGCAGGACAACTACGCCGCCTACGTCCAGGACCAGTCCGACCAGCTGCTGGTCAAGACCCGCGAGTTCGTCGAGCTCTACAAGGCCGGCGACCAGGACGACGAGGCCCGGGCGCTCTACGCCGACGCCCGCACCCACTGGGAGCGCATCGAGACCGTCGCCGAGTCGTTCGGCGACCTCGACCCGAAGATGGACGCCCGCGAGGCCGACCTCGAGCCGGGCCAGAAGTGGACCGGCTGGCACCTCATCGAGAAGGACCTGTGGCCCGCCCGCGCCGGCAAGTACAAGTCGCTGACCGCCCAGGAGCGGGCGACGTACGCCGACGACCTGCTCGCCAACACCGAGACCCTCGACGGCCGGATCCAGGAGCTCACGTTCACCGTCGACCAGATCGCCAACGGCTCGCGCGGCCTGCTCGAAGAGGTCGCGACCGGCAAGGTCACCGGCGAGGAGGAGTACTGGTCGCGCACCGACCTGTGGGACTTCCAGGCCAACGTCGACGGTGCCAAGGTCGGCTTCGACGGCGTCAAGCCGCTGCTGGAGCAGAAGGACCCCGAGCTGGCCACCGAGCTCGAGAGCCGCTTCGACGAGCTGCAGGAGCTCCTCGACGCCCAGCGCACCGACGAGGGCTTCCGCTACTACGACGAGCTGAGCGGTGACGAGATCAAGGCCCTGTCCGACGCGGTCAACGCCCTGTCCGAGCCGTTGTCGCGCCTGACGGCCGCGGTGCTGTCCTGACCATGACTCCTCGAGTCTCCCGACGCGGGCTCCTCGGCGGCGGCGTGGCCGCCGCCGGGGCGGCCGGCGCGTTCGCGGCCGGCCGGGCGACCGCCGACCCCGGGGCGGGCCCCGTGGCGTCGCGCGCCGCGGCGTACGACTTCCGCGGGCCGCACCAGGCCGGCATCGTCACCCCCGCCCAGGACCGGCTGCACTTCGCGGCGTTCGACGTCACCACCGACTCGCGCGAGGAGCTGGTCACGCTCCTCCAGGCGTGGACGGTGGCGGCCGAGCGGATGACGAAGGGGCACGGCGCGGGTGAGATCGGCCCGGTCGAGGGGTCGCTCGACCTCCCGCCCGACGACACGGGCGAGGCGATCGGGCTGCCGGCCAGCGGCCTGACGATCACGTTCGGCTTCGGGCCTGGCCTGTTCCGCGACGAGCAGGGTCGCGACCGGTTCGGCCTGGCCGAGCGGCAGCCCGAGGCGCTCCAGACGCTCCCGCACTTCCCGGCCGACAACCTCGACCCGGCGCGGTCCTACGGCGACCTCTGCATCCAGGCCTGCGCCGACGACCCGCAGGTCGCGGTCCACGCCATCCGCAACCTGGTCCGGATCGGCTTTGGCACGGTCGCGGTGCGGTGGTCGCAGCTCGGCTTCGGGCGTACGTCGTCCACCTCGACCTCGCAGGACACCCCGCGCAACCTGTTCGGCTTCAAGGACGGCACGGCCAACGTGAAGGCCGAGGAGGGCGACGTCCTCGAGCAGCACGTGTGGGTCGGCGAGGGTGACGACGCGCGTGGTGGCTGGCTGGCCGGTGGCTCCTACCTCGTCACCCGCCGGATCAACATGACCATCGAGGTCTGGGACCGCCAGCCGCTCGGTGACCAGGAGGCGTTCGTCGGCCGGACCAAGGGCAGTGGCGCGCCGCTGTCGGGCGGCGAGGAGTTCTCCTCGCCCGACTTCGAGATGCCCGGCCGCAGCGGCCCGATCATCGCCGCCGACGCGCACGTCCGCGTCGTCCACCCCGAGCAGCACGGCGGCGCCAAGATGCTGCGCCGCGGCTACAACTTCGTCGACGGCAGCGACGCCCTCGGCGGGCTCAACGCCGGGCTGTTCTTCATCGCCTACGTGCGCGACCCGCGCACCGGCTTCATCCCGATCCAGAACGCCATGGCCAAGAGCGACGCGCTCATGGAGTACCTCAAGGTCACCGGCTCCGCGCTGTTCGCCGTACCCCCGGGTGTGCAGCCGGGGGAGTGGGTCGGTCAGTCGCTCTTCGCCTGAGCCTCCCTGCTCTTGGCCTCGAGGACGGCGAGGTCGCGCTCGGCGTAGAGCCGGTGCTCCCACTCCTCGTTGAGGATGATCCGCAGGCACTGCTTGACCGGGAAGCTCTGCGGCGGCGGCCACCCGCCGCCCTCGACGGGCACGGTGTCGGCCGCGAGAGCCTCGTCGGTGAGGTCGTCGAGATAGCGGAGGACGGCGTCGCGGCGGCCCTCGCGCAGCTCGAGTGCCTCGTCGAGCGACGGGCGGGCCTCGCGGTCGCGGGGGATGCCCGGGGTGTCGGGCATCTGGTCCCACGGCAGCTCGAGCGGGTGCCACGGCGACGGGTTGCCGAGGATCGCGCGGGTGAGCCAGGCGTCGGTGGCGAAGGCGAGGTGGCGCAGGGTCTCGATGAACGACCACTCGCCGTCGACCGACTCGTGCAGCTGGGCCGGGTCGAGGCGCCGGGCGCGCTCGACGGTCTCGCCCCAGAGCCGGTCGAGGAGCACCCAGGCCTCCCGGAAGCCGTCGGCGTCGTCAGGGCGCATCTGCGCGCGCCCTGGATGGCGCCGGTCGAGCTCGGCCTCGACGTAGGGCGCGACCTCGACGCCGTTGACGGTGAGCTTGATGACCTCGCCCACGATGTCGAGGTCGACGATCTCGACGCCGTGCATCCGGACCCCGATCAGGTCGGTGCCCCGGATCGTCATGTCGTACATCTCCGAGTCGATCAGCTCGACGTGCTCGAGATGGACGCGCTCGAAGCGCGTGTTGGTCAGGTCGACCCGCTCGAAGCGGGAGCCGCCCAGGTCTTGGTCCGCGAAGTCAGCCATGCCGCGACGCTAGCGGCGTACGCCGACAGCCGAAAGACTCACCGGACGGAGGGCTCCAGGAGCGTCGGCGTGTGCCGCAGCCGTTGGGCGAGCAGCGCGGTCATCACCAGGAGCGCGGTCGACAGGGCCACGACACCCGGCCACCCGGCGACGGTCCAGGCGCGGCCGCCCAGGCTGCCGAAGACCGACGAGCCCAGGTAGTAGGTGAACAGGTAGAGCGACGCGGCCTGGCCGCTGCTGACGCCGCCGGCGTGCGCGCGGGCGGGCACCCAGCCGCTGGCGACGCCGTGGACGGCGAAGAAGCCCACGGTCAGCAGCGCGAGGCCGGCGAGGACCAGGGGCAGGTATGACGGCAGTGTGAGCACCACGCCGACCACGGCCGCCGCACACCCGACCGGTAGCACCGCGCGCCGCCCGTAGCGGTCCGCCCCGCGCCCCGACAGCGTTGAGCTGACGGTGCCCAGGGGGTAGACCAGGAAGACCAGGCTGGCCGCACCAAGGCCGAGGTGGAACGGCGCGCCGGTCAGCCGGAACCCCAGGGTGTTGAAGACCGCGACGAGGGAGCCGACCGAGCACCCGCCGACGGCGTACAGCGCGAGGAGGCCGGGGTCCGAGACGGCCCGACGCCCCATCCGGAGCAGCGCGCCGGCGCCGGTGGGTGCCGGCCGGAAGCGCTGCGACGGGGGCAGGGCCAGGCGGACGACGAGCGCGCAGCCGAGGCCGAGGAGGGCGGTCGCGGCGAGGCCCCAGCGCCAGCCCGCCAGGTCGCCGACCGGGCCGGCGACGAGCCGGCCCGCCATGCCGCCGAGCGCCGTACCGCCGATGTAGAGGCCGGCGACGCGCGCGTGGCTCGAGGGGTGCATCTCCTCACGCAGGTACGCCGTGGCGACCGCGGGCAGCCCGGCCAGCGCGACACCTTGGAGCAGTCGCAGTCCTAGGAGGGCCGACCACGAGGGAGCGAGCGCGCAGGCGAGGCCCACCACCGCGGACGCGGTCAGGGAGAGGTGGATGAGCCGGGTCCGGCCGACAACGTCGGACCACGGGCCGGCGACCAGGAGAGCCGCGCCGAGCCCGAGCGTGGTGAGCGAGAGCGACAGGGTGCTCTGCGCGGATGAGACCCCGAACTCCGTCGCGAGCTCGGGCAGCAGCGCCTGGGTGCTGTAGAGGAGCGCGAACGTCGCCACCCCGGCCGCGACGAGGGCGGCGACCACGCGGCGGTACTCGGGGGTGCCGGGCAGGTGTCCCTCGCCGAGCGCCCGTTCCGCGGTAGTGGTCACCAGGAGAAGATGCGCCACCGGCAGCGATACGTCCAATGTTGATACTGGGCGATCTGTATGCAGAATACGTATGATAGGAGCGTGCTGATCCGTGACCTGTCCTGGCTGCTCGCGCTGGCCGACCACGAGCACGTCACGGGCGCGGCGGCGGCGCTGCGCACGAGCCAGCCGACGCTGTCGCGGTCGCTGGCGAGGGTGGAGGCCGAGCTCGGCGCCCGGCTCTTCGAGCGGGCGTCCGACGGGATCCACCCGAACCCCGCCGGCGAGCTGGTGCTGGCCGGCGCGCGCGAGCTGGTGGCGCGCTACGACCAGCTGCTGGCCGACCTCGCGGGAGTCCTCGACCCGGAGACGGGCGTGGTCCGCCTCGCGTTCCTGGACAGCATGGCGACCTCGCTCGTCCCGGGGCTGCTGCGGTCGTTCCACGAGCACGCGCCGCGGATGAGGGTCGTGCTGCGCCAGGAGCCTGCCCACGAGATCCGCGCCGACCTCGAGACCGGCGCCGCCGAGCTCGCGATCACCTCGGAGCGGCCTCCCGGCGGCTACGGCTGGCACCCGCTCCAGGAGGACCGGCTGGTGCTCGTCGTACCGCCGACCCACCCACTCAGCAGGCGCAAGCGGATCAGCCTCACCGAGCTCGCGGACGAGGAGCTCGTCACGACGCCGGTCGGCTTCGGCTACCGGTCCCTCATCGACGGTCTGCTGCGCGACGCGGGCATCGCGCCCCGGGTCTCGTTCGAGAGCCAGGACCTCGCCACGATCGAGGGCCTGGTCGCCGCGGGGCTCGGGGTGGCGCTCGTGCCCGAACAGTTCGCGGGTGTGTCGGGCACGGTGGGGGTGCGGCTCCAGGAGGACGCCGCCCGCCGGACCATCGGCCTCACCTGGCCCACCAGCCGCGAGCTGCCGCCGCCCGCCCTCCGCTTTTGCGACTTCGTGGTCGACGGAAAGTGGTCGGGCGCGACGTCGATCCCAGCCGTGCGCCGTTCGACCCGGACGCCGAGCTAGAGCTCGCCGTACGTCACCCCCCGGACCAGAACCTCGAATGGACCGCGCCGCCCGGTGCGGCGCATCCAGTCCGCCAGCACGACGGTGGCCAGCCAGGTCGCGGTCGCCAGCAGCGCGGTGGTGGTCACGCCGATCGGCTCGGAGAGGTCCAGCAGGAACGGCGTGAAGGCGACCATCCACACGACCGACTGGGCGAGGTAGCAGGTCATCGAGCGCTGACCGACCGCGGCGACCGCGTCGACCACCGGTTGCGTCCCGTTGAGCCGTACGGCGACCAGGGTGACGAGGGCGGCGTACCCGAAGCCGCCGAGGACGCCGCTCGCATCGTGGAGCGGACCCCACAGCTCCAGGGTCGACTGACCGGGTCGGTCGACCGCGCCGGCGAGCATCAGCGCGACCGGCTCGGCGCCGAGCACCGCCGCACGATCTGCGCGACGCCGTACCCGAACAGCAGCCCGAACATCGGGAACGCCCGGCCGTCGACGAACGTCGAGATCGCCCAGGTCGCGGCGTCGTCGAGCCGCGACCCGTCCATCGGGAAGCCGCCCATCGGCGTCTCGCCGCGCAGGAAGTAGTGCGAGTTGGCCAGCGCGATGAAGAGCAGCATGAAACCGCGCGCGAGGTCGGGGCCCAGCGCGCGCTCCGAGAGGGCGGTGGGGCGGGCGTCGCTGGTCACGCGACCAGTCAAGGGCGGCGCGGGCCCCGGCACATCGGGCCTTGGTCGTGGCCGTGCAGACCAAGGTCTGGGTCTCCATGGGCAGAAGACCCGCGGCGTGGGACCACCGACACGCCAGTTTGCTTCCACAGCTCCGCCCTGCGGCGGCTTCCTCCACCGCCCTGATGCCTCACCTCGACGTCGTCGGCCATCCGGCCTAGTGTCGAACGCATGTTCGAGACGCTCCTCACCCGGATCCGCGAGGCGAAGACCGCCCTCGCGGAAGACCCGAGCGACCTCTCGGACGCCCAGCTTATCGACCTTCTCCGGGAGGCCGAGGAGCTCAAGTGCAGCGCCGCCGCAGCCCAGGCCGCCGCCGCCGTCCGGCTCGACGAGTCCCAGCGTGCGGCCCAGGTCGCGGCCGGGCTCCGCCCGGAGCGGGTGGGCGAGGGCATTGCCGAGCAGATCGGCCTGGCCCGCCGTGAGTCGGCCAGCAAGGGCGCCCGGCTGCTCGGGCTCGCCAAGGTCCTCGAGCGGGAGATGCCGCACACGCTGGCCCTGATGCGCGTGGGCCGGCTCAACGAGTGGCGGGCCACCATCCTCGCCCGCGAGACCGCCTGCCTGCCGCTCGCCGACCGCCTCGCCGTCGACGAGCGCCTGTGCGCGGAGGGAGAGGCGGCAACCATGAGCGACCTCGGCCTCGAGCGTGCGGCCAAGGCGCTCGCCTGCGAGCTCGACCCCGCCTCGGTCACCGAGCGAGCCCGCCGAGCCGAGTCCGAGCGCCACGTCTCCATCCGGCCGGCGCCCGACACCATGTGCTGGGTCACCGCTCTGCTGCCGGTCAAGCAGGCCGTCAGCGTCTACGCCGTCCTCCTCGCCGCGGCCGCCGCGGCTTGCGCCCAGGGCGACGAGCGGAGCAAGGGTCAGGTCATGGCCGACACACTGGTCGAGCGCGTCACCGGCCTTCCGGCCGATGCCGCACCCCGGGTCGAGGTCAAGCTCGTGATGACCGACCGGGCGTTCTTCGGCACCGGCGACGACGCCGTCCACGTCACGGGCTACGGACCCGTTCCCGCCCCGTGGGCCCGGGCGTTCGTCAAGGACGCCACGCTCGCCACCCGGTTGTGGGTCCGCCGCCTCTACGTGAACCCGACCACCGGCCAGCTGGTCTCCATGGACTCGCGCTCCCGGCTCGCCCCCGCCGCCCTGGCCGACTTCGTCGCCACCCGCGACCAGGACCTGTGCCGCACCCCCTGGTGCGGCGCCCCCATCCGCGAGACCGACCACGTCACCGCATGGGACGACGGCGGCCCGACCACCGCGGCCAACACCCAGGGCCTCTGCCAGCGCTGCAACCTCGCCAAGCAGGCCCCCGGCTGGACCGCCACCACCGTCCCCGACCCACACGGCCGGCACACCGTCGTGACCATCACCCCCACCGGCCACCGACATCGCTCCCGCGCGCCCGCTCCACCCGGCGCCGCCCATATGACCCCGTCACCCGGGTTGGCCAGGTTCGAACTCACCGTTTGAGGGTGAACTCCTCATCGGTCGGAATGCCGACCCGTGAACGGTGGCGGTTCACTGGCGGTGGAACGAGCTTGGTGGATCAGCATCCCGGGAGAATCAATCCTCGTCACCGGGGGTGTCGTTCGCCTCTGCGAACAGCGAATCGACCCGGCCGCGTCCGCGCAACGCTCCCCGTCGTCTGTATCCGCGGAAGTCGGCTATCGGTCGGTCAGTCGGGCGTGTCTTACAGTCCTCGCATGGCGCTTTACCAGGAGTTGACGGGTCAGGGGCGCGTCATCGGTGGACACCTCGCCGGGGGCATCGTGCACTCCGGGGGGACAACTGCGTTCTCTAAGAACGGGGACCTGTCGATCCAGCACCCCTCCAACCCGTTCAAGCGGCACAGGATCAACGCCGAGACTGTCAGCGAGTGGGAGGAGGTCGATGCCAGGGATGGTGCCGTCGGCATCATCGGTCAGGCAGCGGCAATGGCTGCGCTTCCGGGGAGGGTTGGCAAGGCCGTTGGAGCTGGGGTGGGTGCAGCCTTCAACTCGGGCCACACTGTGCGTGTCACGTGGGTCGGCGGCAAGCAGTCGATCATCGGGTTCCCTGAGAAACAGTTCATGGTCTTATCCATCTTGCTGAAGGACCTTCAAGTCACTACCGAACTGTCTGCGAAGCCGGAAGTGGACGTGCCTCCCGGTCTAGCCGAGAAGATTGCTGGCTTCGCGTCTTCTGCCTTACCGAGGGGCAAGCAGAAGTCGGGAACCGTGGAGGATGCGCCTGTCCCGGATGCAGCCGAACGGATCGCGAAACTGGCCTCGCTCCACGCCCAAGGCATCCTCACCGACGCGGAGTTCACGGACAAGAAGGCCGAGCTCCTGAAGCGCCTTTAGCTGGTCGCGACCGTGTGTCGCCCAGAGCGCGTCGGCATGCCCGGGCGATAGGCCGCCGATAGATGCATGTTGATATCCGCCATTGAGGTCGGCTTGGCGGGTCTCAGGTGTGCATCGCGCGCAGGAGCAGCACCACGCCGCGCGCTGTGTCGAGGTTGGCCGCGACGGCGATGACCGCCAGCCCCACCAGCGGTAGGCCGCTGACCGCCGCCAGGGCGAAGAGCAGCAACCGGACTTCGCGCCGGAAGAGCAACCGCACGTCGGTGTCTCGGCCGACCGCGTGGATGTAGGGGATCAGCAGGCAGCCGCACCCGGCGGCGAACCCCCAGGCCCAGGCGGTCTCCGTGTGGCCGGCGCCGATGACCAGGCCGACCACCACGGCGAGGTCGGCATAGCGGTCCAGCAGTGTGTCCAGTGCGGCGCCGCGGCGCGAGGCCCGGCCGCTCACTCGCGCGAGCTCGCCGTCGACGCCGTCGAGGGCGGAGCCGAGCAGGACGCCGAGCCCGCCCGCGACCATCGCCCACCGGTCCCCGACCGCGATCAAGCCGGACGCGAGGAGCGTGGTGGCGAAGGCCAGCACCGTGGCCGCGTGCGGGCTGAGCCCGGTCCGCAGCAGCTGGCGGGTCAAGGGCCCCGAGATCCGCCGGTTGACGGTCCGGGCGATGATCTGGTCGGTCGGCTTGGGCCCGTACCGGTGCCACATCACCCGCTCCAGGGCCCGCACTCCCTCAGGCGTGTCGACGGCCGCCCAGAGACCGTGGAAGTCGCAGGTGGTCACCTCGAAGCCGTGGTCGAGCATCCGCCGCCGTACGGCAGACCACGGCATCGCCGGTGCGTCGGCGGTCGCGGCCAGGACGTCGGCGACGTGCACGCAGCTGAGGCCGGCGTCGACCGCGGCGTACTCCTTCAGGTCGGCCGCCAGCTCGAGCAGTCGGCCGTCGGCCGCGGTCCGCACCCGGACGGGGGGCACCCCTCCCAGGCCGCCCACCTGGCGCTGTGGGTCACGGTCGACGGCCAGTACGTTGCGGCCAGGCGCGGCCATCAGCTGGCGTACGTCGTCGGCCTCGAACACGTGGTCGCCCATGACGACCAGGCAACGGTCCTCGTCGACCTGCTGGAGCCCGGCCAGCACGGAGGTCGACGTGCCCTGCTGCCAGTCTGGGTTGACCACCAGCTCGACCGGGAGGCCGTGGGAGTGGATGGTCGCCGCCACGTCCTCGCTCCGGTAGCCGGCCACCACCACGATCCGGGTCACTCCCGCCTCGCGCAACACCTTGACCGTCCGGTCGAGCAGGGTCACGCCACCCACGCGTCGCAGCACCGTCGGCTGGAGCGAGCGGGACCGATGCTTCGCCTCCGCAGTCACCACGACCGCGCTCGTCGCCCGTGGCTGGGGATCGGTCTCCTGGGGATCGGTCTCCGGGCGGGGGTTCATGCCTCGCAGTATGTGTCAGGGTGCTCGTACGGACGTCGGGGGTCGGGTGCGGGGAGACCTCCTCGCCTCTGAAGCTCTGTCCGACGCCGTCCGGGATCGCTGCTGCGCGAATGGGCAGCGTGTCTTGTGACGTGCGAGGCGGTGGGGTGACCGCCCCTGTCAGGGCAGTGACAGAGGCGCCTCGTGCACGAACCATGCGAGTGCCACGCAGTTGGCGATGACCGTGAGCCAGAAGACAGTGCGGAACGGTTGCTTGGTCGTCTTGTGTCGGAAGACCCTTCGCGCAACCAGCGCACCCGGCCAGCCCCCGATGAGGGCGATCGTGTGGAGGGTGGACTCCGACGTGCGCCACCTGCCCTGCTCCGCAGCGGACTTGTCAGCGCCGTACATCAGGAACGCAACTCCGCTGAACAGGCCGAAAGCAGCCAACAGCGTGACGGGCAGCCCGTCCAGCACGACAAGGCCCACGAGGAGGATGAAGAACAGCAGCGCGGTAGCGATCGCCAGGGGTATCCCGCTGGACCCTGCACGTCTGGCCGATACGACGCCCAGGTATCGCACCTCCGATGCACGCGCCCGGTTGCGCTCGTCTCGCAGCTCGGCGTAGATGACTTCGCAACCGGTGACGGGCCGCGGGAAACGAGGGAACGCACTCACGTGCACGAACACCCGCGAGCCTCCAGCAACCGGCCTGATGAAGCCGAAGCCCCGGTCGTCGTTCCATTCGGCCAGAACCCCTTGCCGGCGCCCGACGGTGTCGTCTGAAGTCACGTCGTCGGCTCCTTGGCTGCGATATCGATAGGCTGGACAGTCTGGATCGCGGTACAGCTGGCTACCGACATCGGCGCAGCGAGTACCGGCTGATCGGTATTATGCGACGTTCGATATCGCCGCGGGTCGAACTCAGAGGAGGCGGTCGCACGCGGCGCAATGTAGCTGGACTAGGGCGCGAGGAACACCCGCGACGGTCCGTCGTACCAGAGGTCGGTGAGGCCGACGTCGCGCATACCGAGCCGCCGGGCGACGCGGATGGACGGCTCGTTGTCGGGGATCATGAGGGCGCGAATCTCCGGCAGCCCAGACGCAAGCCCGTGTGCGAGCACGGTGCGGGCGGCCTCGGAGGCGTAGCCGTGGCCGTGGGCGTCGGGGTGGAGCGTCCAGCCGATCTGGACGAGCCCGTCCGAGCTGGGGATCGGCACCAGGCACACCCAGCCGACGACCTCGCCGGTGTCGCGGACGTCGATCGCCCACTGCTTCAGCGGCGGCACCAGGTCCTGCCAGGAGCCGATCTTGGCGCGCGCCTCGTCGAGGTTCGTGAGCAGCACGGGCTGGGCGTCGTCGAGCCAGCGCACCACGTCGGCGCGGCTCAGGATGTCGAGCACCACGGGGGCGTCGTCGGGCGCCCAGTCACGCAGGACCAGCCGGTCGGTCTCGAGGGTCACGGGCGTCACTCTTCCAGCATCGCGAGGGTCCGGTCGACGCCGATGTCGTCGAGGAAGGCGATGTCGTGGCTGGCGACCAGGAGGGCGCCGCGGTAGGAGGAGAGCGCGGAGACCAGAGCGTCGTACGACGCGAAGTCGAGGTTGTTGGTCGGCTCGTCGAGGAGCAGGAGCTGGGGCGCCGGGTCGGCCAGGAGTACGGCGGCCAGGGTGGCGCGGAAGCGCGCGAGCCTGGCTCGCACCGCATTGGGGTCGGCGCCGGGCGCGGCCGCCGCGACGTTGGCGAAGACGCTGAGGTCGTCGTCGAGCAGGTCGAGCCGCTGGGCGAGCAGCCCGACGGGCACGTGCGTCACCGCAGCCCCGGAGCTCGGCGGGAGCACCCCGACCACCGTGTGCAGCAGCGTCGTCTTGCCGCTCCCGTTGGGGCCGGTGACCGCGATCCGGTCCGTACCGCGGACGTCGAGATCGACCCTGGCCCCGTGCGGAGGGCCAGCGCGTCGGTGGTCAGGACGGTGCGGCCGCGCGACACCTCGGTCCCGGGCAAGGGCGCCGGCGACGAGGCGTAGCAGCGTCGACTTGCCCGAGCCGTTGACGCCGACCAGGCCCGAGCGGCCGGGGCCGACGAGCAGGTCGAGCCCGTCGAAGACCGGGGTGCCGTCGGGCCAGGCGAAGCCGACGGAGGACAGGGAGGTGACAGCAGACATGCGAGCTCCTGAGGTGGGGGAGGGTCGCCGGGAGCACGCGTGGGCGCGGCTCGACCAGCGGGGGTGGGACGGACACCTCAGAGCTTCAAGTCGACCTGCTGTCGTCGGGGATCGGACGTCACCAGCGTAGGAGTCTCGCAAGAGCCGCGCGATTGATTTCCTCGTGTGACGGTCAGGTAACGTGGACCCGGCACAGCGTCGTGCGACCTCCCCTCCGCATCAACCCTGAGGACATCGCTGTGAGCAAGCCCGTCGTACTCATCGCCGAAGAGCTGAGCCCCGCCACCGTCGAGGCGCTCGGACCGGACTTCGAGATCCGCAGCTGCAACGGCGCCGACCGTGCCGAGCTGCTGCCCGCGATCGCTGACGTCGACGCGATCCTGGTCCGCTCCGCGACCAAGGTCGACGCCGAGGCCCTCGCCGCGGCCACGAAGCTGAAGGTCGTCGCTCGTGCCGGCGTCGGCCTCGACAACGTCGACGTGAAGGCCGCGACCCAGTCGGGCGTCATGGTCGTCAACGCGCCGACCTCCAACATCGTCAGCGCCGCCGAGCTCGCCGTCGCGCTGATGCTGGCCGCCGCGCGCCACGTCTCGCCGGCCCACGCCGCGCTGCGAAACGGCGAGTGGAAGCGCTCCAAGTACACCGGCATCGAGCTCTACGAGAAGACCGTCGGCATCGTCGGCCTCGGCCGGATCGGCGTGCTCGTCGCCCAGCGCCTGAGCGCCTTCGGCATGAACGTCATCGCCTACGACCCCTACGTGCAGGCCGGCCGCGCCGCCCAGATGGGCGTGCGCCTCGTCGACCTCGACACCCTCTTCGCCGAGGCCGACTTCATGTCGGTCCACCTGCCCAAGACCCCCGAGACGGTGGGCCTGATCGGCGCCGAGCAGTTCGCCAAGGCCAAGTCCTCGCTGGTGATCGTCAACGCCGCCCGAGGCGGCATCGTCGACGAGAGCGCGCTCTACGACGCCCTCAAGACCGGCCGCATCGCCGCCGCCGGCCTCGACGTCTTCGCCAAGGAGCCCTGCACCGATAGCCCGCTCTTCGAGCTCGAGAACGTCGTGGCCACGCCCCACCTCGGTGCGTCGACCGACGAGGCGCAGGAGAAGGCCGGCATCGCGGTCGCCAAGTCGGTGCGGCTCGCGCTGTCCGGCGAGCTCGTGCCCGACGCGGTCAACGTCCAGGGCGGGGTCATCGCCGAGGACGTCCGCCCCGGCATCCCGCTCACCGAGAAGCTCGGTCGCGTCTTCACCGCGCTGGCCGGCGAGGTCGCCCAGCAGATCGACGTCGAGGTGCGTGGCGAGATCACCGAGTTCGACGTGAAGGTGCTCGAGCTGGCGGCCCTCAAGGGCGTCTTCACCGACGTCGTCGAGGACCAGGTCTCCTACGTCAACGCTCCGCTGCTCGCTGCCGAGCGCGGCACCGCCGTGCGCCTGGTCGCCGACAGCGAGAGCCCCGACCACCGCAACCTGATCACCATCCGCGGCACCCTCGCCGACGGGTCGCAGATCTCGGTCAGCGGCACGCTGGTCGGGATCAACCAGAAGGAGCGCCTGGTCGAGGTCAACGGGTTCGAGATCGACATCGAGCCGACCAACCACCTCGCGTTCTTCACCTACAGCGACAAGCCCGGCATGGTCGGCACCGTCGGCCAGATCCTCGGTGACGCCCAGGTCAACATCGCCGGTATGCAGGTCGCCCGCGACACCAAGGGCGGCCAGGCCCTGGTGGCTCTGTCGGTCGACTCCGCGATCCCCTCCGACTCCCTGGTGGAGATCGAGACCGCCATCAGCGCCTCCTCGGTGCGCGCCGTCGACCTGACCTGAACGTCGCGGGTCAGGCGACCATGACCCGCGCGGAGGTACGGCGGGTGGATGCCTGACGGTCGCGTACGACGGACCAGGCACCCGCGAGCCGGGTCACGGCCTCCTCGAGCACCTCGGGGGGTCGGGTCCAGGGGATCCGCACGAACTGGTCGAGACCGCCCTCGGCCGCGAAGACCGGGCCGGGGGCGATGATCACGCCGTGGCGCTCGGCCTCGTCGGTGAGCGCGGTGCCCAGCGGGCGGGGCAGCTGGAGCCACAGGAACTGACCGCCGCCGGGCAGCCGGTAGCGCCACTCGGGCAGCCGCGCGGTCACCGCCGCGGCGAGCCGGTCGCGCTGCTCGCGCAGCCGGTCGCGCTGCTCCGTGACGACCGCGTCGCCCCGCGCAAGCAACCGGATCAGCACCAGCTGTTCCATCACCGGTGCCCCGAGGTCGAGCCCGACCCTGGCCTCGGTCAGCTGGTCCATCCGGCCCTCGGGAGCACGGACCCAGCCGAGGCGCAGGCCGCCCCAGAAGACCTTGCTCGCGCTGCCGATGGTGATCGTCTCGGGCGCGAACGACGCGAACGGCCGTGGCATCTCCTGCCCGTCGAGCGCCAGCGCCTGGTGCGCCTCGTCGACGACGGCGACCGTGCCCGCCCGCCGCAGCAGGGCGGCGTACTCCTCCCGCTGGGTCTCGGTCATCAGGTGACCGGTGGGGTTCTGGAAGTCCGGGATCAGGTAGGACAGCCGGGGTGAGCCCTGACGCAGGGCGGCGGCCACGGCCCCGAGATCCCAGCCGTCCGGGTCCACCGGGACGCCGGTCAGGCGCGCGCCGCTCTGGAGGATCGCCCTCGTGGCGTTGGGGTAGACCGGCGACTCGACCAGCACCCGGTCGCCCGGCCTGGTGAACGCCTGCGCCACGATCGCGGCCGCCGACAGCGCGCCGGGGGTCACCATGACCTGCTCGGGCGCGGTCGGCAGCCCGCGCTCCTCGTAGGTGCGGGCGATCGCGGCCTGGAGCTCCGGCAGGCCGGCGGGGAAGTAGCCGTGCCCGCCGAAGTACGCCGGCAGCTCGGCCGCCGCCTCGGCGTAGGCCGCGGCGACGCCCGGGGGAGCGGACGCGGCCGCGCAGTTGAGGTCGATCGCCTCGTGGTCGCCGTCGCGGGGCATCAGGGCGCGGTCGTGCGCGCGGGCCCGGCCGCCCGGCACCCGGGTGAAGGTGCCCGAGCCCTGCCGCGCCTCGGCGTAGCCGCTGTCGCGCAGGGCGGCGTAGGCCCGGGTCACGGTGGTGCGGGAGACGCCGAGCGCCTCGGTGAGCTCGCGCTCGCTGGGCAGCCGGGCGCCCAGGCCGATCCGCCCGTCCCCGATCAGCAGGGTCAGCGCGTCGGCCAGGCCGGCGTAGGCGGGGCTGCGGTCGAAGTCGCCGACCAGAGCGGCGGTGCGGCCGGCCGAGACGGCGGAGGTGGACGTGCTCATGCAGGCCACTGTTCCACAATTGGCTATTTGTTCAAGGGCCAATCTGGCAGAAGGTGGACCCCATGTCCTCCGGTCGGCCTGTCGCGCCCCACGCCCCCCTCGTCGAGCTGGGCCCGCTGGCCCAGCTGCGCGCCGGCCGGCTGGGCGTGCGGCTGGTGCTGCTCTACGTCGGCCTGGTCGTCTACGGCGCCTCGCTCGCGATGATGGTCCGCGCCGACCTCGGCCTCGCCCCGTGGGACGTGCTGCACTCCGGCCTGATCCGCCACGTCCCGATCACGCTCGGCCAGGCGGTCGTGCTGATGAGCTTCGTGGTGCTGGTCCTGTGGATCCCGCTCAGGGAGATGCCCGGGGTCGGCACCATCTCCAACGCGATCGTGGTCGGCCTCGCCTGCGACGCGACGCTCCTGGTCCTCGACCGGCCCGACGCGCCGGCGCTCCAGGTCGGCCTGATGCTGCTCGGCGTGGCCACCTGCGGGCTGGCCACCGCCCTCTACATCGGGGCCCAGCTCGGCCGCGGACCCCGCGACGGGCTGATGACCGGGCTGGCCCGACGTACCGGCCTCTCCCTGCGACTGGTCCGCACCGGCCTCGAGGTCAGCGTGGTCCTGATCGGGCTGTTGCTGGGCGGCGAGCTCGGCCTCGGCACCGTCGTCTTCGCGCTCACGATCGGCCCGATCGCCCAGGCGCTGCTGCCGATCTTCGTGGTCGACGTGTCGCGCCAGAGATCGAGCTAGAGACGCGCGCTTCCGGGGCGTGACAGACTTCCGCCGACGGCGCAGTCACACAGCTTCCGGAGGCACAATATGACCACATCCGCTGGATCCGAGAACGACGCAGCGGCCGCGACCGCGCCCGCGCCCCTGGCTCCGCCGGAGGAGGCGCTGACCCTCACCGCACCTGCCGCTCCCGCGCTCGTGATCGAGACCCAGGCACCCAAGATGGCGCCCCAGGTGTCGGCCGAGGCCAAGCCCGAGCTCGACAGCAAGGTCGACTCGTTCATGGAGGCGCTGACCAGCACGGCCGCGCGCAGCCCGGAGTTCGCCGCGCAGGCCGAGAGCGTGCGCACGATGGGCGACGCCGACATCCGCAAGGCCGCCGAGACGTCCAACCGGATGCTCAACCAGCCGGTCCGAGCCCTCAAGGAGGGCGGCCTCTCGCAGGGCTCCCAGGTGGGCAAGACCCTGCTCGAGCTGCGCCGCACCATCGAGGACCTCGACCCGAGCGAGGCCAAGGGCACCCGCAAGCTCATGGACTGGCTGCCGTTCGGCGACAAGGTCGAGGACTACTTCCGCAAGTACCAGTCCAGCCAGACCCAGCTCAACGGCATCCTGCACAGCCTGCGCAACGGCCAGGACGAGCTGACCAAGGACAACGTCGCGCTCAACCTCGAGAAGACCAACCTCTGGTCGGTCATGGGCCGGCTCAACCAGTACGTCTACGTCGCCGAGCGGCTCGACTCCAAGCTCGCGGCCAAGATCGCCGAGCTCGAGCTCTCCGACCCCGAGGCCGCCAAGGCGCTCTCGCAGGACGTGCTGTTCTACGTGCGCCAGAAGCACCAGGACCTGCTCACCCAGCTCGCCGTCTCGATCCAGAGCTACCTCGCGATCGACATCATCATCAAGAACAACGTCGAGCTGATCAAGGGCGTCGACCGGGCCTCCACGACCACCATCTCGGCGCTGCGTACGGCGGTCATCGTCGCGCAGGCGCTGGGCAACCAGAAGCTGGTGCTCGACCAGATCACGGCGCTCAACACGACCACCTCGGGGATGATCCAGCGGACCTCGGAGATGCTGCGCGAGAACAGCGCAGCCATCCAGGAGCAGGCCGCGTCCTCGACCATCGGCATGGAGCAGCTCCAGGCGGCGTTCGCCAACATCTACGCCACGATGGACTCCATCGACGAGTTCAAGCTCAAGGCCCTCGACTCGATGTCTGCCACCATCGGCGTGCTCGAGGGCGAGGTCCTGAAGTCGCGCGACTACCTCGCTCGCGTGCAGGCGCACGACGCCCGCAACTCCGCCGGCACCCTCGACCTGTCCAACGTCCCGACGCGCTGATCTTGAGTCTCAGGTCGTGGCTGAAGCGCCGACGGGGGTCGGACGACGACGCCCCGTCGGCGGTCCCGGCCGCGCCCACCGAGCAGGACATCCTGGCCTCGCTCAACCGGGTCAACGCGATGCTCGCCGAGGGCAACGCCCCGCCGGTGGTGACGTCGCGGGTGATCCGGATCGCCCGCACGATCAACGACACCCTGCCCCGGCTGCGCAACCTCGGCCTCGGCAGCATGGAGAGCTACTCCGTGGTGGCCACCGCGACCGACTACCTCCCCGAGGCGGTCGGCGGCTACCTCCGGCTGCCGCGCGACTGGGCCGACACCCGGCCGATCGATGGCTACAAGACCTCGCTGATGGTGCTGATCGACCAGCTCGAGCTGCTCGGCTCGACGATGGACCAGATCTTCGACGCCGCCAACCGCGCCGACGCCCAGGCACTCCTGGCGCACGGCATGTTCCTCGAGAGCAAGTTCGGCCACTCCGGTGGCACCGACCTGACCCTGGGATCCCCGCATGACTGACGCCCTCACGCTCGCCGCCGCCCTCGACGCGCTGGCCGCCGCGGCCACCACCGCCGGGGTCGACGCCACCGAGGCGCGCCGCGAGGGCGAGTGCCTGGCGGCCACCATCGCCGAGCCCTCCCGCGGGGCCTTCGTCGACTGGTCGGAGCAGACCGGCCGCGCGACCTCCTCGGAGGACTTCATGGACGCCGCCTCGCGCGGCCGGCGCTTCCGCTCGGCCCCGACGCCGACCATGAGCGGCCTCTCGCTGGCCGGCTCGGCCCACGCCCCGGCGTACGCCCAGGCGCTCTCCGACGTCGCGCTGGCCGCGGCCACGCTCGGCGAGGAGAACCCCCGCGCGGTCGGCAACGCCGCCACCGCGGCCGCGGCCCAGCTCGGCGAGAGCCGGACGCCCGCGCCCACAGCTGCGCCGGGCGCCCTCGACTTCAACGCGCCGCACGACCAGGCCGCGCGCTCGGGTGACCACTTCCTCGCGCAGATGATGGACCAGCTCGGCCAGGTCCAGCGCAAGCTCTCCAACCTCGACCTGGTGCAGCAGGACTCCCGCTCATCGCTGGCTGAGGAAGGCGCGCTGGCGCCTGTCTCGAAACCCGGTGACCCGGTCGCGACCCAAGCCCCGCCGACCGAGCCCGAGAAGCCCGAGCAGCCGGCCGAGCCGGAGCCCGCTCCGAAGACCGTCGAGGAGCTGCTCGCCGAGCTCGACACCCTGGTCGGGCTGACCGACGTGAAGGCCGAGATCCACCGCCAGGCGGCGATCCTGCGGGTCGAGGGCCTGCGCAAGGAGGCCGGGCTTAGCTCGCCCACGATCACACGGCACCTGATCTTCAACGGCAACCCCGGCACCGGCAAGACCACCGTGGCCCGGTTGGTGGCCGGCATCTACCGCGCGCTCGGGCTGCTCTCCAAGGGCCAGCTCGTCGAGGTCGACCGTTCCGAGATGGTGGCCGGCTACCTCGGCCAGACCGCGATGAAGACCGCCGACCTGGTCAAGAGCGCCGAGGGCGGCGTGCTGTTCATCGACGAGGCCTACTCGCTGGCCGGCGACCAGTACGGCCAGGAGGCCATCGACACCCTGGTCAAGGAGATGGAGGACAAGCGCGACGACCTGGTCGTGATCGTCGCCGGCTATCCCGTGCCGATGGCCATCTTCATCTCCCAGAACCCCGGGCTCGAGAGCCGCTTCCGCACCCAGATCGACTTCGCCGACTACACCGACGACGAGCTCGCCAAGATCTTCGGCGTGATGGCGAAGGCCGCCGAGTACGACGTCGACGAGACCGTGCTCGACCGGCTCCGGGCGCTGCTGGGCGCGGCCGAGCGCGGACCGACGTTCGGCAACGCGCGCTACGTCCGCAACGTGCTCGAGGCCGCCATCGGCCGGCATGCTTGGCGGCTGCGCGACATCGAGGCGCCGACGCTGGAGCAGCTGCGCACGCTGGAGGCCGACGACCTCGACCAGGTGGTACCTGACGGGCCCAGCGAGCCCGTCGAGTGGCAACCTGTGCCCGACCCCACCGAGCAGGAGCCACTATGAGCCAGGCATCCGCGTCCGCACGTGCGAGCCAGGCCGTGGCTACGGTCGGCACCCCGGTCCCCGCACCGCAGCACGCCCGGCGCCCGGCAGCGACGCCGATCACCGAGGACGTGCCCCGGCTGCTCACCCAGTGGCAGACGATCGCCGTCACCGCGTGCGTGCTGTTCGGCATCCTCGGCGCGATGTTCCAGCTGCTCGCGTGGCAGGCGTCCGGCCGTGCGGCCGACAACACCGAGCAGCTGGTGCGCCTCCAGCAGGTCCAGTCCTCGCTGTTCCGCGCGGACGCCCTGGCCACCAACGCGTTCCTGACCGGGGGCCTCGAGCAGGCCGAGCAGCGCCAGGAGTACGACGCCGCCATCGACGAGGTCCTGCGCGGCATCGCCAACGCCGCCGAGGCGCAGCCCGCCGACAGGGACGTCCTGGCCGACCTCAACACCACCGTGGCGGCGTACGTCGCCGGCATCACCCAGGCCCGCGACAACAACCGGCAGGGCTTCCCGATCGGGGCTCAGTACCTCCGCGCGGCGGGTGCCGTCCTCCGCGCCGACGCCGGGCCGATGCTCGAGGCGCTGGTCGCCGCCAACACCCAGCGGGCCGAGGACGAGATGGACGGCCAGAACACCCTGCCGCTGTTCCTCACCGGCCTCGCTGCGGTCGCCGTCCTCTGGTGGGTCAACCGCCAGGTCGCGCGACGATTCCGGCGCCGGTTCAACGTCGGCATCGCGGTCGCCGCGATCGCCATCGCCGTGGTGACCCTGGTCGGCCTGGTGGCGAGCGTCAACAAGTCCGGCGACAACGACGACCTGCGGGCCGGCAGCCTCCGGCTGGCGATCGCGGAGTCGTCGGCGCGCGCCTCGGCCAACGACGCGAAGGCCTCGGAGAGCGGGCGCCTGATCGCCCGGGGCTCGGGGGCCACGACGGAGCCGCTGTGGGAGGCACACGCCCGCGACGTCGAGGACAACGCGTCCCGCGAGACCCTGCCGCTGTGGCAGACCTACGCCGCCCTGCACGACGAGATCGTCGCCCAGGACGACGAGGGTGACTGGAACGCCGCGGTCCAGCTGGCCACCTCGACCGACCCTGGCAGCAGCAGCGAGGCCCTGGCCGCCTTCGACCAGGCCTCCCAGGCAGTCGTGACCGACGCCGCGACCACGACGACCGACAGCCTGCGCTCGGGTGGCATCCTCGCCGTCCTGCTCACGATCGTGACCCTGCTGGTGGGCCTCGGGGCGGCGGGCGCCGCCACCTGGGGAGTCACCCAGCGGCGGAAGGAGTACTCATGAGCATCCGCCCCCGGTCCCGTGTGGCCGGACTCACGGTGCTGGCGGGGCTCGTTCTCGGTGGCTGTGGAGGCTACGACGACACCGTCGTACCCCCGCCGGAGGCCGTGGAGACGACGCCCGCGGCGCCGGCGACCACGCCGGCCGTGTGCGTCGACGACACCAACCCCACGCGCTCCTACACGCCGATCGCGGTGGCGGCCCCGGGCGACTTCCCGTCGATCAGCACCATGGCCGAGATCTACGACCGGGGCCGCCTGATCGCCGGTGTCTCCGCCGACACCTACCTGCTCGCGTCCAACAACCCGTTCACCGGCCAGATCGAGGGCTTCGACATCGACATGGTCGAGCAGGTGGCCGAGGCGATCTTCGGTGACCCGAAGGCCTACGAGCTGCGTGTCATCACCGCCGGGGAGCGGCTGACGGCGCTCCAGGAGGAGCGGGTCGACGTCGTCGTACGCAACATGACCATCAACTGCGTGCGGTGGCAGTCGATCGCGTTCTCCGCGGAGTACTACCGCTCCGGCCAGAAGATCCTGGTCCGCAGCGACCTCGCCGACGGGCAGGGGCCGGTAGTCGACACCCCGGCCGAGCTCGCCGACCTGCGCGTGTGCGCGCCCACGGGCACCTCGAGCCTCGACAACATCAAGCGTGCGTCGCCCGAGGCCGAGATCGTGACCGCCAGCAACCACACCGGCTGCCTGACGCTCTTCCAGCAGGGCGCCGTCGACGCGATCACCGGCGACGACACGGTGCTCGCCGGTCTCGCCACCCAGGACCCGTACGCCGTCGTGCCCGAGCAGGAGGCCTTCTCCGCGGAGCCCTACGGGATCGGCGTCAACGCCGGCAACGTGGACCTGGTGCGGTTCATCAACGGCGTGCTGGAGCGGATGCGCGCCGACGGCAGCTGGAAGGCCAGCTACGAGAAGTGGCTGGCACCCACCCTGGGTGGGGGAGCGACGCAGCCCCAGCCGGTCTACGGCCGGACACCGTGACCCTGACCGCGCCGGCGGCGCCGGGCCGGATGGGGCAGGCGGTGGAGCCGGCGCTCCTCCAGTCCTACCTCGGCGAGCTCGAGGCGTGGGTGCGCGGACGCAAGACCGAGCTCGACGAGCTCGACACGGCCGCGCTCGCGGCCAACCGGGGCGCCGACGTCGCCTCCGACATGGCGCTGTCGCTGGCGCTGTGGAAGGCCGTGTCCGACCGCTACCAGCTGGTCTTCGCGACCTGGGACGGCGGCCGCGTGCTCCAGGCGGAGCGCGAGAAGCTCTCCACCCTGATCTGGGGCCGGCTCGACGGCGCGAGCTCGTTGCCCGGTGGCCTGGTCGTCTCGCTGCCCGAGGCGTGCCGGCTCTCCGACGCGCTCGCCGGGCAGCTCCGCACCCGTCTCTCGCTGGTGCCCGGCGCCGACGCGGCCGCCGCCCGGATCAAGGGGCTGCGCGCGCAGTGCGAGCGGCTGCGCGACCAGGTGGGCCTCGAGCCGGCCAACGGTCGTGACGGCGCGGTCCGCGAGCTGGCCGGCCTGATGAGCCGGCTGGAGGCCGTCGCCGAGAAAGCCGAGCGCGGCGCCGACGTCGGCGGGCTCCTCGCCCCCCTCGAGCACGACGCCACCCGCTTCGAGCGCGACCTGATCGTGGGCAACGCCCGCCGTCGCGACGCGCGCGGCCAGGTCCAGCGGGCGCGGGAGCTGCGGGCCGACCTCGAGGCCCGAGAGTCGGCGCTCACCCACCTCGCCGAGACCTGCGTGCGCACGGTCGACCCCGCCCCGCACTACGCGATCCCCGACGTCGACGCGCTCGGCCCGATCCCCAACACCCCCGACACGATCGGCCCCTACCTCGACCGGCTCGACCGGGTCGGCCAGGCCCTGTCGCTCGCACAGGAGAAGTACGCCGCCGCGCTGGCCGAGCACGCCGAGCTGGGCGAGCTGCTCGAGGCCTACGTCGCCAAGGCCCGCGCTCTCGGTGTCGCCGACCGCGACGACCTGCGCGACAGCGAGCACCAGGCGCGCGCAGTGCTCGCCCGCCAACCCGCACCCATGGCGGTCTGCCGCCAGCTCGTCTCGACCTACCAGACCTGGCTGAACCAGCTCGGCTCCACCGCGCGATCGAGGGACACCGCATGAGCAACGCGACCTGCACCCAGCCCGGCTGCTCGGGCACCGTCACCGACGGCTACTGCGACGTGTGCGGCATGGCCGCCGCGCCGGGGGCCTCCGCCGCTGCGGCGGTGTCCCCCTCGGCGGCATCAGCGGCGCCGGCGGCAGCAGTGTCCAGCGGCCCCGCGGCGGCCGACGGCTCCGCCTGCACCCAGCCCGGCTGCTCGGGCACCATCGCCGACGGCTACTGCGACACCTGCGGCATGGCCGGGACGGCCGGGTCCGGAGGCGCGACCCCCGCCGCTGGCGACGGGATCTCCAGCGTCTCGACCCGCACCTCGTCGAGCCGCGTCGAGTCGGCGGCGATCGGCTCAAAGCGCGCGCACGGCACGGCCTCCACGCGCCGCACCCGCGCTGGCTCGCAGCGGATGCGCGCGGCCCGGCTGGGCGCCGGGCTGACCGTCGTACCTCCTGCGCCGCCGGTCGACGCGAGCAAGGCGATCAACCCCGATCCACAGGTGCCCGAGGACAAGCGGGTCTGCTCCAAGTGCGGCACCGAGATCGGCCGTTCGCGAGACGGGCAGCCCGGTCGCACCGAGGGCTTCTGCCCCCAGTGCGGGCAGGAGTTCTCGTTCTCGCCCAAGCTCGGCCCCGGCGACGTGGTCGGCGGGCAGTACGAGGTCGTCGGCGCGATCGCCCACGGCGGCCTGGGCTGGATCTACCTCGCCAAGGACCGCAACGTCTCCAACCGCTGGGTGGTGCTCAAGGGCCTGCTCAACTCCGGTGACCCCGACGCGCTGGCCGCCGCCATCGCCGAGCAGCAGTTCCTCGCGCAGGTCGAGCACCCGCTGATCGTCGAGATCTACAACTTCGTCACCCACGAGGGTGCCGGCTACATCGTCATGGAGTACGTCGGCGGCAAGTCGCTCAAGCAGATCCTCAAGCAGCGGATGCGCGACAACAACGGCGCCTATGACCCGCTGCCGGTCGACCAGGCGCTGGCCTACCTGCTCGAGGTGCTGCCTGCGTTCCAGTACCTCCACGACCTCGGGCTGGTCTACTGCGACTTCAAGCCCGACAACCTGATCCAGGTCGGCGACGCGATCAAGCTGATCGACCTCGGCGGCGTCCGCAAGATCGACGACCCGGACTCCGCTATCTACGGCACCGTCGGCTACCAGGCGCCGGAGGTCCCGGAGGTCGGGCCCAGCGTGGCCTCCGACATCTACACGATCGGTCGCACGCTGGTCGTGCTCTGCATGGAGTTCCGGGGCTATCAGGGCACCTACCTCCACTCGTTGCCGCCGCCGGAGTCGACGCCGCTGTTCGCCCAGTACGACTCGCTCTACTGGCTGATCGCCAAGTGCTGCGCGCCCGACCCCGCCGACCGGTTCGCGTCCGCCGACGAGCTGCGGGTCCAGCTGCTCGGCGTCCTGCGGGAGGTGGTCGCGTCCCGCACCCAGGGCACCGCACTGACGTCGGCCGCCTCGGTGCTCTTCGAGTCTCCGGCCACCTCTTCGGCGGCGCTGGAGTGGTCCCAGCTGCCCTCACTGCGCCCCGACACCGCCGACTCCCAGTACGCCTGGCTCTCGGGCCTCGGAGCCGACGACCCGAAGCAGCGTTTGGCCGACCTCGAGCAGGCGCCCGAGCACACCGCCGAGGTCTGGCTGGCCCGTGCCCATGCGGCGCTGGAGATGCAGGAGCCCGCGCGGGCCCGGGGCTACGCCGCCGACCTCCTCGCCGAGGACCCGTGGGAGTGGCGAGCGCTGTGGGTCGACGGCCTGGCCGCGCTCCAGCTCCAGGACTGGGAGACCGCCAAGGCCTCCTTCAACGCCGTCTACCAGCAGGTGCCCGGCGAGCTCGCGCCCAAGCTCGCGCTCGCCGTCGCCTGTGAGCGCGGCCAGCTGCCGGAGGTCGCCGAGGCGCTCTACGCGACCTGCGCCGCGACCGACGCGACGTACGTCGCGCCCGCGTCGTTCGGCATGGCGCGGGTGCGCGCCCAGCGCAGCGACATGCAGGGCGCGGTCACGGCGCTCGACCAGGTGCCGTCGACCAGCCGGGGCTACCCGGAGAGCCGGCAGCTGCGCGCCGACGTGCTCCTGTCCGGCGGCGCCCAGGACATCGCGCTGCTCGACCAGGCCATGCGCTCGATCGAGTCGGTGTCGATGGACCCGCGCACGCGCGAGACCTACACGGTGCGCATCCTGGGGCAGGCTCTCAAGGTGGTGCTGAGCAGCAACGCCCGGCCGGATGCCAGGGTGGGGTCACACCCGGCCACCGAGTCAGGGCTTCGCGACGGGCTCGAGCGGTCCTACCGGGCCCTGGCCCGTGACGCCACCGAGCACCGGCAACGTGTCGAGCTCGTCAACCAGGCCAACGCCGTAAGGATGTGGACGCTGACATGACCGACACCCAGACCTGTCCGGCCTGCGCGGCGGACATGCCCGCCGGCACGCTCTTCTGCGAGAGCTGCGGTGCCTCCCTCAGCGGTGCTGCCGCCCCGGACCCGGGTGCCCGCCCGGTGGACCTCAAGGGTGCGCTGCCCGCCGACGGCGCGACGCCGCTCGACGAGGCCGCCCCGATCAGCGCCGCCACCCGGCCGGCCGCGCCGGCAGCGGCTGCCGCGGCCGAGACCGTCCCGGCCCGGGTGCCCTGCCACAGCTGCGGCGGACCGATCGGGCCCGACGGCTACTGCGAGCAGTGCGGCACCAAGGCACCCAGCGAACGCGACCACTTCCGCGAGGCCCCCGCCGACTGGGTCGCCGGGGTCTGCGACCGCGGCATCCGCCACAGCCGCAACGAGGACGCGATGGCGCTGCTGGCCTCACCCGTGGCCGGGGAGCGCGCCCTGCTCCTGGTGCTCGACGGCGTCTCCAACACCGACGACTCCCACATCGCCTCGCTCGCCGGGGCGCGCGCCGCCCGCGAGGTGCTGCGTACGCCGCTGCCGCAGGGCATGGGCACGCCGGAAGGCCGGGTCGCCGCGGTGACGAAGGTGTTCACCGACGCGGTCGCGGCCGCCCAGGAAGCCGTCGTGGCGACCACCCCCGCGGGGTCGGTCAGCCCGCCGTCGGCGACGTTCGTCTGCGTGGTCGTCGAGGGCAACCGCCTGTCGTACGCCAACATCGGCGACTCCCGCGCCTACTGGTTCCCCGACGGCGCCCCCGGGGTGCAGCTCTCCGTCGACGACTCGGTCGCCCAGCAGATGATCGCGTCGGGGATCTCGCGCGCGCAGGCCGAGACGTCGCCGCAGGCGCACGCGATCACCAAGTGGCTCGGCCGCGACGCTCCCGACCTGGCCCCGACGGTCGGTGAGCTCGACGTCACCGGACCCGGGTGGGTGATGGTCTGCTCCGACGGGCTGTGGAACTACGCCTCGACTCCGGAGGAGCTCACGGCCCAGATGCAGGCGGCCGGGGTCACCGAGCCGGCCGCGCTCGCGCTCGCCCTGACCGACTTCGCCAACGCCCGGGGCGGCATCGACAACATCACCGTGACGTTGGCACGACTACCAGGCGCCCCGGCGGGGCAGAATGCCCCTGCTGAGACCGGTTCCGCCGGCTCTGTCGTCGATCCCGAGGAGAAGAACTGATGGCTGAGTTCACCGCGTCCGTCTACCAGAACGAGTTCCTGCCCGACGGCGGCACCGACGTCAACGCGATCGTCACCGTCACCTGCACCGGCGCGGGCACGGCCGGGCAGTCCGGCGGCGGCGCCGCGGGCGAGGTGATCATCGTCGACACGTCGGGCTCCATGGGTCCGCAGACGATGGCCGCGGCCAAGCAGGCCGCCATGGCCGCGATCGCCGAGATCGTCGACGGCACCTGGTTCGCGGTGATCGCCGGGTCCGACCGGGCGATGCTGGCCTACCCGCAGGTGCAGTCCGGGCCGGGCCTGGTCCAGGCCAACGACGCCACCCGGGCCGAGGCGACGACCGCGGTGAGCCGCTTCGTCGGCAGCGGCGGTACGGCGATCAGCACCTGGCTCGACCTCGCCGGCACGCTGTTCGCGTCGGTGCCCGAGGCGACCCAGCGGCACGCGATCCTGCTCACCGACGGCGAGAATCGCGAGCAGCCCGGCTCGCTCGACGCGGCCATCCGTCGGGCCACCGGCGTCTTCCAGTGCGACTGCCGCGGTGCCGGCACCGACTGGCAGGTCGAGGAGATCCGCCGGATCGCCCAGGCGCTGCTCGGCACCGTCGACATCATCCCGGAGCCCTCGCAGATGCAGGCGCAGTTCGAGGAGATGATGCGCAGCTCGATGGCGCGCGGCGTCGCCGACGCGCAGCTGCGGATCTGGACGCCCCAGGGCGCGCAGGTGCTGTTCGTCCGCCAGGTCTCGCCGACCGTCGAGGACCTTACCGACCGCCGGGTCGTGGTCAACCCGCTGACCGGCGGCTACCCGACCGGCGCGTGGGCCGACGAGTCGCGTGACTACCACGTGGCGGTGCGGGTCGCGGCCAAGGCGATCGGCCAGGAGCAGCTCGCGGCGCGGGTCCAGCTGGCGATCGGCGACAACGTCGCCACGCAGGGCCTGGTGAAGGCCACCTGGTCCAACAACTCCGAGCTGACCACGCGGATCGACCAGCAGGTCGCCCACTACACCGGGCAGACCGAGCTCGCCGCGATGATCCAGGAGGGGCTCGCGGCCAAGGCCGCGGGCGACGAGGCGACCGCCACCACCAAGCTCGGGCGCGCCGTGCAGCTCGCGGCCGAGACCGGCAACGACGAGGCCACCTCCAAGCTCAAGAAGGTCGTCGACATCCAGGACGAGCGCGAGGGCACGGTCCGGCTCAAGGCGGCCATCGCGAAGGCCGACGAGATGGCCCTCGACACCGCGTCGACCAAGACGACCCGGATCAAGAAGTGAACGTCTGCCCGGCGGGCCACGACACTGCTGCCACCGACTACTGCGACGTCTGCGGCATCGCCATGGGCGACCAGCCCGCATCGTCTACGGACGACACGGGCACCCTGCCGGTGGTCCCGCCGGCGGCGCCCGACACGACGTCGTGCCCCAACTGCTCGGCGGCCAACCCGGCCAACGCGCTGTTCTGCGAGGCGTGTGGCTACGACTTCACCACCGGCACGATGCCGCGCCCGCTCAACCCGCTCGACGTGTCGTCGGGCTCGACGCCGGCTGCGGGCGCCGCACCAGCTGCCCCGGCCGACCCCAATCCGGCGCCCGCGCTCACCGACGCGTGGGTGGCCGAGATCTGGATCGACCCCGACTGGTACACCGACCAGAAGAGCACCGACCCGCTGCCCTCGCCCGGCCTGCCGACCGTCGTACCTCTCAAGCACACGTCGGTGCTGATCGGCCGCGCCTCGCGCAGCCGCAACATCACCCCCGACATCGACCTGTCCTCCGACAACGGCATCAGCCGGCGCCACGCGCAGCTGACCACCGACGGCACCCGCTGGTGGGTCGAGGACCTCGGCTCCTCCAACGGCACCTACGTCGGCAGCTCGGTCGGCAGACTCCCGAGCACGCCGGTCCCGGTCGGACGGAAGTTGGAGATCGCCCCCGACGAGCGCGTCTACGTCGGCGCCTGGACCCGCATCGTCATCCGCCGCGCCACCGACGGGGAGGTGGCGTGACTTCGTCCCGCCATTGGGAGTACTCGCTGCGCTCGTACGTCCCGGTTTGAGGTTGACCCGCCCGAAACTTTCGGGCGGGTCAACGCACTAGGCGGTGAGTTTCGGGCGGGTCAACGCTTGGTGGCGATGAGGGTGGAGGCGTCGGAGGCGACCATGACCTCGACGGTGGTGAAGCGGTCGTCGGTCAGCCAGCTCTCGCGCAGGGTGTCGACGCGGCCGCCGGTGATCGGGGGCCACACCTCGCAGGGGGTGAAGTCGTCGAGCACCACGATGCCGCCGTCCTCGACCAGGTCGGCCACGGCGTCGACGCCCACCTCGCCCGGCTGACCGGAGTCGAGGAAGAGCAGCGAGAACGGGCCCTTGTCGAGCAGGGTCGACCAGTCGGCGGCGAGCACCTCGACCTGCGGGTCGTCGACGAAGATCTCCGCCGCGGCTCCGGCGAGCTTGGCATCGAGCTCGGCGGTGATGATCTTGGCGTCACCGCGTACGCCGGAGCGCAGCCACGCGGTGCCCACGCCGCAGCCGGTCCCGAACTCCGCCATCGTGCCCTCGCGGGTGGCCGCCAGGGTCGCGAGCAGGCGGCCGGTCTCGTTGCGGCAGAAGGACACGTAGCCCGCCTTGCGCGAGACGGCGAAGGCGCGGTTGACCACGTCGGGAAGGTCGGGGGAGGCGCTCACCCCAAGAGTCTTTCATCCTGGGACGGACGTCTCAGCATGCGAGCAGTTCCCCGAAGGCGTGGCCGACCGCGACGCGAGCCCCCTACTCTGACCTCACCATGCGGAGCGTATTCGTACTCATCGAGCGCCGCGGCGAGGCCTAGCAGTAGATCTGCTCATAGAGGCCACCTCGCCGCGGGTGTTCGGCGTCGTGCGGTCTCTTACCTCGTCTCTCGCTCCGCCGCAGGATCCCGATCAGCGTTCGCGCGATCCGCATCCTGCTCGGTCCAGCTCCTCTCACGCGATCCGTGGGTCCCGCCTCTCCTGCGGCGGAGCGAAGACGTTTCGTCTTCCCATCCGACGGTCCGGCCCATCCGGACCCAGCCAGTGAAAGCCAGGAGCAGCGCCATGTACGACATGTATCCCGAGTGGGGACCCGCCAGCCACAACCCGGACAACCCGCGCAGCCACGAGGCCGTCCAGGCCTCGCTTGACCTGCGAGACAACGGCGGCCTGCGCCCCGACGACAACTAACGTTCGCCCACATGACCACCACTGACTCGAACGCGCCCACCGGCGCAGACACCGGCTCGGGCACCCTCAAGCTCGCCGTCATCCCCGGCGACGGCATCGGGCAGGAGGTCACCGCCGAGGCCCTCAAGGTCCTCGAGCTGGCCGCCCCCGCGGGAGTGAAGTTCGAGCCGACCCGCTACGACCTCGGCGCGGAGCGCTACCTCGCGACCGGCGAGGTGCTGCCCGACTCCGTGCTCGCCGAGATCCGCGACCACGACGCCATCCTGCTCGGCGCGGTCGGCGGCAAGCCCAACGACCCGAACCTGCCGCCGGGCATCCTCGAGCGCGGCCTGCTGCTGCGGCTGCGCTTCGAGCTCGACCACTACGTCAACCTGCGCCCCTCGCGCATCTTCCCGGGCGTGGCCTCACCCCTGGCCAACCCTGGAGACGTCGACTTCGTCGTGGTCCGCGAAGGCACCGAAGGCCCCTACACGGGTAACGGTGGCGCCCTGCGCGTCGGTACGCCGCACGAGATCGCCACCGAGGTCTCGGTCAACACCGCGTTCGGCGTCGAGCGGGTGGTCCGCGACGCGTTCGCCCGAGCGCAGCGCCGCGCCCGCAAGAAGCTCACCCTGGTCCACAAGACCAACGTGCTCGTCAACGCCGGCTCCGTGTGGTGGCGGCTGACCCAGGAGGTCGCCCGCGAGTTCCCGGAGGTCACCGTCGACTACATGCACATCGACGCGGCCATGATCTACATGACGACCGACCCGTCGCGCTTCGACGTGATCGTCACCGACAACCTCTTCGGCGACATCATCACCGACCTCGCCGCCGCCATCACCGGCGGCATCGGCCTCGCGGCGTCCGGCAACATCAACCCGGACCGCACCGCCCCCTCGATGTTCGAGCCCGTGCACGGCTCGGCGCCCGACATCGCCGGGCAGGAGAAGGCCGACCCCACCGCCGCCATCCTCTCGGTGTCGCTCCTGCTCGACCACCTCGGGCACTCCGACGCCGCCGCCGTGGTCGAGGCGGCGGTCATCGCCGACCTGGCCGAGCGCAGCCCGGCGACCATCCGTCGTACCTCTGAGATCGGCGACGCCATCGCGTCACGAGTAGGCGGCTAGCCCCGCCAGCACCACGACGCAGGCGCCGGGCACGGGACACGTGCCCGGCGTTCGTCATTTCCCACACATCCCAATACCGAGGGGTCAGATACCGTGACGTCCATGCAGATCAGCACCACCGCCAACCCGTCGCCCGTCGACGACGCCCGCCTCGCGGAGATCCTCGCCAACCCCGGCTTCGGGGTGCACTTCACCGACCACATGTTCCTGGTCGAGTGGACGCCCGACGCCGGCTGGCACAACGCCCGGATCGAGCCCTACGGGCCGCTGTCGATGGACCCCGCGACCGCCGTCCTGCACTACGCGCAGGAGACCTTTGAGGGCATGAAGGCCTACCGGCACGACGACGGCTCGGTCTGGACGTTCCGGCCCGAGGAGAACGCCGCCCGGATGGTGCGCTCGAGCAAGCGTCTGGCGTTCCCCGAGCTGCCGGTCGAGGACTTCGTGCAGGCCGTCGACGCCCTGGTCGAGGTCGACCAGCGCTGGGTGCCCGACCAGGCGGGGGAGAAGAGCCTCTACCTGCGCCCGTTCATGATCGCCACCGAGGTGTTCCTCGGCGTGCGCCCGGCGCAGCACGTCACGTTCCTCGTCATCGCCAGTCCCGCGGGCGCCTACTTCAAAGGCGGCGTCAAGCCGGTCACGCTGTGGCTGACCGAGGACTACACCCGGGCCGGGCGTGGCGGCATGGGAGCGGCCAAGACCGGCGGCAACTACGCCAGCTCGCTCGTCGCGCAGCAGGAGGCGACCGCCCAGGGCTGCGACCAGGTCGTGTTCCTCGACGCCCAGGAGGGCAAGTACGTCGAGGAGCTCGGCGGCATGAACCTCTACTTCGTCCACGACGACGGCCGCATCGTCACCCCCGAGACCGGCACCATCCTCGAGGGCATCACCCGCGCCAGCATCATCGAGCTCGCCGGCAAGCTCGGCCACCAGGTCGAGGAGCGGAAGTTCTCGATCGACGAGTGGCGCGACGGGGTGAGCAGCGGCCGGATCACCGAGATCTTCGCCTGTGGCACCGCCGCTGTGGTCACGCCGGTCGGCTCCCTGAAGTGGGACGGCGGCGAGGCGCCGGCTCCGGCCAGCACCGACCTCACCATGCGGGTGCGGCAGGCGCTGGTCGACATCCAGTACGGCCGTTCCGAGGACACCTTCGGCTGGATGCACCGCGCCGTCTGAAGGTTGACCCGCCCGAAAGTTTCGGGCGGGTCAACGTCGGGGGCGGCGGATCTCGGTGTCGAGGGCATCGAGGCGCTGCTCCCAGAACGCGCGGAACGGGGTGAGCCACGCGTCCACCTCGGCCAGGGGTCCGGCCGACACGGCGTAGATCCGGCGGCGTCCCTCCGCGCGTACGTCGGCGAAGCCGTTGTCGCGCAGCACCCGGAGCTGCATCGACACGGCCGGCTGCCCGATCCCGAACTCCTCGGAAATCACCTCGACGACCTCACCTGCCGACTGGTCGCCCTCGGCCAGGAGCTCGAGGATGCGGCGCCGGACCGGGTCGCCCAGGACGTCGAGGGCGTGCACGTCACTCCTCGGGGGCAGCGGTATAGGCCTCGGCGGTACGACGGGCAGCGGCCCGGGCGGTGTCCGGGTCGGCGCCCGCATCGATGTCGACCTGACCCCACTCGGCGCTGGAGGCGACCATGTAGTCGGTGAGGTCGGGCATGGTCTCGCGCGGCGGGCGCTCGGCGTCCGGTGCCGCGAGGTGCTCGGCCAGCCCCATCAGGCCCAGCTCCCAGCCGATGCCGACCGCCCCGGGGCCGAACTGCTCCCACATCTCGGGCGGCACGGGGGCCGAGTGGTCGAGCTGGAGCAGCGTGCCGTCCGGGGTCGGGCGCAGGCTGAGGTCGACCCAGCTCACCTGACCGCCGTACTCCCACGTGAGCGCGAGCCGTTCCGGCGGGACGCATCCGAGGACCTCACCGCCGGCGTTGCCCTCGAGCTGGAAGCGCCCGCCGACCTCGAGGTCGCCGGTCACGGGCATCATCCAGCGCTCGATCCGCTCGGCCGTGGTGAGGGCGCTCCAGACCTCGTCGGGCGAGGCGTCGTACGTGCGCGTGACGGTGAGCAGTCGCAGCTCCTGCCCCTCGCGGGTGATCGTCGTGAGCTGGCGCTGCACCGCGCCCAGGTGGTCGGCAGGAGTGAAGGTCATGCGGCGAATATATCAGGATCAACTGATATGGCAACCACGAGTGGGCCTGCGGATCAGGCAAGGACTAAGGTTAACCTTGCCTAATAATAAGTCGGGCTGGGAAGGAGGGACGGGTGTCTCTGCTTGCGCCTCCGCGCCCGGCCCGTGAGTCCGTACGCCGTCCGCGCACGGCGCTGCGCGGCTCGCTGGCCGTGGTCGTGCTGCTCGCCCTGTTGGTGCTGCTGGCGTTCGCCAGCCTGATGTGGGGCGCCCGCGACATCGCGCCCGCGGACGTGTGGGCCGCGCTCGTCTCGCCGGTCACCGGCGGCAACGACCACGGCGTGGTGCGCAACGAGCGGGTGCCCCGGACCCTCATCGGGCTCGTCGCCGGCGCCGCGCTCGGTGCCGCCGGTGCGCTGATGCAGGGCGTGACCCGCAACCCGATCGCCGACCCCGGCCTGCTCGGCCTCAACTCCGGCGCCTCGCTCGCGGTCATCGTCGCGATCGCCGGCTTCCACGTGACCTCGGTCGACGGCTACGTCTGGTTCGCGTTCCTCGGTGCCGGCGTCGCTGCCCTGATCGTCTACGGCGCCGCCTCGATGGGCTGGGAGGGCGTCACCCCGGTCAAGCTGGCCCTGGTGGGCGCTGCCGTGACCGCCACCGCGACCTCGCTGATCACGGTCGTGCTGCTGATGGACCGCAACACCCTGCGCGAGTTCCGCTTCTGGCAGGTGGGCTCGCTGGCCAACCGGTCGCTCGACGCCCTTACCTCGGTGCTCCCGTTCGTGGCCGTCGGGCTGCTGGTGGCCCTGGCCGCCGGCCGGGTGCTCAATGCGCTCGCCCTCGGCGACGACGTCGCCCGGGGCCTCGGTCAGGACGTGACCCGCGGCCGCCTGCTCGTCGTACTCGCGGTGGTGCTGCTGTGCGGCTCCGCGGTGTCGCTGGTCGGGCCGATCGCCTTCGTCGGGCTGGTCGTGCCGCACGTCGCCCGGGCGGTCGTCGGCCCGGACTACCGCTGGATCGTCGCGCTCTCGATGCTGATCGGCCCGCTCCTCCTCCTCGCCGCCGACGTGATCGGCCGGCTGGTGGTGGCGGGGGAGCTGGAGGCCGGGCTGGTGGTCGCCTTCGTGGGCGCCCCCGTCCTCCTGGCTCTCGTGCGCGGCTCGCGGAGCGTGGCCGCGTGAGCGCCCTCCTGGTGCCAGATGCCGAGCGCGACACGACGCCCGCGGACGTCGCGCGCGCCGGGCTGCGTACGACGCGCCTCCGACGCCGAGCCCGGACGTTCGCGACCACCCTGACGCTGGTCGTCGTGGCGGCGGCAGTGGCGGTCACGGCGTTGATGCTCGGCGACTACCCGCTCTCGGCGACGGACGTCGTCCGTGCCCTGGTCGGCCTCGATGACGGGCCGGCCCGGATCGTGGTCTTCGACTTCCGGCTGCCCCGGGTGGTGCTCGGCATCCTCGTCGGCGTCGCCTTCGGCCTCGCGGGCGCGCTCTTCCAGTCGGTGCTGCGCAACACCCTGGCCAGCCCGGACGTGATCGGCGTGTCCCAGGGTGCGAGCGCCGGCGCTGTCGGCGCCCTGCTCCTCGCGGGCGTCACCGGCTTCTGGGTCTCGGTCGCGGCGTTCGCCGGCGGCGCCGCCGTCGGCCTCCTGCTGTACGCCGTGTCGTGGCGCGGCGGCATGACCGGCTACCGGTTCGTGCTGTCGGGGATCGGGGTGGCCTACGTCTGCACCAGCGTCGTGGGCTACCTGCTCACCCGCAGCGACGTCCAGGAGGCACAGGCGGCGCTGCTGTGGATGACCGGGAGCGTCGCCCAGGCCGACTGGCCGCTCGTCACCACGCTCGCCGTCGCCCTGGCCGCACTGGTGCCGCTGGTCGTCCTGGTCGCGCGCGGCCTGGACCTGTTGCTGCTCGGCGACGAGCAGTCGGCCGGTCTCGGGCTACGCCCCGAGCTCACCCGCGCCGCGGTCATCGCCCTCGGGGTCGCGCTGGCCTGCGCGGCCACCGCGGCGGCCGGCCCGGTGGCGTTCGTCGCCCTGATCGCCGCGCCTGTCGCGCGCCGGCTGCTCGGCGACGGCTCGCTCGCCCTCGTCCAGTCCGCGCTGGTGGGCGTCGTGCTCGTCACCGGCGCCGACCTGGTCGCCCAGCACCTCCTGCCCGCCCTGCTTCCCGTCGAGTTCTCCGTCCCCGTCGGCGTCGTCACCGGCGCCATCGGTGGGCCCTACCTGATCTGGCTGATGGCGGCCGGACGAACGTGCACCTCGTGAAGGAGCAGCCATGAGCCTCGTCGCCCACGACGTCCACCTCGCCTACGACCGCCGTACCGTCGTTCACGGCGTGGACTTCGCCGTCCCCACCGGCGAGGTCACGGTGATCGTGGGCGCCAACGGCTGCGGCAAGTCGACCCTGCTGCGTGGCCTGGGCCGGATCATGCGGCCCACCCAGGGCCGGGTGGAGCTCGACGGGACGGACCTGCGCCGGCTCCGTCCGCGCGACGTCGCCACCCGGCTGGGACTGCTGCCGCAGCAGCCCACGGCGCCCGACGGCATCACGGTGGCCGACCTGGTCGGTCGGGGTCGGCACCCCCACCAGGGCGCGTTCCGCCGGTGGAGCGCCGGCGACGCGGAGGCCGTCTCCAACGCGTTGGCGCTCACCAGCACCCACCAGCTCGCCGGCCGGCGCGTCGAGGAGCTCTCCGGAGGCCAGCGGCAGCGGGTCTGGATCGCGATGATGCTCGCCCAGGACCCCGGGACGATGCTGCTCGACGAGCCGACGACGTACCTCGACATCGCCCACCAGGTGGAGGTGCTGGACCTCCTGGCCGAGCTCAACGCCGAGCGCGGTACGACGGTCGTGATGGTGCTGCACGACCTCAACCTCGCCGCCCGCTACGCCGACCACCTCGTGGTGATGAAGGAGGGGCGGGTGCTGCGCTGCGGGCATCCCGGTGACGTGCTGGACGCCGACTGCGTGCGCGAGGCCTTCGGGCTCGAGTCGCGGGTGCTGCCCGACCCGGTGGCCGGGTGTCCGATGGTCGTGCCCATCGGACGCCACGTGCCGACCCTCCCGGCGACCGCGATGCCAGCATGAAGTAAGGTGAGGCTGACCTAATCATAACCGGGCATCCGGTCCGACCCCGAGGAGTGACGTGTCTCCGAACCGTCTCCCGCACCGCACCCGCCGATCCCGCGCCCGCGCCTTCGCGCCCCTGGCCGCCGTCCTGCTGGCGCTGCCGCTGGCCGCCTGCGGCTCGGAGGGCGACGCCGACGCCGACGCCTCCCAGGACGGCGCGTCGTTCGAGGCCGTCACCATCGAGCACGCCTTCGGGAGCACCGAGATCGACGACAAGCCCGAGCGCGTCGTGACCTGGGGCTGGGGCTCGCCGGACGCCGCGATCGCCCTCGGCGTGACGCCGGTCGCGATGGAGGCCCTCACCTACGGCGCCTCGGAGGACGGCTTCATGCCGTGGCAGGAGGAGGCGTTCGAGGAGTCCGGCGACGACGTGCCCACCACCCTGACGCCCGGTGAGGCGCCGCCGTTCGAGGAGATCCTCGCCGCCGAGCCCGACCTCATCCTGGCCAACTACTCCGGAATCACCCAGGCCGACTACGACAAGCTGTCCAAGATCGCCGACACCGTGGCCTACCCCGACCAGCCGTGGTCGACGCCGTGGCGCGACGTGATCACCACGGTCGGCCAGGCCCTGGGTGAGGCGGAGCAGGCGGAGACGCTCCTCTCGGACATCGACGCCGAGGTCGCGGCCGCCGCCGAGGCCCACCCCGAGTTCGAGGGCAAGACGATCGCGGCCGTGGCCATCGACCCCAGCGCGTTCTATGTCTACCGCGGCGCCGACCCGCGCGTGCAGTTCCTCGAGGACCTCGGCTTCACCCTCGCGCCCAGCGTCGGCGCGCTCGACACCGAGGAGGCCAGCTTCTACTACACGATCAGCCCCGAGGTGGTCGACCAGCTGACCTCCGACGTGTTGCTCTCCTACGTGCCCAACGAGGAGGCCGCGACCACGATCGCGGAGGACCCGACCTACCAGGTCATGTCGCAGTTCAAGGAGGACCGCGTGGCCACCGTGGTCGGCGAGGCCGTCGTCTCGTCCGTCTCGCCGCCGACCGCGCTCTCCCTCACCTGGGGCCTGGACGCGTTCGTCGAGGCGCTGGTGCCTGCCGTGGAAGCCGCCAGCTGAGACAGACCCGCCGCGCCTCGGCGAAAGCGCCGGGGCGCGGCAGCCACGGGTAGATTTCCTCCCGTGTCCGAGCTGCCCGTGCCCCCGCTCCAGCGGGTGGGCGCCTACACGCTGCTCTCCAAGATCGGCGAGGGCGGCATGGGCGTGGTCCACCTCGCCCGCCGGGAGGGCGGCGACCGGGTCGCGCTCAAGATGCTGCGTCCCCACATCGTGGGTGACGACGAGGCTCGCGCCCGGTTCGCCCGTGAGGTCAACTCGCTGCGCCGGATCCGCAGCCGCTGGGTCGCCGAGATCGTCGACGCCGACCCGTGGGCGCCGGTCCCGTTCGTGGCCACCCGCTACGTGCCGGGGCTCTCGCTGCACGACCACGTGGTCGAGGAGGGCCCGGTCGAGGGCCGCAACCTGACCTGGTTCGCCGGCTGCCTCGCCGAGGGGCTCGCGTCGGTGCACGACGTCGGCGTACTCCACCGCGACGTCAAGCCGTCCAACGTCCTGATGGAGGGCCGCACCCCGATCCTGATCGACTTCGGCCTGGCCCGGGTGGCCGACGACCCCAAGCTCACCCACACCGGCTGGCTGCTGGGCACGCCTGGCTACCTCGCGCCCGAGATCCTGTACGGCGACGACGCGACCGCCGCCTCCGACGTCCACTCGTGGGCGGCCACGGTTGCCTACGCCGGCACCGGCAACCCGCCCTTCGGTCGCGGGCCGAGCATGGCGATCATGGACCGCGTACGCCGCGGCGAGCACGACCTGACCGGGCTGCCCTACGACCTGCGCCAGCTGCTCGAGGCGGCGCTTGACCCCGACCCGGCGCGACGCCCCACCCTGGACTCGATCCTGGCGTGGCTGCGCCCGCAGACCACGCGCCCCGGGCCCGAGAGGCCGCCCGTGCCCACCGGCCCCGACGACCCGTTCACGATCCCGCTGGCGCTCGCGGGTGCCCAGGACGCCGAGGCTCCGACCGTCTACGAGGCGCGGGACACGCGGCTGCTGCCTCAGGACACGCGGGTCGAGGCCTATCCGCCCCCGCAGGCGTGGCCCCCGTTGGGACCTGAAGTCGTGGTGGCACCGCCGGTCCCGGTGGTGCAACGTCTGCGCCGGGCGGGGCTGTTGGTGACCGGCGCGCTCGCGCTCGCCGCCGCCCTCACTGCTGCCCCCTGGGTCACCTCCGCCGTGGTGTTCCTTGCCGTCTGGGTGCTGCGCAGCGGCTCGCTGGCGGCGAGCGCTGCCGGCGACCGCAGGCTGCGCCGCGGCCGCAAGTGGTACGACGGCGCCCAGTTCCTGGTGGCCGCCCCCTGGCACCTCGTGCAGTCCATCGGCGGCACCCTGATGCTGCTGCTGTGGAGCGCGGGACTCGCCGTGTCGGCCGCACTGATCTGCTACGCCCTCGCGACGGGGGTCGAGGCCACTCTGTTCGCCAGCGGTCTGGTCTTCGCGGTCTCGCTGTGGTGGGGCCCGGGCGGCACCCGCGTGCGCGGCCCGGTGTCGCGGGTCGTCCAGCCGCTCTCGCGCAGCCTCGGCCCGTGGGCGGCAGGGCTGGCCGTGCTCGCCGTCGTCGCCCTGCTGATGGGCATCCGGGTCGCCAACAGCGGTGTCGCCTGGGCGCCGGCGGGCGGGCAGCCGTTCGCCTCCACCACGTCGCTGCGTTGAGCTGCTGCGCTGCCGCCCGGATGGCGAGACCCCTGTCCACCGGCTGGGCGTCGTGGCACGATGGAGCCATGCAGCACCGCGTCATCATCATTCGCTAGCGCATCGAGCACCCCGCCCGATGCGCCACCTCTCGTACCCCGAGAGGTTTTTTTGTGCCCGAAAGAGACTCCGGAGGAACGACGGAGTCTCTTGAGAAGCTTGAAGATCAAGGACTCCCGATGGACCTGCACGGCGCCTTCCACGTCTACGACACCACCCTTCGCGACGGCGCGCAGCAGGAGGGTCTCAACCTCTCGGTCGCCGACAAGCTGAGCATTGCCCGCCAGCTCGACGGGCTGGGCGTGGGCTACATCGAGGGCGGCTGGCCGGGCGCCAACCCCAAGGACACCGAGTTCTTCCGCCGGGCCGCCCAGGAGCTCGACCTGCGCCACGCCAAGCTCGCGGCGTTCGGCGCGACCCGCAAGGCCGGCGTCCGCGCCGCCGACGACCCGCAGGTCGCGGCGCTGCGCGACAGCGGCGCCGGGGTCGTGACCCTGGTCGCCAAGTCGCACGACCGGCACGTCGAGCTCGCACTGCGCACCACGCTCGAGGAGAACCTCGAGATGATCCGCGACACCGTCAGCCACCTCAAGGCCGAGGGTCAGCAGGTCTTCCTCGACGCCGAGCACTTCTTCGACGGCTACCGCGCCAACCGCGACTACGCGCTCGAGGTCCTGCGGACGGCGTACGGCGCGGGCGCCGAGGTCATCGCGCTGTGCGACACCAACGGCGGGATGTTGCCGCCGTGGGTGTCCGACGTGGTCCACGACGTGATCGAGTCGACCGGCGTGCGCGTCGGCATCCACTGCCACAACGACACCGGCTGCGCGGTGGCCAACACGCTGGCCGCGGTCGACGCCGGGGCCACCCACGTGCAGGGCTGTATCAACGGCTACGGCGAGCGCACCGGCAACGCCGACCTGATCTCGGTGGTCGCCAACCTCGAGCTCAAGCTGGACCGCGAGGTGCTGCCCGCCGGGCTGCTCAAGGAGTCGACCCGGATCGCGCACGCCGTCGCGGAGGTCACCAACTTCCCGCCCGCGTCTCGTCAGCCGTACGTCGGCACCTCGGCGTTCGCCCACAAGGCCGGGCTGCACGCCAGCGCGATCAAGGTCGACCCCAACCTCTACCAGCACATGGACCCGGTCGGCGTCGGCAACGACATGCGGCTGCTGATCTCCGACATGGCCGGCCGCGCCTCGATCGAGCTCAAGGGCAAGGAGCTCGGCTTCGACCTGTCCGGCGACCGCGAGCTGGTCGGCCGGGTCACGGCACGCGTGAAGGAGCTGGAGCAGCGCGGCTACACCTTCGAGGCCGCGGACGCCTCGTTCGAGCTGCTGCTGGTCGAGGAGGCCGAGGGCACGCGGCCGTCGTACTTCGAGGTCGAGTCGTGGCGGGTCATCACCGAGACGCTCACCCACGCGCAGGCGGGGGAGGAGGCGGTCTCGGAGGCCACTGTGAAGCTGAAGGCCGCCGACGTGCGCTACGTCGTGACCGGCGAGGGCAACGGCCCGGTCAACGCACTGGACTCGGCGCTGCGCACGGCGATCGTGCAGGCGTTCCCGGAGGTCGCGAAGTTCGAGCTGATCGACTACAAGGTGCGCATCCTCGACCAGGGGCACGGCACCGACGCGATCACCCGGGTGCTGATCGAGACCACCGACGGCGAGTCGTCGTGGGTGACGGTCGGCGTCGGGCACAACGTCATCGAGGCGTCGTGGGGCGCCCTGGTCGACGGGCTGACCTACGGGCTACGGCGCCACCACGTCGACTGAGTCGGGCGGGTCGGCGGTGACCACCCGTCGTACGAGGTCGTCCCAGCCGCGGCGGATCCGGTCCAGCGGCAGCTGCTCGATGTGGGTCTGCTGCTGGAGGATGACCTGCTCCAGGGGCGCGAGCAGCGCGGTGGTCAGGATCGGGATGTCGCCGCACACGCCGATCTCGTTGAGCAGGTAGCGCACGTGCATCGCCGCGAACGACACGGCGGCGAACGCCCTCGCGCCGGAGTGGCCGGCGGCCTGGATCAGGTCGCCGTGCAGCAGGTTGGTCTCCATGCGGGAGTGGCCGAACGCCAGCAGGCGCTCGAGCGGCGGGGCGCCGGGCCCGAGCGGCGGGGGACCGGACAGGACGGAGGCCTGCCACGCCGTCTCGGAATGGTTGAGCAGGGCGGCCATCAGGCCCTCGCGGCTCTCGAAGCGGCGGTAGACGGTCCCCTTGCCCACGCCGGCGCGGGCGGCGACGGCGTCCATCGTCACGGCCTCCACCCCGCAGCGGCTGACCAGCTCCTGGGCCGCGGCGAGCAGCGCCTCGCGGTTGCGGGCCGCGTCGCTGCGCTCGACGGGAGCGCCGTCGAGGAGCGGCAGCAGTCGGAGCCCGTCCATGCCCGAACTCTAGGGCGAAGGAAAACCTCGCGCCTCCGGGAATAGAAAGCGGACCACAGTCCGTTTAGTCCAGCATGACTCAGACACCCACCCGCATCGTGGCCCTCGTCGGCAGCCTCCGCGCCGACTCCCTGAACCGTCGCATCGCCGAGGCGCTGCGTGACCAGGCTCCCGAGGGAGTCGTCGTCGAGATCGCCTCCGGGCTGGCCGACCTGCCGTTCTACAACGAGGACGTCGACGCGACCCAGACGCCCGCCGCCGCGGCTGCGCTGCGTGAGCTCGTCGCCGGCGCGGACGCGGTGCTCGCGGTGACGCCGGAGTACAACGGCACCATGCCGGCCGTGCTCAACAACGCCATCGACTGGCTCTCGCGGCCCTACGGTGCGGCCGCCCTCTCCGGCAAGCCGTTCGGTGTCGTCGGCGCCACCCCCACGCCGTACGGCGGCAAGTGGGCGCACGAGGACGCCGTCCGGTCCTTCGGTGTCGCCGGCGCGGTCGTCGTCGACGGTGCCGTGCACTCGCAGTCGGCCATCGACGTCAACGTGCTCGAGGACGCCGACATCCTCGGTCGCCTCCAGGCGGTCGTCGAGTCGCTCGCGGCCTTCCAGCCCACCGCTGCCTGACCCTTCGACTAGTGCGGTGCCCCCTCGGGGGGCCTGCCGTGCCGGGCGGCGTACTCCGCGGAGTACGCCGCCACGGCCGTCGGCAGCGTGGGGTAGATCCGCTCCGGACCGATCCGCTCGCTCAGCCCGTAGCGGTCGAGGTCCACGCGTAGGTCCTGCTTGACCCGGGTGAGCGCGAGCGTCGTACCGGACGACGCGAGCTCCTCGCGCAGGTCCTCGAGCGCGTCGAGCGCGGTCAGGTCGACCTCCACGTTGGCCTCCATGTTGACCAGCAGCCAGGCGACCGGCTCGTGGGTCGCCCGCTCGGCGTCGGTGACGGCGGCCAGCGCCCGGTGCCGGAAGTCCTCCGCGTTGGCGAAGAACAGCGGTGAGTCGTAGCGGTAGACGACGAGCCCCTGCACCGTCGTGGCGACGGGGTAGTCGTCGACGTCGTGCATGCCCGGCAGGTCGGGCACGTAGCCGAGGATGCCGTCGTGCCCGCGTGCCACCCGGCGCAGCAGGTCGAGGATCGAGAGGCCGATGGCGAGCCCGATACCGGGCAGGATGCCCAGCGTCAGTACGCCGGCGGTCGTGGTCGCGGTGAGCACCAGCTCGCTGCGCCGGAACCGCGCGATCCGCCGGACCTCGGCCACGTCGACCAGCCGGATGGCGGCGTAGGCCACCACCCCGGCCAGGGCGGCGTTGGGGAAGGTGGACAGCACCGGCGCCAGCGCCACCATCACCACGAGCACCGTCGCCAGCGCCACGAGCGAGTGCAGCTGGGTCTTGACGCCGAGGGTGTCGCCGATGACGGTCCGGCTACCACTGCTGCTGACCGGGAAGCCCTGGGTCAGGCCGACGGCGATGTTGGCCGCGCCCAGGGCGAGCAGCTCCTGGTCGGCGTCGACGTGCTCGTGGTGGCGGGCCGCGAACGCGCGCGCGGTCAGCACGTTGTCGGTGTAGCCGACGACCGCGATGCCGAACGCGGGCAGTGCCAGCTCGAGCATCACGTCGAGGGGTACGTCGGGCAGGCCGGGCGTCGGCAGCCCGCGCGGGATGTCGCTGACGGTGGAGACCCCCCGGGCCTCGAGGTCGGCCAGCCAGGTGACCGCGGCCGCGAGCAGCATGGCCACCATCGGGCTGGGCCAGCTCGGCCGGAACCGCTGCGCGACCAGCAGCCCGAGGGTGACGGCCAGCGCCATCGTGATCGTCGGGCCGTGGACGTCGGGCAGGTGCCGGGCGGCGTAGGCGACCTGCTCCAGCGGGTCGTCGGCCTCGATGGTGAGCCCCGTGAGCTTGCCGAGCTGGCCCGCGATCATGAGCACGGCGATCCCCGCCATGTAGCCGATCAGCACCGGTCGCGACAGCAGGTCGGCCACGAACCCGAGCCGGACCAGGCGACCGACCAGGCACATCAGGCCGACCAGCACCGCCAGCATCGCCGCGGCGGCGGCGTACCGATCCGGGTCGCCCGCGGTGACCGCGCCGACGGCTGCGGCGCTCATCAGCGCGGTCGTCGACTCCGGACCGACCGACAGCCGCCGCGACGACCCGAGGAGCGTGTAGACGAGCAGCGGCGCGAGCGCGGCCCACAACCCCGCGACCGGCGCCAGCCCCGCGACCGCGGCGTACGCCATCACCTGCGGCACGAGGTACGCCGCCACGGTGACGCCGCCGAGCAGGTCACCGCGCAGCCACGTGCGGTCGTAGTGGCGCAGCACCGCGAGCCCGGGCAGTAGTGGGCCGGGCGCCGAGCGGTTGCGGGTGAGCTGGTGGGCCACGTGGCCAGTCAACCGCGTCGATGACCACTAACGTCGTGGCATGGCCGAACTGCACGACCTGACCGCGCTCGAGCAGGGCGCACTCGTGCGCGCGGGGGAGGTCTCCGCCCTCGAGCTGACCGAGCACTACCTCGACCGGGCCGCACGGCTGGACGACGTCGGCGCGTTCGTCACGCTGACGCCGGACCTGGCCCGCGAGCGCGCGCGGTCGCTGCCGCCCGGCGACGGCCCGCTGCACGGCGTGCCGACGGCGATCAAGGACCTCAACCTCACCGCCGGCGTGCGCACGACCTTCGGCTCGGCGGCGTTCGCCGAGTTCGTGCCGGACGTCTCCGACGGCGTGACGCTGTCGATCGAGGCCGCGGGCCTGGTGAGCATCGGCAAGACCAGCACGCCGGAGTTCGGCTCGCCCTGCTACACCGAGCCCGAGGGCCGACCGCCCGCGGTGACCCCGTGGGACCGCACCCGGATGGCCGGCGGCTCCTCCGGCGGCGCGGCCGCGGCCGTGGCGGCCGGGCTCGTCCCGGTGGCGCAGGGCTCCGACGGAGGTGGCTCGATCCGGATCCCCGCGTCGTGCTGCGGTCTGGTCGGGCTCAAGCCCTCGCGCGGCCGGATCTCCGGCTTCCCGATGTACGGCGACCCGGTCGGGCTGGCGACCTCCGGCTCGATCGCGCGCACGGTGCGCGACGCGGCGGCCCTGCTCGACGTGCTCGCCGGGCGGCGTCCTGGTGACCCCTCGTGGGCCCCACCTCCGTCCTCGACCTTCCTGAGTGCCTGCGACCGCGACCCGGGGCGCCTCCGGGTCGCTCGCTTCATCACACCAGTGATCGCCGACATCGCGGTCGACCCCGAGTGCGTGCAGGCCTACGACGACGCCTCGCGGCTGCTGGAGTCGCTCGGCCACGAGGTCGTCGACGTACCCGTCCCGCTGCCGCGCGACTCGGTGCCGCTCTTCGAGACCTGCTGGGCGGTCCTGACCGCGCTCTCCGTCGTGCCGCCCGAGCAGGAGCCGCTGCTGCGGCCGCTGACCCGCTGGCTGAGCGCCCGCGGCAACGCCGTCAGCGGACCGGAGTTCGGGCTGGCGATCGGCGCGATCCGCCGCCTCGCCGCCCAGGCGCTGACCGCGCTGGCGCCGTACGACGCGGTGCTGACGCCGACGCTAGCGACGCCGCCGCTGCCGGTAGGTGCCCTGCGCAACGACGACGAGCCGGAGGCCGACTTCGAGGCGCAGAAGGCCTTCACGCCCTGGACCTCCGCGTGGAACGTCACCGGCATGCCCGCCGTGTCCCTGCCGCTGCACTGGACGGCGGAGGGGCTGCCGGTCGGTGTCATGCTCGCGGCCCGGCCGGCGGAGGAGGAGCTGCTGCTGTCGCTCTCCGCGCAGGTCGAGGCGGCGGCGCCGTGGTCCCATCGCAGGCCGCCGCGGTGGTGACGCGGTGGTGACCAGTCTGGTGATGTGCCACACCGCCGAGATGACGCCTGAGGAGCTCGGGGCCGTGCGGGCGCTGATGGACTCCGCGTTCGGCGACTTCACCGACCACGACTGGGACCACGCGCTCGGCGGCCAGCACGCGCTGGTCATCGACGACGGCGAGGTGGTCGCCCACGGCGCCCTGGTGATGCGCCGGTTGCTCCACGCGGGCCGCTCGCTGCGCTGCGGTTACGTCGAGTCGGTGGCGACCACGCCCGCGCGCACGAGGGAGGGGCACGCCGCCACCGTGATGGCCGCGCTCGAGAGCCTCGCCCCGGCGTACGACGTGCTGGCGCTGTCGGCGACCGAGGCGGGCGTGGTGCTCTACGAGGCGCGCGGCTGGCACCCGTGGCGCGGCCCGACGTCGGTGCTCGCCCCGACTGGCATCGAGCCGACCCCCGACGACGACGGGTCGGTCTACGTGCTCGGTGGCGCCGGGCTCGACCTCGACGCCGAGCTCATCTGCGACTGGCGCAGCGGCGACGTCTGGTAGCCGGGTGTTCGGCACGAGACGTCATACGGACGGGAGCAGGCGCTTCCACCGTACGTATGACGTCCAGGCTCAGTCGTCGCCGATGCCGCGCGCGTGCAGCGCGTCGCCGGTCTCGTGGGCGCGGGCGACCACCCGGATCACGAACGGCGTGAGGTAGGCGCGCGGGTGCCTGCCCAGGCCGCGGGCGCGGGCCGCGTCGCGGGTCTCGAGGGCCAGTGCCACCGTGCCGGGCAGCGACTGGATCGCGAGCGCGAACGTCAGCGCCACCCGCTCGGGGTCGACCCCCACGTGGCGCAGCGGCCGCACCCAGCGGATCAGGGCATCGAGCATCGCGTTGACCGGTGTGGTGGCGGAGACCACGATGGCGGCGAGCGCCAGCGCGACCAGGTCGACCAGGGTCTCGATGGCCTTGTCGCGGCCGTACCACCACCACTGGAGCGCGGCGACGAACACCGCGAAGAGCAGGACGACGCGGGCGGCGCGGGCCAGCACCCCGAGGCGGACCCGGGCCAGCAGCGCCAACCCGAGCGCCACGGCGAGGAAGACCCAGGAGGCGCGCACGTCGCGGACCAGGACGACGGTCAGGCTGAACGCGCCGAGTCCGAGCACCTTCACGCCCACCGGAAGCCGGTGCAGCAGGGTCTCGCCCGGTTGGTAGACGCCGACCAGGATCGAGCTGCTCATGTCGCGACCGACGTGACGTAGTGCTCGACGGCCGCCTCCGCCGCGCCGTCGAAGACCACTTGGGCCTCGTCGACGACCAGCACCCGGTCGCAGCGCCGAGCCAGGTCGAGGTCGTGGGTGACCAGGACCAGCTGCTGCTCCAGCCCGAACAGCAGCTCGGCCACGCGTCGGGTGTTGGCGAGGTCGAGCAGGGTCGTGGGCTCGTCGGCGACCAGCACCGTCGGCTCGGTGGCGAGTACGCCGGCCAGCGCGAGCAGCTGCTTCTGGCCGCCCGAGAGGGCGTGCACGCTGACGTGCGCGTGGTCGGCCAGGCCGAAGCGCTCCAGTACCGCCAGGGCGAGCTCGCGCCGCCGGTCGGCGTTGCGCTCCTTCTTGCGCAGCGACAGCTCGACGTCCTCCACGCAGGTCGGCATGACCAGCTGTGCGGCCGGGTCGGTGAACGCGAACGCGACCGTCCGCCGTACGGCGGAGCCCTGGCGCGCGACGTCCATCCCGTCGACCAGCACCCGCCCCGAGGTGGGGGAGACCAGGCCGTTGAGCAGCCGCGCCAGCGTCGACTTGCCGGACCCGTTGGCGCCGATGACACCGACCCGGCGCTCGGTCAGGGTGAGCGTCGTGGGGGCGAGGATGACGCGCTCGCCGTCGGGGACGTCGACCGCGACGGTCGCGCCGTCGAGCTCGATCGTCGCCATGCGCGGAGACTAGCGGCGCGGATGCAGGAGCTGCGGGAACGCCCGGTGCACCTCGGCGGCGATCAGCGCGACCAGGGTGGTCTTGACGACGTCGCCCAGCCAGAACGGCGTGTCGTAGCCGACCGCGTCGGACCACGAGACGTCGAAGAACAGCTTCATCCCGGCGATGCCCATCGGGTGGATCACCAGCACGCTGCCCACGAGCGAGCACAGGAAGACGAAGACGGCGCGGGTCTTGCGCTCGCGGCCGGCGACGTACTTGACGAGGAACCCGGCCAGGGCGGCGGCCAGCGGGAAGGACCACAGGTAGCCCGCGCTCGCGCCGGTGAAGACGCCCAGGCCCGAGGAGTGCTCGGCGAAGACGGGCAGGCCGATGGCGCCGAGGCCGAGGTAGAGGGCGGCCGCGAGGAAGCCGCGCACCGGCCCGAGCAGGCAGCCGCCGAGCATGATCGCGAACGTCTGGAGCGTGATCGGCACTCCGGAGCCACCGACCGGGATCGCGCCGACGTAGGCGACCGCGGAGGTGAGCGCTGCGAAGGCCGCGATCAGCGCCAGGTCGGTCGTGCTGAAGCGCGCGCGGCGCTCGTCCTGCTGCTCGTCCTGCTGGGCGGGGGTCTCGCTCATGGTCATGCTCGTCCTTCGGGTTCGGTCCCTGAACACCAGGTGAACGGTGTTCAGGTTAGGTGTCGGCGGAGGACGCGGTCAAAAGCCGAGGAGCCAGCTCGCAGCCTGAGCGCAGAAGTCCGCCCGGGCGAGGGCGCCCGCCCCGGCCGGCACCACCCCGATGAGCGGTACGCCGGTCACGCGCGGCAGGTCGTCGAGGTTGCAGGTCTCGGCCAGGTCGGGCTCGGTCGGCCACGAGCCGATCACCAGGCCGGCCGGCTCCAGGCCCCGGGCGCGCAGCGCGTCGACGGTGAGCTCGGTGTGGTTGAGGGTGCCCAGACCGGCGGCCGTGACGACGACGACCTCCACCGGCAGGGTCTCGGCCAGCTCGACGGCGAGGTCGAGGAGCGTGCCGCCGGCGGCGTCGAGCCGGACCAGCAGTCCGCCGGCACCCTCGACCACGACGGTGTCGTGGTGAGCGGCCAGGTCGCGGATGTGGTGGGCGTGGTCGGCCACCGGGGGGATCGACACCCCGGCCCGGCGGGCCGCCGTGTCGGGGGCGAGCGGCTCGTCGAGGGTGGTGAGCTCGTGCACCGCGCAGCCGGTGAGTGCGTGCACCACGGCCGCGTCGCCGGGGGAGCCGTCACCCGTGCCGGTCTGCACAGGTTTCACGACGACCACGCGGCCGTTGGTCGAGGCGGTCGCGGTGGCGGCGAGCGCCGCGGTGACGACAGTCTTGCCGACGCCGGTCGAGGTGCCGGTGACGACCACGACCCGTGCGGTCACCCGTGCTCCTTGACGACCGCGACGAGCACCTCGGTGGCGCGCGCCCAGTCGTCGTCGGAGATGCCGGCGTTGACGGTGATCCGCAGCCGGGACACGCCGTCCGGCACCGACGGCGGCCGGAAGCAGCCCACTCGCAGCCCGTGCGCGAGGGCCTCGGCCTGGGCCGCGACGGCGACCTGGGGCGACGGCATCGGCACCGACAGCACGGCGCCGGCCGGCGGCTCGACGCCGAGGGCGGCAGCGAGGTCGAGCACCCGACGTCGTACCAGGTCGGGCAGCTCGGGGTGCTCGCGCAGGATCCCGAGAGCGGCCAGCGCCCCGCCGGCGGCAGCGGGTGCGAGGCCGGTGTCGAAGATGAACGGCCGGGCCCGGTTGACCAGGTGGTCGATGAGCTTGGGCGAGCCCAGCACCGCGCCGCCCTGGCTGCCGAGCGCCTTGGACAGGGTGGCGGTGACGACGACGTGCGGCACCCCGGCCAGGCCGTGCGCGTGCACCAGGCCGGCGCCGTGGACCCCGAGTCCATGGGCCTCGTCGACGACCAGCAGGGCGTCGTGCTCGGCCGCGACGGCCGCGAGGTCGGTCAGCGGCGCCTCGTCGCCGAGCACGGAGTAGACCGACTCGGCGAGCACGATCGCGCGTTTGTCGCTGCCCGCGAGCGCGGCGCTGACGGCGGTGACGTCGCTGTGGGGGACCACGACCAGCTCGGCCCGGGAGAGCCGGACGGCGTCGACCAGCGAGGCATGGATGTGGGCGTCGGAGACGACGAGCGTGTCGCGGTCGGCCAGCGCGCTGACGATCGCGAGGTTGGCGTGGTAGCCGGTCGAGAAGACCAGCGCGGCGGGCTGGCCGAGGTAGCCGGCGAGCTCGGACTCGAGCTGTTCGTGCAGCCGCAGCGACCCGGTGACCAGCCGTGAGGCGCCGGCCCCGGCGCCCCACATCAGGGCCGCGTCGGCGGCCGCCGCGGTGACGATCGGGTCGCGCGACAGCCCGAGGTAGTCGTTGCCCGCGAGGTCGACGGTGTCGTCGGCCGCCGGCCGGGGGCGCAGCGTACGGCGGAGCCCGGCGGCGTCGCGGGTCGCGGCCTGGGCGGCCAGCCAGTCGGTCCATGTTGTTCGGTCAGGGTGCCTCATGCGACCTCCGCCGCTCGGGTGACGGCCGCGCAGATGAGCGCGAGGTCGTCGTCGTCGGTGATGTAGGGCGGCATCGTGTAGATCAGGTCGCGGAACGGCCGCAGCCACACGCCCAGCTCCGCGGCGGCGTCGGCCGCCTTCACGACGTCGACGGGGTGGTCGAGCTGGACGACCCCGACGGCGCCGAGGGTGCGGACGTCGACCACGGCCGGGTTGTCACGCGCACCGGCGAGGCCGTGCTCGAGGCCGCGGTTGATCCGGGCGAGGTTGCCGGCCCAGTCCCCGCTGGTGAGCAGGTCGAGGTTGGCCAGGGCGACAGCGCAGGCCAGCGGGTTGCCCATGTAGGTGGGGCCGTGCATGAGCACCCCGGACTCCGACGCGGAGATGCCGGCGCCGACGGCGGCGGTGGTGAGGACGGCCGCGAGCGTCAGGTAGCCGCCGGTGAGGGCCTTGCCGACACACATGATGTCGGGGGAGACGCCGGCCGCGTCGGCGGCCCACATCGTCCCGGTGCGGCCGAAGCCGGTCGCGATCTCGTCGAAGACCAGCACCAGGCCGTGGCGGTCGGCGACCGCGCGCATCACCCGCAGGCACTCGGCCGGGTAGGGGTGCATCCCGCCGGCGCCCTGGAGCAGCGGCTCGACGATGATCCCGGCGACCTCGCCGGCGTACTCGTCCGCGAGGGCCTCGAACGCCTCCGCCCACCCAGGTACGCCGTCAGCGGTCGCCGGCGGGCGCGGGGCGAAGACGTGCTGCGGCAGGACCGCGGCGAACATCGAGTGCATGCCGCCGACCGGGTCGCACACGCTCATGCAGCCGAAGGTGTCGCCGTGGTAGCCGCCCTCGATCGTCAGCATCCGGGTGCGCTCGGGGCGACCCAGGCCGCGCTGGTGCTGGATCGCCATCTTCAGCGCGACCTCGACCGAGACCGAGCCGGAGTCGGCGAGGAACACCTTCTCGAGACCGGCGGGGGCGAGCTCGACCAGGCGCTCGGCCAGCCGGACGGCGGGCGCGTGGGTCAGCCCGCCGAACATCACGTGCGCGAAGTCGCCGGCCTGGCGGGCCAGCGCCTCGTTGAGCACCGGGTGGTTGTAGCCGTGGATCGCCGCCCACCACGACGACATCCCGTCGACCAGCTCGCTGCCGTCGGCCAGGGTCAGCCGCACGCCGGACGCGCCGGTGACCAGGCGCACTGGCGTCGGGTCGGTCATCGACGTGTAGGGGTGCCACAGGTGCCCGCGGTCGTAGGCGAGCAGCTCCTCGGTCGTGGCGGCCATGGGTGCGGAGCCTCAGGCGTTGGGGAGCGCGGCGGTGCCGGCTCCGCGCCGACGAGCGGTGGGGGTGTGCTGGCTGTTGGCGCCGTCGGGGCCGGGCTCGGTCTCCGCGCCGAGCACCACGAAGCCGTTGTCGCGGATCATCTCGAGGTCGGCCTCGGCCGCCTGCCCCTCGGAGGTGAGGTAGTCGCCGAGGAAGATCGAGTTGGCCACGTTGAGCGCCAGCGCCTGGAGCGAGCGCAGGTGCATCTCGCGACCGCCGGCGATCCGGATCTCCTTGTCCGGGCACACGAAGCGCGCCATCGCGAGGATCTTCAGACAGCGGGTGGGGGAGAGCTCCCACGTGTTCTCGTACGGCGTGCCGTCGAACGGCATCAGGAAGTTGACTGGGATCGAGTCGGACTCGAGCGCCTTCAGCGCGAAGAGCGCCTCGACGAGCTGCTCGTCGGTCTCGCCGAGCCCGGCGATGAGCCCGCTGCACGGCGACAGGCCGGCGGCCTTGACCTTGGTGACGGTGTCGACCCGGTCGGCGTACGTGTGGGTCTGCACGATCGTGTCGTGGTGGGACTCGGCGGTGTTGATGTTGTGGTTGTAGGCGTCGACGCCGGCGTCGCGCAGCCGCTCGGCCTGGCCGTCCTTGAGCAGGCCGAGACAGGCACAGATCTCGACCTGGGGGTTCTCGGCCTTGATCGCGCCGACCATGTCGGCGACCCGGTCGACGTCCTTGTTGGTCGGGCCGCGGCCGCTGGAGACCATGCACACCCGGGTGGCGCCGCCGCGCAGCCCGGCGGCGGCCTGGGCGAGCGCCTCGTCGGTGTCGAGCCACTTGTACTTCAAGATGTCGGCGGTCGAGCCGAGCGCCTGCGAGCAGTAGTTGCAGTTCTCGGGGCACAGGCCGGACTTGAGGTTGACCAGGTAGTTGACCTTGACCGTGTTGCCGAAGTGCCGGCGGCGCAGGCGACCGGCCGCGGCCACCACGTCGAGCAGCGCGTCGTCGGGGGCGCGCAGGACGGCGAGGGCGTCATCCGCGGTGGCGGGAGTGCCGTCGAGGATGCGGCTCGCGAGCTGGTCGAAGGTCGTGGTCAAGGCGCGCTCCTCGTGAGGTGAACAGCGTTCAGGTGAACGCCGTTCAGGCTAGGGTGTGGTCGGGAACGCCGTCAAAGGTGTCCGCCATCTGTCAGGCCGGAGGAGCGACATGGGTCATCACCGCCACGACGTGGTCGAGCAGGCGCTGGTCGTGCTCGACGCCTACGGGCTGGCCGACCTGACCATGCGCCGGCTCGGGTCCGAGCTCGGCGTCCAGCCCAGCGCGCTCTACCACCACTTCACCAACAAGCAGTCGCTGCTGGCAGCGGTGGCCGACGAGATCCTCGCCCGCGGGGCCCGCCCGCTTCCGGACGGCGCGTGGGACCGGCGCGCGGCCGCGGTCTGCGGGCAGCTGCGCGACGCGATGCTCGCCTACCGCGACGGCGCCGACCTGGTCGCCACGGTCTACGCGTTCGGCCTCGGTGCCTCCGCGCCGTACGACGCCCTGGTCGACGCGCTCGCCTCAGCCGGCTTCTCCGCCGACCTGTCGCGTACGGCGGCCCGCACCCTGCTGCACTTCGTCTTCGGCCACGCCGCCGACGAGCAGACCCACCTCCAGGCGGGCAGTGCCGGCGCCATCACCGACGAGCCCCGCGACGCCTCCGACTTCGACCTCGGGCTCTCCCTGGTCCTCGACGGCATCCGGCTGCGTCAGCCTACCGACCTCCACCAGCCCCTCTAGAAATCCGCCTCGCCGGGATAGTCCCTAACCTGAGAGCGAATAAGAGGGCTCTCATTCGCCCTGGTGTTGGGGACTACCCCGCCGCAAGCGCCTCACGGCGGAGCTCGGAGAGCTGCTCGCGGAGGTCGGGGTCGTTCATGACCAGCCAGACCAGGCCGCAGTCCTCGGGACCGTGGGCACCGGGGACGCACAGCGAGCAGGGTTCGCCCAGTCGGACCGGGCACTGGGGGATCGGTCTGTTCATCTTTTCCTCCTGGCCCCACGATGCTCCGGAGAAACGGGCATTCCCAGAGGCCAAGGTCACCGATGCGGCGTGATGGGGTTCACCAGCGTGCCGGCGTAGAGCAGGGACTCGGCCTGGTCGGTGAGGTCGACCATCTGCAGGGTGTTGCGCAGCTGGAGCCGGTTGAGACAGCTGTGGTCGAACTCCTCCCGGAACAGGTCGTACGACGCCGCGGCCGGTGCCAGCACTCCGCGGGCCAGCCCGCGACGGTCCGCGAGAGCGACGCCTCGTCGAGCGCCCAGTGGTCGAGGGCGAGCCGCCGGGCGCGGAAGGAGTACGACGTGGAGCGGTCCGGCGTGGTGAGGACGTAGCCGTCGCCAGCCACGACCGGCGCCAGCAGCCGCTCGTGCGCGAACTCCGCGATCGCCTTGGCGACCAGGTGCCGTTGCGCGACCGCGAGCGTCCCGGGGTTGAGGTGGTCGACGTTCATGCGCCCTCCTCCGGCCGGACCAGGGGAGAGGCGAGGAAGGCCTCGCGGGTGCAGAACGACAGGGCCGCGGTCTTGGCCGGCAACGTGATCGCGCGCTCGACCTCGAAGCCCGCCTGGGCGTTGAGCACCTTGATCTTGTCGTTGCGCACGTCGGGGTCGACCACGACGCGGCGTACGGCGGGGTCGGCGAAGCAGTGCTCCATCACCGCGCGGAAGACCCGCCGCGTGAAGCCCGGTACCGGCTGGTCGGTCGGCGCGACCAGCACGTGCATCCCGAGGTCGCCCTCGCGCAGCTCTGGCGTGCCCGCGAGCAGCGAGTGCGCGGGGTCGTAGGTCTCGGCGAGGAACGCCGGCTCGCCGTCGACGCGGCCCAGCCACGCGTGGTGGTGGGGGTTGTCGCGCATCTGGGTGTACTCCTGCGCGACCTCCTCGACGCTCGCCTCCGGCATCTCCCAGTAGACCGAGCCGGGGTGCGTGACCCAGGCGTGCAGCCGGCCCACGTGGGCCTCGACGTCCAGTGGCTCCAGCGTGATCCCAGTGCTGGTCATCGGGCCCTCCTCAGGTGGTCGGGCACGCCGAAGCTCTGCACGGCGATCCGCTTCTCGACCGGGTAGACCTCGCGCCCGGTCAGCGCGGCGACGATGACCGAGTTGCGGTAGGCGCCCATGCCGAGGTCGGGAGCGACGAAGCCGTGCGTGTGCTCCTCGGCGTTCTGCACGAAGATCTCCTGACCCCAGTGGTCAACGGCGTACGACGACGAGGCGACGTAGCGTCCCTCAGCGTCCCACGCGATCCGGTCCCGCACGCCGTCGAGGAAGGCTGGGACCCGCGCCTCGTAGCCGGTCGCGAGCACGAGCCCCTGCGTGCGCAGGCCGAAGCTCTCGTCGGTCTCGGTGTGGTGCAGCTCCAGGTCGTACGCCGTGCCGTCCCACGCCGCGCCGGTCACCGCCGTGTTGGTGACGAGCGTCGTGCGCGGGCCGTCGCCGGTGACCCGCTGCTGGTAGTGGAGGTCGAAGATCGCGTCGACCAGGTCGCCGCTGATCCCCTTGTAGAGCGCGCGTTGCTCGCGCAGCAGCCGGGCGCGGGTGAGCTCGGGAAGGCCCTGGAAGTAGGCGGTGTACTCCGGGGACGTCATCTCCAGCGTGAGCTTGGTGTACTCCATCGGGAAGAACCGCGGGCTGCGCGTCAGCCAGGTCAGCGCGTAGCCGTGGTCGGGTGCCTCGGCGAGCAGGTCGAGGTAGATCTCGGCCGCGCTCTGGCCGCTGCCCACGATCGCGATCGAGTCCAGGTGCTGCAGTGCGGCCTTGTGCGAGAGGTAGTCGGCCGAGTGGGTCGCGGGCCCGCCCGCGTCGTGGACGCACTCGAGCACCCGCGGCTGCGTGCCGGTGCCGAGCACGAGCCGCCGGCCGACGTACTCCTCCCCGGTGCCGGTGGTGACGACGTAGGCGGCCGCGCGGCAGTCGTCGACGTGCTCGACCGAGACCACGGCCTGGCCGAAGCGCACGCTGCTCAGCCGCTCGGCGGCCCAGCGGCAGTAGTCGTCGTACTCACGGCGCAGCGGGTAGAAGGACTCGCGGATGTAGAAGGGGTAGAGGTTGCCGGTCTCCTTGAGGTAGCTCAAGAACGACCAGCGCGACGTGGGGTCGGCCATCGTGACCAGGTCGGCCAGGAACGGCACCTGGAGCGTCGCGTCGTCGAGCATCATCCCGGGGTGCCAGGCGAGCTCGTCGCGGGCCTCGAGGAACACCGCGTCGAGGTCGAGAGGGTCGGTGAGGCTGGCCAGCCCGAGGTTGAACGGGCCGACGCCGATGCCGATCACGTCGTACGTCGTCACGCGACCGCCTCCTCGAGTGCGAGCTGGTTCCCGAAGGACACGATCCGAGCGCAGATCCCCAGCACCTGCTCGGTCGTGGCCATCGGGTTGAGCAGCGTGAGCTTGAGCCAGCACCGCCCGGAGACCTTGGTGGCGGCCACCATCGCGGTGCCGCTCTCGTAGAGCGCGGTGCGGATCAGCGGCGTGAGCCGGTCGGCCTCGTCCTCCGAGACGCCGTCGGGTCGGTAGCGGAACACCACGGTGGACAGCTGCGGCGTGGCCGCGACCTCGATCGCCGGGTCGGCGTCGAGCCGCAGGGCGACGTCATGGGCCAGGTCGACCACGGTGTCGACGTAGCCGCCGATCTGGTCCGGCCCCATGATCCGCAGCGTCAGCCACAGCTTGAGCGCGTCGAAACGGCGGGTGGTCTGCAGGCTCTTGTCGACCTGGTTGGGGTGGCCGGTGCCGTCGGGGTCCTTGGGGTTGAGGTAGTCGGCGTGCCAGGTGACGTGGCCGAGGTGGGCGCCGTCGCGCACGAGCAGGCCCGCCGCCGTACGCCGCGTCGACGTGGAACCACGCGCCGTACAGCTCGCCCAGGGCGGCGACCGTGCGCAGCGGGTCGATCGCCCCGAAGTCGGTGGTGCCCGCGGTGGCCACCACAGCCATCGGGACCAGCCCGGCCGCGACGCAGTCGGCGAGCGCCTTGCCGAGCGCGCCGGCGTCCATCCGCCGGTCGCCGTCGACGGGCACGGTCACCACGGCGTCGTCGCCGAGGCCGAGCACGCGGGCCGCTTTCTGGACGCTGAAGTGCCCGTCGACCGACGCGAAGATCCGCAGCAGTGTCGGGTCGTCGGTGGCCGTCAGCAGGGCGCGGTCCCGCGCGAGCAGCAGCCCCTGGAGGTTGGACTGGGTGCCGCCGCTGGTGAAGATCCCGTCGGCGCCCGGCCCGAAGCCGATCCGGCCGCAGGTCCAGTCCACGAGGTGCCGCTCGACGAACGTGCCGCCGACGGACTGGTCGAAGGTGTCCAGGCTGGAGTTGACCGCCGACACGAACACCTCCGCCAGCAGCGCCGGGATCACGACCGGGCAGTTGAGGTGGGCCGCGTACGACGGGTCGTGGAACCACACCGCGTCGTCGAGGTAGAGCCGGCTCATCTCGGCCAGTGCCAGCTCGGGGTCGTGCAGCGGCTGATCCAGGTCGACGGCGGTGATCGGTGGCGCGGCCTGCTGTGGCGCGGTGCCCGTCGCGGGACCGGTCAGCCGGCGCATGATGCCGGCCAGGTGGTCCACCCCCAGCGTCATGGTCGCGACGTAGTCGTCGACGTGGCGGGGGTGGAACAGGTGGGAGAGCGGGTGCGGGGCGGGAGCAGCCACCGGACATCCTTCCGAGAGATTTAGGTAAGGCTCACCTTAGTAACACTCGAAGGTCGCTCCGCAAGGCCGCGTCCACCCTTGGGACATTCGTCACAGGTGCCGTCGCCGGCGCCATGTGGCTGCTGATGAGCGGTGGGCTTTGGGCGGTTGCGGGTCGGTCGAACCGCCCTCTTCTCGGGAGCTGTCGGCCCGCGCTCTAGCAAACCGGGTCTCGCCGTCAAGGTAAAAAGTTAGAAAGTTCCGAAAGTCCTTGTGGACAGAGGGTTCTGAGGCCTCTGACCGTCGGTGGGCAGTGCTGGAGTAGGTCCATGACCAGCACCGGACACCGCACCGATCGGGACCACCCGATCGCCGCTGCGCTGTCCGCGATCGAAGCCGAGCTCGACCACGTTCAGCACGCCCGCGCCTGGTCGATGAGCGACGACGACACTCGCCGGGCGCTGGTCCGAGCCACCCGCTTGGTCGCGCGACTTGCGGCGTTGGAGCTGAAGGTCGCTGCGCATGCCGACCGCAACCGTGTCGGCGACGCCTCCGGCGCCACGTCGGCGGGCGTGTGGTGGGCCAACGCGACCCACATGACCCAGGCCGAAGCGCATCGCAAGGTCAAGCTCGCCAAGGCGCTCGATCAGCACGAGCCCGTCGGAGAAGCGCTCGCCGGCGGCGATGTGCTTCTCGACCAGGCGGCCGTGATCACCCAGGCCTTCGACGCGTTGCCCGATGACGTCGACCCAGACATCAAGTCGCTGGCCCGTGACCACCTCCTTGCGGCGGCGAAGGACTACGACGCCAAAGCGCTGCGCATCCAGGGCCGCCGCATCCTCGACGTCGTCGCCCCCGAGGTCGGCGAGGCCGAGGAAGCCAGACAGCTCGCCAAGGAAGAACGCGAGGCCGAGGCGAAGGCCCGGCTCACGATGCACGACGACGGCCACGGCATGACCTACGGCCGGTTCGCGATCCGCACCGCCGAGGCCGACATGCTCCGCAAGGCACTCCGCGCGATCGCCGCACCCCACGCCGGCGGCCACGGGTTCGACCCGCACGGGATGGGGCTCGCGTTCATGGACTACATCCGCCGCAACCCCGCCGAGAAGCTCCCTACTGCCGGCGGCGTCTCCGCCACCGTCGTCGTGACGATGACCCTCGAGACCCTCATGGGCGGACTCAAAGCGGCTCAGCTCGACACCGGCATCAGGATCAGCCCCGGCCTCGCGAGGAAGCTCGCCTGCGAAGCCGGGACCATCCCGGTCGTCCTCGGTGGCAAGTCCGAGGTCCTCGATGTCGGCCGCCGACGCCGCTTCCACACCAAAGCCCAGCGCATCGCGATGGCCGTACGTGACAAGGGCTGCGTGACTCTCGCCTGTGAGCGTCCCGCCTCCTGGTGCGAGGCCCACCACCTCACCCAATGGGCCCACGGCGGCCACACCTCCGTTGATGACGGTGCACTCCTCTGCCCAAGACATCACACCCTGGCCCACCACCCCGACTACCAGCTCACCCACAACACAAGCGGCAAGGTCAGCTTCACGAGACGCCAATAGCCTTGATGCGTGCCGGGAGGCCTACGTCGCGACTCCTCACGATCCGCTGACGTAGCGGCGCGCCTCGTCACGAACTCCCGCTGCGCCTCGACGTACGCCGTTGATGTTCGACGGTCCTACGCGACGCCGCTCGACTCGTGTAGTCCCTGCCTGTACTCCAACGCTTCTGGCTCTTCGACGAACGTCATCAACTCACCTGATAGGCGGGCAAGAGCGTCGCGGGCCTCAGCAGGACCCACTCGGAAGAACTCCTTGCGGTTGTTGACGCGGTTGACTCGCCGGTCCGCGAACGCCAGGTGCATCTCGCGTTCGATCTTGACCGCGTTCTCGGAGAAGTAGAGCGCGTGCACGTCGAAGATGAAGGGCACGGAGGCGTCCCCCAGCTCCTTGACTCGGTCCATGGGCTCCAGTCGCCGGGTCATGCCGATCTTCAACACTCCTTCACCGAAGGACCCGATGTTCGAGATCACGTAGACGTGGCCGGCTGTGAGCGTGCGGGCGCGGAAGTCGACGGCTTCGATCTCCCCCATCACGCCTTGGAGCTGTACGCGGAGCCTTTCGGCGCCCTCCGCGTCACCCTGAGCTTCGAGTTGGCGAATCGCCTGCTCGAACTGTTGCTGCTCCTTGCGCAACCGTTGGCGCTCGCGTTCGATCTCCTGCTCAACCTTGCGCTCCTCGCGAAGTCGTTCGCGTTCTTCGCGGTCCCGCTCCTTCTCCTCGGTGACCTTCTCCAAGTAGTCGGCAGTCAGTTCAAGTTCCCGCAACCTCAATTCGTGGTAGGGAACGGACACTCGGATCGACATTGAGCTGCCGAGGTTGGCGATCGTGTGCGCGACCTTGGTGAGTCGGTCCTTCGCGGACTGGACCTTGTAGGGCTTGAGACTGCGCACAAGATTGTCGGCTTCAGCGTTGTAGGCACGGAGCATCAGCTTGGAGATGTCGTTCACCATCTTGCGGCCCTTCACGACCGACCCGTCGACCTGCCACGTGGTCGATGCCGAGATCGCTCCGCCGTCCTTCTTGACCATCGCTTTGATTCGATCCTGCAGCCGAGACAGTTCCGACTTGTAGGCGACGGAGTCGTCGAGTGGGTGGTGGTAGGCGTAGACGCCGACCTCCTGCAGGATCGCGGCTTCGTTGGTCTCGACCACACGTTGACGCAGCAGCATGAGCTCGTTCTCGACCCGCTGGCGCTCGACCAGGGCAGCGGATTGCTGCTGGGCGAGGTCTGCATGAGCCGCGCCGATCTCATTGCTCAGCCGGTCGAGCTCGGCTGACTTCTGAACGACATCCCAAGCTCCGACCCGAACGAGTTCAGCACGCAGGCGCTCGATCTCGGCGTTCGCCTCATCAAGTGCCTGACCCTTGCCGAAAAGGCGAGGGCGCTGCGGGCGAGACCCATCGCCGGGTGTTGTGGTCGGCTCCGCAACTCGGGGTGGCGTCCCTGTCGTGCCTTCCGATGGAGGACCCGCAGGCTGGCGCGGTCGAGTGTGCTCGGTCCACTGGTGCCCGTCCCACCACCGGATCATCGATGGATCGTTCGCGTCGGGGAACCAACCGGCGGGTGTTGGGGATGTCACTGCGTGCCTCCAACGCTCATGGGACCGAGCAGCTACTACACCATCCAGGACTCCTTTCCGCGGGTGATCCGAACAGAGGGGAGGGCGGCCCGTCGCGGTCAGTACGCGAGCAGCCGCTCGCACTCCTCGACGAGGCGCGTGCGCAGGGGCGGGCCCCTGCGCACGAAGTCGCGCTGCGCCTCGACGTACGCCGTCTTGCCCTCGGGTGTCTCGATGCGCACGGGCTCGAAGCCGAGGTCCGCGAGGTCGTACGGCGCCGCGCGCATGTCGAGCTCGCGGATGTCGCGGGCCAGCTCGAAGCAGTCGGCGACGACGTCGGACGAGATCATCGGGGTGAGCCGGAACGCGTGCTTGTAGAGGTCCATGCCCGCGTGGAGACAGGCCGGCTGCTCGAACGCGGCGCGGTCGTCGCGGCCGGGGGACAGGGTGTTGAGCGGCCGGGCCGGCCCGGTGAAGAAGCGGAACGCGTCGAAGTGTGAGCACGCCACCTTGTGCGACTCGACGACCGCGTCGGTGCCTGCGCCGCCGAGACGCAGCGGCCAGTCGGCGTGCCGGGTCTCGTCCTCGCCGAGCCGGTAGACCATCGCCCACTCGTGCAGCCCGAAGCAGCCGAAGTGGGCCGGCCTCGCGGCGGTCGCGCTGAGCAGCGCGTGGATCGACTCCACCAGCGGCCGCTGTGACGCGACGTACGCCGCCGAGACGGTGCCGTCTTCGTAGCCCTTGAGCCCGTCGTACTCCGGGGCGTCTGCGAGCCGCACGCCGTAGCCGGGGTGCCAGCGCCGCAGCTGGGCAGGGCGCTGGGAGTAGTAGGTGAAGAGGAAGTCGTGGACGGGGTGCTTGACCCGCGCCCCGCGGCGCTCGAGGTGCGGACGCACGAACGTGTCGACGCGCGCCTCGTGAGCGGCCGCGCGGGCGCGCCAGGCTGGCTCGTCGAGCACCTCGATCTCCACCCACCAAGGGTAGGTGCCGCGTAGTCGGCGGATAGGGTCAAGGGGTGCGTATCGCGAGGTTCACCACTGGTTCAGAGCCGTCCTACGGCGTCGTCACGGGCGAGGTCGACGAGTTCGGCCAGCCGGCCGAGGACAGCGTCATCGTCGCGATCTCCGGCGACCCGCTCTACGTCGGCATCAAGCTGCTCGACCAGGAGCACCGGCTCTCCGACGTCAAGCTGCTGGCGCCCGTGCTGCCGCGCTCCAAGGTCGTCGGCATCGGCCGCAACTACGCCGCCCACGCCGCCGAGATGGGCAACGACCTGCCCGACGAGCCTCTGATGTTCCTCAAGCCCAACACCAGCGTGGTCGGTCCCGGCGACCCGATCTACTACCCGCGCCAGACGCAGAACCTCCACTACGAGGGCGAGCTCGCCGTCGTGATCGGCCGGATCTGCCGCGACGTACCTCCCGAGCAGGCGACCGACGTCATCCACGGCTACACGATCGCCAACGACGTCACCGCGCGCGACCTGCAGAAGTCCGACGTGCAGTTCACGCGGGCCAAGGGCTTCGACTCGTTCTGCCCGCTGGGTCCCTGGATCGAGACCGACCTCGACCCCCAGCACTTCATCGACGGCGTCGCGATCCAGACCCACCTCAACGGTGAGCTGGTCCAGGACGGCACCACCGCCGACATGATCTTCGACATCCCCGCGCTGGTCGCCCATGTCTCCAGCGTCATGACGCTGCTGCCCGGCGACGTCATCCTCACCGGCACCCCCGAGGGTGTCGGCCCCATGGAGGTCGGTGACGAGATCGAGATCTCGGTCGCCGGCCTCGGCACCCTCACCAACAAGGTGGCATTTCGATGAGTGACGTTCGCGTCCGGTTCTGTCCGTCCCCGACCGGCTCGCCGCACGTCGGCCTGGCCCGTACGGCGCTGTTCAACTGGGCCTTCGCCCGTCATCACGGGGGCACGATCGTCTTCCGCATGGAGGACACCGACAAGGAGCGCAACACCCAGGAGTCCTACGACGCCATCCTCGAGCTGTGGCGCTGGCTCGGGCTCACGTGGGACGAGGGGATCGAGGTCGGCGGTCCGCACGGCCCCTACAAGCAGAGCGAGCGCGGCGAGATCTACGCCGACGCACTGGCGCGTCTGCGCGACTCGTCCTTCACCTACGAGTGCTTCTGTACCAACGACGAGGTCGACGCGCGCCGCAAGGCGTCCGGCTCCAAGATCATGGGCTACGACGGCTTCTGCCGCGAGCTCTCCGCCGACCAGCGGGCCGCGTTCGAGGCCGAGGGGCGTCGGCCGATCGTCCGCTTCCGGATGCCCGACGGCTCGATCACCTGGACCGACCTGGTCCGCGGCGACATCACCTTCGAGACCGAGAACGTCCCCGACTACGCGCTGTGCCGCGCCAACGGCGACCCGCTCTACACGCTGGTCAACCCGGTCGACGACGCCCTCATGGAGATCACGCACGTCCTGCGCGGTGAGGACCTGCTCTCCAGCACGCCCCGCCAGATCGCCCTCTACGGCGCGCTCGTCGAGCTCGGGATCGCGAAGACGACCCCGCTGTTCGGTCACCTGCCCTACGTCATGGGCCAGGGCAACAAGAAGCTGTCCAAGCGCGACCCCGAGGCGCACGCGCTGGCCTACCGCGACCAGGGGTTCATCCCCGAGGGCCTGCTCAACTACCTCGCGCTGCTGGGGTGGGCGATCTCCGGTGACCGGGACATCTTCACGATGGACGAGATGGTCGAGGCGTTCGACATCGGCGACGTCAACCCCAACCCCGCGCGTTTCGACCTCAAGAAGGCCGACGCGATCAACGCATCGCACATGCGCCTGCTGTCCGTCGAGGACATCACCCACCGGGCGCTGCCGTTCCTCAAGGCCGCGGGGGTCGTCTCCGACCCGGTTTCCGACGCCGACGCGAAGTTGCTCGAGCTCGCGATGCCGCTGGTCGCCGAGCGGATCAACAAGCTCACCGAGGCCGTCGACATGCTGGGCTTCCTGTTCGTCGACGAGGCCGAGTTCGCGCTCGACCCGGCCGACGCCGAGAAGCTGCTGAACGACGACGGCCGCGCTGTCGTCGCCCGGAGCATCCCGCGGCTCGAGGCCCTCCGGGAGTGGTCGACCGCCGCCATCCAGGAGGCGCTGCAGTCGGAGCTCGTCGACGGGATGGGGCTCAAGCCGCGGGTGGCGTTCGGCCCGATCCGCGTCGCGATCACCGGCCGCCGGGTGTCGCCGCCGCTGTTCGAGTCGATGGAGCTGCTCGGGCGCGAACGCAGCCTGAGCCGGCTGCAGAGCGCGCTCGCCTGAGATGAGCGACCCCACCCTGCCCGCGCCGGTCGGGCTGCCCTACCACCGGGTGCTGCGCGGCGGGCGCTGGGCGTGGTGGCGCGCGCTGCTGGGTCTGGCGTCCGTGGTCGGGTTCATCTTCGTCCTCCAGGTCGTCGTCGTGGCCGTCGTCGGTGGCTACCTCGCCACCACCGGGCTCCCGCTGTCGGAGATCGAGGACCGGCTCTCCGGCAAGGGCGAGGTGATGCCGTCGTACCTCGCCGTGGTCAACCTGGGCTGGGCCACCGCGATCCCCGCGATCTGGATGGTCGTCTGGATGGTCCACCGGGTCCGCCCGCGCTGGCTGGCGTCGATCGCCCCGAAGATCCGGTGGCGCTGGTTCGCGGTGTGCCTGGGCCTGTCGATGCTGGCGCTGGTCGCGACCCTGATCGTCGCGGCGTTCCTCCCGACCGCCGACTCCGACGTGAGCGGCGACCTCAACGACTTCACCAGCCGGACGCGTGACTTCCTGCTCGTCGTGCTGCTGCTGACGCCGCTCCAGGCCGCGGGGGAGGAGTACGCGTTCCGCGGCTACCTGACCCAGACGGTCGGCGCCTGGTTCCCGGCCGGCCGGGTGTCCCTGATCGCCGCGGTGGTCGTGCCGTCGGTGCTGTTCGCGCTCGCGCACGGCGCCCAGGACCCGCCGATCTTCGTAGACCGGCTGGCGTTCGGGCTGGTCGCCGGGACGCTCGTGGTGCTCACCGGAGGCCTCGAGGCGGGCATCGCGATGCACGTGCTCAACAACTTCCTGGCGTTCGGCGTGGCGCTCGCGTACGGCGACATGACGTCGGCGCTCAACCCCACCGGCGGCACCTGGTGGAGCCTGCCGGTGACACTCACCCAGTCGTTGACCTACCTCGGGCTGGCCCTCTGGGTCGCACGTCTGATGGGGCTGCGGAGCACCAGCGAGCAGGCCGTTTTGGAACCGCTCCGACCTCGCATGTAAGGTTTCTCCTCGGCTCCTGGACCGCGGTCAGGGGAGCCGAACAGCACTAAAACCATTGGGATATGGTGTAATTGGCAACACGACTGGTTCTGGTCCAGTTATTCTAGGTTCGAGTCCTAGTATCCCAGCGAAAACCGAGGTGGAGACCTCGGTTTGGTCCCCTGCGAGGGGCTTCGCTAGACTCTCGCAGGTTGTCCCAGCAGCACCACTCGCACGACAACAGCGTCACAGGCCCCCGTTGTGTAGCGGCCTAGCACGCCGCCCTCTCACGGCGGTAGCGCCGGTTCGAATCCGGTCGGGGGTACAGCATGCGAGGGGCCCGGTCACCAGACCGGGCCCTTCGTCGCTCTCGTCAGGCTTCCGGCAGCGCCGTAGGCCTACGCGCAGAGGCCGGCGGCGAGCCGCTCGGCGGCCTTCGCCTCCGCGTCGGCGGACTCCTCGGCGGTCGGCGAGCCGTCGCCGGACGGTGCGCCGCTCGTCGTACCGACGGGGTCGTCGGCGCTGAGGCTGTCGCCGCTGAACTCGCGGCCCAGGCGGCGGTCGTTGCGGATCCGCTCCCACAGGTCGTCGGCCTCGTCGGTCCACACCAGGCGGTTGGGGTCGGGCTCGTACTCCGCGAACGGCACGGTGATGAACTTGATGTCGTCGAGGCCGGTGTTCTTGAACTGCAGCGCGAGGTCGACCAGGGACTTCAGGTTGGCGAGCTCCTCGTCGAGCATCAGCGAGCTGGTCGCCGCGTCGAGGAACGAGTAGACCCGGTCGGGGCGAGAGAGCGTGCCGGCGGAGACGACCTTGTTGATCATCGACGCGATGAACGCCTGCTGGCGCGTCATCCGGCCGATGTCGCCGGTGACCGACAGGACATAGCGCTCGCGCACGTAGTTGAGCGCCTGCTGGCCCGACAGCGTCTGCTCGCCGGCGTCGAAGTGGATGTTGTGCTCGTCGTCGTCGACGTCCTTGGGGATGCAGACGTCGACGCCGTTGACCGCGTCGACCATGTCCTTGAACCCGTTGAAGTCCACGACGATCTGGTGGTCGATCCGGATGTCGGTGAGCTTCTCGACCATCTGCACGGTGCACAGGGGACCGCCCAGCGAGAACGCCTCGTTGAACATCGCCAGCTGCTCGGCCGGGATCTTCTCGCCGTCCGCCATCACGCACTCCGGACGGTCCACCAGCGCGTCGCGCGGCAGGCTCACGCCGTACGCGTCCTCACGGTCCGCGGAGATGTGCAGCAGGATCGTGGTGTCGGAGCCCTCGCTCCCGGACTCGCCGTCGATCTGGTTGCCCTCGCCGTCGCGGGTGTCGGAGCCCATGATCAGGATGTTGATCGGCTGCTTCGGGCCCTCGACCTTCACCTTGTCCGGGCGGTCGACCTCGTCGGGGATGCCCGGGAGCGTCTCGATGTTGCCGTTGAGCTGCTGGTAGCCCACGGCCACGCCGACGCCGGTCAGCAGCGCCAGGACCAGGTGGGTCACGAGGATGACGCGCAGGACCATCCGGCGGTGCTTGGGGTGCATCGTCTCGGTCGCCGGCACATCGGCCGGCGGCATCTGGTCGTCGGCCACGTTCACATCATCACAAACACCTGGTTGGCTCAGGTGACATTCGCGTAAACCCCGGATCGACAGGCGCACGCCCTCGTGTCCGATTTCCGCCAGTGATGGTCGGTGCGGTGGGACATGATGGACCTATGCCGACAGTGGAGCGATGGGACGCCGAGTCCTGCTACCGCGCCGTCAAGTCCCGTGACCGGCGCTTCGACGGCGTCTTCTACACCGCCGTGCGTACGACGGGCATCTACTGCCGTCCGTCGTGCCCGGCGCGCACCCCCGCCTTCGTCAACGTCACGTTCCACCCGAGCCCGGCCTCGGCCCAGGCGGCCGGCTACCGCGCCTGCAAGCGCTGCCTGCCCGACGCGACGCCCGGCAGCCCCGACTGGGACGTCGCGGCCACCGCGGCCGGCCGCGCGATGCGGCTGATCTCCGACGGCGTGGTCGACCGCGAGGGCGTCGAAGGCCTGGCCCGCCGGGTCGGCTACACCCCGCGCCACCTGTCCCGGTTGCTCGTCGCCGAGCTCGGCGCCGGTGCGCTCGGCCTGGCCCGGGCCAAGCGGGCCCAGACCGCCCGCGTGCTGATCGAGACCACCGATCTCAGCTACTCCGACATCGCGTTCGCCGCCGGCTTCTCCAGCATCCGCCAGTTCAACGAGACCGTTCGCGAGGTCTACGCCACCTCCCCGACCGACCTGCGTGGCCGTCGCGGCGGCCACGCCGCCACCGGCAGCGTCACCATGCGGCTGGCCGTGCGCACACCGTTCGCCGGCGCCGCGCTGCTCGACTTCCTCGCCACCCGCGCGGTCCCGGGCGTCGAGGAGGCCGGGCCCGGCTGGTACGCCCGGACCCTGTCCCTCCCACACGGTTCCGGCACGGTGCGGCTCGACGTCCCCGACGTGCCCGAGGTGGGGCAGACCGCGTTCGTGACGGCCACGTTCGCGCTCGAGGACCTGCGCGACGTCGCGGCGGCCACCGAGCGGACGCGCCGGCTCCTCGACGCCGACTGCGACCCGGTGGCAGTCGCCGACGCGTTCGCCGGCGACCCCGTCATCGGCCCGCTCGTCCGACGCACGCCCGGCCTACGCGTGCCCGGCCATGTCGACGGCCACGAGGTCGCCGTGCGCGCCGTGCTCGGACAGCAGGTGAGCGTCGCCGGCGCGCGCACGGTCGCGGCCCGGCTCACCGTCACCCACGGTGAGCCGCTGGCGCATCCGGCGGGCGAGCTGACCCACCTCTTCCCGAGCGCCGCCGTCCTGGCCGGGCTCGACCCCGACGACCTCCCGATGCCCCGCGCCCGCGGTCGCGCGCTGGTCGCCCTGTGCGAGGCGCTGGCGTCGGGGGACCTGGCGCTCGACCGCGGCGCCGACCGGGACGGCGTACGACGTGCGTTGCTGGCGATCCCGGGCATCGGCCCGTGGACGGCCGACTACATCGCCCTGCGCGCGCTCGGGCACCCCGACGTCTTCCTGCCGACCGACATCGGCATCCGCGACGCCCTCGTCGCCCTCGGCCGGGACCCGGCCGACGCCACCGAGCTCGCCGAGGGCTGGCGGCCCTGGCGGTCCTACGCCCAGCTGTACCTCTGGCACTTACTCAAGGAGCACTGACATGTGGACGACCATGGACTCATCGATCGGCGAGCTGCGCCTCGTCGAGCAGGCGGGCGCGATCACGGCGATCGAGTTCTCGCCGTTCCGCGACCCCGACGGTCGGGTGCGCGGGGTCCGCGACGACAGCCACCCGCTGCTCGTGGAGACCAAGCGGCAGCTGACGGCCTACTTCGCCCGCGACCTCAAGGAGTTCGACCTGCCGCTCGCACCGGCCGGGACCGACTTCCAGAAGCGGGTGTGGGAGCAGCTCGTCGGCATCGCCTACGGCCAGACCGCGTCCTACGGCCAGATCGCCGCGCAGCTCGGCAAGACCAACGCCGCCTCGCGGGCCGTGGGCCTGGCCAACGGCAGCAACCCGATCCCGATCGTGATCCCGTGCCACCGCGTCATCGGCGCCAACGGCACGCTCACCGGCTACGCCGGCGGCATCGAGCGCAAGCAGACCTTGCTGGAGCTGGAACAGGATGCCTTGTTCTGAGCTACTCGGCCGCGGCGCGGCGCAGCGACTCGGACAGCCGCTCCGCGGCGGCGAGTACGGCGGGGGCGTGCATGCGGCCGGGCTGACGCGAGAGGCGCTCGAGCGGGCCGGAGACGGAGACGGCGGCGATGATCTTGCCGCCGGGGGAGCGGACCGGGGCCGAGACCGAGGCCACGCCCTGCTCGCGCTCGCCGACCGACTGGGCCCAGCCGCGGCGGCGGATGCCGGACAGGGCGGCGGCGGAGAAGGCGGCGTTCTGCAGACCGCGGTGCATGCGCTCGGGGTCCTCCCAGGCGAGCAGCACCTGGGCGGCGGAGCCGGCGCGCATCGTCAGCTGCGACCCGACGGGGATGGTGTCGCGCAGGCCGGAGGGGCGCTCGGCGGCGGCGACGCAGACGCGGTGCTCGCCCTGGCGGCGCCACAGCTGGGCGGACTCGCCGGTGATGTCGCGCAGGCGCGCGAGGACGGGGCCGGCGGTGGCGAGGAGGCGGTCCTCGCCGGCGGCGGCCGACAGCTCGGCCAGACGCGGGCCGAGCACGAAGCGGCCCTGCATGTCGCGGGCGACGAGGCGGTGGTGCTCGAGGGCTACGGCGAGCCGGTGGGCGGTCGGTCGGGCCAGGCCCGTGCCGGCCACGAGACCCGCGAGGGTGGCCGGTCCGGACTCGAGCGCGGTGAGCACCAAGGCGGCCTTGTCGAGGACGCCGACACCACTGGAGTTGTCCATATGGCAATACTGCCGTCTCACTCCATGGGATGCAAGGGGTAGGGTTCGGGTCGTACTGAGAAGCGCGTCACGATCGGCATGAAGGAGTGGTCATGGGCAGGACGTTGTCCGAGAAGGTGTGGGACGAGCATGTCGTCCGGTCCGCCGCGGGAGAGCCCGACCTCCTCTTCATCGACCTCCACCTCATCCACGAGGTGACCAGCCCGCAGGCCTTCGACGGCCTGCGCATCGCCGGACGGACCGTCCGCCGCCCCGACCTGACGATCGCGACCGAGGACCACAACGTCCCGACCGTCGACTGGGACAAGCCGATCGCCGACCCCGTCTCGCGCACGCAGGTCGAGACGCTGCGCAAGAACTGCGCCGAGTTCGGCGTCCGGCTGCACCCGCTCGGCGACGTCGAGCAGGGCATCGTCCACGTCGTCGGTCCGCAGCTGGGGCTGACCCAGCCCGGGATGACGATCGTGTGCGGCGACAGTCACACCAGCACCCACGGCGCGTTCGGCGCGATCGCGTTCGGCATCGGCACGTCCGAGGTCGAGCACGTGCTCGCGACCCAGACCCTGATGCAGGCCAAGCCCAAGACGATGGCGGTCACCATCAACGGCTCGCTGCCGCCGGGCGTCACCGCCAAGGACATGGTGCTCACCCTGATCGCCCACACCGGGACCGGTGGCGGACAGGGCTACATCGTCGAGTACCGCGGGCAGGCCATCGAGGAGCTCTCGATGGAGGGCCGGATGACGGTCTGCAACATGAGCATCGAGTGGGGCGCCAAGGCTGGCCTGATCGCTCCCGACCAGACCACGTTCGACTACATCGAGGGCAAGCCGGAGGCGCCGAAGGGCGCCGACTGGGACGCCGCCGTGGCCCACTGGAAGACGCTGGTCACCGACGCCGACGCGGAGTTCGACGAGGAGATCGTCCTCGACGCGAGCGAGATGACGCCGTTCGTCACGTGGGGTACCAACCCCGGGCAGGGCGTGCCGCTCGGCGCCTCCGTGCCCTACCCCGCGGACTTCGCGGACGCGCAGGACCGGGTCGCGGCCGAGAAGGCGCTGCAGTACATGGCGCTCGAGGCCGGCACCCCGATGCGCGAGGTCAAGGTCGACACCGTCTTCGTCGGCTCCTGCACCAACGGCCGGATCGAGGACCTGCGCCTCGCGGCCGAGATCATCCAGGGCCACACGGTCGACCCCGACACCCGCCTGCTCGTCGTACCCGGCTCGGTACGCGTGCGCCTCCAGGCCGAGGCAGAAGGCCTCGACGCGATCTTCAAGGCCGCCGGCGCCGAGTGGCGCGGAGCGGGCTGCTCGATGTGTCTCGGCATGAACCCCGACACCCTGGCTCCCGGTGAGCGCAGCGCGTCGACGTCCAACCGCAACTTCGAGGGCCGGCAGGGCAAGGGTGGCCGCACCCACCTGGTCTCCGTGCCCGTGGCCGCGGCCACTGCCGTGCGCGGGACGCTGTCGTCCCCGGCCGACCTCGAACCCTTCGAGAAGGGTGCTTCGCACCCACCTCAGGAACCACCCGTCACCGTGGGGAGCAACTGACATGGAGAAGTTCTCGAGCCACACCGGCGTCGGCGTGCCCCTGCGCCGCAGCAACGTCGACACCGACCAGATCATCCCGGCCGTCTACCTCAAGCGGGTCACCCGTGACGGGTTCGAGGACGGGCTGTTCAGCGCCTGGCGCAACGACCCGACGTTCGTCCTCAACAACGAGGCGTACGCCGCCGGGTCGGTGCTCGTCGCCGGACCCGACTTCGGCACCGGGTCGTCGCGCGAGCACGCGGTCTGGGCCCTGCAGAACTACGGGTTCAAGGCCGTCATCTCCTCACGCTTCGCCGACATCTTCCGAGGCAACTCCGGCAAGGCCGGACTGCTCGCCGCGCAGGTCGACGAGAAGGTCGTCCAGCGACTCTGGGACCTGCTCGAGGAGTCTCCCGGGACCACGGTCACCGTGGACCTCGAGTCACGCACGGTGCGTGCCGGTGAGGGTGTCGACGCCGTCGAGGACTCCTTCGACATCGACGACTACACGCGCTGGCGCCTGCTGGAGGGTCTCGACGACGTCGGGATCACCCTGAGCCACGCCGACGACATCACGGCCTACGAAGCGACCCGCCCGAGCTGGAAGCCCGCCACTCTCTGAGGCAGTTTCCCCAACCAGGCTTGGGGATTCCCCACCCACATATCGCGGTGCATGCGCCCGACAGTGCAGATCTCCGCGCACCTGCGGGGGATTCACGGTGCGACGCGCCGAAAATAGGTGTGCGTTTACACGGCGTGGTGATTGTGACAATCGCCACCAATGCCTAGCGTGCCTTGATGAAAGTCGAGCAAAGTCTCGGCGCCGTTAGTTCATTGGAAGGGAAGCTAGTGAACAAGTCACAGCTCATCGACGCACTCGCCGCTCGCTACGAGGGGAACCGCAAGGCTGCATCCCACGCGCTCGAGTCCGTGCTCGACACCATCACCCGGGAAGTTGCCAAGGGCGAGAAGGTCGCCATCACGGGCTTCGGCTCGTTCGAGAAGAGGATCCGCGAGGCACGGTGGGTCCGCAACCCGCAGACCGGTGCCCGCATCAAGGCCAAGAAGACGGCGGTGCCGAAGTTCAGTGCCGGCGCCGACCTGAAGAACGTCGTCTCCGGTGCGAAGAAGCTGCCGAAGCTGACGCTCTCTGCTGCGGCACCCGCGGCCAAGAAGGCAGCTGCGCCGGCCAAGAGGGCGGCGGCCGCTGCCAAGAAGGCGGCCCCTGCCAAGAAGTCGGCTCCCGCCAAGAAGGCGGCACCGGCCAAGAAGGCGGCACCGGCCAAGAAGGCGGCACCGGCCAAGAAGGCGGCACCGGCCAAGAAGGCGGC
>NZ_FNIC01000001.1:102305-381037 GCF_900103935.1 Nocardioides szechwanensis
GCCAAGAAGGCGGCTCCCGCCAAGAAGGCGGCACCGGCCAAGAAGGCCCCCGCCAAGAAGGCAGCCAAGAAGTCCTGACGCACCACTGACGGGCCGTCCTCCGATCGCGGAGGGCGGCCCGTCGTCATTTCACGTCAGGTCGAGGTCCGGGACCAGGGCCGACGTCTCGGCGCCGACGCCGAGCGCCACGGCCGCGCGCAGGTCGGTGAGGTCGTCGACGTCACGGCGCAGCGACGGCAGGTCGGTGCCCAGCTCCAGGGCTCCCGCCGCCAGGTGCGCCTCGCGTGAGTGGGTACCGAAGTGCGGGTCGAACTCGTCGTACGGCGCGGTGTAGAGCGTGGTGCCCACCCCCTCGGCGTCGGCGACGAACGACGGACCGCCGGGCACCAGGGACTCCAGGGCTGCCGTGAGCTCCGCCGAGCGGAGGGCAGGGAGGTCCGCGCACAGGGCGACCGGCGTGAGCTCCGGCCAGCGCCGCCTGGCCTCCGCCACGGCCTGGCGCAGCGCCGCGTTGAGGTCGTTGGTGTCACCGTCGGGGATGGTGGCGCAGCCGAGGGCGCCGAGCTCGCTGGAGAACGCGGCATCGTCGGTGGCCACGAGCACCGCCACCACGTGGTCGGCAGCCAGGCAGGCCGCGACGGTGTCGAGCGCGAACGCCCGGGCCAGCCCGCGTCGCTGGACGTGGTCGAGACCGACGATGCGCGACTTGCCGAGTGCCGGCGGCTTCACGGGCACGACGACGACGTACGGCGGGACCACGCGCTGATCCTGTCAGGCGACTCGTCGTGCCGACACGTGGCGGTCGTCACTCCGGCGAGTAGCGTGCTCTCCCGTGACGTTGCGAGAGCGCAAGCTGCAGGAGAAGCGGGGCTGGGCCTTCAGCCTCGGTGTCGCCATCGTGAAGCCGACCCTGCTCGCCACGACCACCCACGAATGGCTCGACACCCACAAGCTGCCCGAGAGCGGTGGCTACGTGGTGGTCCTCAACCACGTCTCACACCTCGACCCGCTCACGGCCGCGCACCTGCTCTACGACCACGGCCGGATCCCGCGCTACCTCGCGAAGTCCGGCCTCTTCAAGAACCGGTGGCTGGGCGGGTTCCTGCGGTCCGCCGGCCAGATCCCCGTCGAGCGCATGAGCAAGAACGCCGTGGGTGCCTTCGCGGCCGCGGTGACCGCCGTACGCGAGGGCAAGGTCGTGGTCGTCTACCCCGAGGGGACGCTGACCCGCGACCGTGACCTGTGGCCGATGGCGGGCAAGTCGGGTGCGGCAAGGATCGCGCTCGAGACCGGCTGCCCGGTGATCCCGGTCGGACAGTGGGGCGCCCACCAGATCCTCTATCCCTACGCGAAGAAGCCCGACCTGTTCCCGCGCAAGCGGATCCGGATGAGGGTCGGCGACCCCGTCGAGCTGGGTGACCTCTCCGCCCAGCCGCTCGGCCCCCAGGTCATCTCGCAGGCGACCGACCGGATCATGGCGGCCCTGACCGGGTTGGTCGAGGACCTCCGCGGCGAGAAGGCCCCCGCAGTCCGCTACGACATGCGCCAGCACGGCGACCCGTTGACCGGCAACCCCCGCAGCACCAGACGCAACAAGAAGGACGAAGCGTGAGCAAGAAGGTCGCGATCCTCGGTGCCGGTTCCTGGGGCACTGCGTTCTCCATCGTCCTGGCCGACGGTGGCAACGACGTCACCATCTGGGGCCGCCGGGAGGAGGTCTGTGCGGCGATCAACGACCAGCACGAGAACGTCGACTACCTGCCCGGCATCGAGCTGCCGCCGGCGGTCTCGGCCACCCACGACCATGAGAAGGCCCTCGCGGGCGCCGACGTCGTGGTGCTCGCCGTACCGTCCCAGTCGCTGCGCGAGAACCTCACCGAGTGGGCGCCGTACGTCGGCAAGGACGCGGTCATGGTCTCGCTGATGAAGGGCGTCGAGCTCGGCACGCTGGACCGGATGAGCGAGGTCATCGCCGAGGTGACCGGCGCCGGCCCCGAGCGGATCGCGGTCATCAGCGGACCCAACCTGGCCAAGGAGATCGCCCGCCGGGAGCCGGCCGCCTCCGTGGTCGCGTGTGCCGACGTGGACGTCGCGCAGATGCTGCAGCGGCGCGTCCACTCACCGGCGTTCCGGCCCTACACGAGCGTCGACGTGCTCGGCTGCGAGCTCGGCGGCGCCTACAAGAACGTCGTCGCGCTGTCGGTCGGCATGGCCGTGGGCCTGGGCTTCGGCGACAACACCACCGCGTCGGTGATCACCCGCGGGCTCGCCGAGACCGCCCGGCTGGCGATGAAGCTCGGCGCCAACCCGCTCACGCTGATGGGCCTGGCCGGACTGGGCGACCTTGTCGCCACCTGCTCCTCGCCGCTGTCGCGCAACCGGACGTTCGGCGAGAAGCTCGGCAAGGGGATGACCACCGACGAGGTCGTCGCCTCCACCCGTCAGGTCGCCGAGGGCGCCAAGTCCTGCTCGTCGCTGCTGGCCCTGGCCACCCAGTCCGGGGTCGACGCCCCGATCGCCCACCACGTCGACGCCGTCGTCGCCGGCACCATGACCGCCAAGGACATGATGGACGCCTTCATCGCCCGCGACACGAAGGCGGAGACTGACTAGAAGTCAGGACAGGAAGTACGAGCGCAGCGAGTACTCCAATGGAATGACGAAGTCATTCCACGATGAGGGTGTCGAGGGCCGTCACGAGGTCGCGCCAGAGGTCGTCGATGTCCTCGACGCCGACGGACAGGCGGACCAGGCCGTCGGGGATGGTGGCGGGCTCCGCCTTCCAGCGGCGCCGGCGCTCGAACGTCGACTCGACGCCGCCCAGGCTGGTGGCGTGGACCCACAGGCTGGTCTTCTGCACCAGCAGGTCGGCGGCCAGCGCCTCGCCGGCCAGCACGATCGAGATGATGCCGCCGAAGCCGGGGTAGCGGGTCTCGGACACCGCAGCGTGCTCACTCAGGCGCCGGGCCAGCTCGGTGGCGTTCGACTGCGCCCGCTCGATGCGCAGGTGGAGCGTGCGCAGGCCGCGCAGCGCCAGCCAGGCCTCGAAGGTGCCGGGAGTGGAGCCGGTCAGGTCACGGCGGCCCTTCAGGACGGCGTACAGCTCGTCGTCGGCGGTGGCGATGGCTCCCATGAGTACGTCGCTGTGGCCGGCGAGGTACTTGGTCGCGGAGTGCACGACGATGTCGGCGCCGAGCGACAGCGGCTGCTGGAGCAGGGGAGTCGCGAACGTGTTGTCGACGACGACGTAGGCGCCCTCCTCGCGGGCGGCGGCGGCAATCGCGGCGATGTCGGCGAGCTCGAGCGCCGGGTTGGTCGGCGACTCGAACCACACCAGGGCGGCGTCGACGCAGGCGGCCGCCACGGCCGCGGTGTCGGTGATGTCGACGAGCTCGGTCGTGATCCGGCCGCGGGACTCGAGGTCGGCGAGCTGGAGCAGGGTGCCGGTGTAGGAGTGCTTCGGGGCGACGACCTTGCCGCCCTGGCCGACCAGGTCGAGCACGGTGGACACGGCCGCCAGGCCGGACGAGAACGCCAGGCAGCGGCCCCCCTCGAGCGCCCCCAGGGCCTCCTCGAACGCGGTCCAGGTGGGGTTGCCGAGCCGGCCGTACTCCAGGGCACCGCCCGCGACGTACGTCGAGGTCATGGTGATGGGCGTGTTGAGCGGCTGGTCGGGCTCGTGCGGTGGCCGTCCGGCGGTGACCGCGATGGTGGCCGGCTTCAGGTCGGGCGAGTCCTCGGTCATGAGGGAAAGCCTAGGTCGTAGGGTCGTCGCGATGAATGCCCCCACCGGCGAGACCCGCAAGCCCCGCGTCGCCGTCGTCTTCGGCGGTCGCTCCAGCGAGCACGCCATCTCGTGCGTGACCGCCGGGAGCGTGCTCCAGGCGATCGACCGGGACCGCTACGACGTCGTACCGATCGGCATCGCCCCCGACGGCCGCTGGGTGCTCGAGAGCGGCGACCCGGACCGGCTGCGCATCGAGGGACCCGACCACCTGCCCAGCGTCGACGGCGACCGCGCCTCGGTGGCGCTGTCGCAGCAGACGGGGAGCACGGACCTGATCGTCTCCGAGCCGTCCAGCCCACCGCGCACCCTGGGCGAGGTCGACGTGGTCTTCCCGTTGCTGCACGGGCCTTGGGGCGAGGACGGCACCATCCAGGGGATGTTCGAGATGGCCGGCGTGCGCTACGTCGGCGCCGGGGTGCTGGCCTCCGCGGTCAGCATGGACAAGGCCTACATGAAGATCGTGCTGTCGGCCTCCGGCCTGCCGGTGATGCCGAGCGTCACCGTCACCCGCCGCGAGTGGGCCGCCGACGCCCAGGCGTGCCGCGAGCGGGCAGCCGCGCTCGGCTACCCGCTGTTCGTCAAGCCGGCCCGGGGCGGCTCCAGCATCGGCATCTCCAAGGCCCACGACGCCTCCGAGCTCGACGCCTGCATCGAGGAGGCGCACCTCCACGACAGCAAGGCGCTGGTCGAGATCTCGGCCGAGGGCGCGCGTGAGGTCGAGTGCGGCGTCCTCCAGGCCCTCGACGGCACCCCCGAGACCAGCCAGCCCGCGGAGCTGAGGGTCGGGGGCGACCACGAGTTCTACGACTTCGCCGCGAAGTACCTCCCCGGCGAGCACACCGAGATCGACATCCCGGCCGACCTGCCGCCCGGCGTCGCCGACCAGCTGCGCTCGCTCGCCGCCCGCGCGTTCGAGGCCGTGGGCTGCGAGGGTCTGGCCCGCGTGGACTTCTTCGTGATGCCCGACCAGTCGCTGGTGGTCAACGAGATCAACACGATGCCCGGCTTCACCCCGACCTCGATGTTCCCGAAGATGTGGGCCGCCTCGGGAGTGGACTACCCGGCGCTGGTCGACCGGCTGATCCGCCTCGCGCTCGCGCGCGACACCGGTCTTCGGTGAACGTTGGCCCGGGAGTACCAGCGAAGCAAGTACTCCCAATGGAGCGACGAAGTCGCTCCACCGTCAGTGGCAGGCCCGGACCTCGTCGAGCTCTGCCGTGACCACCTCGGCGAGCTGGGCGAGTGCCGCGGCGACACCGTCGGGCCGGTAGTCGGCGGGCACCTCCAGCTGGACCAGCGGGCTGTGGCTCATCGCCCACAGCGTGGCGTCCTCGTCCTGCTGCTCCACCTTCAGCTGGTCCGGGGGAGAGAACCAGCCGACGCCCAGCACCTCGTCGCAGGCTGAGAACTCGTCGAACTCCTCGGGCTCCTCCGCGCCACAGGTGAGCACGATCGCCGGGTCGCCCCAGGCCGCACCCAGGGCGTCGTCCGGCTCAACCTCACCGCGCTCGAGGTCGTCGAGCGAGTCCGGGAGAGCGTCGACGAGGGCCTGGCAGGCGGCCCGCTCGTCGGCGTCGAGTCCGACCGAGTCGATCTCCGGCGCCCCGCCGCACGCGGTGAGTGCCACCGCCAGGCAGGCAGCCAGGACCGGAAGACCGACCGACATGGCGACGCCCCGGACACGAGGTCCGGGGCGCCGAAGATCTGTGCTCAGTGTCGTGACCTCAGATGTGGACGACCGGGCAGGTGAGGGTGCGGGTGATCCCGTCGAGGGTCTGCACCTTCGCGACCACGAGCTTGCCCAGCTCGTCGACGTTGCGCGCCTCGGCGCGGACGATCACGTCGTACGGCCCGGTCACGTCCTCCGCGAGCGTGACGCCCTTGACTGCCGCGATGGCCTTGGCGACCTCTGCGGCCTTGCCGACGTCGGTCTGGATCAGGATGTACGCCTGGACGACCATGCGGGTGACTCCCTCAATCTCGGTGCGACGCTGTAACAGTGGTGTGACGGTCAACCTATCGTGACCTCGCTGAGTGTCCATAGCCGCATGGATCCCAGCATCTGCTGTTATTCGTGCATGACCTTCCCGCCCGAGGCGACCCTGGCCGACGCCGGAGAGTTCGGCCTGATCTCCGAGCTCGTGGGGCTCTTCCCGCAGGGGGAGCACGTGCTGATCGGCCCCGGCGACGACGCCGCCGTGCTGCGCGTGCGCACCGGTCACGTGGTCGTCTCGACCGACCTGATGGTCGAGGGGCGTCACTTCCGCCGCGACTGGGCCTCGGCCGAGGACGTCGGCCACCGTGCCGCGGCGCAGAACCTCTCCGACCTCAACGCGATGGGTGGGCGGGCACACTCGCTCACCGTCGGGCTCGCCGCACCGGCCGACCTGCCGGCGCGCTGGGCGCTGGAGTTCGCCGCCGGCTTCGCCGCTGAGTGCGCGCTCGTGGGCGCGAGCGTGGTCGGGGGCGACGTCACCCGTGCCGACGAGGTCGTCATCGCCGTGACGGTGATCGGCGCTTGCCTCCAGGCGCCCGTCGTACGAAGCGGGGCCGAGGCGGGCGACGTGCTCGCCCTCACCGGGCGTCAGGGTTGGGCCGCCGGGGGACTGGCGGTGCTCGGCCGCGGCTTCCGCTCCCCGCGGGTGCTGGTGGAGGCCTACCGCCGTCCCGAGCCGCCGTACGACGCCGGTCCGATCGCCGCGGCCGCCGGCGCCACCTCGATGATCGACGTCTCCGACGGGCTGCTGGGCGACGCCGCCCACCTCGCCGAGGCGTCCGGCGTCGCCATCGACGTCCACCGGGCAGCGTTCGAGATCCCCGAGCCGCTGGTGGCGGTCGGTGCGGCCACCGGCGCCGACCCCCTCAGCTTCATCCTCGGCGGCGGCGACGACCACGCGCTGCTGGCGACCTTCCCCGACGTCGCCTCCGTCCCCGACGGCTGGTCAGTCATCGGTGACGTCCTCGAGGGCGCCCCCGGCGTCACCGTCGACGGTGGTCCCTACGACGGCCCGACCGGTTGGACCCACTTCTAGGGACTGTGTAGACGCCGAGTCGGCGCTTACGTCGTGCACAAGCGCCGACTCGGCGTCGTACAGCAGTGCACAAGCGCCGACTCGGTGAAATGACGAACGGCCGCCACCCGAGGGGTGGCGGCCGTCAGCGACGAGGTCAGTGCGCGGTCTAACGGGAGACCTTGCCGGCCTTGAGACAGCCGGTGCACACGTTGAGGCGCTTGGGGGTGCCGTTGACGGTGGCACGCACCCGTTGGATGTTGGGGTCGAAGCGGCGCTTCGTGATCTTGCGCGACCACGGCCGGTTGTTGCCGAAGCCAGGCTTCTTGGCGCAGATGTCACAGACGGCAGCCACGGTGTTTGACTCCTGATATCGAGGTGAGGAATGGAGGGCCCGACGGGCGGGCAACCGCACAAGAGTATCCGAACCACGTGCCACTTAAAAATCGTGCGGGCCACTACTGTGTGGGCTTCCGCATCGATCCCACCCGGCTACCCGCGACGACCCTAGGCAGGCGATGGAAGAGACACCGCGCAGCGGCACCATCCAGCTCGCGGTCGTGCTCCGTTTCGTCGACATCGCCACCGACGCTCTCGCCGAGGCGCGCGAGGAGATCGACGCCCTCAACGTCTATCCCGTGCCCGACGGCGACACCGGCACCAACATGTACCTCACGGTCTCGGCCGCCCGCGACGCGATCCGTGAGCTGACCGGCGCCCGCCCCGAGGTCGACCGCGACGAGGCCCTGGCGGTGTTCAGCCGTGGTGCGCTCCTCGGAGCGCGCGGCAACTCCGGGGTGATCCTCAGCGAGATGCTCGGCGCGATCGCCCGCCGGATCGTGACCGCGCCTCCCGACGAGCGCAACGCGCAGACCATGGCCGACGCCCTGCACCGCGCCACCGAGGCCAGCTACGCCGCGGTCGGCCGGCCGGTCGAGGGCACGATGCTCACGGTCGCCCGCGCCGCGTCCCAGGCCGCCGTCGCCCTCGCCCAGGACCCCGCCGCGCGGGCCCGCGACGTGTTCACGAGCGCCGCCCAGGCGGCCCGCGAGGCGCTGGCACGTACGCCGGAGCAGCTCCAGGTGCTCAAGGACGCCGGGGTCGTCGATGCCGGCGGTCGCGGGCTCAGCGTGATCCTCGACGCCGCCGAGACCGTGCTGACCGGGCGCCGCCCGGTCCCGGTGAAGACCCCGATCGGCCAGCACCACATCCCGATCCCGCACACCGCTGCCACCACTCCGGAGGGCGACCTCACGCCGGACGGACCGGCGTACGAGGTGATGTACCTCCTCGACGCCACCGACGACGCGATGCCCCGGCTGCGCCAGACGCTCGACGGGCTGGGCGACTCGCTCGTGGTCGTGGGCGGCGACGGGCTCTGGAACGTCCACGTCCACGTCGACGACGTGGGCGCTGCAATCGAGGCCGGCATCGAGGCCGGGCGGCCCCACCGCGTGCGGGTCACGCACTTCGCCGAGCAGATCGCGGCCGTCCGCCAGCACGAGAGCGACGCGCGCGACGGACGCCGGATTGTTGCCGTCGCGGCCGGCCCGGGGCTCAGCGCGCTGTTCGCACAGGCGGGTGCCGTGGTCGTCGAGGGCGGGCCGGGACGCCGCCCGTCCACCGGCCAGATCCTCGAGGCGATCACCGGGTGCGGTGCCCGCGAGGTCGTGGTGCTGCCCAACGACGGCGACTCCGTGCGGGTCGCCCAGATCGCGGGCCAGATGGTCGAGAACGACCCGGCGCTCGGTGGCCACGTGCGGGTCGCGGTGATACCCACCCAGGCGCAGGTTCAGGGCCTGGCGGCGCTGGCCGTGCACGAGCCGGGACGCACGTTCGAGCAGGACGTCTTGGAGATGACCGCCACGTCGCGCCACGCGCGCCACGGAGCGGTCACGATCGCCGCCCGCCAGGCGATGACCATGGCCGGGCCGTGCGAGCCGGGCGACGTCCTCGGCGTCATCGCCGGCGACTTCGCCGTGGTCGGCTCCGACCTGGCCGAGGTGTCGTACGGCGTGCTGGCGCGGCTGCTGGCCGGTGGCGGCGAGCTGGTCACGCTGGTCTCCGGCGAGGGCGGCGAGGGCCTGGCCGAGCAGGCGGCGGCCTGGGTGGACGAGCACCACCCGCATGTCGATGTCGTGGTGTACGACGGTGGGCAGGAGCGCTACCCGCTGCTCCTGTCCGTCGAGTGACCCGGAAGGCGCCACGTGATCAGCCTCGACAGCTCCGTCGCCTCCGTCTTCGGTGACGCCAAGAACAAGCGCGACAAGATCGTCAAGAACCTCCGCATCGAGACGGTCGGCGACCTGCTCCGCCACTTCCCGCGCCGCTACATCAAGACCGGCGAGCTCACCCGGGTCGATGACCTCCAGGTGGGGCAGATGCTCACGGTCGTGGGGGAGATCTCCGACAGCAAGCCGGTCGTCTACACCGACCGCCGCACGGGCAAGCCCGCCTACCGCCTGGAGACGGTGCTGCGCACCGACGGGCCCCGGCTGCGGATGACCTTCTTCGCCAAGTCCAAGCACGTCGCGACCTACCACGAGAGACGGCTCCCCGTGGGGCGCAAGGGCCTCTTCATCGGCCAGGCGGGGCAGTTCAGCAACCAGTGGCAGCTGACCAACCCCACGATGGTGCTCTTCGGCGGGCCCGGTGACGACGAGGAGATGATCCGGCCCGACCAGCTGCGCGGCCTCTACCCCCTCTACCCGCTCACCAAGGGCGTCGACCACTGGGACTTCCAGCGCGCCATCGCGTTCGCCATGACCGTGGTCGAGCCGCCCAGCGAGCTGCTGCCCGACGACGTACGCCGCGACTTCGACGTCCTCGACGCGGTCACCGCCCTCGAGTGGATCCACGGTCCCGACCGCTTCGAGCAGGTCGAGAAGGCCCGGCGCCGCTACCGCTTCGAGGAGGCGCTGGTCACCCAGCTGGTCCTGGGCCGCCGGCGCCGCGCCGTGCGTGCCCTCGGCGCCCACGCCCGCACCGGTGGCGACGGCGCGCTGCTGTCGGCGTTCGACGCGCGGCTGCCGTTCACGCTCACCAAGGGCCAGCGCGAGGTCGGTGCACAGATCGAGCAGGACCTCGACCAGCCGCACCCGATGAACCGCCTGCTCCAGGGCGAGGTCGGCTCCGGCAAGACCCTCGTCGCCCTGCGCGCCATGCTCCGCACCGTCGACTCCGGCGGCCAGGCCGCGCTGATCGCACCCACCGAGGTGCTCGCTCAGCAGCACTACCGCTCCATCACCGCGATGCTCGGCGACCTCGCGATGGGCGGGATGCTCGGCGGCCCCGCGGAGGGTACGGCGGTCGAGCTGTTGACCGGCTCGATGACCAAGTCGCAGCGCACAGCGCCCATGTCGCGTCTGGCGAGCGGCGAGTCCGGCATCGTCATCGGCACCCACGCCCTGCTCGAGGACAAGGTCATGTTCGCCGACCTCGGCCTCGTCGTGATCGACGAGCAGCACCGCTTCGGCGTCGAGCAGCGGGCCGCGCTGACCAGCAAGTCGGTCATGCCCCCGCACGTCCTGGTCATGACCGCCACCCCGATCCCGCGCACCGTCGCGATGACCGTCTTCGGCGACCTCGAGACGTCGGTGCTGACCGAGCTCCCGGCCGGGCGGGCGCCGATCCAGACCAACGTCGTCAACACCCAGGAGCACCCCGCCTGGATCGAGCGCGTGTGGCAGCGCGTGCGCGAGGAGGTGGCGAAGGGGCACCAGGCCTACGTCGTGTGCGCCCGGATCGAGGGCGACGAGCCGGAGGAGGGCGAGACCGACCAGCTCGAGCTCGACGAGGACGGCCTGCCGATCCCTCCGCAGCCGAGCCGCCCGCCGCTCGCGGCCGTCGAGGAGATCGTCGTCGAGCTCCGCCTGGGCGCCCTCAACGGGCTGCGCGTCGACCGGCTCCACGGCCGCATGACCCCCGACGAGAAGGACGCCACCATGCGCGCGTTCGCCGCCGGTGACATCGACGTGCTCGTGTCGACCACCGTCATCGAGGTCGGCGTCGACGTGCCCAACGCGACCACGATGGTGCTGCTCGACGCCGACCGGTTCGGCGTCTCCCAGCTCCACCAGCTCCGTGGCCGGATCGGCCGAGGCGGCCACCCCGGGCTGTGCCTGCTGGTGACGGACCTGTCGCCGACCCTGCAGCCGACGGCCGCCGAGCGCCTGTCGGCGGTCGCCTCGACCACCGACGGGTTCGAGCTCAGCCGGGTCGACCTCGAGCTGCGCCGCGAGGGCGACGTGCTCGGCCGCTCGCAGGCCGGTGGCCGCTCCGGGCTCCAGAACCTCCGCGTCCTGCGCGACGAGAAGACCATCGTCGAGGCGCGGACCGCGGCCGAGTCGCTGCTCGACCGCGACCCCGACCTGCTCGACTCGCCCGCGCTCGCCGTCGAGGTCGCCGACCTGGAGCTGAGCCAGCAGGGCCAGTTCATCGAGAAGTCATGATGAGTCGACCATGACCAGGATCATCGGCGGCGCGGCCGGCGGGCGGCGGCTGCGCACCCCCCACGGCTCGACGACGCGCCCCACCAGCGACCGGGTCCGCGAGGCGCTCTTCTCGGCCGTCGAGTCGTGGTGCGGCTCGCTCGACGGGCTGCGCTTCCTCGACCTCTACGCCGGCTCCGGCGCGGTCGGGCTCGAGGCGTGGTCCCGCGGGGCCGGGGTGGTCACCCTCGTCGAGCACGACCGACGTACCGCCGCACTGGTCACCGACAACGCCCGCACCCTCGGCTTCGCCCGCGCCGACGTCCGGGTCGCGTCGGTCGCGGCGACCCTGCAGCGCGCGCCGACGACGCCCTACGACGTGGTCTTCAGCGACCCGCCCTACCCGCTGTCCGACGAGGGGGTCGCCTCCGACCTCGAGGCGCTCGCCGCCCAGCGGTGGCTGGTGCCGGGGGCGCTGGTGGTCGTCGAGCGCTCGGTCCGCAGCCCCGAGCCGGCCTGGCCGCACGGCTTTGAGGACACCCGGTCGAAGCGCTACGGCGAGACCGTCCTTTGGTACGGTCACGCAGCCCCGGACGGGACCCACTGAGCCAGAGGAGTACGTCGTGCGCCGAGCTGTCTGCCCCGGGTCCTTCGACCCGGTGACCAACGGTCACATCGACATCGTGCAGCGGGCCTCGGCGCTCTTCGACGAGGTGGTCGTCGCGGTCGGGGTCAACAAGTCCAAGAACCGGCTCTTCACGGCCGACGAGCGCATCGCCATGCTGGAGCGCGCCTGCGAGCCGTTCCCCAACGTCCGCGTCGACGGGTTCACCGGCCTGCTGACGACGTTCTGCGAGGCCAACGGCATCCACGCCATCGTCAAGGGGCTGCGCGCGGTCAGCGACTTCGACTACGAGCTCCAGATGGCGCAGATGAACGCCTCGCTCGCCGACGTCGAGACCGTCTTCGTGCCGACGAGCCCGGAGTACTCCTTCCTGGCCTCCAGCCTGGTCAAGGAGGTCGCGACGTTCGGCGGCGACGTGTCCGGCCTGATCCCCGGCTTCGTCAACACCGCGCTCATCGAGCGGCTCGCCGAGCGGGCCACCGACCCCACCTGAGGTCCTGCCCGACCGTCCGGGCCGCCCGGACCGCCCGTCCCGCGGGGCGCGTTTTGCCCCTGCTGTGACCGGACGGATACGATCTTCCAGATCTGTTGTGCCCGGAACCGGAAGTGGAACACTGAGCAACCTGGACCCGAGAGCGCCGCTCGTGCTCGACACTCGCGAGCTCGGCCGCCGCCCGGGGTCCCAGCGCGAGGTGTCACGGACGGTCCCGGCTCCAGCAGATCTGGGCATCGAAGTCCTTCGTGTCCCCGAAGGTGCACCGGTCGAACTCGACCTGCGCATCGAGGCGGTCATGGAGGGTGTCCTGGTCACGGGCGAGGCGCGAGTCTCGCTCGAGGGTGAGTGTGTGCGGTGTCTGGAGCCGATCGACGACGACGTCGACGTGACGTTCCAGGAGCTGTTCCTCTACGACGACCAGGACCTCCAAGGGGGAGACCCCGAGGACGACGGAGTCAGCATGCTCGAGGACGACCTGCTCGACCTCGAGCCCCTGTTGCGTGACGCGGTGGTGCTCGCACTACCGTTCCAGCCCTTGTGTGAGGACGACTGTCCCGGGTTGTGCACCGAATGTGGTGCGCTGCTCAAGGACGACCCTGACCACACACACGACGCTGTGATCGACCCGCGCTGGGCAGGGCTGACTGTGCTCCAGCACGACGAAGAGTGAATACTGACTTGTTCAGAGCCTGACCGGGCCTCCGGTCGACGTATGAGGAGAAAACTGTGGCTGTCCCGAAGCGGAAGATGTCGCGCAGCAACACGCGCCACCGTCGCTCGCAGTGGAAGGCCGTCGCGCCGACCCTGGTGACCTGTGCAAACCCGGCGTGCGGCGAGAAGCACCTGCCGCACCGTGCCTGCGGCGCCTGCGGCCAGTACGGCGCCAAGGCCGACCGTCGACAGGTCCTCTGAGGCTCGCGCCAGTCCGCTGAGCAACTACGGCGAGCTGCGGAAGGCGCTCGGTGATCCCGAACTGGATCCCGAGCTGCTGGAGCGCGCCCTGACGCACCGGTCCTACGCCTACGAGAACGGTGGCCTGCCCACCAACGAGCGCCTGGAGTTCCTGGGCGACTCGGTGCTCGGCGTCGTGGTGACCGAGACGCTCTACCTCACCCACCCCGACCTCTCCGAGGGCCGGCTCGCCAAGCTGCGGGCCGCGGTCGTCAACGCTCGCGCGCTCGCCGAGGTCGGCCGCACGATCGGGCTGGGCGACTACGTCAAGCTCGGCCGCGGCGAGGAGTCGACCGGTGGGCGCAACAAGGCCTCGATCCTCTCCGACACCGTCGAGGCGGTGATCGGGGCCGTGCACCTCAGCGGTGGTGGCATCGCGACCTCCGCGGAGGTCGTGCACCTGCTGTTCGACCCGCTGATCGAGGCCGCCTCCGCCATGGGTGCGGGCCTCGACTGGAAGACCTCCCTCCAGGAGCTCGCCGCCGAGCGAGCACTCGGCGTACCGGAGTACCTCATCGAGGACGCCGGCCCTGACCACATGAAGACGTTCACCGCCCGGGTCCGGGTCGGCGACGAGGTCTACGGCGAGGGTGTCGGCCGCTCCAAGAAGGAAGCGGAGCAGGCGTGTGCCGAGACCGCCTACGGCGAGATCATGCGCGCGGTCAACACGGGCGACACGGTCAACACCGGCGCCGGCGCCGACACCGACTGACGAGGGGCTGACGTGCCGGAGCTGCCCGAGGTCGAGGTGGTCCGCGCCGGGCTCGAGCGGCACGTCCTGGGGGCCACGATCACCCGGGTCGACGTCCTCCACCCGCGCCCGGTCCGTCGTGACCCGCGTGGCCCGACCGGCTTCGCCGAGGCGCTGACCGGCCGCCGACTCGTGGCCGCCCGCCGTCGCGGCAAGTACCTCTGGCTCCCCCTCGACAACGGTGACGCCCTGCTCGGCCACCTCGGCATGAGCGGGCAGCTGCTGGTCCAGCCCGCCGACGCGCCCCCGGAGCGGCACCTGCGGGTGCGCTTCGCGCTCTCCGGCTCCGACGAGGGCCGGGACCTGCGCTTCGTCGACCAGCGGATGTTCGGCGGTCTGTCGGTCTCGACCGGGGGAGCCGAGCTGCCCGCCGAGATCGCCCACATCGCCCGCGACCCGCTCGACCCGGAGTTCGACGACGACCTCTTCGTACGTCGGTCCCGTCGCCGCAGCGCGGGGGTCAAGCGGCTGCTGCTCGACCAGGGGCTGATCTCCGGGGTCGGCAACATCTACGCCGACGAGGCGCTGTGGCGCGCCCGGATCCACGGTGACCGCCCCGGCGACCGGCTCACCGGTCCGCAGCTGCGCGGGCTCCTCGAGCACGCCCGGGTGGTGATGTCCGAGGCGCTCGGCCAGGGCGGCACGTCGTTCGACGCGCTCTACGTCAACGTCAACGGCGAGTCGGGCTACTTCGACCGCTCGCTGCACGCCTACGGGCGCGAGCAGGAGCCCTGCGACCGCTGCGGCACCCCCATCCGCCGGATCGCCTTCATGAACCGTTCGTCGTACTTCTGCCCGAGCTGCCAGCCGGCGCCGCGGGCACGCCGCGTGGTCCCGCCGACGGTGCCTCTCGCGGATTGACCGAGAGGCCGCTTGGTGGGACTCTTGAAGACGGTCCTACCGGGGCCACCCACCACCCGAAACCGGAAGGGCTCATTCATGGCCAAGGCGCTGATCGGCTACTTGAACAGCGACCTGCGAGACCCCCGCCTGGCGGCCGAGAACAGTCGGCTCCGCGCACGCGTGGGTGAGCTCGAGGACCTCGTCCTCCGGCTCACGGAGGAGAACGACCGGCTCGTCGCGTCCCGCGCGGCCGCGCTGATCGATCTCGAGACCGCCAACCTGCAGGAGATGCAGCCCGCCTGAGCCTTCGGGCCCCCGGCGTGACTGCCCCGAGCGTCGCTCGTTGAGACGACGTGCGCACCACACTCGCCGCGATCGCGGCCACCCTCGTCGTCGGCTCGACCCTGGCCACGGCCGCCCCGGCGTCAGCTGACGACCCCCGCGACCGCAACCGTGAGCAGTCGCTGCGCGAGGGGCGCACCAGCTCGGTCGTCGAGAGCGACAACATCGCCCACCTCGGCGCCCACCCGACCCAGACGGGCATCTCCGGCTGCTTCCTGAAGACCGCGCCGGTGTTCGTGACCAGCGGCGTCGACTCGCTGCGCGTCTGGAACGTCTCCGACCCCGCCCGCCCTCGCGTGGTGGGCACCCTGGCCAACGCCCTGTTCGAGAACGAGGCGATGAACTGCGGCGAGCGACGCACGCCGCAGGGCGTCAAGCGGTTCGTGCTGATCGGTGTCGACCTGGTGCAGGTCGCGCCCGACGACATCCAGCACGTCAACGCCGGCGGCAACGAGCTGATCGTCGTCGACGTCACCAAGCCGTCGGCGCCCAAGATCGTCTCGCGCGCCCCGGCCACGACCAGCACGCACACCGTGGCCTGCGTCGACGACACCGACTGCCGCTACGCCTACTCCGCCGGCGGTCGCGACGACTTCTCTGTCTTCGACCTGCGCAACCTGCGCAAGCCCGTGGAGGTCGACGCCAAGCCGAAGCAGCCCGGGGTGCAGCCCTTCTTCTCGCCCACCGGCGGCCACAAGTGGAACTTCGACGCGGCCGGCATCGGCACCCACACCGGTTGGGCCGGCGCCTCCATGTGGGACACCGACCGCCCGGCGCGCCCGCGGCTGATCACCACCACCGGCAAGGCCGGCGCGGGCGAGAGCGCCGCCTACCCCGGCTGGAACGACTTCATCCTGCACAACTCGTTCCACCCCAACGCCAAGAAGTTCCGGCCGATGAGCAAGCCGTCGTTGGCCAACGGCAACATCCTGCTGGCGACCGAGGAGGACTACGAACAGACCGACTGCGCCCTCGCCGGGTCCTTCCAGACCTGGTGGATCAAGCGGCTCGACGGCACCGCCTCGGCGATCGTGCCGCTCGACAAGGTCGAGCTGGCCGACCTCGGCAGCTACCCGCTGCCCCAGGGCGGCTTCTGCTCGTCGCACTGGTTCGACTACCGGCCCGGTGGCCTGGTCGCGGTCGGCTTCTACGGCGGCGGCACCCACGTGCTCGACGTGCGCAACGCCAAGGACATCAAGCCCTACGCCCACTCCGTGTGGGGCGCTTCCGAGGTCTGGGACGCCATGTGGGTGCCGGTCTACAAGGACGGCCGGCAGACCGGTGCGCGCACCAACGTCGTCTACTCGATCGACCTGGTCCGCGGGCTCGACGTCTACGCCGTCGACGTCCCCGGGGACGGCCGCGGCGCCGTCCCGCCCGCCTCGCGCGCCGACGCCCGTTCGATCGCCCAGCGGGTCGCCGGGGGCGTCGTACCCCTGGGTCTCGTCGGCGGCGCGATGCTCACCGCGTTCGCCGTACGACGCCGCAGCCGCATCACCAGGTGAGACTCACGCGGTTCACGCCGTAGCCTCTGCTGCTTGTGAGCCGCCTCGTCGAGACCGTCGCCCCCGCGCGCCTCGGCACCAACTTCCGCTGGCTCATGGCCTCGTCGTGGATCAGCAACGTCGGCGACGGCATCGCGATCGCCGCCGGCCCGCTGCTGGTCGCCTCGATGACTGACCAGGCGTTCCTGGTCGCGCTGGCGGCGCTGCTCCAGTGGGCGCCGCCGCTGCTGTTCGGCCTGTACGCAGGTGCGCTCACCGACCGCCTCGACCGCCGGCTGCTGGTGGCGACCGTGGACGTGCTGCGGTGCGGGGTGCTCGTGCTGCTGACCGTCGCGGTGGCGACCGACAGCGCCACGATCGGGCTGGTGCTCGGCGCGATGTTCGCGATCGGGACCGCGGAGATGTTCGCCGACAACGCGTCGAGCACGCTGCTGCCGATGGTCGTGCACCGCGACGACCTGGCGATCGCCAACTCGCGGCTGCAGACGGGGTTCATCACCGTCAACCAGCTGGCCGGCCCGCCGGTCGGCGCGGCCCTGTTCGCGGCCGGGATGGCCTGGCCGTTCGCCGCCCAGGCCGTGATGGTGCTGCTGGGTGCGGTGCTGATCACCCGGCTCACGCTGCCGCCGCACCGACGCGACCCCGAGACCGCGACCGCCGTACGGGCCGACATCGTGGAGGGCTTCCGGTGGGTGCTGCACCACCCCGCCGTACGCACCCTGGTGCTGACGATCTTCATCTTCAACATCACGTTCGGGGCGGCGTGGTCGGTGCTCGTCCTCTACGCCACGCAGCGCCTGGGGCTCGGCGCCGTCGGGTTCGGGCTGCTGACCACCGTCTCGGCGTGCGGTGGGCTGCTCGCGACGCTGGCCTACGGCTGGATCACGCGCCACGTCAGCCTGGGCGACCTGATGCGGATCGGGCTCGTCTTCGAGACGCTCACCCACCTGGTCCTCGCCGTCACCACGGTGCCGTGGGTGGCGATGGTGATCTTCTTCGGGTTCGGCGCCCACGCGTTCGTGTGGGGCACGACGTCGATCACCGTGCGCCAGCGCGCCGTACCGACCGAGCTCCAGGGACGGGTCGGGTCGGTCAACCTGGTGGGCGTCTTCGGCGGACTGGTCATCGGCTCGGCGATCGGCGGCGTGCTCGCGCAGCACTACGGCGTCACGGCGCCGTTCTGGTTCGCGTTCGTCGGGTCGGCGGTGTTCGTGGTGCTCATCTGGCGCCAGCTCGCCCACATCGCGCACGCGGACGCCGCACCCGCCCCGGAGTGAGTGCCGGCCACTCGCAGCACGGGGTTCCGCGGATCCACGCACGACAAAAGGTAGGGTGAGGCGCGCTGAGCTTCCCCCGCGGCGGGCACCCCCGTACCCGCGCTTCAGTGCCGAGTCGTCGACCACTGATGGAGCATCGCGTTGTACCTGAAGAGCCTGACCCTGAAGGGGTTCAAGTCCTTCGCCTCCTCGACCACGCTCCAGCTGGAGCCGGGCATCACGTGCATCGTCGGCCCCAACGGCTCCGGCAAGTCCAACGTGGTCGACGCGCTGGCCTGGGTGATGGGTGAGCAGGGCGTCAAGTCGCTGCGGGGCGGCAAGATGGAGGACGTCATCTTCGCCGGCACCTCCGGCCGCCCCCCGCTGGGCCGCGCCGAGGTGCTGCTCACCATCGACAACTCCGACGGTGCGCTGCCGATCGAGTACGCCGAGGTGACGATCGGCCGCACGATGTTCCGCAGCGGCGGCTCCGAGTACGCCATCAACGGCACGTCGTGCCGGCTGCTCGACGTCCAGGAGCTGCTCTCCGACTCCGGCATCGGCCGCGAGATGCACGTCATCGTCGGCCAGGGCCAGCTCGACACGATCCTGCACGCGACCCCCGAGGACCGCCGCGGCTTCATCGAGGAGGCCGCGGGCGTCCTCAAGCACCGCAAGCGCAAGGAGAAGGCGCTCCGCAAGCTCGACTCCACCGACGGCAACCTCACCCGCCTCAACGACCTGCTCAGCGAGATCCGCCGCCAGCTCAAGCCCCTCGGCCGCCAGGCCGAGGTGGCCCGTCGCGCCGCCGGTGTCCAGGCCGACGCCCGCGACGCGCGCGCCCGGCTGATGGCCGACGACCTGGTCACCGCCCGCACGGCGCTCCAGCAGGAGATGGCCGACGAGACCATCCTGGTCGAGCGCCGCGAGCAGGTGGAGGCCGAGCTCGCCCAGGGCCGCCAGGCCGAGGGTGCCCTCGAGGCCGCCCTGCGCGAGGACCTGCCCGCGCTCCAGCGCGCCCAGGACGTCCAGTACTCCCTCAACGGCCTGCGCGAGCGCTTGCGCGGCACCCAGTCGCTGGCCGCCGAGCGCATCCGCAACGCCGCGAGCGTCGCCGACGCCGAGCTCGAGCACGGCCGCGACCCCGACGAGCTCGAGGCCGAGGCGGAGCGGGTCCGGCTCCAGGAGCAGCAGATCGCGGCCGAGGTCGACGCCTCCCGGACCGCCCTCGAGCAGTCCGTCAACGCCCGTCGTACGGCGGAGGAGGCGGCCGCCGAGGAGGAGCGCCGAGTCGCCGCGCTGGTCCGCGCCGCCGCCGACCGCCGCGAGGGCCTGGCCCGGCTCCACGGGCAGGTCAACGCGCTCAAGTCGCGTGCTGCCGCCGCCGACGACGAGATCGGCCGGCTCACCCTCGCCCGCGAGGAGGCCGTGGCGCGTGCCGAGCGGGCCCAGCGCGACTTCACCTCGCTGGAGACCAAGGTCGCCGGCCTCGACGCCGGCGAGGAGGGGCTCGACGCCGAGCACGAGGCGGCCACCGCCAACCTCGGCGACATCGAGGACCGCCTGGCCAAGACCCGCGAGGAGGCGCAGCAGGCCGACCGCGACCGCTCGACCCTCGCGGCCCGCAAGGACGCCCTCGAGATGGGCCTCAACCGCAAGGACGGCGCGGGCGCGCTGCTCGCGGCCACCGACTCCGTCTCCGGCCTCATGGGCTCCGTCGCGGCCCTGCTGACCGTGCGCAGCGGCTACGAGACCGCGGTCGCCAGCGCGCTCGGCTCCGCGGCCGACGCCGTGGCGGTCACCGACGCCGGTGCAGCGGTCGAGGCGATCGGGCACCTCAAGAGCGCCGACCTCGGGCGCGCCGGGATGCTCCTGGGCGGCCTCACCGAGACCGACGACCGGCCCTGGCCGGCGCTGCCCGGCCACGCGTCGTACGCCGTCGACGTCGTCGAGTGCCCCGACACCCTGCGCCCGGCGCTGTCGCGGCTGCTGTTCAAGGTCGCCGTGGTCGACGGCCTCGACGCGGCGAAGGCCCTGGTCGCCGACCTGCCCGACGTCACCGCGGTCACCCGCGACGGCGACCTGCTCGGCGCCCACTTCGCGGCCGGCGGCTCGTCCAGCCAGCCCAGCCTGATCGAGATCCAGGCGGCCGTCGACGAGGCCGCGACCCAGCTCGGCGAGGCGATCGCGTCGTCCGAGCGGCTCACGTTCGACCTCTCGCGGCTCGAGAGCGAGCGCCTGGAGGCGCAGAAGCGCGCCGACGTCGCGCTCGCCAAGCTGCACGAGTCCGACGCCACCCTGGCCGCCGTGGCCGAGGAGCTGGGCCAGTACGGCACCCAGGCCCGCTCCGCACGCGGGGAGGCCGACCGGCTGGGCGGCGCGATCGAGAAGGCGCAGGCCGCACGTGAGGCCGACCTGGCCGGGCTCGCCGACCTCGAGGCCCGCCTGGTCTCGGCCGAGGACGCCCCCGACGAGGAGCCCGACACCAGCGAGCGCGAGCGTCGCGTCGAGCAGGCCAAGGCGGCCCGCCAGGCCGAGATGGACACCCGGCTCGCGCTGCGCACCAGCGAGGAGCGCGCCCGGGCCCTCAACGGCCGGGTCGACGCGCTGCTGCGCTCCGCGCGCACCGAGCGCGAGGCGCGCGCCAAGGCCGCCGAGCGCCGCGAGCGGCTGCTGCGCGAGGGCCGGGCCGCCGAGGCGGTCGGGCTCGCGACGTCCTACGTGCTGTCCCGGCTCGAGGTCTCGATCCACCAGGCCACCGAGGCCCGCAAGGACGTCGAGCACGCCCGCAGCGGCCGAGAGCAGGAGCTCCTCGCCGTCCGGGCCCGCCTGCGCGAGCTCACCCGCGAGCACGACGAGCTGGTCAACTCCGTCCACCGTGACGAGATGGCCCGCACCCAGCAGCGGATGCGCATCGAGCAGATCGAGGACCGCGCCATCGAGGAGCTCGGCCTCGACGCCGACGGCCTCGCCAACGACTACGGCCCGCACAACCTGGTCCCGGCCACGGCCGTCGACGAGGAGGGCAACCTCCCCGAGCCGGTGCCGTTCGTGCGCGAGGAGCAGCAGAAGCGGCTCAAGACCGCCGAGCGCGAGCTGACCATGCTCGGCAAGGTCAACCCGCTGGCGCTCGAGGAGTTCTCCGCGATGGAGGAGCGCCACAAGTTCCTCACCGAGCAGCTCGAGGACCTCAAGCGCACCCGCAAGGACCTGCTCGACATCGTCCGCGAGGTCGACGCGCGGGTCGAGGCGGTCTTCACCGAGGCCTACGCCGACGTGAGCGCCGCCTTCGACTCGACGTTCGCGCGGCTCTTCCCGGGCGGCGAGGGTCGGCTGGTGCTCACCAACCCCGACGACATGCTCAACACCGGCATCGAGGTCGAGGCCCGTCCCGCCGGCAAGAAGGTCAAGCGGCTCTCGCTGCTGTCCGGCGGCGAGCGGTCGCTGGTCGCGGTGGCGTTCCTGGTCGCGCTGTTCAAGGCCCGCCCCTCGCCGTTCTACATCCTCGACGAGGTCGAGGCGGCGCTCGACGACACCAACCTGGGCCGGCTGCTGGAGATCTACGAGGAGCTGCGGGAGAACTCCCAGCTCCTGGTCATCACGCACCAGAAGCGGACCATGGAGGTCGGCGACGCCCTCTACGGCGTCACCATGCGCGGCGACGGCGTCAGCGCCGTGATCAGCCAACGGCTGCGAGAGACCGAACCCGCGTGAGCGACCGCCCCACCCGCGCGTCGTACGTCGCGTGGCGCACCGTGACCACCCGGTGGCGCGACGACGACGCCTACGGCCACCTCAACAACGCCACCTACTACGAGCTGTTCGACACCGCCGTCAACGCCCACCTCTACGAGGCGACCGGGCTCGACATCCGCTCGTTGCCGCAGATCGGGGTCGTGGCGGAGACGTCGTGCCGCTACTTCCGCGAGATCGGCTTCCCGGCGCCGATCGAGATGGGCATGGTCGTCGACAAGGTCGGCACCTCCTCGGTCGTCTACCGGATCGGGCTGTTCCAGGGCGACTCCGACGACGCAGCCGCCGAAGGCCGCTTCGTGCACGTCTACGTCGACAACACCGACCCGGCGCGCCCCGTGACCCCGATGCCCGAGCCGATCCGGGCCGCGGTCGAGCCGCTGCTGCGACCCGCCGGGCCCTGACCGACGCGGCGTACGACGTCGCGGGCCCGCGTGTGCGACGGTGGACTTCGGGGTAGTCGGCCCTGAAGACCCATCTCACCCTCGGGAGGCTCCGCTCGTGCTCGCCATCATCGTGACCATGCTCGCCATCGTCGTCCTGGCCGGCCTGGTGCTGGTCTACGTCGCGTTCCCGCACCGCGGTGAGGAGCTCCCGGCCGCTCCGTGGCTGGGAGACGCGATGGCCAAGGCCGTCGACGCCGCCCCGACCCTCGACGAGACCGACGGCGACCGCGCCCCGGACGCGCCCGCGCACCGTCTCTGACCTGCTCCCGGCACCCCCGCCCCCCAGGGGCCTCTGATTGGATTGGCCCATGGGTGAATGGCTGTACCTGATCATCGGCATCGCCGTCCTCGCCGTCGTGGCGCTGGCCGGACTTGTCGCGACCCGCGGTCGTGGGCGGGCGGTGGAGGCCCCACCGGCCCCTCCGACCGTCACCGCGCCTCCTGCGGAGGTCGAGGTCGACGCCAGCCCCGAGGCGCCGGTCGTCACCCCCCAGGCGCTGGAGCGGCCCGAGGGCACCGCCTCCCGGCTGGTCCGGCTCCGCCAGCGGCTCGCGAGCTCCCAGGGTGGGCTCGGCCGCGGCTTGCTCGCGCTGCTGAGCCGAGAGCGGCTCGACGAGGACACCTGGGAGTCGATCGAGGACACGCTCCTGGCCGCCGACATCGGGGTCGTGCCGACCCAGCGGGTCGTCGACAACCTGCGCACCCGCCTGCGCGTCCAGGGCACCGAGGTGGCCGACGCGCGAGCCGTGCTCCGCGAGGAGCTGCTGGCCCTCGTCGACCCGTCGATGGACCGCCGGCTCCAGGTCTCCGGCACCGACGGCAACCCCGGCGTCGTCCTCGTCGTCGGCGTCAACGGCGCCGGCAAGACGACCACCGTCGGCAAGATCGCCCGGATCCTGGTCGCCGAGGACCTCAAGGTCACGCTCGGCGCGGCCGACACGTTCCGCGCGGCCGCGGTCGACCAGCTCGCCACGTGGGGTGAGCGGGTCGGGGTCGAGGTGATCCGCGGCGCCGAGGGTTCCGACCCCGCCAGCGTCGCCTTCGAGGCCGTCAAGCAGGGCGTGGAGGCCGGGGTCGACACCGTCATCGTCGACACCGCCGGTCGGCTCCAGAACAAGCAGGGGCTCATGGACGAGCTCGGCAAGGTCAAGCGGGTCATCGAGAAGCAGGCGCCGGTCACCGAGGTGCTGCTCGTCCTCGACGCCACGACCGGCCAGAACGGCCTGATCCAGGCCCGCGTCTTCCGTGAGGTCGTCGACGTGACCGGCATCGTCCTGACCAAGCTCGACGGCTCGGCCAAGGGCGGGATCGTGGTCGCGGTCCAGCGTGAGCTGGGCGTGCCGGTCAAGCTCGTGGGCCTCGGCGAGGGTCCCGACGACCTCGCCCCCTTCGACGCCGGCGCGTTCGTCGACGCGTTGCTGGGCTGAGTACGGCGACGTGACCAGCGACCGCGCGCTCCCGGGGCCGGGCCCCCGGCGGCTGTGGTCACGGGTGCGCCGGGCCGCCTCGTCGGAGCCCGCGCCCCTCGCCGAGGGGCAGCCGGCAGCGGACGGTCCCTCGCGAGAGGCCCGGCTGCTGCTCGAGTCGCCGCTGTTCGACGCCGACTGGTACTCCCGCGAGGTCGTCCGGCCGATGCGCCGCCGCGCTGCCGTCACCCACTACCTCCGCACGGGCGCCGCCCGCGGACTGACGCCGCACCCGCTGTTCCAGCCCGCCCACTTCACCGAGCAGCTCGGGCGCGACCTCGGCGACCGCAACCCGTTCGTGGTCTACGTCCGGCGGCAGGCGTGGGGCACCGCGACACACCCGCTGTTCGACGTGCAGCGCTACCTCAAGGCGGTGCCTGAGGCCCGCGAGCACCCCGGCGGCCCGCTGGGCCACTACGCCGAGCACGGTCCCGCCGCCGATCTCGCCGGCCACCCGTGGCTCTCCGGCGACCTGCTCGCGTGGGTGCGCGAGCGCCGCGACGAGTGGCAGGAGCGCGACGACCGGCGCACCCGCCGCTGGCGCACGTCGTACGACGAGAGCGCGGGCGCCGAGGTGGCCGCCCGCCACGAGCACGGACCCAGCCGGGCCCCGACCGTGTCCGTGGTCGCACTCGCAGGCTTCGACCCCGAGGCATGGGCCGATACCGAGGCCTCGCTGGCCGCCCAGACCCTGCCGCCGGCCGAGGTCGTGCCGGTCGACGGGGGAGTCGGTGACCCGCGCGCCGTCGTCGAGGCCGTGGCCCGGACCACCGGCGACCTGGTGGCGTTCGTCTGGGCCGGCGACACCTGGCACCCCGACCGCCTGCGCCTGCTCGCCGCGGTCGCCGAGTCCGAGGGCGCCACGGCACTGGCCGACGTCCTCCACGTCACCCGGCCCTCCGGCGAGGCCTGGGCCGACCACGGGCCGCCCCCCGGTGAGCTGGCCGACCGCGGCGTGGTCGACCCGGCCCGACTGCTCGTCGCCGGCGACCTGCTGCGCGATGGCCTGACCGACCTCGGCCGGCCCGGCGGCTGGGAGGCCGACCTGTCCGTGCTCCTGGCCCGCCGTACGACGGTCCGCACGGTGCCGGTGGTCGGGGTCGAGCGCGACGGCCGCCGCCACCAGGAGGCCCGCGCGCAGCCGCGCGACCGCCGCCCGCTGGTCGAGCACGCCCACCTGGACACCTGGACCGACGTCGTCCTCAACGAGACCCTGGTCGACTGGGAGGCGCTCGCCGCGCGCGAGCAGCGCCCCGGGCTGGTCACCGTGGTCATCCCCACCTATGACGACGCCACCATGACCGTCGCCGCCGTGCGCGCCGTCGTCGAGACCGACACCGGGGGACCCGAGGTCGAGTGCGTGGTGTGGGACAACGGCTCCCTCGCGCCGGTCTCGGTCGTGCTCGACGCCCTGCCGCTGCAGCACCCCGGCGTGCGGGTGCTCCACAGCTCGGTCAACCACGGCTTCGCGCTCGGCAACAACCTGGCCGTGCCGGCGGCCGGTGGCGACACGGTCGTGTTCCTCAACAACGACACGACCGTGCACGACGGCTGGCTCGCACCGCTCGTGGACAGCCTCGCCGACCCCGGGGTGCTCGCGGCCCAGTCGCTGCTGCTCTACCCGACCGGCAGCATCCAGTCGGCCGGCGTGGCCTTCCCCGGCCAGGGAGGCGTCCCCTACTCCCTGCTGGCGGGCTTCCCCGAGGAGGACGCCGAGGGCGTCTCCGACCTCGCCTTCGGCGCGCTCACCGGGGCCGCGGTCGCCCTGCGCTTCACCGACGTGGTCGCGCTGCACGGCTTCGACCCCGTCTTCCGCAACGGCATGGAGGACATCGACCTCTGCCTGCGCCTGAGCCAGCGCCGCTCGGGCCGGTTCGTCGTACGCGACGACTCACGGGTCACCCACCACGAGTCCCGGACCCCGGGCCGCTTCGACGCGTTCGTCCAGAACCGCGTGCTCTACCTCGACCGGTGGGAGGGGCGGGCGCCGCGCGACGACGCCGACCTGTGGGCCGCGGCCGGCTTCACGGTCGTCGGACACCGGGTCCGCCACGGCGAGACCTCGCGCCGCGCGCTCGCCGTGCCCGAGCCGACCCTGGTCCGGACCGAGCGGCTCCCGGGCCGCGCGCAGGTCAGCGAGGCGCTGCCGCGGCTGCGGTGGGCGATCAAGAACCCCGCCTCCGCTGGCCCGCTGGGGGACCTGTGGGGCGACACCCACTTCGCCAAGGCGGTGGCCAAGGCACTGCGCTCGCTCGGCCAGGAGGTCGTGGTCGACCGGCGCCCGGAGTTCGACCGCGCCACCGGCTGCCACGACGACGTGGCGCTCGTGCTGCGCGGCCTCACGTCCTACCCCGTCACGCCCGAGCACGTCACGATCGCCTGGGTGATCTCCCACCCGGAGACGGTCGGCCGCGTCGAGGCGACGTCGTACGACCGGGTGCTGGCGGCCAGTGCGTCCTGGGCGCGGGCCCGCTCGTCCGACTGGGGCATCTCCGTCGAGCCGCTGCTCCAGGCCACCGACCCGAGCCTCTTCCACCCGGAGCGGGCGAGGCCCGACACCGGGCACCCCGTGCTGTTCGTGGGCAGCTCGCGCCAGGAGTACCGCCCGATCGTGCGCGACGCCGTCGAGCAGGGCCTGCCGCTGTCGATCTACGGCAAGGACTGGCGGCAGTTCGTGCCGCGGCGGTTCGTGAAGGGTGACTACCTGCCCAACACCGAGCTCGGTGCCGCCTACCGCAGTGCCGGAGTGGTGCTCAACGACCACTGGGGCGAGATGCGGCAGCAGGGGTTCGTCTCCAACCGGCTCTTCGACGCGGTCGCCAGCGGCGCCCGGGTGGTCAGCGACGAGGTGGACGGCCTGGCCGAGCTGTTCGGCGACGCCGTCCAGGTGTGGCACACGCCCGAGGACCTGACCCGGCTCAGCTCGCTGCGCGACCCCGACACGGTCTTCGGCGACGACGACCACCGGCGCTCCGTGGCGGCCCGCGTCGCCCGCGAGCACTCGTTCGCGGCGCGTGCCGAGCGGCTAGTGCAGGTCGCCGTCGAGGCCCGCCGGGAGCGCGGCTTCCGCGACTGAGGTGTCCTCGCGGAAGCGGGGGCGGTCGAGCGAGCGCCGCTCCTCCTCGGCCAGCGCCACCAGCTCGGCGCGGCTGAGGCCGGGCCCGGCACCGTCGACCGACAGGTTGAGGAAGAACTCGTGCCCGACGGTGTCGTGGAAGTACGTCTCCCGCACCGAGATGTAGCCGAGGTCGGCGAGGTCGTGGAGCAGCAGCCGCAGGTGATGGGGGGAGCAGACCCAGTTGTGGACGTCGAGGTAGCTCTCGGCGAGGCGGGCCTGCTCGGCGTAGCCGACCACGGCCTCGCGCTCGTGCACGAAGCCGAAGCGGCTGGTGTTGCCCGGCCGCCACGACGTCGACTCGCCACGGCGTACGGAGTCGAGCAGCGCCTCGGTGACGGTGCCGACGGTGTGCACGGCCGGCGGCGCCAGCGAGGCGTCGATGACCCGGCCCAGCGACGTGCGCTCGCGGAACCGGTCGAGGCAGTAGCGATGGTCGGGTACGACGAGCGCGACCACGCCGCCGGGGGCCAGCAGCCGGGTGCACTCGTTGAGGAAGTCGACCATCGAGGTGGTGTGCTCGATGACGTGGGAGGCGAGCACGACGTCGAACCGCTCGGGGATCACCTCGGCCATGGCGCTGCCCGGCGCCAGCACGTAGTCGACCTCCTCGATGTCGTCGGCGGAGTAGTGCTCGAACTGGGCGTACTGGGCGATCAGCCCGGCGCGGTCGAGGTAGTCGACGGTGCGGGTCGCGAACCCCTCGCGCTTGGGCAGGATCGCGTTGTGGGCGGGGCCGATCTCGAGCACCGTGGCGTCCCGCGCGGCGGAGGCGAAGACGCTGTCGCGCCGTACGTCGAGGCGCGAGCGGCCCTCGATCTCCGGCACCGCCGAGGTCGAGCCCCCGGCGCGCGCCTTGAGGCGGTCGACCTGCTCGCGGAGCCGTCGGTTGCGGCCGCGGAGCAGCTTCACCTGCTCGCGGAGCCGCGTGACCTCGTCGTCCTCCGGCCCCGGCTCCGGCGCGCGGCGGCCGAGTCCCTTCACCGCGCCCCTCGCAGCAGGGCACGCGCCTTGCGGCGGAGCCCGCCCGAGGCGGGCTCGGCGGGCGCAGGCGGGGGTGCTGCCTCGCGCAGGCGGCGTACGCGACGCTGGAGCGTGCGCTTGTCGTCCTGGACCTCGCGCAGCCTGGTGCGGAGGCGGGCCAGCTCGAGCTGGGCGCCGGTGAGCTCGGCGCGCACGGCGTCGACGCTGTCGTCGGGGCGCTGGAGCGACGCCGGGCTGCCGGCGTCGTCGACGAGCTCCCATGGCACGTCGCCGTAGACGTCGATCACCCCGTCGAGCATGGGTACGTCGGTCTTGGTCAGGCCGGCCGCGAACAGCTCGCGCATCCGGTCGCGGTTGGCGTCGACGCTCGCGGCGTCGGTGAGCAGGAGCTTGTTGGGGATCAGCGCGAACGGCACCAGCGTGCCGCCCGAGTGGAAGTAACGGAAGACGCCCGTGCAGACGCCGAGCCAGTGGATGTTGAAGACGTCGTCGGCCGCGACCACGCCGCCGGGTGCGAGCGTGGCCTCGGCGATGCGCAGGTCGTTGAGGACATAGTCGGCGCCGTGCCCGCCGTCGACGGAGAAGAGCCGGAAGCGGGGCCCCGCCTCGAGGAACCCGTCGGCCTCCAGCTCCAGGCTCGAGCCCTGCACGATCTCGACCCGGTCGTCGAGGCTCCACGCCCGCAGGTTGTCGCGGAAGTCGTCGAGCGCCTTGCTGGACGTGCCGTCCTCGTTGAGGTGCTGGAGGTCGAAGACGTCGATCGCGACCGCGGGGTCACCGGCGGGCGCGTCGATCGCCATGGCCAGGAAGGACTTGCCGCGGTGGACACCGATCTCGCACAACCCGCCGGGAACCGCGCCGCGCTGGGCCTGCTCCAGCCCGGCGAGGTAGAGCGCGGTGGACGGCACGAGCCAACCCTGGACGGCGTCGAGGCCGCTGCTGAGGTAGGCGAGCTTTCCGGGCGACAGTGCCGGTGAGTCGTAGGTCGTGTGCTTCAGCACGTAGTGGTCCATCGGGCCCTCCCGTCGGGATCCAGACCCGCGGGTCCGATCGGTGGTCTGGCCAAACCTCTCACGCCTCTTCGGCGGCGAGCAGGTCACGCCCGCGCTCGGCGCCGTCTGCATGCTCGTCGTCGGGCACCGGCCGGTCCTGCGCGGGGTCCACGACCGGGCCCAGCAGGTCGGGTCGCAGAGCCCGGCCGACCAGGCCACGCAGGTGCTCGGCCAGCCAGTCGTCGCGCACGAAGCTGCCGTCCGCCTCGCCGCGCTCGAGCTCGGTGCGCAGCGGCGTGCGGGCGAGGTAGGCCTCGAAGAGCTGCCCGGCCTGGTGGCGGCGGTAGTCCAACATGCCGTGGTGGCGAGGGCTGGGCCGCAGGTCGGGGTTGCTCTCGTAGGAGCGCCCCGCGTTGATGACCTTCTGCTCGAGCTGGGCCCACGAGCGCCACGGCAGGTGAAGCACCTCGGTCGCGACCTCGGGCGCCGGCTGCCCGTTGCTCGGGAGGGAGACGAAGTGGTTGCCCTGCGCGACGGTCACGTCGGTCTCGCCGCGGTGCATACCGTTGGGCGTGGGCTGGGCGTGGATCCCGATCTGCTGGAGCTGCGCCTCGGTGCGGTGGTCGCGCCAGGCCAGCCGCCCGATCCCGCTGCCCGACCAGGCGGCAGGGCCGACCAGGTTGGTGACGGGCACGGTGAACGCGTTGAGGTGCAGGGGAGTCGCCTCGAGCGCCCCGCGCAGCGTGAGCGTCCGATCGACGGGCACCTGGAACTCGTCGGCGTCCAGGTTGAGCACCCAGTCGGCGGCGTGTGCCGTGCGCGCTCGGCGCGCCATCTGCGTGACCACCACACCCTGCTGCTTGCGGTGGACCGGGTCGTGGTGGAGCTCCACCCGCCCGGTCTCGACGTACGAGCGCAGCACGTCCGTCGTACCGTCCACCGACGCGTTGTCGGTCACGATCACCAGGTCGACCCCCTGGTCGAGGTGGTGCTCGATCATGGCCGGGACGATGTCGATCTCGTCGCGCACCATCATGGTGGCGACGAGGGTCAAGGGCATGGGCCGACCCTAGATCAACGCCCACGCGGCGACGCCTGGCAGCCCCAGGACCCGTAACGCGGAAGTAACACAACCCGGGAACTCGTTGCGTGCCTGCAACAAGTCCGCGCGGGCCTCGAAACCTCGGACGTCGAAGGTTCTGGCCAAAGAGGTGGGGATCTCGCGGCGACAGTGAAGTCGCGGTCGGGTCACGTCTCCCCGGTAGCAAATCCTGGAGGTTCTGTGGACGGCTATTACGCCTTCATGCTCGTGGCGACGGCCCTGGTCCTGATGATGACCGTGCCCGCCCTGGCGCTGTTCTACGGCGGCATGTCCCGCTCGAAGTCCGTGCTCAACATGATGATGATGTCCTACATCGCCGCGGCGATCGTGGGCATCCTCTACGTCGCGGTCGGCTGGTCGATGGGCTTCGGCGGTGACGCCGAGAGCGGCGGCACGTTCTTCGCCGACCCGACCGCCCTGCTGTGGCTCGACACAGTGACGACCGACAGCTATGTCTTCGTGATGTTCCAGATGACCTTCGCGATCATCACCGTGGCGCTGATCAGCGGCGCGGTGGCGGACCGGATGAAGTTCTCGGCCTGGGTCCTCTTCGTGCCCCTGTGGGCGCTCCTGTGCTACTTCCCGATGGCCCACATGGTCTTCAGCTGCACCGCGGACTCGCTCATCTGTGGCCGGATCGGCGCCCAGGACTACGCCGGCGGTACGGCGGTCCACATCAACGCCGGCGTGGCGGCCCTGGTCCTGGTGCTGCTTCTCGGCAAGCGCGTGGGTTGGCCCCGGGAGCAGATGCGTCCCCACAACCTGACGCTGACCATGCTCGGCGCCGGCCTGCTGTGGTTCGGCTGGTACGGCTTCAACGTCGGCTCGATCGTCTTCACCGGCGCCACCGACGAGGAGAACATCGCGCAGTTCTTCTCGGAGACCGGCCGCACCTTCGCCAACACCACGCTGGCGACGATGGCCGCGATCCTCGGCTGGCTGCTCATCGAGCGCCTGCTGCACGGCAAGGCGACCTCGCTCGGCGCGGCCTCCGGCATCGTGGCGGGCCTCGTGGCCATTACCCCGGCGGCCGGCGCGGTCGACATCGAGGGTGCGGTCGCGATCGGCCTCATCGCCGGTGCCGTGTGCGCCTGGGCGGTCAGCCTGAAGTACAAGCTGGGCTACGACGACTCGCTCGACGTCGTGGGCGTCCACCTGGTCGGCGGCATCGTCGGCACGGTCCTGATCGGTGTCTTCTCCACGGCGGACGGCGCCGGCGGCGTCGACGGCCTCCTCTACGGCGGCGGTGCGGGCTCCCTGGGCGACCAGGCGCTCGGTGTCCTCGTGGCCATCGTCTTCTCCGGTGTGATCACGGCGATCATCGGCCTGGCCATCAAGTTCACCCTGGGTCTGCGCATCGCCGAGGAGGACGAGGTCGAGGGCATCGACTTCGTCGAGCACGGTGAGACGGCGTACGACCTGCACAGCGGGATGGGCGGCGGTGGCGGCGGTGGCAAGACCGGCGTGCTCGGCACCCAGCCCGTCACCTCGGAAGGAGCACACGCATGAAGCTCGTGACCGCGGTCATCAAGCCGCACAAGTGGGAGGACGTCCGGGAGGCCCTCGAGACCTTCGGAGTGACCGGCATGACGGTCTCCGAGGTCAGCGGCTACGGCCGCCAGAAGGGCCACACCGAGGTCTACCGGGGCGCGGAGTACGACATCGCGCTGGTCCCCAAGATCCGCATCGAGATCGTGGTCGACGACGACGACGCCGACGACATCGTCGGCATCGTGGTCAAGACCGCCCAGACCGGCCGGATCGGCGACGGCAAGGTGTGGGTCAGCCCCGTCGAAACCGTCATCCGCGTCCGCACCGGTGACAAGGACGAGGCGGCGCTCTGATCTGACGCACCACTGCCTGGTGGACGACCCGGCTGTCGTGAGACAGCCGGGTCGTTTACATGTCCGAAACAATTGGCTTGGAGGGTGTCGACCGTGACTGCTCCCACGCTGCTCCTCGACGTCGCTCCGCTCGTTGCGGACCCGACCGGTCTCGACTCCGGCGACACCGCCTGGCTGCTCGCCGCCAGCGCCCTCGTGCTGCTCATGGCGCCGGGGCTGGCGCTCTTCTACGGCGGCATGGTCCGCTCGAAGAGCGTGCTCAACATGATGATGATGACCTTCGGCTCGCTGGCGGTCATCAGCATCCTCTGGGTCCTCGTCGGCTACTCGTTGGCCTTCGGCGACGACCTCGGGCTCGGCCTCGTGGGCGACCCCACGCAGTACGCCGGGCTCTCACAGCTGCTGCCGGAGGAGAGCAACGGCAACTCGGGAGTCCCGCTCATCCTCTTCGCGGTCTTCCAGGGCCTCTTCTGCGTCGTCACCGGCGCCCTGGTGTCGGGGGCGATCGCCGACCGGGCCCGCTTCGGCGCCTGGATGGTCTTCGTGGGTGCATGGACGCTCGCTGTCTACGCGCCAGTCGCCCACTGGATCTTCGACTTCTCCGCCGGTGACCACGTCGGCGGCTGGATGGCCAACGAGCTCGGCGTCATCGACTTCGCCGGGGGCACCGCCGTCGAGATCACCTCGGGTGCCTCCGGCCTCGCGCTGGCACTGGTGCTGGGCCGTCGGCTCGGGTTCGGCAAGGACGCGATGCGGCCGCACAACCTGACGTTGGTGATGCTCGGCGCCGGCCTGCTGTGGTTCGGCTGGTTCGGCTTCAACGCCGGGTCCGCGCTCGGCGCCAACCAGACCGCCGCGGTCGTCTTCACCACCACGCTCCTGGCCGGCGCGGCCGGTGCCCTGGGCTGGCTCTCGGTCGAGCGGCTGCGCGACGGTCACGCCACGTCTTTGGGGGCCGCCTCGGGCCTGGTCTCCGGCCTGGTCGCCATCACGCCTTCCTGCGCCTCGGTCTCGCCGGTCGGCGCGATCCTCATGGGGGCCGTTGCGGGTGTGGTCTGCGCGCTGGCCGTCGGCCTCAAGTACCGCTTCGGCTACGACGACTCGCTCGACGTCGTCGGCGTCCACCTCGTCGGTGGCCTGATCGGCACCTTCGGCATCGGGCTGCTCGCCACGGCGGCCGCCCCGACCGGCGTCGACGGGCTGTTCTACGGCGGGGGTGTCGACCAGCTCGGCAGGCAGCTGGTCGGCGGCGGCGCGGTGCTCGTCTACGCCTTCGTCGTCTCGGGCATCATCGGTCTCGTCGTCGACAAGGCCATGGGCTTCCGGATCGACGAGGAGCACGAGCTCAGCGGCATCGACCTCGTGGTCCACGCCGAGACCGCCTACGACCTGCACGCCACCGCCGGTGCCCGATCGGGCGCAGGAGTCCTGGGCGGATCCACCGCCAAGAGGGAGGAAGAACGATGAAGCTCGTCACCGCCGTCATCAAGCCGCACAAGTGGGAGGACGTCCGCGTCGCCCTGGAGGCGGTCGGGGTCACCGGCATGACCGTCAGCGAGGTCAGCGGCTACGGCCGCCAGAAGGGCCACACCGAGGTCTATCGCGGTGCCGAGTACGACATCGCGCTGGTCCCCAAGATCCGAATCGAGATCGTCGTGAGCGCCGAGGACGTCGACGCCGTCCTCGCCGCGATTCAGGAGAGCGCCAGTACCGGCCGGATCGGCGACGGCAAGCTCTGGGTCACGCCCGTCGAGACCGTCGTACGAGTGCGCACCGGCGACCGGGACGACGCAGCCCTCTGAGCGATGACCGCCCCCGAACGCGCCACCCGCACCGCCGAGGCCGACGCCCTCTGCGTCGCCGCCTACGACGACAACGGGGGGCCCGAGACGGGGGCGGCGCTGGTCGCGGTCGGCGGCTACGGCCGGGGTGAGCTCGCACCCCACTCCGACCTGGACGTCGTCCTGGTCTCCGACGAGGGGGTCGACCTCGGTGACCTGGCCGAGAAGGTTTGGTACCCGCTGTGGGACTCCGGCAGCAAGCTCGACCACTCCGTGCGCACGCTGCCCGAGATGATCGCCGCCGCGGACGCCGACGTACGAGTGGCCTCTGGCCTCCTTGACCTGCGCCACCTGGCCGGCGACCCCAACCTCACCCTGCGGCTGCGTACGACGATGCTCGCGGCCTGGCGCCGGGGAGCGCGGGACCGGCTGCCGGCGCTGCACGACATGGTCCGCTCGCGGCACCGGCTGATCGGCGAGCTCGCGCACCTGTCGGTGCCCGACCTCAAGGAGGCCGAGGGCGGGCTGCGCGACGCCACCGTGCTGCGCGGCCTGGTGGCCACCTGGCTCGTCGACGTGCCCCACGTCGACCTCGAGCGCAGCCGGCTGGCGCTGCTCGACGTGCGTGACCTGGTCCAGGCGATGGCCGGCCGGGCCACCGACCGCGTCACCCCTGAGATGTGGGCCGAGCTGGCCACTGCGCTGGGGCTGGACGACGAGCTGTCGGCGCAGGTGCACGTGCGCGAGCTCGGCCGCCGGATCACCCACCTGTCGCGGCTCGCGTGGCGCCGCGTCGACGCCGTGCTCGCGCGGCCGGTGTCGGTCAAGGGCGCGCGGCGCCCGTCGCTGGAGCCACTGGCGCCCAGCGTGGCCCTGTCCTCCGGCGAGGTGGTCCTGGACCGCAAGGCCCGCCCGGCCGACGACCCGCTCCTGCTGCTGCGTGCCGCCACCGCGGCGGCCGAGCGCGACGTCGTACTCGCTCCCGCGACGGCGGCGCGACTGGTGCGGGAGTGCCCGCCGCTGCCCGAGCCGTGGCCGGCCGAGGCCCGGCAGCTCCTGGTGCGGCTGCTCGCGTCTGGGCGCAGCCTGCTGGGGGTGTGGGAGACGCTCGAGGAGACCGGTGCGCTGTCCGGTTTCCTGCCCGAGTGGGAGCGGGTCCGGATGCTGCCGCACGCCTCGGTGATCCACCGCTTCACCGTCGACCGCCACGTGATCGAGACCTGCATCGAGGCCTCCGCGCTGATCCGCTCCGTACGCCGCCCCGACGTGCTCATGGTGGCCGCGCTCCTGCACGACATCGGCAAGGGCGGGCTGACCGAGCACAGCGTGGCGGGGGAGCCGATCGCGCGCAGCATCGCCACCCGGATGGGCTTCGAGCCCGAGTGCGTCGACCTGATCGCCCTGCTGGTGCGCTGGCACCTGCTGCTCGCCCAGACCGCGACCACCCGCGACCCCGACGACCCGGCCACGGTCGACCTGGTGACCTCCCGGCTCGGCAGCGTCGAGGCGGTCGCGCTGCTCGGCGCGCTCACCGAGGCCGACGCCAAGGCCACCTCGACCAAGGCGTGGTCGTCGTGGCGCTCGGGGCTGGTCCGCGACCTGGCCCGCCGCGCGCACGCCGCCCTCGACACCGGCACCGCGCTGCCACCCGTGCTGAGCGACGACGTCGCCCTGCCCGCCGACTTCCCGGCCGCCCTCAAGGCGGACGGCGTCTACGTCTCGGTCGAGCCCGCGCCCGACGGGTCGCGGGTCACCACGATCGCCGTCGACCGGATCGGGCTGCTCGCCGACTTCGCCGCCATGTTCGCCCTCCAGCGCACCGGGGTCCGCGCCGCCCGCGCGTGGTCCCAGGGCGACTACGGCGTGTCGGTCTGGGAGGTCTCCGAGGAGCACCTCGACCCGGCCATCCTGCGCCAGAAGTACGACGGGATCGTCGCCGGCCGTCTCGACCCGTCCCACCGGCTGCGGCCGACCGGGGACGGCCTCGCGCCGACCGTCGTCGTACGCCCCGAGGCCAGCGACCACTCCACCGTGCTGGAGGTGCGCACCGGCGACCGGCCGGGTGTCGTCTACCTCGTCTGCGCGGCGCTGGCGCGGCTCGACGTCGAGGTCCGCTCCGCGCACGTGGACACGCTGGGGCCGCAGGCCGTGGACGTGTTCTACCTCCAGGAGCCCTCGGCCGGGGTCCTCTCCGAGACCCGCAGCGCGCAGGCCGCGCACGCCGTACGTGAGGCGCTGACCGGCCCCGGTTAGGCTGGGTCACTACCTGGGGTCCTCCACGAGACCCGCTCGACAACGCCAGCCCGAGGACATCTGACCTGTGTTTGCCACCCTTTCCGACCGGCTTGCCGACACCTTCAAGAACCTGCGCGGCAAGGGCCGGCTCTCCGAAGCCGACATCGACGCGACCGCGCGCGAGATCCGGATCGCGCTGCTCGAGGCCGATGTCGCGCTGCCCGTGGTCAAGGACTTCGTCGGCGCGGTCAAGGAGCGGGCCCGTGGCGAGGAGGTCAGCGGCGCGCTGAACCCCGCCCAGCAGATCATCAAGATCGTCAACGAGGAGCTCGTGACGATCCTCGGCGGCGAGACCCGCCGGCTGCGCTACGCCAAGACCGGGCCGACCGTGATCATGCTCGCCGGCCTCCAGGGCGCCGGCAAGACCACGCTCGCCGCCAAGCTCGCGCTGTGGCTCAAGGACCAGGGCAAGTCACCGGTCCTGGTCGCGTGCGACCTCCAGCGCCCCAACGCCGTCAACCAGCTCCAGGTCAACGGCGAGCGCGCCGGCGTACCCGTCTTCGCGCCCGAGGCCGGCAACGGCAGCGGTGACCCCGTCGCAGTCGCCCGGGCGTCGATCGAGGAGGCCAAGCGCAAGCTCTACGACGTCGTCATCGTCGACACCGCCGGCCGTCTCGGCGTCGACGCCGAGCTGATGCAGCAGGCCTCCGACATCCGCGACGCGGTGCAGCCCGACGAGGTGCTGTTCGTCGTCGACGCGATGATCGGCCAGGACGCCGTCATCACCGCGCAGGCCTTCCTCGACGGGGTCGGGTACGACGGCGTCGTACTCACCAAGCTCGACGGCGACGCCCGCGGTGGCGCCGCGCTCTCTATCGCCTCCATCACCGGTCGCCCGGTGATGTTCGCGTCCAACGGCGAGAAGCTGACCGACTTCGACCTGTTCCACCCCGACCGCATGGCGTCGCGCATCCTCGACATGGGCGACATGATGACCCTGATCGAGCAGGCCGAGAAGAGCTTCGACTCCGAGCAGGCCATGAAGGCCGCCGCCAAGCTGAGCGGCCAGGGCGGGGAGTTCACGCTCGACGACTTCCTCGAGCAGATGCAGCAGGTCCGCAAGCTCGGCTCGATGTCGAAGATCATGGGGATGCTCCCCGGGATGGGACAGTTCCGCGAGCAGCTCGAGAACTTCGACGAGCGCGAGATCGACCGGATCCAGGCGATCATCCAGTCGATGACCCCGGCCGAGCGGGCCAACCCGAAGATGATCGACGGCTCGCGCCGCGCCCGCATCGCCAAGGGCTCGGGCCGCATGGTCTCCGACGTCAACCAGCTCGTCGACCGGTTCTTCGAGGCCCGCAAGATGATGATGCAGATGGCCCGTGGCGGCGGGATGCCCGGCATGCCGGGGATGCCCGGGATGCCCGGCGCCGGCAAGCGCTCGAAGCAGAAGGCCGCGCCCAAGAAGGGCAAGGGCGCCAAGAAGTCCGGCAACCCCGCCAAGGCAGCCCAGGAGGCCGCTGCGGCCAAGGAGAAGGCCGCCGCAGCCGCCGCCAACCCCTTCGGCAACCCCGACGCCGAGCCGATCGACTACGAGGCGGCCGCCGCCAACCTCAACCTCCCCAAGGATTTCTCCAAGTTCCTGAAGTGACCACCGTCCTGATCGTCGACGGCGCCAACGTGGTGGGGAGTCGCCCGGACGGGTGGTGGAAGGACCGTGCCGGGGCGGCCGCGCGGCTGCACGCCCGGCTGATGGTGGCCGACGTACCCCAGGACCAGGTGGTGCTCGTGCTGGAGGGCGCGGCGAAGGGCGGCGTACGCGCGGGCCGTGACGCCCACGTCCGCACGGTGCACGCACCCAAGTCCGGAGACGACGCGATCGTGGCCGAGGCGAAGGCGGCCTCCGAGCGCGGCGACCGGGTCACCGTGGTCACCGCCGACCGGATCCTGATGGGCCGGGTCGAGCACCACGGCGCGATGATCCTCACCCCCACCTGGCTGCTCGACCACCTGTGATCTCCGGGAAAGTACGGAACGTTTTCGACGTGGATCCGGCCGATCTAGGTTGAGAACGTTCCGTACTTTCCGAGCGGAACGGGTGTCGGAGGGCGGGCTAGGGTCGCGGGCATGGCTTCCTTCACCCGGTCCGACGATCTTCGCGGCGCGGTGTTCACCGAGGTGGACCTGACCGGCGCGCGGTTCGACGGGGCCGACCTGAGAGGCGCCGTGCTGCGCGGCGTGGACCTGGCGGGGGCGGAGATCGACGCCCGCTCGGCCCAGACCTAGACCTGGGCGACGCGGGCGATCGCCAGGGACACCGCGCCCACGATCTCCGCGCGGTCACCGAGGCTGCCGGCCTCGACCCGGACGGCCGCGGCCGCGTCGGGCTGGGCGTAGCGGTCGATCGCGCCGCGGATCCCGTCGGCCAATGACGGCGAGGTGCCCAGCGAGCCGCCCAGCAGGACGACCTGCGGGTTGAGGCTGTTGCACAGGTCGGCCAGCGCGCGCCCGATCGTGAGCCCGGCGTCGCCGAGCACCCGGCGTACGCCGTCGTCCCCGCCCTCGTCGAGCTCGAGCACCCGCTCCACGTCGAGCGGTTCGTCGTACGCCGGCTGGAGGACCGTCAGCAGCCGTGACGCCGACACCAGGGTTTCCAGGCAGCCGCGGTTGCCGCAGCGGCACACCGGGCCGTCCTCGTCGACCTGGACGTGGCCCAGCTCGCCGGCGATGCCGGTGGCCCCGCGGTGCAGGCGCCCGCCGAGCACGATCCCGGCCCCGAGCCCGCTGGCCACCTTGACGTAGACGACGTCGGCGACACCCCTGGCGGCTCCGCGCTCGACCTCGGCCAGCGCCCCGAGGTTGGCGTCGTTGTCCACGAACACCGGGACCCCGAGCCGGCGCTGGAGCTCGTCGCCGGGGAACAGGTCGTGCCAGCCGGGCAGGATCCCGGTGCTGATCCGGGGGTTGCGGCGGTCGAGCGGGGCGGGGACGCACATCGCGACTGCCTGGAGGTCGTCGCGGCCGAGACCGGCCGCGTGCAGCGCCGTACGCACCATGGCCGCGGCCCGGTCCAGCGTGTCGGCGCCGTGGGAGTCGACGTCGACGGTCGCGCAGTCCTCGACGAGGATCACCCCGGCGCGGTCGGCGACCGCCACGCGCACGTGGCCGTGCCCGATGTCTACGCCGGCGACGCCGCCGTACGGGGTGCTGAGCGCGACCAGGAGGGGCGGGCGGCCGCTGCCGCCCTTGTGCGGCTGGCCGCGGTCGGTGGTCTCGGTGACGTGCCCCGTCGTGATCAGCTCCGAGATCAGGCTGGAGACCGTGGTCCGCGAGAGCCCGGTGCCGCGGGCGAGGTCGGCCCGGCTCATCGGCCCCGCGGTGAGCAGGCTCGTCACCGCGCGCCGGTTGGCGACGCGCAGGCGCTCGAGTGCCCCGGGGGCGGGGGTGGTCACGCGGAGCAGCCTAGTGCGGCCGCTGACTGCCGGGGCTCGGTAACGTCCGGGGGCATGACGGCTCTCAGGTTCCGCGGTCCGGTGCTCCCCGACGGGGAGGCGCGTGACCTCTACGTGGTCGACGGGCACGTGACCTACGAGCCGGCGGCCGGGGCCGACACCGTGGCCGAGGGCTGGATCGTGCCGGGGCTCGTCGACGCCCACTGCCACCTCGGGCTCGACGACCACGGGGCCGTCGACGAGGCGACCACCGAGGAGCAGGCAGTCGCCGACCGCGACGCCGGCGCGCTGTTGATCCGCGACTGCGGGTCCGCGGCCGACACCTCGTGGATCCACGACCGCGAGGACCTGCCCCGCCTGATCCGCGCGGGACGCCACATCGCCCGCACCAAGCGCTACATCCGCAACTACGCCCACGAGGTCGAGCCGGCAGACCTGGCGGCGTACGTCGTCGAGGAGGCGCAGCGCAGCGACGGCTGGGTCAAGCTGGTCGGCGACTGGATCTCCCGTGAGGCGGGCGACCTGGCACCGTCGTTCCCGCCGGAGGCCTTCGCCGCCGCGATCGCGGCCGCGCACGAGCACGGTGCCAAGGTCACCGCGCACTGCTTCGGGCGTGAGGTGTTGCCCGGCCTGATCGAGGCCGGCATCGACTGCATCGAGCACGGCACCGGGCTGACCGCCGATCTGGTCGAGTCGATGGCGCGGCGCGGCACCGCGCTGGTGCCGACGGTGATGCAGCTCGACAAGTTTCCCGGCTACGCCGAGGCCGGGGCCGAGAAGTTCCCCGCCTACGCCGAGACGATGACCGACCTCTTCGCCCGGCGTCGCGACACGATCATGGCGGCGTACGACGCCGGGGTGCGCCTGTACGCCGGGTCCGACGGCGGCGGCGTCACCCGGCACGGCAACCTCGCCGGCGAGGTGATCGCCATGGCCGGGATCGGGCTGCCGGCCGACTACGCGCTGGGGGCCGCCTCGTGGCGAGCCCGGGAGTGGCTGGGCTGGAACGCCACGCTCGAGGAGGGGGCGCCCGCGGACTTCGTCGTCTTCGACCGCGACCCGCTCGCCGACCTCACCGTCCTCCTCGACCCGCTCTGCGTGGTGCTCCGCGGGCGAATCGTCGCCTGATCACACGTTGACCCGCCCGAAAGTTTCGGGCGGGTCAACCTGCGCGCGGCCTCCCGGTGGCGAAGAGGACGCCGGTGACGATCAGGACCACCAGGCCCGTCCCGCCGAGGAGCAGGGGGATGAAGATCGTGGCCAGCAGGCCGACCACGAAGCTGCCGATGGCCGGCGCCGGGCCGACGATCACCGTGCCACCGCCGGTGCAGGTGATCTCGACGCTGCCGGAGCCGGGCGCGAAGGTGACCGACCCGGTCCAGTCGCTGCCGCCCTCGGACCGGTTGTAGTCGCCGCCGACCGACCGGGTGGACACCTCGACACCCGTGTCGGGGTCGGCGACCGTGCAGGTCTGGGCCACGCCGTCCTCGAGCCACAGCATCCGGCGGTCGTCACCCTCGAGCCGGATGGTCTCGGGGCGCCCGTCGGCGTCGACGGTGGCGTCGGTGTCCAGGAACCCGGTGAGGGTCCACGCGAACAGCGCCACGAACACCACGATCGCGACCAGAACCAGCGTGCCGCCGACCGCGAACCACCAGGCGCTGGGGCGGCGGCGGCGCTCACGCGGGGGAGCGCCGTACGGCGGGGTCGGAGGCTGGGTCACCCAGCCAGAGTGCCCGATTTCATCTGCTCCGCGCACCTCTGGCAGAATCGGCCGCTGAGTCCTGCGCGCCCGGACCCTCTCATCCGGACGCCGCAGAGCCCATCGAAGCTTCGACACCGTGTGTTCCCCACCCGGTGCCGTGTCCTTCACCCACCACGAACCTCAAGGAGACACCACAACCGTGGCCGTCAAGATCCGTTTGAAGCGCCTGGGCAAGGTCCGGGTGCCGCAGTACCGCATCGTCATCGTCGACTCGCGCAAGAAGCGCGACGGCAAGGTCATCGAGGAGATCGGCAAGTACCACCCCAAGGAGGACCCGAGCTACATCAGCGTCGTGTCCGACCGGGCGCAGTACTGGCTGGGTGTCGGCGCGCAGCCGACCGAGGCCGTCGCCAAGATCCTCAAGATCACCGGCGACTGGCAGACCTACAAGGGCATCTCCGGCACCGAGGGCACCCTCAAGGTCGCCGAGCCCAAGCGCGACAAGCAGGAGATCTTCAACGAGGCGCTGAAGGAGTCGGCGAACGAGCCCAAGGGCGACGCGACGACGACCAAGAAGGCCGCGAAGAAGACCGCCAAGAAGGTCGAGGAGCCCGAGGCTCCCGCCGCCGAGGCGCCTGCTGACGAGGCACCCGCCGCCGAGGCTCCTGCTGCCGAGGCTCCGGCCAAGGCCGCTGCTGAGGCGCCTGCTGACGCGCCCGCCGAGGAGACCCCGGCCGCTGACGCCGAGGCCACCGAGGCCACCGAGCCGAAGGCCTGAGGCTGATGCTCGCCGACGCTCTCGAGCACCTCGTCCGGGGTGTCGTCGACAACCCCGACGACGTCTCCGTGCGTGACAAGCAGCTGCGTCGTGGCTCGATCCTCGAGGTCCGGGTCCACCCCGACGACCTCGGCAAGGTCATTGGCCGCGGCGGACGTACGGCGTCCGCGTTCCGCACCGTCGTTTCGGCCCTCGCGGGCCGCGGCGGCGCACGGATCGACTTCGTGGACGTCGACCGTCGTCGCTGACGCTCCCTGCTTCTTGGCTGGCCCGATCAACGCTTGAATGGGTGTCGTCCTCCGGGACGGCACCCGTTCGGCTTTCTCAGAAGAGGTTCATCGTGGAGTCCATCGACGTCGTGGTCGGCCGGATCGGCAAGCCTCACGGCCTCCGTGGCGAGGTGACCCTCGACCTCAAGAGTGACGAGCCCGAGCGCCGGTTCGCACCGGGCGCCACGCTCGCCGTACAGCCTCCCAAGGGCTCGGCGTTCGGCCACCGCACCCTGACCGTCTCCCGGTCGCGGTGGCACCAGACGACGCTGCTGGTGACCTTCGAGGAGCTTGCCGACCGCAACCAGGCCGAGGCCGCGCGCGGGGTGGTGCTCAGCACCACCGTCGATGCCGGCGAGACCCCGGACGACCCGGACGAGTACTACGACCACCAGCTGGTCGGCCTGACCGCCGTCGACCTCGACGGGCGCGAGCTCGGCACCGTCACCGCGGTCGCCCACGGTGGCGCCCAGGACCTGTTGACCGTGCGCACGCCCGCGGGCCACGACGGACTGGTGCCGTTCGTGAAGGCGCTCGTGCCCGAGGTCGACGTGCCCGGCGGGCGCATCGTCGTGGCCGACCGCCCCGGCCTGGTCACGCCCCTGGAGGACGACGCGTGAGGCTCGACTACCTCACGATCTTCCCCGACTACCTCGCCCCGCTCGGCCTGTCACTGCCCGGTAAGGCGCAGGAGCGGGGGCTGATCGAGGTCCACGTCCACGACCTGCGCCAGTGGACCGACGACCGCCACCACACCGTCGACGACACGCCGTACGGCGGCGGCGCCGGCATGGTGATGAAGCCCGAGCCGTGGGGCGAGGCGTTCGACGTGCTCGCGATCGACGGCGCCACCCTGGTCGTGACCACGCCGTCGGGCGAGCCGTTCACGCAGGCGCTGGCCCGTGACCTCGCGACCCGCGAGCGCCTGGTCTTCGCGTGCGGCCGCTACGAGGGCATCGACCAGCGGGTGCTCGACCACGCCGCCGGGCGCGCCGAGGTGCGTGAGGTCTCCATCGGCGACTACGTGCTCAACGGGGGAGAGGTGGCCGCGCTCGCGATCACCGAGGCGGTGGTACGGCTGCTGCCCGGCTTCATGGGCAACGCCGAGTCGCTGACCGAGGAGTCCCACGAGGACGGCCTGCTGGAGTACCCCGTCTACACCAAGCCCGCCTCGTGGCGCGGCCTGGACGTGCCCGACGTTCTCCTCTCGGGCGACCACGGGCGGATCTCCGCCTGGCGCCGCGACCAGGCCGAGCGTCGTACGACGGAACGCCGGCCCGACCTGCTCCACCCCAGCCGGGCCGACTCCGAGTGGGACGTGGTCGCCGCCACCCGCGCCGACGCCGGCGAGCTGCTGACGCTGCAACGCGCGTGCTGGCTCCAGGAGGCGATCGCCAACGACAGCGTCTCCGGGATCCCGGCCCTCCACGAGTCGCTCGACGACGTCTTCGCCTGGCTGGAGGACTGGACCAGCTTCGTGGTGCGCTCCCACGGCCGGCTGGTCGGCGCCGTGCGGGGACGCCTGGAGGGCGACACGTGGGACATCGGGCGGGTGATGGTCGCCCCCGACCTCCAGGGACGGGGGCTCGGACGCCTGCTCCTGGAGCACATCCAGGCGGTGGCGCCGGCCGCGGCGACGTCGTACGTCCTGTTCACGGGAGCGGGAAGCGCCGACAACCTACGGATGTACAAGAAGGCCGGCTTCCGGCTGCGACCCGACCTGCCGGCGCCGCCGCTCGCCGTGGTGCTCACCAAGCCCCGACGCTGATTTCTGCACGCGGCTCACGCTGTGGCAGACTCGTCCCTCGGTCCAGTCGGCCGAAGGTCCGCTCCGAGAGTCACCCGGAGGGTCCGCGTCGGGTTCCTGCCACAGGGGGAGCCTTGCGCCGCCGGCCACCTGGCTTGACCGACACAGCTGAACACATCCAATCCGCGGCTGACCTGTGGCACTCGCGAGGAGAACACATGACCAACGTGATTGCCGAGCTCGGCAACGCCAGCAAGCGCGACGACGTCCCCGCCTTCCGGGCCGGTGACACCATCAAGGTCCACGTGAAGGTCGTCGAGGGCAACCGCTCCCGCGTCCAGATCTTCCAGGGCGTCGTGATCCGGGTCCAGGGCTCGGGCATCGGCCGGACCTTCACCGTCCGCAAGGTCTCCTTCGGCGTCGGCGTCGAGCGCACCTTCCCGCTGCACTCCCCGATCTTCGAGCAGATCGAGATCGTCACCCGCGGTGACGTGCGCCGCGCGAAGCTCTACTACCTGCGCAACCTGCGCGGCAAGGCCGCCAAGATCAAGGAGCGTCGCGAGGTCTGAGTCCCGGCCTTGGCCGAGACTCACCCACGCTCTCCCTACACTCTGCGCGTGAGCACCCACGAACGCGACGACGTGTCCGGCGACGGACCCGTCGGCCCGCTGACCGAGGGTGACGACCCGCCCGCGGAGCCCGCACGCAAGCGCAAGCACCTGCCGATCTGGCAGGAGACGATCCTGCTCCTCGGGGTCGCGATGGTGCTCGCTATCGTGATCAAGGCGCTGTTCGTCCAGGCGTTCTACATCCCGTCGGAGTCGATGGAGCCGGGTCTGGTCGAGAACGACCGGATCCTGGTCCAGAAGGTCTCCTACTGGTTCGGGGGCTCCCCGTCGCGCGGCGACGTCGTGGTCTTCGAGGACCCGGGCGGCTGGCTCCCGGCCAGCGAGGACACCGGCCCGACCAACGTCTTCACGAAGGCGATGGCCAAGGTCGGGCTCTACCCCACCGGCGGCCACCTGGTGAAGCGGGTGATCGGGGTCGCCGGCGACGTCATCGTCTGCTGCGACGAGGGCCGGATCACCGTCAACGGCCAGCCGCTGGAGGAGGACAGCTACCTCCAGCCCGGCGTCGACTGCCACGGACCGATGAACGGCACCAAGTGCTCCTGGGAGGTCCCGCCGGTCCCCGAGGGACACATCTTCGTGATGGGCGACAACCGGGCCCACTCGGCCGACTCCTCCGCGCACCTGTGCACCCCCGACGTGACCGAGTGCTCCCAGAACCCGTTCATCGACGTCGACCTCGTCGTCGGCAAGGTGTTCGTCCTGGCCTGGCCGCGTGACCGCTTCGACTGGGTCGGGCGTCCCGAGACGTTCGACGACGTCCCCGACGCTCCCTGAGCCTGATGAGCTGAGATGAGCGACCTGCCCCGCGGTCTGACCGTACGCCGGGACGCCGGCCTCTACGGCTACGAGCGCGCCCTGCGCCGCCACGGCATCGAGCCCATCGCCGGCGTCGACGAGGCCGGGCGCGGCGCCTGCGCGGGGCCGCTGGTCGCGGGCGCGGCGATCCTGCCGGCGGGCAAGGCCGGGATCATCCCGGGGCTCGCCGACTCCAAGCTGCTCACCGAGAAGGCCCGCGAGCGCTGCTACGACCAGGTCGTACGGCGCGCGCTGTCCTGGTCGGTGGTCGTGGTCGAGCACGACGAGTGCGACCGACTGGGCATGCACGTCGCCAACATCGAGGCTCTGCGCCGCGCGGTCGCGCTGCTCGACCTGCCGCCCGCCTACGTCCTCACCGACGGCTTCCCGGTCGACGGCCTCGGCGTCCCCGGGCTCGCGGTGTGGAAGGGCGACCGGGTCGCGGCGTGCATCTCCGCGGCCTCGGTCCTCGCCAAGGTGACCCGGGACCGCCTGATGACCGAGCTCGACCGCGAGTGGCCGGCGTACGACTTCAAGACGCACAAGGGCTACATCACCGAGGTCCACACCGCGGCGCTCACCGAGCACGGGCCCTCGCCCGTGCACCGCAGACGCTTCGTCAACGTCCGGCGGGCCGCCGGTCTCGAACCGGCCCTCGATGTGCAGAATGGCTTCCATGCGGGAACCCCGAAGGGATGAGAGATGAGCGCCGAGGAGCTCGAGAAGTACGAGACCGAGCAGGAGCTCACCCTCTACCGCGAGTACCGCGACGTCGTCGGCATCTTCAAGTACGTCGTCGAGACCGACCGCCGCTTCTACCTGTGCAACCAGGTCGACGTGAAGGCGCGCACCGAGGCCGGGGACGTGTTCTTCGAGGTGTCGATGACCGACGCCTGGGTCTGGGACATGTACCGCCCGGCGCGCTTCGCCAAGAACGTCAAGGTCCTGACGTTCAAGGACGTCAACGTCGAAGAGCTCAACCAATCGGACATAGATCCGCTCAAGACGTAGTCACAACGGGCCATCTGGGCGCGGATGGGCTACCTGTGACCCTAGGTACAGCGTAGGCTCGGGCGCGGGGCAGCATGGGACAGTCCTCTGGGTCTAGGTGGTTCACGCATGATGGGTCGTCGTTCGAGGCGCCGTGACGACGGTGCCGCAGCCGTCGAGTTTGCGCTCGTCGCGCCGCTGTTGATCCTGCTGCTGATGGGCATCATCGGCTACGGCTACATGCTGAGTTTCCGTCAGTCGATCAGCCAGGCGGCTGCTGAGGGCGCTCGTGCGGCCGCCGTGGCGCCGGCCACGGCGAATCGGGAAGCGATTGCCAAGGCCGCGGTGGCCTCGGCCCTGGGCGTCACGTGCGGCAGTACCTACCTCGCGTGCACGGTCGCCTTCCCAGCGACTTGCACCTGCGTCGAGGTCACGGTCACCCACAGCTACAAGGCCGACCCCAGCAAGCCGGTCTTCCTCGGTCTCGGTCTAGTCATGCCCGACAAGCTCACTTACAAGTCCGTGGCGGAGGTCAGCCAATGAGGCGGCATGACGAGCGTGGGGGTGTCGCCGTGCTCACCGCAGCGGCGGTCGCCGTACTCGTCGCTGTAGCCGCCTTCGCTGTCGACCTGGGCATGCAGCGGGTCGTGCGCAGCGACATGCAGGCCCTGGCGGACGTCGTGGCGCTCGACACGGCGCGGCTCCTCAACGGTCGTACGGCCAAGCAGATCGAGGACGGCACCACGGGCCAGCCCGCGTTGAGCGCTGTGGTCGCCAGCAGCGTGGCACGCAACCAGGCGTCGCTCGGGAGGGTCAACAGCGTCACGGCCACCCTCATCTATGTGGTGGACGGGCTCAATGGCGAGCAGATCCCGAGCCGGACCGCCGCCGGTGCCCTCGTGGACGTCCCGGACAACAACACCCCGGACGCCGTCTACGTCGAGGCCGCCGGCGAGGTTGACTTCGCGTTCGCGCCGGGTAGCGGGGGGGGTGTGCGGACGGCCTTGGGCGTCGCCGACTCTGCAGCCTGCTTCCGCTTGGGGTCGTATGCCGCAGCTCTCAGGTCCGACAGCAGCGGTGTGTTGCAGCGAATTCTTGGTAACGCCTTGGGTGTTAATGCCATAGGTTATGAAGGCCTCGTGGACAGTTCGGTTTCTTTGGGCGGCATCGCCGCTGAGTTGGGCGCCGGTACGCCGCAGGACCTCATGAATACGGACGTCAGTGTTGCCAGCCTGGCAACGGCGATGGCAACAGTCCTGGCGCGAGAGGGCGGGCCGACCGCATCGACGCAAGTAGCAGTGCTTCGTACTCTCGGACAGTCATCCAATGCGACGGTCTTGAAGAAATTCAAGGTCGGCAGCGTCATGGACCTGACGACCGCTGGGCCAGCAGCACTTGTTACAAAGGTCAACGTGCTCGATTTGGTCGCCGCGACGGGCTTTCTGGCCAACGGAAACACAAGCGTGAAGACAGGCGTGATCTGGAATCTCCCGGCGGTCTCAAGAACTGAAATTGAGTTGAGCATATCTCAGGTGCCACAACTCGCCTGTGGCCGTGTTGGGTCCGCAATTGCGCGCACCGGGCAGTTTTCGTACCTTAGCAATCTCGACTACAGCCGCGGCAGTCAGATTGCGGGGCTGACATTTCAGGAAGATCCAGTGTTGGCTATCTCTGCGGATGTTGCGCGTGCACAAGGGACACTCACCGATCTTCGATGCGGTGCCGGCACGCTGCTTGACCAAGAGAAGTTGACTGTGCATGTGCGTCGGGAGGCGCCCAATTTGCAGTTCGACGTGCCCGTGCACCTCAAGGGATCGATCGACACGAGTGAGTACACAAAGAATCTGTCGACTCTATTGGCGACTTTGGACTACACGGCGACGCAGATCGTGAGCCTGCTTTCGAATCTCAACAAGATCAGGATCGATCTCGACCTAAGCTTCAATCTGGGTGCTCGCGCGGTGGGCGCCGCGACTGACAGCGACGTGCCCTTTGCACACCTGCCCGACCAGTACAACGTCGCCGTTCCTGTACCAGGGCGTTCTCCTGCCGCTATCCCGTCGGTCGTATTCGATCGATCATCGATTGGGGGGAAGGCGTGGCTGACCGTCGACGGTGTCGTCAAGGGGGAGGTCGCGCTCGGTGACGTAAACCTGGATTTCCTGCTGGCAGAAGTGAATTCGCGGATGATTCGCGACACCATCAATCCTCTAATCCAGAAGATCAATGACGTGATCACGCCGTTGAGCACAGCGCTCGGTGTGTCGCTGTATGGCGCTGACCTGTTCGCGCTGCCCCGACCGATGTGCGGGATCCCTGCCCTCGCGGGGTGACGAGTGTTTTCTGATTGATCTTGCTCTGGCCTCCGGTCGTCCACAGCAGTCCTCGTGGCGGCGTTGTCCCCAGGCCGGCCGCGCTCGGCCGCCCGGCGTCGGTCGCGGTGGTGACGCTGTCCTCCAGGAGGTCAGCAGATGACGACAACAGCAGCGAGCAAGCAGGCCGTGGGTGCCTACGGCGAGACGGTGGCGGCGCGCCACCTCGCGGAGACGGGGCTGCGGGTCCTGGAGCGCAACTGGCGGTGCGACGAGGGCGAGATCGACCTGGTGCTGCGCGACGGTGACGTGCTCGTGGTGTGCGAGGTCAAGACCCGCTCGAGCGACGTCTGCGGGTCACCGCACGAGGCGGTCTCGCCGGCCAAGCTCGACCGGCTGCGCCGGCTGGCGCACCGGTGGGCAGGCGATCACGGTCTCGAGCCACCCGAGACCCGGATAGACCTGGTCGCGGTCCGGCTGCCGCGTCGGGGCGCGGCCGAGGTCGAGCACGTGCGGGGGATCGGCTGATGCCTTTCGCCACGGCCCGCACGGTGTCCCTGCACGGCGCGCTCGGCCACCTGATCGACGTCCAGGCCGACGTGTCGCCCGGCCAGGTGCTCACGACCGTGGTCGGGCGCGCAGACGCGTCCCTGCACGAGGCACGCGACCGGTGCCGGATGGCGATCATCAACAGCGAGCTGGTGTGGCCGGCCACCAAGCGGATCACGATCCTGCTCTCGCCGGCCGACCTGATCAAGCGCGGCAGCCACTTCGACCTTGCGATCGCCGTGGCCGTGCTCGCCGCAGACGGCCGCCTCCCGCGGGCAGCGCTCGACTCGACGGTCCTGATCGGCGAGCTGACCCTCGACGGTGGCCTGCGCTCGGTGCCCGGGGTGCTGCCGATGGTGCTGGCTGCCGCCGAGCGCGGGATCACCCGCGTCTTCGTTCCGGAGCCGTTGGCCCGGGAGGCCTCGATGGTGCCGGGCATGACTGTCTTCGGGATGCGCTCCCTGGCCCAGGTCGTGGCCGAGCTGCGGGGCGAGGAGGTCCCCGAGGCAGCGCCCGTCGCGCCGATGTCGGGCAGCCGACTGCTCTCCTGGCGTGGGGCCGAGCGGCTCGAGGAGGTCGACCTGGCCGACCTGCGTGGCCTGACCGACGCCAAGTACGCCGTCGAGGTCGCGGCCGCGGGCGGTCACCACGTCCTGCTGTCCGGCCCCAAGGGGAGCGGCAAGACCAGCATCGCCGAACGGATCCCCACGATCCTGCCGCCCCTCACCGCCGAGGAGGCGCTCGAGCTGACGGCCATCCACTCCCTGGCGGGCACCCTCGAGCCGGGCGACGGCATGCTGACGCAGCCGCCCTACGCCTCGCCCCATCACGACGCCAGCAAGGCGAGCCTGATCGGCGGCGGCACCGGCTACGTCCGGCCCGGCGAGATCAGCCGGGCCCATTGCGGTGTCCTGTTCCTCGACGAGTTCCCGTTGTTCCGCAGCGACGTGCTCGAGGCGCTGCGTCAGCCTCTCGAGAGCGGCGACGTCACCATCGCCCGGCAGGAGGAGCTGGTCACCCTCCCGGCCCGCGGGATGCTCGTCTTTGCGTCCAACCCATGTCCCTGCGGGGAGTACCACGCGAAGGCCAGTGCCAACCGGTGCACCTGCTCCGAGAAGGTGCGCCGCGACTACCGCAACAAGATCACCGGCCCGCTGTCCGACCGGATCGACATCGTGCGCCACGTCGAGCCGCTGCTGCCGCACGAGAGCGCCGACCGGTTCGCGCGGCTCGAGCGCTCCGAGGAGGTCAAGGCCAGGGTCGCCGCGGCGCGGCTGCGCCAGGGCGAGCGCTACGCCGAGCGCAGCTGGCGGCTCAACGCCCACGCGCCGGGTCCGCTGCTGCGCGAGCACTGGCCGCTGGCACCGGCCGGCCAGCAGCTGGTCGACACCGAGCTGTTCTCGGGCCGGCTGAGCAGCCGGGGAGCGGTCCGGGTCCACCGGCTCGCGTGGACGGTGGCCGACCTGGCCGCCGTACGCACCGGTGCCGACGTGTCGCCGGGGGCCGACGAGGTGCAGCTCGCGCTGAGCCTGCGCACGGGCAACCCGCTCCCGGCCGGGTTCGCCGAGGTGCGGGCGTCGTGAGCGAGGTCGAGCGCCGGGCCAGAGCCGCGCTGAGCCGGCTCACCGAGCCCGGCGACCCCCGTCTCACCACGCTGGTCGCCGAGCACGGCGCCACCACGCTCTACGACCTGCTCCGGCACGATCGCGACGCCGGCGGGGTGCTCACCGACGTCGCCACCCGCCTGGCGTCCACCGACCCCGACCGTGAGCTCGAGCAGGCCGACCGGCTGGGCATCCGGTTCGTCATCCCCTCCGACGACGAGTGGCCGACCCAGATCGACGCGCTGGTGTCGGCCGGCCAGCTCCACGAGCGGGGCGGCCCGCCCATCGGGCTCTGGGCCAAGGGCCCGCTGCGTCTCGACCGTCTGGGGCAGTCGGTCGCCATCGTCGGGTCGCGGTCGTCCACGACCTACGGCGACCGGGTGGCCGGCGAGATCGCGGCGGTGGTGGCCAGGCAGGGGTGCCCGGTCATCTCCGGTGCGGCCTTCGGCATCGACCAGGCGGCCCACCGTGGCGCGGTCGCGATGGACGGGCCGAGCGTGGCGGTCCTGGCCTGTGGCGCCGACCGCGCCTACCCCGCCGCCCACACGCAGCTGATCGCCCACCTCGCGGAGACCGGGGCGGTGGTCTCCGAGGCGGCGCCCGGCTGCGCCCCCACGCGGATCAGGTTCCTGGCCCGCAACCGGCTGATCGCCGCCCTCTCGCGGGGCACCGTCGTGGTGGAGGCGGCCGTGCGCAGTGGCGCCCTCAACACCGCCAGCTGGGCGGGGCGCCTCAACCGGGTGGTGCTCGGGGTCCCGGGCCCCGTCGGCGCCGCCCAGTCGCAGGGGGTCCACCAGCTGATCCGGAAGGGATCCGCAGTGCTGGCGAGCACGGGCCAGGAGGTGCTCGAGATGGTGGGCCAGGCCGGCGAGCACCTCGTCGAGGATCCCCGCGCCCCGGTGCGGCCGCGCGACCGGCTGACGTCGCGCCACCGCCAGGTCCTCGACGCGGTGCCGGTGGCCCGGGCCGCCGGCAGCGACTCGGTTGCGCGCACCGCCGGGCTCGGGATCGTTGAGGTGCAGTCGGCGCTGCTCTACCTCCACCGCAACGGCCTCGTGGAGCACGACGACGACGGCTGGCGGCTCGCCGCCCTGGCGCACACATGAGTGGGGCGCGGTCTGAACCAGGGTGGTCGTAGCCCTCCGACCGTCCTAAGGTCACTGGATGGCCGTCACCATGACGATGAACCGGGTGATCCACGCCGCCGTACGCCGTGACCTCGCCCGGCTGGAGGCGGCGTTAGTCGACTTCCCGGCAGGCGACGCCGACGCCGACGACCGAGCGACCGAACTGCGGCGGGCCTACCGCTACCTGCGTGCCGAGCTCACGCGCCACCATGAGGGCGAGGACACCTGGATCTGGCCGATGCTCGCGTCCTTCGACGTCGACGCCACCTTGCTCACGGCGATGGAGTCCGAGCACCACGCGATGGCGGCGGCACTGGCGTCGGTGAGCGATGCGCTCGACCGGCTGGTGGAGACCCCCGACCTCCAGACCGCCGTGGCCGCCCGTACGACGGTGGCCGACGCCCGGGAGGTGGTCGACCAGCACCTCACGCACGAGGAGAACGACCTGGAGCCGAAGCTGTTGCCGCTGCTGGAGACCCCGGAGTGGCACGCGGTGGAGAAGAACCTCCGCAAGGCCTCGCCGTCGGTCGCCGGCGAGTTCTTCGCCTGGCTCCAGGACGGTATGGAAACCGAGCACCGGACCTTCCTGCGGTCCACGGTCCCGCCGCCGGTCACGTTCATCCTCGGCCGGATGTTCGGGCGGCGCTACCACCGCGAGGTGGCGCCCGTCTGGCAGCCCTGACTCCGTCGGCCTGACGCGGGCTGAGCCCGGCAGCGGCTCGCCGCGCGCGCTCACGTGTCGCGGCGGCGTGGCTTCCTAGACTCCGAGGGTGAGCCCCGAGACTCCTGCCGACGCGGTGGACGACACCGACGAGCGTGATCTCCCGGAGCCGATGGCACGCGTGCTGGGCGAGTACGAGCGGCACCTCGTCTCCGAGCGTGACCTCACCGCCCACACCGTGCGCGCCTACACCTCCGACGTCGCCGGCCTGCTCGAGCACGCCTCGCGCCTGGGCGGCACCGCCGTGACGGACCTCGACCTGCGCACCCTGCGCAGCTGGCTGGCCAAGCAGCAGACCCTGGGGCGCTCCCGGACGACCCTGGCCAGGCGCGCCACCGCCGCCCGGGTGTTCACCGCCTGGCTCGTGCGCACCGGCCGGGCGCCGGTCGACGTGGGGGCCTCCCTCGGCTCGCCCAAGGCGCACAAGTCGCTGCCGCCCGTGCTGCGCGCCGACGAGGCGAGGGACCTGATCGCCGCGGCGGCCACGCTCGCGGACGACGGCAGCCCGGTCGGGCTGCGCGACGTGGCGATGCTGGAGCTCCTGTACGCGACCGGGATCCGGGTCGGGGAGCTCGTCGGTCTCGACGTGGACGACGTCGACCGGGACCGCAACGTCGTCCGGGTCTTCGGCAAGGGGCGCAAGGAGCGCTCGGTGCCGTTCGGCCGTCCGGCCGCCCGGGCCCTCGACTTCTGGCAGCGCCAGGGACGACCGCACCTGCTGGTCGAGGGCTCCGGCCCGGCGCTGTTCCTCGGGACCCGGGGCAAGCGCATCGACCAGCGCGCGGTCCGCACCCTGGTCCACCGCCGCATCGCGGAGGTGCCCGGCGCCCCCGACATCGGTCCGCACGGGCTGCGGCACACCGCGGCCACGCACCTGCTCGAGGGCGGAGCGGACCTGCGCTCGGTCCAGGAGCTGCTCGGTCACGCCTCACTGGCCACCACGCAGCTCTACACGCACGTCACCACCGACCGCCTGCGCCGTGCCTACCAACAGGCGCACCCCCGGGCCTGATCAAGGGGAGAGCCCGGTGCAGTGCCTCCCACAGCGGGAGCCACCCGGCGTAGGGGAGCGGGAGCAGGAACGGCAGTGGCCGGGCCCGGGGCGCCGTCGACGACGGGGCCGGCGGCTCCGACCACAACGGAAGCAGTCGCACCGGACCGGCGCCGACCAGACGGAGCGGGTCGAGGTAGGTCTCGCCATCGATCCAGCCCCAGTGCAGGCAGGCGCGGGGGAAGCAGTGGGACCCGCTCAGCTCTAGCGAGCCCAGCGGTGTGCCGGCTGGCACCCGGTCGCCGACCGAGACGGTGGCGGTGACGGGCTCGTAGGTGGTGCGGGTGGCGCCGTGGCCCACCACGACCACCCCGCGGCCGGCGAGCTGGCCGGCGTAGGTGACGGTGCCGGGCAGGGCCGAGTGGACGGTCTGGCCGGTCCGCCCCGCGAGGTCTACCCCGCGGTGGCCGGGTCCGTAGGGCGAGGTGGGTGGGTCGAACGGCGCCATCACCTCCGGGACCGGGCGCAGCGGCCACTCGCCGACCGGATCCGGGTCCCCGGGCACGCCGGACGCCGCGCCGGCCACGAGGGACAGCACGACGCCCAGGACGACGGTGACGAGCCCGGGGAGCCGGGTCGGGACGGCGGTGGTCATGGCACGAGGGTGCCGGGGTACGGCGACGCTCGCGACCGGCCCGGGCGTACCTGAGGAAGAAGGCGCTCGGAGTGCGGGCTGTGGAGGGAAGATGGACCGGGACGGGCGCCGGACGCCGATTGGCGGCGCCTGCGGGCGCTCGACTAGTCTGGGCTCATCGGATCGCGGTTTCGGCTGCGCTCCGAAATTCGCACGCTCGCCGACCACGACGGGGCCCCTGGGCTCCGAACGCCCGTGGGCGACGACCCTCGGTCCCGCGAAGCCTCATGGCGGAGCAGGTCGGGTCGCGCGTGAGCGTCAGGCACGATCGGCACCCGCCGATCGTGGACGAACTGAAAACGACCGGAGTCACCGCCGGTGCGCCCTGCTTCAAGGGTGGACGTGACGGTGCTGGCTCCACACAGGAGAACACCCACCATGGCAGTTGTCACCATGCGCCAGCTCCTCGAGAGCGGCGTCCACTTCGGGCACCAGACCCGTCGCTGGAACCCCAAGATGAAGCGCTTCATCATGACCGAGCGCAACGGCATCTACATCATCGACCTCCAGCAGTCGCTGGCCTACATCGACCGCTCCTACGCCTTCATCAAGGAGACCGTCGCCCGCGGCGGCACCGTGATGTTCGTCGGCACCAAGAAGCAGGCGCAGGAGGCGATCGCCGAGCAGGCGACCCGCGTCGGCATGCCCTACGTCAACCAGCGTTGGCTCGGCGGCATGCTCACCAACTTCCAGACCGTGCACCAGCGGATCAACCGTCTCAAGGAGCTCGACGAGGTCGACTTCGACGACGTCGCCGGCAGCAGCCGCACCAAGAAGGAGCTGCTGCAGATGCGTCGCGAGCGCGACAAGCTGAACAAGTCGCTCGGCGGCATCCGCGAGATGACGCGCACGCCCGCCGCGGTGTGGATCGTCGACACCAACAAGGAGCACCTCGCCGTCGAGGAGGCCCGCAAGCTGAAGATCCCGATCGTCGGCATCCTGGACTCCAACTGCGACCCCGACCTGGTCGACTTCCCGATCCCGGGCAACGACGACGCGATCCGCGCCGTCGGGCTGCTGACCCGCGTGGTCGCCGACGCCGTGGCTGAGGGCCTCATCGCCCGCTCCGGCGCCAAGACCGAGAGCACCGCTCCCGGCGCGGCCGAGCCGCTGGCCGACTGGGAGCGCGAGCTCCTCGAGGGTGACGCCGCGAAGGCCGCCGAGACGGCGACCGCCGCCGACGCCGAGGCCCCCGCGTCCGAGGCGACGGGTGCCTCCACCGAGGGCGCCGCTGCCGCTGACGTCGCCGAGGCGGCGACCGACGCTCCCGCCGAGACCCCGGCCGAGACGCCTGCTGCTGAGGCGCCCGCCGAGGCCGTCACCGAGGAGCCGGCTGCCGAGGCGACCGAGACTCCTGCCGAGGAGCCGGCTGCCGAGGCCCCCGCCGCGGAGCCCGCGGCCGACGAGGCCAAGGCCTGATCGTCCCGACCGCGGTGGCGCGTACGACGTACGCGCCACCGCGCCGGTGACGGCGTTCAGCACGACGGCGCCTGACGGTGCCGGCACCACACCCCGCACTCTTTCCCGAGCCAGAACTCTCTGAGGGAGACAACACCATGGCGAACATCTCCGCCGCTGACGTCAAGAAGCTCCGTGAGCTCACCGGCGCCGGCATGATGGACTGCAAGAAGGCCCTGACCGAGGCCGACGGCGACTTCGACAAGGCCGTCGAGATCCTCCGCATCAAGGGCGGCAAGAAGATGGCCGAGCGCGCCGCCGAGCGCGAGGCGTCGGCCGGTCTGGTCGCCACCTCCGGTGGTGCCCTGGTCGAGCTCAACTGCGAGACCGACTTCGTGGCGAAGGGTGACCAGTTCGTCACCGCCGCCCAGGAGATCGCCGACGCCGCCGCCGCGGCCAAGGCCACCGACGCCGAGGCGCTCAAGGCCGTCCAGCTCGGCGACAAGACCGTGGGCGAGGTCGTCAACGACCTGGCCGTCTCCATCGGCGAGAAGATCGAGCTCGGCCGCGTGACCTACTTCGAGGGCCCGACCGTGGTCTACATGCACAAGCGTGCGGCCGACCTGCCGCCGGCCGTCGGCGTGCTCGTCGAGTACGACGGTGACGCCGACGCGGCCCGCGCCGCGGCGATGCAGGTCGCTGCCATGCGCCCGCAGTACCTCACCCGTGACGAGGTCCCGGCCGACGTCGTCGCCAAGGAGCGCGAGATCGCCGAGGCCACCTCGCGCGAGGAGGGCAAGCCCGAGCAGGCGATCGCCAAGATCACCGAGGGTCGCCTCAACGGCTTCTTCAAGGACGTCGTCCTGCTCGAGCAGCCCTCGGTCACCGAGAGCAAGAAGAGCGTCAAGACCGTCCTCGACGAGTCCGGCACCACCCTCAAGCGATTTGCTCGCTTCGAGGTCGGCGCGTAACCGAACGCACCTGGGCACGCACTGGGCTCGTTGTCGTCGGTCGACGGGGGGCTCCGCCCAAACCTCGCCTTCCCTCCTCCGCCTTGCCCAGCACGCACCCAGGCACGTTCGGCGATAGGGTCAGGGCACCAGACCATGCACGACAAGGAGGCCGGTTCGATGAGTGGAAGTCAGCTCATCGGACCGGCCTCACTCATGCGAAGGGAACCTGTGTGACCGGCTACAAGCGTGTCCTGCTCAAGCTCTCCGGCGAGGTCTTCGGCGGCGGCAAGGTCGGCGTCGACCCGGACGTCGTCCAGGGCATCGCCCGTGAGATCGCCGCCGTCCAGCGCGCCGGCATCCAGATCGCCGTCGTCACCGGTGGCGGCAACTTCTTCCGCGGCGCCGAGCTGCAGCAGCGCGGCATGGACCGCGTGCGTGCCGACTACATGGGCATGCTCGGCATCGTCATGAACTGCCTGGCGCTCCAGGACTTCCTCGAGAAGATGGGCATCGACACCCGGGTCCAGACGGCGATCACGATGGGCCAGGTCGCCGAGCCCTACATCCCGCGCCGCGCGATCCGGCACATGGAGAAGGGCCGCGTCGTGATCTTCGGCGCCGGCATGGGCATGCCCTTCTTCTCCACCGACACCGTCGCGGTCCAGCGCGCGCTCGAGAGCCGCTGCGAGGTGGTGCTCTACGACAAGTCGGGCGTCGACGGCATGTACACCGCCGATCCCAAGCTGGACCCCACGGCGACCAAGATCGACGAGATCACCTACGACGAGGCGATCCTCCAGGGCCTCCAGATCATGGACCAGACGGCGTTCACGCTCGCCAGCGAGAACAAGCTCCCGATGATCGTGTTCGGCATGGCCGAGGAGGGCAGCATCCTGCGCGCCGTGCAGGGTGAGAAGATCGGGACCCTGGTCCACCCGGGCTGACCACGAGCGCGACGCGACGAGCAAAGGAACCACCGTGATCAACGACATCCTCAACGAGGCCGACAGCAAGATGGACAAGTCGGTCGAGGCCACTCGCGAGGAGTTCGCGGCCATCCGGGCAGGTCGCGCGCAGCCCAGCATGTTCAGCAAGATCGTCGTCGACTACTACGGGTCCCCGACGCCGCTCCAGCAGCTGGCGTCGTTCACCGCACCCGAGGCGCGGATCATCCTGGTCGCCCCCTACGACATCGGCGCGATCGGCAACATCGAGCGGGCCATCCGCGACTCCGACCTCGGCGTCAACCCGTCCAGCGACGGCAAGATGCTGCGCTGCGTGTTCCCCGAGCTGACCGAGGAGCGCCGCAAGGAGTACATCAAGATCGCCAAGGCCAAGGCCGAGGACGGCAAGGTCGCGATCCGCAACCTGCGCCGCACCGCCAAGCAGAACCTCGAGAAGCTCGAGAAGGACGGCGACGTCGGCAAGGACGACGTCACCGGCGCGGAGAAGCGGCTCGACGCGACGACCAAGAAGCACACCGACGCCATCGACGAGATGCTCAAGAACAAGGAGGCCGAGCTGATCGAGGTCTGAGACCTCCTGGGCTCCACCTCCGATGACAGACACCTCCCCGGCGGCTCCTCCGCAGAAGGACCACGGTCGCGCGGGCCGGGACCTGCCGGCGGCGATCGCCTCCGCCGTCGTCCTGCTCGCCGCGATCGCGGCTTCCCTGTTCTTCTGGAAGCCCGCCTTCATGGTGATCGTCGTGATCGCCGTCGTCGTGGCGATCTGGGAGCTGCGCCGTGGGCTGTCGGCCAAGGGGATCGACATCCCCGAGGAGCCGCTGATGCTCGGCGGCGCGGTGATGGTCGTGGTCGCCTACCTGTACGGCGCGCCGGCGCTGGTGACCGCCACCGCCGTCACCGCCCTGGTCACGATGCTGTGGCTGCTGCGCCGCGGCATCGACGGCTACGTCAAGAACGCCAGCGCCTCGGTGTTCACCCTGGTCTACGTGCCGTTCCTCGGCTCGTTCGTCGCCCTGCTGCTCGCTGAGGGTGGCCTCGGCGGCGCCGGGCTGGACGACGACGGCGTCGCCGGCATCATCACCTTCATCCTGGTCACGATCTGCTCCGACACCGGCGGCTACGTCGCCGGCGTGCTGTTCGGGAAGCACCCGATGGCGCCGGTGATCTCTCCGAAGAAGTCCTGGGAGGGCTTCGCCGGATCTCTGCTCGCGACCATCGGCGCCGGCATCGTGCTCGTGGTCTACCTTCTCGACGGCGACTGGTGGGTCGGCGCGTGCCTCGGCGTCATCGTGGCCGTGATGGCGACCCTGGGAGACCTCTGCGAGTCGGTCATGAAGCGCGACCTCGGAATCAAGGACATGAGCCAGGTGATCCCCGGCCACGGCGGCCTGATGGACCGGCTCGACTCGTTGCTGGCGACGATCGCCCCGATCTGGCTGCTGCTGCACTACCTCGTCTTCGCGTGACCCTGTTCCTGGTCCGCCACGGGCGTCCGCTCGTCGACCGCGACCGTCCGGCCGCGGAGTGGGAGCTCGACCCCGCCGGCTTCGACGACGTCTGGGCGCTGCGCGAGTCGGAACGACTGCCGCGCCGCGCGACGTGGTTCTGCTCCCCGGAGCCCAAGGCGATCGGCACCGCCCAGCTCCTGACCGAGGGCGAGGTCGGCGTCGTCGACGACCTGCGCGAGCACGAGCGGCTCTCCACCGACTGGATAAGCGACTTCGAGGCCGTCGTACGGCGGGGGTTCGCCCACCCCGACCTGTCGGCCCACCCCGGCTGGGAGCCGCTGAGCTCCTGCCGCGACCGCGTCGTGCCCGCCGTACGACGGATCCTCGACGTGCACTCCGGCGAGGACGTCGTGCTGGTCGGGCACGGCACCGCGTGGACGGTGACCGTCGCCGACCTCACCGGCAGTGCGCCCGACCTGGACCGGTGGGCGGCGCTGTCCATGCCGGACCTCCTCGTCGTCCCGATCTGACGGTCTCGGCGCCCTCCGGGTGCCATGCTGAGCGCATGACGCAGCCCCTGCCGGAGCCCAAGCAGATTCGCGCCTGGCCGATCATCGGTGGGTTGGTCCTGGGTGTGGTCGTCTGCTGGGTCTGGATCACCGTGGCGCTCTTCGTCGGCTTCGGCGCCTCCTACGGCTACGACAACAACGCGGCTGCCATCGCGGCGGTCGCGCTCGCGGGCCTGCCGGTCGTGCTCGGCATCGTGTTCCTGGTCGTCCCGCGGACCCGGCAGCTCGGAGCCGGGTTCCTGATGGGCATCTCGATCGGCTTCATCGCCGGTGCCGGCGTGTGTGCCTCGTTGTTCGTGCCGGGGACGTTCTGAGGATGTACCCCACCCTCGGGCCCGTCCCGACCCACGAGCTCTTCGTGCTGCTCGGTGTCCTCGCCGCCGGTGCCGTCTTCGCCGTCGAGGCGCGCCGACGCGGCCAGACCGACGAGCGCCTCGCGTTCGTGATCCTCGGTGCGGTCCTCGGCGGCGCGATCTTCATGCGGATGGGCACCTGGCTCCAGCATGTCGACCTGCGCGACAACGCCTCGCTCGCCGAGCAGTGGCTCTACGGCAACCGCTCCATCCTCGGTGGCCTCGTCGGCGCGTGGCTGGGGGTCCACGTGGCCAAACGCCTCACCGGCTACCGCACCCGCACCGGCGACCTCTTCGCACCCGCGGTCGCGCTGGGCATGGTGATCGGCCGGGTCGGCTGCCTGCTCACCGAGACCCCCGGCACCCCCACCGCCGGCGGCTGGGGGATCACCATCGACGCGGCCGCCGCCGAACGCACCGGCGCCCCCGCCGGGGTCGGCCTGCACCCGTCGTTCGTCTACGAGATCGTCTTCCACCTGGTCGCGTTCGCCGTCCTGTGGTTCTGGCTGCGCCACCGTTCGCTGCCGCCGGGGGAGTCGTTCGTCTGGTACGTCGCGTCGTACGGCGTGTTCCGCTTCCTGGTGGAGTTCGTCCGCGGCAACGAGGTCGCCTGGGAGGGCCTGACCCGGCCGCAGCTGTTCCTGCTCGCGACCGTCCCGCTGGTGCTCGCCCGGATCGCCTACCAGGTATGCCGTGGTGCCTACCGTGACGCGCTCGCCCCCGCCGACCGAGAGCGGGTCCCCGCATGACCACGCCCCCCGAAGCCCAGGTCACGCAGGTGACCAGGGGAGCCGGGATGCCGCTGCGCGGCGACCGGATCCACCGCTACGTCAACGCGTTCTGTCCGCTGTGCCACGAGGAGAAGCCCGACCGGGCGCTCGCCGACGTGCGCCGCCTGTCGGGCTGGCTGGTGGAGCGCGGCGACCGGATCTGGCTCGAGCGCGGCTGCCCCGACCACGGCCTGGTCCGCACGATGTACGACGAGTCGCCCGAGATCCTGCGCTACCTCGAGGAGTGGACCGCGCCCACCAAGGTCCACGAGCCCGACCTGCGCGGCAACTTCAAGCCGGTGCCCTCGGCCTACGAGGACGGGCTGCCGGAGATGCAGACCCAGCACACCTGCATCCTGCTCGAGGACCTCCTCGACCACTGCAACCTCAAGTGCCCGACCTGCTTCGCCGAGTCATCGCCGGCGCTCGCGTCGGTCGCCTCGCTGGAGCAGGTGCTCGCCTCGATCGACGCGCGCCTGGCCCGCGAGAACGGCCGGATCGACGTGCTCATGCTCTCGGGCGGCGAGCCGACGCTCTACCCGCAGCTCGCCGAGCTGCTCGACGCCGTCACCGCCCGGCCCGTCGTACGGATCCTGATCAACACCAACGGCCTGCTCGTCGCCCAGGATGACGCCCTCCTGGCGCTGCTCACCAAGCACCGCGAGCGGGTCGAGATCTACCTCCAGTACGACGGCGGGTCGGCCGAGGCGTCGACCTACCACCGCGGTGCCGACATCCGGCGCTTCAAGGACCGCGCGATCGAACGGCTGTCGGCCGCGGGCATCTTCACGACGCTGACGATGACGGCCGCGCTCGGGGTCAACGACGACGAGATCGGGTTCGTGCTCAAGCGCGCCCTCGACACGCCGTACGTCGGTGGCGTCACCATCCAGCCGGTCTTCGGCAGCGGGCGCTCGGGCACGATCGACCCCCTCGAGCGGCTGACCCACACCGGGGTGCTGTCGCGGCTGGAGGCGCAGACCAACGGCGTGGTCACCTGGCGCGACCTCACGGCGCTGCCGTGCTCGCACCCGCACTGCTGCTCGGTGGGCTACCTGATGCGCGACGACTCCGGCACGTGGAGCTCGCTCACCAAGCTGATCGGGCACGACCGGCTCAAGCAGTGGCTCGACCTCGAGCCCGACCTGCTCGCCAACCGGATCGCCGACGACACCATCCCCGACGCCATGCGGCAGATCGTGAAGGGCTCGCTGCTCGACCTGCTCTCGGAGCAGTCGTCGCTCTCGCACCCCTCGATGGGCACGATCTGGCGCGACATCTGCCAGAACTGCGACCTCGGCATCGGCACCCTCACCGCCCTCGCGTCCAGCAAGCTGCCCGGTCAGCACCAGCGGCTGCGCCGGATGCTGGGGGAGCGGGTGCTGCGGGTGACGGTCAAGCCGTTCATGGACATGGACACGATGATCGAGGAGCGGCTCACCCAGTGCTGCGTGCACGTCGCCACGGTCCACGAGGAGACCGCCGCCCACCAGTGCGCGCCCTTCTGTGCCGTCCAGGCGTGGGCGCCGCTGAGCCGGACCCGCATCTCGACCGCGACCGGCGGCCGGCCGTGAGCCACGACCCCCGCATGGTGGAGCCGCAGCGCGTGGCCGCCGGCGACGGGCCGGGCGACGAGGCGCCGTACGACCCGCTGCGGCTGTGCATCTTCGCCACCGTCGCGCTCATCGCGTGGCTGCTGGGCCCGGTCGCCGTGGTCGGCTTCGCCGCGGTGGGCTTCGCCGGCTACTGGCGGGCGCGCCGGGCCGGGCTGCTCCGGTCGCGCTGCAAGCTGGGCGACACCCGGATCGTGCTGGTCTACCTGGCCGCCGTGGCCGCCGTCGGCGCGGCCGGGATCGCGCTCGGCTGGTGGGTGTGGTGACCCCGGCTCCCGGCTCCACCGGACCTAGAGTGAACGCGTGAGCGACCACCCCCCTCCGCCGTACGGCGGTCCGCCGCCGGGCCAGTGGGGCCCGCCCGGCCAGTGGGGCGCTCCGCCGCCCCCGCGACCGCCCGGTGGGCTGCCGGTGTGGGGTCAGGTGCCGACCGGCGCCGGGATCGGGCTCGTGATCCGCGGGGTGCTGATGGGTGTGGTGCTCGCGATCCTGGCCACGAGCGGCTCGGCGGACATCTCCGGCGAGACCATCTTCGCGCTCGTCGTGCTCGTCCCCCTCGCGTGCCCCGTGCCACTGTTGTTCTTCCGCCACACGCGGATGTGGGCCGTCGGCCTGCTGATCGGCATCGGCCTGACGACCATCTCGCTCGCGGGTGCCTGCGCGCTCATCATCAACGGACTGTCGGAAGGCGCCGTATGACCACCGACCACCCTCTCGACAACGGGATCGACGACGAGCCCACGACCCGACCGCCCGACTGGTGGCACCGCGACCACCCGACGTTCACCGCCCTGACCGGGTTCTTCACCGGGCTGGCGTTCGTGATCGTGATCCCCGGGGCGTTCGCTGCGATCCTGAGCGCGCTCTTCGACTACGAGACCGCCGAGGACCTCTTCCCGTTCGTGGTGCTCACGCTGGCCGTGCCGATCGGGCTGCTGGTGGCGCCGCGGACGCGACGCTTCGGGCGCTACCTGCTGATCGGCATGGTGACCACGCTGCTCGTCGTAGTGGGTGTGGCCGCGTTGGTGCTCTGGGTGCTGGTGAGCCGCGAAGGCTGACGTTTTCGCCGGGTCCTCGCGCGGTGGGACACTGGTCGCCTATGTCCGAGCCGATCAAGACCCTCCCGCTCGTCTTCGACGAGCCCCGCGGCCGCAAGAAGCCTCCGCGCCACCTCGCCGACCTCACGGCCGTCGAGCGCAAGGAGCTGCTGGAGGAGCAGGGACTGCCGGGCTTCCGCGCCAAGCAGCTCTCGACCCACTACTTCTCACGCCTGGTCGACGACCCGGAGCAGATGACCGACCTCCCGGCCGGCCAGCGCGCCGAGCTGGTCGAGGCGCTGCTGCCGACGCTGATGACGCCGCTGCGCACGATGGAGGCCGACAAGGGCACCACCCGCAAGACGCTGTGGCGGCTCTTCGACGGTGCGCTCGTCGAGTCGGTGCTGATGCGCTACCCCGGTCGGGTCACGATGTGCGTGTCCAGCCAGGCCGGCTGCGGCATGGCCTGCCCGTTCTGCGCGACCGGCCAGGGTGGCCTCCAGCGCAACATGTCCACCGCCGAGATCGTCGAGCAGGTCCTGGCGGGCGCCCGTGCGCTGGCCCGCGACGAGGTGCCCGGTGGCCCCGGACGCGTCTCCAACGTGGTCTTCATGGGCATGGGTGAGCCGCTGGCCAACTACAAGGCCGTGATCGGCGCCGTACGCCGTCTCGTCGACCCCTCGCCCGACGGCCTGGGCATGTCCGCGCGTGGCATCACCGTCTCGACCGTCGGCCTGGTGCCGCGGATCAACCAGCTGACCGAGGAGGGCATCCCGGTCACGCTCGCGCTGAGCCTGCACGCGCCCGACGACGAGCTGCGCAACGAGCTGGTCCCGATCAACACCCGCTACTCCGTGGCCGAGACGGTCGAGGCCGCCTGGAACTACGCCCGGGTCACCAAGCGCCGCGTCTCCATCGAGTACGCCATGATGCGCGGCATCAACGACCAGGCCCATCGCGCCGACCTGCTCGGCGACGTCCTCAACTCCTACGGCGACTGGGGCTGGGTCCACGTCAACTTGATCCCGCTCAACCCGACGCCCGGCTCCAAGTGGACCGCGTCCGACCCGGCCGACGAGCGCGAGTTCGTCCGCCGGCTCGAGGCCAAGGGCATCTCGACCACCGTGCGCGACACGCGTGGTCGCGAGATCGACGGCGCCTGCGGCCAGCTGGCCGCCACGGAGGCCTGAGCCGCACCACCGTCGTACGGGCGACGTTCACGCGACAGCCACGCGGGGCTCGACCGCTGTTGCGGGGGCGCTCCTAGCGTCAGAGCCATGGCCGAGCTGCTCGCGCTGCCCTCCCAGACCGCCCTCACCGACCGACCCCTCCGCGTGCTCGTGGTCGCGGAGTCCTTCCTGCCGCAGGTCAACGGCGTCACCAACTCGGTCCGGCGGGTGCTCGAGCACCTCGAGGCCGAGGGTCACCACGCCGTGCTCGTGGCGCCCACGGGTCCGGAGTCCTACTCCGGCTTCCCAGTGGTCCACGCCCGGGGCGCCAACCTGCCGCTCTACCCCGACTTCCGGATCGGGCTCGAGACGCGTCGTCGGCTGAGGTCGGTGATGGAGCGGTTCCGTCCCGACGTGGTCCACATCGCCTCGCCGGCGACGCTCGGCTACCAGGCGGCGAAGGCCGCCCAGCACCTGGGGATCCCGACGGTGGCGATCTACCAGACCGACCTGGTCGGGTTCGCCGAGCGGTACGACGTACCGGGTGGCGCGCGGGCGATGGCGGCGCTGACCCGGCGGATCCACACCCGGGTCGACCTGACCCTGGCGCCCTCCTCGGCGAGCCTCGCGCAGCTGCGCGACCTCGGGATCCCGGGCACCTCGTTGTGGCCGCGCGGCGTCGACGCCCAGACCTTCCACCCGGTGTGGCGCTCGCCGGAGCTGCGTCAGCGGCTCGCCCCCGACGGCCGGCTGCTCGTGGGCTACGTCGGCCGGCTCGCGCCCGAGAAGGAGCTCCACCTCCTGACCCACCTGGCGGACGACCCGCGCTACGCGCTCGTGGTCGTCGGCGGCGGCCCGGAGGAGCAGCGGTTACGCACCCTGCTCCCCGGTGCTGCCTTCCTCGGCGTCCTGCACGGCGAGGACCTGAGCCGCGCCTACGCGTCCCTCGACGTCTTCGTGCACACGGGCCGGCACGAGACCTACTGCCAGTCCGCGCAGGAGGCGCTCGCCTCCGGCGTCCCCGTCGTGGCGCCGCGGGCCGGGGGACCGGTCGACGTCGTCCGGGACGGGGTCGCGGGCTACCTCTACGAGCCCGGCGACGGCCGCGACCTCGCGGCGTACGTCGACCGCCTGGCCTCCGACAAGCTGCGCCGCCGGGTCATGGGCCTGGCCGCCCGTCGCAGCATCGGCGACCGCACCTGGGGCTCGGTCAACACCGCACTCGTCGACCACTACCGCGATGTCGTCGCCACCCGCCGTACCCCCCAGCGCCTCGTCGGTTGACCCGTCACAAACTCGCAGGATCTCCCATTGACCCGTCCGAAACTTTCGGGCGGGTCAACACGAATTTGCGTCAGTTTGTGACGGGTCAACCTGTTACCACGGCGACCGCCTCGTCCACGGTGTCGACGAGGTGCACGTGGTCTTCCATGGCGCGGCCGCGGGCGAGCCGCTTGAGCAGCGGCCAGGCGGGGACGGTCTCGGTCCAGTGCTCGCGGCCGACCAGGACCATCGGGGCGACCGAGGACTCGTCGGCGTAGTAGTTCTCGCAGCCGTCCTGGAAGATCTCCTGCACCGTGCCGCCGGCGCCGGGCAGGAAGACGATGCCGGCGTCGCAGACCTCGAGCAGGATCGCCTCACGGGTCGAGTTGCGGAAGTACTTCGCGATCGCGGTGGCGAACAGGTTGGCCGGCTCGTGGCCGTAGTGCCAGGTCGGGATGCTGAGGCTCTCGCAGCCCGCGCCGAACCGGTCGAGCACCGCGCGGGCGCTCGTGACCCAGGCGTCGACCGAGGGGTGGTACGACGGCGCGGCAGCCAGCAGCGACACCGCCTCGTCCAGCGCCTCGGCCGGGTGCTGCGCGAGGCGCGCCCCCAGGTTGCCGGCCTCCATCGCGCCCGGGCCGCCGCCGGTCGCCACCACCAGGTCCCGGCCGAGCCCGGCACCGAGCCGCACCGCCTCGGCGTACGTCGGCTCGCCCCGCACCAGCGCGTGCCCGCCCATGACCCCGACCAGTCGGCGTCCGCTGGTCCACGCGAGCAGGGCGTGGTCGATGGCGTGGTCGTGCAGGGCCCGGGCGAGGGTGGCGTCCTGGCCCGGGTCCTCCTGCGACCAGGCGTAGGCGGTGGCGTCGAGACTGGCGGCGTAGGGCGTGGCGTCGTAGAGCTCGTCGGGCGTGTAGAGCTCGCCGCGGTAGACGTCGACCGGCACCCGGCCGATCGCGGGCAGCACCAGCGCGCCCGCGGCCTCGACCTGCTCGGCCGCACCGGGTGCGAACGTGCAGCCGAGGAACGTCGCTCCCGACAGGTCGCGCGCGAGCAGCGCGCCGGACCTCTCGGTGAGGTCCAGCGCGTGCAGCCGCCAGCCGGAGAGCTGCCGCGCGCCCTCGGCCAGGCGCCGGTCGAGATCGGTCAACGACTCGACGCGGACGCCGCGGCCTCGGGTGCGCTTCACACCGGCGAATCTACTGTCCGGGGCCGCCGGTCAGAACGCGTGTGCCATCAGCTCCCCGAACAGCTCCTGCTCGTCCACGGCGAGTCCCTTGTGGCGGAACCAGCCGCAGATGTTGGTGCAGTCGCGCATCAGGAAGTCCAGACCCGCGGCGTTGCCGACGAGATCGACGACCTGAGGAAGATCGATGATCACGAGCCGCTCGCCCGCGGCGAGGATGTTGTACGCCGACAGGTCGCCGTGCACGACGCCCTGCTGCACCATCGTCGCCATCGCGTCCCGCAGCTGCTCGAAGTACGACGTCAGCAGTGCGGGAGACGGCCGGGTCTGGGCCAGCCGCGGGGCGGTCTCGCCGTCGACGGTGACCCACTCCATCAGGATCTCGGTGCCGTCGATCTGGACGGGGTAGGGGACCGGCAGCCCGGCCAGCCACATCCGGTTGAGCGCGTTCCACTCCGAGACCGCCCACTCGCCCGCGGCGACCTGCTTGCCCCACGTCGACTTGCGCTTGAGCGCGCGCTCGTCGCGGGACCGCTTGGTGCTGCGGCCCTCCGTGTAGGTCGCGGAGCGGTGGAACGTGCGGTGCTCGCTGCTCCGGTAGCGCTTGGCCGCCATCACGACCGAGCGTTCCGGCTCCAGCGGATCGCAGCGCTCCAGCAGGAAGACGTCGGCCTCCTTGCCGGTCTTGAGGATGCCGAGGTCGGTGTCCACGGCGCCCTGGGAGGTGACCAGCCAGTCGGGCCGGGGTTCCGGGCCGCGGCACAGCGGCTCGACGGAGAGCCAGGTGGACCAGCGCTGGGCGGGGTCCTCGAGCTCGTCGTACGTCGCGAAGTCGAAGACGAAGGACGGGTCGAGCTCGTCGGGGGTGGGTTCAGCGATCGGTGGAAACGTGAAGGGACTGTCGTCCGGGAGAGACATGGGTGTCGGTGCTCCAGAGATTCGAGAGGGAGTGGTCTGCGGACAGGCCAAGGACAGTCATGGACATGTCAGCTCCTCTCGACGAGCACCGGCACAGCGCCGACAGCTGGCACCAGGGTGATCCACGGTCGTCCCCCCGGGCAACTGATTTAAGGAAAGTTTCGGAGGGCTCGGGACCGGTGTGTCAGGGAGCAGGTGGGTCCCCGGCTTCGCTAGGTTCGGGTCATGCAGCCTGACGGGTCGGGCGCGCGTGGCCGGCGGCTCTCGGCGTACGCCGTGGCCCTGCCCCTTCTCCTCGCGCTCGTCACGTCTATCGGGCTGGGGCCGACCTCGGCCTCGCTCGCGGACGAGCCGGCGCCGGTCGGCGGCTCCGGCATCGGCGACGGCTACTTCCCGCTCGACGGCAACGGCGGCATCGACGTCCAGCGCTACGAGGTCCACGACCGCTACGAGTTCCTCAGCCGGCGGCTGAGCGGCTGGACCCGGCTGACCGTCACCGCCACCGAGCCGTTGGCCGCGTTCAACCTGGACCTGCTGCTCCCCGTGCGCTCGGTCTCCGTCGACGGCGCGGAGGCCCCGTGGTCGCGCCCCAACCGGCACGAGCTCCAGATCGCACCCGTGACGCCGATCGCCACCGGCCAGACCTTCGACGTCGTGGTGGAGTACGTCGGTCGCCCCGGCCGGATCGGTTGGCGCGGTGAGTCCAACTGGGTCGCCAGCGACCACGAGGTGGTCGCGGTCAACCAGCCGCACATGGCGGCCTGGTGGTTCCCCTCCAACGACCATCCCCGCGACAAGGCGGTGATCGACGTCTCGATCACCGTGCCGCGGCGCAAGAGCGTCGTCTCCAACGGCGAGCTCGTCGGCCGGGTGGTCCACGACGGCCTGGCCACGACCCGGTGGCGCTCCGAGCAGCCGATGGCGCCCTACCTCGCGTTCTTCGCGGCCGGCCCGTTCCAGGTCGAGCGCGGCACCCACCAGGGTCTTCCCTGGCTGGTGGCGGTGTCGCGGTCGGTGCCGGTCGGCGACTTCGAGCGGTCCCTGCGTCTCATGCGGCGCTCCGCGCGGCTGACCCGGTGGCTGGAGTCCCAGCTCGGCACCTACCCGTTCGGCTCGGTCGGCGGCGTCACCACCAGCCTCAACCCCGGCTTCGCCCTGGAGAACCAGGGCCGGCCGGTCTACCCCGTCATGGCCGGCGGCGGCCGCACGATCGTCGTCCACGAGCTCGCCCACCAGTGGTTCGGCAACTCCGTGTCCGTCCAGGACTGGAGCGACATCTGGCTCAACGAGGGGGCGGCGACCTTCATGGAGGTCCGCCACGCGGAGACGCACGGCGGCCCCAGCGGCCAGCAGTGGCTGGAGTCGCTCTACGACGAGTGCTTCCACGACACACAGTTCTGGCGGCTCCGGCTCGACGACCCCGGCCCCGGCCGGATCTTCGACACCGCGGTCTACGAACGCGGGGCGATGACGTTCCAGGCTCTGCGCCACAAGATCGGCGAGGAGCCGTTCTGGCGCCTCATGCGCCGCTGGGTCGCCGACAACCGCGGCGGCAACGCCTCGACGGCCGACTTCGAGGCGCTCGCCGAGCAGGTCGCCGGCACTCCGCTGGACGAGTTCTTCGACGTCTGGCTGCGCGGTACGACGCGCCCGGGCCGCACCGCGGCCAACGGCCTCGGCTGAGCGGCGTCTCAGGAGTCAGCCGAGCAGCGGCGCGACGGCCCTTGCCACCACGCTCTGACGTCCGGTCAGACGCTCCTCCGCGTCGGCGACGGTCATCGCGCGCAGCCCGGCGTTGATGCCGAGCCACCGCAGCGGCTCGGGCTCCCACGCGCGCGAGGCGTGCCCGACCCACGGCAGCCGGGTCAGCTCGGTGTCGCGGCCGAGCACCAGGTCGCGCAGGGTCCGCCCGGCGAGGTTGGACGTCGCCACCCCGTCCCCGACATAGCCGCCGGCCCAGCCGAGACCGGTGGCCGGGTCGACGCCGACCGAGGCGCACCAGTCGCGCGGGATCCCGAGTGGCCCGCCCCACGCATGGGTGACCTGGGTGCCGGCGAGCACCGGGAACAGCTCGACCAGCGTCTTGAGCAGCCGCGCGTGCACGCCCCGGTCACGGTCGTAGCCCGGCCTGATCCGCGACCCCAGGTGGTACGGCGCCCCACGGCCGCCGAACGCCAGCCGCCCGTCGGCGGTGCGCTGGCCGTAGATGATCAGGTGCCGGTGGTCGGTGAAGGTCTCGCGCTCGCGCAGCCCGATCTCGTCCCAGACGGCGTCGGTCAGCGGCTCGGTCGCGATCATCAGCGAGTAGACCGGCGCCACCGCCCGCCGTCGCCCGGGGAGCAGGGCGGTGAAGCCCTCGGTCGCCCGCAGCACGTGCCGCGCCCGTACCGTCCCCCGGTCGGTCACCGCGGCCCCGGGCTCGATCGAGGTGACCCGCGTGCCCTCGAAGACCTCGACGCCGCGGCCCTCGACCGCGCGGGCCAGCCCGCGCACGAGCCGGGCGGGCTGGATGACCGCGCAGTCGGGCGTGTAGGTCGCCCCCAGGATCGCGCTCGCCCCGACCCGGGCCGAGGCCTCCGCCCCCTCCATCAGCCGTACGTCGGTCTCGTCGCGGCCCCAGGTGCGCGCGGCCGCGACCTCCTGCTGTGCCCGCTCCCACTGGGGCCCGCTGCGGGCCAGGGTGATCGTGCCGCCCTTGGCGACGTGCGCGTCGATGCCCTCGGCGGCGGCGACCCGCACCACCTCGTCGACGGTCGCGCGCATCGCCGCGTGCTGCGCCAGCGCGCCCGCGCGGCCGCCCAGCCCGGCGAGGGTGGCGGGCGAGGCCGGGAAGAGCGCCGAGCACCAGCCGCCGTTGCGCCCGGAGGCACCGAAGCCCGCGACCTCGCTCTCGAGCACCGCGATCCGCAGCGCCGGGTCGGCCTCGGCGAGGTAGAAGGCGGTCCAGAGCCCGGTGAAGCCGGCCCCCACGATGGCGACGTCGACCTCGCGGTCACCGTCGAGCGGCGCCCGGGGAGCCCAGGACTCACCGGCGGTCGCGTGCCACAGCGACAAGCCGGCGTACCGAGAGCTCAGCGAACGCCCCAGGAGTAGGTCTGCTTGCGGAGCTTGAGGTACATGAAGGTCTCGGTGGACACGACGCCCTCGAGGGAGCGGATCCGGCTGGAGATCAGGTCGAGCAGGTGCTCGTCGGTCTCGCAGACGACCTCGACCAGCAGGTCGTAGCGCCCGGCCGTGATCACGACGTAGTCGACCTCGTCGAGCTCGGCCAGGGCGTCGGCGACGCCCTCCAGGGGCCCGCTGACGGTCACGCCGATCATCGCCTGGCGCGCGAAGCCGAGCTGCAAGGGATCGGTGACGGCCACGACCTGCATGACCCCGCTCTCGACCAGGCGCTGCACGCGCTGGCGCACCGCGGCCTCGGAGAGCCCGACCACCTTGCCGATCGAGGCGTAGGAGCGCCGGCCGTCCTGCTGGAGCTGCTCGATGATCGCCTTGGAGACCTCGTCGAGGGCCACGCCGGTCCGCTCCTGCTTGCGCGTCATGGCGCCGATCCTTGCAGTCGCGTCGCCAGGGGCCAAGAAGTACGCAGGAATTCGTTGCGATCGTGTTTCGTGCCAACGGTTTCCCTTGTTTGCGGTGCCTGCCTCTGAAACTATCCACTCTCAGAGGCCCCGATCGCCACAGGAGGTACGTGCATGTCCGTGGATCCGGCACGAATGGACGCGCTGATGCGTCTGGCCCGTCTGAGCAACGGCGACCGCTCGGGTGTCGGACGGCGGACGTTCCTGCGGGGCGCGTCCCTCTCCGCGCTGGCGGTGGGCGTGCCGGGGCTGCTGAGCGCCTGCGGCACCGACTCCCAGACGCAGACCACCGACAGCTGCAAGAGCACCGACATCTCCGCCGACGAGCCGGTCCTCAACTTCGCCAACTGGCCGGAGTACATCGACGTCAAGGGCAAGGCTATGCCCAGCCTCCAGGCGTTCGAGGGCGAGTCGGGCATCACGGTCAACTACAACGCGGAGATCAACGACAACAACGAGTTCTTCGGCAAGGTCAAGGACCAGCTGGGTGCCTGCGAGCCCACCGGCCGCGACATCATCACGCTGACCGACTGGATGGCGGCACGCCTGATCGGCTACGGCTGGATCCAGGAGCTGGACAAGGCCAACCTTCCCAACGTCGAGGCCAACCTCAAGGCAGACCTGAAGTCGCCCACCTGGGACGAGGATCGCGCCTACAGCGTCCCGTGGCAGAGCGGCCTGACCGGTATCGCCTACAACGCCAAGTACACCGGCGAGATCTCCAGCTTCGAGGAGCTCATGACGCGCCCCGACCTCAAGGGCAAGATCAGCCTGCTCTCGGAGCTGGGCGACACGATGTTGTTCATGCTGCTGCTGGAAGGGGCCGACCCGAGCGACTTCGACTCCGAGGAGTGGGACGCCGCCATCGCGCGGCTCGAGGGCTACGTGGGCTCCGGCCACATCCGCAAGTTCACCGGCAACAACTACATCCGCGACCTCAACGCCGGCAACCTGGTGGCCTGCGAGGCGTGGTCCGGCGACGTGATCGCCATGCAGTACGACAACCCCGACATCAAGTGGGTCGTACCCGAGGAGGGGCTCGGCATCTGGTCCGACAACATGCTGGTGCCCAACCGCGCCGACCACAAGGCCAACGCCGAGAAGCTCATGAACTACTACTACGAGCCGGAGGTGGCGGCCACGCTGGCCGCCTGGGTCAACTACATCTGCCCGGTCGAGGGCGCCCAGGAGGCGATGGAGAAGATCGACCCGTCGCTCGTCGACAACCCGCTGATCTTCCCGGACGACGAGTTCCTGGCCAACGCCTACGGCTTCATGGGCCTGGAGGACAAGGTCCGACAGCAGTACGACAAGGACTTCGCCCGGGTCATCGGGGCCTGAGGACAGATGAGCGGCGACCTGACCCTGACGTCCGTCACCAAGTCGTTCGGCAGGTTCACCGCTGTCGACGACCTCTACCTCACCATCCCCGAGGGGTCGTTCTTCGCCCTGCTGGGGCCGTCCGGTTGTGGAAAGACCACGACCCTGCGGATGGTGGCCGGGCTCGAGGAGCCCACGGCCGGCACGATCACGTTGGGCGAGCAGGACATCACCCGGCTGAAGCCCTACAAGCGGCCCGTCAACACGGTGTTCCAGAGCTACGCGCTCTTCCCGCACCTCACGATCGCGCAGAACGTCGCCTTCGGCCGTCGCCGCCAGGGCCACAAGAACGTGGACTCCGAGGTCGAGAAGATGCTGGAGCTCGTGGAGCTGCAGGCGATGGCCAAGCGGCGGCCGGCCCAGCTCTCCGGCGGCCAGCAGCAGCGCGTCGCCCTGGCTCGTGCCCTCATCAACCAGCCGCAGGTCCTGCTGCTCGACGAGCCCCTGGGCGCGCTCGACCTCAAGCTGCGTCGTCAGATGCAGATCGAACTGAAGCGGATCCAGACCGAGGTGGGGCTCACCTTCGTCCACGTCACCCACGACCAGGAGGAGGCCATGACCATGGCCGACACCGTGGCCGTGATGAACGGCGGGCGGATCGAGCAGCTGGGCGCGCCCGAAGAGCTCTACGAGGCGCCCGCCACCACCTTCGTCGCCAACTTCCTCGGCCAGTCGAACCTCGTGGCCGGCAAGGTCGTCGGCCGGGACGGCTCCGTCATCCATCTGGACGTGGAGGGCACCGCCATCACGGCGGGATCCGCCCGCGCCCGCTCCGACGAGGGTGACGTCTGGGTCGGCGTACGGCCCGAGAAGGTCTACATCAGCGAGAAGGACGAGGAGCGCGGCGACGAGCTCAACTGCCTGGTGGGAGGTGTCGTGAGCGACGTGAGCTTCGTGGGAGTCAGCACCCAGTACCTCGTGCGCATGCCTTGGGGTCAGGAGCTCACCGTCTTCGAACAGAACACCGGCAACCGCGAGCGCTTCCGACCCGGCGACCCCGTCGACCTGCTCTGGCGCCCCGAGCACACCTTCCTCCTCGACGCCTCCCAGGACGCGGCCGCCGGGGTGGACCGGGAGGGCGAGTGAGCGGCGCCAGGGACCTGCCGGCCGCGCCGGTCGACAAGGCCTTGCCCGGGCACAGCGACGAGGACACCCGTCGCCGGGGGCCGGCCGGCTACCTGCTGATGCTGCCCGGTGGGCTGTGGCTGGCGCTGTTCTTCGTCGTGCCCACCGTCACGCTGGTCAGCACCAGCCTCTACGACCCCTCGGGGTCGCTGGCCCTCGGCTACCAGATGACCGGGCACTGGCAGAACTACACACAGTCGCTCTCCGACTACTCGCCCCAGATCGTCCGGTCCTTCCTCTACGCCCTCATGGCCACCGCCGCCTGTGTGCTGCTGGGCTTCCCGCTCGCCTACGCGATCGCCTTCAAGGCCGGCCGCTGGAAGTACGTGATGCTGGTGGCGGTGATCGCCCCCTTCTTCACCAGCTTCCTCGTGCGCACCCTCGCCTGGCAGTACCTCCTCGGCGACAACGAGTTCCTGGTCTCGATGCTGCGCAAGGTCCACATCCTCGGGTCCGACGGCTACCTGCTCGACACGCCGTTCGCGGTGGTGACGGGGCTGACCTACGGTTTCCTGCCGTTCATGGTGCTGCCCCTCTACGCGTCGCTGGAGAAGATCGACCCGCGGCTCCTCGAGGCCGGCGCGGACCTCTACGCGTCACCCCTGTCCGTCTTCCGCCACGTGACGCTGCCGCTGGCGATGCCGGGCCTGGTCGCCGGCACGCTGCTGACCTTCATCCCCGCGTCGGGCGACTACATCAACGCCGAGCTGCTGGGCAACCCGCGCACCCGCATGGTGGGCAACGAGATCCAGGACCTCTTCGGAGCCGGTGACTACCCCACGGCGGCGGCGCTGTCGGTGACGCTGATGGTGGCGATCGTCGTACTGGTCCTGGTCTACGTACGGCGCGCCGGTACCGAGGAGCTGCTCTGATGGGCCGCGCCGGACGCTGGCTGGGAGAGCACCTCCTGCTCTTCCTGGGACTGCTCGTGCTGCTCTACATGTTCGTGCCGGTCTTCGTCGTGATCCTGATGTCCTTCAACGATCCGGCCAGCCGCAACAGCTACACCTTCGACGGGTTCACGCTGCACAACTGGGCCAACATCTGCGAGCCCTACCAGATGTGCTCCTCGCTCGCCCTCAGCCTGCGGATCGGCTTCTTCGCGACGCTCGGCGCGACGCTGCTCGGGACGTTGATGGCGTTCGCGATGGCACGCCACCGCTTCCGCGGCCGCGGCGCCGTGAGCCTCTTCATCTTCCTGCCCATGGCCACCCCCGAGATCGTGATGGGCTCCTCGCTGCTGGCGCTCTTCGTGAGCAGCGGGGCCGCGGGGATCCTCGGCTTCTGGACGATCTTCATCGCCCACGTGCTCTTCTGCCTGTCCTTCGTGGTGGTCACGGTGAAGGCCCGGCTGGCCGGGCTCGACCCGCGCCTGGAGCAGGCCGCGATGGACCTCTATGCCAACGAGTGGCAGACGTTCTGGCGGGTGACCTTCCCCCTGGTCTTTCCCGGCATCCTCGCCGCGGCGCTGTTGTCGTTCTCGCTGTCCTTCGACGACTTCATCATCACCAACCTCAACGCCGGCCAGGAGGTCACGTTCCCGATGTTCGTCTGGGGCGCGGCCCAGCGGGGCATCCCTCCTCAGATCAACGTGATCGGCACGATCATGTTCGTCGTCGCGCTGGTGATCGTCGCGTCCGGCGAGCTCGGCAGTCGCCGCCGCGCGGGCAAGCTGGGGACATGACGAAGCCGAAGCTGTACGACGTGGTGCCGCACTGGCGGGCCGGCTCGGCGTGGGCGGGCTCGGGTGAGCGCCGTGGCGATGTCTACGACCCGGCGACCGGTGCGGTCGCACGGCAGGTCGCGTTCGCGTCGGGTGACGACGTCTCCTCGGTGGTGGCGGCCGCCGTCGACGCGGGCCGGGAGTGGGCGGCGGCGTCGCTGACGCGGCGTACGTCGGTGCTGTTCGCGTTCCGCGAGGTGCTCGCGAGGCGGCGCTCGGAGGTGGCCGCGGCGATCACCGCCGAGCACGGCAAGGTGCTCGACGACGCGCTCGGCGAGGTACAGCGCGGCCTGGAGGTCGTGGAGTTCGCGTGCGGCGCGCCGCACCTGCTCAAGGGGTCGTTCAGCGACGGGGTGTCCGGCGGCGTCGACGTCTACTCGATCCGCCAGCCGCTCGGTGTCGTTGCAGTGATCTCGCCGTTCAACTTCCCGGCGATGGTGCCGCTGTGGTTCGTGCCGGTCGCGATCGCGTGCGGCAACGCGGTGGTGCTCAAGCCGTCGGAGAAGGACCCGTCGGCCTCCCTGCTGCTGGCCGAGATGTGGGCCGAGGCGGGCCTGCCGGCCGGGGTGTTCTCGGTGCTCCAGGGCGACAAGGTCGCGGTCGACGGGCTGCTCACGCACCCGGACGTGAAGGCGGTGTCGTTCGTCGGGTCCACCCCGATCGCCCGCTACGTCTACGAGACCGGCACCACCCACGGCAAGCGAGTGCAGGCTCTCGGCGGCGCCAAGAACCACATGGTCGTACTGCCCGACGCCGACCTCGAGGCCGCCGCCGACGCCGCCGTCTCGGCCGGCTTCGGGTCCGCGGGGGAGCGGTGCATGGCGATCTCCGCGCTGGTCTGCGTCGACCCGGTCGCCGACGCGCTGGTGCCGCTGATCGCCTCGCGGATGGCTGCGTTGGTGACCGGTGACGGCCGGAGTGGCTGTGACATGGGGCCGCTGGTGACCGGCGCCCACCGCGACAAGGTGGCCGGCTATGTCGCTGCTGGCATCTCTTCCGGGGCTTCGCTGGTGGTCGACGGGCGCTCGGTCGTGCCGTCGGGGTCGTCGGGCGGGTTCTGGCTGGGGCCGACGCTGTTCGACCGGGTGACGCCCGGGATGTCGATCTACGACGAGGAGATCTTCGGCCCGGTGCTGTCCGTCGTCCGGGTGGCGACGTACGACGAGGCGCTCGCGCTGGTCAACGCCAACCCCTACGGCAACGGCGCCGCGATCTTCACCCACGACGGCGGCGCCGCCCGGCGTTTCCAGCGCGAGGTCGAGGTCGGCATGGTCGGCATCAACGTCCCGATCCCGGTGCCGATGGCCTACTACTCCTTCGGCGGCTGGAAGTCCTCGCTCTTCGGCGACACCCACGCCCACGGCACCGAGGGCGTCCACTTCTTCACCCGCGGCAAGGTCGTCACCTCCCGCTGGCCGTCGCCCGACTCCCCGCGCCCCGGCGTCGACCTCGGCTTCCCGCAGCACACGTGACTGACCGCCGAGTCGGCGTAGATCTCCCGCCGAGTCGGCGTAGATCTCCTTCAGACGAAGTAGCGACGTGCGCCCAGTGACGCGCGGGCGATGTCGTAGGCGGCCCGCAGGCGCTGCTCGGCGTCCTGGTGGTGCCCGAAGACGTTGTTGCGTCGGAGGACCTCGACCATCCATCCGCGTTCAGAGCTGAGCCACGCGCGCCGCTCGGTGTCGTGGGCGACCTGGCCCGGGCTGCTGTGCCATTGCTCGCCGTCGTACTCGGCGGCGAGCAGAAGGTCCTCCAAGCCGAAGTCCAGGATGAAGACGACGACACCGTCGACGATGACCGGGATCTGCGTCGTGGGTCGTGGAAGGCCGGCAGCGTTCCAGCGTCGACGGGAGGCGCTCTCGCCGAACGACTGCGAGCCCCCGTCCGCCTGCGGAGCGAGCCCGCGCAGGCCGACTACACCGCGTCGCCGCTTGAACCTCTCGATCTCGGAAAGCAGCTCCTGATGGTCAACGCCCAGCGCGAGCATCGCGTCCATGCCCGCGAGACGCAGGTCGTCGGTGGGTTGCAGCCGGCCGAGGTCGAGAGCCGTGCGCAGCGGTGTGGTCACGACGATGCCGTGCACGACCATGAGGTCGCGCTCGAGCATCTCGCGCTCCCCGCTCACAGTCAGCTCGTTGCGCAGGCGTCCATGGTCGCTGGGCCGGAAGCAGGACACGGGCGGTACAGCGAGGTGCTCATTCGGTGCCATCGCGTTGGGGGCGCCGTGGAGCCAGGCTGCGGTCCGATCGGTCATGACGCAGTCGCCCGGCACGACAAGTGCGAGTGCGTCGCAGCGAAGCTCGATCGAGTCCGGCACGGCGTCAGCGACGTACACCCCGGCGACCAGACGGCGTAGGTAGCCGGTCTGCGTGAGTGCGTAGAGCAACTTGTCCTTGACGCCGGCTTCGCGAGCGTCCTGTGTGGTGAACGGTCGGTCCAGCGGCAGCAGCGTCGGTGCGTCGTCGTACGAGGTCATCCTCTGGACGTGCCCTGCGAGCGCCGTCGATACGCCACGAGTTGGTCGGCCTGTGGACAACCCTCGGACTGGCAGGGAGATCTGCGCCGACTCGGCGGGCACTAACAGGTCAGAGCAGCGACCCCGCCTTGTCGAGGACGACCCGCAGGATCTGCTCGATCTCGTCGAAGTGGGACTGGTCGCAGATGAGCGGGGGAGACAGCTGGACGACGGGGTCGCCACGGTCGTCGGCGCGGCAGTAGAGGCCCTCGGCGTAGAGCGACTTGGAGACGAAGCCGAACAGCAGGCGCTCGCACTCCTCGGCGGTGAACGTCTCCTTGGTGTCCTTGTCCTTGACCAGCTCGATGCCGTAGAAGTAGCCGTCGCCGCGGACGTCGCCGACGATCGGCAGGTCCTTGAGCCGCTCGAGCGTCGCGCGGAACCCGTCCTGGTTCGCCAGCACGTTGTCGAGGACCTTCTCCTCCTCGAAGATCCGCAGGTTCTCCAGGGCGACCGCGGTCGAGACCGGGTGCCCGCCGAACGTGTAGCCGTGGGCGAACATCGCGCCCGGCTCCAGGAACGGCTCCATCAGGCGGTCGGAGGCGATCATCGCGCCCAGTGGCGCGTAGCCCGAGGTGATCCCCTTGGCGCAGGTGATCATGTCGGGCAGGTAGCCGTAGCGCTCGGCGCCGAACATGTGCCCCAGCCGCCCGAACGCGCAGATGACCTCGTCGGAGACCAGCAGTACGTCGTACTCGTCGCAGATCTCGCGGACCCGCTGGAAGTAGCCCGGGGGCGGCGGGAAGCAGCCGCCGGCGTTCTGGACCGGCTCGAGGAAGACCGCGGCGACGGTGTCGGGGCCTTCGTTCTCGATCGCGACCGCGATCTGGTCGGCGGCCCACAGGCCGAACGCCTCCAGGTCGTCGGCCCGCTCGGGCGCGCGGTAGAAGTTGGTGTTGGGCACCCGGAACGTCGAGGGCACCAGCGGCTCGAACTGCTGCTTGAGCCCCGGCAGCCCGGTGATCGAGAGCGCGCCGGCGGTGGTGCCGTGGTAGGCGATCGCGCGGCTGATGACCTTGTGCTTCATCGGCTTGCCGGTGAGCTTGAAGTAGTTCTTCGCGAGCTTCCACGCGGTCTCGACGGCCTCGCCGCCGCCGCTGGTGAAGAAGACCCGGTTGAGGTCGCCGGGGGCGTACGACGCCACCTTCTCGGCGAGCTCGATCGCGTTGGGGTGGGCGTAGGACCACAGCGGCATGAACGCCAGCTCCTTGGCCTGCGCCGCCGCGGCCTCGGCGAGCTCGGTGCGCCCGTGGCCCAGCTGGGAGACGAAGAGCCCGGCGAGCGCGTCGAGGTACTTCTTGCCCTTCGCGTCCCAGATGTAGGCGCCCTCACCGCGCACGATCACCGGCACGTCGGCGTCGGCGTAGGAGCCGTGCCGGGTGAAGTGCATCCACAGGTGGTCCTTGGCGGCGCGCTGCAGGTGGTCGTAGTCCAACGTCATGCCCCCATGGTGCTGCCCTCCCGGCCGAGTCGCAAGTGAATCCTCTGTGAAACGGCCGAATTTCGACGGAATCCGTTGCCGCGAGGTAACAAGGGCCTGCTAGACATGCGCCATGTCGACGAACGGGGCAACCACCGTGCTGCGGGGCGGCACCCTCTTCGACGGTCAGCAGTACGTCGGTCCGGGCACCGTCGTCGTCCGCGACGGCCGGGTCGCGGCCGTGCTCGGCCCCGACGACCCGGGCCCGGCGGGCGCCGAGGTGATCGACGTCGCGGGGGGACTGGTCGCGCCGGGGTTCGTCGACGCGCACGTGCACGCGGTGCAGGGCGGGCTGGAGCGGATCCGTTGTGACCTCTCCGAGCTCGACGGCCGCGACGCCTACCTCGACCACATCCGCACCTATGCGACACAGCACCCCGAGCTGCCGTGGATCCTCGGCGGTGGCTGGGCGATGTCGGCCTTCCCCGGAGGCAAGCCGACCGCCGCCGACCTCGACCGCGTGGTGCCGGACCGACCGGTGTTCCTGCCCAACCGCGACCACCACGGCGCCTGGGTCAACACCCGGGCCCTCGAGATCGCGGGCATCGACGCAAGCACGCCCGACCCGCCGCACGGACGCTTCGAGCGGGACGCCGACGGCGCGCCGACCGGCACGCTCCACGAGGGCGCCATGCACGCGGTCGCCCGCCACGCCCCGGCGACCGGCGACGACGAGTACTACGCCGCGCTCCTCGCCGGCCAGGCCTACCTCCACTCGCTCGGCGTCACCGGCTGGCAGGACGCGATCATCGGCGCCTACGCAGGCATGGACGACCCCGGCCCGACCTACCTGCGGGCGGCCCAGCGCGGCGACCTCACCGCCCACGTGGTCGGCGCGCTCTGGTGGGACCGCGAGCGCGGCGAGGAGCAGATCGCCGACCTGGTCAGCCGCCGCGAGGCGTTCACCCACGGCCGCTTCCGCGCCACCAGCGTCAAGGTCATGCAGGACGGCGTCGCGGAGAACGGCACTGCCGCGCTGCTGACGCCGTACCTCGACAGGTGCGGGCACCCCACCACCAACACCGGCCACTCCTTCGTCGACCCGCTGATCCTGCGCCGCGCCATCACCCGCCTCGACGCCGAGGGCTTCCAGGTCCACGTCCACGGCATCGGCGACCGCGGCGTCCGCGAGGCGCTGGACGCCTTCGAGGGGCTCGACCCCGCTGCCGACCGGCGGCACCAGATCGCGCACCTCCAGCTGGTCCACCCCGACGACGTACGCCGCTTCGCCGACCTCGGCGTCGCGGCCGACATCCAGGCGCTGTGGGCCTGCCTCGACGAGCAGATGGTCGACCTGACACTGCCGGTGCTGGGGGAGGAGCGGTCGCGGTGGCAGTACCCCTTCGGCGACCTCCACCGCGCCGGCGCCCGCCTGGTCGCCGGCAGCGACTGGCCGGTCAGCACGCCCGACCCGCTCCAGGCGATCCACGTCGCGGTCAACCGCACGGCGTACGGCGAGAGCGGGCCGGCCGGCGAGCAGCCGTTCCTGCCCGAGCAGGCGATCGACCTGGCCACCGCGTTCGCCGCCTACACGTCCGGCAGCGCCTGGGTGAACCACCGCGACGACGCCGGCCGCCTCGCCCCGGGCGCTGTCGCCGACCTGGTGGTGCTCGACCGCGACCCCTTCACGGGACCGCCGGGAGAGATCGGCGCCGCCCGGGTCGTGTCCACCTGGGTGGACGGAACCCCCGTCTATCAGGCCTGAGCCAACGAAATCCGTGGGATGGACAGGGCAACCCCTACAGATTCCGTTGCTCTGTCATTAGGCTCCCCGCATGACCGACCTGACCTTCAAGAACGTCGTCAACGGTGAGCTCGTCGACTCGGCCTCGGGCGAGACCTACGAGGTCATCGATCCCAGTACCGGCGAGGTCTACGCCAAGGCGCCGATGTCGGGGGCCGAGGACATCGACCGCGCGTACGCCGCCGCCGACGCCGCGTTCGCCGGCTGGGGGGACACGACGCCCCAGGAGCGGGCGCGTGCGCTGCTCCACATCGCCGACGCGATCGACGCGCGCGCCGACGAGCTGGTCAAGGTCGAGTCGCGCGACACCGGCAAGCCGCTCGGGCTGACCGCCTCGGAGGAGCTGCCGCCGAGCTCCGACCACTTCCGCTTCTTCGCCGGCGCCGCGCGGGTGCTGGAGGGGAAGTCCGCCGGCGAGTACATGAGCGACCACACCTCCTTCATCCGCCGCGAGCCGATCGGCGTCGTCGGGCAGGTCACGCCCTGGAACTACCCGCTGATGATGATGATCTGGAAGATCGCCCCGGCGCTCGCCGCCGGCAACACCGTCGTACTCAAGCCCAGCGACACCACGCCCGCGTCCTCGACGCTGCTGGCCGAGATCTGCCAGGAGTTCCTGCCGCCGGGCGTGCTCAACGTCGTCTGCGGAGACCGCGACACCGGGCGTGCGCTGGTCGAGCACCGGACGCCGCAGATGGTCTCGATCACCGGCTCGGTGCGCGCCGGCATGGAGGTCGCGGGCGCCGCGGCAGCCGACGTGAAGCGGGTCCACCTCGAGCTCGGGGGCAAGGCGCCGGTGATCGTCTTCGACGACGCCGACGTCGAGAAGGCCGCCGCCGCGATCGCCGAGGCCGGCTACTTCAACGCCGGCCAGGACTGCACCGCAGCCACCCGCGTGCTGGCCGGACCCGGGGTGTACGACGACTTCGTCGCCGCGCTCGCCGAGCAGGCGAAGGGCATCCGCACCGGCATGCCCGACGACGAGGACGTCCTCTACGGCGCCCTCAACAACGCGACCCAGCTCGACCGCGTCGCCGGGATGGTCGACCGCCTGCCCGATCACGCCAAGCTCGAGACCGGTGGCGCGCGCCAGGGCGAGGCCGGCTACTTCTACACGCCGACCGTGCTGTCCGGCCTCAAGCAGGACGACGAGCAGATCCAGGACGAGATCTTCGGCCCGGTGATCACCGTGCAGAAGTTCGGCGACGAGGCCGAGGCGCTGCGCTGGGCCAACGGCGTGCGCTACGGCCTGTCGGCGTCGGTGTGGTCGAAGGACCACGGCACCGCGATGCGGATGTCGAAGCGCCTCGACTTCGGCGTGGTCTGGATCAACACCCACATCCCGTTCGTCTCCGAGATGCCGCACGGCGGCTTCAAGCACTCCGGCTACGGCAAGGACCTGTCCATGTACGGGCTCGAGGACTACACCCGGATTAAGCACGTCATGTCCTACATCGGCGGCTAGGCGCCGTGAAACGCGGCGCCTGGCTGCGTTGTCGTCGCTCGACGGCCCGCTTCGCTCAAAGGCCGCCTTCGCTCCTCCGCCTTGCCATGCACCACGTTTGACGACGCCTAGAAGGGCTACATCATGAGGATTCTCCTGGTCGGCGCCGGCGGCGTCGGCTCCGCGTTCACCGCGATCGCGGCGCGCCGCGACTTCTTCGAGGCGATCGTGATCGCCGACTATGACCCGACCCGCGCCGAGAAGGCGGCCGCCGTGGACCCGCGGTTCACGGCCGGGCAGATCGACGCCTCCGACGCGGCCTCGGTCACCGCGCTGTGCCAGGAGCACGGCATCACCCACGTGATGAACGCCGTCGACCCGATCTTCAACATGCCGATCTTCGAGGGCGCCTTCGCCGCCGGCGCCGACTACCTCGACATGGCGATGTCGCTGTCCAAGCCGCACCCCGAGGCGCCGTACGAGAAAACCGGCGTCAAGCTCGGCGACGAGCAGTTCGCGGTCGCTGACCAGTGGGAGAGCGCCGGACGCCTGGCCCTCGTCGGCATCGGCGTCGAGCCCGGGCTCTCCGACGTGTTCGCGCGGTACGCCGCCGACCACCTGTTCAGCGAGATCGACGAGCTCGGCACCCGCGACGGCGCCAACCTGGTGGTCACCGACGACGACGGCAACGAGATCTTCGCGCCGTCGTTCTCGATGTGGACCACGATCGAGGAGTGCCTCAACCCGCCGGTCATCTGGCAGGACGGTGCCTGGTTCACGACGCCGCCGTTCAGCGAGCCGGAGGTCTTCGACTTCCCCGAGGGCATCGGCCCGGTCGAGTGCGTCAACGTGGAGCACGAGGAGGTGCTCCTGATGCCGCGCTGGGTCGACTGCAAGCGCGCGACCTTCAAGTACGGCCTCGGCGACGAGTTCATCAACATCCTCAAGGTGCTGCACACCCTCGGACTCGACAGCACCGAGAAGGTACGAGTGAAGGGCGTCGAGGTCAGCCCGCGCGACGTGGTCGCCGCTGTGCTGCCCGACCCCGCCACCGTCGGTCCTCGCATGAAGGGCAAGACCTGCGCCGGCCTGTGGGTCACGGGCAAGGGCAAGGACGGCGCCGACCGGTCGACGTACCTCTATCACGTGGTCGACAACGAGGAGACGATGCGCGAGTACGGCCACCAGTGCGTGGTCTGGCAGACCGCGATCAACCCCGTCGTCGCCCTCGAGCTGCTCGCCAACGGCACCTGGAGCGGGGCCGGCGTCCTCGGCCCGGAGGCCTTCGACGCCGTACCGTTCCTCGACCTGCTCACCGAGTACGGCAGCCCGTGGGGGATCAAGGAGCTCTGAGCCGGGTCAGCCCAGCCAGTCGGCGTAGAAGATCCCGAGGCCGGCCACCACGCACAGGCCCGCGATGATCCAGAAGCGGATGACCACGGTGACCTCGTCCCAGCCCAGGTGCTCGAAGTGGTGGTGGATGGGGGCGATCCGGAAGATGCGGCGCCCGGTGCCGGTGAGCCGCCTGGTGAGCTTGAAGTAGCTCATCTGCAGGAGCACCGACATCGTCTCGAGCACGAAGAGCCCCGCGATGACGGCCATCAGGAGCTCGGTCCTCGACATGATCGCCAGGCCGGCCAGCGCACCTCCGATGGCGAGCGAGCCGACGTCGCCCATGATGATCCGGGCCGGGTTGGCGTTCCACCAGAGGAAGCCGATGCAGGCCGTGGCGATGGCGGCCGAGAAGACCGCGAGGTCGAGGGGGTCGCGCGCCACGTAGCACTGGGACTCCACCACGCTCGGCCGGAGCGACCCGCACTGATGGTTGTTCTGCCAGAAGTTCACGACCGTGTAGGCGCCGAACACCATGGCCGAGGTGCCGGCCAGCAGGCCGTCGGCGCCGTCCGCGAGGTTGGCGCCGTTGGAGGTCGCCGTCACGATGAACCAGATCACCAGCAGGACCACGACCAGGGGCAGCTTGATCCCGAAGTCGTGCGTGGCGGAGAGGTACTGCGACGCGGGCCTGACGCCGCGTTCGTCGGCGAAGTACTGCGTCGCCAGGAGCCCGAACCCGAGAGCGACCACCGTCTGCCCGGCCATCTTGACGCGGCTGGTCAGCCCCTGGTTGTGCTGGGTGTAGACCTTGATGAAGTCGTCCGCGAACCCGACGACTCCGCAGCCGAAGAACAGCAGCAGCAGGAGCCAGACACTGGCGGTGGGCCGACTCCCGGTCAGCAGCGTGGCGATGAGGTACGCCGCCGTGGCGCTCGCCAGGACCACCAGCCCGCCCATGGTCGGCGTGCCCTGCTTGACGTGGTGCGTCGTCGGGCCGTCGTCCCGGATCGGCTGGCCGAAGCCGTGCCTCGTGAACCAGCCGATGGCGAGTCGGGTCCCGAGCAGGGAGAAGATCACCGCCAGCGCGCTGCTGAGCAGGATGGCCCGCATGTGGTTTCTCTCTCAGCCTTGGGGATGGTCGACCGCCGCGGGCAGCAGAACCACCCGCGCACATTGTGTGCCATGAAGGTCCCCGGCTCGTCGACCCACACGCGCAACATCCTGGGACGCATCCGCGTCCCAGGGACATGAACGGCTCGCTTACTCCTGCGTGGCTCCTGACCACGGCGTGCCTGTGTGGCGTGCTCACCGGCTGCGCCAGTGAGGGGAACGGCAGCACTTTCTCGCCGACCCTGGCGTCGTCCAACGCCGAGGCTGGAAGCAGTTCGGTCGTCCCGCCGGGAAGCGTCCCGTGGAGCGCCCGTGACGACTTCGACGCGTGGCACCCGCCGTTGCCGCCCGGCCAGGACTTCTGGCCGACAGAGCCGCCCAGCCGCTGGCCAGACCTTCGGGTCCGCCTGGTGATTCCGGACACCGCGTACGCGGGCCAGACCGTCGAGTACGCGGTGCTGATCCGGAACGAGTCCCAGCAGGTCGTCGACCTCCGCCCCTGCGGCGGCTATCGGCAGGAGGTGCAAGTCGTCGGGGCGGGACTGGCCGCCGAGCCCGTGGAGGGCGGCGAGTCGCGGTTTCGCCTGAACTGTGACGAGTCGCCCCGACTCCGGCCCGACGAGCAGCGCAGCTATGCCATGCGCCTCGTCGCACCCGAGGGCCTGTCGGGCGACGAGATCCTGGTCACCTGGGGGTTCATCGACAACCTGCCCGACTTCGAGGCTCAGCAGTGGCTGGTGTTGTCGCACTAACCTGTCGAGCGGGGTTGGTGGGCTTCGCCAAGAGTGCGCGCAGGCCGCTCGCCTAGGTTGGCCGGGTGAGCACCCCCGTCCTGCTGACCGGTGGCACCGTCGTCGACCCCGAGCGCGGTACGACGACGGGCCAGGACGTGCTGGTGCGTGACGGCAAGGTCGCCGAGCTCGGCTCGGTGGCGGCGCCCGAGGGCGCGATCACCCTCGACGTCACCGGCCTCGTGGTCGGGCCGGGCTTCGTCGACCTGCACAGCCACGTGCACTCGGTCGCCGGCCAGCGGCTCCAGGCCTACGACGGCGTCACGACGGCCCTGGACCTGGAGGCCGGGCTGATCCCGGTCGCCCGCGCCTACACCGAGGCCGCGCAGCAGGGACGGCCGCTGCACTACGGGTTCTCGGCGTCGTGGGGCGGCGCGCGCGCCAAGGTGCTGCTCGGAACCGAGCCCGACGCCACCCTCGAGACTGGGCTGGGCGTGCTCGGCGAGCGCGGCTGGCAGCGCGGGTCGAGCCCGCGCGAGCTGGCCGACAGCCTGGCCCTGATCGAGCACGAGCTCGGCGACGGGGCTCTCGGCATCGGCATCCTCCTGGGCTACGCCCCGCGCCTCGACCCCGAGGAGTACCTCGCCGTCGCGCGCCTCGCCGCCGCCGCCAACAGACCGACGTACACGCATGTGAGGGAGCTGGTCGAGGCCGACCCCACGACCCCGATCGACGGCTCCGAGGAGGTCGTGCGCGCGGCCGCCGAGACCGGCGCGGCGATGCACCACTGCCACGTCAACAGCACCTCGCGACGCCACGTCGACCGGGTGCTCGCGACGCTCGAGCGCTCTCGCGCCGAGGGTTCGCGGGTCACCGTCGAGGCTTATCCGTACGGCGCCGGCGCCACCGCCGTCGGCGCGGCCTTTTTGGAGCCGGCGCGGCTCGGGGCCTGGGACATCGGGCCGTCGAGCATCGTGATGCTCGGGACCGGCGAGCGCGTCCGCGACGAGCGGCGCCTGCTCGAGCTGCGTGCGGACTCGCCGGGCGCGCCGTGCATCATCGAGTTCCTCGACGAGACCGACCCGCTCGACGCGGCCCTGCTCCGCCGCTCGCTCGAGCACCCCGACGCGATGGTCGCCAGCGACGCGATGCCCGTCTACTGGCCCGACGGCGCCCGTGACAGCCGCGAGTGGCCGCTGCCGCCGGGCGGTTCGACGCACCCGCGCACGGCCGGCACGTTCCTGCGGGCGCTGCGGATGATGGTGCGCGAGCAGGGCGCCTGGAGCTGGCCGGAGGCGTTCCGCCGCTGCTCCTACCTCCCGGCACAGGTGCTCGCGGAGACCACGGACGCCGTACGCGGCAAGGGCCGCCTGTCCGTCGGCGCCGACGCCGACCTCGTCGTCCTAGACCCCGACGCGGTCACCGACCGCGCGACGTACGCCGACCCCACGCGGCCGTCGTACGGCGTCCGGCACCTGCTGGTCGACGGGCACCTGGTGATCCGCGACGGCGATCTCGACACCTCGGCCTACACCGGTCGCCCGGTTCGCGCTTGAGGGGCGGCGGGCCGCGCTGCCCGCGTGGCACGATCTGGCCATGGTGGACGAGGAGCCGACGCTCTACGACTGGGCCGGTGGCCAGGAGGCGCTGCGGCGCCTGATCGACTGCTTCTACGACCGGGTGGAGGCCGACGACCAGCTGAGCCGGTTCTTCCCTGGCGGGGTCACCGAGGAGCACCGCGCGAACGTCACCGACTGGTGGGCGGAGGTCTTCGGCGGACCGGACGCCTACACCCGCGACCGCGGCGGCTACGAGAACATGCTCGCCCACCACCGCGGCTCGGCATCACCGCCGAGCAGCGGCACCGGTTCGCCTCCACCATGAGCCTGGCCGCCGACGACGCCGGGCTGCCCGACGACCCGGAGTTCCGCGCGGCCCTGGTCGGGTACGTCGAGTGGGGCACCCGGCTCGCGCTCCAGAACTCCCAGCCCGACGCCGACGTCGTCGAGCACGCGCCCGTCCCGCGCTGGGGCTGGGGCGTCGCCCCGCCCTACCAGCCGTAGCCGCCGATATTGGGGCGACGACTGTCGGTGCGGCCACGTAGCGTCGTACCCCTATGACCACGACTCTCGGCGCCGACCGTCCCACGAGCACCCCGGCCGCCGACCATCCCGCGCGGGGGGCGGCTGTCGACTGGCGCCGGCTCCGCGGACCGGTCGCGGTGTGGGCGCTGGTGGCCTGCCAGGTGGCGGCGATCGGTACGTCGCTCGGCTCGCTGGTCGCCGGCAAGCTCGCCGAGGACGCAACGGGTCGGCTGGTCGGCATCCTTGCGCTCTGCGTGGTGGGCGCCGCGGTGCTCGACACGGCTGCGCGCACGCTGTGGGCGGGCGTGGTCGACCGCGCGGAGGGGCACCTGCGCTCCGACCTGCTCGACGCGGCGATGCACCAGCCGCTGTCGGCGCTCACCGAGCAGGCGGTCGGCGAGGTGCTCGACCGGGTTGACGACGACACCCACGAGGTCGGCACCCTGCTGCGGCAGAGCGCCTGGATGGCGATCCGTACGACGCTCGCCGCCGGCCCGCTCTGGATCGTCGCCGGCGTCACGTGGTGGCCGGCGTTCATCCTCTTCCCGATCACCGGGTGGGCGGCGCTGGCCGTCGTCCGCCCCCTGCTGCCGGAGATCTCCACCCGCAAGGTGGTCGAGGAGGCCGCGTGGACCGACCACGCCGCCGCGCTCGAGGAGGGCATCGCCGGACGTGACGACATGCGGGCCAGCGGCGGCCAGGCCCACGTGCTGCGTCGCTGCACCGAGCTCGCTGCCAAGGTGCACGAGCTCTTCGACGCGGTGCTCCGGCTCGAGGCCACGGTCACCCGGCGCACCGGCACGATGCTCCACGCCGTGCTCGCCGCCACCGCGGTGGGCGGCGTCGCGCTCGTCACCACCGACCACCTGTCCACGGCCTCGCTGGTCACGCTGTTCCTGGTGACGACGATGTTCGTCGGCCAGGTCGACCAGCTGGCGCGGCACCTGCCCGACCTCCAGGCCGGCTTCGGGGCCGTGCTCCGGCTGCGCGGCCTGCTCGGCGCGGAGCGCGAGCCCACCGGCGGCCTGCCGGTGCCCGAGGGCCGGCTCGACGTCCACTTCTCCGACCTGCACTTCGCGTACGCCGAGGGGCGGTTCGCCCTGCGCGACGTCGAGCTCGAGGTCCCGGCCGGCACCACCACGGCCCTGGTCGGGCGCACCGGCTCCGGCAAGTCCACGCTGGCCGCGCTGCTGTCCCGGGCGGTCGAGCCCGAGCGCGGCACGGTCTTCCTCGGCAACGTCGATGTACTCGACCTCGACCTCAACTCGCTGCGCTCCGCCGTCGGCGTGGTCACGCAGCGCACCGAGATCCTCGCCGGCACGCTGGCGGAGAACATCGCGCTCTTCGAGGACCTCCCGCGAGACCGCATCGTCGCCGCCGTCGTCGAGCTCGGCCTCGACGACTGGGTCGCCGGACTCACCGAGGGTCTCGACACCCTGCTCGGCCCCGGGGGCACCACGCTGTCGGCGGGGGAGGAGCAGCTGGTCGCGTTCGCCCGGCTGCTGGTGCGCGACGTCAGCGTCGTCGTACTCGACGAGGCCACCGCCCGGATGGACCCCGTCACCGAGGCCGCCGTCGTCCGCGCCTCCGAGCGGCTGCTCTCCGGGCGCACCGGCCTGCTCGTCGCCCACCGCCTCTCGACCACCGAGCGCGCCCAGCAGGTCGCCGTCCTCGACGGCGGCCGCGTGGTGCAGCGCGGTCTGCGCCACGAGCTCGCGGCCGCGGCCGGACCGTTCCGCTCGCTGCTCGAGGCCTCCGCCGAGGAAGACCGGGCCGCGCCCGTCGAGGCGTCCACCAGCCAGGTCGGCACCGCCCGCCGTGTGGGGGAGCCGCCGGCCCCGCCGGAGATGGAGCCCGTCCCGAGCCTGACGCGCGCCACCTGGTCGGCGCTCGTCATCGAGCCCCAGTGGGGCGCCCTGAGCATCTTCATCTTCCTGGCCTCCGCGCTCTGTGGCGCCTTCGGCGCGGTCACCGGCTGGATCTGGGGCCACCTGGTCGTCGCGCTCCAGCGCGGCGAGACCCCGACCATGCTCACGATGTACGTCGTGGTGTCGCTGATCGTCTCCCCGCTGCTGCTGGCCGAGGCGATCCGGCTCTACCCGCGCTGGTGGATCGCGGTGTTGCTGCGGGTCAGGATGACCGTCCTGGCCGGGCAGACCGACCAGCGCCGGCTCAACCGCACCCCTCCCGGCGAGGTGGTCGCCCGCACCATGGACGCCGACCGGATCGCGCGCTACGCCGACCGCTGGGTCGACTTCGTCAATGGCCTGGCGATCGCGGCGATCACCGCGATCCTCGCCCAGAGCTGGCTCGCCGGCGGCGTTCTGCTCGCCGTCATGGTCGCCTCCGCCCTCGCCTCGTCACTGGGCCGCAAGGTCGCCGGTCGCTCGGCGGCATCGTCGGCCAAGGCGCGGGCCGGGTTCGGCCGCTCGCTGGTCTCGGCCCTCGACTCCGTACGCACCGTCAAGCTCGCCGCCTCCACCCCGAGCGTCCACGGCCACCTGCGCAAGGTCGACAGCGGCCGGGTCGACGCCGCCGTACGCGAGCACCGCGTGCAGGCCCTCCTCGACGGCGTACCCATCGTCATGGTCCAGGGCGGCGTCGTCGCCGCTTGGGGCGTGATGGTCGCCGGCGGCTGGGGCCTGGCCACGGCGCTGCTGGTGGCCGGCGCGGTCAACGGCTTCGACTGGTTCGGCCGGGTCGCGGGCGCGGTCGTCACCGAGGCCCCGGGCACGCGTGCCTGGATGCAGACCACCAGCCGGCTCGCCGGCGGCGGTGACCTGATGCATCTCCCGCCCGGCGTCGACCTGGTCCACGGCAAGGCCCCCGGGCCCACGCCCGACCCCCGCGACCCGCTACACACCCTCGAGCTGGTCGGCCTCTCCGCCATCCACGACGACGGCACCATCGGCGTCAGCGACGTCGACCTGACCGTCGGCTCCCAGGAGCTCGTCCTGCTCCTCGGTCAGGTCGGCTCCGGCAAGTCCAGCCTGCTCTCCACCCTTGCCGGCCTGGTCTCCAGCACCGGCGAGATCCGCTGGAACGGCGTCCGCGTCGACGATCCCGAGACCTTCCTGCGCCCCGGCCGGGTCGCCCACGTCGCCCAGGTCCCGCGCGTCCTGTCGGGCACCTTCACCGACAACGTCCGCCTCGACCACCCGGACCGCGACGTCCTCCCCGCCCTCGAGGCCGCCCGGATGATGCTCGACGTCGACGCCGCCGGTGGCCCCGACTCCCTCGTCGGCCACCGCGGTGTCCGCCTCTCCGGCGGCCAGGTCCAGCGCCTCGCCCTGGCCCGCGGCCTCGCCGCCGACGCCGAGCTCCTCCTCGCCGACGACGTCTCCTCCGCCCTCGACGCCGCCACCGAGATCGAGCTCTGGTCCGCCCTCCGCGCCCGCGGCGCCACCGTCATCGGCGCCACCAGCAAACGCGCCGCCCTCGCCCAGGCCGACCGTGTCGTCGTCCTCGCCGAAGGCCGCGTGGCTGCTGTCGGGCCGTGGGCGGAGCTTGCGCCGGACTGGGGCCACCTCGCGGGGTAGGCCCCCCGGACGTCATACGAAAAGTGGATGCGACTCCACGATTCGTATGACGTTACGGCGGAGTCGGTTGCGTTCCCGACGAGCATCTGTACGCCGGGTCGCGTCCGCGCCAGAGTGCCTAGCGTCGCTGCGGGTACCGCCCGCCCATGCCCGACAGCGACCCCGGCTTCACCGCCCTCATCGGTGCCCCCGCCCCCACGGCCAACGACGGCGAGGCGCGCCTCGAGATCGACGTCGACGACCGCCACCTCAACCCCTCCGGTGCCGTCCATGGTGGCCTGCTCGCCACTCTGGTCGACATAACCATGGGCGCCGCGGTCCGCAGCGCAGCCGATGGCGAAGGCGCCGCCACCAGCCAGCTCTCCGTCACCTACCTCCGCCCCGGCAAGCCAGGAAAATTGGTGGTGACGGCCACCGTGCGCAAGCGTGGCGAGAACCTCACCGTCTGCGAAGCCGACATCGCCCAGGACGGTCAGTCGCTGGTCCACGCGCTAGCGACCTTCGCGCTTATCGACAGGTAACAACCTACGGAACTTGACCATGACGGAGTGGCCGTTGCCGCTGTCGCGGCGTTTGCGGCGGAAGGACGCGCTGAGGCGCCACTCGCGTGACCAATCGCAGCCTCGCCGAGTTCCGTTATGAGGAACTGCTCGAACGAACCCTCAGACGTGTCCGCTGAGCTGGGCCAATCGCACAGCGAGGGCGTCGACCATCGCGCTGGACTTCTTGGAAGAGATGGCCGAGTTGCGGTCGCCGCCCTGGCTGGAGACCGGGAGCACGTCGACCGAGAGCTTCGCGCTGCCGGCCAGGGCCCGGAGTTCGTCGAGCTTGGCGGCGAAGGGTGAGCCGCTGCCGGGGGAGTAGTAGTCGACGACGTCGTCCAGGTCGTCGGCGTACAGGTCGGCCTTGGTCACGGCGATGACGAGCCAGACCGGCCGGTCGCGGCGTACTGCCATCGAGGCGATCCGGTGCGCGGTGATCGCCCAGTCCTCGAGCTCGGCGGCGAGCTGCTCCTCCAGGGTGGCCGTGGCCGCTCCGGTGGTACCCGCCGGTCGCCGCGGGGTGGCGTAACCGTTGGCGACCACGTGGATGACCCCGTCGACCGGCTCGTCGTGGAAGACCTCGTCGAGGGCGCCCAGGCGCGTGGCCGCGTTGTCGCCCGGCACCACCAGGAAGCGGAAGCCCTTCAGGCGGGAGGAGCGACGGGTACGTCGCTCCATCACCCGCCGAGCCGACCTCGGTCACGCCGTTGTTGGCGGTACGGCGGGCCAGGCGGTCGACGAGCTGGCTCTTGCCGACGCCGGTCATCCCCGTGACCGCGACGGTTGGGAACCTCCGCCGGAACAGGTGGCCCATCCGCTCGGGGGCTGACGCGAGACCGGTCAGCACGGTGCCGGCGATGGTGGCTCCGAGGGCGGCGCGACCCGAGCCGGGCAGGATCGTCCGGAGCCGGGTGGCGGGGTGGGACACGGTGCCTCCTGAAGCGCATTCTCGAGCGTGCTGGCACGTCCGAGCCTACGTTCCGCCGTGATCCTCAGCTGCGGCTGCTGCCGTCGGGCAGCATCTCGGGGCACTCGCCGCCGGGGGTGGTGGCCAGCTCGTAGTGCCACGCCTCGTTGGCGAAGGTCTGGCACAGGCCGTAGTCAGACCCGTGCTGGCTGAGCCAGCTCATGGCATCGGTGGGGCCGAGGTCGACGGCGCCGCCGGTGACGTGCGCGGAGGTGTCGGGGGTGGAGACCCAGCGGAGGGCCTCTTCCTCGCTGCCGTACTCGTCCACGGCTTCGTCGAAGAGACGTTGCTGCTGCTCGCGGCTGCGCCAGCCGCTGGTGACGCTCATCGGCACGCCGTCGTCGCGCGCGTCGCTCGCCGCGGCCTGGACGGCCTCGAGCAGGTCGGCGTCGAGGTTGCCGATCGTCGGGTCGTCGACGTCGTACGGGTCGTGGGGACCGGACTTGGGCGGGAGGTCGCGGGGTGCCTGCGGCTGGTGGTGGTCAGCCCGCTGCGGCTGGGCGTGGGGGAGCTCCTTGTACGGCTCCGGCTCCGTGGTGCCGGCGCTCGAGAGCGCGAGGACGAGCAGCGTTGTTGCCACGAGGCCATGGGTTCGAGTGAGATGAATGGTCACCTCATCCACGGTGCCGAGCGGGCCGCTCGCAGACCTCCGTCGCAGGTGCCGAGCCGCCCACCCGGAGGACAGCCCGTCTCCTCCGTACGGGGTGGGCCGGTCGGCTACCCGGGCTGGTGGGGGGCCACGACCTCGAAGCGGACCCCGGCACGTTCGAGACGCGCGGTCAGGGCCGTGCCCATCGCCTGGGCGGTGGTGACCTGCCCGGCGGTGGACGGGTTGTCGTCGAGCGCCAGGCACAGCGCGCTCTCGGCCAGCGCGATGCCCGAGAGGTCGTAGGGATCCATCCCGCTCACCCGCGCATGGACGGTGGTCGGGCCGGCCTCGGCGATCATGTCGACGGTGAACGTCGAGCGGCCGCGGACCTCGTCGGACGGCCCGGTGCCCGACGGAAGCCGGCGGGTCAGGAACCGGCGTACGGGCGCGATCTGAGCGGCCGCGACCGCGACCCCGACGCCGCCCAGGGCGCCGACGAGCACCGGCGCGCGCCGGATGCCGGCCGCGTGGGAGTAGGAGAAGTCCGGTCCGAAGTCCGCCATGGCCGCCCCGCTGCGCGCGACGATCTCCTGGTCGATGGCGGGCAGGGGGAGCAGCCAGCACCCGAGCAGCGGGTCGCGTGAGGGCCGCAGCGTCACCGGGCGCGACCGTCGACCATCGGCCGGGGCAGGCTCCACGGCGGCGCGCTCCCGAGCCGCTGCCCGCATCTGCGGGATCCGCGAGGCGACCCCGAGGAGCGAGGCGAAGGTGCCGCCCGAGACGCCGCCCTCGGCCCGCACCACGCCGCGCAGCCGCACCGGTCGATCGGTGGTGGGCAGCTGCCGGACGGTGAACAGCGCGCCCAGGTCATGAGGCACGGAGTCGAAGCCGCACGAGTGGACGAGGCGGGCCCCGCTCGCGAGCGCCGTGGCGTGGTGGCGCAGGTAGGTGCGGTCCACGAACTCCGGCTCGCCGGTCAGGTCGACGTAGTCGGTGCCGACAGCCGCGCAGGCCGCGACCAACGGGTCGCCGTGCTCGAGGTAGGGGCCGACCGCCGCGATCACGACGCGGGACCGCTCCGCCAACACCTTGAGCGCCGTCGCGTCGTGGCTGTCGACCACCACCAGTTCCAGGTCTGCCAAGCCTGGCGCGATCGCGGCGAGGCGGTCCCGCAGCGCCGACAGCTTCTCCGCGCTACGTCCCGCCAACGCCCATCGCAGGTCGGCCGGGGCGGTGCGGGCCAGGTGCTCGGCGGCGAGGGTCCCGGTGAAGCCGGTCGCGCCCACCAGGACGACATCGAGGTCTCGGGTCACGCCCCGATGCTAGGGCCTGACGGTCACGTCAGACGCGCTTGTGCGCCCGGCCTCCGAAGTGCAGGTACGTCGGGCGTCCGCCGACGTCGTCGGGGTTGAAGAAGGCGGCGAGCAGGTCGGCGTCGGCGATGGGGAGCTTGAGCATGAAGGAGTCGTCGCGGGCGACCGGCACCAGCGGCAGGTCGATCATCGGGGGCCAGCCCTGGTCCTGGGCGACCCCGTGCGAGGGCGTCACGGTGGCCATCAGGCGGCCGTCGTCGTCCGCGTTGATCTCGAAGGTCAGGCCCTCGCGCTGGTAGGTGCCCGTGTAGCGGTCGGGCTCGGCCACCCGGGAGTCCTCGAGGGTCGCGGGGTCGGGGCGCGGGGCGACGCCGAGCCGGCGGCCGAAGAGCCAGTCGGCGAGCTCGCGGTAGAGGTTGAGGGCGCTGTCGACGTTGGTCTGCAGGCAGAAGCCGAAGCGCTCCTCCGGAGCCACGCGCATAAAGGCGTTCTGGCCGATCGAGTTGCCGTCGTGGCCGACGACCGAGACCTCGCCCCAGTGGTCGAGGATCCAGCCGAGACCCCAGCCCTGACCGAGCACGGAGTCGTCGACCAGCTCGACCTGCTGCACGAGCATGCTCGCGGCGAGCTTCTCGTCCAGCAGTCGGGTGCCGTCGGGGGCGACGCCGCCGTCGAGGTGCAGCTGGGCGAACTTGAGTACGTCGCCTGCCGACGCGATCACCGCGCTGCCCATCGGCGAGAACGCGCGCCACAGGCCCCAGGTCGGGCTGACCACCAGCTTGGCCGGGTCGGCCGGGTCGGCCACGTGGCCGACTGAGGTCGGGTGCACGATCGCCTCGTCCGCGAACGAGACCGTGTGCTCCAGCCCGAGGGGCGCGAAGATCCGGTCGCGCAACGCGTCCTCGAACGTCGTACCCATGAGCACCTCGACGATCCGCCCCAGGATCGAGAAGCCACTGTTGCTGTAGCTCCAGATCACGCCCGGGGGAGCGATCTGCGGCAGGTCGGCGCACCCGGCGACGTACTTCGCCAGCGCATCGTCGCCGCGGCCGGTGTCGGTGAAGTGGTCGCCGTCGAAGCCGCTGGTGTGGGTGAGCAGGTCGCGCGGGGTGACGGTGTCGCGAGCGTGGTGGTCGGCGACCTCGAAGTCCGGCAGGTAGGTGCGGATCGGGGTGTCCAGGTCGAGCTTGCCCTCGTCGACCAGCATCATCACCAGCGTCGCGGTGTAGAGCTTGCCGATGGAGCCGGGCAGGAAGAGCGCGTCGGGGGTGGCCGGCTGGCCGGTGCGGAGGCTGAGTACGCCGGCGGCGACCTCGGTGACGGAGTCTCCGTCGAGTACGGCGAGCTGGGCGCCGGGCACGTCGTACTTCTCGATGAGCTCGGCGAGCTTCTGCTCGAGTTCGGGCTGCGTGAACATCGGGTCTCCCTCATTGGCTGAACCTACAGTGTAGGTCTCACCATACCTACACTGTAGGTATGGCTGTCAATGACGTTATGCTCCGGCTGTGGCGGCGCTGACGCGAGAGCGGATCCTGGCCTGCGCGGTGGCCATGGCCGACCGCGACGGGCTCGACGCGGTGACCCTGCGTCGGATCGCGGGGGAGCTGGGCGTGCACGTCACCTCGCTCTACAACCACGTGCCCACCCGCGACGCCATCACCGACGGGATCGTCGACTCCCTGCTGGACCAGGCGCACCTGCCGACGACTCCGGTCGAGTGGGAGGAGTGGGTCCGCACCTTCTTCGAGGGGATGGGGGCCATGGCCACCCAGCACCCCGGCGCGTTCGCGGCGCTGTCGCGCCGCCCGGTCCAGGGCGCGCATGCCGCCGCTTCGTTCGAGGTGGCCCTCGCCGCCTTCGGCAAGGCCGGCCTCTCGCCGGTGGACTCCTACAACGCCGTGAAGGCAACCGCCCTCACCGCCCTGATGGTGGGGCTGGAGATGAGCGCTGCGGCTCGTGGCGAGATGCTCGAGACCGCTATCGAGGACCTGCCGGAGGAGAGCTTCCCGCAGTTCCACGCGCTCGAGGGTCACGACGCGACCGCCGCCTGGTCGTTCACCCTGGAAACGCTGGTCGCTGGGCTGCGGGTGCAGATCTCCGAGCGGACCGCCGATTGAGTCAGGCTTGCCAACGAGGGTAGGGGCTGTGAGCCCGGTGTTTGGTTGGAGGCGGCCTACTCGACCGCCCCAGGCGATAAGAGTTCTCGGACGAGCCCGGCGATGGCGTCGCAATCGGCCTCTTGCAGCATCTCGTCCGCAACCGCCTCTTCGCACGTGGTCAACAGGGCTGTGAGTTCTTCGATCAACGCTGCCCGTCGTTCGCGCGAACCCGCTGTAGGGGATGGAGGGGCAGATTCGGCCGATGGCGACGGGCAATCGCTTGTGACCGACGAGGGCAGCGGCCCAGCAGAGCGCGCCTCCCCGCAGGTCTTGACCAACTCGAGCGAACTTTGCGGTTCACTCGTGACGTAGTCCGCGGATAGCGCGAAGCCCATGAGGCCGAGGATCACGGTGAGGTAGCAGAGCCATGCCCGACGGTCACTGACCACTCTGGTGGCATTGCGACGAACCACCACCAGCCGAGCCCGGGCCAAAGCGCGGTCGATCTCACCCTGGACCTCGTTGGTGCGGGCAGCGGTACGCGCGCGCTGATCCTCCGAAGTCGCCCGTGCTGCGACCCGACGCAGACTCATCGCGTGCTCGTCGAGGGCCAGCAACGTGCTGAAGCCGAACTTCTGCGCAGCTTCCCCAAAAATGACGTTCACATCGGTCTTCGCTTTACCGAGCTGCTCTTCGTCCAGCGAGGCGGTGAGCACGACCGGCTCATTCACCCCCATCAGCCGGACAGCGACGATGAGTGCCCCTACTGCTGCTGCGACGAGACAGGCCACAGCTGCCAGAACCCACTTCTCCTCGCCGTGGTCCCAGCCAGCCAGATCGGCAGCCTTGGTTAGCCCGACTCCGCCGGTTCCGAGCGTGGCGAGGGCAGCGAGCGCCTTGCCGAACAGATCGATCCGACCGCGTATTGCGTCGGTCATCTTGTCGACATCGGCGACTCGGAGTGTGGGAGTCGCGTCGTCACCGTCTGACATCGGTTTCCCCTTGGCGGACGGTGCTTGTGGTCGCGGACTGGCGCTCTCCTGAAGGACTGGCCGGGGCAGCGGGCGACTCTGCGGAGCTGCTTGTGTCACTGGCGATGGAGATCTCATCAACCCGTCGTCGCAACCCCAGGACCATCTCAGTCAGGACATCAAGCTCTTCGGCGAAGGAAGTGGCGCCCGCGTCCTTCTCGCCGATCGAGAGGTGATTCGTTGCTGTCGTGAGGGACTTCTGAGCTCCCATCAGTCGCCCGATCGCCAACCTGACGCCGTGTTTGTCCGCGTCCGGCACCCGAGGTCGTGCGGACGGCGGGGGCGTGACGTCAGGTTCGTTCGGGTCCTCGACAGAGTCCTCGGCGTCGTCGAGGGCGAGTGAAGATTCCGCAGGCTCCTTGGGGGCCAACCCCCTGCGCACCATCGCCCGGCGCCGGAGGTCCTCGCATTCACGTGACAGGTCCGTGGCGACTTCAGCGAGGACGCCGGCAAGTCGCTGGTTAGTTGCCTGCTCGTGCTTAGCCAGGCCCGACCCGGAAGGCCTTCCCGCAGCATGAAGTCCTTCCGCCGCACGGGTGAGCGCCTTCCCTGCCGCGCTCAGCCGCCCTACGACGAGGCTCCACGTGGCGCTGTCCAACAGGCCGGCCGGCTGTTGCCCGTCTGCTGGCCGGTCAATCAGCTCGGCGAGCCAGACGATCAACTCTTCAACATCGCTCTTCAGGGACACCGTAAAGCCCCTCTCAATTTGCTTACGGCGACCAAAGACACATTTCCGCCTGTTGAGGACAGCTTCGCCGCTGCCGCCAACGGCGACCGGCGCTGTCAGGTCCGCTTGGCGCGGGGTGTGACACGCCGCGGCGCGCCGCAGGGCAGGCTCTCCTTACTGGAATCATTCAAGAAAAGGCGAGATGATGGTCGGGTAGCAACGACGTACGCAGACGACGAGAGGTGCACCATGACCCAGACCCTGAACCCCCAGCACACCGCCCACCCGGCCTTCCAGGCCAGCCCGCAGCTCGGCGGTCACCTCCAGCAGCTGCTCGTGGACCTCACCGACCTCCACCTGCAGGGCAAGCAGCTGCACTGGAACGTCGTGGGCAAGAACTTCCGCGACACCCACCTGGTGCTCGACGAGGTCGTCGACGCGGCCCGTGAGTTCTCCGACGTGGTCGCCGAGCGGATGCGCGCCGTCTACGTCACCCCGGACGCGCGCTCGAAGACCGTTGCCGCGACCACGAGCCTGCCCGATCTGCCCACTGAGGAGATCGACACCGCCGACACGGTCGACGCGATCGTGGCCTCGCTCTACGCGACGGCCGGTACGACGCGTCGTATCCACGACGAGGTCGACGCCGAGGACCCGACGACCGCGGACATCCTGCACACGATCCTCGAGCGGCTCGAGCAGCTGGCCTGGATGATCGACGCCGAGAACCGCGTCGCCAACAACAGCATCCCTCGCTCGCACGTCTGAAGCACCCGAAGGTAAAGTCTCAGAAAGTTCCGAGAGGGCCTGTGGACAAGGGGTTCTGAGGCCTTCGGCTGTCGGTGCGTGGTGCTGGGATAGGAACATGACAAGCACCGGACGTCGCACCGATCGGGACCACCCGATCGTCGCTGCGATGTCCGCGATCGAGGCCGAGCTCGACGAGGTTCAGCACGCGCCGGCGTGGTCGCTGAGCGACGACGACACCCGTCGCGCGCTGCTCACCGCGACCCGGCTTGCTGCCCGCCTGTCCGCCCTTGAGCTCAAGGTCGCCGCGCACGCAGACAGCAACCGCGTCGGAGACGCGTCCGGTGCGACCTCGGCCGGGGTGTGGTGGGCCAACGCGAGTCGGATGACTCAGGCCGAAGCAGCGCGCAAGGTCAAGCTCGCCAGAGCGCTGGAGCATCACGAGCCCGTCAGCGAAGCACTCGCGGCCGGTGGACTCCTCGTCGACCAGGCCAGGGTGATCACCGCAGCCGTGGACGCGCTGCCCGACACGGTTCAGCCTGAGGTCCGCGCTCAAGCACGTGGTCACCTCCTCGGAGCCGCGGCGCACTACGACGCGCGTGCGCTGCGGATCCAGGGCCGGCGGATCCTCGACGTCGTCGCCCCCGAGATCGGCGAGGCCGAGGAGGCCAGACAGCTCGCCGCCGAAGAGAAGAAGGCGGAGCAGGCCGCCCGGCTGACCATGCACGACGACGGCCACGGCCAGACCTTTGGCCGGTTCATGATCCGAACCGCCGAGGCCGACATGTTCCGCAAGGCGCTCCAGGCGATCGCGTCACCGAAGGCCGGCGGACAGGGGTTGTCCCCGCACGGGATGGGTCTGGCGTTGATGGAGCACATCCGTCGTTACCCGACAGGCAAGCTCCCCACCGCCGGCGGCGTAAGTGCCACGGTCGTGGTCACCATGACCCTGGAGACCCTGATGGGTGGGCTCAAGGCGGCCCAGCTCGACACCGGCACCAGGATCAGCCCTGGCCTCGCGAGGAAGCTCGCGTGCGAGGCCGGGGTCATCCCCGTCGTCCTCGGCGGCAGGTCCGAGGTCCTCGACGTCGGCCGCAAGCGCCGCTTCCACACCAAGGCCCAGCGGATCGCGATGGCGGTGCGCGACAAGGGCTGTGCCGCGATGGGCTGCGAACGCCCGACCTCGGCCTGCCACGCCCACCACCTGGTCCAGTGGTCGAACGGCGGCGGCACCAGCGTGGAGAGCGGCGTGCTTCTCTGCGCGAGACACCACACACTGGCCCACCACGACGACTACGAGGTCATCCACCACCCCGTCGGCAAGATCAGCTTCATCAGGCGGGAGTGAGCGGCAGTTGCCCGGCCACGTGCGAAGGTGTTGTGGGTGACCACCTCCGCCGTACGGCTGTCGCTGGCAGGTCTTCTGGCCGCCGGCGCCCTGTCGGCGTGCGACCTCGGGCGCGCCGTGGAGCCGCGATCCGCGGAGAGCCCGTCGACCAGCGTGCCCTCGGGCTCGACCCCCGAGCCCCAGCCCGATCCTGCTCCGCAGCGACCCCCGCCCCTGGGGACGGTGCCGCCGGCGTGGCTCGGGAGGCGCGTCCTGCCGCAGACCCCGGAGGGGTACGGCGAGGTCCGGCCGACGCCGCGGGTGATGCGGGTACGGCGGTGGAACACGCCCGATACGGTCCCGCCGCTGACGGGCGCCGGCTTCCAGGCGCTCGTGGCCGACCCGGCGCCGGATGACGCGATCAGTCGCTCGACGTGGCGGGCCGGCTGTCCGGTCGACCGGACCGAGCTGGCGTGGGTGCGGATGACGTACTGGGGCTTCGACGACCGCCGCCACTCGGGCGAGCTGCTGGTCAACGGGGCGGTGGCCGACGACCTGGTCGAGGTCTTCCGCCACCTCTACGAGGCGAGGTTCCCGATCGAGTCGATGGGGATCGCGCGGCTCGCCGAACTCGACGCGCCGCCCACCGGCGACGGCAATGCCACCGGGGCGTTCGTCTGCCGACCGGTCACCGGTGGGACGGAGTTCTCCCAGCACGCCTACGGGCTCGCGGTCGACCTCAACCCTTTCCAGAACCCCTATCTCCGGGGCGACGTGGTGCTGCCCGAGCTGGCGTCGGCGTACCTCGACCGCGGCTGGGTCCGCCCCGGGATGGTCACCGACGACGGGGCGGTCGTGCGCGCGTTCGCGTCAGTCGGCTGGGGCTGGGGCGGCGCCTGGTCGAGTCTCAAGGACTACCAGCACTTCAGCCTCAACAACCGCTGACTCTGCTGACGAGCGTCGAGCTGCGCGAGGACATCGGCGAGGAAGGCTCCGCGGTGGGGGATCCCGACGCACTTTCGGAGCAGTAGCGACCCCACGTAGTGAGGCGCCCCGGGGACCCACTGCGTAAGTGGGTGCGAGGCGCCTCGTAAGACAAGACCAAGGTCTAGTCCACCCGGGCCGGAACCGCAACCATGGTTGAACTTGCAACCGGTCGTACGGCGGGTGTCTTCTCCTCGGCGCGCAGGAAGCGGCCCGTCCGCTCCTTCCCGAGTACGTCGGTCGCGTCACCGTCGCGCCACACGGTGCGGCCGGCGACCATGACCAGCGGGACGGTGGCGTCGTTGCGGTTGACCATGCGCGAGAGGTTGTCGTACTGAGCGACCGGCGCCTCGTGGTACTCGTCGAGAGTCGAGTCCAGGTGAGCCGGGTCGAGCAGGAACAGGTCGGCGCGGTGGCCGACGCGCAGGTGGCCGGCGTCGATGCCGTACCAGTCGGCGAGCTCGCCGGTGAGGCGGTGCACGGCGTGCTCCATGGAGAGGAACGGGCGGCCGGCGACCTCGGCGTCGTGGACGTGCCGGAGCAGCCGGAGGCCGAAGTTGTAGAAGGACATGTTGCGCAGGTGGGCGCCGGCGTCGGAGAAGCCCATCTGGACGCCCGGGCTCTGCGCCATCTTCTTGAGGATGTCGGGGCGGTGGTTGGAGATCGTGGTGCGCCAGCGGATCGCCGTACCGTGCTCGAGCACGAGGTCGAGGTAGGCGTCGACGGGGTGCAGGCCGCCGCGGTCGAGGCCGACCTGGCCGAACGACTTGCCGATCACGGAGGCGTCGGGGCACTCGACGATCTCGGCGTCGAAGAAGTCGCGGTGCCAGACCCGCGGGCCGTACTTGGAGTCGTAGTCCTTGCGGAAGCGGCGGCGGTAGTCCTCGTCGCGCATCAGCTCGTCGCGGGCGATCTTCTCCGACAGGTGCAGGGCGGCGGCGCCGGAGCCGAACTCCTCGAAGATGACCAGGTCGATGCCGTCGGCGTAGACCTCGAACGGCACCGGCAGGTGCTGCCACTTGAAGTCGGCGCCGGCCTTGTTGACCGTCGCGGCGAGGAGGCGCATCAGGTGGATGATGAACGGGATCGCCTTGATGTCGGCGGCCGAGAGCAGGCTGGTCTTGAGGGGCTTGGTCTTGCCGAAGCCGATCGAGCCGAGCGCCTGGGTGACGATCGTGTGCGGGTGGCTGGCGTCGGGGCCGGCCTGGAGGGCGCGCCCGCGCGAGCGGAGGATCTTGCGCAGTCCGCGCATCTCGCGCCACTTGGCGTACGTCGAGGGCAGGGTGCGCGAGCGGCAGACGTCGCCGTCGAGCTTGTCGAAGAGCAGCTGCTGGGCCGACATGCCGACGAAGCCGGCGTCGAGCGCCTCGGTGAGCATGTCCTCCATCCGCTGCTGCTCGCGCCTTGAGGGGCGGACGTTCTTGCGGGTGGCCTGGTCGAGCCCCATGGTGGCGGTGCGCATGTCGGAGTGACCGATGAACGCGGCCAGGTTGGGGCCGAGCGGCAGCGACTCGAGCGCCTCGACGTACTCCTGGGCCGACGACCAGGTCTTGGCCTCCTGGACGGCGCGGATGACGTGCTTGCGGGGGATCGCCTCGACCCGGCCGAACAGGTCACCGGCGTCGACCGCGCCGACGTGGACGGTCGAGAGCGAGCAGGAGCCGAGCAGGATCGTGGTGACGCCGTGGCGCAGCGACTCGGGCAGGTGCGGGTCGTTGAGCACCTCGACGTCGTAGTGCGTATGGATGTCGACCATGCCCGGCAGCACCCACTTGCCGGCGGCGTCGACGACCTCGGGGCAGCCGGTGGCGTCGAGCGGCTCCGCCGACACGGCCGCGACGTGACCATCGCGGATCCCCAGGTCGCGGACCGCCGAGGGCGCTCCCGTCCCGTCGAACCAGCGGCCGTTGCGGATGATCACGTCAAAGGTCATGCACGGATCGAACCGGAGTCTTTGACACGCGTCAAGCCGTGAGCGCGATCACAGGTAACGTCGCGCCGCATGAGTCTCGGAAAAGACACATCTCGTTCCGGCACGCCTGACGTCCCGGTCACCGACAAGCGCAAGATCGCCGCAGCCGGGGTGCTGCTGCTGATCCCGGTGGTGGCCCTGCTGTGGGTCGACACCTACGCCAGGGAGGACCCGAAGCTCTTCGGCTTCCCGTTCTTCTTCTGGTACCAGTTCATGTGGGTGTTCATCTGCTCCGCGATGACCTGGGCGGCCTACAAGCTCACGCTCTCGGCCCGTGCGCCGCGCAAGGGTGACGACCAGTGACGGCGCCGGTGACGGTCATGGTGACCGGCGGCGGGGTCAACACCGTCGCGCTCGCCGTCCTGATCGCGCTCTTCCTGGTGGTGACCGTCCTCGGCTTCTACGCCTCGCGCTTCAAGCGCGCCGAGAGCCTCGACACCCTCGACGAGTGGGGGCTGGGCGGGCGCAAGTTCGGCACCTGGATCACGTGGTTCCTGCTCGGCGGTGACCTCTACACGGCCTACACGTTCGTGGCGGTGCCGGCGGCGATGTTCGCCACCGGTGCGGTCGCGGGGTTCTTCGCGGTGCCCTACACGATCATCCTCTATCCGATCATCTTCATCTTCATGGCGCGGCTCTGGTCGGTCAGCCACCGTCACGGCTACGTCACCACGGCCGACTTCGTCCGCGGCCGGTACGACGACCGCTCGCTGTCGCTGGCCGTCGCGATCACCGGCTTCCTCGCGACCATGCCCTACATCGCGCTCCAGCTCGTCGGCATCCAGGCGGTGCTCGAGGTGGCCGGGGTCGGCGGTTCCGACAACATCATCGCCAAGGACGCGCCGCTGCTGGTGGCCTTCGCGGTGCTGGCCGCCTACACCTACTCGTCGGGGCTCCGCGCCCCGGCGGTGATCGCGTTCGTCAAGGACATCCTGATCTACGTCGTGATCATCGTCGCGGTCGTCTACCTGCCCTCCGAGGTCGGCGGCTGGGACGCGATCTTCGGCGCCGCCGAGGAGAAGATGACCACGACCAACGAGGTGACCGGCGCGCCCCAGGGCTCGTTCATCCCCGGCTCCGAGGCGATGTGGGCCTACGCGACGCTCGGGCTCGGCTCGGCGCTCGCGTTGTTCATGTACCCCCACTCGATCACCGCGAGCCTGTCGTCGGGCAGCCGCGACACGGTACGCCGCAACGCCGCGCTGCTGCCGGCGTACTCCTTCGTGCTGGGGCTGCTCGCCCTGCTCGGCTGGGTCGCCATCGCCGCCGGCACCGACCCGACCGGCCTCGACGGCGAGATCAACCCGCAGCTGGTGGTCCCGCAGCTGTTCGAGGACTTCTTCCCGGCCTGGTTCGCCGGGGTGGCGTTCGCCGCGATCGCGATCGGGGCGCTCGTGCCGGCGGCGATCATGTCGATCGCGGCGGCCAACACGTTCTCGCGCAACATCTACAAGGAGTGGCTGAAGAAGGACGCGACCCCGGCGCAGGAGGCCAAGGTCTCCAAGCTGGCGTCGTTGGTGGTGAAGGCGTTCGCGCTGGTGTTCGTGCTCACGCTCGACCGCCAGAACGCCATCAACTTCCAGCTGCTCGGCGGCATCTGGATCCTCCAGACGTTCCCCGCGATCGTGTTCAGCCTCTACACGCGGTGGTTCCACCGCACCGGGCTGCTGGTCGGCTGGGCGGTCGGCATGGTCTACGGCACCTACCAGGCCTACCAGGCGATCAACCCGATCACCGGCAAGCACTTCGGCAGCCCGCTCGACCCGATCCCGGGCATCGGCGACCTCGGCTACATCGCGATGACGGCGTTCGCGCTCAACCTGCTGGTCACGGTGGTGCTGACGCTGGTGCTCCGGGCAGCCAACGTCTCCAACGGCAGCGACGCGACCGAGCCCGGCGACTACTACGCCGACGCCCACGACCCGCGGGTGAGATACGACCTGGAGCACCAGGACGACCCGTGGCGCGGGGAGCCGCAGGCGAAATAGTGGTCGACATCCGCACGGAATTTCGGCCTATCGTGACGCCATGCCCGCACCCTTCCTGCTCAGTGGCCACGACTGGGTGACCGACGGTGGCCTCGAGACCGACCTGATCTTCCTCAAGGGCGTCGACCTGCCCGAGTTCGCGGCGTTCCCGCTGGTCGACGACCACGCCGGGCGCGCGCTGCTGACGTCGTACTTCCACGACTACGTGGCGATCGCGGAGGCGGCGGGCGCCGGCGTCGTGCTGGAGACGCCCACCTGGCGGGCCAACCCGGACTGGGCGGCGCTGGTCGGCTACGACGCGGTCGCGCTCGACCGGGTCAACCGGGCGTCCGTCGACCTGGTCCGCGCGGCCGTGGCCGGCGCGGAGCGGGCGATCGTCAGCGGGTGCGTGGGTCCGCGAGGTGACGGCTACGTCGCGTCGACGACCGAGGCCGACCAGGCTGCCGACTACCACCTGGCCCAGGTCACGTCGTTCGCGGCCGCCGGGGTCGACGTGGTGCACGCGATGACGCTGTCGACCGTCGCCGAGGCGGTCGGCGTAGTCCGCGCGGCGCGCTCGGTCGGGGTGCCGGTGGCGATCTCGTTCACGGTCGAGACCGACGGCCGGCTGCCGGACGGTACGCCGCTGGGTGAGGCCGTCGGGTCGGTCGACGCCGCCGCCGCGCCTGACTGGTACGGCGTCAACTGCGCCCACCCCACCCACGTGGCACCCGCCTTCGACGGGGGCGGCTGGCAGGAGCGGGTCGCCGCGCTGCGGCCCAACGCGTCGACGATGACCCACGCCGAGCTCGACGCGATGGAGGAGCTGGACAGCGGCGACCTCGGGCTGCTGGTCTCGTCAGCCGCGTCCGCGCGGGCTGCCCTGCCGTCGGTGTCGGTCGTCGGTGGCTGCTGCGGCACCGACAGCCGCCACGTCGCTGCCCTGTGGGGCGTGGGCGGGGCGTGACCTAGGCGGTGGCGGCGAACGCCTCGGCCACCACGTCGAACGCCTCGGCCAGGAGCGCGTCGGAGATCGACAGCGGCGGCAGGAAGCGGAAGACGTTGCCCCAGGTGCCGCAGGTGAGGACGACGACGCCGTGGGCGTGGCAGTGCGCCGCCACGGCGGCCGCGCGGGCGGCGTCCGGGGTGGTGGTGCCGGGGGCGCACAGCTCGATCGCCATCATCGCGCCGCGGCCGCGGACGTCGCCGATCACGGCGTACGTCTCCTGGAGGTCGGCGAGCCGGCCGGCCATGGTGACGCCGATCTCGCGGGCGCGGGTGACGAGGTCGTGCTCGCGCATCTCCTCGAGCGCCCCGAGGGCGGCGGCGCACGCGACCGGGTTGCCGCCGTAGGTGCCGCCGAGGCCGCCGACGTGGACGCTGTCCATCAGCTCGGCCCGGCCGGTGACCGCGGCGAGGGGGAGCCCGCCGGCGATGCCCTTGGCGGTGGTGACCAGGTCGGGGACGACGCGCTCGTGGTCGCTGGCGAACCAGTCGCCGGTGCGGCAGAAGCCCGACTGGATCTCGTCAGCGACGTAGACGACGCCGTTGGCCGTGCACCAGGCGGCGAGCGCGGGCAGGAAGCCCGGGGCGGGTACGACGAAGCCGCCCTCGCCCTGGATCGGCTCGATCACGACGCACGCGAGGTTGGCGGCGCCGACCTGCTTCTCGAGCACGTCGATCGCGCGCGCGGCCGCCTCCTCGCCGGACAGGCCGTCGCGGAACGGGTAGGACATCGGCGCGCGGTAGACCTCGCCCGCGAACGGCCCGAACCCGTTCTTGTAGGGCATGTTCTTCGCCGTCATCGCCATCGTCAGGTTGGTGCGCCCGTGGTAGGCGTGGTCGAAGACCGCGACCGCGTCCCTGCCGGTGGCCACGCGGGCGATCTTGACGGCGTTCTCGACCGCCTCGGCGCCGGAGTTGAAGAGCGCCGACTTCTTGGCGTGGTCGCCCGGGGTGAGCTCGGCCAGCTCGGCACACACGTCGACGTACCCGTCGTACGGCGTGACCATGAAGCAGGTGTGGGTGAACGCCGCGACCTGCTCCTGCACCCGTCGTACGACGGCCGGCGCGGCGTTGCCCACCGTGGTGACCGCGATCCCGGAGCCGAGGTCGATCAGGTGGTTGCCGTCGACGTCGACGAGCACACCGCCACCGGCCTCGACGATGAAGACCGGCAGCGTGGTGCCGACGCCGTCGGCGACGTGCTGCTTCTTGCGATCGAGCCGGGCCAGCGACTCCGGCCCGGGGATGGCGGTGACGAGGCGGCGTTCCTGCGCGATGCTCATGGAGGGACATTAGTGCGGGAGGATGGTCTGGTGAGAGACGTTGTGATCCTCGGCTCGACGGGGTCGATCGGCACCCAGGCCCTCGACCTCGTGCGCGCCAACCCCGACCGGTTCCGGGTCGTGGGGCTGACCGCCGGCGGGTCCAACCCCGAGCTGTTCGAGCGGCAGGTCGCGGAGTTCGCGCCGGCGTACTCCGGCCTCTTCTCGGGACTGGGTGAGGACGCCTCCGTCGAGGCCGCCTCCCGGCCTGCTGACGTCGTACTCAACGGCATCACCGGTGCGGTCGGCCTGCGCCCGACGCTCGCGGCGCTCGACGCCGGGACGACGCTGGCGCTGGCCAACAAGGAGTCGCTGATCATGGGCGGCCCGCTCGTGCTCGAGCGCGCCAAGCCCGGCCAGATCGTGCCCGTCGATTCCGAGCACAGCGCGCTCGCACAGTGCCTGCGCGGTGGGACCGCCGACGAGGTGCGGCGCCTGGTGCTGACCGCCAGCGGCGGACCGTTCCGCGGCCGCACCCGCGAGGAGCTGGCCGACGTCACGCCCGAGCAGGCGATGGCCCACCCCACCTGGGACATGGGCCCGGTGATCACCATCAACTCCGCGACCCTGGTCAACAAGGGGCTGGAGGTGATCGAGGCGCACCTGCTGTTCGGCATCCCGTTCGACCGGATCGAGGTCGTGGTGCACCCGACCAGCGTCGTGCACTCGATGGTGGAGTTCGTCGACGGCTCGACGCTCGTGCAGGCCAGCCCGCCGACGATGCTGATCCCGATCGCGCTCGGGCTCGCGTGGCCCGACCGGGTGCCCGATGCGGCGCCCTCGGTCGACTGGACGCGCCCCGAGACGTGGGAGTTCTTCCCGCTCGACGACCAGGCGTTCCCCGCGGTGTCGCTAGCCCGGGACGCCGGCGAGCAGGGCGGGACCGCCCCGGCGGTCTACAACGCCGCCAACGAGGTCTGCGTGGAGGCGTTCCGCGCCGGCCGGCTCGCTTTCAACGACATCGTGCCGAGCGTGGCCGCCGTCCTTGCACGCCACGACGTACTCTCGGGGGAGACGCTCACCGTCGACGACATCCTCGATGCCGACGCCTGGGCGCGCACCGTGACCAGCAGCCTGATCGGGGAGACCGCGTGACCGCCCTCTACTACGTCCTCGGCGTCGTGCTCTTCGTGGGCGCGATCCTGGTCTCGATCGGGCTCCACGAGCTCGGCCACATGATCCCGGCGAAGAAGTTCGGCGGGAAGGTCACCCAATACTTCATCGGGTTCGGCCCCACCGTCTGGAGCAAGCAGGTCGGGGAGACGGAGTACGGCGTCAAGGCGATCCCGCTCGGCGGCTACGTCAAGATCGTCGGGATGCTGCCCCCCGGCGCCGACCAGCTGGCCGACGAGACGACCGTCGACGCCGATGGCAACACCGTCACCCGGGTCCGTAAGTCCAACACCGGAATGTTCACCCAGCTGATCTCCGACGCGCGCGCCGCGGAGTGGGAGCTGATCAAGGACGAGGACACCGAGCGGCTGTTCTACAAGCTGCCGTCGTGGAAGAAGGTCGTCGTGATGGCGGGCGGCCCGACCGTCAACATCCTGATCGCGTTCTTCATCTTCTGGGGCGTCTTCGCGACCTACGGCCAGAAGTCCGTCGAGGCCGAGGCCGGTCCGCCGGTGCTCGACTCCGTCTCCGTGTGCGTCCTGCCCTACGCGGAGGAGGGTCGCGAGTGCACCGCCGACGACCCGCGCACGCCGGCCATCGAGGCGGGCCTCGAGCCAGGTGACGTCATCACGTCGTTCAACGGCACCCCGGTCTCCGACTGGGACCAGCTGCGTGAGCTGATCCGCGGCAACGAGGACGGCGAGGCGGTGATCGGCTACGAGCGCGACGGTGCCGCCCTGACGGGGACGACCAGCACCACCGTCGAGGCCCGGCCCACCTCCCAGACCGACGAGACGCTGACCCAGGTCGGCTTCCTCGGGGTCACCCCGACGCAGCGCATCGTCACCGAGACCGGCGGCCCGATCTACACCGTGCGCGAGATGGGCGGGATGGCCGTCGAGACGGTCAAGGCGCTCGCCACCCTGCCGGTCAAGGTCTGGGACGTCGCGCAGGCGATCGTCGGGCTCGAGGAGCGCGCCGTCGACAGCCCCGTGAGCATCGTCGGTGGCGGCCGTCTCGCTGGCGAGACCGTCTCCCACGACACCTTCCCGGTCACCGAGAAGGCTGTCTTCCTGCTGATGCTGATCGGCGGCTTCAACTTCTTCATCGGGATGTTCAACTTCATCCCGCTGCTGCCCCTCGACGGCGGCCACATCGCCAGCGCCGTGTGGGAGGGCGTACGCCGCCGGATCGCCCGGCTGCGCCACCGCCCCGACCCGGGCTACGTCGACGCCGCCAAGCTGCTCCCGGTCGCCTACGTCGTCGCCTCGGTGATGCTGGTCATGGGCCTGGTCCTGATCGTCGGCGACCTCGTCGTACCGCTGCACCTGGAGGGGTAGCGCCGTCGGTTGCGGGTCGGCGGATCTCAGCATCTGCTGAAATCGCCGTCGTTCCGGGGAGTTGCAACCCCCCGGAACGACAGCGAAAGGTCCAGAACCGCCCGCCGGCAGCCGCGGCGCGCGAGGTCACATCCGGCGACTGAGGTTTCGCGCACCCTGGCCAGTAGCCTGGGAGGCATGACCGCCATCAGCCTCGGCATGCCGGAGGCGCCGCCTCCCGTGCTCGCTCCGCGCCGCAAGACCCGCCAGATCCAGGTGGGCAAGGTCGGGGTCGGAAGCGACCACCCGGTGTCGGTGCAGTCGATGACGACGACGCTCACCTCCGACGTCAACGCCACGCTCCAGCAGATCGCCGAGCTGACCGCGACCGGCTGCGACATCGTCCGGATCGCGTGCCCGAGCCAGGACGACGCCGACGCGCTCGCCGAGATCGCGCAGCACTCGCAGATCCCGGTCATCGCCGACATCCACTTCCAGCCGAAGTACGTCTACGCCGCGATCGACGCCGGCTGTGCGGCGGTCCGGGTCAACCCGGGCAACATCCGCAAGTTCGACGACCAGGTCAAGCAGATCGCGCGGGCCGCCCAGGACCGCGGTACGTCGATCCGGATCGGCGTCAACGCCGGGTCGCTGGACCCACGGCTGCTGGAGAAGTACGGCAAGGCCACGCCCGAGGCGCTCGTCGAGTCGGCCAAGTGGGAGGCCGGGCTCTTCGAGGAGCACGGCTTCCGCGACTTCAAGATCTCGGTCAAGCACAACGACCCCGTGGTGATGGTCCGCGCCTACGAGCTGCTCGCGGCCGAGGGTGACTGGCCGCTCCACCTCGGCGTGACCGAGGCCGGGCCCGCGTTCCAGGGCACGATCAAGTCCGCGACCGCGTTCGGGGCGCTGCTCAGCAAGGGCATCGGCGACACCATCCGGGTCTCCCTGTCTGCGCCTCCGGTCGAGGAGGTCAAGGTCGGCATCCAGATCCTCCAGTCGCTCAACCTGCGCCCGCGCAAGCTCGAGATCGTCAGCTGCCCGAGCTGCGGCCGCGCCCAGGTCGACGTCTACACGCTGGCCGAGCAGGTCACCGCCGGGCTCGAGGGCCTCGAGGTCCCGCTCCGCGTGGCCGTCATGGGCTGCGTCGTCAACGGTCCCGGCGAGGCGCGCGAGGCCGACCTCGGCGTCGCGTCCGGCAACGGCAAGGGCCAGATCTTCGTCAAGGGCGAGGTGATCAAGACCGTCCCCGAGTCGCAGATCGTCGAGACCCTGATCGAGGAGGCCATGCGCATCGCCGAGGGCATGGAGGCTGTCGACGGCGCCGAAGCGCAGGTCACGGTCAGCTAGAGCCGCTAGCCTCCGCAGCATGGAGCTGCGCGTCGGCGTGTCCGGCCACCGCCACCTCGCCGATCCCGGCGCCGTGGCCACGGCGGTCGACGCCCTGCTCGACGAGCTCATCGAGGCCGACACCACGCTGGTCGCGGTCTCCAGCCTGGCCGAGGGTGCGGATCGGGTCGTCGCCGAGCGCGTGCTCGCCCGCGGCGGGTCGCTCGACGTCCACCTGCCGCTGCCGCCCGACGACTACGCCGAGGACTTCCCGGCGACCACAGCCGAGTTCGACGCGTTGCTCGCCGCGGCCCGCAGCGTGACCGTCGTACGACAGGACGGCGGCAGCCGCGAGGCCGCCTACGAACGGGCCGGCCTCGCCGTGCTCGACGGGTGCGACGTACTGCTGGCGCTGTGGGACGGCGGGCCCGCACGCGGGCGAGGGGGTACGGCGGAGCTGGTGGCCGAGGCGCGGCGACAGGGCCGGCCGGTCCGCGTGATCACGGTCGAGCGAGCCGCCCCATGAGGCTGCTGCGCAGCTCGCGCGGGCGCTGGTACGCCCTCGCCGCCCTCTGGGTCGTCGTGCTGGTGCTCGGCATCGGCGGCTTCCTCCAGCAGGCCGACGACGCGGGGGAGCCGAGGCCGTTCCTCGACACGCTGTACCTGACGCTCCAGCTCGCGACGCTCGACTACTCCGGCAGCTCCGGGCCCATGAACTGGCGTCTCGAGGTGGCCCGCTTCACCGTCCCGATCATGGCCGCCAGCACGGTGCTCCAGACCGCGTCGGTGGTCTTCGCCGCCGAGGTCAACCGCTGGCGGATCTCCCGCTCCCACGGCCACACCGTCGTCGCGGGTCTCGGCGAGGTCGGTCGGCGCCTGGCCCGCAGCCTGGCCGACGCGGGGGAGCGGGTCGTCGGCATCGACCCCGACCCGGCCCACGTCGACGCGGTCCGAGGCTCCGACGACCGGATCGCCGTGATCGTCGGCGACCCGACCGACCCCGCCACCCTGGCCAGGTTGCGCGTCGAGCGCGCCCGCCGGCTCGTCGTCGCGACCGGTGAGGACGCCACCAACGTCGCCGTCGCGACCGCCGCGGCCCAGGTGGCCGACGGCAACCGGGGCCGCCGTACGGCGTTGCGGTGTGCCGTCCAGCTCAGCGACGCCGAGCTCGCGACCGTCCTGCGCACCGCCGACCTGGACGCCCACGGCGCGGTCCGGATCGGCTACTTCAGCCTGCACGAGCGCGCCGCGCGGGCACTGCTGTCGGAGAACCCGCCCTTCGAGGGCGACAGCCACCGACCGATGGTCATCGGGCTGGGCCGCTTCGGGCGCAGCCTGGTGCTCGCGCTCGGGCAGCAGTGGGCGCACCAGCACTCGCACTCCAAGCTGCCGCTGACCCTGGTCGACGCCCACGCAGGCGGCCGCTGGGCGGAGCTGTCGCTGCGCCACCCCGGCCTGGCCCAGGTGGCGAGCCCGACCCTGATCGAGGTCGACCTGGGCAGCCCCAGCGGTGCGGGCATGGAGCAGCTCGCCCGGGCGCTCGAGGAGCAGGCGCCGACCTGGGTCGCGATCGTGGTCGACGACGAGCCCCTGGCGCTGGCCAACGCGGTCTTCCTCCAGCAGCGGCTGCCCCGGGGTGCCGTCCCGATCGTGGTCCGGATGGGCTCCGCCGCCGGCCTCGGCACGCTCGTCGACCCGGTCTCCGGCTCGGAGCGCTCCTTCCCCGGCGTACGCGTCTTCCCGCTGCTCGACCGCACCTGCACAGTCGCCTCGATCGAGGGCGGCGTCCGCGAGCAGCTGGCCGAGGCGGTGCACGAGGACTACCTCGCGAGCCTCGACCCGGCGAGCACGGCGAGCGAGCTGCGCCGCCCCTGGGCTGCGCTCGACGACGACGAGCGCGACCTCAGCCGGCGCCGCGTCGACGGGATCATCGACGACCTCGCCGCCGTCGGCTGCGAGCTGGTGCCGCTGCGGCGCTGGGGCGCGCCCGAGCTCGCGTTCACCGACGAGGAGACCGAGCGGCTGGCGTCGCGCGAGCACCAGCGCTGGTACGACGACCGCACGGCCGCCGGCTGGACCCACGGCGACGTCCGCGACAACGACACGTTGCGCAACCCGCTGCTGGTGCCGTGGGAACGGCTCGGCGACGACGCGCGGCGCGACAACCTGGAGGCCGTCCGGGCGCTCCAGCCGATGCTCGCGCGCGCCGGCTTCGAGGCCGTCAGGAGCTGAGCCGGGCGATCATCTGGTCGAGCTGCTGCACGACCGGCGCCAGGCCCCACTGGGTCGCCATCGCGCGCGCCTCCTGGAGGGCCGTCAGCGCCTCCGTGGTCCGGCCCAGGTTGCCGAGCACCTCGCCGCGGTTGGCGGTCGCGAACAGCACGCCCTGCGCGTTGCCGGTCGCCCGCGACAGCGCGAGCTGCTCGTCGAGGCACGCCAGCGCCCCGGCGAGGTCGCCCTGCTGCTGGAGCACGATCGCGCGGTTGCCGACACAGGCCGCGAGCCCGACCTGATCGCCGGTGCGCCGGCAGATCTCCTCCTGCCGGTCGAGCAGGGGTACGGCGGTCGCGAGCTCGCCGCGGCCCATCAGGAGCAGTGCCCGCTCACCGAGCGCCCGCTGGAGACCCGCCTCGTCGCCGGTGCGGGTGCACGCCTCGGCCAGTGACTCCCACACCGGCTCGGCCTCGGCCTGCCGGCCCGACTGGTAGAGCAGCTCGACCGCCTTCGTCAGCACCTGCACCCGCTGGGCGTCGGCGCCGGACGTCGCACACTGGGTGCCGCAGTCGAGCAGGTCGGCGATGGCCGCCGGCACGTTGCCCAGCATCTGGTGCACCTGCCAGCGGTTGTTGAGCAGCGGTACCAGCGTCGCGGCCAGCCCGAGCGAGCGCAGGACCGGCTCGGCCTGCGCGTAGTGGGCCAGGCTCGCCGGGAGGTCGTTGCTCACGATGTCGACAGCGGCCAGGTTGACGTGGGCGACGGCGACCGCGGCCCGGTCGGCGAGCTGGGTGGCGAGCGTCAGCTCCTCGGTGTGCGAGGACCGCGAGCCGGGGAGGTCGCCCAGCTCGCGCTGGGCCATCCCGAGGGAGCCCAGGGCGAGCACCGCCGGCTGCGTCGCGTCGGCGCCGCGGGCGATGAGCAGGGCCTCGGTCGCGACCCGGCGCGCGTCCTCCCAGCGGCCCTCGTCGATGGCCTGGCGGGCCTGGACGTCGAGCACCCGCGCCAGCAACGGCTCGTCCGAGAGTTGACGGGCCAGCAACTCCGCCTCGGCCGCGCGCTGTGCCCCCTCCGGGAACCGTCCCAGCTGGCGCAGCGTGGTCGACTCGGTCACCAGCGCCTCCACCTGCGAGGTGCGGTCGCCGCGCTCGGTGGCGTCGGCACGCCAGGCCTCGATCCCCGCCAGTGCGGTCAGCGGGTCACCGAGGTCGCTCGCCACGGCGGCCTTGCCGGCCAGGGCCAGGCCGACCCCGCGGCGGTCGCCGACCGAGCGGGAGAGCGACTCCTGCTCCTCCATCAACGCCAGCGCGGCGTCGTACTCACCACCCGCGCGGAGCGCGCCCGCCAGGTTGCCGAGCGCGGCCTGGACCGCGGCCGGGTCATCGAGCACCCGCGCCAGGTCGAGCGACTCGCGCAGCGCGGTGACGGCGCCGTCGAGGTCGCCCTGGGTGCGCAGGCACAGGCCGAGGTTGCCGAGCGCGGCCTGGAGCACGCGCTCGTCCTCCGCGGGCCGGGCCAGGGCGACGGCCTCGCGGTCGGTGGCGACCGCCTCGTCCAGCTCGCCCTGGGCCTGGAGGGCCGCACCGAGGTTGAGCAGCGAGGCACGGAGCCGGGCGTGCACGCGGCCGCCGGGCTCGGTGTCGGCGGCCTGGGTGCGGTAGGCCGAGACGAGGTAGCGGTGGAGCGTGAGGGCCTCGGCGGGGTGGCCGGCGTCGGTGACCAGCCGGGCCACCGCCCAGGCCTGCTCGTCGTGCTCGGCGGGCCGCTCGATGACCGCGCGGTAGGCGTCGACCGTGGAGCGCCCCGACTCCTCGGCGCGCGCCCAGAGCCGCCGCAGGTCCTCGGGGGCGAGCGGGTAGGCGAGGTCCAGGAAGTCGAGCCGCGACAGGGTGGCGACCAGCCCGTCGAGGTCGCCGGCAGCGAGCTGCTGCCACGGCAGCTCCTCCGCGACGCGCGGACTGAGCGGCCGCGCGGCGAAGTACGACGCCAGGTCGGCGTGCGCGCGCCGCTGCTCCTCGGGCCCAGCCAGGTAGCGGTCGGCGACGGCCCGGCGGTGCGCCTCGGTCGCGAACCCGATCCGCCCCGAGCGGGTGATCAGTCCGGCCTCGGCGGCGATCACCAGCGGCGACCACACGGCGGACGGCAGGGGCTCTGGCCCCTCATCGGTGGCGCCGAGGAGGTCGAGCAGCTCGGGCTCGGTCAGCCCACGCCGCGCGGACCACACGGCACGGAAGGCGTCGCCGACGAGCCCCGGACGGTCCTGCTCGAAGTCGTGCTCGTAGCGGGCCAGCACCAGCTCGAGCAGGTCGTCGACGGTCTCCGCCGCGAGGTAGCCGGCGATCACCTCGCCGAGCGTGAAGTGGTCGCCGTGCTGGCGCAGCTCGTCGAGCACGGTGCGCAGGTAGAGCACGTTGCCCGTGTGTGGCGAGCGGGTGAGCGTCTCGACGTGGACCGGGCCGAGCCCCTTGGACCGCCGCGCCAGGAACGTCCCGACGTACGCCGCGCGCTCGGCCTCGGTGAGCGGCGGCAAGTCGAGCACCGGCCAGCCGCGGCGCAGCGCCTCGTCGACGGGCCGGTGGCCGGCGGTCGTCACGACCACCCGGAGGTTCGTCGGCAGCTCCGGCGGCAGCCACGTGAGGTCGGGGGCGCCGTCGGTGTCGGTGAGCAGGTCGGCGCCGTCGACCACGAGCAGGGTGCGCTGCTCGGCACCACCGAGCGCGGCGAACAGGGCGGCCCGGCAGCCGGCGGCGTCGTCCGGCAGCGCCGGCGCGTCGGGCGCCAGGGCGGCGACCACCCGGGCGGCCAGCGCGCGCCAGTCGGCGGCGTCCGAGGTGGCACTCACGTGGTGGCGCACCGTGAGGTCGTCGGGGTGGGCGGCGGCCCAGGCGTCGAGCCAGGTCGCGACCTGCGGGGTCAGGTCCGAGCCCTCGTCGGCGCGCACGACCAGCGGGGGAGCGATGCCCTCCGCGTGCTCGTGCAGGCGGGCGGTCAGGTCCGGCCGCTCGATGCTGCCGAGCGCGCGCGCCCGCCCGAACGCGAGGTGGGCCTCGTCCTCGCGCTGCACCGGGTCGGGGGCGTCGCTCGCGGGGAAGAGCCGGTCGACCAGTGCCGTGAGCTCGGCCAGCACCTGGCGGCCGAGCTCGGCGGGGTCGGCGTAGTCGGCGTGCGGGTGGGCGGACCGACGTACCCGCTCCTTGAGGTCCTCCAGCCGCTGCCGGGCCTCCGGTGGCTCCTCGTCGCGGGGATCGGGGTCGGCGGCCAGCAGGTGGAAGAACGCGTGACCTGCCGCGTCGGCGTCGTTGAGCACGCCGTGCAGGACCTCGAGCTCGGTGACCGAGGTCCCCGGTAGGTCACTCAGCCACGGCAGCTGCTCGGCCAGCCCGGTGGGGATCTCCTCGGGGACCCAGCCGTAGCGCCGGCCCAGCAGGCCGAGGAAGTAGGGCCGGCTGCGGTCGATCTCGGCGAGGCAGATCGGCAGGACCGCGCCCTCGGCCTTCTGCTCGTCGGTGACGCCCCACCGCAGGTCGACCTCGGACCACGCGACCCCGCGCTCCTCGCAGAGCCGGCGCAGGCGGGGGAAGACGCGCTTGACGAGCTCCTCGCGCTCCGCCTGCATGTCGCGGAACGTCGAGGACACGAAGACCCGGATGGCCCGCTCAGCCGACTGTCCAGCCATCCGCGCAGCATGGCAGAGGTGCGCCCCAGGCGTCTCGGCGTCGCAGCGCTGCTCGTCGGCTTAGAGTCTCCCCGTGACGACGACCACCCGCCACGGCGTACGCCCCCTGGGCTCAGCCGACCTGGAGGCGTTCCTGGAGCTGGCCGGCCAGGACCCCGTCGTCAACGTCTTCGCGCTCCACCGCGCACGCACCACCAGCCTCGAGCCGCGCTGGCTCGGCGGCGAGGTCTGGGGACGCTTCGCCAACGGCGAGCTGGTCGCGGCCTGCCACGTGGGCGCCAACCTGGTGCCGATCCAGGCCTCCACCGACGACGCCCGGGCGTTCGCCGAGCGGGCACTGACCCGTAGCCGCAGCGTCTCGACCATCGTCGGGCCGCACGACGCGGTGAAGGACTTCTGGCACCACGTCGCCCACACGTGGGGCAAGCCCCGCGAGATCCGCTGGCTCCAGCCCCACCTGGTGATCGACGGCCCGCCGCTGGTCGAGTCCGACCCGCGGGTCCGCCGTACGACGCGGCAGGACATGCCGGTGCTCTACCCGGCGTGCGTGTCGATGTACACCGAGGAGGTCGGCGTCTCCCCGGAGAGCGGCGGCAGCTCCGACCTCTACCGCGCCCGCGTGACTCAGCTGACCAGCCGCGGCTGGTCGTTCGCGCGGATCGAGGGCGGCCGCGTGGTGTTCAAGGCGGAAGTCGCCTGCGCCACGAACGACGCCGCGCAGATCCAGGGCGTGTGGGTGCCGCCCGACCGCCGCGGCGAGGGGCTGGCCATCGCCGGCATGGCCGCGGTCGTCGACTTCGTGCAGGCCGAGATCGCGCCCACCGTCTCCCTCTACGTCAACGAGTGGAACGAGCCGGCCCGCCGGGCCTACAAGGCGGTCGGCTTCCGCGAGACGGCCCGCTTCTCGACCGTGATGTTCTGAGGCCTCAGTAGGGTCGCGGTGTGTCCCTCACCCCGAGCGTCAAGGTCCTGGCCGGCATCTTCGCCGTCAGCGGCACCGTCCACCTGGTCAAGCCGCAGTTCTACGAGCAGATCATGCCGAGCTGGGTGCCGGCGCACCGCGAGGTGATCCTGGCCAGCGGCGCCGCCGAGCTCGCCCTGGCCGCCGGCCTCCTCGCGCCGAGGACCCGGCGCCTCGCGGGCTGGGGGAGCGTGGGCCTGCTCCTCGGTGTCTTCCCGGCCAACGTCAAGATGGCCACCGACGCGTCGAAGACCCACAACACCGGCCTCAAGGCCGCGGCGTTCGGCCGGCTGCCACTTCAGTGGCCGATGATCAAGGCGGCGTACGCCGCCACGAAGGGCTGACGCGACCGCCCGACCGGAACTGGGTCGCAGCGCCGCAGAGCCCGGAAGTAGCCTGACCGCATGATGATGCGGATGTCGAGCCTGTTCCTGCGGACCCTGCGTGAGGATCCCGTGGACGCCGAGGTCCCGAGCCACCGGCTGCTGGTGCGCGCGGGCTACATCCGCCGCGCCGCCCCGGGCATCTACACCTGGCTGCCCCTGGGCCTGCGGGTACTGCGCAAGATCGAGGCCATCATCCGCGAGGAGATGGACGGCATCGGCGCCCACGAGCTGTCGTTCCCTGCGCTGCTGCCCAAGGAGCCTTACGAGGCCACGGGCCGCTGGACCGACTACGGCGACGGGATCTTCCGGCTCCAGGACCGCAAGGGCAACGACTACCTGCTCGGGCCCACGCACGAGGAGATGTTCACCCTCGTCGTGAAGGACCTCTACAACTCCTACAAGGACCTGCCGCTCTCGATCTACCAGATCCAGACGAAGTACCGCGACGAGGCGCGCCCCCGCGCCGGGCTGCTGCGCGGGCGCGAGTTCATCATGAAGGACTCCTACTCCTTCGACATCGACGACGCCGGCCTGGAGGCCAGCTACCAGCGGCACCGCGACGCCTACATCCGGATCTTCGACCGCCTCGGGTTCGAGTACGTCATCGTCAAGGCCACCGCCGGTGCGATGGGCGGCTCCAAGTCCGAGGAGTTCCTCGCCCGGGCCGCCGTCGGCGAAGACACCTACGTGCGCTGCACCCACTGTGACTACGCCGCCAACGTCGAGGCGGTCCAGGTCCGCCCGCCCGCGCCCGTGCCCTACGACGACGCCCCGGCCGCGCACGCCGAGCTCACCCCCGGCACCCCCACCATCGACACGCTGGTCGCCCACCTCAACCAGGCGTTCCCGCGCGACGACCGCCCCTGGGCGGCCGCCGACACGCTCAAGAACGTGCTCGTGATGCTCAAGCACCCCGACGGCACCCGCGAGCCCCTCGCCATCGGCCTGCCGGGCGACCGCGAGGTCGACCAGAAGCGCCTCGAGGGCCAGCTGGAGCCGATCGAGGTCGAGGCCATGGACGAGACCGAGCTGCGCTCTCACCCCACGCTGGTGAAGGGCTACATCGGCCCCGGCGCGCTGGGCGAGAAGAGCGCGTCCGAGATCCGCTACCTCGTCGACCCCCGCGTCGTCGAGGGCACCCGGTGGGTCACCGGCGCCGACATCGACGGCAGCCACGTGCTCGACCTGGTCGCCGGGCGCGACTTCACGCCCGACGGCACGATCGAGGCGGCCGACGTACGCGACGGCGATGCCTGCCCCAACTGCGACGAGGGCACCCTCGAGTCCGCGCGCGGCATCGAGATGGGCCACATCTTCCAGCTCGGTCGCCTGTACGCCGACGCCCTCGACCTCAAGGTGCTCGACGAGAACGGCAAGCTCGTCACGGTCACGATGGGCTCCTACGGCATCGGGCCGTCGCGGGCGGTGGCCGCGATCGCCGAGGGCACCCTCGACGACATCGGCCTGTGCTGGCCCCGCAACGTCGCGCCCGCCGACGTTCACATCGTCGCCGCAGGCAAGGACCCGGACATCTTCGCGGCCGCCGACCGGATCGCCCACGAGCTCGACGGCCTCGGCGTCCAGGTGCTCTACGACGACCGCGCCGGCAAGATCAGCCCCGGAGTGAAGTTCAAGGACGCCGAGCTGATCGGGGTCCCGACGATCGTCGTGGTCGGCAAGAGCCTGGCCGAGGGCGGCACCGTCGAGGTCCGCGACCGCCGTACCGGCGAGCGCGAGGACGTCCCCGCCGAGCGCGTCGTCGACCACCTGGTGGCCATCGTCCGCGCCTGATTGTGGAAGGACTTTGTCCTTCCATTGGGAGTACTCGCTGCGCTCGTACTCCCGTCAGAGCTCACCGAGGCGTGGCGCGGTGCAGGGGGGTGGGGCCGCGGCGGCCGGCGGGCTCGATCAGCTCCATCAGGCGCAGGCAGTAGGCGACGCGCTGGGCCAGCCCGGTGGGAGCCCCGATCAGGCGGCCGAGCTCGGCGGTCGAGAACGGCTGGGCCGGCAGGTCCGCGCCCAGCAGCCCCAGCGCGTCGCGCGGCTCCCGCAGCTCGTGGCGCCCGACCACCTCGGCGAGGTGACGCACGCCGGGGTCGCGGGTACGCCGCCCCGAGCGGCTGCGTGTCGGCTCCGGTGCCCGCACGTGGTCCTCGCGGCACAGCAGCACCTCGACCACGAGGTGGGGGTGGCCGATCAGCGACGGGAACGACACCAGCTTGTCGAAGACCTCGAGCACGCCGGCCTTCTTGGGGGAGCGGCGCTCGGAGAGGATCACCCCGTCGGCGTCGACCCGCACGATCCGGCGTACGGCGGGGACGGGGTGGACGATCCGCATCCGGTGCTGGTCGAGCAGACCGTCGAGCTTGGGCCCGAGCGGCGCGAAGCCTCCGGTCTGGATCTCGACCAGCTCGCCGTCGGCGCGGACCAGGTCGACCACCCAGCGCCCGACCGGCACCTCGAACGCGTCACCGGGCCGCGAGAGCCACTGCTTGACCGCCGCGTGGAGCGGTCCCTCCCCGAGCGTGCCGATGCCGCCCGAGGTCACGGCACGACCAGGCCGTCGACGAGGCGCACCAGCGCGGCGCGGACGTCGGCGGTGGCCTGCGCCCGGTCGTCGGCGCGTGCGGCGAAGAGAGCCGCCTCCTCGAGCGCACCCACCAGCACATGGGCCAGCGGGAGGACGGGCTGTGGCGGGAGGCGGCCCGCGTCCAGCAGCCCCTGGACGACGGCCTCGACCAGCCCGACGCCGTACCGGCGGCCGATCTCGCGCCACCGCTCCCACCCGAGCGCGGCCGGTGCCTCGATCAGCACGATCCGGTGCACCTCGGGATCGGCGCACGCCGCGAGCCAGCCGTCGATCCCGTCGTGGAGGGTGGCCACAGGATCGCCACTGCCACCGTCCCCGAGCGCGGCGGCGAGACGAGCCGCGATCTCCGCCTCCACGGTCTCGAAGACCGCCGCGAACAGGTCGGTCTTGCCCGCGAACTGGTGGTAGAGCGCGCCCCGCGTCACCCCGGCAGCCCGGGCGATCTCGTCGGTCCCGACGGCCGCGAAGCCCCGCTCGGCGAACAACGGCCGGGCCGCGGCGACCAGGGCGGCGCGGGTCGCCGCCGTACGTGACGCCTGGGTGCGCTTGCTTTCCATACAGTCCGTCCGTAAGTTACGTGCAACGTGTACGGAAACTCTACCGGAGCCGAGATGACCCAGCAGACGATCGACCTGCCCGCAGGCACCATCCACTACCGCATCGCCGGCCCGGAGGGCGGCCGCCCGGTGGTGTTCGTGCACGGCTTCCTCGTCGACGACACCCTCTGGGCCGACGTGCCCGAGCGACTGGCCGCGCGCGGCCTGCGGACGTACGCGGCGACCTGGCCGCTGGCGTCCCACCGCACGCCGATGCACCCCGACGCGCCGCTGTCACCGCGCGACGTGGCCCGGATCATCCTGTCCTTCCTCGACGAGCTCGACCTGCGCGACGTCGTCCTGGTGGGCAGCGACACCGGGGGAGCGGTGTGCCAGTTCCTCCTCGACGAGGACGCCTCCCGGATCGGGTGCCTCGTGCTGACCAACTGCGACGCCTTCGACGTCTTCCCGCCGTTCCCGTTCAACCTGCTCTTCCGGCTCGGGCGCCATCCCCGCCTGTCCTGGGTCGCGCTCCAGCCCTTCCGCTGGGCGAGGGTGGCCAACGGCCCCCTCGGCTTCGGCCTGCTCACGCGCCGCCCGATCGCGTCCGAGGAGAGCCGGCGGTGGCTCGCGCCCAGCCTGACCAGTGACGCCGTACGACGTGACACGGCGCGGTTCCTGCGCGGCTGGCGGACCGCCGACCTGGCCGACGTCGCCACCCGGCTGCACCGCTTCGAGCGGCCGGTGCTGCTGGCCTGGGCCCCGAAGGACCGGTTCTTCAAGATCCGGCTGGCCCACGGCCTCCGCGACACCTTCCCCGACGCCCGGCTCGTGGAGATGGGCGACGCCCGGACCTTCGTCTCGCTTGACGAGCCCGCCTGGCTCGCCGACGAGATCGCGGGCTTCGTGGGTGTCGGCGACTCGTCCTAGGGTTTCCGCCATGCCCGACATCGACGCCGTCATCTTCGACTGGGGCGGCACCCTCACGCGCTGGCACGACATCGACTTCCACGCCGAGTCGCTGGCGCTCGCCCAGGCGGTCGTCGACGTCGACCACGACGTCGAGGCGTCGCGGGCCCGGCTGCACCAGGCGGGCAGCACGATCTGGGGCCGCTCGCGCGACCGCCAGCAGAGCTCGACGGTGGCCGACCTGTTCGCCGAGGCCGGCCTGTCCCACGACCCCGAGCTGCTCTCCGCCTACTACGACTTCTGGGAGCCGCACACCTACACCGACCCGACGGTCGCGCCGCTGTGGGAGGCGCTGCGGGCCGACGGGGTCAAGGTCGGTGTGCTGTCCAACACGATCTGGCCGCGGGACTTCCACGAGGCGATCTTCGAGCGAGACGGCGTACGCCACCTGATCGACGGCGACGTCTACACCAGCGAGATCCCGTGGACCAAGCCGTCGCCCCGGGCCTTCCAGGCCGCGCTGGACGCCGTCGGCGCCACCGACCCCGCCCGGTGCGTCTACGTCGGTGACCGGCTCTTCGACGACATCTGGGGCGCCCACAACGCCGGACTGCGGGCCATCCACGTCCCGCACAGCGCGATCCCGCCCGAGCAGGTCGGCCACACCGAGGGGGAGCCCGACGCGGTGGCCCACGACCTGGCCGACGTCCTCGCGATCACGCGCGGCTGGGCCTGACCGCACGACACAGGTTTCTGCAACTTTGTGCACCGCAACTTTCCGCAGCGCGAGGATCTGGCGTCCGCGGGGGGTCAGACGGGAGAGTCAGCGGCGAAGCCGCTCGGACTCGGTCGGGCGGCACCGGACGAAACGGACCATCCCTCCATGCGCACTCTCGGACTACGGCTCCTTGCCCTGAGCACCCTCACGGCGGCACCCCTCTTCCTGACCACCCTCCCCGCCTCGGCGCTCACCGCGGATCCGGCCGGCGCCGCCTCCTGCGCCGAGCAGGAGGTCTCCTCGTCGGCCAAGGGCGGCCGGGGGGCCGACCACCGCGACATCAGCGCTGCCGAGCAGCGCGAGATCGCCATCCGCACCCACCGGATCCTCAAGCGCCAGGGCGGCACGTCGTCCCTGGCGGCCGGGGGCTCGGTGCCCGTCTACGTGCACGTGATGGCCTCCAAGTCCGGCGCCGGCAATGTCACCGACACCCAGATCGCGCAGCAGATCCAGGTCCTCAACACGACGTACGGCGGCGGGGAGTCGGCCGCGGCCGCCAACACCGGCTTCACGTTCACACTCGCCGGCACCGACCGCTTCTACAACGACACCTGGCACCGCGACGGCTCGAGCAGCAAGTACCGCAAGGCCACCCGCCAGGGCGGCGCCGACGCGCTCAACATCTGGCTGGTCGACTTCAGCTACCTCGGGATCGCCACCTTCCCGTGGGACTACAGCCGCAACCCCGGCATCGACGGCATCCGCGTGCAGTACTCCTCGCTGCCCGGCGGCAGCGCCGCCAACTACAACCTCGGCGAGACAGCCACGCACGAGGCCGGCCACTGGCTCGGGCTCTACCACACGTTCCAGGGCGGCTGCACGGCCACGAACGACGAGGTGAGCGACACCCCCGCCCAGGGCAGCCCCACCAACGGCTGCCCCGCCGGCCGCGACTCCTGCTCGCTGCCGGGCCTGGACCCCATCCACAACTACATGGACTACAGCTACGACAGCTGCTACGACCAGTTCACCACCGGGCAGAGCACCCGGATGGACCAGATGTGGGCGGCCTACCGCGCCTGAGGCTATTGCAGGTTCGTGCATTGCAAGGATGTGTAGTTCGCAGGTGGTTCCGTGAAGTTCGGCTCTGTTGCATGATTTTCCCGGAGAGAGCGGATACCTATCCCACCTCAGGTAGTTCTCTTCACGGCCTCTGTCCCAGGCCTCAGCGGTCCGCGTGCTCGTCGCTTCCGGGGAACATCTCGGGCGCTCCCCGGAAGGCGAGTTCGCGGACCGCTGTCATTTGCAGCGACCGCAGCGCCCAGGCGCGCTGGTCGCCCGTCGTGCTGGCCACCAGGAACGCGTACGTCGTGGCGCAGTCGCGCTCCAGCCGCAGCGCGCGCCGGGTCACGGCCTCGACCGTGCTGAGGTCGACCGGCACCTCGTAGGCCACCTCGGCCGCCACGGGCTGCTCCCCGAGGTCGGTGATCGTGCGGGTCAGCTGGTCGCGTCGGGCGCGGTGGGCGGCGTAGGTGTCGGACACCGCGGCGAAGAGCTCCGGTGCGGCCGTCTGCGACGTCTGGGCGCCGAGGACCCCGAGCACGTAGACCGCCGCGTGCTCAGCGGCCAGCGTGGTCTGGAGGGCGGCGAGCTCGCTCATGGGCGCTCCGCGGGCAGCACGGCGAGCCGTTGGGCGACCGCGGCCGACATCGACGCGAGCAGCCGGGCCAGCGCGCCACTGGTCGCGGCCAGGCAGGCCTCCTCGAGGCGGCGCTGGTGCGCCCGCTCCCGGCGGCGCAGCGACCGGAGCGCCTCGCCCCGCGAGACGATGCGGGGTCCCGGCTGGGTGGGGGCCTCCGCCTGCGGCGACTCGAGGGCCTCCGCGTGGGCGAGGTGGAGCTCCCGGAACGACGTGGTCGCGCGCCGGACGTCCGGGGCGCGGGTCGCGACCGCCGGGGCGCCCAGCATCACCACCAGGTCGGCGACGACCTGCTCGACCAGCACCGTGTCGGCGTCGGCGGGCGGCTCGGTGGGGGAGCCGTCCGGGGTGGGGTCGCTGCGTGGGTCGAGGTCCTCGACGTCGCACGCCGCCACGCCGGCGGCCAGCGCGCCCAACGCCACCCCGAGCGCCGTACGGCGGGTGGTGGCGGTCGCACGGTCGGGCACGCCGCGACCCTATCTCCGGTGTCCGGCGGCGGCGCGGCGAGCCGCTATCGTGGGCCATGCATCACCACAACAACACAGGGAGGTCGCGCAGATGAGCGCCAAGCAGGCCGATACACAGGCCCGGATCGAGGCGGAGCTCGCCAGCCCCCTGCGCAACCTCGATCTGGACATCGAGGCCGTCGAGATCACTCCGGCCGGCAAGCGTCGCGTGCTGCGCGTCGCGATCGACAAGGACGGCGGGGTCACCCTCGACGACGTCGCCGAGGCCACCAAGGCCATCGACGCCACGCTCGAGTCCTCCGACGTCATGGGCGAGCACCCCTACACGCTGGAGGTCACCTCCCGTGGGGTCGACCGGCCGCTGACCCTGCCGCGCCACTGGCGCCGCAACGTCGACAGGCTGGTCAAGGTCACGACCGCCGACGACGCCTTCACCGGCCGGATCGTCGGTTACGACGAGGACCGCGCGAGCGTCGACGTGGCCGGCGTCGTACGCGAGGTCGCCTACGCCGACGTCGAGAAGGCGCTCGTGCAGGTCGAGTTCAACCGCAAGACCACCGTGACCGAAGCAGAGCTCGAAGAAGAGGACGACGCCTGATGGACATCGACATGAGCATCCTGCGGATGCTGGAGCGTGAGAAGGAGATCTCCTTCTCCGTACTGGTCGAGGCGATCGAGCAGGCCCTCCTCACCGCCTACCACAAGAGCCCCGGCGCCCGGGAGAAGGCGCGGGTCACCCTCGACCGCAAGAGCGGGCACGTGACCGTCCTCGCCACCGAGGTCGACGAGGAGGGCAACGTCGTCGGCGAGTTCGAGGACACCCCCGACGGGTTCGGCCGGATCGCCGCGACGACCGCGAAGCAGATCATGCTCCAGCGGCTGCGCGACGCCGAGGACGACATCCGGTTCGGTGAGTTCGCCGGCAAGGAGGGCGACATCATCTCCGGCGTCATCCAGCAGGGCCGCAACCCCGACGACGTCATGGTCGACCTCGGCAAGCTCGAGGCGCTGCTGCCCGTCGGCGAGCGCGTGCCCGGCGAGGACTACCAGCACGGCACCCGGATCAAGTGCCTCGTGGTGTCCGTGCGCAAGGGCATGCGCGGTCCGCAGATCACGCTCTCGCGTTCCCACCCCAACCTGGTCAAGAAGCTCTTCGCCCTCGAGGTCCCCGAGATCGCCAGCGGTGTCGTCGAGATCAAGGCGATCGCCCGCGAGGCCGGCCACCGCACCAAGATCGCGGTCATGACCGAGGCCCCCGGGGTCAACCCCAAGGGTGCCTGCATCGGCCCCATGGGCCAGCGCGTGCGCAACGTGATGTCGGAGCTCCACGGCGAGAAGATCGACATCGTCGACTGGTCCGACGACCCCGCCACCCTGGTCGCCAACGCCCTCTCGCCGGCGCGGGTCAGCTCCGTCGAGGTCGTCGACCTGGCCGCCCGCTCGGCCCGCGTCGTCGTCCCGTCCTTCCAGCTCTCCCTCGCCATCGGCAAGGAGGGCCAGAACGCCCGCCTCGCCGCCCGCCTCACCGGCTGGCGCATCGACATCCACGGCGACGAGGAAGCTGCCGAAGACAGCTGACCGGATTTCGCGTTGACCCGCCTGAAACTTTCGGGCGGGTCAACGACATTCTTGGTCAGTTTCGGGCGGGTCAACCTTCAGGAGCAGTCAGTCTTCGGGGGCGGGGTCCCAGGACCGGCAGACCCAGCCGTCGTCGTCGGCCTCGATCTCGATGGTGGCGCAGTTGTGGATGCGGTGCGGGCCGGAGTCGAGGTGGGCGAGGAGCGGTACGGCGAGACGCAGCGCGCCGCCGTGGCTGACCACGAGCACGGTCTCGCCGCGGTGCGCGTCGACGATCTCGTCGAGCACGCCGCGCATCCGGGCCACCACGTCGGTGCCGGACTCGCCGCCGGGGATCCGCAGGTCGAGGTCGCCGGCCAGCCACGCGCCGTACGGTGCGGCGCACGGGTCGGTGTCGCGCGGGCTGCCGGCCAGGTCGCCGAGGTCGAACTCCACCAGGTCGTTGCGCGTCGTCACGCCCACGCCGAGCCGGGCTGCCGCGATCTCGGCCGTCTGCACGGCGCGGGCGAGCGTGCTGGTCCACACGTGCGCGACCCGGCGCCCGGACAGGCGGTCGGCCAGCCCGGCGGCCTGCTCACGGCCGACGCGCGTCAGCGAGCCACCCTCGACCTCCCAGGTGCTGGACTCGTACTCCGCCTCGCCGTGCCGGGCGAGGACGAGCGTGGTGGCGCACTGCAACGACGACATGGCTCGATTGTGCCCGCCGGGCACGCCCGGTTCGGTGATGTGAGCGGAGTTGGCTAGACTCGTCTGCGGTGGTCCACCGAAGCACTCCCCTCATGTCGACAGATCCTGTTCGCACGTGCGTGGGGTGCCGCCAGCGGGCCGCCAAGCGTGAGCTGTTGCGGGTGACTGTCGGCTCGGACGCGCACGGCCAGCCGGCCGTCGTACCCGATCCGGACGCCACCGCACCCGGCCGGGGCGCGCACCTGCACCCCACTGCCGAGTGTTACGACCTCGCCGTACGGCGGAGAGCGTTCACCCGTGCCTTGAGGCACGATGGAGCGCTGTCCACCACGCCGGTGGGGGACTTCTTCGCCTCACGCGCAGACCCACAGTGACGAAACCGACCAGAAACTGGAGCAGCAGCTCATGAGCACTCGATGAGTAACTCCCGATGAGTTTGCAACACCACTAAAGGTCTCGCAGCACCGCATGACGCGGGTCGAGGCCAGAAGGAGAAACGTGGCTAAGACCCGAGTACACGAACTCGCGAAAGAGTTCGGCGTCGAGAGCAAGTTCGTTCTCGAGAAGTTCAAGGAGATGGGTGAGTTCGTCAAGTCGGCGAGCTCCACTGTCGAGCTCCCCGCGGAGATGCGTTTCCGCAAGGAGGTAGGCGAGTCGCTCAAGGCCGCCGCCCCTGCCGCTCCCGCCGAGGAGAAGGCAGCCCCCAAGCCGCCCCCGCGCAAGCCCGGCCCGGCCAAGAAGGCCGCTGCGCCCGAGGAGACCGCTCCCGAGCCGGCCCCCGAGCCCACGCCTGCCCCGGTCGTCGAGGAGGCACCTGCGGCTCCCGCCGAGCCCGCCGCCCCCGCCGAGCCCGAGGCCCCTGCCGCCGCGTCCGCCGACGCGGCCGCTCCCGCACGCCCGAAGGCGCCGTCCCCGACGCCGCGTCCCGTCGGCAAGCCCAGCGGTACGCCGCGTCCGGGCAACAACCCGTTCTCGTCCAGCCAGGGCATGGGCCGGCGCCCGGCCCCGCCGAAGACGGACCCGGCCGCCGACGAGGTGCCCGGGGACAGCCGCGACACCCGCGACGCCCGTCCGCCCCGTCCCGCCGCCGCGCGCGACGGTGGTGCCCCGGCTCGTCCCGGTATGCCGCGCCCCAACCCGGCGATGATGCCCAAGTCTCCCTCCACCTTCGGTGGCCCCGGTCGCGGTGGCCCCGGCGGTCCCGGTCGCGGTGGCCCCGGTGGGGCTCCCGGTCGCGGTGGCCCCCCCGGTGCCCCCGGTCGCGGTGGCCCCGGTGGTGCTCCGGGCCGTGGCGCCCCCGCTGGTGCGGGTGCTCCCGGCGGTCGTCCCGGTGGTTTCGGCCCCAGTGGCGGCGGTCGTCCCGGTGGCGGCAACCGTCCCGGCCAGCGTGGCCAGACCCAGGGTGCCTTCGGTCGCCCCGGTGGCCCGTCGCGCCGTGGTCGCAAGTCGAAGCGGGCACGTCGCCAGGAGTTCGAGGCCATGGAGGCTCCGACCCTGGGCGGCATGCGTGTCCGCAAGGGCAACGGCGAGACCGTGCGTCTCGCCCGTGGTGCCTCGCTGACCGACTTCGCCGACAAGGTGGGCGTCGACGCGGCACAGCTCGTGCAGATGCTCTTCCACCTCGGTGAGATGGTCACCGCGACCGAGTCGGTCAACGACGCGACGCTCGAGCTGCTCGGCGAGGAGCTCAACTACACCGTCGAGGTCGTCTCGCCCGAGGACGAGGACCGCGAGCTGCTCGAGTCCTTCGACCTGGAGTTCGGCACCGACGAGGGCGACGAGAGCGATCTCGTCATCCGTCCGCCGGTCGTCACGGTCATGGGTCACGTCGACCACGGAAAGACCAAGCTCCTCGACGCGCTCCGCAACGCCAACGTGGCCGGCAAGGAGGCCGGTGGCATCACGCAGCACATCGGTGCCTACCAGGTCTCCACCGAGGTCGACGGCAACGAGCGCCGGATCACCCTGATCGACACCCCCGGTCACGAGGCGTTCACCGCCATGCGTGCCCGTGGTGCCCAGGCGACCGACATCGCGATCCTCGTGGTGGCGGCCGACGACGGCGTCATGCCGCAGACGGTGGAGGCGCTCAACCACGCCCGCGCCGCCGGCGTCCCGATCGTGGTGGCGGTCAACAAGATCGACAAGCCCGACGCCGACCCGACGAAGGTCCGCGGCCAGCTGACCGAGTACGGCCTGATCCCCGAGGAGTACGGCGGCGACTCGATGTTCGTCGACGTCTCGGCCAAGTCGGAGCTCAACCTCGACAAGCTGCTCGAGGCTGTCGTCCTGACCGCCGACGCGTCCCTGGACCTGCGGGCCAACCCCAACCAGGACGCCCAGGGTCTGGTCGTCGAGGCGCACCTCGACCGTGGCCGCGGCCCGGTCGCGACCGTCCTCGTCCAGCGCGGAACACTCCGGGTCGGAGACTCGATCGTGGCGGGCGCCGGCTACGGCCGCGTGCGCGCCATGCTCGACGAGCACGGTGACAACATCGAGGTCGCCGACCCGTCGCGTCCCGCGATGGTCCTCGGTCTCACCGCGGTGCCTGGCGCAGGCCAGAACTTCATCGTGGTCGAGGACGACCGGATGGCCCGACAGATCGCCGAGAAGCGTGAGGCGCGCGAGCGTGCCGCCATGCAGGCCAAGCGTCGCGTCCGCCGCACCCTCGAGGACTTCATGGCCTCCATGGAGAAGGGCGAGAGCCAGGAGCTCAACCTCATCCTCAAGGGCGACGTGTCCGGCTCGGTCGAGGCTCTCGAGGACGCCCTCGCGCAGATCGACGTCGGCGACGAGGTCAGCCTGCGGGTCATCGACCGCGGTGTCGGTGCGATCACCGAGACCAACGTCGACCTCGCGGCCGCGTCCGACGCCATCATCATCGGCTTCAACGTCCGGCCCCAGGGCAAGGCAGGCCAGATGGCGGACAAGGAAGGCGTGGAGATCCGGTACTACTCGGTCATCTACAACGCCATCGAGGAGATCGAGGCAGCGCTCAAGGGCATGCTCAAGCCGGTCTACGAGGAGTCGACCCTGGGCCAGGCGGAGATCCGTGCGATCTTCCGCTCGTCGAAGCTCGGCAACATCGCGGGCTGCATGGTCACCTCGGGTGTCATCCGCCGCAACGCCAAGGTCCGCATCCTGCGCGACAGCAAGGTGATCGCCGACAACCTCGACCTGGGCTCGCTCAAGCGCGAGAAGGACGACGCCTCCGAGGTCCGCGAGGGCTTCGAGTGCGGTCTGGTGGTCAAGAACTTCCAGGACATCAAGGAAGGCGATGTCGTGGAGGCCTTCGAGATGCGCGAGATCGCCCGCACCTGATCCACACCGTCGAGTCGGCGCAGATCTCCCCAGGAGATCTGCGCCGACTCGGCACATTTCGCATTTGAGAGAGTAGGAAGCATGACCAGCCCACGCGTGCGCAAGATCGCCGACCGGATCCACGTGGTCGTGGCCGAGATGCTGGAGCGACGGATCAAGGACCCGCGGCTCGGGTTCGTGACCCTCACCGACGTCCGGCTCACCGGCGACGGGCAGCAGGCGACGCTCTTCTACACCGTTCTGGGCGGCGAGGAGGAGCGGGCCAACACCGCCGCGGGGCTCGAGTCGGCCAAGGGCGTGCTGCGCTCCGAGGTGGCCAAGCAGCTCGGCACCCGCACCGCACCGACGCTGACGTTCATCCACGACGCCCTCCCCGAGGAGGCGCGCGCGCTCGACGAGGTGCTCGCCCGGGCCCGCGCCGCCGACGAGGCCGTGGCGGCGCTGCGCGGCACGACGTACGCCGGCGAGGCCGACCCGTACAAGAAGCCCCGTGAGGACGAGGTCGGCGACGACGCTGACGTCGACGCCGAGCTCGACGAGGACGACGCCCCGAAGTGACGACCGAGTCCGGTCTCGTCGTCGTCGACAAGGCCCCGGGCATGACGTCGCACGACGTCGTCGCGCGCGTACGCCGGCTCGCCGGCACCCGCAAGGTCGGTCACGCCGGCACGCTGGACCCGATGGCCACCGGCGTGCTGGTGCTCGGGATCAACCGGGCCACGCGCCTGCTCGGCCACCTGATGCTGACCGAGAAGGGCTACGACGCCACGGTCCGGCTCGGGGTCGCGACCACGACCGACGACGCCGAGGGTGAGGTCGTCTCCACCGCGTCCACGGCCGGCGTGACCGAGGACGCCGTGCGCGCCGCGCTGGCGACGTTCGTCGGTGACATCGAGCAGGTGCCGACCGCGGTGTCGGCGATCAAGGTCGACGGCAAGCGCGCCTACCAGCGGGTGCGTGACGGCGAGCAGGTCGAGCTGAAGGCGCGGCCGGTCACCATCCACGAGCTGAGCGTCGGGGAGGTCCGCCTCGGCGACGACCATGTCGACGTCGACGTCTCCCTGCGCTGCTCGAGCGGCACCTACGTCCGGGCCATCGCTCGCGACACCGGCGCGCTGCTCGGCGTCGGCGGCCACCTCACCGCGCTGCGCCGTACGGCGGTCGGGGAGTTCGACCTGGCCGCCGCCGCCACCCTGGACGGGCTGTCCGACGAGTTCCGGCTGGTGCCCATCGCCGAGGCCGCCCGGGCGAGCTTCCCGGGCGTCGACCTCGACGACGCGCAGGCCGCCGACGTCCGCTTCGGCCGCGCCCTTGACCTCGACCTGGACGGCCTCACGGCGGTCTTCGCGCCCGACGGCACGTTCCTCGCGCTCTACGAACCGAAGGCCGGCACCGCCCGAGCCGCGGCGGTCTTCGTCTGATCCCGCGGGCACGCCGATAGGGTCGGGGAGTGCAGATCTGGCGCTCCCTCGACGAGATCCCCGACGACCTCGGTCCCACCGCAGTCGTCATCGGCAACTTCGACGGCGTCCACCTCGGCCACCAGCGGGTGCTGGCCCGTACGCGGACCCTCGCCGACGAGCAGGACCTGACCCTCGTCGCGGTGACCTTCGACCCCCACCCGATGGCTGTGCTGCGGCCCGAGCACGCGCCCTCGATGCTCACGACCGTCGAGCGCCGCGCCGAGCTGCTGGCCGAACGAGGTGCCGACGCCATGCTGGCGCTGCCGTTCGACCTGTCCGTCGCCGCGTGGCCGCCGGAGGAGTTCGTGCAGCGGGTGCTGGTCGGCGCCCTCGGTGCCGCGGTCGTGGTCGTGGGCGCCAACTTCCGCTTCGGCAGCCGCGCCGCCGGCGACGCCCGCACCCTGGCCGAGCTGGGGGAGACCCACGGCTTCGCCGCGGAGGGCATCGCGCTCGACGCCGGGCCGATGGTGTGGTCGTCCACCTATGTGCGCACCTGTCTGGCCACCGGCGACGTCGCCGGCGCCGCCGAGGCGCTGGGGCACCCCTACGCGCTGCGCGGTGTCGTCGTACGGGGGGACCAGCGCGGCCGCGAGCTCGGCTTCCCCACCGCCAACGTGCCCGCCAACGGGCTCACCGCCGCACCCGCCGACGGCGTCTACGCCGGTCGGCTGCGCCGCCTCGACACCGGCGAGACCTACCCCGCGGCGATCAGCGTCGGCACCAACCCGACCTTCGACGGCGTGCGCGAGCGCCGGGTCGAGAGCTATGTCCTCGACCGCACCGACCTCGAGCTGTACGGCGTCGAGGTGGAGGTGTCCTTCGTCGACCGGCTGCGCGGCATGGTCGCCTTCGAGTCCGTCGAGAAGCTGGTGGAGCAGATGGACGACGACGTACGACGTGCGCGCGAGATCGTGGGCGGCTGACGTGTCGCACCACGCACCCGCCGGTGACCCGATCGCCGCGACCGACGCGTGGTTCCTGACCCACGGGCTCACCTACTTCGTGCCCGAGAAGCGAGCGTCGGTGCGCGCGGCACTGCGGCCGCGGCGGATCGTGCCGTTGCTCGCGGTGACGGTCCTGGGCGCAGCGGCGGTGGCTGTGACTCTCTCGCTGGTCGTCGACGGCGAGAGCTATCTCCCCGCCACGCTCTGGACGCTCTTCGGGGTGGTGGCCGCCTGGTACGCGCTCACGGCGCTGGAGGCTGGTTCGATCGTCTCCTGGGCGCTGGCCCGCACGTTCGGCAGCCTGCGCACCCTGCTGCCCATGATGACCCGGGCGCTGCCGATGCTGCTGGTCTTCGTGACCTTCCTCTTCATCAACGCGGAGGTCTGGGAGGTGGCGTCGTGGCTCGGCACCGGGGAGCTCTGGCTCGTCGCGCTGCTCTTCGGCACCCTGGCCGGGGCGTTCCTCCTGGTGCGCCTGCCCGAGGAGGTCGACCGGACCGACGACCACGTCGACGAGGCGCTGCTGCTGCAGTCGACCGCCGGGACCCCGCTGGAGAGCCTGACGCGGGATCTGGTCGACGACCCCGACGCCGACCCGGCGTCGTACGCCGAGGTGGGTGGCTACGAGCGCTGGAACCTGATCCTGGTGCTGGTGGTCATCCAGGCCACTCAGGTGCTGCTGCTGGCGGTCACGGTCTTCGGCTTCTTCATGCTGTTCGGGTCGTTGATCATGGACCCGCACATCGTCGAGAACTGGACCGGTGGCCCGCCCGACAGCATCCCTCACCTGGACCACGTCTCGGCCGAGCTGGTCAGGGTGTCGGTGTTCCTGGCGGCGTTCTCGAGCCTCTACCTCACCGTCTCCACGGTCACCGACGAGACCTACCGCGAGCAGTTCTTCGGCAGTGTGATGCGTGAGATGGAACGAGCCGTCGGCGTGCGCGCGGTCTATCTCGCGCTGCGCGACCGACGGCCCGTCCCAGAGGTCGACTAGGCGTCGAGGTCCTTCTCGACCAGCGCCACGATCACGTCGACGTCGGCCTCGTTGTCGCCGGAGACCTCCACGGTGTCGCCGTTGCCGGCGCCCAGGGTCATCAGCAGCAGCGCCGAGCTCGCGTCGACCGGCTCGTCACCGGGGATGCCGATCAGGACCTCGGAGCCGAGCTCGTCGGCGGCCTCGGAGATGATCGCGGCGGGGCGGGCGTGCAGGCCGACGGCGGAGCCGACTTTGACGGACTTGGTGGGCATGGTTCTCCTTCGTTGGGCGGGGTGGTTCAGACGGTGGCGAGGTCGGTCTTGGGGGTGCCGATGGACTTCAGGGCGATGACCGCAGCTGCCCCGACCAGGACGCCGGCGACGAGCGCGATCATGAACCCGAGCACGCCGTCCACCGCGAACAGTACGAAGATGCCGCCGTGCGGTGCGCGGACGCTGACCTCGAACGCCTGGGACAGGCCGCCCGTGACCGCACTACCGAGCATGATGGCGGGGATGACCCGCAACGGGTCGGCCGCGGCGAACGGGATCGCGCCCTCGGTGATGAAGGACGCCCCCAGCGCCCAGCCGGCCTTGCCGTTCTCGCGCTCGGGGATGGTGAACAGGCCCGGGCGGACGACGGTGGCGAGCGCCAGGGCGATCGGCGGCACCATGCCCGCCAACATCACGGACGCCATGATCTTGAGCTCGGGCGCGTCGGCGGCCAGCGAGGCACCGCCCACGCCGACGGCGGCGAAGCTGTAGGCGACCTTGTTGAGCGGGCCGCCCATGTCGAAGGCCATCATCAGGCCGAGGATCACGCCGAGGATGATGGCGCTGCTGCCGGTCATCGAGTTGAGGCCGTCGGTGAGCTGGGTCATCAGCCAGTTGATCGGCTTGCCGAGCACCACGATCATCAGGAGTCCGGCGATGATCGCCGTCAGGAGCGGGATGACCAGGACCGGCATCAGGCCGCGGGCCCAGGTGGGCACCTTCCAGCCGGCGATCCAGTGCGCGATCACACCGGCGAGCACGCCGCCGACGATGGCGCCGAGGAAGCCGGTCGCCGGGAAGGCGACGCCCTCGGGGTCGGCGACGTTGAACAGGTTGGCGGCCAGGCCACCCATGACGAAGCCGGGCGCGATGCCCGGGCGGTCGGCGATCGCATAGGCGATGTAGCCGGCGAACGCCGGGATGAACAGCGCGAACGCGGTCTTGCCGATGATGAAGAAAAGGGCGCCGAGGTAGGCCATCAGTCCGGAGCCGAACAGGGCGTGCTCGAGGCCGAGGGCCTCGGGGTCGGGCAGGTCGAAGATCGTGTTGTTGACCGCGATGTCGCCGTACGGGCCGACGATCTCGTAGCCGCCGAGCAGGAACGAGAGCGCGATCAGCAGACCGCCCGCGGCGACGAACGGGATCATGTAGGAGACGCCGGTCATGAGCACGCGACGGGTGCGTCCGCCCCAGCTCTCGTTGGCGCCGCCGCCCTCGCCGGCGGTGACGGTGCCCTCGACGCGGGGAGCGTTGGGGTCGTCGGCGTAGCGGAGGGCCTCGGCGATCATCTTGTCGCCCTCGTCGATCGGGCGCTTCACGCCGGAGGAGACGACCGGCTTGCCGGCGAACCGGCCCCGGTCGCGTACGCCGACGTCGACGGCGAAGATCACCGCGTCTGCCGCGGCGATGGTGGCGGGCGCGAGCGGCGTCGAGCCGGCGGAGCCCTGGGTCTCGACCTGGATGTCGACCCCGGCCCGCTCGGCGGCCGCCTCGAGTGCCTCGGCGGCCATGTAGGTGTGGGCGATGCCGGTCGGGCAGGCGGTGACCGCGACGAGGGCACGTCGGCGCTCCGGTGCGGGTGCGGAGGACCCGGCGGCGGCCGCGGGCGCTGCGGGGGCCGCGGCCTTGGGCGCGGGTGCCGGGGCGTCGACGACCTCGGCCACGAGCGCCACGACCTCCTCGGGCGTCGCGGCCTCGCGCAGGCCGTCGGTGAACGCCGGCTTCACCAGGGCGCGGGCCAGCTTGGTGAGGATCTGCAGGTGGGTGTTGTCGCCACCGGCAGGCGCCGCGATCAGGAAGGCCAGGTCGGCCGGACCGTCCTTGGCGCCGAAGTCGACCTTGGGCTGGAGCCGCGCGAACACCAGGGTCGGGACGTCCACCCCGGTGGTACGGCAGTGGGGGATGGCGATGCCGTCCTTGAGGCCGGTGGGCGACTTCTCCTCACGGGCGAGGGCGTCGGCGACGATCGCGTCGACGTCGACGGCGCGGTCGGCCTGGGCGACGACGCCGGCCAGGGCGCGGATCACCTCGGTCTTGTCTGAGCCCAGGTCCGCGTCGAGGCGGACCAGGTCGGTGGTGATCAGGGCGTTCATGGGGTTCATCCTCGGTGGGCTAGAAGGACCTCGCGAACCTGCACGAGGCTCGGGTGGACCTGGGAGGGGCGGGGAATGGTCGTGCCGGGCAACCCGGCTGCCGCGCTGCCGTAGGCCACGGCAAGAGCGAGTCGTTGGTCGGGGGGCAGGTGCTGCAGGTCCCCGAGGAGGTAGCCGAAGAGGCTGGAGTCACCCGCGCCGACGGTGCTGACCACCGTGGTGGGCGGGGGAGTGGCGTGCCAGGCGCCGGCGGCGTTGACGAGCACCGCGCCGTGGGGCCCGAGGGTCACGAGCACCTCGTCGACACCGGCGGCGACCAGCGAGGTCGCGGCCGCGGCGGCGGCGGCCGGGTCGGCCTCGAGGGCTACCGGGTCGTCTCCGGTGAAGGAGGCGAGCTCCTCGCCGTTGGGCTTCATCAGGTGCGGTGCGCCGTGGGCCAGCCGGTCGACCAGCGACCGCAGAGGTGCGTCGCTGGTGTCGACGGCCACGCGGGCCCGGCCGCGGCGCAGGGTGGCCACGAGATCGGCGTACCACTCGTCGGGTGCGCCCGGCGGCAGCGAGCCGGCCAGGACCACCCAGTCGGCGCTGGCGGCCTGTCGCGCGACGGCCTCGGCCAGGTCGGCCAGGTCGCCGGAGGTGACGGTGGGGCCCGGACTGTTGAGCTTGGTGGTCGTGCCGTCGGGCTCGCTGATCGTGATGTTGACGCGCATCGCGCCGGCCGGGCGGACGGCCTCGCTCGGGATTCCGGCGGTCCGCAGCTCGACGACGAACGGGTCGTCGTGCTCGGCGGGGAGCACGGCGAGCGTCGGGACCTCGGCCTTCATCGCGGCCCGCGAGATGTTGACCCCCTTGCCACCGGCCTGCGACGTGACCGTCTCGGCCCGCTGGACCGCGCCACGGCGCAGCTTGCCGGCCAACGTCACCGTGCGGTCGATGCTGGGGTTGGGCGTGAGGGTGACGATCATGCGATCACGACCTCGACGTCGGCGCGCTCCAGCGCGGTGCGGATGTCATCGGGGATGCCGGCATCTGTGACCAACGTGTCGACGTCGTCGAGGGTGGCGAAGCGGACGGCGAGCTCGCGGCCCAGCTTGCTCGAGTCGGCCAGTACGACGACCCGTTGCGACGCCCGCACGAGCGCCCGCTTGGTGGCCGCCTCGTCGCGGTCGGGGGTGGTCAGGCCGTGGTCGACCGAGAGCCCGTTGGTGCCGAGGAACACGAGGTCGGCGCGCAGGTCGTCGAGGGCGGCCACGGTGTCGGCGCCGACCGCGGCCTGCGTCGTGGAGCGCACGCGCCCGGGCAGCAGGTGCAGCTCGACCTGGGGGTAGGACACCAGCCGGGCCGCGATCGGGACGGCGTGGGTCACGACCGTGAGCCGGTGGTCGCGGGGCAGGTGGCTCAGCACGCGGATCGTCGTACTGCCCGCGTCGAAGAGCACGGTGCCGCCCGAGCTGGGGAGCAGGGCAACGGCCGCGCGGGCGATCCGGTCCTTGTTCTCGGTGTTGGCGGCGTCGCGCTCACCGAGCCCGGACTCGATCGCGGCCAGCGCGCCGGCCGGCACCGCCCCGCCGTGGACGCGGTGCACCAGGCCCAGCCGCTCCAGCGCGGTCAGGTCGCGCCGGACGGTCTCGGTGGTGACGGCGTACTCCTCGGCCAGTGCGTTGACCGACAGCCGGCCGCGTGCGGCCACCAGCTGGGCGATCGCCTGCTGGCGCTCCTCGGCGTACATTGTCATCAGGCCCGGGCCTCCTTCACTCGCGTCTTTGTATATGTTGTTTTACGTCTGTTTCTGTTGACTGTCAAGCATTCGAGCGTTTTACTTGTGAGCATGCTCACCGACTCACTCTCCTCCCAGGCGACCCTCTCTGGAACCCCCGTCGTGCCCGGTCTGGCGTTCGGTCCAGCCCTCGTGGTGCGAGCTGAGATCTCGCCCGAGGCGGTCCGGCGGTTCGGCGACGGAGGCTTCGCCGACGAGGACGCGGCGCTGGCGGCGTACGACGCGGCGGTCGACACCGTCGCCCACGGTTTCACCACGAAGGCGCAGGCGGCCTCGGGCGCCGCGACCGAGGTGCTGACCGCCAGCGCCGGGCTGGTGCGCGACAAGGGACTGCGCGGCGCGGTGCGCAAGTCGCTGCGTGGGGGACAGCCGCTGCTGGAGTCGGTGCACGCCGCCGTGGAGCAGTTCGTCGTCGTGTTCACGTCCATGGGTGGGCTGATGGCCGAGCGCGCGACGGACCTGCGCGACATCGAGCGCCGTCTGGTCGCCCGCCTGGTCGGTGAGGCCGAGCCCGGCGTGCCCGACCCCGACCACCCGTCCGTGGTCGTCGCCGAGGACCTCGCGCCGGCCGACACCGCCGGGCTGGACCCGAAGGTCGTGCTCGCGCTCGTCACCGAGCGCGGTGGGCCGACCAGCCACACCGCGATCATCGCCCGCCAGCTCGGCATCCCGTGCGTGGTCGGCACCCATGGGGTGATGGACGTCGAGGCCGGCACCCCGATGCTGGTCGACGGCAGGGCGGGCACCGTGCTGCTCAACCCCGACGCCGCCGAGGCCCAGCGCCTCGTCGCGGCCGACCTGAAGGCCCGCGCCGCGCTGTCGTCGTGGATCGGGCCGGGACGCACGGCCAACGGCCTGCCCGTCAAGCTGCTCGCCAACGTGGCCGACGGCCCGTCGTCGTTGTCCTCCTCCGAGGCGCCCGTCGAGGGCGTGGGCCTGTTCCGCACCGAGCTCTGCTTCCTCAACCGGGCCGAGGAGCCGTCGGTCGAGGAGCAGGCCGACATCTACGCCGCGGTCCTCGAGCCCTTCAAGGGCAAGGGCTACGTCGTCGTCCGCACCCTCGACGCCGGCAGCGACAAGCCGGTCGCGTTCGCGACCCACGAGGGTGAGGAGAACCCCGCGCTCGGCGTCCGCGGGCTGCGGCTCTCCTTCGACAACCCCGGTCTCCTCGAGCGCCAGCTCGACGCGATCGCACTGGCGGCCGAGCGCACCGGGACCGAGACGTGGGTGATGGCGCCGATGGTCGCGACCGTCGCCGAGGCGCGTGAGTTCGCCGACTCCGTGCGCAACCGAGGGCTGAAGGCCGGCGTCATGGTCGAGGTGCCCAGCGCCGCGCTGCTCGCGCCGCGGATGCTGGAGGTCGTCGACTTCCTCTCCATCGGCACCAACGACCTGACGCAGTACACGATGGCCGCCGACCGGATGGCCACCGACCTGGCCCACCTCACCGACCCCTGGCAGCCGGCCGTGCTCCAGCTGATCGCGATCACTGCCGAGGCCGGGCGTCACGCCGGCAAGCCCGTCGGGGTCTGCGGCGAGGCTGCCGCCGACCCGCTGCTCGCCTGCGCCCTGGTGGGCATGGGCGTCACGTCGCTGTCGATGGCGGCCGCCGCCGTACGACCGGTCGGCGCCCGCCTGGCCTCGACCACCTTCGAGCAGTGCGAGGACGTGGCCGAGGCCGCCCTCGGCGCCGATGACCCCGCCGCCGGTCGCGCTGCGGTGCTGGCGCTGCTGGCCGGCTGAGCCGGGAGGTTCCGGACCTTTCGCCGTCGTTCCGGGGAGTTGCAACCCCCCGGAACGACGGGGATTTCAGCAGCTGCTGAGATCCGCCGCGCCTACGCCCGCAGCCAGGCGAGCACCGCCCGAACCCGGCGGTGGTCGTCGCCGGCGACGGGGAGGTCGAGCTTGGTGAAGATGCTGTTGATGTGCTCGGCGACGGCCTTCTCGGCCGGCCGCCCTGGTGCTGCTCGGCGACCGCGCCTGGTGGCCCCGGCGACCCGTGACGCCGCGCGGCGTCGAGGTCGAGGTCGAGGATCCGGCGTACGAGCTGGCGACGCGCTAGTGGACAGGCGCCGCACTCACCGTGACGGGTACGCCGTTGAGCGCGGCGTTGCCGGACACGTCGAGACGTTCGGGGTCGGTGAGGTCGTTGATCGAGACCCCGGGCACCCCCTGGGCGTGCGCCAGACGGGTGCCGGCGACCTGGTGGCCGTAGCCGTGGGGGAGCGAGACGACGCCCGGCATCATGTCGTCGACCCCGGTGGCCTCGACCTCGACGGAGCCCACGCGCGAGGTGACCGTGACCCGGGCGCCGTCGGTGAGGCCGCGGGCGGCGAGGTCGTCGGGGTGCATGAGCAGGTGGTGACGCGGCTTGCCGCGGGTGAGCCGGGGGGTGTTGTGCATCCAGGAGTTGCAGTCCTGCTTGTGCCGGCGGCCGATCAGCAGCAGCTCGTCGGCACCGGCCGAGGACCCCGACGCCAGCGAGGTGCGGAGCCGGTCGAAGTCACCGACGACCAGCGCCGGGGCGAGGTCAATCCGCTTGTCCTTGGTCTGGAGCCGCTCGGGCATGGTCGGGCGCAGCGGCCCGAGGTCGACGCCGGCCGGGTTGGCCCGCAGCCGACGCATCGACACCTTGCGCCCGGTGGCGAGCAGGCCGGTGAGCACGACGGCCGGTGACGCGGTCATCCGCGCCCGCGCGATCACTCGCGCCCGCAGCGGCGCGAAGGTGTCGAGCCGCTTCTGCAGCCGGGACGCCAGGGCGCCGAAGATCTGCCAGTCGTGGCGCTGGTCGTCGTCCTTGGCGAACACGGCCGGGGTGTAGCGCGAGGTGTTGCGCACCGCCAGGTTGTGGAAGACGAGGTCGTACTGGTCGCGCTCCAGCGCCGAGGTCGGCGGCAGGATCACGTCGGCGTGGCGCGTGGTCTCGTTGAGGTAGATGTCGACGGCCACCATGAAGTCGAGCCCCTCGAACGCCCGGGCGAGGCTCCGGCCGTCGGGCGTCGACAGGACCGGGTTTCCGGCCATCGTGACCATCGCGCGGATCTGGCCCTCGCCGGGCGTCTCGATCTCCTCGCGCAGCGTCGACACGGGCAGCTCGCCGGCGAACTCCGGGATGTCGCGCACCCGGCTGCGCCAGACGTCGAAGTGGCCCGGCCCGATCACGCGGCGCCCGACGATGTCGACCGCCGGCTCGGGGAACAGCACGCCGCCCTCGCGGTCGAAGTTGCCGGTGAGCAGGTTGAGGCACTGGATCGCCCACTGGCAGATCGAGCCGAAGCCGTGGGTCGAGACACCGATCCGGCCGTACGCCGCCGCGCCGTCGGCGGCCGCGAAGTCGCGCGTGAGCTGGCGGATGACGTCGGCGGGCACGCCGCTCACGGGCTCGGCGCGCTCGGGGATGAACTCTCGGACCAGCTCCTCGACGCGCGCCACGTTGTCGACGTACGACGGCGGCGTGGTCAGGCCCTCTTCGAACAGCACGTGCAGCATCGCCAGGAGGACCACCGCGTCGGTGCCCGGGCGGACGAAGTGGTGGGCGGAGGCCACCTTGGCGGTCTCGGTGCGGCGCGGGTCGATGACCACCACCTGGCCGCCGCGCGCCTTGAGGTCACGCAGCCGCTGCGGGAAGTCGGGCGCCGTCATCAGCGACCCGTTGGACGCCATCGGGTTGGCGCCGAAGACCAGGAAGAAGGAGGTGCGGTCGAGGTCGGGCACCGGCAGCAGCAGCTGGTGGCCGTAGAGCTGCCAGCCGATGAGCTGGTGCGGGATCTGGTCGACCGAGGAGGCACTGAACCGGTTGCGGGTGCGCAGCGACTTCACGAACGCCGTGCCGTGGGTCGCCGAGCCGAGCGAGTGGGCACTCGGGTTGCCGAGGTAGACGCCGACGGCATTGCGGCCGTGCTCGGTGATCGTGGCGGCGAGCCGGTCGGCCACCAGGTCGTAGGCCTCGTCCCAGCCCATCTCCACCCACTCGTCGCCGACCCGCCGGATCGGGCGGCGCAGCCGGTCGGGGTCGGTGTAGACGTCGGCCATCGACACGCCCTTGGGGCAGATGTAGCCGCGGGACAGCGGGTCGGCCTCGTTACCCCGGATCGAGGTCACCGTGCCCCGCTCGATGGTCAGCTCGAGGCCACAGATCGCCTCGCACAGGTTGCACGCCGCGAGGCGGGTGCCGGAGAAGTCGGACGCGACGGGTGACTCGGTCAGGATGCCCACGTCCCGCATCGTGCCACGTCGAGCGCCGCATTTTTGGGCCTGATCGGCCCGCGCGATACGCTTCCTCGGTTGCCCTAGGGCGACACCCCTGCCGTGAAACGGCCGCGGAACGAGAGTGCCCGGGTGAACAGGCCCCGGCGCGCCGCGCAACGAGTGAACCAGAAGGAGCCGCATGTCGATCGGAACCGACGCAGCGACCAAGAAGAAGATCATGGCCGAGTACGCCACGACCGACGGCGACACCGGTTCGCCGGAGGTGCAGATCGCGTTGCTCAGCTACCGCATCGCGCACCTCACCGACCACCTCAAGCAGCACAAGCACGACCACCACAGCCGTCGTGGTCTGCTGCTGCTGGTCGGGCAGCGTCGCCGCCTGCTCAACTACCTGCGCAAGACCGAGATCGAGCGCTACCGCTCGATCGTCGAGCGCCTCGGACTGCGCCGCTGACATCGTTGGGACTCACCGTCAGGTGGGTCCCAACGCTGCATTGCAGGCAGTACGCAACGCAAGATCAGAACGCCACAACTGAACAACACCATCTCAGGAGCGATCCGCGCCACCGCAGGCCCGGTCCTCGGTAGTGATCTTCAGGAGCCCGGTACGCCGGCCTGCTGCGGGTCTCGATCGAAGATCGGCCACCGCCCCAGCAAACTGCCGGGGCATCGTGTGCGCAGTCGCGGATCGCACCGCGAACAGGAAGATCAACGTGACAGAACCCGTCATCTCCGCCGTAGAGACCGTTCTCGACAACGGCAAGTTCGGCACCCGCACCGTCAAGTTCGAGACCGGGCTCCTCGCCCGCCAGGCCGCCGGTTCGGTGACCGCCTACCTCGACGACGACACCATGCTGCTCTCGGCCACCACGGCCGGCAAGCACCCCAAGGACCACTTCGACTTCTTCCCCCTGACGATCGACGTCGAGGAGCGGATGTACGCCGCGGGCCAGATCCCCGGCTCCTTCTTCCGCAGCGAGGGTCGTCCCGGTGAGGACGCCATTCTCACCTGCCGCCTGATCGACCGCCCCCTGCGCCCGACCTTCAAGAAGGGTCTGCGCAACGAGGTCCAGGTCGTCATCACGGTCATGGCGCTCAACCCCGACCACCCCTACGACGTGCTGGCGATCAACGCCGCGTCGCTGTCCACCCAGCTCTCCGGCCTGCCCTTCTCGGGCCCGGTCGGCGGCGTCCGCGTCGCCCTGATCGAGGGCCAGTGGGTCGCGTTCCCGACCTACAGCCAGCTCGAGAACGCCGTCTTCGACATGGTCGTCGCCGGTCGGGTCACCGACACCGGTGACGTCGCGATCATGATGGTCGAGGCCGAGGCCACCGAGCAGACCTGGAACCTCGTCCAGAGCGGCACCCAGGCCCCGACCGAGGAGGTCGTCGCCGGCGGTCTCGACGCGGCCAAGCCCTTCATCAAGCAGCTGTGCGAGGCCCAGGCCGAGCTGGCCAAGGAAGCCTCCAAGCCGCTTCAGGAGTTCCCGGTCTTCCTCGACTACGAGGACGACGTCTACGACGCCGTGTTCGCCGCCGCCTCCGAGGGCGCCACGTCCGCGCTGGTCATCGCCGACAAGCTCGAGCGCGAGGCCGCCCTCGACACCGTCAAGGCGTCGCTGCTCGACCAGATCGGCGCCCAGTTCGAGGGTCGCGAGAAGGAGATCGGGGCCGCGTTCAAGTCGGTCACGAAGTCCCTCATGCGCGCCCGCGTGCTGCGCGACAAGGTTCGCATGGACGGCCGCGGCCTGGCCGACATCCGCCCGCTGCACGCCGAGGTCGGCGTGATCCCGCGCGTCCACGGCTCGGCCCTGTTCGAGCGCGGCGAGACCCAGATCCTGGGTGTCACCACGCTCAACATGCTCACCCTCGAGCAGAAGCTGGACACGCTCTCCCCGGAGAAGTCGCGCCGCTACATGCACAAGTACGTCTTCCCGCCGTTCTCCACCGGCGAGACCGGTCGCGTGGGTTCGCCCAAGCGCCGCGAGGTCGGCCACGGTGCGCTCGCGCGCCGTGCGCTGCTCCCCGTCCTGCCGACGCGCGAGGAGTTCCCCTACGCGATCCGTCAGCTCTCCGAGGCCATGGGCTCCAACGGGTCCACCTCGATGGGCTCGGTCTGCGCCTCGACCCTGTCGCTGCTGCAGGCCGGTGTCCCGCTCCGGGCCCCCGTCGCCGGCATCGCGATGGGTCTCATCTCCGGTGAGGTCGACGGCAAGACCGAGTACGTCGCGCTGACTGACATCCTCGGTGCCGAGGACGCCATGGGCGACATGGACTTCAAGGTCGCCGGCACCCCGGAGTTCGTCACCGCGCTCCAGCTCGACACCAAGCTCGACGGCATCCCCGCCGAGGTCCTCGCCGCTGCCCTCAACCAGGCCAAGGACGCCCGCACGGCGATCCTCGCGGTCATGAACGAGGAGATCAGCGTCCCCGAGGAGATGTCGGTGCACGCGCCGCGCATCATCACGGTCCGCATCCCGGTCGACAAGATCGGTGAGGTCATCGGCCCGAAGGGCAAGGTGATCAACCAGATCCAGGACGACACCGGCGCGTCGCTGTCCATCGAGGACGACGGCACGATCTACATCGGTGCGACCAACGGCGAGGCGGCCGAGGCGGCCCGCCAGGCCGTCAACGCGATCGCCAACCCGACCATGCCCGAGGTCGGCGAGCGCTACCTCGGCACGGTCGTCAAGACGACCAACTTCGGTGCGTTCGTCTCGCTGATGCCCGGCAAGGACGGCCTGCTGCACATCAGCAAGCTGCGTGGCCTGGCCGGCGGCAAGCGCGTCGAGGCCGTCGAGGACGTCCTGTCCGTGGGCCAGAAGGTCCAGGTCGAGATCGCCGAGGTCGACGACCGCGGCAAGCTCTCGCTGATCCCCGTCGTCGAGGACGCGGCCGACGAGGCCGGGTCTTCGGACGCCGAGGCTGGCGCCGACACCGGGGCCACGGACACCGAGTGACCAACGCTTCACCGTCGACCCGCCCGGAGCCTGCTTCGGGCGGGTCGACGCCTTCTCGGGGGGCCGGCCGTTCGGCGGGCGCCCAGCAGGTCGGCTCCACCCGCACCCTGCTGACCGTGCGCGACGGTGACGGTCAGGTGACCTCGCGCGTACGTCGTACCGTGCTGCCCGGCGGTCTCCGGGTCGTCACCGAGCAGCTCGCCGGCGTCCGCTCCGCGAGCGTCGGCGTCTGGGTCGGGGTCGGCTCGCGCGACGAGGCGCCCCAGCTGCACGGCTGCTCCCACTTCCTCGAGCACCTGCTGTTCAAGGGCACCCAGGAGCGCACCGCACTCGACATCTCCATCGCCCTCGACGCCGTCGGCGGGGAGTTCAACGCGTTCACCGCCAAGGAGTACACCTGCTTCCACGCGCGGGTGCTCGACGAGGACCTCTCGCTGGCCATCGACGTGCTGGGCGACATGATCACCAGCTCGCGGATCGACGACGAGGACGTCGAGGCGGAGCGCGACGTGATCCTCGACGAGATCGCGATGCACGACGACGACCCCGACGACGTGGTCCACAACCTCTTCGCCGAGCAGGCCTGGGGCGCCGCGTCGCCGCTGGGTCGGCAGATCGCCGGCACGGTGGAGTCGATCGAGGCCATGACACGCGCCCAGATCGTGCGCTTCTACCGCCGCCACTACCGCGCTCCCAACATGGTGGTCTCGGTGGCCGGCAACCTCGACCACGCCGCCGTCGTACGCCGCGTACGCCGTGCGTTCGGCCGCCGCGACTTCCTCAGCGGCGCCTCCACCCCGGCCCCGCCGCGCGCCTCGCGCCGTCCGGCCCGGGTGTGGCCCGGCACGGTCACGGCCAGCCGGCCCTTCGAGCAGGTCAACCTGGTCCTCGGCATGGAGGCACTGGCGCGCCACGACGACCGGCGGTTCGCCCTCGGCGTACTCAACACCGCGCTGGGCGGTGGCACCTCGAGCCGGCTGTTTCAGGAGGTGCGCGAGCGCCGTGGGCTGGCCTACTCGGTGTTCTCGTTCGCGAGCCACTACGCCGACTCCGGCGTGGTCGGTGTCTCGGTGGGCTGCCTGCCCTCCAAGCTCGACGAGGTCCTCGCGACCGTCCGCACCGAGCTGTCCAAGCTCGCCGCCGACGGGATCACCGAGGAGGAGCTCGCCCGCGGCAAGGGTCAGCTCCGCGGGGGACTGGTGCTCGGACTGGAGGACTCCGGCTCGCGGATGTCGCGCATCGGCAAGGCCGAGCTGGTCCACGACGAGCTGCTCGGGATCGACGAGGTCCTCGCCAAGATCGACGCCGTCACCCTGGACGAGGTGCGAGAGGTCGCCGCCGCGGTGTTCTCCGCTCCGGAGATCCTCGCCGTCGTCGGTCCTGAGGGCGGCTGACCCCCTACGTCAGCAGCAGGACGACGCCCGCGCACCCGGCCGCCCAGAGCACGCTGGTGAAGGTTCCGATGATGAACCGCTCGGCGGTGCCCGGGTTGTCCTGGCTGCGCAGCTCGGGGTAGCGCCCCAGCCCCTTGAGGGCCAGGGCGAGCGCGACGCCGCTGGGCCAGCCGGCCAGCAGGCTCCCCACGATCGCGAGACGCTCGAGGGCGCCGATCCACGCGCCCCCACGCAGCACCGTGCCGGCGTCACGCATGGAGGGCTGCCCCGGGTCGTCGTGCCGGTCGATGAACGCGAAGACCCACCCGGTGACCGGTCCGCCGCCCATCACGGCGAGCAGCACGGCCAGGGTGACGCCGATCCCGGTCGGGGTCTCGTCGGTGACGTGGGCCGGGGCGGCGACCGCCAGCGCGGCGACGACGAGCACCAGCGAGATCGGTGGCCAGATCTGGCGCCCGGCCCGGGTCCAGCCCCAGCCGGCGGCGACCACCCCGGCACCGAGCAGGGCGAGGACCAGGCTGCCGGCCTCGGTGGCGGTCATGATGTCGCCTCCGGGGGTTCCATCAGCTGGGTGGCGAGGTAGGTCACGAGCTCGCGGGCACGGCGGCCCTCGACGATGCCGGCGGGCTGGGCGCGCTGGCTGACCGCGGACTGGCTGATCCCGAGGCGGCGCCCGGCCTCCTCGTAGGAGAGACCCTCGCCCTCGACCAGGTCGGCGACCTCCCAGCCCCGCGGCGTACGACGTGCGAGCACCGCGGCCCAGAGCCAGAGAGTGGTCTCGAGGGCGCGCGCCGGCCCGGCGCCGGTGCCGTCGACGACCCGGATGTGCCAGGGGCTGCTCTTGGCGGAGGTGACCGCCTCGCGGGCGTGGAGGAACGCCTCGCCCCGCCCGGCCCGGGTGGAGTCGGGCAGCGGCTCCTCGACCCGGCCGAAGCCGAGGCCGATGTTCCAGCGGCCGGCGCGGAGCAGCAGCTCGATCGCGCGGGTCAGCGCGGCGGGGTCGTCGAGGACCCCCTGCATCTCGTCGCCCGCGGTGCGTTCGAAGGGGCGCAGCAGGGGGAGCGCGCTGAGGCTCTCGATGGCGGTGGGGACCAGGTCGGGGCCGGTGCGGCTGTCGTTCTGGTCGGCCGTGAGCACTGCCGGGACCATCATCCTCACCTCCACATCAGGCTTGTTCCTGATGTCCACCCTACATTAGGTCACAGACTAATATCTAGCCTGATAAGGCAGGGGGCTTATCGGCGCCCGATGATGCCGACGACCGCGGGCTGCTTCTGGTCGATGACCGACACGCGGAAGCCGCCACCGGTGAGCGCCGCCGAGGCGCGCTCGAGGATCCGGGGCACCTCCTCGGGGCGGGTGGCCTCGTAGAACAGGAAGACCGAGCCGCCCGGCAGGACGCGTTCGTGCAGCAGCGCCACCTCGTCGACGCAGTCACGCACCCAGAACAGGTTGACGTTGAACGCGAAGACCTTGGTGAGCCGCTTCACGGGCACCCGCAGCGTGGCCAGGTCGATCTGGCGCACGGTGAGCCGCCCCGACTCGATGTGGACCGCGTTGCGGCGCTTGGTCCGGTCGACCCCGGACTCGGAGCGGTCGATCGCGAAGAGCTTGCCGCTGACCAGGCGCCCGCAGATCAGCTCGGCGGCGGCGCCTGGGCCGCAGCCGATCTCGAGGACGTGGTCGGTGGGCTGGACGTCCATGAAGTCCACGGCCCAGCGGATCCTCGTCGGGATGGTGTTCGCCGGCATGGCCCCACACTGCCAGAAGCAGGGGTCACCGTGCACCGGTGCCATGCCGACGCGGCAGTCGTGATCGTCACGCCGGGTTTCGATCGGTGGGGGGTTCGCTAGGTTGGGGGCGTGGCCGAGAAGATCAGGGTGGGCGTGCTGGGAGCACGCGGCAAGGTGGGCGCCGAGGTGTGCGCCGCGGTCGAGGCCGCCGCCGACACCGAGCTCGTGGCGGCAGTCGACCAGGGAGACCCGATCGGGTCGCTCGTCGAGGGCGGGGCGCAGGTCGTCGTCGACTTCACCCACCCCGACGTGGTGATGGACAACCTCGCGTTCTGCATCGACCACGGCATCCACGCGGTCGTCGGCACCACCGGCTTCGACGACGAGCGCCTCGCGGTCCTCCGCGACCGGCTCGCGGCGGCCCCGGGCGTCGGTGTCCTGGTCGCCCCCAACTTCTCCATCGGCGCGATCCTGATGATGCGCTTCGCCACCGTCGCCGCGCCCTTCTACGAGTCGGTCGAGATCGTCGAGCTGCACCACCCCGACAAGGCCGACGCACCCTCCGGCACCGCACGTCGTACGGCGGAGCTGGTGGCAGCCGCGCGCCGCGAGGCCGGGCTGCCGGCTCCGCCCGACGCCACGACCACCAGCATCGAAGGTGCGCGGGGCGCCGACGTTGCCGGGATCCGCGTGCACGGACTCCGGGTGCGCGGCCTGGTCGCCCACCAGGAGGTCATCCTGGGCGGGGTGGGGGAGACACTGACGATCCGGCACGACTCGATGGATCGCGCGTCCTTCACCCCGGGCGTCCTGACCGGGGTCCGCCAGGTCGCCGCCCACCCCGGGCTCACGGTGGGGCTCGAGCACTTCCTCGATCTCGCCTAAGTTCCTGTTACCCGGAGTTTCCTGCATCTTTGTGCAGTGCAGGTACGTGCAGTGCCTCAGGACTGCCCGCGAACGCGTTTCCTTGCCAGAGTGCTCCCAGCGACGTCGACTCGGTGACGTCCCGTTGAGAGGAAAGCATGCGCACGACACTCGGACTCGCCGCGGCAGCGGCACTGGCGGCCGGCACCCTCGGCCTCCAGACCCCCACCAGTGCCTCCGGATCGGCTGATCGTCGACCGGACCTGGCCACCTCCGCCGTCCAGGCACTCCAGCACCACCCCGTCGCCGCCCTGCCCTCGGCAGAGCAGGAGTTCCACGTCGTCGACACCGTCGTCGACCGCGACGGCAGCACCCACGTCCGGATGGACCGCACGGTCGCCGGCCTCCCCGTCCTCGGTGGCGACCTCGTCGTCCACCGCGGCCCCAACGCCGGATGGCGCGGCGTCAGCCAGACGCTGCGGGTCCCGCTCACCCTCTCGACGAAGCCCACCGTGGCCAAGCTCGCGGCCAAGAACCGCGCGCAGCGCCCGGCCGCGGCCACCGACGGCATCCGCAACCTCCGCGCCGCCGGTGCCCCGCGGCTGGTCGTCGACGCGCTCGCCGGCACGCCCCGACTGGCCTGGGAGATCACGACCCTCGGCCGCCACACCGACGGCACCCCCAGTCGGCTGGCCACCTACGTCGACGCCCGCAGCGGCTCGGTGCTGCGGCGCGAGGAGCAGATCCAGACCGCCGACGGCTCCGGACAGTCCCTCTACAGCGGCACCGTGGCGATCCAGGTGACGCAGTCGGGCTCGACGTACACCCTCACCGACCCCACCCGCGGCAGCTCCAAGACGACCGACATGCAGAACAAGGAGGACTCGATCTTCTGCCAGATCTTCGGGTCCGGCTGCAGCAACGGGGTCGCCTACTCCAGCCCCGACACGTCCTTCGGCACCGGCTCCAACGCCAACCGTGAGTCCGCGGCCGTCGACGCCCACTACGGCGGCGCGGTCACGTTCGACTACTTCAAACTGGTCCACGGCCGCAACGGCATCTTCGGCAACGGCACCGGTGCCCCGAGCCGGGTCCACTACGGCAGCGGCTACGTCAACGCCTTCTGGGACGGCACCAAGATGACGTACGGCGATGGCGACGGCACCGAGTTCGGTCCGCTGGTCTCGCTCGACGTCGCCGGCCACGAGATGAGCCACGGCGTCACGGAGAACACCGCCGGGCTGACCTACTCCGGTGAGTCGGGCGGTCTCAACGAGGCCACCTCCGACATCTTCGGCACCATGGTCGAGTTCTACGCCGCCAACGCCAACGACCCCGCCGACTACCTGATCGGCGAGGAGTTCGACCTGGCCAGCCACTCCGGCTTCCGTCGCATGGACAACCCCATCGCCGACGGCAGCTCGCCCAACTGCTGGAGCAGCAACACCAAGAACCTCGACGTCCACTACTCCTCGGGCGTCGGCAACCACTTCTTCTACCTGCTGGCCGAGGGCTCGGGTGCCAAGACGATCGGTGGCACCGCCCACAACTCGCCGACGTGCAACGGCTCGACCGTCACCGGCATCGGCCGCGACGCGGCCCAGAAGATCTGGTTCCGCGCACTGGACGTCTACATGACCTCGGGCACCACCTACGCCCAGGCCCGCACCGCGACGCTCAACGCCGCGACCGACCTGTACGGCGCCGCGAGCACCCAGCGCAGCGCCGTCGCCGCAGCTTGGAGCGCCGTCAGCGTGAGCTGAGCGCTTCACATGGGGAGAGGGGCCCGTGCCGGACGGAACCGGCGCGGGCCCTTCGCCTGTCCGACCACGGTGGTTGAGGTGAGAGCGAAGCGAGCCTCGAAACCATCTTCCGTTGGGGGCTGCTCCGCGCCTCTGCCTGGGTTTCGACGCGCCCGTCACGGCCTCGCAGGCTCGGCCGTGGGGCTTGCTCAACCTCCCCGTCGGACGCCGTAGGACGACTCCGTCGTCCTACGGCTCGACGGTGACCTTGATCGCGGCGCCGCGCTTGACGATGTCGAACGCGTCGAGCACCCGCTCGAGGGGGATGTGCTCGGTGATCAGGTCCTTGACCGGGACCTGGCCGGTGGAGATGTACTGCAGCGCCCGCTTGTTGTGCTCGGGCGCGGAGCCGTTGGCGCCGTGGATGTGCAGCTGGCGGTAGTGCACGACGTTGGAGTCGAGCGTGATCGTCGGGTCGGTCTTGGGCAGACCGCCGAAGAACGAGATCCGGCCGTTGCGGGCGGCCATCGCGATGGCCTGCTCCTGGGTGACGTTGGCCGCGGTCGCGGTGATGATCACGTCGGCGCCACGGCCGCCGGTGAGCGCCATGACCCGCTCGACGACGTCGACCTCGGCGCCGTTGATGACCTCGTCGGGCTGGACGGCGTCGGCCGACATCTTGAGCCGCTCGGCGTTGACGTCGATCAGGATGATCTTGCCGGCCTTGTGCACGCCGCGGGCGATCCGGATGTGCATGCAGCCGATCGGGCCGGCGCCGAAGACGACGACCGAGTCGCCCTCCTCGATGCCGAGCAGCTCCTGGGCGTTGATCGCGCAGGCGAACGGCTCGGCCGCGGAGGCCTCGTCGTAGCCCACGTTGTCGGGGATCCGGTTGAGCCCGTCGACCTTGAGCACCTGCTGGGGCACGATCATGTACTCGGCGAACCCGCCGTCGTACTGGTAGCCCACCGAGGTCTGGTTCTGGCAGACGGCCATCCAGCCCTTGTTGCACTCGTAGCAGTCGCCGCACGGCACCGCCGCGATCACCTGGGCGCGGTCGCCGACCTGCCAGTCACCGCCGTACGTCGCCTGCACGTCGGCGCCGACTTCGACGACCTCGCCGGCGATCTCGTGACCGATCGTGCGCGGGGGAGTGAGGTTCTGGTGGCCGTTGTAGAAGATCTTGACGTCCGTGCCGCAGGTCGAGCAGTTCTTGACCTTGAGCTTGATCTCGTCCGGACCGCACGTGGGTTCGGGGACGTCCTCGATGCGCACGTCCTCGGGCGCATAGAACCGCAGGGCCTTCATCGTGTCCTCCAGGAGGTTGTAGCACGGGTGATTGCTCGCGAGCGTACCGCATATGTGTGGGTACATGTCTGAATATGTTGCTTTGGTCCCTTGACGGAGCGAATCGGGGGGGAATATAAAGGTATACAAAGATCGTGATCGGCATCACAGCCGGTCGGTTTCCAGGGAGACGCAATGTCAACGACGACTCAACCGGCCCCCGCTACCAGCGGGGCCCGACTCCACGTTCAACGGTTCGGCACGTTCTTGTCGAACATGGTCCTGCCCAACATCGGGGCGTTCATCGCCTGGGGCCTGATCACCGCCCTGTTCATCGAGGTCGGCTGGATCACCCTCATCGGCGACAAGATCTTCGGCTACGAAGGCGGCTACGGCTTCGTCGAGGACCTTGGCGCCTGGGGCTCCGGCGCCGACCAGCCCGGGATCGTCGGCCCGATGATCACCTACCTGCTGCCGATCCTGATCGGCTTCACCGGTGGCCGGATGATGTACGACGGTGACGTCCGCGGTGGCGTCGTCGGCGCCATCGCCACGACCGGTGCGATCACCGGCACCGACGTGCCGATGTTCCTCGGCGCGATGATCATGGGCCCGCTCGGTGGCTGGTCGATGAAGAAGATCGACGCGCTGTGGGACGGCAAGATCAAGCCCGGCTTCGAGATGCTGGTCAACAACTTCTCGGCCGGGATCTGGGGCATGATCCTGGCGATCTTCGGGTTCCTCGTCGCGGGGCCGTTCGTCAAGGCCTTCTCCAACGTGGCCGAGGACGTCGTTGACTTCCTGGTCGACAACAGCCTGCTGCCGCTGACCTCGATCTTCGTCGAGCCGGCCAAGATCCTGTTCCTCAACAACGCCATCAACCACGGGGTGTTCACCCCGCTCGGCACCACCGAGGCGGTCGAGGACGGCAAGTCCATCCTGTTCCTGATCGAGGCCAACCCCGGCCCCGGACTCGGGCTGCTGCTCGCCTTCGCCGTCTTCGGCACGGGCATCGCGCGGGCCTCCGCGCCGGGCGCCATGCTCATCCAGTTCGTCGGCGGCATCCACGAGATCTACTTCCCGTTCGTCCTGATGAAGCCCAAGCTGATCCTCGCGGTCATCGCGGGCGGCATGACCGGCGTGCTGACCAACGTCATCTTCGACTCCGGGCTCCGCGCTCCTGCGGCACCAGGCTCGATCATCGCCGTGTGGCTCCAGGTGCCGGCTGACAGCTTCATCGGGGTGACGCTCTCGGTGGTCTCCTCGGCGACGGTCACGTTCCTGGTCGCGGCCTTCCTGCTCCGTATGGACCGGGACTCCGACGAGGGTGACCTCGCCGCCGCGGCCGCCAGCATGGAGTCGATGAAGGGCAAGAAGTCGTCGGTGGCCGGTTCGCTCGGCGCGACCTCGACCCCCAGCGGTCGGATCAGCTCCATCGTGTTCGCCTGCGACGCCGGCATGGGCTCGTCGGCCATGGGCGCCTCGGTGCTGCGCAAGAAGATCCACGGCGCGGGCTTCCCGGAGGTCACGGTCGTCAACAAGGCGATCTCCAACCTCACCGACACCTACGACCTGGTGGTGACCCACCAGGACCTCACCACCCGGGCGAAGCAGAAGACGGGCTCGGCGATCCACGTGTCGGTCGACAACTTCATGAACAGCCCGCGCTACGACGAGATCGTCGAGCTGGTCGAGAAGGCCAACGGGGCCGGCGGTTCCGTCCCCGCCACGGCTGACTCGGACGACCCGGGCGTCGGCGTGCTGCTCGACCCCGAGTCGATCGTGCTCGACGTCCCGGTCGAGGACCGGGCCGCTGCGATCACCCGGGCCGGGCACCTGTTGCTCAACGCCGGCGCCGTCGATGCGGCGTACGTCGACGCGATGCATGACCGCGAAGCCTCGGTCTCGACGTTCATGGGCAACGGTCTCGCGATCCCGCACGGCACCAACGAGGCGAAGTCGTCGGTGCGCCGCACCGCGATCTCGTTCGTGCGCTACACGGACGCGGTCGACTGGAAGAACAAGCCGGTGAAGTTCGTCGTGGGCATCGCCGCCCTCGGTGACGACCACCTCAAGCTGCTCGGCCGGATCGCCGAGGTCTTCCTCGACGACGCCCAGGTCGCGCGGCTCGAGGCGGCGCGGACGCCGGAGGAGATCCTCCAGGTGCTCGGAGCCGTCCAGCCGGTCTGACGCGTGGTGTTCGGTGCCGCTTGCGGCGGTGCTCAGAGGAGGCGCAGCAGCGCCGCCGCTGCCGCGGCACCGAACACCACCACCAGGAACGGAGCACGAACCAGCAGCAGCCCGACCGCCACGGCGAGGGCTGCTGCTCGTGCGTCGAGGACCAGGTCAGGCCCCCGGGTGAAGACCTGGATCGCGATCAGGGCCGCGAGCAGAGCCACCGGGATCAGGTCGGCCACCCGCGCCACCACCGGTCGCTCCAGCACCCGCGAGGGCACCGAGAGCCCGGCGAGCTTGAGCAGGTAGCACCCGACTCCCGCCGCGAGGATCGCCAGCCAGGTCACCGCCGCACCTCCCAGCGCCCTAGCGCGCCGACCAGCAGGGCGACCCCGCCGGCCACGAGCACCGGCACCCCGGCCGCGGTCACGGGCACCATGCCCAGGGCCACCATGGCCGCCAGCAGTCCGACGAGCAGGTTGCGGCGCTCCCTCAGTCGTGGCCAGAGCAGCGCGAGGAACGCCGCACCGACGGCGGCGTCGAGGCCGTAGGTCCGCGGGTCCCCGATCGCCGTACCCGCCACGGCGCCGACGAGGGTGAAGAGGTTCCACAGCACGAAGATGCTCAGCCCGGTGGTCAGGAAGCCGGTGCGGGCGCCGGGCGTCGTCGTCCGGGTCACGCTCATCGCCGTCGACTCGTCGATGAGCAGGTGCGCGGCGGCCAGCCGGCGGCGTCCCGTCCAGACCAGCAGCGGCGCCAGGCGCAGGCCGTAGAGGGTGTTGCGGGTGCCGAGCAGCAGGGCGGTCAGCGCGCCGGAGAGGGGCGCGCCGCCGGAGGCGAGGACGCCGACCAGGGCGAACTGCGAGGCGCCGGTGAACATCAGGAGGGACAGGACGCAGGTCTGAGCCACGTCGAGTCCGGAGGCGACCGAGACCGCGCCGAACGAGATGCCGTAGGTGCCGGTGGCGAGCCCGACCCCGAGGCTGTCACGCACGATCTGGCGGTGGTCCTCGGGCTCACCGCTCCCGGCGAGCCCCTCACTCATGAGAAGGCCGTGTGGAGCCGCACCTGCTTGACCAGCGTGGTGCCGCTGCCGTCGAGGTCGAGCGTGCGGTGAGCGCCGTCCGGGGCCCAGCCGGCCTCACTGAGGAAGACCCGCAGGGCGTCGTCGGTGGCCACGGTCCAGGTCACGGCCCGGCCGAAGCGGTCGGCGAGCAGGGTGTCGATGGCGGCCTGGAGCAGCCGCGAGCCGTGGCCCTTGCCGCGCTCGCCCGGGTCGACGGTGAGCTCCTGGAGCTCGCCGTCGGCGACCGGGTCGCAGTCGGGGTCGGTCGCCGGCCCGGTGATCGTGAACCCCACGACCCGGTTGCGCTCCAGCGCCACCAGGACGCGGTTGCGGGCGTCCTGCGGCTTGCGCAGCGACTCCTGCCACGCCGCCGTCGCGGCCGCCACGTCGCTGGGCAGCGCCTCGGCCGGCACCAGACCGGCGTACTGCTCCTGCCACGTGCGCAGCTGCAGCGCGGCGATGGCGCCCGCGTCGTCGCTCCACGCGATGCGCACGGACACGTCGGCGGTAGGGCTGCTCACCGCAGCATCCTGCCACCCGCCGCTCAGTCGTCGACGAGGTGGCGCAGGTAGACGTCAGGGCGATCAAGGAAACGGCGCCAGTGATCGACGAGCTGGAGGTCCTGCCACGCGGTCTCCCGCAGCCCCCATTCGCCGACCTCGAGGATCCGGGCGCCCGGCAGCGCGGCCAGCACGGGGGAGTGGGTCGCGCACAGCACCTGCCCGCCCGCGGCGGTGACCCGCTGGAGTACCGCGATCAGGGCCAGGGTCGAGGAGAACGAGAGGGCGGCCTCGGGCTCGTCGAGGCAGTAGAAGCCGTCGGACCGGAAGCGGTGCTCCAGCACCGCGAGGAACGACTCGCCGTGACTGAGCTCGTGGAAGACCGGGTCGTTGCTGCCCCCGAGGTCGTCGCGGCTGATCTCCTCCAGGTAGGTGTACTAGCCGTGCATCGTCTCCGCCCGGAGGAAGAACCCCCACTTGCTGGCCGCGAGACCACGCCGGACGACGAGGGCGTCGCGCAGGGGTGACTCCGTCTTGCGGGTGGAGTGCCGGCTGTGGGTGGAGCCGCCCTCCGGGGAGAGGCCGTAGGCCGCGGCGACGGCCTCGACCAGCGTGGACTTGCCCGAGCCGTTCTCGCCGACGAGGAACGTGACTCCGCGCGCGAGGTCCAGGCCGTCCCGCGCCAGGTGTCGCACCGCGGGCAGCGACATCGGCCAGTCGCGCTCCCGCAGGCCGTGACCGGGCGCCACCTCGACCCGGCGTACCGGCGGCTGGTCGAAGTCCACGCGCCCAGGGTAGGTGTGCGGCGTTGGGGCCGCCCTCCTAGTGTCGGGGGCATGGAGATTCGTAACCTCGGAGCAAGCGGCCTGAAGATCTCGGCCATCTCGTACGGCAACTGGCTGACCCACGGGTCCCAGGTAGAGGAGGACGCCGCGCTGGCGTGCGTGCGGCAGGCCCTCGACGAGGGGATCACCACCTTCGACACGGCCGACGTCTACGCCAACACCGCCGCGGAGACCGTGCTCGGCACAGCCCTCAAGGGCGAGCGCCGAGAAGGCCTCGAGATCTTCACGAAGGTCTACTGGCCCACCGGCCCGGGCAAGCACAACGACCACGGGCTGTCGCGCAAGCACATCATGGAGTCGATCAACGGCTCGCTGGGGCGGCTCGGCACCGACTACGTCGACCTCTACCAGGCGCACCGCTACGACCACGAAACCCCGCTCGAGGAGACGATGGAGGCCTTCGCCGACGTCGTCCGCGCCGGCAAGGCGCTCTACATCGGGGTGTCGGAGTGGCGTGCGGAGGAGATCCGCGCCGCCCACGCGCTGGCCCGCGAGCTGCACGTCCCCCTGGTCTCCAACCAGCCGCAGTACAACATGCTGTGGCGGGTCATCGAGGCCGAGGTAGTGCCGACCTGCGAGGAGCTCGGGATGGGCCAGGTCGTCTGGTCGCCGATCGCGCAGGGCGCGCTCACCGGCAAGTACAAGCCGGGCGAGCAGCCGCCGGCCGGGTCGCGGGCCACCGACGACAAGGGCGGGTCGAACATGATCTCGCGCTGGCTGAAGGACGACGTGCTCGAGCGCGTGCAGCGGCTCCAGCCGATCGCCGACGAGGCCGGCCTCAGCCTGGCCCAGCTCGCCGTCGCGTGGGTGCTGCAGAACTCCAACGTGTCGAGCGCGATCATCGGCGCCAGCCGCCCCGAGCAGGTCACCGAGAACGTCAAGGCCGCCGGCGTGAAGCTCGACGAGTCGACCCTGACCTCGATCGACGAGGTGGTGGGCGACGTCGCCGAGCGCGACCCGGCCAAGACCCAGTCGCCGGCCCGGCGAGACTTCGGCTAGGCGCGGCTTCGGCTGAGCGACACCGCGCCGCCGATGGCCAGCACCAGCCCGGCCACCACGGCGGCGGTCCACCCGTCGCGTACGCCGTCGCCGAGCCACGCCACGCCGACCAGCGACGGCACCAGCATCTGCCCGACGATCAGCGGCGCCGTCGTGCTGGTGACCTGGCTGGAGTGCATACCGGAGGAGTAGACCCAGAACGACACCAGGCCGAAGATCGGCACCGCCAGCGCGGTGACCACGACGGCCGGCTCGACGGGCAGCCCGACCCCACGGACCGCGATGGCGGAGCCGGCGTAGCCGAGGCCGGCCAGGGCGCCCAGGGCGGCCCCGCCCCAGCCGCGGGTGAACGCCGCGACGACGCACAGGGCGACCACGCCCAGCGCCACCGGGATCGCGAAGCTCCACGTGGTCAGCACGTCGCCGGGGCTCCCGGAGCCCAGCGAGAGCAGGACCAGGCCGGCCGTCACCGCGAGCACGCCGCCCCAGTTGCTGGCCCCGAGCTCGTCGCCGACGCGCCGCGACGCCAGCGCGGTCACCGGCAGGGAGAGCGACACCAGGGTCTGCGCCAGGTAGAGCGGCAGCAGCCAGATGACCACGGCGTGCAGGACGAACCCGCCCAGGTAGGCCAGCACCACCAGCATCGTGATCGGGTCGCGCACCGACTGGGCGACGAACCCGGCGAGGTGCGTGGGGCGCGGCCCCACCCGGCGTACGGCGTGCGCCTGGGCGACCGCGGCGACGCCGAACAGGGCGGCGGCTGCCAGCCCGGTCAGCAGGCCGAGTGCCTGCTGGTCGGTCACGTGTAGTGCTCGGGGAGCTCCTGGCCGATCTTGACCTTCGACTTGGGCATGCGCATGAACTTCATCTGCATGGCCCGGGTGATCGTGTAGTAGGTCGTGCCCTTGAGCGGCTCACCCGGGAAGCGGCGCGTGAGCTCCTTGCGGATCTTGCGGCGCAGCAGGAACAGGTCGGCGATGACCAGCAGCAGGGTCCCGAACAGCAGCGCGTTGCCCATGCTGCGCAGGTCCGAGCTGCCGGAGTAGCCGAGGACCATCGTGACGACGAGCAGCGGGATCATCAGCTCGACCACCGAGAAGCGGGAGTCGACGAAGTCGCGGATGAAGCGGCGTACGGGGCCCTTGTCGCGCGCCATGAAGTAGCGCTCGTCGCCGGACTTCATCGCGGCCCGGACCTTCTGGCTCGACTCGACGCGCGCGGAGCGTTGCATCGCGGCCACCTCCTTACGCGTGCGCGGCACCTTGGCGCGGGCCTTCGCCGCGGCCTCGGCCTCCTTGCGCGTGGGGGTGGGGCGACCCTTGCCGCCCTCCTTGGTCAGGGTGGGCTCGGTGGCAGAGGCATCGGACTTGCTGCGACGGAACAACGAAGGGCCTTCGGCGAGGTGGTGGGACGGACTGGAGTCAGGCTCAGCCTACCCGCGTGGTCGCGGTGCTGACCGCCGGAGTCGTAGGCTGGCCGGGCATACCCACAGCACCGCGATGCACCCACCGCTCCACCTCGAGAGGGACCACCGATGAGCCTCATGAAGCGCCTCAGCCTGATCTTCAAGTCCAAGGCCAGCAAGGCTCTGGACCGGGCCGAGGACCCGCGGGAGACCCTGGACTACAGCTACCAGCGCCAGCTCGAGCTGTTGTCGAAGGTACGTCGTGGCGTGGCCGACGTGGCGACCAGCCGCAAGCGGGTGGAGCTGCAGGTGGCCCAGCTCGAGCAGCAGTCCACCAAGCTGCAGGATCAGGCCGAGAAGGCGCTGCGCATGGACCGCGAGGACCTCGCCCGCGAGGCGCTGACCCGCCGGTCCGGGCTGACCGGGCAGATCAACGACCTCAAGGCCCAGCACGCCAACCTCCAGGGCGAGGAGGAGAAGCTCACCCTGGCCCAGCAGCGGCTGCAGGCCAAGGTCGAGGCGTTCCGCACCCGCAAGGAGACGATCAAGGCGACCTACACGGCCGCCGAGGCGCAGACCCGGATCGGCGAGGCCATGTCGGGCATCGGCGACGAGATGGGCGACGTCGGCCAGGCGATCCAGCGCGCCGAGGACAAGACCGCCCAGATGCAGGCACGCGCCGGCGCGATCGACGAGCTGATCGCCTCCGGCGCGCTCGACGACGCGTCCTCGCTCAACGCCGGTGACGACATCACCCGCGAGCTCGAGGCGATGAGCTCGCAGGCCGAGGTCGAGGCGGAGCTCGCGCGCCTCAAGGGCCTCACGGCCGCGCCCGCCCCCGACGCGATCGAGTCCGCCGAGCCCGAGGGTGGGGGCGAGACGCCCCGCTGACTGGTCGCTGACCCGCCCACAGCGGGCTCACAGCCGCCTCTCGGCCGGCGCTTGGTCGGCGCGGCCACAATGGAGCCATGGCTCGGACACGGTTCGTCGGCGACGCGGGGCTCACCGCCCGGATGACCCTGGTGATGTTCCTGCTCGGTGGGCTCTTCGTGGCGCTGATCGTCGGGCTGGCGCTGGTCGTGGGCAACGCCGGCGGCCTCGGGCTGGGCATCCTGATCGGCATCGTCGGCATCGGGGTCGCGGTCTACCAGTGGGCCTCCTCCGACAAGGTGGCGATGCGCGCCATGCGCGCCCGGGAGGTCAGCCCGCAGGAGGCTCCCGAGCTGCACGCCATGATCGACCGCCTCTGCACGCTGGCCGACATGCCCAAGCCGCGCGTCGGCATCGCCGACACCGACGTACCCAACGCGTTCGCGACCGGGCGCTCACCCGACCGTGCCGTCGTGTGCGTCACCACCGGCATCCTGCGGGTGCTCACGGCCGAGGAGCTCGAGGGTGTGCTCGCCCACGAGCTCTCCCACGTGGCTCACCGCGACGTCCTCGTGATGACCGTCGCCTCGTCGGCCGGGATCGCGGCCGGGATGCTCACGCAGGGGGCGCAGTACGGCGGCCTCGGCTTCTTCGGCGGCCGGCGCGACAACAACGGCGGGATGCCGGTGTGGCTGCTCGTGCTGATCGTCAGCCTGGTCGTCTACGCCGTCAGCTTCGTGCTGCTGCGGCTGCTCTCGCGCTACCGCGAGCTGTCGGCCGACCGGGCCGGCGCCTACCTCACGCTGCGGCCCGGCGCGCTCGCCTCGGCCCTGCAGAAGATCACCGGCGAGATCAACCAGATCCCCCAGCGCGACCTGCGCCAGGTGGGCGCGGCCAGCGCGCTGTGCATCGCCCCCGCGGTCGCCGGTGTCTCGCTGCGCACGCTCACCTCGACCCACCCGTCGCTCGAGCAGCGGCTCGAGCAGCTCGCCAGGATCCAGGCCGAGCTGGGCCGGCCCGCCGTATGAGCGCCGTCTGATGGGGCTCTGGCAGGCGATCACCGGACGCACGCGGCCCAAGCAGGCCGACCTCGACGCCCTCTTCCTCATCCCGAGCGCGGCGATCACCCTCCAGACCGCGATCGGGCTGACGCCGACCGGGGTCGGCTCGGTCTGCTACCGAGCCGCGGCCGGCGCGGGCTTCGCCGACACCCAGCAGGACGTCGTCGCGCTGATCACCGGTGCCGTCGACGCTCCCGAGGTCGCCGTGACCGGTGACGAGTTCGGCTTCACCTGGCTGACCGTCCACCGCGAGGCCTCCGACGTCGGCGGGCTGTGCACCGACCTCCACGCGGTCAACACCACCCTGGAGGCCGAGGGCTTCGGGCCCTCCCTGCTGTGCTCGCTGGTCCCGTTCGCCGACTCGTCGGGCCGCCGGGTCGGCCTGGTCTACCTTTACAAGCAGGCGTCGTTCTACCCCTTCGCGCCCAGCGGCCCGCAGCAGCGCGACAACCTGCTCGAGATCCAGGTCCGCGACACCCTGGCCGCCGAGATCCCGATCGAGCAGGACCTCTCGCGCTGGCTGGCCCTGTGGGGCGCGCCCGGCCTGTGAGCCGCCTCAGTCGCGGTGGGACTTGCCCGGCAGGTCGAGCATCCGCTGCAACGCCACCAACGCGTGGCGCTCGGTCTCGTCGTCGACGTCGATCTGGTTGACCACCATGCCCTTGACCAGCGACTCCAGCGCCCACACCAGGTGGGGGAGGTCGATCCGGTTCATGGTGGAGCAGTAGCAGACGTTCTTCTCGAGGAAGACGATGTTCTTGTCCGGGTGGTCGTTGGCGAGCCGCTTGACCAGGTTGAGCTCGGTGCCGATCGCCCACGACGAGCCGGCCGGGGCCGCCTCGATCGTCTTGATGATGAACTCCGTGGAGCCGACCAGGTCGGCCTTGAGGACCACCTCGTGGGTGCACTCGGGGTGCACCAGGATCTGGATGCCGGGGACGGTCGCGCGCAGCTTGTCGACGACCTCGGGCGTGAAACGGCCGTGCACCGAGCAGTGGCCCTTCCACAGGATCATCGTGGCGTCGGCGAGCTGCTGGGTGGTCAGGCCGCCGTTGGGCTTCTGCGGGTCCCACACGACGCAGTCGTCGAGGGTCAGGCCCATCTTGAGCACGGCCGTGTTGCGGCCGAGGTGCTGGTCGGGGAAGAACAGGACCTTGCCGCCGCCGTCGAGGTGCGCCTTCTGGTCGAAGGCCCACTCCAGCGCCATCTCGGCGTTGGAGGAGGTGCACACGATGCCGCCGTTGCGGCCGCAGAACGCCTTGATGTCGGCGCTGGAGTTCATGTAGGTGACCGGTACGACGGCGTCCTGGACGCCGGCCTCCGCGAGGGCGTCCCACGCGTCCTCGACCTGGCTGAGCACGGCCATGTCGGCCATCGAGCAGCCGGCGGACAGGTCGGGCAGGACGACCTTCTGGTGCGGCCCGGTGAGGATGTCGGCCGACTCGGCCATGAAGTGGACCCCGCAGAACACGATGTACTCCGCCTCGGGGCGGCCGGCCGCGTCGCGCGCGAGCTTGAAGGAGTCACCGGTGACGTCCGCGAACTGGATGACCTCGTCGCGCTGGTAGTGGTGGCCCAGCACGAACACCCGCTCGCCGAGCGTGTCCTTGGCGGCCCGGGCGCGCTCGACCAGCGCCGGGTCGGACGCCGGCGGCAGGTCACCCGGACACTCCACACCCCGCTCGGACGTCAGGTCGACGCCGCGGCCGAGTGGCAGGAGGGGGAGGTCGACGGTGGTCATGGCTCGATCCTAGTTCGGTAGGCGGAGCCTCAGAGGAGGGCACCGTTGTGAACGTACGGCGAGGGTGGCGTCATTCCCCGGAGCCCGAGGTAGCCCTCCGCGTGCAGCTCCAGGCGGACCGCCATACCGATGTCGACGGCCCACTCGTTGGCCGCGGTCAGGTGGGGGATGGTCTGCTCGGCGGGGCCGTCGGCGATCACCGCCCACAGCAGCCGGGACGCCGTGCCCCGGTTGGTCGCGGCGAGCAGCTGGAGCCGGCTCTGGTCGTCGACGTAGGCGTAGCCCGAGCCGGTGGTCGAGTCGGACACCAGCAGCCGCCACATGCCCTGCATCAGCGCGTGGTCGGGCCCGTGTGCCGCCCCACGGACCTGCCGGTCGATCGAGTCCAGCTGGTCGGTGTCGCCCGGTGTGCCCTCGCGGACCTTCTCCACGACCGGGATCGCGGTCCGGTCGACGGTGCCGGTGAGGAACATCTGCGGGTGCAGCGAGAAGCCGGCCAGCCGGTAGCGCCGCGCCGACCTGGGGTCGCTGCCCGCGGACAGCATCCCGCGCAGGCAGCCCCGGCCGTGGTGCATCGCCGCCTCCAGCAGCTGGCGCCCGATGCCGCGTGACTGCGACCCCGGCCGGACGGCGTACGTCGCGAGGCACCAGGTCTTGTCGCGCACGAACGAGGTGGCCATCCCGATCATCCCGGTGTCGTCGTCGGCGACCCAGCAGCCACCGGGATCGGTCTCCACGAAGTGACGGGTGCGGACCACCCACGCCGCGCGCCGCGCCTCGGAGCGGTCCTGTGGCTCGGGCCAGGAGCGGCGCTGCATGCGCTGGTCCAGGTCGAGGAAGCTCTCCCCGCTCAGGCGCTCCACGACGGGCACGTCGTCGGGACGCATCGGCCTGATCGTCACCTCGGTCATGTCCCGACCCTAGGAGTCGGACAGGATGGTCCGCATGCGAGTTCTCGTGGCGCCCGACAAGTTCGCCGGCACCCTCACCGCCGTCGAGGCGGCCGCCGCCATCGCCGAGGGCTGGGCACGCCGCGCGCCGGGCGACGAGCTGGACCTCGCGCCGATGTCCGACGGTGGCCCCGGCTTCGTCGACGTCCTCCACGCCGCCCTCGGGGGTGAGCTGCTGGCCGTGACCGTCGAGGGCCCGTTCGGGACACCGACCCCGGCCACCGTGCTGGTCGCCGACGGCACCGCCTACATCGAGACCGCCCAGGCCTGCGGCATCCAGCTGACCAAGGGCGAGGGCGCCGAGCTGGCCACCACCATCGGGGTGGGCGAGCTGCTGATCGCGGCCCTCGACACCGGTGCCCACACCGTCGTCGTCGGCCTCGGGGGCAGCGGCACCAACGACGGGGGCGCCGGCCTGCTCGAGGCGCTGGGCGCCACCGCCGACGTCGAGCTCGGCTGCGGCCCCATGAACCTGGACGGCATCCGGTCCGTCGACCTGGCGCCGGCCCGGGCCCGGGTGGGCGACGTGGTGCTCGTCGCGGCCACCGACGTGGACACGACGCTGACCGGGCTGTTCGGCGCCACCAAGACGTTCGGCCCCCAGAAGGGGCTGGCCGAGGACATGATGCTCCTGGTCGACGGCTGCCTCGAGCAGCTCGCCGTCGCCACTGACCGTCGTACCTCGCTGGAGAAGGGCGCCGGAGCCGCCGGAGGTCTGGGCTTCGCCCTGATGCTCCTCGGCGCGACCCGGGCACCGGGCATCGAGCTGGTCGCCGACGCCGTCGACCTGGCGGCGCGTGCCGGCAAGGCCGACCTGGTCGTGACCGGCGAGGGAGCCTTCGACTTCTCCAGCCGTTCCGGCAAGGTGCCGTACGGCGTCGCCACCATCGCCCAGGACGCGTTGCGGCCGTGCGTGGCGCTGGCCGGGCAGGTGCTGGTCGGCTCGCGGGAGATGCGCGCCCTCGGCGTGGAGTCGGCGTACTCGCTGGTCGACCTGGTGGGGGAGGAGCGCGCGTTCGCCGATCCCGCGGGGTCCCTGGCGGCCCTGGCCGAACGGACCGCACGCACGTGGTCAAGGTGAAACGACTTCGTCGTTCCATTGGGAGTTGTGGAGTGACTTCGTCACTCCATTGGGAGTACTCGCTTCGCTCGTACTCCCGGTCAGGCATGAGGGTGTCGGCGGGGGCAGAGGAATAACCCCCGGTGTGCGACCATTGAACTGGTAAGAAACCCGCACACTGACTGGGAGTCACCACATGACTGAGCAGCTCGAGACCATCGAAGAGCGCCGCACCGACCAGATCAACCTGAGCCCGGTCGCTGCCACCAAGGTGAAGAGCCTCCTCGAGCAGGAGGGACGCGACGACCTCCAGCTGCGCATCTCCGTGCAGCCCGGCGGCTGCAGCGGCCTTCGCTACCAGCTGTTCTTCGACGAGCGCACGCTCGACGGCGACGTCGTCACCGCCTTCGAGAGCGTCAACGTCGTCGTCGACCGGATGAGCGTCCCCTACCTCAACGGCGCGATGATCGACTTCGTCGACAGCATCGAGAAGCAGGGCTTCACCATCGACAACCCCAACGCCACGGGGTCCTGCGCGTGTGGAGACTCCTTCCACTGAGCGCAGCAAGACCCAAGCAACAGCCCCCGCCGTGACTCACGGCGGGGGCTGTTTCGTCCAACAGGCCCGAAAAGGGAGAGGAGTAGGGCCTGTCGACACTCGGCTCAGTCGGTCAGTCGGTCAGTCGAGGTGGAGCTGGAGCGCGTTGGCCAGCCGGGTGGCGGCGTCGGAGATCCGGATCTCCCGCTTGGGGATCTCGCGCGGGAAGTCCTCGAAGTGGATGCTCGGCGCCGGCAGCACGGCGCTCTCGGCGGCACGAGCCAGGCGGGCCTCGAAGCGGAGGTTGCGGCTGACCGCTTCGCAGTCGGCGTGCATCTCCTGGGGGCTCGTGAGCTCCTCGTATGGCGTCATGGTCCGACGCTAGGGGCTACTGCCGCGTAGCCCCAGCAGTACCCGTCGGTAGTGTTCCGTGTCATGACGTCTGGGTCTCTGCTGATCGCCGGTTCCATCGCGACCGACCACCTGATGACCTTCGGCGGCAAGTTCGCCGACTCCCTGGTGGTGGAGCAGCTCGACAAGCTCTCGGTCTCGTTCCTGGTCAACGACCTCGAGATCCGCCGGGGTGGTGTGGCCCCCAACATGTGCTTCGGCATGGGACGCCTCGGCCTCCGGCCGGTCCTGGTCGGCGCCGCCGGCGAGGACTTCTCCGACTACCGCTCCTGGCTGGAGCGCCACAACGTGGACTGCCAGTCGGTCCTGATCTCCTCGAGCCGGCACACCGCGCGCTTCGTGTGCACCACCGACGCGACCATGGCGCAGTTCGCGTCGTTCTACCCCGGCGCGATGAGCGAGGCCCGGCTGATCGAGCTCCAGCCGATCGTCGAGCGGGTCGGGACCCCGACCTACGTGCTGGTCGGAGCCGACGACCCCGACGCCATGCGCCGCCACACCCACGAGTGCCGCCAGCGGGGCTACCCGTTCATCTCCGACTGCTCCCAGCAGCTGGCCTTCTCCGACGGCGAGCTGATCCGCGACCTCATCGACGGCGCCGCGATCCTGTTCTCCAACGAGTACGAGTCGCACATGATCGAGCAGAAGACCGAGTGGTCGGCCGACGAGATCCTCGCGCGGGTCGGGACCCAGGTCACCACCCTCGGCGCCCAGGGTGTCCGGATCACCAGCAAGGACGCCGAGACGATCGAGGTAGCGGCCGCCAAGGACGTCGTGGCCGTCGAGCCCACCGGTGTAGGCGACGCGTTCCGTTCCGGCTTCATCGCGGGCCTCAGCTGGGACCTCGGCCACGAGCGGGCGGCCCAGGTCGGCTGCGTGCTGGCGGCGTACGTCGTCGAGACGGTCGGAACCCAGGAGTACACGTTCACCCACGAGCAGTTCGTGGCCCGCGTGGAGCACTCCTACGGCGCCGAGGCCGCGGCCGACGTCGCCGCCCACCTCTAGGTCCCTAGGAGAGCCGCCGCACCACGAACCGCGGTGACCCGTCGTCGGCGGAGTCCTCACCGACGTACTCCTGGCCGCGCATCCGGCACCACGCTGGTACGTCGTGCCGCGCGGCCGCGTCGGTGGCCACCACCGCCACCAGCTCACCCACGGCGACGTCGGTGAGGTGTCGCGCCAGCTCGATGATCGGCAGCGGGCAGAGCAGCTCACGACAGTCGAGCTCCAGCGCGGGCGCGGTCACAGCCCCACGTCCGCGCGGATCTCGGCGACCGCGCCGGGCAGCACCGCCAGGAAGGCCTCGACGTCGGCTTTGGTGGCGTCGCGGGTCAGCGAGAGCCGCAGGTTGCCGTGCGTGAGCGCCCCCATGGCCGCCAGCACGTGGCTCGGCTCGAGCGTCGAGGCCGTGCAGGCCGACCCGCTGGCCACGCCGAAGCCGCGCCGGTCGAGGGCGTGCACCAGCGCCTCGCCGTCGACGTACAGGAACGAGAACGTCACGAGGTGGGGGAGCCGGTCGACCGGGTCGCCGACGACGTCGGTGTCGGGGATCGCGGTGACCGCCGCGCGGACCCGGTCGACGAGCCGCGCCTGGCGAGCGCTGGTCTCGTCGCGCTCGGCGACCACGGCCTGCAGCGCCGCGGCGGCGGCCAGGGCAGCGGGCACGTTCTCGAAGCCGCTGGCGCGGGCGTCGACCCGGTCGTCATGGGGGAAGGGGGAGACCCAGCGGGCGCCCTTGCGGACCAGGAGCACGCCCACCCCGGCAGGCCCGCCCCACTTGTGCGCCGAGGCGGCCGCGGCGGACCACCCGTCGGGCAGGGGCGTGCGCCCGGCGGAGGCGCAGGCGTCGACGAACAGCGGAGTGCCGTCGAGCCGGGCGGCGACCTCGGCGACCGGCTGGGTGGTGCCCACCTCGTGGTTGGCCGACTGCACGGCCACGACCGCCGTCGGCCCGGCCCCGGCGGCGGCGATGACGTCGTCGACGCCCACCCGCCCCGCCGCGTCGACCGGCACCGAGCGGTGCTCGCCGGGCGCCCACGCCGCGGCGTGGAGGACCGAGGAGTGCTCGACCGCGGTGTGGACGATCGCGTCGCCCACCCGGGCGCGAGCCCGGTGCAGCCCGAGCAGTCCGCGGTGGACCGCGTCGGTGCCGGAGGACGTGAACGTCACCTCGTCGGCACGCACGCCCAGGGCCTCGGCCACGACGGCGCGGGCGTTGTCGAGCAGCAGCCGCGCGCTGCGGCCGGGGCCGTGGAGCCGCCGCGGGTCGGCGTACCCCTGGTCGAGGGCGGCGAGCAGCGTGGCGCGGGCGGCCGGGTGGAGCGGCTCGGACGACGCGGAGTCGAGGTAGGTGGGGCCGGGCGTCGTGGCATCCGCGGCATTTGTCACACCTGGAGGCTACCGGCGACCCGGTCCCTCACCGGGGCCCCGATTCGGATAGTGTTCGGCTTTGTCGTGACCGTCTTAGAGGAAGGCTCGTTCGTGGGTCTGCAACTCCCCGAGCGCAGGGCAGGATCTGGTGCCGTACGGCGCCGGATGTCGCTCCTCGCCCTGTCTGGCATCAGCCTCGTGGCCCTCGCCGGCTGCTCGTCCGACGGCTCCAGTGACCTGGAGCGTCTGGCGATGCCGGATCCCGGCACCGTCGAGGGCGAGTCGATCCTCTCGCTGTGGCAGGGCGCCTGGATCGCGGCCCTGATCACCGGAGTGATCGTGTGGGGCCTGATCTTCTACTCCGTGTGGCGGTTCCGCCGCCGCAGCGACGACGAGATCCCGGTGCAGACGCGCTACAACCTGCCGCTGGAGATCTTCTACACGATCTTCCCGATCATCATGGTCGTGGTGTTCTTCTCCCACACCGTGCGGGTCCAGAACGAAGTCCTCGACGACGCCACGCCCGACAACACGATCACCGTGGTCGGCCAGCAGTGGACCTGGACGTTCAACCACCCCTACGACGGGGAGAACGTCTGGGAGGGCGGCGACGGCAACCGGATCCCCACCCTGGTCCTGCCGGTCGACGAGACCACCCGCTTCGAGCTGCGCACGCCCGACGTGATCCACAGCTTCGGCATCCCCGGCTTCGTCATGAAGATGGACGTGATGCCGGGCCAGCAGAACCACTTCCAGGTCACGCCCAAGGAGATCGGCGACTACCGCGGCAACTGCTACGAGCTCTGCGGCGTCTACCACTCACGGATGCTGTTCAACGTCGAGGTCGTGTCCCGCGCCGACTACGACGCCTACCTCCAGGGCCTCGAGGAGGCCGGACAGGTGAGCGACGAGCCGATCATCGGTGGTTCCTACGCTGACGAACAGGTCGGCATCGAAGAGGGAGAGGCCGAATGACCACCACCGCCGCGCGCGCCGACGTCACCGTCGGCCGCAAGCCGCTGGGCCAGCAGCTAGTCCGGATCATGACCACGACCGACCACAAGCTGATCGGCAAGATGTACCTCGTCACGTCGTTCGCGTGGTTCATGGTCGGCGGCCTGATGGCCATGCTGATCCGCTCCGAGCTCGCCTACCCGGGACAGCAGGTCGTCAACGAGGAGGTCTACAACCAGCTCTTCACGATGCACGGCACGATCATGCTGCTGCTGTTCGCGACGCCCCTGTTCTTCGGGTTCGCCAACGTGATCATGCCGATCCAGATCGGCTCGCCCGACGTGGCGTTCCCCAGGCTCAACATGTTCAGCTACTGGCTGTTCCTCTTCGGCGGCCTGATCGCCGCCTCCGGCTTCCTGACGCCCTCGGGCGCGGCCGACTTCGGCTGGTTCGCCTACACGCCGCTGTCCGACTCCGTCCGCTCACCGGGCGTCGGCGGTGACCTGTGGATCATGGGTCTGTGGATGGCCGGTCTCGGCACGATCCTGGGTGCCGTCAACTTCATCACCACGATCATCTGCATGCGCGCACCTGGCATGACGATGTTCCGGATGCCGATCTTCGTGTGGAACACGCTGGTCACCAGCCTGCTCGTGCTGATCGCGTTCCCCGTGCTCGCCGGTGCGCTGCTCTCGCTCGAGGCCGACCGGATGATCGGCGCCCACGTCTTCGACACCGCCCACGGCGGCGCGATCCTGTGGCAGCACCTGTTCTGGTTCTTCGGGCACCCCGAGGTCTACATCATCGCGTTGCCGTTCTTCGGCATCGTCAGCGAGATCCTGCCGGTCTTCAGCCGCAAGCCGCTCTTCGGCTACGTCGGCCTGGTCGGCGCCACGCTCGGCATCGCGATCCTCTCGGTCGCCGTGTGGGCCCACCACATGTTCGTCACGGGTGCGGTCAACCTGCCGTTCTTCTCCGGCATGACATTCCTGATCGCCGTACCAACGGGCGTGAAGTTCTTCAACTGGATCGGCACGATGTGGGGCGGGTCGGTGTCGCTCGACACCCCGATGCTCTGGTCGATCGGCTTCCTCACGACGTTCCTGTTCGGTGGCCTGACCGGCATCATCCTGGCCTCGCCGCCGCTGGACTTCCACGTCTCCGACTCCTACTTCGTGGTCGCGCACTTCCACTACGTCGTCTTCGGCACCGTGGTGTTCGCGATGTTCGCCGGCTTCTACTTCTGGTGGCCCAAGATGACCGGCCGGATGCTCGACGAGCGCCTCGGCAAGATCCACTTCTGGCTGCTTTTCGTCGGCTTCCACCTGACCTTCCTGGTCCAGCACTGGCTGGGTGTCGAGGGCATGCCGCGGCGCATCGCCGACTACCTCGGCACCGACGGGTTCACCACCCTCAACCAGGTCTCGACGATCGGTGCGTTCCTGCTGGGCGCCTCGACGCTCCCGTTCCTCTACAACGTCTACATCTCCCGGCGCTCGCCGCTGGTCGGCGTGGACGACCCGTGGGGCTGGGGCCGCTCGCTGGAGTGGGCCACGTCCAGTCCGCCGCCGCGCCACAACTTCACCAGCATCCCGCGCATCCGCTCGGAGTCGCCGGCCTTCGACCTGCACCACCCGGAGATCGCGGCGATCGAGCTCGACGACAACCCCGCGGCCCGCGACGGCGGCTTCGCCGACGCCCCCGACATGGAGGGTCGCGAGGAGCTGATCGAGGAGCGCCTCGACGAGCACACCGACGAGGCCCCGAAGGGTGATGAGCAGTGAAGGCAGAGACCTGGATTTTCGTGATCTGCACGGTCTTCTTCGTGCTGGTCACCCCGGCCTACTGGTTCGTCACCGACGGCACCGACAAGGGCGGTGACTGGACCGGTACGTCGGCCCTCACGATGACCGCCCTGCTCACCGCGATGGTCGCCCTCTACCTCGGCTTCCACGCCAAGAAGATGGACGCACGCCCCGAGGACCGCAAGGACGGCGAGATCGCCGACGGCGCGGGGGAGCTCGGCTTCTTCCCGCCCTACTCCTGGTGGCCCCTGTGGTGCGCGGCGACGCTCGGTGTGATCGTGTCCGGGATCGCGGCCGGCGCCTGGTGGCTGGCCATCATCGGCGCGGTCCTGGGGGCCGTCGCCCTGAGCGGTCTGGTGTTCGAGTACTACCGGGGTGAGCACGCTCACTAGGCCCCACCCCAACGGGTGTGCGACGCGATCCTCCTGGGTCGCGCGGGTTACCCTGGTGTCGGCCGAGCGGTCTTGCCGCTGAGTCCAGCGACAATCACGGGGAGTCCCACCATGTCCAGCCGCCGCCTGGTCGGCGCGTCCGCGCTCGTCCTAGCCAGCCTCGCCCTCGCCGCGTGCGACGCCGGCTCAGCGATGCCCGGAAGCTCCGACGAACCCTCCGCGTCCGCCTCGTCACCCGAGGCTGACGTCGCCGAGGCGTCGGTGAGGACCAACCTCCCGGGTGGCACCGCCCCGCTCCCGGTCGACAAGGTGGTCAAGGTCAGCGCCAGTGAGGCCCGACTGACCACGGTGGAGGTCACCTCGGCCGGCGGCCCCCTCGACGGCACTCTCAGCAACGACGGCTCCACCTGGACCGCCGGCGACCGGCTCGAGCCCGGCACCGACTACACCCTGCGCGCGGTCGCCGAGACCGCCGAGGGCGACCCTGTCCGCCGTACGGCCAAGTTCACGACGCAGGCCCTGACCCTCGACGAGCAGACCTACCCGTCCGTGGCGCCGCTCGCGGGCGAGACCGTCGGGGTCGGGATGCCCGTCATCGTCAGCTTCGACCTGCCGGTGACCGACCGGGCGGCGTTCGAGCGCCACATGACCGTCACCTCCAGCCCGCAGCAGCGCGGCAGCTGGCACTGGCTCAGCGACAACGAGGCCCACTGGCGCCCGGCGAAGTACTGGAAGCCCGGCACCGAGGTCTCCGTCGACGTCGACATCAACGGCGTCGCCGCCGGCAACGGCATCTACGGCCAGGAGGACCGCGTCGTCGACTTCGAGGTCGGTGACGCCCACGTCTACAAGGTCAACATGAAGACCTACCAGATGAAGGTGCTCAGCAACGGCAAACTCCTGCGGACCATCCCGATCACCACCGGCGAGCAGCCGGCGTTCACCACCCGCACCGGCACCAAGGTGATCATCGAGAAGTTCGACAGCAAGACCATGAACTCCGAGACCGTCGGCATCACCGGCGAGGACGCCTACAACATCGACAACGTGCAGTGGGCGATGCGGTTGACCTACTCCGGCGAGTTCATCCACGCCGCCCCCTGGTCGACCGGCTCCCAGGGCTACGCCAACGTCTCGCACGGCTGCACCGGCATGAGCACCGCCGACGCCGGCTGGCTTTACGACATGACCCGCCGCGGCGACGTGGTCGAGTACACCGGAAGCGACAAGCCGATGACCCTCGACAACGGGTACGGCGACTGGAACGCTTCCTTCGCCGACTACGCCAAGGGCTCCGCTCTCCGCTGACCCGCCCTTCACGTTGACCCGCCCGAAACTTTCGGGCGGGTCAACGTTTTCCACAGACGGAGAATGGCCAGGCGTGGGCAGGGACACACCTGGGGAGACCTCAGGGCATGTCACTCCCGCAGCTCCTCGTCGACCTCCTCGAAGCTCGCTCCAGGCTGCCTCACCATCGTCCCTTCCTCACGGCAGAGGCCCTCGGGACGGGACTGACCTACCGCCAGCTCAGGCAGCTCGTGGCGGAAGGCCTGCTCAGCCACCCGATCCGAGGCGTGTACGCGATGCCCCAGCTGACCGATGATCTCGAGCTGCGCCTGGCGATGCTGCGGCTCGTCGTACCGTCCGAGTGCGTGGTGACGGACCGGACGGCCGCCTGGCTCTGGGGCGCGGAGTACGCGCTGGCTCCTAACGACCACCTTCAGACACCGCAGGTCTCGGTCTTCTCGCCACCTGGCCACCGGCTGCGCAACGGCTTGGTCGACAGTGGCGAGCGCCGCTTCGCGCCCGGGGACGTGGTAGCCCTCGGTGGGCTGCTGGTGACCAGCCCGCTCCGCACGGCCTGCGACCTAGGCCGGCTGCTCCACCGCGACCAGGCTTTCGCCGCGATGGACGCGCTGGCGGCGTTGCGTCACTTCTCGCTCATGGAGCTCCAGCTGGAGGTGCGCAGATTCCGGCGCTACCGGGGAGTCGTCCAGCTCCGCTCGCTGGCGCCGAAGGTCCACTGGGGTGCTCAGTCAGGACCTGAGAGCATCGTGCGGCTGCGGTGGCACGACGAGGCGCTGCCCGCGCCCGAGTGTCAGGTCGAGGTCGAGGGGCCGGACTCGTCGTACTTCCTCGATATCGGCAACCGTGAGCATCGAGTGGCGGCCGAGTACGACGGCGTGGAGTTCCACGGGGCCGATCGCGCCGCGCACGATGCGAGGCGCCGAGCATGGATGACCGAGCAGCTTGGATGGGTCATCGTCGTGATCCGCAAGGAGAACCTGTTCGGGCGACGCCAAGACGTCCATCTGCTGCTCCGTGCCGGGTACGACGAGGCCCGGCGTCGGTCCCCTCGAGGTTGACCCGCCCGAAACTGACCGCAAATGCCGTTGACCCGCCCGAAAGTTTCGGGCGGGTCAACGTTAGAGCGGTGGGTCAGTGGTCTCCGCGCAGGGACTCGCCGTCGACAGCGTGATGACCGTCGAACTGGTGACCGTCGGCGGAATGACCCTCGAGGGGAGCCTGGAGCTCGTGCTCGTGGTCGGCGTGGTGGTGCGCCGCCTCGAGCTCCTCGGCGGTCGGCTTCTGCACGTTGTCGGCGTACATCAGGGCCGAGAGCTTGGAGCGGACGCCGTCGAGACGACCGCCCTTCGCGGGGATCCCGTTGCTGTCGGTCTCGGTGGTCGGGGTCCACACCTCGTCGCGGTCACGTGCGGTCAGCTTGTAGGCGGCCTCGTCGCTGATCGGCAGGTGTCGCTCGGAGTAGCCGCCCTCGGCGGAGCGCATGATGATCCCGGTCTCGTAGCCGTGGAGCAGCTTCTGCTCGTCGTGACGCTGCAACGAGATGCACCAACGCCTGGTGATGAAGAACGCGATCACCGGGCCGATGAACACCGCCGCACGCATGAAGTACGTGATCTGGTTGATGCTCAGGTGCAGCTTGATGGCGATGATGTCGTTGCCACCAGCCGCCCACATCAGACCGTAGAACGTCATCAGCGCGACCATGGTCGCCGTACGCGTGGGGGCGTTGCGCGGCCGCTGGAGCAGGTGGTGGTCGCGCTTGTCGCCGGTGATCCAGGCCTCGATGAACGGCAGCATCATCAAGATCGTGAACATCAGTCCAGGCAGGACGATGATCGGCAGGAAGACGTTCCACGACAGGGTCACGCCCAGGAAGTGCGACTCCCAGCCAGGCATGATCCGCAGCGCACCGTCGGGCCAACCCATGTACCAGTCGGGTTGAGAACCTGCGGTGACTTTGGTCGGGTCGTAGGGCCCGAACTTCCAGATGGGGTTGATGGACAACAGCCCACCCATGAGGGCCGCCACACCGAAGACGATGAAGAAGAAGCCGCCGGCCTTGGCCGCGTAGACAGGCAGCATCGGGAAACCGACGACGTTCTCCTCGGTGCGGCCGGGGCCTGGCCACTGGGTGTGCTTGTGGTAGACGAGCAGCAGCATGTGGGCTGCGATCAAGGCCAGCAGGATGCCGGGGATCAGCAGCACGTGGACGGTGTAGAGGCGCGGGATGATCGACTCGCCCGGGAACTCGCCACCGAACAGGAAGAAGGACATGTAGGTGCCGACGACCGGCATCGACTTCATGAAGCCGTCGGCTGCTCGGATGCCGGTGCCGGAGAGCAGGTCGTCGGGCAGCGAGTAGCCGGTGAAGCCCTCGAGGGTGCCGAGCAGCAGCAGCAGGCTGCCGATCACCCAGTTGAGCTCACGCGGCTTGCGGAACGCGCCGGTGAAGTAGACGCGGAGCAGATGGATCATCATCGAGGCGATGAAGATCAACGCGGCCCAGTGGTGCATCTGCCGCATGAGCAGGCCGCCACGGACGTCGAACGAGAGCTTGAGCGTCGAGGCCATCGCTTCGGACATCTCGACGCCGCGCAGCGGGCTGTAGGAGCCTTGGTACTCGACCTCGCCCATGCTCGGGGTGAACCACAGCGTCAGGAACACACCGCTGAGCAGCAGGACGACGAAGCTCCACAGCGCGATCTCGCCGAGCATGAAGGACCAGTGGTCCGGGAAGACCTTGCGCAGGTTCTTCTTCATCACCGTGCCGAGGCCGAGGCGCTCGTCGGCCCAGTTGGCTACGACTCCGGCCTTGCTCGGCTTCTTGGGGGTGGCGGCGGTCGTGGAGTTGGTGTCCGCGACCTTGCTGGTGTCGATACTCATCGTCAGCCACGCTCCCAAAAGCTAGGTCCCACGGGTTCGTTGAAGTCGTCCTGCGCCATGAGGAAGCCCTCGTCGTCGACCATCAGCGGCAGCTGGGGGAGTGCCCGCGCCGCGGGCCCGAACACGACCTTGCCCGAGTCGGCCAGGTCGAAGGTCGACTGGTGGCACGGGCACAGCAGATGGTGCGTCTTGCGCTCGTTGAGCGAGATCGGGCAACCGACGTGGGTGCAGATCTTGGAGTAGCAGACGATGCCGTCAACGGCCCAGTTGTCGCGGCCCTTGCCAGGAGTCAGGTCTTGGGGATCCATGCGCAGCAGGATGACCGCAGCCTTGGACTTGGCGGTCTGAAGCTCGGCGCCGCGGAGGACGTGCTCGCCGTCCTCGTCGACGGCGAAGATGATCTCCGGCTCCGCGTTGACCAGGTCGCCGATCTCGAGGTCGGCGATGTTGATGGGGGTGCCGACGACGTCGCGTACGACGCGCATCCGGGGCTTCCAGACCGTGTGGTAGAGCTTGTCGCCGGGGAGCGGGCCCAGGTCGCGCAGCATCACGATGGCCGGCAGCCCGAGCAGCGCCACGGATCCGAGCAGCGAGTTGCGCACGAGCGGGCGACGGCCGATGCCGGACTCCTCGAGGCCCAGCGCGAGCGCGTCCAGGGTGCCCTGGCGGTCCTCGTCGGAGGAGCGGGCCGGGTGGCGCATCTCGACGATCTCGTGGTCGCCCATGAGCTTGCGGGCCCACTGGATGATCCCGATGCCGATGAGGAGCAGCGCCGCGCCGAGGGTCGAGCCGAGGGCGATCGTGGAGGCGCCGAAGCCGGCGAACGTCGTGTGGTTGTCGCCGACCTTCAGCGTGAAGTAGGAGACCAGGAACAGGATCACGCAGATCGAGGACAGGCCGAACAGCCCGGCCACCTGGCGCTCGGCGCGCTTGGCGAGCCGTTCGTCGACGTCGGTCGGTCGCCAGGTGTGGGGCGGCAGCCCCGGGTTGGCGATCGGCTCCTCCTGCGTGGTGGCCGGGAGGTGGTCGTGGTTGTCGCTCACGCGTCCGTTCCCTTCATGGGCGCCTTGGTGGTGCGCGTGCTGTGGGCTGCGATCCAGATCGCGAAGCCGACCAGTCCGCCGATGCCCACGAGCCAGCCGAACAGACCCTCGCTCACGGGGCCGAGCCCGCCGAGGCCGAACCCGCCGTACTCGGGCTGGTCACGCATGGTCTCGATGTAGGCGATCACGTCGCGCTTCTCCTCCGGCGTCAGGTTGCCGTTGGAGAACACGTCCATGTTGCCGGGGCCGGTGAGCATGGCCTCGTAGATGTGCTCGGGCGAGGTGTTGAGGATGCTGGGGGCCTGGCCGCCACGGGGCATGGCGCCGCCGTTGCCGCTGAAGTTGTGGCAGGCCGTGCAGTTGGTGAGGAAGATCTGCCCGCCGCGGGAGATGGCCTCCTCGCGCTCCTCGTCGTCGAGGCTCTCGATGCTGTAGTCGCCCTCGTCGGGGATCGCCGGGCCGGGGCCGAGCGAACCGACGTACGCGGACAGCGCGGCGATCTCGTCCTCGTTGAAGACAGGGGCCTTCGCGGCGCCCTGCGCACCGGGCTGCACGAGAGGCATCCTGCCCGTGCCGAGCTGGAAGTCGGCGGCAGCCGCTCCCACGCCGGCCAGCGACGGGCCGTACTGGGTGCCACCCTCGGTGAGCACGCCCTCGCCGTTCTGGCCGTGGCAGAAGACGCAGCTGATCAGGAAGAGCTCGCGGCCCTCGGCGATCAGCTCGGTGTCGGACTCGGCCGACTCGGCCTGGGCAGGCGCGAAGGCGGCGTACAGGCTGCCGGTCATCACCAGGCCCAGCATCAGCATCGCGAGGCCGGCGAGTCGGCCACGGCGGTGCCGTGACAGGCGTCCGGCAGTTCGGTTCAGGAGGCGCACATTGAGTCCTTGCGGGTCACTGGATGAGGTAGATCGTGGCGAACAGCCCGATCCACACGACGTCGACGAAGTGCCAGTAGTAGGAGACGACGATCGCGCTGACCGCCTGCTCGTGGGTGAACTTGCGCGCGATGTAGGTGCGGCCGAGGACGAAGAGGAACGCGATGAGGCCGCCGGTCACGTGGATGCCGTGGAAGCCGGTGGTGAGGTAGAACATCGTGCCGTACGCCGAGTCGGGGATCGTGATCCCTTCCTGGATCAGCGTGGCGTACTCGATGGCCTGCCCGGCGATGAAGATCGCGCCCATGATGTAGGTGAGGATGAACCACTCACGCAGGCCCCAGCCCTTGACGCCCAGCACCGAGCCGGTGCGGCCCACCTGGCCGCGCTCGGCGGCGAACACGCCGAGCTGGCAGGTCAGCGAGGACAGCACCAGGATCGTGGTGTTGACCGCCGCGAACGGCACGTCGAGCATCGCGGTGTTCTGTGCCCAGAGGTCGGTGCTCACCGCCCGGATCGTGAAGTACGAGGCAAAGAGGGCGGCGAAGAACATCAGCTCACTGGAGAGCCAGATGATGGTCCCCACCGCCACCATGCTCGGACGGTCATGGTGCCCGTGCAGTCGGGATGCCGGAATCGCTGCTGGAGCTGTCGTCGCCACGCGGTCATTATGTCGGTGAACCGGTCCTGAGGGCGACCCGACCCCCTTTCTGAGTAAGTCATAAAGTTCACACCGTGCCCGGACCTTCCCTCATCAGCGCCTTCCCGGCGGTCCTCGACCTCCCGAGGCCGTCTTTCGGGGCGTTCCTCGGAGAGTGGTCGCTGGCGCCGCTGCCCCTGGTGCTCACGGTGTGGGCGGTCGGGCTCTACCTGCTCGGCGTGTGGACGCTCCGGCGGCGGGGTGACCGGTGGCCGGTCGGCCGCACGCTCGCCTTCGTGGTGCTCGGGATGGGCTCGTTCTACGTCGCCACCTCGTCGGGCCTCGCCGCCTACGACACCGTGCTGCTGAGCGTCCACATGGTCCAGCACATGGCGCTGTCGATGGTGGTGCCCCTCGCGCTCGCGCTCGGCGCGCCGGTCACCCTGGCCCTGCGCACGCTCCCCGCCGCCCCGCGGCGCTGGCTGCTCGTCGTACTGCACTCGCGGGTGGCGAAGGTGCTGTCCTTCCCGCCGTTGGCGTTCCTGCTCTACGTCATCTCGCCGTGGGCGCTCTACTTCTCCGGCTGGTACGACGCGTCGCTCAGCTCGGCGTACGTCCACGAGATGATGCACGTCCACCTGGTGCTGGTCGGCACGCTCTTCTTCTGGCCGCTGATGGGTGTTGACCCGCTGCCCGGACGGGTCGGCTACCCGTTCCGGGTGCTGCTGACGGTGCTCACGCTGCCGTTCCACGCCTTCCTCGGCGTCACGATCATGGGTCAGGACACGCTGCTGGGCGGCGACCACTACCCGGCCCTGTCCAACGGGCCGATGGGGTCCTGGCTGCCCGACCCGGCCGCGGACCAGGAGCTGGCCGGCGGGATCCTGTGGGGCGCGGGCGACCTGGTCGGGATCGTCTTCTTCGCCGTGCTGTTCACCCAGTGGGTGCGCTCGTCGATGAAGGAGGCCAAGCGCGAGGACCGGCGGCTGGACCTGGAGGAGGCGCGGGCGGCCCGTGCTGGTCGTCTGGGCCGCGACGCCGCCGCGACCCGCGAGCGGTAGCATCACGCCTGTGAGCGACTCCACCACGCGCAAGCTGAAGGTCCTCGTCTACAGCGACGACGTCAACACCCGCCAGCAGGTGATCCTCGCCCTCGGCCGCCGGCCGCACCCCGACCTGCCCGAGCTCGAGTACATCGAGGTGGCGACCGAGCCGGTCGTCATCCAGAACATGGACGCCGGCCACGTCGACCTGGCCATCCTCGACGGCGAGGCGGTGCCCGCGGGCGGCCTCGGGATCGCCAAGCAGCTCAAGGACGAGATCTACGAGTGCCCGCCGGTCCTGGTGCTCACGGGCCGGCCGCAGGACGCCTGGCTCGCGACCTGGTCGCGTGCCGAGGCCGCCGTACCCCACCCGATCGACCCGATCCAGCTGGCCGACTCCGTCGTGGCCCTGCTGCGGGCGCGGGTCCCCGCGCAGGCGTGACCTGGCCCGACGTCCTCAGCGCCCTCGTCGCGGGCTCCGACCTGTCGTCGGAGCAGGCCACCTGGGCGATGGGGGAGATCCTCTCCGGTGAGGCGACCCCGGCCCAGATCGCCGGTTTCGCGGTGGCGCTGCGCGCCAAGGGCGAGACCATCGACGAGGTCACCGGCCTGGTCGACGCGATGTACGCCCGCCGTACGCCGATCTCGGTGCCCGGCCGCCTGCTCGACGTGGTCGGCACCGGGGGTGACCGCTCGATGTCGGTCAACATCTCCACCATGGCCGCCATCGTCGCTGCCGGCGCCGGTGCGAAGGTCGTCAAGCACGGCAGCCGCTCGGCGTCCTCCCAGTCCGGCAGCGCCGACGTGCTCGAGGCTCTCGGCATCCGGCTCGACCTACCAGCCGCGCGCGTCGCCGAGGTGGCGGAGGCGGCGGGCATCACCTTCTGCTTCGCAGCGGCGTTCAACCCCGCCATGCGCCACACGGCGGCGCCCCGCCGGGAGCTGGGGATCGGCACCACGTTCAACATCCTCGGCCCGCTGGCCAACCCCGCGCGGCCGCAGGCCCAGGCGATCGGCTGCGCCGACGCCCGGATGGCGCCGGTGATGGCCGGAGTCTTCGCCCGCAGGGGCTCCGACGCGTGGGTGGTCCGTGGCGACGACGGCCTCGACGAGCTCACCACCACGACCACCTCCTCGGTGTGGCACGTCCACGACGGCCAGGTGACCACGGCGACCGTCGACCCCGCCGCGCACGGTCTGGCGCCGGCCACCACCGCGGACCTCCGCGGCGGCGACGCGGCCCACAACGCCGACGTCGTACGACGGGTGCTCGCCGCCGAGGCCGGCCCGGTTCTCGACGCCGTACTCCTCAACGCGGGAGCGGCGCTGGCCGTCTACGACGCCCCCGACGCCTCCGTGGACGAGGCGCTCACCGCCGGCATCGCGAAGGCGCGCGCAGCGGTCGAGTCGGGCGCAGCGCAGACGACACTGGACCGCTGGATCGCTGCTTCCGCAGGCTAGAGGTCGAGCACGAACTCCCGGCCGTTGTGGCGGAAGCCGACGTGCTCGTAGTAGGGGCTCACCATCTGCGGTGAGGTCATGACATGGTTGAAGCCGAGGTCCTTGAGCACGCCACTGCGGCGCCAGACGAACTCACCGACGGAGAAGTCGCGGTACTTCGGGGTGACGTAGTCGAGCTCCACCCGGGCCACGTCGCCGTCGTGACGCAGCAGGACCATCCCGACCGTCTCGTCCCGCTTGACGATCACGAACGCGACCTGGCCCTCGTCGGGGCGGGTGCCGTAGTCGGGCTGGAAGGCACGGATGTCCAGCTCGTGGGTCTTGAGGATGTGGCGGAAGTACTCGTCGTCGAGCTTGACCTCCACCACCTCGAAGACCTCGTCGTCGTGGCGCTCCCGGGACAGGGCGACGAGGAACCACACGTTGATGGCGGCCAGCACGGCGTTCATCCCGACCATCGGCCAGACCTCGATCAGGGCGTTGAACACCAGCAGGATCAGGCACGCCACCAGGTTGAGCGCGCGGAAGCGCAGCACCCGGCTCTGCAGCAGTGAGAGCACCAGCAAGGTGCTCCCGCCCCACCCGAGCACGTCCAGCCAGTAGTCCTCGATCCAGGTCATCCCAGGATGGTCTCAGCGGCGCTCGTGATCGCGCGAATCCAGGTGTGTGTCATGCGCCTGGGGGTCGGCCTCGTGCAGGGCGAGCTGCCTGGCGAGCTCGACGTAGCGGTCGTGCATCTCGTTGAGGCGCAGGTAGAGAGCGATGGTGACGAAGAGGAACGTGACGCAGAGGAGGTAGAGGACGAGGTCCGTGCCGCGACCGACACCGACCGCCTGGGCGACCTCGGTGACCGCGCCGGGGAAGAGGACCGCGACACCGCCGACGACGATGACGACCAGGGTCAGCGAACGGCGCAGCAGCAGGCTGAGTGCGGAGCGCTTGCCGCGGATCAGGACCAGGGCCGCCCCAGCCAGGCAGACCAGCAGGATCAGCTTGATGATCACGCGGCAGCCCTCAGTCGGTGCAGCGCGAGGTCGTAGAGGATGTTGAGCGCGTTGTAGCCGCGCTGGCCCTTGGCCTGGGAGTAGCTCGTGTAGGTCACCGTGACCGGGTGCTCGCCGTAGCTGAAGGACTCGCGTGCGATCACGTTGAGGATCTCGCTGGCATGCGACATCCCATGAAGCCGCAGCCGGATCCGCTCCGCCGCGTCCCGGCGCAGCACGCGCAGCCCGTTGTGGGCGTCAGTGACGTCCAGACCGGTCGTGGATCGGGTGAATCGGACGGCGGCTCGCAGCACGGCCCGCCGGTGGGCGGGGACTGTGCCGGTCGGCTCGAGGAACCGCGAGCCGAGGACCACCTGAAGGTCGAGGTCCTGGGCCATCCGTACCATCGACGCCGCGTCGCGCACGTCGTGCTGGCCGTCGGCGTCGAACGTCACGACGTACTCGATGTCGCGCAGGCGGAGCGCGTGACGAATGCCGGTCTCGAGGGCGGCCCCTTGGCCAAGGTTGGTCGGATGACGAACGACGATTGCGCCTGCCTCGCGCGCCAGCGCGGCGCAGTCGTCGGCGCTGCCGTCGTCAACGCAGATGATTGTCGCGAAGTGGGCGCGGGCGGCGGCGATCACACCGCTGATCACCGAGGCCTCGTTATGCATCGGGATCACCAGAGCGGTCGGGGCGGTAGGACGGTCGTGGCGCACGTAACCCCTCTCTTAGGTATGTCCACCGTAGGCGGGCGATGAGGTGTCAGATAGGTGTGCCCGTGAGTTGTGGCTAACCGACATTTCCCAGTAGTCCGAAATGACTAGACGTTCTTGCCGAGCGAGGAGGATGGGGTGTCGAGCCACCCTCATTTCTGGGCGGCCGACTACCGTACGCAGGTGCACGCAATGGGCCGGCGAGGTGTTGCCCTCGTGATCAGCGGGTTCCTGCTTCTACAGGTAGCGTGGATGATCACCATCCCGCCGTTCCGGGGGATCGACGAGATCGACCACGCCTACCGCGCGGCCGCCGTGGCCCACGGCGACTGGGTCGCGGGGGAGTGGGCGCCCGACGGGCGCGGCTGGCTCGTCGAGGTGCCAGCCTCCCTGGTCGCGGCCGCAGAGCCCCAGTGTCGGGAGCTGAAGTACTACGGACCCGACAACTGTGAGGCCGTCGCCACCTCGGCCGACGGAGACGTGCTGATCGCCTCCTCCGCGGCTGGCTACCACCCCGCCTTCTACTGGGTGATCGGGACGGCTGCCCGGCCGTTCGACGGCACCGCGGCCCTCTACGCCATGCGTATCGCGGCGGCCCTGATGTGCCTGCTCTTCCTGGGCCTCGCGGTGTGGGCCACCGGCCGGCTGTCCACCCGATGGCCGACGGCCGCGCTCCTGCTCGCGGCGTCGCCGGTGCTCGTCTACTCCACCACCGTGGCGGCTCCCAACGGGCTCGAGATGAGCGCCGGGCTGAGCCTGTGGTGCTCGCTCCTGGCGTTCGCGCAGGCACCGGACCGGGCCGACAGAGTGGCCGAGGACCAGGCGGCGGAACGCCGGCTGCTGGGGGTCGCCATCGCGTCGGCCGTAGTCCTGGGCACCTTGCGCCTGCTCGGCCCGCTCTTCATCGTCCTGATCGTTGCCTCGGTGGCGGCACTGCAGTGGCGCCCCTTCTGGGCGGCTATCCGCCAGACCCTCGGACTCTTCTGCGTCGGTGCCGCGCTCGTCGGTGCCTCCGTCGCCGCCTTCGCGTGGTGGACCTTCGGTCCCTACGTGCTGGACACCAGTGAGGCGGGACGCGAGGGGCCGGACACTTTCGACCTCGGCAACCTGGCCCTGTGGCCGCTCCAGTCGATCGCGGCCTTCCCCTACCGGGACCAGATGGGGTCACTCATCGTCTATCCGGTCGTGGGCGCCCTGGTGATCGCCCTGGTGATCGTCGCTTTGCGCGCCGGCACCCGCCACGAGGGCCTGGTCTTGCTCGCCTCGCTGCTGACCGCACTCGCTGTCCCGGTGGTGCTCAGCCTCCTGACGCTGAAGAGCACGGGAGTCATCTGGCAGGGCCGCTACGGCCTTCCGTACGCCGTCGGGTTCGTGCTGCTGGGCGGAGTGATCATGGGCAGGCGCCCCTCCCGGGCCACCCTCCCGTGGAGCCTGACCGTCCCCGCGCTGCTCGCCTACGCGGTGGCGATCGTGGCCTGCCTGCTCAAGGTGCTCGACGCGGAGATGCGTGACAACGCGGCCTCCGCGGCAGACCCGGTGTGGCAAGAGCCCGGGGCGGTCCTGCTGAGCGCACTGGTCGCGCTGGCAGTGGCATGCTTCGCGGCTGCGCTTTCGGGTCAGGCCCGTGACCGGGCGGACGGACCGGCCGAGACAGCTACCCACCCTCACCTCCGGAACGTGTGACGCGCCAGCACCCGTGACATCGCGCCGTCCCGTCGGCGCAGTGCTCGCGGGAGCAGGGTCATCGCGTGCAGGCGGGACGTCAGGTGCCGACGCGCCGCGCGGTCGGCGCGGTCCCAACCCATCGCCCGGCTGTTCCTCGCTAGCTCCTCGAAGAGCCGCCGCTCCTCGACGAACCGCTCGCTGTTCGCGGCGGTCACTGACGAGGCGCTCGCTGCGTGTCTCCGGTAGGAGAAGACCGGCCGGGGGTCCACGAGGAGCTCTCCGCCGCCGAGGATCACCTCGGCGAGCAGCGCGAGATCCAGGGTCGTGGGCAGGTCCTGACGGAACCCCGTTTCCGCGATGGTGCGGCGGCGCCACGCCATGGCCGGGAAGTAGGTCCAGTTGCCGCGCATCAGCCCGGCGAGCAGCGGCTCCCCGCTGAGCAGCACGGGGCTGGTGCCGACCGGGTTGAGGAGACGCTTCACGCGGTCGGTGGTGGGCAGGTGAGGTGCGCCCGCACCATCGATGATCTCGACACCCGGCAGGATCACCGTGGCCTGGGGGAAGGACTCGATCAGGCTGTGCATCCTGGCCACGTAGTCGGCGTGGAGCAGGTCGTCGCACCCAAGGAAGACCACCCACTCACAGGAGGCGTGAGCCAGGCAGCGCTGGAGGTTCCCTGCGACCCCCAGACGAATGGGGTTGGCCTCGTAGACGACCTGCTCGGCGGGCAGCCCCGACGCCCAGGAGCCGACGGACTCCGTAGGCGAGTCGTCCACGATGCGCAGGCGCCACCGAGGGTCGCTCTGGGTGAGCACACTCGTCACTGCCTCGTGAAGCTGACCCTCGTCGCCGTAGTGCGCAATCAGGATCTCAATCATGGAACCGCTTTCGACCGAGCCTGGTGGTGACGTGGTAGCGATCCCGCGCCTGGCGGTCAGTCGAGACCGAGCGAGAAGGCGGACTCGAGGTCGTGACGTGAGTAGGACCGGAAAGCGATATGGGTCTCGGTTTCGTTGACCCCGGGCACCTTGTTGAGGCGGTCGGCGATCACCGCGGCGACGTCGTCGTGGTTGCGCACGCGCACGAGCGCGATCAGGTCGATCTGGCCGGTCACGGAGTAGACCTCGCTGACCCCGTCGAGGGCGGCGATCGCCTCGGCCACCTCGGGGATCCGGGCGACGTCGGCCTTCACGAAGACGATGGCGGTGATCATGGGCGCGAGCCTAACGCTCCGTCGAGGTGACGACTCGCCCCCTGCACGGGACAGGTCCACTCGCCCTCGACGTCGATCAGCCTGACCGTCGGGGACTCGAGCCACCGGAGCAGCCGCTCGGTCTCCTCGGCGGTCGCCGCGGGGACCGGACCGGGCGCGGGGACCACGGTCTCGGCCGAGGCTCGGAGCGCGGCCACGTAGGCCAGGGCGTCGGCGCCGGGAGGGATCACCCCGGCCGCGGCGAGCCGGCCGTGACGCACGACGTGCACCGCCCACCGGCCGTCGTCCTCCCGGCGGGCGGCGACCACCTCGGAGCATCGCGTCAGCGAGCTGAGGCGTTGGGTGCGAGCGGCGGCTCGGACGAACGCGGCCAGCCGGTCGCGGTGGACGCCGGCCTCCTCGTAGCGCTCGTCGGCCGCGAGGGCGGCCATGCGCTGGTTGACGATCTCGACCACGTCGTCGGGGCGGCGCAGCAGGGTCTCCCGGAGCTGGCGTACGACGGCGGCATAGGTGTCGCTGTCGACGCTGCCGTCGCACGGAGAGAGACACCGGCCGAGCTCGGCGAGCACACAGGCGGAGCGTGCCGGGTGGAGGCCGAACTTGTCGGAGCACTGGCGCACCGGGAACGTGTCGTGGAGGGCGGCCAGGCACTTCTCGGCCAGCTTGCGCGAGCCGAACGGCCCGAGGTAGTCGGCGTCGTCGTCGAGGACCCGCTTGACCAGCGACAGGCGCGGCCAGGGCTCGCGGGTGAGCTTGACGAAGGTGACCTTCTCGGGGAACCGGGAGCGCCGGTTGTAGCTCGGCTTGTGCTCCGCGATGAGGCGCAGCTCGCGGACCTCGGCCTCGAGCGGGGTGGCGCACTCGATGGCCTGCACGCTCGAGGCGAGCCCGACCATCTCACCCATCCGGGAGCGGGTCTCGGAGGCGGTGAAGTAGGAGCGGACACGCGTGCGGACGTCGCGGGACGTGCCGATGTAGAGCACCCGGGAGCGGTCGTCCTTGAAGAGGTAGACACCGGGGGAGTGGGGAAGCCCGTCGGCGAGGTGTCGCTTGCGGCGCTGGGCCGTCGACACCCGCGACGAGAAGGTCTGGAGCTCCTCGAGGGTGTGGACCCCCAGGGCGCCGAGCCGCTCCATGAGCCCGTGGAGCACGTCGACGGTCGCCCGGGCGTCGGCCAGCGCGCGGTGGTTGGGCGTGGTGGCGGAGTGGAACACCCGGGCCAAGGAGGACAGCTTGTGGTTGGGGGCCTCGTCCCGGGTGACGACGCGGCGGGCGAGGCGCACCGTGTCGACCACTTCGAAGGCCGGCCAGGGTCGACCCTGCACCTCGGCGAAGTGGCGCAGGAAGCCCACGTCGAACGGGGCGTTGTGGGCGACCAGGACGGTCCCGGCGGCGAACTCGAGGAAGGCGGGCAGCGCCGACTCGATCGGCGGGGCGTCGGCGACCATGGAGTTGCTGATGCCGGTGAGCACGGCGATGAAGGCAGGGATCTGTGTCTGCGGGTTGACCAGCGTCTGGAACTCGCCGAGCACCTCACCGCCGCGCACCTTGACCGCGCCGATCTCGGTGATCATCGACCCGGCCGCTGCCGAGCCGCCCGTCGTCTCGAGGTCGACCACGCAGAAGGTCACGTCACGCAGCGGCCGCCCCAGCTCGTCGAAGCTTCGCTGGGACTCCCACCGTGACGTCGGTGCCCCGGGGGAGGCGGTGGGTGCTGCCTGGCTCATGTGACCGACGGTAGGACCGGGCACCGACAATCTCTGGAAGCCGCGCCCCATAGGGTGTCCCGGTGAGCTCGACACGACCGACCGTCCCTGACACCGCCCACCGCTGGCGGTGCGCCGGTTGCGGCAACCTGACCCGCTTCGACGTCACGCGCACCCGTCGTACCAAGGAGTTCTGGCACTTCGACCTGGCAGGGGACCACCAGGTCGAGCAGGTCGACCTGCTCGGTGAGGACGTCGAGACCGTGTCCTGCCGCTGGTGCGGCCGTGATGATGTTATCGAACTGGTGCAACGTTCTGCCTGGGCTGAGGGTTCAGTCGAGGACCCGACGAGCCCCACGAGCTAGGTCTCTCAGACGTCAGAGGACTTCGTGGCCAAGACCGTGAACTCGTTGTAGGTGAAGATCCTCCCGAACGCGCGCGGAGCTGGGAAGCTCCTCCATCTTCCGGCCGTCAGACCACACAGCTGAGCGAGCGCTTCGAGATCCTCGCCCGATGTCCACTCGACGTGCGTCGGGTCAGAGTCATACCCGCGTTCTTGAGGACAGATGAAGAACGCGCGACCACCGGGTCGGAGGGCGGGCAGGTAGTCCTGGATGATCGCCACGGCCTCGTCTCGGGACATGTGCTCGATGACGTGGGCGAACAGGAGACCGTCGAACGCCCCGATGAAGGTGTCTGAGCGTTCGCGCCACTCGGGTGTTGTGAATGCTTCGAATCCGTGCGAGCGCGCCCGGGCGACCGACGTGGGGTTGTGGTCAACCCCGACGGAACCGGTGTCGAGTGACCACAAGTTCCGGCCAACGCCGCATCCAACGTCGAGTGTCCTGCCAAGGGACTGGCGACGCAGATTCCATTGGTAGGGAGCCTGGACGTTAAGCAGGCGCTTCCACATTCTCGAGCCCTTGTGCTCGAGTCTTTTCGTGTAGTCACTGCCACTCGTATCAGTCACTGGAGAAGAATAGGGGCGACACCGTGTGCGCGGGGGCCGGCTGGGATTGCTTCCATGGGGATGTCGGCGGCGCCTGTCAGCCTGAGGGCATGACGACGAGAATCGACTGCGACACCTGCGTGGTGCGCGGCCTGGCGTGCCACGACTGCGTGGTGACCGTGCTGCTCGGGCCGCCGCCGGAGCTCACCTTCGACGATGACGAGCGGCGCGCCTTCGAGGCGCTCGCCGCCGGTGGCCTGGTGCCGCCGCTGCGACTGGTCCAGCCCATGGCCGGACCGGAGGTCGAGTCCGCCTGAGAAGTGTCGACCCTGAGTTGGCCAGGCCCCGGTCGGGCGACTAACCTGAGGCGTTCAGGCGTCTGTGGAAGTGGGCCACCAGGGTCCGCGCAGGTGCCGCGTCGAGTTCTGGGTCGCCTTCGGGGGCGTCCCGGGAGCCGGGGAACCAACTCACCTGGGGTGAATCCCTCGCAAGGCGCCGCGCAAGCGGCGAGGAGCGAAGGTAGGGCTAAGTCGTGCCCGAACCCGTCAGCTCACCCGGTAGGCGTACGACACGCAAGGGAGACCGCCCGCTCGTGCGGAAGCGACTCATCACTGCCCTGTCGGGTTTGGCTCTGGCCACCGCGATCGGGCTCGTTCCCTCGACCTCGGCCCAGGCCGAGCCCGACATCGACACCGTCCAGGCCCGCGTCGACCGGCTCTACCACGAGGCCGAGCAGGCTTCCGAGCGCTACAACGACGCGAAGATCGAGCTTGACGCCCTCCAGCGTGACCTCGAGTCGCTGCGCGCCGACCAGGAACGACAGGACGCCGACCTGGGAGCGGTTCGCGAGCAGGTCAAGGACACGATGCTGCGCCAGTTCGAGGGCCAGGGCATCTCGGCGGTCGGTGAGGTCTTCGTCTCCGACGACCCCAGCGCCTTCCTCTCCCAGCTCTCGACCATGTCGAGCTACACCAGCTACCAGGACGCGCTCCTCGACGACTACGCGACCGAGGTCCAGGCCCTCGACATCCGCCGTACGGCCACCGCCACGCGCCTCGAGCAGGTCGAGAAGACCGAGGAGCGCCTCGCCGCCGAGAAGGCGACCATCGAGGCGAAGCACTCCGAGGCCGAGTCGCTGCTCGACCGCCTCAAGGAGGAGGAGCGGACCCAGATCCTCTCCCGCGGCAGCACCACCGTGCCCTCCGTCGTCCCCGCCTCCGGCCGAGCGGCCGCTGCGGTCGCCTACGCCATGGCGCAGGTCGGCGACGCCTACGTCTACGGCGCGGCCGGCCCGAGCGCGTGGGACTGCTCTGGGCTGACGATGGTGGCCTGGGCCCAGGCGGGCGTGGCTCTGCCGCACTCCTCCAGCGCCCAGTACTCCTCCGGCGCCCGGGTGTCCTCCAGCGACCTGCAGCCCGGTGACCTGGTCTTCTACTACAGCCCGATCAGCCACGTCGGCATGTACATCGGCAACGGCCTGATCGTGCACGCGGCGAACCCCAGCTCAGGGACGCGGGTGGCCGAGCTCTACTCCATGCCGTACGTCGGTGCGGTCCGCCCTGGCTGACCCGCCGACCTCGAAGGCCGGCCGTCCACGTCTGTGGGTGGCCGGCCTTTCGCTGTTGCTGCTGGTGGCCGTCGGGCTGATTTCGTGGTCCGTGCTCGTACCCGAGTCCTACGTGGCGACCCCGCCCAGTGAGCAGCCGGTTGAGACGGTGCGCCCGGGCGAGGCGGCCCAGGCCCTGAGCGCGCTCGAGGACGCCGTCGAGTCCGGTGACGCAGCCGCCGCTCGGGCGCTTGCTCCAGCCGGCGACACAGTGGCCGGCGACCTCCTGGCGGCAGTGGTCGGCAACGCGGAGGCACTCCGCGTCACCGACCTCTCCATGCGCTACGTCGACGTCACCGGAGCCCCCGCCGATGACGGCCGCTGGAGCGCCGCGGTCGACGTCACCTGGCGTTTCGCGGGCTACGACGACAACGCCGCGCGGGCCGAGGTGGTCGTGACGTTCGCCTCCGACGATGCCCGCGTGGCGATCGCCGGTGTCGGCGGCGGCGACCGGGTGGCCCCGCTCTGGATGGCCGGGCCCGTGACCGTGCGGCGTACCCGCGACGTGCTGGTGCTCGTCTCGGACAGTGGCGCCGCGGCCGAGCGGGTCGCGGAGCGCTACCTGAGGCTGGGCCGCGCGGCCCGGCCGGTCGTGCGCCGGGTGCTGCCGAGCTGGACCGGCGGGCTGGTCCTGGAGGTGCCGTCGACGCAGGCCGAGCTCGACCGCACCCTGGCTGCCGAGCCCGGCGAGTACGGCGGCGTCGCCGCGGTCACCGCGGCACCCGACCTCTCCAACGCGCCGGGAGCACCGGTCCACGTCTTCCTCAACCCCGCCGAGCTCGACCGGTTGCGCAGCCTCGGGGCACAGGTCGTGGTCAGCCACGAGGCGACCCACGTCGCCACCGATGCAACCAGCAGCGTGTCGGTCCCGCAGTGGCTCCTGGAGGGCTTCGCCGACTACGTGTCACTGCGCGACGTCGACCTGCCCGAGACGCGTGCGGCCGCCCAGGTCATCGCGCAGGTTCGTGAGAGCGGGCCACCGCGCGCGCTGCCCGGGGCGACGGAGTTCGACGCCTCCACGGGCCACGCGGGGGCGGCCTACGAGGCCGCCTGGCTGGCCTGCCGGGTGCTGGCCGACCGTGGTGGCGAGGACGCACTCGTGCGCTTCTACGACGACCTCGGCGAGGGTGTGCCTCTCGCCCAGGCGCTGCGCGACTCATTCGACTGGACCGAGGCCGAGCTGCTCCGCGCGTGGCGGACCCGGCTGTCAGACTTGGCGGCGTGACCACCCCCGACCGCAGGGCCGCCCTGTGGACCACCGCCGTCGGGGCGACCGTCTTCGTCGTCGTCGCGATCTGGCTGGTGCCGTGGGACCCGGTCCCGGGCGGCGACCTCCAGTCGCTGGACCCGCGGACGGTGTTCACAGACGCCCAGATCGACCGGGCCGAGGCCTACGCCCGCCAGGCTCGCACCTGGAGCTGGAGCTCGCTGGCGGTGTCGCTGGCGATGGTGTGCTGGCTGGCGTTCGGGCGCCGCGGTCGTGCCCTCTTCCAGCGGCTCCCGGGACCGTGGTGGGTGCAGGTGCCGCTGGCCGTCGCCGTCGTCGAGCTGGTGCTCCGGGTCGTGACCCTGCCGTTCGCGGTCCTGCTCCGGCAGGGCCGGCTCGACGAGGGGCTCACGAACCAGTCCTGGGGCGCGTTCGCCGTCGACCTCGTGAAGAGCGAGGTCGTCGGCATCGTCGTCACGTCGTTGGCACTGGTCGCCGTCGTCGCCTGCGCCCGGCGCTGGCGGCGGGCCTGGCCTGCCGTGGCCGCGGGCGCGCTCGGGGTGCTCGTGCTGGCCGGCTCGTTCGTCTACCCCCTGGTCGTCGAGCCGCTCTTCAACGACTTCGAGCCGTTGCCGGACGGCCCGCTGCGGACGCAGATCATGGCTTTGGCCGACGCGGAGGGGGTGCAGGTCGACGACGTGCTGGTCGCCGACGCGTCACGACGTACGACGACACTCAACGCCTACGTCTCCGGCTTCGGCGGGACCCGCCGTGTCGTCGTCTACGACAACCTCGTGGACGACCTGCCGCAGGACCAGGCGCTCTCGGTCGTGGCGCACGAGCTCGCCCATGCGCGCCACGGCGACGTGGTCACGGGGTCGGTGCTCGGCGCCGCTGGCGCGGTCACCGGCGTCGGGCTGCTGGCGCTGCTGCTGGCCGGCCTGGGACGACGGAGACGAGGCGGACACCTGGCCCAGGGCGGGGTCGCGGTCCCGGTGGTCCTGGCGTTGGTGTCGCTGGCCACCGTGGCCACGTCACCGGTGGAGAACGCCGTCAGCCGCCAGATCGAGATCCGCGCCGACGTCGACGCCCTGCGGGCCACCGACGACCCCGAGGCGTTCAAGGCCATGCAGACCCAGCTCGCGCTGCGCTCGCTGGCCGACCCCACCCCGCCGGCGTGGAGCCAGTTCTGGTTCGGCAGCCACCCGACCGGGCTGACGCGAATGGCCCTCGCCGACCGGATGCCGAGCGACTGAGTCGCTGGCGGTCCGGCCGACGAGGGCCAGTGCGCTCCCGTTCAGGGAGACTCGGTCTAGCAGCTGCCGGCGCCAGTCCCGCCCACGCTCTTGCAGGTCTTGTCGAAGAGGTCCTGGATCGTGCCGCTGAAGGCGAAGATCACGACGGCGACGAGGGCGGCGATGCCGGCGATGAGGAGGCCGTACTCGACTGCCGAGGCGCCGCGCTCCTCCATCGACGCAAAGCGGGCGTTGAGCAGGATGCGGAGGTACTCGATCATGGGGGTCTCCCTTTGGGTTGGAACCGGCGTTTCGGGTGCGAGGCGAGGAACCTCGCGTCCGATCAGCATCGCCGCTCCGTCCCCCGCGGGGGATCGGGCGATGAGTCCGACCTGGCTAGTCATTTATGACTAGGTGATACCCAGGGACTCAGGCAACCGTCAGCGGGCGGTGGAGGAGATGCTCGACAGCAGGCCGATCCGCATGGCGGTGACCAGCGCCTGGGCGCGGTTGGAGGCCCCGAGCTTCTGGTAGATCCGCGCGATGTGGGACTTGGCGGTCGACTCGCTGAGGTAGAGCTTGTCGCCGATCGCGGCCGCACCGAGCCCGTCCGCGAGCAGGAGGAGCACCTCGTGCTCGCGGTCGGTCAGCTTGGTCGACTCGGAGCTCTGGCGGCGCAGCATCGCGCCCACCAGGCCGCTGCACACGAAGGACCGGGGGGACACGGCGGCGTGGCGGGCGGCGCGCACGACCTCGCCGGCGGGCGCGTCCTTGCCGACGAAGCCCGAGGCGCCGGCCTGCATGGCGGCGAAGATCTGGTCGTCGCCGGAGTGCATCGTGAGCACGATGAGGCCGGTGGTGTCGCTCTTCCCGCGGATCGTGCGCACGATGTCCAGCCCGGTGCCGTCCTGGAGCTGAAGGTCGGCGACGACCACGTCCGGCCCGAGCTCGTCGTACGCCGTCATCGCCTCGGCCACGCTCGAGGCCAGGCCGACGATGGTCATGTCGTCCTCGAGGTCGATCACGGCGGCGAGGCCGTTGCGGATCAGCTCGTGGTCGTCGACGAGGAGGATGCGGATCGGGGCGTCGCTCATGCGGTCACGCTTTCGGGGTCGGGTCGCGCTGGTTCGGAGGAGGTCGCCGCCGGACCGATCTGGACTGTCACGGTGAGACCCCCGGTCTCGTTCTCGCTGACCGACAGGTCGGCCTTGATGAGCTGGGCGCGCTCGCGCATGATCTTGAGCCCGTAGGAGTCGGTGCGCCCCTGCTGGAGGCCGCGGCCGTTGTCGCAGACGCTGATCCTCGCCCGGGGGGCATAGACCTGGCACTCGACCTCGATCGCCGTCGCCCGGGCGTGCTTGACCGCGTTGTTCATGGCCTCCTGGGCGATGCGGAAGAGCTCGGCCTCCACCTCCGCGCGGAGCCGGGTCGTGTGCTCGTCGAGCGTGACGGTGATGGGTACGCCGGACACCTCGCTCAGGTTCCTGGCCACGGAACCCACGGCCGCGCCCAGGCTCTCGCTCTCGCCGACACTGGTGCGCAGCGTGAGCACCGAGCTGCGCACCTCGGACACGATCGCCGTGACCTGGGCCCGCAGCGCCGCCAGCTGCTTGGCCTGCTCGGGAGACGCCGGCCGCGCGGCCAGCGCGTCCACGGCGTAGCCGAGCGACGCGATGTCCTGGGCCACGCCGTCGTGCATCTCGCGGGACAGGCGGCGCCGCTCGTCGGCGGTCGCGGTGTCGCGGAAGTGGGAGAAGAGCAGGGCGGTGTCGAACTGGACCAGACCGGCCTGCAGGTCGGCGACGAGCTCGGTGAGCCGCGCCCCCAGGTCGAGGTCGACCCTGTCCGAGAGGGTGCCGGCGATGATGGCGGTCTCGCCCAGGGCGAAGGCGAACGTGCGGTGCTCGACCGCGGTGCGCCCGGAGCCCCACACCTCGGTCGCGAGCTGCTCGATGCGGGCCAGCGCGTCGGGGTCGGGGGACTCGGTGATCAGTGGCGCCAGGGTCTCCCCACGGGGGACGTAGAGCGCGAGCGACACGGCCGGCAGCCGGTCGCGGACCTGGCTGAGGAGCGCCCCACCGAGGGCGTTGACGTCAAGACCGGAGCTCAGGCCCTCGGACAGCCCGATCAGCTCCCTGATCAGGCCCTGCGCGTAGCGGTAGGACGAGACGGTGTCCGGCTCCAGCACGCTCGTCGAGCGGACGAACGTGGCGATGAACCCCACCCCGATGCCGGTGACGGTCCAGGTGAAGATCCCCAGGCTCGCCTCCGTGGTGAGGCCCCCGAACACCAGCAACGAGATCGACACGAGGGCGGTCAGCTGGGCCGAGACACTCTGGGCGACCCCGCTCAACCCCCGGTGGAGCCCTGCGACGAACGGCGAGATCGCCAGTGCGGCCAGCACGCTGAGCGTCGATTCGATCGTGAATGCGCAGACCGCGCCGACGAGGGCGGCCTCGAGTGTCCAGGGCATCGACCGCGTCGCACGCCAGCTGGCTGCCTGGGCGAGCACCCAGATCGCGGCGATGACCGCGAGCGCGGCCACGGCCACGACGTCGCGCTCCCACAGCACAGGCGCTGCTATTGCGACCAGGACGAAGATCCGGGCCGCCGCTGTGATGCGGAAGAGCTGCTGGCGGGGCACGGGAGTCATCCGAAGCTGTCCATGATGGCGATGGCAGCGGGACCCATCACCGCGATGAACAGGCAGGGAAGGATGCAGAAGATCAGCGGGACCGTCATCTTGACGGGGACCTGCTGAGCCTTGGTCTCGGCGCGCTGGCGGCGCTTGACCCGCATCTCGGACGACTGCACGCGGAGCACCTGGGCGACCGGGATGCCGAAGGCGTCGGCCTGCACCATCGCACTGACGAAGGACCGGAGCTCGGGCACGGTGGAGCGCTCGGATAGTGCCCGCAAGGCCGCCGAGCGGCCCTGGCCGATCTGCATCTCGCGCAGGACCCGCGCGAACTCCTCCGCCAGCGGCCCTTCGGTCTTGCGTGACACGTGCTGCAGGGCGGCGTCGAAGCCGAGGCCGGCCTCGACGCTGATCGTGAGCAGGTCGATCGCGTCGGGCAGGTCACGCTGGATGACCTGTGAGCGCTCGTAGGTCTTCTGGTAGAGATAGAGGTTTGGGACGAAGAAGCCGAGCGTCACTCCCCCGACTACCATTAGGATCTGGACACCGACACCGACGCCGAAGGCCAGGGACAGTGCGAGACCGACGACGGCCAGGGTGACGGAGCCGATCACCTTGCCGGAGACGACCCGGTCGACGCTCCAGTCGCGCGGGTTGCCCGCGAAGTCCAGTTTGCGGCGCACGCGCTCGGCGGAGTCGGCACCGGAGAGCCGGCGGCCGAGGTTCAGCGCTCGCGCCTGGAGTGGCTCGAGCACCCGCTCCCCGAACGGACGGTCCAGCTCGGCGGTCAGCTCCTTTGGAGCGTTGTCCATCGCCTCCAGCACGGCGAGGGACCGGGTGACACCGACCTCGCTCGGCGGCCCGACGGCCATGCCTACGAGCACGATCGCGGCCACGAAGAGGATCACCCCCATTACTAGCAGGAGCGTCATCTCACACCTCGACCTTGATCAACTTGCTCATCCAGAAGATCCCCACGGCCAACCACACAGCCCCGCCGATGAGCATGAGGAGCCCGCGTGGATCGGTGAACAATGGCATGACGTAGTCGCGCTGCACGGCGAGGAGGTAGAGAAGGAACAGCGGCGGCAGAGCCCCGAGAACGCCGGCCGACAGCCTTCCCTCAGCCGACAGGGCCGCGACCTGCCGCCGCATGTACTCGCGCTCGCGCATAGTGGCCGCGACGGTGTCGAGCAGCTCGGCGAGGTTTCCGCCGACCTGGCGCTGGATCCGGATCGCCATCACGACCCAGGCGAAGTCCTTGCTCTCGAAGCGCTCGGCGACGCCGTCGAGGGCGTCTTCCAGTGACACGCCCAGCCTCGTTTCGACCAGGACCCGCTTGAACTCCGTGGAGACGGGGTCGGTGCCCTCGCGCACGATGGTGTCCACCGACTGACCCAGCGAAAGGCCCGCCGACAGGGAGCCGGACATCAGCTGGAGGGTCTCGGGTAACCCGGAGTTGAAGGCTTTGCGCCGGCGGCTGCGCCGGAGCCCGAGGTACAGCCACGGGCCGACCGCGCCCATAGCCAGGAAGAGGAGGCCGACCACCAGACTGCCCTTTCCCAGCAGGACTCCCACCAGACCGGCGCCGAGGAAGAACGCGAGGTGCACCAGCAACCACTCGGACGACTTGAGGTCGCTGCCGGCGCCGTCGAGGCGATGGGCGATCCGTGCCTCGAGGCCCTTGTTGCGACGGAGGACCTTGGACGCGGCCTCCTTCGCCTGTGTCAGGGCCGCCTCGGCCTCGGGTCGTGGCGCCGCAGGTCCGGCTGCCGGCGAGGTGTAGCGGGACACGCGGTCGACGACGGTCATCGGCCGGCTGCGCTGGGGGACGAGCAGAGCGAGGGCGATGACGAGCCCGGCGCCGAACGCGCCGATCCCGGCGTACTTCGTCCAGCCCGGGAGGCTCCGGCCGTCGCTGCCCGAGGGGCCAAACGCCTCGGGCACGTTGTCTTGCACGGTCGTGAAAGCCTCGGCGGTGACTGGCCCGCCGTCGGTCTCCAACGTGACCTCGACGGACGCCTCCGTGACGGCCAGCCCGGCGGGTACCTGGGCGGTCACCAGCACCTGACGCGCGAGTACGTCTGCCTCCCTCGAGAAGGCGTCGGCCAGCGCGCTCGGCGTGGCGGGGATGACCTGGCCGCCGCCAGCGCCGGCCAACGCGGTGAGCGCCTCGACCGCTAGGCCCTGCTGCTGGAGCGCGACGACGTCGACCAGGATCTCGGCCTCGCCGATCGCTTGGGTGACGACCTCGAGGTCGGTGTCACTGGTGTCGGCTCCGTCGGACAGGACGAGCAGCGAGCGCTGACCCTCCACTCCGGCCATCGTGACGGCCGCGAGCACCCCGTCGTACAGTCGGGTCTCCTTGGTCAGGGTGAGGCCCTCGACGACTGCGGCCGCGGCGGCGCGGTCCTTGGTGGGCACGAGGCTCGGCGTCACGTCGGCGGCGAAGCTGACGATCCCGACGTAGACGTCATCTGGCACAGCCTTAAGGAAGGCGAGAGCCGCGGCCTTCGCCGCCGCGAAGCGAGGGCCTTCCATCGAGTTGCTGGTGTCGACGGCGAGTACGGCGGTCCGCCGGACCTGGGAGGTGGTCGCCGCCGGGACGGCGACGGCCGAGGCGATCTGGCCGTCGATGGTCACCGAAACCTGCTCGAGGTCGACCTCGACGTCCGGCGGCACCGACACCAGGATCTGCAGCCCCTCGGCCGTCGGCTCGACGTGCGCGATCGTGCCCTCGGCCGCGTAGGCCCCGGGCGCGGGGACGAGCGCCAGCACCACCGCCGCGAGCGCGGTCGAGAGCAGGGTGCGGAGGCGAGCCATCGGGCTACATCCGGTCCGTGTGGAACAGCAAGGGGTCCACAGTCACGTTGGAGTAGGCCATCTTGTCCAGGAACTTGGGGCGCAGGCCCGTGGAGCGCAGCCGGCCGAGGGTGCGTCCTTCGGCGTCGAAACCGGCGCTGTTGTCGAAGACGAAGATGTCCTGGAGCGTGATGACGTCGCCCTCCATCCGCTCCACCTCGGTGATGTGGGTGATCCGGCGCGACCCGTCCTTGAAGCGGGTCTGGTGCACGATCAGGTCGACCGCCGACGCGATCTGCTCGCGGATGGCGCGCACCGGCAGGTCCATGCCGGCCATCAGCACCATCGTCTCCATGCGGGAGAGCGTGTCGCGGGGGCCGTTGGAGTGCAAGGTGCAGATCGAGCCGTCATGGCCGGTGTTCATGGCCTGGAGCATGTCGAGCGCCGAGGCGTCGCGGACCTCCCCGACGATGATCCGGTCGGGCCGCATCCGCAGGCTGTTCTTGACGAGGTCGCGGATCGTGACCGCCCCCTTGCCCTCGATGTTGGACGGCCGCGACTCGAGCCGCACGACGTGGTCCTGCTTGAGCTGGAGCTCGGCGGCGTCCTCGATGGTGACGATCCGCTCGTCGTCGGGGATGAACGACGAGAGCACGTTGAGGGTGGTCGTCTTCCCGGCGCCGGTGCTGCCCGAGACGAAGATGTTGAGGCGACCGCGCACACAGGCCTCGAGGAAGTCGGCGGTCTGCGGTGACAGCGAGCCGAACGTGATCAGGTCGTTGACGGTCAGCGGGTCGGTGGCGAACTTCCGGATGGTCAGAGCGGAGCCGTCGACCGCCAGCGGGGGTACGACGGCGTTGACGCGGCTGCCGTCGGGCAGCCGGGCGTCGACCATGGGGCTCGACTCGTCGACGCGGCGGCCGATGCGGGAGACGATCTTGTCGATGGTCCGGCGCAGGTGCGCTTCGTCCGCGAAGGTCGCGTCAGCCGCGACCAGGCGCCCCGACTTCTCGAGCCAGATGCTGTCGGCGCCGTTGACCATCACCTCGGACACGTCGGGGTCGCGCAGGTAGGGCTCGATCGGGCCGTAGCCGAGGATGTCGTCGCTGATCTCCTGCGTGACGCGGGCGCGGTCGCTGTTGCTGAGCGGCCGGTCCTGCGAGCCCATCACGTCGGCGAGGACCGCGCGCACTCGCCGGTCCAGCTCGTTCTGGTCCATGTCGGCGTCGTAGAGCTGGGGGCCGAGCTGCTTGAGCAGCTCGACGTGGACGCTGGACTTGAGCTCCTCGATCCGGTCGTGCTGCGACGCGGCGAGCGACCGGCGCTGATTGGGCGTCGGTTCGACGGCCTTGGCCGGCGCCCGACGGGCGGCGGCGGCGACCGCGGCGGCCGCGCCGGCGGGGTCCAGGCTCGTCAGCTGGGTAGCCGCAGGGGAGGGGCCTTCACCCGGGGTCGGCTGCCCCTCGCCGTCCGTCGCGTCGCTGCCCTCGGGCCGGGACGCCGCCTCGCTCGCGCGCCGGGCGGCCGCGAGGCGATCGGAAAGACTGCTCATGCCGTCACCGCTTCTTCCGGAAGAGCCCGCGCTTCGCCGTCGAGCCCGGCTCCGCCTGCGCGGGGGACCCATACGGCGACGCGACCGGCTCGCCGGCGAGCGTGCTCGCGAGTGCCGTGATCGCGGTGCTGAACGGGTGCTGCGGCCGCTCGCTGACGATCGGGTTACCGGCGTTTGTGGACGCCCCGATGTCCAGGGACGAGGCGACCCGCGCCGCGATGCTCATGCCGAGGATAGCCTCGACCTTGTCGGGGCTGATACCGACCTCGTCGTCGGCCCGGTTGAGCAGCAGGTGTCGGTGACCCCGGGCGATGTCGAGCATCTGCAGGGTCTCGAGTGCGACCTTGACGTTCTTGAGAGTGGGGACGTCGAGGGTGGCCACGATGACGCACTCGTCGGTCTCGTCCAGCGCGGTCAGCGTCACGTCGTCGAAGGACGGGGCTGTGTCGACGACGACGAAATCGAAGTGCTCCTTGAGCGTGCGCAGGATGCGGGAGACGAGCGCGGCCGTGACCCGTTCGCGGACGTCGGGGTGGGCGGGCGCAGCGAGCACCATCAGCGATCCGTGGTGGCGCGTCAGCAGCCCGTCGAGCATGGCGAAGTCGATGGCGTCCTCGGAGCCCACCGCCTGCTCGATGGAGTGGGTGGGGAAGAGCTGCATGGTGATGGCGACGTCGCCGAATGCGAGGTCGAGGTCGACCAGGCACACCCGGCGTGCCCCTCCCTCGGTGAGGGCGAGGGCCAGGTTGACCGACATCGTGGTCTTGCCGACCCCGCCCTTCGGCGAGAACACGGTGACGACCTTGCCGTGGTGCGCTGCCCCTGCGGGCCCCCGCAGGGCAGTGAAGAGCTGGTGCGCGCGGGCCACCGCGGCCGAGATAGCGTCAAGGTCGGAGGCCGGGACGACGTCGCGGGCGCCGGCCTTCATGGCCTGCGTGAGGACTGCCGTGTCGAGCGTCTCGCGGACCAAGACAACGCTGATGGTCGGCCGGGTGGTGCGCAGCTCCTCGCACACGCGCACTGCCTCGTCCATCGGGAGGGCAGGGCCGAGAACGACGACGTACTCCTCCGGGTGCTGGTCGAGCCACGCGGTCATCCGTTCGGGCGTGGCGAGGCACTGCGAGCCAGTGGGCAGCGCCTTGAGGAGGTCCGCGACGGACGGGCCGTGGGGTTCGACGAGGACGGGCATCAGCAGCTCACCGGAAGAGGTTCTGCAGGCCCACGCCGCGACCGGCCTCGACCTGGCTCTTGTCGTTGACGAGTCCGAGGACCAGCTCGCCGTTGCGCTGGGCGAAGATCGTCCGCTCGACGTCCTTCTGGCTGAACGCGAAGGTCAGCAGGGTGCGTGGCAGCTGCTCGACCGTCTCGGCGCCGGTCGGGTCGGTGGTTGTCGTGGTGGCGACCTGCGTGGTGGAGCCGGTGCCCAGCACGAGGGCCCGCGGGTGCAGGATCCGGGCGACGTTCTGGCCGGTCTGGGGATCCACGCCGTACCAGTAGACGGCCACCTCGGCCCCGGGGTTGACGAAGCCGGCGACGCGCTGGGGGTCGCCCAGGTCCACGCTGATCGCCTGGAGCCCGTCGGGGATGGGGAGCGTGGACGAGGCTTCGACCTCGGTCGCGGCCCCGAACTTGGCAGGCAACAGCTGCTCCCCCGGGTAGAGCGTCGTCAGTGCCACCTGGCCCTTGAATACCGCGCCCTGGTCGGTAGCGCCCGGGAGCACGCTGCCGACCGTGACGGTCTGCAGGTTGATCTTGCCCGCGGTGAGCGCGACGTCGACCGCCTCTCCCGCCTCGATCTGCTGGGTGGCCACGAGCACCTCGACGGTCTCGAACCGCTCCTCCGCCCGGCTCTCGGCGTTCTGGGCGTAGACGAAGACGAGCGCGGCCCCGAGTGCGGCTACGACCACGGCCGCGACCATGAGAATTCTGCGACGGTCCATCGAACAGCGCCTTCCCTCGGCGCGAGCCGGTCGGCGGCTCGTCGCGTCCCTCGAAGACGTGATGTCCCACCCCAGAGAGGATCACGGCTCCGGCGCCACCACTCTCGGTGCGGTGCGCCAGTCGGAGGTTATCTGAGAATCGAGGTAACACGGGCAAAGGGGCGGAAAAACGCTCGTGTCGCACCTGCCACATGCGCCACGCAGGCAACGCGTGCGGGCGCGTCAGGGGAGATAGAGCTCCGCGATCTCGTCCTTGCACTCCCGCATGACGACGTTGCGCTTCAGCTTGAGGCTGGGGGTCAGCTGACCGTCCTCCTCGGTCCAGTCGCGGGGGAGGATCGTGAACTTGCGGATCGACTCCGCCCGGGAGACGGTCCGGTTGGCCTCCTCGACCGCGGCGTCGATCTCGGCCCTCAGGTCGGGGTCGTCCACGAGCTCCGCGATCGTCCCGCGCTTCTGGTTCGCCTCGGCCCACGCGGGGAACGACTCGGGGTCGATCGTGACCAGCGCGGCGATGAAGGGTTGCCGGTCGCCGACGACGATGCACTGGCTGACCAGCGGGTGGGCCCGGATCCGGTCCTCGAGTGGCGCAGGTGCGACGTTCTTGCCGCCTGCCGTCACCAGGATCTCCTTCTTGCGGCCGGTGATCCGGACGAACCCCTCGTCGTCGACCTCGCCGACGTCGCCGGTGTGGAACCAGCCGTCGCGCTCGAGGGCCTCGGCGGTGGCCCCCTCGTTGGCCCAGTAGCCCGCGAAGACCTGGCCGCCGCGGAAGAGCAGCTCGCCGTCGTCGGCCACGCGGACCGACGTACCGGGGATCGGGCGGCCGACGGTGCCGATCTTGGTGGCCTCGATGACGTTGACCGTCAGCGCGCCGGTCGTCTCGGTGAGGCCGTATCCCTCGAGCACTGTCAGGCCGATGCCGCGGTAGAAGTGACCGAGCCGGTCGCCGAGGGGCGCCCCGCCCGAGACGGCGTGGACGCAGCGCCCGCCGAGGGCGGCGCGGAGCTTGCCGTAGACGAGGCGGTCGAACACCGCGTGCTGCGCGCGTACGGCGAGCGAGGCCCGGCCCCGCGGCCCGTCCAGGCCACGCGAGTAGGCGATCGCGCACTCGGCGGCGCGGGCGAAGATCGCGCCCTTGCCGTCGGCGGTGGCCTTCTGGGCGGCGGTGTTGAACACCTTCTCGAACACCCGGGGCACGGCGAGGATGAACGTCGGCTGGAAGTCCTGGAGGTCGGCGAGGAGGTTCTTGATGTCGGCGCTGTGGCCGAGCCGGGTGCCCGCCTGGACGGCTCCCACCTGGATGATCCGCGCGAAGACGTGCGCCAGGGGCAGGAACAGGAGCGTGGCGGAGCCGTCGCCGAAGAGCTCCTCCAGCTCGTCGACGGCCACGCCGAGCTCGAACATGAAGTTGCCGTGCGTGAGCATGCAGCCCTTGGGCTGACCGGTGGTGCCCGACGTGTAGATCAGCGTGGCCAGGTCGAGCGGGGTCGCCGTCGTACGGCGCTTCTCCAGGTCGTCGTCGGAGACGTCCTCACCGAGCCGCATCAGCACGGTGACCGCGTTGTCGGTGATCGACCACACGTGGTTGAGCTGGTCCAGGCCGTCGCGCACCTCGGCGATCCGGGCCAGGTGGGCCGGGCTCTCGGCGACGACCGCCCGGGCGCCGGAGTCCTTGAGGATCCAGGAGATCTGGTCGGCGGCCGAGGTCTCGTAGATCGGCACCGTGACGGCGCCCGCGAACCAGATCGCGTAGTCGAACAACGTCCACTCGTAGCGCGTCTTGGAGATCAGCGCCACCCGGTCGCCGGGCTCGATCCCGGCCGCGATCAGCCCCTTCGCCACGGCCGAGACCTCGCTCAGGAACTGCGCGGCGGTGACGTCCTCCCAGCCGGTGTCGCCGGGCCGGCTGAACATGACGTCGTCGGCCGCGTTGCGAGCGTGAGCCACCACGACGTCGGTGAGGTTGCCCGTCGCCGGGATCTCCATGGACAGGGGCGTCGAGAACTCGCGCACGCTTCCTCCTGGGCTCGCCGTCGGGCCGGTTCGTGGGCAGGTTACCGCCGTCGGCGCGACCCGGCCCATCCGGTAGGCTCGCCCCTCCGATCTGCCCACGCACACGGGATCCAGCAAGGGGTTCGCGATGGCCGAACAGACCACCTCATCGATCGTCATCGACGCCGCTCCAGCCGAGGTGATGAGCGTGATCGCCGACTTCCCTGCCTACCCCGAGTGGGCGAAGGGCGTGACCGTCTCCGACGTCGTCTCGTCGTTCGGTCCGGAGCAGGACGGGCGCGCCGAGCAGGTGTTCTTCAAGCTCGACGTCTCGCCGATCAAGGACGAGTACACCCTCGAGTACGTCTGGCACGGTGACCGCGAGGTCACCTGGAAGCTCGTGCAGGGCAAGATGCTGCGCCACCTCGACGGGGCCTACATCCTGGATGACCTCGGCAACGGCTCGACCGAGGTGACCTACCGCCTCGCCCTGGACGTCTCGATCCCGCTGATCGGGATGCTGAAGCGCAAGGGCGAGAAGATCCTGATCGACACCGCGCTGAAGGGTCTGAAGAAGCGCGTCGAGTCGCTCTGACTCGTGCGCATCCTCCTGTTCACCGGTAAGGGTGGCGTCGGCAAGTCGACGGTCGCCGCCGGTACTGCCGCGCTCGCGGCGTCCCAGGGGCTGAAGACGCTGGTGCTGTCCACGGACGCCGCGCACTCGCTGGCCGACGCCTTCGGTGCGGTCGTGGGCTCCGACCCGACCGAGGTGGCCGACGGGCTCTTCGTGCAGCAGGTCGACGCGCAGCTGCGCTTCGAGCAGTCGTGGGCCGAGATCCAGGGCTACCTGCTGTCGGTGCTCGACGTCGCCGGGGTGGACCGCGTGGCCGCCGAGGAGCTCACGGTGATCCCCGGCGCGGAAGAGGTCTTGGCGCTCCTCGAGCTCCGGCTGCACGCGGTGTCGGGCACCTGGGACGTGATCGTGGTCGACTGCGCCCCGACCGCCGAGACGCTCCGGCTGCTGGCGCTGCCGGAGGCACTCGGCTGGTACATGGAGCGGGTGCTGCCCATGGAGCGACGCGTGATCAAGGCGCTCAAGCCGGTGCTCACCCGTGCGGCCGGCGTGCCGATGCCGGGTGACAGCGTGTTCGACGCGATCGAGCGGCTGCACGCCGAGCTCGACCAGGTCCACGCCCTGCTCGCCGGCCCCGACGCGAGCGTCCGGCTCGTGCTGACGCCTGAGACGGTCGTGCTGGCCGAGGCCCGCCGCTCCTACACGAGCCTGTCGCTGTTCGGTTACCGGGTCGACGGCGTCGTGGCCAACCGGATCTTCCCCGCCGACGACGCCGACGACTGGCGCGCCGGGTGGGTGATGGCCCAGGACGCCGTCCTGGCCCAGGTCGACCAGTCCTTCGCGGGCCTGCCCATCTGGCGCTCGGAGTACCGCGCCCACGAACCGGTCGGTGTCGCCGCCCTGACCACGCTCGCCGCGGAGGTGTACGCCGGGTCCGACCCGCTTGCCGCACCCACCGGGCACGGTCCCTACGGCGTCGACCGCACCACCGACGGCGCCGTGCTGCGCCTGTCCCTGCCGTTCGTCACCCGCGCCGAGGTCGGGCTCGCGCGCAACGGCGACGAGCTGGTCGTGACCGTGGGGTCGTATCGTCGCCTTCTGACCCTGCCCGCCGGGCTCGCGCGGCTGCGCGTCGCCGGAGCCCGCGTGGAGGCAGGTGAGCTCCGAGTCCGCTTCACGGACCCGGCGGAGGAGAAGGCACGGGAGAAGGTGACATGAGCGAGCCCGACGACACCCACGGGCCTACTGGCGACGGCACCGGTGCCCACGAGCCGGTCGGCAGCGTGGGTGAGGAGGCGGCCAAGCTGCTCGGCGCTTTCTCCGACTGGGCCAAGGACCACGGCAGCGACGTGGGCCAGGGCCTCAGCGGCCTGGCGGGACAGGCGGCCAGCGCCCTGCAGGACGTCAACGACCACGTCGCGACCGGCAGCGCCGAGTGCACCTACTGCCCGATCTGCCGCACCGTTCACGCCGTACGCCAGACCAGCCCGGAGGTCCGCGCCCACCTGGCGACCGCGGCCGCGGCACTGGTGCAGGCGGCGGCGGGCATCCTGGCCACCCAGGTTCCGGCCGACGCCTCCGGGCGTGGGGCCGGGGTGGAGCGCATCGACCTGGACGACGACGGACCGGAGACGACCCCATGACGCTTGCCTGCGGCATCGATGTCGGTGGCACCAAGATCGCGGGTGCTGTGGTCGACGTCGACGGCACCATTCTCGAGGAGTCACGGGTCGAGTCGCCGGCCACCGACGTCGAGGCGATCGAGAAGGCCATCGCCGGCCTGGTCGCCGACCTGCGCACCCGCCACGCCGTCGAGCGGGTGGGCATCGGGGCCGCGGGCTACGTCGACGCCGGGCGGGCGCGGGTGCTGTTCGCCCCCAACCTGGCCTGGCGCAACCTCGACCTGAAGGCCGAGCTCGAGGAACACATCGACCTGCCCGTGGTGATCGAGAACGACGCCAACTCCGCGGCCTGGGGCGAGTTCGCGTTCGGCGCCGGTGCCGACGTCGACGACCTCCTCATGGTGACCGTCGGCACGGGCGTGGGCGGCGGGCTGGTGCTCGACGGCGAGCTCTACCGCGGTGCCTACGGCGTCGCCGCCGAGATCGGGCACCTCCGGGTCGTGCCTGACGGGCACCTCTGCGGCTGCGGCAACCGAGGCTGCCTCGAGCAGTACGGCAGCGGGTCGGCACTCGTGCGCGAGGCACGCACGGCCGCCGCCGGCAGCTCCCAACGTGCGGCCTCGCTCCTGGAGCGCGCGGGTGGAGACCCGGCCAGCATCACCGGCCCCCTGATCACGGCCGCGGCCCAGGACGGCGACCCGTTCGCGATCGAGCTGCTGGCGTCGCTGGCGCGCTGGCTGGGCGCCGGCATCGCCTCCCTCGTGGCGGTGCTCGACCCCGCTGCGGTGGTGATCGGCGGTGGCGTCAGCGAGGCCGGTGACCTGCTGCTCGACCCGATGCGGACGGCCTTCGAGTCCCACCTCAGCGTCCACGGCTACCGCCCGGCCGCCGAGATCCGCGCGGCCACCCTCGGCAACAAGGCGGGCGTCATCGGCGCGGCCGACCTGGCGAGACGTTGACTGGCCTCCACGTCGGGATCGACATCGGTGGCACCAAGGTGCTCGCCGGCGAGGTGTCGGACGAGGGGAAGGTCGTCCGCACCGCTCTGCGCCGTACGCCGGGTCGGCACGCCGACCCGCAGGCGCTCGACGACGCGGTGACGTCGGCGCTCGACGAGATCGCCGGCGGCCGGGCGGTTGCGGGCGTGGGCCTGTCGGTCGCCGGGCTGGTCGACCGCAGCGGTCAGCGGGTGCGCTTCTCCACCCACCTGCCGTGGCAGGAGGACGACACCTCGGACCGGCTGTCCCTGCGCTGGGGCGTGCCCGTGGTGATGGCCAACGACGTCACCTGCGCGGCGCTCGCGGAGCTGCGGTTCGGTGCCGGGCGTGCCCACGAGGACTTTCTGCTGATCACCGTCGGGACAGGTCTCGGCGGCGCCCTGGTCCAGGGGGGCCGGCTGATGCTGGGCGCCAACGGGATGGCCGGCGAGTTCGGCCACACCCGCGTGGTGCCCGACGGGCGTGACTGCGAGTGCGGCCTGCGCGGCTGCCTCGAGGAGTACGCCAGCGGCAACGCGCTCGTCCGGCTCGCCGGGCCGAGCTACGACGACGGCCAGTCCGTGACCGCCGCGGCGTCCGACGGTGACCCGCTGGCCCTCCAGGCCCTCGCGTCCGTGGGGGAGTGGCTCGGCGTCGGGCTGGCCGGCCTGGTGGGGGCGTTCGACCCGGCCGTCGTCCTCGTCGGGGGCGGCGTCGCCGACGCCGGGGAGCTGCTCCTCAAGCCCACCCGGCGTGCGCTGGCCCGCTCGGTAGTCGGAGCCGGTCACCGTGAGCTGCCCGAGCTGCTGCTCGCCGAGTGCGGACCACCCGCCGGGATGATCGGCGCGGCTCACCTCTCGCTGAGCCGCACGCGACACTAGGTCAGATCCTGGCCCCGTCGTCCCCGGGGTCGCGCGGCCCGCGCGGCATCTGCACCACGAGGTAGAGGAACCCGCCGACGAACCCGGCGACCAGTGCGTAGGCCACGAGGGACGGCAGGTCGATGCCGAGCACCAGGCAGACGAGCAGCACGGCCGGCGAGCCGAACACGCCGAGCCAGGCCACGAGCCGGTCGGTCGTGGTCGTGGGGATCGGCGGTGGCGGGGGCGGGACGAACCGGTCGCTGTCCCATTCGGAGTCCGGGTAGGGGTCGTCCCAGCTCAGCTGCGGCTCGGGCGTGGGCTCGGGCTCCGGCTCCGGCGCCGGCGCCGGCGCCGGCGCCGGCGGCGGTTCGGGCTCGGGTCTCGGGTCGAGGTCGGCCCGGTCGCCGAAGTTCTCCACGATCGCGCGCCAGGCCTCGTCCTCGTTGTCGCGCTGCACATGGACGAGGTTACGCCGCGGTTGTTCGGGCCACGAAGGCAGCGGACTCGTCGAAGATCTTCGGGGCGTCGTTGTCCAGCGTCGCGACGTGATAGCTCTCCGTCAGGGGTGAGACGGTCACGTCGCGCGAGGAGACGCGGCCGGTGATCAGCGGCTGCGACGCCTCGTCGACCACGTGGTCCTCGGTCGAGCGGAAGTAGAGGATCGGCGCGGTGACCTTGGGCAGGTCGGCGACCAGCGGCGGCCAGGCCTTCATGAGCGTGTGGATCGCCTTGAGCGGGGTGCGGGTGTAACCGTGCTCGTCGCCGCCCGGCTTCTTGATGTCGTTGGCGATGCCGGGGAACGACGGCACCACGTGCTTGAGCACCGGCAGCAGCTTGACGTCGAGACGCTTGGTGGCCACGGCCGGGTTGACCAGGACCACGCCCGAGACGCGCTCGGGGTGGTCGGCGGCCAGCCGCAGCGCGAGCGCCCCACCCATCGACAGCCCGCCGATGACCACTGCGTCGTTCTCGAGGCACAGCGCGTCGAACGCGCGGGTGAGCTCGCCGTACCAGTCGGCCCAGGTGGTGGTGTTGCACTCCTGCCAGGTGGTGCCGTGGCCGGGGAGGCGCGGCACGGAGACGCCGTACCCGAGCGCCGCGAGGTGCTCTCCCCAGGGCTTCATCGACGCCGGCTGGCCGGTGAAGCCGTGGCTGAGCAGCACGCCGACACGACGCCCACCGGTCAGCTCGGGGCGCGCGGCGACGGTGAGGGGCGAGGCGAGGAGGTCGATCGTCATGGCGCTGATTGTGCACCACCGGAGGCGGTAGGTGAGTGGGCTCCCAGGGACTACGCTTCGAGAAGTCAGGACTGCCGACGGGTCGGCGATGAGGAAGGGTGCTTCGTTGTTCTACTGGTTCCTCAAGTGGGTCGCCCTTGGTCCGTTGCTACGTGTGGTGTTCCGACCCCAGGTCGAAGGCAGCCAGCACGTCCCCGAGGAGGGCGCGGCGATCCTCGCCAGCAACCACCTCTCCTACGCCGACTGGCTGTTCATGCCCCTGACGTTGGCGCGCCGGGTCACCTTCGTGGCCAAGGCGGAGTACTTCACCACCCCGGGCATCAAGGGGTGGTTCCAGAAGCAGTTCTTCTCCGGCGCCGGGCAGGTGCCCATCGACCGCACCAGCGGCTCGGCGGCCGAGGGCGCACTCTCGTCGGCCAAGCGGATCCTGGGCGAGGGCGACCTGTTCGGGATCTACCCCGAGGGCACCCGCTCCCACGACGGCCGCCTCTACCGCGGCAAGACCGGCGTCGCCCGGCTCGCTCTCGAGACCGGCGTCCCGGTGATCCCGGTGGCCGTCGTCGGCACCGACGTGGTGGCGCCCCCGGGCAAGACGTTCGGCTCGTTCACCCGCCCGGTCGTGCGCTTCGGCAAGCCGCTGGACTTCTCGCGCTACGCCGGCCTGGAGAACGACCGCTTCATCCTGCGCGCCATCACCGACGAGATCATGTACGAGATCATGCGGCTCTCCGGTCAGGAGTACGTCGACATGTACGCCGGTCGCGCCAAGGACGAGACCAAGCGGCTCGAGGCGGAGGCCAAGGCCAAGGCCGAGTCGATCGCCCCCAAGAGTGACCCGGCCCCGTCCACGGACGACGGCGAGCAGAAGAAGGCGTCCTGACCCACCTGCGGCTGTGGAAGCGGCCCGCGCTCGCCGTCGAGGACCGGCTGTTCCGGGCGCTCGGCATCCTGCGCGTGGTGCTGCTGGCCAACACGGTCGGGCTCAACGTCTACCGCGCCGAGAACTTCGACCGACCGATCGCCGGCCTGGTCTGCGTCCTCGTCATGATCGTCTGGACCGCGGTCGCGCTGTCGGCGTACGCCGATCCCGCGCGGCGCCGGCCGTGGTTGTTCGGGGCGGACCTGGTGGTGACCGTCGCCCTGCTGGCGGTGTCGCCGGTGGTCAAGGGCGCCGACTTCAACGCGTCGGTGCCGGGCTTCTGGTCGGTCTGCGTGATCCTCGCGTGGGCGATCCAGTACCACTGGCGCGGCGGGCTTGTCGCGTCCGCCTGCGTCGCGGTCGCCGACCTCGTCGTACGCGACCACATCACGCAGACCAACTACGGCAACGTCTTCCTGCTGCTGGTCGCCGGGCCCATCGTCGGGTTCATGTGCGAGTCGCTGCAGCTGATGGCCCGGGAGCGCGACGAGGCGCAGCGCGCGTCGGTGGCCGCCGCCGAACGGGCGCGGCTCGCGCGCACGGTCCACGACGGGGTCCTCCAGGTGCTGGCCATGGTGCAGCGCCGGGGCGCCGAGCTCGGTGGTGAGGCCGCCGACCTGGGCCGGCTCGCGGGGGAGCAGGAGCAGGTGCTGCGCACGCTGATCCGCTCTCAGGACGCGGTCTCGTCGACCTCGCCCGACGCGACCGCCGACCTGGCCGCCTCGCTCGCGGGGCTCGGCGGGCGTGGCCACGTCACCGTCGCCACCCCAGGTACGCCGGTCGAGCTGCCCGCCGCGGTGGTCACCGAGCTGCTGGCCGTCGTGTCGGCCTGCCTCGACAACGTGGTCGCCCATGTCGGCGCGGACGCCCCGGCGTGGGTGCTGCTCGAGTCGTTCCCCGACCGGGTCGTGGTGACCGTGCGTGACGAGGGCGCGGGCATCCCGCCCGGGCGCCTGGAGACCGCGGCGGCCGAGGGCCGGCTCGGCGTCAGCGAGTCGATCCGCGGACGGATCGCCGATCTCGGCGGCTCCGCCGAGCTCACCACCGGTGCCACGGGCTCCGAGTGGGAGCTCGTCGTACCGACCTGAGCCGGCACCGCAGCGCGCCACGCGGGACCTGGGCAGTCGGACCTAGGCTCAGTGGGTGACCATCCACAGCACGCACCCGTTCGCGGACCCGGACCCCGACCCGGTACGCCGGCTGCGCGGCCGCGTGGGTGGCGCGGTGTCGCTCTGGACGGCCGGCGACGCGGGCGAGCGTTCCGGCCTGACTGTCACGTCGCTGATGCTGGCCAACGGTGAGCCGGCCCACGTGCTCGGCCTCCTCGACCCCGACTCCGACCTCGCCGAGCGACTCCTCGAGACCCAGCGCTGCGTGGTGCAGCTGCTGTCGTGGCCAGACCGCGACCTGGCCGAGGCCTTCGCCGGGACCGCTCCGGCACCGGGCGGGCCGTTCCGGATGGCGGCCTTCGAGCAGACGCCGTGGGGACCACGGCTGTCGTCGGCGTCGACCTGGGTGGGGGTGACCCTGGTGGACCAGCGCGACGTCGGCTGGTCGCTGGAGGTGACCTGTCGCCTCGACGAGGTGGCGGTCGACGACGAGGCCGCGCCGCTGCTGCACCGGCGCGGCCGCTACGTCCGGCCCGACTGAGGTCAGCTGTCCTGCTTGCGTTCCTGCTTCTTGGCCTCGGTGAGGTCGCTCAGACGCTCGGCGTCGGCGCGCGCCTCGGCCGCCGACTGCTTCGTCTCGCGGGCTTCGGCGAGCTCGTCCTTGGCCTCGCGCTCTGCGGCCTGCAACTTGGCTTCAGCGGCGGCCTCGACGCGCTGCTTGCGCTGCTCGGCGGTCGCGGTGCGCTGAGCCGCCCGCTTGTCGGCGGCCGCCTTCTTCGCGGCCGCGGTCTTCTCGGCCCTGGCCTTGGCTTCCTGCTTGCCACGTACCTCGGCGATGTCGGCCTCGTCCAGGCCGGAGGTGGCGCGCTCCTGGGCGGCCTTGCGCTTGCGCGCGGCCTCCTGGCGGCCGGCGGCCGCCGTGTCCCGGGCCTGCTCGCGGCGCGCTTCCGCCTCCTGCTCAAGACGGGCCGCCGTGGCGAGCTTGTCGGAGCGCTCGATGCGGTTGACGCCGCGGCGGGCGAGGTCGCCGTTGCGCAGAACGGCGCCGGCGAGCTTGTCGGCCGAGCCGATGGTGCGGTCGAGTGTGGCGCGCGCCGGGGAGTCCTCCGCCAGCCGGCGGGAGAGACTCCGGTCGACGAGCACGAGGGGGAGCCGGGCGAGCTCGTAGGGAAGGGCGACAAGGGTGCTGATCATGGTGGTCCTCACTTCTCGGTCTGGGCGCGCAGCTGCGCGGCCTGCTGTTCGGCGGCGGCGGCCTCGCGCTCGAGGCGAAGCTTCTCCGCGGCCGCCTGGCGCTCGGTGTCGTCGGCGTCGGCCGCTACGGCCTCCGCCTCACGGAGCCGGGTCTCGGCGAGCTCGTCGGCCTTCCGCTCGGCCGCCTCGAGGCCGGCGGCCTCCTGCGCCTGGGCGGCGCGCTCGGCGACGGCGTGCTCACCCTCGCGCTGGCGGTCTGCCACCGTCTCCTCGCGGTCGGCCTGCGCCTGCGCCACGCGCTTCTGGAGTCCGGCCTCGCGGTCGGCGTCGCGCATCTCCTGCGCGGCCTCCTCGCGCTTGGCGTCAGCGACTGCGTCGTCGGCCAGGGCCTCCTTGCGGTTGCGTGCCGCGGCCTGCTGGAGCTGTCCCTCCTCCACCAGGTCGTCCTTGCCGGTCACCGCGCCGGCGACCTCCTTGGCCTTGCCGGCGAGGTTGTCGAACATCCCCTCGCGGGCTTCTGCTGCTTTGTCGTTGCTCATGGGCGACCGGTGCCCGGTCGCGGCGGCTTGACCCGGTTCGCACCGTGTGACCTTGGCCTCACACGCTGTCCTAGGCTCCGGTGATGGCCTTTCCGAGGGAGTGCGTGCGCGTCCGGTCCGGCGCGTCGAGCCGCCTGGTCGACCCCGCGGTCGAGCGCCTGGTCGACGAGGTCTGGTCGGCTCAGCTGGCCGAGGCCGCGGCCCGAGGGCTGGCGCTGGGCGACGCGCCGGCGTACCGCCTGGAGCGCGCGGTCGAGCGCGGGGACCTGCTCGAGCTGACGCTGGCGCTGGAGCCCTATCGCGTGCACTCCGCCCTGAAGACGCTGCACCGCGACCCCCGGGTGCGCCCCGAGCACCACGACCGGATGCTCGTCGCCGACGGGCTGGTGCGCGCGGCCGACGGCCAGTACCTGCTGCTGAGCACGCCCAAGGTCACCGGGGTGGAGCTCCAGCTGGTCGCCGGCCCAGCGGGAGCTCCACACGGCCGACGACCTGTTCGGCTTCATGCGGCAGCGGGTCGTCCGGGCGCTGGACGTCACCGAGGCGGAGGTCGACGTGCGCGGCGTCGTCGGCCTGGTCGAGCAGGAGATCGGCTGCGTCAACGCGGTGTTCGACGTCAGGCTGGGAGTGGCGGCGGACCGCGTGTCGGCCCGGGACGGGTCCGGGCTCGTCGTGGTCCCGGCGGCCGACCTGCCGGGCTTCCTCGCGGACGGGCCCGGCTACCTGCCGCTGGTCGGGGCACTAGGGTCGCGCCCATGACCTCGGAGACCGACCAGCCGCCGACCCGGGTGATGGTCGTCGACGACCACCCGATGTGGCGCGACGCCGTCGAGCGCGACCTGCGGGACGCCGGCTTCGACGTGGTCGGCGTCGCCGGCTCCGGCGCCGAGGCGCTCGCGCGGTTCCCGGCCTGCCGGCCGCAGGTGGTCGTCCTCGACCTCCAGATCCCGGCGCCCAACGGGGTCGAGGTGACCGCCGAGGTGCTGCGCCAGGACCGGTCGGCGCGGGTGCTGATCCTGTCCGCCTCCGGCGAGCAGGGCGACGTACTCGAGGCGGTGAAGGCGGGCGCGACCGGCTACCTCGTCAAGTCGGCCTCCCGCCCCGAGCTGATCGAGGCCGTACGCCGGGTCGCGCGCGGCGACACCGTCTTCACGCCCGGGCTGGCCGGGCTCGTGCTGGGGGAGTTCCGGCGGCTCGCGGACCCGTCGGTCGACGAGGACGGGCGACCGCGGCTGACCGAGCGCGAGACCGAGGTGCTCAAGATGGTCGCCAAGGGCATGTCCTACAAGCAGATCGCCGAGCGGCTCGTGCTCTCGCACCGCACCGTGCAGAACCACGTCCAGAACACCCTGCGCAAGCTCCAGATGCACAACCGGGTCGAGCTGACCCGCTGGGCGATCGAGAAGGGCCTCGACGACGACGAGTGAGCCGGCGCCCCCGGGTGCTGCCTAGGCCCGCGCGGGGTGCGGCAAGCCGTCGCCGGGTGACTCGTCGACGAGGTCGTGCTGGACGGCGTACTTGGTGCGCAGACGGTGGTCCTGCTTGACCCGGTAGCGCTCGCCCAGGGTGGTGCGCGGCCCGAGGGTGCGGGGGTAGCGGTCGAGGGCGGCGTTGACTCTCGCGATCGCCGGGCCGACCCGCTCGATGATCCGCTTGGTGCGCGGGGCCTGTGGGATGCCCAGCTCGTCGGCGATCTGGTCGCCGAGGAAGACGCGCTCGAGGCCGTGGACGACGGGCTTGGCGGCCCGCCGCAGCCGGGCCGGGCGGGCCGGCAGGAGGCACTCGATCTCGGGCACCAGGAACTCCGAGTTGATGCTGGCCACGAGGTCGCGGCAGTAGCTGTCGACCGGCGGCCGGGTGAGCAGGTAGATGTCCTCGAGCCGCTCCTGCTCCTCGCGGTCGCGGGGGAGCAGCGTCTCGTCGATGCCGAGCAGGTGGCCGAGGTAGCGCCACCGGGCGTAGGCGGCGGCCTCCTCCTCCGGGAGGTACGGCGCCCCGATCGCCCGCATGCCGCGGATCGGGATCAGGCAGAACTCGATGAGCGTGTAGCCGAGGAAGGCCTGGCAGATCGGCACGCCCCACGCGCCGAGGTCCCACTCGGGGTCCTCGCGCAGGGCGGCGCGCACCAGCGCATGGATGATCCGCACCCGCACGGTGAGCTCGAAGCCGCTGGAGAAGCGCTCGAGCCCGCCGGTCTTGCTGACCTCGACCAGCCAGGAGCCGACCTCGATCGTGCGCGCGCCGGCGTTCTCGATGTAGCGCCCGGTCATCTCCAGCGGCCGCGATGCCGCGGAGTTGGCGTAGCCGCTGACCAGCGACGCGGCGCCGAGCACGATCCCGGACTGCCGGGTGTAGCGGCCGATGTGGGCGCTGTCCCGGTCGATGACCTCCAGGTCGAGCCACTCGGGTACGTCGTCCAGCTGCGCGAACAGCGCCCGCAGCGAGGCCGGGGCATCGGGCACCGAGTCGACGCCGGCCTGGCACGCCTTCTTCAGCATCCGCATCGCCTTGCCGTGGCCGAGCGCGGGGAAGTCGGCGACGAACGCGTCGGCCAGCGGGTCGCCGGCCCACATCGCCTCGAAGTACGTCGTGGCGAAGTCGCCGAAGCGGCGCTCGGCCTCAGCTTTGTGGCGCACGGTGGTAGGGACCTCGGCTAGCATGCGTCGAGCATAAAAGTGACGGTGCCTCATGTTCCATTCACTTCTTGGCGACCGGTCGCCGCGATCTCCAGGAGCGTGGAAGTGGCTCAGAAACAGCGGATCCGCCCCAGTCAGGGCCGCGCGGTCCAGATGCGCCGGGACCTCCTCGACTCAACCCTTCACCTTTTGTCGGTCTCCGGAGCCGAGTCGCTCACGACGACCGCCATCGTGGAGCGCGCTCACGTCAGCAGCGGGACCTTCTACCGCTACTTCAACGACAAGGCCGAGATCCTCGGGGTCCTGCGTGACGAGGCGGTCGAGGCGATCACCTCCGACCTGATGGCCGGCGTCGTGCGCGCGATCGACCTGGGCCCGGACGAGGCGGTGCGCGAGGTCGTGCTCACGCTGGTGGACGCGTTCGAGCGGCACCGCGCGGTGATCCTGGCGATGGTCAACGCGATGCCGGCGGGCAGCAACGCCAACGTGCTGCCCGAGATCGAGGCGCGGCTCTTCCAGCTGGCGGCGGTGCTGCCGCGCCGCCACCGTCCCGAGCTCACCGCAGCGCAGCTCGACGCGGTCGTCTTCATGACTATGGGCGTGCTCGTGTCGACGTGCCTGCGGATCGCCCTCCAAAGACCTCCCGACACCTCACGCGACGACCTCGTCGACCTCGCTGTCGCGATGATCGCCGCCGGGCTCCAGGCGGCCTGAGCCCGGCTTATGCTCGGCAGATGCTGACCAGCGGCTACCTCCGGCACCTGGGCATCGACCACGCCCTGGCGCCGACCCTGGGCTCGCTGCGGCTGCTGCAGCGCCGGCACCTGGAGCGAGTGCCCTACGAGAACCTCGGCATCATGCTCGGCCAGATCCCGTCGGTCGACCCCGAGTCCAGCCTGGTGCGCGTCGGTGACCTGGGCCGGGCGGGCTACTGCTTCCACCAGAACGCCGTGCTCGAGCTGGTCCTGCGCGACCTCGGCTTCCAGGTCGAGCGCCGCCACGGTCACGTGTGGACCCGCGAGGAGCACCGGGACGACCCGTCGCTCAACCACCTGGTGCTGGTGGTCGGCGGGCTGCCGACCGCCGGCCACCCCGATGGCCAGTGGTGGCCCGACGTCGGCCTCGGCGAGGGGTTCTGGGAGCCGCTGCCGCTGGTCGCCGGCGCCTACGTCGACGGGCCGTTCACGTTCGAGATCACCGAGGTCCGCCCCGACGGCTGGTCGTTCCGGGGCGACCCGACCGGCTCGTTCGCCGGGCTCGAGGTGACCAGCCGCCCGACCGACCCGATCTCGGTGCTCGACGCCCACGCCACGCTCTCGACCCCGCCCGACGGGATCTTCACGCGGCTGCTCGTGGTCCAGCGCCGCGACGAGGCGGGCCTCGACACCGTGCGCGGGCTGGTCGCTTCGCGCATCGACGCCGTCGGCCGGCGCGAGCGCGACCTGACGTCGTACGACGAGTGGCGCGCGGCTCTGGTCGCCATCGGCTTGTCCCTCCACGGGTTCGTGGACGCCGACCTGCGCTCGCTCTTCGAGCGTTGCAGCACCGCCCACGAGAACTGGGACCTGGCGGGGCGTCCGTGACCTTCCGGCCGGAGGTGCTGCAAGGATCGCCGGATGGCTGACGAGCTGCTCGCGATCGCCGACGAGCTCTATGCGCTGAGCCTGCCGGACTTCACCCCCGCCCGCGACGCGCGGGCCAAGGAGCTCAAGGGCTCCGACCTCACCGCTCCGGTCAAGGCGCTGAAGAAGCCCTCACTGGCGGCGTGGGTGATCAACCTGCTCGTGCGGCGCGAGGGGGAGCAGGTCGACCGGATCCTCGAGGTCGGGGCCTCGCTGCGCGAGGCGCAGGCGGCCATGTCGGGCGACGACCTCCGGGCGCTCACCCGGCAGCGCCGCCAGGTCACGGCCGCGATCACCCAGCAGGCCCGCTCGCTCGCGTCCGAGGCCGGGGTGAAGGTCACCTCCGCCGTCGCCGACCAGGTCGAGGCCACGCTCACCGCGGCGATGCTCGACGAGCGCTGCGCGCAGGCGGTGCGCAGCGGGCTCCTCGTGACCGCCCTGTCGACCACGGGCGTCGGCGAGACCGACCTCAGCGGCGCGGTCGCGCTGCCCGGGGCGCTGGGCTTCGCGGCCCGACCCGTCGAGGCCGCACCCGAGGTCCGCCCCGACCTGCGCGTCGTACCCGACCCCGCCGCGGACCGGAAGGCGCGCACCGCTGCGGAAGCGGCCCTGGCCGAGGCCGAGGACGAGCTGTCCGACGCCCAGGCGGCGTACGACGAAGCGGCCGGCGACGTCGCCGAGCTCGAGGCCCGCTCGCTCCAGGTCCAGTCCGAGATCGAGGAGCTCAAGCGCCGGCTGGCCGAGCTGGAGGCGACCTACGACGAGGTGGACGAGGAGCTCGGTGACGCCGAGGACGTCCGCGCCGACGCCCAGCAGGCCCTCGACGAAGCCTCGTCGGCCCGGGAGTCCGCCGCCGCTGCTCTCGCCCGTTTGTCGGGATAGTCCCTAACAGGAGAGCGAATAGGAGCCCTCTTAGTCGCTCCCCGGTTGGGGACTATCCCGGCGACTCAGTCCTGGGCCCAACCCTTGGAGCGCTCGACGGCGTCGATCCAGCGGGTGTGGGCGGCATCGGCGGAGGAGCGGTCGAGGGAGGGCTCGAAGCGACGGTCGAGCTGCCAGGTGTCGCGGAGGTCGTCGGTGGAGTCCCAGACGCCGGTGCCGAGTCCGGCGAGGAAGGCGGCCCCGAGGGCGGTGGTCTCGACCAGGCGCGGGCGTTCGACGGGTACGCCGATCTGGTCGGCCTGCACCTGGCACAGCAGGTCGTTGGCGGACGCCCCGCCGTCGACCCGCAGCGAGGCCCGCGCGGGCATCGTGTCGAGCACGTCGCGCACCTCGAAGGCGATCGCCTCCAGGGTGGCCCGCACCAGGTGGGCCCGGGTGGTGCCGCGGGTGATGCCGATGATCAGCCCGCGCGCGTGCGGGTCCCAGTGGGGTGCGCCGAGCCCGGTCAGCGCGGGCACGAAGACCACGCCCTCGGTGTCGGCGACCGTGGCGGCGATGGCCGCGGTCTCGGCCGCCGAGCCCACGATCTGGAGGCCGTCGCGCAGCCACTGGACGGCGGCACCGGTCACGAAGATCGCGCCCTCGAGCGCATAGGTGAGCTCGCCGTCGGGCGAGCGCCAGGCGGCGGTGGACAGCAGGCCCGCGTCGGAGCGCTCCAGCGTGGTGCCGGTGTTGGTGAGGATGAACGAGCCGGTGCCGTAGGTGCACTTCGAGTCGCCCACGTCGAAGCAGGTCTGGCCGAAGAGCGCCGCCTGCTGGTCGCCGGCGATGCCCGCGATCGGCAGCGCCAGGTCGAGGAACGACGTGGGGTCGCTGGTGGCGAGGTCGCCCCAGTTGGGCACCAGCTCGGGCAGCGCGTCGCGGGGTACGCCGAACAGCGAGCACAGCTCGTCGGACCAGTCACCGGTGTTGAGGTCGAACAGCAGCGTGCGGCACGCGTTGGAGACGTCGGTGAGGTGCTCGAGGCCACGGGTCATCCGCGCGACGAGGTAGGAGTCGACGGTGCCGATCGCGTAGCGACCGGACTCGACCAGCGCCCATGTGCGCGGCTCGTGCTCGGCCAGCCACGCCAGCTTGGTGCCGGAGAAGTAGGGGTCGAGCCGCAGTCCGGTCAGCTCGGTGACGCGCTCCTCGTGGCCCGCGTCGCGCAGCCGCGTGCAGATGTCCGCCGTACGTCGGTCCTGCCAGACGATCGCACGGCGCGGGGAGCCCAGGGTCTCGCGGTCCCAGAGCAGGATCGTCTCGCGCTGGTTGGTGATGCCGATGCCCTTGAGCTCGGACGCGTCGACCTGGGCCAGCGCGTCGCGGGTCGCCTCCAGCGTCGACTGCCAGATCTCCTCGGGCGCGTGCTCGACCCAGCCCGGTCGCGGGAAGTGCTGCGCGAACTCCTGGTAGCCCTTGGCCGCGATCCGTCCCTCGGACGTGACGACGACCGCGGTGACCCCGGTGGTGCCGGCGTCGATCGCGAGGATGCTCACTGCCGGCTCCTCACCGGTCGCCGCGGACGATGTCGAGGACCCGCTGGTCGATCCACGCGAGGTCGGGGGCGACCCGCATCTCGTAGTTCTCGGTGCCGACCCACGTGTTGAAGTCGGGGAAGCCGGCGTCCCGTGCGAAGGCCTGAAGCTCGGCGTCGAGCTCGGGCGTCACCGGCACCCGCTCCTCCTCGGTCGAGGCGGTCAGGTAGAGCTCGTTGAGCTCCAGCAGCCGGGTGAGCTCGTCGATCGGCGCGGGGTGGTCGTCGACGCGCAGGTCGACGGCGATGTCGTCGCCACCGCCGTAGCCGGCGCCCTCGCTGACGACCAGCAGCGCGGCCGACTGCCGGCCGCGTTTGTCGCCACCCGCGACGTCACCGGCGGCGAGGGCGAGCAGCAGCCGGTCGGCCAGCGGGGAGCCGTCCGACGAGGCGTGCCAGGCCAGCTCCATCGCCTCGACGACCTCGGCCCCGGCCAGGCAGTTGCCCTGGATCGCGTAGCCCTCGCCGATCATGCCGCCGGCCCACTCGATGCACGCGTGGCCGGTGTGGGAGGCGGCGTTGCCGTCGACGTCGACGATGCCGACCTGCCGGTCGTCGCGCCCCTCGTCCTCCTCGAGCAGCCGTTGCAGCGCCACCGGCGCGGTCGCGCCCTCGTCGAGGTGGGCGAGCGCGATGCCCTTGTAGGCGACGTTGGCGTCGGCCTGGGTGGCGATGGCGCCGACCTCCGCCACGGCGGCGGGTACGACGGCGCCCACGGCCAGGAACTTCGAGGCCACCGCGACCCCCCAGGACTCGCCGTCGGAGGAGCGGGCCACGATCGAGAACGTCATGCGCGCGAGGTTAGCCTGGATCGCTGGACCCAGGCTCAGCGAACTCGTCCGATATCCGCTTGCCCTCAAGTGCGGTTGAAGTACCAGGATGGGTGCGTGCTCGAACGCCTCGGCTTCCCTCCGCTCGGTGACCATCGCCGTTTCGTGACCGCGCTCGCCATCGACGCGATGGGCAGCGGTGTGTTCATGCCGGTCTCGATGCTCTACTTCCTGGTCACGACCGACCTGAGCCTGGTCCAGGTGGGCGGCGCGATCTCGCTGGCGAGCCTGGTGGCGCTGCCGGCGGGCCCGCTGATCGGCTCGGTGGTCGACCGGATCGGCGCCAAGCACGTCCTGCTGGCCGGCAACGTGCTCCAGGCGGTCGGCTTCGCCGCTTACCTGTTCGCCGAGTCGTTCGTGTCGCTGACCGTCTGGACGATCGTGGTCACCGTCGGCCGCACCGCGTTCTGGGGCTCCTTCGGCAACATCGTGGCGGCGATCTCACAGCCGGGGGAGCGGGAGAAGTGGTTCGGCTTCCTCGGCGCGCTGCGCAACGTCGGCTTCGCGGTCGGTGGCCTCGCCGCGGGTGCCGCGATCACCATCGGTACCCAGTCGGCGTACGCGACCGTGGTCGTCGTCAACGCCGTCTCGTACGCCGTGGCGTTCGTGCTGCTGGTGTCGGTCCCGGCCACCACCCGGGGTGCCGGGACGCGGAGCGAGCCGGGCTCGTGGGCGGTGGTGCTGGCCGACCGCCCCTACCGGGTGCTGTTCCTCGGCCAGCTCGCGTACTCGACCTCGATGATGGCGCTCAACTTCGCGATGCCGGTCTACGCGACCGAGGTGCTGGGGCTCGCGGGCTGGGTGACCGGGGCGATCTTCACCATCAACACGGTGATGGTGGGCTTCGGTCAGGGGCTGGTGGTGCGCGGGCTCACCGGACGGGTCCGCTGGCGGGTGCTGATGGCCGCCAACGCGACGTTCGCGGCGTCGTTCGTCGTACTGCTCGGCGCGAGCCGGCTGTCGGTGGGGCTGGCGACCGCAGTCATGCTCGTGGGGTCGGTGATCTACACGCTGGGTGAGCTGCTCGGCGGGCCCGTGCACGGCGCGCTGTCGGCCGAGGCGGCGCCGGAGCACCTGCGCGGCCGCTACCTGTCGCTGATCCAGCTCGCCTGGAACGGGTCGGGCGCCCTCGCGCCGGTCGGGGTGGCGTGGCTGCTCTCGCGCGGGCCCGAGCCGGTGTGGCTGGCGTTCGTGGCGGTGTCGCTGCTGGGCATGCTGCTGGCCGCCCGGGTGGGTGTGGTCATGCCGCGGGCCGCGGAGCGGGTCACCAACCGGGCCGAGGAGGAGCCGGTCCCCACCTCCTGAGCCCGGTGGGGTTGGCGCCGTGGCGGGTGGGGCAGTCTCCTGCCGTGCTCAACGACCTCTCGCGCCAGACCCGGACCATGCTCTTCTTCCAGATGCTCGGGAGCGGGCTGATGTTCGGCGCGCTGTTCGCCATCCTCGACGAGCACCTGCGGCTCGCCCTGGCTCTGGCGGTGACCGGCCTGGTCGTCACCCTCGGCTGGGCCATCGGGGTCACCGTCTGGAACCGCCGGGTCGACCGGGCCTTCAAGACGATGCTGGTCCGCGCCGCCGAGGAGGTCGTCACGGGGAAGGTGGCCGGGATCCCCGCGGTCGGCCGGGTGCACCGGCGCCGGATCGCGCGCCGCGAGCCGGCGTTCCTCGCCGACACGTCGTCGGCGTTGCCGGGCCCCTCGGTGGTCCTGGTGGTCACGGCGCTCGCCGAGGGCGGTGCCCGGCGGGTCGGTGCGCTGGTCCCGGCCCTGGTCGGGCTCGAGGCCCGCAAGGCGCCCGTCGCGCTGTTGCTGCACCCCCACGAACGGGAGGCGGCCGTCCTGGACAACCGGGTGACGCTTGAGCAGGTGGCCGCGATCGGGGACGACCCACGCTGGGACACGGAGTGGCTCCCCACCGATCGCACGGTCGTCGGCGGCTACCTGCCGGTGGTCGGGTTCGCGGTGCTCGGGCTCGTGGTCGGCGTGGGGCTCGACCTCGCGCTAGTCCGCCTCGCCACCTGAGGCCCGAGGTGGCTAGTGTGGGGAGCGTTCGATATGAACGATCCAACAGGTTCCCAGACAGTTTCCTAACAGGGAGGTCCCATGCGCGTCGGAGTGCTCACCGGAGGTGGCGATTGCCCCGGACTGAATGCCGTGATCCGGGCTGTCGTCCGCAAGGGCGTCCGCACCCACGGCTTCGAGTTCGTCGGCTACCGCGACGGCTGGAAGGGACCGCTCGAGGGACTGACCATGGAGCTCGGGATCCAGGAGTGCCGCGGCATCCTGCCCCGCGGCGGCACCATCCTCGGCTCGTCGCGCACCAACCCGTTCAAGATCGACGGCGGGGTCGAGAAGATCAAGGAGAACCTCGCGGCTGACGGCGTCGACGCCCTCGTGGCGATCGGCGGCGAGGACACCCTCGGCGTCGCGACCAAGCTGGCCGACCTCGGCGTGCACGTGGTCGGCGTACCCAAGACGATCGACAACGACCTGTCCGGCACCGACTTCACGTTCGGCTTCGACACCGCGGTCAACATCGCGACCGAGGCCATCGACCGGCTGCACACCACCGCGGAGTCCCACCACCGCGTGCTCGTGGTCGAGGTCATGGGCCGCCACGCCGGCTGGATCGCCCTGCACGCCGGCATCGCTGGCGGTGCCAGCGCGGTCCTGATCCCCGAGCAGCCGTTCGACATCGAGGCGCTCTGCCAGCAGGTCGAGGACCGCTTCAAGACCAGGTACGCCCCGATCATCGTGGTCTCCGAGGGCGCGGTCCCGGCCGAGGGTGGCGACATGACCGTCGCCTCTGGCGAGAAGGACGCGTTCGGCCACGTGCGGCTCGGCGGCATCGGCGACCGGATCGCCAACGAGATCGAGCAGCGCACCGGCAAGGAGGCGCGCGCGGTCGTGCTCGGCCACATCCAGCGCGGCGGCACGCCCACGGCGTTCGACCGCTGGCTGGCCACACGCTTCGGGCTCCAGGCCGCCGACGCCGTCGCCGACGGTGACTGGGGCACGATGATGGCGCTGCGCGGGACCAAGATCATCCGCGTGCCGCTGAGCGAGGGCACCGCCGAGCTCAAGGTCGTCAGCCCCGAGGAGTACGCCGAGGCGCAGGTCTTCTTCGGGTGAGGTTTCGGGGTGCCCGGGAACGGGCACCCTGGCGCGGTGACCACCCAGGCGAACCCCGACGTCGACGTCAACGGCCCGACCCCCGACCTCAAGCGGGTGATGGGGCCCAAGCTGCTGCTGCTGTTCATCGTCGGCGACATCCTGGGTGCGGGCATCTACGCCGTCACCGGGGAGATGGCGTTGGAGGTCGGCGGCATCGTCTGGGTGCCGTTCCTGGTCGCGTTCTTCGTGGCCACGCTCACGGCGCTGTCCTACCTCGAGCTGGTCACGAAGTACCCCCAGGCGGCCGGCGCCGCGCTCTACACGCACAAGGCGTTCGGCATCCACTTCATCACGTTCATCGTGGCGTTCGCCGTCGTCTGCTCGGGCATCACCAGCGCCTCGACCTCGGCGAACCTGCTCGCGACCAACCTGCTGGCCGGGATCAACGGTGTGGGCGGCGACGTCGCCGACGGCAACACCGCGGTGACGGTCGTCGCCATGGCGTTCATGCTCCTGCTCGCGGCGATCAACCTGCGCGGGGTCGGCGAGAGCGTGAAGTTCAACGTGATCCTCACCCTCGTCGAGATGCTCGCCCTCGCGATCGTCATCGTGATCGGCGTCGTCGTCATCGCGCGGGGCGACGGCGACATCGGGCGGATCGCGACCTTCGAGTCCGGCGGTGACCGTGGGCTGTTCCTGGCCGTGACCGTGGCGACGGCGATCGCGTTCTTCGCGATGGTCGGCTTCGAGGACTCCGTCAACATGGTCGAGGAGACCCAGGACCCGCAGCGGATCTTCCCGCGGGTGATGCTCACCGGGCTCGGCATCGCCGTGATCGTCTACATCCTGGTGGCCATCTCGGTCATCGCGGTCATCCCGCAGACGGACATCGAGTCGGTGGTCGCCGAGGAGGGCAAGGTCCTGCTCAACGTGGTCTCCACCGGGGCCCCGGACATCCCGATCGACAAGATCTTCCCGTTCCTCACCGTCTTTGCGGTCGCCAACACCGCACTGATCAACATGCTGATGGCCAGCCGGCTGCTCTACGGGCTCGCCCACCAGGACGTGCTTCCGCGCACGCTGGGCAAGGTCCTGCCCGAACGCCGTACGCCGTACGCCGGCATCGCCTTCTCCACGCTGCTGGCGATCGGGCTGATCTTCGTGGTGACCTTCCTGGCCGACACCTCGGTGATCAAGGCCCTGTCCGGCACCACCGCCCTGCTGCTGCTCTGCGTGTTCGCGGTCGTCAACATCGCCTGCGTCGTCCTGCGCCGCGAGCCGTCGCCGGACGACGGCTTCCAGGCGCCGTCGTGGTCGCCCTATGTCGCCGGGGCGGCGTGCCTGTTCCTCGTCGGGCCCTGGGCGCGCGACCGCGACGACTGGGTGCAGTACTCCGTGGCCGCCGGCATGCTCGGTCTGGGCATCGTGCTGTGGGCGCTGACCTGGATGACCAACCGCGGCGTCCGCGCGAAGAAGACCGGCTTCCGCGACATCGAGCACCTCGAGGACTGAGGCGGTCCGCCGCCGCCCGACGAATCGGTGGCGGTGGCGCTGCCCGCGTAGGCTTGGCCGGTGAGCACCGTTCCCGACCTCGCCGCCCTGCACGCCCTCGGGCCGGCCCAGCAGCCGACGTACGGCGACCCCGCCGCGGTCGACGCCGCCGTCGCCCGGCTCCGCACCATGCCGCCGCTGGTCTTCGCCGGCGAGTGCGACGAGCTCAAGGCCAAGATCGCCGCGGTCGCCCGCGGTGAGGCGTTCCTGCTCCAGGGCGGCGACTGCGCCGAGACCCTGGCCGGGGTCACGGCCGACAACGTGCGCAACAAGCTCCGGGTCCTGCTGCAGATGGCCGTGGTGCTGACCTACGCCGCCTCCGTGCCCGTCGTGAAGCTCGGCCGTCTGGCCGGCCAGTACGCCAAGCCCCGCAGCTCCGATCTCGAGACCCGCGACGGAGTGACCCTCCCGGCCTACCGCGGCGACGCCGTCAACGGCTACGACTTCACGCCCGAGTCGCGGGTCCACGACCCGCAGCGCCTGGTCGATGTCTACAACGCGTCGGCCGCGACGCTCAACCTGGTCCGAGCCTTCGTCACCGGCGGCTACGCCGACCTGCGCCAGGTCCACACCTGGAACACCGACTTCGTGCGCGACTCGGTCGCCGGCCAGCGCTACGAGAAGCTGGCCCACGAGATCGACCGGGCGATGGCGTTCATGGAGGCGATTGGCGCCGACCCCGACGAGTTCCACCGGGTCGACTTCCACTCCTCCCACGAGGCGCTGGTGCTCGAGTACGAACACTCGATGACCCGCATCGACTCCCGCACCGAGCTGCCCTACGACGTCTCGGCCCACTTCGTGTGGATCGGCGAGCGCACCCGCCAGCTCGACAACGCCCACGTCGAGCTGCTGCGCCACATCCGCAACCCGATCGGCGTCAAGCTCGGCCCGACGACCACGCCCGACGACGCGCTGGCGCTCGCCGAGCGGCTCAACCCCGACAACGAGGCCGGCCGGCTCACGTTCATCACGCGCTTCGGTGCGGGCAAGATCCGCGACGGGCTGCCCGAGCTGGTCGAGAAGGTCACGGCGTCCGGGATCAACGTGGCCTGGGTCTGCGACCCCATGCACGGCAACACCTTCGAGGCGAGCTCGGGCTACAAGACCCGCCGCTTCGGCGACGTGATCGACGAGGTGCAGGGCTTCTTCGACGTGCACCACGCGCTCGGCACCTGGCCCGGTGGCGTCCACGTCGAGCTGACCGGTGACGACGTCACCGAGTGCGTCGGCGGCGGCGAGGAGCTGCTCGAGGCCGACCTCGGCGGCCGCTACGAGTCGGTGTGCGACCCGCGGCTCAACCGGGTCCAGTCGCTCGAGCTCGCGTTCCTGGTGGCGGAGATGCTGCGCCGCGAGAAGCCCGCCCAGCCCTAAGACGTTCCCGCTCTCCCGTCGAGGGTCTAGCGTGCGGAGGATGACCATCCGCATCGCTGCTCGGGCCGTCGTCGGACTGCTGATCGCCAGCGGTCTCGTGGCCTTGCCCGCCACCCCGGCGGTCGCCGCCGGGCCCACCGTGTCCGTCGCGGACATGCGGTTCACCCCCGCCACCCTGAAGACCGGGCTCGGCAGCACCGTCACCTGGACCTTCCCCGACCCGATGGCCCACACCACGACCTCTGACCAGGGCTTCTGGGACAGCGGGACGAAGTCCGGTGGCGAGACCTTTGCCCACACGTTCGGCTCGGCGGGCACCTTCGGCTACCGGTGCACGCTCCACCCGTCGATGACCGGCAAGGTGCGAGTGCCAGTGCGCCGCACCGGGTCCGCCACGTCGGGCTGGACGCTGCGGTGGGCGACCGCCGCCGGCGCCGGAGGCACGACGTACGACGTGCAGGTGCGGCAGGGCAGCGGGCCGTGGCGGGCGCTGCGCACCGACACGACCACGCCGAGCACGGCGTTCAAGAGGCAGGGCTCCTGGTCGGTGCGCGCGCGCACGTCCGGGGGATCCGGCACCTCGGGCTGGTCTCCCCCCGTGGTAGTCAAGACCCTGTGATCGACCTCCGCAGCGACACCGTCACCCGTCCCACCGAGGCGATGCGGGCCGCGATGGCCCGCGCCGAGGTCGGCGACGACGTCTATGGCGAGGACCCCACGGTCGCCGCGCTCCAGGACCGCGTCGCCGAGCTGTTCGGGCATGAGGCCGCGCTGTTCATGCCGACCGGCTCCATGGCCAACGTGCTGGCGGTGCGCTCGGTCGTGGCGCCCGGCCAGGAGGTGCTCTGCGAGGCGAGCGCCCACATCGCCCGCGCCGAGCTCGGTGCGCACGGCGCCTACAGCGGCGTCACGATGCGCACCTGGATCCACCCGCGCGGCCAGGTCGACCTCGCCATGATCCAGGGCATCTTCGCCCCCGAGATGGGCCCGTTCTTCGTGCGCACCGCGGCGATCTCGGTCGAGAACACCCACAACTTCGCCGGGGGAGCGGTGCTGCCGCTCGCCGACCTGCGCGACCTGCGCGACTACGCCACCGGCGTCGGCGCGGCGATCCACCTCGACGGCGCCCGCATCTGGAACGCGCACGTCGCGACCGGCACCCCGTTGGCGGAGTACGGCGCGGTCGCCGACGTCATGGCCGTGTGCCTGTCGAAGGGGCTGGGCGCCCCGGTCGGCTCGCTGCTGGTCGGCAGCCGCGACACCGTCGACGAGGCGCGCGTCTGGCGCAAGCGGATGGGCGGCGGCATGCGCCAGGTCGGCATCCTCGCCGCGGCCGGTCTGCACGCCCTCGACCACCACGTCGAGCGGCTCGCCGACGACCACGCCCACGCCCGCCTGCTGGCCGAGGCGTGCGGCGTCGACCCCGCGGGCGTCGACACCAACATCGTCGTCGTGCCCCGGGGCGACGCGGCCGAGTTCGTGGCGCGTGCGGCCGACGAGGGCGTGCGGGTCGCCACGGTCGGCCCGACCGTCGTACGGCTGGTCACGCATCTCGACATCACCCGCGACGACGCAGAGCGTGCTGCCAAGGTCCTCGCGGGGCTGGTCTGAGCGCGTCGAGTGCCGCGTGCGGCCGCAATTTCGGCCCCGAGGACCGGCCTGCCGCGTCACTCGACGATCAAGCAGGCGTGCCCACCAGGGACAGGTCGCTGATCGCCGTGTAGTCGCGTGCCGAGCGTCCGGTGCCTGGCGCGGAGACGCTGACCAGCCGGAGCGTGACGGTCGACGTGGTGACCTCACCGACGTCCACGACCTGGAGGGCGCGGACCTCCTCCAGCGACTGGGTGACCACCGTGCCGTCGTCGAAGGTCCACTCGACGGCGAGGACTCGGCGGTTGCCGCGGTACCAGTTGAGGACGGTCCCGTCGTCGTCGGAGGTCTTCGCGTAGCCGTTGACGATGCCGACCTCGGTCAGCGTCGTCGGCTCGGCGAGCGTGACCGTGATCGTCGACCCGGAGCCGTCACCCGGCATCCGCCAGCAGGTGGTGGACACCCCGTCGAGCATGTTGCGTGCCTCGTAGCGCACCAGGTTGCCGTCGACGTCGGTGTTGGGCGGTGCCGTGCGAGGGACCGTCGCGGTCGCGGTGGTCGCGACGTCGGTGGGCTCCCCGGGAGTCTCGGTCGGGGTGGGCGTCGGGGTCTCGCTCGGGGGAGGGCTGGTGCTCGGGCTGGCGGGCTCGGTCGGCTCGGAGGCCGACTCGGTCGCCGAGGGCGTGTCCGAGCCGGAAGGCTCGTCGGCCTCGGGCTCGTCGTCGCTTCCGTTGACCAGCAGCACGGTGCCGACCACCGCCACCAGCACCAGCACCAGCGCCACCGCGCCGGCGAGCCAGGGCAGCCAGGCCGGGCGGGCGTCGCCACGGTGGTTGCCGGTCGGGGGCGGGGGCGGCGGCGCGTAGCCGGGTGAGTACGCCGGTGGGTAGGCCGGCGGGGCGCCGGCGCCCACCTCGTCGGCGTACAGCGGGAAGCGGGGCTCGGGCGGAGGCGGCGGCGGTGGGAGCGGCGTGACGGGGGCGGACACGGTGGGTCCGGCCGGGTCCAGGACGGCCGGCCGCTCGGCCGTGTCGCCCATCGGCGGGCCCTCGGACACGAGGTGGCCGCAGTTGACGCAGAAACGTCCGACACCGAGCGCGTGCCCACACTTCACGCAGGTCCTCACGAGCCCACCCTAATCAGGCAGTCCGGATGCGCTCCCCGGCGTCCACCCGGCCCACGACCGGAGGGAGACGTCGTACGGCGGTCGCGAGCTCGCGCAGGTCGTTGCCCAGCAGCGCCTGGGGACCGTCGCAGAGCGCCGTCTCGGGGGTGGGGTGGACGTCGACGATGATCCCGTCAGCTCCCACCGCGATGGCCGCCCGTGAGAGCGGCACCACCAGGTCCTTGCGGCCGGCCGCGTGCGACGGGTCCACGATGATCGGCAGGTGGCTGGTCGCCTGGACGACCGGCACCGCCGAGATGTCGAGGGTGTTGCGGGTCGACGGCTCGAAGGTGCGGATGCCGCGCTCGCACAGCACGACGTCGAGGTTGCCGCGCTGTGCGATGTACTCCGCCGCCATCAGCCACTCCTCGATGGTCGCGGTCATCCCGCGCTTGAGCAGCACCGGCTTGCCGGCGTCGCCGACGGCCTGGAGCAGCCCGAAGTTGGCCATGTTGCGGGTGCCGACCTGGAGCATGTCGGCGTGCTCGGCCACCACCGGGACGTCGCGGGCGTCGACCACCTCGGTCACGATCGGCAGCCCGGTTGCCGCACGCACGTCGGCGAGGATCCGGAGGCCGGCCAGGCCCAGGCCCTGGAAGGCGTACGGCGAGGTGCGCGGCTTGAAGGCACCGCCACGCAGGATCGTGGCGCCGGCGGAGCGGGCCATGTGCGCGGCGGCGAGGGTCTGCTCGGGGGTCTCGACGGCGCAGGGGCCGGCCATGAAGGTGAACGTGTCGGGGCCGATCGGCACCTGCGCACCCTGCGGCCCGACCCAGACGGTCGACCGCTCCGCGTGGTGCTGGCGGCTGACCAGCTTGTAGGGGTCGCTGATCCGGTGCACGTCGGCGACGCCCGGCAACGTGCGCAGGTTGAGGTGGTGGAAGGACTCGATGTCACCGACCAGGCCGATGATGGTGCGGACGACGCCCTTGGACACGAAGGCCTCGCCTCCGACGGCCTCGACCTTCTCGACGACGTGCGCGACGTCCTCGTCGGTGGCGTCCGGGGACATGACGACGACCATGGGGTTCCTCTTCTCTGTTGCGGCCCGCTCCCGGAACGCGAAAACGCCCCGGTCGTCGGCCGGGGCGTTGGTGGGTGTGCGGCGCGTCTAGACGCCCCGCACGGGCAAGCCCGGCAGGTGTCCAAAGAAGTACGAGTGCGTCACGCGGGAGACTCTAGCCAGCGCGCCGGAGCCGTCCGGGCGGGTGCTCACACCGCGAGATGCTGCACCTCGCCCTCGACCTTGCGGCGGGGCCCGATCTCGACGACCAGCATCGCGGCCAGCACCATCAGCCCGCCCGTGACCATGCGCAGCGCCAGCGACTCACCGCCCAGCAGCACCGCGAAGAACACGGCGAAGACCGGCTCCATGCTCATGATGATCGCGCAGCGGGTCGGCGCGAGATGGGCCTGCGCCCAGGTCTGCCCGACCAGCGCCAGCGCCCCGGCGAAGACCGCCATGTAGACGACCGAGAGCCAGTCGCCGGTGGTCGCGGGCAGCACGATCCCGTCGGGGGCGGTGGCGAGCAGGCAGATCACCGCGATCACGATCAGCTGCACGATCGACATGCCGAGCGCTTCGTCGGGCTTCGACCACGCACCCAGGCCCACGATGTGCAGCGCGTAGAGCAGCGCGGCCACGAGCGTGATGCCCTCACCGAAGCCGATCGCGAACCCGTCGAGTGTCAGCACGCCCAGGCCGGCCGTGGCCAGCAGGACGGCGGCCCAGGTCGCGGCGGTGATCCGGGTGCGGAGCAGCACGGCCGCGAAGAGCGGTGTGGCGACGACGTACATGCCGGTGATGAAGCCCGACACGCTGGCCGCGGTGTGCGCCAGGCCCGCGGTCTGCAGGATCTGCGCCACGCCGTACAGCCCACCGAGCACCACCGCGTGCCGCCGCGACTCGCGGCTCAGGCGGGCCACCGCCCGCGGGGCGACCGCGATGATGGCGACGCTCGCGATCGCGAAGCGGACGGCGAGGAAGTCGAGAGTCGGCACCCGGTCGAGCAGGTCCTTGATCAGGAAGAACGTCGAGCCCCAGCACGCGGTCATCGCCAGCAGGGCGGCCGTGGCGAGGAGCGTCGTACGGCGGGAACCGGCTACCTGAGCAGTCACCCGCGCACCAGGGCGCGGGAGCGGAGCTCCTTGAGCAGCGGGATGTCGCGGTTGTCGGCCGTGCGGGAGTCGGGCGTCTCGAGGACGAACGGCACGCCGGCGGTGGCCGGGTGGGCGAAGAGCTCCTCGAACGCCCCGGTGCCGATGTGGCCCTCGCCGATGCGCTGGTGCCGGTCCTTGAACGCGCCGCGCACGTCCATCGAGTCGTTGGCGTGGACCAGCCGGAGCCGGCCCTCCCCGCCGATCTCGACGATCCGGTCGACGGTGGCGGTGGTGCCGCCCGGCTCGTCGAGGGGCGCGCCCGCCGCGAACACGTGGCAGGTGTCGAGGCAGATTCCAGCCTTCGGGTGGTGGTCGAGTGCTGCGAGGTAGGCGGTGAGGTCCTCGACGCCCGCGCACAGCGAGCGCCCCTGCCCGGCCGTCGGCTCGAGCAGCAGCCACGGCGCGGCCTCGTCGGCCACCGCGTCGAGGATCGGCAGCAGCGCCTCGCGGACCTGGCGCAGCGCGGCCGCGTGCCGGGTGCCGTCCGGGTCGCCGGTGGGATCGACGTACGAACCGGTGTGGACGACCACGCCCTCCGCCCCGATCTCGGCGGCCCGCTTGAGGTTGTGCGCGACCAGGGCGACCGAGCGGGCGTAGGTCGCCGGGGTGGGGGAGCCGAGGTTGACGAGGTACGGCGTGTGGATGAAGGTGCGCATCCCGCGGCGGGCGGTCTCGGCGCGGAAGCGGGCGTCCTCGGCCGGGTCGCCGGGCGAGAGCGCCCAGCCGCGCGGGTTGCCCACGAAGACCTGGATCGTCTCGCAGCCCAGCTCGTCCGCGGACGCGAGCGCCCCGCTGGACAGGCCCTTGCCGACCAGCACGTGGGTGCCGATCGGGTTGCGCATGCGGCAACGCTATCCGGCCTCGATTTGGCCCCGGGACCCCGCCCGCAGGAACCTGACACGTGCCCTTCCCCTTTGCCGAGATCCTGCGTGGAGCCGTCGAGCTCGAGCAGACCGCGCGCGGCTTCCTCCCGCACCGGCTGCCCGCCCGCGCCCGCGCGCTGCTGGCCGACCCGCAGCTGTCCGTGACCGAGAGCCAGCCGTCGGGGGTACGGCTCGCCTTCCGCACCGGCGCCACCGAGATCGAGCTGGACGTCGCACCGACGAAGCGGGCCTACGTCGGCGCCCCGCCCCGCCCCGACGGGGTCTACGACCTGGTCGTGGACGGCGACGTCGTGGCACAGGCCACCGCCCCCGGCGGCGACGTGAGAACCGTCGACATGGCCACCGGCTCGGTCGAGCACGTCTCTGGCGGTGTGGTGACCGTGCGCTTCGACGGGCTCGCTGACCGGCTCAAGGACGTCGAGATCTGGCTGCCCTGGAACGAGACGACCGAGCTCGTCGACCTCCGCGCCGACGCGCCCGTCGAGCCCCTGGCCGCCTCGGGTCGACCGGTGTGGGTGCACCATGGCAGCTCGATCAGCCACGGCTCCGACGCCGCCAGCCCCACCGCGACCTGGCCCGCCCTCGCCGCCCGGCTCGGCGGCCGCGAGCTGGTCAACCTCGGCTTCGCCGGCAGCGCCCTGCTCGACCAGCTCACTGCGCGCACCATCCGCGACACCTCCGCCGACCTGATCAGCGTCAAGATCGGCATCAACATCGTCAACACCGACGCCATGCGGCTGCGCGCCTTCACGTCGGCGGTGCACGGCTTCCTCGACACCATCCGCGACGGCCACCCCACCACGCCGCTCCTCGTCGTCAGCCCGGTCCTGTGCCCTCTCCACGAGGAGACGCCCGGCCCGCTCGAGATGGACCTCAGTGCTCTCGCCTCCGGCCGGCCCCGCTTCCGCGCCACCGGCGACCCCGCCGAGGTGGGCGCGGGCAAGCTCACGCTGTCGGTCATCCGGGAGGCCCTGACTCGGATCGTCGCCCAGCGCGCCGACCCGAACCTCTCGCTCCTCGACGGCCGCGAGCTCTACGGCGAGGACGACTTCGTGGTGCTGCCGCTCCCCGACGGCCTCCACCCCGATGCCGCCACCCACCAGCTGATGGGTGAGCGGTTCGCTTCCGTTGCGTTCGGTCCGGGCGGTCCGCTCGCCGGGTGAGCCCGGGTGACGGCGTGTGGTGTCGAGGGGTCCCGTCCCCGCTCAACGCGTCGCGTCGCGCCAGCTGTCCGCGGTCTCTTCGTCGTAGTACCGGGTGAACCCGCAGGTCCATGCGATCGCGTCGTCGAAGGTCGTGCCACCCCAGCGGTGCTCGCCGCTGACGAGCAGCCGGTCTCCCAGCACATAGCCAGGGGCGGACTCGGAGCTTTCGTCGCGAGTGCTGTCGCCGGGTGGGGTCATGTCGATGGTGACGGTCGTGCCGGACCCTCCGGCGAACCATTCGTGTACGTCAAAGGTCACGCCGACGTAGCCGCCTCCACTCCCCGGACGGTCACTGCGTGCGGGACCGACGGAGACTGCGGTGCCGTCGAACGCGATCGCACGATCGGCCAGAGTCTTCGGTGAGTACTCGAAGGCACAGGAGGTGAGACCGGAGTCTCCCACTGGCCCGGTCGGTCCCGACGAGGGAGGGCGGGTCTGCGGGACCCGGTCGGGTAGGTCTTCGGAGCCGCCGAGCACGGCGACCCCGGCCACCGACGCCGCCACCAGCAGCCCGGCGCCCCAGGCGACTCGGACCTGGCGTTGGCGGCGTACCCGTCGTTGAGCATGCTCGGCCAGGGCCACTGCGACCGGAGCCGCCGCGGCGTCCTCGTCGAAGAGTCGCCTCAGTTCCAGCTCCAGCTGTTCGGTCATGATGTCTCCTTCAAGGTTTCCAGTACGCCGCCGCTTCTGAGGGCGGCCAAGGCTCGGGAGATGGTGGCGCGCACCCCGCTCGCGCTGACCTCCATGAGGTCGGCGACGGCGTTGTCGTCCAGGTCCGCGTAGTAGCGCAGGACCAGGGCCGTGCGTGCGCGGGGCGTGAGGGTCGCCAGGGCCACGCGCAGCTCGTCCCTGGACACCACGTCATCGGCGGGGTCGGCGTCAGGCGTGCGTGGCTCCCACGTGGCAAGGTCGGTGGGACGCTCGGTCGAGGAGCGACGGCGGTGCCAGTCGAGGTGAGCGTTCACCAGCATGCGCCGGACGTAGGCGTCCGGGTTGTGGGCCGCCTGCACCTTGCGCCAGTGGCGGTAGGCGTCGGCCAGGACCGTCTGGGTCAGGTCCTCGGCCCGGTGCGGGTCACGGGTCAGCACAAAGGCAAGGCGGAGCAGGGGCTGGCCCTGCTCGCTGGCGTACTCCTCGAACCTCATGGGTGACCTTTCGACGGCGCCTCACCTACTCAGACGTATCGAGGACCCGGATCCGCTGCATCCAGAACGAACTCGCGAACGCGTCAGACGAGGAACAACGTGATCGTGCTGCCCAGGGGGATCATCTCGCCGGCGGCGGGGTCCGTGGACAGGACGTAGCCGAGGCCGATGTAGCTGCCGCTCTCCTCGGTCTTGACCTCGAAGCCCAGGGCCTCGAGCTCGGCGGTCGCGGCGCCGACGCCGGAGGCGGTCACGCTCGGGACCTCGACCAGCTCGGGTCCGAGGGACACCACGAAGCTGACGGTCTCGCCGCGGAAGAGCGTGCCGCGGCGCGGCTCCTGGCTGATCACGTCGCCCTCGGGGACGGTGTCGTCGTACTCCTCGGAGGTGACGGTGGCGACCAGGCCGCGCTCCTCGAGCGCTTCGCGGGCGTCGTCGTAGTCGTCGCCGACCCAGTCGCCGACCTTGATCGGCTGGCGGCCCAGGCTGACGACGAGGTCGACGGAGGCGCCGGGGCGCAGCGTCGTGCCCGACTCGGGGATGCTGCGGATCACGGTGCCGGCGGGGACGGTCTCGGAGTACTTCTCGATCGTCTCGTCGAAGCTGAGCTTGACCTCGAGCAGCGCGTCCTGGGCCTGGTCCTCGGTGAGGCCCTTGACCTTGGGTACGTCGTAGCGCTCCTTGCCGAGCGACAAGGTGAGGGTGACGGTGCCTTCCTGGAGGATCCGGGAGCCGGCCTCGGGGTCGGTCTCGATGACCCGACCGGCGGGCACTGTCTCGGAGTACGCCGCGTCGGCGTAGTCGATGCTCAGGCCGGCGTCGTCGAGCTTGGACTCGGCCGCGCTCTGGGTCATGCCGACGACGCCGGGAGTGGAGGTGTAGCGGGCCCAGCCGAACCAGTAGGCGGCGCCCCCACCAGCGGTGGCGAGCAGCAGTGCGAGCACGAGCAGGATCGGCCCGCGCCGCGAACGACGTGGCCGGCGCTGCCGGGGTGCCTTCGGCGGCTTGGGGGCGCGGGGCTCACGCGGGCGAGCGGCGGGACGAGGAGCGCCAGGCGGAGGCTGCATCGGCGGCGGCAGCGCGGCCGGGTAGGTGGCGGTGTCCTCACGGACCGGGGACGGCGCCATGAGGGCGGCCATCTCGTCGGCGTCCCACATATCCGAGGCGGTGTCGCTGCGCTCACCGAGATCTCTGGAGAGCAGCATCGGGGCGAGGTCTGCGGTCAGGTCCGGGTCTTCTCGTACGCCGTTCGCGAGCGCGTGGCTGACGCGGTGCACCTGGTGCAGCAGCACCGCTGCGTCCGCGGGGCGCAGGCCCGGCTCACGGGCGGTGGCGCGGGCCACCAGCGCGTCGACGTACGGGGGGATGTGGGGGACCAGCTCGGACGGCGGCGGCACGTCGTGGTGCACGTGCTTGTAGGCGACCTGGATCGGGGACTCGCCCTCGTGCGGCTTCTTGCCCGTGAGCAGCTCGTAGAGCAGCACACCGGCGGCGTAGACGTCGGCGCGGGCATCGGCCTTGCCGTCGACGACCAGCTCGGGGGCGAGGTAGGAGACGGTGCCGATCAGCACGCCCTTGGTGGCGGTGTGCTGGGTGTCGGCGCTGACCGCCTTGGCGAGGCCGAAGTCGGCGACCTTGATCCGTCCGTCGTCGGCGATCAGGACGTTCTCGGGCTTGACGTCGCGGTGGATCAGTCCGGCGCGGTGGGCGGAGGCGAGGGCGGAGAGCACCGGCTCCAGCAGCGCGAGCGCCCGCAGCGGCGACATCGGGCTCTCCTTGGTGATGGTGTCGCGCAGCGTGTGGCCGGAGACCAGCTCCATGGCCAGGAAGACGGTGCCGTGCTCGTCGCCCTGGTCGTAGACCGCGACCACGTTGGGGTGCGACAGCCGGGCGGCCGCACGTGCCTCGCGCACGAAGCGGGCCGCGAACTCGTCGTCGTCGCCGAGACCGGCGTGCATGATCTTGACCGCGACCGTGCGCTCGAGCCGGGTGTCGGTGGCCTCGTAGACACTGGCCATGCCGCCGCGCGCGATCCGCGGCCCCATCAGGTAGCGGCCGTCGAGCAGCCGACCGATCATGGGGTCGGGCACGGCAGCGCCCGGCACACGCCGATCTGAGCTCACAGCGACCCTCCTGCGCACCGGACGGGGAAGGATCCGGAGACCCAATCGTACGGTCGGAGGCCCCGCCGGGGGTGTTCAGGCCGCTCCGGCGTGGCGTGGCGACACCCCGGGTGGAACCATGACCCCATGAGTGAGACGCGACTTGCCGACCATGACCTGGCCGTGCTGGTGACCGACTGGATCGACTGGGCCGAGACCGCCAAGCGGCTCGAGGTCACGGTGGCCAAGGTCAAGACCATGATCCGCCACCACGAGCTGGCCGCCGCCGTCCCCACGCCCGGCGAGGGGCAGAAGGTGCCCGCCGACCTGGTCCAGGACGGCTTCCCGGTCAAGGGACTGCCCGGACTGCTCACGCTGATGCACGACAACAAGTACGACGACCGCGAGATCATCGCCTGGCTCTACCTCGAGCAGGACGACCTGCCCGGCCGCCCGATCGACGCGCTGCGCGAGAACCGCGGCACCGAGGTCAAGCGCCGGGCCCAGGCCATGGCCTTCTGAAGCCCCACCTCGTGACGTGACCTGGAACCGCACCACGATCACCACCTTGGTGATCGTCGCCGTCTCGGTGGTGTTCGCCGCGGTGCTGTTCCGGGTGACCGACGACGGCTCGGTGGGTTCCCCCTCGTCGGGCGGCCCACCTGCCTCGTCGCCCCAGGCCGGCGACGTCGACCCCGAGAGCCGGCTGCCCTGGGTCGAGCTCACCGAGCTGCCGGTCGAGGCCCAGGGCACGGTCGCGCTGATCGACCAGGGCGGACCGTTCCCGTGCGCGAAGGACGGGTCGACGTTCGGCAACTTCGAAGGCCTGATGCCCGAGCACGAACGCGGCTACTACGCGGAGTACACCGTGATCTTCGACTGCTCGGGCAACCGCGGCGCACGCCGGATCGTGGCGGGCGACCGGGGCGAGCTGTTCTACACCGACGACCACTACGAGTCGTTCGAGCGGATCCTGCGATGAGCGGCCTCTCCGGCGTCTTCGCCGGCCGCCGGCCGCCGGGCATCTACCGCTGGCACGCGGCGTACGACGTCAGCGACGTGCGGCACACCGTCGAGCACGCCGGCTGGCGGTTCGGCTACGTCGACGGCTGGCTGGCCGAGACGAAGGCGGAGTTCCTCGACGCGGTGGGGGTGGCGCTGGACTTCCCGGACTACTACGGCCGCAACTTCGACGCCCTCAACGACTGCCTGCGCGACCTCGCCGACCGGGGCGACGACACGGTGCTGCTCTGGGACGGCTGGGGACCCTTCGCCCGCGCCGACGAGCAGGCGTTCGCGGTTGCCCTGCGCATCCTCACCGAGCGGGCCGAGGCGGCCGACCACGAGCGCGGCGGCAGGTTCCTCGTGCTCCTGCGCGGCGCAGGCCCGGACCTCGACGTCCCCAGCCTCGACTGAGCGACTGAGGCTCAGACGACGCGCTGCGTCGCCGCCGAGGCGAGCTGGCGCAGCACCTGGCCGGCCCGCTCGTCGACACCGGCCTGGTCGAGGCCGACGACCGCGAGCCGGGCCAGCTCGCCGATGACCTCCTCGACCTGGGCGTGGGCGCCGCTGCCGTCGATCACCTGGCGCAGCCGGTCGACCTGCTGCTCGTCGAGCGGGCGACCGAGGGAGCGGTCGAGCAGCTCTGCGTCCTCGCGCTCGGCGCCGTCGAGGGCCAGCGCCACGAGCACCGTGCGCTTGCCCTCCACCAGGTCGTCGCCGGCGGGCTTGCCGGTGGCGGCGGGGTCGCCGTACACACCGAGCAGGTCGTCACGCAGCTGGAAGGCCTCGCCGAGCGGCAGCCCGAACGCCGACAGCCGCTGGAGCATCTCCGCGTCGGCGCCGCCGAGCGCGGCGCCGATGTGGAGCGGACGCTCGATGGAGTACTTCGCGGATTTGTAGCGCAGCACGGTCATCGCGGTCTCGACGTCGGCACGGCCGCGTGCCTGCACCGACACGTCGAGGAACTGGCCGGCGATCACCTCGGTCCGGCAGGCGTCGAAGAGCTCGAGCGCCGGAGCGACCCGCTCGGCCGGAAGCCCGCAGCGGCGCAGCAGCTCCTCCGACCAGCTGAGCAGCAGGTCGCCGAGCAGGATCGCCGCCGCGGCGCCGTACTGCGCCGGGTCGCCGCGCCACCCGTCGGCGCGGTGCTCGGCCTCGAAGGCGCGGTGCGTCGCGGGCCGGCCGCGGCGGGTGTCGGAGGCGTCCATGTAGTCGTCGTGCACGAGCGCGCTGGCGTGCAGCATCTCGAGCGAGGCGCAGGCGCGGGCGAGCGCCGCCTCGTCCTCGACGTCGGGCCGGACCGCCCGGTAGCCCCAGTAGCAGAACGCGGCGCGGAAGCGCTTGCCCCCGGACACGGCCCGGCGGGCCTCGGCGACCAGCCGGGCGGCATCGGGGCCGAGCGGCGTCAGCGTGGCGGACTGCTCGTCGAGGAAGGTGTCGAGTGCTTCCTGGACCGTCGCCCGGAAGGCCTCGCTGTCCCACTGGTCCGGCTCAGTCGTCCCGTCGCTCGCCACGCGCCCGAGACTAGTGGCCATAGTGCGGTCAGGATTCGTTGGGCATCGCCCGGCTACCTACACTTCCGGCATGTCGACGCACCGCGGACGAGGCATGGCCGAGCTGATCCACGAGGGTCGGCGGTCGTTCTCGTTCGAGTTCTTCCCGCCCCGCGACGAGGCCGGCGAAGCCCAGCTCTGGCAGGCGATTCAGGACCTCGAGCCCTACGAGCCGACGTTCGTCTCGGTGACGTACGGCGCCGGCGGGTCCAGCCGCGACACCACGATCCGGGTCACCAGCAGGATCGCCCGCGAGACGTCGATGACGCCGATGGCGCACCTGACCTGCGTGGGCCACACCCGCGAGGAGCTGGAGCACATCCTCGACTCCTACATCGAGGCCGGCGTCCACCACGTGATGGCGCTGCGCGGCGACCCGTCCGAGGGCCCGCGTGCCGCGTGGACGCCCACCGAGGGCGGGCTCAACTACGCCACCGAGCTGGTCGAGATGGCCCACTCCCGCGGTGACTTCCGCATCGGCGTGGCCGCCTTCCCCGAGGGCCACCCGTCCGCCGAGTCGCTCGACCAGGACGCCGAGGTGCTCGTCGCCAAGGCCCGGGCCGGCGCGGAGTTCGCGGTGACCCAGATGTTCTTCCGCTCCGAGGACTACTTCGGGCTGGTCGAGCGGGTGCGCGCCCACGGCGTCGACATGCCGATCCTGCCCGGCATCATGCCGATCCTGAACCTCGCCGCGATCCGCCGCCAGGGCGAGCTGATCGGGACCGACGTACCCGACGACATCGTGGCGCGGATCGCGGCCAAGGACGGCGACCCGGTCGCCATGCGCGCCGAGGGCATCGCGATCGCGGGCGAGCTCTGCGAGGAGCTGCTCGCGGGCGGCGCCCCGGGCCTGCACTTCTACACGCTCAACCGGTCCAAGGCGACGCGCGAGATCTTCGAGCACCTCAAGATCACGGTCTGAGCCTCGGACGACTAGCGTCGCGAGCATGCGCACCATCACCGTCACCGGTCACGGCACCGCCACGGTCGTCCCCGACACCGCGGTCGTCCGCGTCAGCGCCGTCCACCGGGCGCCCACGCTGGCCGAGGCCCTGGCCGGCGCCTCGTCCGCCGGCGCCGCCGTGACGACCGTGGCCCGCGCCCACGTCGACGCAGCCCGGCTGTCGTCGCGCGAGCTGTCGGTCTGGCCCGCCCACGACCACGAGGGACGCCAGTCCGGCTTCGAGGCACGGCACGCCTACACCGTCACCTGCGGCGACCTCGACGTCGCCGGCACGCTCGTCGCCGAGCTCGCGGCGCAGGTCGGCGACCGTCTCCAGGTGGAGGGGGTCTCGCTCGAGGTGTCCGACACCGCCGCCGCGGTGACCGCCGCACGCGAGGCGGCGTACGCCGATGCCCGCGCCCGCGCCGAGCACCTCGCCGGTCTCGCCCACGTGTCGCTCGGTGACGTGCAGTCGGTCGTCGAAGGGGGCGGCGTGGTCCCGATGGCGCGCGGCTTCGAGGCGATGGCCAAGGGCGACGTGGTCCTCGAGCCGGGCGAGAGCTCGCTCGGCCAGGCGCTCACCGTCACCTGGGCGATCCTGTAGCTCAGGCCGGCCCGATCGCCTGCGCCACGAGCGCGGCCGACAGCCCGACGTACGGCAGCCCGCCGCCGGGAGTGGCGTGGGCCCCGGCGGCGTAGACGCCGGGGATGGGGGTCGTCGGCCCGAGCCGCTGCCGCACGGTCGCGCGTCCTTGCCAGAGCACGCCCATCGGTGAGCCGCCCCAGTCGTCGACCAGGTCGCGGGGCGAGCGGTCGACGCGGACGACGACCTGCTCGCGCACGTCGATCTTGTGCCGGGCCAGTGCCCGCAGGAGGTCCTCGGCGAGCTTGCCGCGCCCGTGGACCGTCCACGCGGCGCCGCCCTCGGGCGCCGTGCCTCCGGTGCGTACGACGAGCAGCGGGTCGCCGTGCAGGACCAGCTCGCGGGGGAGGTCGGGCAGCTCGCCCTCGAGACCGAGGTAGCTGACCACGGGCGGGATCGCCGGCATCGTGCGCTCGACGTACGACGCGAGCGCCGGCAGGCGGCGCGGGTCGATGGCCACCACGACGACATCGGCGGCGATCTCGCCCAGGTCGGTGGCCACGGCGGCGACCCGGCCCTCGCGCACGACGAGGTCGCGGACCGGGGTGTCGGTGAGCACGGTGACGCCGCGGGTCGCGAGCCGGGCCTCGAGGGCGGTCGCGAGGGCACCCATGCCGCCGGTGATCGTCCAGGCGTCGAAGCGCTGCTCGAGGTAGGCGCGCAGCCCCGCCCACGCCGGCACGTTGCGCAGGTCGTGTCCCTCGGCGACGAACGGGTACCCGGCGACGAGGGCGAGCCGCTCGTCGCGGAAGCTCTTGCGCAGGCGCTTGTGGAGGGTCTCGCGGCTGTTGAGCCGGGCCGCCACCTCCTTGGGCAGGGCGGCCGGGTCCCAGGGGACCTCGAAGTAGCCGCGGCGCAGCACCTCCCAGTCCTCGTTGAACGACTCCACGTAGTCGACCCAGACCTGCCCGAGGCCGCGGCCGAGCTCGTCGAACGCCGCCAGCTGGGCGCCGCGCGTCCCGCCGGGGAGCCGGACGCTGGTGCGGTCCTCGAAGCGGTGCTCACGCACGACGTCGAGCGCGACCAGTTCGAGCTCCTTCTCGACCGGGCGGCCGGACTTGCGGAAGAGGTCGCGCACCACCGCGGGCAGCAGCGTCGACGTGGCCGCGCCGTCCCAGGTGTAGCCGCTCTCGCTGACCGTGCCGAGGGCCCCGCCCAGCGTGCGTGCGCGTTCGAGGAGCGTGACCTCGTGGCCGAGCTTGGCCAGCCGGGCCGCCGACGCGAGGCCGCCGAAGCCACCCCCGACCACCACCACCCGCGCCATGGCGGCGACCCTACTGGCGAATCGGTCGGCGCACGTCGGGGGCGGCCTCCAGCGCCCCGAAGCCGGTGCCGAACTCACGGTCGACGAACCGGAACAGCCCCGCGTTGACGGTCGCGAGCCGCTGGCCGCGCACGAGTGCGGCGCAGGGGTCGAGCTTGGCGAACAGCCCGGTGGCGGTGTCGGCCGCGACCAGCGTGTTGCCGGTCTCGCGGTCGGCGCGCGCGAAGTCGCGCCCGTCCCAGGCGACCGGGAAGGCGACGTCGCCGCCCACCTTGGCGTCGCCCTCCGACATCGCGACCGCCTTGGCGGCGCGCCGGGAGTCCATCAGCGGCACCAGCCGCTCGAGGTCGGCGACGGTCAGCCCGGTGTCGACGCCCGCGACCAGGTTGGCCTGGAGCAGGGTGAAGAACCACCGGTCGACCTCGGAGACCACCGTCGCGCCGGCGGACATCCTCGAGTTGAGCTCGGTGGGCAGGAAGCCGTCGGCGGTCAGCACCCCGTCGATCCCGAACGCGCCCCGGTAGCCGTGGGCCGACGCGAGGTGCGCGCCCACCCGTCGTACGGCGTCACGCATGGCGTCGCGGTCGGCGTCGGGCGGGTCCCACGTCGTGCCGATGCCGCCGTAGACGAAGCGCCGCTCGCCCACGTCGCGCAGCGTCGCGATCTCGACCGGCCGGAACGCCGCCGTGCCGTCGGGCAGCACGACGCCGTGGATCGAGCACGGCACGCCCTCGAGGAACGGCATCACCCGGACCCGGTCGCAGCGCGGTGCGAAGAACCGGAGGGCGCCGGCCCGGTCCCGCTCGTCGAGCACCCAGCGCACGTAGTTGCCGCCGCCGTTGAACCCGTCGCGCGCATCGCCCGACCACACCGCGCCGAGCGGACCGGCCAGCTCGTCGGTCGCGGCCCCGAGGGCGTCGGGCTCGGTGGCCACGATGCGGTACGGCGCGCCTGGCACGCCCGCCGCCTCCCACACGGCGTCGGCGACCATCTTGTCCTCGAGCGCGAGGAACGCGGCCGGCCGGCCGAAGGTGACCGGGCGCCCGTCGATCGGCTCGTCGGTCGTGACGAACGGGTTGGTGAACCACACGCCCTCACGGGCGGGGTCGAACCGCTCCACCGCGGCGGCGGCCCCCGGCGGCAGCTCGCGCGCCATCCGGTCCATCAGCCGCAGCTCGTCGGTGACCGAGTCGACGTCCGGCGGCACGATCTCCACGACCTCCGCGTCGTCCGGCTCGGGAATCGGCCCGGCCCCGCGACCGGTCGACACGACCAGCACCGGGCAGCCGAGGCCGCGCAGCCAGGACACGGCCTGGGTGGCCCCGGCCAGGATGCTCGGGCCCACGACGACCGGCCGCCCGGCGTAGAGCGCGGCCAGCCGAGCGGTCACGGCGGCGCGGACGGCGTCGTCGCTCAGGTCCTCCATGTGGAGACGCTAGTGCCGCGTGTCGAAGTAGTTGGGTGTTTGGCGTACTCAGGGTGTCGGCCTCGCAAGGCGGCGGCGCGAAGGCATACCTGGTCGTCTGTTGAGCGTCGCCAACGCAGCGAGGTGCGTGCCATGGGCGCGCGAAGCGCGCAAGAACTTCGGACACGGGGCACTAGGTGACCGAGGTGGGGCCGGCCACTGGTTTGCGGTCGCGTCGCTGGCGCACCCGCCGCCAGCCGCGGCGCACGAGCTTGGCCACCAGGTAGAGCACGACCAGGCCGACGGCGAGCAGCACGCCCGCGATCGCGGCGGCGGCCGCGGGGTGCTCGACCGCGAACCACACCAGGGCGAGCACGGTGACGTCCTCGGCGACGCTGGCACCGATGTTGGTGACCGGCTCGGGCGAGGAGTTGATCGCGAGCCGGCTGCCGGCCTTGACGAGGTGCGAGAGCAGCGCGGTGCCGCCGCCGACCACGCCGTTGACGGCCTGCGCCAGGGAGTCGGCGTCGCCGGCGAGGAGCACGCCGATGACCGCGCCCGCCGTGGGCCGCACCAGCGTGGAGACGACGTCCCAGGCGGAGTCGACGTAGGGGATCTTGTCGGCCACGAACTCCATCGCGTAGAGGAACCCGGCCACCGTCAGCACCTCCCAGCGGCCGAGGGCGTCGGGGATCTCGGCAACGTTGCCGACGCGGTCGTAGATGCCGAGCACCAGCACGACCAGGTAGGCGTTGACGCCGCTGGCCCAGCCGCTCGAGAACGCCAGGGGGAGGGACTCCACGCAGGTGATCGTAGGCGCCGGGCCCGTCGGCGCTAGGGCGCGGAGATGATCCGGGCGAGCGAGTCGGCGTCCCGTCCGACGACCGTGGTGCCGTCGGCGGCGGTCAGGATCGGGCGTTGGAGGGCGCGCGGGTGGGCGGCCAGGGCGGCGATCCACGCGTCGCGGTGCGCCGGCTCGCGGGGCAGGTCGATGCCCTCCTCGGCGGCCTCCTTGGCGCGAGCGATGTCCCAGGGCTCCAGCCCGAGCCGGTCGAGCACCCCCGCGATCTCCTCGGCGTTCGGCGGGTCCTCGAGGTAGCGGCGTACGACGTAGTCGGCACCGGCCGCGTCGAGCTCCGACACCGCGGTGCGGCACTTGGAGCACGCGGGGTTGAGCCAGATCTCGATACTCATGTCACTCGACGTCGATCTCGGTGGCGCCGGTGAGGGCGACCAGCTCGTCGTACGACGTGGAGAAGACCGCGGCCGGGTGGCCGGCGGCGGCCCAGACGACGTCGTACCTGCGCAGCCAGGGGTCGAGGTACGTCGGCACCGGTGCCGGGTGGGCGATGGGGGAGACCCCGCCGATCACCTGGCCGGTGTGCTCGCGCACGAACTCGGGCTTGGCCCGCCGCAGCGCACCGACCCCGAGGGTGGCCGAGACCTTGGCCTGGTCGACCCGGTGGGCGCCGGAGGTGAGGATCAGGACCGGGGCGCCGTCGGCCTCGAAGACCAGGCTGTTGGCGATCGCCCCGACCTCGCAGCCCAGCGCCTCCGCGGCCAGTGCGGCGGTGTGGACGCTGTCGGGCAGAATGACGATCTCGCCCACCCCACCGAGACGAGCATGCTCGCCCCGGAAGCGCGCGATACCGGGGTGCTCCGTCGTCGTCATGGTGCGACTCTAGTGTCGCCGCCCGGCGCAGTGCCCCAGAGAGAACAGGTGTTCCATGATCCAGCAGCCGCCCTCGGTGACCCTCGCGGTCCGACTCATGGTCGGACTTGTGGTCCTCGGCGCTGCGGTCACGGTGCTCACGGTCGTCCAGCGTGACGAGCTGATCGAGGCGTGGTCGGTCGGACACCCGGCCGACAGCTCGATCCAGCCCCCGGCGTTCGTGCCGGTGGCGATCGTGCTCTACGTCGTGCTGGCCGGGCTGATCCTGGTGCTCATCCCGTTCCTGCGCACCGCCCACAACTGGGCCCGGTGGAGCCTGGTGGCGATGGTCCTGATGGTCGCGCTGTCGACCCTGGCCTGCCTGCGCACCGACCCGCCGGTGCTGTTCGTGGTCTTCTCGATCGCCTCGCTGCCGCTCGACGCGGCCATCCTCTACGCCCTCCTCCACCGCGACACGTCCGCCTTCCTGCGCGACGAAGTCCCGGTCCGAGCCTGACGAGCCGGGAGTACGAGCGAAGCGAGTACTCCTAAGGAAGGACGAAGTCCTTCCCACTGTCGGTGGTGCGGTGTACCTTGACGGTGTTCGAACAAGTGTTCGAACACCGTCGGCGGGGACGACCTCGACCCCCGTCCCCGCCGGCACCGGTGCGAGGAGGACAGCATGAGGCGCTACGACGACCCGGTGGAGGTGCGCAAGGGCGGTGACGGCCCCGAGCAGTTCCTGTGGCGCGGCCGGTTGTGGAAGGTCCGGGCAGTGCTCGCCCACTGGGTCGAGACCGGCCCGTGGTGGCAGGGCACTACTTCTGAAGGGGTGTCCGGCGCGCCATCCGCTCTGGGCGCCGACCTGCTCGCCGAGCGCGAGCTCTGGCGGGTCGAGGCGGGCCGCGGGCTCGCCGACGCCGGCGCCGACGGTGGCGGGGTCTTCGACCTCTCCTTCGACTGGTCCGACGGCTGCTGGCAGCTCGTCGGCTGCGAGGACTGAGATGAGCGAGATGCCCAACCCCTACGCCCTCCCGGCCACCACCCACTCCTACCTCGCCCGCAGCGCCGAGTCGCTCACCGAGGCGGTCGTCGCCACCGACGTCCCCACCCGCTACGCCCTGGCCCACGTCAGTGCGCTGCGGGCCGCGGCCGCGCTGCTCGCCGCCCGGGCCCGCCCGGCCCCGGCCCGGCGGCGCCCGCAGAAGAACGCCTGGGTGCTGCTGGCCGAGGTCGCCCCCGAGCTGGGGGAGTGGGCCACGTTCTTCGCCGCCGGTGCCGCCAAGCGGGCCGCGGCCGAGGCCGGCTCGACCCGCGCCGTGTCCGAGCGCGAGGCCGACGACCTGGTCCGTGACGCTGACCGGTTCCTCGGCGTGGTGGAGGCCTCGCTCGGCCTGGTGCCGCACGCGCCGCTCGCGGTCGTCCCGCGGGCAAGGGTTATCCCGTCTCGACGCGAGGTCTCCCGCTCCGCTTAGGTCGTGGGGTGAGCCTCCTCCTCGGGTCGCGCCGGCCTCCGCGCCGCGTCGCGCAGCTGTTGTCAGTCCTCCTCCTCGCGGCCACGCCGGCGCTGGCGCCCGCGATCTCGGTGGTCCCGGTGTCGGTGGTCGACTCCGCCCAGGCCGCGACCCCGATCACGGTCGCCGCCGCCCGGGCCACGCAGAACGGGTCGAGCGCCACGGTCCGCGGCTACGTCGTGGGCCAGCCGACCTCCTCGACCACGGTCGTCACTAGCGGCTTCCCCAGCGACTACGCCCTGGCGCTGGCCGACACCGCCGGCACGACCGACACCTCGCAGATGGTCTACGTGCAGGTCCCGAGCGCCTTCCGCTCGGCCTGGGGGCTCAAGACCAACCCCTCGCTGATGGGCGACCGGATCGACGTGACCGGCACGCTGTCGGCGTACTTCTCCCATCCGGGCGTCACGGCGGCCACCGCCTTCGCGGCCGCCGGCACCACCCCCGACCCGCCGACCGGCGGCACCGACGACTACGACACCACCTACTGGGCGCCGGCGATGGGCAAGAGCGGGGCCGCGCTGGAGTCCTCGCTGCACTCGATCATCTCCAGCGGGGTCACCCGGCTCAGCTACGACCAGGTCTGGAACGCGCTGAAGAAGACCGACCAGGACCCCGCCAACGCCAACAACGTGATCGAGCTCTACACCGGCGACAGCTTGGCCAAGACCAACAACGGCGGCGGGGTCGACCAGTGGAACCGCGAGCACGTCTGGGCCAAGTCGCACGGCGACTTCGGCACCGCCACCGGCCCCGGCACCGACATCCACCACCTCCGCCCCGAGGACGTCACCGTCAACTCCGACCGCGGCAACCTCGACTTCGACGAGGGCGGCACCGAGAACGACGAGGCTCCGGGCAACTACGCCGACAGCAACTCCTGGGAGCCGCGCGACGCGGTCAAGGGCGATGTTGCCCGGATGATCTTCTACATGTCGGTGCGCTACGAAGGCGGCGACGGCTTCCCCGACCTCGAGGTCAACGACATCGTCACCAACGGCTCCGCGCCCGGGCACGGCCGGCTCTCGGCGCTGCTCCGGTGGAACGCCGAGGATCCGCCGAGTGCCTTCGAGATGCGCCGCAACGACGTCATCTACGTCGACTTCCAGCACAACCGCAACCCGTTCATCGACCACCCCGAGTGGGCTGCTGCCATCTGGAACTGACGGGTTGACGCCCTGGCGGAGGCCTGACCTACACTGACCGAGTCGAACATCTGTTCGAACAAGTCAGGGGTCGAGCATCTGACCAGGAGTGCCCGTGCCCGACCCCTTCGTCCATCTGCAGGTGGCCTCCGGCTACTCCCTGCAGTACGGCGCTTCCCACCCGCACGTGCTCGTCGAGCGCGCCGCGGAGCAGGAGATGGACACCCTCGCGCTCACCGACCGCGACGGCACCTACGGCGCGGTGAAGTTCGCCAAGGCCTGCCTCCAGGCCGGCATCCGGCCGGTGCTGGGGGTGAGCCTGGCCTACCGCTTCAGCGACCCGGGCTCGACCCGGGCGAAGACGCCCGCCCGCGGCGGCGCGTTCCGTGACCTGCCGGCCGAGCGCGGCGGGCTGCCCCGGGCGACGTTCCTCGCGAGCGCCGACACCCACGGCGGCCGGGCCGGGTGGGCGGCGGTGTGTCGGCTGGTCTCGGCGACCCACCTCGCGGGCGAGCGGGGCGACCCGGTGCTCGACCTCGACCAGCTGCCCGACCAGGTGCTCGAGGCCCTGGGCGGCGGCGACCTGACGGTGCTGCTCGGCCCGGCCTCCGCGGTCGGGGTCGCGGCCGCCCGCCGGCGCGACGACCTGGCGCTGGCCGCCCTCGAGCCGTGGCGCGAGCTGGTGCCGCGCTCCCACCTCGTCGTCGAGCTGGTCTCCCACCGGCTCCCCGGCGGGGGGTCGGGCGCGGGATGGGGCCCCGGCACCACGCCCCACGCCGCCCGGATGGCCGGGGTCGCCCGGCGGGCCGGGCTGACCGCGGTGCTCAGCAACGCCGTGCGCTACGCCGACCGCCGCGACGCGGTGACCGTCGACGTGCTCGACGCCGCGCGCCGCCTGGTCGCCCTCGACCTGCGCCACCTCGACCGCCGCAACGCCGAGGGCTTCCTCAAGTCCGGCAAGCAGATGCACGAGATCGCCGAGGAGATCTGCCGGGCCGGCGGCCTCGGCGAGCGCGACGCCACCCGGCTGCTGGCCGACACCCGCAAGGTCGCCGACCGGTGCGCCCTCGACCCCCGCGCCGACCTCGGCCTCGGCGAGGTCCACTTCCCCGAGTTCGAGGTGACCCGTCGCAAACTTTGCGACGGGTCGGCGGACGACGAGCTCCGGAGGCGCTGCGAGGGCGCGATCGGCGACCGCTACGGCTCGGCCCCGCGCCAGGTCATCTGGAAGCGCCTCGACGACGAGCTGGAGACGATCCGCGGCCTCGGCTACGCGTCGTACTTCCTCACCGTCGGCGACGTCACCGACCTGATCCGCGAGATGCGGGTGCGCTGCGCGGCGCGCGGGTCGGGCGCGGGCAGCCTGGTCAACTACCTGCTCGGCGTCTCCGGGGTCGACCCGATCCGCCACAAGCTGCTGATGGAGCGCTTCCTCTCCCCGCTGCGGGGAGCGCTGCCCGACATCGACGTCGACGTGGAGTCGGCGCGCCGGCTCGAGGTCTACGAGGCGATCCTCGACAAGTACGGCGGCGAGCGCTGTGTCTGCGTCTCGATGATGGACACCTACCGGGTCCGCCACGCCGTGCGCGACGTCGGCGCCGCGCTCGGGCTGCCGCCGGGCGAGATCGACGCGATCGCCAAGGCGTTCCCGCACATCCGGGCCCGCGACGCCCGGGTCGCGCTGCGCGAGCTGCCGGAGCTGCGGGCCAGCGGGCTGACCGACGACAGCCTCGACCTGATGTTCCAGCTCGTCGAGCGGCTCGACGGGCTGCCCCGCCACATCGCCATGCACCCCTGCGGGGTGCTGCTCTCCGACGCCACCCTGCTCGACCGCACCCCGGTGGAGGCGAGCTACGCCGGGTTCCCGATGAGCCAGTTCGACAAGGACGACGTCGAGGACCTCGGCCTGCTCAAGCTCGACGTCCTCGGCATCCGGATGCAGTCCTCGATGGCCCATGCGGTCGCCGAGATCGAGCGCGTCGACGGGGTGCGCGTCGACCTCGACGACCAGGCGCAGGTGCCCTTCGACGACCCGACGACCTACCGGATGATCAGCAGCGCCAAGACCCTCGGCGTCTTCCAGATCGAGTCGCCCGGCCAGCGTGAGCTGGTCGGCAAGTCCGGCATCGAGAGCTTCGGCGACATCATCACCGACATCTCGCTGTTCCGCCCCGGGCCGGTCAAGAGCGACATGATCACGCCCTACCTCGAGGCCAAGCACGGCTGGAAGGAGCCGGTCTACCTCCACCCCGACCTGCGCCCGATCCTGGAGGACACCCAGGGCGTGGTGGTCTTCCACGAGCAGGTGATCGAGATGATCGCGCAGCTCGCCGGCATCAGTTACGCCGAGGCCGACGAGAAGCGGCGCGCCCTCGGTGACGTCGAGGGGATGGCCGAGACCAAGGTGTGGTTCTTCCCGCGCGCGCTGGGCCGGGGCTACCCGCTCTCGCTGGTCGAGCAGCTGTGGAAGGTGATCGAGGCGTTCGCGTCGTTCGGCTTCTGCAAGGCCCACGCCGCGGCGTTCGCGCTGCCCACCTTCCAGTCGGCGTGGCTCAAGGCCCACTGGCCGGCCCACTTCCTCTCCGGCGTGCTCACCCACGACCCCGGCATGTACCCCAAGCGGCTGATCCTCGAGGAGGTCCGCCAGCTCGGCATCGAGGTGCTCGGCCTCGACGTCAACGCCTCCGAGAAGGACTACGTCGTCGAGCGGGTGGCCGACGGCTACGGCATCCGCCTGTCGCTGTCCGAGGTCAAGGGCATCAACGCCGCCGAGGTCGAGCGCGTCGCCACCTCGCGGCCCTACCAGTCGCTCACCGACTTCTGGCACCGCGCGCGGGTCTCGCGCCCGATCGTGGAGCGGCTGGTGCTCGCCGGCGGCTTCGACGCCGTCTACGGCATCGGCTCCGGCCGCGACGGGGTCCGGCCGCGCGGCCGGGTCACCCGCCGTGACCTGTTGCTCCAGGTGGCCCAGCTCGACCGGCACGGCCGGGCGGTCGAGAAGGCGTCACGCGGTCGCGGGCTGTCCGCGAGGCGACCCACGTCGGTCTCGACGGCGCGCGCCGACGACGCGGCGGTGCGCAACAGCAGCGACCCGCTGGCCCGCGCCCAGGTCGCGCCGCTCGAGCGGCACCCGCTGCCGCAGGGGGTCTGGGCCCGGGCCGCGGCCCAGAGCCGGGCCACCGCGGCGCCCCCGCCGGTGACGTCCGTGCAGCTCACCCTCGACCTCGGTGACGGCCCCCGCGAGGGCGAGGTGTCCGGGCTGCCCGAGATGACCGCCGCGGAGTCGATGGCCGCCGAGCTCGAGATCCTCGGCCTCGACGTGAGCCGCCACGTCGTCGACGACTACGCCCGCTTCCTCGACGCGCTCGGGGTCACCCGCAGCAAGGACCTGCTCGCCCGCCGCAGCCGCTCCGAGCTGCTGGTCGCCGGGGTCAAGGTCGCCACCCAGACCCCGCCGATCCGCTCGGGCCGCCGGGTCATCTTCCTGACCCTCGACGACTCCACCGGCCCGGTCGACGCCACGTTCTTCGAGGACGCCCAGGGTCCCTACGCCGCCACGGTCTTCCACTCCTGGCTGCTGGTCGTGCGCGGCGAGCTGCGCCGTACCGGCCACCGCGGCGTCTCCCTGCGCGCCACCGGCGCCTGGGAGCTGCCCCTGCTCCACGCGCTCTGGCAGCGCGAGGGCCTCGACGCCGTACGCCGCCACCTCGCCGCGGTGCCCGAAGGTTTCGCCGCGCCCGAGCAGCGCCGGGTGCTGGTGCACAGCAGCGGCTTCCAGATGTCTCCCTACTCCGACATCAAGCCGGCCGGCGAGGACGGCAAGTCCGTCGCCCGCAAGCTCTGGCACCGCTCCCCGGGGAGCGCGGGATGACGGCGGCGCAGCCACTAGGGTTGGTGGCATGTCAGCCAGCGAGCGCAGGGGCGCCACCCGGACCGCTGTGGTGTGGGACGTCCTGCGCCCGATCCTGGGGGCCGGGTCGCGCGACGTGCTCGACATCGGCGGCGGCACCGGCGGGTTCGCGGTCAAGGTCGCCGAGCTCGGCCACCGGGTCACCGTCGTCGACCCCAGCCCCGACGCCCTCGCCGCGCTCGCCCGGCGGGCCCGCGAGATCGGGGTCGAGGTCGCCGGCCAGCAGGGCGACCTCTCCAGCCTGGTCGAGGTGGTCGGCGCCGGCAGCGCCGACGTCGTCCTGTGCCACGGCGTGCTCGAGGTCGTCGACGACCCCGCCGCCGCCCTGGCCACGATCCGCGAGGTGCTCCGGCCCGGCGGCACCCTCAGCCTGCTCGTGGCCCAGCGCCACGCCGCCGTCCTCGCCCGGGCCATGGCCGGCCACTTCCAGCAGGCGCTGGCCCTCCTCGACCCGGCCAACCCGCCCCCCGGCCGCTCCGGCCACCGGTTCACCGCCGACGAGACCGCCGGTCTCCTCACCGGCGCCGGCTTCGAGATCGCCTCGGTCCACGGCATCCGCGTCTTCGCCGACCTGGTCCCCGGCTCGCTGCTCGACCTCGAGCCCGGTGCCACCGCGGCCCTCGTCGAGCTCGAGCGCGCCGTCGCCGACCGGCCCGAGTACCTCCCGCTCGCCACGCAGCTCCACCTCATCGCGACCTGAGCCCGCAGGGCTCTGGTCGCGAAGGAGCCGAGTCGGCGGAAACTGTCGGAGGAGCGGAGCGGGGGAGACTGTTTGCGCCGTCTCGGCGAGGTGCCCACGGCCCGCCAGTCGACGGCGGACCCCGACCACCGGGGGTTTGTCTTGAACACGACCACTCCGATCCTCCACGTCGACATGGACGCGTTCTACGCCTCGGTCGCCACCCGGGAACGCCCCGACCTGCGCGACGTACCCGTCATCGTCGGCGGCGCCTACCGCGGGGTGGTGCTGTCGGCCAACTACCTCGCCCGCCAGTACGGCGTGCGCTCGGCGATGACCGCCACCCGGGCCCGCCGGCTGTGCCCCCATGCCGTGGTGATCGCGCCCGACTACGACACGTTCGGCACGGTGTCGACGGCGGTCATGGAGACCTTCCGCCGGGTGACCCCGCTGGTGGAGGCGCTGTCGCTCGACGAGGCGTTCCTCGACGTGCGCGGCTCGATGCGCCGGCTCGGCTCGCCGCTGCAGATCGCCGAGCACCTGCGCGCCACCATCCACGACGAGCAGGGGATCACCTGCTCGGTCGGGGTGGCCGCGTCGGTGTCGGTCGCCAAGCTGGCCAGCAAGCGGGCCAAGCCCGACGGCGTGGTCGTCGTACCCCCCGACGAGGTCACCTCCTTCCTCCACCCGCTCGACGTCGGCGAGCTCTACGGCGTGGGGGAGAAGACCCAGGCGATGCTCCACCGGCTCGGGCTGGTCCGGGTCGGCGACGTCGCCCACACGCCGCTGCGCACCCTCCAGCGCGCGGTCGGCGACGCCCTCGGGCGCCAGCTGCACGACCTGTCCTGGGGCACCGACCGGCGCGAGATCGTGGCCCGCACCGCCACGGCCTTCGGGCTGGGTGGCGGCGACCCCGACAAGTCCATGGGTGCCCAGGAGACCTTCGGTCGTGACACCGACGACCGGGCCGTGATCCTGCGCGAGCTGCTCCGGCTGACCGCCAAGGTGACCGGGCGGATGCGCACCGCCGGCGTCGCCGGGCGCACCGTCGCGATCACCGTGCGCTTCGCCGACTTCACCACGATCACCCGCTCGCGCACCCTGCCGGAGGCGACCGACGTGACCCAGGAGGTCTACCGCGCCGCGACCGCCCTCTACGACGGCCTCGGGCTCCAGCGGGCCAGGATCCGGCTGGTCGGCGTCCGGGTCGAGGGCCTGCTGCCGCGCGCCCGGGTCCACCGACAGCTGGTGCTGGGGGAGCGCGAGCACGGATGGGCCGAGGCCGACCGGGCCGTCGACCGGGCCACTCGCAGGTTCGGCTCGGCGGCGGTCCGGCCGGCCAGCCTGATCGACTAGCCTGCTCGACAGCAGGACCGGTCTCGGTTCGGTACGAATTTTCTGATCGCGCCTACCGCGATGAGGAACGCCTGCCTAGACTTGACCTCACACGATCGAGGGACGGAGGGATTTCGGTGCCACTCTCGGAAGAGGAGCTTCGACTGCTCGAGCAGATGGAGCGCGCCCTCGTCGAGGAGGACCCCAAGTTCGCCTCCACCTTGAGGGGTACGTCGCTGCGCCGTTCCGCCCGTCGCCGGGCCGCACTCGCAGGCGCCGTCTTCGTCGTCGGCATCGTCGTCCTGATGACCGGTGTCATCAGTCAGTACTACCTCGTCGGCATCGTCGGCTTCGTCATCATGCTGGTCTCCGCCACCGTCTCCCTGACCGCCATCCGCGGCCAGGCCGCGGTCGCCGCCGACCCCCGCGCCACCTCGCACCCCTCCGGTTTCTCCGTGATCGACGGCGGCCGCAGCGGCCGCGTCCGTCGCCAGCGTGTCCACCACAACGGCACGTTCATGGAGCGCCTCGAGGAGCGGTGGCGCCGCCGCCGCGACCAGAACGGCGGCGGCTACTAACCGTTCGGACCTTCGTTGGTCGAGCCGGGCGAGCGTCAGCGAGCCCGTGTCGAGACCCGGTGAGGTGACTGTTCCGTCGGGTGCTGTGGCCCGGGCCTCAGTCCCAGAGGAGACAGTCGACCTAGCCGCCGACGTGCTCGACCACGCCGCCACCGATCGGCTCCGCCCGGGTGGCCGCCGCAGTCCGCCGGCGTGAGTCGCGGTGCAGCACGGAGCGCGGCCACCATCGCGCCGTCCGGCGCACGCGGGGGGACGCGCCGAGCTCCATGGCCTCGAGGACGCGCACCATCTCCTCGGCAGGTACGTCGTCCCCGCCGGCGTGACGCGCGTAGCGCATCCGCTCGAGCCGGAGCACGAGGCGATCCAGTGCCTCGACCGCCTCGGGAGCCTGTTCGGGGCCACGGACCGGCCGCTCCAGGCCGTCGTCGTGGCCGCCCAGCTGCTGCACCAGCCAGTCGCGGGTCTGTCGCGGCGACCGGGAGCGGGGCCAGGCCAGCCGCAGGTCGACCGCGGTCGCGCGCAGCTCGGCCCAGGCCCCCTCGGCCCCGCCGGCCAGCCGGTGCTCGCGCAGCCGCCGGCGCCAGGCGCCCGGCGTCAGTGCCACCGCGGCCAGCACCAGCAGGCCAGCGAGCACGCCGAGCACCCGCAGCCACGGGAACGTCGGGCCGTTGCCACCGGCGGTGGCGGCGAGCTCGTCGTCCTCGGCCGGAGCCGACGCGCTGGGCTCCTCCGACGTACGGTCGGGCAGGTCGTCGCTGGCGGTGGCGGAGGGGTCGATGGTCGGGTCGACGACGTCGGGCACGTCCTCGGTGGTGTAGCCGGGGGCCACGGCGCCTTCCCGGTCGGCGGGCGTGGGCTCGAAGAGCACCCAGCCGAAGCCGGAGAAGTAGAGCTCGGTCCAGGCGTGCAGGTCGTGGGCGCTGTACTCCCACGTGTCGGCGCCGACCCGGTCGGGCTCGAGGAAGCCGACGGCGACCCGGGCCGGGATGTCGATCACCCGCGCCATCACCGCCATCGCCGCGGCGAACTGCTCGCAGTAGCCGACCCTGCCCTGGTTGGGGTCGAGGAACTGCTCCAGCTCGTCGACGCCGTTGCCGTTGGGCGCCTCCTCGAGGTCGTACTCGAAGCCGCCCACCTCCCGGAACCACAGCTGCAGCGCCTGCGCCTTCTCGAACGGGGTCGCGGCGTCCTCGGTGACGCTCTCGGCGAGGTTGCGCACGATGGGCGGCAGGTCCTCGGGCAGCGAGAGGTAGTCGAGCGTCTCGTCGGTCACGGCGGAGGGGGCCTGCGCCAGCTGCGCGGCGTCGAGGTCGAGCTCGACGGAGGTCATGGCGTAGTCGAGGCCGGCGGTCGTCAGGTCGTCCTCGCTGGAGATGAAGTCCATGGTGCGGGGGTCGAAGCGCCAGTCGCCGTCGGCGACGATCTGGGAGATCGGGGCCTGGGTGGGCAGCCAGGTCGACTCGAAGTTCTCGTTGATGCTGACGGTGTAGTCGTGGGTCTGGCGGGTCAGGCTCGGCGCCACGCCGTCGAGGGCAGGCATCGCGCCGTTGGGCAGGTTGGCGGTCGGTACGTCGCGGTCGCCGGAGCTCCACTCGTTGTCGGAGAAGCGGGTGAGCACCGAGATCCGCAGGTGGTCCGGGTCGGGGTCGTCGGTCTGGACCCGGATCAGCGGCACGTCCGGGCCGCGGCGCAGGTCGCGGCGCAGGTCGGCCATCGGGTTCTCGATCTTGATCTCCCCGTCACCGCCAGGTCCGTTGCCGAGGTCGAACACGCTGAGGTCGAGCGTCGGGATCGCCAGGGGTACGACGATCGCGAGGGCGGTGGCCACTCCGCCGATGGTCCCCGCGCTGGTCTTGATCGCGCCCGTGCGCACGCCGAAGGAGTCGTCGCCGTCGACCACCTGGCCGAGCGGACGGCCCCAGCGACCGATCTGCTCGTTCTCGTGCAGGAACAGCATCGCCAGGAACCCACCGGCGGTGAGGGCGAACACCCACCACGAGATGCTCCCGTCGAGGACGCTCACCGGCACGCTGTAGACCGTGAGCAGGGGGAGCCCGGCCAGTGGCACCCGGCGCAGGGTGCAGGCGAGCAGGTCGACGAGGAGCAGGCAGCCCAGGCCACCGGCCACCAGCAGCGGGTGGATGCCGGCCGCGGTGTCGGGCACCGGCGCCTGGTACTGCTGCGCACTGTCGACCGCGTCGGAGAAGGCGGCCTGCATCTCCACCCAGGCGGGGCCGATCGGTAGCGGCGAACCGGTGAGCATCGCGCAGGCGAGCATCCCCGAGACGAGCACCTGGAGCAGGAGCACGACGACCCCGGGCAGCCGCCACCAGCGGGCCAGGGCGCCCGTGACGGCGACGGTGCCGCCGAGCACGAGCAGGGAGCCGAGGTAGATCGACGAGGTCTCGCCGAAGCCCCGCCACGAGAACGTCGCGGCCCACGTCGTGCCGGCCGCCACGAGGGCGATCAGCAGGGCACCGGCCAGGCTGCCGCGGGAGCGCTTCATCGGGTCACCGCGATCCCCGGTGGTGCGGTGCCGGCGTTGGCCCGCGAGGCCTGGCTCGAGCTGCGCCCGAGGTCCTGCCACACCGCGTCCAGCCGGTCGCGTGGGCCGAGCGGGACGGACCGCCAGCCCTGCTGCGCCAGCACCGGGGTGGCGCCGCCGTTGCCGCCACCCGAGGTGGACCAGGCGTCGACGTCGAGGGCGATCGCCATCGCCGAGCTGGTGTGGTGCTGCATGCGCCGTAGGACCGGGACGTCCATGGCCTCGATGCTGCCGAGCACCGCCACCGTCAGCCCGCCGTGCGACTGCTCGCCCAGCCAGCTGGTGTCGATCCGGGCGGTCCCCAGGGCCTGGACGACGGCCAGTGCCTCGAGCAGTGGTGCGGTGTTGAGGTCGGACTCGCGCTGGTGCCAGGCGTTGGCGGGGTCTTCGCCGGACGCCGTGACCAGGCGTACGGCGAACCCGCGCTGGCTGAGGTGGACCGCGACCGACGCGGCCACCGAGACGGCCGCCTCCAGCGACGAGGCGATGCCCTGGCCGCGGTGGGCGCGCTGGCGGTTGTCGAGGAAGAGGGTGGCGCGCGACTGCCACGGCTGCTCCTCGCGGCGGACCATCAGCTCACCCAGCCGGGCCGAGCTGCGCCAGTGGACGCGCCGCAGGTCGTCGCCGCGGCGGTACTCGCGCACGGTGACGTCCTCGGCCGATCCGGAGGCGAACGCCCGCGGCCGGTTGTCGCCCGAGCCGGTCCAGCCACCGCCGAGGGGGATCGAGGGCAGCGGCACGGTGCGCGGGGTGACGGTGAGCGGGACCGTCGCGCGGAAGGAGCGGCCGAGCTCGACCAGGCCGAACGGGTCGCTCACCCGCACGGACATGGGGCCGATGTCGAAGTGGCCGCGTACGTCGGAGCGGACCTGGTAGGTGACGTGGCGCCGCCACCCGTGGCCGATGCCCTCGAGCACGAAGCGGGGGCGGGTCCCGAGGACGTAGGGGACCTGGTCCTCGAGCAGCAGCACCCCGCTGGGGGTGCGGCCCTCGTTGGTCAGGCCCAGGCTCACCCGCGCCGGCTGGCCGGCCGCGACCAGCTGCGGGGTGACCGTGCGCACGAGTGCGAGCCGGTAGCGGCTGCGGCCGATGAACGCGGCGGTGACGAGGGGGAGCGCCAGGACCAGCACCCCGACCCGGGTGAGCGCCGGCTGTCCGAGCAGCACCGCGCACACGATCGCGGTGACTCCGGCCGCGATGAAGGACCGTCCGCGGACGGTCAGACCGGAGAGTGCCTCACGCACGGTGCAGCGGGTCGGCCTGCGGGCCGGCCTGCGGGTCGGGGACGGGCACGGCGGCCACGATCGCGTCGAGGATGGCGGTGGTCGAGCGACCGCTCATGGCGGCCTCGACGCTCGGCAGCAGCCGGTGCGCGAGCACCGGTCGGGCGAGGTTGCGTACGTCGTCGGGCAGCACGTAGTCGCGCCCGTGGATCGCGGCGAAGGCCTTGGCCGCGCGCACGAGGTGGAGCGTCGCGCGCGGGGAGGCACCCAGCGTGAGCTCGTCGGTGCGGCGGGTGGCCCCGGTGAGCGCGACGGCGTAGCGCTGCACCGCGGTGGAGACGTAGACCTGGCCGACGATCGCGCAGAGCTTGCGGATCTCGGCGGCGTCGGTGACCGCCTCGAGGTCGTCGAGAGGGTTGGACTCGGCGCGCGAGTCGAGCATCGCGATCTCGGCGGCCTCGACGGGGTAGCCGATCGACACCCGGGCCATGAAGCGGTCGCGCTGGGCCTCGGGGAGGGCGTAGGTGCCCTCCATCTCGATGGGGTTCTGGGTCGCGATCACCATGAACGGCGTCTCGAGGTAGTAGGTCGCGTTGTCGACGGTGACCTGCCGCTCCTCCATGCACTCCAGCAGCGCCGACTGTGTCTTGGGGGAGGCCCGGTTGATCTCGTCGCCCACCACGATGTTGGCGAAGATGCCGCCCGGGCGGAACTCGAACTCCCGCGTGCTCTGGTTGAAGATCGAGACGCCGGTGACGTCGGAGGGCAGCAGGTCCGGGGTGAACTGGATGCGCCGCACGGAGCAGTCGATGCTGCGAGCCAGCGCCTTGCTCAGCATCGTCTTGCCGACGCCGGGCACGTCCTCGATCAGGAGGTGACCCTCCGCGAGCAGCACCACGAGCGCCGACGACACGACGTCGGGCTTGCCCTCGATCACGCGCTCGATGTTGTGCCGGACCCGGGTGACCACGCGGGCGAGGGTCTCCAGGTCGGCACCTGCTCCGGTCGTCGGCGCGGTGCCGGTGTCCGGCGCGGTCGTCGATGCCTCCACGTGCGGTCCTTCCCGATCGTCGGAGCCTCCAGGCTGCGGACTTCACCCTAGATCGCCGCAGCAACTTACGCGCCTGGGTACTCGTCCCTCTGACTCGCGTGGTCACGGTTTGGTTGCGCTTCGAGCCACACCAGCCTGCTGCGCGCGCCTGCTCGAGCCGTCGCACGACGGGCCGCAGCTCGCCGCACAGCACTCGCGCCGCCGGCGACGACGTACTTCGCGGGGATTCCGACACCCGCACCCCCGGGGCGCCACGCCCCGGCGACCGCCCGGGAAACACGGCGAATGTGGTTGACGGTGGAGGAAAGTGGGGTAATGTGGAGCGAAGTGGAGGAAGCGACCAGTGTGGTGGGTCTCGGTGGCTGACGAAGGAGGTGCTCCATGCGGTTCATGGGCACCTTCACGCCGAAGCTCGACGAGAAAGGTCGGCTCTTCCTCCCCGCGAAGTTCCGGGACCGGCTGGCTGAGGGGGTTGTCGTGACGCAAGGTCAGGAGAACTGCCTGGTCGTCTGGCCCCCGGAGGTCTTCGACCGTGAGGCCGACCGCGCCGCGGAGCGACCTATGACCAGCAAGGCAGCACGTGGCTACAACCGCATGTTCTTCTCCGGCGGCGACGAGGTCACACCCGACAAGCAGGGCCGCATCGGCATCCCCGCGCCCCTGCGCGAGTACGCCGCCCTCGAGCGCGACGTCGTCGTGATCGGTGTGCGGGACCGGCTCGAGATCTGGAACCCCACCAAGTGGCGGGAGTACCAGGAGGCCGAGGTCGTCAAGTTCGCCGACCTCGACGAGAGCGACGACGAGTAGCACCCAACTTCACACGGATCCGCAGGACGAGGTCTCTGGCCCGCTTCCTGTACTCGCCGAGTTCTGGGCACCTTCCCCGGCACCAGAAACCGGCACTTCCCTCGGGAAGCGGGCAGGGACCTGGTCCTGCGGATCACCAGCACCGAGCACCAGCACCACACCGAGCACTTAACCGAGCAAGCGCTTCTCGAGCGGGGTCGAACCGATGATCGTCACACCACTGGCACCGGATGCACCGGTCAGGCGGGTCCGCCACCAGGCACGTGACGCCGTCGCGCTGATGACGTTCTCCGCGGTCACCTCAGTCGGCTTCGCGACGGCCTTCCTGCTGCTCGCCCACCTGGGCCGCTGATGTCCTCGCCCTCACACCTCCCGGTGCTGCTCGACCGGGTGGTGGCTCTCCTCGCCCCCGCACTCGACCACGAAGGTGCCGTCCTGGTGGACGCCACGCTCGGTCTGGGCGGGCACAGCGAGGCGGTCCTGCAGCGCTGCGAGCTGGCCCGCGTCGTCGGCATCGACCGCGACCCGGCGGCGCTCGAGCTCGCGGGCCGCCGGCTGGCGGCGTACGGCGACCGCTTCACCGCCGTGCACGCGGTGTACGACGAGATCCCCGACGTGCTGGCCGGCCTCGGCCTGACGGCGGTCGACGGGGTCTTCTTCGACCTCGGCGTCTCCTCCATGCAGCTCGACGTGCGCGAGCGCGGCTTCGCCTACTCCGTCGACGCACCCCTCGACATGCGGATGGACGACACCACCGGCCCGACCGCGGCCGACGTGCTCAACACCTACTCCGCCGCCGAGCTGACCCGGGTGCTGCGCGACTACGGCGAGGAGAAGTTCGCACGCAAGATCGCCGGAGCCGTCGTCCGTCAGCGCGAGACCGAGCCGTTCACCACCTCGGCCCGGCTGGTCGAGCTGCTCTACGCCGAGATCCCGGCGCCGGCCCGCCGGACCGGGGGACACCCCGCCAAGCGCACCTTCCAGGCGCTGCGGATGGAGGTCAACGACGAGCTGGCGGTGCTGCGCCGCGCGATCCCCGCCGCGATCGACTCGGTCGCCGTCGGCGGCCGGGTCGTCGTCGAGTCCTACCAGTCGCTGGAGGACCGCCTGGTCAAGCAGGCGTTCACCGCGGTGACCCGGTCCCTGGTCCCCGAGGACCTGCCGTTCGTGCCCGAGGGCCACGAGCCGGCCCTGCGCCTGGTGACCCGCGGTGCCGAGAAGGCCGACGCCGACGAGATCGCCACCAACCCCCGCGCCGCCTCCGTCCGGCTCCGCGCCGTCGAACGACTTCGCCCCACCCGCAGCACCTCCGGCAAAGGAGCCGCATAGATGAGCAGCAGCGCACCCGCCTCGGTCCGCACCCGACTGTCCCTCCAGGGGCGTGGCCTCGCCGAGGCCGCCGTCGAGCGGGCGCGGCTGACCGTCGTACCCCGTCGGCGCACGCGCGCCCCCAAGGTCCCGTTCGTGACGCTGGTCAGCCTGCTGCTGCTGGCCGGCGTGGTCGGGCTCCTGCTCTTCAACACCTCGATGCAGCAGGCGTCGTTCACGACGACCGCGCTCGAGGAGCAGGCCACCAACCTGGCCGCCCGCGAGCAGGCGCTGGAGAACGAGCTCGACGAGCTGCGCGACCCCCAGCGGCTCGCGGAGGTGGCGCAGAAGAAGTTCAACATGGTGCCCGCCGCGGCCCCCGTCTTCCTCCACCTCGGCACCGGCAAGACGGAAGGTGAGGGCGGCGCGCCCGGCGCTCCGCTCGACCTGGCTCCGGACCGGCCCGAGCGTCCCGGCGTCCTGGACCCTGCACCGATCATCACCACGGTGGAGTCGACCACCACCACCACGAACGGCGCCGGCAACGGGCGTGGCAACGGGCGTGGCAACGGGCGTGGCGACGGCGAAGGCGCCGGCGCGACGGGTAGAACTGACCAGCAGCAGTCCCAGCGGCAGCAGCGCCAGCGCTGATGGCGCGACCGACCAGGAGTAGCCCGGTGAGCCGACCCCGACCCCCGCGCCTGCGCCGACGTTCGCGCCTGCGTGGCTCCTCGGAGTTCCGGATGCGCTCCGGGTTCGTCCTGATCGCGATCGTGCTCTCCTTCTTCGCCGCCCGACTCGTCCAGCTCCAGGGGCTCGACCCCGAGCAGTACGCCGAGATGGCGGCCGCCGAGGGCTCCGTCACCGTCCTGCTCCCGGCCGAGCGCGGCGACATCCTCGACCGCAACGGCGAGCCGCTGGCCGACTCCGCCGACGGCCTGATGGTCGTGGCCGACCCGACGATGACCGCGGCCAAGGCGCCCGAGGTCGCGAAGTTCCTCGCCGGCCGGCTCGGTGTCGACTACTTCCGCACCCTCGAACGCCTCCGCGTGGAGGACAGCCGCTTCCAGTACATCGCCCGCCAGGTGCCGGCCCGGATCGCCAACGAGGTGCTGTCCGACGCCCGTGAGCTCGCGGCCGACGCCACCGAGGACGCCGAGCAGGCCAAGCAGGACGGCGACGAGGAGGCCCGCGACGAGTTCGAAGCCGTCGCCGACGCCTACGGCGGCCTGGCCACTCGGCGCGACCCGGTGCGCTTCTACCCGGCCCGAGACGTGGCCGCCAACCTGGTCGGCTTCCTCGGCACGCCCAACCCCGACGGCAGCGCCAAGCCCTCGGCCGGCTTCGAGGCGACCTTCAACACCCACCTCGCCGGCACCGACGGCGAGGCCCGCTACCAGGTCGGCGCCGGCAACAAGCTCCCGCTCGGCGACAACACCGTCGTCGGGGCGGTCGACGGCCAGGACCTGACCACCACCATCGACCGAGACCTCCAGTGGTTCACCCAGCGGGTGCTCCGCCAGACCGTGCGGCAGGCCGGCGGCGACTCCGGCGTCGCCGTGGTCATGGACTCGCGCACCGGCGACGTGCTCGCCCTCGCCGACGACCCGACGTACGACGCGTCGCGTCCGCTGGACTACGACAAGGACGACTACAAGTCCCGGGCGATGACCGACGTCTACGAGCCCGGCTCGGTGCAGAAGGTGCTGACCCTCAGCGCGCTGATCGACGCCGGCAAGGTGACCGCGCGCACCAAGCTCCGGGTGCCCGGCTCGCTCGACCGCCAGGACCGGTCGATCGGCGACTGGTTCGACCACGGGCTGATCAGGCTCACCCTCGCCGGCGTGCTCGCCAAGTCCTCCAACATCGGCACCGTGCTCGCAGCCGACAAGTTCGAGGACGGCCAGCTGCGCGACTACCTCACCCGCTTCGGTCTCGGCCAGCGCACCAACATCGGCGTCGGCGGCGAGACCGCCGGCCTGCTGCCGGACCCGAGCATGTGGACCAGCCAGACCCAGGACCGGATCGCCTTCGGCCAGTCGGTGTCGGTCAACGCGGTGCAGATGGCGGCTGCGGTCAACACCATCGCCAACGGCGGCGTCCGGGTCGACCCCAGCCTGATCCTGGGCTCGGCGGTCACCGAGGACGGTGACGAGGTCGGGACCGACGTCGCCACCACCCGCCGCGTGGTCAGCGCTGAGGCCGCGCGCCAGACCGCGCTGATGATGGAGCGGGTGATCGACCCCGAGATCGCCATCGCCCCGGGGGCCGCTGTCCCCGGCTACCGTGTGGCCGGCAAGACCGGCACCGCCCAGCGCGCCGGCCTGGGGGGCTACGACGGGACGTTCACGGTCTCCTTCGCGGGCTTCGCGCCCGCTGACGACCCGCGCTTCACGATCTACGTCGTGGTCCAGAACCCCCGCAACGGCGGCGGCGGTGGCTCGGTCGCCGGGCCGGCGTTCTCGAAGCTGATGGGCTACGCGCTGCGCCGCTACGCGGTGCCCCCCACGGGCACCCCGGCGTCGCGGCTGCCCGTCGAGTGGTGATGGGACATGATCGTCCGGTGTCCACCCGACCCGAGCACCCACTGGTCGTGCCCCTTGCCGACGTCGTCGACTGGCTGAGCACGACCTTCGGCTCGGTCGACGTCGTGGGCGACCCCGACGGGGTGGCGGTCACGGGCGTCTCCCTGAGCTCGCAGCGGATCCTCCCGGGTGACCTGTACGCCGCCCTGCCCGGCGCGCGCACCCACGGCATCGCCTTCGCGGCGGCCTCGGTCGAGGCCGGGGCGGTCGCCGTGCTGACGGACCCCGCCGGCGCCGAGGCGGCCGCGACCGACGTACCGCTCCTCGTGGTGGAGCGACCCCGCGAGGTCCTGGGGCGGTTGGCCGCCCATGTCTACGGAGAGCCCGCCGGCGCGCTGCGGATGATCGGCGTGACCGGCACCCAGGGCAAGACCACGACCACCCGCCTCGCGGAGGACGGCCTCGAGCGAGCGGGCGTCAAGGCGGCGGTGATCGGCACGGTCGGCACCCGGGTCGACGGGGAGGACATCAAGACCTCCCTGACCACGCCCGAGGCGCCCGACCTGCACGGCCTGTTCGCGATGATGCGCGAGCGCGGCGTCACCGCCTGCGCCATGGAGGTGTCGAGCCACGCCCTGGTGCTCGGGCGGGTCGACGGGGTGGTCTTCGACGTCGCCGTGTTCCTCAACCTCGGGCGCGACCACCTCGACTTCCACGGCACCGTCGACGACTACTACGCCGCCAAGGCCTCGCTGTTCACCCCGGAGCGCTGCCGGCTCGCGCTGGTCAACGTCGACGACGAGCACGGGCGCCGGCTCGCCCGGGAGGCCACGGTCCCGGTGCGCACGATGTCGGCCGCCGGTGCCGACGCCGACTGGCGCGCCGTCCACGTGGTGCTGCGTGCCGACGGCTCGTCCTTCACGGTGCGCGGCCCCGACGGGCTGAGCGTCCCGGCCGGCTGCCCGGTCCCCGGCGACTTCAACGTGGCCAACACCCTGGCCGCGATCGCGGCCTGCGGCGAGGCCGGGCTCGACCCCGCCGCGGTGGCCACCGGCATCGCCCGCGGGACCGGCGTCCCGGGCCGCTTCGAGCAGGTCGACGCCGGCCAGGACTTCGTGGTCGTCGTCGACTACGCCCACAAGCCCGACGCCGTCGAGGCCGCGCTGCGCACGCTGCGCCCGCTGACCTCCGGCCAGGTGATCGTGGTGCTCGGCGCCGGCGGCGACCGCGACCCCGGCAAGCGGCCGATCATGGCCGGCATCGCCGCCCGCCTGGCCGACGTGCTGATCGTCACCGACGACAACCCGCGCACCGAGAACCCCGCCGCGATCCGGGCCGCCATGCTGGCCGGCGTCGAGCCCGGCGGTGCCGAGGTCGTCGAGCAGGGCGACCGGCGCGCGGCGATCCACGAGGCGGTGCGGCGAGCGCGTCCGGGTGACATCGTCTTGGTCGCCGGCAAGGGACACGAGACCGGCCAGGAGATCCACGACGTGGTGCACCCCTTCGACGACCGCGTGGTCGTCCGCCAGGCCCTGGCGGCTGGCCGATGATCGCGATGACGCTCGCCGAGGTGGCGACGGTCGTCGGTGGCGTGGTCCACGGCGACCCCGCGCTCACCGTGACCGGACCGGCGTACGTCGACAACCGGGTGCCGGTGCCCGACGGTCTGTTCGTGGCGGTGGTGGGGGAGCGGGTCGACGGGCACGACTTCGCCGGCGGCGCCCACGCGGTGCTGGGGAGCCGTCCTACCGAGGCGCCCACAGTGGTCGTCGCCGACCCCGTGGCCGCTCTGGCCCGCCTGGCCCGCCACGTCGTCGACACCCTCGGCATCCCGGTCCTCGCCCTGACCGGGTCGCAGGGCAAGACCGGCACCAAGGACTACCTCGCGCACGTCCTTGCCGCCGCCGGCCCCACCGTCGCCACGACGGCCAACAACAACAACGAGATCGGGGTGCCGCTGACGGTCCTCCGCGCCGACGCCGGCACCCACTACCTGGTGGTCGAGATGGGCGCCCGGGGGATCGGCCACATCGCCTACCTGTGCGACATCGCGCCACCCACCGTGGCCGCCGTGATCAACGTCGGCACCGCCCACATCGGCGAGTTCGGCAGCCGCGAGGCGATCGCGGCCGCCAAGGGCGAGATCGTCGAAGCGCTGCCCGAGACCGGCGTGGCCGTGCTCAACGCCGACGACGACCTCACCGCAGCCATGGCCGGGCGCACCCGCGCGCGGACCCTCACGTTCGGCGGCTCCGGCGGGTCTGGGGAGGTGAGCTGGCGGGGCGTCACGCTCGACGAGCTCGGTCGCCCCGGCTTCGAGCTGGGGTACGCCGGCGAGTGGCTGCCGGTCACGCTGACCCAGACCGGCGCCCACCAGGTCGCCAACGCTGCCGCCGCGGCCGCGATGGCCCTCGCGGTCGGCCGGCCGCTGGCGGAGGTGACCGCCTCGCTCGGCTCCGCGCAGGCGACCTCACGGTCGCGGATGGAGCTCCACACCCGCGCCGACGGGCTGCTGGTGGTCAACGACGCCTACAACGCCAACCCGGCGTCCATGCGCGCGGCTCTCGACGCCCTGCGCGCCCTCGGTACGCACCGCACCGGGCGCACGATCGCCGTCCTCGGAGAGATGAAGGAGCTCGGCGACGGAGCCGTCGCTGCGCACCGGGAGGTGGGTGAGGCGGCCGCCGCCGCGGGCGTCGACGTGGTGGTCGTGGTCGGGCCCGCCGCCTCAGGCATCGCAGACGGCGTGCGTTCAGGCGGCGCCGGGCACTGCGAGCTGGTCGTCTCGGCGGGGCGGGACGCCGCCCTGCGGTGGGTGCGCGACAATGCCGTGGCCGATGACGTCGTACTCGTCAAGGCATCCAACGGAGCCGCCCTCGAGTGGCTCGCCCAGCAGCTCCTGGAAGGAGGGTCCACGACACCATGAGAGCGATCCTCCTCGGCGGCGGCCTGGCCCTGCTCATGTCCCTGCTCGGCACCCGCGTCGCCATCACCTACTTCACCCGCTGGGGCTACGGCCAGGAGATCCGCGACGACGGCCCCACCAGCCACCACACCAAGCGGGGCACGCCCACGATGGGCGGGGTGGTGATCATCCTGTCCAGCGTCATCGCCTATTTCGCGGCCAAGCTGATCACGATGAGCCCGCCCTCGGCCTCGGCCCTGCTGCTGCTCTTCCTGTTCGTCGGCATGGCCCTGGTCGGGTTCCTCGACGACTACATCAAGATTTCGCGCCAGCGCAGTCTCGGGCTGCGCAGCAAGGCCAAGATGGCCGGGCAGACCGTGATCGCGGTGGTCTTCGGCGTGCTGTCGCTCTCGCCGTGGCTGGAGGACGGCAACGGGCGGACCCCCGCCTCGGAGAAGGTCTCGTTCCTGCGGGAGATCGAGTGGCTGGCGCTGCCGATGGTGCTGGCCATCGTGCTGATCTGGCTGATCGTGATCGGCACCAGCAACGGGGTCAACCTCACCGACGGCCTCGACGGTCTGGCCACCGGCGCGAGCGTGATGACGTTCGGCGCCTACATGCTGGTCAACATCTGGCAGAGCAACCAGTCCTGCGAGTTCGACCCGAGCGGCCAGTGCTACAACGTCCGAGACCCGCTCGACCTCGCCGTCATCGCGGCGGCGATCACCGGCGCCTGCTTCGGCTTTCTGTGGTGGAACGCCGCGCCCGCGGCCATCTTCATGGGCGACACCGGCTCGCTCGCGCTCGGCAGCGCCCTGGCCGGCTTCGCGATCCTGACCCGCACCGAACTGCTGCTCGTGATCATCGGCGGCATGTTCGTGCTCGAGACCGCGTCGGTGATGCTGCAGGTCGGCTTCTTCAAGCTCAGCAAGGGTCGGCGGATCTTCCGGATGGCCCCGCTCCACCACCACTTCGAGATGCTGGGCTGGGAGCAGGTGACGGTGGTGATCCGGTTCTGGATCATCACCGGCCTGTTCGTCGCCACCGGTCTCGGTGTGTTCTACGCAGAATGGGTAGCCCGACTTTGACCGACCCGACTTCGCTCGGACGGCACGACTCCTGGCAGGGCGTCCGCGCGGTCGTCGCCGGCTTCGGTGTCTCCGGCTTCGCCGCCGCCGACAACCTGACTCACCTCGGCGCGAGCGTCACGGCGCTGGCCGAGGGGGCACGCAACGCCGACGAGCTCGAGAAGGCCGAGCTGCTCGAGATCCTCGGAGCCCGGGTGCTGCTCCACGAGGGCGCCACCGCCACCCTGCCCGACGACGTCGACCTGCTCGTCGTCTCACCCGGCTTCCGTCCCGACTCGCCGCTGGTCGTGCAGGCCCACGACCGCGGCGTGCCCGTGTGGGGCGAGGTGGAGCTGGCCTGGCGGCTGCGCGACCCGGCCCACGACACCCCGTGGCTGTGCGTCACGGGCACCAACGGCAAGACCACGACCGTGCAGATGCTCGACTCGATCCTGCGTGCCGCCGGGCTGCGCAGCCGCGCGGTCGGCAACGTCGGGACCCCGATCGTCGAGGCGGTCATGGACCCCGAGCCCTACGACGTGTTCGCGGTCGAGCTGTCCAGCTTCCAGCTGCACTACACCGACTCCATGAGCCCGCAGGCCTCCGCGGTGCTCAACATCGCCGAGGATCACCTCGACTGGTACGACGGTCCGTCGGCGATGGCCGACTACACCGCCGACAAGGGCCGCATCTACGAGCGCACCCAGCTGGCGTGCGTCTACAACGTCGCCGACCCCGCGACCGAGGAGCTCGTGCGCGAGGCCGACGTCGTCGAAGGCGCGCGCGCCATCGGCTTCACGCTCGGCACGCCCTCGGTGGGGATGGTGGGTCTGGTCGAGGACGTCCTGGCCGACCGGGCGTTCCTCGAGCAGCGCGACAGCAGCGCCGCCGAGCTGTGCACGCTCGACGACCTGGCCTCGAAGGCGCCGCACTTCGTGGCCAACGCCCTGGCCGCGGCGGCCCTCGCCCGCGCCCACGGCGTCAGCCAGGCCGCGGTCCGCGACGGGCTGCGCGCCTTCCGCCCCGACGGCCACCGGATCGCGTTCGTCGCCGAGCACGACGATGTCGCCTGGGTCGACGACTCCAAGGCCACCAACCCGCACGCCGCCCGGTCCTCGCTCCAGGCCTACGAGTCGGTGGTCTGGGTCGCCGGCGGGCTGGCCAAGGGCGCCCACTTCGACGAGCTCGTCCAGGCCGTGCGCGACCGGCTCCGCGGCGTCGTGCTCATCGGCCGGGACCGGCAGGTGATCGCCGAGGCGCTTTCGCGACACGCACCAGATGTGCGGGTGATCGCTGTCGACGGCGGCGAGACTGACACGCAGGACGGTGGACAGGCCCTGATGAGGCGTGTCGTGGACGCGGCGGCCGGTCTGGCCGGAGCCGGGGACACGGTGCTCCTGGCACCGGGATGCGCCTCGATGGACCAGTTCACCAGCTATGCGGCACGAGGCGACGCCTTCGCCGCGGCAGTCCGGGACCGGCTCGACGACCTGCGGTAGCCACGAAGGGGGCGCGACATGACCACCGCGAACCCCGAAGGCACCCGCTCGAGACTGCGTGTCCCACGCGCTGCCCGTCTGGGCGGCTGGAGCGCCGCCGTGCGCGACGCGCTCGCGCGACCGCTGACGTCGTACTACCTGCTCGTGGGCGCGGCCGGGCTGCTGCTCACGATCGGGCTGATCATGGTGCTCAGCTCGTCGAGCGTCTTCTCGTTCCGTGCGACCGGCGACTCGTTCACGATCGTGCGCCGCCAGCTGATGTGGGTGGTCTTGGGCGTCCCCTGCGCCTACGTCGCCAGCCGGCTGCCGCACCGCTGGATCCGCCGGCTGGCCTACCCCGGCTTCTCGATCTCGCTGGTCCTGCTGCTGATGACCGCGTTCATGGGCGTCGAGCGCAACGGCAACACCAACTGGCTGGCGCTCGGCCCGCTGGTCATCCAGCCCTCCGAGATCGCCAAGCTCTCCCTCGTCATCTGGGCCGCCCACATCTACGCCAACAAGGAGCGCCGTCTCGGCAGCTTCCACCAGATCGTCGTACCCGTCGTGCCGGGCATGCTGCTGGCCACCGGCCTGGTCATCTTCGGCCGCGACCTCGGCACCGCGCTGATCCTGTTCGCGATCCTGCTCGGGATGCTCTGGGTGGTCGGCGCCCCGGCCCGTTTCTTCGTGATGTCGACCATGATCGTCGGGGTCGCCGTCTTCGCGATGGCCACCACCAACCGCGAGCGTTTCGAGCGGATCACCACCTTCATCGACCCGTTCCAGGACTTCCACGGCACCGGCTGGCAGCCCGCCCACGGCCTCTACGCGCTCTCCAGCGGAGGCACGTTCGGGCAGGGCATCGGCGCCAGCCAGCAGAAGTGGGGCGACCTGCCCGAGGCCCACACCGACTTCATCTTCGCCGTCCTCGGCGAGGAGCTCGGCCTGGTCGGCACGCTGCTCGTCGTCGCGCTCTTCCTGACCATGGCCTACGCCGCCCTGCGCGTCGCCCGCGAGACCGCCGACCCGTTCGTGCGCTACTGCTCCTTCGGCATCGTGGTGTGGCTGATCGGCCAGATGATCGTCAACGTCGGCATGGTGCTGGCCCTGCTGCCGGTCATCGGCATCCCGCTGCCGCTCGTGTCCTACGGCGGCTCGAGCCTGCTGCCGACGCTGGTCGCGGTCGGTCTGCTGGTCGGTTTCGCGCGCCGCGAGCCCGAGGCGGCGCGAGCGCTGGCGCAGCGGAAGAAGGTCCGGTCGGCCGGGCTCGCGGCACGATGAGATCATCTCTCTGATGCGCGTCCTGCTTGCCGGTGGTGGAACCGCCGGCCACACCTCACCCCTGCTCGCGACCGCCGACGCCCTGCGCCGGCTCGACCCCGGCGTGGAGATCACGTGCCTCGGCACCGCCCGCGGCCTGGAGACCAAGGTGGTCCCGGCCGCCGGCTACCCCCTGGAGCTGATCGACCCGGTGCCCCTGCCGCGGCGCCTCAACGGCGACCTGCTCAAGGTCCCGGCCCGGCTGCGTGGTGCGGTGCGGCAGGCGGCGGCGGTCATCGACCGGGTCCGACCGGACGTCGTGGTCGGCTACGGCGGCTACGTCTCGATGCCGGCCTACCTCGCTGCCCGGCGCCGCAAGGTGCCGGTCGTCGTCCACGAGCAGAACGCCGTGCCCGGTCTGGCCAACAAGGCCGGCGCCCGGGTCGCGCGCCGGGTGGCGGTGAGCTTCCCCGACACCCCGTTGCCCCACGCCGAGTACGTCGGCCTGCCGATCCGCCGGATGATCTCCCAGCTCGACCGGGCGGCCGTGCGCGCCGAGGCCCGCGCCTTCTTCGGCCTCGACCCTGACCTGCCCACCCTGGTGGTCACCGGCGGCTCGCAGGGGGCGCGCCGGCTCAACCAGGCCGTCTCCGGTGCCTCCGGCGCGCTCGGCAGCGGCGGCATCCAGGTGCTCCACGTCATCGGACCCAAGGGTGAGGCGACGCCGACGGCGACCGGCACCCCCTACGTCGTCGTCGACTTCGTCGACCGGATGGACCTCGCCCTGGCCGCGGCCGACCTGATGATCTGCCGCGGCGGCGCGTCCAGCGTCACCGAGGCAGCCGCCACCGGCGTGCCCGCGATCTTCGTGCCGCTGCCGATCGGCAACGGGGAGCAGGTGCGCAACGCGCAGCCGATCGTCGACGCCGGGGGAGCACTGCTCGTCTCCGACGCGGAGCTGACCCCCGACTGGGTCGCCGACCACGTCCCGCCGCTGGTCACCGACCCGGCGCGGCTGGCGGCGATGAGCGCCGCCGCGTCCGGCCTGATCCCGCGCGACGCCGACGACCGGCTGGCCGCGATCGTGGCCGAGGTCGCGGGAGCACACCGGTGAGGGTGGCGGTCCCCGACCTCATCACACCGGCCGACGGGCTCGGCCGGGTGCACTTCGTCGGCATCGGGGGAGCGGGGCTCTCCGCCATCGCCCGGATCATGCTGGCGCGCGGCATCACGGTCAGCGGCAGCGACGCCGTCGACAGCCCCACGCTCGAGGCGCTGCGCAACGCCGGCGCCCGGGTCTCGCTCGGCCACGAGGCCGCCAACGTCGAGTCCGTCGACACCGTCGTCGTCTCCACCGCGGTCCACGACGACAACCCCGAGTACGTCGAGGCCGTGCGGCGCGGGCTCGTGGTCCTGCCCCGCTCGGCCGCGCTGGCCTCGGTCATGGCGGGCCGCCGCGTCGTTGCCGTGGCCGGCACCCACGGGAAGACAACCACGACCTCGCTGCTCACGGTCGCCCTGCAGGCCGCCGGTGCCGACCCGACGTACGCCATCGGTGGGGATCTCGCCGAGACCGGCACCAACGCCGACGAGGGCGCCGGTGACCTCTTCGTCGCCGAGGCCGACGAGAGCGACGGCGCGTTCCTGGTCTACGAGCCCTACGCCGCCGTGGTCACCAACGTCGAGGCCGACCACCTCGACCAGTGGGGCACCGAGGAGGCCTACCGGGCCGCCTTCGACGAGTTCGCCGGCCGGGTCGACCCCGACGGATTTCTGGTCTGCATCGTCGACGACCCGGGCGCGCGTCGACTCGCCGACGTCGCCCGCGCGACCGGTCTTCGGGTCGTGCGCGTGGGGGAGGGCGACGCTGACCTGCGGGTCTCCGACCTCGCCTTCGAGGGCACCACGTCGTCCTTCACCGTCGTCGACGACGGCACCGAGCTCGGCCGGGTGACGCTGCGTATCCCAGGCCGCCACTACGTCCTCGACGCCGCCGCCGCGCTCGCGACCGGGCTCCGCCTCGGCTTCTCCTTCGACGACCTGCGCCGCGGCCTCGAGGGCTTCGGCGGCACCCGGCGCCGGATGGAGCTCAAGGGCGAGGCCGCGCAGGTGTGCGTCTACGACAGCTACGCCCACCACCCCGCCGAGATCGCCGGCGACCTCGCCGCGGCCCGGGCCGTCGCCGGCACCGGTCGCGTGGTCGTGGCCTACCAGCCGCACCTCGTCTCCCGCACCCGCCTGTTCGGGGTTGCCATGGGGGAGGCGCTCGGCGCCGCCGACGAGGTCGTGGTGCTCGACGTCTACCTCGCCCGCGAGGAGGCCGACCCTGCGGTCACCGGCGCCCTCGTGGCCGACGCCGTGCCTCTGCCCGCGGAGCGGGTCGCGTTCGTCCCCGACTTCGACGCCGTGCCCGCCGAGGTCGTGCGCCGCGCCCGACCGGGCGACCTGGTGGTCACCCTCGGCGCCGGCACCGTCACCCAGCTGGGCCCGCGGATCCTGGCACTGCTGGCGGACCGTGATGGCTAGGACTGCCCACACTCCTGAGGAGCGCGCCGCGCTCCAGACCCGGCGGCGTTTCGCCCGCCGGCAGTGGGCCCGCCGCTGGCTCGCGTGGAAGTACGTCGTGGCCGCGCTGCTGCTCGTCGTCCTGGTCGGGGGCGGCACCTACGCGGTGTTCTTCTCCGACGCCCTGGCCGCCGACGGCGTGGAGGTCACCGGCGAGCGCACCCTCACCGACGACCAGGTCCGCGAGGTCGCGCGGGTGCCGCTCGGTGACCCGCTGGCCCGGGTCGACCTCGACGCGATCCAGCGCCGGGTCGAGTCGCTGCCGGTGGTGAAGTCGGCCGAGGTGTCGCGGCAGTGGCCGCACGACGTACTCATCGAGGTCGAGGAGCGCACCGCCGTGGCCGTCGTGGAGATCGCCGGCTCGCTGCGCGGCCTCGACGCCGAGGGCATCGTGTTCGGCACCTACCGCGAGGCCCCCGACGGGCTGCCCCGAGTGCGCACCACCGCCACCACGAGCGGCGACGCGCTACGCGAGGCCGCCCTGGTGGTGGCCGCGCTGCCGAGCGACCTGGCTGCCCGCGTCAACCACGTCGAGGTGCTGACCGTCGACCAGATCGCCCTCGAGCTCAAGGACGGCCGTCGGGTCCGGTGGGGGAGCTCGGCCCAGTCCGAGGAGAAGGCCGAGGTCCTCGAGGCCCTGCTCCTCCAGGACGCCCAGGTCTACGACGTCAGCGTGCCGGGCAACCCGACGACGTCCTCCCGCTGATCCCCGAGCGACGCCGAGTCTGCGCTTGTGACTCTTGAAAAGTCGCCGAGTCGGCGCACGTGCACGACACAAGCGCCGACTCGGCGTCGTACGGCAGTGCACAAGCGCCGACTCGGGGGGTGGGGGACGTTCAGCGGCGCGGCCAGGATCGATCAAGTCCCGGCAAGGTACGGCGTGTCGCCGACTGGATGCCGACCTCCGTGCCTACTGTCATCACCACGACGAGGTTGACATAACTATAACCCTCAGCCTGAGGGTCAGGGTTCCTCACTCGTCGACTTCCCCGCAGCCGGACCCGTCCAGACCAACACTCCACAAACTTTGCGAGAGGTGAAGCCGCCGTGGCAGCTGCACAGAACTACCTGGCCATCATCAAGGTCGTGGGCATCGGCGGCGGTGGCGTCAACGCCGTCAACCGGATGATCGAGGTCGGCCTCAAGGGCGTCGAGTTCATCGCGATCAACACCGACGCCCAGGCGCTGCTCATGAGCGACGCCGACGTCAAGCTCGACATCGGCCGCGAGCTCACCCGCGGCCTCGGTGCCGGCGCCAACCCCGACGTGGGGGCGCGCGCCGCCGAGGACCACGCCGACGAGATCGAAGAGGTCATGAAGGGCGCCGACATGGTGTTCGTGACCGCGGGCGAGGGAGGTGGCACCGGCACCGGTGGCGCCCCGGTCGTCGCGCGGATCGCGCGCTCGCTCGGTGCGCTGACCATCGGTGTCGTGACCCGGCCGTTCGCCTTCGAGGGCCGCCGCCGCGCCGGTTCGGCCGACGAGGGCATCGCGCAGCTGCGCGAAGAGGTCGACACCCTCATCGTCATCCCCAACGACCGGCTGCTCTCGATCAGCGACCGCAACGTCTCGGTCCTCGACGCGTTCAAGCAGGCCGACCAGGTGCTGCTCCAGGGCGTCTCGGGCATCACCGACCTGATCACCACCCCCGGCCTGATCAACCTCGACTTCGCCGACGTCAAGTCGGTCATGGCCGATGCCGGCTCCGCCCTCATGGGCATCGGCTCGGCCCGCGGTGAGGACCGCGCGGTCGCCGCTGCGGAGATGGCCGTGTCCAGCCCGCTGCTCGAGGCGTCCATCGACGGCGCTCACGGCGTGCTGCTCTCGATCGCGGGTGGCTCTGACCTCGGCCTCTTCGAGATCAACGAGGCGGCGGCCCTGGTGGCCGACGCGGTCCACCCCGAGGCCAACATCATCTTCGGTGCCACCATCGACGACGCCCTGGGCGACGAGGTGCGGGTGACGGTGATCGCGGCCGGCTTCGACGGCGGAACGCCCAAGCGCAAGGAGGAGGGCAACGTCCTGCGTCGCGACCCCAAGCCGCAGCAGACCCAGGCCGAGACCCGCGCCGCGGCCGCCGCGGTGGCCACCCGTCGCAGCGAGGGGGAGTCCGACTCCGACCAGGCCAAGGACGCCGCCAAGGACAAGGAGCGGGAGACCGTGCTCGCCGGTGCTCGCAAGCAGTCCACGACGCCCACCCCGCGCCCGGCGGTGCAGTACGACGATGACGACCTCGACATCCCGGACTTCCTGAAGTAGGCAGTGTTCTTCTACCGGGACACGCGGGTTGGCGACGTCCACGTGGACGTCGCCTTCACCGACTCCACGGTCGACCTGCAGGAGCTGGGCCCGCGATTCGCGACCGACCTGCCCGTGGTCGAGCAGGCGTGCGGGGTGCGCTTCGCGCGGCTGGACCAGCTGCACGGGGCCGACGTCGTCGACGTCGACCAGCCCGGTCCGCCGGTGCCGGGTGACGTGCCCGACGGCGACGCGCTGGTGACCACGACCCGCGGGCTCGGACTGATGGTCCGCGTCGCCGACTGCGTCCCGGTCGTGCTCGCCGACCCCGCCGCCGGCGTCATCGGCGCCGTGCACGCCGGCCGGGCTGGGGTCTCGCTCGACATCGTCGCCCGCGCAGTGGGCCGGATGCGGGCCGCCGGGGCCGAGCGGCTGGTCGGCTGGATCGGTCCGCACGTCTGCGGTGGGTGCTACGAGGTGCCCGACGAGCTGCGCGCCGAGGTGGCCGCGGCGCAACCGTCGACCTTCGCCCACACCACGTGGGGCACGCCCTCGCTCAACCTGGGGGCCGGCGTCCGCACCCAGCTCGAGACCGCGGGCGTCGACGTCGTCGAGGTCGGCGGCTGCACCCTCGAGGAGACCGGGCTGCACTCCCACCGCCGCGACGGCGCCGAGGCGGGCCGCTTCGCGGGCCTGGTGTGGATGTCATGAGCCGCCGAGACGAGATCGCCGCCAACCTGGCCACCGTGCAGGGCCGGATCGCCGACGCCTGCGCCGGAGCCGGGCGCGACCCCGCCGAGGTCTCACTGGTCGTCGTGACCAAGTTCTTCGCGGCCTCCGACGTCCGGCTGCTCGCCGACCTCGGCGTCACCGACGTCGGCGAGAACCGCCACCAGGAGGCCGAGGCCAAGGCGGCCGAGTGCGCCGACCTCGGCCTGCGGTGGCACTTCATCGGCGGACTCCAGAGCAACAAGGCGGCGGCGGTCGCCCACTATGCCGACGTCGTCGAGTCGCTCGACCGCGTCAAGCTGGTCGGCCCCCTCGACCGGGGCGCGGACGCCCGCGACCACGAGGTCGAGGTGCTGCTCCAGGTGAGCCTCGATCCGCCCGGAGCCGAGCACCGGTCGGGCGCCGACCCTGCCGACCTGGCGGCGCTCGCCGACGCCGTGGTCGCCTCGGACCGGTTGCGACTGCGCGGCCTGATGGCCGTCGCGCCGCTCGGTGAGGACCCCGCCGCGGCGTTCGCCCGGTTGGTCGAGGTGCAGGGTCAGCTACGCACGCAGCACCCCGACGCGACCTGGCTCTCGGCGGGCATGAGTGGCGACCTGGAGCAGGCCGTCACAGCAGGCGCGACACACGTGCGCATAGGCTCCGCGGTCCTCGGAACGAGGCCCCGGTTCAAGTAGTGTCCACATCAGAGAAGGCGCGTCCCTACAGGGCGCCCGACGTTTCGAAAGGCTTCAGCCATGAGCGGTGCGATGCGCAGGATCGGTGAATACCTCGGCCTGCTCGAGGACACCGGTCGTTACGACGACTACGACGGCGACGACTACCACACCCAGGAGACGATGCCGGTGTCCACGGGGCGTGCCCCGCGGGTCAAGGAGTCGCGTCCGGCCGCCGTCGCCGACCTCTCCGAGCGTCGCCGTCACGCACCCGGCCCCGGCCCCTCCGGCGTGGTCGCCGAGCTGTCCCGGATCACGACCCTGCACCCGCGCACCTACAACGAGGCGCGCACCGTCGGTGAGAACTTCCGCGAGGGCGTGCCGGTGATCATGAACCTCTCCGAGATGGACGACGCCGACGCCAAGCGACTGGTCGACTTCGCTGCCGGCCTCGTGTTTGCGACGCGTGGCACGATCGAGCGCGTCACCAACAAGGTGTTCCTGCTCTCCCCGCCCAACGTCACGGTCGCCGCCGAGGACAAGCAGCGGATCGCCGAGGGTGGTTTCTTCAACCAGAGCTAGGAAATCGTGGAAATTGCTGGACGGATCATCGATGTCGTCCTCTGGGTCTTCATCGGGATGCTCTGGGTCAGGTTCATCGTCGACTGGGTGCAGGTCTTCGCGCGTTCCTGGAGTCCGCGTGGCGTTGTCCTGGTCGTGCTCGAGGCGGTCTACTCCGTCACGGACCCGCCGATCAAGGCGCTGCGTCGGGTGATCCCGCCGTTGCGTCTGGGCAACTTCGCCCTGGACCTGAGCTTCATCATCGTGATGATCTCCGCCTACGTGCTGCGATTCGTCAACGCGTCGCTGCTCCTGTCCTGACGCCGGGTGCCCCTGGGGTGACGCCACGTCACACCAGTCCCACGTCAGGCGCTATTGTTCGACGGACACGTACTGCTCGAACCGATCAAGAATGGGTGAGGTCATGCCGCTGACGCCTGAGGACGTGAGCAACAAGCGATTCACGCCTGTCCGGCTCCGTGAGGGCTACGACATGGGCGAGGTCGATCAGTTCCTCGACGAGGTCGAGGCCGAGCTCGCGCGGCTGACCAAGGAGAACGACGACCTTCGGTCGAAGCTCTCCTCGGCACAGAGTGGCGCTCCGTCGCCCGCCGAGACGGCGCCGCAGCCGGTCGTGACCGAGAAGGTTCCCGAGCGTGAGCCGGTGCAGGTCGCAGTGCCTGCCGCTGAGGTGGCTCCGCAGGAGACGATCCGAGTCGAGACCGTGCCCCAGGCGTCCAACGCCGCGGCCCGGTTGCTCGAGATCGCCACCCGCAACGCCGACGAGCTGGTCGAGGACGCCAAGAACCAGGCCGACAAGATCGTGGGCGAGGCCCGTACCAAGGCCGAGCGCCTCGAGGCCGAGTCCAAGAGCAAGGCCGACCGGCTCGAGTCTGACGCGCGCACCCGCTCGCAGATGCTCGACGCCGAGACCGCCGAGCGCCGTCAGCAGCTCTTCGGAGACCTCGAGAAGGAGCGCGACAAGCTCAGCCTCGACGTCGAGAACCTGCGGTCCTTCGAGCGCGAGTACCGCTCGCGGCTCAAGAGTTACTTCACCCAGCAGCTCGAGGCGCTCCAGGGTGCCTCCGAGTCTGCGCCCACGGGCGATGAGGCTCCGGCACCCAAGCGTCTCCGCTCGATCCTGGGGGAGGAGGAGGGCTGAGCCTCCTCTGAACAGCGCTACCGGACGGCCGGCCCCACTCGGGGCCGGCCGTCCTGCTTTCGGTGCGCCTGTTTGAGCCGCCCCCGCACACCGGCTACCCTCCGTGCAGCCGTGATGTCAGTCACGGATGTCACGGCCAGAGGGAGGCCCGTTCCATGGCTCGCAGCACTAGGAAGTCCCTGGCCGGTCAGGCCGCCTCCGCGGCCCGCAAGGTGATCTCGCGACGTACCGCCAAGTCGGCCGCACCCGCGAAGAAGGCGGCCCCCGCGAAGAAGGCGGCCCCCGC